>OY969762.1:0-2990000 GCA_963702835.1 Candidatus Aminicenantota bacterium
GTTTTCTCATTCGGATTCTCCTTTTTTTGAATGTTTTCAAGTCGGGCCTTTTCGATGTAGAGAGCCCTGACCTGCAGATAATGCTTTCGGATAAACTCCTCACCAGGGGCAAGCCGGAGAGCCTGACCGAGGGACTGTAAAGCCTGGACCATCCTTCCCTGACTGGCATAGGCCAGCCCCAGGACGTCATGGGCGTAGGCGCTTTTTCCGTCCAGGTTGAGGGCTTCGAGGGCATAAGCCTCGGCCTCCTCGGCCTTGCCTTCTCTAAGGCTGACCATGGCCAGGCTGTACAGGGGATACGGATCTTGGCTGAGGGATTCCTTGACTTTTTCCCACTGCTCCCTCGATTTCATGAAATCCGACCTCCGGTAATATGCCGTGGCCAGATTGATGGAGGTCAGAGGGTCGTTTTGCAGAGCGGGAAAAGGGAAAGGGCTTTGACCGGGGACCACGGCCATCATCCACCGGGACTGGTTCCGCCCCTTTCCCAGCTCCCAGGCCTTCATGAAATCCTTGGAGGTCATGGCATTCCGGTCTCCGAAATAGGGGTCGTGGAAGATGATCTGGTCCTCGTCCTCATCAAACCCGATGACCACCCGGTAGTGTCCTTTGGCGATCTGTTTTATGGTTTTAGTCAGAACGATCACCGGGATATTTTTCCCGACCACATCCTTCAAGATCCGCAGGTTTCCCTGGAAAGAGTAGCTCTCAAATCCTTTGGTTCGCGGATACAAGACCATCTCGGAGTTATAGGTCGCCTGGCTTTCGGAATCATAGATCTCATCCGTGATTTTCCGCTGGCTGAAGGATCGCCTTTCATCCCAGTAGTTGAGGACCATAGCCAGGCAGGCCGGGCCGCAATAATTTCTTTCCAGCCATTTTTCGAAGGGAACCGTCTGGATCAAATATCCCTTTTCAGGCTTGATTTTCTGGTATTTGAAAACTTGAGCGGAAAAGAGACAGGGGGTAATCAGCCCCAGGCCGGCCAGGAGTCCCCATATTCGTCTTGAGGCCCGGAACCTCGGCCAAATCATTTTGGCGTTTTCCCCGCTAAAGAATTTTCCGCCCCTGCAACACTCGGACGACCAGAACGATCACGGCGATGACCAGAAGAATGTGGATAAGGCCGCCGAAGGTGTGAGCCGTAACAAGACCCACAAGCCACAGAATAAACAGTATGACTAAAATTGTCCAAAGCATATTGACCTCCTTTTTTTGCCTCTCGCTGTCCTGCCCCCAGCCGTAATTGGACGGCAGGATGGACTCGGGAGAAGCTACCTGTCTAAATGCAGTTTTCATGCCAGAATCTTTCCGCGTTCTCAGAATGTCAGGAAATTGATTTCCTCTCTTGGAAAAAGGCGGAATTTCAGGTGGCCGGCGACTCAAAGCCTCCGGTTAGACAAATTATGCTGTTTTCCCGCCCAAGAAATTGACCCATAAAACAGCACTTTTCCTATTAAGTAAGATATTCCCTGCCGCTTAATCAATCAGCCTTTCGCCTTTTCCTGCGCAGCCTTTTTCAGCTTATCGTTGGCGATGACGGCGATGTCCACCCGGCGGTTCTTTTGCCGGTCTTCGGGCGTATCGTTCGTCACGACTGGGTTGAAAATAGGTTTATTAAGCTTTGGTTTTTTTGGGGGTAATTCGGGGTCGAGTAAAGGGGGGATTATTCGATCGTTTTGATGACCGCGGCCAGCGGCCGTTTTTTCGGGCCAGAGGTCATGAGGGCGGGCCGGCCGACCGGGACTACAGCCATGAACTCGCCGTTCGGCTCGCCTAAGAACTTTAGGACGTCGCCCTTGATCAGAAACAAAATCCCCAGCCAGACGGCCCCCAGGCCGAGCGAGGTAGCCGCCAGAAGCATGTTCTCCACCGCGGCGGCCGAGCTCTGAATTTCCATGGTCCGGAAGAAATCCCGCGTTTCCCCGCTCTCCACCCGAAAAACCTCCTTGCCATGGCGGATCAGCTCGCCGGTGTTGACCACGGCGATCACGACGGGTGCCGCCGAGATCGTTCGCGCGGCCATGCGCAGAAGGACCGAGGCCGGACGCGGAAATCCGACCGCCAGCTTTGAGGCCAGCGCGGCCAGGTCCGTTTTCTTCCGGCCGCGGACGATCAGGAACCGCCACGACTGACGGTTCTCGGCCGAGGGGGCGCGGTTGGCCGCGTCGAGCAGCAAGCGGATCAGGTCGTCGCCGATGTCTTCCTCCGCAAAGCGCCTGACGCTGTGGCGCTGGCGGATGGTCTCGAGCGTTTCGTTGACGGCCTTATCGGGATCAAAGTCGTTTCTTTTCTGGTTCAAAGCTCGAGCTCGAAGTATTTGGCCCCGGGGACGGGGTTGAATCGGTAGGGCTTTATCTCGACGAAGCCGAAACTCTGGTAGAGGGCGATGGCTTTGCCCATTTGGGGCAAAGTATCCAGGCGGATGGCCCGGTAGCCCAGCCGCTTGGCCAGGGCCAGGGCTTCCTCTCCCAGGCGGCGGCCGTATCCCTGTCCTCGATAGGCCGGGCGGACGTACATCCGCTTCAGCTCGGCCGTGTCCTTTTCGAACCTGCGGACAGCGACGCAGCCGGCCGGCCTGCCCTCAACACTGAAGAGCAGGATCCCTCCCTCGGACGGGCCGTACTGGACTGTGAGGCCGGCCAGCTCCTCATCGAAGTTTTGGAAGGAGAGGTCCAGGCCGATATCCCCGGCGTATTCGAGGAAGAGGTCTTTGGCCAGGGCATAGTCGTCTTTGCTTCGAGCCAAGACGATTTCGACAGCCGGCATTTATTTTTTGTCGAGCTCCCTGCCGATCTGCTCGATGATCCACAGGAAGAAACTGGTGGGTTCCCCTTTGATCCGAGTCAAAGCTCCCAGGCCCCAGTCATTGACCGTCATGCGGGTATCCTCGGTCTCCGCCTGATAGATGCAAAAAGGCGGCAGCTCTTCGCTGACCACGGCTGAAACGTTTTTCCCTTGTGCGGTTTGGGCCTCGACCACCCAGGCCTGGATCGTCTTGCCCAAGTGGCTGAGAGTTTTTCGCTCCAAGCGTTTCACCACCCGAGCGGGTTCGACTTTTCCCACTTCCTGGTCTTTGCCCTGGAGGAATTTGCGGGGAACGCTGAAGGGCGAGTATCCCTCGACCTGGACAATGGCTTTCTGCAGGTCGCCCGGGCCGTTCTTGGTTTCTGTGGCCAGGATGCGGGTCACCACCGTCGGCTGGTCTTTCATGGCCACCTCGATCTCCAGCCAGCGGCAGGGGAGGCCTTTATAATTTTCTTGTTCCAACACGGACATCAGCATCCGGTAAGTCTCGTTTTTGGCCTTGTCCACGATGGTGTAGTCGGCCCACGAGCCTGGTATGAACTGAAAGTTGCCCTCCAGGATCACCATCGACTGCTGTCCGGGGATGGCCTTCTCGGCGGCGGATACCGCGGCCGGAAGGCACAGAGAGGCTGTCAGGGCGATAATCGGTATTAGCCTTGTTTTCATGGGCGTCTCCTTCCTCTTCTTATAGTCTTATAGAGAAGAGTATCGGCTGAATGCCGGCCGGCTTTCGGATGCTCAGACCCTGACCTGGAGGCTGACCTGGTAGCCCTCCCGGCTGGGCGGCGAGTTGAAGAGGCTTATGAATTTAACCAGCTGCTCCTGATAATAGCGGTTCTCCTCGGTGGCCTGGGCGGCTTTCTTGCTGGTCCACAGGGTGATGGACAGGCCGTTTCCCGATTGAGGATCAGTCAGAAGCAGCAGGCCTTTGAACCCCTTTTGTTTTTTAGCTTCAGGAACGACGCTCTTCTTGTAAAGCTGAATGGCCTCCTGGACCTTGTCGGGTACGACGTGGATGGAGGTTAGACGCGCATACATATCTTCCCCCTTCTTGTCATTGATTTCACAGTTTATTTTCCATCAATTTAAGCCAAAGGGCAAGCCGCGGCCTTGCTTCGGGCCAGGCGCGTGTGATATTTTGTCTCCATCTTCGTGCCAACTCTATGCATCTTCATGGGAGGGAGTCATGACCGCTAGAAAAATTGCTCTCGTCTGCCTGAGCCTCTGCCTTGTTCTTGGAATCTTGCTTTCCGGCGCCTCCTGCAAGCGCGGGGCAGAGCGGGCCGCCCGGGCCGCCGCCGAGCTGCGCCAGGAGTGGTTCCGCTATATCAGCGCCTACAGCTCCGGTTTCGTTTCCCGCCAATCGCCTATCCGCGTGCTGTTCGTCAATAACATCGGCCCGGAGGGAGAAGAGCGCAGCGTTCCGGCCGGGGTATTGGAATTCAGGCCCCACCTCTCCGGCCGGGTTGAATGGAAAAGCTCCCGTGAGCTGGCCTTTACCCCCGACCAGCCGCTCAAGCCGGGCGCCTCCCATAAAGTCATCCTCCACCTGGACAAAATCATGAAGGTGTCGCGGGAATTCAGAGAGTTTGAATTCTCCTTCACCGTCATTCCCCCCAATATGGAGATTCAAGTCGACGGGCTCGAGCCGCAGCCGGGGTCAGGCCCGGATCGCCAGGTCCTGCGCGGCGTCTTGTTCACCTCCGACAGCGAGGACGGCGCGCTGGTGGAAAAGGTGCTGTCCGCCGAGGAGGAGGGAAAAGGCCTGGACATCGCCTGGACCCATGAAGGGGACGGCCGGCGCCACTTCTTCCAAGTCAAGGACGTGAAGCGGAAGGATGAAGCTTCAGCCGTGAAGCTGAGCTGGGACGGCCGGCCCATCGGAGTGGATAGCAGCGGCCAGAGGGAGTTTTCCGTGCCGCCGGCCGGCCAGTTCGAGCTCCTGGAAGCCGAAGCGGTGGAGGGTGACCCGAACTTCATCCTCCTCCGTTTCTCCGACCCGCTGAAGAAAAACCAGGACCTGGATGGCCTGATCAACGTCGAAGACCACACCCTGACTTTTGAAACCGAGGGGAACCTGGTCCGCGTCTACTCCGCCAAAGGGTTCGTGGGTTCAGTCACGGTGAACCTGGAGGCCGGCATCCGAAACTTTGCCGAGGGCAAGCTGAAGGACTCGATCTCTCGCGAGCTTTCCTTTAAAACCCTCACCCCCCAGGTCCGGTTCGTGGGCCAGGGGACGATCCTTCCTCAAAAGGACCGTTTGACCGTTCCCATCGAGGCGGTGAACCTGAAGTCCATTCAGGTGACGGCCTTCCAGATTTTCAGCCACAACATGCCTCAGTTCTTTCAGCTCAACGCTATGGAAGGGGACCAGGAGTTGACCCGGGTCGGACGCTTCCTCTGGCGCAAGACCATCCCCCTCTCCGACGACCTGAAGCAGTGCCGGCAATGGACGCGCTACAGCCTGGACGTGACCCGGCTTCTCCAGGAGAGCCCGGGCAGCCTGTTCCGTCTGACTCTGTCCTTTAACCGGGGCAATTCAACATATCCTTGCCCCGCCAGCGACACGCCCCCCGTCTCCGAGCCGGACATCCAGAACCAGGATGACGTCATGCTCCGCGATGTCTCCAGCTGGGATTATGCCGAGAATTATTACAACGAGGACCGCTTCAACTGGTCCGAACGCAACGACCCCTGCCGGGACACCTACTACAACCCCCGCTTCAACTCCGCCGCCGTGGCCTCGCGGAATTTCATCGCCTCGAACATCGGACTTATCGCCAAGCTGGAGAAGAGCCTGATTCTGCATGTGGTGACCACCGACCTGAGGACCGGCCGTCCGCTGGGCGGCGCCCGGGTGCGGGCTTTCAACTTCCAGAACCGGCCGCTGGCCGAAGGAACGAGCGACGGCTCCGGGTTCCTGACCCTGAAGCCGGCCGACAAGCCCTTCTACCTCTCCGCCCAGTCGGGCCGGGACATCGGCTATCTGCGAGTGAACAAGGATGCCGCCCTGGCCGTGAGCCATTTCGACGTGGGCGGGGAAGCCGTGGAGAAGGGGATCAAGGGCGCGATCTACGGCGAGCGGGGCGTCTGGCGTCCGGGCGACGCCATCTATCTCACCTTCGTCCTCTTCGACCGGGACCGCGTTCTGCCCAAGGAGCATCCCGTCATCCTGGAGCTCTACAACCCCAAGGGCCAGCTCATCCAGACCGCCAAGCCGGCCAAGTCGCTCCAATCCTTTTACGCTTTCCGCCTGGCCACCGACGAGGATGCGCCCACCGGCGTATGGAAAACCCATGTGCTGGTCGGAGGCCTGACTTTTTCCAAGGACCTGCGTATCGAGACCGTGGTGCCCAACCGCCTGAAAATCCAGTTCAACCCCGGCCGCGACGTCCTGGTCCAGAAGGACATGCCGCTGCAGGCGAGCTTGTCCAGCCAGTGGCTCTACGGCGCGGTGGCCGATGGACTTAAATTTGACGTCAAGGTCCGTTTCTCCAGCCGGCCCACCCGTTTCGCCCGCTACCAGGACTATGTCTTCGACGACCCGGCCCGCGAATTCTTCGGCGCCGAGCAAAATGTTTTCGAGGGGAAGCTCGACGAAAAGGGCGAAGCCCGCTTCCCGGTCAAGCTGGCCGTGGAGCAGCCCAGCCCGGGCATCCTGGATGCCACCTTCCTGACCCGCGTTTTCGAGGAGACGGGCGAGTTCAGCAGCGATTCGCTGACCCTGCCCTTTCATCCCTACCAGGCCTACGTCGGGATCAAGACGCCTAAGGGGGACGAAACACGCGGCATGCTGCTCACCGACAACGACCAGGTGGTGAGCATCGCCACGGTGGACCCGGCCGGGAACCCGGTTTCGCGCGACAACCTGGAAGTCCGCCTTTACAAGATCAGCTGGAAGTGGTGGTGGGACAAGTCGGGCGAGTCATTGGCCCAGTACGCTTCGGCCACCGCCACCGAGGTCCTGCAGAAAGGCTTCGTTTCGACCAAGAACGGAGAGGGCCAGTGGACTTTCCGCATCAAATATCCCGACTGGGGCCGCTATTTGATCCGTGTCTTCGACCCGGCCGGTGGCCACGCCACGGGCAAGATCGTTTATGTCGATTGGCCGGGCTGGGCCGGAAGGGCCCGCGAGGAGAAGGGGCCGGGCGCCAGCCGCCTCAACTTCACCGCCGACAAAGCCAACTATCAAGTGGGCGAGAAAGCGGTCATCTTTTTGCCCGAAGCTCCCGAGGGCCGCGCCCTAGTTTCCTTGGAGAACGGCTCGGCGGTCATCAAGCAGATGTGGGTCTCGACCAAGAAGGGCGAGAACCGCTTCGACATCCCCCTCACCGAAGAGATGTGCCCCAATATCTACGTTCACGTCATGCTCCTCCAGCCCCATTCCGGAAAGAAGAGCGACACGCCCATCCGCCTCTACGGGGTCATCCCCATCCTGGTGGAGAATCCCAAGACCAGGTTGTCGCCCAAGCTCAAGCTGGCCGACGAGCTGCGGCCGCGCCAGAAATTCGACGTGGAAGTGGCCGAGAAGGACGGCCGGCCTATGACCTACACCCTGGCCGTAGTGGACGAGGGGCTGCTCGGCCTGACTCGTTTCACCACCCCGGACCTTCATAAAGAGTTCTACAAAAGGGAAGCCCTGGGCATCCAGACCTGGGACCTCTTCGACGAGGTTGTGGAAGCCTACGGCGCGGAGCTTTCGCGGCTGCTGGCCATCGGCGGCGGCGAAGAAGGCGCGGCGGAGGGGGGCGAGCGCGGCAAGCGCCGCTTCCCGCCGGTCGTCCTGTTCGAGGGCCCCTTTGCCCTGGCCGCCGGAAAGACGGCCGTCCACAGCCTGACCATGCCCCAGTATTTCGGCGCGGTGCGGGTGATGCTGGTGGCCGGCAGCGAGGGGGCTTACGGCCTGGCCGAGAAAAGCGTCCCCGTGCGTGAAGACTTGATGATCCTGCCCACCCTGCCCCGCGTGGCCAGGCCCGGCGAGCAGACGGACCTGCCCATCTCGGTCTTCGTCTCCACCCCCGCTATCAAGGAAGTCCGCGTCTCGGTCGAACCCAACGACATGTTCAAGCTGGCCGGACCCTCGAGCCGGACCGTGCGCTTCAGCCGGCCGGGGGACGAAATCGTGTCCTTCTCCCTCCTTACCGGGACCAAGGTCGGCCAGGGCCAAGTCCGCTTCCGGGCCCAAGCCGGCTCACGGCGCGTCGAGGATACGGTCTTCATCCCGGTCCTCTCGGCCAATCCCAGGATGATCCGCTCGGTGCGGGCCGAGGTCGAGCCGGGCCAGCCCTGGAAGCAGGAGGTCAAGCCCTTCGGCCTGGACGGCTCCAACGAAGTCATCCTGGAGGTCTCGGCCGTCCCGCCCATCAACCTCGAGGAGCGGCTCGACTTTCTGGTCCAGTATCCCCACGGCTGTCTGGAACAGACCCTGTCCATCGCTTTCCCCCAGCTCTACCTCAAGAACCTGGTCAAGCTCGACCCGGAGATGCTCAAATCCGTGGAAAAGAACATCAACGGCGCCATTGGCAAGCTGAGCTTCTTCCAGGTCGGGAACGGCGGGTTCTGTTACTGGCCGGGGGGGTACGAAGCGCACGGCTGGATCTCGAGCTATGCCGGCTATTTTCTGCTCGAGGCGCAGCGGCTGGGCTACCTCATTCCCGAGGCCATGCTCAACAAATGGAAGCAGCACCAGAAGCAGACGGCCAATGCCTGGACCGCCGGAAGCGCCGAGGAGAAGATGGACCAGGCCTTCCGCCTCTTCAGCCTGGCCTTGGCCCGCGACCCGGACCTGGGGGCCATGAACCGCCTGCGGGAGATGGAGTCCCTCAACACCACGGCGGCCGTGCTCCTGGCCGCGGCCTTCCACCTCAGCGGACAAAAAGACGCCGCCCAGGACCTGCTGGCCAAATGCGAATGGACCATCCCCCGCTACCGCGACGACCGGAGCACCTTCGGCTCGGACCTGCGCGACAAGGCCCTCCTGGTCCGCACCTTGACGGCCATGGGCCGGAGAGACAGGGCCGAGAAACTCATCCGCGAGATCGTCCCGGTGCTGGGGGCCGAAGAGTGGCTGTCCACCCAGGAGACGGCCTTCGGGTTGATGGCCGTCAGCGATTTCTACGCGGGGGGCGGGGCCCAGCCGTCCCGCTTCCGGCTGGGCTGGAACAGCGACACCCCGCAGGATACAGTGTTGGATACGCCGTTTTTCCAGAAGCGCTATCCCGGCTTTCCGGCCCAAGGCCGTACCCTGAACCTGGTCAATACTTCCGCATCCAAGCTCTATGCCGCCGTTTATATGATCGGCGTGCCGCCGGCAGGGAGCGAGACCGCATCCGAAAGCAACCTCAAGCTCCAAGTCGAGTTCAAGGACCTCCAAGGAGAATCCATCACTCCACAGGAAATCACCCAGGGCCGAGACTTTGTCATGGCCGTCAAGGTGACCAACGCCACCAAGCGGCGTTTGAGCAACCTGGCCCTGACCCAGCTCGTCCCGGCCGGCTGCCAGATTTCCAACCCCCGCTTCTTCACCGAGACGCCGCCGCGCGGCTACTTTGATTTTCAGGATGTTCGCGACGACCGGGTGTACACTTATTTCGGCCTGGATTCCCTGGCCGAAAAATCATTCCAGGTCGTGCTCAACGCTTCCTACAGCGGCCGGTTCTATCTGCCGGGCGTGGCCGTGGAATCGATGTATGACGCTTCTTATCACGCCAACACCAAGGGGCAATGGATAGATATCGTAAAATAGCGGCGCTCGGCGCGATGCTGCGCCGGCGCCGGAAAATTCTGTTCCCGGCCGGCGGGGCGGTCCTGCTCATTTTTCTGTTCTGGACCGCCCTGCCCCGTCCTCTTTCGCGAGCCGCTTTCAGCGGTGCTCCTCTCGGCCGACGGCCGGCTGATGGGCGCCCGCCTGGCCGCCGATGAGCAATGGCGGTTTCCCCGCCTGGAGGCTGTGCCCGATCGTTTCTTCCAGGTGCTGGTCCAGTATGAAGACAGCCGGTTTTATTCCCACAACGGCGTGGACCCCCTGTCCCTGGGCCGGGCCCTCTTCCAGAATATCAAGCGCGGCCGGGTGGTGAGCGGCGGCAGCACTTTGACCATGCAGGTCGTCCGCCTTTTCCGGAAAGGGAAGCCCCGCACCGTCCCGGAGAAGATGCTCGAGACCATCCTGGCCCTGCGGCTGGAGATGTCCTATACCAAAAATGAGATCCTGTCCCTGTATGCGGCCCATGCTCCTTTCGGGGGGAACATCGTGGGGATCGACGCGGCCTCCTGGTTCTATTTCGGCCGTAGCCCGGAGAAGATGAGCTGGGCCGAAGCAGCCTACCTGGCTGTCCTGCCCAACAACCCGGGCCTTCTCGCCTCGCCGGAGAGGCGGGAGAGGCTCAGGGAAAAACGCAACAGGCTGCTCACCCGGCTTAAAGCCAAAGGGCTCATCTCCGGGCTTGAGCACAGCCTGGCCCTGGCCGAGCCTATTCCGGAGCGACCGCGGTCAGTGCCTCGGCTGGCGCCCCATCTTCTGGATACCCTCATCGCTCAGGGCAAAGGAAAAAGAGCGCTCTTCCGTTCTTGCCTTCACAGCGGCCTCCAACAAGACCTGACCTCCCTCCTTGACGAACAATGTGAAAAGCTTTTCAGCCGCAATATCCGCAATGCCGCTGTCCTGGTCGTCGATAACCGGACGGCCGCCGTGGCGGCCTATGTGGGCAACGCGGGCCTCGGCCGCGGCGGCGACCTGGGCCAGGAAGTGGACCTCATCCAAAGCCCGCGCAGCACCGGGAGCATCCTCAAACCTTTCCTTTACGCCGCCATGCTCCAGGAAGGCGGCCTCACTCCCCGGACCCTGGTCCCGGACATCCCCACCCACTACAGCGGCTTCATTCCCGAGAACTTCGACCGCCGTTTCCGGGGCGCGGTGCCGGCCCAGGAAGCCCTGGCTTGGTCGCTCAACGTGCCGGCCGTGAAAATGCTGCGGCAATTCGGAATTCCCCGCTTCCACAGCCTGCTGCGGCGGTGGGGGATAACCACTCTGGACCGGCCGCCCGGCGGATACGGCCTGACCCTGATCCTGGGCGGCGCGGAGGGGAAGCTGCTGGAGATCACCGGCCTTTACGCCAAATTGGCCCAGTTGGCCATGGCCGTCAAGGGCGGTGGGTCCGAAATTCGTTTCCTTCAAGATGAACCGGCGAAGCCCTCGCTGATGGCCGGAGCCGGGCTGGGGCCGGGCGCCGCTTATTTAACTTTGGAGGCGCTGAC
This sequence comes from Candidatus Aminicenantota bacterium, assembly GCA_963702835.1. Classification (GTDB taxonomy): domain Bacteria; phylum Acidobacteriota; class Aminicenantia; order Aminicenantales; family JAFGAV01; genus JAFGAV01. Next base: position 11,062 of record OY969762.1, read on the forward strand.
CGAAGTGAACCGTCCCGATGAGGAGGGATTCTGGAAGAAATTTTCCTCATCCAAGTGGGTGGCCTGGAAGACGGGAACGAGCTACGGGCTGCGCGACGCCTGGGCGGTGGGCGTGACTCCGGCTTACACGGTGGGCGTGTGGGCGGGGAACGCCGACGGCGAGGGGAATTCCGAGCTCACCGGGCTGGCGGTGGCCGCGCCCATCCTCTTCGCCGTAGTCAACCGCCTGGAAACGGGCGGGGCGATCCGGAAACCCGCTTCTGATCTCAAAGGACTCCTGGTCTGCCGCGACTCGGGGATGCTGGCCGGCGACCTCTGTCCGGCCGTCCGCGTGGCGGTTCCCCGGGGCAGCCATTTTAACCAGCCCTGTCTGCTTCATCAGCTGGTCCATCTGGACCGCGGCCGCCGATTCCGCGTGGACAGCTCCTGCCTATCGGTCGAGGAGATGGTCCACGAGCCCTGGTTCGTGCTGCCGCCGGTCCAGGAATTCTATTACCGCCGGTACCATCCCGAGTATCGTGTTTTGCCCCCCTTCCGCAGCGACTGCGGCGGTTTTCTCCAGGCGGAGGCCGGACGCAAGGTCATGAGCCTGGTCTATCCCGAGCCGGAGACCTCGGTTTTCATCCCCATCGACCTCGACGGCCGGCCGGGCCAGGTCGTCTTCGAAGCGGTGCACCGCGACAGCGAGGCCGTGATCTACTGGCATCTGGACGAGAATTACCTCGGCTCCACGCGGTATTTTCACCAGGTCGCGCTCCGGCCCGACCCAGGCGAGCACCGCTTGACCCTGGTCGACGGCGCCGGCCGCCGCCTGGAACGCAGCTTCCGCGTGCTCGACCGGACGGCCGGCAGCAACAGCCCTTAGGGCCGCTCTCTACGAATTCAGGGGTCGTTATTCTTTATTTATGAGGTCGGAATTTAGGACAAGATTTGGGCTTTGACTGCCGTAGTAGGTTAGATAGTGCGGCGGATGAACCGTCCGGATAAAGAAGATCGCATCGAATTGTTGGCGCGGAACAAGGCTTGTGTCATAGTATCCCCAACTCTTGGCCGGAATTTCTGTAAACATCCACGACGTTCCCGGCGTGTTTTCGCAATTCAGCATATCGACGAATGAATATTTCCAGCCCGTGGAATGAAAAATGGCCTCCAGACTGTTGTCCAGAGCCGGTGTGATCTCGTAAACGCACCGATTGTTCCAGGCCGCTTCGCCACCGAACATAAAAAGCCCGATGGTGTAGATTTGTTCCCTGCGCCTTTGAGCCAGCCAGCAGCCCATATTGATCCAGCCTCCCGCGCCCTGTGGGTCCGCGTTATTGTACTGGACATGCGCATTATGAGCCCAGATTATGATTTTCTTATCAGGGTAAATTTCATCGGCCAGAACGCCGATATTATCGGCCATGCCTTTGTCGCGATAATTATAGCTGTCAAGGGAACCAGATGTCAGTTCGTCAATGAAGATAATCATAGACCAGGCTGCCTGGCGCAGGATCTGGGCAGAAGAGGTTTTTGGGCATAGAGCGCCATAAGGTCCGGCATATGCTCGTCGAACCATCGATACAGGCATCCATAGGACTCCTTGAAGGCGTCGCCGTATTCGGCCAACCACGACGACACTGACCAATTGGAGATAAAGGCCTGGTCTTGCTGATAAACCTCATCGGCGAAACTCGGATCGATATTGGCTATCACTTCCCTGAAATAAGCCGGTCTTTTTTTTATACCCGTCAGTGAGCTGACCTGGATATCGAAACCGGCTAGGGTGAGTGGCCGGTCTGTTTTTTTCGTTTCTTTGATGTAACGGAATAATTCCAGTGTTTCCTCACAGTGCCAAACTTGGAAAATGGAATATCCCATTAGATCCTCGGCCGCAAGAGTATCGGCCAGGCTGTCAGCTAGGTAACATTCAAAGATCGAGCTTTCGAAGGCGATAACGTCATAGCCCATCTCTTCATGCAGGAATTTGATCAGCCGGACCTTGGCTTTATTGAATTCCGAGACGCCATGGCCGCTTTCTCCCAGTTGGACGAGCGATTTTCCTTGGAGCAGCGGTTGGAGAAAGCGAAGGTCCTCGGCCCATCCAACGTTGGCGTTCAGGGTGAGGACGAGCTGATAGTTGGCCCTGATCCATGATCGCCATTCCTCCGGGACTTGAGGACCTCCGTTTCCGGTAAGAGAGGAGAAAGAAGAGATGAAAAGAATGGCCAGAACTAAAGTTGTTCCTTTTTTTAAAATGGAATGCATGTTCATCATGGTTTCCCTCTTACAAATGAATAAGCAGGCCGATCAGGAAGCCGATTCCGGAAAAATCGACGCAGGCTTCCCTGACACTGCGGACGCCGTTGCCCACAGGCCGGCCCATGATCTGCAAATCAGCCACCCATAAATTATCAGTCCAATTCCATTCATAATAATAAAGAGTCCCGCGCCTTTCATTTGTGGCTGAAGATGTATTCAATATGGTTTTTTCACCTTTATAACCTGCCAATTTGGCCAGCCGCGCGTAGCCCTCGGCCACAAGGGATAATCGGCCAAAGATTTTTGTTCATACCCTATTCCGAAACGAAAGGCGAAGCCGCTAGTTCCGGCATTTTCTTTCCATGCTGTTCTATATTCATAAGGAGGGCTGAAGGTCTCATATTGATAATCTTTTTTATTGTACCAATGTGAAAAATCATATCCGATTCCAGCATGAATATAGAGCAAATTCTTGGGAGAAGAGAGTACCCTGAAGTAGATACGGGCTTCTATAGGAATCAAGCTGACTAGGGTATGGTAAGTTGCGGATTCTTCGCTAGTGCCATAGTTCTGAACTAGCCTATTAGGTGTTCTGCCAATTTGAACGAGGCCCGAACAAAGTCCGATCATCCATCTGGATGAAAGGTGATAGATTATCTCGGCCTCAGCCTCATACCCTAGATGAAGATAATGGAAATTTTTTACATTTTGGCCTTCCGTCCTAACCGCGTCGCTTAGGCTGAGGAGATAATCGTTTATATCCCCAGCTCCAACATAGCCCAGGCCTCCGGATATTTTAAGCGCGAGCCTCCCCTCACTCGCTTCGGCCTGGAGGGAAAAGCAGAGGCTAAATACGCCGAAGATGAGCAGTAAACAGAAAACGAGTATTTTTGCATCCATGCCAACCTCCTTTTGCCGATATGCCCCAAATAAAATTTTCTATCCAAAAAGCAGCATATTTTATGCCAAGGAGGAGAGCCTGAATTTATTAATAAGGCGAATCTCGTTTTGTCCTTATTAAAGGACACACGTCTGTTTTAAGGACAAGATGCCCCATCTGCAAGCGATGATAAGCACATTGAGGCGAGATGTTTAGCTTGGCCGCGCCGGGCTCGGGCGTGTCGGGCTCAGGCCTCTTCTCCGGGCCCGACCCAGGCGAGCACCGCTTGACCCTGGTCGACGGCGCCGGCCGCCGCCTGGAACGCAACTTCCGTGTGCTCGACCGGACGGCCGGCAGCAACAGCCCTTAGGGCCAAAAAAATTCAATTCCTATTTCATTAATATGGCATTGACGCCTGTAACCCATAGGGTTACAATTGTAACCATAAATGAGTACTTTAGCCGATAACAACGGCCCAGCCAAAATATTGCTTGGCAAAACGCGGCGGGCCATCCTTTCGCTCCTTTTCAGCCGCTCTGATGAAGCGTTTTACCTTCGTCAGATAGTTCGAGTTTGTGGCTTCGGACTGGGCCCGGTCCAGCGGGAGCTTAAGCTTCTAGCAGAATCCGGAATCATCCGCCGCAGCGTGCGCGGTCGGCAGGTCTACCACCAGGCTAATCCGGGATCACCGATTTTCCCCGAGTTGAAAAGCCTTATTACCAAGACGGTTGGGATCGGCGAGACCTTACGAAATGCTCTGGCCGCTTTCTCGGGCCGAATATTGATCGCACTTATCTATGGTTCTATAGCCAGGGGCGAAGAAAGCCGGAGAAGCGATATAGATCTGCTAATCATCGGCGATGTTGCTTTTTCCGAAGTCGTGACGAATCTCCAAGCCGCCCAGCAAGCGCTCGGCCGGGAGATCAATCCCACGGTTTATCCGGCGAATGAATTTCGTTCGAAACTCCGAGAAAATCATCATTTTCTAACGTCTGTTCTCAAGGGACCTAAGATATATCTGATCGGAGATGAGAATGAGCTTGGCCGATTGGCTGCGAAACGGCTGGCTAGTCGAACATAAGACCAGCCCTCAGGAGATTGCCGAACTCCTAGCCATAGCCGACCGAGACTTAAGGGAGTGTCAAGCCTCTGTCCTTAGCCCGGATTGGCGCTTAGCTATTGCCTACAATTCAGCCCTCCAAGCGGCCACCGCTGCCTTGGCGGCCGCCGGCTATCGTGCAACGAGAGACGGCCATCATTACCGGATTATCCAATCTGTGGCCCACACAATAGGAGCGGAAGCCGATTTAATAGCCAAGATTGATGGCTTCCGTAAAAAACGCAACATCAGCGATTATGAACGATCGGGTTCGGTTTCGATTCAAGAAGCCGGAGAAATGTTCGTTCTTGCCAGGGAGCTTCGGCGCACCGTGGCCGGGTGGTTGAAAAAAATCATCCGGAGCTTCTCAAGAAGTGAAGTGGCCCAGGCATGATATCATCCGCCGAGGGCAAAAAATAAATTCCTTTTCCAGCCGTGGTATTAATCTCCTTCGGTAAACGATGAAGGCTTATTAAGGCGTACCGGGCTCAGGCCTTTTCTCCGGGCCCGCCGCCGTACCAGGTTCCCATAAAAGCCCGCCACTCTTTTTCGTTTTTGATACCCAGGCAGGCCTGCCGGACTTTGCCCGGCTGAGGGTGCATCCGGGCGTAGCGGATACCGAAATTACGCATGTACAGAGCGCCCCGCTTGGGGCCGTAGGTCTGACAGGCCAGTTCATGGTGACGCAGGATCAGGCGGCGCTGTTCATCGAGCGTCGGCTGATGCGGCGGCCGGCCGGCGGCTAAGTCGCGGGCCTGCCCAAAAAACCAGGGGTTGCCGATCGCGCCCCGGGCGGCCAGCACGCCGTCAACGCCGGTTTCCTCGAGCATCCTCAGGGCATCGGCCGGCAGGAGGACATCGCCCGAACCGATGATCGTCCTGTCCGGGAATTCGCGCTTGACCTGCGCCAGAAAAACCCGGTCGTCCCGGCCCTGGTATTTTTGGTCAACGCTCCGGCCATGGACGGCGAGGGCCGCCGCTCCGAGCTCAAACGCTCCCCGGCTGATTTTCCAAAAATCCTCACAAGCGCGGTCGGCCTCACGGAATGATCGGCGCAGCTTGAGGGTCAGGGGCTTGCCCGGCACCTTCTCCCGGACGGCGCGCACGATGTCCAACACTCGCTCGGGCTGCCGCATCAGGTAGCCGCCCCGCCTGCGGGCCAGCACTTTTTTGACCGGGCAGGCAAAGTTGAGGTCGATCACATCGAACCCCAGGCGGTCCAGAACTGCGGCCGCTTCGGCCATGACCTCGGGCTCGCTGCCCATGATCTGACCGGCCAGGGGATGATCGGACTCATCGAGCCGGGTCAGCCGGCGCTGGAGCTTGCCCTCCCTCACCACTTGCCTGTCCAGCATAACTTCGGTAGCAGCGTAGGGAGCGCCGCAGGACCGGCAGATCAGGCGGAAGGGGCGGTCGCTGTAGCCCGCCAGCGCGGCCAGCACGACCGGGAAGTCAATCACGATTCCGCCGATGGTCAGGGGCTTGAGAGGCTGTATCATGGCCGGCTCTCGACCTTTATCCGGTCGAACTTGAATTTTAGCCAGAGCAGGGCGGTGAGGTTGGAGGCGACTCCGCCCAGGACCATGGCCCAGGCCACAGACAGGAAGCCCCAGCCCATGACGAAGACGAAAAAGTAAGCCAGGGGCACGGCCACCAGCATGATGCGGATGAAATTGATGAAAAACCCCGGCGCCCCCATCCCTAAACCCTGCATAGTGCGGCTGATGATCATGGAGGTGGACATCAGGGGGAAGGTCAGGACATCGACCCGCAGGTAAGCGATGCCCAGGCCGAGCAGCGCCGCGTCGCCGGTGAAAATCATCAGCCACAGCTTGGCCGTGACGAAGAAAACGACGCCCACCCCCGCGGTAAGGACAACACCGGCCCGGATTCCGTACCAAGCGATGTCTTTAACCTCGTTGAAGCGCCGGGCCCCGTAGAACATGCCCACCAGAGTCACCAGGGATACGGACAGGGCCACGATGGGCATGGTGGCAAAACTCTCCAGGCGGGAGACCAGGCCGAAGGCGGCCACGGTCTTGGTCCCGAAATGGGCCATGAAGCGGTTAATGAACACGACGTAGATGGACAGGAGAAGCATCATCAGGCTGGCCGGCACGCCTACCTGGCAGATCTCCCTAACTAACCGGAAGGAAAATCTGAAGCCGCGGAAGGAGATTCTCAGATAGGACTTCCTCCGCAGAAAGAATAAGAACAGAACCAGGGCGAACAGAAAGCCCAGGACCGAGGCCTCCGCCGCGCCCTGCACGCCCAGGCGCAGGAGATAGATGAAGATAGGGTCGAGGATGGCGTTCAGGACGAGGCCCGCCACCTGGACCTTCATCGGGGTGCGCGTGTCGCCCTGGGCGGAGAATATGCTGCTCATGATGAAGCTGGGAAACATGAAAAAGACGCCCAGGAGGATGATCCTCATGTAGCTGAGGGCCAAGGGCAGCACGGCCGGGTCGGCCCCGAACACGGAAAAGAGCGGCTTGAGGAAGAACAGCCCCAGGACGATAACGATCGCGCCGAAGGCGAAGGACAGAACCAGGCCGTGGGCGGCGCTGTTCTCGGCCGCCTCCTTGTCTTTGGCTCCCAGGTAGCGGGATACGCTGGAGTTCATGCCGATGGCGATGCCCGAGTTGAGGCCGATGAGGAAGAAAAAAACTGGGAAGCAGAAGGTCAGGGCGGCGATGGAATCCGCGCCCAAGCGGCCGACATAAGCCGTGTCCACGACGTTGTACATGGTCTGGACGAAAGTGGCGATGAAAATGGGGAGGGCCAGGGTCAGCAGGGCCCGGCGGGGCTGGGCCAGGAACTGGTCGATCTTGTTTTCCGTCATGGCTGCGCACAAAGAGGCTTATTGTACCAATAGATAAACGTGCCTCCAAGTGCTTGGCCAAGGGGAGATGCAACGGGGAAAGGCCTTGAGCTCTTGGCGGAGCAGCGCTCAGACCGCATCGGGGGCCGGACAGGGGAGGCCAGCCTCGTGACAGAGCTTTTCCAGCTCCCGGACCGAACTGGGGTTGTTGAAGTCATAATAGGCGGAATAGGGGAGACGGAGCAGCTCGGCGATCCTCCGTGTCTGTCCGTCGAACCAGGGCAAGATGGCGCGTTGCACTTCGTCCAGGGGAAAACGGCCCAGCTTCAGCGGCAGGAGAACCTTGATCTTGGCCGGGTCGAGGGGCAGGATGCTCAGCCCTTCTTGGAGTATCTTGCGCTTGGCTTGACGGATCTTCTGTTCTCCGACTTCATTGAGGATCTGTAGGTATTTCTCGAAGAGGAGCCATTCGTTGAGGAGGACGGCCACCTGCGGCGGGGTGAAGGACATCCAGAACTCGACGGACTGGGGCAGGCAGATGAACCGGCCGAGCATGAAGGCGCCCGCCGCGTAGCCGGCCTTTTTTTCATGCAGGCAGCGCTCGACGGCCAGCTTGAAAAAACGGATCTTGCGCTCCAGGGTCAGAAGGTTGAACGCGGTGTGCTGGTTGAGATGGTCGCCCATATCGCTGCTGAAGACGCCGTCCAGGTAAAGATCCGTATTCCGGTCGAACCATCGGTTGACCAGGCTCTGGGCCTTGTGCGATTCACCCCGGAACTCCAAAATGACCAGGCGGATGATGTCGGTCAGGCTCCGGATCTGGTTCAGGTTGAGGCCGGCCACCAGATCCTGGTATCCCCGGTAGGCTTGCGACATCTGGGCAAAGGTCTCCACTTCGTCGGGCTCCAGGTGCACCGGCTCACCCCGCATGTAGCGGATGAGGCGGGCCGGTTTGAACCTGGCCTGTCCCTTATACAGGCAGCGGTTGCGGCTGGATACGGTGACCCAATCGCCTTCCCTGAGCTGCAGCCCGTCTTCATTGACCAGCCTTCCCTCCGGGTGGAGCGCGACCCTCTGGGCTTCCAGGCTCAAGAGGGCCGGCAGGCCATAGCTCTGGCAGATGGTGACCACGTGGATGGCCGCTGAGGTCAGGCTGACGATGGAGTTCACTTCACTCATGACCACCGTGTCGCTGGGCTCGAACGACCTCTTGCACAGGCAGACCTTCCGGCCCGCCTTCCTATTCCGGAGGGCCGTTTCGGCCGAGAAGTATATCTGGGCCGTTACCGCCGAGCGGGGCAGGACCGAGGCGGCCCGGCTGAAAAGGGTCAGTTCCTTGAAGGAATCCGGGTCGATGGCGTCGGATTCGATCTGCTTGATGTGGTAGGGCTTGATCAGCTCAGAGACCCTTTCCCGGGAAATGACCCCCTTCCGGTAAAGGTCCATTACCGAAGTGATGGCGCAGCGGCCGGTCATTTCCGAGGGGTTCAATTGGAGCAGGGCGAAGAACTCATAGCGGTCCGTGGCATCGGTGACGAACTCGACCGTCACCGGCGACCGGAACTCCACCTCCAGCCGCAGCAAGGAGGGCAGGAAATAATAGGTGGAAGGGAAATCGGCCCGGATATCCTCCCGGGAATGGAAGACCGTTTTCTCCGTGGCCACCGTCCCGGACATGATCTCCTCGCCGAACATGTTGCGGCCGCTCTCGATCTGCATCCCCAGCCCGGTGCGGGGATGCCGGCTGTAGAGCACGCCCACCCGGGAGTTTGCCGAACGGACGGTGCAGATCATCTTCTGCAGGATGATCGAGGGAAAATGATCCCCTCCTTTGGACATGGTCAACATCAAGTCCCGATTGTTGTCGAAGTAGCGGAGGGAGGCCCGGCAAAACAGGACCAGCTGCTCGAAGGGATCTTCCAGGAGACGGGGCGCGCGGCGCCTCACCCTTTCCAAGGCTTTTTCCAGCAGGGCCGGCGCGGGAGGCCGGGCGTCTTGGGGAGAGAAAAACAGCTCCTTGTGGCTGTCCCGGTCCACGACCTGCAGGATATTGCGCAGGGTGTTCATGAGGATCTTGTGGGCCGCCTCGCGGCCGTAGCGGACGGTGAGGGTGGGGAGGAGCTTCTCCGTGACCCCGATGTTGAGGTAGGTGGGCATCACCCCGGGCATGTAGCAGGGCATGGCGCAGCGCAGGGCGATGAGCAGGGGGAACTCCGAAGCGCCGAACTCCTGAAAGGTCAACTGCTCCAGGATCCCCACCGCCTCTTGCAAGGACCGGAGGCGACGGCCTTCGTCGAGATGGTAAAAGGCCGAGTTGAGGACGACGAAATCGGGAACGGGATAGCCCTGGCGGCTGAGTTGCAGCAGGGTGGCCCCCTTGTCACTGACCAGTTCCTCGGAATGCGTTTCTTGGGAGGTGCAGGGAATGATGGACTCATTCCCGGCCCAAGGGATGCGGCGCAAATCCCGGCTCTGCTCCCGGAAGAAGTCCCGGATGAGAGCGTCCAGCCTTGGCCGGGCTTCGGGCAGGCCGCGCTCTGCTTGGAGGAGAAGGTGAAAATAATCGAGCGCCCGGCCCTGGTCCCGCTGACAGAGGAGCGGGACATCGATGTCCCGGATCGGATAATCCTGGCCTGCCCTCTGACCAGAGTCGTCGAACATTTCCACGACCGGGCAGGAGGAGGCCGCGGACGGGGCCGAGACCCTGCCCGGGGAGGAGAGATATTCGGATATGAGGGTTAGGATTGTTCTTTTATTGAGGTAGGGCCCGATGACTCTCAGGTGCCGGACGGAAGAAGGGCCCATGGCCGTGGCAGAGTCAATTCTATAGAGGGCTGTTCCGGAATGTCAAATTGACGATCCGAGCCTATCACGGAAAGCGGGATGCTTCCGATTTTAACTCAGCGCAGCGCAGGCCGCGGGGGTTGAGGCATTTGTTGCAGGAAATGCATTCCGACTTCAGGGCGGCGCCGGAGCGGAGTTTTTTCACTAAATCCGGCTCGCGGACGAACGGCCGGCTCAGGGAGATGAGGTCAGCCCGGCCTTGGCCGATGATGCGGGCCATGACCGAGAGCGAGCGTATTCCGCCCAGGCCGAAGACGGGTATCCTGACCGCGGCTTTGACCCGGGAAGCGGCCTCGACGAAATAGCCCTCCTCCTCCTCCCGCCGCAGGCCCGGCCACATCGAGCCCCGGCCCGCCTCGGCCATGCCGCCGCTGAGCTCGACGCCGTCCAGGCCCTCGGCCTCGAGCCGCCGAACTGACTCGACGCAGTCCTCGAGCGTCAGCCCGCCGGCCAACAGGTCGGTGGAGTTCATTTTGGCGATGACGGGGAAGCCGGGGTCCGGCCCGGTCTTGATGGCCCGCAGGATTTCCGCCGAGATCCGCAGGCGGTTTTGAAGAGGGCCGCCCCAGCCGTCGGTCCGGCGGTTGGTGTAGGGCGACAGAAAGCTGCTGAGCAGGTAGCCGTGGGCCAGGTGGAGCTGGACGCCGTCGAAGCCGGCCTTGACGGCCCGGCCGGCCGCCCGCGCAAAATCGCCGATCATCTGCCGGATATCGTCTTCGGTCATCTCCTTGGGCATGACTTTGGTGGTGGGCTCATAGACGGCCGAGGGCGCCAGCGGCGTGCAGCCGCAATCCTTGGGCCTGGTCTGGCGTCCGGCATGGGCGATCTGGAGGAAGATCTTGGTGGGGGTGCGGTGAACAGCTTCGGCAAGTGAGGCAAGACCCGGTCTGAACCGGTCGTCGGTGGCCGCGATCTGACGAGGACTGGCTTTTCCCGCCGGCTGGACATAGGCATGTCCGCTGATGATGAGGCCGACTTCGCCCTGGGCCAGGCGGCTGTAGAGGGAAATCTGGGCTTGGGTGATCCGGCCGTCCTCGGCGGCCAGAAAGTCCTGGGTCGCTGAGCGGACAAAACGGTTGGGCACAGCCACTCTTCCGATCCGGACCGGAGTGAAGAGTATGGAGATATCGTCGGCAACCGTCATCGGCTTATTTCCGCAGTCATTATGTTTAATATTTTTGAAGCTATTGATCTTACAGCTCTTGCCTGTTGAACACCAGGCAAGCAACGGCCAGCCCGCCGATGATGAGCCCCAGGCTGACTCCCAAAGCGGGCCAATAGGTCTCGGCGGTTCCGTTTCCCAAAGCCGTGGCCCAGCCGATGACCTGACGGGGCAGGCAATCACCGACGCCGGGCAGCGCACCCAGCAGGCTGAGGACCATCCACACTCCGGTGGCCAGCCCGCCTGCCAGCACTTGAGACTTGGTCAGCGTGCTGCACAACAGGGTCAGGCTGACATAGACCAGCAGGAAAACGAGGACCATGCCGTTGAGGCCCAGCCAGCCCCACAGGTCCAATGGCCTGAACAAGACCAGGGTGTAATAATAGCCGGCTGCTCCGGCCAGGACGATGCTCACGGTGAAGGTCAGGGCCAGGGAGCCGAACTTGGCCAGCAGGAAGGCCGTCCGGCTCAGCGGTTTGGCCAGCATCAGCGCCGCGGTGCCCTTGTCTTTTTCTTGGGCCATCAGGCCCATGGCCATGAGCAGGGCCAGCAGCACCCCGAACTGGGTGATGTTCTTGAGGTACTGGGCTATGGAGTCAGCCGCCGAGGGAGGGGGGATGAGCTTGGTGATCTCCTCGCCCTGGGGGAGGGCCATCCGGATGATGTCCGGCGTATAGCGGGCGATGAGGGGCGAGAGAAGCCCGAAAAGAGTCAGGGCTACGGCCGTGATGAGCAGCCGGTAGGAACGGAGCTGCTCCAGCCATTCCTTGCGAAAAGCCGTGCCGAAGCCCATGTCAATGACTCCCCTGTTTCACCAGCTTAAGGAAGACATCCTCCAGGGAGGGCCGGACCATCTCGTAGCGGATGAGGACGAGCGGAGCGCGGGCCAGGAGGACGGGCAGCTCACGCTTAGCCGTTTCCAGGTCCTTGGCCAGGACTCGGGCCGTGAGCCCGTCGGTCAAGGCCACCGAATCCAGCCAGAGGGGGGGAGTCCGTTTCAAACCGTCGGCCCAGGCCCGCAGAGGGCCTTCTTGTCCACGGTCGGCCGCCACCTCGAAAACCGGAGCGGCATACTTGTCCAGGAGTTCCTTTTTTGGCGACTGGACCACCAGGCGGCCGTGGTCGATGATGCCCACCGTGTCGCAGACGCGCTCCACGTCGGCCAAAATATGGGTAGACATGAAGACCGTGCACCGGCCGCGCAGGCTGTCGATGAGGTCCAGCAGCTCTTTGCGGCCGAACGGGTCGAGGGAGCTCACCGGCTCATCGAGCATCAGGATGGGGGGCCGGTTGACCAGGGCCTGGGCAATGCCCAGCCTCTGCTTCATTCCGCCGGAAAAGCCGCCGATCCTCCGGCGGGCCGCCTCCGTCAGCCCGGCCAGCGCCAACAGCTCGGCCGTCCGGCCGCGGCGTTCTGCGGCGGGCAGGCCGAATACACGGCCGACATGGTCCAGCATTTCGGCCGCCGTCATCCAGGGATAGAAGGCGGGATCCTGGGGCAAGTAGCCGATGCGGGAAGCAGACCGGCGGCCGCCGGGGGCGGTGACCTCGATCCCGTCCAGCCAGGCCCGGCCGCCGTGGGCCCGGGCCAAGCCGGCCAGGATGCGAATGGCCGTCGTTTTGCCTGCGCCGTTGGGGCCCAGAAAGCCGAACACCGACCCGGCCTCAACAACGAGCGACAGGCCATCGAGGGCCTTCACCCGGCCGAAGTTTTTGCGCAGACCCTCGATGCGGACCGCGGCCATATCAATCCCGGCGTCCGAAAAGCAAATAAGCGATGGGGCCGAAGATGTTGAGAAAGATGATGACCAGAGCCCAGACCCATTTGGGGCCCCGGGTCCGCTCCCTCTTGACCAGGTCGAGCAGGGCGATGATCATCAGCCCCAGCTCGATGATGATGACGGGGATGAGGAGCGGGATGAGTTTTGAGGGAATGTCCATGCCGTTCCTCCCAGAGAATTCCTTGGGCGGTCCTTATTTCATCAAAAGCGGTGAATATTATCAAGGGGCCGACCTCCACCAGAGCGTCATCCTTTAGCCCGCCTGAATCGAAATATCTTATTTTAAGCGCTGAGCGACTTTGCCTTTTCGTTTTATGCGGAACATAGCCTGGTCGGCGTTCTTCAGGCAGTCGTCGAACTCCATACCTTTCTTATAGACAGAAACCCCCAGGCTGAGCTGCACCCTCAAGTTTTTCTCTTTCCAGGGAAAGGCGGTCCGCCTGACTCTGGCTTGCATCTTGTGGGCCACCGCCTCCCCCCCGCTCAGGCCGGTTTCCGGCAGAAGGATCAGGAATTCGTCCCCTCCCCAGCGGCCGACCGTATCCTGGCCGCGGATCATAGAGCGCAGGAGAGAAGCCAGGGTCTTGAGGATGTTATCCCCGCAATTGTGGCCGTAAGTGTCGTTGAAAACCTTGAAGTTATCCAGGTCGGCCATGATCAGGGAAAAGGCCCGGCCGCTCCGGAGGAAGCGAACTTTTTCCTGCTCGAAACGGCCCAGGAGCTCGCGGCGGTTGGCCAAGCCGGTCAGGGGGTCCTCCCGGGTCAGCTCGTCCAGACGGCGGTTGGCCTTGGTCAGTTGGACCTGATCTTCCTGGATCTGCCGGTTGGCCACTTCCAGTTCCTGGTGAGCTTTGAGCCTGAACTGGTAGCGGTTGTACAGAATCAGGGTGATCAGCAGAACCAGGGCGGACAGGGCCAGCAAGAAAACGATCTGGAGGCTCTTCTGCTGGATATCCAGAGCATTGATGCTGAGGTCGCGCTTGAGGAGATCGTTCTCCTTTTGTTTTTTGTCCGTTTCATATTTAGCCCGGATCTCTTGGGTCAGCTTGGCGATTTCGTCGTCGTGTATATTGTCCCGGAGACCACAGGCCTGGCGAAGATAGGCGTTCGACATCTCCGGGCTACCCAGAGCCTGATAGAGGTCGGCCAGCTTGAGGTCGATGCCCAACATTTCCTTGTGCAGCTTGGCTTCCTTGACTGTCGGCAGATTATCATTGAGCAGCCTTAAGGCTCGGCGGAAATCTTTTCTCTCGAGGTAAACGTTGGCCAGGCTGATAACGTTGGCGGCAATCTCCCTGGCCCGGGCCTCGGTTTTATCCAGCTCGTAGGATTGCTGGAACAGGGCCAGAGCATCCTCCGGCCTGTCCATTTGAAGGTACATGAAGCCGAAATCATGGAGGACGCTGGAGACGGCGGCGGGATCGTTTGTTTGACGGGCCGCTTGGAGCGCCTTATCCCGATAGGGGATGGCCTCGCTGAACTTCTTCTGTCTGGTCAGGACATTGCCGATCTCGTTCAGGCTCATGGACATAATTGACTTTTCGTCCTCTTGAGCGGCGTTGTCCAAGGCTTGGTGGAAATAATCCAGCGCTTCAGGATAGCGATGCAGGTTGAGATTGATGCGGCCCGCCAGGTAGGAGGATAAAGCGATCTGCTTGGCGGCTTTGGTCTTTTCGGCTTCCTTCAGGCTGTCGAGGACATAAGCCATAGCTTTGACGTAATCGGCCAGATAAAAGTAGACCAGGCCGGTCTTGTACAGCAGCGGGGCGGGCGAAGCGGGCTCGGCTGATTTCTTTTGATATTCCAGGGCCTCGAGATAATAAGGCAAGGCTTGTTCATAGCGTCCGGCGGACTGATGGCACTCGGCGGCCGATTGGGAATTATGGAAAAGGGCGTCGTTGAGCCTGTCCTTTGAAAAATAGGCCGCCGGCGAGAGGAGGAGCGTTTTGAGGACTCGCTGGTTAAGGTCCAGATGTTCCTTGGCCCTTTCATATTGTTTGAGCCGGCAGTAGCAGCCTCCGGCGATCATCCGGGCTTGAATCACGTTCCAAAGCTGAAGATGGGTTTGGGCCAGACGGAGCGCTTCCAGAGCGTTGGCCAGGGCTTCCCGGGGCGAGTTCCCAGAGAGGGCCGAGGCGATCTCCAGCAGGACGGGAGGCTTGTCCTGGTCGGCCAGCGTCTCTACTTTTGCCTGAAGAGCGGATAGGTCGGTCTCGGCGCCGGCTGGGCGGGAGGAAACGGCTAAAACCAGAGAGGCCGAAATAATCAGGAGGGGAAAAAAATGATACCTATATATTTTAGGCCCGAGCCACTGAACCATTTTCTCCCGTCTTTGGCAGAAAAAAGTCTGCTTTTTTATGCGAGAAATCTGATCTTTTTCCCCGGAATCGTCGAAAGCTGTATATCACACTCTGGTGCTGAATGCAACCGGTCGGATGGCGAGACCCCTGGTCTTTTGTGGCAGGTTGACAGGAAACGGTCCTCCCTATGATGATGAGGGTGCTGGCCTATGAAGATAATTCAGAAAGGAGGGCTTATGCGTAAGACACACCTACTGGTTTTGGGGCTGACGGCCGTCTGCTTCCTGGGCCTCGTCGGCTGCACGTACCGGGTTCCTTCCCCGGCTCTCATCGATACGGCCGGCTGGGAGAGGCTGGGCGAGCGGGTAGTGCGCTTTACGGCTGACCATGACTTGATCCTGGCGGGCCGCCAAGGACGCTTCAACCGGCTCATGATTGTCGTCCGGGAAGGCGCCTTGGAGATGTTCGACATGAAAGTCACTTTCGGCAACGGACAGGATTGGTCACCCGCCACGCGTCTTATCTTCGGCGAAGACACCCGCAGCCGCATCATCGACGTGCCGGGCGCGGACCGTCTGATCCGCCGGGTAGATTTCTATTACAGAAGCCTGGGCGTCGCCAGCGGAGGCCGGGCCATCCTCGAGCTGTGGGGCAAATAGAAGATATATTAATCTAGCCCGCGGCGCTTGAGCAGCGGCTCAACCTTTGGCTCCCGGCCGCGGAACTTCACGAAAAGGGTCATCAGGCTCCTCGGTGTCTCCCCGGGAGAGGATGTTTTGGCGAAAGCTGGCCGCAGTGGCCTGGTCGAAGAGCCCTTTTTCCTTGAAGGCCTGGAAGGCGTCGGCGTCGAGCACTTCCGACCAGATATAGCTGTAGTAGCCCGCCGAGTAGCCGAAGCCGCTGGCGAAAATGTGGAGGAAGTAGGGGCTTCGGTAGCGGACGACGATCTCGGGGATGAGCCCGATCCTGTCAGGGCGGCGTTCTCGAAGGCCAGGGCGGCTCTCTCCGTGGCGTCGGTCAGAGTGTGCCAGTCCATGTCCAGGTAGCAGGCGGCCAGGTATTCGACGGTGGCGAAGCCTTGGTTGAAGAGGCCCGCTTTCTTGATCTTGTCCACCAGCGCCTGGGGGATGGGCTCGCCCGTCTGGTAGTGCCTGGCGTAGGTCTTGATGACTTCCGGCTCGGCCGCCCAGTTTTCCATGATCTGGGAGGGCAGCTCGACGAAGTCGCGCGGGCTACGTTCGTCCCGGCGAGGGCTTCGTAGGTGCAGTTGGAGAGGAGGTCGTGGAGGGCGTGGCCGAACTCATGGAAGAGCGTCGTCGCTTCCTCGAAAGTCAGCAGCGAGGGCCTGCCGCCGGCGGGCATGGAGAAATTGCCGATGTTGCTAGACGAGGGGGGTGACGAAATGGTCCCTGGCGCGCCGACTGGACTCGGAAAGTGTTGGACCAGGCGCCGCCTGCTTTGAGGGCCGGGGAAAATAATCGGTGTAGAGGATGCCGATAGAGCGGCCGTCGGCCTCCTTGACCTCAAACACCTTCACCTCAGGGTGATAGATGGGGATGTCCGTCCGTTCCACGAACTGGAGGCCCCAGAGTCTGTGGGCCACCTCGAAGGCTCCGTCGCGGACGTTCTCCAGCTTGAAATAGGGCCGCAGGATCTCATCGTCGAGCTCATACTTGGCCTTCTTGAGTTTCTCGGCATAGTACCACCAATCCCACGGCTCGAGCTTGAATTTCCCCCCTTCCTGGTCGATCAAGGCCTGGAGCTCGCTGGCCTCTTTCTTGGCCATTTCCAGGGACGGCTTCCAGAGCTGGTCGAGGAGCTTGAACACGGCCGCCGGGTTCTTGGCCATGTTCTCTTCCAGGACGAAATCGGCATGCGTTTTGTAGCCAAGGAGTTGGGCCATGTTGGACGCGCAGGGCGGCGATCCGGGACAGGACGGCCTTGTTGTCGAGCTGATTGTTGTTGTTCCCCCGGTTGATGAAAGCCTTGAACAACTTTTCCCTGAGATCGCGCCGGGCTGAGTACTGGAAAAAGGGGATGCAGCTCGGCTTGTGCAGGGTGAAGACCCATTTTCCTTCCAAGCCCTTTGTCTTGGCCGCCGCGGCCGCGCCGTCGACGACCGATCGGGGGCAGCCCGGCCAGGTCCTCCGCTTTGTCCAGGATCCAGGGTGAAGGCATTGTCCTCCTTGAGGACGTTTTCGCCGAACTTCGCCGTCAATACGGCCAGCTCCTCATTGATCTTGCGCAATTGGGCTTGGCGGGCCTGGTCCAGGTTGGCGCCGCCCCGCACGAAGCTCCGATAGAATTTGTCCAGAAGCCGTCTTTGCTCCGGAGTCAGGTTGAGTTGGTCCTTCTGCTCATAGACGGCCTTGAGCCTGACGAAGAGCTTGGGGTTGAGGAAGATGTCGTCATTGTGCTTGGCCAGGAGGGGGGAAACTTCGGCCTCGATCTTCTGCATCTCTTCGTTGGTGTTGGCCGAGGTCAAGTTGAAGAAAATATTGCTGACCTTGGTCAGGAGGCCG
The DNA here is from genome assembly GCA_963702835.1 of Candidatus Aminicenantota bacterium. GTDB lineage: Bacteria > Acidobacteriota > Aminicenantia > Aminicenantales > JAFGAV01 > JAFGAV01. Next base: position 28,712 of record OY969762.1, read on the forward strand.
CCGCTCTGCTCGAGGGCTTCCACGGTGTTGGCGAAGGTGGGGGGCTGGGGGTTGTTGACGATGGCCTCCACCTCCTCCTTCTGCTGGGCCATGCCGGCCTGGAAGGCGGGCCGGTAGTGTTCGTCCTTGATCTTGTCGAAGGGGGGCGTCTGGAAGGGCGTGTTCCAGGCGGTGAAAAAGGGGTTCTCCTCCGCACCGGCCGCCGGCCGGACTTCCCTATTCCCCTGCAGGCCCGCACTCAAGACGAGGACGGCCAGGATCAAAGCTGTTCTTTTCATGAGAGTGACTCCTTTCTTAAATCCCCGATCAGGCAATTGGAGATGCTATCCTTTTTCATTGAGAAATCGAAATCAAGGTCCTGAGTATAGACCCCAGGTTCGGATTCCGTCAATATAAACAAGGTTGTTGATCTCTTCCGACGTCGGAATCCCCAGCTGTCGCTCGACGAGCCCCGGGCCGGAGATGAACGATTGACCTTGGCCTCCCTGCTCGGCGACGACGCGCTTCGTTGCATTTCCCGCCTTTCTTCCTTATTATTCTATAGAAGAGAGAGAATCATCATGCAGGCTACGACCATCATCAGCGTCCGCCACAAGGGCAAAGTGGCCCTGGCCGGCGACGGCCAAGTCACCACGGGCCAGACCATTATCAAGCATTCGGCCAACAAGCTGCGGCGGCTGTACGGCGGCAAGGTCCTGGCCGGGTTCGCCGGGTCCACTTCCGACGCCTTCGCCCTGTTCTCCCGGTTCGAGGCCAAGCTTGAGGAATTCCACGGAAACCTGGCTCGGGCGGCCATCGAGCTGGCCAAGGACTGGCGATTGGACCGGGCCTTCCGGCGCCTGGAAGCGCTGCTGATCGTCGCCGACAAGGATCAATCCTTCCTCATTTCCGGGACGGGCGATGTCATCGAGCCCGACGACGGCATCCTGACCGCCGGCTCGGGCGGCCCTTATGCCCTGGCCGCGGCCCGGGCCCTCATCCGGAATACCGGCCTGGGGGCCAAGGAGGTCGCCGTGGAGGCCTTGAAGATCAGCGCCGAGATCTGCGTCTATACCAATACCCATATCCTATGCGAGGAGTTGTAGATGCCCATTATCCTCCCGGAGAGAATGGACAGGCCGGCCGCCGGCCTCCCGCCCGAATCGGAGCTTACTCCCAGACAGATTGTGGCCGAGCTGGATAAACATATCATCGGACAGCGGCCGGCCAAAAGAGCGGTGTCCATCGCCCTGCGCAACCGATTCCGCCGCCGCAAGCTTCCGGCCGAGCTGGCCGACGAGATTGCGCCCAAGAACATCCTGATGATCGGCCCCACCGGAGTGGGCAAAACCGAAATTTCCCGGCGCCTGGCCAAGCTGACCAGTTCGCCCTTCCTCAAGATCGAGGCCAGCAAATTCACCGAGGTCGGCTACGTCGGCCGGGACGTGGAATCCATGATCCGGGACTTGGTCCGCATCTCGGTGGACATGGTCCGTTCGGGGATGATGGCCGAAGTGGAGGACAAGGCCCAAGCTCAGGTCGAAGAGAGGCTGCTCGACCTGCTGCTGCCCACCCTGCGCCGGAAAGAGGCGGGAGCCGAGGAGGATGTGCAGCGCTTCCAGGAGACGCGGGATAAGCTCCGCCAGCAACTGCGGGCCGGCCAGCTTGAAGACCGGCCGGTGGAGGTTGAGGTCAAGGATCGTTCCTCCGCCCCCCTGGAGATCTTTTCCAACTCAGGGATGGAGGAGATCGGCATTCACATCCAGGAGCTCATCCCCGGCCTGATGGCCGGCCGGTCGAAGCGGCGCAAAGTCAAGGTCAAGGAGGCCCGCGAGTATCTCCTCGAGGAAGAGCAACGCCGGCTGATCGACATGGACCAGGTGTCCCGCCTGGCCATTGAGCGGGTCGAGCACTCCGGAATCATCTTCCTGGACGAGGTGGACAAAATCGCCGGACGTGAGTCGGGCCGAGGGCCGGAGGTCAGCCGCGAGGGCGTCCAGCGCGACCTGCTGCCCATCATCGAGGGCACTACGGTCAACACCCGCTACGGCCTGGTCCGCACCGACCATATCCTGTTCATCGGGGCCGGCGCCTTCCATGTGTCCAAGCCGGCCGACCTTATACCCGAGCTCCAGGGCCGTTTCCCCATCCGGGTGGAGCTCACCGCCCTGAACAAAGAGGACTTCATCCGGATCCTGACCGAGCCGGAAAACGCCCTCATCAAGCAGTACGAGGCCCTGCTGGCGACCGAGGGTGTCAAAGTGGTCTTCACCCCGGACGCCGTGGATGAAATCGCCGAGATGGCCGAGAAGGTCAACCAGGATGCGGAGAACATCGGCGCCCGCCGGCTGCACACCATCCTGGAAAAGGTCATGGAGGACATCTCTTTCGACGCTCCGGAGGTCAAGGCCAAAGAAATCGTCGTCGACAAAGCCTATGTTCAGAAACAGCTCCAGGAGATCATCAAGGACCAGGATCTGAGGCGGTTCATCCTTTGATGAAGAGAGCCCTCCTCCTGGCCCTGGCCTTTGTTTTTATCTTTTCCGGCTGCGGCAAGAAGGGAGAGATTCTGCCCCCCGTGGCCCTCATTCCTCAGGCTCCGGAAATCCTCAGCCTGGTCCAGCAGGGCGGCCAGGCCGTCCTGGAGTGGAAGAATCCCGTATCCTATGTGGCCGGCGGGCCGCTGCCGGGATTGGCCAGTGTGGAAATTTGGGGGGCCGAGATGGGGGCGGAGGAAGCGGCTGAGCCGGCGGCTCTCTCCCTGGAAAAATTCCAGGACCGAGCCGCGCTCCAGGCCGTAATCCGGCAGCCCGAATTCATAAACTTACGGAGCGGAGACGATAAACAGGCCGGGCCGTTGCGGGCCAGCGTATCCCTGGGACCGGGCGGCCTGAACCATAGGATCCTGTCCTATGCCCTCCGGGCTATCGACAGCCGGCGGAAAAAGTCGCCGTTCTCGGAGATCCGCAGCCTTCGGCCCAAACCTCTTCCCCGGCCTCCCCTCAACTTGAGGGCTGAAGTTGAGGCGGACGGGGTGATCCTTTGCTGGGACTCTCCCCGGGAGAATTTCGACGGCTCGGTTCTCTCCGGCTTGGCCGGCTACCGGGTTCTCCGGGCCGAGAAAGGCTTTCCCTTCAAGCTGCTCACAGCGGAACCGGCCCCGGAGACCTGTTTCCGGGATAGCCAAATCGTTTTCGGCCAAACCTATCTTTATGCGGTCAGGGCCGCCGCTGCCGGCTCGGAGCCTTATGATGAGAGCAGCGACAGCCTTCCGCTGGAAGTGACGCCCCGGGACACTTTCCCCTCCGCTCCGCCATCCGGCTTGACCGCCCTGCCGGGAGTAGATTTCATCAGCCTGGCCTGGGACCGTCGGCCGGAAACGGACCTGGCCGGATATAGAGTCTGGCGCAGGGAGGAAGGCGGGCCAGAATTCAGGGAGCTGACCGTCGAGCTCCAGTCCGAAACAACCTTCCTCGACCGGACAGCGGAAAAGAACAAGCGCTATGAATATGCGGTGACGGCCGAGGATAGAGCGGGAAATCGGAGTCCGCTCTCAGCCAGCGTGATCGAATCCCTTAAAATTAAGCGGTAGTGCCTTTCGACATATTAAGGATATTTTGACACTGTTCCTTTTCCTGTGGTATGGTTTTTTAGCGTTTTTTATTTAAGCCTATCGGCATATGAAGACTTACCGTTTCCTCCTTGACGGACGGCCTGCCTACGGCGTCTTGCAGGAGGACAAGCTTTATCCTCTCCGGGGCTCGGTCTTCGACAAGTTTGATATCGAGGACAAGGGCATCCCCATCGCCGAGGTCCGGATCTTGCCGCCCAGCGACCCGACCAAGATCGTGGCCGTGGGGGTCAATTACCGCGAACATGCCGAGGAAAGGGGACGGAAGCTGCCCGAAGAGCCGCTGATCTTTCTCAAGCCTCCCTCGGCCCTCATCGGCCCTAACCAGGATATCCTCTATCCCTCCATGTCCAAGCGGGTGGACTTTGAGGGTGAGCTGGCCCTGGTCATCAAGAAAAAGGCCCAGCGGCTGTCCGACGGGGAAGGCGTCGAGGACTTCATCCTGGGCTATACTTGTTTCAACGACATCACCGCCCGCGACCTTCAAGACAGGGACGTCCAGTTCACCCGGGCCAAATCGTTCGACACCTTCGCCGCGGCCGGCCCCTGCCTCGTCCCGGGGCTTTCTCCCGACGACCTCCGGATCAAGACCTTTCTCAACGGCAAGCTCCGGCAATCGTCCACGACCAGGAACCTCATTTTCCCCGTCCCGTTTCTGGTGCGCTACATCTCCCGGATCATGACCCTCCTGCCGGGTGACATCATCACTACCGGCACGCCCTCCGGTGTGGGGCCCATGAAGCCCGGAGACCGGGTGGATGTCCAGGTCGAGGGAATCGGCACCCTTTCTAATCAGGTGGCGTTGCCCAGCGAGTCCTAGCAGCCGCCGCCGGCGGCGGCTCGCCGGGCGGGAAAATAAATGAGCCTGGAAGGGAGGCTAAGATGAAATTCTTTCTCGATACGGCCAACCTGGAGGAGATCCGTGAAGTGGCCGGCTGGGGCATCCTGGACGGCGTCACCACCAACCCCTCCTTGATGGCCAAGGAGAAAATGGGCTTCGCCGACCTTGTTCGGGAAATCTGCAAGGCCGTCCCCGGGCCGGTGAGTGTGGAATGCGTGGCCGGCCGGGCTCAGGACATCATCGAGGAGGCCCGCCGTCATGCCCGGCTGGCTCCCAACGTCGTGGTCAAGATCCCCATCACCAAGGAGGGGCTCAAGGCCACGCGCCTCCTGGCCCAGGAAGGGATCGGCGTCAACACCACCCTGGTCTTTTCGTCCGGCCAGGCTCTGCTGGCGGCCAAGGCCGGCTCCCGGTTCGTCAGCCCTTTCATCGGCCGCCTGGACGATATCTCCCAGGAGGGCATGGACCTCATCCGCGAGATCCTGGCCATCTACGAGAACTACAGCCTGCCCACCGAGGTCATCGTGGCCAGCATCCGTCATCCCCGGCACGTCATCGAGGCGGCCCTCCTGGGCGCTCAAGTGGCCACTGTTCCTTTCGCCGTGATGGAAAAATTGCTGCATCATCCCCTGACCGATATCGGCATCGAGAAATTCCTTAAAGATTGGGGCCAGGTGAATAAGTGACCGGCCATGAGCACCGATAAGAAGATCGCCGAGCTGAGACGACGGGGCGAAGCCGCCGAAGCGGGCGGGGGAGGGGAGCGCGTCCAGAAGCAGCACGAGGCCGGCAAGCTGACCGCCCGGGAGCGGATCCGCCTCTTGCTCGACGAAGGCTCCTTCCAGGAGATGGACAAGCTGGTGGTCCACGACTGCGTGGACTTCGACATGGACAAGAAGCGGACCTACGGCGACGGCGTCGTTTGCGGCTACGGCACGATCGAGGGCAGGACAGTGTTCATCTTCGCCCAGGACTTCACCGTGTTCGGCGGGTCGTTGTCAAAGGCCAACGCGGCCAAGATCGTCAAGGTCATGGACCTGGCCATGAAAGCCGGCGCGCCTATCATCGGACTCAATGACTCGGGCGGGGCGCGCATCCAGGAGGGGGTGGCCAGCCTGGCCGGCTACGCCGATATCTTTCTGCGCAACGTCCTGGCTTCAGGCGTAGTGCCCCAGATCTCGGCCATCATGGGCCCCTGCGCCGGCGGGGCGGTCTATTCGCCGGCCCTGACCGATTTCATCGTCATGACCGAGGGCCGAAGCCATATGTTCATCACCGGGCCCGACGTCATCAAGGCCGTCACCCACGAAGAGGTGACCATGGAGGAGCTGGGCGGGGCCGAGACGCACAACACTCTGAGCGGGGTGGCCCACTTCGCCGCTTCAAGCGAGGAGCAGACCCTGGAGATCATCCGCGAACTTCTGTCCTTCCTCCCCGGCAACAACCTGGAAGACCCACCCCTGAAGACCACCTCCGACCCCGGGGACCGGGAATGCCCGGCCCTCGACACGGCCGTGCCGGACGACCCTTACCAGGCCTACGACATCCGGATGGTCATCCGAGAGGTCCTGGATGACAATTATTTCTTTGAAGTCCAGGCGGAATACGCCCGGAACATCGTCATCGGCTTCGGACGCCTGGCCGGCAAGCCCGTCGGCATCGTGGCCAACCAGCCCGACCACCTGGCCGGCGTGCTGGACATCAACGCCTCGGACAAGGCCGCCCGCTTTGTCCGCTTCTGCGACGCTTTCAACATCCCCCTGGTCACTTTTGAGGATGTGCCCGGCTTCCTGCCCGGCGTGGCCCAGGAGCACGGCGGCATCATCCGCCACGGGGCCAAGCTGCTCTACGCCTTTGCCGAGGCCACGGTGCCCAAGCTGACGGTCATCACCCGGAAGTCCTACGGCGGCGCCTACTGCGTCATGGCCTCCAAGCACATCCGGGCCGACGTCAACCTGGCCTTCCCCACGGCCGAGATCGCGGTCATGGGTCCGGAGGGCGCGGTCAACATTGTTTACAAGCGGGAGTTGGAGACGGCCGACGACCCGGCCCGCCGCAGGGAGGAGAAGATCCGGGAATTCCGGGAGAAGTTCGCCAACCCCTATGTCGCTTGCGAAAAGGGGTTCCTGGACGAGGTCATCGAGCCTCGTTTCACCCGGGCCAAGCTCATCGCCGCTCTGCGCATGCTGGACAACAAGCGGGACAAGAACCCGCCCCGCAAACACGGCAACATTCCGCTCTGAACCGAGAGCAGGCTATGTTCAATAAGGTCCTTATCGCCAACCGTGGGGAGATCGCCGTCCGCATCATCCGCGCCTGCCGGGAGATGGGCATCATCCCGGCGGCCGTGTTTTCCGATGTGGACCGCACCTCTCTTCACGTCCGCCTGGCCGAGGAGGCTTACCCCTTGGGCGGCTCCCATCCCCTGGAGACCTACCTGAATATCGACAAGATCATCGCCCTGGCCCGGCGCTGCGGGGCGGAGGCCATTCATCCCGGCTACGGCTTCCTGGCCGAAAACGCCCGGTTTGTGGAACGCTGTGAGAAGGAAGGGATAGTCTTTATCGGGCCGCCCTCCCGGCCGATGGCCCTCATGGGCCAGAAGACGACTTCCCGCCAGGTCATGTCCCGGGCCGGAGTGCCCATCATTCCCGGCACTCTGGTGCCCATTAAGGATGAGCAAGACCTCCGGGCCTCAGCCGAGAAGATTGGCTATCCCGTTTTGCTCAAGGCTTCGGGCGGCGGCGGGGGGAAAGGGCTGAGGCTGGTCCGCCAGGCCGGCCAACTGCTGTCGAATTTTCGGCTGGCCAGGTCCGAGGCCGAGTCGAGCTTCAACGATCCGTCGATCTATATCGAAAAGTACATCGAGGAGCCCCATCACATCGAGGTCCAGATCCTGGCCGACGAACACGGCCAGACGATCTTTCTGGGCGAGAGGGAATGCTCCCTGCAGCGGCGCTACCAGAAGGTCCTGGAGGAAACGCCCTCGCCTTTCCTGGATGAGGCCACGCGGCGGCGCATGGGCCGGACGGCGGTGAAAGCGGCGGCCAGTATCGGCTATCGCAACGCCGGCACCGTTGAGTTCATCGTGGACGGCCGGAGGAACTTCTATTTTTTGGAAATGAACGCCCGGCTGCAGGTGGAGCATCCCATCACCGAGATGGTCACCGGCATCGACCTGGTCAAGAAGCAGTTTGAAATTGCCGCCGGGCTGCCGCTCGGCCTGAGGCAGGAGGACGTCCGGCCCCAGGGCTATGCCCTGGAGTGCCGGATCATGCCGAGGACCCCGACAACGATTTCCTTCCTTCTCCGGGCCGGATCATCCATCTTCACCCGCCGGCCGGCGGCCCGGGCATCCGCGAGGACAGCGGGTCTACGAGGGCTACAGCGTGCCGTTCGAGTACGACCCGCTGCTGGCCAAGCTCATCGCCTGGGGCAAGACGCGGGAGGAGGCCATGCAGCGGATGCGTCGAGCCTTGTCGGAATACCGCATCTACGGTATCAAGACGACCGTATCTTTCTTTCAGAGGATCTTGTCTCATCCCCAATTCCAGGCCGGCCAATACACCACTCATTTCATTGCCAACCTGGAGAAAGAACCGGCCAAGGAGAATGGACAGGAGAGGCTGGCCGCCGTGCTGGCGGCCGGGCTGAAGAGCTATTATGCCGTCCACCGGCCCGAGAGTCAGGCTTCCCGGGCCAGCGGCTGGAAGCTTCAAGGCCGGATGCAGAACCTGGCCGATAGGCTGTGATATGAACTTCCTCTTTTGGGTCGACGGACAGGAATTCAGGCTCAAGCTGGAGGACGGGAGCGCCGGCCGTCTGCGGGCCGTCCTGGACCAGCGGTCCTACGAGGTCCAGGCCGAGTTCATCAACCCCGAGGAAGTCCTCTTGAACATAGACGGCCGGGTCTATAACGTCACCGTCAGCTCCAACTCCCTGTCCCATTCGGTCATTGTCAATGGCCACCTCTTCCGGGTGGACAAGCGGGCCCCCCTGCGGACGGGGCGGGAAGAGCGGGGCCGGTCAAGGAAAGGGGATGTCACCGTGTCCATGCCGGGCCGCGTGGTGCAGGTCCTGGCCGCCGAAGGGGAAGAGGTTTGCCAGGGACAGCCCATCCTCATTCTGGAGGCGATGAAGATGCAGAACGAGATCAAGTCGCCCTGCGCCGGCCGGCTGTGCCGGCTCCGCGTGCGGCCGGGGGCTTCGGTCGAAACCGGGGCGGTGCTTTTTTCGGTCGAGTAATAGGTTTTTCTCATTATACCTGGACCGATTTAAGGGGGGCAGGTCACTGGGAGTACAGGCCGGGCCGGCCTAGCCGAAATTTTGCTTTCATTCCTCGAATCCAAGAGGGGGCGGTTTTTTGTCTATAATGAATATGATATTATGGCTCCTATGCCGGATTGATTTGTGTTCTCATGAAGAAAAAATCCCTCCGCCCGCTCATCATCCTGCTGGGCCTGATATTCTTCCTGTTGGCGGCCGGGATGGTTGTCCGCAACATCATCCTCAGCCAGGTCAAAGGCCAGATCGAGGCCAACTTCCAGTACAGCCGGATCCGGGTCTCCTTCCTCCCGCCCTCCCTGGTCATAGAGAACCTGCGCAGTAAATCCGCCTCGCCCAGCTTCACCGCCCGGTCGGTCAGGGTGTCGATATCCTACCCGGCTCTCCTGTCCGCCGAACGCCCGGTCTCGGTAGTCTTGGAAGAGCCGAACCTCCGTTTCATCGAGACAGCCCCCCGCGCCGGCAAGCCTATGAAGATTGAGCTGCCCTTCGCCGTGGAAAAAGGACTGATCCGCAACGGAGAACTGTTCTGGCGCGGAAACGGCCGCGTCCGGGCCAGCGGCCTGGACGCCATCTTCACCTGGAAGAAAGCCTCCTTCGAGGTCCAAGGCCGGGCCAGGGAGGCCGTCGTCCTGCTGCCCAATTCCGAGCATCCTTTGGTCGGCCAGCTCCAGCTCCATCTGCTGGGCCGGCCGGACCGGATCCAGGTCAAAAGAGTGGTGGCCAGCGGACCTTCACTCTACCTCAAAGCCGCGGGTGAGATCCGGCAAGGCCGGAAGCCCGCCTGGTCCTTGGAGGGCGATTTCAACCTGCGGGCAGCTTTCATCGCCGAGGCCCTTGATCTTCCTTTTCAGTGGGAGGGAGAAGCGCGGGGCACCGGCCGAGTCCTGTCCGAGGACGGACAGCTGTCGCTCCAGGCCGACCTCAACAGCCGCGACCTGGAGCTCAACCGGGTGGCCTTGGGAACGGTCCGGGCCAAGTTGGATGTCCAGGCCGAGAAAGGAGGCACCCTGGATCTGGTGGCCGTTTCGAGGGCCGGGCGGCAGCAGGTCCTGCATCTTGATTTCGCCGGCAAGAGGATCGAAGGCCGGGCAGAAGGAATTGCGCTCGACCCGGTGATGAATGAGATCGACCTGCCCTGGCCGGTCCGTTCTCCAGCCTGGGGGCGGTTTGTCCTTCAGAACAAACGCCTGGAGGTCGAAGCCGAGTTTCGGGACGATTCCCTGGTCCAGGAAGGGCCGCCCGACGACAGGTTTCCATTGCGCGGGGCTTTCACCCTGAGCTGGGACGGCCGCTCCGATGTCCGTTTCGAGTCCAAAGAAGTCGAATCTTCGTTCGGCCGATTTGCTCTTGAAGCGAATATCGTCATCCGCCAGACGTTCGATATGCATGTGGCCGGCGAAGTGAGGGATGTGAAGCAGGCCCGGCAGTTCACTTCTCTCATGCTCGAAGAGGAGTTCGATATCCCCGAGATCCGGGGGCGGGGGAACGCGGACATCCGGATTTCTGGCCCCTACCATTCCCCCAGGGTCAAGTCGAAATTCTTCCTTTTTCCCGGAGCCTTCGACAAGCTGGAGGCGTCTTTCATTGAGGGCACGGCCGATGTCCAAGGCCGCCGCGTCACCGTCCACTGCCGGGCGGACGACCCACAGCTCATGGGCCAGGTGGACCTCAACGCGGAAGGTCCCAAATGGGAGGCCAAGATCAAGCTCAGCCGAGGCTCGACCCAGCGCATTTTCCCGGCCCTCGACATTCCGCTTGACCTCCGGGGTGACGGCCAAGGGCAGTTCGAGGTGCGGGGCCTCCACGACCAACTGGAAGTCTCCGGCGATTTTGCCGGCTCTGACCTCAGGCTGGCCGGACAAGTGTTCAAAGAGGTCAAGGGCCGGCTGGAATGGAAGGACCACGTGCTCCGTTTTCCGTCGCTCCAGTTCCTCTTCCACGGCGGCCGGGTGACGGGGGCCGGGTTCTTGGGGCTGAGGAGCCATGAGTTCGACTTGGACTTTTCCGGCCAGGACATAGACCTCACCTCCCTGGCCTCCGGGCTGAAGGGTCAGATATTCTTCAACCTCCAAGGCGGCGGGCTCATGGGCCGCGACGCGGTCAAGGGCAATGTGGAGGTCCGGAATCTGGGCACCGGCAGCCTTCAAGCCTCTCAGGCGGGAGGACAGGCGGAAATCCGTTTTTCCGATCTTAAAGTGGACGGGTCCTGGAAAGGCTTCATCCGGCCGGAGGACAATGATTTCAACCTGACCTTCAGCTACCAGCCGCCGGAGGGGTCCTATGCCGCGGACATCAAGGGGTCATTCGTTAACCTGGACCTTCTCTTCCCCTGGCGGGGCGTCAAGGGCCGGGTCAATTATCTGGCCGAGATCCGGAACCCCTCCTCCGGGCCGGGCTTCAAGGGCGTTATCGATTTCCAGGGCCCGGTCCTGCCCATCCCCAAGTTCGCCCAAGCTCTCAACGATTATTCCGGCCTTATTTTCGTCGAGGGCCGGCGAGCCTCGCTCCGCTCCTTCCAGGCCACCATCGGCGGCGGCCTCATCCAGGGTTCGGGCCAGCTCACCTTCCGGCCCGACGGAGATGTGGATCTGGATGTGGCCGTAGAGGGAAAAAAGATGCAACTCTTTTTCCTGGAGAGGGCCAGGGCTCTCACCGACGGCCGGCTGAGGCTGGTCAGGGATGCCGGCCAGTTCGTCCTGGAGGGTGATTTCCAAGTGAGTTCCCTGTCCTGGCGTCGGGAGCTCAGCGAGAAATTCCTGTTCAGCTCCGACTCCTTCTACCAGCCCTCCTCGGAAAGAGGATTCTTCGACGACCTGACGCTCGACATCCGGCTGCGGGCCGACGACAATGCCTGGCTGGACAACTCCCTGGGCCGGGTTCGGGCCCGGTTCGACTTGACCGTCACCGGGAACGTGAACTCGCCCATCATTCTGGGCGAGATTGTATCGCTGGGCGGTACGGTGAACTTCCAGGACCGGAAGTTCAACCTCCTGCGCGGCCACCTGAGCTTTTTTAACCCCCTGGCCGCGGACCCCTATCTGGATTTTAAAGGGGAGGCTTACATCAAGGATTATCGAGTGACCTTCACCCTGACCGGCCTGCTCGACCATCTCAAACCGGAGTTCAGTTCCTCGCCGCCCCTGCCCTCCGAAGATGTGCTGGCCCTGTTAGCTATGGGCGAGGCTTTTAAAAGGACCTACCGGGCCGAAACCAGCGCCCAGCTCAGCTCGGCCACTCTGCTCACTTTCCAACTTTCCGAAGAGGCCAAGAAGCGGGCGGCCGCGCTCCTCATGGTGGACCGCCTGCGCATCGACCCCTTCATCCTGGGCTCTTCCTCTGAAATGACCGCCCGGCTGACGGTGGGCAAGAAGGTGACCAAGGACTTGTTCGTCTATTATTCGACTAACCTGACCACCCAGCGGGAGGAGATCGTGCGCCTGGAATGGGACTTGGCCGACAACTTGTCCGTGGTCGGCATCCGGGACGAGTTGGGCCGGATAAGCTTTGAGATCAAGGCCCGCAAGAGATTCTGACGATGAAAGGATATAGCCTGATCGCCGCCTGGCTGGTTCTGCCGCTGGCCCTAGCCGCCTCAGGCCCGGATGCGAGCTTGGCCGCGGCGCCCGCCATCGCCCGGGTGGAAGTGGCGGTGGACGGCCAGGAGGCTTCTCCGGAGATCCGTAGCCTGGTCACTGTGCGGGCCGGCGATGTTTTTTCTCTTTATGATATCGACCGCAGCCTCAAACAGCTCTACAGCTCGGGGCTGTTCTCCGACATCCGCGTGGACCGCCGCGATGCTCCGGACCTCACTCTGCTTTTTTCCCTGTCCCGGAAGTTCTTCGTCCGAAAAATGACCTTGCGCAGCGCCGGCTCCCTGCACTTGGGCAAAGTCCAACAGGGGCTCACCGTGCTCCGGCCGGGCGCCGCCTTCTCCAGCGAGCGCTTGGAAAAAGCCGGACAAGAGGTTGTGGCTTTACTCGAAAGAGAAGGCCATTTCGGGTGCCGGGCTGTGCCCGTGCTCTTCAAGGACAGCGAAGCGGCAGCCATGGATGTGACCTTCGACATCCTTCCCGGGCTCCGCTATGTCATTTCTTCGATGAGCTTCAGCGGGGACGTCCCGGTAGCTGCCGCAACGCTCCTCAAGCGCATGGCCTCCCGGGAGGGAAAACCCTATGTGCCCTCGCTTTTGGAAAAAGACATTGCCGGCCTGGAGGTCTATCTGCACGGATTCGGCTATCCCCGGGCCAAGGTCGAAGCCGCACCGCCTCGCCTGGATGCCGGACTCCGGACGGCCTCCCTCAGCTTGAAAGTCGAATCCGGCGAGAAGATAGAAATCTCCATCACCGGAGCCCACGTTCCGGTGGAGCTGGTCCGTCCCATCTGGGAAGAGAAAATTTTCGAAGAATGGGGCCTGCTGGAGGGAGAAGCCCGTATCCTGTCTTTTCTCCGCAAAAAGGGGTATCTCTTTGCCCTGGTATCCTCCACTATTCAGCGCGAGGAGAACCGGCTCCTGGTGACCTACGAGGCGGACCCGGGCCTGAGGTGCTATATCCGGGGACTGCGTTTCGAGGGCCTGACCTATTTCACCCCTGAGCAGCTCAAGAGCGCCTTGAACCTCGAGGGCTCTCTGCTCCTGCCCAACATCCTGGACGGCGAACGGGTCTTCAGCCTCCCCGGCGAGATCGAAGACTTGTACCAGACCCAGGGATTTCCGCGCGCTCGGGTCGAGCTCAATTTCGAACGGTCGGGCCGCGCCGTCACCATCGTTTATTCCCTGGGGGAAGGGCCCCAGCAAAAATTTGATAGAGTGATGTTCAGCGGCGCCTCTCTCTTCCCCGCGGAAAGGCTTCTGGCCGAGGTGAGCAGTCGGTCCGGCGGGCTTTTTTACCAGCCCAATGTCCAGAAGGACGTGGAGAGGCTGGAGACGTTTTATCTCAATAACGGCCTGCGGGGCACAAAAATCTCGGCTTTGATCACACCCCGCCCCAATGACAGGTACGACCTGGAATTCCGCGCGCAGGAGGGCCAGGTTGTCCGGCTCAAGAGCATTACCATCATCGGACATAGGATCACCCGGCGGAGCACCATTCTGCGGGAAATTCATCTCAAGCAGGGCCAGCCGGTCAGCCTGGAGGCTGTCAACGAGACCAGGCGGAACCTGGAGCATTTGGGCATTTTTACCGAAGTCAAGATCGAGGAAATTCTTGTCCCGCCCGATGAGGATAACCTGGTCATCAGACTCCAGGAGGGGGAGCAGAACTACGTTTCCCTGGGGCTGGGCGTGGAGAACAAGAATATGCCCTTCCAGCCGGCCCTCTGGGAAAACGTCATCAGCCCGCGCGGCACGGCCGAATACATCCGCAGCAACATCTTCGGCGACGCCTCCCAGTTCAGTCTGGTGGGGCAGTTCAGCCTTCGGGAGAAGAGGGGAGTGGTATCTTTGGAACAGCCCTATTTCTTCGGCCTGCCGCTCCAGAACTACCTCAACGCCTGGCTGGAGCGCGAGGACAGGATGAGCTACGGGTTCGACCGCCGCGGGCTGAGCTTCACCGGGATCAAGCCCTTGTTCAAAGATTTTATCCTGTTGGCCACTCTCACCTGGGCCAGCACCACACTTTATTTTCTGGACATCGCCGAGAACGAGATCGACCGGCAGTTCTTCCCTTTCTCCAAGACATCGATCGCCGCCAGCGTATTATGGGATAAGCGGGACGACGCCTTGAACACGACGCGGGGGACGTTCTTCAGCGCTTCCCTGGAATGGGCCTATCCTCTGTTCGGCGTCGAGTCGGATTTCTTGAAGCTGTTCGTCAAGTACCAGCACACCTTGTCCTTGTTCTCCAGCTTGGGGTTCAGCGGCACGGCCCGGCTGGGGCTGGGCCAGGGGCGAATGCCCATCCATGAGCGGTTCTTCGCCGGCGGGAGCAATTCTTTCCGGGGGACGGATTTTGACGAGCTGGGCCCCCGGGATTCGATTTCGGGCCAGCCGGTCGGGGGGAAAGTTATGCTGTTGCTCAACCTGGAGGTCTCCTTCCCTCTCATCGGCGCGTTGGAGGACCTATCCCTGGCCTTTTTCTATGACAAGGGAAATGTCTTCGCCAAGCGGAAGGATTTTGACCTGGGCCAGCTGAAGGATGCCGTGGGGTTCGGCCTCCGCTACCGCACGCCCTTGGGACCGCTGCGTTTGGACATCGGCTTGAATCCGGAAGCGCCCGCCGGGCAGAAAAAGATTTTCCCGGCCATTACCATAGGCAATGTCTTTTAAACTGCTGTTCCGGCTTTGGCTCAGGGCCCTCATCCTAGGGTCCGTCCTTTCGGCCGGCCTCTTCGGCCAGCCCGTTTCCCAGCCTCTCGACTGCCTCCTGGCCAGGGTCAACGACCGGCCCGTCACGCTGGCCGACATCAAGATTATGGACGCCTTCGGGCTCTATGATGCCGAGATCGGCCAGGCTCCCGGCGGCCGTCAGCGGGCTATTTTGGAAAAAATCATCAACCTCAAAATCGTCATCGACCTGGTCCGGGAACGAGTGACCATCCCCCCCCAACAGGTCGAATCCGCCCGCCGGGAAGACCTGGCCCGCCTGGAACCAGGCCGGGCCGAGCGAGCGCTCGCTCGACTGGGCCTGGGGCCCAACGACCTGTTGCCCTACTTCGAGGAAAAACTCATCTATCATGAAATCATCTCCCTGAGGTTCAGCCGCAGCACGATCGTCACTCTGAAGGAGATCGAGACATACTACCGGGAGGTCTATAGCCCGGCCCTGGAGAAACGGGGCGAGAAGCCCCGCCCGGTGCTGGAAGCGTTGGGCGAGATCGAGGCCCTCCTCAAAGAAGAAAAGATTGCCCGCCAGGTGGATTCCTGGGTCAAGAACCTCAGGAGCCAGGCCGAGGTCCAGATTTTCGACTCCTGCCTGAATGCCTTGGACAAGGAGCAGAACAGGCCATGAAACGGGTCGTTCATCTTTTCCCCGGTCAGGGCTCGCAGGCGGTGGGCATGGGCCGTGATTTTTACGACCGCTCCGAAGCGGCCCGGGCACTTTTCGGCCGGGCCGATGAAGTCCTCGGCTACAAACTCTCGCGGCTTTGCTTTGAGGGCCCCGAGGAGGAATTGAGGCTGACCCAAAACACCCAGCCGGCCTTGCTCGTGGTCAGCACCATCGCCGGCCGGCTACTGGGCTCGGAGCCGGCTTTGGCCGCCGGCCACAGCCTGGGCGAATATTCGGCCCTGGTAGCGGCCGGCAGTCTCACTTTCGAGGACGCCCTCAGCCTCGTCCATAAAAGGGGCCGGTACATGCAGGAAGCCGTGCGGGTCGGGCAGGGGGCCATGGCCGCCCTGTTGGGTGCGAACCGGCAGGCTGTGCTCGACGGCCTGGCCCGGGTCAGCTCGGGAATAGCCGAAGTGGCCAACTGGAACAGCCCGGAGCAGACCGTCATCGCCGGAGACAAGGCGGCGGTGGAGGAAGCGGTAGCCCTGATCAAGGCGCCGCGCTCGGTCTTCCTTTCGGTTAGCGCGCCTTTCCATTCGAGCCTGATGAAAAGCGCCGAGAAAAAGCTCGCCGTGGACCTGGACCGGACTGTTTTCCAGGACCTTTGCTTTCCGGTGGTGACCAACGTAGACGCCCGCCCCATCCGCAGCGGAGTGGAGGCCCGGGACGCGCTCAAACGGCAGGTCAGCCGGCCGGTCCTGTGGCACGAATCCATGGACAGGCTCAAGGGCGAGGGGGTGACCCATTTCGTCGAACTGGGCTCGGGCAAGGTTCTGTCCGGCCTGCTGAAGAGGATCGGCCGCGGTTGGCCCCAACCCTTCACCGCGCTCAACGTCGAAGATATGGAGTCTTTAGAAAAGGCTCGGGCCGCGCTAGCCTGAGCCAAAATATTATTCCAGGACCTTGGGGAGGGCTTCGGCGCCTGGCCGCGGTTCTAAACGCCGCGGAATCTCCGGGTTTCTCGGCGGCTGCGCAACTCGCCCCCTTCGGGGGGCTCAGACATGCTCGCCTGCCGACAATGATATGTCAGAAGTCTTCGAAACCCGTCGACGATCGGCGCCTAGCCGATCGTCAGGGATTCCAAGGGGAGACGTCCCCTTGGTCGCAGGGCGCGGCTGGAGCCGCGCCCGAGAAAGGGAGGCAGGGAGCGCAGCTCCCGTTGGAAGGGGGAAACGCGAAGCGGGTTCCCCCTCCAAAGAGATTTAGTGGCTAAACCGCTCATGGCGCCTCATCCCTCTCCATGGTCCTTATCTATTTTCTGAGGCTATCTCTTTTTTTATTATTAAACCGCGCAGGCCAGCGCAGTGTCCTTTGTCTTGATTATCAAAAAGCTTAGACATCTTCGACGCCCGGAAGCCGTGTTCCCTCGAAGGGCGCTTCGAGAAGGCTAAACCCTCGCATGGTCGCTGCGGGCAACTCCGGCCTGCCCTTTTCTATATAGCCGGCTTGGGAAGGTTATACCTTCCCTGATGATCGCTGCGACTGTCCTCGCCGTCTCCTCGTCGAGAAGGAAAATTACGGGGTGGACTAGAAGAATGAAACGGCTAGGATTTCTATTGTTGCTAAGGGCGGGTTGAGGTCAGGCGGGGGATATATCTAATGTAATACTCGGCGGCCGAGATCAGAGAGACGGCCATGACCAGCCACAGCCCGATCAGGGCAGTGATATAGAAGTTTCCGAGATAATGGCGGCCCAGGAGCAGGAGCGAAAGCGTCACCGACTCCAGAATCATTTTGGTTTTGCCCAGCAGGGAAGCGGGGATGGTCACGCCCCGAGCGGCGGCGATGGCCCGGAACCCGGAGACAGCCACTTCCCGGCCGATGATGATGACCGCCATCCAAGCTTTGACCTGGCCGGTCGCCACAAGGCAGATCAGCACGGAAACGATGAGCAATTTGTCCGCGGTCGGGTCGAGAAGCTGGCCCAGGGTCGATATCTTCTTTTTTTTCCTAGCCCACAGCCCGTCCAGCCAGTCGGTCATCCAGGCCGTAACGAAAAGAATAAAGGCGACTATCTCCCGGCCGTTGAACGAGGAGAGGATGACAACCACCAGGAAGGGGATGATCAGAATCCGCAGGGCGGTCAGGGCGTTGGCCAGGTTCATCGGGGCAGATATACTATACCCGCTGCGGTGAGTCAAACCGCAATGATGCATGAATCATGCGGTCATTAGAGCTGGAAAGGTCTTGCTTGACATTTCAACCACAGAAGGTATTTTAATGGCTAATAGTATGTTTTGTTCATAAAGTCGCAGAATCTGGAGCCAAAGATGTTCTCGGCACGGAGATCTTTGAGGAAGTGGTCGGGACGCTCAAGGGGCTTTTGGCGGAAGGGTATGCACCGTGCTAAAAAGGGGGTGCTCCATGATCGGAAACAATAGCCCAGTTCCGTCTGAAAGTTCTCCAAATCAGGACATCGTAATCAAGGCGATAGGGCTTTCCAAGCACTATGGGGATGTGCGGGCCGTGGACGGCCTCGACCTCTGCATTCACCAGGGTGAAATTTACGGCTTTTTAGGCCGAAACGGCGCGGGGAAAACCACGACCATCCGCTTGCTGCTTGGCCTCATCCGTCCGACGGGCGGGCAAGTTATGATGCTCGACAATCGCATCAAGCCAGGCCGGCAGGCCTTTTTTGCACGGGTTGGCTATCTGGTCGAGACGGCGACCGCCTATCCGAACCTCACCGTACATGAGAATCTCGACATCCAGCGCCGCCTCACTGGTGCGCCGCGCAGGGCCGTCGCCGAGGCGATTGAGCTCCTGCGTCTCGGCGAGTACGCAGACCGACGCGCGGGGCGGTTGTCGCTTGGCAACAAACAGCGGCTCGCCCTAGCCCGTGTTCTCTTGCACCACCCCGACGTGCTGTTGCTGGACGAGCCCGCCAACGGGCTTGATCCTGCCGGCATCGTCGAGGTTCGCAGTCTCTTGCGCCGTCTCGCCGACGAGCGCGGCGTCGCGGTCTTTTTGTCGAGTCACATCCTCGCCGAAGTGGCGCACCTCGCAGACCGCATCGGCATTATGCACGCCGGCAGGCTTATCGAAGAGCTCGGCCAGGACAAGCTGCGCGCCCAAGCTCGCGCGTATTTGGAAGTCGTCGTTTCGAACGCTGATCGGGCTGTGGCCTTGCTGGCCGAGCGGCTGGGGATCATGCGGGTCGAGCGCACGACAGAGGGCGGTCTGCGCGTCTTCGACGGCTTAGATCGCACGGCGGCGATCGCGCGTGTTCTCGCCTGCGGCGGTCTTGACCTTACGCGCCTCTGCCTCGTTGAAGAGGACCTCGAGGCGCACTTCCTTCGGCTGACGGGAGGCGAAATGTGATGTTCGGACAGGTTCTGGCCACGGAATTCTTGAAACTGAGACGCAGCAAGATCACTTGGCTGTCTTGGCTGGCCTTCTCGATCATGCCGCTCGTGGGAGGGCTTTTCATGTGGATCATCCGGGAGCCCCAGCGCGCCGCGCAGCTTGGACTGCTGGGCCAGAAAGCCCGATTCGCGGGCGCAACCGCCGACTGGCCATCCTACTTCAGCCTTCTCCTGCAAACGATGGGAATCGGCGGAATGATACTGGTCTCGGTCATCACGGCCTACGTTTTCGGTCGCGAGTATTCCGACGGCACCGCGAAGAACATGCTCGCTCTGCCGGTTGCTCGGCACCGCTTCGTCTTCGCCAAGCTTGCGGTCGTTTTCACTTGGTTTGGCCTTCTGGCCATATTCTCTATCGCCGAGGGTTTTGCTGTGGGCGCGCTGCTGGGACTGCCGGGGTTCTCCACGTCGATCGTCGTATCGTCGGTCCGCGACATCCTGCTTGCGGCACTCGTCGCCTATCTGCTTGCGCCGGTCGTGGCCTGGATCGCGGCGCTCGGCCAAGGATACCTCGCCGCGCTGGGTTTCACCATCTTCATGCTGGTGCTGGGCATGGTGCTCGGAGCGACAGGATGGGGCAAATGGTTCCCTTGGTCGATTGTGCCCCTATTCGCCGGCGTGGCGGGACCGAGAGTCGAGACGCTCGCGCCGGCAAGCCTAGTGATAGTATTGTTTACGTTCGCCGCGGGCGTTGTCGCTACGATCGCGCAAGTGCGGTACGCCGACAACAACCAGTAGGACAAGCTTACGAAATGCGGGGACAGCTGGGGCACTGCCAATGGCGAACAATAAGATCCTTGGCCTTCCTCAACCCGTCCTCTCCCCCCGAAACGCATTACCGCAGATGTTGCTAGATGCGCATTAGGGAGTGACTTGCGGCCTGCCTGTTGTGCAGCTGGTTATCTTGAATTAGGCGGTGGCGGCGGATATAGTGAGGGGACGACGATGCCCGGCCAAGACTCCCTGACCCCCATGATGGAACAATACTTCCGTCTCAAGCGCAGCCATCCCGACGCTCTGCTTTTTTTCCGGCTGGGAGATTTCTACGAAATGTTTTATGAGGACGCCCAGACGGCTTCGCCCATCCTGGAGATCGCCCTGACCTCACGGCAAAAAGTCCCGATGTGCGGGGTCCCTTATCACTCGGTCAACGGCTACTTGGCCAAACTGCTGCGCCGGGGATTCAAAGTGGCAGTCTGCGAGCAGATCGAAGACCCGCGGACGGCCAAAGGCGTCGTAAAGCGTGATGTAGTCCGCGTGCTGACGCCCGGCACGGCTGTCGAGGTTGATCTTGAAGAGGCCAAGGAGTCCGTCCTCATCTGCAGCCTGGCCTTCGGCAGCGGAGGCTGGGGCTTGGCCTTGATGGACATCAGCTCGGGAGAGCTCAAGACGAGTGAGGTCCGGCCGGAGGAGGGCAAGGACCTCAAGGATGAGCTGTTCAGGTCCGCTCCCCGGGAGGTCGTCTATCCGGCCGGCGAGGAGTCGAGGCTGGAGGAGGTGCTGGCCGGAAGCGGCCTGGAAGGGGCGCTGAAGAGCCCGGTCGAACCCTGGGCCTTCGACCCGCCCCAAGCCCGCCATCTTCTGCTGGCTGAACTCCAGGCGGCCAGTTTGGCCGGGTTCGGTTTGGAGGACAAGCCTCTAGCCGTCATGGCCGCCGGCGGCCTGCTCCACTATCTCAAGAAAGTGCGCAAAGATTCCCAGCGGCTGGTTCACCGCCTGACCTATGTCCACGGCCGCCGGCATCTCCTTCTCGACGCGGCTTCGGTCCGGAACCTGGAGCTGGTCCGCAACCTGCGCGACGGCAAAGTCAAGGATTCGCTGTTGGGCGTGGTGGACCAGACGGTCACTTCCATGGGCGGCCGCCTGCTCCGGGATTGGCTGCTCCGGCCGCTCCTGGACCTGGAGCGGATCAAGGACCGACACAGCGCGGTCGAAGAACTGGCCAAAGCCTTGATCGAGCGCCAGGAGCTGCGCCAAACCCTTAAGGGCGTCCTCGACCTGGAGCGTCTGACCGGAAAGATCTCTCTGGGAGTGGCCCATCCGCGCGACCTGGTGGCGCTCCGGAAAGCGCTGCGTCCTCTGCCCGGGCTGAGAGCCCTTCTCCAGCCTTTCTGCTCGCCGATCCTCAGCGGTCTTAAGGAACAATGGGATGATGCAGCGGACGTGGCCGACTTCATCGAAAAAGCTCTCCTGGACGAGCCGGCCTTCCTGCTGACCGAGGGCGGGATCATCCGCGACGGCTATAATGGTGAGCTGGACGATCTGCGGAAGATCAGCCGGTCCGGCAAATCATTCCTGGCCGACCTGGAGCGGAAAGAGAGGGAGCGGACCGGCATCTCTTCCCTCAAGGTTCGCTACAACAAGGTGTTCGGCTATTTCATCGAGGTCACCAAGCCCAACCTGGCCCTGGTGCCCAACGATTTTATCCGCAAGCAGACTCTGGTCGGGTCGGAGAGGTTCATTACTCCGGCCCTCAAGGAATATGAGGAGAAAATCCTCCACGCCGAGGAGAAGATCGGCGAGCTCGAGCACCGGCTGTTCCTGGAAGTGCGGGAACGGGTGGGCCGGGAGGCGGCCCGGCTGCAGGGCATCGCCGGCCGGGTGGCCGGCCTGGATGTCCTGGCCGGCTTAGCCGAGGTCGCCTGCCTCAGGCAGTATGTCCGTCCCGAAATTCATAGCGGCCAGGGGATCGTGATCCGGGGCGGCCGTCATGCGGTCGTGGAAGCGTCCAGCGCCGAGCCCTTTATCCCCAATGATACGACCCTCGACCGGGACAACCATCAGATCCTGATCATCACCGGGCCCAACATGGGCGGCAAGTCCACCTACCTGCGTCAGACCGCGCTCATCGTCATCCTGGGCCAGACGGGCTCGTTCGTTCCCGCCCAGGAGGCCTCGCTTGGAATGGTGGACCGCATTTTCACCCGGATAGGGGCCATGGATTTTCTGAGCCTGGGCCAGTCCACTTTCATGGTGGAGATGCTGGAGACGGCCAACATCCTGAATAACGCCACGGCCCGCAGCCTGGTGCTGCTCGACGAGATCGGCCGGGGCACGAGCACTTTTGACGGCCTGAGCCTGGCCTGGGCCGTGGCCGAGTTCCTCCACGAGCGGGAGGAGGTCCGGCCCTTGACCCTCTTCGCCACCCACTACCACGAGCTGACCGAGCTGGCCCTGACCCTGGGCCGCATTCAGAACTATCACCTGGCGGTCAAGGAATGGCGGGGGGAAGTCGTTTTTCTAAGAAAAATCCTGCCCGGCCCTTCGGACCAGAGCTACGGCCTGCACGTGGCCAAATTGGCCGGCCTTCCCCGGGAGGTCATCGACCGAGCCAAGGAGATCCTGTTTAACCTGGAAAAGCAGGAGCTGGATGAGGCCGGCCGTCCCGTCCTGGCCAAGCGGCCGATGCGCGGACGGGACAAGGACCAGCAGCTCCTTTTTCAGGAAGACCGCGACCGGGAAACGCTGGAAGAAATCCGGGAACAGATTTTAGGCCGGGATTTAACCACGCTCGCTCCGATCGAGGCGCTCAACCTCCTCCATCGGCTCCAAGAAAAAATCAAGCGCTAATACTTCTCGCTTGGGCCTTCTTCTTCTTCCTCTTCCTCAGAACCTTCGTTTTTTTTCTCTTCTTTCTCTTCCTCTTTTTCTTCCTCTTCGTCTTCCTCAAAATCAATGTCTTCTTCTTCGTCGTAAGGAGCCTCGCCGACTTCCTCTTTCCTTTCCTTAAGCGCCTCTTCGAATTCATCGCGTTCTTCGTAGCAGCGGATGCAGTTGGCGGCCGAATCGCTGTAGTGAAGCTCCAGGTAATCCTCTTCAATGGTGCAGAAGACGGACATGCTGTGTCCGGTCTGAAGATTGCCCACGGTCTCGACGACGGCTGCGGCCTTCTTGAGCGCGTCCAGGGTCAACCAGCTGGCGACTTCGATCTTTTCCATGAAGGTCTCCCTAACAAAACATAGCCATTTTTCCCCTTTTGTCAAGAAGGAATGCCCCTTTTTCAACTTGACAGATAATGGCGCTGCGCTTATTTAAAATAGGTACTGAAAGGATAGGAGTTTCGGCAAGGAGAGGTTGAATGTCATGGAATAGATTTACGGTCATGTCGCAGGAGGCCTTTCGCCTGGCCCAGGCCAAGGCGGAGGAACTGGGCCATCCCGAAGTCCGGCCCGAGCATCTCCTGTGGAGCTTCCTCCAGCAGGAGGAGAACATCGTCAATTCCATCTTGAGCAAAGTGGGGGCCAACGCTTCCCGGCTCCAGGCCGACCTGGAGCCGGCCTTGAAAGAGATCCCCCGGGTCAGCGGCGGAGGAGAAGTGGGATTGTCCTCCGCCCTGCGCCAGGTCATGGAACAGGCCGGCCAGGAAGCAGAGACGTTGAAGGATGAGTACATTTCCACGGAGCACCTGCTGCTGGCCATGCTCAAGCAGGAGGGGTCACGCCTCGGGCGGATTCTTCAAGAGAACGGCCTCAGCCGGGAATCGGCGCTGCAAGCCCTGCAGGCGGTGCGCGGCAGCCAGCGGGTCACCGACCCCGAGCCCGAGGGCAAGTTCCAGGTTCTGGAGAAGTACGCCCGCGACCTGACCGACCTGGCCCGCCGGGGCAAGCTCGACCCGGTCATCGGCCGCGAGGACGAGATCCGGCGGGTCATCCAGGTGCTCTCCCGCCGGACCAAGAACAACCCCGTCCTTATCGGAGAAGCGGGAGTGGGCAAAACGGCCATCGTCGAGGGATTGGCTCAGCGCATCGCCAACGGTGATGTCCCTCAATCGCTGAAGAACAAGAGGCTGCTGGCCCTGGACATCGGCGCCCTGGTGGCCGGGGCCAAATATCGCGGCGAGTTCGAAGACCGGCTCAAGGCGGTCCTCAAGGAAATCAAGGAGGCCGAGGGCCAGGTCGTCCTGTTCATCGACGAGCTCCACACCATCATCGGCGCGGGCGCGGCTGAGGGAGCAGTGGACGCTTCCAACATGCTCAAGCCGCCCCTGGCCCGGGGCGAGCTGCGCTGCGTGGGGGCCACCACCCTCAACGAGTACAAGAAGCACATCGAGCGGGACGCGGCCCTGGAGCGGCGGTTCCAACAGGTCTTCGTCGGCGAACCCACCGTCGAGGACACCATCTCCATCCTGCGCGGGTTGAAAGAGAAGTATGAAGTCCACCACGGGGTCAAGATCAAGGACTCGGCCCTGGTGGCGGCGGCCACGCTGTCCAACCGCTATATCTCCGGCCGGCAGCTTCCGGACAAGGCCATCGACCTCATCGACGAGGCCGCTTCCCGCATCCGCATCCAGATCGACAGCCTGCCCGAGGTGATCGATGAGATGGAGCGGAGAATCAAGCAGATCGACATCGAGCGGCAGGCCTTGAAGAAGGAGAAGGACTCCTCTTCCCGGGAGCGGCTGGACCGGCTGAACAAGGAGCGGGCCGAGCTGGCTGAAAAAAGCGACGGCCTCAAGGCTCACTGGCAGCGGGAAAAAGATCTGATCGAGGCCATGAAGAAACTGAAGGAGGAGTCCGACAAGCTGAAAGCCGAGGAGCAGGGCGCCGAGCGCCAGGGGGACCTGGAGCGGGTGGCCGAAATCCGCTACGGCCGTCTGCCCGGCATCCAGAAGAAGAACGAGGAGCTCAGCCAGGAACTGGCCCAGGTCCAGAAGAAGGGCAAGATGCTCAAGGACGAGGTGGACGAGGAGGATGTGGCCCAGGTCATGTCCCGCTGGACGCGCATTCCCGTGTCCAAGATGCTGGAGGGAGAGGTGGAGCGGCTGATCAAGATGGAGGAAGTCCTCGGACAGCGGGTGGTCGGCCAGGACCACGCCCTACGGGCCGTGGCCGATACGGTCCGCAGGGCCCGGGCCGGCATCCAGGACGCCTCCCGGCCGCTGGGTTCTTTCCTGTTCTTGGGGCCGACCGGCGTGGGCAAGACCGAGCTGGCCCGCGCCCTGGCCGAGTTCCTGTTCGACGACGATAAAGCCATGGTCCGGCTGGACATGTCCGAGTATATGGAGAAGCACACCGTCTCCCGGCTCATCGGCGCCCCGCCCGGCTACGTGGGCTACGAGGAGGGGGGCCAGTTGACCGAGGCCGTCAAGCGCCGGCCCTATGTCCTTATCCTCCTGGACGAGATCGAAAAAGCTCACCCCGACGTGTTCAACATCCTGCTCCAGATCCTGGACGACGGCCGGCTGACGGACGGCCAGGGCCGGACGGTCGATTTCAAGAACACTCTGATCATCATGACCTCGAACCTGGGCGGCCAGGCCATCAAAGAGCTCAGCCGGGACTATGAGGCCATGGAGCGGGAGGTGCACCGCCTGCTGGAGTCGCACTTCCGGCCGGAGTTCCTCAACCGGATCGACGAAGTCGTTATCTTCAAGCCTCTATCCAAGGAGACCCTGTTGCGGATTGTGGACCTGCAGGCGGGTCTTCTGGAAAAAAGGCTGCGGGAGAGGAAGATCTTTTTGGAGATCACGGCCGCCGCCAGAGAGCGGCTGGCCGAGCGGGGCTACGACCCGGTCTACGGAGCCCGTCCCCTGAAGCGGATGATCCAGCAGGAGGTTCAGAACCCCCTGGCCATGAAACTTCTGGCCGGGGAATTCCACGAGGGCGACACGGTCCGGGTGGAGGCCGGGGCCAAGGGGGAGCTCGTCTTTTCCAAGAAGAAATAATATCGGGGGCGGGGATAGATATCGGGCACTGAGCGGCCGACGACGGATTTGACATTCATCGCCATTTTATTATAAAAAGATAGCAAATCTTGAGGAGGTCTCCATGAAAAAAATCCTAATCGCTTTCTTATGTTGGACTCTCTTTCCGGCCTTAGCCCTGGCCAACGGGCTCAACTTGAACAGCCTTGGCTCTCGGGCGCTGGCCATGGGGGGCGCCTTCGTCGGCCTGGCCGATGATTACAGCGCCATCTACTGGAACCCGGCCGGTATGTCCCAGTTCACTTCCCAGACCTTCGGGCTGTACGGTACGGACATCATCCCCTCCGGGACCTATCTGCTGGAAATTCCCACGGCCATCGGAACCCTGACCGCGGTCGATACCAAGACCCAGAGCAAGCACTACCTGAGCGGCCTGGCCGCCTACTATCATCCCATCAACGACAAGATCGTGGCCGGAATCGGCGTCTATGTTCCCTCCGGCCTGGGGGCGGCTTGGACCGGCGATGACTTTGCCATGGTCTCGGCCATGCGCTCCTATGAGTGGAACAGCAGGATCGGCTTGATCACCATCGCCCCGGGCCTGTCCTATAAGATCAGCGATATGATTTCGGTGGGGGCCGCCCTGAACGTCAACTATGCCATGTTTGACCTCAAGCGGTGGGCCAATGTCGCAGGTCCCCTGGACCTCGGCCAGTTCGATATGAGTGTCAACGGCTGGGGGTTCGGCGCCACTTTCGGCGTCCTGGTCAAGCCCAGCGACATGATCAGCATCGGCGCCTCGTTCCGCACCGCCTCCAGCTTCACCCTCAATGGCCAGGCATCCATCACCAACCTGAACTTGGTCCCCCCCCTGTACCCGCCCAATTCCTCGGACGTGCAGTTCAAGCTGAGCTGGCCGATGTGGCTGGCGGCCGGCGTGGCGGTCAAACCCATCGACAAGCTCATCATCACCGGCGACCTGCAGTGGACCAAGTGGTCCTCCGTAGACGAGATCGACCTGGAATATACGAACTCGCTGTGGCAGATCATGATGGGCCTCTCCGGGCAGGATGTTCTGCCCCTGCTGTGGAAGGACGCCCTCCAGATCCGTTTCGGCGCCGAGTACAAGGTGACCCAGGCCATCGCCCTGCGGGCCGGCTACTACATCGATCCGTCGCCCGCGCCGGACGCGACCATGAACGTTCTCCTGCCCAGCTTTGATTTCAACGTCCTGACCTTCGGAGTGGGCTACGCCCTGAACAGCTTGAATGTCGACCTCGGCTTCGAGTACCTGATGGGCAAGGAAAGAACGATCCAATACCTCGACACCCTCCCCGGCGCGAGGTATCCCCACGCTCAGCCCGGCAAGTACGGCATGAACATCGTGGTGCCCAATATCTCGGTCAGCTACAAGTTCTGATCGCGGCCTGAGAGAGGAAGACCAGGGGGCGGAGGCATCCCCCCTCCGGGGGAGGCAGACGCCCCTTTTTTTTCTCCGTTTTTCTGATAAACAAATAGGCATGCATATCCGCAAAGCGGTCATTCCCGCGGCCGGTTTCGGCACACGGTTCCTGCCCGTCACCAAGGTCCTGCCCAAGGAAATGCTCAACGTCATCGACAAGCCTCTTATCCAGTATTGCGTGGAAGAAGCGGCCGGGTCGGGGTTGGACAAAATCGGCCTAGTCACCAGCCGGGGCAAGGCCGCCCTGGAGGACCATTTCGACCGAAATCCCGACCTGGAGGCTTATCTGGAGGAGAAGGGGAGGTCAGATCTTTTAGAGGAAGTCCGCCGTCTCCAGGGGCTGGCCGAGATCACCGCCATACGTCAGCCCCAGCCGCTCGGCCTGGGACATGCCATCCTCATGGGGGAGACGTTTGTGGCGGGTGAACCGTTCGCCGCCCTCACCCCCGACGATATTTATGATTGCGACCCGCCCTGCACCCGCCAGCTCATCGATGTTTTCAAAGAGAAGAAGGCCACGGTCATCGTCCTGGGCCGGATCGACGCCGAGGGGACGAAAAAATACGGCGTGGTCAAGCCCCGCCAGCTTTCCCCGCGGGTCTTCCAAATCATGGACATGGCCGAGAAGCCCGGGCCGGAAAAGGCCTTCTCCGACCTGGGCATCCTGGGCCGCTACGTCTTCACCCCGGAGATCTTCGAGGCCATCCGCCGGACTCCGCCCGATAAAAACGGCGAGGTCCAAATCACGGACGCCATCCGGGTGTTGCTTGAAAAACAGCCCGTCTACGGCCTGCTTTTCGACGGCAGGCGTTTCGACTGCGGAGATAAATTCGGCTACCTGGAAGCGACGGTTCATCTGGCCCTGAAGCGGCCGGAGTTCAGGGACCGCTTCAGGGAGCTTTTGAGGTCCGTCCTGGATTAGCAAACCTGATCAGCAGGTCAGGTGCAGGCAGGCGACCGTTCGCTTTTTCTCCTGAAGTTCATTGAAGAGCCTGACCGCTTGGCCAGTCCGGGCGATGCGGACTTCGATTCCTTTGGATTCCAAATAAGCTTTCGTCTGGGCCGGCACTTTCATCAACCCCATGTCGCCCGTACCGACCACCACCGCCTCGGGCCCGGCCTCGACCACAGCGGCCAGGTCTTCGGCCTGCAACTGATGGCCTTCCCGGCGCCACCATTTGTCGTCCACTCGGCCGGGATAAATAATCACGTCCGAAGTGTAGGCCCGGCCATTGATGACGATTTTTCCAAAGGAATATTGGGTGATGGTCATAGCCACGGCTCAATTCCCCTAAGCTGAAGGAAGGAATGGCCAGGGAGGGAATCGAACCCACGACGCAGAGATTTTCAGTCTCTCGCTCTACCGACTGAGCTACCTGGCCAGTCGAAGCGCGCTGATGGACTCCCGCTCAGCGATGCGGGAAGTATATTTTTTCCTTTTTGCAAAGTCAAGAATGAAGCGGCCATTCGCCTTGCCGGGAACGGCCCCTCTTTAGAATCCAGTGCTCAGTTTGAAACCTTACTTCTTTTTTCTGATGAAAATGCTGAGGAGGCCGATGGCGGCGATGACGAAGTAGAGGACGGTCTGGGATGTTCCCGTGTTGAGCTGGAAGCCGGGTATGAGGTTGGTTTTGTGGGTCAGGACCAGCACGCCGGCTGCGGCATTGACCAGCCCGATGATCACGCCAAATAATTTGGTGAGGCCGGAACTCCCGAAGCTCACCAGGAAAAGCAGGGCGCCGGAGACCATGTTGAAGATGTTGCCTTGAAGGGTCATCGGCTGCTGTGGACTCAGGACATCTGCTGCTCCCGGAATGAACTTGCCGGCCGCTCCGAACAAGGCCTGGATGATTCCGCCCAGCTTGGAAAGGTCTCTGCTCATGATATCTTCCTCCTTAACAAATTATCTTCTACTATAGGCATATTTGCGCGAATGTCAATATCTAAAAAAGGCGGTTTAGGACCCAGATGACCCGGCCGCGGATTAGGGGAGTGTCCTCAGTTTCTGTCTTCTTAAAATGGAGGACTATGGGATAATCCTTAAGCTCTTCCGCGCGGCGGCAGGCCGAGTCCTGGTTGTCGCCGTCGATGATCAAGAAATGGCGGTCGATTTTGGTCAGACGCTTGACGGTCACGGCGTTGGAGGGCTCTCGCAGGAGAAAGGCGTAGATTTGGCCGACCCGCGGCTCGATGTCCAAACGGTCCACCCAGACAAGAGAGCCTTTGATGATAGCCGGGGCCATGCTGTTGTCGGACATGGGGAAGGCGATGATACGGTCCTTAACGTCGCCTCCGGCCTGGGGCAGCAGGTTCTTGTGCAGGGGCACATAGTCCAGGGGGATGAGCTCGCTGATCTCGGTGCCGGGACTCAGGATATTTGGATTAGCGAAGACCTTTACGGCCTGGTAGTCAGCCTGGGGAGAGTTGAAGATGAGCTTGGGAGTTTTGGGGCGGAAGGGGATGAGGGGCTTGGTGTCGAACAGGGCGTAAGGCGGGACCTCCAGGAACACGGCGATTTTCAGCAGTTTCTCGATGGTAAAATTGGCCTTGCCGTTCTCGATCCGGGCGATGTAGGAGGGTTTGACTCCGGCTGCCTCCCCCACCTGCTTCTGGGTATAGCCCTTCTGTGTCCGTTTCTTGCGGATGACCCGGCCGATCAGTGTCTTGTCCATTCGTCCCCGGCCGAGATATTCTACCATGAGGGAAGATAAAAAAAATAGCTTAAAACATTAGCTTCTTGTTCTTCCCAACATCTTCCCTGATGATCAAGAAGCTCAAACATCCTCGGCGCCCCGAAGAACGGGGTTCCTTGGAAGCCCGCTCAGGAAGGCTAAACCTTCCCTGATGGTCGCTGCGACTGCCCCGGCCATCTCTCTCTCAGACAAATGAAAAATCTGGTAAAATATCTAAAAATATGCGCATTGCGGCTCTGCTGCCCCATGTCGAGATCTTCGGCGGCGTCCGGCGCTATTTGGAGCTGGGAAATGAGCTCGTCCGGCTGGGGCACAGCTTTGTCCTCTTCCATCCGGAAGGCGGAAAGCCCGGCTGGCTGGCTTTCAGGGGGGAAGCCCGGCCCTGGGCAGCTCTGGACCAGGAGGCCTTTGATGTCGGCCTCTGCAGCGAGTATTCTATCCTCCCCTTTTTTGACAAGCTGCGGGCCAAGACGAAGTATTTCTATTTTGTCCTGGCCGGCCACAAGCAGGAGCGTGAGGCGGCCCGAAAACCTTATTTTTTTCTGGCCAACTCCGAAGGACTTTGCCGTCGCCTCCGCAAAAAATACGGGCTGGACTGCTTCAAAGCCGCCGGCGGCGTTAACCCGGAAATTTTTTATCCCGCCGTCGATCCTGAAGAAAGGCCGGAGGGTGAGATCCGCATATTGTGCTACGGCCGATTGTATAAGAAACGCAAGGGCATCCAGCAGGCGGTGAAGGCGGTGAACGGCCTGGCCTCCCGCTATCCGCGCTTGAAGCTCATCCTGTTTGATACCAGGGTCGGCCAGGACAGGCGAGACCCCCGCCCGCTTCTGAAGACCCGGCTGGCTCATGAATTCTATTTGGACCTTCCCCAGGACCGTCTGGCCCCGCTTTTTTCCAGGGCGGATATCTTCATCAGCGCCGAGAGGCGCGCCGGTTGGGCGAACACGGCGGCCGAGGCCATGGCCTGCCGGGTGGCCGTGGTCTGCACTCCCAGCGGCACGCGGGATTTCGCCTTCCCCGGACAAACCGCACTGGTCGTCCCCTGGCCGTTGCCCTTCTTACTGAGGAGGGCCATCGAGCGCCTGATCCGGGACCGTGAGCTTCGTCTCCGGCTGGCCGAGGCCGGGTACCGCCAGATCCAGGAATTCACTTGGTCCGGCCTGGCCAGCCGTCTGGAGCGGCATTTCCTTTCTAACCTCAATTTGCAGCCTTAATCCTCTGGCCCAGACAGTAAGCTTTTCCGATCGTCTGGTAAGCACAGTTAAAAAAGCAGCAGAGGCTTGGGTATTGGCCGGAAAAGCTTTATGACAAATTGTGTAATTGCCTCTCTATTGGTGAACAGGGGCTGGGAGAGGAGCGAGGCGCCATGAGCGGTTCAGCCACAGAATCTCTTTGGAGGGGGAACCCGCCTTGCGTTTCCCCCTTCCAACGTTCGCTTCGCTCACTGCCTCCCTTTCTCGGGCACGGCTTAGGCCGTGCCCTGCGACCAAGAGGATGTCTCCCCTTGGAACCCCTGACGATCGGCGGAGAGCCGATCGTCGACGGGTTTCGAAGGCTTCTGACATATTCTTGTCGGCAGGTGAGCATGTTTGAGCTTCCGCAGGAAGCGAGTTGCGCAACCGCCGAGAAAGCCGGAGACACCTCCCATTTCGAACTGAAATTTATTAATCCCCCAGAGCCCCCTTTGCCAATAAAGGGGGCGAAAGGAAGGTGTCTCCGGAGAGGTCGGAGAATCCGCGGCGTGAAGAACCGCGGCCAGGCGCCGAAGCCCTCCCCCAGCCCCTGAGCCACATTCTTACCATTCGCTTCAACACAAGTCCCCCGGCGAAATTGAAATGCCCTATTCGTTGTGTTATCCTGTCAATGGAGGAAGTCCGTATGGACGAAAATGAGCTCAAGGAGCGCTTGCTCCGCGAGAGCGAGGACTTCAAGCGTATCTTTGAAGAGCATCGGCAGCATGAAGAGCGGCTGAGATTGTTCCAGAAAAAGAGTTTTCTCAGCGAGCAGGAAAAGCTGGAGGAGGTCGAGCTCAAAAAGCGGAAACTGGCCCTCAAGGACAAGATGTACCAGATGATGGCCGAGTACCAGAAGTCCCGCTGACCCCCTTTTTCCCTTCGTCATGAGCGCCAAGACCGGATATAAAATTGCCCTGGTCGGGACCCAGTCCCTCCGCGGCCAGGAGATCCGGCGTATCCTGGCCGAGAGCGACCTCCTTTTCCGCAGCGTTGAGTTCTATGACCCGGACGTCGCGGAAGAATTCAATCGCCTGTCCCAGTTCCGGGACGAGCCCAAAGTCGTCCATCATCTCAGCCCGGAGTCCCTGGAAGGCCAGGATCTGGTCTTTTTTGCCGCCGACCTGGAGACCAACCGAACTTACGGCGCGCTGGCCAAGAAACTCGGCTTTCAGGCCATCGACCTGAATGAGTCTTTCATCGGCCGGAGCGACGTTCCCCTCATCGTAGCCGGCGTCAATGATCATCTCCTGCGGTCCAAGCCTCCCCTGGTCTCGAACCCTCACCCGGTGACGATCATCCTGGCCCACCTTCTCCATCCCCTCCACCGGCAGCTGGGCCTGTCCAAAGTCATCGGCTTCGTCTTACAGCCCGCCTCGGCTTTGGGGCAGTCGGGCATCGAGGAATTGGCCGGCCAAAGCGTCTCTCTGCTGTCCGGCACATCGTTGCCCACCAAGGTCTTCAAACAGCAATCGGCCTTCAACCTCCTGTCCCCCACCGGCCCGACGGACCCCTCCGGCTTCTCGGCCGGCGAGCGACAGATCGTATCAGAGATGGCCATCGTCCTGGAGCAGCCGAGCTTTCCTTTGTCCCTGTCCATCGTTCAGGCCTCTTTGTTCCATACTTATGCCGTGATGTGCTATCTAGAGCTGAATAAAGAGATCGACCTGGAGGGGATGAAAACGCTCCTTCACCAAAGCCCCCTGCTCAAGGACAGCGCCGCGGACGAGCCGTGCTCGGTTTCCTGCATATCCGTCACCGGCCGGGAGGAGATCTTCATCGGCCAAGTCAAGAAGGAGAACCTCTTTCCGGGGAGTTTCTGGATCTGGACGGTGGCCGACAACCTGACCCGCGGCTCCGCCTTGAACGGGCTGGAGATGGCTAAGGCCCTGCTGGCTGAGAAGGCCCACTGACCGGCGATGAAACAACTCATCCAGCTCTTCAAGCTCGCTCTGCAGGAGAAGAAATGGCTGGGCCTGTCGTTCGTGTGCACTCTA
This sequence comes from Candidatus Aminicenantota bacterium, assembly GCA_963702835.1. Taxonomy (GTDB): domain Bacteria; phylum Acidobacteriota; class Aminicenantia; order Aminicenantales; family JAFGAV01; genus JAFGAV01. The sequence goes on from OY969762.1 coordinate 61,831, forward strand.
TTTGTGGCCGGCTTCACTTTTGTCTTCGCGAACCTGGTCCAGCCAATCTTCGACAAGGTGCTCAACCGCGCGCCGGTCGTCGGATTGCCGGGCAAGATGCGTTTCATGGATATTGTTTTCCGCATCTTGCACATCCCCCCCGAGCGGATCCTGGCGGCCATTCCCTGGATCTTGATGGTGGTCATCTTCGGCAAGGGCCTGTTTGACTTTTTATCGTCATATTTTATGAAGGCCGTCGGCCACCGGGTCGTTAAAAAAATGCGCGACGACCTGTTCGGCCATATCCTCTATCAGTCTTCCGACTACTTCGACCACAATCCCACAGGCGACCTGATGTCCCGCCTGACCAATGACGTGGACAAAATCCAGCAGGCCCTCTCCGGCAGCCTGGGCGATTTCATCCAGGAGCTGTTCACCCTGCTGGCTTTGCTGATCAGTATCTTCGTTATCGACTGGCATCTGGCTCTGGTGTCCTTCGTGGTCGCCCCCCTGGCGGCCATCCCCCTGGCCCTTTTCAGCCGGGCGCTGAAAAAAAAGGGGCTCCGCAACCAGGTGGAGATGGCCGGCATTTATAACCTACTCCATGAAACCATCACCGGCCACAAGGTGGTCAAAGCCTTCACCATGGAGAACTACGAACTGAAGAAATTTATCCAGGCGACGTGGAACTACTTCCGGACGAGCCTCAAGCTGGCCTGGATCTCCAGCCTCAGCTCGCCCTTCATGGAGTTCCTAGGCGGCGCAGTGGGCGCCTTCGTCCTCTATGTCGGATCGCTCCGCATCGGTCAGGGGATCATCAGCGCCGGCGATTTCGGCGCTTTCGTCGCGGCCATGTTCATGATGTACATGCCCATCAAGCGTCTGAGCAAGGCCAACAATTCCATCCAGCAGGCGGTGGCCTGCCACGAGCGCATCCTGGAGGTGCTGGAAGCGGCGCCGGCGATCCAGGACAGCCCCCAGGCCTATCCGCTGCCTAAGGTCAAAGGCGCTGTGCGCTTCGAGAAGGTCTCCTTCAGCTACAACCAGACCCGGCCCGCCCTGCGGGATATCGATTTCGAGGTGCCGGCCTGCACCACGGCCGCCTTTGTCGGGCTGAGCGGTGCCGGCAAAACAACGGTCATTAACTTATTGGCCCGTTTCTACGACCCCGGCGCGGGCCGCATCTCCATCGACGGTATCGATATCCGCGAGGTCCAGCTCGATTCGTTGCGGGCCCAGCTGGGGCTGGTGACTCAGGACATTATCCTCTTCAACGATACCATCCGCCGCAACATCGCCTATGGGCTGGGGGATATTCCCGAAGAACGGATCGTTCGGTCGGCCCAGGCGGCCATGGCCCATGATTTCATCATGGCCCTGCCTTTCGGCTACGACACCCTGATCGGCGAGAGGGGCGGGCTGCTGTCGAGCGGCCAGCGCCAGCGAATCGCCATCGCCCGGGCCCTGCTCAAGGATCCGCCCATTCTCATCCTGGACGAGGCCACTTCGGCCCTGGATTCCGAATCGGAGCGTCTCATCCAGGAGGCCCTGGCCAACATCATGAAGGACCGGACCACCCTGATCATCGCCCACCGGCTGTCCACCGTGCGCAGCGCCGACAAGATCTTTGTCATCGATAACGGACGAATCGCTGAATCGGGCACCCACGAGGAACTCTGTCGGGTGGACGGAATCTACCAACATCTCTACGAGCTGCAGTTCCCCGAGGATGAGGAGAGAGCCCGATGATGGTGAGCATGACCGGTTTTGCCGAGCGGAGCTTCTCCTCCCCAACCCTGCGGGCCAAGATCAGCTTGAAGAGCCTCAACCACCGCTACCTGGACTGGTCCTACAGAGGCGCTCCCTTGGGCAAACTGGAAAACCGGCTGAGGGCGGCCTGTCAGAAAAGCATCCGCCGCGGCCGAGTGGAAGCCAGCCTGGACATTACCTTCCTCGACCCGGCCGGCTGGGAACTGATTATCAACCAGCCGCTCCTGGCCAAGCTGCTGGACGCGCTGAAAAAAGCGGCCGGGCGGTCCCGGAGCGAAGTCCGCTTCGCGGTGGACAATGTCTTCCGCATTCCCAATGTCGTCGAGCTCCGGCATAAAGGGCTCCGCCGCAAAGAAGCGGAGATATTGGCCCGGGCCTTTGAGAGCACCCTGGCTGACTTGGTCCGGGCCCGCCGCCGTGAAGGCCGGGCCATCGAGAGCCAGTTGCGGTCCCAGGTGCGGACCATCCGCCGCTCCCTGGGCCGAATCGAGAAACGCTCCCGAGCCCAGCGCGGGAGGTTGAGGGAGAAGCTGCGGCAGCGACTCAGGGAGGTTCCCAACACCGCTCCGCTGTCCGAAGAAAGGCTGGCCCAGGAAACGGCCCTCCTCGTCCAGCGCTCCGATATCAGCGAGGAGATTGTCCGGCTGAAGAGCCACCTGGAGGCGGTGGGGGACTGGCTTTCTTCCCGGAAGAAGGCGGGCTCGCCGGGCCGGATGCTCGATTTTCTGTCCCAGGAGATCCTTAGAGAGGCGAACACCATCAACTCCAAATCTCAGGACCTGGCCATCACTCGGGAGTGTTTGACCCTTAAGGGGGAAGTAGAGGCCATCCGGCAGCAAGTCCAGAATCTGGAGTAGGAGAGGTAGGAGAGGAAGCCAGATGCTTTACGTTATTTCCGGCCCTTCCGGTTGCGGGAAGTCCACTCTGATACGCCGCCTGCTCAATGAAATAAAGACGGTCCACTTCTCGGTCTCCCATACCACCCGGCCCAAGCGGAGTATGGAGCTCTTCGGCAAGGATTATTATTTCGTCTCCCCGGAAGAGTTCCAGCGGATGATCCAGGAAGGGGCTTTTATCGAGTGGGCCGAGGTCCATGGCCAATATTACGGCACCTCTCAAAAAGAAATTGAAAGCAAGCTCCACCAAAGTGACCTCCTCCTGGACATCGACGTCCAAGGCGCCCGTCTGTTCAAGGCCAAATACCCCCAGGCTGTTTTCATCTTTGTCTTGCCCTCCCGGCTGGAAGAGCTGAAGCGCAGGCTTGAGATCCGCGGCGAGAACACCCCCGAATCCATCCGGGAGCGGCTGGCTACGGCCAAGAAGGAAGTGGAGGCCTACCCGGAGTTCGATTACATCGTGATCAATGACCTCGTGGAAAAGGCCACTCAGGAGCTGCGGGCCATCATCATCTGCGGCAAATGCCGGCGGGAGGCTCGGCAGGAAGAGATGGGGCCCATCCTCATGAGCTATCGGCAGGAGGGATGATCATGAACGAAAAAGGCCGGCTGGTGGTGCTGGGTGTCAGCTCCTCCATCAGCCTGTACAAAGCCCCGGACATCCTGCGAGGCTTTCAAAAGGAAGGCTGGGAAGTCCAGGTCATCATGACCCCCAACGCCGCCAAGCTTGTTTCGCCGCGGCTGTTCAGCGCCCTCTCCGGACGGAGGGCGGCCCTGGACCCTTTTGACCAGGAAGAATCGCGGACCATCGCCCATATCCGCCTAGCCCGGGAAGCGGAGCTGTTGGTGGTGGCTCCGGCCACGGCCAACGTTTTGGCCAAGTTCGCCGCAGGCATCGCCGACGATTTCCTGAGCACTTTTTATCTGGCCGCCGAGTGTCCGGTCCTTATCGCTCCGGCCATGAACCAGGCCATGTACCTCCATGCCCAGACCAGGGAGAATATAGCCCGGCTCAAGGGGAGGGGGGTGGAATTTGTTGAGCCGGACCGCGGCCTTTTAGCCTGCGGGGATGAGGGCTGGGGGCGTCTGGCCTCTCCGGATCAGATTGTCCAGGCCGGGTTGCGTCTCATGCTGGCCGGCCGGAGCCTGGCCGGCCGGACGGTCCTGGTCACCGCCGGGCCCACCCGCGAACCCCTGGATCGGGTGCGGTATCTGTCCAACCGTTCCTCGGGCCTTATGGGCTACTCTCTAGCCGCCGAAGCGGTCCGGCGCGGTGCCAAGACCATACTGGTCAGCGGGCCGGTGTCGCTCGTGCCCCCGTCTCGGGCCGAGCTGGTCAGGGTCGAATCCGCCGGCCAGATGGAAGAGGAGGTCCTCAAGCGCTTCGACCAAGCGGACGTGGTGGTCATGGCGGCTGCCGTATCGGATTTCCGTTTTGCCAGGACATGGCCGGACAAGATCAAAAAGCAGGATATCCCGGGGGAGGTCCAGCTCGTCCGGAACCCGGATATTCTGGCTGAACTGGGCCGAAGAAAAACCCACCAGGTCCTGGTAGGCTTTGCCGCCGAGACCGGAGAGGTGGAGGCCAGAGCCCGGCAGAAGCTCAAGGATAAAAAGTGCGATCTCCTGGCGGCCAATGATGTTTCCCGAGAAGGAGTCGGGTTTGAGGCCGAGGACAACGAGCTCCTCCTGGTTGATTCCTCGGGAAGCGCGACGCCCACCGGCCGGGCCTCCAAGCCCGAGCTCAGCCGACTGCTGTTCGACAGGATTGAGGTCTTACTTGGACAGAAAAGATGACAGCCTTCTCGGCCTGGCCGAGGAGCGTTTCCGTTTCTATGCGGAGCTGGGCGCCGAATTCATTTTGAAGAAAGGGGGGAGGCCGGCGGCCGTACCTTCGCCGCCGCCCCACCTGGACGCCGGCCGGAAAGAGGGGGAACTGGCGGAGGTTGACCGGGAGGTCCGAGCCTGCCGCAAATGCCCCTTGTCCAGGCTCCGCGGCCAGGCCGTTCCCGGAGAAGGCAGCCCAGCCGCCGAGCTGATGTTCGTGGGCGAGGCGCCCGGCGAAGATGAAGACATCCAGGGCCGGCCCTTCGTCGGACGGGCCGGCCAACTCCTCGACCGTATCATTAAGGCCATGCACTTCCGACGCGAGGAAGTCTTCATCGCCAACGTCCTCAAGTGCCGGCCGCCGAATAACCGCGATCCCCACCAGGATGAGGTCCAGGCCTGCTCACCCTATCTCCAGCGGCAGATCGAGCTTATCCGGCCCAAGGCCATCATCGCCCTGGGCAAGCCGGCGGCCAACTTTTTTTCCGGCGAGGCTCTGCCCATGGGGTTGCTCCGCGGCCGGTTCCTCGACTTCCACGGTATCCCCGTCATGCCTACTTTTCATCCCGCCTTCCTGCTGCGGAATGAGGGCAATAAATCATATAAGAAACAAGTCTGGGAGGACGTGCAGCAGGTGATGACCCTCCTGGGCAAGAAATGAGCCGCTATGCCGAAGTGGTCTTCCCCCTGCCCCTGCCCCAGCGGTTCACTTATCTTCTGCCCGACAGCTTAGGCGCCAAGGCCCGCCTCGGCTGCCGGGTTTCAGCCGCTCTGGGGCCAAGGCTCCTGACGGGGTTCATCGTCCATCTCCGGGACCGGCCCCCTGAGACTCCCTCGCCGCTCAAGGAAATCAAGGCGCTTTTAGACGAAGAGCCGATTTTTCCGCTTCGCTTTCTCGCCTTCACCGACCTTCTCAGCCGGCATTACCGGTCATCCTGGGGGGCGTTTTTGGCCTCGTCCCTGCCCTCCTCCTTATTGCTCCGCGACAGAGCCAGAATCTCGCTGACGGCCAAGGGCGAAGCGGACCGGAGGGAAGGCAAGTTGAGCGGGGAAGAGGGAAGGCTGGCCGCTGCGCTAACCGGAAAGTCCTATCGTCCGCTCCATCTCCGGAGAAAGCTGGGGAAAAACGCGGCCTCGATTTTAGCCCGGATGGAGGCCAAAGGGTTGATCCAGATCTTGCCCGGGCCCGGGCTGAAAGAAAAGAGAAGAAAAGCCCGAGGAAAGCCGGAGCGGCCGCGGCAGCTGGTTTTGGACTTCCCCGCCCCGAGCGGCCTGGCCGCGCTGAGGGAGGCTGTTACCCTTCGGCCGGCGTCGGGCCGCGTCCTGTCCGCGCCGTTTTACCTTTTCGGCGGCCGGGAGAGCCGGGAGGCTGCCTATTTTCACCTGATCCGGGCCTCGGCTGACAGGCCCGTCCGGACGCTTTTTCTCGTCCCGGAGATCGCGCTTTCCAGCGACCTTCTGAGAAAAATCGAGGAGCGGCTTCCGGGGAAAGCCGCCGTCCTGCACAGCCGGTTGACCCCAGCGCAGGAAGAACGGGAACACCTCCGGATCAAGTCCGGCCAGGCGGAAGTGGTGGCCGGTCCGCGTTCCGCCCTGTTCGGTCCTCATCCCGGCTTGCGGCTCATTATCCTGGATGAGGAGCATGATGAGTCTTATTATCAAACGGAAAGCCCGTCCTATGACGCGCGGCAGGCTGCCCGTCTTCTCGGCCGGACTTTGGGGGCGGCGGTCGTCTTCGGCTCATCCTGGCCCACGGTGGAAAGCTTCCAGCGGGCCGCAGCCGACGGCCGGCTCATCCGTTTGGGCCGGGAGCCAGCCGGCCGGCGGGTCTTGGTGGTGGATGCCCGGCGGGAGAAGGCCTACATCTCCAAGGATTTGGCCGAGGCCCTTCGGGCCGGAGCCGCCGGGGGGAGCGGATGGCGGTGTTTCTCAACCGCCGCGGGTATGCCGCTTCGCTGATCTGCTTCCGCTGCGGCCATGTCCCTCGCTGCCGCCGCTGCGATATCGCCCTGGCTTACTCTAAACAGAAAAACACCCTGGTCTGCCGCTATTGCTCGGCAAGTTTTCCGGCCTGGCGGGCTTGCCCCTCCTGCGGCGGCCCGCTCCGGCTCGGACGCCAGCTGGGCGTCGAGGCGGCGGCGGAAGAGCTGCGGCGCCTTTTTCCCCGGATGAGGATGGCCGTCTTCGATTCGGATGTCGTACCCAGCCTGACCGCTCAAAAGAAAGTCCTGGAGAAATTTCGCCGAGGTCAGATCGACCTGCTGATCGGGACTCAACTTCTGGCTTCCCGGCTGATGAGCTCCGAGCTTTCCTTGGCCGCCGTGCTCTTTCCCGAGCTGCAGCTGGGTCTGCCCGACTACGGCGCCGGCCAGAAAGCTTATCACACGCTGTGCCGGATGATGGACACGGCCTCCCGCGCTTCAGGCCGGGTCCTCATCCAGACAGCCCTGCCCGAACACCATGCCGTGGCGGCCGCCGCCGCGGGGGACTATGAACTGTTCTACCGGTCCGAGATCGAGTTTCGCAAGGTCATGAACTATCCGCCCTTTGCCCACTTGGCCGAAATCCTGTTGGAGGGAAAGGAAATCCGCGGCTTAGCCCTGCAAGCCCGGCTGTTCTGTAAGCGGGTTGCCGCGGCGTCGAGGTCGGTTGAGGTCCTCGGCCCGGCCCGGGCCGCTGTATCGCGGCTAAAGGGCCTTGACCGCGTTCAGGTCCTGTTGCGGTCCAGCGAGAGGAGCGGTCTGGAGAGAGTTCTGGAGGAGTGCCTGCCCCGGACCCGAATGGTCAGGTCCGTTCACCTTTATCCCTAAATCCTATTCTCCTTTAAGCAGGATGATGTCCACCAATTTATACGTCCAGTAGGGCGAGGATGTTTGAGGCTGCACCTGAATGGTCACGTCTTGGTCGCCGCTAATCTGAGATTTTGTGGGGCTGACATAGTTGACGATGGCGTAGCCGTTGGCGTTGGTGGCGACGGCTGTCCGGCGGGTGTAGTTGTCGAACTCACCCGGCCCGCTGATGATGGTGAAAAACACCGTCTGGTTGGCGGAGGGCTCCCCGCCCAATTTGACCAGGGCCCTGACCTCGGCCGTCTGGCGGACGTCGGAGGTCAATATGACGTTGGGGGAAACGAACACTTCGAAACTCAGGTATAAGGAGGCGGGACCAAAGGGGCCCGGCTCCTCGACCGTCGACCGCTTGCAGGCGGGGACGACCGCCAGGAGCAGGCAGAGCACCGCGGAGATGACGACGGAACGCGGGATAGACATCGGCTTCCTCCTTGTCAGTTGGCGTAGTTGGCGAAGAAGATGGTCAAGTAGCCCGTGGCCTTGACGGATTTGCCGGCCATGTCCTTGCCGTAGAAGTCGATCTTGGCCGTCACCTGCAGGACGTCGTAGTAGTCGCGGAGATCGATGAGCGGCGGCTCAATCTTGGCCACTTCGCGGACAATGATGAAAGACACATCGAGGTCGGTGCCCACCTTGACCAGGGCCGACAGGCGGCCCTCAAAGGAATAGGGCACGTCCCGGCCTTCTACCTTGTTGCCGTTGGGCTGCGAGAAAGTGACCACATAGCGCTCGAGCTGGATGTCATTGTAAACCGAGGTGGGCAGAGAAGGAGTGGGCTCGAGCAATGTCGCGGTCACATTGACGATGGCCGAGTCGGCCGTAATGGTTTGCGCGCCCGTGTCGGGGTCCTCTATCAGCACATCGGACTGGAGATAATCGGCGGCGTCCCCTTTCAGGGTGGTGCCCCTGAGGCTATTGATGACCAGCATGCTGGCGGATTGTGTATTCTTCTCCAGGGCGTTGCAGGACAGCAGCAGGAAAGCCGCTGTCAGGATGAGAGAGGTTTTGAAAATCAGGCCTGCGATTTTCATGGCTGGACTCCTCCTTGCCGGATGATCCGGGGCGTGATGAAGATCAAAAGCTCCCTGTTCTGCCGGGTCCGGGCTCTGGATTTAAACAGGTTCCCCAGGATGGGGATCTTGCTCAGGAAAGGCACCCGTTCCTCGTTCTGGGATTCTTCAGTCCGGTAGATGCCGCCGATGACCGTTGTGCCTCCGTCAGGGACCATGACCGTGGTGGAAGCCCGCTGGGTGGTGAGGGAGGGGATGCCGTTGACCTGGTTGGAAAAATCGGCGGCGTTGTTTTGGATGTCCAGGGTCATGATGATCGTTCCCTCGGCCGTGATCTGGGGGGTGGCCCGCAGTTCCAAGGCGGCGTTGACAAAACGGGTGGTCACCGTGAAATTGGCCGTGGTCTGGATGGGGATCTGCCGGCCCTGGATGATTTCGGCCTCTTTGTTGTTCTGAGCGGTCACTTTGGGGCAGGAGATGATGCGGCCCTGGCCCTCGGTCTCCATGGCCGACAGGGTGGCGTCCAAGCGGAAGGTGTCCAGGACGTTGGCCAGCGACAGGCCTATGGCCGTGGTAAAAGCGGGAGAGGGCAGGTTAATGGCATAGCCGCCCAGCGGACCGCCCAGACCCTTGGTCGCTGTTCCTTGAGGGATCAGGGCGCCGTCCAGCCGGGCTTTATTCGGAAATTCGAGCTGGGTCTGGTTCCCGTAGAAGGGGTCCGCTTGGCCCAGGAAGCCCCACTGGAAGCCCAGGTTCCTGACGAAGTTCGAGGTGGCTTCCACGATGCGGGCTTCGATGGAAACTTGCGGGGTGGGGGTGTCCAGAAGGGTTATGAGTTTTTCAAGGAGGTCCATGCGGTCCCGCACATCGGTGATGATCAGGGTATTCGTCCGGTCATCCAAGTCGATCCTGCCGCGGCTGGACTTCTTTTGCTCCAGGAGTTTTTCCACGTCGGCGGCCTTGGAATAGGACAGGGTAAAAGTCTTGGTCAACAAGGGGCCGCTCAACTCCTGACTATCCTGCAGTTTTTGCTCGTCCTCGCTTTCCCGGGTCAGGACGTTTATGGGGGCGATGCGGAGGACGTTGCCTTCCAGGACCTTGCCCATCTTGTTGGTGCGGAGAACGGCATCCAGGATCTGGTCCCAGGGCACATACTCGAAGTTGCAGGTGACCTTGCCTCGGACTTCGGGATCGAAGATGACGTTCAGGCCGGCGAACTCACCCAGGTACAGGATGATGTCCCGCAGGTCCTGGTCCTTGACCTTGACGCTTAGCACTTCGCCGTTGTAGGGCAATACGCCCTGGCTGATGGTTTTGGCGCCGAACCGGCCCTGGATGCCGCCCGCGGACTGGGCGGCCGATTCCGGACCGGGTTTCTCCGCAGGTTTTTCGGCGGGCTTCTCCGCGGGTTTCTCCGCTTTTTCCTGTTTGGCGGCCGCCGGTTCTTCTGTCTTGGCCGCAGCCGCAGTCTCAGCCGGGGCGGGTTGAGCCCCAGCGGCGGAAGGCTCCGCGGCGGGCTTGGCCTTTTCGCTCAACCCGGCCTGGAACGAAGCAGGGGCGCCGAAGAAAGTAATGGTCAGCATCTGGTCGCCGGCTTCGACACCGTAGGGCCCCGGCTCATTCATATCAAAGACAAGCCGGGTGATGGTGTAGGGGTTCTGCACTTGATACTGGCCGACTTTGAGCTGGCTGACCCCGGCCGTGCCGACCGCGTAGGTTGCCGTGGCTCTATTGTAGAGGGTGTCGAACAGGTCCACCACGAGGCGCAGAGGGTTGCTCATGGAAAAGACGTAGTAGGGGATGCGGCCCTGCAGCGCCGCCCGGACCTGGACGTTCCCGTTCTCCCGGGAGACGTTAACCGTCTTCAGGGTGGAGGTGCTGATGGTCCGGGAGGCCAGCTCCTGACGGAATCCTTGGTCCAGCACGTCCTGGGTCTGCGGGTCCAAGACCCTGTTCAACTCCAGGACCGTCTGTCCCGGCGCGGTGGTGACGCGGAAGAAGGCTTGCTCTTTTAAGCTCAAATAGAGGCGCAGCGGGCCTTCGCCGTTGGGCACCAGCTTGATCTCCTCGAAGAAAGATTCTCCTTCGGTGGAGACGGTCAAGTTGGGTTCCACTCGGGCGTTATTCAGGTCCAGGACCAGAGTCCGCGGCAGGTCGGCGGCATAGGCCGCCCTGGAAACGGAGAGGGTCCCATCCGACTGGAGAATGACCTTGGGGTTAATCGGGGAGGGCTGGACGGTGACCTTTTGTATTTGGACCGGAGCTCCTGTGTTCTGGGCATAGCCCGCCAGGAAGAGAAGAAGACAGACCAATGGGGCCGCCTGGTACATCTTTTTTCTTTCCATCTTATTACTCCTCCTGGGAGATTTCCTTGACGACGTCCCTAGGCTTGGGCAAGCGGACGCCTTTATCCGAAATCTTTCGGAAGGTCACGCTGGACTCGGAGATGGAGAGGACATAGCCGTCAGCGAATTTGTCGCCCGGCTGGATCTTGTGGGGGAATCCCTGGGGCCCGGTGTTGACCAGAGCCTGGAGCTTCCCTTTTTCCTTGACGATGGCGATGAGGAACAGGTCATCGATGGTCAATTGGAGCCCCTGGCCCGGGCCGGGCTTCTCCGTCGTCTCCGTCCCTCCCATCAAATCCTTGAAAGGATCGCGCCTGTTGATGGAAGTGTAAAGAGACGGCTGGGTCAGGTCGGGCTCATATTTGGGCTGGTTTTCGCCCTCCTGGCTCTTGGATTGCTCTTGGCCCTTGGCTTGCTCTTGCCCGATCAGGCAGGGCAGGCCCGCCGCCAGAAACAGAGTCAGAATGACAGCCGCATAGTTTCGTTTCATTTTAGATCCTCCAACTCCCCCCTTTTGCCCTTTTTGGCGGGGGTGGCAACTTTGGGGCCGGCCTTTTTAGCGGGCGTTTTGACCGGCATAGGAGGATTCTCCAGGAAAATGTAGGTCTTAGAAGTAAAGCTGGCGGAAAGAGTGGCCGCCTCGGTCTGCTTGGTTAGAGCTTTAAGGGTGAAACGATCGATGGTGAATAGGCGGGAGAAGCGGCTCAAGCGGTCGAAGAAAATCCCCAGGTTGTTATAGTTGCCCGTGATCTCGATGGGGATGGGCCACTCGGCGTAGAATTCCCGGGGCGTCTCTCCCTTGGGGGTGAACTTGGTGATATTCAAACGGCAATTGAAGGCCAGCTGCTGGAATTGGCTAAGAATGTCGCTGATCTCCCGCTTATCGGGGATGATGGCCTGTAGTCCCTTCAGGTCGACCTGGAGCGATTGCAGCTGCTTCTCGATCTTATCCATTTCCTTTTTCTTCTGCCGGAGTTTGGTCACTTCGGCCTCGGCCGCTGTCCGCCTGTTCTTAAGGGTCTGGAGCTCGGAGCTGCGCGGCCTGTAATAAACCAAGAAAAAGAGTCCGGCCAGAATAACCGAGATGGCGATGAACGCGAGCAAGTTTTGCTGTTTCATGTCGTCCTCTGCTTAGCGGGGGCCGGCCGTTTTCCGGTGGCGGCCGGCGGCGGAGGCGGCCCGGAGCCGTAGGCCGCGCTGAGGATAAACTCCAGGAACTGTTCGTTCCGCTGGGTCCTTTGGGTGATCTCGATCACGTTGACCTGGCTCAGGGCCTCGGTATTCTCCAACTTGGAGATGTATTCGGCGATCTGTGTGTTGGACATGGCCCGGCCCTTGATCCTGAGGAGTTGGTTTTCATAGGACACCTCACTCAGCCAGACCCAATCCGGAAGGTTCTTGCTCAGCTCGTCCATGATCCGGACGGCGATCTCCCGCTGGGACTTGAGCAGGTTGATGAGGCTGATCTTCTTCTCCACTATCGATTTCTGAAACTCCAGCTGCTCCAGCTTGGTCAGGACATTGGTCAGCCGGTGCTTGTCCTCCTCGGCCAAGCGGAGAAGCCGCTGCTCGCGGCCCATGGACCGCTGCAGGGTCAGGGTCGCCGCGGCGATGGCCACCACCGTCAGGAGCAGGACCAAGGAGGGCGTGGACGACTTGCGGGGGGTCCCTTCGGCCGGATCCCGGCTCGGCCCTTCGGCCGCCAGGCTGGGGAGAGGAACGTCCTTTCTTTCGGGCTTGAAAAGGTTGATGCGTATCATTTCTTTTGATCCATGCTTCGAGTGGCGAGGCCGGTGGCCACGGCGAAGAGAAGGGGTATTTTTTGGTAGTAGACCGGGTTCAGCCGGCTCTCGCTGTAATGAATGTGGCGGAAGGGATCGAGGAGCCGAGTGGGAATCTGGAAAGTCCGCTCAAAGGCCCCGGTCATCCTCTTCAGGCTGGCCAGGCCCCCGCTGAGAAGGATGACATCGATCTTTTTCTCCCGCTTGTTCTCGGCAGTGTAAAAAGACAGGTTCCTCTCAATCTCGGTCAGCATATCGTTTATGCTCCGGTCCAGGATATCGTTGAACTGTTCCATGTTGACTTGGGCCGAGGAAGCCCCACGCAGGAGTTTTTCCGCTTCCTCAAAACTGAGTTCCAGCTCTTTGCTCATGTTCTCCGTGAAGAAGAACCCGCCCAGGGATATGTCCCGGAAGAGCTGGGGCAGGCCCCGTTCCACGACCACGATGTTGGTGACGTGGGCCCCCATGTTGACCAGGGCTACCGACTTCTCCCGGAACAGCTCGGGATAGTTGACCTCGAAGCTGTTGATCAGGCCGAAGCCGTCCACCTCGACGGCCACCAGGTTTTTGTGGGCCTGATAGACAACGCTGGTATAGGCAGAGATCTTTTCTTTCTTGACCGCCACCAGCAGGATGTCCAGGTTGGTCTCGGGCGAATCGGGGGAGGCGTTGAGGATGGCGTAGTCCACGCTTGTTTCCTCGATGGGGTAGGGGATGTTGTGCTTGGCCTCCCAGAGGATGGATTCGGCCAACTCCGCGCTCTTCATCTGGGGCAGGGCGATCTTCTTGATGATGACCGAGTTTCCCGACAAAGAGATGATGACGTTTTTGTTGGAGATCTTGTTGGTCTCGAAAATCCTTTTCAGGGTGTCGGTGACGGCGGTGGTGTCGATGATCGTCCCCTCGACAATGGCATCCCGGGGCAAAGTCTCAAAGCCGGCCCGAAAAACTTCATAGCGGTAGTCATCGGCTTTCTTCTTGGCCTGCAGCTCAATGACCTTGATGGCATAAGAGCCGATGTCCAGGGCCACTACGCTTTTGTTTTTGCTCAGTGATAGCATGGCTCTCTCTCCGGCTTAGGAAAAAGACCCCTCGGCTTGACGTTTTTTCTCATCGAGCCTGCGCTCGACGAAGGGAGGGACAAGGTCCTGGACGCAGCCGCCCAGCCGGTGCACCTCCTTGACCAGGCTGGAGCTCAGGAAGGTGTAGCGGATGCTGGGCATCATGAAGAATGTCTCCAGGTCCGGGTCGAGTTTATGATTCATCAAAGCCATCTGGAACTCATACTCGAAGTCGGAGACGGCCCGCAGGCCTCGGATGACAATCCGGGCCTTATTTTTTTTGGCAAAATCGACCAACAGCCCGTGGAAGGATTGGATCTCGACCTGGGGCTGGGAGGAGAAGATTTCCCGGATCATGGTTATACGTTCCTCAGCGCTGAACAGACGATCCTTGCCCGGATTCTCCAGAACGGCCACCAGGATACCGTCGAAGATTTTGAGACCCCGTTCGATGATGTCCACATGACCGTTGGTGATAGGGTCGAAGGAGCCGGGGTAGATGGCAATGTTTTTCATGCCAAAAATTGTCCCTCCTCGATTTAGTCGAAGAACAGCTCCTCATCTCAGTACCAACAATTTCTGTCAAATCAAGCCGCCGCTCCCTCGCTTTTCGGTTAGCCGAAAAGGAAAGAACGGGTTGCCAAACCTCCTGTCTTGAGACATTTTGGTACCGTAGCTGGGCTCATTATACAGTCGGCCCCCTGCCCGGCAATCACCTAAGGGGATGAATCAAAGGGTGATTTTTCCATTTTTCCCCTCACCCGTAGGGGTGAGAGTCTGGACGGCCGAGAACAGGGTTGCCATCAGCTATTGATTTATTTTATCTATTTGATATAAATATAGTTACTGCCATGCGCCTCAAACTTAGCATCTTTCTGGTCATCTTTGCCTTTCTGGTCTGTCAGGCCGGCCAGGAGGAGGGCTATGCCCGGATGCGGCGGGACATGGTGGCCTCTCAACTGGCCGGACGGGACATTACCGATGAAAACGTCCTGGCCGCCATGGGCAAAGTGCCGCGGCATCTTTTCGTCGGCCCGGCCTTTCGGGACCAGGCTTATGAGGACTATCCCCTGCCCATCGGCGACGGCCAGACCATTTCCCAGCCTTACATCGTGGCCTTTATGACCCAATGTCTGGCCCTGAAGCCCGGCCAGAAGGTGCTGGAGGTGGGCACCGGCTCCGGCTACCAGGCGGCGGTGTTGGCCTGCCTGACGGACAAGGTCTATTCCATCGAGATCCTGTGCGGCCTGGCCGTCCGGGCCGACGAGCTTCTCCGGCAACTTGGCTACCGGGCAAAAATCAAGTGCGGAGACGGCTATTTCGGCTGGCCGGAAGAGGCGCCCTTCCAAGCCATTATGATCACCAGCGCCGCCGGGCGGATCCCCGAGCCGCTTTTGAAGCAGCTGGCCGAGGGGGGGCGGCTGGTCATGCCCTTGGCCGGGCCTCTTGATGAGCAGGTCCTGATCATGGTCACCAAGGTCCGGGGCCAGCCCCTTGTCCGCCGCCTGTTGGATGTCCGTTTCGTGCCCATGACGGGCGAAGTGGGTAAGAAGAAAAAATGAGTCCGTTTGCCTTGACGGGACCGATTGTGCTAACGTTTTCCTGGAAGAGATGATCAGGTTCGGGACCTCGGGCTGGCGGGCGGTGATGGGCAAGGAATTCACGGCCCACAACGTGCGGCTGGTTGTGCAGGCCATCGCCAACTGTCTGAAGCGCAAGTATGCCAAGGGCCGAATCTCGATTGTGGTCAACTACGATACGCGCTTCCTGTCGGAGAAGTTTGCTTTCGAAGCGGCCAAAGTCCTGGCCCGCAACGGCATCTACACTTACCTGGCCGAGCGCGATGCTCCCTCCCAAGCCCAGGCCTTCCAGATCATCCGGCGCCAGGCCCAGGGCGGGATCAACTTCACCGCCTCCTTCAACCCGCCCCAGTACAACGGCCTTAAATTCAATATGGCCAGCGGCGCGCCGGCCATGCCCCAGGAGACGCTTAAGATCGAGGCCGAAATCAAGCGGCTTCAGCCGGGTTTTTCCGTCCTCCCCTCATATCCCCGGATGGAATACATCGAAAAGATCGACCTTCGGCCCGAATATCTGGCCTTCATCCAGAAGAAAATCGATTTTTCGCTCATTCGGCGCTCCCGCTTGAGGGTGGCCGTGGACCTCCTGTTCGGCACGAGCCGCGAGTATCTGGATGAAATCTTGGAGGAGAACAACATCCCCGTAGAGGAAATCCACGGCTACATCGACCCCTATTTCGGAGGGGTGACCCCTTCTTGCTCCGAGGAGAACCTGGGCGAGCTCCAGAAGCTGGTCATGAGGCAGAAGTGCAGCCTGGGGATCGCCACGGACGCCGACGGCGACCGGTTCGGCATCGTGAACGAAAAGGGCGAAGTGGTCAACCAGAACCTCATCCTGGCCCTGCTCCTGAGCTATTTGGTGGACACTAAGGGCTGGCGGGGCGGGGTGGCCCGCTCGGTGGCCACCACCCACCTGGTGGACCGCATTGCCCGGAAGCACGACCTGCCCTTGTTCAAAACTCCGGTCGGGTTCAAATATCTGGCCGACCTGTTTCTCCGCCGGAAGATCATCTTCGGCGGCGAAGAGAGCGCCTGTCTTGCCGTTCGGGATCATCTCCCGGAAAAGGACGGCATTTTTGCCGGACTGCTGGTGGCGGAGATGCTGGCCGCCTCGGGCCAGACGCTGACCGAGCTCAGTGAAGCCCTTTACCGCCACTATGGCCGACGGGTGGACGGCCAGAAGAATATCAGCCTGACTCCGGAGCGAGAAAGGAAACTCCGCAGGCTGATCAAGAAGCCGCCCCATAAGTTGGACGGCCGGACGGCCAAGGGGGTGGAAACCCTCGACGGCCTGAAGCTCGACTTCGACGATGACGACTGGGTCCTGCTCCGCTTTTCCGGCACGGAGCCGCTCATCCGCTGCTATGCCGAGTCTGGATCAAAGAAGGAAATGAGCCGGCTGATGAAGCTCGGCCTGGAGCTGCTGTCGTGAGAAATATCCGGGAGCGGAGGGAAAACTCAGGCCGCCGGCGGTGGCTGGCGGCCGGCCTGTCCCTGCTCCTGGTCGTCTTCCTCATCACCACCCTCTTCGGCAAGAAGGGGTTCCTGGAGATCCGCCGAGCGCGCCAGGGCTACCAGTCCCTTCTCCTGGAAAAGCAGCGTTTGGAAGAGCAGCGGATACGGCTGGAGCGGGAGATCAAGGAGCTGGAAGAGAACCCCCAGGCCGTGGAACAGGAAGCCCGAGAGAAGCTGTGGCTGATGCGGCCTGATGAGATCGTCATCGTGAACCCTCAGAAATAGATTGTTCCGACAGGACGATATCCAGGCCCTCCTCGAAGACCTGAACCCCCGGCAGCGCCAAGCGGTGACCCATGGCCCGGGGCCGCTCCTGATCATCGCCGGGGCCGGCACGGGCAAGACCAAAGTCCTCACCCATCGCATCGCCTACCTCATCGCTTCCAAGATGGCCGAGCCCGAGGAGATCATGGCCGTGACCTTCACCGAGAAGGCGGCCAATGAGATGGAAGAGCGAGTGGACCGGCTTATCCCCTACAGCTATTCCTTTGTCGAGATCTCAACCTTTAACTCTTTCGGGGAGCGTGTGCTGCGCAACTACGCCCTGGACCTGGGCTACCCCCTTGATTTCCATCTCTTGGATGAGGTCGAGCAGGCCATCTTCTTCCGGGAGCACCTCTTCGACCTGCCGCTCCGGGTTTTCCGGCCGCCCAGCTCGCCCGCCCGCTATATCCAGGAAATGCTGGGGGCCATCCGCCGGCTGAAGCAGGAAGACATTGCGCCCGGGGAGTACAGGGCCTGGGCCCGGCGGCGCCTCCGGGAGGCGAGGCCGGCCGCCGCGGCGCCGGCCTCGAAGCCCTTGAGGGGAAAGGAAGACCCCGGCCCCGGTCAACTTGAAGAAATGGCGCGCAAACATCTGGAAGTGGCCCTGGTTTTCGGGAAATACCAGAGGCTGCTGCGGCAGAAGGGCCTGATCGATTTTGAAGACCAGCTGGCCTTGCTGGTCGAATTGTTCCGCAGCCGCCCCTCGGCCTTAGACGAATTGCGGAATAAGTTCAAGTACATATTGGTGGACGAATTCCAGGACACCAACTATATTCAGTTCGAGCTGCTCAAAATGCTAGCCGCCGGGCACCTGAACCTGACCGTGGTGGGCGACGACGACCAGAGCATCTTCCGTTTCCGCGGCGCTTCGCTGAGCAACATCCTCAACTTCCAGAGCGCCTATCCCGACTGCCGAAAGGTCATCCTGACCACCAACTACCGCTCCAACCAGGCCATCCTGGACGCTTCCTACCGCCTCATCCGGCTCAACTCGGAGCGGCTGGAGTTCAAGCAGGGCTTGGACAAAAAGCTGGAGGCCACGGTCCCCGGCCAGCCCCGCAGCCTCTTTCTGGAGGCTTTTGACACGGTTTCCCACGAGGCCGATCGCGTGGCGGACATCATCCTGGAAAGACACCAGGAAGGCTTCGGCTATGGAGACATGGCCATTCTTGTCCGCCGGAACGCGGACGCCGACCCGTTTCTCAAAGCCTTGAACATGAAGGAAATTCCCTATCGCTTTTCGGGCAGCCGCGGCTTGTATGCCCAGGAAGAGATCAAGCTCCTCATCTCTTTTCTTCGCAGCCTGACCGACTTCGAGGACGGCCGCAGCCTCTACTACCTGGCCCTTTCCCCGCTCTACCGCGTGCCGGCCTATGACCTGATCCAAATCTCAACCCTGGCTTCCAAAAAGCACATCCCCTTGCACCGCCTGTTCAAACAGATCGCCGAGGGTCCCAGCCCGGTGGAAATCTCGGAAGAGGCGGCCGCCGCTGTCCGCCGGCTCTTCCAGGATCTGCTGCACTACGTGAACGAAGCGGCCCGTCGGAACGCCGGCCAGCTCCTCTTCGACTTCCTGCAGAGGTCCGGGTTCCTCAAGTCCCTGCTCGAGGAGCGGAGCCTGCGGGCCGAGGCCATGGTCAAGAACATTCGTATTTTCTTCGATAAAATCAAGAATTTTTCCGGCCTGGCCGAGGACGATTCAGTGCAGTCTTTTGTTCGGCACCTGCAGCTTCTCCAGGAGATGGGCGACAACCCCTCCACGGCCGAGGCCGAGCTGGACGAAGAGGCGGTCAATGTGCTGACCGTCCACAAGGCCAAGGGCCTGGAATTTTCCGCTGTGTTCATGGTCAGCCTGGTGGCCGACCGGTTCCCGGCCCGGGAGCGGCGGGAGAAGATTCCCTTCCCGGATGAGCTGCTCAAGGAGCCTCTGCCGCCCGGCGAGAACACCCTTCAGGAAGAGCGCCGTCTGTTCTATGTGGGGATGACCCGGGCCAAGCACTTCCTATACTTGACCTGGGCCAGGGATTACGGTCTGAAGCGGCAAAAAAAGATATCGCCCTTTGTCCTCGACGCCCTAGACATCCTCAAGATGCCGGAGGAGACCCGGAAGTCCCCGGCCGAGGAGGAGATCCGGCGGGTGGCCCAAGGGACGCTGCAGCCGGGAGTCTTTCCGGCCTTCAAGCCCGCGGACGTCCTGACCCTGAGCTTCTTTCAAGTGGACGACTACCTTACCTGTCCCCTCCGCTATAAATACCGCCATATCCTCCGCATCCCCGTCCTGCCCGGCCACAACCTGGTCTTCGGCCGCGTCCTCCACAACGCCGTTCATTATTATTTAAAGAAGAAGATGTCGGGCCAGCCCCCCGCCGTGGAGGAGCTGGTGGCCGAGTACGGCCGGCTGTGGGTGAACGAAGGCTACCTCAGCCGCGAGCACGAGGAGCTGCGGCGCCAGGCGGGCGAGCGGGCGCTGCGGATGTTCTGGCGGCGTGAGGATGCGGCGGGCCGGCCGCCCGACCGGCTGGAGGCTAATTTCCGCTGGCAGGAGGGCACGGTCCGCTTCATCGGCCGCTGGGACAGGTTGGATTTCGCGGACGGCGGCGCGGTCATCACCGATTTCAAGGCGGCCGAAGTC
This sequence comes from Candidatus Aminicenantota bacterium, assembly GCA_963702835.1. Classification (GTDB taxonomy): domain Bacteria; phylum Acidobacteriota; class Aminicenantia; order Aminicenantales; family JAFGAV01; genus JAFGAV01. The sequence goes on from OY969762.1 coordinate 81,340, forward strand.
AAGGACCAGAAGGAGGCCGACCACCGGGCGGCGGAAAGCCTGCAGCTTGACCTCTACGCCCTGTCCTTTGAGAAAACAGAGGGAAAGCCCTTGGCCGAGGTCCGGCTCCATTACCTCGAGTCGGACATCGTCGGCCGGGCGGCCAAGGCCGAGCGGGAAAAGCAGCGGGCCCGGGACAGGATCAGCGAGACCGAGGAGGGGCTGCGCCGCCAGGACTTCACCGCCCGTCCGGACTGGCACAACTGCAGTTACTGCGATTTTAAGGGGATCTGCCCTTCGTCCTACGCCTACTGAAAGCCGGGCCGTAGGCATTCACCGCAGGCCCACAGAGTCAAAGCCGACCGTGCCCGGCTTGACAGGCGGCTGCGAAAAATATATGAATATATCTTCATATATTGGAACCGATGGCCGAGAAAAGGAATTATCCAGTGTCCCTGAAGGCCGTCGTCAGGATCTTCAAGGCGCTGGCGGACCCGACACGGCTGCGGGTTGTGCTTCTCCTCCTCCGCCGCGAGCTGTGCGTATGCGAGATCATGTTCGTCCTGGACATGGAGCAGTCGCGTGTTTCTCACCACATGCGGATCCTGCGCGAGGCCGGGATCGTCGAGGACATCCGGCAAGGCCGCTGGATCATCTACCGGATCTCCGCCGAGGCGCGGCCGTTCGTCGAGGACCTCTTGGCCGGCGCGCTCCGGGAGCGGATCGAGGGGTCGCCTGAGACCGCCCAGGATATCCGCAAGCTCGACGCCTCCATTCGCCAGAATATTCGGGCGCGGGTCTGCGAAACGTCGCGCGCGGAGACGTTGGGAGGCGCCCGTCGAAAGGACAATCATGGATAAAAAAAGAATCCTCTTCATCTGCACTCACAACTCGGCCCGTTCCCAGATGGCCGAGGGGCTGGTCAACGCCCTTTACGGCGACCGGTTCCAGGCTTTCTCGGCGGGCATGGAAGCCACCGCGGTCCGGCCGGCCGCCATCCTGGTCATGGCCGAGATCGGCATCGACATCAGCAGCCATCGTTCGAAAGGGGTGGATGAATTCATCAATCAACCCTTTGATTATATCGTGACGGTATGCGATAAGGCCGGGCAGGCATGCCCGTTTTTCCCGGGCGGAAAGGAATACAGGCACGTGACCTTCGAGGACCCCGCAGCCTGCCGGGGCACGGAGCTGGACATTTTGGCCTGCTTCCGCCGCAGCCGAGACGAGATCCGGCGCTGGGTCGAGGAAACGTTCGCCGCCGGGCCCGGACGTCCCGGCGGCGGGACGGGCGGACCAGGCGGTTTTTCCGGAGGAGCCGAGCATGGATCCTGATGTCCTCGAGCCGGAAATCGTGATCATCTGAGCCCTGGCCCGCGGGGGAACCTCGAAAAGAGAGGATAGACGCATGACCTTCGGAAAAACGAGGCTCAGGTTCCTCGACCGTTATCTGACGCTGTGGATCTTCCTGGCCATGGCTTTCGGCGTCGGCCTGGGCTATCTCGTCCCGGGTGTCGTCGGCTTCATCAACAGGTTCCAATCGGGGACAACGAATATCCCCATCGCCCTCGGGCTCATCCTGATGATGTACCCGCCGCTGGCCAAAGTGAAGTACGAGGAGTTAGGAGACGTTTTTCGGAACGTCAAAATCCTGTCCCTATCGCTTGTCCAGAACTGGGTGATCGGACCGCTCCTGATGTTCGCCCTGGCCGTTGTTTTCCTGCGGGGTCATCCGCACTACATGTACGGCCTGATCATGATCGGCCTGGCCCGCTGCATCGCCATGGTCATCGTCTGGAACGACCTGGCCCAGGGGGACAGGGAGTATGCGGCCGGACTCGTCGCCTTCAACTCGATCTTCCAGGTTCTGTTCTTCTCGGTCTACGCCTACGTCTTCATCACGGTTTTCCCGGCCTGGCTGGGACTCAAAGGGACCGCGGTCGACGTAACGATCGGGCAAATCGCCAAGAGCGTCTTCATCTATCTCGGCCTACCTTTTCTGGCGGGTGTGGTCACGCGCTTCAGCCTGCTCAAACTCAAGGGGAGTACCTGGTACCAGACAAAGTTCATCCCGCGGATCTCCCCGCTGACTCTCATCGCCCTGCTCTTCACGATCGTCGTCATGTTCTCGCTCAAGGGCGAGTTCATCGTCAAAATTCCCCTTGATGTCCTGCGGATCGCCCTCCCGCTCCTCATCTACTTCGTCGTCATGTTCCTCGTCTCGTTCTTCCTCAGCCGCAAGGCGGGCGCGGACTATCCCCGGGCCGCGACCCTGTCATTCACGGCGGCCAGCAACAATTTCGAACTGGCCATCGCCGTGGCCGTGGCCGTTTTCGGGATCAATTCGGGGGAGGCCTTCGCCGCCGTCATCGGACCGCTCGTCGAAGTCCCGGCTATGATCGGCCTGGTCAACGTGGCCTTGAGGTTCAAGCGGAAATATTATGCAAAATCAGCCCTAGCCTGAGGAAGGGAAGCAGGGAAATCCTCGCTGCGGCGTCATTTCGCTGTGTATCCGCCCCGCCGCCGCTCAGCGGGGAGAAAGGCCGAGCCCGAAAGGCATCAAGCTCAGAATGCGGTCATTGTCCATGAGCCTCTCCAGGCCGGCCAGGGCCGCGGCCAGTTCTTTGGGGGTGTGAGCCGGGTCCAGGAGAGTCTCCTGGCGGCCGAATAGGGAACCCCAAACAGAGGTCTTTCGGGGCCAGACTTCGAGCTTGACGTCCTGATAGGCGGAGATGCCGGCCAACTCCTTGGCCAGCTCGATGGCCCGGTTAAGCCCGCCCAGCTCGTCCACCAGGCCGTTCAAACGGGCTTGATGGCCCGTCCAGACACGGCCTTTGCCGACCTTATTGACGTCCTCCTTGGTCAGGTTCCGGCCTTCAGCGGCCTTGCTCAGAAACCGGTCATAGATCCACAAGATCTGTTTCTTCAGCAAGGCCTTCTCTTCCGGGGTGAACGGCCGAAATGTGGAGAAGACGTCGGCATGTGCGCCGTAGGCGATTCTTTCCGAAGTCATGCCGATCTTCTGGTAGAGCCCCTGGAAATTGAACTTGCCCACGAGCACGCCGATCGAGCCGGTCAGGGTTTGGGGCTGGGCCACAATCTTATGGGCGGCCATGGAGATCCAATAGCCGCCTGAACCGGCCAGGTCGGACATGGACACGACCACAGGCTTGACTTTTTTGGTCAGGGCCATCTCCCGCCAGATGGAGTCCGAGGCCACGGCCGAGCCGCCCGGGCTGTCCACCCGCAACACCACGGCCGCCACGGTCTTGTCTTCCCGTGCTCGCCGGATCCAGCGGCTCAAGGTCTGGCTGCCGATCATCTGATCGTTCAGGCTCTCGCCGGCCAGGATAAGCCCCTGGGCGTAGATGAGGGCGATCTTCCGGCCGCGGTTGAGGCCCAGCGACTCAGGCGAGATCTTGGCATAGTCCTGCTGGCTGACCTTGGAGGCGCGCAGCCCGCCCTCCTTGTCCCACAGTGTGGGAAGCTCATCCTCGTACATCAGGCCGTCCACCAGGCCGGCCTGGAGCGCCTCCTCGGCCTGGAAGAATCCTTTATCGATGAGCCGGCGGACTTCTTCCTCGCTCTTCTTCCGGGCTTGAGCCACGGTCCGGACATACTGGTCGAACAGATCACCGTAGATGGAGTCCATCATCAGCTTGTGAGCCGGGGTGAAGCCGGTCTCGGTGTACTGACTGGCGGCCGTCTTGAACTCCTCTACATGCTCGAACTCGGCCTGGATGCCCAGCTTGTCCAGCGTCTTTTTGTAGAAGGGGACATGGCCGCCCAGGCCGTTGATGCCCAGCCAGCCCAGCGGGTGCATGATGATCCGGTCGCAGGCGGTGGCCAGGTAATATTCTTTGTCGAAGTCCGGCGCCTCCTCGATGTAGGCGAAGATCTTTTTCCCGGAACGGCGAAAGTCGAGAACCGCGTCGCGCACTTCGCTGACCTTGGCCCAGTCGCAGAGGAGGAGGTTGAGGCGGAGCAGGACGGCCTGGATGCGCCGGTCGCTCCGCGCTTTCTTGAGGTTCAGCCAGAGGTCATGGACGGACAGGGGCGGCCCGCCCAGGAACAGAGTGTTGAGCCAGTTGGGCGAAGACCATTCCACCAGGTCACCGCCGAGGGGGATGTCCAGGTAGGAGCGGGCTCCGACCGAGGGCGGTTGGCCGAACGAGGTGAGAAAAAAGCTGATGAGAGTCACGGCCAGGAGCAGGGCAAAGATAAGAACGATGGCCAAAACATATCGCCTGCGTTTCATGACTGCCTCCTGTGGGGCCAAGCAGGAATATAACAGAAAAGAGCGACATATCCAATTGTGACTTGATTTTGCTTTTTAATTATGGAAAAATGGGCGCGTTCTTTTTGATCGCATGACCCCGAGTCCTGGGGTCAAACGACGGAGAGAGCGAGGAGGTTTATTTTATGGATTCTTCGAGAAAGCTGTACGTGGGCAACCTCAACTACAAAACCACCGAGGAAACGCTGAAGGATCTCTTCACCCCATACGGTGAGGTCACGTCCGTCAACGTCCTCAAGGGACGCGGGTTCGGCTTCGTGGAGATGGCCACCGGCGAGAACGCCCTGGAGGCCAAGAACAAGCTGAACGGCTCCGAGTTCGACGGACGCCGGCTGATCGTAAACGACGCCAAGCCCAGAACCGACAGGCCCCAAGGAGAAAGGAAACCCTTCTCGCGCGATTGACGGCTCTCTCCATCCGATCGTCTTGATCAAATCCCGCCGCCTCCGCTAGAGGCGGCTTTCCGGGTCAAGACATCGCTCCCGGCGGGGAACCTGGCCTGGAAGTCTGTCTATCGGCCTGGCTACAACCCCGCTCAATAATACTGTCTCCGCTGACCTTCTGATCGGCCGCTTGATTCATCTTTCCGAGCTTTTCAAGGGGTGAACCTTTTAATAAAAAGGAAATCGAGGGCCGCTTGGCCAGTTCCAACAAAGTCGTCCGGTACTGCGCCGCCTTCAAGACCAGCTACATCACGGACCGGGTCCAGGCGGCCAAGTCCGTGCCGATCCTGAAAAATATTATTAGGGACGAAAAGGACGCTGAGCTCAGGGACAGGGCCAGGATTGCCCTGATGCGGGTGGACCCGGAAGCTTTGGAAGGCATGGGGGAGGACGGGAAGTCTCAAGCCAAAACCAGGCTGCTGAGGATCGAGGTCACCGAGGCCGGAAAGGCCAAAATTAAGATCAACATCCCCCTGGCCGACCTGGCCATCCCTCCCAAGGAGAAGCAGATGCTCCGGCAGAAAGGATATAACCTGGAGCGGATCATGAAGGACCTGGAAAAAACCAAGATGAGTATCATCGAGATCAGTGAGGAAAAGACCCTCATCAAATTATGGATCGATTGAACGAACAAGGTCACCGGCTCCAAGACGGGCAAGGACAAGGTAAAGATCACCCTGCCCCTCAGCCTGGTCGAGGTCTTGGCCAAGTACGCTGAACAGGATGAGAAGGGTCGCTTCAAGCTCGACCGGGATGGCCTCGACATCAACCTGACCGAAATTTTCGCCGAGCTGAAAAAGCTCGGGCCGATGATGTTCATCGAGGTTTCCGAAGAGGACGAGACAGTCAAAGTTTGGTTGGAGTGAACGATTCAGCATCAACAGGAACGGAAATGCTGACCTTGATTGAGATTGTGTTGAAGGGCTGATCTTAAAAAGAAAAAACCAGGGACGGGCGCCCGCGCGCCCCGTCCCTTTTTTTTATTGTCAAAATCCGGAGGCGGGATTATAATGAAGCCATTAAAAGTGAGGGGACAATGAGAAAAAAACATCCTGCCTTTTTGATCCTGATCGGCTTGTGCTTTTTTGCCGCCTGCGGCCCGACGGCCACCGTCATCAACCCAGGAGGGCCGACCATCGATGAGGCCCAGAACGTCGGAGCCTCGGACAAGATGCGTATCGCCGTATCGCGCTTCGAAAACAAGACGAACTATCCGGTCAGCGGGGGCCTGACCGATATGATCGTCTCCGCCCTGTTCCGGACCAACCGGTTCATCGTCCTGGAGCGGGAAAACCTGGACGTGGTCCTCCAGGAGCAGGAGCTGTCAAAGTCTGGCGCGGTCGGCAAGCAGGCCGCCGTCAACAGCGGCGAGCTGGAGGGCGCCTCCTTCCTGGTGCTGGGCGCGGTGACCGAGTTCGAGCCCAATGTCCGGGGCGTCGCCACGCCGTTTGGCGGCGTCAAGCAGTCCCACATGGCCATCGACCTGCGCATTGTGGACACGCGCACCTCCCGTATCGTGGCCTCCGTGACCGTGGAGGGCCAGGCCACCGACATGGCCATCGGCGTCGGGCTCCTGAAATGGGTAGGCGGCCTGCCCATGGTCATGAGCCTCAGCGCCTGGAACAACACGCCCATGGACAAGGCCATCCGGCTGTGCCTGGACAAAGCGGTCGATTACATCGTCAAAACCAGCATGAGCAAGGGGGGCGCAAAATGAGGATCCGCAACACCTGTCTCTGCTTAGCCCTGGTCGGCCTGGCCCTGTTGCTGGCCGGCTGCACCACGGGCTATGTCACCCAGGGCGGGCCCAACATGCAGGACGTCATGGGCCAAGCCTACAACGGCCCCAAGGCCCGGGTGGCCGTGGCCCGCTTTGAGAACAAGGTTGAGGGCAATATGTGGATGTCCTTCCAGCGCCAGATCGCCCAGCTCATGGTCCAGGCTCAGAAAGCCATGGCTGAAGCCATGCGTAACTACAACCGCCAACAGGCCGGCGCTCAGCAGCCGGCCTGGGTCAATGCCTGGGCCAATTTCAGCGACCCGATCAGTTCCGGGATCAAGGACATGCTGACCTCGGAGCTAGTGGCCTGCAACCGCTTCATCGTCTATGAGCGCGAGAACCTGGCCGACATCATGGCCGAGCAGCAGCTCTCGACCTCGAAGGCGGCCAATCCCAAGGCCCAAATTCCCGCTGGCCAGCTGGAGGGCGTGGAACTCTTTATTTACGGCGCCCTGACCGAATTCGAGGCCACCAAGGAAGGCGGGGAGATCACGGTGCCCATCCCCATTTTGGGCCAGACCGTGGACGCCAACCTGGGCTACAACCGGGCCGAAGTGGCCATGGACCTGCGGATTATAGATACCCGGACCGGCCGGATCGTTTCCGTGGCCACGGTCAAGGGCAGCTCCACGGACTTCAGGCTGGGCGGAAGCAGCGTCTCCAGCAGTCTGCCCACCACCCTGCAGGGCTACAAGAACACGCCCGTGGAAGCGGCCTGCCGGAAGATGATCCGGGAGGCCATCAAGTACATCGTCACCAAAACACCTAAAGAATACTACCACTTCGAAAAATAGTTCAGCATTATAAGGCCTACAGAGCCGCGGCGGCGAGTCCCACGCCTACTGGGTGAAGGGCGAGGTTATCGATAAGGCCCGGCCGGGGAAATGAGGGAGAGGATCAAAGAGTGTTGACACTTGCCTGCCCATGTCCTACAATGTAAGACATGAAAAGCATGAGTTGTACTATCAGATTGGACCCGGAGCTGGGGCGCCTGCTGGCCAAGGCCAGCCGTAGATCAGGCAAAAGCCGGAGCGAAATCGCCCGGGAAGCCCTCCGCCGGCAGCTTCGTCTGGCGCAGTTTGAGGAGCTGAGAAAAAGAATCATGCCTTTCGCCGAAACGAGAGGCTACTTGACGGACGAAGATATCTTCTCCGAGATTTCATGAGGATATTCCTCGACACCAATATTCTCGTTAGTGCCGTCGCCACCAGAGGGCTTTGCGCTGATGTCCTGAGAGAGGTTCTGACCTTCCACGAAATAATAATCTCTGAGCAGCTCGTTTCAGAGCTTAGAAAATCCCTGGCTGGCAAGCTTGGGGTTCCCAAGTCCCTTGTTGAAGAATTTGTTGAAATACTGGTTCAGGATGCCCATTTTGCCCAGCCGAGCGCGTTGCCCGGTGTCAAAATCCATGACCGGGATGACCTGACTATCCTTTCTGCGGCTTTAAACGGAAAGGCCGATCTTTTTATAACCGGGGATAAAGAACTGCTCACATTGGGCAGTATCGGGCCGATGGATATGGATATTGTCAATCCCAGGAAATATTGGGAAGTATTAAGAGCTCGGGGAAGAAGTCGAAAACCGACATTGCGTTGACAAGATTTCTTTTAACTCCAATAATAATAGCCCCCAGAGGAGCCCAGCGTGGCTAGACTGTTCGAATACCAAAGCAAGAAGCTCTTGAAGGAGGGAGGCATCCTCGTCCCCGAGGGGGAGGCGGCCTCCACACCCGAAGAAGCCCGCCGCATCGCCGAGGAGATCGGCCGGCCGGTTGTGCTCAAGATCCAGGTGTGGGTCACCGGAAGGGCCGCTCTGGGCGGGATCAAGTTCGCCGCGACGCCGGCTGAGGCTGAGGAAGCGGCCCGCTCGCTGCTGGGGATGAAGGTCAAGAACTTCGTCGTGGACAAAGTTCTGGTCGAGGAAAAGCTCGACATACGGTCCGAGTTTTTCGTGGGCCTGGTGATCGACGACGCCCGGAAGGCGCCCCTCCTGGTCTTCAGCCCGGTGGGCGGCAGCGGCGTCGAGGAGATCGCGGCCAAGCATCCGGAGAAGGTCGTGCGGTTAGCCATCGACGTCCGGGCCGGATTGAGTGAGCCGCAGGCCCGGGAAGCCGTGCTCAAGTCCGGAGTCGAGCCGGAGCAGGCGGCCGCTCTGGCCGCTTTCCTGGCCAATTTCTACGCCGTGGCCCGGGCCAAGGAGGCCCGCTCGGCCGAAGTTAATCCCCTGGTCGTCACCGGCGACGGCCGCCTGGTGGCCGCCGACTGCCACCTGGTCATCGACGACTACGCCGTCTTCCGGCATCCCGAGCTGGGCATCGAGATCGCCCGTGAGTTTGACCGGCCGCCCACGGAGCTGGAAAAAATCGCCTACAAGGTCGAGGAGAAGGACTACCGCGGCACGTTTTATTTTCTGCAGATGGCCGAGTCCTTCTCCGCCGGCGAGAATTTGATCGGTTTTCACGGCGCGGGCGGCGGCGGGTCGATGATGTCCATGGACGCGGTCCTGGCCCGCGGCTTCAAGCTGGCCAATTACTGCGACACGAGCGGCAACCCGCCGGCCTCCAAGGTCTACCGCGCCGCCAAGGTCATCCTCTCCCAGCCCGGCCTCCACGGCTATTTCGCTTCGGGCTCGGGCGTGGCCAGCCAGGAGCAGTACCATTCGGCCCGGGGCCTGGTTAAAGCCTTCACCGAGGAGAAGCTCGACATCCCGGCCGTCATCCGCCTGGGCGGGAACTACGAAGAGAAGGCCTGCCAGATCCTCCACACCTATCTCCGCGACCTGGGTTTCAAGGTGGAAGGCTACGGCCGGGACGACTCGCCGGAAAAGTGCGCGGCCCGGCTGGAGGAGCTGATGAGGGAAGCGGGCGGAGCGGTCCATGCCGTTCGTCCCCTGGAGGAGCCGGCCGTGCCCGGCGGCGCTTATGCTTTCGAGACCATGACCGGCCGGCTGGCCATCGACCATTCGAAATGCGGGGCCTGCCGGACCAAAGGCTGTGTCGAAGCTTGCGCGCCCCGCATTCTCAAGCTCGAGTCGGAGCGGCCCGTCCTGGCCATCCCGGCCCCGGAAGCCAAGAAGGGGAAATGCACCGAATGCCTGGCCTGCGAGATTTTCTGCAAGTTCCACGAGCAGGACGCCATCTTCATCCTTCTGCCCATCCCCGGCCTCAAGGAGTACCGGGACAAGGTTATCGCCGGCCAGGCCGGCCGGAAAGGTTGAGAGGGCCATGGCCATTCTCATAGATGAGACATCGCGGGTGGTCGTCCAGGGTATCACCGGCCGGGAAGGCATGGCCCGCACCAAGCTGATGAAGGACTACGGCACGAAGGTGGTGGCCGGCGTGACGCCGGGCAAGGCCGGCCAGGAGGTCCACGGAGTTCCGGTTTTCGACTCGGTCAAGGACGCCTGGGACAAGGCCGGGCCGGTTGATGTCAGCGTCATGTTTGTTCCGGCCAGCCTGGTCAAGAACGGCGCCCTGGAAGCCCTGGAGGCCGGGGTCAAGCTGCTGGTCCTGGTGCCCGACCGGGTGCCCATCTGGGACGTCCTGGAGATCGCCCGGCTGGCCCGGGACAAGGGCGCCCGCTTTGTCGGGCCCAACACCCTGGGGCTGCTCAGCCCGGGCAGGGCGGTGTGCGGCATGATCGGCGGCACGGCCGAGCGGGCCCGTGACTGGTTCAAGCCCGGCGGCGTGGGCGTCAGCTCCCGCAGCGGAGGCATGACCTCGGCTCTGGCTTACTACATGAGCCGGGAGGGAATCGGCCAGAGCACCATCGTCCATGTCGGCGGCGACGCCGTGGTCGGGCTCTCCCACCCCGAAGTCATGGAACTTTTTCAGGACGATGAGGAGACGCGCTGCGTGGCGATGTTCGGCGAGATCGGCACGACCCAGGAAGAGCGGGTGGCCGACCTCATCGAGCGGGGCCGCTTCACCAAGCCCCTCATCGCCTTCATCGGCGGCAAAGCGGCCAAGAGCGGGACGCGGTTCTCCCACGCCGGGGCCATCGTCGAGGGCGGCCGCGGGTCCTATCAGACCAAGGTCGACCGGCTGCGCCGGGCCGGCGTCCGGGTCGTAGATTCGATCTTCGACATCCCCCAGCTCGCCCGGCAGATCATGCTGGGGACAGCGAGGTGAGACTATGAGCGAACTGCATTGGAAGACGGCCCTGACTGAGGTCAGGCCCAACAAGATCGCCCTGCGGGGCTACCGGCTGGACAAGCTTATGGGTAAAATTACCTTCGCCCAGGCCGTGTACCTTCTGTTCAAGGGCGAGCTGCCCTCGGCCGAGGTTGGACGGCTCATCGACGCCATCCTGGTGTCCTCCATCGATCACGGCGCCAGCCCGCCCTCGGCCCTGGCCGCCCGCACCGCGGCCTCCGCCGGCTCCGAGCTCAACGCGGCCGTGGCGGCCGGCGTGTTGGCCATCTCCCGCTTTCACGGCGGGGCGGTGGAAGAAGGGATGCGCCTGTTCCTGGATGTCGCCCGGCGCATGGAAGAGAAATCCCTCAGCTCGGCGGCGGCGGCCGAGGAAGCGCTCCTGGACATGAAAAAATCCGGAACCCGGGCCTCGGGTTTCGGCCACCGGCTCCATACCCGGGACCCGCGCACGGCCAAGCTCTTCGGCCTGGCCGATGAGCTGAAGTTGGCCGGAAAGCACATCAAGATCGCCCGGGCCCTGGAATCCGCCCTGGCCAAGACGACCGGCAAGCCCCTGCCCATCAACGTGGACGGCGCTATAGCCGCGGTTCTGTGCGACCTGGGCTTTCCGCCCGAGCTGGGCAACGCCTTTTTCATCATCGCCCGGGTGCCCGGCCTGGTGGCCCATGTCCAGGAGGAGAGGACGCGGATGAAGCCCATGCGCAAGATTCATCCCGAGGATTTCGAGTATGACGGCCCGGCCGACAGGGAGGCCTGAATGAAAGACGAATTGCTCAAGGCCATGCCCGAGTTCGGCCAGGTCCGCGACCCGGCCCTCCGGGAGAAGACAATCCAGGTCTGGCTGGAAGCCATGAAGCAGGCCGGCTGGACGTTTGACGACCTGGCCCGTATGCCCTTCACCCTGCTCATTGAAAAGACGCCGGTCAGCCTGGTCGAGCACACCCGGTCCGTGACGCGCTGCAGCCTGGCCATCGCCGACGTGCTGCTGGCCGACTATCCGGGCCGGATCGCCCTGTCGCGCGATATCCTGCTCAGCGGCGCCCTGCTCCATGACGTGGGCAAGATGTTCGAATATAAAATGCGCGACGGCCGGTTCGTCAAGAGCGAAGCGGGGGAGTTGCTCCGTCACCCGGTCTCCGGGGCGGCTTTCGCCTACAAGTTCGGCCTGCCCCAGGAGGTCGTCCACATCATCGCCGCCCACTCCAAGGAAGGGGACGGTTTGCGCCGGACGGTGGAGGCCATCATCGTCAACCACGCCGACTTCGTCAACTTCGACGTGCTGAAACGGTGAAATATGGCAGGGCTGGCACAGGGCGCACAGGGGAACATGATGCGAAGTGTCTTGAAGGCGATGAGCGGCCAAAGACAAGTGCCAGACTTTCCTGAAATTGGGGCAGTCCTCTTTGATATGAGGTAACGTATGGGTTTAACCTTTTCCGAAAAAGTCTTGGGAGGCAAGGCCGGCCGCGCCGTTCGGGCCGGAGAGGTGGTCACCGTCTCCCCGGACTTTGTCCTGTCCCACGACAACTCGGCGGCCATCCTTCAGGAGTTCAAGAAGCTCGGCCTGAGCCGGGTTCGGCGGCCGGACAAGATCGTCATCGTCCTGGACCACATCGTGCCGGCCTCCGAAGAGAAATACGCCCAGAACCATAAGAGCATCCGCGAGTTCGTGGCAGAGCAGGGCATTCCCAATTTCTTTGACGTGCACCGGGGCGTCTGTCACCAGGTCTTTGTGGAGGAAGGATTTGCCCTGCCCGGCCGGCTGGTGGTGGGGAGCGATTCCCACACGACGAGCTACGGCGCCCTGGCCGCCTTCGCCGCGGGCATCGGCCGGACCGAGACGGCTTCCATCTGGGCCACCGACGAGATCTGGCTGCGAGTGCCCGAGACGATTAAGATCGAGTTCCGGGGCAAGTTCCCGGCCGCTGTCTCGGCCAAGGACGCCGCGCTCAAGCTTATCGGCGACGGCGGAGCGGACATGGCCGATTACCGGGCCGTGGAGTTTGACGGGCCGGCGGCCCAGGAATTCAGCGTCGCCTCACGCTTTGTCCTGTGCAACATGGCCGCCGAAATGGGCGCCAAGAACGGCTACTTCCCGCCCGATGAAGTGACGCGGGAATGGCTGGCGGGCCGGACCAAGGAGGCCTACCAGCCCGTCGTTTCGGACTCGGACGCCCGCTACGAAAAAACCCTAGCCTACGACTTATCTGTTCTTGCCCCCCAGGTGGCCTGCCCGCACACCGTGGACAACGTCAAGCCGGTGACCGAGGTGGAAGGCACGAAGTTTCATCAAGGCCTTATCGGCACCTGCACCAACGGCCGGCTGGAAGACCTGGAAGAGGCGGCCGGTATCCTCAAGGGACACAAGGTGCACAAGGCCGTGAGGGTTCTGATCCTGCCCGCTTCTCTGGAGGTTTATGCCGAGGCTTCCCGGCGCGGGCTCCTGACCATATTCGCCGAGGCAGGCTGCCTCATCCTCAACCCCGGCTGCGGCCCCTGCCTGGGCGCCCATCAGGGCATCATGGCCGCCGGCGAGGTCACCTTGAGCACGGCCAACCGCAACTTCAAAGGCCGGATGGGAAGCCGCGATTCCCAGATCTACCTGGCCTCCCCGGCCACCGTAGCGGCCTCCGCCCTTTACGGCGTCATCACCGACCCGAGGAAGGTCCTTCGATGAAAGGAAAAGTCTGGAAATACGGCGACAACGTCAACACCGACGTCATCTATGCGGGGAAATACACCTACGCCATCCTGCCCCCCGAAGAGATGGCCAAGCATGCCCTGGAGGACCTCGACCCTGAGTTCGCCAAGAAGGTCCGGCCGGGGGACGTCATCGTGGCCGGCCGCAACTTCGGCTGCGGCAGCTCGCGGGAGCAGGCGGCCGCCTGCCTGAAGGCGGCGGGCCTGCAGGCCGTGGTGGCCAAGTCCTTCGCCCGGATTTATTATCGCAACGCCATAAACCTCGGCCTGCCCGTGCTCCAGTCGCCGGAAGCCGCAGAAGCCCTCCGGGCCGGGGACGAAGTGGAAGTGGATTTTGCCGCGGGCAAGATCCGGAGCGGCTCCCGCGAATTTATCTTCCCGGCTTTTCCCCCGTCCGTGCTGGGCATCCTGGAAGCCGGCGGCCTGATCGAATACACCAGGAAGAAGCTGAAGAAGAAGAATTGGGGTCAGACCAAGCTATCCTGTTGATTCGTTTATAATTAATATCAGGATTTGCCGATTTTAAGACCTTAAAACCGCCTTTTTACAGCCAATAAATAGGATTTAATAAATTTCCCAGCAATCTTTGCAGCTGCCGGCAAGGCCATGCCATAGTTTGTTAATTGGGCTGTGGTGGGCTTAAAATAAGAAGGATTGAGCAAACATGGATGCCTAACATGATACGAAACATCGCCATGGCCGTTTTGATTTTGCTGTTCCTCGGCCTGGCCGGCCAAGATTCCTATCCGGCCTCTCCGCAGGTCAGCCAGGAACAGGAAGTCTTGAAATATGAAGTGAACGTCACTCTTAAGCTTGTCCAGGCTCAGGTCGTGGACAGCCGGGGCAACCCGGTGACGGATTTGAGGAAAGAAGATTTTGAGCTCTATGACAACGGAAAACTCCAGGTCGTTACGGATTTTGAGAAACACATTCTGTTCACCCCCGCCGGTGAAACAGCGCCGCCGAGCCCGGAGGCCATCTCCTCCCCGGCCAAGTTCAACCGAAAATTTTATTTGTTCTTCGATCTCGCCTTTAACTCCTCCCGGGGGATAGAAAGCGCCAGGAAGGCGGCTCTCTATTTCCTCGATCATCAGCTGCTTCCCTCGGACGAGGTGGGCGTGCTGTCTTATTCGACCAACAAGTACCTGACCGTTCACGAAAACTTGACGATCAATTATAAAAAAATCAGAGATGTCGTGGAGGGCATCGGCCGGAATGATGTCCTGGGAAGGGCCGAGGATGTGGAGCGACAATACTGGGGCATGATCGGGGAGATGGCCCAGCCCGAAAATTCCGGCTTATCCGAGACGGACAGATTGCAGCAGTTGACTAGTTTTAATGAGATCAGGTCGGATAGGCTTCTGTTCAAACAGCAAGTCCTTATTTTTATCCGGACCTGGAGCGAATTGGCCCAAGCCCTCAGCCATATCCAGGGCCACAAATATATTCTATTTCTCTCCACCGGAATACCCGGCTCGGTATTTGAAGGCGACACATCAAAAAAAGACGTGAACATGCGGGATTTTATCTTCAAGGACGCTTTTGCGGATATGAATCTCAGCGATAAATTCGAGGAGATGATCCAGCTGCTGGCCGCCTCGGACAGCTCGGTTTACTCCCTGTATGCCGAAGGGACGAACACCGGCTCGGACCCGGAATTCGGCTTTCGGGACAGGCAGCAGCTGGGGAAATCTTCGCTCCAAAGAATGGCGGCCGATACGGGGGGAAATATTTCGGCAATATTCAGAACACCGAGCCGATCATGGAAGAGATTCAAAATGCCTCCAGCGTCTTTTATGTGCTGGGCTACTCCATCGGCGAAAGCTGGGACGGCAAGTATCACCGGCTGACCGTGAAGACCAAGCGCAAGGGATGCACGGTCCAGGCCCAAACCGGATATTTCAACCCCAAGCCGTTCCGTGAGCTGACGGCGCTCGAGCGGAAGATGGATTTTCTGGACTTGGCCCTGGAGGAAAGGTCTCAATTTCTGGCCTCCCTGCATTTTCCCGTGGCCGCCCTACCTTTTGCGATTGAGGGAATATCAGGGCTGGCTACCATATCGAAAATTCCGGCGGAGGCGGTTCATAAATTGTGGGGCCGCCAGGTTGAAGTCGTCAACCTCATCTTCGATGAGAAGGACGATCTCCGGCATTTCAAGGGCTGGCGGGTCGACTTTACAAAATTACCGCAGAAAGACATTTTTTTGTATTCTCTCGCCCGCCTCTCCCCCGGGCTCTACAAATCCCGCCTGGTCGTCCGTAATACTCAGACGGGAATATCCATGGCCTCCTCGGCCCGGGCCGCCGTCGAGGAGCCGGCCGGCTCCGGCCTGAAGCTCTCTTCGCCCTTGCTGCTCGTTCCTGAAAAAGGCGCGGCTTATTTGAAAGGAGAGCGCATCAAACAGGAGAACAAAGACCAAAAAACTATCGACCTGCCGGACCTCTATTATTGCGATTTCAACCTGTGGGCGCCCGTCGTCGAAGAAATGAGACAGGGAACCGCCGGGCTGACGGCGGTGGTCCGCAGCTTTGTTCCGGAAACCGAAAATCCAGACCTAAAATTAACTCCCCGTCTTGTGGATCAAGCCACGAACGAAACTCTAACCGTACCTTTTTCCATTTCTCGCTTGAGTCTCGAGAATGCTGCTCAAATCTCCTTCGTCTCCTTTCAATCTGAACAATTGAAACCCGGAAATTATGTTCTCCATATCGACGGCGAAGAGAGGGGGACGGGACGTCAATCTCAGACCAGCGCCGCTTTTTCCGTTAAATAATGGTGATGAAAACGCTCATCATCATCCCGGCCTATAATGAAGAGTTGTCAGTAGCCCGGGTCATTAAGGAAGTCCAGGGTTTAAATGCCGGCTACGATATTGTCGTGGTCAACGACGGCTCGAGTGACCGGACTCGTGAAGAAGCGAAGCGGGCGGGTGCCAGGGTTCTTCAGCTTCCCATCAACCTGGGAATCGGAGGAGCCATGCAGACGGGATTCCGCTATGCGGTGCGGAGGGATTACGACTGCGCCGTGCAAGTTGACGGAGATGGGCAGCATCCGGCCAATGAAATCCCTCGGCTGGTGAGCGTGATTGCCGCAGGCGGGGCGGATGTGGCCATCGGCTCGCGCTTTCTGGAGAAGAAGGGGTTCCAGTCAACCTTCAGCCGCAGGCTGGGCATCCGCTATTTCCAGTTTCTTCACCAGGTTCTGGCCCGGGTCCGCGTCACGGACAGCACCTCGGGGTTCCGCGCCCTCGGCCGCCGGGCGCTGGCCATTGTGGATGGCTATTATCCCGACGAATTTCCGGAGTCCGAATCGATTGTGCTCTTCGCCTTGCGCGGATTGAAGATCCGGGAAGTGCCGGTGGTGATGCGCGGGCGGCAGGGGGGCGAATCGTCCATCAGGCGTCTGATAAGTCTCTATTATATGTTTAAGGTGACGCTGGCCATCATCTTCACCTATCTTCGACTCAGAAAAGGGAGGATCTGATGAGGGAATTGCTTTCAATGAAGATTCAAATCGTGAGCATCCTGGTTTCTCTGTCATTCCTCTTCTTGATCGCCCGGCTGATCGTGAGGGGAAAGATCAGAGAAGAGTACTCGATCGTACGGCTGTGCCTTACCGTTCTGCTCCTTGTCTTTTCCATCTGGCGGGAAGGGCTGAACGTCGTGGCCCGCTTGCTGGGAGTATTCTACCCCCCCTCCTTGGTATTCATGGCGGCGATCTTTGCCATTACGATCTTCCTCGTCCATCTCTCCATTGTGGTCACCAGACTTCAGAGACAGTTGAAAGAGGCGGCGCAGGAAATCGCCCTGCTGAAAGCCGCGGAAGGCCCGGGCCGCCCGGAATAGTCCTGCCTCTCGTGTCTGCCAGAAGGGGAGGGCCGTTGATTCACTCACCATTTCCGTTATCGGATTTTATCAGAGCGAGAAGCTCGGCAACAACAGGAGGATATCGATGAAAAGTCTAGTAGCCATTTTAATTTTGGCCTTGGTCATGATCCCGCTGGCCGCCAATGAAATCCGGCCTATCCGGGATGACGTCGGCTTCTGCTGGAACCCGGCGAGCATGAAGACACTGGTGGAATATCTGGAGAGGCACGAAACAGAGAGCTTCGAGCCCGAAGGCCTGGTGGCCGCCGTCTCGCCCCATGACGATTATCTCTATGCCGGCCGGGTCTATTATCCGTTGTTCAAGATTCTCCGGGCCAAGGAGGTCGTCATTTTCGGCGTCACCCACGGCACGGTCCGCAAGGAGATCGGCGATCCCCACAACATCCTGATCCTGGACGAGTTCAAGCTCTGGACGGGCCTTTCCGCGCCTCAAGCCATCTCGGGGCTGCGGGAGTACCTGAAAGAGCACTTAGACAAAGCGGCTTATATGGTCAATAATAAGGCCCAGACCATCGAGCATTCGATCGAGGCCCAGGTCCCCTGGCTCCAATACTTCAACCCGGGAGTCAAGATCACCCCCATCATGGTCACCGGAATGCCCTTTGAAAAAATGGATGAGGTTTCCACCAAGCTGGCTGAGGTCATAGCGGCCTATATGAGAGATAAGGGACTCCTGCCGGGGAAAGACATTTTCTTTCTGATCTCCTCCGACGGCAACCATTATGGGCAGGACTTCAACAACTCGGCCTTCGGCGAGGGCGAGCAGGCCTGGAGTGCGGCCCGGGCCTTGGACCAGCGTTTGATCCGCGATTACCTGACGGGCGTCATGGACAAGGGTAAAGTCGAAGGCCTGACCAAGGAGCTCTGGGGCCAGACCTACCTCGATTACCGCAATACCTACTGGTGCGGCAAATACTCCATTCCCTTCGGCCTCCTGGCCGCGCAGAAAATCATCAGCCTGACCATGAATAAGAAAATCAGCGGGATGCTGTTCCGCTATTCAGACAGCTACAGCGAAGGGGTATTGCCCCTGAAGAAAACGGGCATGGGAACGACGGCAGCCTTCTCCCTGCGCCACTGGGTCAGCTATTGCTCCATCGGCTATTATTGTGAATGAGTCAGGTTCGGCCGGCGGAGGTGGAAATCGGTCTGGCCCTGGAAGGCGTGGGCCAGGAGCAGAATATCCGTCTCGCCGAAAAGCTTTCCCGTAAAGCGCAGGGCGGCCGGCTGTCCCTTGCTGTCGAACCCGTGGGGGAAAGAGACCTCCGGATGGCCGGTCAGGTTGGTGGGGCCCAGGGCGCTGCCGACGAGGACGTCCATTCCCTGGAAGAGCTCGTGGTAGGCCTCCATCAGACGGAAGCGGGCGCGGTTGGCCTGGATGTAATCGACCGCCGGGACCAGGGCATGGAGGCGGAAGGCGTTGACCCAGTTGCTGCGCTCGGGATCGGCCGACATCAGGTCCAAGTTTCCGCTGCGGACGAGGTCGTCGAAAGCGGCCGCAGCTTCAGTGATAAGGATGAAATTCATAGCTTCCGAGCCCAGCTTGGGGAGCTCGACCGGCTCCGGCTTGAGTCCCAGGGACATGAAGAAGGTCAGGGCGCCGGTGTTCATGTCCCGGATTTCGCGCAGGCGTCTGGCCCGGTCCGGGTTCTGCGGGTCGTCGGGGATATCGCCTTCGAAGTCTGATTTCAGGTAACCGACTTTCAGCCGGCGGACGTCACGGCCGGCGTCCCAGGCGAAGGGAAGCTCGAGCACCGTATTGTCCAGGCCGTCCGGCCCCTGGATGGCGGCCAGGACGACGGCGCAGTCCTCGGCCGTCCGGCATAGGGGGCCGATCTTGTCCATGGTCCAGCTCAAGGCCATGGCCCCATAGCGGCTGACGCGGCCGAAGCTCGGCCGCAGGCCTGTCACCCCGCAGCGGCCGGCGGGCGACATGATCGAGCCGCGCGTCTCCGAGCCGAGGGCGAAGGGCACCAGGCCG
Organism: Candidatus Aminicenantota bacterium; assembly: GCA_963702835.1. Lineage (GTDB taxonomy): Bacteria > Acidobacteriota > Aminicenantia > Aminicenantales > JAFGAV01 > JAFGAV01. The sequence continues at coordinate 100,560 of OY969762.1, forward strand.
GCCGCCACCGCCGCGGCCGGGCCGGCCGAGGAGCCGCTCGAGCCCAGGTTGGGGTTCTGCGGGTCCCAGGGGCTCTTGGTCTGGCCGCCGAACCAGCGGTCGCCCTGGGCCAGGGCGCCCAGGGCCAGCTTGGCCACCAGGACAGTGCCGGCCTTGGTGAGTCGGTTATATACGGTCGCGTTCCGGTCCAGGCTCTGGTCTTTGTAGGGCGAGGCGCCAAAAGTGGTCTTGTATCCCTTCACGGCCAGAAGATCCTTGGCCCCCCAGGGAATGCCGTGGAGCGGGCCGCGGTAGGCGCCGCCGGCGATCTCCGCGTCAGCCCGGGCCGCCTGTTGGAGAGCCAACTCTTCGGTCAGGGTCACGACACATTTGAGAACGGGGTCATATTTTTTGAGACGTTCGAGGCAAATTCTAGTCAGCTCCAGGGATTTGATTTCGCGTTTTTTCAGCAATAGGGCCAGGTGGGTCAGGGGAAGGAAGGCCAGGTCTTCTTCCGTCTTGGGCACCGATACCCTGAACTTGGAGATTCTCAGGAACGATTCGCCGCGGGGATGCGTCACTCCCGGGAGGACCGGGTTGAAGACCAGGGCCAAGGGCGTATCGTTCCCCAAGTTCATCTCCCGCAGGCTTTGGAAGTTTTTGAGCAGACCGTCCTGGCGGTTCAATCCCTCGGCCGCTCGTTTCTGAGCTTCCTCCGAGAGAGGGACTCCGGCAATCTTGGCCGCGGAGGCCACCATGTCGGTCGTGACTTGAGGGGCATCCTGGGCCACGGCCAGGAGCGCTCCGGGCAGGAGCGTGCTGCCCAGCCCGGCAGCGGAAAAATAGCCCAGAAATTTACGGCGGTTGAGGGCCAGCCGTTCGTTTTTTTCGAGAGGCGCGGGAGTGGTCATGGCTTATCTCCTCGGCAAGATTAGCCGAACGGATGGCTATCATACCACTCCTATTTTGAAATCCAACATTCGAGCATTAGGAATTCATTTCGAGCTTGCGCTTAAGGTTGTGGGCATAGAGGCGCAGGTTTTCGGAGAGACCCAGCTCCCGGAATTTGGGCAAAATCGCATCCGAAGCGCGGCCCGCCCCCTCGGCCTGCTCCAGAAAGAGCTCGGTCTCCTCGGCGGAGAAGGATACGGCGGCCTTTTCAAATCTAAGCCGGCCTTTATTTTCCGGGCAGATTTCCTGGCATTTCAGGCAACCGACCAGGCATTGTGGAGAGGGAGGCTTGAGGCCCTCAGGGATCGGGTTGAGCGATTCGGAAAAGAGAGTGTAGCATTTCTCGGCGCGGAGGAGGAACCTGTCCGGGCCGATGGCTCCCGTCGGACAGGCCGCCCCGCAGACCCGGCATTTCAGGCATCGGTCGAGAAGCGATGCCTCGGACCGGCGGGGGCTTCTCCCTTCTTCAACCGGAATATCCGTCAGGAGGCCGACAAGCTGGACGAAGCTTCCCAAGCCTTCGATATAGCCGATATTGTTCCGGCCATAGGAGAGGAGCCCCAGGCGCTCTCCTAGAAATGCCCCCTAACAGAGTTCTCTCCGCTATCTCCACTTTTGATAATTTCATCTCAAACAGTTACAATGTTTTTGCTTTTTTGTGATTCCACCTAAGGAGCGATTGATGTCCAAGTACAGGATCGCGGTCCTGCCCGGCGACGGAGTGGGCCTGGACGTTGTGGAAGCCGCCATGACCGCCCTCCACAAATTGGAGCTGGAGGCCAAGTATATCTACGGCGATATCGGCTGGCAGTTCTGGCGCCAGGAAGGGAATGCCCTGCCCGACCGCACCATCAGGTTGCTCAAAGAGACGGACTGCTGCCTATTCGGGGCCATCACTTCCAAGCCCAAGGAAGATGCGGCCAAGGAGCTGGCCCCGGCCCTCCAGGGCAAGGGCCTGTCCTACTTCAGCCCCATCGTCCGGCTCCGCCAGGAGTTCGACCTGTACACCAACCTGCGGCCCTGCAAGGCTTACCCCGGCAACCCCCTCAACTATCGCGATGATATCGACCTCGTCATTTTCCGGGAAAACACCGAAGGCCTGTATGCCGGCGTCGAATGGCACCCCCTTCCGGAGGAGGTCCGCCGGGCCTTCGATCTCCATCCCAAGATGAAGGCCTTCCGGGAGACTCCCTCGGCCGAGATCGCGGTTTCCGCCCGCATCATGACCAAGAAAGGCTGCCAGCGTATCGTCCAGGCCGCCTTCGACTACGCCCGCCGGCAGAAACGCCGCTCGGTAACCATCGTGGAGAAGCCCAACGTGCTGCGCGAGACGGGCGGGCTGATGCTCGGGGTGGCCCGCGACATCGCCTCGAAGTTCCCGGACGTTGAATTCAAGGAAGCCAACGTAGACGCCATGTGCATGTGGCTGGTCAAGAACCCCCAGGACTACGACGTCCTGGTGGCGGAAAACCTGTTCGGCGACATCATCTCCGACCTGGCGGCCCAGCTGGTGGGCGGGCTAGGGTTCGCCTCGGCCGGCAACATCGGCGCCAACTACGCCGTCTTTGAGCCCACCCACGGCTCGGCGCCCAAGTACACCGGGATGGACAAGGTCAATCCCCTGGCCACTTTTCTGGCCGCGGTGCAGATGCTCGACTGGCTGGGCGAGACCTCCAAGGCCCGGGCGCTGGAGGGGGCCGTGGCCGCCGTCATCAAGGAAGGAAAGGTCCGGACCTACGATATGGGCGGCAAGTCCAAAACGTCCGAAATGGCCGCTGCCGTAGTCCATAAGCTCTGAGCCGGCCGAGGGAGACCCGCTTTGGGACAGACTATCCTGGAAAAGATCATCCAGGCCCATACGGCCGACGAGGTCCGGCCGGGGGCCATCGTCTGGCTCGACCTCGATATCCGCTCCGCCCGCGATTTCGGCGGCCCCAATGTGGTCAAGCATTACGAGCGGGAGTACGGCGGCCTGCCCCCCGACCCGCAAAGGACCTTCTTCACCTTCGACCTGTGCGCGCCGGCCTGTTCCCTGAAATACGCCGACAATCAGCAGCTCTGCCGCAACTTTGCTCGAAAGCACGGCCTGACTGTTTTTGACGTGGACCGGGGGGTGGGCTCGCATGTTTTCATCGAGGAAGGGTTGGCGGTAGCCAACAGCACGGTAGTGGGCACCGACAGCCATATGAACATCCTGGGTGCCGTGAGCAGCTTCGGCCAGGGCATGGGCGACGTGGACATCGCCTTCGCCTTCCGCACGGGACGGACCTGGTTCGAAGTTCCCCCCACGGTCAAGGTGGTGATCAAGGGGCGGCCCGGCCCTTCGGCTACGGCCAAAGACCTGACCCTCTTTGTTCTGCGCGAGCTGGGCACCTCGGCCCTGGCCAATAAGGCCGTGGAGTTTAGCGGCCCGGCGGTCAGGGACCTGACCCTTGCCGGCCGGATTACCCTGTGCAGTATGGTCACTGAAATGGCCGGCATCATCGGCTTTGTCCCGGAGCATGGGCCGGCCTTGCAGGAAGAGGTGCGCGCTCTCTCCGGCCGGCCCTACCAGCCCTTCCAGGCCGATCTCGACGCGGTCTATGACTCGGCTATTGAGCTCGACGCCTCGGGCCTTGGACCTCAGATCGCCGAGCCGCCCTCGCCGACTCAGGTCAAGGAGGTGGCCGCCCTCAAGGGCCTGCCCATCGATTCCGGTTTCATCGGCTCCTGCACCAACGGCCGGACCGAAGACTTCGTCGCCGCGGCCCGGATTCTCAAGGGCCGCCGGGTCAAGCCGGGCGTCATGTTGAAGGTGGTGCCCGCCACGCGCCGCGTCTATGAAGAACTGCTTGGGCAGGGGATCCTCCGGGCGTTGTTTGAGGCCGGAGCGATCATCATCAACCCGGGCTGCGGCGGCTGCGCCGAGGGCCATGCCGGCCTGACCGGCAAGGGCGAGGTCCAGGTCTCAACCGGCAACCGCAACTTCCCCGGCAAGCAGGGCCAGGGGGCCACCTACCTGGCCAGCCCGGAGGTGGTGGCCGCTTCCTCGGTGCTGGGCGCCATCGCCGGGCCGGAGGATGTCCCATGAGCAAGACCGAAATCGAAGGCCGGGTCTGGGTGCTCCTGGACGGCCGGGGCGCCTTGATCGAGGATATCGACACCGACCAGATCTTTCACAACGCTCACCTTCACCTCACCGACATCAAACAAATGGGGCCCTATGCCCTGGGAAACCTGGAGGGCTGGAAGGATTTTCCGGCCAAGGCCAAGCCTGGGGACATCCTAGTCGCCGGCCGCAACTTCGGGGCCGGCTCCTCGAGACAGCAGGCCGTGGACTGCTTTATGGCCCTGGGCCTGGCGGCCATCCTGGCGCCCTCCTTCGGCGCCATCTATTTCCGCAACGCGGTCAATTCGGGATTGCCGGTCCTTCGCAGCCGGGCGCTGGAGGGCATAGTCAGAGAAGGAAAGCTTGTCTCCGGCGACAAAATAAAGATGGATGGTCTGAGCGGCCGGGCCGAAATCGCGGGCAGGGCCGTCACTTTCGAGGTCGTGCCCATGAGCCGGGTCCAAGCGGACATCCTCGCCGCCGGCAACCTCTTCCTGTTCGGCAGGACGCTTCAGAAGTCAGGAAGGCCATGATTGTCCTGGCCTTGGATACGACCGGGCCGAGCGGCTCCGTGGCGCTGCTCGAGGACCGGCGTCTCTTGGCCGAGACGGGGTTTGAAGCCCAACTCAACCATTCCGAGAAACTCCTGGCCAGCCTTGACTACCTGTTGAAGACCGCCGGCCGGGACATCCGGGAGGTGGACGGGTTTTCGGTGGCGGCCGGGCCCGGCTCTTTCACCGGCATCCGCATCGGGCTGGCCACGGTCAAATCCTTCGCTTTCGCTTCGGGCCAGCCCGTGGCGGCTGTATCCAGCCTGGAAGCCCTGGCCCTGAAGCTCAAGGGCGGCCAGTCCCGCCTTCTCTGCCCGCTGACTGATGCCAAGAAGGGGGAGATCTTTGCCGCGCTCTTCGAAGCGAAGGGAGACGGCCTGGCCGAAATCCTGCCTCAGGCGGCCTGGACGCCCGACGACTTCCTGGCCCGGCTGCCCTCCAAGCGCATCATCCATTTCATCGGCACCGGCGTCCTTGTCTTCAGCGAGAAAATCCGGTCCTATCTCAAGGATAAGGCCCGCTTCTCCCGGCGCTCTCTGTTCATCGCCCACGAGGTCGGCCTGCTGGGCGATGACCGTCTTCGGGCCGGGAAGGGCCTTCCGGCCGCGGAAGTCAAGCCCCTCTATTTCCGGAGGTCCCAGGCGGAGGAGAGACATTAAGCAGCCTGAAACTTCGGCCATGCCCTTCAGCCTGCGGCGGATGAAGGCCGAGGACCTGGCCGCCGTGCTGGCTATCGAGCGGGCGTCTTTTCCCAACCCCTGGCCGGCGTCCACTTTTTTGGGCGAGGTCCAGAACAGGTCCGTATCCCATCCCTATGTGGCTGTGACAGGCTCCGGCGACAGGGAAGTCGTTATCGGCTATGTCATCTTCTGGCTGATCGCCGACGAGGCCCAGATCAACAATATCGCCGTGCACCCTGAATTCCGAAAGCGGGGGATCGGCGAATCGCTGCTGCGGCAGGCGCTGGACCTGATCCGCGGCCTGGGCGGCAACTTTGTTATCCTGGAGGTCCGTTTGTCCAACCAGGCCGCCCAGAACCTCTACCGGAAGCTGGGGTTCAGCGGGCTCGGCCGCCGCCAGGGCTATTACTTTAACCCCGAGGAAGATGCCCTGGTCATGGGCCTCAGCCTGTGAGGCTCCTAAGGCTTTAAAATTCACTCCACCCCTAATTCATATGTGGCAATTTGTAGCGAGCACACGTTTCACTTCGTGGTCAATTAATTAAAGCCCTTCTTCCAATTCGGCAGCCGGTGACCCGAAAATATTCCTTGCTTTTAGGGTTTTTTGCGCGTATCATATGCTATCGACATCTGGTCGGAAACGTTCTGAACGAATTCATCTTCCCTCCCGAACGATAATTTCGATCGACGATCCCCCTCATGTTGAAATACTTCTTGGAAGGATTTTATTATGCGATTCGAAGAACTGAATCTCGACCCCAGGCTTCAGGCCGCGGTGGCCAAGCGGGGTTATGAAGAAACGACGGACGTCCAAACGCGGACGCTGGGCCTGAGTCTCCAGGGCCGAGACGCGGCCGTCCAGTCCCAGACCGGGACCGGCAAAACGGCGGCTTTCCTCATCACCGTGTTCGAGCGCTTGCTCCGAGACCCCTCCCGCAGGAAGGGCCGGACCCTGATCATCGTCCCCACCCGCGAGCTGGCCGTCCAGATCGAGGGCGAGGCGCTGCTCCTGAACCGGAACCTTGGATATTCCATCGGCGGGTTTTTCGGCGGCGTCGGCTACGATCACCAGCTGGCTGTTCTTCGGAAGGGCGTGGACATCGCTATCGGCACGCCCGGCCGTCTCCTGGACCTGGAAAAACGGGGGGCCCTGCGGCTCGGCGATTTCCGGATCCTGGTCATCGACGAGGCCGACCGGCTGTTCGACATGGGCTTCCTGCCCGATATTCAGAAGCTGATCGCCAAGCTTCCCCCGGCCGGGGTCCGGCAAAGCCTGCTTTTCGGCGCGACTCTCGACCGACTTGCTCGGCAGGTCGCCGCCCGCTACCTGGACCGACCGGCCTTCATCGAATTGACGCCCGAACGGTTGACGGTCGAGGCCATCTCCCAGGAGCTCTATCGCATCCCCAGCCAGTCCAAGACCGGTCTCCTGATGGGAATTCTCAAAGCCGAGGCTCCGCGGAACGCCCTGATTTTCACCAATACCCGCCATGGCGCCGAACGGCTGGCCCGTAAGCTCGGCCGAGCCGGCTTCGCCGTCCGCCATCTGACCGGCGATCTTCCCCAACTCCGGCGGCTGAAGGTCATGGACGACTTCGCCGCGGGCCGCTTCCCCTTCCTGGTGGCCACCGACATTGCCGCCCGGGGCCTCCATATCGAAGGCCTGGAGATGGTGGTCAACTACGATCTTCCCCGGGACATGGAGAACTACGTCCACCGCATCGGGCGCACCGGCCGGGCCGGGAAGTCCGGTAAAGCAGTGTCCCTGGCCTGTGAGAAATTCGCCGACCAGCTTGGACACATCGAACGCTACATCGGAATGAAGATCCCCGTCCGGAAGGCCACGGCCGAGCTCATCGCCGAGGGGATGAGCCTCGGATTCTCAACATAAGATCATTAGATAGGCCAGATATCGTAATTTCGGCAATTGGCATTGTTTCACCCTTGCCGCTTATTGATCAATCAGCCGGAGAGCCAAACGGAGGAAGTCAGTACACCACCCGGACCAGCCACAGGCCGTGGGCCGGCGCGGTTGGGCTGGCCAGAGTCCGTTGTTTCTTCCGGAAAAGCTCTTCCACTTTATCCGGGCTGATCCGGCCGCGGCCGGCCTCGAGCAAGGTGCCGACCATGGCCCGGACCATGAACCTCAGAAAGCCGTCGGCCTCTACGGTGTAGTGGAGCTCGGGCCCTCGCCGGCGGAGCTCGGAGCGGAAGACCTTGCGGACGGGGCTGAGGAGCCGGTTTGAGGAAAAGGCTGAGAAATCATCCTCCCTGATGAAAAGTCGGGCGGCGCGGGCCATGGCTTCGAGGTCCAGGGGATAGGGCCAGTGCAGAACGTAGCGGCTGAGAAAGGGCGGCAGCACCGGCCGGCGATAGATCCGGTAGCGGTAAATCTTGGACTGGGCCGAACGCCGGGCATTGAAATCGGGCGGCGCGGCCTTGGCCGAGAGGACGCGCGCATCATGGGGAAGGACGGCGTTCAGGGCCTTGACCAGCTCGGCCGGTTTCAGCCTGATGTCCGCCTGGAAGCTCGCCGTCTGGGCCAGGGCGTGGACGCCCGCATCCGTCCGGCCAGCTCCGATGACGGCCGGGCGATGGCCGGTGATGCGAACCAGGGCTTCCTCGACCACTCCCTGCACCGTCCTTTTTTTTGGCTGCCGCTGCCAGCCGGAGAAGCCCGTGCCGTCATAGCTGAGGACGAGCTTGAAGGTGGCCATGGCCTGGACCGGGGCTGGTCAGCGTTTGTTGAAAGCCAACTCCACGGCTTCCTCGGGGCTCCGGGCCGGGATAAGGCCCGGAATATCCCAGGTGCCGAGGCCGATCACCCGGCGGCCGTAGATCAGGCCGAAGGCGATTTCGCTCAAGGTTCCGTATTCGCCGTCCACGGCGATCAGCACATCCGCGTTCAGGGCGACTAAAGAATTGCGGGTGTAGCCCAGTCCGGTGGCAAGGGGGATATCAACTGAAGGGTTGGCTTCCTGGGGCGAGTCGCCGGGCAAAATGCCCAAAGTCAGGCCCCCGGTTTCCTTGGCGCCGCGCGAAGCGGCCTCCATAACGCCGCCCAGCCCCCCGCAGACCAGGATTCCTCCCCGGCGGCCGACCAGCTGGCCGATCTGGTAGGCCTCCCGCAGGGCAGCCTCTTTGGCCCGGCTGCCGCCGATGACGCCGATCCTTTTTCGGTGACGTATATCCATAGCCCTCTTCTTCTTAACCTCTCTCCCGGCCTAATTTCTTAATCCGTCTTTTGACTTCTGCCGCAGCCGGGGGTCGTCCATCCTCATACCACAAGATAAGATGCTTGGGAACAACCTGATCAAGCCCGGCAGCTTTTTGAAAGCAGCTACCTGATGTAGCCCAGGCTTTTGAGCGCTTCTATCGTTTCCCGGTCCAGCTCTCTTTTCGATGGTCGGACACCGGGCCTCCGGAGCGACATCAGTTCAAATAGTTTTTTTTGCCCGGCCCGGGCCCAGGCGGTCTTTTGGGAAATAATATTGATCAATTCCCGTGGGTCTCTTGTCAAGTCATAGAGCTCGAAGCTCTTCTCCGTGATGTTGAAAATCAGTTTGTATTTTTCCGTTTGGACAGAGGCCGGCGCTATTCCCCGGGCGGTCTCGGCATAGTGAAAAGCATCTGGATTCATTCGCTCCGAGGCCAGGATATTTTTTCCCTGGAGACCGAGGCCTTGGACCTTCTGTCTAGCCAAGGCGCAGATGGTGGGGAAGATATCGATGATCTCGACCCGGTCCTTTCTGACCTGAGCGGGCGGGATCCGGCCCTCGAACACGATATAGAGAGGAACGCGGAGCTGTTCCTCATAGAGAGTAAAGCCGTGGCCGAAGCCTCCGTGGTCGTAGAATTCCTCTCCATGATCGCTGAGGATGATAAATAGGGTGTTGTCCGTCCAGCCTTTCGGCTCCATCTCCTGGATTAACTCCTTGAAACAGTCATCCCAGTAGTTGATCTGGGCGTCATAGCGGTCGCGTGTATATTGAATGCCTTCTTCATTGACCTGACCCTGGTAGGGACCGTTGCTTTCATACGGCAGCAAATTCTTTATTTGTGTGTATAAATAGCGATAATGAAGCGGCGGCCGGTAAGGGGCATGGACGTCCATGTAATGAATATATATAAAAAAGGGATCCTTTCTGGGCTGTTTGAGCCAGTTGATGACCTCACCGTTGAGCTGTTTCGCCGTGCCCTGCGGCAGGTCTATATATCTGTAGTCTTGGAACCCTTGGGAAAACCCAAAAGAGCTTTTTAGAAAAGGGTTGGTGACAAAGGCGGCTGTCCGGTAGCCCTTCTTCAGCAGCACTTCGGCTATGGTCGTCAACGGGGACGACAGGATGTCGGAGGAAAGCCGGATATTTTCTTCCTCCCAGGAAGAATCAATACGCCGGACTCCGTGAAGCGGCGGGATCAATCCTGTAAAGAGCGAGGCTACGGAGATCTTGGTATGGCTTGAATGGGAATAAGCGTTGGTGAATCGTATGCCCCGCTTCCCGAACTCGGCCAGAAAAGGATTCGTCTTTCTGGCGTTGCCGTAGTCGTGCAACCTATCCATTCTCAGAGCATCGATCAGGATGACCACAACGTTGGGGTTTGTTCCTTTTACAGACGATTTCTGACATCCACAGAAACATAGACAGACAAGCAGAAGGAAGAAGGCCCCAACCCTTTTCATGGGAAATAAGTATAAAAGAGGGTTGGAGGAATGTCAAAAGCTTATCGTCCCTGACGGCCGGGCGGGACGCTGTGATATAATTGTTCACCCTCTATGCCTAGAAAGTTCTGGGGATGGGAAACATGGGCCTCTCAGGCGGTAAACATCGTCTGCCTTGAATTCGCGGTTTGGACGATTTGTTGCCACGCCATCGTTCTTCTGGACAAGAACCTCTATGTTCTCCTGGCCGTTGCCGTCCCCTCCATGTCACTGGCCTTGGCCGGATACTGCAAAAACCGGCGCCGGTTCCAACCGGAATCGGCTGTCCAGAGAGCTGATCCTTCCGGCAAGGGAGCCGTCCACAGCGGCCTCTCCGAGGGACTCATCCTCCTTATCCTGATTTTGTTCGCCGTGACTTTGACCCTCGTGGTCAACAAGCCCAACCTTGACGAGCCCTATTATGTCAACATGGCCGTGGGCGTAGCCGAGAATCCCGGCCTCCCGCTTCTGAAGTACAATGCCATGTACAATGTGCCCAACCTTCCGGTCTTTGGCATCCCCTACCGGTATCATTCGGTCGAGGCTTTGGCCGGGGCCTTATCTTTCGTCAGCGGCATCCCGGCCATTTATATCCTTCATGTCGGCCTGGCCGCCGTGGCGGCCGTGCTGCTCATCCTGGCCTACAGCCTCCTCTTCAGACTTCTGGACGGACGGAGGACTGCCGCGGCCGTCGCCCTGGCCGTTGTGGTGTTGCTCTGCGCTGGTTCCTCGCGCGAGTCTCTGGGGAACTATGCCTTCGTCCGTCTTTTTCAAGGGAAGGCGGTTTATGCGACCGTGGCCGTTCCCCTGATCCTTTACTTTTCCTTATTTTACGCCCGGCGTCCTTCTGTGGCGCGCTGGATTCTACTGCAGGCAGCAGTTATTTCCGGCCAGGGCCTAACGTCCTCGTCGCTTTTCGTTACATTCTTCCCCGTTGTCCTGGGCTTACTGGCCGGATTCCTGCCCCGGATAAAGACCTCGCTTGTACCATTCCTGGCAGGATGTGCGTCGCTTATCTACACTACGGCCCTGGCTTTTAGATTAGAGGGCGACTTCGGGGCCGACCTCACCCGCTTTGTCCGCGACAGTAGAGGCTTGGACCTGCTTATAGGGAATATGAACGTTTTTTTCGGAAATATGAGGTGGATGGCCGTCTCCCTGCTTGTTCTGGGTGCCGGCTGGCTTGTTCTCCGGCCGGGGCCGGCACGCCGCCTGGCAATCCTCTTGGCCCTATCATCCGCGGCCGTGGTCTTCAACCCGCTGTGGCTTGACCTCATACCAGCCCTGCGGGCGGTCGAATACTGGAGGCTTTTCTGGGCGCTTCCCCTTCCCCTCCTTATCCCGCTCGTCCTTTTAGCTCCACTCGACTGGCGGCGCCTGAAACCGAGGCTCCGCCCGGCCTTATGCCTGGTGGCGGTCCTGGCCTTTGTCGCCCTCCTCGGCCGGGATCATGTCCTGCGCCGGTCGAACGCCAGGCTAGGGCCGCCGGGGCTGAAGGTTGATCCCTCCTATTCCGTGGTCCGCGCGCTGGGAAAGGCCGTCCCCCCGCGAAGCACAGTTCTGGCCACGGACGAGATCGGGGTGTGGCTAGTCACCCTCCAGCCGCAAATCTTCGCCCTCCGGGTCCGTGCTTACGATTTCATCGAGCTGGAGAAGATGCGCGGGCCCGAGGAAATCAAGCGGAGGGAGACTCTCCTGGCCTATATCACCGGCCTGGTCCGGGGCCCCAAATCCGCGGACACCTTCGAGAAGGGGCTTGACCATTATGCCATCGCCGGCGTGTGCTTCAGCCGCAGGCTCCCCTGGCGCCGGGAAGTCATCAGCATTCTCAACCGAACTGGCTTCATCCACCAGGCCACTAAACGGAACTACGAAATTTGGGTGCGCCGGCCGTCCCTTATTCGATCCTGAGCCGGAGGCCTCTCCGGCTTGACACTTTTTCCGGCTATGAATTACCATCTCCGGCGATGGGACAGGAAAAAGTGGATACCGTTCCAGCCAGCCAGACGCCGCTATCAAGAAGGAAACTTCTATCCCCGGCCACTCTTTTCATTTTCTTTCTGGAAGTCTTGGCCCTGGCCTCTTTCCTCTGGCATCAGGGACTCCTTGAACTGTTCAGCCGGGTGGATCATTCCGTTGTATTTTATGTGGTCTCCGGCCTCCTGACGGCCGTCTTGGTGGGGGCCGCGGCCTTTGAGACGGTGAACCGATATTCCTCTTTTTTAGCTTCAAGAATCCAGGAAAATCGCCGGCCGCTGGCCCAGGCCATCGTTTTGACTCTCACGCCCCTTATGTTTCTTTCCCTTATATTTCTTCAACACATCGTTTACTTAAGAGAAATCGGCCCAGCCATTGTTTTGGCCAGTCTGGCCGGCTTCCTCTGCCTCCATGGCCTTTTTCTTTCGAGAATCCACAGGCAATTCCCTGGAAAAATATTCCAGTCTCAAAGGAAGATAGTCTCTTCGCCTCGACTTTTCCGTGAAGGACGGCTTCCTTATTTGGCCTTATTCTGTTTTTTCGGGTTCTATGCTCTTTTGGCTTCGGGAAAGGTTTTTCCGGCCCAGCCTGTCACCGGCGACGAGCCGCATTACCTGATTCTGGCTAAAAGCCTGCTGTCCGACCACGACCTGAACCTGTCCAACAACTACAGGGACCAGAATTATCTTCAATTCTATCCGGGAGTACTGCGCCCTCACACCCGAACGGGAAAGAAGGGTTCTGAGTTTCAGTATTCCCTGCACGCTACCGGACTTCCTCTGCTCCTCCTCCCTTTTTATTATGTAGGGGAAAAAATCTCTTCGGCAAAAAGTCTGGCCCCCGATGCCGAGACCCGGAGAAAAATATTCGTTTTCCTGGTACGCTTGCCTCTCTGCTTTCTCGCCGCGCTCCTTGGCTTCCTGGTTTTCCAGTTGACCCGAGATATCACCCGGAGCCCTCATGCCTCCTGGACTGCCTGGCTCGTTTTCGGACTGACTCCGCCGCTCCTCTTCTATGCCTATCTCATCTACCCGGAAATTCCCGCGGCGGTCATCCTCATCTGGGTCTTTAGGTCATTGGTCATCAAACGAAATTTCGGAGAGGGCCGCTGTCTTCTGGCCGGTTTGGGCGCTGCTTTCCTGCCCTGGCTTGGAATCAAATACACGATTCTGGCCGTCGGCATTTCCCTCCTCGTCGCTTTATCCTTGTTGAAAACAGAGAAGGGGAAAGCCCGAAAATTCCTTCTTTTTTTTGCTCCGCTGCTAGTCTCCGCCGGGCTCTATCTTTTTTATCTCTGGTCGCTGTATGGCACCCTCTCGCCCTTTTCTCCCTACGAGGGGATAGAGTATAAAAACATGATGTTCCAGAAGTTTTTTCATTCCAACCCGGCCGAATTTCTCCGCTGCGGCTTGGCTTATCTCTTCGATCAGAGGGTCGGCATCCTGGCCTATTCCCCTATCTACCTTCTTTTCCTCCCGGGAATTTTCCTGGCCTTGAAAAGATGGAGACGGGCTGCCGGGTCCCTTTTGGTCGTCTTTTCCCTTTATTGGGCGTTTTGCTCTCTCGGCTACTATTGGGGCGGATTCTGCCCGCCGGGGAGAACTCTGCTCCCCGTACTCTGGGTTATGGCCGTTTTCTTGGCTCACTCCTTGGCGGCAGGCCCCGACTCAGGCGGCCTGCCGCAGGAAATAGATTCGCCCAGGTTTCATGGCCGAAAAAGAGTCGTCATTCAGACGCTCCTGGTCCTCAGCCTGCTGGCTGCCTTTTTGACGCTGAATCATCCGCAGCTCCTCTATCATGAAAACCTGGCCAATCGTCTGGACCCCAGGGGCTCCAGTAGCCATCTTCTGGCTTCCCTCAGCAATGCCTTTATTGATTTAAGGGGGTCTGTCCCCGCCTTATCCGGCCAGAAGGCCGCCCATGGGGAGGCTCTGGCCGCCTGGATTCTGGCCGCCCTCCTCCTGACTTTCCTTTTTTTGAAAAAGAGAAGAATCGAAGGCCGGCCGGTCACTTATCGACAGGCCGCCTGGCCTCTGGTGTTTGTCCACAGCTTGTCCGCTCTTTTCATCGCCTATGTCTTTTTTAACATCCAGTTGAACAACCCAGCCGCGTTGGGGCCGGATAATGTCAGGGTTTTTTTCCAGGATGACAATCACTACGGTCCGGAGCAGGGGGGATTTTGGACGGAGGGACGGTCTCTGACCCGCCTCTTGATTCAATCCCGACAAAAGGTCAAGGCTATTGCTGTCACCGTTTCCTCTCCCCCGGGGGGGAAAACCTTTGTTCAGGTCGCCCGCTCCCGGGAAATCATTTTGAGAAACAAGGCCAAAGGGCTTGAGCAGACGTCTGTGTTTCGCCGGCCGGTCGGTTTTCCCTGGAAGGGCGGGCATCTGTACCTCCTCCAAGTCCAAGAGACCAATAGTTTTGTTCCCTTTCAACTGGACAGGCGTGTTCGGGACAATAGACACCTAGGAGCTTTTGTCAAGATTCAAGTTAAATGACGATAGCATCTTCTATGATGATGTGATGCAAGCAATATTTTAGCCCATCTTATTGTTCCTCTTTATTATCATCGGTTTGGCAACCAATCTTCTATTCGTGCCATGACGCACACACTGTTATGTCAGGTTCCGGCTCCTTAACCTCCAAAAGGGAACGCAGCCCGCAGGCCCGTTAGATGCTATCCGAAGGCAGCCGGATTTTTTCATTCCTATTCGTTTTTATGAAAGGGCACATAGTTGCGGCCCTCTTTAAGGATCGTGTAAATGATTGTCAGCAGCCGCCTGGCCGTAGCCACTTTGGCGACATTGGGTTTCTTCCTAGAGGCATACTTCTGATAGAAGAGCTGAAGCCCGCGATCATGCCTGATGGCCGGCCAGACCGCTTCCACCGCCGCCCACCTCAACCAGCGGTTCCCCTCCCGGGTCATCTTCCCTTGATAACTTCTCATCCCCGAGCTGTGTGTGGAAGGAATCACGCCGGCGTAGCTGTGGAGCTTGGCGGCCGACTCGAACCGCCGGATATCGTCGATCTCGGTGGCCACCAGCACCGAGAAGAACTTCCCAAACCCCGGCACAGTGTAGATCCGTTGGGCGTCTGCCATTTTTTGGAACAGCTCCTCCACCAGCTTGTCCGACGTCTTGATCAGCGCCCGAAGCTCTTCGTGGAGCTTCAGCAGCCCCTCCACAAGCGCCTTGTCCACAGAGGCCATCTCTACCGCCTTGAGTCGAGCTATCCCTTTTTGACTGAAGAGCTCCTTCTCCAACCCTATCGCTTTCTGGATGTCCTCGGGTTGCTGGGCTAGTAAGGCGCCTACCCTGTTCTTGACCCGCGTCTGGCCCGCAACGAAAAAGACCCTCTGCCGCAAAACCCTCTGCGCTCTCCGGGTCTCGGGAGACCTCTTGTGGGCTTCCGGGATCAGGTTGGCCCGCAACAGGTCGGCCAAAATTCGGGAATCCCGCTTATCCGTCTTGATCTTGGCCTTGGCAATGGCCTTGACCTCCAGAGGATGGGCGACCTTCACCTCCACCCCCAGGTCCTCTAAGATATCAACCAGGACGTAGCTCGAATACCCCGCCTCCACCACAGCCTTCATCTCTGTCTCAAAACCCCGCAGAAACTCCTGAATCTCGCTCCTGTAGTTCAACACCGAGCCCGCTTTGACGATGGCCCCGTCTTCTTCCATGATCGTCAGATGCGAGCGTTGCTTATGATTGTCAACGCCCATATAATACATGTTGCACCTCCTTTATTTGGGTTTCTTCTCACGGGTAATCTATCACACCAATAGACACCCGGAGGAGGTGCATCACATCATCATATAACCTCCAAACGTGTGATACGTGGGGAGGGGTGGCACGGCGGAGGGGCTCCGGCCTTTCCGGAGACGCCATCGAGCCCCCTAATTTCTAGGGGGCTGGGGGGTTAATAAATAGAAAAAAGCAGGGAGGCGGCTCCGGCCATACAGTCCACCCGCGCGCAGCCTGGCGAGCACGGATGGGGAGGAGCCGTAACAGGACCCCTCCTCTTCTTGAATGCTGGATCACACAATCGGAGATGCTATCTTAAATGACCGGATGCGCCTGACGGCCTCCCCAATGGCTCCGGATTTTGACCTGGAAAGCGCCGTCCGCCCATGATACTAGGGCTGCTGAAGGGTCGGCTGGAATAGGACGGGCCTGACCCGGAAGTCGGGCCGCTTTCTTCCCCCACCTAAAAACTGGTATGATAAATGCCCTTAGGACAAAGGAGCGGCCATGGGTGATTTTCTTGACATCAAATGTCTGCCGCCGGAGGAAGCCCGGCGCATCGAAGCTGAGATCGAGAAACGGATCGAGGCCAAGAAGAAGGAAGGGTTGATCACCGAGCGTGAAATCCGGGAGATTGAGGAGATGAGGCTAAAGCCTCTGGCCGACATCCTGGATATTCAGAGTCTTTGGGAAGACCACCTCTACAAGGATTAGGCCGGCCGGCCCGGGCCTGAGGGCTGACCGTCCGAAGGGAGAGTTCCATGGAGGACAAAGAAAAAGGGGAAAGACGCCTGAGCGGCGTTTATAAAATCGATTATGAAGCCCTGGATGTGACGGCCCTTATGGACCAGGTCAGGCAGCGGGCCGCCCGCCGGGCCGCTGAACCTGGCCAAGCCGCGGCCGAAACCGAGGAGGCCGGACCGGCCGTCCCCCCGGCCGCCCCCGCTGAACCTCTCAGCCTGAAAAAAAAGATCAAGATAAAGGTCCAGCGCTTCTTGACACCCTTCTTCCCCTTGCAGCGGCTGCTGGCCTTTCCGGTCCATTTGGACCTGATGCAGACGACGGCCCAGCTCCACCAGACCAACTTGCGTCTCGACCGGCTCCTGGCCAAGGTCCACCAGCGTGACCTGACTCAGGAGTACGTCAAGCTTCTCCACATCCTGTGCCACAACCTGGTGGCCGAACTGACCAAGCTCCGGGTGGAGCACGAGGCCCTGAAGCTCAAGGCCCAAATCCTGGAGAAGGACTTCGAGCAGCTCGGCCGCCGGGAGCGGGCCATGGAGCGGCGCATCCTCCCATGAAGGTCGTTTTCGTCGTCCAGCGCTACAGCCTGGAGATCTCCGGAGGGGCCGAGCTCCACTGTCGCTGGGTGGCCGAGCACATGGCCAAGCACTGGGAGGTCGAAGTGTGGACCACCCGGGCCTTCGACTACATCACCTGGAAGAACCATTATCCCGCCGGCCGGGAAGTGATCAACGGCGTGCCGGTGCGGCGCTACCCGGTCCGCCGGCCCCGCGACCCGGAGAAGTTCGGCCGCCTCCAGGCCCGCCTCCTGGCCGGCGAGCATAAGGCCTCCGATGAGCTGCGCTGGCTGGAGGAGGAGGGGCCGCTGGCCACCGCCCTGCTGGCCGACCTGCGCCGCGGCCGCCCGGCCGCGGATTATTTCATTTTCTTCAGCTACCGCTATTATCATTCCTACTGGGGCGTCCATACCGTACCGAACAAGGCTATCCTGGTTCCCACCGCCGAGCACGACCCGGTCATCCACCTCCGCCTGTTCAAGGGGCTTTTCCGCCGGCCTCGGGCTTTCATCTACAACTCGGTTGAGGAGCAGGACATGATCCAGCGGCTGTCGGGCAACCGCTCCGTCCCCGGCCTGGTGACAGGGGTGGGCACCGAGGTCCTGGAAGCCCGCTCGGCCGAGCGCTTTCGCCAAAAATACGGCCTGGACGGCGATTACCTCATCTACATCGGCCGGGTGGACCAGAACAAAGGTTGCCACAAGATGTTCGACTATTTCCTCCGCTTCAAGGAAGAGACGGGCTCGCCGATAAAGCTTGTCCTCATCGGCGGCACCGTCCTCCCCATTCCCCGCCATCCCGACATCCGCTACCTGGGCATCCTCTCCGAGCAGGACAAGTTCGACGGCCTGGAGGGCGCCCTGCTCCTCCTCATGCCCTCTTTTTACGAGAGCCTGTCCATGGTCACTCTGGAAGCCTGGGCCCTGGGCAAGCCCGTGCTGGCCAACGCCCATTGCGAGGTGCTGCGGGGTCAGTGCCGGCGGAGCCGGGCCGGTCTCGACTTCCGTGACTATGCCGAGTTCAGCGAAGCGCTCGGCCTGCTGCTGGCCGACCAAAGGCTGCGGCAGGTATTGGGCCGCAACGGCGCCGCCTATTACCGGGAGAACTACACCTGGGAGGTCATCGAGCGCAAGTACCTCACCGTGGTGGACCAGCTCCAAGAAGAGAACCGATGCCGATCCATCAATTCGCCACGTCCCTGACCTACGGGGACGCCATCTCCGACGAAATGCTGGAGATACGCAAGGCCCTCCAGCGCCTGGGCCATGAGTCCGAGATCTTCGTCAAGTTCTACGACCCGCGGCTGGCCCATCTCCTCCGGGACTACCGGGAGTACCGCCGCCAAAGCTCGGCCCGGAACACGGTCATCTTCCATTTCTCCATCGGCTCGCCCGTGTCCAAGATGTTCTTCCGCATCCCCGACCGCAAGATGATGATCTACCACAACATCACCCCCTGCGACTTCTTCCTCGACAACCACCGCATCCTGACCCGGGAGTGCTACAAGGGGCGGCTGGAGCTGCGCCTGTTCACGGGCAAGGTGGACCTGGCCCTGGGCGACTCGGAGTACAACCGCCGCGAGCTGGAGGAGGCGGGCTATGCTCCCACCGGCGTGCTGCCCATCGTCCTTGACTTCTCCAAGTTCGATATACCGGGCGACCCGCTGACGGCCGAGATTTACGGTAAGGGCCAGACCACCATCCTGTACGTTGGGCGGGTCATCCCGGCCAAAAAATTCGAGGACATCATCAAGGCCTTTTATTGGTATAAGACGCGCTTCAACCGGGACTCCCGGCTCATCCTGGCCGGCGACACCCGGGGCATGGAGCGCTATACGGCGGGGCTGTTCGAGCTGGTGGCCCGGCTGCGGCTCAGCGACGTCCACTTTACGGGCCATATCGAATTCGACCAGCTGGTGGCTTTCTACCGGCTGGCCGACGTCTATCTCAGCTTGAGTGCGCACGAGGGGTTCGGCGTGCCGCTCCTGGAGGCGTTCTATCTGGGCCTGCCGGTGGCAGCCCTGGCCTCGGGCGCCGTGGAGGAGACGATGAACGGCGGCGGGGCGCTGCTCCGGGCCAAGGACCCATTGCGCACGGCCGCCCTGCTGGACCGTATCGTGAGCGATGCCGACTTCAAGGCCCGGCTGGTCGCCTCCGGCCGCCGCGCCCTGGAGAAGTACAGCCCGGAGAACATCGGCCGCATTCTGGCCGAACATCTGCGCCGGGTGGGGGCGGCCTGAGGGCGGAATGAGAATCGACCAGCTCGTGCCGGCTTTCCACCGGGGGGATGCCATCGGCGATGCGGCTTTTCATATGCGGAACCTTTTCCGCCGGAGCGGCTTCCAAGCCGATATTTACTGTCTGGACCGCGACGAAGACCGGGCGGAGGAAGCTGTTTTTTTCAAGGATTTCCCGCCGCCCTCGGCCGGCGACGTGACCATCCTCCATTTCGCCCTGGCCTCGCCCCTGAGCTCGGCCTTCGCCCGCCTTGGCTCCCGGAAAGTTCTCCTCCACCACAACATCACTCCGGCCTCCTACTTTCTGCCCTTCAGCCTGGAGATGGCCCGCCTGGTCCAGGCCGGCCGCCGGGAGCTGACTTCGCTGGCGGCCGCCGTTGACCTGGGCCTGGCTGATTCGGAGTTCAACCGGCAGGAGCTCATCCGCTTCGGCTTCCGCCGGGCGGAAGTCTTTCCCCTGTTTGTGGACTTCGCCAAGTACGAGCGGCCGGCGGACCGTTTTGTCCAGGACCTAGTCAAGGACGGCCGGACGAACATCCTGTTCGTCGGTCGTATCGTGCCCAACAAGAAAATCGAGGACCTCATCAAGGTCACTTTTTACTTTAAGAAATACATTTCCCCCTTGGTCCGGCTGCTGGTAGTGGGCAAGACGCAGTCCCTGCCCAAGTACTACCATAGCCTGGTGCGCCTGGCCGATGAGTTCTATCTGAAGAGCGAGGAGATCCAATTCACCGGCCATATCCCGGACGAGGAGATGTACGCCCTCTACCGGGCCTCCCACGTCTTCCTGTCGTTAAGCGAGCACGAGGGCTTCTGCCTGCCCCTCCTGGAGAGCATGGTCTTCGACCTGCCGGTGGTCGCCTACAATGCCGCGGCTGTTCCCGGGACTCTGGCCGGGGCCGGGATTCTGATCAATGACCGCCGGGTGGACCGCGTGGCCGAGCTGCTGGACATCGTCGGCCACGACGGCCGGCTCCGGGAGGAGGTTCGGCGAGGCCAGAGGCGGCGGCTGGAAGAGTTCAAGAGGACGGACTGGGGCAAAATCCTGGTGGAGCTATTGACGGCATGAACGGGCGGAGCTCGGCATGAAGATCGCTTTCGTCATCCAGCGCTACGGCCTGGAGGTCATGGGCGGCTCCGAGCTTCACTGCCGGCTGGTAGCCGAACGGCTGGCCGACCGCGGCCACGACTGCACGGTCTATGCCAGCGCGGCCAAGGATTACATCACCTGGCAGAACGAATACCCGGCCGGGGAGAGCCTGCTCAACGCCGTTGCCGTCAAAAGATACAAGGTCCGCCGGCCGCGCGACATCCGGGCCTTCAATGCTTATTCCGATTGGATCTTCCACCACAGCCACAACCGCCAGGATGAGCTGGACTGGATGGAGCGTCAGGGGCCGTTCAGCCCGGCGCTCATCGAGGCCCTGGGGCGGGAGGAGAAGGATCACGACCTGTTCATCTTCTTTACCTATCTTTATTACAACACCTATTGGGGATTGCCGGCCGTCCGCCACCGGCCCAAGGCCCTGGTCCCCACGGCCCATGACGAGCCCGCCCTCCGGCTGGAAATGATGCGGGAGGTTTTCGCCGCTCCCCAGGGGTTTGTCTTCAATACCGAGTCCGAGAAAATGATGCTGGGCCGTTTCTTTTCCTTCGAAGGACGCTACCAGGATACGGTGGGCGTGGGCGTGGATATCCCCCAGAAGTCTAACCCGGAGGGGTTTAAACGGCGCTACGGCCTATTCTCGCCCTTCATCCTCTATGCCGGCCGGATTGAGCCCGGCAAGGGCTGCCAGGAGCTTTTTGACTATTTCCTGAGGTATTCCGGCCGCCGCTCCAATTTGACCCTGGTCCTGGTCGGAAAGCAGCTCATGCCCATTCCCAACCATCCGCAGATCCAGTACCTTGGTTTTGTGCCGCCCGGGGACAAAAATGCCGCCATGGCCGCGGCCGAAGTGACCATCCACCCCTCCCATCTGGAGAGCCTGTGCATGGCTGCCCTGGAGTCCCTGGCCGTCAGGACTCCCATCCTGGTCCAAGGCCGGACAGAGCCCTTGAAGGACCATTGCTTGAAGGGCCGTTGCGGCCTCTATTTTATGAATTATGAGGAATTTGCCGGATGCCTAGACCTCCTGCTCCGGGACGGCCGACTCCGCCGAGCCCTGGGGTCAAATGGCCTGGATTATATCCGGCAATACTACACCTGGGAGAGGGTCATGGACAGATACGAGGCCCTGTTTGAGGCCTTGCTGCGGCCCTCCCGGTAAATTCAAATAGAACCCCCTCCCGGTTGACTAATAATTTGGAGTGTGCTAACTCTAAGGCGGCTGCTTTCTATGGCTTTCGTAAACTATCTAACGAACGACGTTGCGGTCAAAATTGTTTATTTTGGCCCCGGCCTGAGCGGAAAGACCACCAATCTTCGCTACATCGCTCAAAAGCTCGACTCCTCTTCCCGGGGAGACCTCATCTGCCTGGAGACCGACACGTCGCGGACCTATTTCTTCGATTTGCTGTTCATCAATGCCGGCCTGATCGGCGACTTCAAGGTCCATTTCCAGCTCATGACCTGTCCCGGCCAGGTCTTTTACGAAGCCTCCCGGCGGAGCGTGCTGTCCGGCGCGGACGGAATCGTCTTTGTGGCCGACTCCCAGGTTCCCCTACTCGACGCCAACCTGGAGAGCTTCGAAAGCCTGCGCCGGACCTTCGAGGAAACCCACCTGGATATCAACTCCATAGCCCTTGTGTTTCAGTACAATAAAAGAGACCTGGAGGACCTGACCTCCGTGGAGACCTTCAACAACCTGCTCAACCCCTACCTGAGGCCTTATTTCGAGGCGGCGGCCATCAACGGACGGGGCGTCTTCGAGACGCTGCGCGGGATCGCCCGCCTGACCATTCCCATTGCCCGTCAGCAGATCCTGCCCGAACAGACCGAGGAGCCCCCCGAGGAGACGGAAAAAAAGGTCGAGGAAGCCATCGAAAAAACCAGGGTTGAAATGCCGGAATCCCCGGTTCCCGTCCAACAAAAGATCAACGTGGATATTAAGAAGATCAAGCTCAGGTCCGAGCGCGACATCGAGAAAGAGCTGGCCAAGCTCTCCCGCGAATTCAGCAAAAAAGGTTGACCCCGCGCTCCTGGGCCGGCCGATGACAATCCGTCACGAATAAAGCACCTTTTCTCCAGGTGAGTTTGAGACGGCCGCCTTTTTCCCGCGTCTTTCTATGGGATGCTGTTCAAGATATCGAGCGCCGCGCTCCAGGGCATCGAAGCCTACCTGGTGGATGTGGAAGTGGACATCGGCCTGGGCCTGCCCAATTTCGTCACGGTCGGCCTGCCCGACACGGCCGTCCGGGAGAGCAAGGAGCGGGTGCGGGCCTCGCTCAAGAACTGCGGCTATGAGCTTCCCGCCCGCAAAGTGACCGTCAACCTGGCGCCCGCCGACCGCCGCAAGGAAGGTTCGTCTTTCGACCTGCCCATCGCCCTCGGCCTCCTGGCCTACCTGGAGGTCATACCCTCGGCCAAGTTGAAGGACCATCTGTTCCTCGGCGAGCTGACCCTGGACGGACGGCTCAAGCCGGTGAGGGGAGCTCTGTGTTCGGCGGCGCTGGCCGGCCGGTCGGGTTTCCAGGGCATCGTCCTGCCCAAGGCCAATGAGAGGGAAGCTTCTCTGGTCCGCGACCTCGACATTTTCGGGCTTGAGACTCTGGCCGATGTGATTCGTCTGCTCAGGGGGGAGGAGGCCGTGCACCCGGGCCAAATCCCCCTGGAGGACCTCCTGCAGAAGCTGGAGCCCGAGGTGGACTTCAAGGATGTCCGCGGGCAGCATCATGTCAAGAGAGCCCTTGAGGTGGCCACGGCCGGCAACCACAACATCCTCATGGTCGGCCCGCCCGGAGCCGGCAAGACCATGTTGGCTAAAAGGATCCCGACCATCCTGCCGGAGATGACCTTCGAGGAAATGGTCGAGGTCACTCAGATTTACAGCGCTGCCGGCCTGGCGCCCGAGCTGGGGGCGGTCAGCCTGCGGCCTTTCCGGGCGCCCCATCATAGCGTCACCGAGGCCGGACTCATCGGCGGCGGGCTTGTGCCCCGGCCGGGTGAGATCAGCCTGGCCCACCGCGGCGTTCTTTTCCTGGACGAGCTCCCCGAGTTCAAGCGCAGCGTGCTGGAGGGCCTGCGGCAGCCCCTGGAAGAGGGAAGGGTCACCATCTGCCGGCTGTCAGGCAGTGTCGTTTTCCCCTGCGGCTTCATGCTGGTGGCGGCCATGAACCCCTGCCAGGAGGTGATGCGCGGGCCGGCCGCGTCGGGCGACGAGGAGTGCAGCGACAGCGAGAGGGCGCGCTACTATGCGCGGCTCTCAAGGCCGCTCCTCGACCGGATCGACATCCTGGTCGAGGTTCCGGCCGTGACTTTCCGGGACATTATTTCCAAGACGGAAGGGGAGGCCTCAGCCGCAATCCGGGCGCGGGTGGAGGCGGCGCGACGGAGACAGCTCGAGCGTTTCCGAGAGGATGGCCGCCGACGCCGCATCGGCACCAATTCCCAGATGAGCCCGCGCGAAGTGAAGCGGCTTTGCCCGGTGGAGGCTGAGAGCCTGAAGCTACTGGAAATGGCGGTGGAAAAGCTTAAGCTGAGCGCCCGGGCCTTTGACCGCATCCTCAAGGTGGCCCGAACAGTAGCCGACTTGGCCGGCGAGCCCGACATCCGCCCCGTCCACGTCTCGGAGGCCGTGCAGTACCGGATGATGGATAAGTATTATTAGCCTAATTGAAATTTTATGATTGCGTTTATATCCATCCGGTTCTTTAATTTTCCTAAGAGCGGCTTTGAGGGATGATATTCTGCCCTCTCCTTGCAGCCAATAGAACTTGGGGCAATACGTATTATAAGGGCGAGCTTCTTCTGGGATAGACCGGGGCTTCGCCTTAAAGCCTTGATCTTGTTTGGTAAGATATTAGGAATGGTTTCAAAGAGATCCTAGCCTGGGAATTCGATAATCTTCGGAATTTGGACAGGCCTTGTTTATATGGAATTGTGCAAATTCGGTGGCGCAAAGATAGTTATGAGAAGATGCCGGCTGTTTGCAAAAGGGGGGTTGATGATGGGAACCAAAAAGGTGGGGCTTTCTCCAGCCGGCGCAAGAAAGCCGAAAATATTATATCATATTTGTACAAGTTCAATAATTTTATTTAAGCGAAAAATAAATCTTATAAATTCTTCCAATCTCCCTATGAATATTCACAAATTATACACAATTTTTATGATCAGATTGGGCTTTAAGGCAATAGCCTCCTCTTTTTGGGTGATATTAGCAGTATTAAAGATCACCCCTTGAATCATTCCTTAAGGTGATTATCAAATCTAAATGTTTGAGATAGATATAATTTCAAGCAGAATCAAGGGAGAAATAGCGTGTTTCGCGGGGACTAATATGACACAATATTTCAATAAAAAGACCCAAAAGAAGTCGTACAAAAAAAACAATGATTTGGAAACAGTTGAAGTCCCGCTCAGGCACCCAGAACAGCGGGCCCTGGAAAGCAAGGAGGGATATAGATTCCTTTTAGACCATTCAAAGGAGATTATTTTAGTCCTTAACGAAAAAGGGAAAATAATCTTTGCTAACAAGAGTACCTTAACGAACTTTGGCTATTCTGAAGAAGAGCTCATCGGAAAAACCATTACCAGTTTCTTAACTAGAGGCAGCATCAGAAAAGCTTTATATGCGCTTGCCCAGGAGTTTCTAGGCCATCCTCAACCGGAGTTTGAAGTCCAAGCGAAAGCGAAATCAGGTGAAACTAGATATTTAAGTGTTGCCGAGGGTTCAGCGCCTATTCATGAGAACGGGAAATTGATGGGGGTGATGGTCAGCGCCAGCGATATCACGGAGCGCAAGCAGGCAGAGGAGGCTGTCCGGCGGCTGTCCAGCGCGGCCGAGCTTTCTCCGAACAGCATCGTGGTCCTCGACCTTAAAGGACGGATCATCGACGTTAATGCGATTTCCGTCGAAAAGTATGGTACTAATGACAAATCTGAGTTAGTAGGCAAGAGCTCTTTCGAATTTATCGCGTCCGAAGATCGAGGACGGGCGTTCGATGAAATGGCTGAAACCTTGAATAAAGGAAAGACCGAGAATCGCGAATATCGAATTATCAACAAGGCCGGCCAAACCATTCCTGTTGAAATGAGCTCCGCCCTGATGAGGGATAAGGAAGGCAAGCCGATCGGGTTCGTGGCGGTCAGCCGGGATATCACCAAGCGTAAGCGGGATGAAGAAACGCTGCGCGAGAGCGAAGCGAAATTTAGAACCTTGACCGAAACAGCCGCTTCCGCCATTTTCATCTACCAAGGCGAGAAGCTCGTTTACGTTAGTCCCAGTGGTGAAACTCTGGCAGGATATTCGCAAGAAGAATTGCTGAAGATGAATTTCTGGGAACTTGTTCCTCCAGAGTTTAGGGAATTGGCAAAACAGCGTGGGCTCGCCAGGCAGCACGGTGAACGCATCGTCCCACGATATGAGTTCAAAATTATCAGAAAAGATGGTGAAGAGCGGTGGGTCGATTTTACGGCTGGCGTTATTCAGTATGGGGGAAAACCTGCAGCCATCGGAACAGCATTCGATATAACAGAGCGCAAGCGGACAGAGCAAGTGCAGGCTGCGACCTATCGCATTTCTGATGCAGCACAAGCCGCAAAGAGTCTGGACGAACTTTTTGGCTCAATCCATGCCATTGTTGGGGAGCTGATGCCGGCGAAAAATTTTTATATTGCACTTTATGATCATGACAGGGAGATATTAAGTTTCCCATATTTTGTCGATGAATACGATGAGCCCCCGGCACCGAAACGGCTTGGCAAAGGGCTGACAGAATATGTCCTTCGTACGGGTGAGCCGCTGTTAGCATCGCCTGAAGTGTTTGAGGAGCTTTTAAAAAAAGGCGAGGTTGAATCAATTGGGACACCGTCGATTGACTGGCTGGGGGTGCCTTTGAAAACAGAGGATAAAACTATCGGCGTGTTAGTTGTTCAGAGCTATACGGAAGGGATAAGATATAGGGAAGAAGATAAAAATATCCTTAAGTTTGTTTCCTCCCAAGCAGCCATGGCCGTCGAGCGCAAACAGGCGGAAGAGGCCCTCGTGCGGCTGTTTATCGCGGCCGAGCTTTCTCCTGACAGCATCGTGGTCTCCGACCTCGAAGGGCGAATAATCGATGTTAATAAAGTTACAATCGAAAAGATTGGTGCCAAGGATAAATCTGAGCTGATAGGGAAGAGCTCGTTTGAACTTATTGTGCCAGAGGATCGAGAACGGGCAATCAATGGTATGGCTGAGGTATTGACCCAAGGAAAAAGTGAGAACCGCGAATTATCCATCACTAAAATAACAGGGGAGACTATTCCTGTTGAAATGAGTGTGGCATTGATGAAGGATAGGGAGGGCAGGCCGATTGGGTTCGTGGGTATTAGCCGAGACATTTCCGAACGCAAGAAAGCAGAGAAGGCGCTTCTTCAAAGCATGGACCAATTGCGGACGACGATGAAGGCCGCCATCAAATCGCTCTCGTCGGCCATTGAAATGAGAGATCCCTACACGGTTGGACACCAGGAGCGAGTAACAAAGCTCGCGACGGCCATCGCTCAGGAGATGGGACTACTGCCGGAACAGATTGAGGGCCTCCAGCTCGCCGGCATCATTCATGATATTGGAAAGCTCAATATTCCTTCTGAGATTCTTAACAAGCCGACGACGCTGACAGACATCGAATATGCGTTGATAAAAACGCATGCGGAGGCAGGGTTCAAGCTCCTGAACAACATTGAATTCCCCTGGCCAGTCGCGGAGATCGTCTACCAACATCATGAATGCATGAATGGATCGGGATATCCGAGGGGATTGACGGGCAAAGACATCCTCTTGGAGGCAAGAATCCTGAGCGTTGCCGATACGGTCGAAGCCATGTCATTTCATCGTCCCTACAGGCCGGCTCTGGGCTTCGAAAAAGCACTCCAGGAGATCACGCTCCGCAGAGGGACCTTGTATGACGCTGGGGTTGTTGATGCCTGTGTTAAGCTCTTTGCAGAAAATCGATTTCAATTCTAAGGTTCAGCTTTTTTGCAAAAGTTCAGGAGTTCTTTATGATGAGAGGAGCTTAGTTTGGTTTGCTAGCCTGCCGAGTTGATTCGTTGGCCTCCGCAACAGATGAGGAAAGAAAAGGGATCAGCTTATCAAGAAGACGCTTTTGGGGACAGTTCCCCCCCTTTTCCCAGTGAGAAACAGTGCTTGGGTCAATTCCCAATAAATGGGCTAGCTTCTTCTGGGTCAATCCATGAACCCGCCGATATTCTCGAATCTTTTCTACCAGGTTCTCTGTCTTTTTTTCAAACGGATCGCGGCTCAGGAACTCGATAATCTTCGGAATCTGGGCCAAAGACGGCTTAACCCGGTTCTTTTCCCAAAGGTAGATCGTGACATCGTCAACATTAAGCCTGAGGGAAAGTTGGCGCTTGGTGAGCTTCAAATCCAGCCTCCGGACCTTGATCCAGTCGCCCCACGTCCGCATAAAATCAGGGTATTTCTCCCTGGAAACCGGCTTTTTCGCCTTAAGAGTTAAATGGCAAAAGGGCAACACAAGGGTGCCAGGAGGTGATGCGCGGGCCGGCGGCCTCGGGCGACGAGGAGTGCAGCGACAGCGAGAGGGCGCGCTACTATGCGCGGCTCTCAAGGCCGCTCCTCGACCGGATCGACATCCTGGTCGAGGTGCCGGCGGTGACTTTCCGGGATATCATTTCCAAGACGGAAGGGGAGGCCTCGGCCTCAATCCGGGCGCGGGTGGAGGCGGCGCGACGGAGACAGCTCGAGCGTTTCCGAGAGGATGGCCGCCGACGCCGCATCGGCACGAATTCCCAGATGAGCCCGCGCGAAGTGAAGCGGCTTTGCCCGGTGGAGGCCGAGAGCCTGAAACTACTGGAGATGGCGGTGGAAAAGCTCAAGCTAAGCGCCCGGGCCTTTGACCGCATCCTCAAGGTGGCCCGGACGATAGCCGACCTGGCCGGCGAGCCCGACATCCGCCCCTCTCACGTTGCTGAATCTATCCAATATAGAGGTATGGATCGGTTTTACTAAAGGAGATATCAGGAGGACACCAGCTTTTATAGCAGCCAGATCAACCTCTATTCCCAGGGCAGCCTCAAGTACGAATTTCAATACGTTGACCTGCTCCCAAAGCCTTTCAAACCTTCGGGCCTCGCTTTCGGCAGCGCGATTTATTCAGCCCTATCCTGGTTCCACAGAGAAGCCATGACCAATGGCGTGTCCCTCGAAAAGCTCTACAAGATTTTCGATGCTGACTGGTACAGCCAAAAGACAGAGACCGAAATCAGGTACAAGAATAGGGAAGAAGAGATGAAGGTCATTTCCTTTCTCACCGATTTCTCCGTAGTCGATTGCATCATCGACTACCCCAAAGTGACGTTTGTGGCGGAGAAGCCGCCGCCGTCTCACGTTTTCGAGCGGGTCGCCCTCGCGGTGACCGAGAGAAACATGGACTATTCTTGATCATCTCATTATCACCGGGAGCGGGAGTCTATCTTCTTTCAGCCGGTTCAGGAGGATTTTTTGTTCGGATATGATCTTCGGGCTCGGTTTTCGCGGTTATTGACATTGCCGCCCGGCCGGCGATACAGTATCGGTATAGTTAGGAGGGGATAATCATCGCACGTAGCGGCCTTTCACTACGCTGCTGAAAAAAAGCTCCTGTCCCTCGATCAGAAAATTCCTCGGCCCAATGCCCAGAAAATAGAGCAATAAACAGGAATAGGAGACATTATGAGAAAGTCGATGACGGTTGTATCACTGCGAGTGGTTTTAGGGTGCTGGTTTATCGCTGCGCTCTTTGTTTTTGGAAATATACCCGCGCTAAAAGCAGAAGATACTTCGACCGTAGAAGGCGTGTGGATCGTCGTCTCGGCAAACCCGTTGACCGATGTCAGCCGGGCTGACCTGAATCATCGGCTGGCCATCGCCCGCATGGGTGAGACCTACGAACTGAAGTGGCTGGACGGGCCGCGCTCCAACACCACCGCCCCACCTTTTTTCGGTAGTGAGCTGCAAATCGCGCACCAGTATGATACCGCCTTGCATGCGGAGGGCAAGTGGGTCTTTGGCGAGCAGCGGGGCTCGGACGAGCCGCCATCGCTGCAGCAGGAGCTGGCCGGGAAAACGTATCCCCAGACCGTTTCTTATACGCTGTCCCCTGACGGCCGCTTCCTGTACCGGGCGGAGGACAGCGTCAGGATTTTTTGGGACAACGGACACTACACGCACTACGAAATTTTGCCGGGCTACTTCAAGGAGACCCTGAAGCGTGTTTCCGGCCCAGCCACGAGGGACGCAACCAACCGGAGATTCGGGGACGATGCGGTCGCCACCCGCGAGACGCTGGCGGCCGGCAACCCGCGGAAGTCTGCCAGCGCCCTGAACGAGCAGGGCGTCCAGTATTACATGAACAAACAATGGCAACAGGCCGTCGATGCGTTCAAAGCCGCGTTGGACAAGTCTCCGGACGACCAGAAAATCCTCCGCAACTACGAGCTTGCCTCTAGGGCGCTTGCCGCTGAGCTGTCCGAAAGCCGGTCCACGCCGAATGTCCCCTCTACTGTTCATGCAGGGCAACCTTCTGTTGTGTCTCTCCCAAGGGGCTTCTATAGTCTGGATCCCCTCGTTGACTTCGATACTCTCGACCAGGTTACATGCAATTCCGTCAAAGGAACCTTGTCGCTATCCGGCCACCGCATGCGTAAGGATCGGCAGGCTGACGTAGCCTATCTTAACCTCCTCGCGGATGCATTGGATTCCGACAAGCCAATCTTCAGCCTTGAATGGACCGCCTCCTCGCAACGCGAGGTCGACCGGGCGCTGGCGTATTATGCCGACGACCGGAACAACGAGGACATCACCACCCGGCTTTCCAATATCTTCGATGCCGACGGACGCTTGAACCGGAAAGGGGCGTCGTTTTTAAAGGCATTCGGGGTCGACGTGCACGAGGGCATGAACCACTATGAGGTCAATTCAAGCCTGCTCACGGCGTCGGGCCACAAGGACGCCGGACGCGTTTTGCGGGCCTTCGGGGGCATTGTAGAGGTCATGAATGGCAACGACGAGGCGGCCAAGACAAGAAGCTTGGAAGGCCTGGCCAAAGCCCTCGGTCTGTATGATTTCGTCGCCGAGAACGCGGGGCGTTTTCGCAACGGGCAGATCACAGAAGTCCAGCTCATGGATCTGGTGTGGCCGCGGATTCTGAGCGGAATGGCGCATGCGTTTGGCTGGGATGACAGCCCGTATGTCGACAAGTACTGGCGCCTCCGTCGCAGCGGGAGTTCCTGTGAGGAGGCGCTAAACGGGGTGTTGTTGGATATGGGGAACGACCAGAAGACCCTGATGCGCAAGGCGCTCGACGCCATCACGGCGAAGACCTCTGAAATCGTGGTTCCTCCGGACGTCATGCGCGAGGTGCTGGGAGCGGAGCCACGGGTTCGCCCGGTGCTGAAGGGGCTGCCCGACCGCACGCGGCTCGCTTTGACGGCGTGCGAGGCCGACGTGTTCTGCAAGTCGCTCTTCGAAATGCCCGGCTTGCAGGCGAAGGTGCCGCGGTATCAGGGGTATTTTGCGTGGCTGCGGGATCGGGGCCAGCATCCGGTGACCGGCGAGGGCCATCTGTGGACCAGCCCCGGGGATTTTGAACTCCTGGAATCGACCGACGGGCAAACGCTACGCTTCGGCCGCACGCCCATGAAATTCCGCATCGAGAAATATGAAGCGGGCCGGAGAAGCGTCGCCAACCCCCAGTTGAGCGCCTATGCGGACCTGCTCACCACCTGTTATGACGACATCGCCCGCGAGTATCCGGTGCTGCATCAGCTCCGCGAGTGCACGAAGATGGTCGCGGTGGCCCAGTGGCTCAAGCAGCGTGGCTACTCGGTTTCCCTGCCGCGCGCAGGGCGGGAGGGCGTGAATCTGCCGGCGGAGCTGCCGGGCGTCATCTACATGGTCATGGCGGTCAAGAACGGACCCGTGGGGGAGATCCTGACGGCGGCGGGCGGGGTCGATTTCTGCGGCGACAACGGCTGGAGGTACACGCCTCGGGACATACCATCTCTGCAAACCGATTTGGTTGACTGGACGGCCCGGCAGATCCGGGAGAAGGTGGAGCAAATCTTCCGGCGGAAAATCGAGGCACCTATGCCCCAGCCGATGGCGGAAGTGAAAAGCGAGGAGATCGGCGGGCAGAAGGTCACCACTGTCACAGTTGCGATGGGCGCCGGCACGGAGGGCCCGGCCCCGGCGATGAAAGTGCAGCGCAGCCCCGAAGAGGAGGCCTTGCGGGTGTGGAAGGCGGAGGACCTGGCGGGAGCCGAGCAGGCCTACCGCAAGCTGATTGAATCCGCCGCGGGAGACGTGCGCTACGCCGCTTCCCTGCGGGCGTTGCTGGCGCAGGTTCTCCACGAGAAGGGGGACGATGCCGCTGCTATCAAGGAACTAAGCGAGGCCGTCCGCCTCGCTCCCGATCTGCCCATCCTCCAGTTGCTCTACGCGCAGGGGATGGTCCAAGGCGGCGACCTCCCCGGTGCGGAAGCGGCGCTACGCAAGTATCTCGCGCTCGACCCGGACAACCAGGCCGCCGCCCGGTTGCTGGCTGATGTGCAGGCGCGGCAGAAAGGCGGTGCAGGCGCGCCCGCTGCTGCGCTCGCCGCCTTTCCCAAGGCGCTCGAGGGCGCGCCCTCGCTGGACGGGCCCGCCGGCACGGCTCCGTCCACCGGTGCTGCGGAGGGAGGGACGGCCTTGGACCAGGCGCACACCAGCCGGGAAACCACGAAGCAGGGACTTGACCGGGAAACTCCCGAAGGCCGGACCACGGGGCGCAATGAAGATGCCAGCGTCCTGAACGAGCAAGGCGTCCAATATTATATGAACAAACAATGGCAACAGGCCGTCGATGCGTTCAAAGCCGCGTTGGACAAGTCTCCGGACGACCAGAAGATCCGCCGCAACTATGAGCTTGCCTCTAGGGCTCTTGCCGCTCAGCTGGCCGAAAGCGGGTCCACGCCGCCCGCGGCGGGCGGAGGGACGGCCTTGGACCAGGCGCACACCAGCAATAAAGAAACACGTCAAGGTCTTGACTCAGGCAAGCTTGAATTGATGAAAGAGCAGTCTAACAAAGTATTCGATAATCCGGTTCCCTTGCAGTCTTCCGAGATCAACCCGGCAGTGGATCTGAGGAATGTGGGCAAGGCGCCATGGCCGGCCTTCGTCAGGAACGACAAAGAGATCATCCAGATGCAAAAGAACCGCGATGCCTTCTTGGCCACCCAGCAGAAGAAGGATGCGGAGTTGACGGAGCTCCGCAAGCAGATCGAAGCGGCGACTGATTCAGAGACAAAGAGCGACTTGATGGTCAAGGCGGCGCAGCTCAAGGCCGAGAGTTCCCAGGCTGAGTACCAAGCAGCGTTGAAGGACAAGGAGATCCAGAAACGGGCCAAGCTGCTGATCGACACCCAGGTGAAGGAAACGCCACCGGCATCGAAGGATAAGAAAACTCCTTAGCCGGATGCCTCTGAAAACAGGCCTCTGAAAAAGAAGGATGAGTTTATGAAAAAAACAGCATTTATAGCTCCGGTTTTCTTGGCTACATTCTGGGTCTTAGCTTCGTGGGTCCTGCCAATTCGCGCTTTCGCTGAGCCAATCCCTGCCTTGCGCGCGGTTCCCTCCAATTTGCCGGGAGAATTGCAAACGAAACTTGCCCAGGAACGAGAATCGCTTGACAAGGAACTAAAGGCGTTCTTGGCAGATGCCGAGGCATTCAACGCCAAGCCCGCCGAGGCCCAGACCGATGACGAATATGCGCGTCTACAAGCGCGACGGAACCAATACATTATCAAAGCCGAGGCATTTAATCGGGATGTGGATGAAGCCGTAAGGACTTTCAATGATGATTTGGCGGCGGTAAGAGACAACATTATCAAGGATATGAAAGCACTGGCAAAAAGACTAGGGTGGAGTGCGGAAAAACTAGCCCGCCTCGACAAAGCCTTGAACAAGCTCGATATCACGATCCCTGGGACTAGCACCCAGATTAGACACACTTGGCAGGACATCATAACTCGAGGCCAAGATTCGGAGTTGGCGCGGGAAGCTTCTCAAGGTGGTGGATTGGGATTCCCTGGGGCTGGTACGCAGACCGTCAATAATGATTGCGCCGTTTTCGCCTTGGCCAACGCGGCGGGTTTGCCCTATGGGGTGGTTGCCACGCGTGCAACCGAACTCATTCGTCAGGGTGATTGGCGCGAGGCCAGCGACCGTGCCAATCCTCAGACAGCCATTGAGCGGAAGGGACTCACAGGCGGGGAGGTGGTCATGCTGGCCGAATCCTTCGGTCAGGCCGAAGTAGTGCCCAGTTCGGATTTCGCGAAGACTTTGAATACGGGTCGACCAGTTATGGTAAATGTCGTTCCCCCTGGCGGGAAGTTGAACAGCGGACACGAAGTTGTCCTCACAAAGTCTTTTCAACATGACGGCGAAACTTGGTTCGAGATGATGGATTCTTACCAAGGACCCCAACGCCGGCTGTTCTTGAGCAGTAAAGAACTCAACACGATACTTCGAGAAAATGGCGTGGCCTATCGTCCGGAACCTGGAATGACACCGAAGTTACTTCGCGATGGCGGAGATCAATGATTTCATACTCCCTTCCCAAGACATTGTGACGTGACTTCTATTTTTCATGCGTTGAAGAAGCTGTAGTAAAAGAACTGGACAAAGAGAGCAGCCTATCAACAAGTAGTTTTGAAGGCTTATGTTCCCTTCTTTCCCACCCCGCCAGCGTCGTCTGATCGACTCCCAATTGCTCTGCGAATTTCTTTTGGGTGAGTCCGTGAACCCTGCGATATTCCCGAATTTTATCTCCTATTTTCTCGGCGTTTTTCTCAAACGGATCGCGGCCTAAGAACTCGATTATCTTCGGAATCTGGGCCAAGGAGGGCTGGACCCGGTTCTTTTCCCAAAGATATATCGTGCTGTCCGAAACATTAAGCCTGAGGGAAAGTTGGCGCTTGGTGAGCTTCAAATCCAGCCTCCGGACCTTGATGTGGTCACCCCACGTCCTCATGAAATCAGGGTATTTCTCCCTGGGAACCGGCTTTTTTGCCTTCAGCGTTATATGGCAGAAAGGCAACACAAGGGTGCCAGGAGGTGATGCGCGGGCCGGCGGCGTCGGGCGACGAGGAGTGCAGCGACAGCGAGAGGGCGCGCTACTATGCGCGGCTCTCAAGGCCGCTCCTCGACCGGATAGATATCCTGGTCGAGGTGCCGGCGGTGACTTTCCGGGATATCATTTCCAAGACGGAAGGGGAGGCCTCAGCCGCAATCCGGGCGCGGGTGGAGGCGGCGCGGCGGAGGCAGCTCGAGCGTTTCCGAGAGGATGGCCGCCGACGCCGCATCTCGACGAATTCCCAGATGAGCCCGCGCGAAGTGAAGCGGCTTTGCCCGGTGGAGGCGGAGAGCCTGAAGTTGCTGGAGATGGCGGTGGAGAAGCTCAAGCTGAGCGCCCGGGCCTTTGACCGCATCCTCAAGGTGGCCCGAACAGTAGCCGACCTGGCGGAGGAGGAGGCGATCCGCTCCATCCATGTCTCCGAGGCCATCCACTACCGGATTATGGAGCGATAAATTCTCCGACTAATATAAACGCATTATTAATTGTTACAATTTGGATTAATTTATGTTAAACTGTTTATATGGAACCGATCGATATCCGGCATCCGGAGGTGACCCGGGACAGCCTGGTAGCTTTTGCCAAGAGTATCCCGGGGGCGTGGATGGGATTAAAGATTGCAGCCCTGCTTTTAATCGTCGAAGGACAGCGGCCGGGCTGGACAGCCAGGGTCTTGGGTCTGACGCGCATGAGCTTGAATCGCTGGATAAAGACCGTGAATGCCGGGGGGTTGAAAGCTTTGAGGAACAAGCCCAAACCAGGGAGGCCGTCTCGGCTGACTCCCCAGATCGCGCAAGAGGTGGAACGGCACTTAGAGCAATCGCCTCAGGAATTTGGCCTGAACCGGGCCCGGTGGGATGGCCCCACCTTGGCCGAGCACTTAAAACGTCGGTACGGGTTGAAACTGAAGGTGCGGCAGGCCCAGATGTGGATGCATCAGCTGGGATATCGCTTGAAACGGGCCAGTTATTCGTATCTTCAGGCCCGGGCGGAAGAAGCGAAGCGGTTTCGCCGCGAGTTAAAAAAAACTTCAGAATCTGGGTCCTCGGGAGACGGTGGTTTTTCAAGATGAAACGGGTTTTACCCTGCATCCCCGGCTGGGACGGGGGTGGGCCAAGAGAGGACATTCTTTTCGCATCCCTACCACCAGCCAACATCACCAGCGGCTTAATCTTTCGGGTTGGGTGGCACCGCTTCTGGGACGATACGGAATGATTCGCACGGAACGGGGAGATCGGAAAGGGTTTGTTAAGGTCTTGAGACATCTCTACCGGCGTCTGCGCGGTTATGTGATTTGGCTTTATGTTGATCGGGCACGATGGCATAAGGGAGAGCCGGTGGAGTGTTTCCTTCAAACTCGCCCGCGTATCCATATGGAGTACCTTCCTCGCTATCAGCCGGGATTGAATCCCCAAGAGCAAATCTGGAAACAAGCCCGATATGAAGCCACGACCAATCGCTGGTTCGAAAACCTGGAGTTGATCTGGCTGGCCATCCTAAGAACTGTCCACTCCTGGTCTCCCAAGAAAATACGCCGATTGTGTAACATCTGTTAATGCGTGGACATTAGTCAATCCCTTCGCGGGACAACTTCTTCAGATGATCCCCGTTACGAATAATTCTATAAAAATCCCTCCAAATTCAGGGTCGAATTGAATGCCGAGGTTTTTTTTGATTTCCCCGATGGCGTCCTCAGGACTCATCGCCGCGTGGTAAGGTCTAGCCGATGTCATGGCGTCATAGGAATCGACGATGGCCAATATCCTCGAAAGCGCAGGGATATCCTCCCCGGCCAGGCCGTCAGGATATCCCTTTCCATCGAACCTTTCATGATGATGCCTGATGACTTTGGCAACGGACTTGAGTTTTTCGAAAGGCGCCAATATTTTTTCGGCGATGAGAGGATGTTCTTTGATGTGATTAAGTTCCTCCTCAGTCAGTTTTTCCGGCTTGTGGAGTATCCTTTCCTGCGTGCCGACCTTTCCGATGTCGTGAAGCCTGCCAGCTATTTGGACCTCTTTGACTTCCGGAGAAACGCCGTATCGATACTTAGCTATT
This sequence comes from Candidatus Aminicenantota bacterium, assembly GCA_963702835.1. Classification (GTDB taxonomy): domain Bacteria; phylum Acidobacteriota; class Aminicenantia; order Aminicenantales; family JAFGAV01; genus JAFGAV01. The sequence goes on from OY969762.1 coordinate 137,099, forward strand.
TTGCCTGCCAGATCGGATACTCGGATAGAATGCCCTGCTTGTTCTTGGAGCTTCTGGACATGCGCATCGCATGTGCTCTCGCCCTGGTCCTGGTCATTCGCAACAATCAGTCCTTCCGGCAGCCCCTCCAAAACCGTTTTAAAGAGCTCGAATCGGTCTTTCTCCAAGTTCGCCCCTTTTCCCTCAATAGTTCTGCCCAGCAGGCTTACAGTCGTATGTTCCATTTTATTGACCTTTTATTATCAGAATTCCCGGAACCTATCCATTACCTTTAGAGATGATGTCCGGGGTGATTTTTTCTACTTTTTCGTAATCCCAAAAGGGGAGGGAGATTTAACCTTTTTCCGTGAAAAATGAGAAAATGAAGCAGGAAAGGAACTTAGAAAGCCTTATCGATATTGTTGAGGCCGAAAGACCGCGCCCCGTCCATGTCTCCGAGGCCGTGCAGTACCGGATGATGGATAAGTATTAGCTTTTAGCCGGATACCCCACGGTCTGGCCATAAAGCGCGCGCTGGTCAGGCCGAAGTTTCAGCGCCTTGGCCAGGCCCTCTTTATCGCAGTTGTGAAACCAGGCGGCCAAGCCTTGGGAGGCGGCAAACAGATGAACGTTCCCGGCGATAAGGCCCGTAGCGACATTATAATAAGACTTCTGGATTTCCGGATCTCTTAAGCCCGGTTCCTGAAACCCTGCCTGGCTGTACTTGGCGATATCCGCGACATAAATAAGATTCACCGGAGCCTGACCGGCGGCCGTGCCGCGCTGGCCGCGGCTAATGGCCTTCTCGCGGAGATCCTCTGCCGCCACAGGAGCCAGCCGGTGAGGAACTGCTTTATATAGGTAGGTTCCTTCAGGCAGGGCGACATAGATGTCGATCTCCTGGGAGTTGCTGGCCGAGGCCGCCGTCCTGCCCAACTGGCCGAACGGCCCGTTCTTGCGATTCACGCCGAAGGCCGCCCAGAGAAGGTTAGACAGCACCTGCGGAGGAAGCTTCTTGGCACTAATGTACCGGTTCGTCTTTCTTTCCCGCAAGGCGGCCAGCACGGACTTTCCGCCGTCCTTTTCCGGGGCGGGAAGGGTCACAGGCGGCAAGCTTTCCTGGGCCAAGAGAGACCCGGCACCGGCCATGGCGGTTGCCGCCGATAATGTTTTTAAGAATTTTCTCCGATTCATGCCATCCTCCAATTTTGCGGCGTTGACGGCAGTTTGGCTCATCCATTCAAGAAGATTGACGGGCCGGCAAGTCAGGGAGAAGGTTCCTTGGTCAGCTTCAGATAGCCGTCCACCTTCTCTTGCAGGGCAGGGTCTTTGATCAGGGGCAAAGCCTCCTCAAAAGCTTGGCGGGCCTTGGCGTTCTCGCCGCTGTTGAGATAGGCGATTCCCAGGTTGACCATTATGTTCGGGTCGTTCGGAGTAACGGCCAGGGCGGCCTGGTAGTTCAAGGCGGCTTCCGGGTATCGTTTCAGCTCGTTGAGGACAATTCCCTTGAGGTTGTAGGCGGCCGCCTCCCGGCTGGTTTTCTGAGTCGTTTTGTCGATATATTCAAGCGCCCGGTCGAATTCCTTTCGTTGAAAATACAGCTTGGCCAGGTTGAAGCTCGCCCTTGAATTGCCGTCCAGGGAGAACGATTTGAGAAGCTCGGCCTCCGCTTTTTCCGGCTGTCCCAGCTCCAGATAGACCGCCCCGAGATAGCTGCGGGCTTCGGCCGAATCAGGCTGGAGCTCAACGCATTTTTCCAGGGCCGCGGCCGCTTGGCTGAAATTCCTTTTCTGGATCTGGATCACGGCCAGGAGAAAAGCGGACGGGTAGTGTCCGGCGTCGAGGGAAAGGGCCAGCTCCACATACTTGAGGGCTTCCTCGGGCAGGCCGTACCTCAAGGCCAGGACGGCTTTCTCATACTGGTGCCGCGGATTTTTTTCGTCATTGAGGCCCGGCTTTCTGGGGCCGGACACACAGCCGGCCAGGCCGAGGCTGATGGCCGCCGCAAGCAGGATTGTACCCGTTTTCATTTGAAAAAAAACTATATCGTTTGGTTCCCACCTCTGTCAATGGCTGGATTGTTCAGCCTGATGCGGATCGTTTCTACGGCAGCAGCCGGGCCAAGAATGACTTGGGGGGCTTGCGCTTAAGGACGGGCGGGATGAGGGCCGAGGGGCAGGGATAAGCCATCCCGCGCGGCTTGACATGGATGAGCTCGACAGACCCCTGCAGCCTCAAGTTTTCCAAAACCTGAAGGATTCCATTGGGGAAGTCGCAGTTGGCATCGCGGGCCAGCGGTGACCACATGCGGACGGCCCCGAAAATCAGGGCGAAATTTTCAGAGCAGTGCTCGTATTTCCGGTCGCGCTTTTTCAGATTATCGACAAGCAGCCTCAACAAAAACCAAATCAAAATGAGACCCCCCATCCCGATCAGGCCGATCCATGAAGCTTTAGACAAGGGCCTGAAAATTAAGGCGATGATGATAAAAAGCGCAAGGGGGACGACGTACAGAAGGAAAAAGTAGAACATCAAGATGGTCAACCCGTTCAGGACCCACATAGTGGTGGCGTATTTTTTACCCAGGTGATTTTTCATCTCTTTTTGAATCTTCCGGCGCTGCTGATTGGTCAGCTTTCGGAAGCGGTAGGTGCGCAGCTCGGAGTGTTCGACTTTTTTAGGGATGTCCACGTCGATGACCTTGACTCCGCGGCCGATTTCGGCGGAGATATCTTGAAAGGGGCCGACGGCCACGGAGACGTGGTTCCAGGTTTCCTTCATGGGCAGCATGTCCCTGATCTTTATCAGGGTGCGCGCGATCCAGCCGGTGAAAGTAAAATCCTTCCAGATGCGGACGTCGCCCACCAGAAACCCTTTTTTCCAGTCCTGACGGTCGACCTTGGAATACGATTTTGCCATCTTGGCCCCCCCTTTTAATTGTTGAGAATGCTATCGGCATTTTAAGCTTCAACGGTTGGCCCTGTCAATTTTTTTAGGGGAATTTCAAGCTTAAATGGCTTGTCGTCTCTGTTGAGGTGAATCATAATGGAGAAAGCCCCCAGGAAGCGATGGTCGAGAAGATGCCTAAGGCCGGGTTGATTTTTGTCTGGTTTTTTTCCGGGGTGGTCATTTTTCTCTCGGCGGTCTCCGGCGCTTTGTCTAAGGGGGACGGGATAGCTCGGAAAGAAAATTACCTGGATATTTTGAGCAGCATATATAAAGAGGTCAAAGAGCTGGGGCCTTATCCGGGCCAGGATTTCATCGCTTGGGATTTTTTTATAGGCGAAGGCGACGACGACACCAACAAGAATATCCATGCCAATATCCTGATCCAAAGCAGGGATGGGGGGGAGCGAATGGCCCTCCTGGTCAGCCGCCTGGAGCCGAGCCCGAACGACCCGAAAGTTCTGTTGACCAAAGAGTCCCGTGATATTTCCTGCCTGGTCAAGGATGGCCGGGCTGAAGTTGTCTCTTCGGCCTACACGACCGAAGAACTCGAGCGGCTACTGCCCGGCCTTCTCCGCGCGATTAAAGACAAGAAAAAGTTGCTCAACCGGTGACTGAACCGGTGACAGTTATCTATTTGCCGAAATTCAATATGAATATCTGGGTCATTAGATAGCTGCCAGCTATTTATGACCGCCCTCGCCTCTTTAGGCTTTTGGGCCGGGCCGGCCCTTGTGGATGTGGCGCTTTTGGAGATCCCGGAGACGTTCCTTGGAGTAAAAGACGCAGTCCGTCCGGACCGCGTCGCCCATGCTGGCGTCGCGGGCCAGCACCTTGCAGGTAGGCGCGCCGCACAGCCCGCAGTCCAGGCCGGGAAGTGAATTGAGAATCTCCTCGGCCTTCTGCATAATCCTGACCCGCTCCCTGAGGTCGCCCGGCATGCCTTTGACCGGCCTCGGCCGGACGGGACGGTCCAGGGAAAAGTTTTCCAGGGGGCAGCGCCTTTCCACCTCGGCCTCGGTCTGGGGGTCGGTTTCCGGAAGCTGGCTGATCAGGGTATGGAATTTGCTCAGGGTGACGTAGATATTGGCCACGGTCAGGTTCCCGCCCGTGCAGCCGCTCCAGCAGCAGAAGGCCTCCAGGTATGCCACGTTGCGGAGCTTGCCCTTCTCGATGTCGTCGAAGACCTGGATAATGTTGGGCAGCCCGGTGACGTGCAGGTACTGGTGGTGGGACAGGATGCGGCCCAGGCCTTCGCTCAGCGACCACTGCAGCATGGTGGAATTGCGGATGAGGTTCCGGGGGGAAGGTTTCTTGCCGTCATCCCGGTGGAGGTTGGCGTAGGCCAGGATGCCGTTGTAGACGGCGTTGATGCCCAGGGCGCCGTCGAGGTAGCTCTCCACTCCTTCGGCCGGCTGGAGGATGGAGATCGTCTTGGCCTGACAGGGCGTGATGTAGATGACGCCGACTTGATCGGGGGAGAGGCCCAATTCCTCCGAATAGCGGCGCTTGGCCTCCCGGCCGGCTATCTCGCGCGGGATCTGGACCTGGACGAGCTGGTCCACCATGCGGGGGTAGGACACTTGGACCAGGCGGACGATGACCGGGCAGGAAGTGGAGATGAGTGGGAAGGTCCCCTTCCAGTCGGCCAGGTAGCGGGTGATGGCCCGGCCGACCAGGATGAGGTCCACGCCGTAATCCCACACCGCGTCGAACCCCAGCCAGTGCAGGCCCTCGTGGATGTGGTCGGGCGTGATCCCGGCCGGAAACTGGCCGAACAGGACCGGCGAGGGCACGGCCACTTTGAACTGGAATTTGAAGAGGTCCTCGGAGGATAAGGTGGTGGCGATGATGGCTCCGTAGCGGCAGGCCGTCAAGCACGACCCGCAGTCGATACACTGGCCGGGCTCATAGCGGGCCTTTCCGTTCTTGACCCGGATGGCATGGGTCGGGCAGATCCGCATACAGGAAAGGCAGCCTTGACAGCGGTCCGCCTCGATCCTAAACCCGTGTGTCAGGGGAAGCATCGGAGTCCAGCCGGATCACGGAGTAAAGGCGCGTCCCTTTGCCCAACTCGGATTCCAGGGTGAAGTGGTCCGAGTTCTTCTTGATGTTGGGCAGGCCCATGCCGAACCCAAAACCCATCTCCCGCATCTCATCGGTGGCCGTGGAGTAGCCCTCCTGCATGGCCAGCTCGATGTCGGGGATGCCGGGCCCCTGGTCCTTGACCTCGACGGCGATGTCCTCGTCGGTCAGGATGAGGGTCACCTGGGCTTTCTCCGCGTACATGACCACGTTCATCTCGGCCTCGAAGGTCACCACCCCCGCTCGCCGGACGATGCCCGGGTCGATGCCCAGGTCCTTGAGCAGGGTTTTGATCTCGGTCGAGGTTTCGCCGGCCTTGTCAAAGTCCCCCCCCGCACCTCGAACATCCTCTTCATCAGGACCTCGGCCATGCTACATCCCGCCCTTGAGCCCCCGCTCCCGCAGGAGGGCGCAGGAGTCGAACATGCCTTCGGTAGTGGCCAGCAGGACGATCTTCTTGTCGCGGGCCACCTCGACAGTCTTCTCGTTGGGACGCTTGCCCCGCACGTAGAGAATGGCCGGTATGTCGGCCACCAGCGCCGTCCGCACCGATTGAATGTTGGTCAGGCCGGTGATCAATATGGCCCCCGGATGGGGACGGGCCAGGACCTCGCTCATCCCGTCGGAGGCCACGGCGGTCTCCACCTCTAAGTTCAGCAATTCCTCGCCGCTGAGCGTCGCGCAGTGGAGAAGGTCCCGGATATCGGAGAGTTTCATGGGCTACTTGGACAGGGCCTCATGGATGGACTTGGCCGCCTTGCGGCCGGCGCCCATGGCGCTGATGACGGTGGCCGCGCCCGTCACCACGTCGCCGCCGGCCCACACCCGTTCGCGCGAGGTCCGGCCGTCTTCCTCGCTGGCCACGATGTTGCCCTTTTTGCCGATGGTCAGGCCCGGAGTGGTCATGGGAATGAGGGGGTTGGGGCTGTTGCCGATGGCGCATACCACGGCATCGGCCTTCATCCGGAACTCCGAGCCCTTGACCGGCACCGGCCTGCGCCGGCCGGACTCGTCGGGCTCGCCCAGCTCCATCCTCAGGCACTCGATCTCGGTCAGCCAGCCCGCCTCATCGCCGATGAGCCGGACGGGCAGGGTCAGGAAATCGAAGATCACCCCTTCTTCCTCGGCATTCTCCACCTCCTCGATCCGGGCCGGAAGCTCGGCGCGGCTGCGGCGATAGACGATGTGGACCTCGTCGGCGCCCAGGCGCAGAGCCGTGCGGGCCGAATCCATGGCCACGTTCCCGCCGCCGAAGACCGCCACCCGGGAAGCGCACTTGAGGGGCGTGTCGTAGGCGGGGAAGCGGAACCCCTTCATCAGGTTGCAGCGGGTCAGGTATTCATTGGCCGAATAGACGCCGTTCAGGTTCTCCCCGGGGATCTCCATGAACCAGGGCAGCCCCGCTCCGGCGCCGATGAAGATGCCGTCGAATTCCTGGAGCAGGCTGTCCACCGTCCGGGTCTTGCCCACGATGTAGTCGAGATGGAGCTTCACCCCCAGGCTGCGGACATACTCCACTTCGCGGTGGACGATGGCCTTGGGCAGGCGGAACTCGGGGATGCCGTAGGTCAGGACGCCGCCCGCGTCGTGCAGGGCCTCGAATATGGTGACCCCGTAGCCCAGCAGGGCCAGGTCGTTGGCCACGGTGATCCCGGCCGGGCCCGAGCCGACGATGGCCACTTTTTTCCCGTTAGGGGGCGCCATTTCCGGCTTCTCGATGTTGCCCGAGGCCGCTTCCCAGTCGGCCAGGAAGCGCTCCAGCCGGCCGATGGCCACCGGCTCATTCTTCTTGCCCAGGACGCAGACTTTCTCGCACTGGTCCTCCTGGGGGCAGACCCGGCCGCAGACCGCGGGCAGGGCATTGGTTTCCTTGATCTGGCGGACCCCGCGGCCGAAGTCGTCGGCCATGATGTCATTTGATGAAGCCGGGGATGTCGATGGCCACCGGGCAGCCGGCCACACAGAAGGGGGTTCTTGCAGGACAGGCAGCGGGAGGCCTCCTCGGCGGGCCAGCTCCGGGGTGAAGCCCAGGGCCACCTCCTCGAAGTTCTTGATCCGCTCGAAAGGCTCCTGCTTGGGCATGGGGAACTTTTTAGGAATGATCTTCTTGGACACCGCGCCGCACTCCTCAGCTTCAGAAATGGGAGGCGCACCCGCTTTTGCGCAGGGGTTGCACCTCTTCGGGGTTGTAAGTCTTCCGCCGCTTGAGGAACTCCTCCCAGTCCACTTCGTGGCCGTCGAAATCCGGCCCGTCCACGCAGGCGAACTTGGTCTTGCCCGCCACGGTCAGGCGGCAGACCCCGCACATGCCCGTGCCGTCGATCATGATGGGGTTCATGTTGACGATGGTCTTAATCCCCAGCTCCCGGGTCACCTGGGAGGCCCGCATCATCTGGAAGGTGCAGCCGTTGACGATGATGCGGTCGGGCTTGATCTTCTCCAGAGTCAGGATCTCGGGCAGGCGCGAGACGTGGCCCTTGTAGCCCGCCGACCCGTCCCGGGTGACCTCGATGACCCGCTCGGAGACAGCCTTGAACTTGTCCTGCCAGTAGAGAAGGTAGCGGCTTCGGGCTTCGAGCAGGGTGAAGACCGTGTTGCCGGCTTCGTGGAGCGAGCGGGCCACCGGGTAGATGCTGCCGATGCCGTAGCACCCCCCGACGCAGAGGACCGTGCCGAACTTCCCGATTTCGGTGCTCTTGCCCAGAGGGCCGGCGTAGGTGGGGATGGAGTCCCCCGGCCTCAAGCGGGCCAGCTTGGCCGTCGTGGCGCCCACCTGCATAAAGATGGAGGTCACCGTGCCCGCCCCGGGGTCCCAATCGGCCACCGACAGGGGCACCCGTTCGCCCGTCTCGTCCGGACGCAGGATGACGAAATTCCCGGGACGGATCGAGGGGGTGACCAGGGGCGCTTCGACCGTGAACTCATGCAGGTTGGGCACGATCATCCGGCGTTCCACGACTCGATACATGCTCAACTCCCTGTTTTTCCCGGCCCGGGCAGAACGCAGCTTTGTCCGGCCGGCTGTTCGCCCCGCGCGATCTTTACCCGCAGGGAGTCGCCGGACAGCCGGTAGAGCGGCTCGAGGCCGCGGCGGTGGCCGATCCCGCCGTAGGCCAGCGGCCGGTGGATATAGACCGCGCCGGCAAAGCAGTCGGCGTCGGCCCGCACCGGGGCGGTAACCGCCCAGCCGTCCAGCCCCACTTTGATGATGTCCCCGTTCTGCAGCCCGAGCCTCTGCATGTCCTCGGGATGAAGGCGGAAGGCTTCTTCCAGCCGGAGCTCGGACAGCCCTTCCACAACGGAGCTGAGGTCAATCCCCCGGTGGCGGAACCCGCCGGGCTCGACCACCAGCCGGAAGCCGTCTTCGGCCGCCGGGGAAGGGGAGGCCGGGGGCTTGTCCCAGGGGATGTTCTCGGCCGGCTTGAAACGGCGGGGCCGGCGGTCGGGTGCAGCCGGGTATCCCGCTACGGTCCGGCTGATCTCCTGGAGGACTTGCTTCGAGTCGGCGTATTCCAGACCCGGGCAGGAGAGTTTTTTGGAGATCTCGCCGAAGATGAACCAGTCCGGCCGGCTGAACCCGTTCGAGGCGCTGTCCGGAAGGTCCTCGACCCTGACCAGTTCCTGGACCCGTCCCTCGACGTTGGTCAGCGTCCCCTCAGCCTCGGCGAAGCTGGAGGCGGGCAGGAAGGCGTCCACCTCGAAGGGCGGGTGATAGATGTCCTGGCTGATGACGAACTCACAGTCCGGACGTTTGAAGAAGGGAACCTCGCCGACAAGATAGATAACTTTCGGCTTGGCCTTTCCTTCCAGGACGTCGGCCAGCCTGAGCCCGGGTTCCTTGGCCCGGGCTAGGCCGGGCAGGAACTCGCCGAACACGCCCAGCTCGAGCGCGCCGCGCGTGTTGGCGCCTTGATAGAGAGGAAGGATGGTGGTGTTCGGCCTTTCGGACAGCTTCACCAGGGCCCGGGCGATGTCCTGCCCGCCGTCCTGGGCGAAGGCCGCCGGGCCGACCACGACGGCCAAGTCGCGGGCCGGCCATAGAGCGTCAACGGCTTTCTCCAAGCCCTCCTCGTCCAGGCCCGTTTTTCTTAGATCGGCGGACGATCCTTTTTCTGGCCCGAGGCCAGGAGCCTTTCCGTCAGCAATTTGAACGCCGCTCCTTGCTTTTCCGGGGCGGGCCGCAGCCAGTGTCCGGTGTAGCGGGCCAGGTTCGACTCGTTGGAATCGATGGTGACGAGGGTCGAGCCTTCCTTCAAGGCCCGGCGCACCTCGACCCCGGCCACCGAGAAGGAGAACCTTGAATCCAGCCCGACGGCTATGATGGCCTCGGCCGAGGAGATGGCTTTGATCGAAATGGGCAGGCTGAACAGAGAGGCCCACAGTCCCACCCCGCCGGGCAGAGTCCAACGGGCGGTGGAGTCGATGCTGTTCGATTTCAGGCAGGTCCGCATAAACTTCTGGGCGGCAAAGAGGCTCTCGTTGGTCAGGTCGGAGGAGACGGCCATCAGGATGTCTTCGGGTCCCAGCCCCTTGAGCCTGGAGGCCACCTCATCCAGGGCCTCGGCCCAGGTCACTTCCCGGAAGTAGCGGCCGCGCCGGAGCACGGGTTTCTTGGCCCGCTGGTGATGGTGGGTCGTCTCGGGCAGGCAGAACCGGCCGCGCACGCAGAGCTGTCCGTCGTTGATCTCGGGGTCAAGGCCGGGATTGACCCTGGACAGCCGGCCGTTCTTGTGATGGAGTTCGACCTGGCAGCCCAGGCCGCAGAAGGGACAGGTCGATATCTTGAACCCGTCGGGCCGGCCGTCCCATTTGGAGACCTTGTCGGCAAGGGTGCCGGTGGGGCAGACCGAGACGCAGGCGCCGCAGAACTCGCAGCCGGCCTCGAGGTGGGTCCGGCCGAAGGCCGGCCCGACCTGGGTCTTCGGCCCCCGGAACTTAAAGGCCAGGACCGAGGCGCCCCTCACCTCCTGGCACATCCGCACACAGCGGCCGCACAGGATGCAGATGTTGTAGTCGCGGTCGAAGAACGGGTCGTCGTGCTCGGCTTCATAGCCGCGGTAATAGACCGGGTAGTGGATGTCGCGTGACGCCCAGCCGCTCCACCACGGCCTGGAGCTCGCACTGGCCGTCGTTGGGGCAGTAGCGGCAGCCGGTGGTCACCCCGGCCTTGCGGATGGTGACCATGCTCTGGCGGCACTCCTCCTGCTCGTCGCAGATCAGGCAGCTCGAAGGATGCTCGCTCAGGATGAGCTGCAGGATCTCCCGGCGCATCTCGCGCAGGGCCGCGGTCTCGGTCAGGACTTTCATCCCCTCGGCCACGATGGTGCTGCAGGCCAGGGGATAGCCGCGCATCCCCTCGATCTCGACCATGCACAGCCGGCAGCCGCCGAAGGCGGAGAGGTCCTTGTGGGAGCACAGCGAGGGAATGTAGATGCCGCTCAGCTCGGCGGCCCGCAGGACGGATACCCCTTCCGGACAGGATACCGGGCGGTGGTCGATCTCGATGATGATGGTTTTGGCTTCCTTGGCGCGGACGGGTTTGGGGCTCAACTTATCCTCTATAGCTAAGCTCTCGATTCGATGACGATGGCGTCGCCGGCGATGGCGTCGAAGCGGCAGATCTCGTAGCAGGAGCGGCACTTGATGCACTTGGATTCGTCCAGGTTGTGCGGCTCGGAACGGGGCCCGCTGATGGCCCCCGTGGGGCAGACCTGCACGCAGCGCTGGCAGCCGGTGCACTTGTTCTTGATGATCCGGTAGACGACCAGGTCGCGGCAGACCGCGGCCGGGCAGCGCTTGTCCTTGATGTGGGCCAGGAACTCGTCGCGGAAATACTTGAGCGCGGTGAGCACCGGGTTGGGCGCGGTCTGGCCCAGCCCGCACAGCGAACCGCCCTTGATGGAGCGGGCCAGGTGCTCCAGCTTGGCCAGGTCGTCGAGCTCTCCCTGTCCCTTGGGAGATCCGCTCCAGGATGTGCACCAGGTGGCGGGTCCCCACCCGGCAGGGCACGCACTTGCCGCACGACTCGGCCTGGGTGAAGTTCAGGAAATACTTGGCCGTGTCCACGATGCAGGTGTTGCGGTCGATGACGATCAGGCCGCCGGAGCCCATGATCGAGCCGGCCGCGGCCAGGGACTCATAGTCGATGGGTAAGTCGAGGAACTCCTCGCCCAGACAGCCGCCCGAGGGGCCGCCGGTCTGAACCGCCTTGAACTCCTTGACCAGCCCGCCGCCCATATCGTAGATGACGCTGCGCAGGGTCATGCCCAGCGGGACCTCGATGAGCCCGGTGCGGCGGACCTTGCCCACCAGGCTGAAGGTCTTGGTCCCCTTGGAGGTCTCGGTGCCGAACTGGGAGTACCATTCGGCGCCGTTGCGGATGATGTGGGGGAGAGTGGCCAGCGTCTCCACGTTGTTGATGATGGTCGGCTTGCCCCACAGCCCCTCCTCGGCGGGGAATGGCGGCCGCGTGCGGGGCATGCCCCGCCGGCCCTCGATGCCGGCGATGAGGGCGGTCTCCTCGCCGCAGACGAAGGCGCCCGCGCCCTCCTTGATCTTGATGTCGAAGCTGAAATCGCTGCCCAGGATCCGCTCGCCCAGGAGCCCCAGCTCCCTCATGTCGGCCAGGGCCCGCCGGAGCCGCTCGATGGCCAGGGGGTATTCGGCCCGGATGTAGATGGAGCCCTGGCTGGCGCCGATGGTGTAGCCGGCGATGAGCATGCCCTTCCAGCACGGCGTGCGGGTCGCCCTCGATGAGGGAGCGGTTCATGAACGCGCCCGGGTCGCCCTCGTCGGCGTTGCAGATCAGGTAGCGCGTGTCGCTCTCGTTCTCGCGGCAGAGCGGCCACTTGCGCCAGGTGGGGAAGCCCGCGCCGCCCCGGCCGCGCAGCCCGGATTTCTTGACGATGTCCAGGACTTCCTTCCAGGGCAGGGACAGGCATTTCTCAAAGGCCCGGTAGCCGTCCCGGGCCAGGTAATGGTCGATGTTCTCGGGGTCGATGATCCCGCAGTTGCGCAGGACGACCCGCACCTGGCGGGCGAGCATGGGATGGTCGAAGAACCGGGGCAGGCCGTCGCCGCCGTCCGCTCCGAGGTGGCCCACCAGGCGGCGCTGGTACACCTCGCCTTTTTCAAAGAAGGACTCGAGGACGTCCTGGATCAGGGCCGGGGTGTACATTGGAATAACTGATACGGGGACTGGCCGGGCATCTGGATGTCCACCAGCGGCTCGAGGTAGCACGGCCCGATGCAGCCCACCCGCAGGAGGTCGGCCTCGATTTTATTCTTGGCCAGATAGCTCTCCATGGCCTCGATGACTTCCTCTGCTCCGGCGGCCAGGCCGCAGGAGCCGGCGCCGACGTAGATCACGGGGCGGGAGTTATTCTGGAGGGCGGCCCACTCTTCGGCCGCCCGGCTCCGCTGGGCCTCAAGGCTTTTCGCGTTTCTGGCGGGCATCCAATAGCTCCTGTACTTTCAGGACCGAAGTCTGGCCGTAGATCTTGTTGTCCAGGCTGACCACCGGGGCCAGGGCGCAGCAGCCCAGGCAGGCCACCCGCTCGAGCTGGTACTGGCCGTCGGCCGTGCTTTCTCCCGGCTCGACGTCCAAGCGGCGGCGGAGCACCTCCAGCATCTGCTCGCCGCCCTTGACGTGGCAGGCCGTGCCCAGGCAGACCTTGAGCAGATGCCGGCCCGGCGGGCTGAAGCGGAACTGGGCGAAAAAGGTGGCGACGCCGTAGATCTCGTTCTCCGAGATCTTGAGCCAGCGGGCGACGCGGCGGATGGAATCGGGGGGGAGATAGCCTTCGGCGGCCTGCACCCTCTGCAGCACGGGAATGAGGTCGGCCGGCTCCCCGGCGAAATCCTGACTGAGCGCGGCCCAGGGATCGCCCGACACGGCCGTTACTTAAGCCCTATCTCGGCCAGCTTCCGGGCGAAGGTCCAGGTGTCGGCCTCCGAAACGAACAGCCCGATTCCGGCCTTGGTGGCCAGCTCCACGACGTCACTGGCCGGGGTCTTGCCTTTGACGAAAACAATCATGGCCACGTCCACCAGGTTGGCCGCGGCAATGAGGCTCTTGTGCGTCTGCAGGGTGATGAGGAGGCTGTTGGCCTTGGCCGCGGTGATGATGTCCGAGACCATGTCGGAGATATAAACGCTCTCCACGTCCTTGTCCTTGTAAGCGTTGACGGCCTTAAGCCCCAGCTTGTCCGCCAGTTCTTTGACTTTCATATATTCCTCCCGCTCAACCGCGTTGGCGTTGCCGCTCGGCCTGGGCCGTCTGGGCGTCCAGGTCGGTCAGGCCCGTATCGGCAATGACGATGCCCCGGCACTTGTCGATGCTGCTGCACAGCCGGCAGGGGACGACGATGATTTTCTTGCCGGGGGCCTTGATATTCTGGTTGAAATACCGGTTGAGGGCTTCGATGCCCTCGTCGCTGACGCAGCGGCCGGCCCGGTGGGTGCTGTCGGCGCAGAGGGCCACATAGACCCAAGCTCCCGGCCCCTCCCGTTTGGCCAGGCGGGCCACCTCGCAGTCGGAGTCCTGACAGGTGGACAGCATCAGCCCCATCATGTCGCTGAGGTTGACCGTCTTCCGGCAGAGGTCACACACGAGGTCGAACTTGACGGCCTGGTAGTTGCCCAGGTGGACCCAGAAGTGCTTCCCTTCCTGGTATTCATCGATGGGCGGGAAGGTCTCGGTGGAAAAGAACGAGGAGCGGGCCCCGCACTCGAAGCAGCCCTCGATGACTAGGTATCCCTGACGGATGTTGGTCATCGACCAGCGGTGCTTGCATGCGCTCATGGCGCCTCCCTTGAGGGAATCAAAAATGCCGGACAGGATTATTAATGAGGTTTATGAAACGGGCCGTTATAATAAGGAAAAAAATATAAATACGACCCGTCATGATAGCTTACCTCCCGAAAAGATGTCAAGAAAATCGGGTTTGCGCAGGTCTGAGGAGAAGGCCGGAACGGTCTTGCTCCCGGGAAGGTTTTTAACGCCGTTCCCTTGTCGTCTTCTCAGCGCCTGCGGAACTCGCACCAAAGATCATCGCTTAAAACATGCCTTTTGGAATCATGGACCCGTTCCCTGATGATCAAGAGGCTCAGACATCCTCGGCGCCCGGGAAGCCGGGTTCCCTCGAAGGGCGGCTCGGGAAGGCTAAACCCTCTCATGGTCGCTTCAGGCAACCCCGGCCGGCCCTTGCCCAATTCCTTACGGCCCACAAGAAATAGAACAGAACCTTCCTATTGGAAAAATGGTCGCTGCGACCGTTCCGGCCATCTCCTTATATAAAGCGTCTAAAGTATGCTCATTTGGCCGCTTGAATGAGCGTTGACTCTTCTCCTTTCCCCAGCCTATACTCTGTCCGTGCTCGGGATCTGATTCCCCTTATGTGAAGGATCCTTGTTGGATGTGAGATATGAGGGCTAGCACGAAGCACTTTTGGTTGATAATCGTCGGCTTGCTGATTTCCGCCGTAGTTCTGGCCGCCGGACAGGCCGGCGAGCAGGTCCTGGCTGTCCGAGTCCAGGCGCCGCCGGCCGCATTCGCCCCGGACAAAACCGTGGAGATGACTTTCGAGCTGCGCATCGCGCCGGGCTTTCATGTCAACTCCGACCAGCCGGCCGAGAATAATCTTGTGCCCACCGCGGTGGTCTTCAAGCCGGCCGGGGGACTGAAATTCGGGCCCGCCGTTTTTCCCGCGGCCGAGATGAAGATGTTCAGCTTTACGGACAAGCCCCTGGCTGTCTTCGAGGGCACAGTCAAGGTCAGAGTCCCGGTTACCCTGGCCAAGGAGTTTAAGGGAAGCGAGATCGCTATTGAAGGATCGGTGGGCTATCAGGCCTGCGACGACAATTCCTGCCTGGCGCCGGACGAAGTCAAGTTCAGGGCCGTCTTCCCGGTTTCGGCCGAAGGCGCGTCCGTCGGGCCGACAAAAGAGCTTGTCAAAGAGCAACCCGAAGGCAACCCAACAGCTCCGCTGGCTAAAGAGCCTGAGGGCGGCCGCCAGCCTATGGCTTCGCCTGCCGCTGCTCCGTCAAAGGCGACCGGCCAATCCGGAAGCTCAGATGGCCTGGCCAAAACCGTCCGGGAAAGGGGATTGCCGCTTACTTTCCTGCTGGTTTTTCTGGGCGGGCTGGCCCTCAACCTGACGCCCTGCGTCTATCCGCTCATCCCCATCACCGTCAGCTATTTCGGCGGACAAGCCGGCGGAAAAAAAGGAAACCTCATCGCTCACGCCCTGTTCTATATCCTGGGCATGGCTGTGGCCTATTCCGTGCTCGGTTCGGTGGCGGCTTTCACCGGCGGGTTGTTCGGCGCAGCCCTGCAGATTCCGATTGTGCTGGCGGCCATCGCCGCCATCATGATTGCCTTGGCCTTGAGCATGTTCGACCTGTATGAGTTCCGCCTGCCACGTTTCTTGAATAATTTGGCCGGCACATCACGCCGAGGCTTTTTCGGAACGCTGTTCATGGGGCTGACCGTGGGTGTGGTGGCCGCGCCCTGCATCGGCCCGTTCGTCCTGGGCCTGTTGACCTATGTCGGCGACCGGGGGAGTGTGCTGCTGGGGTTCTGGATGTTTTTCGTCCTGGCCCTGGGCTTGGGCCTGCCGTTCCTGGTCCTGGCCGTTTTCTCGGGCAGCGTCAACCGGCTGCCCCGCTCCGGGGCCTGGATGGTCTGGGTCCGCAAGATCTTCGGGTTCATCTTGCTGGCCATGGCCCTGTATTTCCTGCAGCCGCTTTTTCCCGACCCTCTGCTTTACAGCTTGGCCATGGCCCTCCTGCTTGCCCTGGCCGGCATTTACCTGGCTTGGGTCGAGCCTACCCGGACGGGAGGGAAACTTTTTCCCGTGCTCCGCAACCTGGTAGGAATCGGCTTTTTCGTCGTCGCCCTGCTGTTCGCCCAGGGAGGCATCAAGGGTTCCATGGACCGCCGGATCTCGGAGCTGGCCTCCCAGCCGGGCGGAGTCCCGAGTCCGGGCTCCATCCAATGGCTGGCCTATAATGAGGCCAGGCTTCTGGAGGCGGCCAAAGAAGGCCGGCCGGTGTTTATCGATTTCTATGCCGACTGGTGCATCCCCTGTCATGAGCTGGATAAAAAAACCTTTTCCGACCCCGAGGTGGCCGCCCTTTCCAGGCGATTCCTCATGGTCAAGGCCGATTTGACCTTTTCCATGAACCCGCAGACCGAGAAACTCAGGAAGCAATACGGAGTCGCGGGAGTGCCCACCCTTGTCTTCTTGGGCGCCGACGGCCGGGAGAGGGCCCGCCTCAGGGCCTCCGGGTATATTGATAAAAAAGAATTCCTGAGCCGTATGAAACAGGCCTTGGCTGATTGACAGGCTTGACTGGACGCACTTATAATAAGAACAAAGCTTGTATGGGGCAGAGGTGACGATATGAGAAAAACAATCCGCTTTGGCTTGATTATCGCAGCGGCCTTTCTGGCCCTCGGCTTCACCGGCCTTCCCTGCGGCCAGGAAACCCAGATCCCAGAAGGCCAAAATCTTCCTAGAGACCTATCCTCTCCTGAGTGATACAGACCTCTACTGTTCCTTCTTCATCCTGGATGGCCCACTGCCAAAGCTCAAGATTGTCGGCGCCGAAAGGGAGGAGATTGCCCTGCACACCGACGGCGAGGTCGTCTACCTCTCGGCCGGAAAGGCTCAGGGTCTGGCCAAGGACCAGGTCCTGCTCGTTCTCGAGCCCGGGGGCAGGGTGAACCATCCCTTGAAGGTCCAGTCCTACGGCCCTTTATTTTTCCGGCGGGGACGGGTGAAGATTCTGTACGTCGACGAGAATAAAGCCGCGGCCCGGATTGAAAAGTCCTGCGGCGTCGTCCGGGTGGACGACCTCCTGGTCCCCTTTGAGATCAAGAAGCAACTCGAAGGCAAGGACCAAGGGTACGTTCCCTACAAGGCGCCGCGGAAAGTCCTGTCCGGGACAATCATTTATCTGGCCGGCGAGCTCAACCTAAACAGCTATGGCGACTGGGTCCTGATCGATATCGGCCGCGAGGCCGGCCTCCGGGTCGGGCAGCAATTGACTGTCTTCCGGCCGGCCGAGAAAGGGATGCTCCGCCGGTCTGTCGGCAACGGAATCGTGGCTGATGTCCAGTCCAAAACCTCCACCCTGAAGCTCCTTGCCACGGACGACATTGTCCGGCTGGGCGACGGCGTCGAGATCAAGCAATAATAAGTAATCTGTAGAAGAGGGGCTCCCCGCCCTTATTGACAGATTTTTATCGTTCTGCTAGGGTTAAACGGCGTTTCAGAAATGAGATTGAGCGGGCGTAGTTCAGTGGTAGAACGTCTGCTTGCCATGCAGAAGGTCGTGGGTTCAAGTCCCATCGCCCGCTCCAGCGGCTTCACCAGCATCGTTTCCCAATGACCATGAGGCGCGGTACCCAAGTGGCTAAGGGAGAGGTCTGCAAAACCTCGATTCGTCGGTTCGAGTCCGACCCGCGCCTCCACACAGACGCCCCCTATGTTTCAACCCGCGATTTTGCCGGCGGCCCGCACCGGCGTTGACAGTTTGGCGGCGATGAAATATATTAAAGGACGATAAATTAAGCTTGGAAGGAGGATTGAATGAATCTAGTTCAGAGAGTGCAGAACATCTTGATCAAGCCAAGCCAGGAATGGCCCGTCATCAAAACCGAGAAGACGTCGGTCCAGAACCTGTTTCTGGGCTATGCCGTCCCCTTGGCGGCCATTCCGGCGGTGTGCCAGTTCATCGGCTGGGGAGTGTTCTCCCGCTGGATCGCCGGCCGGGTGCTGGGTTTCGTCATCGTCAGCTACATCCTGACCCTGGCTGTGACCTTCGGCGTAGGCTTCGTCATCAACGCCCTGGGCCCTAATTTCGGCTCTAAGCAGAGCCTGGAGCATGCCATGGCCCTGGCCGTGTACAGCATGACCCCCGCCTGGGTGGGCGGCATCCTGTACCTCATCCCCGCCTGGTTCATCTATGCCTGGGTGATGTGGCTCTTCGGCCTGTATGGCCTGTACCTCCTCTATCTGGGCTTCGCCGCTCCGATGATGGACACGCCCAAAGACAAGCAGCTGACCTATTTCATCATCACCTTAGTCGTCGTCGGCGTCGCCATGTGGCTGGTCCGGACCATCGCCTGGGCCATCTTCTTCCACGTCGGCTTCGGAGTGGTGGGGCTGTAACAGAGATTGAGGGCCCGCCCTGACGGGCTCAGAAGGGATAACTCGGAGGGGAGGTATTCTATGTCGCAACACAGATTCCCGGCTTTGAAAACGATCGCCTGGATCCTAAAGATCTTCGCCTGGGTCGTAGCGGTCGTGTGCGTCGTCGCTTTTATCCTGTTTGCCTTTACCGACCAATTCCATCAGACCCAGTTCCAGGGAACGGCCAAGATTCCTAGTGGGCGTCGGCATCCTGCTGGCCGGCGCTTTGTACTTTCTGCTCCTCTACGCGGCCGCCGAAGGAATTTTGGTCGTTATAGCCATCGAAGAGAACACGCGCAAAGCCGTAGAAAAGTAAAACTCTGCCCTGAACTTCTTCGGAGAGGGAGCCGCCGAACTCCCTCTCTTTCTTTTCCCAAAAAAATCATTCCCGCTTCGTTGTGAGTCTCCCGGCATCGGTTCCAATGCGGGGGGGCTTGACAATGAAAGTTGATATGATATATTCTTATTTAGGATTTATTACTATTTAAATATAATTAGAGATTATGATGCAGGATGGCCAAGAGATACAGGAGCGCCTGGCTCGCTTCAGGGAGGAGCTCAAACAGAGCGGGGTGAAGGCGACCCATCAGCGCCTGAAGATCTTCCGCGAAGTGATCCGGTCCGGCGAGCACCCCGACGTGGAATCGGTCTACAGGGGAGTCCGCCAGAGGATCCCCAGTGTATCCCTGGACACCGTTTACCGGACCCTCTGGCTGCTCCTCGAACGAGGCCTGATCGCCACGCTGGGGTCATCCCAAAACCGGGTGCGTTTTGACGGGAACATCCGTCCCCATCATCATTTTATCTGCAAGAAATGCAGCCGAGTGTTCGACTTCACCAGCCGGGAGTTCGATGAGCTCATTGTCCCAAGCGAGGTGAAGGCTTGGGGAAGCGTGGAAAGAACACACGTCGAATTCAAGGGGCTGTGCGCCCGATGCCGGGAGAAACAAGGGGCATCATTTCATAAAAATCAATTTAGAAGAAGGAGATTCCGATATGACTAAAGACAAAAAAATCCTGACTACGGGTTTCGGGATGCCGGTGGACAACGATTTGAACTCGTTGACCGCCGGACCGAAGGGGCCGGTGCTTGTCCAGGACATTCACCTGATGGAGAAGCTGGCCCATTTCGACCGCGAGCGGATTCCCGAACGCGTCGTCCATGCCAAGGGAG
Organism: Candidatus Aminicenantota bacterium; assembly: GCA_963702835.1. Lineage (GTDB taxonomy): Bacteria > Acidobacteriota > Aminicenantia > Aminicenantales > JAFGAV01 > JAFGAV01. Next base: position 156,482 of record OY969762.1, read on the forward strand.
CGGGAGCCCACGGCACTTTCGAGGTCACCCACGACGTCACCAGGTACACCAAGGCTCACTTCCTGTCCGAGGTGGGAAAACGGACCGAGGTTTTCCTCCGGTTCTCCACCGTCGGCGGCGAGCGGGGATCGGCCGACTCGGAGCGGGACCCCCGCGGGTTCGCCATCAAATTTTACACGGAAGAAGGAAACTACGACATGGTGGGCAACAACACCCCGGTTTTCTTCATCCGCGACCCGCTAAAGTTTCCCGACTTCATCCACACCCAAAAGCGCAACCCGGCGACCAACCTGAAGGACCCGGACATGTTCTGGGACTTCCTGTCCCTGACGCCCGAATCCATCCATCAGGTCACCATCCTCTTCTCGGACCGCGGCACGCCCCGAGCCTACCGCCACATGAACGGATTCAGCAGCCACGCTTATATGTGGTACAACAAAAAGGGCGAATACTGGTGGGTGAAGCTCCACTTCAAGACCGAACAGGGAATAAAAAATTTCACCGGCCCGGAAGCGGAACGGATGCGCGGCGTCGACCCTGATTGTGTCACCCGCGACTTGTTCGATGCGATCGGCAGAGGCGAGTTCCCCTCCTGGCGGCTGGAAGTCCAGATCATGACTCCGGAGCAGGCGCGCAACTACCGTTTCGACCCCTTTGATGTCACCAAGGTCTGGCCGCACGCCGACTTCCCGCTTCAGAATGTCGGGCGTCTGGTCCTCAATCGCAATCCGGAGAACTACTTCGCCGAAGTGGAACAGGCGGCCTTTTCCCCCGGCAATTTCGTTCCGGGCATCGGCCCGTCCCCGGACAAGATGCTGCAGGGGCGCCTGTTCAGCTACCACGACACGCACCGGCACAGGCTCGGCCCCAACTTCCACCTCCTGCCCATCAACGCCCCAAAGGCCGCCCGTATGAACAGCTACCAGCGGGACGGCGCCATGCGTTTCGACGACAACGGCGGGGGCGGCCCCAACTACTGGCCGAACAGCTTCGGCGGCCCCTACCCCCAGCCTGAAATGGCGGCCCCGCCCCTGGATGTTTCCGGGATGGCCGCTCGCCACGCTTATGAGCTCGGCGATGTCGACTTCGTCCAGGCAGGAGCTCTTTACCGCAAGGTCATGACCGGCGAAGACCGGGCCCATCTGGTCGGCAACATTGTCGGGCACCTCAAGAACGCGCAGAAGCGCATCCAGCTTCGCCAAACCGCCCTGTTCTATAAGGCCGAAGCGGAATACGGCGAAGGCGTGGCCAAAGGGCTGGGGTTAAACGTCGACGAAGTCAGGCAACTCGCCGCCATGTCCCAGGAAGACCGCGTCCGGGCGACCAAGGCCTGAGCGTGGCCTGAGCCCGCTGCCGCTCTCAAAACCTCCCTAAGGTGAGGGCGGGGAATAGTTCAGCGCGCAGTATTTCCTATGCTCCGGAACTGATCTCATCCAGGACCTTATCGAAGGCCTCCTGGGGCGAAGGCGCCTGGGTGATGGGCCGGCCGATGACGAGATAGTCGGCGCCCAGGCGGATTGCTTCGACCGGGGTCATGATCCTTTTCTGGTCGCCGGCCGCCGCCCAGGCCGGCCTGATGCCCGGCGTCACAATAAGGAACCCGCTCCCCGTTTCCCGGCGGATGACGGTGATCTCCTGAGCCGAGGAGACGACGCCGTCAAGTCCGGCCGACTTGGCCAGCTTGGCCAGTCGCAGGACTTGGGCCGCGGCGCCGTCGGCAAACCCGATCTGCCGTAGCTCATCGTCCTTGAGGCTGGTCAGGACGGTGACCCCCAGAAGCTTGGGCCGGGGCACGGACTCCTTGGCCGCCGTCTCAGCGGCTGCCTCCGCCGCTCGGGCCATCATCTCCGCGCCTCCCGAGGCATGGAGCGTCATCAACTGCACGCCGTACCGGGCTCCGGACCTGACTGCCTGGGCCACTGTGCTGGGTATGTCGTGAAGCTTGAGGTCGAGGAAAAGCTGCTTTCCGGCGGCCCGGAGCTCGCCGAGCAGAGCCGGCCCCTCGGCGGTGAAGAGTTCCAACCCGACCTTGAACATGCGGGCCCGGGGGAGCTTCGCCACCAGGGCCAGGGCTTCGGCTTTGTTCTTCACGTCCAGGGCGATGATGATGCGGTCGGCGGCCGAGGGCGCCGGGGTCGCGGAGGTATGGCTCATGATTTATCTGCTTGGCGCTTGTCTGGATGGGTAGAGGGCCTGGAGAAGGGCTTCGGCGCCTGCGCGACAGAAAGCATCCCCCTTCCCCTGACCGCGCATTCAAAAAGAAGAGGGGTCCTGTCACGGTTCCTCCCCGGCTGTGCTCGCCAAGCTGCGCGCAGGCGGGGAGCCCCTCCGCCGTGCCACCCCTCCCCATGATTTACGGGATGGGGGATGCTTCCATTCATAGCTTTAAGTTGTCCTCGGAACCCGTCGCTTCCGGGCTAAACCGCTCATGGCGCCTCGCTCCTCCCCCAGGCCCTCTGCTTAAGCAAAGGCCTCACCATGAAACCTTTCCTAAGTCCTCAGCGTGCCGCAGATGTCGGTCAGTCGGACCAGTCCGTGGCGGCGGCCGTAGTCCTCGATCTCGGCAATGATGCGGAGCGCGGCCTGCGGGTCGATGAGGTTAGCCGTCCCGACCTGGACCGCCCTAGCGCCGGCGATCAGGAACTCCAGGGCGTCGGCGCCGGTCATGATCCCGCCCAGGCCGATGACCGGAATCTTGACCCGGGAGGCGGCCTGGTGAACCAAGCGCAGGGCCAGGGGCTTTATGGCCGGCCCGCTCAGCCCGCCATAGACATTGGCCAGCCTGGGCTGCCGAGTTTCGGGATCAATGGCCAGGGCCAGGAAGGTGTTGACCAGCGACAGGCCGTCCGAGCCTGCCTCTTCCGCAGCCTGGGCGATCTCGACGATGTCGGTCACGTTGGGCGAGAGCTTGGTGATAACCGGCCGCCGGCTGGCCCGCTTGACCCGCCGCACCAGGTCGCGGGTATGGCGCGGGCTGAGAGCCGGGCATAGGCCGTCCTTTTTGACGTTGGGGCATGAGATGTTGAGCTCGTAGGCGGCGATGCCCTTTTGCCCGTCAAGGAATTTCACCACGGCCTCGAACTCCTCGTCGCTTGACCCGCAAACATTGACGATGACCGCGGTGTCCAGCCCCTGCAGGCGGGGCAGGACTTTTTCGGCGAAGGCCCGGACACCGATCCCCTGCAGGCCGATGGCGTTGATGAGGCCTGAAGCCGTCTCCACCAGGCGGGGCGGCGGGTTGCCCGGCCGCGGGTCATAGTACAGGGCCTTGACCACGAACCCGCCCAGCTTGTTCAAGTCGAGGAAGGGCTCGAATTCCGGGCCGTAGCCGAACGTGCCGCTGGCGGCCAGGACCGGGTTCTTGAGTTTGAGAAAGCCGAGGTCGGTCGTAAGGTCGGTCAAATATGCATCTCCTTCACGATGACCAGACACTCAAGAAGAGGAGGGGTCCTGTCACGGCTCCTCCCCGGCTGTGCTCGCCAAGCTGCGCGCAGGCGGGGAGCCCCTCCGCCGCGCCACCCCTCCCCACGATCTGCCGGAACGGAGATGCAGATATTCGTCATGGCCAGATGACCTCCTCGGCGGGGAAGACGGGACCGTCCTCGCAGACCTTGACCCAGGACTCCTCGCCGTTGCGGCGGAGTTTTTTTACGCAGCCCCAGCAGGCGCCGAACCCGCAGCCCATGTGCGACTCGAGGGAAAGCTGGGCCGGGATTCGGGCGGCGGCGGCCAGGCCGGCGATCGTCCGGAGCATGGGCTCCGGGCCGCAGGCGTAGATCGCGGCGGCCGGCGCAGCTTTCAGCTCTTTTTCCAGGAGCTCGGTCACCAGCCCCTTGAAACCGAGCGACCCGTCGTCCGTGGAGCAGGCCGGAGGATAACCTTCGGCCTGGAGCTTGTCCCGCAAGGGAAGGTCGGCCGCGCTGCGGCCTCCGTAAAGGACCTTGACCGGAAATTGCTTGGCCCGCATCTCCCCGGCCAGGAAAAGGAGCGGGGCGATGCCGCGGCCGCCTCCCGCCAGGAAGTTGACCCCGGGAGGCCGATTCTCTTGAGGCAAGCGGAAACCTCGGCCCAGCGGTCCGAGGATATCCAGCCTGTCTCCCGGCTCTTTTTGAGCCAGGAGGGCGGTCCCTTCGCCCGCTACCTGGAAGAAGAGCAGGAAGCGCTCTCCTTGGCGGTCGCACAGGCTGAGCGGCCGGCGGAGCAGGGGATGGGTCGTGTCCGAGACCTTGACCATGACGAACTGGCCGGGCGAAGCCCGGCTGGCGATAAGAGGGGATTCCACGATGAAAAGGAAATAGGAGCCCCAGGATTCTTTGCTGATGATCCGTGCGGCCGGGTCCACCATCATTTCGGCTTCATTGGCCGAGGTCAAACATAACAGAAAGCTCTTCCCGGGGCAAGCTTCTTCTCATCCGGGCGGCAATTTTTCCCCAGGGCATCCGAAAATTTCCAGGAGGCGGCTCTCTTTAATTTCCTTGAAATGAGCCATAACTACCTAGTAAAATGATTAAGCCTTAATATTATTTTGGAGGACTTATACATGGACATCTCCCGCCGCGGCCGGACCATCCAGGCCTCTCCCATACGGAAGTTCAAACCCCTGGCCGACGCCGCCGTGGCCCGGGGGCTGCGGGTCTATTTCATCAACATCGGCGACCCGGACATCCCCACGCCCCAGCCCATCATGGACGCCGTCCACGGGTTCGAGCAGAAGGTGCTGAGCTACGGCCCGGCCCAAGGCTTCCTCGAGCTGCGCCAGGCGGTGGCCGCCTACTTCGGCTCCTATAAAATCCCCCTGACCGAAGACAACGTCATCGTCACCATCGGCGGCTCGGAGGCCGTCCTGTTCGCCTTCTGCGCCGTGGCCGACCCGGGCGAGGAGATCATCGTGGCCGAGCCCTTCTACACCAACTACAACGGGTTCGCCTCTATCGCCGACGTCAAGCTCGTGCCCCTGACCCTCAAGGCCGAAGACGGGTTCCGGCTTCCGCCCGCCTCGGAGTTCGAAGCCCGTATCACTCCGCGGACGCGGGCCATCATCCTGTGCTCCCCCAACAACCCCACCGGCACGGTCTATACCGCCGAGGAGCTGGACCGGGTGGGGGTCCTGGCCAAGAAGCACAACCTGTTCCTTATCGGCGACGAGGTGTACAAGGAATTCGTTTACGACGGGCTGGTCCACAAAAGCGTCCTGGAACTTCCCGGCCTGGAAGACAACGTGATCGTCACCGACAGCATCTCCAAACGGTTCAGCTGCTGCGGGGCGCGGATAGGCGCCTTCATCACCCGCAACGGCCGGGTGTTCGACGCCGCGCTGCGCTTTGCCCAGGCCCGGCTCTGTCCGCCCTCCATCGAGCAGAAGGCGGCCCTGGCCGCCTACCGGATGGGCATCGGCTTCTTCGAGCCCATCCGCCGGGAATACGAGCGCCGCAGGAACGTCCTCTACGAGGGTATCTCCTCCATTCCCGGGGTCGTCGTTCGCAAGCCCCAGGGCGCTTTCTACATGGTGGCCAAGCTGCCCATCAAGGACTCCGACCACTTCGTCACCTGGATGCTGAGCGAATTCGAGATGGACGGCCAGACGGTCATGGTCGCGCCCGGCCCTGGCTTTTACTCCACGCCGGGCAAGGGCCTCGACGAGGTCCGGATGGCCTATGTCCTCAAGGAAGAGGACCTGGTCAAAGCCATCCGCGTCTTCCGCGCCGGGTTGGAAAAGTACAAGACGCTTTTCCCATAACTTCCCTTGGTTTCCCTTTCATCTGATGAACTTAAGTCGCCGCATATCTTCTTCGGTCCAGCCGATATCTTGAAGAAGTCCCTTTAGCAATTTCGGCCCAAACGTTTTGCTTGGGTGAAAATGGATGGATACGCGCCTGCCGTCGGGATGCCTGAAAACATGTTCTGCTCCGGATGTTGTGTCCCTGTGCCATGCGTCTTTTTCTAGTGCACGGATGATCTCTGAAGCGGTTTTGTTCTTTATCTGGTCCCAGATCTGCGACGAGAACTTCACAAAGAGATTTGAATTGTATCTTTATAAAAGCTATGGTGGCTGAACAGGGAAATAAACCTTTTGATTGCAGGTTGCTTCTTTTGGATGATACAAAGGGGAATGGGATCGCCGTGATTGATCAGAGATTGCAAGTAAGCGTAGATTGCATTTTTTGAGTTGTTGATGGCTTCTTCAATGCTGCTGCCTTGAGTGTGTAAACCCTTGAAAACAGGGCTGTAGGCGTGAAATCCTCCGTTATCCTTTTCTATAATAATGGGAACGGCGAAGGTGATTTTCCCCTCCGGACTCTTCATTTGACCTCCCAGAACAGGCTTATTTTACAATGAATTTAATATCTTCTGTCAAATTAATAAACGATGACGGGCGGATTATTTCTCATTCCATTTTTTATGGTTCGAAATGATTTGCCCAACTCCTTGCCTAAAGCGAAATCGAATTTAGCTTATGACTCCCGCCACCGGTTAACCATCACGTTCAGCCACTTCACGAATTCCTCGGTGGCCTTTTTATTCCCGGCCGCCGTAGGATGGCTGTCGTCGGAGGCTGAGGGGTAAGCGCTGAAGTTGGAGTTGACCGTCTTCTGGTGCTGGACCTGGCCGTTCCAGAAGCGGTGGTGATTCCCAGCTTCCTTGCCGGCGTCGTTTTTATTGACGCTCCCGCCGTTGCTGGTCAAGACATTATAGAAATTATATACGGCCACGTTTTTATGGGGATAATCCTTAAGCCAGTCGTTCACCAGCCAGTCGGTCAAGGCCCGGGCGCAGGCCGCATGCTCGGCGTCCGTCTCGTTCTTCGACTGCGGGGGGGAGGTGACCAGAATAAAGAGCTTGTCCTGCCTCGTTTTGAAATAGGCCAGCAGGTCATTATAGATGCCCTTGGCGTTGCCCAGGGCGTGATACTCCGAACCGCAGTCCTGCCCGCGCAACAGGTTCTTTCCCTGCACGGGCGGGTCGTTCGGGTTCCCTCCCAGGTAGGAGTTCGGATAGCAGGACTTGAACATGACGATTGAGTTCTCTCCGCCCGGGTCCTTCTCCAGCCGCGAGTAAAACTCGCCGCTCCGGTTGCTCTCTTTGTACAGGGCTGCCAGATACTTGGCGCTCTTCGGGCCGCAGAACCAGGTCCAGAAGTTGCCGATGTCTGTGTTATCGCCGATACTATCCGGCCCCCAGCCGTAGTTCGTGTCCGATACAAAATAGTTGTTGTCCCGCAGGGAGATTCCCAGGTCGCCGTTTCCGTCCGTCAGCCAGTTTTCCCCGCAGGAGTGATGGATGAAGACGAGCTTGACCGTCGCCGCCGGCCGGCTGGGGTTGTCCGCGGCCCGGAGAGACGCCGCGGAAAATGCGATAAGCGTCAGGCCCGCCGCCGCCAGGACGACGGCGGCCAGGATAGATCTTTTGGGTGTCATAGCTTCCCCCTGAGTTGAAGATTATTCCGTTAGATGGATTTTCTATATCATTCCTGTCCCAGCCCTGTCAACGGAATTGCGGGGCTGAACCAAATCTCTTGATTTGATATCTTGTCCCTGGAATTCCGTACCAATGACTGAGGCGCCAAGTTGACTCTAGCTCCGGGCTGGGTTATTGTGTCCGCACAGTTGCATCGCGCGCTTATCATGACCACGCCTCTCTTCCAGCCAAGACCTCAGATTCAATTTTATTTTTAACGGTTCCGAGAAAGGAGGTACGTCTCGATGCCTACCCCTGCTAAGCCTATTTCACCTGCCAAGGATTTCAAGGTCTATCGCTATCGGTGGGTGGTCCTACTGGCCTTCGGGCTTATAGCCCTAATGACCCAGATGCTGTGGATCACCTTCGCCCCGATCACCAGCGCCGCGGCCAAATTCTTCCATACCTCCGACCTTAACATCGGGTTGCTGTCCATGAGCTTCATGGTCGTCTATATCCTGCTCTTTCTGCCCGCGGCCTGGGCCATCGACACCTGGGGTTTCAAGGCCGCGGTGGGCCTCGGCGCGGTTCTGAGCGCCGTCTTCGCCATGACCAGGGGGCTTTTCGCCTCGAACTTTACCGTCGTCTTGCTGTCCCAGGTCGGGATCGCCGTCGGCCAGCCCTTTGTCATCGGGGCGATCACCAAGGTCGCCGCCCGCTGGTTCCCGGCCCGGGAGCGGGCCACGGCCTCCGGGTTTGGGACGCTGGCCCTTTACATGGGGCCCCTGGCGGCCATGCTCCTCGGCCCAGTTCTGGTCTTGCGCCTCGGCCTGGACCGCCTGCTGCTTGTCTACGGAATCGCCACGGCCGCCGCCGCAGTCTTCTTTTTCCTGGCCGCCCGCGAGCATCCGCCCACGCCGGCGGGGAGCGACGAGCGGGTGATGATGTTCGAGGGGCTTCGGTCGATGCTCCGCCGCCGCGACTTCCTCTTTCTCCTTGTCATGTTTTTCGTCGGCCTGGGGCTATTCAACGGTGTTTCGACCTGGATCGAGGACATCATCCGGCCGCGCGGGTTCACCATCTCCCAGGCGGGGCTGCTCGGCGGGCTGATGCTCATCGGCGCCGTCCTGGGGGCGGTCGTCATGTCCATGCTCTCGGACAAACTCCGGCGGCGCAAGCCGTTCATCGTCCTGGCCCTGGCCGGACTCCTGCCCGGGCTCCTGGGCATGACCTACGCCACCAGCTACGGGCTGCTTCTTCTCTCCGGCTTTATATTCGGGTTCTTCCTGCTCAGCGCCGGGCCGATCGGTTTTCAGTATGCCGCCGAAATCACCCACCCCGCCCCGGAGGGCACCTCGAACACGCTGCTTATCGTCATGGGCCAGATCTCGGGGATCGCCATCATCTTCGCCATGGACGCCCTCAAATCGCCGGCCACGGGAGCCATGACCGCCTCGCTCCTCGGCCTGGCCGGCCTCACCGTTGTCTGCGTCCTGCTGGCCACCCGTCTCCGCGAATCGCCCATCCATCAGAAAAACTGAAACATTCAAGCCAGGATTAAAACAACCGGGCGGATTGCGTTTGCGGCCCATTGACATCGGCCGGCCTGCAATATAATAATACCTATAACCTCTATAAAATAAGTAGCTTAGGTGCACCATGAAACGACTTATGAAAAGCGGTGGAATTCTGATTTTGCTCCTGATCCTATACGCTCAAATTCAGGCCCAGCACATTAATTCACTCAACCCGGCTGATCCGGTACAGGGTGAGGCCTTTGAAATTATCGGAAGCGGTTTTGAACAACAGCAAGGACCCTGGGTGGTGGAAGTGGCCCGGGTCGTGCACCGTCAAATGCTGAGCTACCACTTTCGAGTGCTCCGCTGGAGGACCGATCGCATCCTGGTTGAAGTTCCCGCCGATGTTCCGGCCAACGAATATGGAGTGCAGGTCCGAATTCCGAATCGTCTGAAAGGGTCGAATGGGGTTCGTCTGACGATTCGAGAACGTCCCGCGAATCAGCCGCCGCCGTCGTTGGTTCCCTGGATTCGCCGCGCCCATGTGACCGGCCAGTTTGAGCTCTGGATCTACGGGCAGCATTTTGGCGAAGTAGGGGGAGGGCTGGCCAAAGAAATTCCCCATGGCGGACGGATCCATTTCAGCGGAAACGGCCGCGACGAGGACCTCGGTATTGTCCGCTGGCTCGATAATCTTGTGAGGGTTTGGCTGCCCCAAGCATGCGAGCCCGGCTCTTACCGGGTCGCGGTCTTCTCGGGGAGAGGGACGGGGAGGGCCAACGAGAGCAACACCATGAGCGTCCTGGTTCGTCCCGAGATGATCAACGAAGCTAACCCCGGCCTCATCGAGGGATTCATGCATATCGATTCCGTCGAACCGCTGGTGATTGCGCGGGGGACGCCGTTTACGATTTTGGGGGATCATTTTGACGTTTACCGCAAAGGGAAAAACAACTCCGTAGACCGGGTCGGCCAGGGCGACCGCATAGTGGAATTGGTGGAAATTCACAAAGGCCATGCCTCATCTCACATCTGCAACATAGAAAACTTGGATCCGCGCTTGTTTCCTGAAAACCTCCATACAGGAAGCCTACAATGGCTTAACGACCATATCTCCGCAATTGCCCCAGGGGATCTGAATCCTGGGCCGTTCCTGCTTCGCCTCCGCGATAAAGCGGATAATCGAAGCAGCAATAACATCGCCGTCCGGGTGGTGCTGAGCGCCGGTGAAGCGCTATCTATTGAAACGATAAGCCCGAACCCCGCTCTCCCGGGGAACGAACTGACTATCCGCGGACGAAACTTCGGAGAGGCCCAGGGAAGTCGAGTAGCTATTCTTAATCCCGGGCGTCTGAGACTTCAGGTCCGCGATTGGTCCCCTAATGAGCTCCGCCTCGTCCTGCCGCAGAACCTCACTCCGGGGCGATATTCCCTCCGTATCTTTGAGGACGCCGCTCTGACAGAAGGCAGCGATCTGTACACGATCCAGGTAGCGCGAAGCAACCTGCCTTAATAAGGCACCTTCTCCAAAGCTATACCTGCCCTGTCCTGACTGCGGCCGGCGGCAAGCCGCCCGTCTTCACCGATTACACCTACGATAGCCTCGGCCTGCCCAAGAATCCCCAGAACCCCTTCACCGGCCAGCCCGCCAGGTTCAACCCCGAGGGCAAAAACTGGGTGGACAAAGGCCTGGGCGGGTTCCTCGAAACAGAGGGAAAGTATAAGGAGCGGCTTAGGGGATATCGGAGAATAAGGTGAATAGCTATAATAGACACAAATGAAAAAACACAAACTTTCCCTTTTTCTCTTGCCTCTATTTCTCCTGACCCTTCGTTTTGACCTTTATCCTCAAAGCCGGTCGCTCGACCGGATAATCGAGGAGATCGTCCGGGCCATCGCCCCGGACGTCGTCGCCCTGCGCCGCGACATCCACGCCCATCCCGAGCTGTCGCTCGCAGAGAAAAGGACGGCGGCCCTCGTCGCCGACCGGTTCAAGGTGCTGGGCCTGGAGGTCCGCACGGGGATCGGCGGGACGGGCGTCCTCGGCGTTCTCCGCGGCGGAAAGCCCGGGCCGGTGGTGGGCTACCGGGCTGATATGGACGCCCTGCCCGTCACCGAGGAGACGGGCCTAGCCTTCGCCTCGAAGGAGCGGGCCGTTCTCGACGGCCGGGAGGTTGGCGTCATGCACGCTTGCGGCCACGACGTCCATACCTCCCTCCTCCTGGGAGTGGCCACGGTCCTCGTTCGCCTTAAAAAAGATGTCGCCGGGACTGTCCTCTTCGTGGCCCAGCCCGCCGAGGAAGTGGGCGACGGCGCCCGGCTGATGCTCGAGGACGGCCTCTTCAAAGATATCAAGCCCGCCGCCATGTTCGCCCTCCACGTGGACGACTCGGCGCCCGCCGGCGTTTTCAAGTACGTCCCCGGCTATGTCATGGCCAACGCCGATACGTTCTCCCTTACCGTTTTCTCCGAAGGCTGTCACGGCGCGAACCCCCACCTGTGCCTGGACCCCATCGTGGTCGGGGCCCAGGTCGTCGTTGCCCTGCAGGTCATGATCAGCCGCCAGATCGACGTTCACCACGACACGGTGATCACCGTCGGCTCTTTCCACGCCGGGTCGGCCAGCAACATCGTCCCCCAGCGGGCTGACCTCAAGGCCACGGTCCGGACCTACGGCGACGACGAGCGCCGCCTCATCCGGGAGAAAATCGAGCGCACAATCGCCGGCGTCTGCCAGGCAGCCGGCGCCCGATACACCCTCGATTACGCTTACGGCTTGCCCGCCACCTACAACGACCCGGAGCTGACGAAAAGGGCCGCGGCCGTCGCCGAGCGCGTGCTTGGAAAGGCGAACGTTGTCCTGGGTGAGCCCGGCATGACCGCCGAGGATTTCAGTTACTACGGCAGGGAAGCGCCCGCTGCCCTGGTGAGGCTGGGGACTCAGCCCAAGGGGGGGACGGCGACTCTGCATTCGCCCTATTTCATGGTCGACGAGGACGCGATCCCGGTGGGCATCCGGGTCATGTCGGCGATCCTCCTCGACGCCCTGGCCCGCCTCGGATTGGCGCCTTCGCAGAATCCGCCAAGAAAATAGCTCAAAAAGCGTAGCCAAGCCCATCAAGGCTTTTCTGACGGTTTATTCTACTCAGAGTTTAAGGAGGAGTCGAAGATCGATTTTTTTAGGAGCATAAAAGTGGGGGCCGATTTATATCGGCCAGACGGCCCGACGGGCATTCTTGCGTATGCCTTTAGCCTTTTTCTGGAGTTCGACGACGATTTCGATTTTTTTCTCGAAAGGGAGCCCGGCCAATTGAGCGCGCCGGGCGCGCTTTTGCCGGAATATCCTGTCTGCAGTTTTATTTTTCATAGAATCGGCTCTCGAATGGCATAGGCCGATATGATGCCCTGGCGCGTGATTTCGTTAATGACGCGGAGGGCTTTTTCCATTTCTTCTGCCTGTCTTCGATTTTACCGGAAATTGGGAGAGATTTCTATCTGGTGTCGCCGCCTCGATGGGTAGAACCGCGGGCCGGCCGCTATCGTATATAATAGGTGAAGCATATCTACGAACATGAACAAAACGCCCTTACTAACATGAACACATCTACATCCACATCCGCATCCACACCCACATCCACTCCCGCCCCACGGCCCCTGAACGGCGCCTTGAAAGTCTTTTATAAGGACGCCCTTCGCGTCGCGCTGAGCAGTCCGCGCCAGGCCGCAGCCTTCATCCGAGCCCTGTTCTGGCTGGGGAAAGCGGCCCGCCGCCGGGCCGCCTTCGGGCGCCGGGGGATCGCCGTGCCTCCCATCATCATTTTCAGCGTCACCGACCGCTGCAACTTGGCCTGCAAAGGCTGCTACGCCCAATCCTTTCGTCCCCAACCGGACGGCGAGCTCGACTCGGCCGAGCTGCGCAAGGTCATCGAAGAAGCCCGGGACCTGGGCGTTTCGTTCTTCGTCATCGCCGGGGGCGAGCCGCTCCTGCGGACGGAGCTTGAGGGGATTCTTCGGGACTTTCCCCAAATCATTTTCTTCGTCTTCACCAACGGCCTTCTCCTGACCGACAACTGGGTCCAAACCCTCCGCCGCCGTCGCAACATCGTCCCCCTCCTCAGCCTGGAAGGCGACCGGGCCATGACCGACGAGCGGCGAGGGCCGGGGACGTATGACCGCCTCCAGGCCCTCATCGGCCGGCTGAAAAAGCGCAGGATCTTCTTCGGCGTTTCGCTGACCCTGACCCGCCCCCATTTTTCGACCATCACCGCCCCCGATTACACAAAGAGTCTGGTCAAAGCGGGCTGCAAATTTTTCCTTTATCTGGAATACACGCCCACGGTCGAGGGCACTGAAGATTGGACCCTGACCGCAGACCAACGGACACAGATGCGGCAGGCGCTTCCCGCCTGGAGGTCTGCTCATCGCGCCCTGTTCATCGCCGTGCCCTGGGACGAAGACGACGTGGGCGGTTGTCTTGCGGCGGGCCGGGGTTTTATCCACATCAACCCCAAGGGCGACGTCGAGCCCTGCCCCTTCGCCCCGTTTTCGGACAGCAACCTGAGACAGATGCCCCTAAGGGCTGCGCTGCGGTCGAAGTTCCTGGAAGCCATCCGCGGCATCCCGGAACTGGCCCGGGAGACGGGGGAGGGCTGCATACTCTGGAAGGAGCGGGCGCTCGTAACGTCGCTGCTGGAGGACGGCGCCCGGCCGATGCCGCGGCGCGTCCTTTGAGCCTCGGTCTGTTGACTTCGAAAATTCCTTTCGTTAGGATGGCCTCAAAAAGGAGGCGCCATGAAGAAGACCCTGTCAGTTGTGTGTTTGGTTCTCCTGATCAGCTGGCCCGCTTTCGGTAGCGGGTTCAAGTTCCAAATCGGCCCGGCTTTCACCAACCTTGGTACGAGAGGGATTGTCTATGCCCCCCTTGAAAAAAAGGCGCTGCTGCAAATTGCCGGAGGACCTGGTTTTGAAATCAGTTTCACATCCAAGTTTGCCTTGGAAATAGACCTCATGTATAACCCGGGAGGGGCCAAGTTCGAATATTCTTACCCCTCGGGCGTAATGACCATCACTTACAAAGGATACGGAATCTCCCTTCCCCTGCTATTGAAAGTCTCCTTTTTGCCGGGAACCACGCCTTACCTCTTGGCCGGAGGCGCCCTGGGCTACACTACCAGCCAAAAAACTGAGCTCAAATATCCCGGCGAGCCGATAGATGAAATGGATGCAACTAGTCTTGTTAACCGCTTTCAGTGCGGCCTTATCTTCGGAGGCGGCGTTGAAATCTCCAGAGGGACCATGGCCTTCTTGATCGAAGGCCGCTACGCTATTGGCTTGTCCAACCTCATCAAGGATCCCCTTCCTAACCAGAACGCCACCATCCAAAACATTTTCATCCTGTTTGGCTATAAGTTCTGAGGTTCACCGCGCTTCTGCCCTCTGATCTCACTTCTCTTTTTTTTCGGCTCCGGCCCCGGCCTTATCTCCTGTGTTTGACATGAAGGATGATCAGACGGCGCTTTTCATGGTCAACCGCATAGACAATCCTGTAATCCCCGATCCTATGCCGAAGGAGCCCCTTGAAAATACCTTTGAGCGGCTTGCTCAGACCCAAGGGGTCCTGGACGAGACGCTCTTTAACCATGGCGATAACACTGGCAGCGTCTTCTTTTCTCAAGGCACCCAGATCTTCCTTGACTCTTTCATGCCAGATGACGTCAAAGACCAAGCTCTTTCTCCAGCTCTTCGGTCGTCAGGTACTTGGAGTTTTTTTCGTTGAGCCGGTCCAGCGCCGTATAGGCCTCTTCGTATTCGTAAAGGGATTCTTCGATCATCTCTTTGATGAAAGACGTCTTGGTCCTCTTTGTTTTCTCGGACAGGCGGCTTAGCCGGCGATACGTTTCCTCGGGCAGCCTTACGGATAGGATGGCCATCTTTTTCACCTCTGTAATGCATATATGACATGTAAAGCGATCTGTCAAGCCGGGCTATGTGAAACCGCCGTCCGTCTGCTCCCTGCCTGTAATTGGCTGTTGGGATACGCGCTTTAGAAAGACCATCCGCATCATCCCGGCCTTCAAATATCTGGCGAAATGAATACTGGCTCGAGAGAAATTGTTTATATTGACTTGACAAAGTAAACAATTATGGCATAATTTGTTTACCAAGGTAAACAACCATGGAAAATGATATTCTACAAAAGGTCGTCGCCGATTGGGTCCGCGGCGCAGAGCTTCCCGCCCTCACTCCTCGCGAAGGCTCCCTCCCGGAGCTCAAACCGCGCCGTCCGATTCTCGCCGTCGCAGGGCCGCGCCGCGCAGGAAAAACATATTACCTATTCCAGCTCATCGCCGGCCTCATCCGCTCCGGTGAAGCCGTCCGCGAGGATATTCTCTTCATTGACTTCGAGGACTACCGTCTCCGCGATTTTCGCTCCGAGGATATCGACCGCCTGCTGGCTGCTTTTTTCCAACTGACGGGCCGGCCGCCCCGCTATCTATTCTTTGACGAGGTCCATCGGCTTCCTTCCTGGAGCCGGGTTCTGCGGACCCTGCATAACGCCGGAAAATACGCCCTTGTTGTTACGGGCAGCAACGCTTCGCTCCTCGGCTCGGAAATCTCCACTGAACTCAGAGGCCGTTACGAAGATGCCTTGATTCTTCCATTTTCTTTCCGAGAATACCTTGCCTACCGCAAGATCGTCTGGAGCCCGGCGCTCCTGGCCACACCGGAAAGCGGGCTTATCCTGAGGGCCTTTGACGAATATTTGAGGTTCGGTGGATTCCCCGAAGTGGCCGGCGCCGCCGACGAGTATGCCAAAAGAAAGCTCCTGCAAACATATTTCGAAACGACCTTTTACCGGGATGTCCTGGAACGACACGGCATCCGGGCCCGGCATCTGCTCGACCTGCTGATGAGGAACCTCCTGGAAAGCTACGCCTCAGTCTTCTCCATTTCCGCTTTTGAGAAGCAACTTAAAACCCACAAGCTTTCCGGAAGCAAAAGAAGCCTGGCCAACTACCTGCGGCACTTAGAGGAGGCTTTTTTCCTAATGGCCTGCGAGAAATTCGATTATTCCCCGCGCAAACGGACGATGAACCCCAAGAAAGTCTATCTCCTGGACACGGGGTTCTCGCTCCTGGGCGGCGCGTTCACGGAGAACCGTGGGCGTTTGCTGGAGAACGCGGTCGCGGTGGAACTTTACCGGCGCCGCTTGAAGACTATGTACTTTAAAAACAAAGGCGAATGCGATTTTATCGTCCAGAAAGGAACCCGCCCAGAGGAAGCCTGGCAGGTTTGCTGGGAACTCAACACAACCAACGAAAAGCGGGAGTTGAAAGGCCTCCTCGAAGCTCGCCGCTCCTCGAAAATTGAAAAAGGGGGAATCCTGACTTACAGCCAGGAAGGGGAGCGGTCGTTTGAGGGGGTCGTCGTCCACCTGCTTCCGGTCTGGAAGTGGATTTTAAATTATCCTGCCGGCGGACAGAGCTCGTTGGCTGTCTGCTCGGACGGCTCCCTCTAGAGATGGGGAAGTAATAACGAGGGCGAACTGGGCATCAACAACATCCCGGAAATCAACGCCCCGCTCCGGGCGGGCACGATCAACATGTACAACAAGAACTGAAATCCCTAAATAGGCCCGGGGGGCTTGACCGAGACTCCGGGAGCCGCAGGAACGTTTTCTTTTTCCTGAAGAGGCTCAAAGTCTTTGGACGAGGAGCGGGAGCCGCTCGCCGCCGGCAATCGGCCTTGACAATGGGTATGAACTAGATGCATACTTCTGGTATGAAAATCGCCATCTCCCTTCCGGACGATGTCTTCGAGGAGATCGAGAAGATCTCCAAAGAACAGAAAAAATCGAGAAGCCAGGTTTTTGTCTCGGCCGCCCGGGAATATATTCTGAAAGACGAAACCCGCCGGCTCATCGCCAGGCTCGACAGAGTTTATTCCCAGCCCGAAACTCCGGACGAAAGTGTCCAGCGGAGGGCTATGGCCGAATACCAGCGTAAACGGATGAGAAGGAAAGGGCCTTGATTGTAAAACAGGGCGACCTGTTCTGGCTAGACCTGGGAGAGCCGAAAAGCTCCGGTCCGGGATTTAGGCATCCTTTTGTCGTCGTCCAAAGTGACCTTTTCAACATCAGCCGGATCCAGACCGTCGTCGTCTGCGAGCTCACCTCAAATTTAAAAAGAGCTGAGGCGCCGGGGAATGTTCTCCTTCACAAGGGCGAAGGGAATCTCAAGAAGGCGAGCGTGGCGAATGTCTCTCAACTTTACACGGTGGACAAGTCCGCGCTGGCGGAAAAGATCGGCGCTTTGAACAAAGCCCGTGTGGCCGGAAATTTTCGCCGGCCTCAGGCTCCTCCTTGAGCCCCGGGACGTTTGACCTTGGAGTGCCCTTAAATTCCTTTTCTTTGGCCGCCGGCTCGGTCTCCCGCCGGCCGTAAGCGGCCTTGCCAACAAACACCACACGCATAATGCCCTACGAGAGCAACCTGCCGATCTTCGTTTGTCGCGGCCCCACAAGGCCCCATCCCTTGCATTAATAAGCCATTTATGGCATATTATTGCCATGAAATGGGAAGGGCTCCTTCAAACCGTTGGAAGAGATCCGGTCTTTCATTCGAGTCTTCTTACAGCAGGCGGAGTGAATTTGACCGACCTGGGAAGGCAGTTGTCCCGCTGGGTTAAATCAGGGAATCTCATCCAGTTGAGACGGGGGGTTTATGCTCTTTCCGAACGGTATCAGAAGATTCCACCGCATCCTTTTCTCATCGCCAACCGGATGAAGCGGGCTTCTTATGTGAGTATGCAATCCGCATTGGGGTACCATGGGCTCATTCCTGAGTATGTTCCATCCGTCATCAGTGTCACCACTGGACGCCCCGAAAATCTTGCCAATTCTCTCGGCGCTTATATTTTTAAACACATCAAGAAAACCCTGTTTTTCGGATACAAAGCCCTCGACCTTGGCGATCGACAGTCCGCCTTTATCGCCGTGCCGGAAAAGGCGCTTCTGGACCTTCTTTATCTGACCCCAGGTTCGGACAGCCCTGATTATCTGGGAGAGCTTAGATTACAAAATACCGAGGCTTTGAATACGGAATTTTTGATTGAGCTCGCTGCTCAGATGGGCAGCAAAAAGCTTATCCGGGCCTCCGGCCGAATCGCGGCCTTCCTGCGGGGCCTCAAAGAAAAATGAAAGAACAAATCAAACAGATCATCGCTGAATCGCCAGATAAATGGCGGGCCAGGAACCTGGTCCGTGAATATTGCCAGGCGAGAATTCTCCAATTCCTTCAAGAAAAGGGGGCCTTCCGGTCCTGGATTTTTCATGGGGGAACAGCATTGAGGTTCCTGCATATGCTGCCCCGCTATTCCGAGGACTTGGATTTCGCCCTGGCCGGCCCCGCGACCAAGCTGGATTTTGCGGGCATTATCGCCGGCGTTCGCGCCGCGTTTGAAGCCGAGGCCTACGGCACAAAGGCTAATATCAACGATGGCCGAACGGTAAAATCGGCATTTATCGGCTTTCCGGGCTTATTCTATGAACTCGGCCTTTCCCTGCGAACATCAGAGACGCTTTCGATCAAAATCGAACTTGACAGCCATCCTCCTTCGGGCGGAAAAACGGAAACATCGGTCTTCCGCCGCTTTGTGCTGCTGAACGTCCTCCATTATGATAAAGCCTCTTTCTTAAGCGGCAAGCTTCATGCCATTCTGGCGCGCCCCTATGTCAAAGGACGCGACCTTTATGACCTCTTATGGTATTTGTCCGACCGCCTTTGGCCGAAACCCAATATCCAGTTTCTCGACAGCGCGCTTAAGCAAACTCAATGGAGAGGGCCTGAAATCACTGAATCAAACTGGGCCTCCCTTGTTGCCGGACGAATCGACGACATCGATTGGAAAAAAGCCGTTGAAGATGTCCGCCCCTTCATCGAGAGGTCTTCGGACCTTGATCTCATGACAAAAGAAAACGTTATTAGACTGCTTAAAGCCTATGCGCTTTAAAGATTCTATTTGCCTGACCTATAATCAGGAAGAAACGCGAACAATTGATGGAACCGCTGTCTGCCTACTCCCGGTCTGGAAATGGATTTTAAATTATTCTGCCAGCGGGTCTCGATAAAAGGAGCAAGCCATGAAAACCTCGACCCTCCGGAAATCCCTCGGGCTTTTCCCTCTCCTCCTCGTCCTCAGCCTTACCCTGGTTCCTTCCCCGGCCTTGGCCAAGACCATCACCCTCAAGGCCGTCTTTAAATACCTTGCGCCGGACGGCACGGAAAAGCCCATCCGCTGGGCCTTGTGCGAGCTGCGCGACGAGGATGAATTCAATGACGAGCTCGTCGCCCGCTCCGTGACGGACGAGGCGGGGGCGGTCGGCTTCGAGTACGACTCGGGGATGGATGACGGCTGGTTCGGCGGCCGCATCGACCCCTTTATCGTCTGCCTCACCTCGCTCATGGTCCCGCTGCACGGCCAGGCCACGAACAAGGCCAACGTCGTTTCTACCGAGCTGACCCTGCAGCATTATTACGAAGCCTCGACGGAGCACTGGGGCAACAACAACGAAGACCGGACCGCCGAGGTCACTGTCCGGGAAGGAGACGCGCGGGACGCTTTTTTCTTGATGGACTGCTTGGCCGAGGCCAACACCCGGCGCCAGAGGCTCGAGACCCCTTCCTTTGAGCCGGCGCCAGTGGCCCTATCAGGCGACATCTGCGCCGGCACAGTGGACGTCCAGTATCCCGTATCGGCCAAAACAGGCTTTGTGTCGCTTCTCAATAAAATTAGAATCACGTCCGACTACAAGTCCGATTTCGACACTGTCGTCCACGAATATGGCCACCACGAGATGTGGGAGTCGTACGGGAGGGCGCTTTTCGGAGACTACAGCCGGACCCAAGGCGACCACAATTTCAACGGCGAGGTGGATGACCTGTGGACTGCCTTCGCTGAGGGATGGGCCGACTTCTGCCCGGTCATCACCAAAGGCCGGCCGGAATACCGTCGCATCAACGTCGAGGCCGAAAGCGCGGGCTACGCCAAGTCCGACCGCTGCGAGGGGACCATCTGCCGGATTCTGTGGGACATCTGGGACACCTACGAGGACCCGCTCTTCGAGGCGAACGGCAACACGATCACAAGCATCCCGCGTCCGCGCCAGGGGTGGCTCACGCTCGACGACGACCCGATCGGCTACAGCGACCAATTGCCCTTCATCGGCTGGCAGGGCCGTAAAACGCTGAAGCAGATCATCAACGACTCCCACCCCAAGTCGATCTGGGATTTAAAGGCGGCCTGGGACCGGCACTTTGCCCAGGACGGCCTGGCCCGCCGCGCCCTGGAAGCAGTCTTCTGGCAGCACGGCCTCCGCCAGGGGATATTGGATACAGCCCCGGCCTGCACGCTGACCGTGGAGGGCATCCATGACGGCAGTCCCTTCAAGGGCCCGCTCGTACTCCACGCCCAGGTGACGGACGCAGACAGCGCAGCCGCCTCACCCGCCGCCGTGCCCTACGACATGCAGTTGATGCACGTTGCTTTTTACTGGGCCGAATACAAGGAAACGGAGGAGCGGCTCGCCTCTGCTGACCCGTCCACCTGGCACCTCATCGGCATAGACACGACAAGCGCCGGCGGGTTCTCCTGCGAATGGCCCGAGTACACGAACCGCCCGCCCTCCGACAAGAAGATCTGCCTGGTGGCCGTGGCCTCGGACTTTTTCCAGGATTCGGCCTTCGGGAGAAAGCTCGCGGATTTCACCCCGGCCCAGGTCGGCCCGGTCACCGTTCAGCCGGAAGAGGGCGGCCCGACCGGCGGGGGCGGCACGGGCGCGCCCGTCCCAGCCGTTGTCTCCGTGACCACGACCCATGCCGCGGCCGTGAGCCGGGACGGCACGCTTCGCTGCTGGGGCAGCAACTGGAAGGGAGCGCTGGGGATAGGCCGGCGGAACCTCATGAGCGAGAGGATCGAGGCCGAAGTCAGCCGCCTCCCGGCCGTCAAGGCTGTGGCCGCCGTGAGCAATGGGACCGCGGCCCTTCTCCAGAACGGGACAGTCTGGGTCTGGGGATTCCAATACCTGAAGGGAAAAGTCATGGACCCGCCCGTAGTCAGCCTGCTGAGCCCGGAGTACCGGGCCACCTTTGCCATGGGCGTCCCCACCCAAATCAAGGGCCTCGACAACGTGATGGCCATCGCCTCCAAGGGCGGCTTTCTCAACCTGGCCTTAAAGTCGGACGGCACGCTCTGGGCCTGGTTTTCGGACCTGACCGAGGCCAAATGGGACGAGTACCTGGGTTACACAAACCGTTTTCACATCAACCCCAACACCCCCTATCAGGTCATAGGCCTGTCCAACATCGTTGCCATCGCGGCGGGCGGGGGACACGGCCTGGCCCTGGACAGGGACGGCTACGTGTGGTGCTTCGGCGGAAACAGTCACGGCCAGTTAGGACGGCAGTTGACGGGCCCAGCGCCGCGGCATTTCGAGTACAGGCCGCTCAAAGTCCAGGGAGTGGATAACGTGGTCGCCATCGCAGCGGGCGATCTGCATTCGCTGGCCGTAAGCCGCGACGGAACTGTCTGGGCTTGGGGGATCAATGAGCGAGGCCAGCTCGGCGACGGGACGTTCATCAACCGCTACGGGCCTGTCCAGGTGACCGGGCTACCTTTAATTCAAGCGGCGGCGGGCGGAGCGGAACACTCCGTCTTCCTGGGGCGCGACGGGTCGGTGTGGACCTGCGGGGCCGACCTCGGCGGAGCGCTGGGCATCGGGGGGACGACCTGGCGGGATTGGCGGCGCTCAACGCCCGTCCGCGTCCTCGACCTGGCCAACGTGGAGGCCATCGCCGCCGGCGGGCAGAGCTCGCTGGCTGTCTGCGCCGACGGCTCGCTTTGGGGCTGGGGAAGCAACAGCGACGGCGAGCTGGGCATCAACAACCCCAAGGAGATCAACGCCCCGCTCCATGTCGGCACGATCAATGTGTATAGCCGCAAATAGGCCGGAATTCCGGGACATGTACTAAATCTCCTGATTTGGTAACGTGTCCCGTGAATTTCTAATATCGGTTGAAAAGTGTAAAACCTTCCAGAGAAAATGCGGTGGATGTCTCGAGCGGGGAAGGAGGAAAAACGATCCTGCGGTAGCGTTGAACCTGCGCCGGAATAAGGCAATTTTCAAACCGGCCCAGGCCCAAAGTGTTTTCCGTGTTGCCTCCCCAGGCCCACACCGACTGATCCGCGCGGACGGCGAGGCTGTGAACATCGCCCGCGGCAATAGCCACCACATCGGCTAAACCCGAGACTCTGGCCACGGTTTGTCTGGAAGTGTTTGACCCGTCGCCCAGTTGGCCGTAGGAATTATCTCCCCAAGCCCAAACCGTCCCGTCGGAGCAGAGAGCCAGGCGGTGTGAACGGCCCGCGGCGATGTCGACGATATCCGGGAGGCCCGGCACTCTACGGGGAGTGCGCTGAATTTCCGAATGGCTGAGGCCCAGCTGTCCCCACTCCCACACAGAGCCGTCCGCAGCCAGGGCCAGGGAATAATCGTGGCCGGCCGCCACTTTGACGACTTTGCCGATGGACGGCAATTGAACGGGGACCAAACGGTTGACGTTCGTGTTGTCTCCAACCTGTCCCTGGTCGTTCCGGCCCCAGGCCCAGATGTTGCCGCCGGCATCTACGGCGAGACAATGAACAGCTCCGGCGGCAATGGCGATGATATTCTCCAGGGCTCTGATCCAGATTGGGGAGTTTTGGCTGAGCGTAGTGCCGTCTCCGAGCTGTCCGTAGCTGTTATCGCCCCAGGCCATGACTGTCCGGTCTTTCCGGAGCACGAGGCTGTGGTTGCCCGCGCAAGCAATCGCCATTCCCTCGTATCCAACGGCCAGGACCTGACCGGCTTTATCGGATTTTGTCCCTGAAAGCACGTTTTCCGTTTCGCCCAGGCCGAGTGCGCCTCCATAGTTGTTGCCCCAGGACCAGACGCTGCCGTCCCTCCGCAGGGCCAGGCTGTGCTGGCCGCCGCAGGCCACGGCCACCACGGCGTCCAGTCCCTGAGTGATGATCGGTGTGCTGGCGCGGAGCTTCCATTCAGCCGCCGAGATGCGCATTCCAGAATCTTGCTCGCTTCCCCGCGGAGCGGCGCCCCAGGACCAGACCGAACCTCCCACCGACCAGGCCGCCGAACGATGCTGTCCAGCGGCAATGATCTGGAAATTCGGACAGGTATTATCCTGAGACCCGTCTTCCCAAAGGGAATCCCGGGTCTGGGCGAAATCCACTTCCATGCTGTCGTGGACCAGGACAATCATACGGTTCCAGCTCTGATGCGGCGGAAGAATGACGGTGGCCGTAAGCTCTTCCTGCAACCAGGTCCCCTGCAAGGGCTGGTCCTGAGCATACATCAAGCGAAGCGGCTCGACGCCCTGGCCGTAAGCCAGGTTGAAGAACAAGTAGGGCCGGTCCTCCGGGTCCGGTTCTTGGACGGTCAGCTCGGCGAAGCTCAGGCGGCCGGAGTCCCTCAAGACGCGCACCTTGACGATCTTAGGGTCGTTCTCCGGCCGTAGCGCATGGCGGATATTCCGGTTGTGGAGGATGGCCTTCAGTCCATGGACCAGCTCTGTGTTGCCGCCAAACTCGCTCAGCCAGTAGGTCCAGAAACTGTCCTGGCGCCACTGGCCTTCGTCCTCGTCATTGAGGGCTTCGGGCTCTTTTTTGATGATTTTCCAGATCAGGTCCAGGTTGGGGTCGCTGAGCCGCTCATACCAGCGCAGCGGTTCCGGCCATCCCGGCGGCTGGAGGGCCTGTTTGGTGTACGGCATGTATTCCCAGGAGGGAGGGTCATAAATATCCCAGAGAACCGCCGCCACCTCGCCTTCATTCCAGTCGCGCTTGTTGTCAGGAAGGTTCTTTCGCCAGTCAATCTGGCCCGGGATGTTTTCATAAGGGTAATTCATATCGTATTCACCGGGGTAGTTCGGGCACCAGACAATTTCAAAATTCGGCTCGGCCTCCTGACGGAGTATCGCGGGGCGTGCGGGCTGCCCTTCGAGAGTCGGCATTTCCAGGATCGCGCCCGGCAAGAAATCCGCCCAGCCCTCCCGCCAGCCCATCTCCCCGCTGTCGCAACTTTTCATGTCGTGGTCCGAGCTCATCCAGGGCGATGTTTTGGGCATTGTCCAGTAAACGTCATGCATCAATTTGTGGCTGAATTCGTGCATGATGGTGCAGCGCAGGGTCCGCCATTGAAGCCACTTGTCCAACGGTTTGTCGTCATCAAACAGCCTGCGGTTGGTGACATCGATCCAGCCGGTTCCCTCGACGATATACGGAATGCCGACGGGACTGGCCGTATCCCGGTAGCCGGTTTCATCCTCAGGATAAAAAATGCTTGTGCTCCGGGTGAGCTCGGTCTTGTCCGCAGCGCGGTCGCGGAGGAAAATGTACGTTTCCCGGCAGGCCTGACACATAAATATGCCGGCCACGGTTTTTCGTCCATCGTCGTCGTAATCCCAGGAGTCGATTTTCAGATTGCGAGCATTGTCCCCGGCGGCCGCGGGCGGCTCGGGGTTCTCCCCCCTGCCCACGTAGATATTGACGGTCCAGGTCGACCCATCGTTCATATCGACCTTGGAAGTCTGGCCGTTATAGGGATAAAGCCTTACGGCACCTTTGTAGCAGCTGACCGTGTTCTCTATAGAATGCGAAGTTTTTTTGAATTTGTCGAGCAGGACTTCAGCCCGGACTTCGATGTCTACAGCCAGGGAGTCGAAGTTGGGCCGGTACGACCTCTGCCGGAATGTGACTTCATACCGGCCGTTGGCATCGGTCCAGGTGTCGATATTGCCGACGGTTGTGTGGTCGTTTTCAACAGAAAGGAAAAGGTCTCTGGCCAGCGCGTAGGCTCCGGTGGTCCCATCCGCATTCTGCAAGTCCCCATTCCAATAATAAACGGAGCCCTTGACCGTGATATTGGCCCGGAGAGCGGCGGAGCCGAGTGTCAGAATGAAGGCCAAGGCCAAAAAAGCGGCGCTGGATTTTTTCTCCCATCTGAACATTCTATATCTCACAGCGAGTCGCATCAGCGCTTCACTAGGCGCGGCGGGCCCTCGGGGATAAAAGATTTATAGACCACACCCTTCGTCTTCTCCTTGAACTCGGCCTGAATGGCCGCCACGGTCTTGGCGTCTTCGAATAAATCCACCATCGTCGCAGCCAGGACCTTAGCCGCGTAGACCAGCCCTTTGTGACCGATCGACATTCCTCCGCAGGCGACGACGGGCCAGGCGTGCCAGGGAGCGTCCACGGGCGCCGTCGTGGCGTTAAGGCTCAGCGTGGGAACGATCCAGCTCACGTCGCCGACGTCCGTCGAGCCGCCTTCCGGGTCGGGCTTGGGCTCCTTCCACGGCTGGACCGAGCCGTCGAGGCCCTTGGGCTCGACGCCCGTCGCCCGCTGGATCTTCTTGGCGAACTCCTGCTCCTCGGGCGTGAAGGCGATCGGGCCAAGCCAGGTGAGGTTGGCGAACATCACCTTTTCTCCGGTCAGGTTGACCAGAGTTTCCCAATCTCCTGCCTGGACCGTGATCTTTGACTCGGCCTCAGCCATCAGGGCCGCGCCCTCGGCGATACGGCGCGCGCGGCTCAGGAGCTGGTCGACTCCTGCGCCCTTGGAATCACGGAGCCAGCACCAGAGCCGGGCATAGGCGGGCACGACATTGGGCACGTCGCCGCCGTTGAGAATCGTGTAGTGCATGCGGACGGTCGGCTTGACGAATTCCCGCATGCGGTTCAGGCCTGTGGTGAAGAACTCCAGAGCGGCCACCGCACTGCGGCCGTTCCAGGGATCGGCCGCCGCGTGGGCGGTTCGGCCCTTGAACTCTACGATGAAGTCGACGATCGCCTGCGAGCCGTCGACCGAGACCCGGGTCATGTCGTCGGGATGCCAGGCCACACAGACGTCGAGGTCCTTGAACAGGCCCTCCCGGATCATGTACACCTTGCCGCCGACAGCTTCTTCGGCGGGCGTCCCGTAGAACCGGATCGTGCCCTTGAGTTTGCCCGCAGCCATCAGGTCCTTGATGGCCAGGGCGGCTGCGAGGGACGCCGTACCCAGGAGGTTGTGCCCGCAGCCGTGACCGGGGGCGCCGGACTCCAGGACTTCTTTCTCCGCCTGGGCTTTTTGCGAGAGGCCCGGCAGGGCGTCATATTCCCCCAGAACGCCGATGATCGGCCGGCCCTCCCCGTAGCTGGCCACGAAGGCGGTCGGCATGCCGGCCATGCCGCGTTCGACCGTGAAACCTTGCCTTTCGGCATAGTCCGCCAGCAGCTTCGACGAACGGCTCTCCAGTAAGGCGGTTTCGGCGAAGGCCCAGACCTGATCGCTCAAGCCGATAATTTCCGCCTTATATTTTTCGATGGAGGCGACGGCTTCTTCTTTCTTCTTGACCGAGGCGCCGAACACGACCTGCGGGATGATCGAGAGAACGGCGAGCAGAATCGCCGCGCTACGAAGACGGATGTTCATGATTGTTCTCGCTTTCGTTCTTATATTATCACACCTGAATATCGAGGCTGCGCCAAGTTTCCGAATTTGATATTATGTATGAGATTTCCGGCCGATCTTCGTCTGCCGCGGCCCTACTAGGCCCCTCCCCTCCATCTGGGCCCGGGTGAAAAACTACATATAGCCTTTTTTAAAATCTTATCATCAGGGAAGCTTTAAGGCTGTTTTCGGCCCCGAAAAAGCCGTTTAAGCGCCCTTTTTTAGCCAAAAAAAGGGGCCATGTGATTTCTAATGAATAAGATCGCCGGGCCCGACCCCAAATACCTCTTTGAACCGCGGGTCTTTTTTGAGCCGCTCGTCGGGGCAATATTTTTTCATGATGAATATGGTGTTTAGGGAATTGCTCGCCCGGCCCCTCTCATACCAGCGATAGGCGGCGTCCAAGTCTCCTATATCGCCGTAGATAAGGGCGATGAAGCCCGGGGGCACGCCAATGGTGGCCGGGTCGGCAGTCATCCGCTCCAGGGTCGCTTTGGCTTCGGCCGCCTCCGGTGTTTTAGCTCCCTTCTGGACCTTGAACAAAACCCGGCACTTCATATAAAAACGCATATCGGGAACCTGGCACTCCTCGGCCGTCCGCTCGGCCGATGGATAATCCGCCTTTCCCAGGTATGAGTTCCCGAGAAAGATGCGGGCCAGAAGGAATTCAGGATTTTCCTCCAGCAACGGCTTCAGCTTTCGGATCGCCTCATCATAGCGCCCTTCGGCCATATAGACCTGTCCCTCGATGGCCTTCATGACCACGGCGTTAGGGTCCAGCTCGACGGCCTTGGAGATTTCCGCGTGGGCGAGCTCGTATTTTTCTTGGAACATATATTGCTCGGCCAGCCACTGATGGGCGGTGGCATAGTTCGGGTTGAGCTGCTTGGCTATGAGGAGTTCTTTCTCGTATCCCGCGGAATCGCCTTGAGCCTTTTTAACGCCGGCCATGGCGGTATGGGCCTCGGCCAGGCCCAGAATCCCTTCGGGCTGCTCAAACCCCAGGTCCATGATGACCCCATAGGTTTCCGCTATGCCGGCGTGCCCGAGGGCATAGTCGGGGTCCAGCGCCACGGCGCGCTCATAGCAGGCGATGGCCTTGCGCAGGTCCTCATGGGTGCGCCGGTTCCAGTAGAAGCGGCCTTCGAGATAGAGCCTGTAGGCTTCGAGGTTCTCCGTGGGGCTTTTGGCCAGAGCTTTCATATCCTCGCCGGTCAGGCGCAGTTTGAGCATCTGCGAGATCTCCCTAGCGATCTCCTCCTGGATGGAGAAGATGTCGCCCACCGGCCGTAGGTATTGCGCGCCCCACAGGCGGCTGTTGTCTTTGACGTTCACCAGCTCGGCCCGGACGGTCAATTTGTCGCCCTCCTGAGCGATGCGGCCGGTGAGAGCAGCCTGCACATCGAGATCGCGGCCCACGTCCTGGAGGCTCACACGCTTGCCCTTGTATTGCCGGACGGAATATGTGGATATGACCTTCAAGCCTGGGAGCTGGGCCAGCTTGCCGATCAAGCTTTCCATCATCCCGTCGCAGAGGTACTCCACCTGCTCTCCTGTCTGCTCCGATTCGAACGGCAGGACGGCCAGGGACCGGATGGCGCCGCCCCGCTCTTTGCTCAGGAGTAGCCAGCCGGCAACGATGATTGCCGCCAAAAGCACAACAGCGGCCGCGCCGATGACCCACTTCCTCGCCGCCCGACTCTTCGCGGCCGGAGGGGCGGTCGTGGTCCGCTTCGCAGAGCGGAGCTTTTCCGAGCCGGGCAGCTGCGCCTCGGAGTCCTCAAGCTCGGAGAGCAGGTCTCCGGCGCTCGGATAGCGCGCCGCCCTGTCCTTTTCCAGGCATTTGAGGATGATCCGGCTCAAGGCGCCCGGGACCTGGGGGCTGACCTTCCCGGGGTCGGGCGGCTGGTCGGCCGGGGAGGGGATCCGGCCCGTCAGAAGCTCGAAGAGGATGATGCCCAGCGAATAGATATCCGAGCGTCCGTCGACCTCCCGGCCTTCCGCTTGCTCGGGCGACATGTACTCGGGCGTCCCGACCAGCATCGCCTCGCCGGTCTCGCCCCGGGCCCTGGCCGAGCGGGCGATCCCGAAATCCATGACCCGCACCGTGCCTTCCCGGTCGACCATGATGTTCTGCGGCTTGAGGTCGCGATGGACGATGCCCAGGCGGTGAGCTTCGGCCAGCCCGGCCGCGATCTGCCGGGCGACCGAAATGACCTTCCCGGCGCTGAGCGGCCCCATCCGCTTCAACGAGCTCTTCAGGTCCTCTCCCGAGACATACTCCATGGTGAGGTAATAGGTGCTCTCGAAGCGCCCCAGGTCATACATGCGGCAGACGTTCGGATGCGTGATCTGGCGGGCAAGCCGGAGCTCGCTCCTGAAGCGGCGGATCGTCTCTTCCTCGAAGGCAATCTCGGGCTTGATGAGCTTCAGAGCGACCTTTTCCTCGACCTCCTTGTCCAGCACCTTGTAGACCCGGCCCATGCCGCCCCGGCCCAGCTCCTCGATGACTTGGTAGCGGCCGGCGAACAGCGTGCCGGTTTTCAACTCCAGCAGAGGCATTAGGAAGGTCTGGGGCGGGGGAGTCCCCGAGGGTTCAGCCGGCTGAAGCGGGGAGGCGCATTGACCGCAAAACCGCGTGTCGGACGGGTTCTCGGAGCCGCATTTGGGGCATTTCATGTCATCCCGTTTGCTGCCTTAAGCTTATCTCCGGCCTATGTTCAAGTCAAGAATATATCTTGACTTGCTTTATGGATAGAATTATAATTCACACATAATTAACAATATTGTTAATTAACAAGGATTGATTAAATGGACCAACCTTCCGCCGAATTCCTCTCCCGAAAGCTGGGGATCGCCGTCGAACAGGTCGTTAGGGAAGAGCTCGAAATCGCAGTCATGAAGCCGCTTCTTGAATCCCAAATCGGGAATTCTCTGGTGTTCAAGGGAGGAACGGCCCTGAGGTTGGCCTACGGCTCGCCCCGATTCTCCGATGACCTGGATTTTTCCGCCCTCAGCCCTATCTTGGAGAAGGACTTCAAGAAGGTCAGCCTCGCCGCCGCCAAAAATGTGCCCGATGCCGTATTAATCGAAGCCTTGGCCAAATATCACACCCTATTCGCTCTCTTTCAATTTCGTATCCCTTACATCAGTCGTCCATTTTCCATGAAAATCGAGGTCTCCATTCGGAAGGAATCCTGGAAACAGGGCCGGGATTATGAATTGAAGCTCCTCACGAGCGAGGTCACCAACATGACGGTTCTCGCCCAGGTGGCGACGCTCGAGCGGCTGGAGAGAGACAAGCGAAAAGCATTCGAGGCTCGCCGTCAGCCGCGCGACCTTTATGACCTTTGGTTCATCTCCCAAAAGCTGGGCCGGGAATTCAAGCCTGATACGGCGGGCTTCCCCTCGACGGTTCTGAGACGCGAATTGAGAAAGTACCTTCCCCGCGGCCATTGGAGGCTCATCGACAAATGGACCGGATAAAACCACGCGACATCCAGTTGGTGCAAAGCCTTGCCCGTTTCAACAAGCCGTACTGGTCCGTGGCCGACCTGCAAAAGATCCTGGGATACAGAAGCAGGCAAACGCTCTTGGTTGTCCTCCACCGCCTCGTCGGCCAGGGGATCCTGACTCGGATGCGGCGGGGCATCTACCGGGTCTCGATCCATTCGACGGAAACGGCGCTCCCGGCGAACCTCCTCTATACGCCTTCCTATCTTTCCTTCGAATCGGCCTTGTCGCGCTACGGAATTTTAAGTCAGATCCCTTATTCTGTTACGTTTGCCACCATCCGCCGTTCCAAGAAAATGACCTTGGACGGAACCGCCGTGGAGTACCGTCAACTGCGAAAAAACCTCTTCTTCGGACACAGCATCAAAAAGGGGCTCGATATCGCTGAGCCTGAAAAAGCCCTCCTGGACGCCGTGTATCTCATGAGGCGGGGGAAGCTGAGCCTGGCTTTAGAAGAGCTCGATTTGTCGGGCTTGTCTGCGGGCAAACTGAATTCCTACGGGTCTCGATTTCCCGGCTACGTCCGGTCTGCCTTGGCTGGACTCCGCACAAAGACGCGGAAGGGACGATGATAGAAAAGGGCGGAAAAGGGGAGAATAAAGGGGACACATCACGTATCTTTTGTGGTTCCTGCAGGCAAAATTAAGTGAAGTTTCCCCTTATACTGACCAGACCCTGGTGGTGGTGGAAAGGGACGATATTCAAGAATGAACACGTTGTTGCTTTCATCGAGCTCGTCACAAGCGTTGGAGGGATCCAGGCTGAATTTAAAGAAATAGGTGTCATAGGCACTTCGGAGATTGATATGCCAGGAACCTCCTTGGATTTTCCCGGGGTCTATTGTGCAGGAAGAATGAATAAGCTCAACTATTTCCTCTATATTTTGAGGATTCTTGTATCCTTCGGGACCTCCACGCCAAACGCCCAAGGTAAGAACCCCCGCCCACTTTTTGTTTTCATAAGGGAAATTGGCATCCTTTGTCCCTTGATTTTTCACTGCATATTCCACTTTCACGTAAGTGCCTGTCCAGTCCTCGCTTTTTACGCTGCAGCTCTCCATAATCAAATCGGGTTTTCCTCCGACGATGGTATCAATAGACATGGAATTGTTGTTTTCATTTAATTCGCTGACCTTATTTTCGGGGTCAACTATAAATTCTATGCGGTGAGGTCCTGTGGTCAATCGGCCCGCGGGCAATTTCATCCATTCCCCTCGTTCACCGGATATCCCAACAATTTGCTGACAGGTGTATTCCGCCAGTATGTCCGCTCCATCGCAAGTTACCTTCCATAATTTGCTTCCTTGTGGGAAGGCATCGCTAAGCGAATATGGGCTAGAATCTCCTATATTTTTAATATTTATATAAACGTCAAGCTCGTCAGACAGGGAGGGGTATCGAGGGTATAACCCCCCGCTGATTATGAAATCGGGCACAACTTTTTCAATAACTTGAAACGGACATGTTTTTTCATTGTTGGATTCATTGCTTTCAGTGATTTTATTTTCGGGATCAATAACACAGACAATTTGATGATCGCCTACACCGGAAATCATCAGGTCAGGCAGAGTGATTGGAATCGAACTGTTTTGAGCTATTGTCAAGTTTTGCTTTTGTTCCCATGGTTGGCCGTCAAGAAGAAAATGAACGCTGACTTCCCTAGCTTCCAGTATCTCCGCTATTTTTTATTACAGCCTTCAATTCTGTCTTTTCACCATCGATGATTTCACTTGGAATGGCCTCAAGGGATTCGACATAAAGATCGCATGTTCCTTTTATGAATAATTGAACGGTTTTTTGGTTATTATTCTCATTGTCTTCAGCGACCAAATTTTTAGGATCAACCCGGCATTCGAAACTATGGCTGCCTACTCCCTGGGCATGAATAAAACTCAATTCCATAGTTGTGAGGCTATCCGGACCCAGATTCTGGACGATCTGACTCGGCAAGGGATTTCCATCAAAGTAATAATCTATAATGAAGGAAGATACAGCCTTGTTTCCATTGTTTTTGATAATAACCTTGGGATAAATCAGGTCTCCATTAAAAATCTCATCGGGTTTGATTTCTATGGATTCAACCGATAGATCGGCTGTTTCGCTCTCCGCAACAGGCTCCGGGGCGACTTCGACCACGAGATCATCGATGCTCTTGTCAAGGAGCGTGCCTTTCATTTTTGTGGTTTTTAAGTTTTTTCCGTAAACGGTGAGGACATAAGGACTGTTGGGCGCCACATCGGATATAAAAAAGCCGCCCGATGAATCGGTGGTTACGGCCAGGCCTGAGCTGGCCTGTTGATCCGTCTCCTTGTCATACTTCCTGTATTCCACCGTGGCTTTGGAAACAGGCTCCTGAGTTAACAGATAACGAACGCTGCCGGCCAGATGAAGGGTCAAAGGCCGGGCCGGAGCCTTCTCTCGGCTGGACACAAAGTAGCGGATCCTGGGGATGGCCATTTCCACCTCCGGTGAAGTGAAACGCAGTGTCACCTCATGAAGCCCCGGTTCGGTGGTGGGCAGTCCGGGGACATCGCCGGAGGTGATAGCACAAGGCCTGGCAGAAGAGGCCGTTTGAGAAAATTGTTTGAATGTTGCCCCATCCACAATCCACCTTCCCTGCAATACTCCCGTGCCCTCATACTTGATGTCGGCAAAAGCCTTCAGCTTGGCGTTTTTCGCCACGGTTTGGAAGGACTTGCCGTCCTGGAAGCGCAATTGAATGAAGGAAATTTTGAAAAGAGCCCGGGGACCTCTGACCTCCCCGGATTTGACCCTTACGGAGATAGTGGTTGTTACGGCATCGTCCCCGCACCAGGATTTCGCTTTCACCAGGAAAGTGCCGCTCTGGGAATAGGAATGGGTGATCGTGGTGCCTTGGCAGGTTATGGGGAGGCCGTCGCCGAAGTCCCATTTGATCTGGGGATTGGGAAAATTTTCGGCGTGGAAAGTGACCGGCTGTTGAACAACCGGATCGGAAGGAGCAAATGTGATCCGGCGCGTTTGATCAAAGACCGGGCTGACCAGCATGCTAAAAGGCAGAGCGGCGACCAGGATTGTTATCCAGAATCGGGATGCTGTACAGGGCCAGGCCCCCATTACCCCTTTTATCATTTCTGTTTGTATAATATGTTATTCATTAAAATGACGTCAATGACTTAACCATCAGGTGATCGATGATCCTGTCCACGACAGAGCGCTCCGTGAGGAAGGCTACGACGCGCATTGTGCCGCCGCATCGGGGGCAGACCATGGGGTCGATCTCGTAGACTTTGCGGATCATGCCGTCCAGCCCATGGCGGGGATATGCGAAGTCACCAAGAAGCCGTACTCCCGCTCGAAACAGCCTTCATACTCGGCCTGGAAGCGCTCGAAATGATGAAAAAGTACTCTTGACCGGGAAAGATGCCCTTCAGAAACAAGCCCTTTATCTCGAGGATCTCCGCAAAGAAGTTGCCGCCGCTATCGCCAAAGGCCTCACTCTCGAAGAAGTCCAGAAGGCCGTCACCATGGAGGCCTATAAGGACCTCAAATGGTCCAACCTGCTTACCTGCGATATAAGCGCGGTGTATGCGGAGCCGAAGGCAGAGAAAAATAGGTGAATAGGATAATTTGATAATCGCTTGGCATGAAATCGGCCGATTGCTTCAAGTCGGCAGAATATATTTCAATTTCGGTTGAAAAATAATTAGTGTTGACAAAAATATATAATTGGCTGATATTTAATTTATATATTATTCCTAATTGTATTTAGTGGGGGGAAAGGTTGGCTTTATTGATAGTTGAAAATAAAGCTCGTTTCAGGGGGCGGGAAATGATGAGATCAAAATTAATATTATTGTGCGCGAGCATGGCAATTCTAGCAATATTTCTAACATCTTGCAGCGTTAATAAATATGGTTCTCTTCCATTTACTGTGGGTAGCTGAAGCTTAGCCGACCGGCGACAAGATAAACGATGGTCCGGAGATAGACGACTTGCTTGAACCCGTAGGCTCTTTTCATCGCGGTCTTGATTTTAGAGTTCAAGCCCTCCACCGTCCCGTTGGTCACTCGGGCATCGAGGAAGTTGATTACGCCTTTCCAGTAGCGCTTGATCGTCCGCGCGGCTTGGATCACGGGCTCGAGCCGACTGTGCGTCGCCCAAAAGAACCAGCTCTTCAGGTAAGCGACGGCCTGGAGCGGATTCCTGATCTCCCAGAACCGGGCCAGCGCCAGCTTGATCTGATAAGCCCGGGCCGTCCGCAGGTCCAGGCGTTTGAGCGTTTCCAGCCGGGCTTCCTGGTTCTCCGTCAGGTTCTTCGGATTCTTCAGCCAGAGGAACCGGCTCTTCTTCAAGATTCTGTTTTCCCGCTGCTCGTCGCGCCGGACGGCCTCAAGGGCCTTGTTGAGCAGGTTCATGACGTGGAACCGGTCGAAAACGACCGCCGCTTCAGCCAGGTGTTTCCCGATCCCGTTCAAGTAGGGATCCCACATGTCGCAACAGACGACATCGATCTGGGCGGGATCGATATCCCGGGATATCAGATCGCTGACGAAGCTCTTCACGACCCCTTTTTTGCGCCCCTCCCCCAGGAAAACGACCCGGGAGGCCTCGAGATCACTGAACGAGGTCATGTAGACGTGCCCCTTGCGGAGCGAGAACTCGTCGATTCCAAGTTGATGGAAGACGCTCAGGTCGACCGCCTTTCGGGCCCGTTCGACGTAGTGCTCCAAGATCCGCCACAGGCGATTGGCATGCTCGGACGTAAGCTCCGCCACTGCGGCGACCGACATCTCCCGGCAGAGAGACAGAACCAGGAGCTCGAACAGGAGCGTAAACCCGCTGCCGGGCCGCGCCCATGGCACCTCGACCTGCTTGACCCCGCACTTTCCGCAGCGGACCCGTGGGACCCGGGCGTGAAGATAGGTCTCATACTGGAAGAAGTTCAGATGTCGCCATGTCCGGTCCTGGGTGTCGTGGATCTCGCCTTCCCCAGTCTCGTCGCACGAGGGACAAGGGAACTTGGCGCCCTTAACGAAGTCGAGCCAAAGATCGAGCCGCCCTTCCTCCTTGGAGAACTTGAGATCGACGACCCGCCAGGGCTTGGCGATACCGAGAGCCAGGGTAAACAAGCTGAGTTCATCCATCGAGACGCATCCTTTCAATACGGGATTTGTCTCGAATCCTATCATGCCTAAAGGCCCCCTTTAAACCGTATCAACCCACACCGAATGGAAGAGAACCATAAATATCTGCTTTATCCTTTAAAAACAGAAAATGTCATATCCGCTTATGAGTATTATTCTTCATATCAATATAAAAATATACCCACTTATTTGAAAGAGATTGTAGTTAATGTATCAGGCGGAGTATTAGAAACATATTACTTATATGATTGTGAAGATATAATTATGCTAGAAATTGTGGTTGATAATGCAGGAGAGGAAACTATAACCATTAATTCGTCAAACTTTGATTTGCTTGATGGGAATAAATTTCTATTGCGAAGATTAGAGCCTCATGAGGCGGCAAATATTTTCCTCTCAAAAGTGAAGGGTATTCCTGCTTATAATTATCAGCCGAAGTATAACTATGATATTCGTTTAGCGACAACAGGCTATATATATCCATCCGGACAATTTAGCGCTTATACGCAGGGGACTGTGCGGCAATATGAAGATCCCTATGAAAAACTTGGATATAATATGGGATATTTAACGGGCGCCCTAATTCGAAGGAGCAGAAATAAAAGCTTAGTTGATATAGCAAATAAAATATATTACACGGGATTTGTTCAGGATTCCCAGTTGCCCCAAAAAACCAGGTGCAATGGCGGAATATATTGGCTTAGGCCAATAATATTATATGGCCTTTAATATTAAGAATGCGTGATCGCAACCAGGAGATATATTTCATACCTAATACTAGCTTTTATAAATCTCATTACAAGCAGTGGATTAAATAATACTTCCATCTAGGCAATAATATCAGTAATGAATTCAAATCGAAACACAATTAATAAAAAGAGTTTGTATTAATGTCATGATTAGTCTAATTATTAGAAAGCCATTAAAAACTTAGCTTTTAAATGAAGCGTATCAGCCGGGAAATTAAATGCTCTATATTCCAGCCGGCCTTTCCAATCTGCTCTTAAAAAATCTTTCTGTTTCTTTATCCATAAAATATACATAACAGCCTTTCAATCCTCGGGACATGAGCACTCTATATGTATTTTTGACGTGCGAAAGGAAATTCGGCGATCGCTTTACTATAGGGTCTCCCGAGCATTCAGGGTGTCCCGCCCACTTCTGCTGATCAAGGTCATATGAAAGGTCGTTGCCGAACATGATTCCGACATAGTCAAATTCGAAACCCTGCGCTGTGTATACACATCCTATCTGATTGATGCCACTCGGATCATGAGCCCAAAGCGTTGCTTTAGGAATCCCTTTTGCCAGCCTGGTTGACTCAGGCCTAGCATTCCAGGGCCGCCGATAGGTTCCGATAACGACATCGTTATTCAATGTCCCCTTCGGGTTAGGATGTTTTTGTGCGCATTCTGGCTAATCCGGCCACCGATTCTGGTTCAAACAGGCCACCATTCGGAGCGAAGCGACGCTGGGGGTTCATTATATGTCCTTGTGGCCGGAATGAGTCAAGGATTTTTGCTTTCTCATGGATTCCCCTTTGATCTCCAGCCGGTAGGCATTATGGACGAGGCGGTCCATGATGGCATCGGAGAGGGTCGGGGAGGAGAACCTCTCATGCCAGTTAGCCACCGGGACCTGGGAGGCCAGGGCGGTAGAGGTACGTTTGTAGCGGTCGTCGATGATCTCCAGCAGGTCCTGGGTCTGGACTTCGGAGAGCGGGTTGCGCAGCCAGTCGTCGATGACGAGGAGCTGGGTCTTGGCCAGGACGTCCAAGAGCTTCGGATATGAGCCTTCCGCGTGGGCCAGGGTCAGTTTCTGAAGCAGCCGCGAGCTCTGAAAATAGCGGACTGAAAACCCGTTGCGGCAGGCGGCCGTCCCCAGCGCACAAGCGAGATAGGTTTTCCCGGCCCCGGTCGGGCCGGTGATGATCAGGTTGTGTTTCTCCCGGATCCATTGGCCTTCGGCCAGGCTTAGGACCTGGCCACGGTCCAAGCCCCGGCGGGGTCCCAGGTCCAGGTCCTCGACGACGGCCGCTTCCCGGAAGCGGGCCACCCGCATCCTCCGAACCTGTTTTCTCTGCTGGCGGAGGTTCCACTCCCGGTCAAGCAGAAGCCCGAACCGTTCTTCGAAGGACAGCTTCCGGTACTGACCGCTTTCCGTTTGCTCCCGCAAGCCTTCCAGCATGCCCGAAAGCTTCAGCGAAGATAATTTATCTAATAGGGGCTGTTGCAGCATGGTGTCCTTCTTTTTTTGCATTTTCCAGGATTCGGGCAAAAAACATCGCGCTTAGAGGCCCTACGATCGACGATCTCGTGGCGGTCCATATCAAACCCCTCGGCTTATTATGAGTAGTAGCCCGTGCCGCGGATGTTGGGATGCGGCCTCTCCGCGCTATTCCCGGTGTCCTCTTCGAGACGGACTCGGTCGAGCCCGGCATCCAAGATGTTTTTCACCCCTCGATAGGAGTGAAGGCTGAAGCGAAGCGCTCTCCGGCAGGCGTCTTCCAGCCGCTCTTTTCCGTAGCGCGCGCCCAAGCGCATCAGCCCCAAGGATGATCGATAGGCTTGTTCGGGATGAGCCCGCGAGACGAGCAGCGTCCGCACCATCTCGGCCGTCGCCGGGCCCGACTCCTCCGCCCAGCGGAGGAAGCGCTCCGGCGTCCAGTCAAGGTAGGCCCGATGAGAGGCCGGCATATGAGCGGGGCAGGTCGTGTGATAGCCCGGCGTCGCGTCCCTGAGGTGCGAGGCGATTCTTTGGCCCCGGTGAAAGACCTCAACCGCATGCTCCGTCACCCGGAGCTCCACGTCCTTATGACGCAGCTCGTAGGGCACGCTGTAGTAATGCCGCTGGTATTGGACATGATAGTCGATCCCCACCTTGGCCCGCTTCCATTCGGCCGGCTCATAAGGCCTCTCGGGAAGCGGCCGCAGGGCCGGGCGGTCGAGCGCCTCGAAAAGCTCCCGGCGGCTTTTCCCCAGGTGGGCCATCAGACGATTATTGAGTTCCTCGCGTCTTTCCGCTACCGCCAGGTTTATCTCCTCCAGGCTGAAAAATGTCCGGTTCCGAAGAGGCGCGATCACCCAGCGCTCAGCGACCTGCACGCCGCTCTCCACCTTGGCCTTGTCCCGAGGATGCCGGACCCGGGTCGGAACGACGGCCGTCCCATAGTACAGCGCCATGTCCTGGTAGGTCGGGTTGAGGTCCGGCTCATAGAAGCAGGCCGAGGTCACGCCGGTCTTGGCGTTGTCCGGAACTACGACCTCCGGCACTCCGCCGAAGTGTTCGAAGGCCTGGACATGGCCCGAGATCCAGCACGGCAGGGCCTGCGAGGCGTGGGCCTCGACGAACGTCGCGCTCGAGGCGCCCAGCGTCGCCACAAACACCGCGACTTTATGCGCCTCGCCCGTGGTCCGGTCCTGATAGAACATCGGCAGGCCCGCGTAGTCCACAGAACAACTTTTCGCCCGCCTTGTGGGTGAGCCGCATCGTCGGGTGAAGGACTTTGGCCCAGCGATTGTACCTCGCGCAAAACTGCGGGTAGCTGTACGTCTCCGTTTGGCCTGCGGCGTACTCCATCCACAGAAGCCTGCGGGTGACGCCCTTTTTTCGAAGCTCCCGGTGGATCTCGGCCCAGTCGGGCTCCCTCCGTTGCCCCCCAAGACGGATCTCATGCGGAAAAAGCTTCCGATCCAGCTCTTCTTCCGTCAACCCCTCCGGCAGAGGCCAGCCGACCCCTGCCTCGGTCGCCCGCCTGAGATACTCCCGAACGGTTTCTTTGCCGATCGTACATGCCCGGCCGATGGCCCGGTTGGAAAGCCCCGCCTGCTTCAGCCTCAGTACTTCCTTGATTTTTCGCATGGATAACCTCTCTCGCGGCATCTTCTTCTCCTCTCCTTTGATGAGGAGACATGATGTCCGATCACTCCTAAGTTATCCAGCGCCGCTTCGCTTTTTGAAGATTCTGATACCCGCCGAAAAGTGGCCGGAATGGACCAGAATCGGTGGCCGCTTTCAATCAGAATCAGTGGCCATTTTGAACCAGAATCACTGGCCGGAATGGGCCAGAATATGCAGGAAGGGCTAGATTTGATTTCCTTTGACTAAAATCCCATTCCTTGTTAGTCTTATTTCATTCTGAGAAGGTGGGATGGAAGTGGCCGTTAAGTGTCCTAAATGCCATTCTGAGAATCCCGGTACCTTGAAATTCTGCGGGGAGTGCGGTACCCCGCTCCCGCTGCCCAAAGGGCATATTCCGAAGGGCACGGAAACCTTCCAGACTCCCATCAAGGAACTGACGACAGGCTCGACGTTTGCCGGCCGCTACCAGGTGATCGAGGAGCTTGGCCGCGGCGGCATGGGCAAGGTTTATAAGGTCTTCGACAACGACATTCAGGAGAAGATCGCCCTCAAGCTTCTGCGGCCCGAGATCGCGCTCGACAAAGAGACCGTCGAGCGCTTCTCCAACGAGCTGAAGTTGGCCCGCAAGATCAGCCACCGCAACGTCTGCCGCATGTTCGACCTGGGCAAGGCCGAGGGTACGACCTTCATCACCATGGAGTTCGTACCGGGCGAGGACCTGAAGAAGTTCATCCGGAAGTCCGGTCAGCTCGGGGCCGGCCGGGCCGTCTCAATCGCCAAGCAGATCTCTGAGGGTTTGGTGGAGGCCCATCATCTGGGCGTCGTCCACCGCGACCTCAAGCCCCAGAACATTATGGTGGACGAAGACGGGAACGCCCGGATCATGGACTTTGGCATTGCCAGGTCGCTCCGCGGGAAAGGGATTACGGGCGCCGGGGTGATGATTGGAACTCCGGAATATATGTCGCCGGAACAGGTCGAGGGCAAGGAAGCAGATCAGCGCGCCGACATCTATTCCTTGGGCATCATCCTCTATGAGATGCTGACCGGCCGCGTTCCGTTCGAGGGAGATACTCCCTTCACCATCGGGGTTAAACATAAAAGCGAAATCCCGCGCGACCCTCGCGACCTGAACACCCAGATCCCCCAGGACCTCGGCCGCCTGGTCCTCAGATGCTTGGAAAAAGACAAGGCGAAGCGCTACCAGAGCGCCCAGGAGCTCCACGCCGACCTTGAGAAGATCGAGCAGGGCCTGCCGACGACCGAGCGTGTCGTCTCGAAAAGGAAGTCCTTCACCTCCAAAGAGATCACGGTCAAATTCAATATCAGAAAACTCGCCCTGCCCTTGTCAGCCCTCATCGTGCTGGCCGCCGCGGCCGTCTTTCTCTGGAAATTCATCCCTCACAAGAAGGCGCCTGCCGCCGCCAAGATCGAGAACTCCATCGCCGTAATCAGCTTCGAGAATCAAACCGGCGATAAGAGCTATGACTACCTCCAGAAGGCCATTCCCAATCTGCTCATCACCAGCCTTGAGCAGAAGGGCGGCGCTTATGTCGCGACCTGGGAACGGCTGCGAGATCTGCTCAAACAGATAGGAAAGGGGGACCTGAATATCATTGATGCCGATACGGGCTTCGAGCTCTGCCGCAGGGAGGGCATACAAGCCCTTGTCCTGGGGAGCTACGTGAAAGCCGGCGATATATTCGCCCTGGATGTCAAGGTCCTGGACGTCGATACGAAAAGGCTTCTCAAGAGCGCCGGTTCAAAGGGGAATGGGGTCGACAGCATCCTCGAAAGCCAGATCGACCAACTGACCAAGGAGATATCCCAAGGAATCGCCCTCACCACGAACATGATCCCCTCCGGTCAGGCCCGGGTGGCCGATATCACGACCAGCTCCATGGAGGCTTATAACTATTTTCTAAGGGGAAAAGAGGAGCTGGAAAAATACTATTGGGACAGCGCTCGACGATTTCTTGAAAAGGCGGTTGAACTCGACCCGAAGTTTGCTACGGCCTATCTTTATCTCGCAGATACCTACAGCGGTTTGGGCGATGTCAGGGCTCTGCGCGAAGAAATCGAGAAAGCCAAGGAATATTCCGATAAAGCCACGGAAAAAGAAAAGCTCTACATCGAAGCGGTCTATGCCTTATATGTAAAAGAAGACTCCCTCGCTTATTCGAACCTTATTGAGCAATTGACGCAGAAGTATCCAAAAGAAAAAGAATTCCATCTTGAATTGGCCGATTCGCTATTAAATACGGACTTGCCCAGGGTGATAGAGGAGTACACCAAAGCCTTGGAAATTGATCCCCAATATGGACTTGCCTTAAATGAACTGGCCATAATTTACAGAGGAACAGGGGATTACGAGAAATCACTTGAATTGTTCAGAAGGTATGCCACCGCTTCTCCGGGCGATGCCAATCCATTCGATTCCATGGCCTGGACGTATTTACGGATGGGCGATCTCGACCAGGCCCGAGCGAAATTCAAAGAAGCTCTTGAGGCCGAACCTGATTTTTTTTGGTCGCTCAAGGGAATATTCTATGTTTCTGCTCTAAGCCAGGATTATCCCGAAGCGAAGAAATGGACCGACCATCTCATTTCTATGACCAAATCCCCTGGCCTGATTATTGAGGGATATTGGTGGCGCGCCTTGCTGGAGTTCTGGCTGGGCCATTTCAAAGGGGCCTTGGAGACGCTACGGGAAGCCGGCGACCTAGCTGATAAAATCTCCAATAAGAACGCCCGGATTTTCGCGGATTATATCAGAGGTTGCATCCACTTTGAGAGAGGCGAATTTGAGCTCGGCCGGAAATACCTCCAAGCCTGTTGGGATTATGAGACGCGGACATATCCGCTCGGACGGCCGCAAATTAAGGTGATCTACGGATACGAGCTCGGCCTTATCGCGCTCGGACAAGGACGAATCGATTCGGCCAAGTCGAAATTGGCGGATATCAAAGGCTACCTCACGAAGCTTGAGGATCCAATGGGTTGGGATGTCGCCCCTCATTATAATCTTCTCTCTGGGGAGATATTATTGCGGGAAGGAGCGGCCAAGGCGGCCATAAGCCTCCTGGCCAATATGGCGCCTCAAAGACCACCTGTCAGCTTCGGAGGACCAACTTATCTGATTGCCTATAACCTGCCTCCCTTCAAAGATGTGCTGGCTCGGGCTTACCAACAGAATGGAGAAATCGACAAAGCCATTGCCGAGTACGAGCGCCTGATCACCATCGGCCCGCAAAATATCTCGCGCGCTCTGATCCATCCCCTCAATTATTATCGCCTGGGCAAGCTCTATGAGCAAAAAGGCGCGGTGGCCAAAGCGGAGGAGGATTACCGGCGCTTCCTCGACCTCTGGAAAGACGCCGACCCCGGACTGCCCGAGGTTGGGGATGCCAGGAAAAGGCTAGCTGGACTGCAGCAATAATATTTTCTGGGATTAATACACCTATAACACCGGATATAGAATCCGTCTCCTTTTGACGCAAATACCCCGGTAAATATGGGCTAATAACGAGGCAACAAATCTTTTATGTGACCAAATTGTGACTAAATTATCGGAATGGACAATATTGGGTCCTCTCTCCAAGGTTATTTCCCTTTATACCTGGACCGATCTAAGGGGGCAGGTCACCCTCCAGAGGATGGACGAGAAGGGTGTGACCAGGGCAGAGGGTCGGAGGACAATTGAAATAGGTCAGATATATCCGGCCAAGTTCGGCCGATGGAAATACGGGATATCATTTTCTTATAGAGATGTCTGGAGGTCAAAGTTCTATGAACATAAGCATATCGAGGTCTACTGTGTTGACGAAGGAGAAGATACCCTTGTTATAACGGTTGTAGTAAAATATTTCTAGGAGAGCTCCAATGGACATTACCTATGATCCGAGATGCAACATCGCCTATATCCGTCTTCGGAGGAAAGCCCCCGGAGTCAAAACTATCCAAGTTAGCGAGGAGATGAACATCGACCTCTCTCCGGATGG
The DNA here is from genome assembly GCA_963702835.1 of Candidatus Aminicenantota bacterium. Classification (GTDB taxonomy): domain Bacteria; phylum Acidobacteriota; class Aminicenantia; order Aminicenantales; family JAFGAV01; genus JAFGAV01. The sequence goes on from OY969762.1 coordinate 199,438, forward strand.
AAAAGTTTACGGAATTGAGCTCCTGAATGCGCGCGAGCAGCTGATCAAGGGGAAGAAGATTTCTTTTGTTGATGAGTCGACGGGCAAGGCCCGTGAACTCCTTTTGGTTTCATAAAGGGCGGAATTCTTTTCAGAAGTCTTTTTGGAGGGGGAAGATGGCTGTGCCCGAATATTCAAACTCCCAGCTCACCAAGTTCGAGAGTTGTCCGCTTCAGTATCGTCTCATCTACGTGGACCGGATCAAGCGCCCCGAGGAGGGGGTCGAGGCCTTCCTGGGCCAGCGCTTCCACGAGGCCATGGAATGGCTCTACCGCGAGCGCGCTTTCCGGCTCGTCCCGCTCGAGGAACTTCTCGGGTTCTACGAGGCGCAGTGGAAGGCGGCCTGGCATGCGGACGTGAAGATCACCAAGAAGGAGCGCCAGCCCGACGACTATCGGCTCCTCGGCCGCCGGTTTATCGAGGACTATTACAGGCGCCATCAGCCCTTCGCCGAGGGGCGGGTCCTGGGCCTGGAGCGGTATATCCAATTCCCTCTAGTAGCCGAGGGGACGCGCTACGCGTGCAAGGGAGTCATCGACCGGCTCATGCTGGCGCCGGACGGCGCCTTCGAGATTCACGATTACAAGACGGGGGCGGGCCTGCCGGTTCAGGCTGAGCTCGACAAGGACAGACAGCTGGCTCTCTACCAGATCGGGGTCCAGAAACTCTGGCCCGAGGCAAGAGAGGTGCGGCTCGTCTGGCATTTGGCCGCTTTCGATATGGAGATGAGGTCGGCGCGGACGCCGGAGGCGCTCGAGGGGCTTAAGGGCGGGATCATGGGCCTCATCGACAGGATCGAGGCGGAGCGGGAATTCGGGCCGCACGAGAGCGCGCTCTGCGACTGGTGCTCCTATTGGGATTTGTGCCCGGCGAAGAAGCACCTGGTGAAGGTCGGGGCGCTGCCGGCGGACCGCTGGAAGGACGAGCCCGGCGTCGCCATCGTCGACGCTTACGGCGAGCTATGGAAAAAGAAGCGGGAGATCGAGGCGGAGGCTGCCGCGGTCGAACAGGAGCTCGCTGAGGTGCGGGACGCGGCGGTGGGATTTGCCGAGAGGGAAGGCGTCAGCGTCATCGCCGGGACGGGCCGGAGGCTCAGGGTGACAGGCCGGGAGCACGTGAGCGCGCCGGCCAAGGGGAGCGAGGAGAGGGCAGAGCTGGAGGGCGAGTTGAGGGCGCTCGGCGTCTGGGACGAGGTCGCGACACTCGACCCGGCTGCACTTGAGAAGGCCATGACAGAGGGCCGGTGGGGCGCCGAGATCGTAGGGCGGATCAAAGCCTATGTCAGCACCGAAAAGCGATATACGGTGACGTTGAAAGAGAATGGCTGAATTCATACTTCACAGCGATTTCAGATGCTTTCGGGCTCCCCGTAAGGTTTTATAGCTTTTGCCGCGTTCGGCGACCAGGCGTTCGATTTTACCCCATTCTTCTTGCGTGTAGGTTTTCCTCTCGTTTATTTCGCAAGGCAAAAAGAAGACGCCACGGTCGGTCACCTTGAAAATGACGGCGGAGCCCTTTTTCAGGTTGAAAATATCGCGGATCGGAGCCGGCACGGTAACTTGTCCCTTCGAGGTCATCCTGGCGATTTCAATAATTTCCATTATAATTCCTTACTTTCCTACATTCTTACAATATATCCAAATAAATAAATTGTCAACGACAACAAGAATAACGGAAGGAAAATGAGGGAATTCTCATCATTCGCCGTTTTCCAAAAAAGCGGGGAAAATTGACCATCGTCTCGCCGAGGGGAGCATAGCCAGCCCGAATATTCGATTTCCTAGTTAACTGATTCAGGCGTGGCTCAGTTTGGCGCTGACCAGCCGATTGAGGCTGATTCCTTCCTCGGCCGCCTTCATGGTCAATTCTCTATGGACCTCCGGAGGCACTCTCACGATGAACTTTCCGCTGAAGACTCGGCCGGAAAGAGAGACCGGGGGGGCTTCTCCGTTTTTCTTCATATCGGAGACGGCCTCCTCGACGACCTTTCGAATCCCCCGCAGCGCTTCCTCGGGGCTTCCTGCAACCCAGCTAAGGCTCGGGAATTCGGCGCAAAGCCCGACGTATTCCTGGTCTTCCTCGGACCATACAATACGGTAGGTGTAACGGTCATTTTTCAGGCTCATTTTCTTCCTCCAATCTCTTAACGGCTGCGAGCACCTGCTTCACCTGATAAGCCTTAGCCATTCCCCTGTCCTCCTGGATGTTTATCATCGGATCATCAGCCCAGGATGTCTTGTAGATCCTGTGGCTGGTTCCACGCTGACGCGCGCGCCCGAAATACAGGTCGCATATTTTGCAAAGGTCTTTAAAGCGCACATTGTTTGGGCTTGCTTCGAATTTGGCTAAGAGCGTGGTTAGCTTGCGCACGGCTATGATATCAAAATTGATACTATTGTCAAGGGGGCTTACGTCCTTTTTCCATAAGAAAAAGACGATCTTGAGTATAGAGGAATATCATCTTGCGTCCGTGCGGACCGGATCAAGCGCTACGAGGAGGGGATCGTGGTCTTCCTGGGCCAGCGCCCGGAGTGAGACTGCGAGGAGTGTTGTGCTGTCTTTAGTATAGGGATATTCGGTATGAGCCAAATGAGAATAATTCACCCCAGGGGTGAATAAAATACTTGACAATCTGTCAAGCCCTGATTATTATGCGAGTATTCAGCCCAGGGTTGAAAGGATGCTGAAGGGAGAAAGAGCCGAGGTGATTTGCGTGGAAGAAGTGAGTAAACATTATGGCGACTGAAAAGCGCATCTATTCTGATTTGCCCATTCAGCCCGGCGAATACCTTGCCGAGGTTCTTGCCGTCAAAAGGATGGCCCAAGCCGAGTTGGCTAGGCGCATCGGCCGTCCCATTCAGGCAGTCAATGAAATCATTAAAGGCGAGAAGGCCATTACGCCGGCGACCGCTCTTCAGCTGGAAAGAGCGCTCGACGTCCCCGCCCATATCTGGACCGGGCTCGAAACCCGCTACCAGCTCATCAAGGCCCGGCTGGAGGAAAAGAAGCAGCTCCCAAAGGAGTCCGTATATCTCAGGCGAATCCCCTATAAGCAATTGGCGGACCTCGACTGCGTGGAAAAGGCCCGGGACAAGGAGAACAAAATCAGGGAACTCCACCGTTTTTACGGGGTGTCGTCTCTGGCGAACTTGCCCGGGATCAAGGCCTATGAGGCGTCTTTCCGTTGCGGCGGGGCGCGAGATGCGACCAGTTATGCCCTGGCCGCATGGATAAGGTGCGCGGAGTTACGGGCCGCCGAAGCGCCCGCCGAAACCTTCGATAAGGGAAAGTTGCGGAATATCTTAGCGATATTCGAGCCCTCAGCACGAAGGACCCGGCTGAATTTATGCCTGAGCTCAGGCGGATTCTAGAACGGTGCGGCGTGGTCCTGGTGCTTCTCCCTAATTTCCCGAAGACGTACGCCCATGGGGCGACGTTTTGGGCGCGGCCCGACAAAGCTGTTCTCCTGATGAGTATCAGGGGAAAGTGGGCGGACATTTTTTGGTTCAGTTTGTTTCATGAGTTGGGGCATATCCTTCTTCATAAGAAGAAGACTTTTATCGATGCTCGCAAGGTTTCTCCGAAGTTGGCCCGACTGGAAAAAGAGGCGGATGATTTCGCGGCGAATTCATTGATCGGGGCCAGGCGTTTTGAGGATTTTGTCCTTAAAGTGGACTTTAGCGAAGCGGCGATCGAGGCCTTTTCTGGAGAGGTCGGTGTTTCCACCGGCATCGTGATTGGGCGGCTTCAGCACGAGGGACGCTTGAGTCAATATTCGGAATTAAACCGGCTGCGCGCCAAGTACGAGTTGAACTGTGTAAATCACCGCCCAGGGAAGCTGTAACATCCATGGCAGCAAGGGACCGGTCTCGATAAAAATTTACGTAAAATAAAGAGTCTCCCGGAGGTGAAGTCATGACCATCGGCGGAATCTCGATCATCCTGATCTTGGGTATATGCAATTTCCTGCTGATTCTTTTCCAGGCGGCGTCCGGCCTCAGGCTCATCAAACCGAAAATTGGCGTCCATAAAAAAACGGGCATCCTCCTCCTGATTTTTGCCGCCACTCACGGGCTTCTTGCGATTCTAACAACTTAACGGTGATCAGTACGCCTGGATTTCTGGGCATGTCGGGCCGGGCATTTTCTCATCTGTGAGTGCCATGCGCGGCCCGAGGCGGCTTGACATTTTCTGAGTCCAGTTCTATATTCATATTGCAAAAGGGAAATTGTTAATGCGTAAATACGCCTGCGGCAAGGCGTAGCCGCACATGGAATTCCCATTTTTTTACCTCAAAGGAGGTCCTATGAATCACACGAATGCACGTGAACAAAGAAGATCTAACCTTTTATTCCGAACAGCATGCCTCGTGACTCTAGCCCTATGGATCGTGCTACCGGCATTTGCCGGAGAACCGGAGAGAGAATGGCCGCTGGGGATAGGGGTCGGGCTGGCGGGGGGGTATGCCAAACCGTCCAATGAATTGTACTCCGGAGGCATGGCCTTCGGTTTTTGCGTTTCTATCGGCTTCATAGAGTACTTGGCCGTTGAAATCACGGGCCAATACTTCGGGCCAAAGGTTGAATCTTCGGACGAAGGGCTGAGCAAAGGGAAACTGAGCATTATGCCCATCCAATTGAGCCTCCAGGGCCGTTATCCCTTCAGCGGAGGCCGACTCGTACCCTATCTCGAGCTCGGGGGAGGCTATTATCTCAATAATTTTACCGTGGACGGCGACCTAGCTGGAAACTGGGAACGAGTGGGTTTTAAATTAGAAGAAAAGGTCGAAAGCGCCATGGGTTTCCATTTCGGTGCAGGGCTTGATTTCTATGTGATCCGGAACCTTTCGCTGGGACTCGGCTTCAAATACTGTCTGGCCAAAATGAAAGGCAGCTGGAGCCTTACCGATATAGCCAGCTCGACAGAGGTTTCAGGAGATTATGTCGGACCTCAAGCTTGATCCCATAATGTTTGGCCTCCGCGTCAGGTATATCTTTAAATAAAGATGGGAGGGATGAGATGAAACATTTTGCCTGGAAAAAGAAAATCGGCTGGATGGCTATTGTTATAGGGGTAGCAGTTTTGACCCTTGTACCTGGGAAGGCTGTAGTTCAGGAAGAAGGCCCGCCCCCGGCCATCGCGCCCCAAATTCCACTGCCCGTCGATAAGGGCGACCCGAAGATGGAATACGCCATATATATGTTCCAGAAAATCTTCTACACCGAGGGTTTGGAGAAAGCGAAGGAATTCGCTCAGCATTATCATATGGACCTGGAAGAGAACAGGATTCGCGTTGTTGTCGAGACAGACGCGTCTATGATAGCCGCTCAAGCCAACGGACTGGTTAATGTCCTCACGGATCATATCCAAACCTTGGGCGGCAAGGTGGAAATGCAATACAATAATCTTATCCAAAGTCAGATACCACTCACTGGACTTCAGGAGCTGGCCGCGAATCCTGTGGTGAAGTATATCCGCTTGCCATTAAAGGCCACCCCATTGGCGGTAACAAGCGAAGGAGTGAGCCTTACGGGCGCAAATCTGTGGCAAAGCCTATATCCCTATCGAAACACATCCAGCGATCTGAAGGTAGGCATCCTCGACGCGGGCTTTAAAAATTATGCCGGGCTCCTGGGAAGCGAGCTGCCGGCTTCGGTGACGACAAGGTCTTTCAGAGCGGACAACGACATATCTGCCAACCAGGTTCATGGAACGGCCTGTGCCGAGATTGTCTTCGACATGATGCCCAACGCTCAATTCTATCTGGTGAACTTTAGCACAGACGTTGAACAACACATTGCCGTGGATTGGCTGATCAGCGAGGGGGTCAATGTCATTTCCTATTCCATCGGATGGTGGAATGCGGGCGACGGGGCTGGCACGGGACCCATCTGTGAGGATGTGAAGAAAGCGGCCAACAGCGGCATTGTCTGGGTCGGAGCGGCCGGCAATGATGCCCAGAACCATTGGACAGCCACCTTCAGCGACCCCAACGCTAACCAATTTCATAATTTTATTCCGGATGACGAGATATTGCAGGTCTACATCCCCGCGCTCACGCCCGTCGGTTTCTTCCTCAACTGGGATGACTGGGGCTACTGGAACGGGTTCTATTACAGTGGCTCCAATCAAGATTATGACTTGTACTTACTTATTTGGTGGGGTGGCGCCTGGAATATCGTAACCGCATCTGAAAACTGGCAAACAGGGACCCAATGGCCTGTAGAATTTACGGGCTTTTGGTACTCCAATGTATCAACATATTGGGGTGTCGCCATTCGGAAGTACAGTGCGACCCGGAACTGCAAAATGGAGCTGTTCACCTACGGCAATTCCAGCGCCTGTGAGTATAACGTCCCCGAGGGAAGCCTTACGATCCCGGCGGATTCAAACGACTGTATTGCCGTGGGGGCCATAGATGCCGTCAACGACACTTATCATTCTTACAGCTCGCGCGGCCCGACTCATGACGGCAGAATCAAGCCCGATTTTTGTGCGCCTTCCGGCGTTTCCTCCGCTACATACGGATCGCGCTCGTCGGGTGGCTTCTACGGTACGTCCGCGGCTACGCCCCACATGGCCGGCGGGATTATTCTCATGAAAGGGACAACTCCCTATTCGTTAAGCCAAGTAAGGACGATACTTGAAAAGAGGGCCATTGACATGGGCTCAAGTGGAAAGGACAACCAGTATGGCATCGGCCGGTTGAATTTGAAGAGGTAAAGAAAAGCAGCATTTTGCTGATACCCCTGGATATTCAGGTTCGTTAGGCCAGCTTTGCGGGCCCATCTGGCGGCATCTTCGTATTCCTGGCGGGTCAGCCGTCGGGCGATCTTCAAACAGTTGAAAGCTTTATGCATGAACTTGTAGCGGGAGAAGCTGTGCTGAAAATGTAATAAAACATAACAACATATTGACAATATAATTAACAATCGTATAATTACCCTGAGGGGGAGAATTCGATGGCCAATTTGGGCTTGCGCATAAAAAAATACCGGGAGAGCCGGGGCCTGAGCCAGGAGGCGCTGGCCAGGCTCCTGGGAGTTTCACGGCCGACTATGTCGCTTATTGAGAACGGAGAGCGAAAAGTCAGCGCCGAGGAGATCAAGACGCTCAGCGATCTCTTCGGAGTCTCGGTCGAGTCCATTTTCGACGAAAAAAGGGAGCCTAAGCTTGTCATCAAGGAGGCACGCGCGGAGTACAAGAAGCGCGAGCCCGATACGCGCATTGATGTTCCCCAGAAAAACCTCCGGAAATTCAAGGAAGTCATTCTCTACATCATCACTAAAGTCGGAGCCAAGCCGAACGTCGGCGAGACGGTGATCTACAAACTGCTGTATTTTATCGATTTTGACCACTATGAACGGTACGAGGAACAACTGATCGGCGCCACATACAAGAAAAACAAATATGGGCCGACGCCCCTGGAATTCCGCAAGATCGTCGATATAATGATTAAGGCCAACGAGATCCTGAAAATCCCCGATAAGTACTTCAGCTATCCCCAGACGAAATATCTCCCGCTTCGAAGCCCGGACCTGTCTCAGTTGAGCGCCAGAGAAAAGGACGTCATCGATCATATCCTCGACCGGCTTTCCGACATGAACGCCGGCCAAATCAGCGAGTATGCCCATAACGATGTCCCCTGGCTGACCACCGATGAGGGCGAGATTATTCCCTACGAGGCCGTTTTTTACCGTACGCCTGCTTATTCGGCGAGAAAAGATGACGTCAACGCCGACGTTCCGTGAGGTCTCGCGCCTGCCCGAGTTCGAGCGCGACCTGAAAAGCCGGGCAAAGCGGTTCAGGACGCTCGAAGAGGACTTGGCCACGCTCATCAAGACACAGCTTGTCCTTCTCCATAAGCTCGGGCAAGACAACAGGGGTGTATTTCAAGTCACCGGCCTGTCCTTCCGTGATCCGGTGATATACAAGGTTAAGAAATTTGCCTGCCGGGCGTTGAAGGGGCGCGGAGCGAATTCCGGATTGCGGCTCATATATGCGTATTTTGAGGGGGCGGACAAGATCGAACTCGTGGAGATTTATTTCAAGGGAGATAAAGAAAACGAAGACAGGGAAAGAATATTGAGGAATTATATAAAATACTCTGGCGGCGGGCGTTGAACGAGTGCACTGCCGGCTGACATATCAGTTGACATATGGTTGACATACTTGAAATAGCAGTGCCGGACGTAAGACTGCCCTCTAGGAGCTGTATCGACGCAGCCTTGAATTCCCCCCTTATTCCCTGTATACTCTCCCTTGATTTCTTAGCTTAACCCCGAGATTGCCTTGGGGTTCCACCACTAGGAGACGGAAGATGCCGAAGAAATACGTGTACTTTTTTGGAGCCGGCGCAGCCGACGGCGACAAGGGAATGAAAGAGCTGCTGGGCGGCAAGGGCGCCAATTTGGCCGAGATGGCCGCCCTTGGAATCCCCGTTCCGGCCGGGTTCACCATCACTGCCCAGGTCTGCACCTATTTCATGGAGAACCGCAGCCGCTTTCCCGAGGGCCTGGAGCAACAGGTCGAGACGTCGCTCAAGAAAATCGAAAGACACATGGGCCTCCGGCTCGGCGACCCGGCCGCGCCGCTCCTTGTGTCGGTGCGCTCAGGGGCCCGGGCCTCGATGCCGGGCATGATGGAGACCGTGCTCAATGTCGGTCTGACCTCGAAGACCTGCGAGGGGCTGATCCGCAAAACCGGCAACCCCCGCTTCGTTTACGACGCCTACCGCCGCCTGATCCAGATGTACTCTGACGTGGTCATGGAGAAGGCCGAGGGCCTGGAGCCCGAGGAAGGCAAGGGCGTGCGCCAGCAACTTGAAAAAGAGATGGCGCGGATGAAGCAACCAGGGGCATCCGCAACGACACGGACCTCACGGCCGATGACTTGAAGCGGCTGGTCGAAATCTATAAGGCCAAAGTCAAGGAAGTCCTGGGCAAGGAGTTTCCCGACGATGCCCGGCGGCAGCTCTGGGGCGGCATCGCCGCCGTATTCAAGAGCTGGAACGGCCGGCGCGCCATCTCCTACCGCCGTATCGAGGGCATTCCCGACGAGTGGGGCACGGCCATCAGTGTCCAGGCCATGGTCTTCGGCAACATGGGCGACTCCTCGGCCACCGGCGTCGCCTTCACCCGCAACCCGGCTACAGGCGAGAACAAGTTCTACGGGGAATGGCTGGTCAACGCCCAGGGCGAGGACGTGGTGGCCGGCATCCGCACCCCCAACCCGCTCAACGAGGCCACCAAGAGCGAGCAGAACAAGCACCTCCCTTCGCTTGAAACCTCGATGCCCAAGATCTACCGGGAGCTCGACGCCATCCGCCGCCGGCTGGAACGACATTACCGCGACATGCAGGACATCGAGTTCACCATCCAGGAGGGCAAGCTGTGGATGCTGCAGTGCCGGGTGGGCAAGCGCACCGGTACGGCGGCCCTGAACATGGCCATGGACATGCGCGCCGAAAAGCTCATCTCCGAGAAGGAGGCCGTGCTCCGCTTGGCGCCTGCCCAGCTCGACGAGCTTCTGCACCCGGTCGTGGATCCAGAGGACGAGAAAAAGGCCCAGGCCGCGAACCGGCTGATCGCCAAGGGACTGCCGGCCGGACCAGGCGGCGCCGGCGGCCAGATCGTCTTCACCGCCGCGGCCGCCGTCGAATGGGTGCGGCAGGGCAAAACAGTGATCTTAGTGCGCGAGGAGACAAACCCCGAGGACGTCGAGGGCATGCGAGCCGCGGTGGGCATTCTCACCGCTCGGGGGGGCATGACCAGCCACGCGGCCCTTGTGGCGCGGGGCTGGGGCAAATGCTGCATCGTCGGCGCCGGCGACATCCGCGTCGAGGCGGCGGCGGGCCGGATGATTGTCCGCGGCAAGGCCTACATGGAGGGCGATCTTGTCACCCTGAACGGCACGCACGGCTACGTTTACGAAGGCCGCCTGGCCATGCGCGACGCGACGGAAAACCCCCTGTTCAAGAGCTTCATGAAGCTTGTTGATAAATACCGGCGGTTGGGCGTGCGCACCAACGCCGACACTCCGGAGGACGCCCGGCGGGCCCGCTCGTTTGGCGCCGAGGGCATCGGCCTGTTCCGCACCGAGCATATGTTCTACGGCAAGGGCAGCGACAGGCCGCTCTTCCTTCTGCGCCGGATGATATTGGCCAAGAACGAGGAGGAGCGCCGCCGCGCCTTGGGCGAGCTTTTTCCCTTCGTCAAGGCCTCGATCAAAGGCACCCTGGAAGCTATGGAGGGGTACCCGGTCACGGTGCGGCTGCTCGACCCGCCGCTCCACGAGTTCGTGCCCCAGAGCGGAGGAAAAACAGGCGGAGCTGGCCCGCGAGCTCGGGGTCACGGCCGAGGACATCCGCAAGCGGGGAGAAGAGCTTCACGAGAGCAACCCTATGATGGGCCACCGTGGGGTGCGGCTGGGGATTTCCTATCCCGAGATCACAGAGATGCAGGTCAGGGCAATTTTGGAGGCGGCGGCTGAGCTTTTAGCCGCCGGAAAGCGATGCCGGCCTGAAATCATGGTCCCCGTCACTTGCCACGTCAACGAGCTCACCAACCAGAAGGCGATCTGCCGGCGGGTGGAGGATGAGGTCCGCGCCAAGTACGGCCTGAAGAAACTCCCTTACCTTTACGGCACGATGATCGAGATTCCGCGGGCGGCCCTGACGGCGGATGAAATGGCCAAAGAGGCGGAGTTCTTCTCCTTCGGCACAAATGATTTGACGCAGATGGGGTTTGGGTTTTCGCGCGACGATATCGGCGGCTTTATGAAGGACTATTTCGACAAGAAGATACTGGCGGCCGACCCCTTCCAGACCATTGACCGCGAGGGAATCGGCCAGCTCATCCGGATCGCTGTGGAGCGCGGCCGGCGGACGCGGCCCGACCTCAAAATCGGAATCTGCGGGGAGCACGGCGGCGACCCGAAGTCAGTCGAGTTTTGCCATAAGGCGGGATTAAATTATGTCTCCTGCTCGCCCTTCCGCGTGCCCATCGCCCGGCTGGCCGCGGCCCAGGTGGCGCTGGAAGAGAAGATGGGGAAGGTGGGGCCGAAGGGGGATTAGTTGGCTGCATCGCGATGCCGCTTTTAATTCCTTGTCGCCGGTTATGAGGGCGGCGCGGCGGAGCTTGGCCAGGGCGGCGAAACAATCAGCGCAGGACCGGAGTCCGATATCTCCGTCATTTAAACAGTTTTTTTATGCTTGGCCAAGAACTCCTGCACCAGGGCTAGGGTGGTGATGTAGCCGGCTAGGGAGAAAGACATGACTTGCCGCGTAGGGTCGTTGGACTTGAACTGGATGAATTCCCGGAATATGCCAAGGCGGTTGAGAAGCGTCACTTTCATCCTGATCTTCTTCTCTTTCCCGGCAGCGATCTTCAACGGAAAAGTGAGGGGCTTATCTCCGCTCGAAAAAGAGGCCGTCTTGTGATCGCATTCCACTACCAGCTCAAGCTCGCCCTTGTTCTGAATGACGACTTCCGCCCCGAGCGGCTCCCCTTCCAGGACAAGCCCCAAATCAACCGTATAGGGCGAGATTTCGATCCGAGGCTGGGGCGGTGTCTTGATGTTGGCCGTGATACTGAACTGGACACGCGGCTGACTCGGGTCGTCCGAATCCAGATAGATGACTTTGTACACCTTGCCGCCGTAGCCAGCCGTTGAGAAAGTGATTTTGACCCGGCCTTCCTGGCCTGGCCCCAACTGCTTCTTAGAGACCAGGGCCACCGTACAGCCGCAAGAAGTCTCGACGCTCTTGATATTCAGAACAGCGTCGCCGGCGTTTTTGAAAATGAATTCATGCTTCAGTGTCTCTCCCTGTTTGACGTTGCCGAAGTCCCAGCTCTCTTGGTCGAAAACGATCCTTGGCTTCTTGGCCGCCGCCGGCCAAGCCAGGCTCCAAAGAACGAGGACACAAAATCCCGTCAGGGACACAATTTTCTTATAATTCCAGCCCATAAACTCCTCCTCTGTGTTCCAAATATATATAACCGCAACGGGAAGGGAAAAACAAGGTGCATTAAGTCATTTCGAGAGAAACATTTGGGATTAAGATTGAAACTTTAGATCAGAAGGGACATTCTTTCAGCGAGATACGAAACGGTCTATCGAAGGTTCGGCGTCTTGTACGAATACTAAATCTCCGTTATCAGATACATAAAAGCACGCCGCACCGATACAAACCGTGCCGGGTTGACAACAACCAGCAGTGGTTGTACAGCAATCATTCAGCTTTGGGCAACATTTGGTAGCTGTACCTTCTGGACAACAGAATGAATCCGCACCGCAACAGGTACTGTGGGCTTTGCAATCGGTTGGATAATTTGGATCGGTGCATTGCTCTAACAAATCACATGAAGCGATCGATAAAAAAAACGCTAACAAAAATAACCAAAGTATTCTGTTGATCGTCAAAATCCTTTTCCGCTTGCTTAATTTTATTTTGATTTTGCCGAAAACCATGATGGAATAATAATACTTTTTTCGAGGCGATGTCAAGACGCTGTGAACTCGTCCTGTTGCCAACACCGGGAAGCCGTCACCACGGCCAGTGGAGCCCTGATCCAGCACGATGCTTCCCATCACCGCCGGGTCTCCCTATGCCCAAGGCAACCGGCAAATTCCAATTTCAGAGAAGTGAAAGCCAGCCTCAGCGGGTTCGCTTTCTTGGTCGGGATTAAGATCGGTATTCACTAGTTAGAATTTAACTTCCCATAATTTTTTGCCGGTCTCGAAGTCAAAGCCGATCACCCCCACGCCTCTAAGCTGCAGGAGGACAAGGCCGCCCGTGCGGGACACGTTGATATTGTCTTTCATGAAGAAAATAGCGGAGAGCGAGTTTTTATCGATATCCACTTTCATTTCCTTGAAAATATCGGCCGGAGCTGTTGTCCATTTTTCTTTTCCGCTGCCGTCCACACAGGTGAGCAGGCGGTCGGCGGTCTGTCCGGCCGCATCCTGGTGAAGGACCAGGCAGCAATCGGCATCCTGGTAAAAAATCATCCCCTCGATGTAAACTTGCTTGGGGGTGGCCGGTTCGGCGGTGGCCTTGGCCTGGGACTTGAGGGAGCTGGGGTCTTTCAAAGCGAATTCAATGAAACTGTCCTTGACCCTGTTCCGCGGCCCGGTCACCTTGAACAATTTTCTTCTGGGGCCGCTGTCTTCCCGGCCGAGGGCAAAAACCGTGATCCGCTCCCCATCGCCGGCTGCCAGCGTGTTTCTGAATTCGGATTCGTTCTGGTAGAGTTTTTCATCGCTGAGCGTCAGGACAAGCCCTTCTCTTCCGTCTTTGGTGTCTAAATAGATTCTATCCGGGTCTTTTTCCATTCTGAGATTGATCAGGCCTGAGCTCAGCTCGGGATACTTGGTGATGATGTCCCGAGTCTCCCGGGTAAGCCCCGGGGGGTCGACGTTATAAACGAAAATCCGCGGTTCGTTCTGTTCATAAGGGCCGGTGGCAATCCAGATTTTCCCGTTCAGGTAGGTCATCCATGTCCGGAGGATGAGCGTTTTGTAATCTGTTTTAAATTTAGCCAACACGGTCTTGTTGGCAGGATCATAAACATACGTCCATGTCTTGCAGAACTTGCATTTTCTTCCCATAGAAAACCGGCCGGGCGATTCTGTTCTCATGATGTAGTGGAACGAGCCATCACTCAGTATCCAGAGCCGATATCCCCCCTCCGGGCCGGGAACCGCCACGGCGTTCATGAAATTGCCCGTCAGTCCTTTGGCGGAGAGCGCCGGCCGAAGGAAGTGGATCGCCGCCAGAACGATGATGGCCAGCAAAATGAGTGCGCCGATACAGCCAAATAGGCCGAGTTTCAGTTTTGAGGTACTTTGACCATCATACGGTTCGGGTTGGGTTTGGTACATGTTTCCCCTCTGTAAAGGCGATTATATGAGGAGGTGAGAAGGGGAGTCAAATCCAGGAGATGTGGATGTCTTTTTCCAGTGCCTTGAATTCCTTGTCGCCGGTGATGAGAACGGCACGGCGGAGCTTGGCCAGGGCAGCGGCAAAACAGTCAGCGTAGGCGATATTCTTCGACGCTTTGAATCGGGCCGCTTCTCTGGCCAGGTCGAGGCCGACATCTACGAGTTTAATGGGCAATGTTTGGATGATACTTTCAATTTCCTGGACTTTTGGCCGGCCGCATTCTCTGAGGATAATATATAATACCTCTCCGTAGTTGACCGTTGTCATCAACAGGGGCTCATCTTTTTCGACGGCCGCCGTGAAATACTGCTCGACCTTTTCGTGCCCGGGCTCTTTTTCAAAGAAGACCATCAGGGCGTGGGCGTCGAGAACCTCGGGCATTTTCAGCCCTCTTTTTTCCTGTCTATGGCCCTCTCTTTCAGCAAGGCCTTAGTCAGCTTGCCTTTTGGCTGGAGGACACCCGCAATCTTGGCGAAATAATAGGGCGATATCGGCTTCAAGACTATTTCTTCTTCCCTCTCCAGGACCAGAAGCCTTGTGCCCTTTTTCAGGTTCATCCTTTTCCGGACCTCAGCGGGTATCACGACTTGTCCTTTGGTAGTAACGGTTGTGGTGGTCATTTGTTCTCGCCTTATATGGATCGTTTCTTACCATATATTAAAAGGTAAGTCAATGTATTGTTGTCTTACGCTTAGGGCTCGACAAAAAAGGGGACACGTCACTTAATCACGAGAGGGCAAAAAGGGGGACGCATCACTTTTTTTTAGAAATAGAAGCGGAATGAGGTGAAGAAGAGGTTGGGATAGAGCTCGAACTCAGAGCGCGGCCGGCTGGTGAAGAGAAAGGCGCCGGCGGCCAGATAGACGTCCTCGCGGATGTTGTATTCCACCTGAGGGGCGAAGCACCAGGAATTGTCGGAAAAATTATGGAGGACCATGACCACCCCTGAGAGAAGCGGCGACAATTGATAGGTTGCGCCCACCGTCCCGTAGTGGCGGCCCAGGAGATAGACGGCGCCGTCGCGATAAGCATTTTTGAACGGGAGCAGGGGATAGTCCTCCGGCCGGCTCGCACCGGCCGAGCTGTAATGATATTCCACGAAGGTGTACACCCCGCTGAAAAGCTGGCCGTCAAGGCCGGCCGATAAGCGGAAATAATCCGGTTCCTCATTGACCATGGCGCTCTTATAGGGGTTATTGACCACATAAGCGCCTTCCAGCCATCCGCCGGCCTGGCCGATGGAGCGGCTGAGATCGAACCCAAGGAGGAGATGCCTGCGGAACTCGAGCGCAATCAGGCTCAGGTCGGTCTTGAAGACGTTGACCTTGCCGCGCACAAAAAAAGCGCTGTTTTCGGGGCGCAAGTTCTTGCCCGCCACCAAGCCTCCGTCGAGCTCGCCCAGAGAGCCCAGGGGCACCCGGACGCGCAGGGCGTCCACCCCGAACCGCTCTTCCTTATCGAGCTCGCTGAAGGAGAACGGTACGATGACGTCCGTGGGGCTGACCACCCGGCTGCTTCCCCAGGAGATGGGCTGGCGGCCGACGGTCACGTCGGCGAAGGGCAGTTTGATGAGAGCGAAGCAGCGGTCCGGGTTGTGGGACAGCTCGAAATCCCCAGCCGCTTCTCCGCCGGCCGGAATGAGGCGCGTGTTCCAGGCGGTCAGCCGATAGCCGGAGGCGGCCTCAGGGTTCAACCCGCCGGGCCGCAGGATAGAAGCGAGCCTGGGGTCCTGGATCGTGGCGTAAACGTCCTCGGAGAGTGAGAAGCTTAGCCAATCAGCCGGGCTCCAGTTTAGGTTAAGGCGCAGGCGGCTGATCGCTAGGCCGGACCACTCATCCGTCTGCTTGAGGTCGAGGGCCAGGGCGAAATTCTTCCAGTAGCCGGTCAGGGTGGGCGACGGGATTGCGGCCGCGGTTGCCACGGCTAGGGAGGGTAAAAAAAGAAGGGAGAAAAATACGCACTCCCACTTAAGCAACTTACCGCCCTTATTTTGCATTAAGCATCTCCGATCCTGTGATTCATGGGGAGGGGTGGCACGGCGGAGGGGCTCCCCGTCTGCGCGCAGCTCGGCGAGCACAGCCGGGGAGGAGCCGTGACAGGACCCCTCCTCTTCTTGAATGGATGATTGCGCAGGAGGAGATGCATATCTACCCCTCCCGAATCTCGTCCCCGGAGACCTTGCCGTCCTTGAGGGTGACGACGCGATGGGCCTTCTCCATGATCATCTTATCATGGGTGGAGAAGACGAAGGTCATGCCCAGCTCGTGGTTCAAGTCGCACATGATGTCCAGGAGGTCGGAGCCCGTCTTGGAATCAAGGTTGGCCGTCGGTTCGTCGGCCAGGATAAGGAGGGGCCGCGAGACCATGGCCCGGGCGATGGCCACCCGCTGCTGCTGTCCGCCGCTCAGCTTGGGCGGCATGCGTTTCTCTAGCCCTTTCATGCCCACCAGGTCCAGGATTTCCAGGACGCGGCGGTGCCGCTCGCCGTGAGGAACCTTCTGCAGGTACATGATGTACTCGATGTTCTCCTCGGCGGTCAGGACCGGGATCAGGTTGTAGGCCTGGAAAATGAAACCGATGTGGTCGCGCCGGAAGTCGGACAGCTCCCCGGGGCTCATGGCGGCGATGGACCGGCCGTCGAGATGCACGTCGCCCGAGGTCGGCCTGTCCAGGCCGGACAGGACGTTGAGCAGGGTTGTCTTGCCCGAGCCCGACGGCCCGACCAGGGCGGTGAATTCGCCGGTTTCTATGGCGAGGTCCACTCCCCGCAGGGCGGGAACCGGCACCCCGTTTTCCGAATACACCTTCTCTACGCCTTTGGCTACGATCAGTGCGCACTTGTTGTTGTTCATGTTAATACCTCCATGATGGTTGCGGCCTTCGCCTTCGCCCCACATCTTTTCACATCGTTCTTCTGAGTGCTTTGGCCGGGACGAGGCGGGCCCCGTGGAAGGCGGGGTAGATCCCGGCCAGGATGGTAAAGATCATGACAAACAGGGGATAGACCAGGAACTGGCGGATTTCGAGGACAGGATAGATCATGTTGATGGTGGTCTTGGCGAATTCGACTCCGCGGTAGTTGAACCCCAACTGGGCGGTAATAAAAGTCAGCACAAAACCCAGCACCAGGCCGATGCCGATGCTCAGCAGGGCCAGGCTCCCGGCCTCGAATATAATCAGCCTCCACAGGCCGAAGGGTCGCGTGCCCACGGCCCGCATGACGCCGAACTCAAAAACCCTTTCATAAATGGACATGAACAGGGTGTTGATGATTCCCAGGGATACCAGGATGAACAGGATGAGGCCCAGGAAGACGACGGCGAACTGGACCAATTGAAGGACGCTCTTCATCTGCGGTTGAAGCTTGACCCAGCCCAGGGCTTCATTCCCGTTCCGGGAGTACCGGCCCCAGAAAGGGTCGGTTTCGGTCTGGCCGGTCATCTTGTTCTTAAATGTCAGGGCGATCTCGTGGGCCTGGCCGCCGATGCCCAGCAGGCTCTGCGCCTTGGCCAGGCGGATGAAAGCCATGCTGCTGTCCATCTCCCGGAGGTTGAAGCTGTAGATGCCCGAGACGCGGAACATCTCCTGGCTCAATTCACCCCCGGCGGCCATGGCCACGGTCAGGACCAGCCGGTCGCCGATATCGACTTCCAGGAGGTCGGCCAGCTTGCTGCCGATGACGATCTCCCGGTCGCTCGACCCCTTGAAGTAATCCCCCCGGACGATGACATCATCCACCTGGGAGAGTGAGGCCTCGGTTTCGGGCTGGACGCCCACCACCACGACCGAGTTCACGCCGGCGGAGGAGGTGAGCATCGCCTGGCTGAGGACCCTGAGGGTGAAACGGTCAACGGCCGCCTCGGAGCGGAGGCCGGAGACGACGCCGTCCAGGCCGCGGATGGTCAGGCCGGGCTCCATGTTGTCGCGGAACCCGGCGGCGTGGATCTGGCCTTCGCCCAGGAACTGGCCGGTGATGGCCCGGATCATGTCGTTCTTGAACCCGATCATCAGGGCGTCCATGAAGATCATGGCCGCCAGGCCGATGCCGATGGCCGTTCCGGCGATTATGGTCCGGCGTTTGTTCCGCATGATGTTGCGCCAGGCGAGCTTGAGGAACATATTCATGGCGGTTCTCCTAGTAAAGGCGCATGGTCCGGGCCGGGTCCAGGCGCGAGGCCTTTAGGGCCGGGAAGAAGGCAACCAGGGAAGTAAACACCAGGATGGTCACGGCCGGTATGGCAAAGACCTCGACGTTGAGCGCCGAATAAACCCTGGAGAACTGCATCCCGGCGAAGGTGACGTCCTGGGCGTACAGGAACCCATGGACGGCGAGGTAGCCGTTGAGGGCCAGGGACAGGACCGAGCCGGCAGCCACCGCCAGCAGGGCCAGGAAGTTGGCCTCCAGCAGGATCAGGGCGAAGATGTGGCGGGGTTTGGTGCCGACGGCCTTCAGGATGCCGTATTCGCGGCGGCGCTCCAGGACGGCCATGAGGATAGTGTTCAGGACGCCGATGGCCACGATCATGAGGATGATGTAGGTCATGGTTTTGTGGTTGCGGCGGTCGCGCATCATGTACTGGTAGAAGGCGCGGGCGAATTCCTTCCAGGTCTGGACGGAAAGGCCGGAGCTTTGGAGCCCTTTGGTGATCCGGCCGGCCAGCACGTCCACTTGGTCGAGGCGGCGGGCCACGACGATAATTTCGTGGGCTTTGCCGTCCAGGACGAAAAGCTCCTGGGCCGACTTGAGGGGCAGGTAGAAGGCGATGCGGTCGCTTTCCACGTTGCCGCTGTCGAGGAGGCCGACGACGCGGTAGGCGTCGTTGGCGATCGACCCATCCGCGGCCTGGGAGACGATGACCACCTCGTCGCCCGGCCGGGCCTTAAGGTATTTAGCCAGGCCCGCTCCGAGGATGACTTCCTTGGAGGAGTCCGGCCGGAAAACGCGGCCTTCCTTTATTTTTTGGTTGAAGCGCGAGGCGCCGTTCTCGCGCTCCGGGTCAATGCCGATGACCTGGACGCCGGACGTCTTATCGCCCAGCGAAGCCAGGCCGGCGGCGTAGCAGCGCGGCGCCCAGGCCTCGACCTCGGGCAGGCTGGCCAGGAGGCGGCTGACCCGCGGGACGTCGTCCACTGTCCGGTAAAGGGCGGGCCGGTCGAGGTAGTCCTTCTCATGGATCTGGATGTGGCCCAGGTTGGTCCGGGTGAATGAGTCCACCACGCCGTTAAACGTGCCGAAGGTGACGCCGATGGCCAGGGAAGACAGGACAAACCCGAAAAGTATGGTGAGGAAGGTCAGCAGGGAACGGCGTTTCTGCCGAAAGATGTTCCGAAAGGCAACGCGCAGCATCAACATGGGAAATCTCCTAAAGGGGGCGGCTCAGGTTCCGCATGGTGAAAACGTCGTCCGCCAGCTTCACGTCGAAGGCGATGTCCAGGAAGCGGACCACGGTCTTCTGCCCTTCTTTGTTCCGGGGGATAAGCTCCATGACCGAGGGGATTTTCTTTGAGCCGAAGGTGCGGATGTCGCGGAAGTTCATGGTCCGCATCAGCTTGCCCTTTTCATCAAAGAACTTCTGCCAGACGGGAAGGTCATCCTCGGCCCGCACGGCGACCAGCACTCGGTCCCAGACCACGGGCAGGCCCGGCCGGGGCCGGCACTCCAGGTAGAGCAGCCCGGCCTCCGCGTCGGGGGGAGCGGTCAGGGTCACGGTGTAGTCGTCCACCAGGTTGTACTCCTTGACCAGGTCGTCGTTTGTGAAATCGGACCCCATCCAGGAGCCCATCATCATCGAGGGCGGGATCTTGATGACCTTGTTGGTGTTGGGCAGGTAGTTCCACATTTCATTTTTGAGACGCAGGGTGGCCACCCCATGCTCCTTCTTGGGCTGGAGGATGCGGACAAAGGTCTTGTCCATGCCCTGCGTCCAGGCCTCCAGGGTGAGGGTGCGCTCCCACTGGGGGGTGACGACGTTCATTTCCATCCGGGCGTGGCTCGTCCGGCTCCGGTACATCTCATCGATGGTGCGGATGATCTTCTGGACCTGCCGGTCCTGTGGGGCAGAGGAGGCCGGCAAGCTCTGCGCGGCCTGCGGCCCTGGAGCGGCGGGGAGGCCGGAGAGCGGGAGGAGCAAAAGACTCAAGGCCAGGGTCCATAACCGAATGCTTTTAGATTTAAAGATACCTGCTGGGGTTAGAGGCCGGTGAGGTATGGCTCTCATTTTGAATCTCCTTGAAGGCGGCTGGTTAAAGCGTTTGCGAAATGAGCCCGCTCTCAGGTTTTGGAGGGGCTCTTTAAAACTCCCTTTTCCAACAACTTGAGGATGAATTCCCGGTGAAGGGCGATATTGTTGTGCTCGCTGAGCACGTGCTCGTTGATAAATCCCTCCAGGATGTAGAAAACCGTGGTGGCGGCCATGGTCACGCCGAACTTGCGCTTGACTTCCGGCCGGAGGATGTCGGCCAGGAGCGACCCGATAGCCTCCACGATCTGGGCTCTCATATCCGAATACCAGTGCAGCTCATCCTCGATGTCGGGATGGACCATCAGGTGACTCTCCCGAAGATACACCTGAAGAATGCGCTTGCGGTCTTCGAGCAGGGTTCCGCTGGAGGTGATGAGCTCCTTGAGGATCTCCCGCTTGTCCTTGTCCTGGCCGAGGAGCTCCCGGAGGCGTTCCAGAATGCCGATCATGATCCGGCGGGAGAGCTGGTCGAAAAGCTCGTGCTTGCTCTGGAAATAGTTGTAGAGGGTAGGCTTGGAGATGTCGCAGGCCTGGGCGATCATGTCCATGGACGTTTCGCTGTAGCCGCGCTCGACGAAAAGCTCCTCGCTCTTGTCCAGGATATAATTCTTGAGGGCAGCTTCTTTGGTCATTTTACTGAGAGTTCATTAAACTTACTCAAAGTAAAATATATTAACTAAAAGTAAAGGGCTGTCAAGCGATTTTTTGAATTTATTAAAAAAGGGAGGGACTTGAAGGGGCGGAGGGAAAAATGGGGACAGTTCCTGCCGGGGACTGTCCCCGATAACTCCGGTTGTTTGCCTAGCGGCCTAGAAGCGGAAGAAAAATCCGGCAACGAAGGAGAAGCCGGTGAAGCTGACCTTGGCCTCGGCGGCATGGCTGATGCTGGCCCCGGAAGGCAATATGTTATCTATGACTATCACGTGGAAATTGCTCAACATGCTGCTGAGGTCGTACGCATACAGCTTGCCGGATAGAGCAGTTGCACCGTTGTCTATCTCCTTCCCCTCGAAGCCGCCGAAGGAGGCGAACCGTCCGGACAAGTCGACGAGAATCCCCAGGTTCGGCATCAGGGCGATCTCCAGGCCTAAGCCGCCGTGAAAGCCCAGTCCGCTGCCCGAGGCGTCGTTTTCTATAGTGGCAGTTGTCCCGCCGCCGGTCACAGTGAGCAGGTAGTTGGCTTTGGCCAGGTAATATCCCAGCCCGGCGTTAAAGACGACGTTCATCGTGGAGCCGACCGGGAGATAGTAGAAAAAGCTCAAGCGCAGGGGAACGGCGCTGGCCGTGACCTTGTGGGTAAGATCGCCGTGGCCGACCGGGTTGGAGAAGCTCGTCACCGATTCCTTGGAGGCGGACAGCAGTCCGGCGCCGAGGCCCACGCCCATGCTCTCATTGAACTTGAAAATGAAGTCGCCGCCGAAATTCAAGCCGAGGTTGGCCGCAGAAAAAGTGCCCGAGGTGGTGTTCCCGAGAGCCCGGAGGAGAGCGTCCTAATAATCGAACAATCCTTCCGCCCCGGTGTTCAGGTCACCTCCGTCCAGCATGTTCAGCCCGCCTGACAAGCGGATGCTGAACTTGGACTCGGCCTGAGACTGCGCCGGAAGGCACAGGCCGAGGAGACCGAGAATCGCTAGAATACACATGATACGCTTCATAATAAATCCTCCTGATCAGATTTGCCGATAGAATTGATAGAATCGATAGAATAATGTTTTTGGCTTAAAGAGTCAACATGTTTCTTATTTTATTTTTTTTATCTCTTGAAGAAATTCTTCGCGATGAAGAACACGTTTTCCTTGCGCTCGCGGAGGCGGCGCATGAAGTAGGGCAGCCAATGAGTGCCGAAGGGCACGTAGGCCCGCACCCGGTAGCCCTCCCCGGCCAGCTTCTGCTGGGTCTTGTTGCGAATGCCGTACAGGAACTGGAACTCAAACTTATCCGGCCCTATTTTGTTGGCGGTCACATATTCTTTGGCCCACTTGAGGAGCTTGGTGTCATGGGTGGCGATGGCCGGATAGACGCCGTTTTTGAACAGCATCTCCGACAGTTTGATGAAGTTGGCCCGGATGTCCTTCATCTTCTTGATTGCCACTTCCTTGGGCTCCTTGTAGGCGCCCTTGCACAGCCGGACCTTGGCTTTGATCTTGTTGATGTCCTGGATGTCTTTCTCCGAACGGCGCAGGTAAGCCTGGACCACGATGCCCGTGTTGTCGAATTTCTTCCTCAAGCGATAGAAGAGGTCGAGGGTGCGCTGGGTGAGGGCCGAGCCCTCCATGTCGATGCGCACGAACCGCTTGCTCTTCTCGGCCTTGCCGATGATCTTGACCATGTTCTGGAAGCAGTATTCGTCGTCCATGTCGAGGCCCATCTGGGTGAGCTTCAGGGAGATGTGGGCTTCGCTCTTGACCTTGGCCAGAGTGTCCAGGAGGTCGAGGTAGTCCTGGACGGCCTTGTCCGACTGGGCCCGGTCCTGGACGGCTTCGCCCAGGATGTCCAGGGTGACCTTGATGCCTTTGCCGCGCAGCCGGTCGACCTGCTTGAGCGCCTCGTCCACGGTCTCACCGGCGACGAAGCTGCGGGCCATGCGGGTCATGAGTTTCATGGGTATGACTCCTTGGCTGAATTCGGATGATGCCTAAAGGTCTATCTTACTTGTTTTTTATGAGATTTCAAGATTTGAACAGCCAGCCTAAGCATCTCCATTTGTTTGATCCTAGCATTCAAAAAGAGGAGGGGTCCTGTCACGGCCGACCTTTCTGGAGACACCAACCTTTGCCCCCCTTGTTTCACCAAGGGGGGCTGGAGGGGGATAAATAGAATAAAGAGAAATCATTAGGTGTCTCCAGCTATGCCAGGCTGCGCGCGGGTGGACTGTATGGCCGGAGCCGCCTCTTTGCTTTTTCCCTACTTTATTAACCCCCCAGCCCCCTAGAAATTAGGGGGCTCGATGGCGTCTCCGGAAAGGCCGGAGCCCCTCCGCCGTGCCACCCCTCCCCACGTATCACACGTTTGGAGGTTATATGATGATGTGATGCACCTCCTCCGGGTGTCTATTGGTGTGATAGATTACCCGTGAGAAGAAACCCAAATAAAGGAGGTGCAACATGTATTATATGGGCGTTGACAATCATAAGCAACGCTCGCATCTGACGATCATGGAAGAAGACGGGGCCATCGTCAAAGCGGGCTCGGTGTTGAACTACAGGAGCGAGATTCAGGAGTTTCTGCGGGGTTTTGAGACAGAGATGAAGGCTGTGGTGGAGGCGGGGTATTCGAGCTACGTCCTGGTTGATATCTTAGAGGACCTGGGGGTGGAGGTGAAGGTCGCCCATCCTCTGGAGGTCAAGGCCATTGCCAAGGCCAAGATCAAGACGGATAAGCGGGATTCCCGAATTTTGGCCGACCTGTTGCGGGCCAACCTGATCCCGGAAGCCCACAAGAGGTCTCCCGAGACCCGGAGAGCGCAGAGGGTTTTGCGGCAGAGGGTCTTTTTCGTTGCGGGCCAGACGCGGGTCAAGAACAGGGTAGGCGCCTTACTAGCCCAGCAACCCGAGGACATCCAGAAAGCGATAGGGTTGGAGAAGGAGCTCTTCAGTCAAAAAGGGATAGCTCGACTCAAGGCGGTAGAGATGGCCTCTGTGGACAAGGCGCTTGTGGAGGGGCTGCTGAAGCTCCACGAAGAGCTTCGGGCGCTGATCAAGACGTCGGACAAGCTGGTGGAGGAGCTGTTCCAAAAAATGGCAGACGCCCAACGGATCTACACTGTGCCGGGGTTTGGGAAGTTCTTCTCGGTGCTGGTGGCCACCGAGATCGACGATATCCGGCGGTTCGAGTCGGCCGCCAAGCTCCACAGCTACGCCGGCGTGATTCCTTCCACACACAGCTCGGGGATGAGAAGTTATCAAGGGAAGATGACCCGGGAGGGGAACCGCTGGTTGAGGTGGGCGGCGGTGGAAGCGGTCTGGCCGGCCATCAGGCATGATCGCGGGCTTCAGCTCTTCTATCAGAAGTATGCCTCTAGGAAGAAACCCAATGTCGCCAAAGTGGCTACGGCCAGGCGGCTGCTGACAATCATTTACACGATCCTTAAAGAGGGCCGCAACTATGTGCCCTTTCATAAAAACGAATAGGAATGAAAAAATCCGGCTGCCTTCGGATAGCATCTAACGGGCCTGCGGGCTGCGTTCCCTTTTGGAGGTTAAGGAGCCGGAACCTGACATAACAGTGTGTGCGTCATGGCACGAATAGAAGATTGGTTGCCAAACCGATGATAATAAAGAGGAACAATAAGATGGGCTAAAATATTGCTTGCATCACATCATCATAGAAGATGCTATCAATGAAATGAAGGCGTCCTTGTTTTTTGAAGCCTAGATGGTTTACCCCCGGCCGTTTTTTTGATATCGTTTAAACCTTTGACCTCATGCCAAACGCCCTGTCCTTTCTTTTTTCCCGCAACCGGCCGCGCTTGAGCTACGTTTACAGCCAGGACTACTGGATGTGGCCCGCGGGCAAGCACGTCTTTCCGGTGAAGAAATACCGCATCCTCCACGAGAGGCTGGCGGCCAGAGGCGCTCGCCGGGAGGATTTCCTCAAACCGCAGCCTCCGCCGGATAAGGACCTGCTTCTGGTCCATACGCCCAAGTACATTCAAAAGTTGAAGACGGGCGGCCTGTCGCCGGCCGAGGTCATGACCCTGGAGCTGCCCTTCTCGACCGACCTGGTCAAGTTTGCCTGGCTGACCGTGGGGGGGACCATCCTGACCGCAGAAGAGGCTCTGCGCAAGGGTCTGGCCTTCCACATCGGCGGCGGGTTCCACCATGCCTTCCCCGACCATGGCGAGGGGTTCTGCCTTCTGAACGACGTGGCCGTGGCCTGCCTGAAGCTCAAGGTTCAGGGCCGGATCGGCAAGGCCATGATCGTGGACTGCGACCTTCATCACGGCAACGGCACGGCGGCCATCTTTGCCAAGGAGAAGTTCGTCTTCACCTTCTCCATCCATCAGATGGACGTCTATCCCGCGGAGAAGCCGCCCGGCACCGTCGATATTGGGCTGTGGGCCGGCGACGGCGACCAGGAATACCTGGCCGTCCTGAACTCGTACATCCCCCGCATCTACCTGGACTTCGCGCCCGACATCATTTTCTATCTGGCCGGGGCCGACCCCTACCAGGACGACCAGCTGGGCGGACTCAAGCTGACCAAGGAAGGGCTCAAGGAGCGGGACCGCCTCATCATGGAGAACGCGCGGCGGCTGCGCATCCCCGTGGCGGTTGTCCTGGCCGGCGGCTATGCCTCCGAGCTGGACGACGTGGTGGACATCCACCTCAACACCGCCGTCGCAGCGGGCAGGGCCCTGCGCCGGTTCAGCTGAAGTCGAACAGACTCTCGGGCCGGCGAATCTTTCAGCCGCTCTTCGTCTCGGACTTGAGCCAATCCAGGTAGGCTTGGGAGCCGAGCTCCACGGGCAAGGCGATGAGCTCGGGCACCTGGTAGGGATGGACCGTTTTCAGGGCCGCCTCGAGCTGGCCGAAAAGTCCACGGCGGGTTTTGATGAGCAGGACGTATTCATTTTCTTCGCAGATTTTTCCCTGCCACCGGTAGAAGGACCGGGAGGCGGGGGTGACCGTAACGCAGGCCGCCAGGCGCTTCTCCACCAGAAGGCGGGCGATCTCCTGACCCTTGGCCTCGTCGGGCACCGTGGTCAGGGCCAGAATGAACTCCGTCATTCCTGCAGGAAGACATGGGCGAAGACTTTGGCGTCGCCCAACATATTGTCAATGAGGCAGTATTCGTTCGGGCCGTGGAGGGTCTCGTCGAGCTTGGACCAGCAGGCGGCGTTGAACCCGGCCCGCCTGAAGATGGCCGCCACCGTGCCGCCCCCGATTCCCTTGGCCTGACCCTTGATGTGATAGACCTCCAGGATGGCCTTCTTCAGGGCCTGGACGACCGGCGCCCGCACGGGCGTGGGCGGAGCAGCCGCCGCTTTCTGCACTTCCTCGGTATTGACCTTGACCTTGAATTTCCGTTCGATCCGGCCAACCAGAGTTTTGACCTCGTTGAGGACATCCTCCACCGGATACTTGGGCAGGATGCGGCTGTCCATGTAGAAGACGTCCTCGCCGGGAATGGTGTTGATGTTGGGGACGTTGGGCTCTTTCTTGGTCGGCTCGAAGGTGGACAGGGGCGGGTCGAAGAGCGGGTTGACCAGGGGAAAGGCCTTGTAAAGTTTATCCAATTCGGTCACCAGGAAGCTGGCCGCCTTGAAGCTGTTGATGCCCTTTTCCGGCGTCGAGCCGTGGGTCTGCTTGCCGTGAGTCTTGAACTTCAGCCAGAGGATGCTCTTCTCGGCCACTTCGATGAGCGTGCCGTCGGGGCTGCCCGCGTCGGGGACGATGATCAGGTCCTCTTTATGGAAAACCCTGGAGTTCTCCAGGACATAGCCGATGCCCTTGTTGCTGCCCGTCTCCTCGTCGGCCACCAGGACTACCCCCAGGTCGTAGGGAGTCTGGAGGCCCTCTTCGCGGAAGGCTTTGACGGCGAAGAGAGAGGCGACCAGGTCCTGCTGGTTGTCTTCAGTGCCCCGGCCGAAGATTTTGCCGCCCTCCACCCAGGCCTTGTAGGGGTCGCCCCGCCATTGGGACAGTTCGCCCGGCGGCACGATGTCCATATGGGTCATGATCCATACGGTCCGGGAGGAGCTGCGGCCTCTATTCCAGGCCAATATGTTGGGCCGGTATCCGGCCGGCGCCTCCAGGTCGGGGGCTTTGAGGAGGGAGATGTCTTGGAAGCCGTTGCGTTTCAGGAAGTCCAGGAGGAACTCGGCCTTTTTCACTTCGCCCTCGCCCCCGCTGGAGGGAGCGATGGCCGGCAGGGCGCAAAGCTTGATCTGGAGGTCGATCATTTCATCGCGAAAGGAATCAATCCGCTTGGCAATTTTTTCGAATGGGGTCATGCAGGGCTCCTCTCTCGCGCACCATGATAACATTCGGCCGCTGCACTGGCAAGCCGGCCAAGTTGAAAGGCCTGGGAGTGGGCCTCGGCGCCTTGCCGCGGTTTTTCACGCCGCGGAATCTCAGGGTTTCTCGGTCGGCTGCGCGATTCGCTCCCTCCGGGAGCTGTACGCAGCCGGCCGGCAAGGATATGCCAGATTCCCTCGAAACCCATCGATTCCGGGCTAAACCGCTCATGGCGCCTCAGCCCATCTCCCAGGCCTTATTTTCCGGCAGATGGATTGAAGGGCTTGGATTTTGACCTCGCTCGCTGGCCGGATTTTTCACGCCCTTCCTTGCGCTCTTCTCGGGGGCTGCGCAACTCGCCCTCCTACGGAAGGCTCAAACATGCTCGCCGGCCGGCAACAAAAATGCCGGAAATCCTCGAAGAGCGCTGCGGGAGGGCTAAATCCGGCCTGATGCTCGCTCCAGCCAAAACCCAAGCCCTTCCTATTTCTGAACCCGCGATCATTAAATGTTTGGAGACGCCGGCCAAATTGACATTTCGCCGGTGTGCGCATACATTTAGGGCCAATGCGCATAGGGTTCGACCTGCGTCCATTCCTGCGCGAAGAGACGGGCGTGGGAGTCTATTTCCGGAACCTGCTCCGCGAGCTGGCCTCACTCGACCGCGACAACGAATATTTTCTTTTTTCCTCTTCCTGGAAAGACCGTTTTCCTGCCGACAAGCTTCCCCCCTTCTCCAAAATGCGCTTTCGGGACCTCCGCCTCCCGGTCAGGGTCCTGAACTTTCTATGGTATAAGCTGGGCCGGCCGAAGCTGGACTTTTTTTTTGGCGCCAGGCTCGACCTGACCCATTCGCCCGTGCCGCTCTTCCTGCCCACCGGCGGCAGGAAAGTCATCACTGTCTGCGACCTCTTCTTCCTGGAGCATCCGGAGCTGGCGGATAGGGAGGCCCGGCGCACTTTCGTGAAACGCGTCGGCCGGGCCGTGGAGCGGGCCGACGGCGTTATCACCATCTCGGAGTATTCACGCAGCGTCATCCTGGAGCGGCTCCGGGCCGACAAGGCCAGGATCAAGGCCATTCCGCTCGGGCTTGACCCTGTCTTTTTTGAGGAGCCGCCGGCGGAGGAGCTGGCCGCGACGCGCTGCTCCCTCGATTTGCCCGAACAGTTTCTGCTGTTCGTGGGGGCCTTTGAGCCGAGGAAGAACCTGGCCGGCCTGGTCGAGGCCCTGCAAATCATCCACGCCCGGTCGGAGAAGATCCCCCTGGTCATCGCCGGAAGACGCGGCGGCGAATATGAAAAGGTGCTGGGCCTTATCCGCCGGGCCGGGCTTGAGGAGAAAGTCCGGGTCACCGGCTATGTCCCCGAGGCCGAGCTGCGCCGCCTCTACAGGCTGGCCACCGCTTTCGTCTTCCCCTCGCTGGCCGAAGGGTTCGGCCTGCCGATCCTGGAAGCCATGGCTTCGGGCCTGCCGGTGGCCGCCTCGCGCACCTCGGCCATGCCCGAGGTGGGCGGGGAAGCGGCGGTCTATTTCGACCCGTCCCGGCCGGAGGACATGGCTTCGGCCGTCATCCGCCTGCTCGAAGATCAAGATTTGAGGCAGAGGCTTGCGGAAAAAGGAAAAGCCCGCGCCCGGATGTTCAGTTGGACGGCCACCGCCCGCCGGACGCTGGATTTCTATCGAAGCCTGAGTTGATCAATGCCGATATCAAAAAAGTTCAGGATTCTTTTTGTCTCCCATACCGCTGAGCTCAACGGCGCTGAGCGGATGCTGCTGTCCATCCTCCAGGAGCTCGACCGGCGGGCCTTTACGCCTTTCCTGGCCGTTCCCCGGCCCGGCCCCCTGGCCCTTGAAGCGGAGGAGGCCGGCGTACCGACCGCGGTGGTGCCCATGAAATGGTGGCTTACGGACGGCCGCCGGGCCTGGAAGCAGCCCCTGGCCTGGCTGTGGAACCTGCCGGCTGTCTTTAAGCTGAAGGGGATAATACGGGAGAAAGGCATCTCTCTGGTCTGCTCCAACTCCGCGGCGGCCGTGGGCGGGGCGCTGGCGGCGCGGCGGGCGCGGCGGCCGCACGTCTGGATTGTTCACGAGATTCTGTCCGGGAAGCGTCCTCTGCTGAGATATTTCCTGGGAAACAAACGGCTGGTGAGAATGATACGGCGCCGGTCGCGCGCCGTAGTAGTCAATTCCTCGGCCAGTGGACTTGCTTTCGGCGACGCCGGAAAATTCGAAGTGGTCTTGAACGGCGTGGCCCTGCCGGCCGGGGCCGGCAGGCAGGCGCGGGACGCCCGCCTC
Organism: Candidatus Aminicenantota bacterium; assembly: GCA_963702835.1. Lineage (GTDB taxonomy): Bacteria > Acidobacteriota > Aminicenantia > Aminicenantales > JAFGAV01 > JAFGAV01. The sequence continues at coordinate 228,918 of OY969762.1, forward strand.
GGACAAAAGCTTGGGCTGAAAAAAGGCGACCGGGTGGTCGGCGTAGTGGGCAAGATCGCGCCGGAGAAAGGCCAGCTTGAGCTTATCCGGGCGGTCGGCCTGGCCTGCCAGAAGGTGAAAGGGCTTAAGCTCCTCGTCGTGGGCGCTGCGGCCGATAGCCGGTACCTGGCTGTTCTCAAGAGGGAGGTCGAGCGGCTCGGCCTCGAGGACCGCGTCCTCTTTACCGGTTTCCTGAGAGACGTGTTCGAAGCCCTGCGCTTGATGGATGTTCTGACCTCCGCTTCCCGGATCGAATCTTTCGGCCGGACAATCATCGAGGCCATGGCCGCCGGAGTGCCGGTCCTGGCCGTGCGGACGGGCGGCATCTCCGAGATCGTCCGGCACGGAAAAAACGGATTTCTCATCGAATCGGGCGAGCCGGAGGAAATGGCCGCCGCGATCGAAAAGTTCTTTGCCCTGGGAAAAGCGGGAAAAGAGGCCATGGTCCGCGCCGGCCGACGGACCGTCGAGGAGCGTTTCCGCATTGAACCGCAGGTGAGAAAACTTGAGCGCATTTTCAAGGATGTCCTGAAGGAGGCCGGGAAGGAGCGGCCGGTCCGTGCCTGAGCTTTCGGTCGTCATCGTCAACCGCAACGGCGGAGAGCGGCTTGCGGAATGCCTGGCCTCGGTCGAGAGGGAAGCGGCGGGAAAGGAATGGGAGGTCCTGATCGTGGACAATGCTTCCGGGGACGGCAGCCCGGACTTGGCCGCCAAGCGTTTTCCGGCCGTGAAGCTCGTCCGGAACCGAAAAAACCTCGGGTTCGCTAAAGCCAACAACCGGGGCTTTGGGCTGAGCCGGGGCGAGTTCGTGCTTTTCTTGAACCCCGACACCGTGATCTTTCCCGGCGCGCTCGGCTTGCTCCTGGAGGAACTGCGCCGGGACCCGGGCACCGGAGCAGTCGGTCCGGCTCTGTTCTTCGATGAGAATGCTTTTCAAGTCTCTTTTGGGGGGAAGGTCACTTTCTTCAGAGAGTTGGCCCGCAAGAGCGTTCTCAACGCCTGGCGCAAACGTCGACTTCGCCGCCTCAGACGCAGACGTCCGGCCGCTTGGGTCAGCGGCGCCTGCCTAATGACCAGCCGCGAGGTCCTGGAGAAGACCGGCGGGTTTGATGAGAAATTTTTCCTTTATTTCGAGGATATCGACCTCTGCTACAGGATCAGGGAGCAAGGCTTCCGGGTGGTTTTTCTCCCCGAGGCGAGGGTCTTCCATGCCGGCGGCGTCTCGGCCTCCGAAGCTCCGTATTTCAGCCGCCTGGAATATCGGAGGAGCCAGCTCTATTTTTATGAAAAGCACAACTCGCGCTTGTCGCAGGGGCTGCTGAGGATCTATCTGCGGCTCTCGGCCCGGCTGGGCAACATATTTGGCTCCGGGGAGTTGAGGGATAAGGTTTACCGCCAGGGTTTACTGGGCCTGCTCAAAGCGATGAGGCCGGGAAAGGGGTGAAGAAGACCATGAGGAAGATCAGGGTCCTGGAAATGATCGACAAGCCCTTCCTGGGCGGCGGCCAGAGGACCGTGCTGCTCTTGGCCCGGAACCTCGACCGGCGCAAATTCGAAGTCTCCGTAGCCTCGGCCCCGGCCGGCCCGCTGGTCGAGGAGCTCCGGAAGGCCGGCGTCCGCCATCATCCCCTCAAGCTCGAAAAGACGCTGAGCCTCAGGATCCTCGGCGACATCCGCCGGGTGCTCGAGGAGAATTCCGTCGAGATCCTCCACACCCACGGCGGAGTGGCGGGGCTGTTCGGCCGGCTGGCCGCCCGCAAGAGCCGCGTCAAGGTCGTCCACACCGTCCACGGCCTCCATTATCTTCATTACCGGAACCCGATTTTGCGCCAGGCTTATATCGACCTGGAGAGGCGCCTGGGCCGCTCGACCGATGCCCTGGTTTTTGTCTGCCGGGCCGACCTGGAAAAAGGGAAGGGACTCCGGCTGGCCCCTGAATCGAAGATGCATGTCATCAGGAACGGAGTCGACCTAGCCCTGTTGAAACCCGGAGGAGAGGCGAAAAAATTGAGGATGGAGCTCGGGCTTCAAACGGCCCGTCCCCTGATCGGGACGGTCGCCCGGCTGCACCGGCAGAAAGGCCTGACCTACCTCATCCAGGCCGCTCCGCAGATTCGAGGCTCTTTTCCGGGGGCCAAGATCGTTGTGGTCGGCGGCGGGCCTCTCCGTCAGGAGTTGGAGCAGGAGGCCGTCCGGCGCGGCGTCGGGGATGTCCTGCTCTTTCTGGGCGAGCGGTCGAATGTCCCTGACCTCCTCAACCTCTTTGATATCTTCGTCCTTCCTTCTCTCTGGGAAGGCCTGCCCTATGTCCTGGTCGAGGCGGCCTACCTCCGCAAGCCCATCGTGGCCACGGCCGTGGACGGAAACCCGGAGGTCATCGAGGACGGGAAAACGGGGCTCCTTATCCCTCCGGCCGACCCGTCCGCTCTTGCGGCGACGGTCATCTTGCTTGTTCAAAACAAAACCCTGGCCGGAAGGCTGGCCAAAGCTGCCCGCTCCGCCATCCCCCCGCGCTTCGGCCTCAAGAAGATGATCGGTGAAACCCAGCAGCTATACCAGGATTTAGTGATGAATTCAGTGATATGAATTCAGTGACAGACATCAAATTACCGAAATAATTAAGTGACAGGAGGCTGAGGTCATCATCAATGACCGGCCCATGGCCCGCTGGGTTATCCGAAATGGAGAGGCCCAACAAAAAAAGGCGGTTATCCCGGTTTCTCTTTGGCGGGAAATTATGGGAAAGCCCATCCTCCGCATAACCTTTCAGACGAAAAATCCAAGGTCGCCGGCCGAGTCGAAATCGTCCGCCGATAAGCGGCTTCTGGGATTGGGCGTTTTTAAATTGGCCGTCCGGGAATTGGAGTCGTATTGACTTCCTTCGGCCGGGCATTTATATATGAGTCACTTCGTCGTTTCGGAATGTTCAGAAAGGAGGGTCCATTGACCGCCAAAATCTTCAAGTCTTCAGTTTTAGCCTTGTTCCTGGCCGTCTGCCTGTCGTGCCTTATCCCTGTTCCTCAGCCTCCGCAAGAGCCTCCGCCCGCCGGGGAGCCGCCCGTTCCCGAGCCCCCTCCTCCTCCGGCTGAGGCCGCTCAGGCGCAGCCGGAACGCTTCACCCTGAACTTTTCAGATGCCTACCTTGTCTATGTTCCCCAGAACGGAACGCTCCAGATCACGGCCCAGGGCAACGTCTTGTCCTACGGCGGAGACTGGGAAGCGCGAAAGGTGCACCCCTATCTCTTCCATATGCGCCTCCGCACCTGGCAGGGTTTCTTCTGGCAGGTCAACACCAGCCGCCGGGAGGTCTTTCGGGTCAGGGGCGGGACGTTCGGCTCGGTTGTGGGCGGGACCTCCGCCCGGCTCGACCTTACTGTGGACGTGGTCGGCGGGGCCGGGGCCTCAGAACCCGAGCGGTTTAAAATCAAGTTCCCCGAATCCTACATGGTCTATGCCCCGGCTAACGACGTGCTCCAGCTCACCACCGAGGGCAATGTTCTTTCCTACTGCAGCGATTGGCAGCGCTGCAAGCTGCGGCCCAACTTGTATCACTTCAAGCAGAATAACTGGGACAGGTTCTTCTGGAAGGTCAACACCGCCAGCAAGAGGGTATGGCGCTGCCGAAATGGCGTTTTCTGCCAGCTGGGGGGCTCGGACGAGCTGCTTCACATCAATGTGGGGGTGACCCGCTAGTTCCCCAATTTTCAACTCGAAAAACCAGGCAAAGGTATCCTTAGCGGGTGAAGGACTATGAAATCCTGCCGATGGAAAAACTTGGCTCTGATAGTTGCGCTAGCGGCCGGGCTGTTGTCCTCCGGCCTTCCGGTTTTTCCTTGTTCGACCTTCTTGCTCCGCAGCGGCGGCATCCTTCTGGTCGGCCATAATTTGGACGAACAGGATCATATCCCCGGGCTGGTTTTCATCAACAAGCGGAATGTGGCCAAGACCGGCCTGTCCTGGGCCTGGCTTCTTTCCGGAAAGACGGACAGCACCCCGCCCCTGGCTTGGACGTCCAAGTACGCTTCCTTGACTTTCAACCCCTACGGCCGCGAATTTCCAGATGACGGCCTGAACGAAGCCGGCCTGTTCATCGGCGAGATGACCCTGAGGGAAACCCGGTATCCCTTTGACCCGGCCAAACCCAGGCTTTTCATGTCCCTGTGGATGCAGCACCTGCTCGACACCTGCCGGACCGTGGAGCAGGTGGTCGAAAGCGCCTCGGCGCTCAACATCGACGGCTGGGGATGGCATTTCTTCGCCGCCGACCGGTCGGGTCAGGCGGCCTCGGTCGAATTCGTGGCGGGGAAGCTTGTCGTCCACCGGGGCGACACGCTTCCCGTCCCGGTCCTGGGCAACAGCCTGTATGAAGAAGAAATGGCCCGCCTGGCCGAGTACAGCGGGTTCGGGGGAGACAAGCCCATCTCCATGGAGGATATGAGCGCACCCCGCTTTGTCCAGGCCGCCCTCATGCTCCGGGCCTATAGGCCGGCCCTCAAGCCGCCGGTGGACTACTGTTTCGACATCCTTCGGCAGATGGGCCGGGGGACGACACGCTGGTCCTTGGTCTGCGACCTTAAAAGCGTGAGAGCTTTTTTCCGGACGGATAAAGCCGGGGGCATCAAATCGGTCAGGCTCGGGGATTTCGACCTGGGTTGCGACCAGCCGGCCCGATTCCTGGACATCCACGCCGGCCTGGCGGGAGACGTCCGCCGGGAATTCGGCCAATACTCCCGGGAGGCCAACCGGACTCATGTCCGGCAAGCCTGGGAGGCGATGCTGAAGATCTCCCCCGGCTTTGAATTGCTCTTGAGGATGAACAAGAGCACCCGGGATGAAGCGGTGGAGCGTTTCGCCTCCTATCCGGAAGAGACGCGATGCCGGAAGTAGGCCGGTTTGACATTCCCGGCCCCGCCTTTTTATAATCCAGCCTAATGCTGCCTAAGAAGATCGCCCTAGTCCACGACTGGCTGACCGGACAGCGGGGCGGGGAAAAGGTGCTGGAGGTCCTGGCCGAGCTCTTCCCCGAAGCGCCCATTTACACCCTGTTCCATGTGCGCGGCAGCCAGATTCCCGACATTGAAAAGAAGGACATCCGCACCAGTTTTCTTCAGCGGCTGCCATGGGCCAAGCGAAAATACCGCTCTTACCTGCCCCTCTTTCCCCTGGCCGTGGAGCTTTTCGACCTCCAGGATTTCGACCTGGTCATTTCCAGCTCGCACTGCGCGGCCAAGGGCATCATCCCCCGGCCGGACGCCCTGCACCTCAGCTACATTCACTCGCCCATGCGCTATGCCTGGAACCAGTATTTCGCCTACTTTTCCCCCCGCCGGCTGGGGCCGTTTTCCCGATGGTTCATCCCGCCCCTCATCCATGCCCTCCGCGTCTGGGACGTGGCCTCCTCGGCCCGCACCGATATCTTTGTGGCCAACTCCAGGAACGTCGCCCGGCGCATCGAAAAGTACTACCGCCGCAAGGCGGAGGTCATCCCGCCTCCGGTGGATACGGATTTTTTCCGGCCGGAAAAAGAGCCTGGAATATCCGCTGGGGGCTCTTATTTTCTTATCGTTTCCGCCCTGGTGCCCTACAAAATGATCGACCTGGCGGTGGAAGTTTTCAACCGCCTCGGGCAGGAGCTGTGGATCGTCGGCGGGGGGCCTGAGTACCGGAAGCTGCGCCGCGCGGCCAAATCGAATATCCGTTTTCTGGGCAACCTCCCGGCCGAGGACCTGCGGCAGGCCTACCGGGGCGCCCGCGCCCTCCTCCAGCCCTGGGAGGAGGATTTCGGGATCGCCAGCCTGGAAGCCCAGGCCTGCGGTCTTCCCGTCATCGCCTACAGCCGGGGCGGCGCCCGGGAGACCGTCCTGCCCGGGAAGACGGGCCTGCTGTTTGATGACCTGAGCGCCGCCGGCCTTTCGGCCGCCCTTGACAATTTCCAGGGGCTCGCCTTTAATAAAAGCACCGCCCGTAAAAACGCCATGAGATTCTCCCGGCCGCTTTTCAAGAAGAAAATCTCCGGATTCATCCGCCGGGCCTGGTCCGAGTTCGAGAGGCTGCGGTGATCACCCGGAAACGGGTCCGGCTCATCGGGCTGTTCCTGCTCAGCGATGTCCTGGGCGTCCTGGCCGCTTATTTCTACTCCTACGCCTTCCGCTTCTTCGCCTATATCATCCCCGTGGACCCGGTCAAGGGTGTTCCGCCCCTGGACTCTTATGCCGTTTTCTTGCCCCTTTTCCTGGGCCTCCACATCCTGATTTTTTATTTTCAGGGGTTCTACCGCAGCCGGCTGCGGCGGACCAAGATCGACGATTTTCTCCTCATCACCCTCAACGCCGGCCTGACCATCCTCCTGGTCCAGGCCATCCTGAACTACCTGTACGCTTACAGCACGGGCCCCTCGCCGCTCTTCCGCCTGACCTTCAAGCTGTCCCACGGTTTCCTGGCGGTGTACTTCGTGGCGGTCATCCTGCTCATTTCCTTCCTGCGCAACCAAATTTATTTTTTCATGAAGCGGCGCTATGCCAGAGGGCTCAACTTGCAGAACGTCCTCATCGTCGGCGCCGGGGAGATGGGCCGGACGGTGGCCCAGAAAATCGTCCAGTTCAAGGACCTGGGGTTTGTGCTTAAGGGTTTTTTGGACAACGAGCATAAGACGGGCGATACCATAGACATCGACGGCGGCATCAAGGTCTTGGGGCCGGTCGAGTCGCTCGGTTCGGTCCTGGAAGGGGGCGACATCCAAGAGTTGTACGTGGCCCTGGACCTGAGCAATTATGCCCAAATTTTAGAAACGCTCAAGATCGTCCACAAGTACGCCGTGCGGGTGCGTCTCATCCCCGACCTCTTCCAGCTCTTGACCCTCAAGTCCAATATCCAGGACTTGGGCGGCATCCCGGTCATATCCTTGGACGAGGTGTCCCTGCGCGGGGGAAAGCTGGCAGTCAAGCGACTGATGGACCTGCTGTCCTCGACCATTCTCCTGGTCCTGCTCTCGCCCCTGTTCCTGGCGGTGGGGATCATCATCAAGCTGACTTCCCGCGGGCCGGTCTTTTATAAGCAGGAACGGGTGGGGCTGGACGGCAAAGAATTCGAGGTCATCAAGCTCCGGACCATGCTCTGCGACGCGGAGAAGAACAGCGGGCCGGTGATGTGCTGTCCCGGCGATGCGCGGATCACCCGCTTCGGCCGCTTTCTCCGCAAGTTCAGCATCGACGAGTTCCCCCAGCTGGTCAACGTGTTCCGCGGTCAGATGAGCCTCATCGGCCCCCGGCCGGAGAGGCCCTTCTTCGTCAAGGATTTCCGGGAGAAGATCCCCAAGTACATGCTCCGCCACCGGGTGAAGTGCGGGATCACCGGCTGGGCCCAGGTCCACGGCCTGCGCCAGGACACCTCCATCGAGAAGCGGCTGGAATACGATTTCTATTACATTCAGAACTGGTCGCTAGCCCTGGAGCTCAAAATCCTGTGGATGACCCTGCGCAAGGGGTTCATCGACAAGAGCGTCAAGTAGGCCGCCACCCCCGGCCGGCCGGGCTAAGCTTTCTTTTTCTGGCGGCTAAGCCTTCCCAAGAAATCCCTCCAGAAATAATGTCCGCCCGAGATCAGAGTGGCGGCGAAGGTCAAAATGTACAGGACCGCCAGAAAGGCCGCCGGCCGGATGCCCAGGGCGTTGAAAAAGAGAACCAGGGTCAGGCAGCTCATCTGCAGGACCGTGCTGATTTTGCCCCATAGAGAAGGCCGGAAGCTCTTTTTGGAGGCCAGCCGCCGCAGGGCGAGCGCCCCGACGGCGATGGCCACGTCCCGGCCGATGACCAGAATGACCAGCGCCGGGGGCAGGGCGTTGGGCGCGCTGATGGCGGGCAAGGCACAGGCCACACAGGCGGCCGTCATGAGGAGCTTGTCCGCGGCCGGGTCGAGAGTCGCTCCCAGGGCCGACCTCTGACTCAGGGATCGGGCGGCCAGGCCGTCGAGGAAGTCGGTCAGGCTGGCCGCCGCGAACAGGATCAGGGCGGCCAAGGGCCGCCGGCCGATCATGGCCCACAGGAAGAAGGGGGTGAGCAGGATGCGCAGCAGGCTCAGGACGTTGGGCAAGGTCCACGGCCCGTCCCGTCCCGGCCTGCCGGCGGTGGGGGAGGGGGCGGCCATGACGGACAGTCGGCCTTATTTCAACAAGGCCGCCATCAAATCAAAGATCTTGATGGCTTCTTGTCCGGAGACCCCTTGCTCAGGCCGGAAAGACTTGTTCGGCCCGAGCTCCATGAGCTCGAGCGAGACGACGTCGGCGATGGTCTGGTAGAAAACGTTGTCGGCCGAGACGTCGCTGATGTGGATCATCTGAGTCGGGTACTGGCGGATGAACCGGGCGCCTTTCCGGCTCAGAACTTCAACCAGCTTCATCACCACTTCGGCCATTTTGGCCCGGGTCATGGCCCGTTGGGGCTCGAAGGTGTGATTGGGATAGACCTCCATCAACCCCAGGGAAGCGGCTTTGAGAATGAAATTGGAGGCCCAGGAGGTGGCGGTGTCGATGATGACCGGCGGCTTCTCCGAGGTTTCTTCGAGGTAATCCTTGAGCTTGACCCCGATGAGGGCGGCCGTTTCTTCGCGACTGACGGCGGCCGAGGAGGGGATCATATCGTACTGGCTGGGCAGCTCGAATATGCCCAGGCGATTCTTCAGGTTTTCCATCCGGCTCTTGTAGTCCTTGTTGCGGGGGTCGAGCTCGGCCAGTTTCTCATAGGCCTCCAGGCTGCGTCCCCACTGTCCGGATTGGTAGGCCAGGTCGCCGTACTCCTCCAGCACGGTCTTGTTCTTGGGGTCTATGGCCGAAGCCGCCTTGAGATGGATGAGGACATTCTCCGCCTGGTTCTCTTTTTTATAAATGCGGATCAGGTTCAGGTGGGCTTCCAGGGAGTTGGGCGAAAAGTGGAGCGCCTTGTTGAATGCCGTCTTGCTCGGCTCCACCTGGCCCTGCTCGTAGAGGGCCACTCCTTCCCGAACCAGGGTTTCGGTCTGCCGCTGGCGGATGGCTTCGCTCTGCTCGATGACCCAGGCGTTCTCCGGGTCGGCCTTCAGGACTTCCATGTATTCATTGAAAGCCAACTCCTCCTGGCCCGTCTTCTGAAAGACCTGGGCCAGGCCGAGGTGACTGATGCTCATATCCGGATACTTCTGCAGGGATTCCTGGAAATAGTTTTCCGCCGTCGAATACTGATCCTGGAGGAAGGCGACATAGCCCAGCCCGGCGGTGGTGAAGGGGCTGGCCGGGCCGAGCCGGAGGAATAACCTCTCGGCGCCCTTGGCGTCCCCCTGTTTGACCCGAGCCCAGGCTTCCTCAAGCATGATCCGTTGTTCAAGGGTCAGCTCGGTCACCAGGCGGGGCGGCAGGCTTTCCATATGGAAGGAAGGGGCTTTGAACGAGGTGAGGCAGGCCCAGCCGGCGGCCAAAACCAGACCCAAAGCAGCGATTTTTTTCAGCATGGCTCTTCTCCTTCAGCAGAGTCGGAAAGGAAGCTCCGGGCAAACTCCGGCCTGGCCACCAGGGTCAGGTCCACATATTCCGCGTCTTCATTGGCTTTGAGGATGACGCCTTGGCCGGCCAGCCGGTCGAGCAGGGCTTTTTGGCCGCGGGGCACTCGCAGATGATACAGCTGCAAGTCCCGGAAAAGCGTTTCCCGCAGCATCCTCTTCAGCTCCTCCTGGCCTTCTCCGGTCTTGGCCGAAAGATACACCCGGCGCTCTCCGGCGGCCCGCCCGTTGAGGGCCAGGAGTTCGTCCTTGTTGGGCAGAAGGTCGATCTTGTTGTAAACGCGGAAGAGGGGAATGTCGGCGGCCCCGATCTGGGCCAGGATGCGCTCCACGGCCTCGGCCTGCTCGTCGGCCCGGGCCGAGGTCAGGTCGATGATGTGGCAGACGCAGTCCGCCTCCCGGATCTCCTCCAGGGTGGCCTGGAAGGAGGTGATGAGCTCCACGGGCAGCTTGCGGATGAAACCGACCGTATCGCTCAGGAGGAAGTAGAGGCCGTCGGAAAAATAAACCCGGCGCAGGACGGGGTCCAGGGTGGCGAAAAGCATGGCCGAGGTGAAGACGTGCTCCCGGGTCAGCGTGTTGAACAGGGTGGACTTGCCGGCGCTGGTGTAGCCGACCAGGGAGACCACCGGCACGGGCGAGCGTTTGCGGCTCATCCTCTGGTTGGCCCGCCGGAGCTGGAGGCCCTTGATCTCCCGCTTGATTTTGGCGATTCGGTCCTGGATGCGGCGCCGGTCTTCCTCCAGCTTTTTTTCGCCGGGGCCCCGGGTCCCGATCCCGCCGCCCAGCCTGGAGAGGGCCTTACCCCGCCCCACCAGACGCGGCAGGAGGTAGCTCAACTGGGCCAGCTCGACCTGGAGCTTGCCCTCGTTGCTGCGGGCCCGCTGGGCGAAGATGTCCAGGATGAGCTGGGTCCGGTCGATGACTTTAAGCTCGAGGCTTTCCTCCAGGCTGCGCTGCTGAACCGGGGTCAGGTTGTGGTCGAAGATGATCAAATCGGCCCGGAGGCCCTCGGCCATCCGGGCCAGCTCCTCGACCTTGCCCTTGCCGACGAAATACCGGGGGCTGGCCTTGGGCCGGGACTGGCTGGTCCGCAGGACGACTTCCGCCCCGGCGGCCCGGGCCAGGCCGGCCAGCTCCTCGAGAGAGTCTTCGGCCTCGGCTTTTTCCCGGGCCGAAGTGGACAGGTTGACCAGGATGGTGCGTTCCATGGAGCTACAGGTGGTCCCGGACATAGCCGGCCGCCGCCCGGCCTTCTCCGGCCTCGAACCAGACGATGCCCATCATCTTCCGGAACCAGGTCATCTGGCGCTTGGCGTATTGGCGGGTGTCCTGCTTGGTCAGGGCCACTGCCTGCGCCAGGGAAATCTCGTTATTAAGGTATCGCCGAACGTGCCGGTAGCCTAAAGCCTGGAAAGGGGGAGCATCCGGAGAAACATTCCGGGCCAGGAGGTCCCGCACTTCCGCGACGAACCCTTGTTCGAACATTCTGTCCACCCTGTCCTCGATCCTCTTGACTAGTTCTTTTCTATCCAATTTTAAACCAATTTTGATAATCTGAACATCCTTGAGAGAGGGCTCGGTCCGGCTGAAGTGGGCCGACAGAGGAACCTGGGTCAGATAAAACACCTCCAGGGCGCGGATGATCCGCACCTTATCCCGCGGGCCGACCTTCCGGGCATAGGCCGGGTCCGTCTCTTCCAGCCGGCGATAGAGGCTTTCCCAACCCTCGGCCTCGGCCCTTTCCCGCAGCCTGCGCCGCACTTCGGAATCGCGCCCCGGCCCGGGAAACAGACCGTCCAGCAGGGCTTTGAGGTAAAGCCCGGTGCCGCCGACGACGATGGGCAGCCGGCCCTTGTCCAGGATGGCGGCGATGGCCTCCACCGCCAGCCGCACGAAGTCCGCGGCGTTGAACTGCTCCTCCGGCTCGATGATGTCCAGCAGATGGTGGGGCACCTTCCGGCGCTCCTGGGCGGACGGTTTGGCCGTTCCTATGTCGAAGCCTCGATAGACCTGCATCGAGTCGCCGTTGATGACCTCCCCCGCGAAGCGGAGGGCCAATTCCACGGCCAGGGCGTTCTTGCCCACGCCGGTGGGGCCCAGGAGGATGAGGACGGATCTTTGTTTAGAGGGCAAGTTTCACCAGGAACCAGACGGCCAGCAGGGTCAGGAGGAGGAGCAGGCCCAGGAGCTGTCGCCGGGAGAAGGTCGGCCCTTTCATCGTTCCAGCGCTCGAATGAGGGCGGCCTCATGCTCGTTGCCCAGCGTCCTCTTGACCATCAGGACCAGCGCGGCCAGGATCTCGTCCAGGATCCGGCTGAGGTTCCGGGCGTCGTCCTCCCGGAAAAGCCCGCTGTGGGCGTGGAGGAACGGCTTGAGCTCGGGGCAGCCGTCGGGGTTAAGGGTGATTCTGGGGAAATTCGGGCCGAGCCAGGCGTTGACCTCCTCCAGCCCCTTGTTCATGATGCTGGCGGCCACCGGGCCGACCTCTTTGGAGATGTAGCGAAAAATGACGGCCGTCTTGTCTCGGAAAGCGGCCAGGATCTTGTCATAATCGACAAAAGAGAAATCCGTGGGCGTCTTGCTCCGGGTTCGGGGCAAAGCCGGGCCGGCCGCCCCGGTGCAAGCCAGGCTGTAGAGGACTTTATGGGTTTGGTTCTCGACGAGCTGGCTGAGCTCACCGAGTTCCTCCAGGCTTCTTTCCCGAGCCAGGAGGCTCAGGATGTAGCGCTCGTGCGGCTCGAGCGCGGCCGGGCTGAGGTGGGATGGGTAAAAGGCCTGCCAGGATTCGGCCTCTCGGCCGAGCCACAGGTAGGCCGCCTCGAGCCTGGTCATGCGGCGGATGGCCTGCAGGACGGCGTCCGGGGTGAAAATCCCGGAAAGAAGCAGGTCGAGATCGAGCGTGGGGGCCGGGGAGAAATTGTATCCGCCGTCCGGCCATTCAAACAGCTCGGTCAGGCTTTCCAGGAAGAATAGCTCCATCTCGCGCCACACCAGAGGAGCCGGCAGCCGGCCTGTTTCGGGGAGGATCTTGAGGATCGTGTCGTCTTTCGATCGGGCCTGCACCTTGCACCGCCGCTGCAGGGCGGGGGTCAGCAGGCCCTGCCGGGTCAGAAACTTCAGGAACTCGTCCTCATCCAAGGCCTCTTTGGCCAGGGCCAGCAGCCCCTTGTGCAGGAAAAGCCTCCTGGCCTCCTTCCGGCCGTGGAGGACGAGACGGCCCGTTTTCTTTTGCTCCCAGAGACGATAGAGAACCAGGGGCAGGGGCGTGTCGAGGAGGCTGCCTTGGGCCGGGACTTCATCCATGCCTTAAATGTATTAAGGGCGCGGGCCGCTGTCAATCAAATGTCAGCGTTTCTTCTGCAGGGCCAGGCCCAGGCCGCTCAGGCCGGCAAAGATCAGAGTGAGAATGAACCAGGCCAAGAAGGAGATGAGCAGGGCCTTCTTCCGGTCCACTTTGAAGACGGCCGACAGGCCGAAGGCCATGATGATGACCGCCCACAAGCGGAAAAAGTCGAACTGGCTCAGAAGGACATAGGGGAAGGAGCGGACGGGGGTATCGGAGGGAAGCAGAAGGGCCAGGCTGGTGGACACACGGAAGGTTTTTTTCATCAAGACCAGGACCAAGCGGATAATGTTTCCCAGCAGGCTGTCCACCAGGCCGGCGTGCAGGTAAACGGCCAGGATATTGCTGAAGTCTCCCTCCTGGGAGAAAAACCGCCCGATCAGGTAGATGATCCCGCAGGACAGGAAGATGAAGAACAGGATGCTGAACAGCCCGGCCACCCCGCCGATGATTAGGATCCATTTGGGCATCTGGCTGAGGTCGGCCGGGGCGGCGCCTCCTTGGGCCTGATAGTTGGCCAGGGCGTCTTGGGTGGCGTAGGGCATGATGACAACGCTGAAGATGATCGTCGAGATCAGCGTGACGATGAGGACGTCCCACCAGACCGGTTTCTGGGCCACGGCCTCCAAGGCCGCCCGCGGGCTGAAAAAGACCCCCTCCACGCGCTGGAAGAATGTCATGACCTTTCTACTTCCGTTCTTCTCTCTCGATCTGCCCATCCTTGATATGGATGATGCGCTGGGTCTGCAGGGACACATCCTTGTCGTGGGTGACGACGATGATGGTGTTGCCCTGGTCGTGGAGTTTGTGGAACAGGTTGAGAATTTCGCGTCCCGTCCGGGAGTCGAGGTTGCCGGTGGGCTCGTCGGCCAACAGAATGGACGGCTCGTTGACCAGGGCCCGGGCGATGGCCACCCGCTGGCGCTCTCCGCCGGACAGCTCGGTCGGCCGGTGGTTCATGCGGTCCTTCATTTCCACCATTTCCAGAGCCCGACGGGTTCGCTCCTCGCGCTCTCTCTTGTGGGTTCCGCTGTAGATGAGGGGCAGTTCCACGTTGCGGAAAGCGGAGGCCCGGGGCAAGAGGTTGAACACCTGAAAAATAAAGCCGATCTCTTTATTGCGGATATCGGCCAGCTCGTTCTCGGACATGGAGCTGGCCAGCTTGCCGTTGAGGTAGTACTCGCCCGCCGTGGGCGTGTCCAGGCAGCCGAGCAGGTTGAGCAGAGTGGATTTCCCCGAGCCCGAGGGGCCCATGATGGCCACGAACTCGTTGCGGGGAATAGTGAAGGTGAGCTCGCACAGGGCCTTGACTTCCTGCTTGCCCAGCTGATAGGTCTTGGACAAGCCTTCCGTCCGGATGATGACGTTGTCCTTGTTCCCGGTCCTGGTCATCGCTTGGTTTCCGGTTTGGTTATTTCCCTTTTGATGAGCGTTCCGTCCTTGAGCTGGCGCAGGGCGCTATAGGGGCCGACCACCACCTCCTGGCCCTCTTCCAGGCCCGAGACGATCTCGATGTTGAGGTCGCCGGTGATGCCTTTGGTCACGGGCTTGAAAGACACCCGGCCCTCCTTGTTGACGACGAAGACGCCCTCCTGCTCGCTCTTCTCCTGGCGGCTTTTATCCTGTCCTTGCTTCTCCAGGAGGACGAGGGCGGAGATGGGAATGGCCAGGGCCTTCTTTTTATTGGCGGCGATGATATCGGCCGAGGCGCTCAGCCCCGGCTTAAGGCTGGAGGGCGGGTTGTCCAGAGTCACCACTACCTTGAAGTCTTTGGATTCCTCGGTGCCGGCTGTCGCTCCCAGTTTCTGCAAGGCTGAACTGCCGACCTCGGTCACCTGGCCGGCGATGGTCTGGTTGGGCAGGGCGTCCACATGGACCTCGGCCTTCTGGCCCAGCCGGACGTTGACCACGTCCGTCTCGTCCACTTCGACCTCGACTTCCATGATGGACAGGTCGGCGATGGTCATCAGCACCGTGCCCGGGTTGTTCATCGTGCCGATCATGGCCACCTCACCCTCCTCGACGCGGAGGCTGGTGATGATGCCGTCGATGGGGGCGCTGTAGGTGGTCTTGCTCAGGTTGTCCATGGAGCTGCGCAGCGAGGCTTGGGATTGCTCGATTTGGTGGAGGATGGAGCTGTGCTGGGCCTGGGAGATCTCATATTGGACTTCGGCCGCTTCCAGCTGCTCCCGGGAGATGAGCTGGCCGTTGAACAGCTTTTTCTGGCGTTCCAGGATGGCCTTGTCCTGGTTCAGCTTGGCCGCGGATTGTTCCAGCTCGGTCCTATAGAAGCTGATCAGTGCCCGGTCCCGGTCGGCGTTGGCCTCGTACTGGGTCGAGTCCAGTTTGAGCAGGAAGTCGCCTGTCTTGACCAGGTCGCCTTCCTTGACCCCGATCTTGACGATGCGGCCGGGGACGTGGGCGCTGATTTCGACGTTCTTTTTGGGCTTGACTTCTCCCGAAGCGGAGATGATGGAGGTCAGGTCCTGCCGGCCGACCTTCTCCACGTTGACCTTGACGGAAGATTCGCTTTTGGAGCGGAGGTTGAGCAGGATGATGAGGCCCAGGACGACGGCGATGCCGGCGATGATCAGGGCTTTCTTATGGCGCTTGATAAAACTTTCTTGATTTGCCATGGATGTGACCTTTCGAGCGCTGTATCATATCTTATTACGGCCTAAAAGGCAAAAAGTTCTAGATAGGGGGCAGCCCAAATTAACTCATTTGTTATTCATAAGATGCATCCAATTTCTTCATCTTTTTGGGCTTATAAACCTATTTTTGCGGTCAAAATCGTAGCAGTAGATCCCCCCTTTCTCATGAAGGATCCAAGTCTTTGTTCCATTGTTTTCTCCTCCTTTTACAGATTCTTCTGCTCTCCTCTTGTTTACTTTTATCCCAAGCGCTAATGTCGTCCATTCTACAAACTCTTTGCTTCCCACGGCTGCACTTTCGCTCCATCGACTATCTCGAGTTAGCTTTTGCTTTCCCAGTGTGTTTTCAACGCATTTTCTGTAAAATTGTTTCAACTCTGCTCGATCCCTTATATCAAACTGATTCAGCAGGGAAGACCAATGAATAATATTGTATCTGGGGCGGGGATTTTGAATCTCGTTGTAGCCACAGAAAGCCCATTCACTCGGGTGCTTGACCACTCCAGCCCTGACCATGTTTAAGTCAATATAGACCATGCAGCGGATTAGATGACTTCCACTTTCAATAGCCGTCGCATGATAGCGGTCCTCCCAATAGGCTCCCCGACGTTTCTTCCTTTGGTTATATTCTTGAGCCGTACGGCCTGCAATGAGATCCATAGAAGTTGAGATGACTGTCCGGCGGCTGCCATCCTGGAGGAGGAGGTGTATGTGGTTCGAGGTTAGAGCGTAGTTGAGGACTTTTAAGCCATATCTTTTCTTAGCTTCAAATAGCCAATAGAGCCATCGCCGTCGATCACGGGCGAACCTGAGAAGGAAATCCCGGTTATGGCATCGATGTGTTAAATGCCAAACAAGGCCTGGAATGTAATGTCTATTTGCTCTGGGCATAGAGTACTTGTCTTTATATGCTTGGAAAGACGGTTTCTCTGGCAAAAAATCTCATTTAAGCATGGTTAGATCATTACAAGAAAATGCAACGAATAATAAATCCAACAAGTTAGCGTGGGCCGCCCCCAATTATTTGCCAATTATTTGCCAAAAATCTCATCTAAGAATGGTTAGATCATTTTATTGCCCTGTGCGGAGAGAGTTGGTAAGATAGCCCCATGTCCGAGCGGCAGGCCTATCTGGAGGCAGCACTGGAGGCCGCCCGGACAGCAGGCCGGATGCTCCGGGAGAAGGTCGACACAACGCCCGAGGTGTCTTATAAGGGGGAGGTGGACCTGGTCACCGAGAGCGACAACCTTTCCCAAAAAATGATTGTTTCGCACCTCGGCGAGCGTTTTCCAGGTCATAATTTTCTGGCCGAGGAAGGCCTGGCCCGGGAGAGCGGCTCACCTTACCGTTGGGTCATCGATCCTCTCGACGGCACGACCAACTTTGCCCATCATTTCCCAATCTTCTGCGTGTCCATCGGCCTGGAGTTTGAAGGACGGTCCGAAGTGGGCGTGGTCTATGACCCCATGAGGGAGGAGATGTTCTGGGGCCTCCGCGGGGAAGGCGCCTTTCTGAACGGCGGCCGGGTCTATGTGTCGGCCGTAGCGGACCTGGGAGGCAGCCTGCTGGCTACCGGATTTCCCTACGACATCCGCCAGACTGGGGACAACATCGCCCATTTCAATAATTTTGTTGTCCGGGCACAGGCTGTCCGGCGCTGCGGCTCAGCCGCTCTCGACCTGTGCTATGTGGCCTGCGGCCGATTTGACGGGTTCTGGGAATTGAAGCTTCATCCTTGGGATGTCTGCGCCGGGGCCTTGATCATCAGAGAAGCCGGCGGCCGGGCCACCGATTTTGAGGGAAAAGAATTTCCCAGCACCGCCCGCCGCATTCTGGCTTCCAACAGTCTTATTCACGGCCAGATGGCGGAGGTGTTGAAGATCGGCAGAAATTCCACCGGCCGGCCTGGGGAATCCGGCGCCAATGGCCCGACGGCAAAGAGGTGACCGATGGCCAAGGACAAGACACAAACCGCGGGCTGGGCTCTTCTTCGCCTGATCCTGGCCTTGGTTTTTATGCTTCCCTGGTTCTTTTCCTGCCCGCCGCCTCAGCCCTCAGCCGCTCCGGCCCCACCACCGCCGCCGCTTCCTGAGGAGACGCCATTACCGCCCAGCGAGCCTCCGGCCAAAACAGAGGAAACCGTCCCGGCCAAGGAAGAGAAGGTCGAGGAGCTGAGCCCCGAAGTTCCCGCGGATTATGAATCCATGCGCTCCCTGGTCGTTTCCGGCAATGAGCCCTGGATCGACCTGGGGTTCGACGTAGAGGAGGGGAAGAGATTTTTTATCCTGGCCACCGGCTACCTGTCCCTGCAGAAAGGGAATCCTACGGCCGGCTGTGGCCCGGACGGCTATAAGCTGAAAACCGTTCAGCAGCCGATGCCCGGTCAGAACATCGGCGCCCTCATCGGCAAGGTCGTCCAACTCTTGTCGGTGGAGACAGACCCGGAGACGAAAAAAGAAATCCGCCACGAGCGGGTGGAGTATTTCCTTGTCGGCAGCCGCGCCGAGGTGACCTCCCCCCTCACCGGCCGCATGTTCTTGGGCGTCAACGAGCTGGTGGTGGGGGATAATGAAGGCGCCTTCCAGGTGACCTTGTACGTGCTGAAATAAAGCCGGCCGTTCTCGTCCTAAGAGCCCGGCTCAAGGGGAGCGGCCGTGTGGGCCGCCGTTTCTTTTTGGGCCAGGAACCTGTCCATGAACTTCGTGTCGTAGGCGCCCTTCTGGAATTCCTCATGGGACAGGATACTGAGCAGGAGGGGGAGGTTGGTCTTGATGCCGACGATAGTGGTCATCTCCAGGGCGGTGATCATCTTCTTGATGGCAATCTGCCGGGTGGGGGCCAGGGCGATGATCTTGGCCACCAGCGAGTCGTAGTTAGGCGGGATCTCCCAGCCGCAATAAGCCGCCGAATCCACGCGGATGCCCTCTCCGCCGGGAAACACCAGGAAGTCGATCTTCCCCGGCGAGGGCACGAACGTTTCGGGGTCCTCAGCGTTGATCCGGCATTCGATGGCGTGGCCGCGCATCTCCTGGTCCTCGGGGATGGTGAGCTTCTGGCCGGCGGCGATGCGGAGCTGCGCTTTTATCAGGTCGATGTTGTAAACGGCCTCGGTGATGGGATGCTCGACCTGGACCCGAGTATTGGCCTCCATGAAGTAGAAATCTTTCTTCTCGTCCACCAGAAACTCGAAGGTGCCCAGGCTTTGATAGCCCAGGTAGCGGACTGCCTCCTCGGCGGCGGCCCTCATCCTGCGGCGCAGCCGGGGGTCGACCATGGTGGAGGGCGTCTCCTCGATGAGCTTCTGGTACTTGCGCTGAATCGAGCACTCGCGCTCGCCGAAAGAGCGCACGTTGCCGTAGCCGTCGGCGATAACCTGGATCTCGATGTGGCGGGACTTGGCCAGGTATTTCTCCAGGTAAAGGGACGGGTCGGTAAAGGCAGCCCGGGCCTCGTTCTGGGCGATGGGGAATTGCTCCTCAAGCTGGGTGGGGTTGTGGGCGATGCGCATGCCCTTGCCGCCGCCGCCCGAAGCGGCTTTGAGGATGACCGGGTAGCCGATCTGCTGGGCGGCCTTTTTGGCCTCGGCGAAGTCCTGGAGGATCTTGTCCCCGCCGGGGATGACCGGCACGCGGGCCTTCTTCATCTCCAGCCGGGCGCGGTTCTTGTCCCCCAGCAGGCGGATAGCCGCCGCCGGCGGGCCGATGAAGGTGATGTTCGAGGTTTGGCAGATTTCGGCGAAGCGGGCATTCTCGGCCAGGAAACCGTAGCCGGGGTGGATGGCGTCGGCCTTGGTGATCTCCGCGGCGCTCAGCAGGTTGGGGACGTTGAGATAGCTGTCGGCGGCCTTGGCCGGGCCGATGCACACCTTTTCGTGGGCCAGCAGGGTGTGGAGCGCGGTGCGGTCGGCCTCGGAATAGACGGCCACCGTCTTGAAGCCCAGCTCGCGGGCGGCCCGGATGATGCGCAGGGCGATTTCCCCGCGGTTGGCGATCAGGATCTTGGAAAACATCAGTTCAGCCGGTGGTCAGGATGGAAAAAAGCCGCTGGCCGAACTCGACCGGCTTAGCGTTCTCGACAAAGACCTCCTGGACGACCCCGTCCACGTCGCACTCGATCTCATTCATCAGCTTCATGGCCTCGATGATGCAGAGAGTCTGCTTCTTCTGGACGGGTTCGCCCGGCTCGACGAAAGGCGGTGAGGCGGGGTTGGGGGCGCGGTAGAAGGTTCCGACCATGGGCGAGGTGATGTAGTGGAGGCCGGCCTGCTGTTCCGCGGCCGCCTCTTCGGCCGGAGCGGCCAGGGGGTTGGCCGGGGACTGGGGCTGGCCGGCTGCCGGGCGAACGTCCGGCATAACCGCCGCCGTCTGTGCCGTGTTTTTGCACATCTTGATCTTGAAGCCTTCCACCTCGAGCTCGAAATGGGCAAGTTTTTTCTCTTCCATGAGAGCGATGAGCTTCAAAATCTCATCATAATTAATTGTTATCTTTTCCATAATTGATCCCTGCCGGAAAGTAGTAATACCTTAAAGGCGACAAGGCAAATTGTCAAGGAAAAATGCTCGGCTCCGTCCCCAATAAGGGACAGCAGGCCTGTTCCGGTATTTACAAGGCTCGGATATTACTGTATTTTGTGTGTCATTCCCTTGAAGGTTGACCATGGCCAATTCGAAGATTAAAAGAGTCGGCATCTTGACGGGCGGCGGGGACTGCCCGGGGCTGAACGCGGTCATCCGGGCTGTGACCAAGTGCCTTATCAGCCAATGCGGCTTCGAAGTCATGGGCATCGAGGACGGGTTCGAAGGGCTGGTGGAGAACCGCATCCGGCCCTTGACCTACGACAGTGTTTCCGGCATCCTCCAGACCGGAGGAACCATCCTGGGCACCTCCAACAAGGCCGATCCTTTTAACTATCCGCAGAGAGAATCCGGAGAGCTTGTTTTCAAGGACCTTTCCGGCCAGGCCCTGGACAATGCCGCCCGGGCCGGGCTTGACGCCGTTATCTGCCTGGGCGGAAACGGGTCGATGACCATCGCCCGCGAACTCCAGGCCAAGGGCCTGCAGGTCGTGGGAGTGCCCAAGACCATCGATAACGACCTATGGGGCACGGATGTCACTTTCGGCCACGACTCGGCCGTAAGTGTCGCGGCCGAGGCCATCGACCGCGTCCACACCACGGCCCAATCCCACCATAGGGTCATGATCGTCGAGGTCATGGGCCGCTTCGCGGGCTGGCTGGCCCTGGGGGCGGGCATAGCCGGCGGCGCTGACGTCATCCTCATTCCCGAGATCGACTACGACTTGGAGGCGGTTTGCCAGAAGTTCGCCGACCGGAGAAGGATCGGCCGCCGCTTCAGCATCGTCTGCGTGGCCGAGGGCAGCAAGCCCATCGGCGGCCAGGTCGTGGTCAGGCAAGTCGTGGAGGGCAGCCCGGAGAGAATCCGGCTGGGCGGCATCGCCACCAAGCTGGGTGAGGACATCGAGAAGATGTGCGGCCTGGAGACGCGGGCCACCATCCTGGGACACCTCCAGCGGGGCGGGACGCCCACGGCCTTCGACCGCGTCCTGGCCACCCGGTTCGGAGTGGCCGCCGCGGAGATGGTCGCCCGGGGCGAGTTCGGCCGTATGGCCGCTCTGCGGGGCGGGGATATCGTGTCCGTTCCGCTGGACGAGGTGGCCGGACGGACCAAGCATGTCCCCCTTGATTCCCAACTCCTCAGGGCCGCCCGGGCCGTGGGAACCAACGTGGGCCTGAGGGAATAGGCCAGGCATCAAGAGTCCCATTGATTTATCATGTTCGACCAGCTATCGGAAAGACTTCAGAAAGTCCTTAAATACCTCCGCGGCGAGGCCAAGGTCACGGAGAAGAACATGGCCGAAGCCCTGCGCATGCTTCGCCTGGCCTTGCTGGAGGCCGACGTCAACTACAAGGTCGTCAAGGACTTCGAGGAGCGGATCAAGGTCAAGGCCCTGGACCAGAAGGTCCTGGACAGCCTGACCCCGGCCCAGCAGGTCATCAAGATTGTGCGCGACGAGTTGACCGCTGTGCTGGGCGTCGAGGCCAAGCCCCTCCACTTCGCACCCCACCCGCCCACCATCTTTATGCTGGCCGGGCTGCAGGGCAGCGGCAAGACGACCACCTGCGGCAAGCTGGCCCGCTATGTCCAGGGCCTTCACCGCGCGCCCCTCCTCGTCTCCTTCGACATGAAGCGGCTGGCCGCCCAGGACCAGCTCAAGTTCATCGCCGGCCAGCTCAAGGTGCCTTTCTATGAGATGACGCCGGCCCACCTGGCCGAGCCCAAAAAGGCCCTGGGGGAGCTCGTCCAGTACGCCCGCAACCGAAGCTTCGACCCGCTCATCGTGGACACGGCCGGCCGGCTCCATGTGGACGAGGAGCTGATGAACGAGCTGCGGATGGTCCGCGACATCCTCAACCCCACCGAGGTCATCTACGTGGGTGACGCCCTGACCGGCCAGGATGCGGTGAAGAGCGCCAAGGCCTTCGGCGACCAAATCGGCCTGACTTCCATCATCTTGACCAAGCTGGACGGCGACGCCCGCGGCGGGGCGGCCCTGTCCATCGTCGCGGTCACCGGCCGGCCGATCAAGTTTGCCGGAATCGGCGAGACGCTGGACAAGCTGGAAGTTTTTCATCCCGACCGGATGGCTTCCCGCATCCTGGGCCTGGGCGACCTGCTGACCCTGATCGAGAAGGCCGAGCAGGAAGCCGACGTCAAGGAGGCCGAGGAGCTGGCCCGCAAGCTGCGCCGGGAGGAGTTCACCCTGGAGGACTTCCGCAAACAGCTCCGCCAGCTCAAGAAGATGGGGTCGCTCTCCGGCCTGCTCAGCCACTTACCGGGGGCCGGCCCCTTCAAACAGCTGGCCAAGGCCCAGGTCGACGACCGGAAAGTCCAGCATTTCGAAGCCATCATCAATTCCATGACCCCTCAGGAGCGGGCCAACGAGAGGATTATCGACGGCAGCCGCCGCAAGCGCATCGCCCGGGGCAGCGGCCGGCCGGTCCAGGAGGTCAATCAGCTCCTCAAGCAATTCACCGAGCTCAAGAGGATGATGAAGAAGCCGGGCTTTAAGAAGATGGTGTCCAGCCTGCCGTCCTAGGGTACAGAGCCGTTGACTTGCGGGGGGGAATCGGATACGATTTAGGCTCAACAACTTCAACCAGAGAGATGATTGACCATGTTATCAATGCGATTGATGCGATTTGGAGCGAAGAGCAAGCCGTCCTACCGGATTGTGGTGATGGACTCCCGGTTGCCCCGGGAGGGCAAAGCTAAAGATTTCCTCGGTTTTTATAACCCTCTCACCGAGCCTGCTGAGATCAAGATTGACCTCGACAAGGCCAAAATGTGGTTGACTCGAGGTGCGCGCGCCTCACGCACTGTTCTATCCCTCATGCAGAAAGTTTCCAAGCGCGAGAAACTTTCCAAGTAAGGCCGACACGAAGACAAGGAGGTCGCCGTGAAAGAACTCGTGGAATTGATCGCCAAAGCGCTCGTGGACAGCCCGGACAAAGTGCAGGTGTCCCTGCTCGAAGGGGAGCAGACCACCATCATGGAGTTGAAGGTCGCCCCTGAAGACCTGGGCAAGGTTATCGGCAAACAGGGCCGAACGGCTCGGGCCATCCGGATTATACTCGGCGCGGCCGGGATGAAACTCAAGAGGAGATTCAACCTGGAGATCATTGAGAAAAATTGAACTTCAGGCTGTCGGCCGAATCCAAAGGACCGATGGGCAAAAGGGGGAGCTCAAGGTCAGGCTTTATCCCGGAGTGAACCTGGGAACCGTTCGATCCGTCCAGGTGGAGCGGAGGGGGGAAGTTAAAGGTCTAGTCGTCGAATCCTTCCGGCCCGGGCGGAACGGCCGCATCCTCAAAATCCAAGGTATCGACAGTCAGGTTCAGGCGGAAGCCCTGGCCGGCCAGGAGCTGTATATCCCCCCCGACAGTCTCCGGCCGCCGGAAGAAGGCTCCTACTACCCCGGCCAGCTCATCGGCTGCCGGGTCCTGACCCGGGATGGCGCCGAGTTGGGCCAGGTGACGGCCGTTATCCCCATCGGAGAATCCGGCCTGCTGGTCGTGGGCCTGGGGGAGGGGGAAATCTATATCCCCCTGGCCGGGGATATATGTATTGAGATCGACCCGGAAGCCGGGCTGATTCGGGTAGACCCTCCCCAGGGTCTTTTGGAATTGAATGAGATTTGATATAATCACCATCTTTCCCGAGATGTTTGCCAGCGTGTTCTCGGGAGGGATCATCAAAAAAGCTCGGGAGAAAGGGCTGCTCCAGGTGGAAGTGCATAACCTTCGGGATTTCACCGCGGACAAACATCGCCAGGTGGACGACCGCCCCTTCGGCGGCAGCGAGGGGATGGTCTTCAAGCCGGAGCCCATCTTCGCCGCCGTGGAGAAAATCCGCCGGACGCCCCGCGCCCCGACTTACCTTCTCTCGCCCCAGGGCCGGAAGTTCGACGACCGGCTGGCCCGGGATATGGCTCGCCGCCGCCAGGTCATCCTGATCTGCGGCCGCTATGAGGGCGTGGACGAGCGGGTCGGCCGGCTCCTGGCGACCGACGAGGTGTCCATCGGCGACTATGTCCTGACCGGCGGCGAGCCGGCGGCCATGGTCATCGTGGATGCCGTGGCGCGCTTTGTGCCGGGCGTGGTGGGCAAGAAGGGTTCGGTCGAGCAGGATTCCTTCAGCCGCGGCCTTCTCGACTTTCCCCATTATACGCGGCCCCGCGATTTCCGGGGGATGAAGGTCCCCCAGGTGCTCTTCTCCGGAGACCACCGCAAGATCGCCGCCTGGAGGCGGAAGAAGGCCTTGGAGAAGACCTGGCTCAATCGGCCCGACCTGTTGGCGGCCGCGGAGCTGGGGCCGGAGGATAAAACCGCGCTGGACGAGATCCGCCAAGAAGAGAAAGAAAGGAAGAAATCATGAGCACCCTAGCCGACTATGAAGACAAGCATCTCAAGAAGGACGTCGAGGAGTTCAACGTCGGAGACACGGTCAAGGTCCACATCATCATCAAGGAAGCCGACAATAAGGAGCGCATCCAGGTCTTCCAGGGGGATGTCATCTCCCGCCGGGGGGTAGGTTTGGGCCGGACCTTTACCGTGCGGAAAGTGTCTTTCGGCGTCGGCGTGGAGAAGATTTTTCCCCTCCACTCCCGGGCCGTCAAGAAGATCGAGTTGGTCAAACGCGGCAAGGTCCGCCGCGCCAAATTGTACTATCTCCGCGAATTGAAGGGCAAAGCCGCCCGCCTCAAGGAAAATAGGGTCTGAACGGGTGTCCCGTCACCAGGCCCTCCGCCGAGCCGGCCTCCCTGCCCGGCAATCGGCATAAAGGGCCATGCCCGATTTTTTGATTGAACAGAGCTATTTGGACCGGGGGTTCGACAGGATCGCCGGAATCGACGAGGCCGGCCGGGGCTCCCTGTTCGGCCCGGTAGTGGCCGCCGCGGTCATCCTCCCCTCGTCCTGGATGCGAGGCCGCTCGCCCGAGTGGCTGGCCGGGGTGGACGATTCCAAGCGGCTCAGCCCGAGGAAAAGGGAGATTCTGGCCCGGTTCATTATCCGGGAAGCCCAGGCGGTGGGGGTGGGCCTGGCCTCCAATAAAGAGATCGACCGGCTCAATATCCATAAGGCTTCTCTGACGGCTATGAAGCGGGCGGCGGCCGGTCTGGTCCCCGCCGCGGACATCCTCCTGGTTGACGGTTTTGAGTTGAAAGATGTACATTATATCCAGAAGCGGGTCAAACAGGGCGACCAGAGGAGCATCTCCATCGCCGCCGCTTCCATCGTGGCCAAAGTTCTCCGCGATCGGATGATGGTCAGCCTGGATGGCCTGTTTCTGGGGCTGGGCCTGTCCCGGCACAAAGGCTACGGCACTCGGGAGCATTTTCAGGCCCTGGCCGAATGGGGCCCGACGCCGCTTCACCGGCAGAGCTTCAACCTGAGGTCGGACAAGTGGAAAAGGTAATCTCCAAGAAGGACAGGCAGCAGATCCTGGAGGCCGCCGATAAATTCGTCAAGGCCGGGAAATATCTGGAGGCCATCCGGGAGTACGAAAAAGTCCAGGAAGAAGACAACCTGGACATCAACCTGACCAACCTCATCGGCGACCTCTACCTCCGGCTGGGCAAGGGGGAGAAGGCCATCCAAACCTTCCAGAGCATCGCCAATCATTACGAGGCCAAGGGCCAGTACTCGCAGTCGCTGGCCATCTACAAGAAGATCACCAAGATCAACCCCAACGACATCCCGGCGGCCATCAAAATGGCCGACCTGTACGCCCAGCTGGGATTCTCCTCCGAGGCCAAGATGGGATACCTCAAGGTGGCCGAGCGGCTGGAGAAGGAACGCCATATCAAAGGCTTGATCTTCATCTATGAGAAGCTGTGCAAGCTCGATCGAACGGACTCCCATTCCAAGGTGCGTTTGGCCGACCTATACGCCAAGGAAGGATCCGTGGATGAGGCCGTGGAGATGCTCAACGAAGCGGCCGAGGCCCTGTTGGAGAGCCAGGAGCCGGGGGAGGCCGAGCATCTGCTCAGCCGGGCCAACTCCCTGAAAAAAGACAATCTCCGCACGGCCTTGAATTACGTCGTGCTGATGAAGAGGCGGAACCGCCGCGCGGAGGCCATCGTCCTGGCCGAAGAAAACCTGCGCTATCATGCCGACAACGCCGACCTGCTCTCTCAACTGGGCAGCCTGTATATGGAAGAGGAGCTGTTCCGCAAGGCGGAAGAGATCTTTTCCCGGCTGTATGCCAAGGACCCCAATGACATCAACACCCGGGTCCGTCTGGGCTACGCTCTGATCAATCTCCGCAAGCTCGACCAGGCCTATGACCTTTACGAGCCCTTGGTCAACACCCTGCTCAGCAAGAACAGGGAAGACAAGGCCGTAGGCCTTCTGGGACTCCTGGTTATGGGCCGGGACATCTACCTGCCCGCCTTGGAAAAACTGGCCGTCATCTACAAATCCAAGAATCAGAAACAAAACCTGGAAGCGGCCCTGCGGGTCCTTCTCCAGGAATACAAGCAGAAGGGCCTGCGGCAGAAGCTCCTGGTCGTCCTTCGCGAGCTGGTGGAGCTCCGGCCCGACGATGTCGCCCTGGCCGACGAATTCGCCCATATCGGCAGCGAGGTCCGGCTGCCCGTCGGGGCCGTTCGGCCCGAGGGGGGCACCGGCCAATTTTCACGCCAGGAAAAGGAAGTCATCCGGGTCAACCTGGCCAAGGCCGACCTCTGTCTGCAGCAGGGGTTGGCCCGCAATGCCAAACGGATCTTGGAAAACCTATTGCTGCTCTATCCCAACGAGGCGGCTATTTCGAGAAAACTGGAAGCCCTGAAGAAGGTCCAGACCCAAGTCGTCAGCGAGTCCATTCCCGACCTGGTAGAGAAGGTGGCCGCTCTGGAGCGGAAGCCGGATAGAGCCCGCCGTCCAGCGGCCAAGGCCGAGGAGGACAAGATCGGCGCTGAGCTGAGCGCCAAGGAAAAGGTTTCTTCAGCCGAGCTGTTCGACGGCCTGGACATCCTGTCCGGCCCCCTGGCCTTCGACGAGAAGCTCTACCCGGATGTCGCTGACCATATTGTTGAAGAACTGGGCATGATCGAGGCCATCACCTTCCAGCAGCAGAAGAAGGATACGGCCGTTGTGGAGAAAGAGCTGGCCGACATTATCCGTGATTTCCGCCGGGACGTGGACAAGAAGATCGGCCCTTCCAATCAGGATGTCCGCTACAGCCTGGGCATGGCCTTCCTTGATCAAGGTCTCTTCGAGGAAGCTGTCGAGGAGTTCAAGCTGGCCGCCGCCGACGAAAAACGCAAGGCCGACTGTTTCAGCTTGATCAGCTTGTGCTTCCGCCGCCGGAAAGACTATGTGCGGGCTCTGGACTGGCTCAACCAGGCCCTGGCCTTGGTCAAGGAAGGGTCCAGCCAGTCCTTTGTCCTGAAATACGAGCTGGCCTCGCTGTTCGAGGAGATGGAACAGAAAGACAAAGCCCTCGGCCTCTTCGCCGAGGTCAAGGGCTGGAATTCCCGGTTCCGCGACGTCACCCGGCGCATCAAATCCTTGAAGGCCTCGGCCGGCTGAGGCAGCCGCGCCGGTTTTTTGGCTAAAACGCGGTGACCAGGCCGGCGGACAGCCGGACGTGCTTCCCCAAGGGGCTCTCTTGATAAAAGGTCGCCTCGCCCGTCAGGCGCATGTTTCGGCTCAGCAGGAATCCGCCGCCCGCCGTGAGGGAGAAGCGGTCCAGCGCGGGTTCCCCGGAACTGACCCAGTTGACCAGCCCGAGGCCGTACCACCGCGAATCGTCTCCCTTGGGCAGGTAGATGAGTTCGGCGAATGCGCCGCGGGTGCCGACTCCCTCGGCCGTTACTCCCTCGGGGAAGAACAGCGGATTGCCGTCGTGGCGCTCCACAAACTGGAAATTGAACTCGAAGGGGGGGCTCTTGACGGAAGCGTCGGCGCCGAAGATCCAGACGCTGTTTCGGCCGTCCCCCAGCCTCTCCCGGCCCAAATATAAAAACCCGCCCAAGTGGAGCTGCCGGCTCAGACTCTGGGAAGCCCGGAACACGAAATTTTTGTAAGCGTCGGAATCAAAGTTTTTCTCGGCGTCGGCTGCTCCGATCCCCGACCCGTTGACCACTTCCAGGGTCAGGTCGGTGCCTGTTCGGACCCTGGCGTTGAGCATCAGGCCCCGGTCGTAGGTCAGGTCGATGCCGGACAGGCCGGGCCGGCTGCCGTAGATCTGGTAGTCCTCCTGGGTCAGCCGCAGTTCCCGCTTGAACAGCGGGTCGGAAACCTGGAACTGGCCTATGACCAGGCCCAGCCCAGTGCCCAGCAGGTCGTTGAACATGACATAGGCGTCCTCAATGCCGGCCACTTCGCCCTGTTCGCTAAAAAAGAAGTAGAAATAATAGGACACTTTCTTGAACAGCTCCCCCCCGGAAAGGAATTTAAGGATGAAGGGGGAAGCGAACTGGAGCCGTCCGGTCCCGGCGTTGTTGAAACTGGCGAAGCCGTCGAGCCGCAGGGCCACCGGCACTTCGCGCAGCAGGGCCAGCAGGCCGTCGCCGGTGTCGATGGTGTAACGGGGCGTCTCCTTGTCGTCGATGACGAACCCATTGGCGGCGAATTCTTCGCCGTAAGGCTTGAGGTGAGGGAAGGGGGCGTGGCAGGTTTTGCAGGTCATGCTGTATTTCCGGGCGAAAGCGGGCATGGCTTCCAGGGAAACGGACAGCACCTGGATGAGAATAAACCAAGCAAGAAGGGCGGAAGGATTCTTTTCAAGGCTGGACCTCCTCTAGTCCACGACGGTGATGGCCGTGGAATGTTCGTTGACCTTGACGGTCTCGGCCTCGTCGGCCGGGACGCCCAGGAAATCGGCCACCGGCTTGACCAGTTTCTGGTAGTTCAGCGCGGCGGTCACCATTAGGGGGCCGGCCGGCAGGGTGTCGGGCAGCGTGAAAGTGCAGGTCTCGATCTTGGACTCCCGCGGCCCGAAGCGGTAGTCCACGCCGAATGATTTCGTGTTCCACTGCTGGATGGTCATCCGGCCCTGGGGGTCGAAGTAGGGCATGCGGAAGATGCGGTCGCCCACCGGGATGCCGTCTCGCTGGACGCCGGCGAAGCTCGGATCATTGAGGGCGATGCCCATGTCCTGGTAGGCCAGGGCGTCGCTGCCGATAGTGTACTCCTCGCCGGCAAACCCTTTCTTGTCCACCGGCAGATGATAGACCTTGCCTTTGGCGTCCATCGCCTCGACGTGCATCCAGACGATGCGGTCTTCGACCGAGCCGGTGGGGAACTTGTGGCCGGTCTTCTGGTTGAAGAGGGCCACGGTGAATTTGACCTTATCGCCCGGCTCGGCCTCGCGGGTATCGGGATGGATGCGCAGCTCGATCGTGCCCCTGCACCTTGCCCGGGTCGTGGGCGCCGTGGAAGAGATGCTGCCGCACATCGGGGTAGCATGTTGCCCATGGCCGCGCTCTTTCCGGGGCATAGGTCATGTGGCAATCGTGGCAGCTCGACCCCTTCCTTGGCATAGGGGCCGTCCTTCCACTCGAGATGGGTGGACTTGACCCAGAGCGCCGATAGGGGCTCTTTTCGTTATGGCAGGTGCCGCAGAAATCGGCCTTGTTCAGGAATTCGGATTGGGCCAGGTCGTGCTCGGGCGAATTCTCGCCCTGCCGCGGGCCGTACTTGAGTCTTGCCCGGCTCGGAAATCCAGTTGAAGTTGTAGGGCGATGTCGCCGGCGAAGCCGGTGATGGTGTGGCAGAGGTCGCAGGAGACCGACTCGTTGGCCCGGCTGTTCTTGGCCGGCAGGGGCGGCGGGACGTCGCCGGCCAGGAAAGCCATCGGCGCGTGGCAGCCGTTGCAGCCGGCCTTGACCCCGGCCACCGGCCGGTCCTTTTCGGCGTGGGGGACGGCCAGCTTGAAATACTCGATCTCGTCCCAGTGGATGGGTATAGGCCTGGGACATCATGGCCTGGCCCCACTGCTGAAAAATGTCGGTATGGCATGACGTGCCGCAGAACTTGGGTGTTCTGAAGTCGCTGTATTTGCGCGAACCCAAAGCGCTGTCTCCGGCCTTGACGGCCTGGCCGGCCAGGACGGCCAGCAGGAGGAAGGGTAAGACACTGAGGAGAACAATTCCTAAATATCTTTTCATAGCGACTCCTTTATTCATCCCAGCAGAGCGATTTCGAACTTTTCCTCAAGATGATGGGGATGATAGGACAGCTTGGCCTTGCGCAGCCCCGGCTCGCCCAGGTCCTGCTCGCGGTTGATGTAAGTCAGGCCCGGCCATTGGTGCCGGCAGAATTCCTGGTTGATCACGGCGTATAGGCCCTGGATTTCGGGATCGGCTTTCTCGATGTGGATGACGGCGGTTTGGGCGTTGAGGGGCTCGCCCAGGGTGAAGGCCTTGATCTTTCCCTCGACCAGGATAACCCCGCCCTGGATGCGGAGCGGGCTGAAGTTGCCGAGGGTTTCCTTGATGGCGTCCCATTCACCCATCAGGCTCCAGTCGTCTTCGCAGCGTTTCAGAGTGCACCAGGCCTCGGCCACCTCCAGGCAGCCCCGCAGGTGCGGTAAGCCCAGGGGCTCAAAAACGAAAGAGTGGGCCTCGTTGAAACGGGTGATATGGTTGCGCTTGGCATGGTAGCGGGAGCCGGCCAGCTCGATGAGGTCCCGGCTGCGGAAGACATAGTCAAAATCGTTCCGAACGGGGGAGACGGCAAACTCCGGACGGGTTTCGAGCTCAGCGGCCAGGCTGCGGTCGGCCCGCCGGATGCGGGGCGAAGCCAGGCCGCGCTCTTCCTTCAGCCAGCGCAGCAGGCGGCGCACTGTTTCGGCCCGCGGCCCGGCGCCGACGGGAGGCAGGGCCCAGGCGCCGGGGGCCGGGTCGTGTTCGGGCGCGGCCGCCACAACCGCCAGACAGTCGCCCAGGACCGACCATTCGAACCCGTAGTACTTCCGCCAGATGAACAAGTTGGTGAAGGTCAGCTCCGAAGTGCGGGGCTGGTAGGCCCACAGTCTTTCCTGGAGGAAATCGCGGTCGGCAAGGTCAAAGGGTTTGAAGTTGGGGAATTCGGGCCTGGGCATCTCAGTTCATCCGCATCTGTTTCCAGAAGGGATGTTCCCGTTCCGGGGAGCGGCGGATAGTGTACAGGATGTTGACGCGAAAACCATGCTAGTTCTTGAATTCCACGGTCGTCAGCTCGTCCGGGCTTTCTTCGAAGACCTCGACCAGGCGGCAGGCCGATAGCCGGGCCTTTCCGGGCGCCGGCGATACAAAGAGTATCAAAAAAGTGTTTTTATGGCAAAAAGTTCAGGACTTTATTGATGACGGCTGAGATATCCGGCCGGGGAGGGACGTTATCACCATTGAATAAGTGAATGGAAGCGACTGTGGCCATAAACCCCCCCGATTCATTAGAGCATCGCCTCGTCGGCCGGAGCGAGGCCCTCAGCCGCATCCGCTCTCTCATAAGAAAATTCGCGGAAGGTGATGTTCCCGTTCTGATACTGGGCGAGAGCGGCACGGGAAAGGAGCTCATTGCCAGGGCTCTCCACGATTTGGGCCGGCGGAGCTCGGGAAGGTTCGTGGCCGTCAACGGCGGGGCAATTCCGGAGACGCTCCTGGAGAGCGAGCTGTTCGGCCATGGCCGCGGCGCCTTCACCGGCGCTTGGCGGGAGCGGGCCGGGCTGGTCGAGGAAGCGGCCGGCGGTACGTTTTTTCTGGACGAAGTGAGCGATCTGGCTCCCAGCCTTCAGGCCAAGCTGCTGCGTTTTCTCCAGGAGAAAGAATTTCGGCGGGTGGGGGAGAATCGGCTGCGCCGGGCGGACGTCCGGTTTCTGAGCGCCACCAATAGGGACCTGACGGCTGAAATCGGGAAAGGCCGATTCCGGGAAGACCTGTTCTACCGGCTGGCCGTGATGACCATGGAGGTCTCGCCGTTGCGGGAGAGGAAAGAGGACCTGCCCCCCCTCCTCGACCATTTTCTTGAAGTTGAGTCATCGGAGCTCGGCCGGGAACGGACGCATTTCGACCCGGAAGCTATCGATCATCTCCTGGCCTATGACTGGCCGGGCAACGTCCGGGAAGTCCGCAACGAGGTCCAGCGGGGTCTGGTCCTGACGCCTCCCGGTTCTCCCATCGGAGAGGATTGCCTGTCGGACAGAATCCGGCAGGCCCGCGGGGATGGCCCCCGCCCGGCCTCCAGCTATTTCGAGGCCCGGGCGGATTTTGAAAAGCGTTTCCTGCATCAGGCTTTGAGCCGCTACGGCTTCAACAAGACTAGGACGGCCGAAGAGCTGGGGCTGAGCCGGCAGGGTCTGTTCAAGCTCTTGCGCCGGCATAAAATGTGAGAGGCGGTGCTGGGGAATAAAGTGAAATTGGTATTGTGTTCCCCTTTTTGATAAATTATTTTTATGAGCGATAAGAAAGACGTTTTCGAAGTCGTCTGCCCCTGCTGTCGGGCCAGCCTGTGGGTCGACGCCGCTTCGGGGACGGTGGTCAAGTCAGAAAAAAACGCGGGTAAGGAGAAGTCCTCCCTGGACGACCTCCTGACCAAGGAGAAGCAGCGCCGGGACGGCTTCGAGCGCAAGTTTGAGGCCACGGCCGAGCTGGAAAAGCAGAAGCAGAAAAAAGCCCGGGAGAAGTTCGATAAAGCCCTATCCCACGCCGGTTCCCAGATAGAAGAAGAAATTGACAAAGAGAAATAAGGCTCGGCTGGACAGGATCAGCTTCCGGATGGGTGTTTGAACGCTCATCCCTCCGACGCAGCAGAAAAGGTTAGCTATTTAGCTAAAAATTTAAATGCTTCATAAACCAAAAAAACAGGCCAAACAATGGCTTTTAAGAAACCAACAACGCCCAACCAAAAAGAAGAAGCGTGACTAATAAAATAAATTGCTGCGCCAATAAAACCTAAACCGTAAACAGCACTTGATCCGCCCTGATGAACGTTTTTCATTTTTTCTCCTTACAACCAAACCCACCCTGCGAGTGTGTTTGGGAATCGTTTTAAGGATGATAAATCGTGATATGAGGGGATGTCAAGTTGATGAACTCAAAGTAGCAGAAGGTTGGCTCTGAATATACAGAAAAAAGCCAATTAGGAAATTAGACCGGAGGGGATTGCTGGCCGGTCTATCAGCTTCCGGCCTGAGTCTCGTCCTCCCGTTTGGGGGCGGCGAAGGCAAGTTGACATCCGATCACGCGGCGATTTATCATCCCCGACGATGGGACAAGGTGAAATTGGTGCTTGAACGCTCATTCAGCCGGCGCAGCAGAAAAGGAAATTATTATCCCTCCCGCCTGCGGAACAGCACCCTGCCGAGGAAACAATGTCGGCCATGACTGGCTGGAGAAGCATACTCTTTTATATCGTCACCTTCGGCTATCTCGTCGTAGATTTCGGCATTCTGCGCACCAAGAATCCGCCGGAGAAGGGAAAAATTTCTCTGGACAGGTGGACGACTTTTTTCAGTTACGCGGTTATCGCCATTTCCTTTGTTTTGACTTTGACCTGTTTCTCGCGAAAGATGCTGCTTCCCGGCT
Organism: Candidatus Aminicenantota bacterium; assembly: GCA_963702835.1. Classification (GTDB taxonomy): domain Bacteria; phylum Acidobacteriota; class Aminicenantia; order Aminicenantales; family JAFGAV01; genus JAFGAV01. Next base: position 262,572 of record OY969762.1, read on the forward strand.
ACGGCCGCCGGACTGAAGCGATACTCTCCATCATCGGCCTGGGCTTGGGCGTGGCTGCCCTTTTCCTGCGCCGCGCAGCCAAAACTGCCATGGGAAAGTTCTTCACTGTTCGCCTCACCCTGTTCGCCGACCACCGGCTGGTCTCCGGCGGCATATATCGCCGCATCCGCCATCCCGGCTACCTGGGCCTGATCCTCTGGTGCGTAGCCGTTCCCTGCCTGCTGGCCTATCCCTTCGGGCTGGTCACCTTCACGCTTCTTCCCACCGCGTTTTTCATTTTCCGCGGCTTGATGGAGGAGAAAGCGATGAGCGACCGCTTCGGCGAGGAATTCGCCCGCTACAAAGCAACCTCCTTCCGCCTGATCCCCTTTATCTGGTGAACTTTATTGACAGTTTGGGTATTGTAGAATTAGATCATGGCTTGGCCGTTCCGATTTGAGTTTCCGTGGAAGATTGGAAATTAATTGGGCAGGCATTATTCGATTATTCAAAACTTGCAATTCAAGACTTGACCCCCTATCCCTACGACACTGGACCAGGTTGGCCAGCTTTTACACTCTCTCGAATCAGAAAAAGCAGATGAACAAAGCCAGCGGGATACTGGCCATCATAAAATTGATCCTCCTTACAGGTCTAAGAACCCATGAAGTAATCAATGCCAATGTAGGGGATATCAGACAGTTTGGTGGTCAGGCAGTTCTATTTATTCTGGGCAAAGGGCGAAGCGAAAAGGACGAGTTAGTTGTGCTGAAGCTATATTGAATCTAACCTCACCGAGGACCTTATCCCGGAAAAATGGTCCAGCGATAAAGTGAGTTTTTTGGAAAGAGAAATAAGGCTTGGCTGGACAGGATCAGCTTCCGGCCTGGGTCTCGTCCTCCCGTTTGCGACCGGCCATGGTGAAGCCCGTCGCCCCGAACAGGATGAGGATGATGACCGAAGCATAGTTCATTACGGCCCAGGGCAGGTAGGACAAGGTGGGGACGCCGATGGTGCCGGTGATGTAAACGCCGGCCATGCTCCAGGGGATAAGGGGGACGATAATCCCGCCGCTTTCCTCGATGATCCGCGACAGGTTCTTGGCCGCCAGGCCTTTCTCCTTAAAGGCTGGCGCCAGCAGCTCGGCGGGGATGATCATGGACAGGTAGGAACTGCCCGTGACCAGGGCCGAGACGATGGCCGTGGCCACCGTGGTCAGCACCAGGCTCCACACCCTCCGGCAGAGGCCCATGATGGAATCCAGGATGACGCGCAGCATGCCTGTGCGCTGCATAATACCCCCGAAGCTGAAGGCGGTGAAGGCCACCAGCTGGGTCTCCATCATGCTCATCATCCCCCCCCTCGACAGCAGCTTGTCCACCATCTCCACCCCGCTGTGGGCCCGGTAGCCGGAGTTGACCGCAACGGCGAACTCGGTCAGGGGCGTTTTCTGGAGAACCAAGGCCAGGACGGCGGCCACCGCCGAGGACAGGAGCATGGCGGGGATGGTCGGCTTCTTGGCCACGGCGAAGAAGAAGACGATGGCCATGGGCAGGAGCAGCAGCAGGTTGAGCCAGGGGTTCCGGTTGAGGAACTCCCGGCGCAGAGTGTTGGTGATGAGGTTTACCGTCTCGGAGCTGACTCCGCCCTGGCCATAGCCCAGGCCGGCCAGGCCGTAAACGGCCAGGCCGAGGAGCCAGGCCGGAACGGCCGACCACATCATGTGCTTGATATGGTCGAAGAGGTTCGACCCGGAGATGACCGTGGCCAGGTTGGGGATATCGGACAGGGGAGACATCTTGTCGCCCATGTAGGAGCCGGCCACCACAGCGCCGGCCGCCGGACCCAGAGGGATGCCCAGGCCCATGGCGATGCCCATGAAGGCCACGCCCAGCGTGCCGACCGTGCCCCATGACGTGCCGGTGGCCATGGAAGCGATGGTGCACACCAGGCAGGCCGTCACCAGGAAGAACTGGGGGGAGATGATCTTCAAACCGTAATAGATGACCAGGGGGATGGTGCCGCAGGAGATCCAGGCCCCGATGAGGATGCCCACCGTCAGCATGATGAGGATGGCCGGCATGGCTTTGTGGATGCTGTCCACAATGCCCCGCTCCATCTCTTTCCAGTTGAAGCGGAGGAGGAGGGCCAGGAGGCCGGTGAAGAAGGCCGCCACCACCAGCAGCACCTGGGGCTTGATCTTGTAGACTCCATAGCCCACCCCCAGGAGACCGGCCATAAAGAGGAGGGGCAGGAGGGCTACGGGCAGAGGGACTTTGCGGCCAGGGGGGCCGTTGGGAGCCGACGGCGCGTTCACCCCGGATCTCCTAAGTCCGGCGGAAGGTTCCGCGGGCCAGCAGCCGGCCCTCTGACATCATCTCTGCGCCGCGGCAAAAAACCCCTTTCAGGTTGAGGTCGCCGTCAAGAAGAAGCAGGTCGGCGTCTTTGCCTTTGGCCACCAGGCCTTTTTGGCCGAGCTTATAAAAGGCAGCCGGGTTTGAAGCGAAGAGAGCCGCCGCCTCCTCCAGGGTCAGAATCTTGCGGCGGACGAGCGAGCGAAAAGTGAAAAATAAGGTGTCCTGCCGGGCGATGGTCAGGCCGATGAGTTCGCCCTTGTCGTTGAAAACCGGCAGGCTGCCGTTGCTGTCGGAACTCACCGCAACCCGGCCGAGGAAGCCTTGCTCCCGGCAGAGGCGGACAGCGGTCTCCACGCTGACGTCGTCATCGCTTTCTTGTTCCGGCGGCGTTCCCGCGGTTAAGTCCACCCAGCCGCCCGCCCGAAGCCAGCGCAACCCTTCCTCGAGAAGGCTGCGGTTGCGGTTGATGTGGGTGGGGATCACCTGGGTGGCCGGAATCTCGGTTTCGGCCACCAGGCGGAAGAGCATCTCCAGCTTCCGCTGGCCCGTCCCTAAATGGAGATGGAGGACGCCGGCCTTACCCCCCAGCATTCCGCCCACCCGGCATTCGGCCGCCAGACGGGCGATCTCCTGGAAGGTGGGCTGGGAGGAACGGTGGTCGGAGATGGCCACTTCACCGGCGCCAATGACTTTGTCCAGGAGGGCGATATCGGAACGGACGCTTCCAGTCACAGTGAGCACCGGCACGTCATAAGAGCCGACAAAGATATAAGTCGTCACGCCCTCCAGCTCCAGCGCCCTGGCCTTGGCCAGCAATGAGGACAGGTGGCGGGTTATGCCGTCCGTGCCCAGGCAGCCGATGGCCGTGGTCACTCCGCTGCGGATCATGTCCTCGATGTCGATCTCCGGCGCCCGGGTGGCCGGCCCGCCCTCGCCCCCGCCGCCCAGGAAGTGGGCATGGCTGTCGATGAGGCCGGGCAGGACGCTCAGGCCCTCCGCCTCGACGACCTTGACCTCAAGGCCCTTCATCTGCACGGCGCCCGGCTCGCTGACCGCGCCGATCTTAGAGTCCAGGATCAGGATGTCTTTACGGCCCAGGGGCCGGGGAGCAAAGACTGTTCCGTTGCGGATCAAGGTGATCACGCCTTCGACTCCTTTCTTTTTTTAAATATTAACACCAAAAACAATTAGATGGGCTTTACAGTATCATGATTGCTTAGAGGTGACAAGGGAATGTCATTGAAGGGCCCAAGGCTGAGGTTTTTCCGTCTGCGGGGCGGCTATAAATAAAACGATGGGTTTGGGAAGGATAAAACGAGATCAGCCTAAAATGTCTTTCAGGCCGAGCGAGGCCGTGTAGAGCGTTCCTACGCCGGACAAGTGATAGGCGACCCTAAGCGCTTCGGCGATCTCCTCTCTTGTGGCTCCTTCTTTCATGGCCTGCAGGGCCAGCGCCCTCACGCCCTGTTCCGCGCCGTGGGCCGCGTCAAAGGCCATGGCCAGGAGAAGCTTAAACTTTTTGGGGAGCGCGCCCGGCCCGTAGATGAGGTCGTTGATTTCCCTAAGATGATCCGTGATTTTCGGATCAAGCTTCTGGAGAGTCGCTAAGGGGTGTTCTGCCATATCAGACCTCCTTTTAATACCCCTGAAATTTTATCATATTTATACATTATTCTTCTTAAAGAGCTGGCCCTGGGCGGCCCAAGCTCCCGTTCCCTTGTCAAAATTCCTCCCCCCACATAAAATACGCTCTGCCGCGAGGGCTTGTATGGCGACCTATGAGCAGGAACTCCAGAGGTTCGGGCCGGTCATCCGGAGGCTGACCCGCCTGGCTCTACTGGGGAAAAAGGTTGAGGTCCGGGGCGCCGAAAATTTAGTGAGGCAGGGCCCCAACATCCTGGTCGGCAATCACATCGGCAGCTTCAAGGATGTGGCCGTTCTTTTCAAATCAGTGCCCCGGCCCATTTTCTTTACGGCCAACAAAGAGGTTTTCGATTTCAATAAACTCAATTTTCTTATCCGCCGGCACCTCAAGCGCAGCCTGGGGCAGCCGGGCTAAGCCTCAATAGCCTGCTGGCTCCCCTCCGGACCCCTTTGGTGCGCTTCATTTCCACCAACATCGGCAAGGTGGGGACCATTCCCGTGGACATTTCTCCAAATCGCAGGAAAGGGGAGACCTTGGAGAAGATCGCCAACCATATCCGGCAGGGACGGGCCGTAGTCGCCCTCCAGGGCCGGGGCCGGCTGCGAAAGATATTCCGTAATCCTTTCGTGGAGACTTTCCGCAGCGGGGTGGCTCACATTGTCCATGACCTGTTCGTCCGCGACGGCCTAGCCATACCCGTCACCCCCCTGGCCTTTTTCGGCACCCACCGCCCGCTGTTCCTGCCGGTCCGGGTCCGGCTGAATGTGGGCCGGCCGATGTTCATCACCGACCATCTGGCCGGCAGCGCCGAGGAATCGGTGGAGCGGTTTCGGACCGCCCTGGAAGCCAGGGTCGAATCATTGTTCTTCGAGCTCCTGCGGCCATAGGCCAAGCTGAGGCGCAGATAGCGGACAGCGATGACGAGGAATACGGCCCGGAAGGCCGGGAAGCTTCAAGGAAGCCATCTCAAATTCCGTGATACTCTCGTATTGTTCAGGGGTGGCGCGGCGGAGGACTCCCACCCGTCCGCAGCTTGGCGAGGACGGATGGGGAGGAGCCACGACAGGACCCCACAGAGACTTGTTTTTATCATGGAATGAGAGATGCTTCCATGTATTAGATCAGGAATTTCCCGTGGCGGGCGATGAGGCGGCCTCTGACCCGGATAGTGGGCTTGACCGCCAGGGCGTCGTAATGATGCCGGCTTCGGTTCCGGCCCAGCCCGTAGGAGTCGCCGATGGCGAAGTGGACCGTGCCCAGGGCCTTTTCCGCTTCGAGCATGTTGGGGCAGAGGCGCGCTCCGGGGTTGGTGCCGATGCCGAACTCGCCGATGACAAAACCCGAGCGGTCGCTGCCGATGAGCCTGACCACCTCGGCCACGCCTTTCCCGCTCCAGCGCACCAGCCGGCCCCGCTCGAAGTCCATCACTCCCCGGCCGACCTTGTCGTCGATGAGGCGCAACACCAGCCGGCCGGAGAAGGTCTCCTCCACCGGAGCGGTATAGCATTCGCCGGCCGGCAGGTTGCCGTGACTGCCGCGGCGGCTGATGTCGCCCAGGCTCAGGTTCCAGGCCCGGCCCTTGAGGCTGAAGGCGAGATGCGTGCCGTCGGGGTTCTCCACCTCGACCTCCGCGGCGCCCTGAAGGACGCGGGCCAGACGGCGGGTGAAGCTTATCATTTTGGTATAGTCGAGGTTGACCAGCCGCTCCATCATCTCGCGGGTCAGGCCGGGCATCATCAGGATGCGGCCGCGCCGACGGGCCGAACTGACCATGAAGCTGCGGAAGGGCTTCTCCTCGAGGCGGGATTCTAGGACATAGGCCATGGCCGTCGCCCGGCGGGCCATTTCCCGGAAGAGGCCGGTCGGCTCGCTGATGGGCCGCAGCGCTTCAGCCATCAGGTAGACGGTGGTCTCGGCGCGGCTTCGCCGAGCCCAGGCGGCCAAGGCCTCGGCAATCTCCAGCTTGGCCTCGTCAGTGACCAGCAGGAACTTGTCCGTGGGCTTGAGTTTCAGGCATTGAGCGATGGCCTTGCGGGCCGCTCGGTCCAGCTTGTTCATGGCCGTGTCATCCCTCCACTCAAATTAGAGTGTCGGAGATGCTCCTGCATTAGCCGGGCTTAGTCCTCGTACTTGGACAGGATGGACGAGACGACCTGCAGGTAGTTCTCATAGTTGACCTCGGTGCCCCGTTCCCGCTGCACCTTGGATAGATAAGAGCCCAGAAAGAGATTCCGCTTCATCTCCAGCAGCGCGCTGCGCATCTCTTCCTTGTTCTTATCGAAATCCTCCCGGGTGACTTCCTGGCGGGCCAGGACGCGCAGGACCACATAGCCGCTGCCGAAGTCCACCGGCTCACTGACCGTCTGGAGCGGCAGGGAAAAAGCCAACTGGTCCACTTCCTCATTTTCTCCGATGGTGCCCAGATACTGGCCGCGCTTATGTTCATTGACCGTTTTATATTCCAGTTTTTCCTTGGCGCTCAGGTCCTCCCAGTTCGGACCGGCCAGCCGGGTCCGGAGGCTTTGCAGCCTGCCCAAGATCATTTCTTTTTTCCTGGCCTCGGTCACCTTGTTCAGGACATCGCCCCGCGCTTCTTCCAAGGTGGCCGGATGTGTGGGAAGGACGGACAGGAGCTGGGCCAACCCGACTCCCTGGTAGGAATAGAGCGGCCCGGAGATCGCCCTTGGCCTGGAGTTGGAAGAGGGCCTGGCTGACCACTCCGGATGGATCCACTTGGCCCAGGGGATCGCCTTTTTTGAGCGGGCCGCTCTTCTCCGTTGTCAAGCCCAGGCGGGAAGCCGCTTTTTCCAGGCTGTTCTCTTTCTTGGCTTCTTTCTCCAGCCGGCCGACCCGCTCCGCGGCCAGGGTCTGGGCCTTCTGGTCCTCCAGGATACCCTTGATGCGCTGGCGCGCCTCCTCCAGGGGAATGTCGGAGGCTTCTTTCTTAGCCGTCACCTTGAGCAGCGACAGGCCGTCCTCGATCTCAACGACTCCCGAGATCCGGCCGGCGGAGAGTTTTTTGATCTCAGTTTGTTCTTTGTCCGAAAGCGAGCGCCATTCAAAGGGTCCCCAGGCGCCGCCCCCGGAAGCTTTGGCATCCTTGGAGTGCTTCTTGGCCAGTTCAGCGAAATCTTCGCCCCGGCCCAATTGTTCGGCCAGGCTGCGCATCTCGGCCTTCACTTCCTCCTTGTTCCGGCCGGCGAAGGGGAGGTAGATGCGGCTGACATTGATCTCCTCCGGATTTTTGAACTGGTCCCGGTTGTCCTGATAGTATTTTTCGATCTCCTGAGAAGAAAGCTCGACCTGCTTTTTAAGGTCGGAGCGGTCAAAGAAAACATAGACCGCTTCCCGCTTTTCGGGAATGCGGAACTCGTCCTTATGACGATTGAAGTAGTCCTGGACCTCCGCCTCGCCCGGCTGGGCCTCCAGTTTTATCTTGTCCTTTTCCAGGACCAGGTACTCCAGGCGGGCCGTCTCTTTATCCTTGCGGTAGCTGTCCCAGAGCTCCTCGGGCGTCACCGATTGACCGGCCGTCAGCAAGCTCTGGATCTTCTGCAAGCGGATGGAATCCTCGACGCTCCGTTCGAACTCAGCGACCGAAACCTTATAATAGGCCAGGATCTGCTCGTATTCTTTCTGGCCCACAAACCGGCCGCTTTTCTCGCTGAAGAACAGGGGATAGAGGCGCCGCACCTCCCCCTGGAACTCCTGGTCCGTAACCTGCACATGCCGTTCCTTGGCCAGCTCCAGGAGGAGAGTGGACTGGATGAGCCCCCGCAGAGTCCTGTTGGGCAAGTCCAACTGCTGGATAAGGTTCTTGGTTATAGTTGATTTCCCGCCAATCCTCTGGCTGTTCTTTTGAATCTCCATCTGCAGGCCGTTGGCGTACTGCTGGGCGTAAATCGTCCGCCCGGCCACTTCGGCTACGGGAACGTTCTCGGCGCTGTTCTTGCCGTCCTCCCGGTTGAACCCGCCGGCGCCCCATACGGCGAAGATGGCCACCATAAAGGTGATGATAACGATCCATAGGGCCGGGGCGAACGATTTGAAATTCTTGCGCATCGTTTTGAGCATGATCACACCTCACATATCTTTTAGCAACTGACGGGCGATGATCAGCCGCTGGATCTCCGAGGTCCCTTCGTAGAGGGTCAGCACGCGGGCGTCCCGGTAGAGCCGTTCGACGGGGAACTCCCGGGAATATCCGTAGCCGCCATGGATCTGGAGGGCCTGGTAGGCTATTTTATTGGCCGCTTCCGAGGCGAACAGCTTGGCCATGGAAGCCTGGGCGGTAAAGGGTTGGCCGGTGTCTTTGAGGACGGCGGCCCGATGGGTCAGCAGCCGGGCCGCTTCGACCTGGGTGGCCATATCGGCAATCATGACCTGAATGGCCTGCAGGTTGGCCACCTTCCCGCCAAAAACCTCGCGTTGCTTAGCGTAGCGGACCGCTTCCTCGAGCGCCCGCTGGGCCAGGCCGACGGCCTGAGCGGCGATCCCAATGCGGGAATAATCCAAACACTGGAGGGCGATGGTCATGCCCCGGCCTTCTCCACCCAGGAGGTTTTGGGCCGGGACTTCGCAATCCTCCAGCGCAATCTCAACGGTCAGCGAGGAATGCAGGCCCATTTTGTTCTCGACCTTGGATACCTTGAAGCCGGGAAAGCCCCGCTCAACGATGAAGGCGTTGAGCTTTTTCTTGCCCGAGGGGTCGGCGGCGGCGGTGAAAAGGAGCAGGGCGTGGGCCTCGCTGCCGCCGGTTACCCAGGCCTTCTGGCCGTTCAGGATGAATCGGTCGCCCCGGCGGAGGGCCGTGGTCCGCAGAGCCTGGATGTCCGAGCCGGCATTGGGCTCGGTCAGGGAAAAAGCGCCCAAAATCTCGCCGCGGGCGGCCGGCGGAAGGTACTGGCGCTTCTGCTCTTCCGTGCCGAAAGTCAGGAGGGCATGGCAGAACAGGGAGCAGTGGACGCTGAGGATGACGCAGACCGAGGGCGAGGCTTTGCTCAATTCCTCCAAGACTAGGGCCAGGGACAGGGAATCCGTCCGGATGCCGCCGTACTCGGACGGAACGGTCATGCCCATCAGGCCCAGGCCGGCCAGCTTGCCCAGGATGTCCCTGGGGAATTCAGCCCGCTCCTCCAACTCTTCGGCCTGCGGAGTGATCTCCTTCCGGGCAAAATCCCGGACCAGCCCCTGGAGGAGACGCTGTTCTTCGCTCAGTTCAAAGTCCATGGCTCTCCTTCTTGGCCGTCGTTTGGAATAGGGGCCGCAGATGGCGGAAGGTCGTGTCCAAATCCTCGATGACGACTTTGGCCCCGCCCACCAGGGGCATGAAATTCGAGTCGCCCGCCCAGCGGCAGATGACATGGAGGTGGTAGTGATCGGTGACACCGGCCCCGGCCGCCTGGCCCAGGTTCATGCCGGTATTGAAACCGTGGGGCCGGTAGCGGCGCCGCAGTACCCGCAGGCACAGCTTCAGCAAGTCGCCCAGTTCGTCCGAGGCGGGCTTGGCCGACTTCTCGAAGAGGTCCATATGGCGGAACGGAGCGATCATCAGATGGCCGGGCGTATAAGGAAACTTGTTGAGCATGATGAAGTTGTGGTTGCCCCGATAAAGGATGTAGGCCCGGCGGTCATCCTTCTTGCGGAGAGCGGCGCAGAAGATGCAGCCCTTGGCCGGGGCGGCGAGCTTCCGAACGTACACTTCTCTCCAGGGGGCGGCCAGGTACTCCATCACTTGGCCTTGTTGATCAGCTCCTTGAGCTGTTTGCTGGGCTTGAAGTAGAGGACTTTCTTGGGAGGCACGCTGACCGGGGTGCCGGTACGGGGGTTGCGGCCCGTGCGGCCCGGCCGGGTCCGGAAGCGAAAACTGCCGAACCCCCTGACCTCAATCTCCTGTCCCTTAAGCAGGGCCTCGCGGATGGTGGTGAAGAACAGGTTCACCCCCTGCTCGGCCTCCTGCTTGGGAATGTTCATGTCCTTGGAGATCTTGGAGATCATATCGGCTTTAATCATCGCTCTTTCCCTCCTTCTTGGCTGCGGCCAGCCTTTGCGATTTGATGCTCTCCAGCTTCTCCCGCATCAGGTCGCCCAGGGTCAGACGGTCGTCCTGGCTGTCCATGAATTTCTGGTATTCCATCCGGTGCAACTCGTCCTGAGCTTGGCGGAAGCTGAGGGACAGTTTCTTGTCCTTGGCGCTCATCTTGATGATCTTGGCCGTTTTTTCCTCGCCGGCTTTAAAAACCTCGGCGGGGTTGTCGATGCGCCGTTCGTCCAGCTCGGACAGGAAAACGACTCCCTCGATTCCGGGCGTGACCTCGACGAAAACGCCGAAGTCGGCCAGGCGGACGATCTTGACGTTGAGCAGGTCGCCCGGCTTATGGCGGGAGAAGAAATCTTCCCAAATGTCGCCCTGCAGCTGCTTGATGCCCAGGGAGACTTTCTGTTTCTCGACGTCGATGTTGAGGACTACGACCTCAATCTCATCCCCGACCTTGAGCTTTTCCGAAGGGTGCTTGACCTTCTCCCAGGAGATGTCCGAAATGTGGATCAGGCCCTCGATGCCGGGCTCAACCTCCATGAAGGCCCCGAAGTCGGTCAGGCTGGTGATGCGGCCCTTGATCCGGCTGCCGGGGTTGATCCTCTGCTTGAGGAGCTCCAGGGGGTGGGGCTGGATCTGCTTCAAGCCCAGGGAGATGCGCTTGGACTCGGGGTTGACGTCGAGCACGGTGACCTCCACCTCCTGGCCCACGCTCAGGATTTTCTTGGGGTGGACGAGTTTGCGCGACCAGCTCAGGTCGGAAATATGGACCAGCCCCTCCACGCCCTTCTCCAGCTCGACGAAGGCCCCGAAGTCGGTCAGGCTGACCACCTTGCCGGGAACCCGCTGCCCCTGGAAATATTTCTCGGCGATATTGGACCAGGGGTCGGGGGTAAGCTGTTTTAGGCCCAGGGAGATACGCTCCTCTTTTTCGTTGAAGTCAAGGACGACCACTTCCACCTCCTGGCCGGCTTTGAGCATTTCCGAGGGATGGCCCAGCTTGCCCCAGGTTATATCGGAGATGTGGAGAAGCCCTTCCACCCCGCCGATGTCGACGAAGGCCCCGAAGCTGGTCAGGGATCGGACCTGGCCCTTGAGCCGCTGGCCCTGGGCCAGGGCGCCAAAAATTTTTTTCTTCTTCTTCTCCCTTTCCTCCTGAAGGAAGAGCTTGCGCGACAGGACGGCATTCTCGCTCTTCCGGTCGAACTGGATGACCTTGAATTTATAGGCGTTGCCGATGAGGGTCGCGGGGTTGCGGACCATGCGCAGGTCGGCGTGGGAATCGGGCAGGAAGGTTTTAAGGCCCACGTTGACGATGTAGCCGTTATTGGTTTTTTCTATGACTTTGCCGGTGATCCAGCTTTTGGTGTGGTAGGCTTTTTCCAGGTTGTCCAGGGCGTGGAGGGTATCGGCTTGGCGCTTGGACAGGATCAGGGTGCCCTCCTTGGCGTCGGTCCGCTCCAAGACGGCATCCACCTCATCGCCCGGCTTGAGCTTATTCAAGTCATGGCTGTCAAACTCCTCCACGGGGATTATCCCCTCGGACTTGAAACCGATATCCACCAGGACATGGTTGGGGGTGATGCGGACCACCCGGCCGCGGACGACCGTTCCGGGTGAAACTCCCTTGGCGCTGAACTGGTACTGGTCCAGCAGGCTGGCGTAGTCCTCCTTCTCCTGCTTCTCATCGTTGTCTGGTTGCTTGGTTATTTCTGACATTGGACGTTCATCTCCCTCTGCGTTTTGGATTTGAAACTGTTTTTGATGGAGTGGACAGCTTCGTCTATGGCTTCGGGCGGAGTCGAAGCTCCCCCGGAGATTCCTATGCGTTCGACCCCCTCCAGCATTTCGGGCCGGATCTCGGCGGCGGACTCGATGAGGTAGGTGCGCGGCTGGAGGCGCCGGGAAAGCTGGAAGAGGGTGCGGGTGTTGGAGCTGTTTTGCCCGCCGATGACGAAGAGGGCCTCAACCTGCTGGGCCAGATCCAGGGCGGCCCGCTGCCGGACCCGGGTGAAGCGGCAGATGGTGTTGAAGACGGCCAGCACTTCGGTCCTCTCCAGCAGCCGGGATACGACCTTTTCGAACAAGTCCAGGTCCAGGGTGGACTGGGCCAGGACGGACCGCTTCCGGCAGAAAGGAAGCTCTTCGGCCTGGCTCTCGTTTTCCACTACCACGGCTTGGCCGCGGCTGTAACCCAGCAGCCCTATGATCTCGGGATGCTCGCGGTTTCCGACGATGACCAGTTCTCCGCCGCGGCGGGCCAGCCGTTCGACCCGCTTCTGGATCTGGCGGACGATGGGGCAGGTGGCGTCGGCTACGGTCAGGTTCTTGCGGCTGAGGAGCTCATAGACTTCGGGCGAGACGCCGTGGCTGCGGATGATAACTGTTCCCTCTGAGATCCGGTCGAGGTCGCTGCAGGAGACAATGCCCTGTCGGCTGAGGTCCCGAATGACCTGGGGATTATGGATGAGTTCGCCGAAAGCGGTCACCGGCCCGGCCTGAGATTCGCGGACTTCTCGGGCCAAGCGGAGGGCTCGTTTGACACCGTAGCAGAGCCCGGTATTCTTGGCAATGATGATTTCCATACTCAAGAAAAATGTCTTAAAAAATAGTCTTCCATACTACTTCAGGGGAGGCCTTTTGTCAACCCTAAGTCTAAATAAAATCTTCACTTAGCGGCAGCCCGACGCCCCCCCGGAGGCTCGTGCCCAGCGGGGCGGACTCTTGGTTTTTTCGGGCTGTTGACCTATGATTTGGACAAGATTGGGCCGGGGCGGCCTCGCTCCGGGGAGGAAGCTAATGACCAAATATGCAAAAATCCTGATCATCTTCCTGGCCTTGAGCGTTTCTCTGCCGGCCAAGGAAAAGCGGCTGGAGAATACCAGCGGGCTGTGGGATGTCCGCGTTCTGACCAGGGTGGGGTTTATCGATTCTTCCGGACGCCTGGTCATTAATCCCCAGTTCGAGGCCGTGGGTTTTTTCTCCGAGGACTTGTGCGCCGCCCGGAGAGGGCCGCTGTGGGGCTACATCGACCGGACGGGACGCTTGGTGATCCAAGCTCAGTTCGACGAAGCGGGCTTTTTCTCCGAGGGGTTGGCCGTGGTGGCCGCTAAAGGCCGGATGGGCTACATCGACCAGACCGGGCGCCGGGTCATGGCCGCCGCTTTTGAGGAGGCCGGCCCCTTCCAGGAGGGACGGGCCAGAGTGAAACTGGCCGGCCGGTGGGGATACCTGGACGCCAAAGGGAACCGCATCGGGCTGGGCGGCTATGAGGAGGCCCGTGATTTCTTCGAAGGCCTGGCCGCGGTCAAAATGAGAGGTCAATGGGGCTACATCGACAAGACGGGGAAAGTCGTCGTGACCCCCCGCTTCCTGGCGGCGGAAGATTTCCAGGAAGGGCGGGCCGTGGTGGGGACCCCGCGGGGCGCGAACTTTATTGACCCTCAGGGCCGGGTTCTTTTTGCCGGACGTGACTTTCCCGAGGCCCAGTATTTCTCCGAGGGCCTGGCGGCCGTGCGCCTGGCGCCCTCCGGCCGCTTCGGGTTCATCAATGCCCAAGGGGCGACTGTCATCCTGCCGCGCTACGAACAGGCCCTGCCTTTCTGCGGAGGGCTGGCCGCCGTCAGCCAGCGCGGGAAATGGGGCTACCTCGACCGGCAGGGACAGACGGTCATCGATTTCCGATTTGCCCAAGCCGATTGTTTCATCAACGGCTTGGCCCGGGTCAGCCTTCTAGGCCGGGAGGGCTATGTGAACCAACAGGGCCGGATGGTCTGGGAACCTGGACAAAACCCGTCCAGCCCGGTCTGGCCCAAACGGAATTTTTAGACAACGGGTTCAGGGCGGCGGCCTGAGGAAAAAGCCCACGTCCTTCTTCTGCACTTCGGACGGCGCGGGCAGGTTGTCGATAAGGATCTCCTTGTCCGGATAGAGGCTGTTGAAGCTCGAGACCAGGGCCTGGATGGTGGCCAGGTGACGCGCCACTCGAACCCGCAGGGGAATGCCCTCCCGGCTGTATGGCACGAACAGGCGGCCGAGCCCCGCCGCCCGGAGATAAAACTTGTCCTTGCCATCCAGGATAAGATTCGCGGTGGGCTTGCCCTTGAGGCGGCCTTGCGAGGGGTTGGCCGTCTCGATCAAGATAGAGTGGATGCCGGCGTAATCTCCCCATTCGCGGTGACTGAGGCCGCGCAGGGTCGGGGGCGACCCCTCCAGCCGGATGTCGAAGCCCCCCGCCTCCACTTCGAGCTTGGCCAGGGCGGCCAGCTCCGCGCTCTGTTCATGGAAGACGATGGCGTTGATGACCGGGTACTCCGGCGCAGACTCGTGGACGTCCAGCCCCAGGTCCACCTTCTCGCGGCGGATGAGTTCCATGATCCCGAAAGCGATTTTCTCCGTCAGGTAGCCGTGGGGCCGGCCGGGGTAACAGCGGTTGAGGTTCCGCACCTCGGCCCCGGACAGCAACTGGCCGGACGGGTTGATGTAGAGGGTTGGATCGGGCCACTGGTCAACGGGGTTGGTCAAGCGCGACCCGTAGCGAAACCAGCGCCGGCCTCCGCCCGGCGTGGCCAGGAAAAAACGCTGGGGCGCGGCTTCCTGAGGGTCGCTGTGGCTGAAGGCGCTCGAGTTGGCCCGGGGCACGATGAGGACCCGGCCTCGGCGGACGGCGATATTTTCCAGCATAACCACGGCGGTAATGAACCCGCCGGGTTCATTGGCGTGAGTGCCCCCCAGGATGAGCATTGTCCCGCCCGGCTCCTTCCCTTCAAAGAGAAAAACTTCGGTATCGCCTTTTGTCTTTTTGAGGCCGGGAAAATAGTCGCTGAGCATCCTGCGGCCGGCCAGCCCGGCGCCGGGATAAAGGGGCTCGGGCCGGTGCAGGCTCCAGAAGTTGAGGCCGGCCAGGACGCTGACCGCGGCGCTGAAGGCCAGCAGGCCGGCTCCGGCCAGGATTGATCTGAGGGGCTTGGTCATCCTCCTCTCACTTGATGAGGAACAGCCTCAACAGGAAAATGACCAGGACCAGGGAGGCGCTGAGCTGGCCGAGGAATTTCTTCTCCCGCCAAAGGTACCACACCAGGCTTCCGGCCAGGAATAAGACGATGAGCTGGTAGGCGATGGGCAAGCCGCCGGCCATGATGTCCTGGAATGAGGAAGAGCTTGGGAGGGGGGCGCCGGTTTTGACCGGAACGGCTCCCGGGCCGGGCACGAGCAGGCTGGCCAACTGGGGAGCCAGCAGAAGGAAGGCCAGGCCGGCGGCGAGCAGGACCAGGGCCGGCACGAGGCAGTGCCGGACAACTTTGAAGAAACTGCCCTCGCCGACAACCTTGGCCGAAAACCTCCCGGCGATGGCCGAGGGCGGCATCAGGTCTCCCAGCCCGACGATGCCCGACAGGGCCGAGGCGGTGATGACGGCATTCTTGTCCAGGAGGGCCAGGATGAAGGGCACGCCCAGGATGGAGGCCGAGCCGAAGGCCGACACGCCGCCGAAGATCGGCAGGCTGAGGGCCATTCCCGGATAGATCAGAAAAGCGGGCAGGGACAGTATGGAGATGACCGTCCAGCCCCGGGCCCCGGTCAGGGTCATGACCTGGATGAACATACCGACTCCGAAAAGGAGGGTCAGCAGGGGGATCACCTCCCCAATAGCTTCCTGGGCGGCCTTGAAAAAATTGAAGGGCCGGCCGGTTCGGAGGCCAACCAGGCTGCTGATAAGGAAGAAGGCCGGAATGCCCGGGTCGGGTATGACGCGGGCCAGCGCGCCCTGACCGAGGAAAAGTGCGGCCAGCACGGCCAGCGGCAGGAAGAGCTTGAAGCCGTACTGAGGGAAGTAGGACTGCGGCAGAATGGCCGTCATCTCCCGGCGGCTGATGACCTTGACCCCCCCGCCCCCCAGCCACAGGGCGGTGAAAATCGCGGGTGGAAAGGTCAGCGCCAGGAGCGGGAGGGTGAAGCCCACGTAGGGGAGGTCCACTCCGCCGCCCATGATCATGACCAGGATATTGACCGGCGGGGCGATCATGCCCAGGATGCCGCCCATGGCGATGAAGGCCGCGGTCTTGAGCCGCGACATCCCCAGCTTTTGCAGCACGGGCGCTACCAGGGGCCCGGCGGCAAGCACCGAGGTCACCGACGAGCCGGTGATCATGCCGGGGAACATGACCAGCAGCATGGCCGCCAGCAACAGCAGCGTCTTTCTCCGGTAAAAGGCCCGCAGGAGCAGGGCGGTAACGCTGTCCAGAATGCCGGAGGCCTGGAGGACCTTCATGTAGATCATGGCCGTGAAGATGATGAGGATGACGTCGAAGAACCCGAAGCTTCCCTCGACCAAGTGACGGAGGCTGAACCCTTGGCCGCCGGCCAGCATCCCGGCCACAGCCGAAGCCACTAGGGCCAGGCCGATGGGCAACTTGAAGGCCATGGCCAGCGCCACGAATACCGCCACCATCAGGATGAAGACAAGGTATTCCGGCATTATGGCTGTGCGCGATATATTTAGGTGACGCGCCGCGATAAGAATCCAGGCCATTGCGTCATGGTCACAAGAATTTCGACGCTTCTTTTATTTAAAGGCTTTTTTTATAGGCTCGGCCGCCTCAATGGTTTTGTCCACCTCGACCAGCGGGATGTTTTTATGCCGGCAAATCCTGGTGAATAGGCCGTCATGGTTGCCCGACCTGACCACTACCGCCATCCTAGCCAGCGGCAGGAAAGCCGTCACCAGCTCGTCCGTGGTCTGGCCCCGCCGGTCTGCCCCGCCCAGGTGAAGGCAGAAGACGGGAATGTTATTTTTGCGGGCCGTTTTGAGCAGAGCGCTGACCCGCTTCTTTTCCCGGGGCAGGTCGAGCCCGGCCGCGCCCAATCCCTTGAGGCTGGCGCCCAGCACCAGGACCACGGTCTTGTATCCTTCCAGGCCTTTGTCCGTGGCCAGCTTGACCAGGGTGTAGTTCAGGCCGCCCCTTTTAATGAGCACGGAGGCCAGTTGAATGTCGGCGCTCTGGCCGGCTGAGGTCAGGAGAATGGGCTGCACGAATATTCCATCCGTTTGACCGGCCGGCGATGCGGCCAAGGCCAGGGAGGCCAGGAGCATGACGCCTGAAATCAAAGAAAGCAGCTTTTTCATTCCTTCTCGTTCAGTTACTGATGGAGATCCCCCGGCTTTTTTCAGCTCCGCTGCGTAGTAAGGGTTGGTCCATTTATAGGGCAGGTCGCCATACTTCTTGCCCATCGGGTTGGGCGCCTTGTAGATCACTTCCTTGAGCACCAGTTTGACGCTGGCGGTCTTCTCCACTTGAATCATGAAGCTGAGCTCGCTGGTCTCGCCGGCGGCGATGGGGTTGAGAGAGTCGGCATAGCCTCCCTCGACCTCCCCCTCGGGGATAGGATTTCCGTTTTCATCGAAGGCCACCGCCGTCCAGACGATGGAAGTCAAGGGCGCATCGGTGACGTTCTTGACTGTGACTTTGAAAGTCGGGGCGGCCAGGCTGACCAGCATGGGGACGATGGACCGGATCTCCACCGGCGACCGTCCGGCTGCCAGGACCTCTCTGACGGGCAGGGTCCCGGCGGGCTTCTCCTCCCCTTGGCGCTGGCAGCAGACAAGGGCCAGCGCCAGAAAGACAAGGACCAGAACAGGGCTCCATCGGATTTTCATCATCATTCTCCTCACTTTGACGGAAAAGGCTGGGAAAGCTTTTGATGAGGCACGGCCTTTATTTATCTCATATTCTCCTGATTTTCTCAATGAGAGAAACGGCCAGGAAAGCATCACTTTTTTCGTGATAGATCCAGTTTGTCAGAACTTTCCTTGACATCTTTTTGAAGGGCACATTATACTTCCCGGCGATGGGGGAGGGGTCATGAAAAAAGCTATTCCCTTTTTGGCCTTGGTATTTGCGGCGGCGGGGCTGATCCCGTTCTTAGCGGGCGGGCCGGGCGACTTGGCAGCCAACCCCTCTCCGCAGGACAAAGCGGCCAAGGCCAAGCCAACCTTCAATGGGGAATTTGAGTTCCGCGAGAATCTGGAATATACAAGCCATGGCTATCATAAATTGGACCTGCGGGCCAACATCCCTTTTCAGATAGCCTGGAATGACAAGGTTGGCGCTTGGGCCATCAAGGGCGCGGTTAAAGACGCCAAAGGGACTTCAGAAATGAGCTCCAACAAAATGACCTGTCAGGCCGACTTAAAGGGGAAGATCGACATGGATGGGTTTGTATCCGGCGAAAAACTCAAAGCCTGCAAATTCAAACTCAACATCAACCAGGAGTGGGAGGATTATGTGTTTGATTGCAGCGGTCCCAACCTTCCCCATCTCCCGATAGAAGAAGGCGGTTTCACCTTGAACCATGTTTTTGATTATGTGACGGAGGCGACGCCGCATAGTAAAGAGGTGCAGGCCGGCATCATGAAGGGTCATCTCTACCTGCAGCTTAAAAAATTCAGCGGGACGCTGATCGAACAGTGCGGGGTGATGTATTAAGGCTGGGTCAGTCGCCCACCCAGAAATCGATCTCGCGCAGCATGGCGCTAGTAGCCCGCGCCTGAGCCGTCGCGGCGGGAGTCGGCGCCGCCCAGGATGAGCCGTTTGTCGCGGAGGAGGAGAAGCCCCTGGGCTCCGCCGAAGTACTTGTCATAAGCTTCCTTCAGGCTGATTTGGTGGCCCAGCTTCTCCAGGGCCGCCCGCGTCGCTTCCGGGATGCGCGACTCGAGGGCCACCGGCTGGGCTTTGCCCTTGACCGAATCAGAGAAGAAACGCGGGGCCTCGATGGCCTCGTCGAGGGACAGGCCGAACTCCACCACGTTGAGGATGATCTGCACCAGGCTGGAAAAAATGCGGGTGCCGCCCGGGGAGCCGAGAACAAGGTACGGCTTGTCCTTTTTAAATAGAATAAGCGGGGCCATGGAGCTCAGCGGCCGGCGGCCGGGCCGGGGGGCGTTCAGAGACTCGGGGTCCTCGGAGAAGTCGTCCATGATGTCGTTCAGCAGGAAGCCCGTTCCTTCGGGGATGATGCCCGAGCCGAAGAAGAGGTTGATCGACTGAGTCTGGGAGACGATATTGCCCTCCCGGTCCACCACGCAGAGGTGAGTCGTGTTGCCGGTGGGGCCGTGCTTCTCAAACGTGCCGCAGGGATAATCTCCCAGCACCCGGTCGGGTTTGATGAGAGAAGCGATGCGGCGGGCATAATCCTTCTCGCAGAGGGCCTGGGTTGGAATGGATACGAAATCCGGATCGCCCAGGTAGCGCTCCCGGTCGGCGAACACGAAGCGCAGGGCCTCGCTGAAGTGGTGGATGGTGGCCGGAGAGTTTTGGCCCCAGTCGCGCAGCGGCCAGGTTTCCAGGATGTTCAAGAGCTGGATGGCGTGGAGCCCGCCCGAGCTGGGCGGGGGGATGGTGTAAAGGACATAATCCTTATAGACGCCCCGCAGCGGCTTCACTTCCCTGGCCTGGAAGGAGGCCAGGTCTTCCAGGGTCAGAATCCCTCCCTTGGCCCTCACCGCCTCAACGATCTTACGGGCCAGTTCGCCCCGGTAAAACTCTCCCATCCCTTTTTCAGCCAGGAGCTTGAAGGTGCGGGCCAGGTCCGGGTTTTTGAAGATTTCGCCCGTCTCATAGGGAACGCCCCGGTTCAGGTAGCAGGTCGTCTCTCCGGCGTTGGCCAGCAGCTTCTCGTACTCGTCCTTGTTGATGCCGGCGAAGGTGGGGCTTACCGGATAGCCCTGCTCGGCCAGTTCCACGGCCCGGCGGCTGACCTCGGCTAAGGTCTTGGTGCCGTAGTGCTTCAAGGCGTATTCCCAGCCGGCCGGGGCGCCGGGAACGGCGACGGCCAATCCGTGGGCTTCCCGCCATTCCTGTTTGACTTCACCGTTCTCCTCAAACATCCGGGGGGAGGCCGCGGCGGGCGCCCGCTCCCGGTAGTCGATGACGGTGACCCTGTTTTCCTTGGCCAGATAGATGAGCATCCAGCCTCCGCCGCCCAGGCCTGAGGCGAAGGGCTCGGCCGCGTTCAGGGCGAAGGAGGCGGCCAGCGCGGCGTCCACGGCGTTGCCGCCTTCCTTGAGAATCTCCAGGCCCGCCTCGGCGGCCAGGGGGTTGGCCGCCACGACCATGCCCTGCCAGCCCGTGAAATTATAGGGTTGATGGCGGTCGGAAGGCGGCCGGGCTTCCTGAGCAGAGATGACGGCCGGAAACCTTCCCGAACAAGCCGATAATATTAAAATACAGAAAAAGAAATCGCGAATTTTCCTCAGGCAGCATCCCATTTTCCGTGAGTCCCTGTAATCGTAAAGGGGTGGCGCGGTATGCCTACTTCTCCGCATGCTGCTCTTCTTCTTCCAGCATTTTGGCCACCTCTTCAACCGAAGGCAGTTCGCTCAGGTCGTTGAGGCCGAAATAAGTCAGGAACCTGTCGGTTGTCTTGTAGAGCAGGGGACTGCCCGGCGCCTTCTTCCGGCCGCTGATCTTGACCAGTTTTTTCTCCAGCAGGGTGTGGACCGTATAGGAGGAGTCCACCCCGCGAATGGCCTGGATCTCGGCCTGGGTGGCCGGCTGATGATAGGCGATGACGGCCAGGGTTTCCACTGCGGCCCGGGACAGCCTGCTCTTGCGCTCGATCTGGAGCAGGCGCCGCACCCAGGGGTCGCATTCCGATTTGGTGCTGAAGAGATAGCCTCCCGCCGCGCTCTGGAGACGCATGCCCCGGCCGGGCCGGCCGTATTCCTGAGCCAGCTCGTCCAAGGCCCGGCGCAGCTCCTCCTCCGGCGTGTCGGCCAGGACTTCCTTGATGCGGTCCAGGGTCAGGGGCTCGACCGAAATGAAGATGAGCGCCTCCAGAATGTCTTTAAGCTGGCTGTCCATGGCTGGGTGGGGCGGGCCGGCTCCGGCGAAGCCAGACCTTGATGGTGTGAAATAGCTGCTCCTGGACGGCGATGACGACGCGGCTTTTAATCAGCTCCAGCAGGCAGAAGAAGGCGATGAGCGCTTCCTCCAGCGTCTCCTGCCGGCCCAGGTAATCCAGAAAATCGAGAAACTGGCGCTCCTCGAGCTCGCGGATGATCTCCTGCATTTTTTCCTCGAGCGAGACCTCCTGGCCCTTGAGAGATCTGAAGTGGTCGGTCTCCCGCCGCTTGAGGAGAAGGAAGAACGACTCGGCCAGCTCGAAGAGGGAAACTTCGATGAGGCCGGGCTCATCCCCGGCTTCGGATTGAGGGGGGACCGACCTCTGCCACATCTGCAGCTGCTCTTCTTCCCGTTCCCGGAGCCGGGAGCTGGCCGTTTTCATGCGCTGGTACTCGAGCAGACGGTCGACCAGCGGCCGCCGCGGGTCTTCCTCATCGCCCAGCGGCTCGGGCCGGGGCAGCAGGAGCTGGGACTTGATGGAGATGAGCAGGGCGGCCATGAGCAGGAACTCGGCCTCCCGGTCGAGGTTGATCTGTTCCTTGCGCCCGAGGTAGATCAGGTACTCGTGGGTGATGGCGGCGATGGGGATGTCGGTGATGTCGATCTTTTTCTTCCGGATGAGGAAAATCAGGAGGTCCATGGGGCCTTCGAAGACCTCGATCTTGATGTGATAGCCTTCACTCTCCGTCGTCTCGACCTGTTCTATGTCCATAGGATGGTCCCCAGTCCGGGCACAAGCCGGGTCACAGACCCAGGCTGTTCCGGACTTCCTCCAAAGTTCGCTGGGCCCTGTCACGGGCTTTGCGGGCACCCTCGGTCAGGATGTCCCAAACCAGTTGAGGGTTTTTCTCCAAGCGGCTGCGCTTCTCCCGGAAAGGAGCCAGCTCGGTGATGATCCGGTCGATGACCACTTTCTTGCAGTCCAGGCAGCCGATGCCGGCCGTGCGGCAGCCGGCGGCCAACTCCTCCCGTTTTTCCTTTTCGACGAAGGCTTTATGCAGGGTGAAGACCGGGCAGTCGTCCGGTTCGCCCGGGTCGGTGCGCCGAACCCGCCGGGTGTCAGTGGTCATGGGCTCGATCTTGGCCCGGATGACCTCGGGCGGGTCCTTGAGGTAGATGGAGTTGCCGAAGGATTTGCTCATCTTCCGGCCGTCGGTGCCGGCCAGCCTGGGCACTTCGGTCAGGTAGGCCTGGGGCTCGGGGAAGACCGGACGGATGAGGCGGTTGAAACGCCGGGCGATCTCCCGGGCCAGCTCCACATGGGGCACCTGGTCTTCGCCCACGGGCACGACTTCCGCTTTATAGATGATGATGTCTGCCGTCTGCAAGACGGGATAGCCCAGAAAACCGTAGGTGTTGATGTCCTTGTCGGCCAGGTCCCGCTGCATCTCCTTGTAGGTCGGAACCCGCTCCAGCCAGGGAAGGGGGACGTACATGGACAGCAGCAGGTGAAGCTCGGCGTGCTCCTTGACCTGGGACTGGACGAACAGGACGCTGCGCTCCGGGTCGAGGCCGATGCTCAGCCAGTCGGCGGCCACTTCGAAGACGAAGCCGCGGATGACCTGCGGGTTCTGGTACTCGGAGCTCAGAGCGTGCCAGTCCACGATGGTAAAGTGGCAGAGGTTCGCTTCCTGGAGCTTGAGCCAGTTGCGGAGCGCGCCGACCAGGTTGCCCAAGTGCTGCGGCCCGGTGGGCCGCACACCGCTCAGGATAACTTTGTTCCGGGGGATGTTCTGGTTCATAGCTTGATGAATATGACGGTGAAAATGAGGGAGAGGATGGGCTGGATGATGATATCCAGGACGCGCAGGTAGATGAGCCCCATCACCAGCAAAAAGCCGTAGGGCCGGATCCGCTCATAGGATGAGGCGGCTGCCGGGGAAAGCAGCCCCATGAGCACGCCGCTGCCGTCCAGCGGGGGGATGGGAATGAGGTTGAAAACGGCCAGGTAGGTGTTGACCAGCACGGCGAAGAAGAGGATGAGGGCCAGGCCGTTTACGAGGCTGATGCCGGCAGCCGGAGAGCCCCCGGCCCGCGTGGCCTGAAAAGTGCTCAGGTTTTCGAAAAAGAGTTGGACGCCGGGGCTGACAGCCTTGAGAAAAACGATGAGGGCCAGGGCCGCTACGGCGGTCAGGATGTTGGAGGCCGGGCCGGCCGCCGAGATCCATAAGCTGTCCCGGCGCGGGTTTTTGAGGTTTAAAGGGTTGACCGGCACGGGCTTGGCCCAGCCGAAGGCCGGGGCCCGGAGCAGGACGAGCAGGAGCGGGACCAGGATCGTGCCGAAAAGGTCGATGTGGGCCAGGGGGTTGAGCGAGACGCGGCCCATGCTGTAGGCGGTCAGGTCTCCCTTCTTCATGGCCGCCCAGCCGTGAGCCGTCTCATGGATGGTGATGGCGAACAGGAGCACGAACAGCTGGATGGCGGTGAAGAGAATGTTCATGTCAGCAAACCGCAGCTATTTATAGCATATCGCCTTCGGGCGGTAAAGGGATGGTGAAAAGAGAGCGAGCGTCTCTTATCATGTGATAGGGGGCGGAAGGCTCAGGCTGCTCGCCGGCCGGCAAAAAATATGCCGGAAATCCTCGAAGAGCGCTTCAAGAGGGCTAAATCCGGCCCGATGCTCGCTCCGGCCAAAACCCAAGCCCTTTGTATTTCTGCAACGGTGATCAAATGAAGCAAAAAAAAGGGCTCCTCATTTTCATGTCGAGGAGCCCTTTTTATCTTGTTGCCGCTTGCCGCGCTTCAGCCCTTCAGTATCTTCTCCACTTCGTCCTTGTCCACGTCCAGGACGTAGGAGATGCCGGAAATGTCGGAGGCTTCCTTGGTCAGGGAGGCGATGTCGTCGCGGGTGATGTGCTCCAGCCCGAACTTGCGGTTGCCGGCCATGAGCTGGCGCAGGCCCTGGCTCAGCCGCCGGAAGTAGGTGTAGACGCCGAGGGCGCCGGTGGGCAATTGGGCGAACCGGTCGCCGTACTTGTGCTTGAGTTCGGGGGCGGTGACGAAAATCTCCTCGACCGAATAGCCGAACCGCTCGACGTAAACCGGGATCTGGCTCTCGGCGATCCGCTTGCCGATGGTCTTGCCCACCATGGCCGCGGCCAGTGGGCCGCGGGCCATGCCCACCGCCTTGACGTAGGGTGAGCCCAGGGCCAGGGCCTTGAAGATCTGGTCCTCAAAGGTGATGCCCCCGCCGAACACGGTGTCGGGCACGTACTCGCCCCGCTGGGCCAGTTTATCCTCATACTGGTGGGTCAGCGACCAGATCTCGACCGAGGGGATGCCCCACTCGTTCATCATGCGCCAGGGGCTCATGCCCGTGCCGCCGCCTGCGCCGTCCACGGTCAGCATGTCGATTTTAGCCTGGGAGGCGTATTTGACCGCGCGGGCCAGGTCGGCCGGCCGGTAGGCGCCGGTCTTGAGGAAGACGTGCTTGGCGCCGGCCCGGCGGAGTTCCTCCACGCGCTTCATGAAACTTTCCTCCTCGACCATGCCCAGCCGGGAGTGCCGCTCGAACTCTTTGAAGCTGCCCTTCTCGAAGGCTTTGATGATGTTGGGGTCCTCGGGGTCGGGCAGGACGATGTAGCCCCGCTTCCGCAATTCCTGGGCCTTCTTCAGGCTCTTGATCTTGACCTCGCCGCCGATGTCCTTGGCCCCCTGGCCCCACTTGAGCTCGACGGCCTGGACGCCCAGCTTGTTGATGGCGTATTCCTGAACTCCCAGCCGGGTATCCTCCACGTTGGCCTGGACGACGACCGTGCCGTAGCCGTCGTACCAATTCTGGAAGCTCTTGACCCGCATTTCCATATCCGGGGAGCGGACCACCCGGCCGTTCTTGATCTCAGATTCTTCGTCCATGGCGCAGACGTTCTCGCCCACGGTCAGGATGACGCCGGAGATGGCCGCCCCGATGCCGATCCCCTCCCAATTCTGCTTGGCTACATTGGTCGAGCCCATCCCGCCCAGGACGAAGGGCAGCTTGAGCTTGATGGACTTGTCCCGGCCGATCTTGGTCTCCACGGTGACCTTTTCGAAGGTGGCCACGTCGGAATCGGCCGCGCAGCCATGGGCGCCGACGGCCGTGCCCATGATGCTGAAATGGGACAGGTCGAAGGGATATTCTTTCTCCGAGGCCGCGGTGATCAGGCCGAAGGGCTGGGGATAGAGGACTTCCGGGCCCCGGTAGGCGGATTTGCCGATCTCGCACATCCCGATGCAGCCGTCCACGCAGGTAACGCACATCCCGCTGAAGGGGCTGACCGAGCCTTCCGTTCTGTTCTTGGTCAGGGTTGCTGCGCTGCGATTGAGTTTTGTATAAGACATGATGACCTCCTTATTGTTGGTGTCCGTCTATGATCAAGCCAGTCGTGGGCATCGCTTGCTTCCTGGCTCTATTTGCTTTGATCCGGGTTGGGCTGGACGCAGGTCCCGCACCGTCCGGCGTCGTACATCCAGCAGCGGAGCTCGTTATATTGCTCCAGGCAGGTGGGCTCCATGGTCAGGCAGGCGTTGCACAGGGCCGTGTCGGCCTGCGGCCCCTGGCAGCGGAGCTGACAGACCGGGCAGATGTAGATGCAGCCGCCGCACAGCCGGCATTCCTCGGAGCGCCTGTCGAAAGGCGTGGACACCTTCTTCTTATGGCCCCGGTTCTGGAAGCCGATGGCCCGCCCGTCCATCTGCTCGGCGCACATCCGGACGCATAGGCCGCACAGGATGCATTCGTCGTTGCGCGGCTTGAACCTCTGGCGGGTTACCCCGTATTTGGAGGCCAGGTCCTGGAGGACCTTGGAGTAGGGCGCCGTGGACAGCATCAGCTCGATCATTATCCGCCGGGCTTCGACCACCCGCCGGGTGTCCGTCCTGACGATGAGGCCGGGCTCGACCCGGTAGGTGCAGGAGGATATGAGCTTGGTCCGGGGCGCCTCCCCGATCTCGACCAGGCACAGGCGGCAGCCGCCGAAGGGGCTTAATCCTTCATGGTAGCAAAGGGTAGGGATGGCCAGGCCGTAGAACTTGGTCGCCTCGAGGACGGACCAATGCTCCTCAACCTGGACCTCGACACCGTTGAGGATGATGGCGATCATGTGTTTTTTCCTATGGCTTTCTTGCCGTCTTCCGTCTCCAGGTCGCAGCGCAGGCAGCGCCGCGCTTCGCGCACGGCTTGCGCCTCGTTCAACCCCTGGCTGACCTCGCGGAAGGAAAGGCGTCTGTCTTTGACCGTCAGGCGAGGAATCTTCGGCCGGGAAGCTTTAGCCGTCTCTTCTGCGGAGAGCTCCATCGGCTCGACGTACAGCGACGGCCGATTGAGCTTGTACTCGCGCACCGGCTGAACGCCTTCCAGATACTGGGCCATGGATTCTGCCGCGAGCTTGCCTTGGCCGATGGCCTCCACTACCGTCCGCGGCCCGGTGGCCACGTCGCCCCCGGCGAAGACGCCCGGCCGGTTGGTGGCCAGAGTCTCCGGGTCGGTCACGATCGTCTCCCACTGGCTGATGTCGATGGACTCGCCTTTGGTTAAGGAGCTGGCATCGGCCCTTTCGCCGATGGCGGCGATGACCGTGTCCAGCTTCAGCTTGAACTCCGAGCCGGAGAGGGGCACCGGTTTCCGCCGGCCGCTCTCGTCTTTGTCGCCCAGCTTCATGCGGATGCACTCCAGGCCGATGACCCGGCCTCCCTCGGTCAGGACTTTGACCGGGGCCGCCAGGAACCTGATGTCCACCCCCTCCTCGATGGCCGCCTCCACTTCCTCGGAGAAGGCCGGCATCTCCTCGCGCGTCCGGCGGTAGAGGATCATCACCTTTTGGCAGGACGGGTCGCGCATCGCAGCCCGGGCCGCGTCGATGGCCGTGTTGCCGCCGCCGATAACGGCCACCCGACGACCCAGCTCCGCCTTTTGGCCCAGGTTGATTTTTTTCAGGTATTCGGTCCCCTTGAGCACGCCCCGGGCTTCCTCGCCCGGTATTTCCAGCTTCATTGACTTATGGGCTCCGGTGGCGATGAACACCGCCTTGAACCCCTGGCTGAACAGACCGGAGACGGTGATGTCCCGTCCCAGGACGGTGTTGGTTTTTATGGTCACCCCGGCCTTCCGGATATGGTCCACATCGGCCTGGAGAGCCTGGCGGGGCAGCCGGTGCTCGGGGATGCCGAGAGCCAGCCATCCGCCGGCGACCGGAGAGGCCTCAAAGACCGTTACCGGGTAGCCCTTCAGGCTGAGAATGTAGGCGGCGGACAAGCCGGCCGGTCCGGCGCCCGCCACGGCCACCTTCTCGCTCTTCAATTCACGGGAGGGGAGCGAGGGCTTCAAGTTGTGGGAAGCCGCCCAGTCCAGGACGAAGCGCTTGAGGGCGCGGATGGCGATGGGCTCGCCCGTCTCGTTCGCCCGGCAGACCTTCTCGCAGGGATGGTTGCAAACCCGGCCGCAGACGCTGGGCAGGGGATTGTCCTTGCGAATGATGCGATAGGCTTCCGCCAGGTCGCCCCGGGCGATCAGGGCGATGTAGGTCGAGGCTTCCTGATCGGCAGGGCAGATGTACTGGCAGGGCGACCCGACGATCTCCTTGCAGACCAGGGCCGGGCAGCGCATCTGCTTAAGGTGCGTCTCGTACTCGTGGCGGAAATAACGGAGCGTGGACAGCACCGGGTTGGCCGCCGTCTGGCCCAATCCGCACAGGGAGGCGTCCTTGACCGCTCCGGCCAGTTCCTCCAGCAGTGCCAGGTCTTCCATCTTGGCCCGGCCGTCGGTGATGTTCTTGACGATCTCCCACATCCGCTGGGTGCCTTCGCGGCAGGAGACGCACTTGCCGCAGGATTCATCGCGGAGGAAGTTAAGGAAGTACTTGGCCACGTCCACCATGCAGGTGTTCTCGTCCATGACGATCATGCCGCCCGAGCCCATGATCGAGCCGGCCTTGGCCAGGCTTTCATAGTCGATGGGCAAATCAATGAGTTCTAGGGGAATGCATCCCCCGGAGGGTCCTCCGGTCTGGACGGCTTTGAATTTTTTCCCTTCCGGAATTCCTCCGCCTATACTAAAGATGATTTCTCTGAGGGTCATTCCCATGGGGACTTCGACCAAGCCGGTATTGTTAATTTTTCCCACCAAAGAAAATATTTTGGTCCCCTTGCTTCCGTTGGTCCCGATTTGAGAATACCAGGAAGCGCCCTTATTGATGATGAAGGGCACGTTCGCCCATGTCTCTACATTATTAATATTGGTCGGCTTGCCCCACAGTCCTTTTTGGGCCGGGTAGGGTGGCCTTTGTTGGGGGACTCCAATTTTGCCTTCAATACTGGCCAAAAGGGCTGTCTCCTCCCCGGACACAAAGGCGCCCGCCCCTTTGGAGACGAAAACATCGAAACTGAAATCGGACCCCAGGATATTTTTCCCCAGCAGGTTGTATTTCCTGGCCTGTTCAATGGCCATGGAAATATTTTTTACGGCAATGGGATATTCAGCCCGGACATAAACGTATCCCTCCTGGGCCCCTATGGCAAAGGCTCCAATCAGCATGCCTTCCAGGACGCTGTGGGGATTTCCTTCCAACAAGCTTCGATCCATATAGGCTCCCGGATCGCCTTCGTCGCAGTTGCAGACAATATACTTGACCGGGCTTGGCGCTTTGGCCGTGACTTCCCATTTGGACCCCGTGGGGAAGCCCGCCCCCCCGCGTCCTCTGAGTCCGGAATTTTTTATTTCTTCAATAGCCTCCGGGGGGGTCATTCGACTCAAGACTTTGGACAGGGCGGAATAACCGTTGACCGCGATATAATCCTTTATTTCTGTAGGATCGATGAGGCCGTTGTGGCCGAAAATAATGCGTTTTTGCTTTTTATAGAAGGGGACGGCCTTCTCATAAACGATTTTCTTGTTCGTCTCCGGATCGACATATAAGAGCCGGTCGATTATTTTTTTATCTTTAATTGTTTTGGAAATGACCTCTTTGACGTCCTTCAGTTTTATCCTTTGGTAGAAGATCCCCTCAGGCTGAATCACGACGATCGGTCCCCTCTCGCAGAAGCCATGACAGCCGGTGATTCTGACCTCGACAGAATTTTGAAGTCGTTGCTTTTTGATTTCCCGCTGGAAGGCCTGGGCCACCTTGAGGCAGCCATAGGCATGGCACCCCGTTCCTCCGCAAATAGTGATCGTCCTCTTGCGTTTTTTTCTATCCTTTAGAATTTCAGCCCTGATTTCTTTTAATTTTTCAAAATCCACTGTTGGTTTCATTAGGGGCATCAACTCCTTTTGGCCGAGCCGAATTTCTTGATCAGGCGGTCAACGTTTTTGATCTTCATCTGCCCGAAATAATTTCCATTGATGACGGTAATGGGACCCAAGGCACAGGCGCCCAGGCAGTTGACGATTTCCAGGGTAAAATGATTGTCTTTCGTCGTTTCGCCGGCTTTGATGTTCAACTTTTTTTCAAATTCATCGAGAATTTTCGGCCCCCCTCTCACGTGGCAGGCCGTTCCCAGGCAGACCGTGACCACATTCTTGCCCCGAGGCTTTAAGCTGAAAGCCCGGTAAAAGGTGGCCACGCCGACCACTTCAATCAAGGGAAGGGCCAGGGTTTGGGAGACGATCTTCAAGGCCTCGGGGGGGAGATAATTGTATTCGGCTTGGATGTCCTGGAGGATGGGGATGAGCGCTTTTTTCTGGTTCTTATGCTCGGCCAGGATTTTCCTAACTTTTTGTGTTTCGACGTGCACCGCTATCCCTCCCACGGCAATATGGCTCAAGCTTTATCCCCTCTCCGGCAGAGGATGAAGGCCAGAGGGAATAGAGCCCGGGCTGGAAATCGAACAGAGAAGGCTGATTTCAGGCCGGAGAAAAAGCCGCTTCCCCCCGCCTGAAGGGGCGGAGAAACCGCTAGACTAAGAATGTATGACTCCTCTTCTCAACCGATAAATACGAACTCAACCTATAAAAGAACTCAAACTTATATCAGAGTTTTTTCCGGCTTGTCAAGCGCAGGGCAGGCCCCAGGAGCATTCCCCTTGTTTCACAGAGGGGATTATTGAATCTTATATTCCCATTTTCTGATCCCGGCTTGGAACTCCATCATGAAGCTGGGATATTTTGCCTTGATTATTTATTTTTCCACCGACAGTCCTCCCCCCGCGGTGGAGGAGATGGTGAAAACAGCGGACGACTTAATGTACTCTATAATCACAGAAAGGCCATGTATTTTTGGACCTCATATTCGCTGACTTGTTTTTCGTATTCCCCGGATACGTTCTGATTGTACTCCTCGATCTCCTCCCGTTTGTTGGCCAGGAATTTCTGAAAAAGGACCTCGCCCAGCGCCCCCCGGACCAGGTCACTCTTCTCGGTGAGCTTGATCGCCTCCTCCAGGTTGCGCGGCAGGGTTTTTATGGCGAACTGTTTCTGGCGGGCATTGCTCATATGATAAATGTTTTCCTCGACCGAGGAGGCCAGGGGAGATTTGTCCTTTAGGCCCCTCAGCCCGGCGGCCAGCATCACGGTCAGGGCCAGGTAGAGGTTGCAGCCCGGGTCCGGGCAGCGCAGTTCAATGCGGGTGGCGTGCTCTTTGCCCGGCTGGTACTGGGGCACTCGGATGTAGGCCGAGCGGTTGCGCTGGCCCCAGGCGATGTAAACCGGCGCCTCGTAGCCCTCGATCAGCCTCTTGTAGGAATTGACCCACTGGCTGAGCACGGAGGAAATTTCCCGGGCATAGGTCATCAGACCGGCCACATAGTGGCGGGCCGTAGCCGAGAGGTGGTAACGGTCTTTGGGGTCGAAGAAAATATTTTTGCCTCCGCGCCACAGCGACTGGTGGACGTGCATGCCGCTGCCGTTATGGCCGTTGAGGGGTTTGGGCATGAAGGTGGCATACAGGCCGTGCATGCGGGCCACTTTCTTAACCATGTAGCGGAAGAGCATCCCGATGTCGGCCATGTCCAGCGCCCCGCCGTACCTCAGATCAATCTCGTGCTGGCCGTGGGCCACTTCGTGATGATCGTATTCGGAGGCGATACCCATTTTCTTCAGCAGGAGTTGGATTTCCTTGCGGAGCTCGCCGTGGTGGCCGGAAAAGAAGTAGCCGCCTTCATCCAGGGGACGGGCTTCTTTGTTGGAGGGGAAGAAGAAGAATTCGAGCTCGGGCCCCACCTTGAAGTCATCAACCCCGAATTCCGTTTTCGCCTTTTTCAAGCCCTCTCGGAGAATCCAGCGCGTGTCGGCCTCGTAGGGCTTCCCCTCCGGGGTCAGAATGTCCCCGAACATGACCCCCTCCCGCCAGCGCGTGTCCGGCTGGAAGCCGGCGTATTCCCAGGGCAGGACGCGGAAGGTGCGGGCTTCCGGCCGGATGACCAGGTCGCTTTCTTCGATGCGGACGAACCCCTCGATGGAGGATCCGTCGAAGCCTTTCCCCTCCCGGAAGGCCGACTCCAGCTCTTCGCGGGGAAAGGCGAAGTCCATGGGCCGGCCCAGGATATCGGGGAATATCACCCTGATAAACTCGATATTGTGAGCCGGAGTCCGGACGTACCTCAGCACATCCTCTTCGGACTTGAAGCCGAAGGGCTTGGACGTTTTGGCCGTGGGGGTCATGAGCGGGCCTCCTTTTTTATATGAAGCTCTATCTTGGGCCATGCTTTTTGTAGCAAAATATAAATTAATAAAAGTCAAATGTCAAGTAAATAATAATATTTATTGACAATTGACATCAAATTACATAAAAATAAGTTCAATAGATCAAGGAGGAGCACATGATCGACGACCTTGACCGGAAGATCATCGGTATAATGAATGTCAGCGCCCGTCAGAGCTTCCGCGAGATCGCTAAGGCAGCGGGCACCTCGGTCACTTCCGTTATCCATAAAGTGAAGCAGATGGAGAGCACGGGCGCCGTCCAGGGCTATATTCCCGTGGTCAATGCCGCCGCTTTCGGCCTGGACCTGACGGCCATCATTGCCCTGCGCATCTCCAAAGGGAAGTTGCTCGAAACGCAAAAGCGTATTGCCCAGGACCCCCGGGTCAGCGCCGTCTATGACATCACCGGCGAATGGGATTCCCTGGTCATCGGCCGTTTCCGCAGCCGGGATGACCTCAGCGCCTTCATTAAAAAATTGCTGTCGCTGCCCAACCTGGACCGCAGCGTCACCCACCTCGTGCTGAATACGGTCAAGGAAGAGCGGCGGGTGCTGGTGTAACTGATTGACAGGCGTACCCATTGTGCCATAATGGGCTTTTCTGGGCAGGAGGTGAGCAATGGCGGGAAAGGAATTCCGGACCATCGGACATCATTACATCGTGGAAGCCTCTAACTGCGATCCGGACATCATCGGCAGCATAGAGAAGGTGCAACAAATCCTGGTCAAGTCCGCTGAGATAGCCGGCGCCAAAGTGTGGGCTATCTCCTTCAGCCGATTCCCGCCCAACGGCGTCAGCGGCGTGGTGGTCATCTCCGAATCTCACATCTCCATCCACACCTGGCCCGAACACGGCTACGGAGCGCTCGACATCTACACCTGCGGCGCGGAAGTGGACCCGGAAAAAGCGGTTTTTTTTGCCGTGGAGGCCTTCGGCGCCTCGACCTCGCACATCACCGAGATCACCCGCGGCATCGACGAGGGAGATGCCGTCTACTACCACAGCTTTGTGACCTGGGAGGAAGATCTGCGCAAGAGAAAGGAAGAAGAGCGGCGCAAGGAGAGAAATAATGGTAGTTGAATTCAGCATCGTGCCCATAGGCCGCGGCGAAGAGCTGGCCAGGCCCGTGGCCCAGCTCCTGGACATTATTGACCATAGCGGCTTGCCCTATAAAGTGACGGCCATGGGGACCATCGTCGAGGGAGAATGGGAGGCCGTGTTCGCCTTGATCAAAGAGTGCCACTCCAAGATGAGGCAGGAGGCCGGCCGAGTCATGACCCATATTGCCATCGATGACCGAGAGGGGGCCAAAGGCCGGCTGGAGGGCAAAGTCAAGGACATGGAGGGCATCCTCCACAGACTATTGAAAAAATAAACCGTGTTCCAGACTCCGCTGTAAAAAGAATTTACATTTATTTAGCCTTGGTCTAGAATTTATATCTGGAAAAGCCTTATTTTTCTTGGCACAAATACTGCAAATAAAAATTGGCATCTGTGGCCATGATCGATATAAGGGCGGACCATCCATGACCAATAAAGCGGCTCGGGCGACCCTTTTCTTTTGGCTGTTTTTTATCCTATCCCAGGCTTCGGATTTGTTACCGGCCGGTCAGGGGCTCGATGACCTGGCCGCCAAGCTGCGGGCCTCCATCATGGACAAGAACAGCACGGCTTATGTGGACCTCTTTGCCCCAGCCATCCGAGAACAGGAAGCCGTTTTTCAGCGCAGCCTTTTCGAAATCTTCAACATGGACCGGGCTTCCTTTTTTTTGTCGAGTGAAAAGGCCGTTGCCGCGGATGATGGGCGGGTCTTTTTCCAGGCGATTTTTGAGAATGATTATTCGGCCTTTGTCCAGTATTGGGAACTCCGCCTGGAGCGGAACGGCGCGGGCTGGCTGATTGCCGATAAGTTGGTCAGGGGCGACCTCGGCCTCTTGTACAAGATTAAGCTCCCTTCCGAGCGGGTCGAACTCGCCTCGCGGGTTGAGATCAGCCACCAGGACATCTCCCTCACCTTCACCAACGCTTTAGTCTTCTACGATAATATACCCGGCCTGGAGACGGCCCTCCTGGTCATGGGCCCTGGGCTTGTTTCTTATACGCCCTCCGATCCGAAAGAAGGGCATCAGCTCGAACTGGCCTACCGGACCCGCAAGCTCCAAAAAAAAATCGAGTATGCCTTCTGCCGGTTCTCCGATTCCTTTTTCAATGAGAATATCCGGATTGAACGGAACGAGGCCAGCCGGCCCGTCGCCCTTTCCGAGGCGGTCAGGGCCAGGGCGGCGGCCCTTTTCGATAAGCATTACCCCCGCTTTTTCACCGTGGTCAGTTCCCTGGGCCGGGAGCGCTTCTCCTTTCTGCCCCAGGGAGAGGAGGCCATCCTTGAGTTCCAGACGAGCCAGAAGAAGGAGTTCTCCTACATTTTCGCGCCCTTTGCCCAGGAAGAGATTCATTTCATCGAACAGCCCAAGCAGAAGCTGATCAACCTTTATTCTCCGCCCGGGCAAGGCGCGGGGAAAAATATGTTCATCTCCTTCCAGGAGAAATTCGACGTCCAGCATTATGACCTGGAGGTCCGCTTCTGGCCTCAGACGGCCTGGCTTTCGGTCCGGGCCCGGGTTTTCGTCCTGTCCAACAGGGATTCTCTGGACAGCCTGAAGTTCCGCCTCAACAGGGACCTGGAGATCATCCGCATCCTGGACTCTAAGGGGCGGGAGCTGTTTTATACACAGGATAGGCTCCGCGACCTGGTCTACATCTATTTGTTGGAGCCCTGCCGTCAGGATGCGATTTTTTATTTCGACATCGAATACCGGGGCCGGCTGGTCCCGCCCGAGCAGACCACCGATGTCGTTTCGGCCGGGCAGTTCGGCGAAACGCTGATCCTGACTCCTCCCCGCTACGACAGTTTCCTCTTCAGCCATTCGGCCGCCTGGTATCCCGAGCCTTCCGAGGAAGACTACTTCACCGCCCAGCAGAGCATCATCGTCCCGCCGGAATATTCTTGCCAAGCCAACGGCCTGCTCCAGGAGCGCTCCGCGTTCAACGGCCCGCCGAGAGAGGGGGAACCCAACAAATCCGGGCGAGTGATGTTTGTTTTTAATACCCAAAAACCGGTCAAGTATCTGTCCTTCATAGTCGGCGATTTCGACCTGGAAGGCGAAATCGCCCAACCCCTGCCGCTGAGTTACTATGTGACCTCTAATATGTTCCTCAGAAAGCTGACCATTTCAACGATCAGCGAAATTCTTGATTTCTATGAAGCGCTGTTCGGTCCTTTCCCCTACGAGAAACTGGCCGTCATCCACCGCCTGTGGTCTTCCGGAGGAGGGCACAGCCCCGCCTCATTCGCCGTCCTGAATGAGTTGCCGCGCTCAGTGGAGAGCAACCAGTCGTTCCTCAATGCGGCCAGCCCCGTGGACCTTTCCCGCTGGAAGGAATATTTCATCGCCCATGAGATCGCCCATCAATGGTGGGGCCAAGGCCTGACCTGGAAATCCTACCGTGACCAGTGGCTCAGCGAGGGGCTGGCTCAGTTCGCCACGACCCAGTTCCTGAGACGGAAATACGGCGAGCGGACTTACACCTCTATCATGGACAAGTTCTGTCAATGGACGGACAAGCTGTCCGTGTGGGGACAGATCTCTCTCGGCTCACGGCTCAGTTTTCTCAATTTTGATGCTTACCAGGCTATTCTCTACGACAAGACCTCGGCCGTCCTGAACCTCCTCCAGGAAATCATCGGCCCGGAGGCCTTCTGGTCAGGAATCAGGGATTTCTTCTCCAGGCATCGCTACGGCGCGGCCAGCACGGGCGATTTCATCCAGGCCATGGAGCAGGCCTCCGGACGAAAGCTCGATGTGTTCTTCGGGCCGTGGTTCGATTCCTACACCCTGCCCGAGGCCAGGATCATTCTGAGCGAGGTCAAAAAGGGCCAGGAGCGTTTTCTCCAGGTCGAGGTCAACCAGAAGTCCGACGTTTTTATCTTTCCCCTGTGGCTGGAATGGTCCGAGGCGGGAAACAAGATCAACCAAAAAATCATCGTGGAAACGAAGGAGGTCTCCTTCAGCCTGCCCTTCGGCGGCCGGCTCACCGACGTCAAGGTCAACCCGGTCCGGCTCGTGCCGGGACGCCTGACGGTTGTCCGCTAGAGGCTCAAAACTGACAAGGCGGAGCGCTAGGAGAAGCTTTCCGTATCGACCTTGAGCCTTTTGATCATTTCGTTCAAGGTGGTCGGCTTCAACCCCAGCATCTTGGCCGCCTGTTTCTGAACCCCCCGCGTCTTCCTCAAGGTGTCCACGATCACTTGCCGTTGGAAAGATTGAAGCTGTTCCTTGAGGGCCATCGATTTGACCCCGGCCGGCGGTTCCGGACTGGGCGCGCTCCTCGGCGCCAGAAGGAAGGAGGGCAGGCTGGAGCTGTCGACGATCTTGGTTTTAGTAAAAACGACCGCTCGCTCGATGAGGTTTTCCAGCTCGCGGATGTTGCCGGGCCAGTGATAGCCCATCAGGATATCCCACACCTCATCGGTCAGGCCTTCCATATCCTTGCCGTTTTCCTGGCCGTACTGGCTGAGGAAGTGCTTGACCAAGAGGGGGATGTCCTCCTTGCGCTGGCGCAAGGGGGAGCTCGATCTTGATGACGTTCAGCCGGTAGAAGAGATCCTCCCGGAAGGCCTTCTTTTGAATCATCTCCTCCAGGTCGGTGTTGGTCGCGGCGATGATCCGCACGTCAACTTTTAGGGTCTTGGTCCCCCCCAGCCGCATGAATTCTTTCTCCTGCATGACCCGCAGCAGCTTGGCCTGGGTCTCCATGTTGAGGGTCGAGATTTCGTCGAAGAAAATGGTCCCCCGGTCGGCCGCCTCGAACAGGCCCATCTTGTGGCTGACGGCTCCGGTGAAGGCGCCCTTGACGTGGCCGAAGAGATGGCTTTCCAGCAGATCGGAGGGGAGCGAGCCGCTGTTGACGGTGATGAAGGGGAACTGGGCCCGGTCGCTGTTCAGATGGATGGAACGGGACACCAGCTCCTTGCCCGTGCCGCTCTCGCCCTGGACGAGGATAGTGCTGCGGGTGGGGGCGGCCGCTTTAATCAGCTCAAAGATGCTTTCCATGGCCCTGCTCTTGCCGATGATGTTGGTGAAGCTGAATTTCCCCCGCAGCTCATCCCTCAGCCGCAGGTTCTCTTTTTGCAGGTGGCGGCGCTCCAGGGCGCGCTGAATGGTGAGGATCAGTTCTTCGTGCTTAAAAGGCTTTTGGATGTAATCGTAGGCCCCGTTCTTCATGGCCGCCAGGGCCGATTCGACCGAGGCATAGGCAGTGATGATGATGACCGTGGCCTGGGGGTCTTTCTCCCGAATGCGCTTCAACACGGCCAGCCCGTCCATGCCCGGCATGAGCATATCCAGCAGGGTCAGGTCGAAGGCCTGCTGGGATAGTTTCCCCAGCGCTTCCTCGCCCGAGGCGGAGATCTCGACTTCGTAGCCTTCTGAGCTCAGAAGCTGTCCCAGCACTTCGTGGATGATGGGTTCGTCGTCAATCAGATGAATGGTCTTTGCCTGTGCCATGGTTTGTTCCTTGAGGGCGAGAGTTATCCGGACGCCGGTGTCGGACGTCCAGGTCCATGGGCAGGACCACGCTGAAGGTCGAGCCTTTGCCCTCCAGGCTCTCCACAGTGATCCTACCCTCGTGTTCTTTAATGATGGCATAGCTGATGGACAGCCCCAGCCCGGTTCCCTTGCCCAGACCCTTAGTGGTGAAGAAGGGGTCGAAAATCCGAGGCAGGTGGTCTTTCTTGATGCCCGCGCCCGTATCGGCGATGCGCACCAAGGCCTCGCTGTCCTGCTGGCTGACGTCGAGGCGGAGGATGCCGCCTTCGGGCATGGCGTCCAGGGCGTTGAGGATGATGTTGATGAAGACCTGCTGCAGCCGCTCGCCTTGAGCCCAAATGGGCCGCAGCGGCGCGGGGTTGAATTCCAGCCGGATGTTCATGGCCTTCAGTTTATACTCGATGAGGGCCAGGATTTCCTTCAGGTTGTCGATGAGGTTGACCCGGCTGAAGGCGATCCCGGAGGGGTTCCGGGCGAAGTTGAGCAAGTTTTTGATGATCCGCGCCACCCGGTCGGTCTGGGCCTCTATTTTTACCAGGATCTGGGCGAAATGGGGATCGGTCAGCCTTTTCTGCAGCATTTGCACGTAGCTGGAGATGCCGGTCAGGGGCGTATTGATCTCGTGGGCCACGCCGGCCGACAGCAGCCCGATGGAGGCCAGTTTCTCCGAGGTTATCAGCTGCTGCTGAAGCATGATCTTGTCGGTGATGTCCTCGAAGACGATGATCGTGCCGTAGGGGTTGAGCCGGTTGTCCAGGAGAGGGGTTTTGGCGATGTCGAAGATCTTGGTCAAGCCGGGACGGATGTCCATGCGGATCTCGCTCAGCAGTTGGTACTCCTGCTGGGTGTCGGGGAGGAATATGGCCGAGAAGTTCGTCTCGCCGATCATGGCCGACAGGCTCTGCCCCAGGACGCTGTCCTTCCGGCGGAGGAAGGTCTCTTCCAGGACCCGGTTCCAGCCGATGATTTTTCCCTCCTGGTCGAGGACGGCCACGCCCACGGTCAGGCTTTCGATGATATTCTCGCTGTAATCCTTGAGCCGTTCCATCTCCATGGTCCGCAGGCTGGCCTGGTCGTAGAGATAGGCGTTCTCCAGGGCCAAGGCCACCGGGTAGGCGATGGTGGTCAGCAGCTCCCAGTCCTCGCTGGTGAGGTAGGCGGCATTCGTTTTTTTGCTCATGGCCAGGCAGCCGATGAACTTGTCCTCGACCTTGAGGGGCATGAACTGAAAGAAGCCCCACACCGATAGTTTCTCCAAGCGGAAGCGAAGGTCGCGCCGGTCGGGGAAGGCGTAGTAGGACAAATGCTCCGATTCCTTAAAGGACTGGAAGAGGTCCGGATCGAGCGTGATCCGGGAGGGCAGGGGAGGGAATTCTCCCCTGGCCTGGAGGAGGGAGAAAGCATGGGGCACTTTCTCCTCGGTCAGCAGCAGGGCGATGCCTTTCAAGGATAGGGCGTTGGCGATGAGTTCCAGCAGCCGCTGGCTGAGCTGCTGAAGGTTACGCTCCCGGCTCAACTCCTGACTGATGAACAGAAGCGTTTTGCGGTACTTGTAGCTGCGCCTATAAAAGACTCGGTCGAGAATGGACTGAAAGAGCTTTTTCAGCGGGCCGAAAAGCGTGGCCCCCAGGACGAT
This sequence comes from Candidatus Aminicenantota bacterium, assembly GCA_963702835.1. Lineage (GTDB taxonomy): Bacteria > Acidobacteriota > Aminicenantia > Aminicenantales > JAFGAV01 > JAFGAV01. The sequence continues at coordinate 301,348 of OY969762.1, forward strand.
GGCCAGCACTCCCAGGATGACCACGTTCATCCGGTTTTCGGAGAAAAATCTCGTCTGGGAGCTGACTACCAGGTAGAGGCTGGCGATGACGAAGTAGGAAAAAGCCAGGGTGGCGGCCTTTTTAAGGACGATCTCGAAATCCATGATTTTATGCCGAGAGATGGAATAGGCCACGGTCAATGGGATGAGCGCCTGAAAGAGGATGGTCAGCTCGCCGGTGCCCGTGGGCACCCGGCCCACAAGGTGGGGGATGGCGTCCAAGGCCAGGAAGGGGATGGTGCCGATGCCCAGGCCGTAAGCGATCCAGGTGTACTGCTTGCGGACCAGGACGCTCGAGGTGCGGCGGGCGCTGTGATAAGTCGTGCCGATGGTCAGCAGGGCGAAAGCACAGAAGTGGAGAAGCCCGATCTTATCCAGCCCGCTGTAAAGGTCCAGCATCCGGCCCGACTCCAGGCCCTGGAACCAGGGGAGGAATAGGGCTGCCTGGCCGGCCAGCAGGAGCAGGGCGGGGATGTAGAAGACGATGGGGATGGCGGGCAGGCGCTTTAGAAACCTCTTCCGTTGGGGAAAGATGCTGAAGTAGTGGAAGAGAAGGGGCGGAAAGAACAGGAAGGCCAGCTTATCCAGCCAGAAGAAGAGGCTGTCGAATGTGTCGAGCTGGCCGGTGGGAGAGAAGATATACATGGCATACAGGCAGAGGGAGGCCAGATAGAAATAAATGTAGGGCAGGGTCAAAGGGGATTTGGCGCTGAACAGGACGACAAGTCCGATGACGAAGGCGGTGAGCCCCACCAGGGCCAGATAATAATAGCTCAATGCCGTGCCTTTGACGGCCAGATAGAAGGAAGGGGACAGGGGAGGCTGCCCTTCCCTTCCGATCTCGTAGATAGCCTTCTGGCCCGTTTGGTAGATCACCCACAGCAGCTTAACCTGGTCGGCTCGGTTCTTGACCGGATTGCCGTTGATCTTGAACAGGATGTCGCCCAGTTTGATCCCGGACAGATAGGCCGGGCTGTCTCTGATGACCTTGACCGCGATGAGGCCGGTGGACCGTTCCGCCCACTGCACTCCGTCCGTCGGTTCTTTCCAAGTGACGCGGCGATAGATATTGAACCCTCCCAGGCCGAGGAGAATGAGGATGAGAGGGATGGCCAGGGAGGTGAGACGTTTGTTCATCGTATCAAATCCAAAAAATTGAACCCATTATGCAAAAAAAATATCCTATTGAAGCGAATGACGCAGGCTGGACCGGATGGCCCATTTGATGGCCGGCTGCTGCTTCAGCTTTTTGACCTCCTTGTCCTCCTCCAACCCCAAGGGCTTGGTGTTGCGGGATAGAAAGGTGCTCATATAATCAAACGACGGTTTCTGGGCGGGGACGTTTTCCTGGGCCCGTAAAACGCCGGAGTAGGCCCCCCCCTTCAGCGTCGTCGGCCTCTGGGGAGGGGAGAGCAGGGAGGCCAGCCCCAGGGCTGCCACGAAGCAGGCCGCCAGACATGCCTTTCTTTTCATACTCTAAAATTACGGCTTTCCATCAGGTTTGTCAACCAATTCGGCGATATCTCCAATTTGCCAGATCCAAAGCTGTTTCATGAATTTGACAACAGCCCCTGGTTCCCCTAACATGGAGATTTCCTAGCAACAGCTGGCAACAGAAAGACGAGCCATCGAGTTTCTTAATGAGGTAATCTTTATCTTATGCCTTATTTTCTCTGCCGCTTAGCCACGGATGACGGCCGGTTGATCAAAGAATCCTGCTTGGCGCCGTCCCGCGAAGAATGCCGCAAATATTACGAGTCCCGCGGCCTGTGCGTCCTGTCCGTCCGCAAGGATTGGGGCAAGGTCCAGCTCTCGCTCTCCAGCCTGGACCGGCGGGTGCGGGAAAAGGATTTCATCCTGTTCAACCAGGAGCTGATGTACCTGTTGCGGGCCGGCTATCCGGTCCTCAAGAGCCTGGAGCTTATCATGAGCCGGACCAAGAACCAGAACCTGAAGGAGGTCCTCTTGCGGGTGGCGGACGATGTGCGCAGCGGAAGGACCCTGTCCGAGGCCTTCACTCCTTTTCAAGACCGTTTTTCCACAGTCTACACCGCTTCCCTGATGGCCGGCGAGCAGAGCGGCAACCTGGCCCAGGCCATCAGCCGCTACACGGATTATGCCAAGGACATCAACAAGACCAAGTCCCGCATCCAGTCGGCCCTGATCTATCCCAGCCTGCTTCTGGTCTTTTCCTTCTCCCTGATGATGGTCCTCATCAATTTCATCCTGCCGCGCTTTTCCGGGTTCTACGCCGATTTCAAGTCCGAACTGCCGGGGATTACCCGCTTGATCATGGCTGCCGCCCTGGCCATCCGGCGTTCCATGCTCTTCCTCCTCTTGTTCGGAGTTCTTCTCGGGGCGGCCTATTTCTGGTTGAAGCGGAGGGAGAGGAACCGCGTCTGGCTCGACCGCATCAAACTCCGCCTTCCCTACGCCAGGCGGATCTGGATCGAGTCGGGCGTTTCCCTCTTTTCCCGGACACTGGGGCTCCTGCTGGGCGCCGGCATTACGCTCATCCAGGCCTTGGTCATTTCCTGCCGGGCCATTCCCAACCGCTTCCTGGTCCACCGAGTAGCCGGCGTCCCGGATGATATCAAAAACGGCCAGAATCTCTCTGATTCTCTGGTCAAGGCCGGCTTTTTCCCCTCCCTGGCCATTGACATGATCCGTATCGGCGAGTCCTCGGCCAACCTGGAGGGCATGCTGTCCGAGGTCTCGGATGTCTATGACGAAGAGGTCCGCTCGCGGGTGGATACCTTTGTCTCCCTGATCGAGCCGGTCCTCATCATCGTCATGGGGCTTATCGTGGCGGCCATGCTCCTTTCCGTTTACCTGCCCATTTTTAATATAATAAAGATAACGAGATAACCGGATATGGCTAAAAAGGAAACAGAGACGACCCTCCTCTCCGAGGAGAAGGAGGTCAGAAAGCTGGCCGAGCGCTATCATGTCCCGACCGTGGATTTGGGCCGGGTTTCGCTCGACCGGGAGCTGGTTCAGTCCTTCCCCCCGGACTTCCTCTACCGGGCCAACTTCATCCCCTTCGGCCGGGAGGGCCAAGCCGTCCAGGTGGCGGTGGCCGACCCCTCCGACATCGAAACCATTGACGCCGTAGAGTCCTTCCTGGGCCGCAAGGTTCAGGTTTTCGCCGCTTCCAAGCGGGCCATCCACGAGGCCTTGCGCAAGAGCGAGGCCGCTCTGCAGGTTCTCAAGGACGTCACCGAGGGGTTCATCACCCAGATCGTGGAGAAGGAGGGGGGTGAGGAGGAGGAGGTCATCTCCATCGAGAAGTTGGCCGACCAGGACGGCTCCATCATCAAGCTGGTCAACACCATCATCTTCACCGCCGTTCAGAAGCGGGCCTCGGACATCCACATCGAATCGCGGGAAGAGGGCGTCCGGGTCAAATACCGCGTGGACGGCGTCCTCAGCGAGGCCATGGAGCCTGTCGACCGGAAGTTCCACTCGCCCATCATTACCCGCATCAAGGTCATGGCCGAACTGGACATCGCCGAGCGGCGGGTCCCCCAAGACGGCCGCTTCCGGCTCCGCATCAGGGACAAGACCATAGACTTCCGCATTTCCATCATGCCCGCCATCTTCGGCGAGGACGCGGTGATTCGTATTCTGGACAAGGAGATGATCACCGAAGCCTTCGCCGAGCTGCGCCTGGACCTGCTGGGTTTTTCCGTGGAGATCCTGCAGAAATTCCGCCGCTACATCGTCCAGCCCTACGGGATGATCCTGGTCACCGGCCCCACCGGCAGCGGCAAGACCACGACTCTGTACGCCGCCCTGACCGAGATCAAGAGCGTCGAGGACAAGATCATCACCATCGAGGACCCGGTCGAATACCAGATTGAGGGCCTGACCCAGATTCCGGTCAACGAGAAGAAGGGCCTTACCTTCGCCCGGGGGCTGCGCTCCATCCTGCGCCACGACCCGGATAAGATCATGGTGGGCGAGATCCGCGACCCGGAGACGGCTCAGATCGCCATCCAATCCGCCCTGACCGGGCACCTGGTCTTCACCACCGTCCACGCCAACAACGTCTTCGACGTCATCGGCCGCTTCCTCCACATGCAGGTGGACCCCTACAGCTTCATCTCCGCCTTGAACTGCATCCTGGCCCAGCGTCTGGTGCGGCTCCTCTGTCCGCAGTGCAAGGCGCTGGTCAAGCCCAGTGAGGCCCTGCTGGCCGAGTCCGGGCTGAGCCCGGAGAAATCGCGCCGGCAGGCCTTCTTCGAAGCCCGGGGCTGTGCCGAGTGCGGGATGACCGGCTACCGCGGCCGGACGGCCATCGCCGAGCTGCTGGAGCTGTCGGACGTCATCCGGGGAATGATCCTGGAGCGCAAGCCCCTGTCCGAGGTGAAAAAGCGGGCCAAGGCGGAGGGCATGGTCTTTCTCCGAGAAGTGGGCATGGACAAGGTTTTCCAAGGCTTGACCAGCCTGAAAGAGCTGAATAAGGTAACCTTCGTGGAGTGAACCGATGAGCGGCCTGTTGGACAGCTTGAAAGATTATTTCGCCCGCGGCCCGGTTCTCTCCCTGTCCTTCATGCTGACGGGACGCAGCCTGAGCTGTCTGTATGCCCCGGGCCGTGAGCGCCGGGCCAGAAGCCAAGCCCTGCTGGCCTTGAAGCCGGGCGCTGTGGTGCCTTCTTTCGAACGTCCCAACATCAAGGACACGGCGGAGTTGGGTGAAAAGATCAGAGAAGCCCTGCGCCGGACGCAGCCCCCTGTCCGAGAGGCTGCTCTCTTGGTGCCCGAATCCTGCCTGAAGAGCTTTATCCTCACCTTCGATGAATTTCCGGCCTCAGCCGAGGAGCGACGGGAGCTTCTCCTATGGAGGCTGAAAAAACAGATGCCCTCCCTGCCGGAAGACGTCCGGCTGTCCTTCGACCTGTTGGGCAACGGCTCTCCCCAGCGCGTCTTCATTTCCGTAGCCCGGCCGGCCGTCATCGGGGAGTATGAGAATGTGTTTGCCGCCGGGGGGCTGAAGGTCCGGAGCGTCTGCCTTCCCACTTTGGGGCTGTTCAACCTCCTGGACAGGGACAGGGAGAAGGACGTCCTCCTGGCCAATGTCGAGGAGGATGCGGTCAGCCTGCTGGCCGTGCTGGAGGGAGAGCCGGCTCTCTACCGTTTCAAACCCTACCTGGCCGAATCCGGGCCGACCGGACACAGCCTGGAGAACAGCGTCATCAAGGAGGTGGCCGGCACTCTGACCTATCTCGAGGACCGGGAGAAGAAGACGGTCAAGACTCTGTGGCTGAGAGGGGGCCTGGGGGCCGACGTCTCGGCCCTGGCCGAAGCTTTTCAGAAAAAGCTTCCCCTGCCCGTCCGCACCCTCGAGCCTCCGGCCTCCTTCGGCTTGACCTCCCGGGAGAGGCATTTTCTGGCGCCGCTTCTCGGATATTGGGCATGAGAAACAACCGCACGATCCGCATCAACCTGGCCAGCGAGCCGCTGCAGAACAAGCGCCTCTTTCGGGCGCTGCTGGCCCTTTTGTTGGTTCTGGTGGTGGGGGTCGGTTTTGTCGCCGGCTGGAGCTTTGTCCGCCAGCAGGTCAGGAGCCGCCGGCTGGCCGTCGAGGCGGCCGGCCTGGAGCGCTCTATGGAGTCGGCCCGGTTCGAATCGTCCCGCTTCCATACCCGAGCCCTGGATTTGTCCAAGAAGGAAAAGGCCCAGGTGGATTTTATGAACGACCTCATTCTGCGCAAGAGTTTTTCCTGGGTCGGCCTCCTGTCTCGGCTGGAGGAAGCCCTGCCCGCCTCGGGCGCCGTCACTTCGCTCAACCCGGCTTTCAGCGGAGGCTCGAAAGCCGAAGTGACGATGACGGCCGTTTTCCAGAGCCTGAACGACCTGCTGACCTTTATCCAGAACCTGAATGCCCGCGGGTTTTCCAGCATCCGACTCATCAGCGAGGGGAAGAACGGCTACGGTCAGTTGGAATCTGAAATCGCGGTGGTCTATGAAGGAACTCGTTAAATTTTTAGAGCCCGGGGAGCGGAAAATCCTGGTGGGATTGTCCCTGCTGTTGGCGGCGCTGCTGGTGTTCCTGCTGGCCTTCACCCTGGGAGCGGGGGGGGCCTTCAGCCGACGGGCAGCGGCGGTGAATTCCCTGCGCGGGCAGTTCCAATCGGCCGACCGGGAAAGAACCGCCCTCCGGCAGGAGTTTTCCCAATGGGAAGAGGCCGGCCGGGACGGCCTGGCTTTGCGCCAGGACCGTTTCTACCGGGAATCAAACGGCATCAATGAACTGCGCCTCGACCTCCAGGAGGTCTTCAGCGGGGTGGGCCTGGAATTCCCTCAGGCCAAGTTCGATTATTCAGAGTTGGAAAAAGAGAAAGCCCGCAAGGTCGCGGTCAGTTTCAATTTTTCGGGATCCTACGGGCTGCTCAAACAATTTCTGGCCGAGGTCGAAAAGCAGCCCCGTTTTCTTTTTGTGGAGAGGATCAACTTTCTCAATATCGATACGGGCAGCGGAAACCTCCTCTTGAAAATCACAGTGGCGGCTTACTATGCGAAATAAGGATCGCTTTTTCGCGCCACCCATCCACAGTGTTGATATGTATAGGCCCCGGAAAAAGCGGTACTTTGAAAAAAGGTTGAAGGATGGTGTGGTCTTTGGGATTCTATGGTTTTTGGCCGGGGGGCTGCTTCTGGCCGGGTCGGTGGACAAACGGGAGGCTAAAACGACGGAACTTTCGCCCGGCCAAAGCCTCATCCGCAAGGACCTGCTGGTGAAGCCCCGGCCTGCCGAGGTGCGCCCCCGGCGGAACATCTTTGTTCGCGGCGGAGGAGCGGCCGTCGAGCCGGGGCCGCCGGCCAACGTGGCCCCGCCCCAGGCCGAGACTCCCTCCGACAAGGCCGTGCCGAAATCCGTCGGCCCAGATATCCGCTATATCGGCTTTGTCACAACGGCCCGGAAGATCGTCGGGCTGGTCCTGGTGAACGGCCAAGCCCTGGCCGTGGCCGAGGGCGACAGGGTGGCTGGAGACTACACTGTCCTGAAAATCAGCCCCGAGACCCTGGAACTGGCCGGCCCGGACGGCCAGACGAAAACGATCTCCATCAAGGGAGAAAACATATGAAGAGGTTCGTCCTTTTGGCAGCTGTGATGTTGAGCTTATGGGGATGCGCCACGTTCAACCGTTCCTATAAGCTGGGGAACCAGGCTGAGCTCAACCGGAACTGGGTCGAGGCCATTCGCTTCTATGAGGCGGCGGCCCTGGAAGGTCCTAAGGAGCCCGTCTATCGGCTGGCCCTGGCCCGGGTCAAGTATGCCGCCAGCCTGGGATACATCCTTCAGGCGCGCCGCCTGGCCGGTGAGGGCAAGATCCAGGAGGCCCTGGCCGAATATGCCAAGGCCCGCGCCTACGATCCGTCCAACCGCTTCCTGCTGGAGGAAATCCGCCGCCTGGGCGAGACTCCCAAGCAGGTGGAGAACCAGGCTCCGGAGAAGCTGGAACTGCCCTTCAAGCTTCGGGCCGGGAACGAAGCCGTCACCCTGAATTTTCCCCAGGAGACGAGCCTCCGCTCCCTGTTCCTGGCCCTGGGCCGGTCCACCGGCGTCAATATCCTCTTCGATGAGAATTTCCGCGATATCCCCTTCTCCATCAACTTGGCCGAGATCACCTTCGCGCAGGCCCTCTCGGCCCTGTGCATCGCCACCAAGAACTTCTACCGGCTCATCGATGAACGGTCGGTCATCATCGTGCCCGACCAGCCCATGAAGAGAATCCAGTACGAGATGAACGCCATAAAAACCTTCTACCTGTCCAACATCAAGGCCGAGGAGGCCCTCCAACCCCTGCAGCAAATGATCTCCAGCTCATTTAAAGCGTCCAAGGTCTTCGCCGACAAGTCCCTCAACACCATCACCGTCCGCGACACGCCGGAGACGGTGGAGCTGGCCTGGCGGCTGCTCAACCAGTGGGACAAGCCCAAGGCCGAGGTCCTGATCGACCTGGAGATCATGGAAGTATCGCGTATCAGGGAGCGGCAGCTCGGCCTCAGCTTCGACCAGAACATCATCGGCCTGCGCTACGGCGAACCCCCGGCCGCGGGAGGGACAAGCTGGGTCAACCTTAAGGACCTGGACTTCAGCAAGGCCGGGAATTTCATGCTGACCCTGCCCCTGGCCTTTCTCCAGTTTCTGGAAACGGACGCCGACACCCGCATCATCGCCCAGCCCCGGCTGAGGGGGCTGAGCGGCGAGGAGATGAAGTCTATGGTCGGCCAGAAGGTGCCCATCCCCAAAACGACCTTTGCCCCCATCGCCGCGGGCGGCGTCAGCCAGCAGCCCATCACCAACTACGATTATCAGGACGTGGGCATCGACATCAAGATCACCCCCCAGGTTCACTTGGAGGGAGAGGTCACTCTCAACCTGGAGCTGAAAATCACCTCCCTGGGCGGGACGGGTGTGGCCGACATCCCCATCATCACCACCCGGGAGATCAAGAACGTCCTCCGGCTGAGGGACGGCGAGACCAACCTCCTGGCCGGCCTGCTCCGGGATGAAGAGCGCAAATCCGTCACCGGCATTCCCGGCCTGAAAAGCCTGCCGCTCCTGGGCCGGCTCTTCTCCTCCGAGGATACGCGGCTCGAGCAGACGGACGTTATTCTGATGATCACGCCCTATATCATCCGGCGGATCCCTCTGACCCCCGAGGACCGCAAGGCCCTGTGGGTGGACATCAAGGAGGCCGGCGCCCCGGCCGGGGAGCCGCAGGCGGACGAACAGTACATGGAACGGGAGCTCCTCAGCCGGCTTCGGCCGCCCCGTCCCCAAGAGGCCGGCCCTGAAAGCGGAAATCAGATCGTGCTCAGCCCGGCCAATTTCGAGCTGTCCCGCAGCCGTGGGGAGTTCCGCATCACGGTCAGCATACAGAGCGCCCAGCCGGTGGGCAACCTCTCCCTGAACCTCAACTTCAACAGCCAGGTCATCAAGCTCAAGGATGTGGTCGAAGGCCCCTTGGTCAAGCAGTTGGGCGAGAACACGCCATTTCTCAAGAACGTGGATAATGCCGCGGGCGCCTGCACCATCGGCATCTCCGCCACGGACCTGAGCAAAGGGATCAAGGCCGTTGGGAATCTGGCCGTTCTCCTCTTTGAAACGGTCAATCCGGGCGAGACACAGATCTCCATCGGCGGCGTCACGGCTAACGGCCCCGGCGGACAGGTCGTCTCTTTCACCACCCGAAACGCCCGGGTGGTGGTGCGCTAGTCGGTCCCTGTTCCTTTGGTCGAGTATGATCGCGATCCTGACCGGTCCCCTCCACGCGGGCAAGACAACCTTTCTCCGGAAAGTCATCCCCAAGCTACAAGACGGCGGTCTTCAGGTGGTGGGTTATGCGACCCCGTCCCTTTGGTCAGGGGGCAGGGTTGAAGGATATGACCTGGTTGACCTTGGGGCGGGCGGCTGTCTGCCGTTCTTAAGAAGAGAAGGCCGGCCGAGCTGGCCGAAGGTCGGCCCCTTCCTTCTTATTCCGCAGGGCCTGCGCCGGGCCGTAGGCATCATTGGCCGGGCACCCTTGACCGGCCTCCTGGCCGTGGACGAGGTGGGGCCGCTCGAGCTCCAGGGCGGTGGAGTGCGGAAAGCGCTGGACATGGCTTTGGCCGTGCGGGCCGGGCCCACGCTCCTTATCGTCCGGGAGACCATCCTGGCCTCCCTGCTCGCTTCTCTCGGCCTTCCCTCCGCGCCCGTTGTTGATTTCAGGATGAAAGAAGCCGAACAGACGCTTCAAAATATTTTAGTGGGTTAACGGCCTCCGGCTAGAAGGCCTCTTTTCGCACGATCACCCGATTGATCACTTCGATCAGGAGTTCCGGCTTGATGGGCTTGGAGATATAATCATCCATGCCCGAGGCCAGGCAGCGTTCTTTGTCGTCTTTCATGGCGTGGGCGGTCATGGCCACAATGGGAATATGAGTGCCTGTTTTTTTCTCCTCTTGGCGAATGGCCATGGTCGTATGGCAGCCGTCCAGGTTGGGCATCTGGACGTCCATCAGGATAAGGTCAAAAGTGTCGGTCGGCAGGAGGGACAGCACCTCAACGCCGTCTTGGGCGATCTTGACGCTATGGCCATATTTCTGGAGGACGCGCTCGGTCATTTTCTGGTTAATGATGTTGTCTTCGGCCACGAGAATTTTTAACGGACGGCCGGCTTTACGTAGAGAATGACGGGTGATCAAGGGCAAGGCTTCTTGTTTTTCGGCGGCCGTTCCGAGCGTCAGCAGGATGGCGTCCAGAAGAAGCGACTGCTTGATCGGCTTGGTCAGATAAGCGGAAATACCCAGTTTCCGACAGAGGGCGGCGTCGCCGCGGATGCCGGCTGAACTGATCATCATGATGAGAATGCCGGAAAATCGGGGATCCTGTTTGATTCTCTGGGCAAAAGTGAAGCCGTCCATTTCGGGCATGTTGGCGTCGAGAAGAATAAGGGGAAAGGATTGGCCCAGGGAGCTGGAGCTTTCCAGCATGGTCAGCGCTTGGATACCGCTTTCCGCCACGGCCGGCAGCATCTGCCAGTTGGTGAGCATCTCTTGAAGGATTTGCCGGTTGGTGGCGTTGTCGTCCACCACCAGCACTCTGAGGTCCTTAATATCCTTGAATTCCACGGGTTTCAACTCCACCTCCGGAGTCTGAGCCAGCCCTATCTGAACGGTGAAATGAAAAGTGCTGCCTTGCCCGAGCTCGCTTTCCACCCATATTTTTCCGCCCATGAGATCAACCAGCTGGGAGGTAATGGCCAGGCCCAGGCCCGTCCCCCCGTATTTTCGCGATATGGAGCCGTCCACCTGCATGAAGGGGTCGAAGATCATCCTTTGTTTGACCCGGGGGATTCCAATTCCCGTATCCTTCACCTTGAAATGGATCAACGTGCCGGAGGGCGTCTGCTCGCCTTTTTCCAAAGTCACAATCACTTCTCCCTTGGCTGTGAATTTGAGGCCGTTGCTGATGAGGTTGGTCAGGATTTGGCGGAGTCGTCCGGGATCGGCGATCACCTGGTCCGGAATATCCGGCGGAATGGAGTAAGCCAGTTCCAGGCCTTTCCTGTCGGCCTGGATGGCCAGAACGGAAATAATGTTATGGATCGTGTCCCGGAGATTGAATGGGACAGGATCGAGTTCGAACTTTTTGGCCTCGATTTTGGAGAAGTCGAGAATATCGTTAATGATATTCATCAAGGATTCGGCGGAAGTCTTGATGGCTTCCAGGTACTCCCGCTGCTCCGGAGTGAGCTCCGTGCCCAGGGCCAGCTCGGTCATCCCGAATATCCCGTTCATGGGAGTTCGGATTTCGTGGCTCATGTTGGCCAGGAATTCGCTCTTGGCCCGGTTGGCGGCCTGGGCTTCCTTCTTGGCTAGGACCAGCTCCGTCACATCAATCAGGTTGAAAATAAACCCCTCGTAGTGGCCGTTGAGATAGACCGGCTGAAGCCGGAAAATGGTTTCCAGCCCGCGGAAGGGCGCTTCCTTGACGACGGCGCTGGAATTCGGCTTTTCCTTGAATTCCTGGATATCCTTCTTCAAATCGCCGGCTTCCTGGAAGGGGTCGAAATCCCAAAGAGGCTTTCCGATCAACTCGGACTTTTTCTTGCCCAAAAGCTTGAGGAAGTAGCCGTTGACTTCCAGGATCTGATCATGAGGGTCGGCCAAGAGGATCCCTTCTTCCATGCCCGAGATCATCGCTCCCAGTTTGGCCGCTTCTTTCTGTATGATCTGCTCGGCCTGCCGGCGCTCCTGGATTTCTTTCTGAAGCTCCGAGGTGCGTTCTTGAACATTCTCTTCCAATTGGATATTTTTCTGCCGAATGGCCCGGGTTCTCAGCTGGACGTAAGAAAGGATGAGGAGGAGGCCGGCCAGGATGGCCCCGCCCCTGAACCAAATCGTCTGGGTGAAGGGAGGGCTGATGGTGATCTTCAGGGCCACGCCTTCTTCGTTCCAGACCCCATCGTTGTTGGAGCCCTTGGCCCTGAAGACATAACGGCCCGGCGGCAGATTCGTATAGGTCACAAAATGCCGTTGGCCCACGTAATTCCAATCTTTTTCGAAACCGTCCATCTTGTAGGCGTACTCATTCCTGTCCGGCATGATGAAATCCAGGGCCGCGAATTCGAAAGAAAAGACGTTTTCTTTATAGGAAAGCGTGACGGCTTCCGATTCGGTGATGCACTTTTTCAAGATGGGGCGCCCGCCCGGCCCCTGGGCTAGGGGGACCGACTTGTTAAAAATCTGGAAATCCGTGATCACCACCGGCGGAATATGGGGATTATCCTTGAGGTCGGAGGGGTGAAAGATGTTGAAGCCGTTGATGCCGCCGAAGAGCATCTCTCCGTTTTTGGTCTTGCAGTAAGCCCCAAAATTGAACTCATTGCTCTGCAGCCCGTCCCGGACGTCGTATTTCCTGAATTTTTGAGTATTCGGGTTGAAACAGGCTAACCCTCTGTTGGTGGACAGCCACAGATTCCCCGGGTCATCCTCGAGAATGCCGTAGACCACGTTGTTGGGCAAGCCTTGTTTGACCGTATAATGGCTGAAGGTTTCCGTGGCCGGGTTGAAGCGGTTCAGCCCCCCGCCCCTGGTGCCCAGCCAGATGATTCCCGAGCGGTCTTCTTGGATGCAGAAGATGCAGTTGCTGCTCAGGCCTTGGGGATTCTCCGGGTCGTGCTGATAGCGCCGGAATTTCCCCGTGGAACGGTCGAAGGCATTGAGCCCGCCGTTGCGGGTCCCAATCCACATCTTCCCCGACCGGTCTTGGTAAACAACGCGGACGTCATTGTCGCTCAAGCTGGCCGGGTCATTCGGATCGTTCTGGTAACGAGAAAAACTGTTTGTTCCGCGCACGAACCGGTTCAACCCCAAGAGGGTCCCCACCCATAGTTCTCCGCTCTGATCGACTACCACCGCATTGACAATGTCGTCGCTGAGGCTGCCGGGATTCAGGGGGTCATGAAGATAGCGAGTCCAAAGGTTCGTCCTGGGATCGAGCCGGTTGAGGCCGCCGCCCTGAGTTCCCACCCACAGAGCTCCCTGCCTGTCTTCGGCAATACAATAAACCAGGTTGCTGCTCAAGCCCTGGGAGGCTCCCGGGTTGTATTGATAGAGATTGAATCGCTTGGTTTTCGGGTCGAAGCGGTTCAGGCCGTTGAATGTTCCAATCCACAAATTCCCCAGCCTGTCCTGGTAAATGGCCCGAACGGCATAGCCGGCCAGGCTTTGTGGATCGCCCTCTTGGCGGGTGTAGTGGATGAACCCTTTTTTGGCGGGGTTGTAACAGTTGAGGCCCCCTCCGAATGTGCCGATCCAGATCATCCCCGTCCTATCTTCATAAAAGAAACGGATATCATCATTGCTCAAGCTGTTCGGGTTTTTCGAATCGTATCGGTAGCGGGTGACCTTCTGCGTCTCCGGGTTCAACAGGCTCAAGCCTCCTCTTCGGGTGCCGATCCAGATCAACCCCCGGGAGTCCTCAAAGATGGCGCGGATGTTGTTGCTGCTGAAACTCAGGGGATCCTGGGGGTTATTCCCGAAACTGATGAAACGCTTTTGCCGGAGGAGATACTCGTTGAGCCCTCCGTTTTCCGTGCCGATCCACAGGTTGCCGGAGCGGTCTTCACAGATGGCCACAACCTGGTTGTCGTTGAGGCTGGCGGCGTCGCGGGGGTCATGCCGGAAATGAACAAATTCTCCCGAGCCGGGGTTGAATCGATCAAGGCCGTCGAAGGTGCCCACCCACAGCAGCCCGGAACTGTCCCTTATAAGGCAATTAATACGGTCATTAATCAGGCTGTTGGGATTTTTTAAATCGTTCCGATAATGGGTGAATTTTTTTGAGGCGGGGTCATACCGGTCGAGCCCCCCTCCGTAAGTGCCGACCCACAGGGTGCCGGAGTCGTCTTGGCAAATGGAGGTGACCCGGTCGTTGGCCAGGCTGTTGGGGTTTCCCCGTTCATACCGAAAGCTTGTTACTTTTTTGGTTTCCCGATCTAGCCGGTTGAGCCCGCCCGCCAATGTTCCGATCCAGATGTTTCCCTGGCCGTCTTCATGGAGGGCCAGGATATTACCGTCGGGCAGGCTGTGGGGATCCTCCGGGTCGGAGGCATAGATGGTGAAGCGGAGGCCGTCATATTGGTTCAGCCCGTCCTGAGTGCCGATCCACATGAATCCTTTGCGGTCCTGGATAATACAATTCACCGAGCTTTGGGACAGGCCTTCCTGGAGGGACAGGCGTCGAACCTGAAAAGGCTCCTCTTGGGCCTGAAGAGCCGGGGTCAAGCAGAGGAGGCTCAACCATAGCCAAATGAGGGCTTTCCCCAGGACCGGTTTCTTGGCGCCCCGGGGGCCAAGGCACTTCTTTTCCCCAAATTTCTCTTCTGTGACAAGGCCTAAACGGCGCGGCTCTTTCATTTGCTTTTCCTTATAAGATAAGCGTCGGTTTTTGCGACAGGGGCTTGAATGGTCCCGACAGGATCCACGGGAGGCCCTCCTTCCTGCCCAGCTTTGTATTGAAATGATAATTCCAAAAAAGATATATTTCAAGAGAGCCGCTCATTCCGGGTGAGGGAGAACATATGGAGCCTATTGGCCAGATGGCAACCGGGGAAGTCGTAAAGCTGTTTCAGTCCATAGGGCGGGCTTCTCTTCTGTGCGACATCCAGAACAGCCATTCGGGCAACATGGCTCTGAAAATCAGGGGGGCCGGCGGCCGGGAGGTCATGGCCGTTACCGCCAGCGGGTCCCAGAAGGGCGATCTGGAGCCTGGACAGATCTGTTTCCTCCCCTTACCTGCAACGGACCTAAGATCGTCCAGGGCTTCCAGGGAGTCGAACATCCACGCCCGGATTCTCAGCCTGGCGGGTGTCAGCGCTTCGCTCCATGCCCACACCAAGGATCTCCTGGTGGCCACCCTGGACGATGAGCCTAAGCCCAACCTCCCCCGTCCTTTCGTCCCCGTGGACCTTCTGGGCTTCACCCATCTCAAGGGTCTCATCCCCGTGGACTGGGCCCGGGTCCCCAGCGGTTCCGCTGAAATGGCCGGAATTGTTTCCTCCCGCCTGGCGGCTTATCCCGCTGCCATGATCCAGGCTCATGGGGTGTTCACCCGGGGGGGGACGCTCCAGGAAGCTTTATTCCATGCCTGCCTGGCCAATAATTCTGGTTTTATCGTTCGTCTCCTGGAAAAATTGAAGGTGGACGTGGACCGGCTGAGGGCCGATATTCAAAACGACCCCGCGGCCTGCTTCGATTTCCAGCCTCATCCCTATGAAGCCGGGAGCGAGCCAGGCTGTGAGTTCGAGGAGGAGGAAGAGACGCGGGCCGAGTTCATCAAGACGGGCGCCCGTATTTTCGAATCCCGCCTTTCGCCTTTTCACACTGGTTCGCTTTCGGCGCGCAGGGCGAAGCACATGCTCTGGGCGCCCCAAGCCTCCATGCCCCGGGGTCTTCCCGGGCCGCTTCTCCGTCTTCCCCTCGATCCCCAGCCGAACGACGGTCCCGAAATCAGCCGCCATAAGGCCCTCTTGGCCGGGAGTGATTTCCAAACCCTCCTGCACTGCCATCTGCCGGAGGCCGAAGCGCAGGCGCACTGGGTTGACCCGGCCACGGGCCGGCCGGCCGAGCGCATCACGGCCATTGACGCGGAAGGCGGTTTCCTCTATCCGGTCGTGCCCGTTGTGCCTTCCGGGACAAAAACGGACGATATCATCCGGCTGCTACAAGATAACAAAATGGTTGTGGTGCGGGGTGGGGGCCTGTGGGCCGCCGGCCGCCAATCTCTATCCGAAGTCCTGCACCATCCCTCTTCTCTGCGGGAAATCTGCTTGTACAGGCTGGGCGCTCTGGAGCGCGGGCTGGATTTGAGAAAAATGGAGTCAGCGAGATCTTAAGGGACACGTACTTAATTCCAGAGAATTAGGTACATATCCCTGTGTGATTATAAATATCCTCTATCTATTTTTGGGGCTCTATGATGATTTTCATTGAGTTGCCGGCCTTGGCCGTGAGGTCGAAGCCCAACCCCGTCTCGGCCAGAGGAAGCCGATGGGTGATGAGGTCGGTGACAGTGAGCCGTTTGCAGCGGAGGAGAGCGACGGTTTGGACCAGGTCGTCGAGGATGGCGGCGTAAGATGTTTTCAGGGTGATCTCATTCCGCCAGAATTCGTTGGCCGGCAGGACGAGCTTGTCGTCGGGATGGGGGACGGCGAAGAAGAGGACTGTCCCGCCCCGGTCCACGGAGGCCAGGGCCTGATGGGCGGCCGGGAGCGCCCCGGCGCACAGGATGACCAGGTCAGCCAGCCGGCCTTCATTGACTTGCCTGAGCTGTTCGGCGCTGAATTCTTCGGCCTGGAATACGTGGCCGGCGCCGCAGGAGCGGGCCATCTCCAGTCGAAAGGGGCTGATGTCGGTGGCCACCACCCGGCCGGCCCCGCGGGACACGGCCAGTTTGATGTGGAGCAGGCCGGAGAGTCCGCTGCCGATGACCAGCACGGTCTGACCCGGCCCCAGGCCGGCCACCCTCTGCCCGCGCAGCACGCAGCCCAAAGGCTCGATGAACGTTCCCTCCTCGAAGGAGAGCTCCTCGGGCAGGAGCAACGTCCCGCGGTCCACGTTCAGGGCCGGGACGCGGATATATTCGGCAAACCCGCCCGGGTCGAAGTTGGTGGTGTGGAGAGTTTGACAGGCGGTCTGATGTCCGGCCAGACAGTAGGGACAGGTGTGGCAGGGCACATGGTGGGAGACGAAGACCCTGTCGCCGGGCTTAAACTTGGAAACCTTCGGCCCGGCCTCCTCCACCACGCCGGCAATTTCGTGCCCCAGGACGAGGGGCGCCTTCTTGATCCGGTACCACTCCAGGACGTCGCTGCCGCAGATGCCGCTGGCCATGATCTTGACCAGAAGCTCGTCGGGGCCGATGGCCGGGATCGGCCTCTCCTCCAGGCGGATGTCGCTGTTGCGGTAGTACATCGCTACGCGCATGGTTCTTTCCCCGGTCCCCTGAATCGTGGGGAGGGCTGGCCCGGCCCCCTCATTTCTTTTCGCGCTTGAATAGGTCATAGGCCTCGGCGGCCGATTTCTTCTGGTGGACGATGGCCCGCACAGCCTTGATCATGGCCACCGGCGAGTCGGACTGGAAGATGTTGCGGCCCATATCCACGCCCACGGCGCCGCTTTGGACGGCGCTGGCCGCCAGCTCCAGGGCTTCCTTTTCCGGCGTTTTCTTTCCGCCGGCGATGACCACCGGCACGGGACAGGATTCCACCACCGTCTCAAAATCTTCGCAGTAGTAGGTCTTGACCAGATGGGCGCCCAGCTCGGCGGCGATGCGGCAGCTCAGGCCGAGGTAGCGCGCGTCGCGGACCATGTCTTTGCCCACGGCCGTGACGGCCAGGACGGCGATCCCGTATTCTTCGGCCTGGTCGACCAGGTTGGCCAGGTTGAGCAAGGTCTGCCGCTCGTAGGGCGAGCCGACGAAGATGGACAGGGCCACGGCCGCCACATTGAGCCGGACGGCGTCCTTCAGGGAGACGGTTGTTCCTTCGTTGGACAGCTCGCTCAGGATGCTCGTCCCGCCCGAGACGCGGAGGACGATGGGGATGTCGGCTTCGGGGGGGACCGAGGTGCGCAGCACACCGCGGGTCAGCATCAGCGAGTCGGCGTAGGGCAGGAGCGGCTCGATGGTCCGGCGGGGGACCTCCAGGCCGGCCGTCGGGCCGAGAAAGTAGCCGTGGTCCACGGCCAGCATGACCGTGCGGCCGGTGTCGGGTTTGATGATGCGCGACAGACGGTTCTTCAATCCCCAGTCCATGGCTGCCTCCTCGTAACCTTCCGGAATCATCCGCGGCCTCCGGTATTTTCTATGTCGGTAAAGAATTTATACCACAGGACATCCCGTCAGGCAACGGCGATTATGACAGGGGAGGCATTTCCGTTTATGTGATTCAGTATCGGTGCCGGAATCCCCCCCAGGCTCCTGGGGAACCGGTCCCGTCGGTTCCCCCCGTCCCAAGGACGGGACCCCCCTCCGCTATGGGGCCCGGGGGGGCGATTCCGACACCTCCTGGAAATCACATGTTTTGAGATGCTAGCTATGACAGGCAAGCTCCGGAATAATAACGGGCTTATTCGGCGGCTAGTTTCTTTATTATTTTGGCCAGGAATCCCGCCACGTCCGCCGTGTCCAAGGGCCAGGCGTAGAGGATGGGGAGGCCGGGGTGACGCTGCCGCGCCCGGCCGATAGCGGCCGGGATGTCGCCTTCGGCGTGCTCACCCCCGCGGGTCATCATGGGCGTCGCCACGACGATCTTTTTTGCGCCTTGCGCGGCGGCCCGGTCGAAGATCTCCTCCAGGCTGGGCGCGCAGAATTCGTTAAAGCCAAGGAGAACTGGCAAGCCGCTGGCCTTTTCCAGCGCCGCGGCCAGATCCCGGGAGCCCTGCCAGAACGGGTCATTGGTTTTGTCGCGGGGAAAGGCCCTCATCTTGGCTTCCAGTTCCTTGAACCTAGGGGAATGTCCGCCCGCCGGCGGGCGCTCGTGCTCCCGTGCCTGAAGCTCAAAATACTTCTGCATCTCTTCCCTGGGAAAGTCTCGCGGCGGAGCCCCATGCATGGCCAGGACGACGACGGTCTTCATGAT
The DNA here is from genome assembly GCA_963702835.1 of Candidatus Aminicenantota bacterium. Lineage (GTDB taxonomy): Bacteria > Acidobacteriota > Aminicenantia > Aminicenantales > JAFGAV01 > JAFGAV01. Next base: position 320,025 of record OY969762.1, read on the forward strand.
TATATTATACAAAAAAAGGAAAAAAAGGGGGCGGCCCAGCTTAATTTACTGATATTAAAGGTTTTATTCATCTAAATATGCCGCGAATAGCCTTAAAATCATTTTTTATGCCCAAAAATAGAGCTCTAATATGTAAAATAGATGGGCTTAAGTTGTTGTTTGCTTGGAGGGAGACTCGTGGACATCGTGCTGGCCTCGCGTTCGCCCCGTCGCCGGGAATTGATGGCCGGAGTGGCGGCTGAATTCCGTGTTTTTCCGGTGGACGTGGACGAATCGGGAGTTCGGCAGGACGACCCCGTCCGGTTCGCCGTGGAAGCGGCTGTGCTCAAGGCCAAAGCCGCAGCCGATGTTTTTCCCTCGGCGGTGGTCATCGGCTCGGATACGGTGGTGGCGGTCAAAAACCTGATCTTGGGCAAACCCCGGGACCGCGGCGAAGCCAAGGTCATGCTCGAGGCGCTCTCGGGCCGGAGGCACAGGGTCATTTCCGGCGTGGCACTATATAAAAAGGATGAGGATAAGCTCCTGACCGGATACGAAATCACTCGGGTTGCCTTCAAGGAGCTGACCGAGGCCATGATCGAGGAGTATCTGGCCAAAGAGAGTTTTGCGGACAAAGCCGGCTCTTACGCTATCCAAGAAGTAGGCCAGACCTTTATGGCCGACCTTCAGGGTGATTTCGACAACGTGGTCGGGTTTCCGGTGAGGAGGGTGAAGCGACTCCTGGAGCGCTTCCTCGCGCCGGAACCCGAGGTCGTCATCGAGGATGTCGCTTTGCCCGACGGATGGGGTGTGGCCCGTCAGGATAGGCGCATCTTGTTCATCCCATCTTCCGTTCTCGGTGAAAAGGTCCGGATCCGGGTCGTCAAGGACAGGGACAACTTCGCCTTTGCCGAGATTGTCGAGCGTCTGGAGCCTTCGCCGTTTCCGGCGGCCCCGGATTGTCCTCATTTCGGAGCATGCGGCGGCTGCCTTTTCCAGGACCTCCGCTATGACAAACAGCTCGAATTAAAGGAGAGCTATCTGCTTCAGACCTTGAAAAGGATAGGCCAGCTGGAGCCGGCCCGTTCGGAGCTGGCGCCCATCACCCCCTCTCCCGACCTCTATCACTACCGGAACAAGATGGAGTTCGCCTTCGGCGAGGATGAGGGGAATGTGATCCTGGGCCTGCGGCAGAGGGGGCTGCCCTTCGGCCGCCAAATGTGGCGCACCATTCCTCTTGGACAATGTTCCATTTTCAGCCCGGTGGCGGCCCGCGTTTTTCCCCTGTTCCTCGATTTTGCCCGCTCCGCCGGGTATTCGGTCTTCGACCGCCGGACGGGGAGGGGATTTCTGAGAAACCTCGTGTTGAGGGAGGGGAAGCGCACCGGCCAGGCCATGGCCATCCTGGTAACCACCGGCGAAGCGGAGCCTGATCTCGGCGACCTCTGCCGCCGGCTGTCGGCCGTTGTCCCTTCCCTCAATAGTTTTTACTGGGGTATCAGCAACGAGCCTTCCGACGCGGTCCACTATGAGCGTCTTCAGCTTCTGGCCGGGGAACCTTGGATCGAGGAAAAACTGGACGGGTTGAGGTTCCGGATTTATCCGGAGACGTTTTTCCAGCCCAACCCGGCTGGGGCCGAGATTCTCTATGGCCGCATCGGCCAGGAAGCCGGATTAGGCCCCCAGACCCACGCCCTGGGCCTGTATTGCGGCGCGGGCACCATGGAGATTTTTCTCTCCCGCCGGGCGGGCCTGGTCACCGGGCTTGACTTGAGCGGGGTCAACATCGCCGCCGCCGAGGAGAACCGTAAATTAAACGGCGCCGTGAATTGCGAATTTCTGGAAGGGGCTGTGGAGCAGCTTCCGGCCAGGCTGGGGGACCGGCCGGTCGAAGTGCTCATCCTTGATCCGCCCCGGGCCGGGCTGTCGGTTAAAGCCGCCAGACGGGTCCTGGCCCTCAACATTCCTTCCCTCGTTTACGTCTCCTGCAACCCGGCCACCCTGGCCCGCGACCTCAAGGCCCTGACCCAGGCCGGCTACAGGATCACCCGCTTGGCCCCCTTCGACTTTTTCCCCCACACGGCGCACCTGGAGACACTGGCCGTCCTGCGAAAAAAATAAGAGCTTTTTCCGATCATTTCCGGGGGCTAGATTCTCAGGAGATAGGACACCTTCAAGGTGAGGGAATGTCCCGCTTCTCGGCCGAAGGCCTCCGTCCTGGTGCTCTTCTTGTAGGAGAGCTGGACGATGTTCCCGGCCCCGAAATAATATCCGAGGAGAACATCCAGATTGTATTGGTTTTCCCGGGTTTCTCCCAGGAGGCGGGTGCTCAGGAACAGGCTGCGGGTGATCTGGAAGTGAAGAGCGGTGGAATAGGTCAACCCGTCAAAGACCTCTTCGCCGGTCCGGTCGAGGGTCTGACGGATCCAATCGCTGCTGACCGACCATTCGATGTTGCTCAGCGGCCGCAAGGCCAAGGAGGCTTCCAGGTTCGTTTGAGATCCCGGTTCCACCCCGGTGAAGCTTTCGTTGTAAATTCCCCGTTTTTCCCAGCCCCCCTCCAGGCTGATCTTTTTGAGGAATCCGCCGCGTTCCCAGCTTACGTCCAGGTTCCCGCCGGTAGTCTTGATGGGATCCCTCGTCCAGGTCAATTCATCGTTGTGGTCCAGCACCTGATATTTGCTTTTCCCCGTTTCCAGGCCGCCGTGGATTTCGAGAAGCGAAAAGAATTCCGTCCAGAAGAAAAGGTCCAGGCCGCTGCCGGTCCAGCGGCCGCCGGAATCCTGCTCTAGGACACCGGTCAGGTCCAGGCTGAAGCGCTTGACCGCGCCCCGGTTGAACCTCCAGGCGTACCCGGCCATCATTTCCTCCGATTGGGCGTCGGTCCGGTTGATATACCCGGTTCGGACTCGCACGTTTTTTTCGATCCGCTGGAAGTTGAACGTCAGTTGGAGCCCCGCATCGGGCTCCCTCTGGAATTGGAGGAGGTGCAGGCCGTTGTTTTTGCTCTCGGCATCTTTGTTGAAAGTGAAGGCGTTCGAGCCCCGGACGTAGTAGATGTCATTGAAATTGAAGCTGTAATCGACGGCGATGTTTCGGTTATAATCGCTCCCCGCGCTCATCCCAGCATAGTAGAACCCTGCCTGGGAATTCTGGAAGATATCTTTTTGGAGGCGCACCACACTGAAGAGTTCGTCCCCTCCCCGTCCTTCATTCAAGGCAGCCAGGATCCCGAAGGCATATCCGCCGGTCTTTCCGGAGAGCTTGGCGGCGATTCGGGGGTTGCCGATGCGTCGGGAATAAAAAAAGTTGACGTCCGGTCCCATATAGAATTCCCCTTCCGTGGTCATCTGAAAATAGCGGCTGCCCTCCGTGAAAAACGGCCGGTTCTCCTGAAAATAATTTTCGTAGGGGGAGAGCTGATAAAGGAAAGGATCGGATTCCACCTCGCTGAAATCCGGGCTGGCCGTTACGTCCAGATAAAGATTGGGCAGGATCCCATATTTGATGTCCAGGCCGGCGGCGAACTTGTCGTCCTTGGTCCCATCCCAGCGCGTGGACCTGAGGCCGGCATAGGGAAAGAACTCGAGATTGTAGCCCGGGCGGATCCCGGCCAGGCCCTGCAGATCGCCCATTTGCTGGAGCAGCGGCTTGTCCCGGCTGACATCGGTCCAGTAGTCCGTTTCGTTCAGACGGTGAAGATAGCGCTCGAAATTGACCCCCCAGACCTGGCTGGCGGTCGGAGAGAACCTCAGAGATTTGAAGGGGACGGCCATTTCGGCGGCCCATCCGTCGGGGCGAAGAGTCGCTTCGGATTTCCAGATCGTTTCCACGGAATTTTTTTGGACTCCCTTGGGGTTGACCGTGAAACTGATGCTTGTCCTGTTGTCGTGGTAAGTGTCCAGGATCAGGGTGATCGAGTCGTTATTCTCGTAGTCGTTCCGGGGGGTCAGCTCGGCCCAGATCCGCTCCGGATGAGAATCCTTCATCAGGAAGGCGAAGTAGAGGTTATTCTGGTCATAGGCCGCCCAGGCCAGCGTTTCCTCTGAGGCCGGTGTACCGTTGAGGGGGTCGTATTGAAAAAATCCGGAAACGGGAGAAATCGTCTTCCAGCAGGCGTCCTCGATGCGCCCGTCGATAAGGGGAGGATTGTCCAGGCGAGAGATGGATATGATTTTCGTGCGATCCTGACCGAACAGGCAAGGGAGGCCGGCCACCAAGAGGGTCACTAAGCCGGCCGTGGCCTGGATGAGTCTTCGGTGTGACATTCCGCTTTCTCCTAAAATTTGAAGGCCCAAGCCAAAGCATAATAGTTTATCATTTTGACGAAGCAAGCGGCGATTTCTTCCCCTAAAATTGACGCGCCTGTTCTTTTCCGCTACAATCGAGCACTCCCTGGCGGCGTAGCTCAGTTGGTCAGAGCATGCGGCTCATATCCGCAGTGTCGGGGGTTCAAATCCCTCCGCCGCCATACCTCTCCGGAGACGTCATCGAGCTCCCCCTTAATTGGCTAAGGGGCCCCCCTAATTACAGAGGGGGGCTTAAGGGGGATTAAGAAATACTGATAGAGATGAAGGCGTTTTTGGCTCGAGACACCTTCCTTTGTCCCCCTTGTTTCAGCAAGGGGGATAAATATGGCTATAAGAAAAGGCTGGAGTATAATGGCCTTGATGAAGAAGACGCGTTCAACGACGCGCGTCCGGCAGACTTTCCTGCGGACGATCAAGAAATATCATCTGCTCGAGCCCGGCCAAAGGGTGCTGGCCGCCTATTCAGGCGGTCCGGATTCCTCGGCCCTGCTCCACCTCCTGCTCGAAATCAAGAAGAACTGGGACCTGGAGATTGTGCTGGCCCATTTCAATCATCACCTGCGGCGAGCGGCCTCCCAGGATGAAGCTTTTTGCCGTGAAACGGCCGGACGTCTGGAGATCCCCATCCTCATCGGTTCGGCTGAGGTGCGGGCTGTGGCCCGGGGCCGGGGGGTCGGCCTGGAGCAAGCGGCCCGGGAGCTTCGTTACGAGTTCTTGAATAAAACCGCTCTCGAGGTCGGCGCTTCACGGATCGCCACCGGCCACACCCTGAACGACCAAGCCGAAACCCTTCTCCTCCGGCTCCTCCAGGGCTCCGGCCCGCAGGGGTTGGCCGGCATTCACCCGGCAGTCGAAGGCCGGATCGTGCGGCCTCTCCTGGAAGTCACCCGGGAAGACCTGGAAGAGTATCTCCGGGAGCGCGGAGTCGAATATGTCACGGACGAATCCAACTTGGACCCCCGTTTCCTCCGCAACCGCATACGGCTGGACCTCATTCCGCTGCTGGTCGAGGAGTTCAACCCCGAGATCGTCCGGCTCCTGGCCCGCACCGCGGACATTCTCCGGGAGGAGGATGCCTATCTCAACAGGATCGCCGCGGACAGGACGGAGAAGGCCGTCCTGTCCGGCAGGCGCCGGGCCGGACTGGACGCCGGATATCTGGCGCGCCTGCCCCGCGCCCTGGCCCGGCGCGTCGTCAGAAACTTCATCCGCCAGGAAAAGGGGCATCTCCGGAGCGTCTCGTTTGATGATGTCGAAGATGTCCTGTCGCTCCAGGAATTCAAAGAGAAAATTCTAAGCAGCGATGTGGCTTTGAGAAGGGAAGGCGGGATTGTCTTCCGTAAAGAAAGGAACCGCAGCCCTTCACCCTTTCAATACCAGTGGGACGGCCGGAAGCCTTTGGAGGTCAGTGAAACCGGGGTGATCCTTGGGGGCCGCCGCCTCACGCCCGCCGGGGGCCGAACGTTCGTCTTCAACGACAATCGTCGTGCTTTCCTGGACCTGGACAAACTCAGCTTCCCCCTTGAGGTCCGGCCCAGACGGCCGGGCGACCGCTACCGTCCTCTAGGCGCGCCGGGCTCCAAGAAGCTCAAGGAGGCTCTGAGGTCCAAGGGGATCGCTCTTCCCGACCGGGACCGTCTGCCCGTCATCCTATCCCGAGGCCGGATCGTCTGGATTCCCGGGCTGCCCGTGGCGGAGGGTTTTAAAATCGACAGAAAAACGAAAAATATTTTATTAATTGAGCGGTTATAGGAAATTCTCTTTCCAGATCTCAAACACCAGCAGGGCCCACAGCTGGTGGCTGTAGTTCTCCCGGCCGGCCAGGTGGGAGTCGATAAGGCGCTTGACGGCCGGATAGTGGAAGAGGCCCTCCCGGACGATCCTCTCCTCGTTCAGATGGTCGAGGAGCATATCCCGGAGGTCCACCCTCAACCAGTGCTTGATGGGAATACTGAAGCCCTCTTTGGGCCGGTAGATGTTCTCCGGGGGGAGAAGGCGTTCCATTGTTTTCTTGAAGATCCATTTGCTTGTTCCGTCGTGCAACTTCCAGCTTCCGGGAAGGCGGAAAGCGTACTCCACTATCTTGTGGTCGAGCAGCGGCACGCGCGCTTCGAGCGACACGGCCATGCTCATCCGGTCCACCTTGACCAGGATGTCGTCGGCCAGGTAGGTCTTGAGGTCGAGGAAGAGTTCGGCGTTGAGCGGGTCGAAAGCCCCCAGCCGGCTGAACAGGCCGGCCCAGGGCTCCTCCTCCAGGATGTCTTTTTTCCGCTCGGCCGCGTTCCACAAGCCCGGCGCGTAGAGCTTTTTTTTCTGCTCGGGCGAAAGGAACATCATCCAGCGCAGGTGCCGCGCCGCCGGCGGCATGTCCAGCCCCTGGACAAACCTGCGGAGTTTGTTCCACAAACCTTTTTTTTGGAGGAGGGCGGCAGGCGCCGCAGGATCGGCCGGAGGGCCCGGGCCGCAGCCCGGAAGGCCGGGCTTCCGGCCAGGGCCTGAGCCTGGTAGTGCTCGTAGCCGCCGAAAATCTCGTCCCCGCCGTCTCCGGAGAGAATGACCTTGACCTGCTGGCGCGCCATTTTGGATACAAGATAAGTTGGAAAGATGGAAAAATCGCCGAAGGGCTCGTCCAAATGCTTAATGAGTTTTTCGGTCAGCTCCAGGGCCTGGGGCTGGATGACGAACTCCTGGTGGTCGGTGGAGAATTTTTGGGCGATCCGGCGGGCGTAAGCCAGCTCGTTGTAAGTCCTGTCCTCAAAACCGATGGAGAACGTTTTGAGCGGCGAGGCGCCCAGCTCGCGCATCAGGCCGACGATGGCGGAGGAGTCGAGGCCCCCGCTGAGGAAGGCGCCCAGCGGCACATCGCTGATGAGCCTCAGTTTGACCGACTCTTTGAGCAGGCTGTAGAGCCTGTCGGCCGCCTCCTCCGAGTTTAGGGGCTGCCCGGGCTCTTCCTCGGCCTCTTTTTTCTTCTCCTCGATATCCCAGTATTTCCTGATATCGACCCGGCCGTCCTGGTACCGGAGCAGATGGCCGGCCGGGAGTTTGCGGACGCCCTGGAGGATAGAATGGGGGGCCGGGATGTACTCCAGGGTCAAGAACAGGTCGAGCGCCCTCAGGTCGAGCTTTCGCTCGACGAGGGGATGGACGATGAGGGACTTCAGCTCCGAGCCGAAGACGAGCGTGCCGTCCGGGAGGAGCGTGTAGTAGAGCGGCTTGATGCCGATTCGGTCCCGCCCCAGCAGCAACTGCTTCTTCCGGCCGTCCCACAGGGCAAAGGCGAACATGCCCCGGAAATGTTCCAGGAAATCTTGGCCCCATTCCTCATAGGCGTGGAGGAAGGTCTCGGTGTCGGTGCGGGTCTTGAAGCGGTGGCCCCGGCCGGCCAGCTCACCCCTGACCTCGGGAAAATTGAAGGCCTCGCCGTTATAGGTAATCCACAGCGAACCGTCTTCGTTGGAAAGGGGCTGGTGGCCGCCTTCCAGGTCGATGATGCTCAGGCGCCTCGCGCCCAGGGCCACCTCGTCCGCCAGATATGTCCCCTCATCGTCCGGCCCGCGGTGGATTAAGGTCTGCAGCATGGCCTGCAGAATACGGGAGTCGGGCCTTTGCCGGCCTGCCCTTTGGACGAATCCGCAGATTCCGCACATGGGTCAGTTAGGTCAGCGGGGGATGAGTTCCAGGCTAAAGAAGACGCCCAAGTTGCGCCGCTCATCGCTCGTTTTCGTTTCAAAATAGGGGATAGCCGGTTTGGAGGATTTGATGCTGAGTTTGTAGATATGGATGGCCCGGAAGGAGAATCCGTTGCCCGCCGGAAACTCGAGCGAGGCGCGCTGCTTCTGGGGCAGAGTGACCTTCTGGCTGCGGCCCTCGACTTGGACCGTGATCTCATTCTTCAGGCGCGGGTTGTTCAGCAAGTGGACGATGATCTTGTGCACCGGGAAGTAGGTCTTGAGGATGATCTCGGCCGGTTTGTCACCGCGGGTCCAGACGCCGTCCTCGGTGGGGTGTTTGGGATAGAAGTTATCGTCCAGGAAATGGAGGTAGCCGTCATAGGGCGGCTGGCCGGCCGGGACGCGGAAGGCGTTGGGGTTGGTGTTGGTGGGAAATTCGTTGACCTGGCTCAGTTCGACCGGGATGATCTTGAAGGGAAAGCGCTTGGTGTGGGCCGCCGGCGCGTGCGAGGCGCTGAAGGGGTTGAGCAGGATCTGGGAGATGAAGACCGCGGCCATGATCCAGCATAAGACGATCTCCCTTCCCCTGCGCGGCAAGGGTGGCAGGAAAAAGAAAAGCGGGTAGATGTTCAGGAAGTAGCGGTTGGCCAGCGTTCCGCCGCCGCCGCCGTAGTTGTCGGGCATGAGCACGAGGTAGATGAGTATCTCCAGGGCGGCCGTCCCCAGCAGGAGCCAAGGCAGGAGCGGCCGCCGCCGGCCGAAGAACAGGACAAGGAAAAGAAGAGCCGGAAAAAAGTACCAGGCCAGGCCGGTATATCGGCCGAAGAAATACCAAAAGGAGTTGGGCAGGACGAGCCATAGCGGGAAGAGCCTAACCTTATCCAAATAGCCTTCGGCGGTCATGGTATGGCCCACCGAATCAAAGGTCACTCCCTCTTTTTCCAGGGGGAATTCTCCAATGAACGACTTGCGCTCTCCGCCCTGATAGTTCCAATCGCCGGTCGACAGGTAGGTGGCTCCAAACAGGACGGCCAGCACGGCGGCGAAACACAGGACCAGGAGCGCCGCTTTAATAATTTTTTTGCGGGATAAGGTCCATAACACCAACGGCGCCAGGAGGACGATGTTGGGAGGCTTGGAGAAGACGGCCAGGCCGGCCAAGCCGGCGGCCAGGTAGTCTGAGGCGTTTGAGCGGAAAAAACGCTCCAGGAGGCCCGCCCCGGCCGGGACGGAGCCGTTTTCTCCAGGGGGAGCGGTTTTATACAGCCATAAAAATAGGATGATGAAGACCAGGGCCAGGTTGAAGAAGTCGGGCGTCAACCAGAAAAAATAGACGGCGGCCACCGAGGCAAAGAGGAAGGTCAGAACCAGGAGGACAGCCGGGCCGGGCTTGCTGGCCAGGGAAGCATAGCGGAAGCCCAGGGCCAGGAGGAGGGCCAGGAGGAGAGTGTGAAAGACCAGGAAACCGTTGGGCCCGAAGACCCGGACAAATGGCGCGGCCAGCAGGCAGTAGCCCCAGGACTTGGCGAAGAAAAGCCTGCCCTCACGGCCGCGCTTGAGGAAGATGCCCTGCGGTCCGGCCTCGAAGTTCCGGTAATAGCGGATGAGGTCCTGGCGCGTGTATTCCAGGTCTAGGTCCTGGGCCAGGCTTTCGGTCAGGGCGAAATAGACGGCCTGGTCGGCGGTCAGGAAGTTATTATGGGCCGCCGGCAGATTGACCGACAGGGAGAAGCCCAGGAAAAAGACGGGGATCAGGGCCAGGAATGCCAGCGCCGTTTTTTTCTCCCTGTCCATTGATACATCCATTATCATAAAGCCGGAGCGGAAAGCAATTGAGCCTCACCTCGGCCGGCAGCTTAGGAGTTTGGCTCGGCGTTGTTCTTTTCTGGGGCCGGCCTGTCCCGGCGCGCCGGGTCCGCCTCACCTGAAAGTCGCCAGGAATAATTGCTGATAAGAAGCGGCTGTTTTAAGGATTGGAGAAATGTCCGGCTTTTCGGCCGCGCCTTGGTTTCCCCGCAGGAGCTTCAGGAGTTCATTGTTTTGGATATAATATCGAGCCTCTTCCTGCGGTTCTTTCCCCGCCCGGGACTGTTGATAGTAAAAGACCAAGCCGCCGTCCTGAAAGAGGAATTCTTCATACTCCGACCGGACGGCAGCCGTGGTCTTGACCTCGACCTTGCCCAGGACGGACGTCTCGCTTTTGTTATCGGTGGAGGCGAACTCCGGTTGGTCGGAGTACCAGAACACGATTTTCTTGGAATAGTTTCCCACCGCACGCCAGGGGAGGTTGTGGCTGTTGATCAGGATTTCGGTGCTGTACAAGCCCTCCCCCTCGCCCTTCCGGCCGAGCTCGATGGCGGCGGACGTGTCCGCATAGAATTTCTTTATTGAGGCGAGAGGGTCCTCGGTGGCAACGGCGAAATACATAATTCCCAGGACAAAGAACAGGAAGCCCAGGGCTTTAGCTAGAGGCGATTGTTTCATGACTCATATTCTAGGCGAAACCGGTCGCAATAAAAAGATTGACGAGTTCTGGCGCAAGGGGCGGGTGGGGCTGCGCTGTGCCGCGACAACCTGAAACAACAGCATCACGGAAACGGTGCTGCCGAAAGCCCTTGCTAAGGGCAGGCTTCCTAATAAATAATATCGCGCGGTATCCATATCAATAATCAAGGAGGAATGATGAGCAAAATCAAGCTCATGCCCATTCTATGTATGATGATGCTCATTTGGGCGCCTGGGGTTGCGGCGGCCAGAAGCAAACGGAATCCGGCCAGACGCCGGCCGCCGCGGCCGGGGAGACGACCGCGGTCGGAACAGCGCAGCCCGCTCCTGCTTCTCCTGCCGAGCTGGGCCAGGCTATCGGCGCTGTCTATCTCGAAGGCTTGAACAAGGTGACGGACATGCTTAAGGACAAGCCTGAGCCGGGGGACATCAAGCCCAAGGTCCAGAAACTCAAGGAGAGCACTATCCAGAAGCTGGTCGATCTTGGCCGAAAGCGAGAGGCGATGAGCGAACCCGACCGGACGGCTGTTGAGGCCGCCAGCCGCTTGGCCCTCAACACGGTCCCCACCGACCTGTTCAAAGCCTACCAGGAGGCCCAGAGCTATTACCTCTCCAAGGACAATGAGCTGTTCAACCTGATCGCCGACTTCAACATCATCACCCAGTACGCCTTTTTCGACCTGCTCAAGAAACAGACGCCCAAGGAAGCCGAGCGCCTGGGCATCCAATAAAAGAATGACCCGCCAGCGGATCCGGATACTTTGCCTGGCTGCCCTGGTCCTGGCCGCCCGGCCTTGGTTTCTTCTGCTGCCTGCCCAAACGGCCGAAAAGCGCCTTCCCCTTGATATGCGGCTGGACGAGTGCCTGAAGAAGGACCCCTCCACGGCCGGGATGCTCGAATGCTTGGGACAGGCTTATCTGAGCTGGGACGCCGAGCTGAATACAGCCTATCAGAAACTTCTGGCCAAGCTGCCGGCCGAAGGCGGGGCTGCTCTCCGCGATTCCCAACGCGCCTGGCTCAAGTTCCGGGACCAGGAATTCCTGCTCCTAGAGAAGCTGTACGGCCTAATGGAGGGTTCGATGTACCGGACCATGCGGGCCGCCGACCGGGTGGACTTCGTCCGCAAGCGGGCGCTCGAGCTCAGCTCCTATCTTGATGTATTGGAGAAATGAAACTCTAGTCGCCTATGACTTTTTTATCGCTTCGGCGATCTGGTCCACGCTGAGCATTCCGTAGTCGAAGGAGTGCAGGTCGCCGTTGTCGAGGGTGACCTTCACTTGTTTTTTAAGAAAGGACTTGGAGACCTCAACTCCCTTGATCCGGTTTTTGGGGATGGAGACGACGCCGTGCGTCCCGCTGATGATTATAAGTTCCCGGAGGGCGCCGCCGACGGACGTGTCGAACTGAGCGTCGAAGATGAGCCTTTTGTTGGTGACGACCAAAGGCCCCGTGTAGCGGCCTCCGCCGGGCGGCAGATAGTTCAGTGTCCACTTGCCGAGTTCGTTCTCGTTGGGTTGGAGCTCGTAATGGGCCATGATTCCTCCTTAAAAAGATTAAAATGAATAACCGCTCTCAGCGGCGGTAAAGGCTCAAGTACCAGGCGATGAGCCGCTCGCCCCAAAGCAGGGCGACGAAAGCGGCCGGGGCCAGGAAGGAGCCGAAGGGCAGGGCCTGCTGCAGGCCTTTCTTCCTGGCCAAGATGAGGGCCAGGCCGACCAGCGCTCCGCTGAAGGCGGCCAGGAGAAGAGTCAGGACGGCCAGAGGCCAGCCCAAAAAAGCGCCCACCATGAGCATCATGGTCACGTCGCCCAGGCCCATTCCTTCCCGCTTGCGCAGCAAGTAGTACACCCCGTAGATAAGCAGGATCGCCCCACCGCCCACGGCCGCCCCCAGCAGAGCCTGGGTCCATTTCAGGCCTTCCCGGAAGAAGGAATAGACGAGGGCCAGGGCTAGGCCCGGCAGAGTGACGGCGTCCGGCAGGACCTGATGGAAAAAGTCGATAAACCCCAGGATGATGAGGCCGGAGGCGAATAGGCCGCAGGCGAAGAAATGGAGCGTCAGGCCGAAGGTCAGGTACAAGATCAATAGACAGCCGGCGGTCAGCAGCTCCACCAGGGGGTATACCAGGGGGATGCGCTTCCGGCAGCTCCGGCATCGGCCGCCCAGCCAGAGGAAGGACAACAGGGGGATGTTGTCGTAAGGCTTGATCGGCGTTCCACATTGCGGGCAGGAGGAGCGGGGCCGGAGCAGGCTTTTCCCGGCCGGCAGCCGGTAGATCACGACGTTGAGGAAACTCCCCCAAATAAGGCCGAAGAGAATGACAAAGACGAGGTCTATCGCTTCCATGGGATAACGGCCGTGGTCACCGCGCCGGTCTGGGGGTGGTAGACGTAGTCCTGGCCGTCGAGGTCTCGGGGGACGGACTCCAGCAGCCCGGCCCGGACAAGCTGCTGGAGGTTCATCGGACGGCGGCGGAACCTTTCCAGGAACCCGGCGACGGCCTGGTTAATCCGTTTGATGTCCACGGCCGACTTGACTTCATAGAGATGGTTGGAAGCGATTTTCCGGATGCGGTCGTCGGGAGCGGTCTGGTAGACCTCCAGCCAGGTCTTCATGGCCGTGTCATAATCGTCGGTGCGGAAGGCGGCGTTGGCATAAAGCCTTTTAGCGATATCCGGGGCGCCCTTGATGTCCATGGCCCGCTTGAAATATTTTTGGGCAATTTCGTAGTCTTTGAGGAACATCTGGGCATAGTGGCCGGCTTCGAAAGGATAGAGCCAGTCCCCCGGGTTTTTGGCCATGGCCCGGTTCAGGATCTTGAGGGCCAGCCGGGGGTTGCGGGCTTCGTAGGCCGCGATCAGGGCGCCGACGAGGTAGGGCTCGGAATAGTGGGGGTCGAGTTCGGCGATGACGCCGAAGATGTGGTCCAGGTGGTCAAACCGGTCGGATATGGCCGGGTCGGAGTAGTATTGGATGGCCCACACGTAGATGACGTCGGCCAGGAGCGAGGAATAGCCCAGGGAGGTGTACTTCAGATAGCGTCCGGAGGGCAGATATTTGATGGATGAGCCGGGAACGCGGGCGCGGGCCACCGCCTCATTTTCCAGCTTGAGGGCTACCATTGCGGAGCCCGAGGCGATGAACAGGAAGGCCAGGAAGAGAGTGCTGAACCCTCTCTCTCGGACCGTCCGGCCGATCATTGGAAATCCCTCCGCCGGAAGATCAGGACAGCCAGGACCAGGATGAACAGTATATAGAACAGCCCGTAAGCCGCCGCGCTCAGCTGGAGGGAAGCGGGGATGGGCAGATGGTGGACGACTTCGGTTTTGAAGTTGAAATTCTCCAGGTCGGGCAGGAGGAGATAAAGGGAACGGAGAATCGTCCGTCCGGCGCCGGCCGGCATCTTGCCTATGAGAGTCAGCAGGCCGCGCGAAAAATGTCCGATGAAGAAGAAGGACAGGGAGAAGAGAGAGGACAGGATGGGCGTGGAGAAGATGGAGAAGAGGATGGCCACCGCGGTCAGCAGGATGAGCTCGATGAAGATGTACAGGGCGGCCAGGAAGACCTGCCCGTTCAGTTTTAAGGTGTGGATGAAGAGAAAAGCCTGGAAAAAGATCGTCATCAGAAGCAAGATGACTAGTTGGGTGAAGGCCAGGCCGAAGAACTTCCCCAGCAGGAATTCATGGCGGTGGATGGGCTTGGCCAACAGGGTGTAGATGGTCTTTTTATCAATCTCCTTGTAGACCAGTCCCGTTCCGATGAGGATGGCCGTCAGAGCCCCGAACAGGGACAAGGAGGCCAGGCCGACGTCCATAATGATCTTGACCCGGTCGCCCACCGCCAGCAGGGCCAGCAGCCGTGACAGGATGATGGTCGAACCGGCGAAAAACAGCAGAAGGTACAACACCCGGTCGCGGACAGCTTCCCGGAAGGTGTTGCCGGCGATGACCAGGATTCGTCTCATGGCTGCTTGACCATCCCCATGAACAGATCCTCCAGCGTCTGGGTCCGGGGCAGGAGGGAATGGAGGCGGCCCCGGCGGTCCCGGACCAGCTCCAGGACGACTCCGACCCGGCCCTGGTCGAAGACCTTGAGCAGGAACCGGCCGTCACGGCCGGTCAGGCATTCCCCGAACTTCTCCAGCTCCGCCCGGCCCACGCCCTCAATTTCCAGCTCGGTGAAAAGAACTTTCTCCGAGATGAGGTCGCGCAGCCGGCCCGCTTTCATGATTCGGCCGGCCACCAGGATGGCCACCCGGTCGCAGATCATTTCGATGTCCTGGAGGATATGCGAGCAGAGAAAGACGGTCCGGCCCTCTTGCTTGAGCTGGAGGATGATGTCCCTCAGCTCCTTGCGGCCGACCGGGTCCAGCCCGCCCATCGGCTCGTCCAGGAAAAGGAGGTCGGGCCGGTTGATCAGGGCCTGAGCCAGGCCGATGCGCTGCAACATGCCGCGGGAGAACTTGCGCAGCCGGAGATCAGCCGCCTGCTCCAGGCCGACCAGCCGCAGAAGGCCGGCGACGCGTTCGGCCCGCTCGGCCTGGCCCAGGGCAAAAAGCCTTCCGTAAAAATCCAAGAATTCAGCCGCGGTCAGGTGGTCGTAGAAATAAGGGCTCTCCGGAAGGTAGCCGATCCGTTCCTTGGCCTTGAGCGAGTGGTAGGGCTGCCCGAACAGGCTGATCGTCCCGCTGTCGGGAAAGGACACGCCCAACAGGCATTTGAGGGTGGTTGTCTTGCCGGCGCCGTTGGGGCCGAGGTAGCCGAATATCTCGCCCGCCTCAACCTCCAGGGAAACATCTTTAAGAATTTCTTTTTTATGGGGGATGAATCCGGGAGAGTAAGACTTGCGCAGGTGTTCGATCTTCAGAACGGCGGCCATGGCTAGTTCATCCCATTATATTCATCTGGGCCCGCAAAAAAAAGTGGCCGGTTGTTTTTAACTGTCATTTTCCGGCAAAATGGGCCGTCCTAGACCAGCCCCTTCACTGTCCGGGCGTTCTTAAGCAGCCACTCCTGGGTGAACAGGTGCTCCCGGTTCTGCATAAGATGGAACTTGAGCTGGTCCTTATCCTCGCCGTCGGGTAAGAGCCGGATGATCTCCTCGTAGCGGGCGATGAGCCGCTCCTCGGCGGGGCTGAGGGTCTCCAGGGCCGACAGGCGGTCCTCTCCGGGATAGATGTCCGGCATGGACTTGAGGCTGCGCTCGCTGCCGTCGGGCCGGCGCTCAGCGTTCTCCAGCCGCAGCAGGCTGCCCAGCTTGAGGAGAAGGCCCGAGTTCTTGTCCCAATGCCTCATGTGGTCGATCGAGTTTTTGAACAGCCGCCAGCCGAGATCCTGGTGTTCGCTGAAGAGCAGGACATAGTACAGATAGCGGTGCATCAGCTCGTTCTCGGAACCGGTCACTTGGTGGAGCAGCCGGACCTCCTCCTTTTCTTCAGCCTTCGGGTCGGGCTGGAAGCAGAGCGCTTCCGCCTGTCCGGAGCTCTTCAGCGTCTCGACCATAGCCTGGAACTGGCGCGAGTGGCGGACCTCGTCGGCGGCAATGTTCCAGAACATGTTCTGGACTTGGGGGAAGGCTCCCTCCCGGATCTTTGATTTCTGATAGAGGGCGGTTACCAAGTCCTCGGTCATCCGGTTGCGCTGGAGGTTGTCCACGATCCGGGGATAGCGGATGACTTCGTCGGTCTGGAAGGTGGGGAAGAGGCCCATCTGCCGGATGACGAGACCCATTTGGAGGGCATGGTACATTTCGTCGATCCCGATCTGAATGGTCTGGGCCCGCATATCCAAAGCGGCGTCCACCACCGGGTCGGAGTAGAAATACTTGCCCTTGGGCATGGAATAAGCATGGATGATGTATTCCAGGGAGACGGCCCATTCGTGCTTCAAGGATACGGTCAGGAGCTCGAGAACCTCCTTCTCGTTTTCGACGTGCTTGAATGCCTCCATATTTCCTCCGGTATTTTGATTATAATGGGCTAGACATAAAAATAAAACTTCTTTGACCCTTTAAACTTAAATAAGAGGCTTGGGGGAAGGGCTGCAGCGACCATACGGAGATCAGCCTGAGACTGCCCCGCAGGCGAGGGAGGCCGGAGGCCTCCGAGGACACAAGGCTCCTGGCTGGGCTCCTTAGCTAGAGTAGATGGCCCGGGAGCCGGGCCCGCAGGAGCCGAGCCGGAGGGGCGGGCTCGGGCGTTTGTGATCGGAGCCGGGAGCGAAGCCCTCCCCCAAGCCTCCCCCGCGATTTGCATTTTTCCGATATTTCGTTATACAAGGTGACCGTGACCGAGAAGAAAGAAGGCCGCATCCCTCGCCTCAGGCTGGACCTGGAATACATCCCTGTCTCCTATCAAGGCCGGAAGGCGCTCTTGATCCGCGACCCGCTGGAGATCATTAAAGAACCGGTTCTTCTCCAGGGCGAGGCGCTGAACTTGCTCGGGCTGATCGACGGACAGCGAGAAGTTCAGGGGATCCAGGCGGGAATGATTCGACGCCAGAACGGACTCTATATTTCCATGGAGTCCGTCGGCCATATTCTGGACGAATTGGAAAAGGCATCCATCCTGGAGAGTCTGCCCTTGCAGGAAAAAAAAGAGCGCCTGATCCAAGACTATGCTGCTCTGCCGGTCCGGACGGCCTTCCAGGCCGGGCGGGTCTACCCGGCTGACCGAAAAGCCTTGGAGCAACTGATCGACCAAATCCTGGACCAGGCCCTTCCCTCGGGCCGGGCCGTCGGCCGGCTGAGGGCCCTGGTGGCCCCCCACATCGACCTCCAATCCGGCCAGCGGACCTACGGCCGGACCTATGGGATTTTGCGCCAATGCCCGGCGCCGCGCACGGTCGTGCTGTTGGGCACGGGTCACAGCCTGGGCCCGGAATTATTCTCCCTGACCGTCAAGGATTTCGAGACGCCGCTGGGCCTGGTCAAGACGGACAAGGAAGCGGTCCGCCGCCTGGCTCTCTGTGCCGGACGGGCTGCCGCCCCGAACGACTTCGGCCACCGCAGCGAACACTCCTTGGAGCTCCAATTGATCTTTCTCCAGCGCCTGTTCGGGTCCAACTTCCGCCTTGTCCCGCTATTGTGCGGTCCATTCCAAGATCATATGGCCGCGGTCAGCCGGGCCTCTGAAATCCCGGCCGTCGCTCCGGTGCTGCACTTTTTGGGGGAGCTCCTGAATAGCGCGGGGCCGGAAACGTTGGCCGTGGCCGGCGTTGACCTGTCCCACGTCGGCCCCAAGTTCGGCCATGACCGCAGCGCCGCGGCCATGCTGGCCGAAACCAGGCAGCATGACCAAGGCCTCATTGAAGCGCTGTGCCGCCGGGATGCCACCGCTTTCTGGCTCAAGGTCCGCGAGGTCAACGACACATTCAACGTCTGCGGGTTCTCGGCCCTGGCCTGTCTGCTGGAGGCCTCCCCGCCTGATTGGCCGGAGGGCCGGCTGCTCGACTATGACATCTGGCGGGAAGAGGCCACCCACTCGGCGGTGAGCTTTGCGGGCCTCGGCTATTTTTCGGAGGTTTAAAGTGACGGATTTCGGCGGAGCCATCCGGCAGAGCGAGGAGTTCGAGATCGCCATCCTGGGCATCCCCTACGACGCCAAATCATCTTATCTGCGCGGCGCGGCCGGGGGACCGGCGGCCATCCGGGCCGCCTCCACCGGCCTCTCCACCAACGAGTTTACGGAGAAGTCCGTCAACCTGGAGATGGATACGGTGATGGTGGATTTGGGCGACGTGGACGTTTCGGGAGAGTATCCTCAGGTGGCGGACAGGATCGGGAGCGCTGTGGAGCGCATCCTGGACAAGGGAGCCGTGCCCATCAGCCTGGGGGGCGACCACTCCGTCACCTATCCCATCGTCCGCGCCCTGTCCCGCCGCTATCGGGCCCTGGACATCCTGCACTTTGATTCTCATCCCGACCTGTATGACGAGCTCTACGGCGACCCTCATTCCCACGCCTGTTCCTTCGCCAGGATTATGGAGGATGGCCTGGCCCGTACCCTGGTCCAGGTCGGAATCAGGGCGGCCTCCCCTCCCCAAAGAGCCAAGGCCCGAAAGTACGGCGTGCGGATGTTGGAAATGAAGGACATCACCGGCATCCCCGTTCTGGAGTTCGCCAACCCCCTTTATATCTCCTTCGACCTGGACGCGCTGGACCCGGCCTTTGCCCCGGGCGTCTCGCATCATGAGGCCGGGGGGCTGTCCACCCGTCAGGCCATAGATTTTATTCACAGCCTGAAGGCCGGGATCGTGGGCCTGGATGTGGTCGAGCTCAACCCGAAGCGCGACCCGGTGGGCATCACCGCCGCGGCGGCGGTCAAGATCATCAAGGAAACGGCGGCCGAGGTCGTCCTGGGCCGCCACGGAGGACACCAATGAAACAGCCATGGGCTTGGTTCATCCTAGGGCTGGCTATCCTGAGCCCGGCCGCGGCCGGGTCGGACGATTTCGACCGCTATTTCCTGGATAAGACCATGCGGCTGGACACCACCCATATTGGAAACGCCCAGCAGGAGTTCATCACCCTGGACCGCATCCTGGAGCAGGGCTCCTGGGCCGGCAGCCGGCTCAACCTCATCGATACCCTGGACAACGGCCGCTATCAAGCCAAGGTCTATGACGCCGCTTCGGACCGGTTGATTTTCTCCACAGGGTTTGATTCTTACTTCGGCGAGTACAAGACCACGACCCCGGCCGGACTGGGAGTGATGAAGGCCTACCAGGAGTCTGTCCTGCTTCCCTTTCCCAAAACTAAAGTAAAGCTGGTCATCGAGGTCTTCGACCGCCGGAACCAACCCCGCTCCATTTTCAGCCAGGAGATCGACCCGGCCTCTTCCTCCATTATCAAAGAATCGCTCTCCAGCGACGTCAAGGTCTTCGACCTTCTCATCAACGGAGACCCGCATCTCAAAGTGGACGTCGCTTTTGTGGCCGAAGGCTACACCGCCGCCGAGGAGGCCAAGCTCAAGGCCGACCTGGCTCGTTTTGTCCGCATCCTGTTCAGCCAGGAGCCCTACCGCACTTGGCGGCAGTCCTTTAACGTCCGCGGCGTCTGGCGCCCCTCTCCGGAGAGCGGCTGTGACGAACCTTCCTACGGCTCGTTCAAGAATACGGCTGTGGGTGCCACCTTTGATTCCTTGGGCCTGGAGCGCTACCTCCTGACCGAGGACAACCGCTCCCTGCGTGATATCGCCGCCCACGTGCCCTACGACACTCTGCTCCTGATGGTCAACCACCGACGCTATGGCGGCGGCGGCATCTACAAGCTTTTTTGCGTCTTCACCACGGACAATCAATGGCAGGAGTACCTCATGCTCCACGAGTTTGGCCATTCCTTCGCCGGCCTGGCCGATGAGTACTATACCTCGGCGGTGGCCTACAACGAGTTTTATCCGCAAGGAATGGAGCCTCGCGAGCCCAACCTGACGGCGCTGCTCGACCCGGCCCGCCTCAAATGGAAAACCCTCCTCACTCCGGGCCTGGCCGTCCCGACTCCCTGGGAAAAGGAAGAGTTCGACGCCCTGGACGGCGCCCAGCAAAAAATTCGGGCGGAGGTCAATGCGCGGTTGGCCCGCTTGAAAAGAGAGGGAGCGCCTCGGGAGCAGATTGAAAAAACAGAACAAGAAGCGGAAGCCCTGTCCCGGAAGCATGCCCAGAAGATCGATGATTATCTGGCCCACAGCCGTTTTGCCGGCCAGGTGGGCGCCTTCGAGGGGGCCGGCTACGCTTCGCGAGGGCTGTTCAGGCCCATGGTGGACTGCCTGATGTTCAGCAAGGGGGCGAAGCCGCTGTGCAAGGTGTGCCAACAGGCCGTGATCCGCGTTATCCGTTTTTATGCTCAATAGCCCCGGCCCAAGACCCCTCCTCTATTAAATGTGGCATCACAGAAGGGGAGGCGTTTTCGAAGGCCTTGATTTCTTGGGAACGACGGCCTAATATCTTTAGCCAGAGGACAGGCGGGGGAAAGTGAAGAAGCCGATTCCCGGGAGGCAGCCTTCCGCCGCCGCTAGCCGTCGAATCAAGTCCGTTCCCCGGCCGGGTCGAAATAGGCTTCCCCACCGCGAAGTCATCCTGGAGGCGGTTAGTTTTGCCGCCGAAAAATTCCTCAAGGCTGCTTCCTGGGAATCCAACATCAAGGAAGTCATCAGGCGGCTGGGCCGGGCCGCCGATGTCAGCCGGGTCTATATTTTCAAAAAACATCTTTCTCCCCAGGGAAGCCCTTTGATCAGCCAGGTTTACGAATGGGCGGCTCCGGGGGTCGCCCCCCAGATCGGCAACCCCAGCCTTCAGTCAATGTCCCTTGAAGCCGGCGGCTTCAGCCGCTGGCTGAGGGTTCTCAGCCAGGGCCGGCCCGTTTACGGCCATACCAGGAATTTTCCCCGCGGCGAACGGGGTCTTCTGGAACAACAAGCCGTCAAGTCTATTATCGTCGTTCCGGTGTTTGTCCAGAAGCAGGCCTGGGGGTTTATGGGTTTCGACGAGTGCCGCCGGGAGCGGCGTTGGTCGGCCGCCGGGATTGACGCTCTCAAAGCGGCGGCCAGTATCCTGGGCGGAGCCATCGAGAACGAGGGGGTCCGCACCTCCCTGGCCTCCTCGGAGCGCGAACTGCGCGGCCTGTTCGAGAATATGATCGAGGGCGTTTACCAGACCACGCCGGACGGCCGGATCCTGGCCGCCAATCCGGCCCTGGTGCGCTTGCTGGGCTATGACTCCCTGGAGGAATTGCGGGCCGTCAAGGCTGAGGAGTTCTACGCCAGTCCCCAGCAGCGGGAGGCCTGGGTGGAGCGGATGGCTCGCCACGGCGAGATTCGCAATTTTGAGTCCCGCTTCAAGCGTAAAGACGGGAGCCTTATTGTGGTCCAGGACAACGCTCGGGTCATCCGCGACGCACAGGGCCGGGTCCTGTGCTATGAAGGCACCTTGACCGACATCACCGACCGCAAGCGGCTGGAGGACCAGCTCCACTGGCTGGCCAACCGCGACTCCTTGACCAACCTCTTCAACCGGCGCCGGTTTCATGAGGAGCTGCAGCACCATCTCCACCAGACCCAGCGCTACCAGAATCCGTTGGCCTTGTTGTGGCTGGATGTGGACCGGTTTAAAGACATCAACGACCGCCTAGGCCATCGGGCCGGGGACGAGTTGCTGATCGAGATAGCCCTGCTCCTGCAGGACCAGGTCCGCAAGGCGGACCTCCTGGCCCGGCTGGGCGGTGATGAGTTCGCCATCCTCATGCCTCACAGCGACTTGCCGAGCGCCGAATCGGCCGCGGCCCGGATTCTGGGAGCTATCCGGGAGCGGACCTTTCGCCTGGAAGAACAGCCCGTCCGCATCACGGCCAGCATAGGGATCGCCCTCTATCCGGAACACGGCCATTCGGCCGATAAGCTGCTGGGCCATGCCGACCTGGCCATGTACCGGGCCAAGGAACAGGGGCGCGACCGGTCAAGCCTGGAGACTTCGAGCAAGTTGAGGACAGAGTTTCAGGAATACCGGGCTGCTTGGGCCTGGCTGGCCGAGAGGGCTTTCGATGAGAAACGGTTTCTCCTTTACGCCCAACCCATTTTTGACCTCGGCCGCGGGACAATCAGCCAGTATGAGCTGCTGCCGCGCTGGATCACCGATAGCGGCCTGGTTGTTTCGGCCGAATCGTTCCTGAATGTCGGACATCAGTTTACCCTGGCCAAGGAAATCGACCACTGGATGTTTCGTCAGGCGGTTGAACTCCTTCGACAGCAGAAGTCCGGGCCGAAGAAGGTTCTGGAGTTCAGCCTTTCCTGCGGGTCTTTTGTCGACAGGGAGCTGGCCGCCTTGTTCGAGAGAGAACGGGCCACCCTGGACCCGTCATTTCTGGTGGTGGACGTTTCGGAATTAGCTATGGTCTCTGAGTTTCCCCGGGCCCAGGAATTTATCGGGTTTCTGAAGAATCTTGGCTACCGTTGCGCTCTGGCTGATTTCGGCGCCGGCCTGACCTCCCTCCAGCATCTTAGGCTGCTCAACCTGGATTTTTTGAAGATCGATAACAGCCTTGTCCAGGATCTTCCCGGCCACCGCTTTCATCGAGACCTGTTCAAGGCCATCATCCAGCTGGCCCACAGCCTGGGTTTGCAGACCATGGCAGACGGCGTGGACGAGGAAAAAACCCTGGATCTGCTGCGCGAGCTTGAAGTGGACCTGGCCCAAGGCTATCATCTGGGATTGCCTCAACCGCTGGACAAGGTCTTTAGTTGAGACTCGGCTCTCGCCTTTTTTTGGTTCTGAACGGCTCTCCCTTCGGGGGAGAGGTGCGGGCTGTTGTCAGCAAAAGGGGGGTTGATGATGGGAACCAAAAAAGGTGGGGACTCTCTCCAGCCCGCGAAAGAAAGCCGAACTCATTATAACTCAAAAAAAGGATTTGTAAAGAGGAATTTAAAAATATTTTTTGGGAAGGGACCATGCTAAGATAGGGCTTGGGGAAAGGAGCGAGCATGGAAGATAAAAAGATCGAGATCAAAGTGGACGAGGCGGTGGCCCTCGGCCAGTACTCCAACCTGGCGGCCGTCCGTCATTCCAAAGAGGAGTTCATCTTCGATTTCGCCTTTCTCTTCCCGGACGGGCCCATGGGCAAGTTGGTGGCGCGCTTGATCCTCAGCCCGGCCCACGTCAAGCGGTTTCTGGGAGCGCTGGAAGCAAACGTCAAACACTACGAGGAGATGTTCGGCCCGGTCACTCCGGCCGAAGCTCCGCCGTCGGTGGGTTTCGTCCATTGAGTTCTATAGAGGAGCGGAAAGGCTATGGTCTTCTCTTGACAGGGCGTCCCGTTTTTATAATACTTAGACACGATTGAGTCGACAGGGTAGCGGAAATGATTTATTTAAAAATATGGCGGAGGTGAATGTCATGGCGTATGAGTACACTAACAAGAAAGGAATGAAGTATTACCTTCATTCCCGCGAAGTCAGCCTGCGGGGCGGACGGAAGCAGAGGATCTTTTTTTTCGCGCGTGACATCCGGCCGGGCGCTCTGGACACCCTGCCCGACGGCTATCTGGTCCAGGAGACGACCAAAACCGGAATGCCCATTTTAAAAAAGAAATAATCGTCGGGAGGCTCTCGCTTCGAGACGGCTGGACGGGCCTGGGGCCGGACAGATCGTCGGCGGGGATTTATTTTTCGTTCGTCTTGGCGGGGAAGGCTGAGCGGACAAAGAGAGTGTCGTTTTCTTTTAATGGGTTCCCGGGTATACTGAGCGCATGAGCCGCGCCCGTAGAATTTTTCTTTTCGTTCTCTGCTTCTGCGTCCTTGGCCTGGCGGTGGTTGGCCCCTTTGCCTGCCGCCCTGAGGAAAAGGGCCGGTCGGTCAAAGGGCGGACGCTAGACATCGCCGTCATTCCCAAGGGCATGACCCACGAATTCTGGAAGTCCATCCACGCCGGCGCTGTGAAGGCCGGCCGGGAGCTGGGGGTGAACATCCTCTGGAAAGGACCGCAGAAGGAGGACGACCGGGCTCAGCAAGTCACTGTCGTCGAGGATTTCATCAGCCGGGGCGTGGGCGGCATCGTCCTGGCGCCCATGGACGACCGGGCCCTTTGCCGTCCGGTGCAAGATGCCGTTGCTGAGAAAATTCCCGTGGTCATCATCGACTCCGCGCTGCAGGGTCAGGACTTTATCAGCTTCGTGGCCACCGATAATTATAAAGGCGGAGTGCTGGCCGCCCGGCGTATGGCCGAGCTCTTGCCGAAGGGCGGGGCTATCTTTCTTATCCGCCTTCAGGAGGGATCGGCCTCCACCAGGGAGCGCGAACAGGGCTTTCTGGAGACCGTCCAGAAGGAAGCCCCAGGGCTGCACTTTCTGGTCCAGGACCAGTATGCCGGCTCGACCACCGAGACCGGTTATCAATTGGCGGAGAACCTTTTGGGGCGCTTCCCGGACGTGGACGGAATCTTTTGTCCCAATGAATCGTCCACCTTCGGCACATTAAGAGCGCTCCAGGAAGCCGGGCTGGCGGGCAAGGTCAAGTTTGTCGGCTTTGACAGCAGCCCCAAGCTCGTCCAGGGGTTGCGGGACGGCCACCTCCACGGCCTTATCCTTCAAGATCCGGTTAAAATGGGATATTTGGGAGTGGTCCAGGTGGTCCGGCACCTGCGGGGCGAGCCGGTCGAGGCGCGGGTGGATACGGGAGTTTATCTGGTCACCCGGGAGAACATGGACGAACCTCGGATCAAAGCTCTGCTGGAGCCGGATTTTTCCTTGCTGGTCAATGACTGAGCGCGCCGGCAGCGGCCCCCCTCCATCCGTTCTGCCCCTGTCCATGCGGGGCATCTCCAAGAATTTCGGCGCCACGGCGGCGCTGCGCCTGGTCGACCTGGACGTGGAAAGGGGAAAGGTCCAGGCCCTGCTGGGCGAGAACGGGGCGGGCAAGAGCACGCTGATGAAAATTCTCAGCGGCGCCGTCCGGCCGGACGCCGGCCGGATGTTCCTGGATGGTCTTCCTTACGCCCCGGCTAATCCCTTGGACGGCCGCCGGCGGGGGATTGCCATGATCTACCAAGAGCTCAACCTGGCGCCTCATTTGAGCGTTGAGGAGAACCTGATGCTGGGCCGGGAGAAGCAGACCCTGGGATTCCTGCGGAGGGCTGAGACGCGGCGCCGGGTCCGGGAAGCCCTGGAGCTCGTCCATCATCCCGAGATCGACCCGGATGTTCCCGTTCAGGAACTCGGCATCGGCGCCAGGCAAGTGGTGGAGATCGCCCGAGCCTTAGTGGAACGGGCTAGCCTCCTGGTCATGGACGAGCCGACCAGCAGCCTGTCCCAGAAGGATACGGAGCGGCTGTTCCAGATCATCCGTCGTCTGGCGGCCGAGGGAGTCAGCCTCATCTACATCAGCCATTTCCTGGAAGAGGTCCAGCGGGTGGCCGACTCGGTGACCGTGCTGCGCGACGGCCAGAGGATATTTTCCGGGCGCATGGACCAAGTGACCTTGGGCGGTCTCATTCGTCTTATGGTCGGGCAGGAGGTGAAGCAGCTTTTCCCCAAAGTGGACCATGTTGTCGGCGAACCGGTGATGACCCTCCGCTCGCTCAAAGGGCGGCGCATGCAGGCTCCCGTGAGCTTCGTGCTGCGGCGGGGCGAGATTCTGGGCCTGGCCGGTTTGGTCGGCGCGGGCCGCACGGAAACGCTCCGTACGTTATTCGGGCTGGATGAGGTGGAGGCCGGATCCTGGGAGGCCTTCGGCCGGCCGCCCGGGGGGGGGTGTCCGGCCCGCCGAATTAAGCAGGGGCTGGGTTTTCTCAGTGAGGACCGCCAGGGCGAGGGTCTGGCCCTCGATCGGTCCGTGGCGGACAACTTGACCTTGAGCCGTCTTCGCCCCTACAGCCGGTGGGGCATTCTCAGCCTGCGGCGGCAGCGTCAGGCTGCCGAAGAGTGGATGGCCCGGATGAATATAAAAGCCCGCAGCGCCCTTCAGCCGCTGGGCAACCTGTCCGGCGGCAACCAGCAGAAAACGGCCCTGGCCCGGCTTCTCCATCAACAGGCCGACATCCTTCTCTTAGACGAGCCGACCCGCGGCATCGATGTCGTCAGCAAATCCCAGATCTACGAATGGATCGGCCGTCTGGCCCGCGAGGGGAAGTCCATCGTTTTCGTCAGCTCATATTTCCCGGAACTGCTGGGCCTGTGCGATACGATTGCCGCTTTTTATCGGGGGCGGGTGGCGGATGTCCGCCCGGCCTCGGGCTGGGACGCTTCAAGCCTGATGGCCGCCTCCGCCCTGGGCCAGGCCTGATGTCTGCGACGAGGGTGAGCCAAGGAAGAGAAAAACCCATGAACAAGGACAGGGGACGCTTCCGGGCTCTGGTCAACTGGCTGGGCCCCTTCATCGGGCTGATTCTGGTCATCGTTCTTTTCTCCCTGATGCCCGAAGTCCGTGATCGGTTTTTGCGGGTGTCCAACTTGAGAAACGTGGCCACCCAATCCGTCATCGTAGCCCTGGGCGCCCTGGGCATGACCTTCATCATCATCAGCGGCGGGATCGACCTGTCCGCCGCATCGAACATCGCCCTGTCCAGCGTCATCGCCGCCTTCGCCATCAATGCCGGTTTTTCTCCGGCCTTGGCAGTTTTGGCCGGAATCTTGACCGGCGGTTTGATAGGGCTCCTGAACGGCGGGCTTATCACCTCCCTCCGGGTGGTCCCTTTCATCATCACCTTGGGCATGCTGGGCATCGCCCGGGGCTTGGCCAAATGGATCGCCGGAAATCAGAAGATCGATGCGCCCCTGACCTGGGTCACCCAGCTGATGGTCAAGAGCCCCCGGCCGGGGTGGCTGATTCTGGCTCCTGGAGTGTGGATGATGATCCTCCTGGCGGCGCTCCTGGCCGCCGTTCTCCGCACCACGGTTTTCGGCCGGCATGTCTTCGCCATCGGTTCCAATGAGGCCGCCGCCCGCCTGTGCGGCGTTCGAACCGGCCGGACCAAGATCCTCATCTACACTCTGTCTGGTCTGCTGTGCGGCCTGGCCGGGGTGATGGAGTTCTCCCGCCTGACCGTGGGCGACCCGACCGTGGCCGTGGGCTTGGAGCTGGACATCATCGCCGCGGTGGTCATCGGCGGCGGGAGCCTGAGCGGCGGACAGGGCAGTATCCTGGGCACGATGATCGGCGTGTTCATCATGGCCTTCCTGAGGAACGGTTCGACCATGATGGGCTGGCCCAACTACATTCAAGAGATCATCATCGGCCTGATCATCATCGCGGCGGTGACACTGGACCGTCTCCGCTACCGGAGGGAGGCCTGAAGGTGAAGCCTGTCCGCTTGGTCCACAGCCAGGCGCCCTTGCGCATCAACGACATCGGGGGCTGGAGGGAGGCCTCCTTTGCCGAAGAGGGTTTGCCCGGGCCCGAAGCCTTTTTTGGCCAAGGATTTTTTCTGTCCGATGTCTATATAAGGTGAATGAAACATCAAGGAGGTTTCTGATGAAGAAACAAGCCATCGTGTTCAGTGTGATAGTGGGATTCCTTTTATTGGCCTTGTGGCCCCTGGCCGCTCAGGAAGAGCCCGGCCCGGCGCCCGGGATGGGCCCAGCTGCCGGACCGTTCAAATGGCTGGACCTCACTCCCGAACAGCAAACCAAGCTGAAGGATATGAGGAAGTCGCACCAAGAGGCGATGAAGGGCCTCCACGAGCAGCAGATGAAGATGGGGGAGGAGGTGAAGAAACTCCTGGCCGACCCCAACGCCGACCAGAAAAAGGTCGATGGCCTGATCGATGAAATGGCCAAGCTCCAAGCCACCCAGATGAAATACAACTTTAGGTTCCGCCAGGACATGGAGAAGGTCTTCACTCCCCAGCAGCTGGAGAAGCTCAAGAAGGCCAAGTCGGCTTTCCAGGGCATGGGCGGGGTGCGCCGGTTCATGAGGCATCATCCCGGCGCCCGCCGGTTCATGGAGCGCATGTTCTTCGGCCGTCAAGGCTTCAACCGTCCCTGGGGCCGGGGCATGGGGTTCCGCCGCCACGGCTTCTGGAACTGAACGTTCTGGGAATGGTGATCTAAAAGGATTCCCCTCCACACTTCCCGCGGGAGGCACAGGCTTCCCGCGGGTTTTTTTTTGCCCGGCCTGCTGACTTCATAAGTTGTCATATGTCCCATAAAAAGGACGCATCTTTTCTCCTGCCCACAGTTTCCTTCTGTTTGTAAGCTTTTCCAGGTTGGCACACCGTTTGCTTTATCTTAATTGGGTGAAGGAGAAATAACATGAAAAGATCACTCGCACTCATGGCAGCCTTGGTTCTTCTATTTCCTTTGGCCGCCCTGGCTCAGTCCGAGGGCTATGACAGCCGCAGCTACGCGCGCTTGAGCTATGTTTCGGGCGACGTCCATGTCCAGAGGGCGGGCGGCCTGGGTTATGAGGCCGGAACGGTCAACCTGGCCTTGGTTGAGGGCGACAAGCTTGGCCTTCAGGAGGGACGGGCCGAGGTGAGCTTAGGCCGGCAGAACTATGTCCGGCTCGACCGCCTGACGCAGGTCGAGTTCATCAACCTCCCCCGCGGCGGCACTGAGTCGTATAAGCTCCACCTCTTGAACGGCAGCCTTTATCTGCGGGTCAGCCGTATGGACCAGGACAAGGAATTTGAGGTCCATACGCCCGATGCCTCTTTTTACATACTGGCTGTCGGTTTGTACCGATGGGACGTTCGAGACAACGGCCAGACGGGGCTGTCGGTCTTCGAGGGGCAGGTGGAAGCCGCCGGCGAGACCGGTTCCCTCAATGTCGATACCGGCCGGAGCGTGATCGCCAGGAACGGCAACCTGGTTTCCGGGCCGGACAACCTGTACGCGGATGCCGATGATTTCGGCCGCTGGAACCAAAGCCGGGACAGCCTTTTGGCCAGCCGCACCTCAAGCTCCTATCTTCCCCAAGATATCAACGAGTACGAGCCGGAGTTGGACACCTACGGCGATTGGCACTACGAAGCGGATTACGGCTATGTCTGGGTGCCTCAAGTCGATTATTACAACGATTGGCATCCTTATTACTACGGCCGCTGGGTTTGGTATCCCATCATCGGCTGGACCTGGGTCCCCGACGAGCCTTGGGGCTGGTGCGTCTATCATTATGGCCGCTGGCAGTGGGGCCTCGGACTGGGCTGGTATTGGATTCCGACTCATCAGTGGGGTCCGGCCTGGGTGAATTGGTACGGTGACAACGATTACCTGAGTTGGTGTCCCCTGAATTGGCGGAACCGGCCGGTGGTCGTCATCAACAACGTCTTTTACAATAACTATGGGAATCAATATTATTCGATTCGCAACGCCGCCCTGACGGTCATCAACAGGAACCAGCTTCAGGCCCGGCGGATGTCGGAGGTGGCCTTGCGCGGAAGCGCCCTGGACCGTATCGGCCAGGTCAGGCTGAGCAACCGCCAGCCGAACATCACCCCGGCCACGCTCCGCTCGGGCCGCTTATACGACCAGGCCCGGAGGACGTTCGAGCGCTCCGCCGGCCGGCCCGTAGGGCAGGTCTATTCCGGCAGCCGGTCCGGCCGTTCCGACAGCCTCATCCGGTCCGGCCAGGAGCGGGGCACCCTGCGCTCGCCGGCCTTCGACCGCTCGCTCGGCGGCCGGAACGGCACATTGTCTGGCCGTTCCTTGACTCTCGACAACAGGGGAAGCTCGGTCAGCCGGAGCGGTCTTTCTTCGCGACAGATCAGAGAATTCAGCCCAAACCGGTCGACTTCCGTTCCGTTTCAGAGCCGCCGGACCTTATCCGACAGCAGCCGTTCCATCCGCTCGACGACATCGCCTGACTCGGGTTCCGGCTTCCCCTCATCTTCTTTCTTGCGTGAATTCAGATCCCAGACCTCGTCCGGACGGGCCGGCTCGGCGGAATCATCCTCCCGCCGGCTGAACCCAAGCCGGAGCTCATCCCGGCTGAGCGAGGCGACCTCTTCGCCCAGGTCTGTTCTGAACAGGGAGTATTCCTCCCGTTTCTCATCTTCGGACAGGGCCAATCCCTTCTCCTCCCCCCGCACCTATTCTTCTTCCGGCTCTTCCAGCAGGAGTTCTTCCCGGTCCACACGCTTCCCCAGCCGGTTCTCGGCCGGCCCTTCTCGCTTGCGTCCGTCTTATGATTTTTCCAGCCCGAGCCGCAGTTCTTCCTCCTCGGACCGCGGGTATTCCTCTCCCCGCCAGAATTTTTCCTCGTTCGGCCGAAACTTTTCCGCGCCCAGCCGTAATTCTTCCTTCTCCAACCGGATCTCTTCTTCACCCAGCCGGGATTATTCCTTCTCCAATCGGAGCTCTTCCTCTCCCAGCCGGAGCTACTCTATGCCGCAGCGCTCCAGCTCTTCGCCTTCTTATAGCGCGCCCAGCCGTGATTCTTCCTTTTCCAACCGAAGCGTTTCCTTTCCCAGCCACAACTATTCCAGGCCCAACAACAGCTATTCTTCACCCAGCCGATCCAGCAGCTCTTCGTCGTCCAGCCACAATTCCTCCAATAGCGGCTCCCGTATCCGGCACCGCGACCGCTAAAGTTTAATTTTTATTCCAGGCCTGCCTCCTCATAAGGGGCAGGCCTTATTTTCTCTTTACTTTTATTTTTTTCGGTGGTATATATGAGAATCTCAAAGAGGCCTGATTCGGATTGTTCCGATTCCATAGGGAGGTAGGCGTTATGAAACTTAAGCTCCACGGTCTTGAGAAAACGGTTGAAATCGCCGGACTCTTACTTTTGTCGTTGTTCATCATAGCCTCCGGACCGGTGGCCTGCAAAAAGAAGGCCGCCGAGCCTGGCGCCGGTGAAATGGCCGGCGGAAAGGTGACCAAGGTCCAAGTAGGGCTGAACGAATTCGAGGGCACGGCCAAGGTGGCCTATGGCCCCTATCTTTATGTGCCGGAGTTTATGGGATTCGATATCGTCCTGCCGGCCGGCCAATCTGCCGTTGAGCTGGAGGGGAAGACTGTTCGGATCAAGGGGGAGTTCAATCGGGACAAGCCGTCCATTCTGCTGGTGGACAGTGTTGACATCAAAGAGCCGGGGGGCAGCCTCAATAACTTTTTCACCCAATCCGGCCAGGAGCAGTGGCCGGATTTCCTCAACCAGCGGGACCGAGACAAATACGCCGCCCTGAAGATCACGGCCCTGAACAAGCCTGAGGCCTGGGAGGGCAAAGGCCAGGGCAAGGTCTTCGGCAAACTGGAGAAGCAGACCGTGACCGAGGGCGGAGCCAAGAAAGAAGTGGCCCGCATCTCCTTAGCCGACGACAAGGGCAATCTTATCGGCAAGGTCATCGTGGACAGCCTTAACGACTACGCGGCTTACTATATCAAGAAACTCCGCTTGTTTGATTCCTTCTGGTTCTACTTGAAAATCAAGAATTCGGTCGACCCAAAGACCCGCAGCCTGACCAAGAACCTGTTCCACGCCGACATTATTTTCGCCGGGTTGTACTAAGAGATCGATTTCGGGGCGCCCCTCAGCGGGCGCCCTTTTTTATTCCCGCAGCCAATCGGCCAAGCGGCGCAGTCCGTCGGCCGGCGTCCCGTTGAGATGAATGCGGATGACCTTCCGGCCGGCCTCCCGGAGCGCTTGGAAATCGCCCCCAGCCTGGGCATCTTTCAACAAGCCGAAAGAATAGGGGCTGAGGGCGCCGGCGCCCGCCTCCCGCGGGAGGCTCAGGTCTTGGCTGTCCCGGGCAGTGAACTGTAAGAAAAGGCCCCGGCCGGCGTCGCCCTTATAAAACTGGCCGATGGAATGGAGATATCGCGGGCCGAACCCGAAGGTAACGGCCAGCCTGGTCTTGTCCCGGAGCGTTCGGCCAATCTCTTTGAGAGCCGCTTCCGTTGCCGGCTCGGGAGTCAGAAAAGCCAAGAGGGCTATGTAATCTCCGGGACGGCCCTGGGCCACAAAATGCCGGATTGCTTCTGCCGGAGATGAGCCCTGAGCATCGCCGAACAAGGAGAGGCCTTCCTCCCTGAACAGCGGCGTCTCCGGCGGAAAATGGCCGTGCTCCCCGAAAAACTTCAGCATCCTATCCGTATTCTTTTTAGCAGCGGTGACGTTGGGCTGTTCAAAAGGGTTGACCCGCAGCCAACAGCCGGCCACGGCGGTGGCCATCTCCCAGAGATAGAATTGGCCGGCCAACTCGGCCGAGCTGTGAAGGTCGATGACCAGGCCCGGCCTTCCAACCCGCTTCACAGTGTCGATGACCGCTCCGGCCGAGTCGTCCCCTTTCAGGCGATAGGCTACGAAGAACCTGTCCTGGCCGTAGACCTGGGCGGAGGCCGGAGCTTCGCCGGCCACGGGCAAGATGCCCCGGCCTTCCTTGCCCGTGCTTTCGGCGATGAGCTGCTCCAGCCAGCCGCCGAAGCTTTCCAGCGGCGAGGGCAGAAGAAAAGTCAGCTTATCCAGGCCCCGGCCGGCCAGCCGGCCCAGGAGCGTTCCCAGGAGCAGGCCGGGGTTCTGTTGGGGAGGATTTTCCGTGCGGCACAGGCGGGCCATCTCCCCGCCCCTGTTCACCAGGTCTTTGATGTCCAGCCCGATCAGGGCGGCGGGCAGAAGGCCGAAAGCGGAAAAAACGGAAAATCGGCCCCCGATGGTCGGAACACCCGGCACAACTTTCAGGAAACCGAGCCGCCGGCCGACTTCTTCGAGCGGAGTGCCCGGGTCGGTTATGGCCAAAAAATGTTGAGCGGCGCGGCCGGGGCCCAGGACCTGCTCCAGCCAGCTGAAAAAGAACTTGAAGAAAGAGACGGTTTCGATGGTTGTTCCGGACTTGGAGGAGACGACGAACATTGTCCTGTCCGGAGGGAGCGAATCCCGGAAACGCCGGACGGCCTCCGGCGCCGTGCTGTCCAGGACAGATAGGGAAGGATATCCCGGGGCCGAGCCGAATACCCGGCTGAAGACCTCGGGGGCGAGGCTCGAGCCTCCCATGCCCAACAGCAGCACGTCGGTGATGCCCCGTCGCCGGATCGTGTCGGCCAATTCCTCCCAAAGGGCCTGGTTGGGGCCGGTCTGCTCGGGCGCCTCCAGCCAGCCCAGCCGATTGGAAATTTCCCGGTCTTCCTCCTTCCATAGAGTGAAATCTTTTTTCCAGAGGCGGTGGATGATTTTTTCCCGGCCGGCCTGTTCCAGGCTGGAGCGGATATCGTCCTCAAAGGGTTGGAGGTTGAACGTCTCGAACATCGCTGAGCCCATCTTAATCCATCCCGGCGGCCTGTCAAGCCTGGTCCGCTTGCATCTCGGCCCTAAAACTGGGATGATGGGCCCTTTCTATCTTGATTAAGGAGACTCAGATGACGAGCAGAAGCGTTTCCATCTTGGCCTGGGCGGTATTCGTCCTGATGATCGCGGGGGGAACGCCCCTTCTTTCTCAAGAGGCACAGCCGGCTCAACAGCCCGCCCCGGACAAGATTCTGGGCGCCTGGAGCCTGGAGATCAACGCCGAATCCCAGTATTACTATGTCAACGTGGTCCTGGCCCTGACCGAGAACGTGCTGACCGGCGCGGCCAGCGAGCCGTCCGGTTTCTTCACCGACGTGCCCTTGAGCGATGTGGCTTTCGACGGCACGATTTTGAAGTTCGGTTTCCAATCGCCCACCCCGCCCGACGGGCTGGAGCGAGCCGTCTCGGTAGAGCTCAAGATCGTAGACGATAAAACCATGGAGGGAACGCTTGTCGTCCCGGACCTGAACATCGCCACTACGGTCAAGGCCACCAAACAGTAATTATTTTTTCTTGGCCGCTTTTTCCGCCGCCCGGCGGATGTTCTCCTCAAGAGGCGGATGCCGGAGGTGGAAGTCCGTGGCCTCCTGGAAAGCCTTGGCCAGGCGCAGCGTTTTGGCCTCCTGGTAAAGGTTTCCCACGAAGCTGATGCTGGTCGGGCTGCCTTTATCGTCGAACCCATCGGGGACGACCACGGCGGGGTGGCCGGTCAGGTTGGTCAAAAGGAGGACATCACCGCCGAAAGAAGGCGTGACGAATACGTCCACAGCCTTCAACCTCTCGGCCATGTCCCGCATGAGCAGGGTCCGGATGCGGTTGGCCTGGATGTATTCTACGGCCGGGATGAACCGGGCCTGGCGGAAGACGTTGGGCCAGGCGTCCCGCACCTGGCGCACCAGCAGGTCGTCGGCGTTCCCCCGGGTCAGGTCATCGAAAGCCGCCGCTGCTTCGGCGCTCAGGATAAGGGACAGGGGTTCGATGGGAAGGCGGGGCATATCCACCGGCATCAGGCTCACCCCCAGCGAGCGGAGAACGTCGAGCACTTTCAGGTCGTTCTGCTTGGACTTGGAATCTTTTTCTTTTTCGAAGGCTTTCTCATAGAAGCCCACCCGGATCGACCTTAGGTCCAGGGCGGGATTCCAGTCAAAAGGATGATCCGTGGCGGTCAGGTCCAGGCCGTCCGGCCCGCGGATGGCGTCAAAGACCAGGGCGCAATCCTCCGCCGCGCGGCAGATGGGCCCGATCTTGTCCATACTCCAGGCCAAGGCCATGGCCCCATTGCGGCTCACCTGGCCGAAAGTCGGCCGCAGGCCGCTCGTCCCGCAACGGGCCGAGGGTGAGATGATAGAACCCCATGTCTCGCTGCCGAGGGCGAAGCCCACCAGCCCGGCGGCCACGGCCGAGGCTGGGCCGGCCGATGAGCCGCTCGAGCCCTGCTCCAGGTTCCAGGGGTTGCGGGTCTGACCGTTGAACCAGACATCTCCCCAGGCCAGCTCGCCCAAGCTCAGTTTGGCCACCAGCACCGCCCCCGCTTCTTCCAATTTTTTGACCACCGTGGCGTCTTCCTCGAAAATGCGGTCCTTGTAAGGAGCAGCTCCCCAGGTCGTTCGGATACCCTTGGTGGCCAGCAAGTCCTTGGCTCCCCAGGGGATGCCGTGCAGGGGGCCGCGATAGCGGCCGGCGGCGATTTCCCTGTCAGCCCGGCCGGCCTGCTGCATAGCCAATTCCTCGGTCAGGGTCACCACGCATTGGAGATGAGGCCCATAGGTCTTGAGCCGGTCCAGGTAGAGCCGGGTCAGCTCTGTGGAGGTTATCTTGCGCGCGCGGATGAGAGCCGCCAGTTGAGTGAGGGAATAGAAGGCCAGGTCGTTCCGGTCAGCCGGCAAGACGGCCAGAGGACGGGGCAGGGGGGTCATCCGCTTAGAAACCGCCGCCGGCTTTTCCGCGGACAGCTGAGGATTGAATTGAAGGGCGGGGGGAACGGAGTTGGGCAGGGGGACTTGGCGGATCTCCTCATAGCTCCGTTTGAGGCTGTCCAGGTCCTCCAGCATCTGCTTCCGTTCCTTGTATTCAAGATTCAAACCGATGAGCTTTTCGGCATACTCCACGGCCACCACGCTGATCTTGTTTTTGTCGTGCTTGAAGTAGAAATATAAACGCACCACGGCCACCACCGCGATGATGAAGAAGGTGATGAGCAGGCCGAGCTTGATCTTCCCCGAAGGCCGGCGGTTGGGCATCGCTTTCTCCTTTCTGTCTTTCCTCAACGGATGAGGCCGACCATCATGGCCAGTTCCTCGACCTGTTCCTCAACGTCTCCCTGGAAGCCCTCGTTTCGGAAGCGGATATGGCCTCGGCCGTCTATGATGAACTGGGTGGGGATGGCCTCTACCTGATAATCGGCAATGACCTTGTCTTGGCTGTCCAGAAGGACCTCAAAAGGATAGTCGTTGGCGGACAGGAAATCGGCGGCATTCTTCTTCCTGTCCGTAACCCTCTCCCAGGAATTGATGAACAGGAAGCGGACCCGGGATCTTTGCGGAAATTGTTTACGGTCTGTTTCATCCCGGGGAAGGAACTCAGGCAGGGCTCGCACCAGGTCGCCCAGAAATCGATTACCACCACCTTGCCCTGGAGGCCGGACAGGGATACCGTGTTCCCCTTCAGGTCGGCCAGGGTGAAATCGGGCGCCGGCTCGTCGAGGAGCTTTGCCTCGAGCTCGGCTTTCAGCTTGTCCCGGGCGCCGGATTCGACTCTGGCCAGGAACTCGGCATAGCCCCGGTCTCCGCCGTTTATGGCCATGTAGGCTGCCTTGAGCAGCTCCTTCATGCGGGCCGTGCCGTGGCGGTTGGAAATCATTCTCTCCAGCTCGGCCAGGGTTGTTTCCGGCGGAGCCCCTTTAGACAGAGCCTCGGCATAGTGTTCGCTGACCATCAGGTTTTTTCCCAAAAGCAGGCCCTCGGCCTCCTTCAAACTGGCCAGAGCCGGGCCGGTCTGCAGCAGCCTGAGCTGGATAAAGCCCAGGGTGTCCAGCGCCTGTCCCAGGGCGGAAGCCTTCTGCACAGCCCATTCCTTATCGGTCAGATAGGCAGGCTTGGGGATTGAATTGGAGTCCTTGTTCTGACGGGCATGAGCCACGGCTTTTTGAGCCGATGCCTCGGCCAAGGTCAGGTCGGCACCTTGGCGGAGCAGCCCCCAGGCCAGGGCATTATCCAGCGCCCAGGCGGAATCGGAGCCGTGGCCGTCCAGGAATTGCATGGCCTCTCGGTACTGTTTTCCCTTCAGGAAAGCGACGATGACGTAATAATGGAGCTGGCCCAGGACCTTGCTGTCCGGGAAATCCTTTTGAAAGGCTTCGGCCAGGGCCAATTTTTTCTTCAAGTCCGGTTGGTTGATGAAGGATTGGAAGCGCTCGACCTGGAAATACTCTCCCTTGGGCTCTTTCTCCTTGAGGGGGCGGATAAATCGCTCGGCCAGAGCCGGCATCTGCAGCTGGGTGTAGGAATTGACGAGAAGGGCCAGCTCTTCGGCGGTGAGGCTGGGCTTGGCCGCCAGCTCGGCCAGCTCCTTCAGGATCTGCTGCTGGCCTTTCTCCCGTCTGATCCGGGCCACCAAAGTAAAGTAGGCGGCCAGGTAATCCGATTTGATCTCCGGATGAGCGGCGAAATCTTCCTCGAACAGGGGCAGGGCTTGGATCTTGTTGATGCCCAGGCCGGCCAGAATATTCCCCCAGCCGGCTATGGCCTCGGCCAGTCCGGCCTGGTGGCCGGGAACGAGATTCCCCCGGCTGTCGTAAAGGGGGAGGATATAGCCTTTCCTTTTATTGGAATCGACAATTTCGCCCGCTTGGAACTTAATGACCGCGCCCCGGTCTTGGGCTCCCGGTGTCAAAGTGGCCTGCCACTCCGAGCCTTTCTTGGTCATGGGCAAGGACCGGACATTGGGCGTCCCCTTGATGTAGAAATAAGCCACCAGCTCCACGCCGGCCGCTTTTTCCAAGGGTGTTCCGGCCGGCCGGTAGGAGACCGCCACGGGCTTTCCTGGCCGGGGCTTTTCCGGCTTGAAGGAGAAAGCTTCTCCCGGGCCTTTGCTGCAAGCCGGGGAAAATACAAAACCCATAAGGGCAACGGCCAGGGCGGGCAGGACATGCTTTTTTCTCATGGGTTTCACCCTTTCACTCTATCCGCCTTTTCTTTTCCTTGACACGTCTGTTATGAATATCATAATTATTCCACGATGACCAGTGAAGCTTAAGAGGGAGATGCTTCCCCAAGAGGAATTCAATGATTGTTAGATCTGAAGCGACGGCGCGCCCCGGGCCGCCAAACCTGTACCGTTGGCTCGTGCTGGCCTTCGTCAGCCTGGCCATGTTCGGCAACTACTACATCTTCGACGCCATGAACCCGGTCGGGCCGTTCTTGGAGAGTCAACTCAAGTTCCGCCAGTCGCAGA
The DNA here is from genome assembly GCA_963702835.1 of Candidatus Aminicenantota bacterium. Classification (GTDB taxonomy): domain Bacteria; phylum Acidobacteriota; class Aminicenantia; order Aminicenantales; family JAFGAV01; genus JAFGAV01. The sequence continues at coordinate 357,648 of OY969762.1, forward strand.
TCGGCCTGCTCGATTCGGCCTATAACGTGGCCGCCCTGATCATCCTGCTTCTGGGCGGCATCATCATTGACCGGGCCGGCACCAAGCGGGCCATGGTCCTGTTCGGCATCATCACCGCCCTGGGCGGGCTCCTGATCGCTTTGGCGCCCGGCCTCTACTGGGGGATGATGGCCGGCCGTTTCGTCCTGGGCCTGGGGGCCGAGCCGCTCATCGTGGCCATCACCACCGCTCTGGCCAAATGGTTCAAGGGCAAGGAGCTTTCCTTAGCCATGGGCTTGAACTTGACCATCGCCCGCCTGGGCTCGGTGGCGGCCGACAACTCGCGCAGTTGGGCCGGCGGCTTGTTCACCTCCTGGCAGCCGCCCCTTTTCCTGGCGGCCGGCATCGGGGCCGTGTGCATTGTGTCCGGCCTCCTATATGCCTGGTTCGAGCGCCGCGCCGAGCGACAGTACAGCCTCGGCCGGGGAGGGGCCGTGGACAAGCTGGTTTTCGCCGACCTTGTTCGCTTCGGCTTGAAGTACTGGTGGATAGTGGGCCTGTGCGTGACGTTCTATTCCGTGGTCTTCCCTTTCCGCCGGTTCGCCAACATCTTTTTCCAGCAAGCCCGCGGGCTGAGCCCCGAAAAAGCCGCCTTCCTTAACGGCCTTTTGCCCCTGACGGCCATGGTGGCCACGCCGCTGTTCGGAATTCTGGCCGACAAGATCGGGAAGAGAGCGCTGCTCATGGCCATCGGTTCCTGCCTGCTGCTCCCGACCTTCCTGCTGCTGGCCTATACGGTATCTGCCGGTGGGAATCCCGGTGGCCTTCCTGGGAGCCGCCTTCTCGCTCGTTCCGGCCGTGATGTGGCCGGCGGTGACCTACCTGGTGCACGAAACCCGGCTGGGCACGGCCTACGCCTTGATGACCTTCTGCCAGCAGATCGGCTGGGCCTCCACCAGCTGGGGGCTGGGGAGGCTCAACGACACCTTTAAAGCCAGCGCCGCCAACCCGGCTGGGTTCAATCCCGGCTTGTTGCTGCTGTCCGGGCTGGGGCTGGCCGGCCTGGTCTTTTCCTGGCTCCTCTGGCGCACGGAGAGGGCAAAACAGTCGGCCTGATACTCTCATTATCGGTGCATGCCCGTTCACCGTTAAGAGGGGAGTGTCTTATTGAAAGCAACGAAACTATTTGGCTGCCAGTTGTTAATTATATATTTAATCAAATCCGATGAGAATGGAGGTTTGGGTGATGAGTCAAGTTAAAAATATCATCTTGGGGACATTTTTATTGGCCTCAGTTTTTGTCCTGTCGGCCTTCGCTCAACAGTCGATCAACGTAGCCGTCATTGATTCCCAAAAAGCCTTTTTGACTTCCGTGGAAGGGAAAAAAGTCAGTTCCCTAATTCAGGAGAGAGAGCAGAGGATTAAAGCAGATATCCAAAGATTGGAGGGCCAGCTTCAATCTCTCCAAACGAAATTGAATACGCAGAAACTGACCTTGTCTGAAGAAGCTCTTCTGCAATTGCAATCGGACATTGAGAAAAAGAGCACAGAGAGGAAAAGATATGAGGAAGACGCGAGCAAGGACTATCAACAGCTCGTTGGCAGCTTGATGCAAAAAATTAGGAATGAAATGATCCTGGTCATAAGCGAACTGGCTAAGGAAAAAAAGTTGGATCTTGTTGTCGATCTGGCTAGTGGAGGAGCAGTTTATTATGATCCAAAAATAAATATCACTAGCGAGGTTGTCCGAAGATACGATACCTTCAAGGCCGCCAAAACCAAGTGACGCTTGATTTAATAAATTGACATCAATCAACCACCTTCAATATACTTTTGCGGGCTTAAAAGAAGGGATTTCAAGTATTTTTTAGGCTCAACGATATCAAGGAAAAGAGACGCTTGTGTCTTAGGTCAAGGAGCCAGTCATGAATAAGAGAGTCTTGCCCGGTGCCATTTTAATAGCCTGCTTTTATTTCCTGGCCGCCTGGACGGGGAGTCCTGCAGCCCAGGGACAAAGAGTTTTTCCGTCTTCTGCCCCGGCCGGTCCCCTCCTCCAGGCCCGGCCTGATTTCGGAAAGATACCGCTCAATTTCGTTCCCAACCGGGGACAATGGGATCAGCGCGTCGCCTACGGCCTACAGGGAAAGGATAAAACAATCTGGTTTGACGCCGCAGGGGCGACCTTTGCCCTGACCGGCCGTCAGGCCCAGGGAGACGGTCAGTGGGTGGTGAAGCTGGATTTCGTGGGGGCCAAGCCCGGCCTGAAACCCGTGGCCCTGGATGAGACGGGGACGGTGATTTCTTATTTCCATGGCCGGCCCGCGGAATGGAAGACAGGGCTGCCCGCCTCTTCCCGGATCATCTACAAAAACCTCTGGCCGGGAATCGACCTGGTCTATAGCGGAACGATGGATAGGCTGAAGTACGAATTCATCGTCCACCCGGGCGCCGACCCGTCGCGGATCCGGCTGGCCTATCGTGGGGCGAGCTCGGTCCTTATCAATGACAAGGGAAGCCTGGTTGTTTCCACGCCGCTGGGCGGGTTCGAAGACGGCCTTCCTCTTGCTTACCAGGAGGAAGGGGGGAAGCAGGCGGAGGTTCGGCTCGGTTATCAGATCTTGAAGAGCGGCCAAGCACAAGCGAATAAGGGCGGCCCCGGGAGAGAGGGGAGGGAGGCCGTGGTCTATGGTTTTTCGGTCGGCCCCTACGACCGGAGCCAACCCCTCATTCTCGACCCCGAGATTCTGATCTATTGCGGCTATATCGGCGGCCCAAGCTTTGATTACTGCTATGGGATTGCAGCGGACCCTTCGGGCCATGCCTACCTTACGGGATTTTCCTATTCGTTGGGTACAGCTTTCCCCGTGGCGGTGGGCCCGGACCGGACCTTTAACGGCGGAAGCGTGGATGCTTTTGTGGGCAAGCTAAACCCCGCCGGGACAGCCTGGGATTATTGCGGGTACATCGGCGGCTCGGGCGATGATTACGCCTACGGCATCGCCGTGGATTCCTCGGGTAACGCCTATATCACGGGATATACGAATTCGACGGAGGCCACTTTTCCGGTCAGGGTCGGTCCGGACCTGACTCATAACGGCCTGTTCGATGTTTTTGTGGCCAAGGTCAACGCCGACGGCACGGCCCTTGACTATTGCGGGTACATCGGCGGTTTGAGCAATGATTTTGGAAGGGGCATAGCCGTGGACAGTTTTGGCCGGGCCGCCGTTACGGGGTCCACCTATTCTTCGGAAGCCACCTTCCCGGTTACGGTCGGCCCGGACCTGACCTGGAACGGCAGCCAGGATGCCTTTGTCGCCGCCGTAGACCCCGCCGGGACGGCCCTCGTTTATTGCGGGTACATCGGCGGCTCGGGTGACGACTACGGAAGCGGCGTCGCCGTGGATTCTTCAGGAAATGCCTATGTCATCGGGTCGACGAATTCGACGGAGTCCACCTTTCCGGTCGTGGCCGGGCCGAATGAGACTCAAAGCGGCGATTATGACGCCTTTTTGGCCAAAGTGAGCGCCGATGGCTCGGGCTTCGTCTACTCCGGGTTTGTCGGCGGCTCGGGCAAAGACTATGGATGCGCGGTCGCCGTCGATCTTCAAGGATACGCCTACATCACCGGGTACACGAATTCTACGGAGTCCACCTTCCCCATCATGTCCGGCCCGGACCTGACCTCGAACGGCGGCTTTGATGCCTTCGTGGCCAGGGTTTACACCGAAGGGTCCTGGCTGCTCTATTGCGGATATCTGGGCGGCTCGGGATATGACTGCGGCACCGGCATCGCCGTGGACGGCTGGGGCTTCGCCGTCGTTACGGGCTACACCTCCTCCAAAGAGGATACCTTTCCGGTTACAGAAGGTCCGGACCTGACCCACCACGGCAGCTTTGATGCTTTTCTGGTCAAGCTTGTCCCGTCGGGCACGGTTCTGTCCTACTGCGGGTACCTGGGCGGGGCGGACGCCGATCTCGGGATGGGGGTGGCTCTGGATACTAACGGATCGGGCAACGTCTACCTGACCGGATATACCTATTCGACGGAGGCCACTTTTCCGGTCACCGTCGGCCCCGACCTGTCCCACAACGGCAGCCGGGACGGCTTCCTGGCCAAGGTCCATGAAGATTCGATCATCGTCATCGACCCCAACGGCGGGGAGGTATGGCATGTGGGGTTTGTCCAGAACATCACCTGGCTGACGACAGGCCGGCTGGAGCCGGTGAAGATCGAATACTCGACGGATAACGGCGAGACCTGGGCGGAGATCGTGGCCTCCACCGAAAACGACGGGGCCTACGCCTGGCTGGTGCCCGATGCGGTTTCCACGGAATGCCTGGTGCGAATCAGCGAAGCCCAGTCCGGAAGCCCTTCCGATACGAGCTATGCGGTCTTTACCATCACCGACGAGCCGTTCGTTAATTTGATCGCGCCGAACGGCGGGGAGAACTGGACGGTGGGGTCGGCCCAGGACATTACCTGGCTGTCGGGAGGCGGAATGGGAGATGTGAAAATCGAGTATTCCGCGGACGACGGCGCGACTTGGACGGAAATTATAGACTCCACCGCCAATAGCGGGTCCTACACCTGGATCGTGCCCGACGCGGTTTCCGACCTGTGCTTGGTGCGCATCAGCGATGCCGTCAACGGGACTCCCTCGGATATCAGCGATCGCGTATTCTCCATCATGGCCCCCGGCCTTCGTTCGGGCCCTACCGCCATCCCCTCGTCGATTCGCTCGTCCTCGAAAGGAGGCCCAAATTGAAAAAAGCATTCGGCGCCATCTGCTTGTTCCACATCCTCATCATCTGCGGAATATCGTCCCTGGCAGCGCAGGTCCAGGCCGGAGCCATCCAGGGGGTTGTCGTGGATAAGTCGGGCCATCCCATCGCCGGGGCCACCGTCTATTTGTCCTCATCGGCCATGCTGGGGAGCCAGATGGTCATGACCGGAAAGGCCGGAGGTTTTGATTTCCCGGACCTGGCTGCCGGCACCTACACCGTTTCGGCGGAAATGCCCGGGTTCCAAAGTTTTGTTCGCGATCGCATTGTCCTCAGCACGGGGATGTCTTTTTTCTTTCGTCTCGAGCTGGGGCCTGCCGAGGAAGAGGTGGTGGTGACCGCCCCGGACCGGCCCACCGCCCTGGACCTGGTTTCATCCAAGATAGCGGCCGTCCAGGATCAAGCGATCCTGCACAACATCCCCCTGGCCCGGGACTTCGGCGCCGTCCTGAGCATGGCCCCCGGCGTCATCTCCTGGGGAAGTAGTTTTCGCCGGGAAGCCTCCATCCAGGGCGGCCCGGTGGGGGACAACGGCACTACCCTGGACGGGATCAATCTTTCCGACATATTCAGCGGGGCCCCTCTCCTCGATATCGGCGTCGACCTGATGGATGAAATCGAGGTCATCTCCGCCGGGCAGCCCGCCTCCCGTGTTCCCGCCGGGGGGACCGCCGTGAATGTGGTCAGCAAGTCAGGGAGCAACTCCTACTCCGGAGAATGGGGGTTTTATTTTATCAACAACGATTGGAGTAGAAACCTGTGGAGTCCTGCCCAGGTCAAAGAGCTGGGAGTGGGCCCGCCGGCCGGTGATAAGAATCTCTTCGAATCTTCCCTAAGCCTGAGTGGGCCCCTCTGGGAAGACCGCATCTGGTATTTCTTGGCGGGCCGCTATAACCGGAGATCCATGGTCAACAATTTCGTCGGCCCTTTCCAGGACATCCTGGGCCGAAAACACTATGACTTCGACAACGAAGATTGGTTCCGTCAGGATCTTTCAGGATTTTTCAAGTTTACCGTGCGGCCCCTGCCCAACGCCACCTTTACGGCCTGGGCCGACTTGGCCGATACCTATCAACCGGCCTTGGAGGACCCCTCGCCCCGGCTGCCTTTTCTGTCCACTCACATTTTGGACCATGAAAAATCTCTGGCCTTCTACGGAGCGGCGAACTATTATCTCAATCAAGATATCCTGGGCAGCGCCCGGGCCGCCTACCTGAAGAGAACTATTCCCACCCTTCTCCAGACCGACGCCCTCAGCCTCCCCTGGTCCGACGACGCCGGAGACCTGTACGGCCCCTTGAGCGGCGCCGATTACAATTCCGAAACCACTAGGCAGCGGGTCCAAGCCAACGCCTCCCTGCGGGTCTTCTTGGACAATATTCTCGGCACACCCCATACTCTCAGCCTGGGCGCTGATTTCGATAATTCCATCTCCAACCTCGACTGGTGGAGGCAGGACAACTTGCTCTGGTACATGGACAGCCGCAACCCGAAAAACTATTTTTATGCCGACCACGGAAGGCTGGGCTTCTGGCTGTGCGGTCCCAGCCTGGGCTCCACTCTTCTGTCCGGCCAATCGCAACAGCTGGGAGTTTCACTCACGGATTCTTTCCCCGTGGCCGGACGACTGAGCTTCAGCCTCGGGCTTCGCTTCGACCGCTCCTGGGGCTGGTTCACCGCGGGTGCCAAGACGGACTCGGGGAACCCCCTTTCTGTTTTTATCGGGGATGCGCTCATCAGCCCTTATGTGATGGCCAACTATCCTGATGATTTCCCCGAGGGTGTTAACCCCTGGGCGGCGGCCACCTGGCCGGAGTTGAAGGACATCATTTCCTGGAATACCCTCTCTCCGCGGGCCGGGCTGGCCTTCGATGTCTGGGGCAACGGGAAAACGAAGCTGTCGGCCTCCTACGCTCTTTATCCGGACAGCCTCTCCCACCGTACCTTCCTGCCCCTCCATCCCCTCTACCCTCAGAATATTGAGGTCAACTGGCTGGACACCAACGGCAACGGCCGGCCGGACGTGGAGGACGAATTCAGCCTGGCCCATGTGGATTTCCGGTATCTGGCCGCATCCTTCAGCAAGTATCGGGTGGCCAGCGACGTCAAGGCTCCCTCAACCGAGGAAATCTCGGTCGGCCTCGAGGCAGGAGGTCTTCAAAGATTTTACCTTAGGCCTTCATTTCATCTCCAAGCAGCAACGGGATATCCTGGAAGACGTCCTGTATGCCCCGGACACGGGAGAATACTGGTATGCTCCGGACCAGGCCTCAGCCCAAAAGTACTGGGTTCCCTTCACCACTACCGTTCCCGGCACCGACGGTTACCCCAGCCAGACCGTTACTTTTTATGCCAAATCGCTCCAGGCCCCGCCGGTCTTCCTGCAGTTGCGGAATGTCCCGGAGCTCAAGCGCACCTACCGAGCCCTCGAATTCGTTTTCCATAAACACATGAGCCAAGGCTGGCAGCTGGCCGGTTCCCTGGTCCTGAGCCGGGCCGAGGGAAACCTGGGCGGCTCCGCCCAGGAGAGCGCCGGCCTGACGGCGGCGGCCAACAGCCCCAATTATTTTATCAACCGGAATGGGCTGCTGGATATGGACAGACCCCTGCAGATCAAGCTCATGGGCACGGTGAAACTCCCCTGGGGCTATTGGCTCAGCTCCTCCTTCCAGTATAGAAGCGGCCGTCCTTGGCAGAGAGTGGTGCAGGTTCTCCCCCCGGCCGATTGGTGTGCGGCCCATAATGTCGAGAGGGATTTTTACGCCTTCAACCTCGAGGCGTCCGGAACTCGGAGAGAAAAGGCCTGGACCTCCCTCGACTTGAGGCTGGAAAAAGAATGGCCCCTGGGAACTTCGGGCACAGTCGGTCTATACGCCGACGTCACCAACCTGCTGGGCACCACCGACTCCCTTATCGGCCTGAATGATATCGACCGCTGGGAACCGGCCGCAGAGGGGGCCGGGCAGCCGGGGGTGAAAATTCTGCAGCCGGGCTACCAGGTTACCAGCGCCGTCTACGGGAGGCAGACGTTTCGCTTTGGATTGCGTTTTGATTTCTAAAGGCGAAAGAGGTATCTTTTTCAGCGAGGAGTCACAAAGCATGTCACTAGCCTCTTTTAAGCCTCTTTTCATCCTCTTCCTGACGGCCTTTCTGCTGCTCGCCGGGAGCACCTCGGCAGGCGCCCAGACGGCGGACACCCCGGATAAAAACGGCTCTGCCCAGAACCAGAAATCCGGAGACCAGGAGAACAAGGGCACCGAGCCGGCCGTGGCCCAGAAGAAACAGAGCTTCGATATCACGGTCACCGCGCCGCGCGTTGAAATTCCGCTCAAGGCCAGCCCGGCCGCCACGACGGTCGTCGAGGCCGCGATCCTCCAAACCATGGCCAGAACAATCGCCATCGACGAAGCCCTGAAGCTTGTGCCGGGCGTGAAGGTGGACAACCAGGCCGACGGCGAACGCGTCCATCTTTCGATCCGCGGCCAGGGCATCTTGACCGAGCGCGGCACGCGCGGCATCGCCACGCTGGTCGACGGCATCCCCCTCAACGACCCCTCCGGATTCGTCGCCGATTTTTTCGACATCGATTGGGCCACGGTCAGCCGCATCGAAGTTCTGCGCGGTCCGGCGGCGGCCTTCTACGGCAGCGGCTCATCGGGCGGCATCCTGAACATACTGACCCGCGACGGCGGCCCGGCCTCCCTGGCCGGCCGCGGCACCCTCAGGGGAGGGTCTTTCGGCTTCTTTAAAGGCCAGGCCGAAGCCGGCGGGACTATCGGGCCGATGAATTACCGGGTCTCCGGATCCGGAATCTCGGGCCAAGGATATCGCGACCAGACGAAGTATTGGGCCGATAACTTCTACGGCAAGTTTCACTTCAACCTAGCCCCAGCGGTCAAGCTTACGGCCATCCTGGGCTGGACTGATTTTTTCAACGATAACGCCGAAGGGCTCAACCTGGACTGGTTCAGCGCCAATCCCAGTCTTCTACGGCGCAAGGCCAATCCGGACGCTTATGCCTTCAATGAATACCAGAGGACGAGCCGGTACACGGGCGGCCTGACCGGGTCGATCGGTTTGGGCGCCAACCTGGACCTGGCCCTGACGGCCTATTTCCGTCACACGAAGTACACGGAGTCAGTTCCCTCCTCGGTCATCCATCGAGGGTACGACACCCCCGGTCTCTCTCTCCAGGTCAACCACCGCGCCGGAGAAGGCTGGCTCAAGAACCACCTGAGCGCTGGAGTGGATCTCAGCTGGCAGACGATCGACGAATACAAGCATCCCAACCTGGGACAGGCCGTCGAGGGGCCCGGCCTGCTCTCCGACCAGGCCATGTCCCAGACCGGAGCGGGCGTGTTCCTCCTAGAGCGCCTCGAACTCGGCCCGCAGTGGGGCGCCTCGCTCAGCCTCCGCTACGACAAAGTCACGAACAGGCTGGAGGACCATTTCAAAGCCGGAGGAATTGATCTTTCGGGCAACGTTTCGTTCGAGAGAGCGACAGGCCGGGTGGGCCTCACCTGGAATCCAGCCGCCGACTTTGGCCTTTACGCGAGCTGGGGTACGGGCTTCCTGCCGCCGGGAACAGAAGAGCTGGTCAATAACCCCTACGCCCTGGGCGGATACAACACCCAGCTCATCTCAGCCAGCTCGAGCGGCGAGGAAATCGGCGCGCGCGGCACGGTGGGGCCCTCCTTGATATACGACGTCGCTTTCTTCTATCTGACCACGGAGCATGATTTCGGCCGGTACCGGATGAGCTCGCGGCCGCTCGAGACATTCTACGGGAATGTCGGCTCGACCACGAGGTACGGCCTGGAGGCGTTCCTGGCCTGGTATCCGCTCGAGCCCCTGGCCTTGAGGCTGGCCTATACCTATTCTCACTTTAAATACGACACCGTCCAAACCCTCGACGCGGGGGTCATCTACAACGGGACGTGGCTGCCGAATTCTCCCCAGCACCAGGTCTATCTTGACGGCGAGTGCAAGATCACTCCCTCGCTCCTGGCCGGCGCCTCCCTGGAATACGTGAGCTCCTGGTACATCGACTCAACAAACAGGATTTTCCCGAACGGCTATGGCCGCACCGAGCCTTACGCCCTCGTCCATGTCCGGCTCAGCTACAAGTTCAATGTAGGGGGAGCGCCTGGGGAAGTCATTCTCTCCGGCCGAAACATCTTCGGCGTTGAATACTACGGCTTCACCGAGCCCGACCCGGACGGCAACTCTTATCAGCCGGCGGCCACGGCGGAATGGTCGCTCGGGCTGCGCCTGGGGCTCGGCCGGGTTGAATAAAAAAGCGGGCGGGCCGGTATCACGGCGCATCCCCGCCCGCCCTTGCGCGAAGCCCACCCACCCGCCACCATGCGCTGCGGGCGGGCAGGGATACGCCGTGTCATCCCTCTTATGAAACTAAAAGGTTAATATTACTGCCGGGCCACGACTCTCAAGTCGCCCATATCGGGACTATAGGGCCGCAGCAGGAAGCGGAATCGCCGGGGCTCGGCCAGGGTTAGGATGTATTTGGCCAGGGGCGGCGGGCCGCAGCTCGCCCCGCCCAGGTCCATCTGGGCTTGGTCCAGGCAGAGTATGATATCGGGCCTGGGTGAGAGGGGGACGAAACGCTTCGGCTGGCGCACTTTGTGCCGGCTGGAGTCCAGGTCCTCGGCGGTGAAGTGCGAGGCCGAGGCGGCGAGATGGCCCAGGCTCTCGACCAGCAAACCCGCGCCCGCAGTGTCGGTCAAGGCCAGCCAGCGGACGTCCTCTTTGTTGCCGTTCTCCTGGGGCCGGACATATTCCGTAAACTGGCCTGATACCCGTCCGCTCCAAAGCCCCACATCGCAGCTTGACTTGCGGTCCGGATAGCTTTCGCCCGGGCCCCGGCCGAACCAGGTCATTGTCTCCAGGTCTCCGGAGACCGTCATCTTCAGCCCGAGCCTATAAAGCGGCGGCAGGCTGCCCAGCGGCTCGAAAGTGTTGTCCAGGAGGATCCCGCCGTCAGCCGAGATGGTGTATAGGCAGGAGTGGCGCAGGCCGGCGCCCTTGAACCCGATGTGCTCCATCACGATCTCCACGTCGACCGTCTGGGCGTCCCTGGTCCGGACCTCGAATTTTTTGACCAGTGGATGGAGCCGGCTGAGGCCCGAGTCGGCGAAGGCCTTGGCCATCCAGACGTCGTTGTCGGCCGGCGCTCGGAAAATATTGAGCCGGGGGCCGTTCGCCGCTACGCCTGTTTCGGCTATGACCGTCCTTTTTCCATAGGATAAACTGACCAGGGCTCCCTCTTTGCGGCTGAAAACGGCCTGAAAGCCAGCGCCCTGAACCACGACCCTGTCTCCGGTTTCTTCCAGCCTGATAGCCGGCAGGACGGCTGCTTCTTTTTTGGCTGCCTCGGGGCTTTTGAACGGCACGGGCATCTGTTCCCAGGCCAGCTCATGTCCTTTGCGGGCATAGAGCGTATCGCGGCCGAGGCAGAAGCTGACCCGCAGAAAATATTCCGCTCCCGGCCGGAGCGAAGGCTTGCCCAGCGGCAGGGTCAGGACCTTCGTCCCTCCCGGCGCCAAGTCCAGCTGGCCGATGCTCCCGCTGCGGATGAGCCGTCCGTCCTCGGTCAAAGTCCAGGCCCCGCTGAAGTCGCGGAGGTTGGTGAAGGCATAATTGTTCCTGATGCGGACCTTGCCGGCCGCAAGGTCCACGGGCTCGACGGCGATGTACTGGTAAACCTTCTTGACCTCAAGCAGCTTGGGGGTGACCTGTCGGTCGGGCGGCACCAGGCCGTTGCAGCAGAAGTTGCTGTCGTTCGGCACGTCGTCGAAGTCTCCGCCGTAGGCGTAGTACCAGCGCCGCTGGCCGTCCGGGCCGGGCGGCTCGTCGGTGAATTGGCGCAGGCCCTGGTCCACCCAGTCCCAGATGCAGGCTCCCATGAGCCGGGGACAGGAGTCGATGACGTCCCAATATTCCCGGAGGTTGCCGCAGGCGTTGCCCATGGCGTGGCCGTACTCGCAGACGAAGAAAGGCTTGTCCGATTTCGCCCGGCCCGCCTCGGCCAGCTCCTCGACCGAGGGATACATGACGCTTTCCACATCGGCCACTTCGTTCATCCGCTCGTAGTGAATGGGCCGGTTCGGGTCGAGGCGGCGGACGGCCTGAGCCGCGGCCCGGAAGTTATCGCCCGCTCCGGCCTCGTTGCCCAGGGACCACAGGATGACCGAGGGGTGGTTCTTGTCGCGCTCCACCATCCTGGTCACCCGGTCCAGGTGGGCCGTCTTCCACTCGGGCGGCTGCCCCAGGGTCTTGGGCCCGTAGCCCATGCCGTGCGATTCAATGTTGGCCTCGTCCACGACGTAGATCCCGTAGCGGTCGCAGAGGTCGTACCAGCGGACGTCGTTGGGGTAGTGGCTGGTGCGGACGGTGTTGATGTTGTGCTTTTTAAAAAGCAGGATGTCCTGAACCATACGCTCGTAGGGAAGGGCGCTGCCGAAATCCGGGTCGTGCTCGTGGCGGTTGACTCCCTTGAGCTTGAGCGGAACGCCGTTGATGAGGAGTTGAGCTTTGCGGATCTCAACCTCGCGGAAGCCGAAGTCCGTTCCGGTCGCCTCGATCGTTTGGCCGGCTTCGTTTTTCAGGACGAGCACCAGCCGATAGAGGTTCGGTGTTTCGGCCGTCCACTTGGCCGGATTCTTGATCAGAGCTTTGAGCTCGAGGCCGGCTTCAGCGCCGGCGAGCAGGGGGCCGATGCGACCGTTCAAAGCTGGAGCAGTCTTCACTGACCGGCCGGCCGGGTCAAAGAGATGGGCTTCCAGGGTCATTGGGCCGCTTTCACCGGCGGCCAGGTTTCTGACCTTGACCGAGAGGGCCAGGGTCGCATCACGATAGGCCGCGTCCAGGTGGCAGCGGACGAAGAAATCGCGGATAAAAACCCGGGGAACGGCGTATAGAAACACGTCTCGGAATATGCCGCTGTAGCGGAACATGTCCTGGTCCTCAAGGTAGCTTCCGTCCGACCAGCGGTAAACCTCGGCGGCCAGGAGGTTCCGGCCCGGCCGGAGGAAGCGGCTGATATTGAACTCGGCCGGCGTTTTCGACTCCTCGCTGTAGCCGACCTTCTGGCCGTTGATCCACAAATAGAAGGCCGAATAGACGCCCCCGAAGCTGACGAATACTTCGCGGTCCTGCCAGACGGCCGGGACCTCGAACTCGGTCCGGTAAGAGCCGACCGGGTTGTAGTTGTGGGGAATGCGGGGCGGGTCGGCCGGGAAGGGATAGGTCACGTTGGTGTAGATGGGAATTCCGTAGCCGTGCATTTCCCAGCAGGAGGGAACGGGAATAGTCTCCCAGGCGGAGTCGTCAAAATCCGTGCGGAAGAAGTCAGGGGGCCGGTCGTCCGGCTTACCCACCCAGTGGAACTTCCAGTCGCCGTTAAGCAGTTTGAAATAAGGCGTGCTCTCCGGGCCGCCGGCCCGGGCGCTGAGGAGGTCGGGGTAGGGCAGGGAAGTGGCGTGCGGCGCCTCCTTGTTGATTCCCACCACTTGGGGGTTCTCCCAGTCGGGGAGCTCCTGCTGGGCCGCGGCGGTCAGCAGCAGCGTGGCTAAGGCAGGCAGAAGAATCTTAATTAATCCGAAACGGAGAGTTCCCATCGTCTAGCTTCCTCCTTTGTCCATGTTCATTTTTCGCCGGTCATGGCCCGGGCGCAGGGCGCCTAGGCCCGCTGTGCGCCGAAAAGCGTCAAGCCGACGTGAAGAAAAAGCTGCTCGTCTGTGGAAGCATCTCCAAACGTGTGATACGTGGGGAGGGGTGGCTGCCGAAGACACCTTTTGATTTGCTTGAAAAAATATTAATCCCCCCTACCCCCTTGGACAATCAAGGGGGCAAAAAAGGTCGGCCGTGACAGGACCCCTCCTCTTCTTGAATGCTGCATCATAAGAAAGGAGATGCTATCGTCGCCTGCCTTTTTCGCTTGTAAGCCCAATAGAGGAAGCCCGGGATGCCGATGGCCACCCAGAAGAGGCCCATCACCGAATTGATCAAGGGGAACCTGTGGCTGAGGAACCCGGAGATGTCCGAGTAGAGAGTGAAGAAGATGTACACCGAGGCGAAGAGCATGAACAGGATGGGCGTCAGCGGAAAGCCCCAGACCTTATAGGGCCGGGGATGGTCGGGCATCTTCCGGCGGAGGACAAAGACGCACAGGGCGCCCAGGAGATAAGAGATCCAGGAGACGAAAATGACCTGGTCGGTGAGCTGGTCGAAGGTGCCGCTCAGGACGAGCACGGAAGACCACACTCCCTGCCACAGGAGCGCGTTGGCCGGGGTGCGGAAACGGGGATGGACGCGGCTCATGGACCGGAAGAACAGCCGCTCCTGGGCCACAGCGTAATACACCCGGGCGGCCATCATCATGATACCGTTGGTGGCGCCGAAGGTCGAGATCATGATGGCCACGGCGATGAGCGCCCCGCCCCAGTGCCCCAGGAAGCTGCCCACCACGTCGGTGGCCACCAGATAGCTCTGGCCGGCCGCCTCGGCGGCCACATACTTGCGGCCCATCTCCTCCACGGGGATGATGTAGATGTAAGCCAGGTTGACCAGGACATAGACGACGATGACGATAAGCACGGCCGTGGCCAGGGAGCGGGGCAGGTTCCTCTGGGGGTTTTTGATCTCGCCGGCCATGTAGGTGACGTTGATCCAGGCATCGTAGGCCCAAAAGGCGCCGGCCATGGCCACGATGAACATCAGGAAGACGGACCCATGGGCCAGGTCGGAGCCCAGGGCTGACTGGGTGAAATTGCCCAGGTGCCCGCTGCCCAGGGCCAAAACCAGGATGACGATGGCGGCGATGGCCAGGACCTTGAGCACGCTGAAAATGACCTGGACCGCGCTGCCCAAGCGGACGCCCAGGTAGTTGACCGCGGTCAGGAAGATGATGAGCCCGATGGTGGCCAGCTTCAGGCCGAAGGACTTGAAGGGCGTGATGTTGCCGATGAAGGGCACCTGGAGGGTGACCGTCTCCCAGGCCGCCGGGAGTCGGAAGAACTTGACGAAATACCCCAGAGAGTCGGAGAAGACGTAGGCGATGGAGGCGATGGAGCCGGTCTGGATGACGGCGAAGGTGGCCCAGCCGTAAAGGTAGCCAACGAAGTCGCCGTAACTTTTGTTGAAGTAGCCGTACAGGCCGCCGGCCTCCTGGAACATGCTGGAGACCTCAGCGATGCTCAGCGTGCCGAAGAGGGTCAGCACCCCGGCCACCACCCAGACCAGGATGAGGAGCTGGGCGGAGGGAAGCTGGGAGGCCATCAAGGCCGGCTTTTTGAAAATCCCCGAGCCGATAATCGAGCCCACCCCGCAGGCCACGGCGGCGATAAAGCCCAGCTCACGGGCGAGCTCGATGGGCTTTTTGGGAGGCTCTTGAGCCATGCTAGGCACCGATTATAAGAATTCTGCAAGGGCAAAGCAAATGGAGATATCGAAATGAACGGCTTGAAATATTATAAGGAGGCTATTAAGCTTAGGAGGCAATTCTCTTCATCATCGGGGCGAGGTAACCGCTATGAATTACAAACTGAGTCCGTCTGACCTGACCTTTCTCTATGATTCCTGCAAGCACTGCTTCGTGCTGAAAGTGAAGCATGGGATCAGCCAGCCCTCGATTCCCCTGCCCGGTGTTTTCAGCGCCATATCCGCCCTTCAGAAAAACTTCTATTCGGATAAGCGGACGGAAGTGGTTTCTCCGGGCCTCCCCCCGGGGACCGTCAAATATGGCGAATTGAAGGTGCGGTCGCGTGACCTATCCATCCCCGGCTCTGTAACCACATGTTTCCTCAGCGGGCGTTTCGATATCGTGGCCGAGCTTGATGACAAAACCTATGCGGTCATGGATTTCAAGACGGGAAACCCGAACGACGAGAAGGCGGCTATGTATGCCCGCCAGTTGCACGCCTACGCCATCTCCCTGGAGCAGCCTGGGCCGGATGCGCTTCGGCTCTCCCCGGTTTCCAAGCTGGGGCTGCTCTATTTCACCCCGGACTCCTGCGATCGTCCGGATGCCTCAAAGCAAATTCTCAGCGGCCCCCTGAAGTGGATCGAGGTCCAAAGAGATGATGCGGCCTTTTTGGATTTCTTGAGGCAGGTCGTAGAACTTCTGGACGGCCCCCTGCCGCCTCCCGATGCCGACAATTGCAACTGGTGCAAATACCTGGTCCAAACAGCTCAATGGGCAGGCCTGAAGGGCGATCGAAAAACCTCGGCGGGGGCGGCCGAACCCCCGGCCTGTCCCCAGTGTCAGGGTCCCATGAGCCGAAGGACAGGCAAGCGCGGAGATTTCTGGGGATGTAATAAGTTTCCCGAATGTCGCGGGACAAGAAATCTGTGAATTAGCGGAGTCCTGTTCGCCGAAATGAAGCACATTCTTTTTATGTTAGGAAGAAGAGGACAGGGGAGAACATGGTCCATACAATTTTTCTCTTGGTGGGCGCCGGCCTGACAGCCCTTTGGGGCATCGCTCATCTCTTCCCCACCCGGTCGGTCGTGGAGGGGTTCGGGAATATCAGCGCCGATAACAAGCGCATCATCGCCATGGAGTGGATCGTGGAAGGCGTGGCCCTAATTTTTATAGGAGTCCTTGTCTCCGTTGTGACCCTCCTTGACCCGTCGAGCGCCGTCTCCAGGGCCGTTTACCTGACCAGCAGCGGCGGGTTGGTAGTCCTGGCCGTCGTTTCACTTTTCACCGGCTTCCAGGTGAAATTCTTCACCTTTAAATTATGTCCCTTGATATTCACGGCATCAGCGATATTGATCATATTGGGCGGATATGTATAGGCTGCTTTAAAACTTATTTGTCTCGCTCGATGGCCGATAAATAAAGGTTCATTGGTATTGTGTCCCCCTTTTTGGATGTGATACTCTGCTGCGCATGAACAACGATAAGGAGAGGCCGGCCGCCGGGCAGGGCGTGGGGTTCGTCAAAGGGCTGGGCGTTCTGAGCGCCACCAACATCGTCATCGGCTCGATGATCGGCTCGGGCATTTTCCTGGCGCCCTCGATCATGGCCGGCTTCGTGGAGAACACGAGCCTCATCGTCTTGCTGTGGATTGTGGGCGGCCTGCTGACCGTCATCGGCGCCCTGAGCCTGGGAGAACTGGCGGCGGCTTACCCCCGCGCCGGAGGTCAATACGTCTTCCTCCGCGAGGCCTTTTCCCCGCTGTGGGGTTTTCTTTACGGCTGGGGCTTGTTCTTCATCATCCAGACCGGGTTCATCGCCGCGGTGTCCATCGCCTTTGCCAAGTACCTGGGCGTGTTCTTCCCAGCCCTGGGCGAAGGGAACGTCCTTCTGGCCCTGCCTATTAAGTTCGACCTGGCCTTCATTCACTTCTCCTACAGAGTCGCCATATCCTCGGCCACCCTGGTGTCCATCGCCTGCATCGCCTTCCTGACCGGAATCAACATCCTGGGCGTCAAAACCGGGGCGCTTGTCCAGAATATCTTTACCATTGCCAAGATAGCGGCCATTCTTGTGCTGGTCGGAGCCGCCTTTGCCCTGGGCCGGGGCGACTTCAAGAATTTTCTGCCGCTGCTCAAGCCGAAGCTGGGCCCGGTGGCGCTGGCGAAAAACATGGTCCTCTTCGCCGCCGCGGCGGTGGCCATGTCCAAGGCCCTTTTCGCCTATGACTCCTGGTACACGGTGACCTTCGTGGCCGAAGAGGTCAAACGCCCCAAGCGGGATATTCCCCTGGCCATGCTCCTGGGCACGGGCGCCGTGACCCTCCTCTATACCCTGCTTACGGCCGCCTATCTCTACATAGTCCCCATCGCCGAGGCCGGAAAAATCGTGGAGAACCGTATTGCCAGCGTAGTGGCTGAAAGAGTGCTGGGCTCGCCGGGCCTCACCTTCATCACCCTGGCCGTGCTCATCTCGACCTTTGGCTGCGTCAACGGCCTTATCCTATCCGGAGCCCGGGTTTACTACGCCATGGCCAAAGACGGCCTGTTCTTCCGCAACAACAGCCGGCTCCATCCCAACTACATGACTCCCTACCTGGCCTTGCTCTTCCAGGGAGTCTGGTCGGTCATCCTCACTCTGACCGGAACGTTCTCCGACCTGCTGACCTATACGGCCTTTGCTTCGCTCCTGTTCAACAGCCTGACCATTGTCGGCCTGTTTGTGTTGCGCTTCAAGAAACCTGAGCTGGAGAGGCCCTACAAGGTCTGGCTCTATCCCGTCCTGCCCCTGCTCTACCTGGTGATTGCGATATTTTTCATCGTCTTCATCATCATCGGCGATCCGCTGAACTCAATCAAAGGCTTGGTGCTGATTGGGATCGGCGTGTTCGCCTATCTCTACTGGCGGAGGAAATCCCGCCGCCAACCGTTCTGTTCAGTTTAGTATAAAGTTAAGTCATCATTAAAATAAGGTGACAGTCATCCAAATACCTAATTGTTCAGATGAAATTTCGGTAATTAGATAGCTGTCACTTTTTTTAAAATCAGAAGTGGATGATCATTCCAGCCACAGCGCTGAAACCGCTGAAGTCGATATTAGCCGTCCTGACATCTGAGACGCTAGAGCCGGATGGGACAGTATCACTAACAAGAATGACCGGAAAGGTTCCTAAGGGCAATGCTATATATTTATAGGGAATTATGCACTTAAAAAAGCATGAAGGAGAAAAAATCATGAATTGTAATCTTTCCAAAAACATGGAATCTGGATATGTTTATTTGGTAACCAACAGAGAAAGGGTCTATTCGCCAGGAATTTTTACGTGTTATCATTGCGCTGAGCTTTGGGGTAAACAACAATTTCATAGAAGATTTGAAATATTATCACTCAAGACTGACTTCCAATTCGTCAGCAAGTTTATGAATAAGGTTGCCAATGTTATACAAATCTATTACTCCGATCACTCCGCCACATCCCGCGCATTGAATAAAATAGAGCCTAAAGTTTGAACCGATGGGTGTATTTTCTTTAAGTTCAAAACTACTATGACCACATTTTATGCAAGTAGATACTGCCATGTTTTAAATCCTCCCTTTGTGATGAGGATATATTTTTCTAAAAAAATATTATCGGGTGAGTCTTATAAGAACATAATCTCCGGGACCATTGCATTTACGGCATGGCGGAAAACGTTCTCCTTTTACACATGTGATCTCGTTTTTGCATTTTTGACATTGATAAATGCCGGATTGGGGGACAATATCGCCTGCTGAGTAAGACATGGACAACCTCCCTTTAATTGACCCGTTATCTTGGACAATGGGAAGTTTAATGTCAAACATATATCTTGTCAAGAGGGGAATTAGGCCGGTATCAGAAATCATTATTCATAGGAAATATATGAGATTTTTGATTGATGAAATAAGGAAATCTGGCGTTTTTAGTTCCAATGAAGCATACGGAAAAAATCATGTTGCAGTCTATTTGTTTATATATCATCATTTAAGGGATATTATTAACTTTTCGCTTGGGAAGCGTTGCAATAAAAAGAATGTCTTATATTGGATAAACGGTAAGATGTTTGGGTATAGCGAACCCGAGATAGGCCGATATATTGCCGGTGTCACAAATCCCCGTAAGTTATTGATAACAAAACAAAAGAAATTTAAAGTATCCACTTGACAAAGCATTAAAAATATGATAGAATTTGGGTATAAAGATAAGGATAAGACAATGAAATACATACCCCCCAAATTCAACACCTTGAGCGAAATGGCCTCCATAGACGTGGGCCGCTTGACCGAAGATGAGGCCAGGGAAATCCTTGAGGGTATTCGCTGGCCCGAAGGCATTAAATGTCCGCATTGTGGAAGCGATGACGTGACCAGAATTAAGGCCAAATCTGATAAAATAAGGGATGGCCTGATTCAGTGCAATGGTTGTAGGGGACAGTTCACGGTGACGGTCGGGACGGTCATGCACCGATCCCATATCACGCTGAGACAATGGGTCCAGGCTTTTTATTCAATCTGTTCTCACAAAAAGGGCGTTTCAGCCCTCCAGCTTCAAAGGAACCTTGGCCTTGTGTCCTATAGGTCAGCCTGGCATTTGGCCCACAGGATAAGGCTGGCCATGAAGCTGGACCCGCTGGCAAGCAAACTCAAGGGTATAGTCGAAGTTGATGAAACCTATATCGGGGGAAAGCCGCGCAAGGGTGATAATAAAAGCCACAAAAGAGGCCGGGGAACCGAGAAATTTCCGGTCATGGCCTTGGTAGAGCGCAAGGGGAAAATGGTTTCAAGGCCAGTAGAAAAGGTTAATGCTAAAACCCTGAAAGCCGCTATCAAAGAAGTTGTGAACAAAAACTCTACGATTATGACGGATGAATGGCCGGCCTATCGCGGCATAGGCAAAGACTTCAAAGGTGGCCATAGAACAGTTCATCATGGCTTGGGTGAATATGTGCATGACGGCGTTTCTACGAATGAGGCCGAGTCTTATTTTGCCCTGCTAAAAAGAGGCGTTCACGGGTCGTTTCATCATATCTCGAAAAAGCACTTATCGAGATATTGTGATGAGTTTAACTTCAGGTGGAATCATAGAAAAGTTAGCGACGGCGAAAGAACTACTTTCGCCATCCAAGGGGCCGAAGGAAAGAGGCTGGTTTATAGATGAAAAACAACGGCCTAGCAAAAAATCTTCTAATCTGCGGCGATAATTTAAATGCTCTAGATGATTTGATAAAGAAGGGAATCAAGGTTGATTTGATTTATCTTGACCCGCCCTTTTTCAGCAATAAGCATTATGAGGTTGTGTGGGGCGATGAAGCGGAGGTGCGGAGCTTTAAAGATCGGTGGGCGGGCGGGATCAACGTCTATATTGAATGGATGAAAGAGCGCGTCGTAAAAATGTATGAAGCCCTAAAGGATACTGGCTCTTTTTATCTTCATTGTGATTGGCACGCAGGCCATTATTTGAAGGTCATGCTTGATGAGATTTTCGGCTATCATAATTTTAGAAATGAAATCATTTGGCACTATGGAGGTTGGACCCATCAAAAAATGGGTCAATTCCCCCGCAAACATGATTCCCTATTTTTTTATAGCAAGACTAATCAATCGTATTTCTCTCCTTTATCTATTCCTTGGACACGGGAAGAATACGTAGCGCTGAGAAAACAATCTCTCAAAGTAGATGAAGAAGGCAGGGAATATATATATGATAAAAGGGGCGCGGATGATGGACGACGTTATTTAGATTTAGCCTTAAAAGAAGGAAGACCAATTGATTCAGTTTGGGATATTCGTCCATTAACAAGTTCCGCTAAAGAACGCTTGGGATATCCTACTCAAAAGCCAGAAGCTCTTTTGGAAAGAATTATTAAAGCTTCTTCAGGCAAAAATGAGATAATTTTAGATCCATTTTGTGGATGTGGAACGGCAATGATAATCGCCCAAGCACTCAATAGAAAATGGATAGGTATAGATATATCTCCGACGGCAATTAATGTTATTGTAAAAAGGTTAAAGAGAGTTGGGGCCATCAAAAATAAAGATTTTGATATTATCGGTATGCCGACTACGTTGAATGAATTAAAAAAACTTGAGCCCTTCGAGTTTCAGAATTGGGTTATAAACGAAATGAAGGCAAAGCAAAGCAAGAAGCTCTCTTCAGACTTTGGCCTTGATGGATATTATGATAAGACGATACTTACAGAACGGGCCGGGATTCAGGTAAAGCAATCGGAGAATGTAGGCAGGAATGTAGTTGATAATTTTGAGACAGCGCTCTCAAGAGGAAAATTCATAAAAGGTTTTATAGTCGCCTTTAGCTTTTCAAAGGGAGCGCATGAAGAAGCGGCCAGAGTGAAGGGAAAGCTGGATATTAGGTTGATTGAGGTTGAAGATTTGCTTTTAGGGAAGGTGAAGATATGAAGAAAAAGAAACAGATGAAAACAAGGGCTAAACCACTTTCCATGTATCCATTGAAACCCGAGGAGGTTTTATCCGCCTTCATGAAGATTGACCCCAAGAAACTAAAGAAGGCCGAAAAGGAAGAAAAGGATGTGCTTTTTTAAAGGCATAATTCCGTATTTATAATAATACAACTTTCCGTTTTCTGAGCTATGGCCTCCGTAGGAATCAGTGGCATCTATCGAGCCTTTGAAGCCGCCGATGCGGACATATCGTCCCTGGCCCTCGAAGAAAAAAGAGATGGCTGGCAATAACTTGAATTCAAGCCCTATTCCTCCGTGAAACCCGAGGCCGCTCGCATCGGTTTTAACGGTGTAAAGATTCCATGTGCCTGCTGCCGATGTGCGCAAATCATAGGACATCTTGGTGAGGTAGTAGCCGAGGCCGGCATGGAAATTGACATTCACCATGGCGCCCGCCGGCAGGGTGAAATACAGCCCAAGGCGCAGAGGCACGGCGCTGGCCTGGGGAGTTGTTTTTACGTCAGCAGCAACCGGCGTAAAAGTGACAGTGCTGTCACTCGTTCCCTGAAGATAGCCTGCACCCAGCCCGATTCCCAAAGCCGGAGCGATCTGGACGATGAAATCCCCTCCGAAATTCAAGCCCAGATGAACAGGGCGGTAGTCTCCTCCGCTTTTCGTAAGCCCAAAAAACCAAAAATACCTGGCGTAATAATCATTCATGCCCTTTAAGCCTTCGTTGAGGTCGCCGCCGGAGAGGTAGTTCAGGCCGCCGTAAAGCTTGAGGCTGAAGCCGATGTTTGAACAGGTGGCAGGGGCCGGGGAAAAAATGGCCAGGAGAGCAAAGGCCGAGAAAAAAACAGCCAATATCTTTGATGCTTTCATGTTCCCTCCCTTATGTTTTTTATTTTATAGATGCGATGGATTCTTTTGTCCCCTGACCTGCTCCCCGCAGGATAGAATTGTATTTTCGGTTGACGATCAATGTCAACAACAGGAAAACACGGTAAGCCTCTATGCTCGGCTCATCGGCCGGCCGGTCGACGGCTGATAAACGGTGATAAAGGCGACGATTTAAGTTGTGCTTAAGCGGGCATCGGTTTGCTGCCCAGTAGCTTGAACAAGAAATAAATCGGAACGCCCAGAAAAATGACGAGCAGTCCGATCAGCGTGTCCCGGGGACTGCCCAGCAGGGCATTGAGAGAGATAAACGCCGCCGACAGAATGAAAATGACGGGGATGACCGGATAGCCGAAAGTCTTGTAGGGCCGGGGGAGGTCCGGCTTCTTCGAGCGCAGCACCATGACCGACGCCCCGGTCAGGCCGAAGAAGATCCACTGCCCGAAGATCACATAGGTGAAGAGCCTTTCGAAGGTGCCGAAGAAAAGAACCAGGATGACGCTCCAGGCGCCCAGGGCCAGGATGGAGACGTGGGGCGTGAGATAGTAGGAGTGGACCTCCGCGACCTGTTTGAAAAACACTCCGTCCCTGGCCATAGCAAAGTAAACCCGCGGAGAGCAGAGAAAATTCTGGTTAGCGGCGCCTGTAATTGATAAGAGGATAACGACGGCGATGATGGTGGCCCCCAGCGGCCCGATGGCCAGGTTCATGGCCTGAGAGGCGATACGGTCAGACCGGGCGATCTCGCCGGCGGGAAGGACATAAAGGTAGGCCAGGTTGGCGACGATATAGATACCGATGACAATGAGCGTGCCGGCCACCAGGCCCAAGGGGATGTTCCGCTCCGGCCGCTTGGTCTCGCCGGCGCTGTAGGTAGCGCTCTCCCAGCCTTTATAGGCCCACAGCGAGGCGATCAAGCCGACCCCGAAGGCGCTCAAAAGGCCCATGGAGAATTTCTGCGGAGCGGGATTGATGAAATGACCGGGATGGCCTGGAGCGAAGAGGAAGACCACCGCACACATACCGGCCAGAGCTATAAATTTAATAAAGGTCAGGATGTTCTGCAGGATGGCCCCGGCCAGGGTGCCCAGGATGTTCATGACCACGAGGTAGGCGATTAAGCCTATGGCGATGAGCTTGATCCCGGCCGGAGAGATGGGGAAAAAGTAGGGCAGGTACTTGGAGGAGAAAGCCACGGCCAGGGTGGCGATGGCGCCCGAGTCGATGACCAGAAAAAGCGCCCAGCCGAAGACGAAAGACAAAAGCGGCCCGTAGGCTTCGCGGAGGTAGATGTACATGCCGCCGGCCTGGGGATAGGCCGCGCCCAGCTCGGCGAAGGTCAGGGCGCCGAACAGGCTGAGCAAACCGCCCACCACCCAGACGGCCATCATGAGCAGGGGAGAGCCGACCGCCGCGGCGATATCCTTGGGAACGAGGAAAATGCCCGAGCCGATGACTCCGCCGACGACGATGCTGACGACGCTCCAGAAGCCCAGCACCCGGGGCAGGGAAGGCGAGGCTTGACCTTTATTAATGGGTTGAAGCTCTGACATTATGAACGCATTATATTGATTTTTGTGGTTTCCTACTAATATAATTCTCTTTTTTATCAAGGATAAGCACTCATGATCCGGGTCGTCATCTTCGACATGGGCAAGGTGCTGGTCTGGTTCGACAACTCCATATTTTTCCGGAAATTGGCCGAATATGGCGGGATGTCTGAGGAGCACGTTCGCCAGGTGGCCCATGCCAAGCTTGAACTGATCCGGGCCTTGGACAGGGGAGAGGTGACGCCGGCTGAGTTTAAAAATCGGGTTTGCGCGGGCTTGGGGATTACCATAAGCTACGGCCAATTCTATGAATATTTCAACGACGTCTTTACTGTGAATCCGGCCGCGGTCGAGACGGCCCACCGCCTGAAAGCGGCCGGCTACAAACTCGTGCTCCTCTCCAACACCGACTCGGAAAGGGCGGATTTCATCCGGAAGAAATATCCTGAAACTCAGGTGTTTGACGTCAGGATCCTGTCCTATGAGGCTGGAATTTTGAAGCCGGACCCGGCCGTTTTCCTCCTAACTCTTCAGCGTGCCGGCGCATCGGCCGAGGAGTGCGTGTTCATCGATGACATGGCGGTCAACATCGAAGCCGCCCGGGCGCTGGGAATAACCTCAATTCAATTTGAATACGACAAGACTGACCTCCAGGCCGAGCTTCGGCGTCTCGGTCTTGTCTTCTGATTCGCCTCGCCCCTAAGAGTGTCGGATTGCCTCCAAGATTCCTCAAAGGACATTGTCTAACTCAAATATGAGGGCAGCGCTCGTAAGAACGTAATGCCCGGGACACGATTCTCGTTTCAAGAAAAAGGAGGTCATGTCCCAGGATTGGCCTTGGTCGCCGGGCGCGGCAGGCGCCGCGCTTGATTCCTTGATATAGAGAGGCGGGAGGCCGGGAGCTTCCGGCTCCCGCTTCCAAGTATGAGAGGGAGGTTCGTATGGATAGCAAAACGGGAAAGCTCACCTTAAGAATTCTTTCGATATCCTTGTTGTCGGCATTCCTGGCCGGCCTTGGCTATTCCCAGCCCCGTGAGCAGCTGCCTGCTCCTGAGCTCAGGTCGGAGATCAGCCTTCTCAACCTGCTCAACGGCCTGGACCTGACTCCGGCCCAGGCGACCCTTCTCCTGGCCAAAGCCGAGGAGGCCAAGAAGTTGGAGGACCGTTGGCAAGCGGAGGCTCAAAGCCGTCGGGCCGAGATGGAATCGGTCTTGTCCGAAATCAAAACTTATGTGAGCCAGAAAAAAGAGCTTCCCGAGGAACTAGTGCTGAGGTTCCGCCGAGTTGATGATGAGCTTAAGTCCGTCCGGGCCGAGATCGAGAAAAGCAAAAAAGAGCTGGCCGGGGAGGTGAAGGCTTCTCTGGAGTCCCAACAGATCTACCAGTTTGAACGTTTCATCCCCTGCATCATTCCGCCCAAGGGTGAGTCCCGGGTAGGCCAGGCTGAGGACCCTAGCGGACTGGCCAAGCGGCTGGAGCGGATTCGCAGCCTGCCGGAGCGGGCCTATTTCTTCCGCCGCGAGGAGATCTGCCGGGCGGTGCTGACCGGTTTCCAGAAAAGGTTCCCCCAGGCCGCCTTCGATGGGGAGGCCTCGCTGGAGGGCGTCGGCCGGGTGCTCGACCGCTGCCGGAGTCTGAGCGTTGCCGAGTTCGAGCTGCAGAAGAACCAATTGGCCGAGGAGCTCGTTTCGCTCTTTAAGCCCGAGTTCAGGTTCGGGGACATCACCAAAAAGATCGAATATTTTCTGCTGAGCGAGGAGGTCATCCCGCTGCTCCGGGAGCGGCTGACGAACTGAGGCGGCTATTCGTCGCGCGCCGATTGTCTAACCGCGCCCCCGAATTCATGGGATACGATACCGAATTAAGAAATTCGGTTCATGTTCCGGAATTCCGCGCTAGTGACTTTACCCACACCTGTCGTCGGCGAGGGCCATCGAATTCACAGAAGTATACGCCTTGCCATGTGCCGAGCTGCATCCGGCCGTCCTCGACGATGAGAGTGACGCTTGTACCGGTCAGGACCGCCTTGACGTGGGCCGGGGAATTGCCCTCGCTGTGGCGGTAGGGAAGCGCGTCGGGGACAATATGCTTCATGGCCATGAGCACATCCGATTTGACCGTCGGGTCGGCGTTCTCATTTACAGAAACTCCGGCTGTCGTGTGCGGGACATAGACCAAACACAGGCCGTCCTTGAGGCCTTCTTGTTTCACGGCCGAGGCCACCTCCGCGGTGATGTCCACGATCTCTTCCCTGGCCTTGGTGGTTATGTCAATGACCTTCATCGAACGCTCCTTCTGTCCGTTCCTTCTCCTGCAGTATGACGCAAATAAATGTTTTTGAAAACGATCGAAAAAAACTACTTGACAAACAAAAATCCGGGTGTATAAATAATTGCGGAAATACAATATATAGTATTTCCTAGCCTTAGGATATACAAGATATATGCCAAAGCGGGGGTATATCCTACATTTGTTTTAGGGGCTGAGGGAATGTTCCGTGATAACGATTTTTGTCGATCTTTTTCATAATCAATAATCTGGAAAGGAGGAGCCATGCCCGGGATCATAGCGCGCATCAAGAAAAGAGACGGGACGATTGTGGACTTTTTCCAGGATAAGATCACCACCGCCGTGGCCAAAGCCATGGAATCCCAGGGCCTCTCCAACGGCGGCGCGGCCAAAACCGTGTCCGATATCGCCACCTTCGTCCTGGAGGAGAAATTTAGCGGCTACACCATCCCCTCCGTGGAGCAGATCCAGGACATCGTGGAAATGGTCCTCATGAAGCAGGGCTACCATGAGGTGGCCAAGTCCTACATCCTCTACCGGGAGCGGCACAAAGGCATCCGCGAAGCCCGTCAGACTGGCCTCAACCTGGAGCGCCTCATCCGCGACTACATCGACGACAAGGACTGGAAGATCCGGGAGAACTCGAACGAGGGCACCATGAGCTTCTCCGGGCTCAACGCCCGCATCTCGGGCGAGGTCCTGTCGAATTTTGCCCTCAACCAGATTTACACGAATAAGGTCAAGAGGGCCCACCAGGAGGGCGATTTCCATCTCCACGACCTGTCTTACCCCATCGTGGGCTACTGCGCCGGCTGGTCCCTGGAGAAGCTCCTGCGCAAGGGCTTCGGCCATGTGCCGGCCCAGGTCCATTCCTGCCCGGCCCGCCACCTGGAGACGGCCACCCTGCACATGGTCAATTTCATCGGCACCATGCAGGGCGAGTTCGCCGGGGCCCAGGCCTTCTCCTCGGTGGACACGCTCCTGGCGCCCTTTGTCCGGTCCGACCGCCTGGACTACGACCACGTCAAGCAGGATGTCCAGAAGCTCATTTATGGATTGAACGTGCCTTCGCGCTGGGGCTGGCAGACGCCTTTCTCCAACCTGACTTTCGACTGGACCGTGCCCGAGGACATGAAGGACAAAAAAGTGGTGGTCGGAGGCGAGGAGCTCGATTCGACCTATGGCCAGTACCAGGCCGAGATGGACATGATCAACCGGGCCTTCCTGGAGCTGATGGTGGAGGGCGATTACCGCGGCCGGGTGTTCACCTTCCCCATCCCCACTTACAACTTGACTCGGGATTTCGACTGGGATTCGGACAACGCCAAGCTCCTCTTCGAGGCCACGGCCAAATACGGCATTCCCTATTTCCAGAACTATATCGGCACGGACATGAACCCGGGCGACGTCCGGGCCATGTGCTGCCGCCTCAACCTCGACCAGCGGGAGCTCCTGCGGCGGCCGGGCAACATCTGGGGGCCGGGCGATTCGACCGGCTCCATCGGCGTGGTCACCATCAACATGAACCGCATCGGCTACACTTCCAAGACCGAGGAGGAGTATTTCGGCCGGCTCCGGGAGCTGATGGTCATGGCCAAAGAGTCGCTGGAGGCCAAGAGGGAAATGGTCAACAACATGCTGGCCCGGGGCATCATGCCCTACACTCAGGTCTATCTCGGCCACTTTGACAACCATTTCTCCACCATCGGCCTGTGCGGCATGCACGAGTCCTGCCTCAATTTCCTGGGCCAGGGGATCGGCACGCTGGAGGGCAAGGCTTTCGCCGTTAAGACCCTGAACTTTATGCGGGACATGCTGCGCCAATTCCAGGAGGAGACGGGCAGCCTGTACAACCTGGAGGCCACCCCGGCCGAATCCACTTCCTACCGCCTGGCCCGGCTGGACCGGCAGAAGTTCAACAACATCAAAACTTCGGGCACGGAAAAATACCCCTACCTGACCAACTCCACCCAGCTCAACGTGGACGCCACCCGCGACGTGTTCGAGGCGCTGCAGCACCAAGCCGACATCCAGCCCCTCTACACCGGCGGGACGATCTTCCACACCTTCCTGCCCGAGTCGATCGACGGCCTGACCTGCCGCAAGCTTGTGCAGAAAATCAGCCGGACGCGGATTCCCTACTTCAGCATCACCCCCACCTTCTCCGTCTGCCTTAACCACGGCTACCTGCCCGGCGAAAAGAGGGTGTGTCCGGAGTGCGGCTCTGAGACCGAGGTCTATTCCCGAATCGTCGGCTATCTCCGTCCGGTCAAAACCTGGAACGACGGCAAACAGCAGGAGTTCAAGGAGCGCACGCCCTACTCTAAGCTCCTCTGAGGATCGGTGTGAATGATCACATGACCTATGAGCTGTTCACCTACCCCAGCTGTCAGAGGTGCGAGGAGCTCAAGGCCTTCCTGGGGGGGACGGACCTCCGGGGCGAGGAGTTCAGCCTGGCCCGCAAGGAGGGCAAGCTGAAAATCAGGGAATACCTGGCCTTCATCAAGCGCGATGAAAAGGGCGGCATGGTCCTGCCCATCCTCATCCTCAAGGACGAGGGCGGGGTGAAGGCTGTGCTCGCCAGCCGAGAGGAGTTGGGGGAGTGGTTGAAATCAAAGGCATAGAAAAGTTCGCCTCCCGCGATTTCCCCGGTCACATCTCTTCGACCGTTTTCCTGGGCGGCTGTAATTTCCGGTGTCCCTATTGCCACAATGCCGACCTGGTCCTCCGCCCGGAAAGTCTGCCCACCACCCTGCTCGACACTTTCATCTGCTATCTGGACATGCGGCAGGGTTGGCTGGAGGGCATCTGCGTTTCGGGCGGCGAGCCTCTTCTCACCGCGCACCTGGAGGAGCTGCTGCTGATCATCAAGGAGCGGAATCTTCTGGTCAAGCTGGATACTAACGGCTCTTTGCCCGGCCGGCTGGCCGAGCTCATCAGGGCCGGCCTGGTGGACTGGGTGGCCATGGATGTCAAGGCGCCGCTGGAGAGATACCGGGAAGTGACTTGTACGGACATGGACCCGGCCGCCGTCTCGGAGAGCCTTGACCTTGTGCGCAACTCCGGGCTGGAGTGCACCTTCCGGACCACTGTCGTGCCGGGGCTGGTGGGGCCGGAGGACGTCCGCAGCATCGCCCAGATGCTCCGGGGCGCCCGATTCTACCAGGTCCAGCAGTTCCTCCCCAACAACACGCTCGACAACCGGTATCTCGAGGTCCAGCCCTTCAGCCGTCAGGAGGTGTTGGACATGGCTGACCTGGCCCGGCCCTATGTCGGGGAGGTGCAGGTTGAAGGGATATGACCATGGAGCTCAAAACTAAAAAAATACATCCTGCCGCCAAGCTCCCGGCCTATGGGCATCCGGGCGACGCGGGGCTTGACCTTTTCTCCTGTGTGGATGAGGCGCTCGGGCCGGGCGAGGTCAAGGCCATACCGACCGGCCTGGAGATGGCTATTCCGCCCGGCTTCGTCGGCCTGGTCTGGGACAAGAGCGGCCTGTCTTTGGAGGCCGTCCACCGTTTAGCCGGAGTGGTGGATGCGGGCTACCGGGGAGAGGTCAGAGTGGTCTTGGCCAACCTCGGCAGGCGGACGTTCAAGATCAGCCAGGGCATGAAGATCGCCCAGATGCTCATCCAGCCCGTGCAGTCGGTCAAGGTGATTGAGGCCGACACGCTGGACGCCACCTCCCGCGGCCGAGGCGGCTTCGGCAGCACGGGAAGGTACTAACGATCATTAATAAGTGGATCGCTGAGCCGGGAGAGTATGAAGTCATGGTGGGCCGATCATCAGCCGATATCAAGCTGAGAGCGCTTTTCACCCTTCAATAGCGTTTAAGCCGCGGCTTAGAAACAAAAGCCGACCCGCAATTCCGGCCCGTGGACGAAGCGGCTGTTGTAGCCGGCGTTTCTGATGTAGAGCTCGTATCCGGCGGAATAAAGCAGGGTGAGGGTGACGGGCTTGAGGCTGAGCGTCGCTCCCAATTCGGCCATGGGCGCGATCATGGCGTCCTGGGGACGGTTGTCCCAGCCGAGGCCGATGAAGACAAGATGGGGAGCCCGGGTGAGGATGTAGCCGTGCCAGCGAAAGCCGAGGTACCAGCGGCCTTTGTTGTTGGCGTACTTTTCGCCCATCCCGCCTTGCCCGGCTCGATGATAGGTGTAGCCGAAACGAGCGGTCCACACGGATCGAGAGGACAGCGTGCTGGCCAGCTCGAATTGGATGTCTTTGTTCGCCAGCCACAGGATATCGGTGGTCAGGCCGTAGCTGATGGGGGCAGTGAGGAAGGTGGATTGGCCAAAGAGTTTGGGCACGGATGCTAGAGTTCCGAACAGCATAAGAATAATCAGCCATTTTTTCATAATCGTCACCTCTGGTTTTGAATGTGAGCTGGATACGCGAGGTGATACCCCGAAGTCTCCCGCCTCAAAAAAAATCTATTCTATTCGCTTGATTATTATCCGTCAAGTATTTTTTCATATTATTATTGACATTTTTTGTCACTTTAAAAGCAGGAAAGCATAGCGGTTCATTGTTTGGGAATAATCGGACAACACCTGAATGGGATAGCCCAGACGGCGGACCGAGGCATAGACGTCCATGGCCAGAGCATCCGGCGTGGGCCTGGCCATTTTGGGCAGCTTGCAGGCCCGGAGGTTGCCGGCACACTCGGAGCACAGATTGCAGCTGTCCATGAAGAGGAGGAAAGCTTTTTCCATTCCCCGCAGGAAGACCTCCCGCTCGAGCTTAAGAAGCTCACGATTGACGCCCCGGGTCCAGTCGGAGCGGTCCTCTGGCTTGGCAACTTTCTTCTGGAAGTGGAAGACGGCGGCTTCCCGGTAGTCCCGGAAGAACCGGCGGCATTCTTCGACGCCGGGCAAACTGGGCGGACAGGAGGCAGTCCGGCCGTACTCCGGACAGCCGAAGCGGCATTTCATCCGCACCCACTCTGCCACCGCGAAGCGGCGTGGGTCGGCCCAGCGGAAATCTTTGAACCCGAAAGACAGGAAGAGTTGCTCCAATTCTTGGCGCTTCATGACCTCACCCTCGTTGAAATTATTTAAAGGAAATATATATTATCAAAAAAAACAAGATCTAGCATTTTTTTCGGTTCTCTTCCATTTCATGTGTCAGCCCTCTGTCTCTTTTGTGTATTTTGTCCCGGGAATTGTTTTATACTAAGCAGCGGCCATGATTCGCGAGTCACGCCGTCCCGTCCGACGCCCGGTCTCCATCATCTTGTCCAACCCCGAAAATCCGGACAACCTGGGCCTGGTCGCCCGAGCCATGAAAAATACCGGGTTCCACGACCTGCGGCTGGCCGGCCTCCGCAGCGTGCCCGAAAAAGCCTTCAGCGTGGCCGTCCATTCCCAGGAGATCCTCCGTCAGGCGAAGTTTTATCCAAGCCTGGCCGAAGCCACGGCCGACTTGGACGTGGTCTTGGCCGGCACCGTGCGCTTCAGAAAGGATTTTGTCTCCCTGTCTCTCAGGGAGGCAGTCCGGAGCATATTCCGCTTTCCGGCCTCGACCCGCCTGGGCCTCCTCTTCGGCAACGAGCGCACCGGGCTCGACCGCGAGGAGCTGCGGAGGGCGAGCGCCTGTTTCGTCATTCCCCAGGCCGGCAGTCAGCCTTCCTATAATTTGGCGGCGGCCGTTCTGCTGACCCTGTTTGCCATATTTGACTGGGACCAGGAGCAGGAGCCTATCGTCTTCAGGCGTCCTTTGCCGCGGCCGGAACAAGAGGAATGCATCGACCGGATCTGCCGGAAGCTGGAGGAGGCGGGGTTCATCCACGACACCAACCGCCGGCAGCTGACCGACCGGATCTATGGCTTGTTCGGCCGGATGGCCTTGTCCGCCCAGGACAAGGCCTTGTTATTGGCCGTTTTCTCCAAGGGGCTGCGTCGGCCGAAGAAAGACAGGAGGGAACATGAAGGAGCTTAAGGTCAGCTTTCCCGGAGGAGTCAAAGTGGACGTGGCTTTTAAGGGCCATCTGATCCGCACCGACCAGCCCGTATCCGACGGGGGCGAGGGGTCGGCGCCGTCACCTTTCGATCTGTTCCTGGCCTCCCTAGCTGCCTGCGCCGGCTATTACCTCTTGGCTTTCTGCCAGGCCCGGAGCCTGGCCACCCGGGGAGCGGGCCTGACCATGAGCTACGAGCGCAATCCTCAAACTAAGTTGGTCGACCGGATCGAGATTATGCTCCGGCTTCCGCCCGGCTTTCCCGAGCGCTACACGCCGGCTGTCATCAAGGCGGTGGACGCCTGCACGGTAAAGGCCCATCTCCTCCAGCCGCCCGCCTTCAGCATCGTCGCCCGGAAGACGGAATAGGGAGGGCGCCGGCCAAGCCCTATTGAGCCGAAGCCTGGGGAAGCCAAAGGTAATAGAAGCCGCTCTTCAGGCTGGCCAACAAGCGCGACCAGACCTGCTCTTCGGCCGTCGGCCGTCCGGCCGGGGAAAAGGAATAAATATTCGTTCGGGTCTTGGGATAATAGGTATAGGCCACGACCTTGGCCCGAGGCAGGCCGGCCATTTTCAACACAGTGCTTAAGGCCGAGTCGAAATATCCGATCTCGTCGATGAGTTTTGCTTCCAGCGCTTGTCTGGCCGTGTAGACACGGCCGTCGGCCAGGCGGACCACCTCCTCCCGCGTCAGCCGGCCCGACCGGTTGGCGGCCACCACGTCGACAAAGGTCCGATAATCCTCGTCGATCATCCCCTGGAAGAGGGCCCGTTCTTGGTCTGTCATTCCGCGGAACAGGCTGCCCGCATCTTTGAGCGCGCCGGACTTGATGACGTTCACCCGCAAGCCTAAGTTGCCCAGCAATTCGCCCGTCTCGGGAAAGAGGGCTATGACACCGATGCTGCCGGTGAGGGTCGTGGGAAGGGCGATGATCCGGTCGCAGGCACAGGCCACATAGTACCCTCCCGAGGCGGCCAGGCTCATCATCAAGGCCGTCACCGGAAGGCCGGTGCGTTTTTTAAAACGGAGGATCTCATGATGAAGCAGGTCGCTGGCGGTGACTTCGCCGCCCGGCGTGTCCAGGCGGAGGATGACGGCCCGGATATCCGGGTCTTGGGCGGCCCGCTCGAGCTTGGCGGTGAACGAGGAGAGGAGGTTTCTCTCCCGGCTCAGGGAGCCCGCATCGCTCCCGGAGACAAGAATGCCCTCAAGGTCGAGGAGAAGGATCTTGTCCCGGGCTTCGCTCTTGTGCAGGACGACCTCCCGGAGGGTGTCTTCTCCCAGCAGGTCGAAATGAAGATGGACCGCGCAGCCGGACAGGATCAGGAGCAGCGGGACGGCCAACATCAAGACTACGGCTTTTTTCATGTGTGTCCTCCCTGGAGATTTACTCTCAGTCCGGCACGACGATCTTGATGGCTTTGGGCATGACCTCCAGCTCGAGCCTGTCCTGGTAGGGGAGGTCCTCGCCGTTATATTGAACGGGCAGTTTCCGGCCTTGGATGATCATCCGCTTGGCTTTAAAATGCCGTAGACTCCGCTGCAGAAGCCCCAGATAGATGAACACGCCCAGGGAAACGTAGAGGGGCGCGCTCATCTCGTAGAAGGTAATGTCCAGGTAGCCGTCGTCGATGACAGCATAGGGGGCGATCCTCCAGCCGTAGCCGAAGTATCGCGTCTTGGTGACGATGCAGTCGACCATCTTCAGCCGCATCGACTTATGGGCAAAGGGCTGGCCTCCGTCTTCCAGCCCGTCGTAAAGATCGACCTCCACCTCGTGCCGCGCGTGGAAAAGGTTCGGCCAGATGGACAGGAAGTGGCCCAGCATCCCGGGGGCGAAGTTCTTGTGGGCGCAGTAGCCGCATTCGGCCGTCCCCCCGATGTTGATGAAGGACCCGATGCGTCCGTTGACCCGGATGACGTCGATGGGCTTCACCCGGCCCTCGGTCAGAAGGCGCAGGGCGTTTTTGGCGCGCTTGGGAATGCCCAGGGACCACTGGAAGGCGTTGCCGCTGCCCAGGGCGATGATGCCCAGGCGCACCCGGTCATTGGTGCCGGCCTGGATGATGCCCTGGATGACGTCCGAAATGGTGCCGTCGCCGCCGACGATGACCAGGAAGTCGTTAGTCTTGCTCAGCTCGACGGCCCGGCGGATGCTCTCTTCCTTGCTCCGGGTCGGCCGGGTCGGCGGGCCCTTCAGCCGGCTCTGGAGATAATGGCGCAAACGAATGTCCCTCTGCCATTTATGGCTGGCCGACCGCGGGTTGATAATACAGGGCGCGCTGCTCAGGAAATCAGAGTCTTGTATCATCGGGTTTGTTTGAAGGAAGTTCTTTTATAGCATGGGCCGGAAGGGCTGTCAAAACAAATTAGGCCAATTGAAATTCTGCCTCGGTTAAGAATGGCAAATAAATAGGGAGGAGTTTGGGCCCTATTCAGGGGGAAGGCCGTCTCCGTCCTGGCCGAGGGGGGAGAGGCGGCCAGCCGTTTCTTTTGTCTTTTTTTGAACAATTGAAAGAAGAGAGGGGCCAGGGCCACGGCCAGGAGCAGGCCGAAGATTCCGAAGATCACATAGTCGGGGAAGCTCAGGAGGTCGCCCAACAAGGCGATCAAGTAGATCCGCGGCAGGCGGGAGGTGAAAACGGCCAGGATATATTTCCACAAGGGGTAGCGGGCCAGCACAACCAGAAAGCGGAGGGGATAAAAGGGGATGGGCGTGAAGCCGCAGACCCAAAGGGTGAGGAAGGGCGCTTTGTTGAAAAGGTTCACCGATTTTTGGACGACCCGGCTTTCCAGCATCCGGCGGAAGAGACGCAAGTCGGCCACATACTGGAAGACGGTGTAGTTGATGATCTCAGTCAGGACCAGCCCGGCTACGGAAACCAGGGCGGTGAGGAGCGGCGGATAGAACTTGCTGAAGTAGAGGATCACCGGCTCATGGGGGACCGTGGAGATGATGAACTCGGCCGGGAAGGAATAGAGGAACAGAACCCACAGGCTCTTGCTCTGCTGGACGGACCTGGAGGATAGCCACCAGACGAGCAGGCCCAGGACAAGAACGACCTCCAAGACGAAGAGGAATGTTCTCAGCCGGGGATTGATCTGTTTCGAGCGTAAAGCTAGGCGCAGGCGCCGGTGGAGCCTGCGCTGCTCCGCTTCTTCAGCCCGACGGTCCGGGGATTCGGGCGATCCCCTCGGCTTCTCCTGAAGGCTCAATTGCGGGAAACCTTTTCCTGCTGGACCGGAACCTCCTTTTTCAGCTCCAGCGGTTCGGGCAATGTCGTGTGAAGATGAGGGTCGAGGGCGATTAGCCCGGGAGTGTCGAGGACGCGGTCCAGGCGGAAGATGAGCTCCTGGACGGAATCCTGGAGGACCTCAATAACTTTCTGGTCCGAGGTGGACTCCGGCCCCCGGGAAGCGGAAGCCAGGTAGACACCGGCCGGCAGGACCACCTCCTGGCCCTGCTCGGGCGGGTAACAAGAATTTTTGAAGGTTTCCCAGCCCTGCTCGGTCTGGCGGGGATTCTCCGGCTCGAAATAGGGGGTGCGGGTCGGCTGGAGTCCGATGAAGATGACTTTTCCGGGAACATGCCGGCCTTGGCCGTCCTGTATCTTCACTCCTACCTTTCCCCGGGGCGGGTCGGTCAGGGCGCAGGTGTTCTCGCCGTCCGGGGTCACCATCAGCCGGCCTTCGACCACGGCCGGGAAAAGGTTGGCCGTGACAAGGTAAGCCCCTTCGGGCAGGGGAAGGGTCAGCTGTGGCGTGTCTTTCAAGAAATCGCGGTAGAGGACCGCGGAGTTCAGAAAATCCTGAACCACCAGCTCGGCCAGCCGGCCCTTCTGTTCCGAGATTCTGAGGCGGCCCGGGCCCCCGATGAGCGCCAGAAAGGCGCCGTCCGAGACGATCCAGTCGCCCTTCTGCCACAGGGCCCGGAAGGCCTCGGGCACGTCCTCTGCGCTCTGGGCGTTCTGGAGCTTGACCTGACCGAAGAGCTGACCCGTCAGCAGGCCGAGAACCAGGAGGAATAGAGAGAAACTCCCTTTTCTATTCATCAATACACTCCCTGTCTTTCTGCTCTCGTTAAATGATTTTACATTACCTGAAATTTGCAGTGAATGTAAATGAGAATATCCGGCCGTCTTCTTGATGGGACAGCGCAGTTTGGTTACAATCAAAGGGAGCATCCCTCTAATTAAAGATGCACCAACAAGATCCCACGACCGCACTCCTGCGCCGGGTCGAGACCGGAGGCCGGTCGTTCTGGCTCAAAGTGGAGACCTCCTCCCAGGCGGCGGACTATGCCAAGTATGAGGAACTCCGCAATGAGATCTGGGGCTTCCCCCAGGACAACCTGCCCGGGACCCGGAACATGATGTGCGAGAACTATCTCCACGAGGGGAGCAGCCTGTTCATCGCCGCTTATGCCCAGGACGAACGAGGCCGGCTGGTTGAAGACAAGGAGCACTTGGCCGGCTTTTCCTACGGGTTCGTCGGGCTGCGGGACAAGTCCATCGCCTTCAAATCGCTGGACAACCTGTGGTTCTATTCCCAGTACACCGGGGTCAAGGAGTCTTTCCGGTCCTTCGGCCTGGGCCTGCGGATCAAGAAATTCCAGGGCGATATTCTGCGTGAAGTATTGGGAGTCTTTACCGTAACCTGCACCTATGACCCTCTGACCGGAGTGAACGCTTACCGCAACATTCATCATTTCGGGATGCAGGTTTTGGACTATCGGCCGGCCACCTACGGGGAATACGGCGGGCATCTCAACCGGCCGGACATCCCCAGCGACCGTTTCTTCATGCTCTGGGACCTCAGGGCGCAGGGGCGGCGGCCCGCTTACCCGGACGGAGTTCTCTCTCGTCCCGACCACTATGTCCTGAGCACGGGCCGGCAGACCGTCGGGGGCCGGAGCGGGCCCGTAGAAGTGGAGGTCGTTCAAAGCGCCGCCCTGGCCGGACTCGGTCAGTCCGAAATCCTGCTGGTGCCCATCCCCGAAGATTTCTACCGCATGTTGAGGGAAACCGATGTTGAAGCGGAGTCCGTCAGGCGCATCCCCTTGGAGTGGCGGCTGCGGACCAGAGAAGCGTTCGGCGCGCTTCTGGCCCAGGGCTACCGGGTCGTGGATTTCCGCAAAGCCGGCCGCGGCCCCTCATCCAACGTCTACGTCTTGCAGAAGGCGGGCTGAGGCAGGCTTGGCAGGTGAAACGATTTCGATTACAATGACGACCCCGACAAGGAACAGAGGAGACGACCTATGTCAAAACTCAATGCTCCGATCAGAGAGTTTATAGAGGAAGCCCTCAAGCTCGAAATCAACGGCCAGGCCTTCTTCAATCGAGCCGCGGAAGTGACCCGCCAGGAACTGGGCAAGAAGATGTTCCTCCGCTTGGCCGGTGAAGAAGCCAAGCACCTGGAGGATTTTAGCCGGCTGTTTTCTTCAATCCTCCGCTCCGATGATTGGAAAAAGCTGGTAAATAAGGAACGGCTCAGGGGCACAACCTCTGTCATTGAGGAATTAGCCGCCCGGATGAAACGTGCGGAAAGCAAGGGCGATATCGAAGCCCTGCGTATGGGCCTGGAGCTCGAGCTCAAAGCCATTGATTTGTTCAAGGGCTGCGCCCAAAAGACGGAGGAACCGGCGGCCAAGGAAATTTTTCTCAAAATCAGCGAGGAAGAAAAGTTCCATTATGACCTTCTCCAGGCCCAGGTCGATTCGCTGACCGAAACCGGTTTCTGGCTGGACAGCTCTGAATTTCAGATGGACGGAAAATTCTAGCTTTCCTTCCAGTCGTCCCCTTCAAATTCTAATTTAATTGTAAAATAAGCTTACAATTTGGCGGTATCTGTTATAATTATTGTGTTGATTTTTCAATTAATTAGGGCCTTTGCGGGGTTTTAGACGATTGGCATAAAGCTTGCTCAAAAAATCATTCTGATAAGATGAAAAAAATCAGTTTCTCCCTCCTGGCCGTTTTTTTCGGGCTCAGCCTTTTGACCACGTTGGCCGGCCTGCCCATGAGCGGCAGGCTGCAGGAGGAAAAACCGAAGCCCGGCGGGACGCTGCACCTGAAGCCTTTCACCAACACTCTCAATATCAACCTCGACCCGGCCAAGGAAGCGGATGTTTTCCTGTTGGAGCAGCTCTATGACGGGCTTGTCCGTTTGGACAAGGACCTGAACGTCGCGCCCGCCTTGGCCGAATATTGGACCATCTCCCCGGACGGGAAAACCTCGACTTTTTACCTCAGGCGGGGAGTCCAGTTCCACAATGGACAGGAGCTGACCAGCGAGGACGTCAAATTCTCCTTGGAGCGGCTCCTCGACCCCAAAGTCTCTTCTCCCTATTCCTATGTTTTCATGAACCATGTCGTCGGCGCCAAGGAATTCTGGGATGGCCGTGCTCCGGCCGTCTCCGGCTTCAAGGCGGTGGATCGTTATGTCTTCGAGATCCAGTGGACGAATCCCTTTGTTTCCAGCCTCTACCTGCTGAGCCTGTACTACTGCAAAGTGGTGCCCCGCGATCTGGTTCGGGCGCGGGGTGATGGGTTCTTCTGGAGGCCCGTGGGCAGCGGCCCTTTTAAGTTCACCTATTGGCTGCGGAGCAATCGTCTGGATGTGGTGGGTGTGCGCCTGGAAAGAAACCCGCGCTATTTCGGCGGCCCTCCCTACCTGGAGGCCGTGGAATACAGCCCTTTCTTCACCCTGGATCATTTTCGGAACAAAGAGATCGATATCATTCCTTTTCTCTCGGAAGGTCTGGCCGAATCCGACTGCCAAATCCAGAAGGAAGGTTCCCTGGATGGCATCTTTCTGGGCATGAGCTGTCAGCAGCCCCCCCTGGACAATCCCCTGGTCCGGCGAGCCGTTTCGCTCGTGGTCGACCGGCGCCGCATCGCCCAGGAGGCGACCTCCAGTGAATCCCTCCCCCAGCTCATCGATAACTTCATCCCGGCCCAGCTGCCCGGTTTCTGCCCTTCGGATAAATCTTGGAGCAATAATATCGAAGAGGCCAGACAACTTCTGCGGCGGGAAGGCTATCCGGGGGAAAAAGACCTGCCCCCCCTAGTCCTCTACGCCCGATTGCCCCGTCGGGATTCTTATTACAGAATTTTTGGGGAACTGCAAAAGCAGCTGGAGGACCTGGGCTTCCGCCTGTCCTTGCGCTATTTCCGGGAGGATAGGGAAATCCTAGAGCTGAAAAAGCCTTACCTGATCCTGGTTGAGTGGCGCATAGATTCGCCTGACGCCGATAACATCATCCGGCCTCAGTTCTATTCCCAATCACCCAAGAACCTGACCCGCTATTCGAACGCCTTGTTCGACCAATGGCTGGATAAGGCCGCGGCCCAGAGGAGCTGGTCCAAGCGGATTGATATCTTTCAACAGGCTGAGGGCCTCTTATTCAAAGATATCCCGGCCGTGCCGCTCTTCTCCAACCTGCGCCGGATGGCCATCCAGCCGTATGTCCGGGGAGTGGAGGTTCCGCCCCTCGGTTTTTCTCACCTGGATACGACCAAGATCTGGATCAGCAAGGGAGACTGAGGGGATAAAGGTGCGGCTGACTCTTTATCAGCGATTTCTGACCTCCAACCTGCTCCTCCTTATCCTGCTGGTGGGGGCCATCCTCCTGGTCATAGACAAAAGGGAATCGGACGCGGCCTTCGAAGAATCCCGGAGGCGGAGCATTCTCATTGCCCAAAACCTGGCCAACTTGAACCTGGACCCGCTGTTTTTCTACGACTTGGAGGCCATCAAGAAGAACATAGAGGATCGGATCGACAACTCTCTGCTGTATGTTATTTTCTATGACCGCTTCTTCGCCCCCCTGGTGAGCAGCGACTTGGTCAAACAGCATGAAGACATTTTCTGCTGCAGCCGGCTGATGCCCGATGCCGCGCCGGACAGCTATGCCTTCGCCTCGCGGACGCTGGAACGGAACGGCCGGCGGGTGCGCCTGTTGGAGGCCGAGGTTCCCATCTACGCCCGCGGCTCGGCCACCCGCTGGGGATCGATCAAGGTGGGGATATCGCTCGAGGATATGCATTCCCGAATCCGAAGGACCCGTCAGGTTCTCATTCTCATCGGCTTGGCCGGCCTTCTGTTCGGGGCGGCCGGTGCCGCGTTTCTGGCCCGTCGCATCTCCGGGCCCATTAAAGACCTGGCCAAGGGCACGGTCCGGATCTCGAAGGGGGATTTTTCTCGTCGGATCGTCCTGCATTCCAAGGACGAGATCGGCGAGTTGGCCTCCAGCTTCAACGCCATGAGCGAGAAGCTCCAGCAGACCCAGCGCGAGAAGGAGGAGGCCAACCGGAAGCTCATCCAAGCCGAGAAATTGGCCTCCATCGGCCGGATCGCGGCCACCATCGCCCATGAAATCCGCAACCCCCTCACTTCCGTCAAGCTGAACATTCAGAAGCTGGCTCAGGCCGAGCGGCTGGAGGAGACGGAGCGCGAACACCTGGCCCTATCCCAGGAGGGCATCAACCAGATCGAGAAGTTCGTCAAAGGCTTCCTCAACTACACCCGGGTAACGGACTTGAGCCTCAACCGTTTTTCCGTGGAGCAGATCCTGGAGGAATCGCTGAAAATGCTGCGCGATGCATTCGGGAATAAACGGGTGAAGGTGGAGAGGAACTATCAGCCCGGCCTGCCCGAGATCATGGCCGACGGCGACAAGCTGAGGGACGTCTTCACCAATATTCTGCGGAACGCGCTGGAAGCGGTCGAAGAGGGAGGCTGGGTCCGGGTAACTCTGTCCCGCCTCGAGGACAATGACCAAGGGCCTCTCCGGATCAGGGTCGAGGACAACGGCCCGGGCATCCCGGAGGAGCTATGGGAAACCGTCTTCGAGCCCTTCTTCACCACCAAGCCCACCGGCGTGGGCCTGGGCCTGGCCAACGCCCGCAAGATCCTGGAACAACACCAGGGCACCATTGGGGTGGTCAGGACAGACGGCCGGAGGACCGCCCTAGAAATTCATCTGCCACTCGAGGGGGGAACATGAGATCCGTACTCATCATTGATGACGATTCGCTCATCCGCAAAACCCTGGCCTCTCATCTCAGCCGTCAGGGGTTTGAGGTTCATCAGGCGGAGACCGGGGAGGCCGGTCTCCTGGAAGTCAAGGAGTCCTCGCCGGACCTTGTTCTTCTGGACATCCGGCTGCCCGACATCAACGGGCTGGAGGTGCTGCGGCGCATCAAGCAGATTACCCCCAAGCCTTGCGTTCTGGTCATGACGGCCTATGACGATATGAAGACGACGGTGGAGGCCGTCCAGCAGGGCGCCTTCGAGTATCTGGTCAAGCCGTTGGATTATGTTGCCCTGGACCTGACCATCAACAAAGCCTTTCAGATCAAAAAGCTGGAGGATAAGGTCAGTTACCTGGTTGCGGAAAAACAGAAAGAGTATACCATCGACAATATCATCGGCCGCTCGGTCCAAATGCGGGAAGTCTTCAAACTCATCGGCTCGGTGGCGGTCTCCCGGACGAATGTCCTCATCCAGGGAGACAGCGGGACCGGCAAAGAGCTGGTGGCCAAGGCCATCCATTACAACAGCCCCTTTCGTGACGAGCCGTTCATTGTCATCAATTGTTCGGCCATTTCCGACACCCTGCTGGAGAGCGAGCTGTTCGGACATGTCAAGGGCGCTTTCACCGACGCCGTCTGCGAGACCAAAGGCAAATTCGAGATCGCCGGCAAGGGCACTCTCTTCTTGGACGAGGTCGGAGACGTGTCCCCCAACCTGCAGTCCAAGCTGTTGCGGGTCATCGAGACGCGCGACTTCATGAAGGTCGGGGGAGAGAAAGTGCTCAAGACCGAGGCCAGGATTATTGCCGCCACTAACCAAAACCTCAAGTCGCTCATCGATAAGGGCCGTTTCCGGGAAGACCTCTATTATCGCTTGAAAGTGGTGGAGATCGACCTTCCCCCCCTGCGGGACAGGCGCGAAGACATACCCGAATTGGTGGTCTACCTTCTGGAAAAGATCAACCGGGAGCTGAGGAAGACCGTCCGCAAGGTCCCCGACGAGGTGATGAAGCTCTTAATGGAACTGCCCTGGAAGGGCAACGTCCGGGAACTGGAGAACGCCCTGACCAGGGCCGTTATCCTGGCCAAGGGCGACATCATCCTCAAGGAGAACCTGCCCCTGGAGACAGTGGATGAAAAAGTGATCCGACGCGAACTGGTTCCCCTGAAGGACGTGGAGAAATCCTATATCCAGTATGTGCTGAACATGGCCAAGGGCAACAAAACGCGGACCTGCCAGATTCTTCAGATAAGCCGTCCGACCCTGGATAAAAAGATCAGAGAATACAAGCTTGAGGTGGCATCTTCGGCAATCCTGTAAACTCTTTTTTCAATATCTGTAAAGCTATAGGGATGAAGATCTTAAGTTTGTGTCGCGGGCCGGGTTGAACCCCCCTGGATGAGGCCCGATGGTGTTGGCACAAAATTTGCAGAAGCTAGATTGGAAGGAAAAATAGAAATGTTGAGCAAGAAGATCATTGTGGTCGAGGATGAAGAATCCATCCGCAAGACCTTTAATCTTATCCTGAATGAAAAGTACAGGGTCTATCTGGCCAAGGACGGACAGGAAGCGGTGCGACGATTCCATGCGGTCCGCCCGGACCTTCTCATTGTGGACCTCAAGCTCCCGGACATAAACGGTCTGGAGCTCATCGCGCAGTTCAGGGAATTGGGCTACAGGGGCGAAGCGATTCTCATCTCCGCCTTCCCGGATCTGGTCAACATAGAACAGCTCACCCGCCATTCTGTCAGCCACTTCTTCGTCAAACCCCTGGACCTGGACGTCCTCTCCCGCTCCATCGACTTCCTCCTAACTCCCAAGGTTGACCCCGAAAAACGGGTGTAAGAGCGCGGCCCTCCCCTCGGCTCTGCCGGGTAGACCCGGTTTTCCATACTTACCCCCTCTCCCCCCTAACGATTTAGGGAGATAAAGGTAGACGTCTCCGGAAAGGCGAACTATTCCGGAGACGTCTTCTAATTTATTATAAGTAGGACCTCAGATTGTCTATTTTTTTCCCAAACATAACCTAATCAATAAAAAAAAATTAATAATTTGTAAATAAACTTTATAGTTTAGTTTTATATTCCTAGAAAATAAGCTGTTTCATTTGGCACAGAAAATGCATATTTTGATGGCAGAGAAGTGAGGCTAGTGCCTCCAAACTCATACATTCCCTCCTTTCAGTGTGGAGGCGGATGACGGGACTTGATACCCCCCCCGTCTTTCGCCTCCCTTTTTATTCGTTTATAATAATGCGCCGTATAAGCTAGAGAGGAATTTCATCAGAATTTTGTGGCTGAGCCTGGTTTGCCTGTTGGCCCTCGTCGCTTATTTTTTTTGGGAGAAAATATCCCTGGACGGCTGCCGCCGCCGGCTTCCCCTAAGGGTTGCCGTCACCGGCACCCGAGGGAAGTCCTCCGTGGCCAGGCTCATCGCTGCCGCGCTGAGAGGCTCGGGCCACAGGGTGGTGGCCAGGACCACGGGCTCGCGCCCGGCCGTGATTTTGCCGGACGGCAGCGAGCGAGAAATTGAAAGAAAAGGCTCACCCTCGCTGCTCGAGGGCAAAGCCTTAATGCATCTGGCCCGGAAGCTCAAGGCCGATACGGTCGTGGCCGAGCTTATGAGCATCAACCCGGAATATCTGGCCGTTGAAGCAGGGCGTATTTTCAAGCCCTCCATCCTGGCTTTGACCAATGTCCGTCTCGACCACCTTGATATCATGGGCCGGACAAGAGAAGAGATCGCTCGGA
Source organism: Candidatus Aminicenantota bacterium (assembly GCA_963702835.1). Classification (GTDB taxonomy): domain Bacteria; phylum Acidobacteriota; class Aminicenantia; order Aminicenantales; family JAFGAV01; genus JAFGAV01. The sequence goes on from OY969762.1 coordinate 401,765, forward strand.
GCTTGGCCGCGGCCATTCCACCGGAGAGCACGGTCTTTATTCCGGCGGGGGAATGCCTGACAATTTTTGAAAAAAAGGCGAAGAAAGTTGGAACCCGCCTCATCAAAGTTCCGCTGCGCAAAGGCGGGCCATGCCTCTCCGGCCGGAAAATCGGCCGGCTCTATGATTTTCCCGAGAACACCAGCCTGGCCTTGGCCGTGGCCGGGGCGTGCGGAGTGAGCGGGAAGGCCGCCAGGAAGGCCATGGCCGGGGCCCATCCCGACTTAGGTGCCCTTCGGGCTTGGAAAGTCAGGTTCGGCCGGCCTCCTCGGGTCTGGCGGTGTTTGAGCGCTTTTGCCGCCAACGACCCGGAGTCAACAAGCATTATTCTGGCCAAGCTCAAAAAGGCCCACTTTCTAAAGAAGGGCCGTCGCCTTCTTCTGCTGAACCTGCGGGAAGACAGGCCGGACCGAACCCGGCAATGGCTGGAGGCGGCGGGGCAGGGTTATTTCAAGGAATTCGACAGGCTGGCCGTCAGCGGAGCGCCACGGGCCTTGGAACGCAGGCTGGCCAAAGTTCAACCGGTGGCCGGGCCTCCGCTTACCGTGGTTTCGGATGAAGATCCATTGGCCGTCATGAACAAGCTTCTGGGAGAAGAGACAGGGGGAGGGCTCCTCGTCGGAGTGGGCAATATCGGCGGGCTGGGCCGCAGCCTGGTCGAGCTATGGGAGCGGATAGGGGAAGCCTTTGATTGAAACCCTGTTCATCGGCCTAGTTGCCTCTCTTGTCTATGCCGAGAGGACGGGCCTTTATCCGGGCGGTATCATCGTTCCCGCCTACCTGGCTTTCTATCTTAATCAGCCGGCCCGGGTCGCGGCCACTCTTGTGGCCGCCCTCCTGGCCCTAGCCACTTATAAAATCCTGGCCCGCTTTTTTCTTCTCTTCGGCCGGCGCCGGTTTGTGCTCATGCTCCTGCTGGGCGGGTTGTGGGCTCAGGCCGGCCTGCTGCTCTTAGCCGGGGTCGTACCAGCTCCGCTGGAAGCTCGGGTCATCGGCTGGGTCATCCCCGGCCTCCTGGCCAACAACCTCGAACGTCAAAAACCCTTGCCCACCCTGGCCTCTTGCCTGACGGTTTCTGTCTTCACCTGGTTCCTGGCCAGGCTGTTCAATTTGTTGTAAGGAAAACATGAAGACGATAGACCCTGCTGTTCGGAGGAACCGGGCCGGCGGTGACCTGCTGATCTATGGCCTGGCCCTCCTGAGCCTTGTTGTTTTTATCCTGGCCCAGAGCCTGGCCGGAGGCGGTTCCGGCCGGCTTCGGACCCGGATGCACCAGGCCGCTACGATTATGGACAAGGCCAGGCTGTCCCTTCTCGCCTGCCGGCAGGAGAAAGGGCTGGCCCTGGACCCGGCCCTCGATATCAACGGAACGGGATTGATCGGCCTGAGATATTCCTCCATCACCACCTCCCTCGGTATCCTGGAAGCCAAGCGAACCTCGGCCAATCCGGATATGGCCGCGCTCATCGTCCGGCTCCTGGACGAAGCGGGAATCAAGCCGGGCGATTCGGTGGCCATAGGCGCTTCGAGCTCCTTCCCGGCCCTTATCCTGGCCGCCTTGAGCGCCTGCCAGGCCCTGGGGGTCGAGCCCGTGCTCATCTGCTCGCTGGGCGCCTCCCAGTACGGCGCCAACGACCCCGCCTTTACCTGGCTGGACATGATGGACTGTTTGAGGGCGGCCGGGATCGTGGATATCCGCCCGGCGGCGGTATCCATCGGTGGGGATTCCGATGCGGGCCACAACATGAACCCCCAGGGGCGCGATTTGCTCCTCCAAGGCATCCGGAGCCGGGGGCTCTATCTCTTGGAAGAGCCGGACCTGGCCGCCAATGTCGCAGCCCGGATGAGGATCTATGGGCAGGCAGCCGGCCGGGGCGGCATCAGGGCCTTTATCAACGTCGGCGGAAGCTGGGCCAACATGGGAACAGATCAGAGGGTGCTCGAAATCAAGCCCGGCTTGGCCAAGCTCAGGGCCATCCCTCCGGCCGGCAGACGGGGGGTCCTCTTCGAAATGGCCGGCCGAGGCATCCCCGTCATCCACCTTCTTTATGTCAAGGGTTTGGCTAAGGCCAACGGCCTGCCCTGGGACCCTTCGCCGCTTCCCCAGCCCGGCCAGTCTCCCTTGTATGCCATGACACCGGGCAGAAGTCCGCTGTTCATAGCCATGGGGATAGGTTATCTCTTGCTGACGGCTGTCGGCTTGTTCTTAGCCGGACGGAATTATTCATAGACGACCCTTCGGGGGTCGGCGGCCTTGGGGTTGCGGAGGAAAAAGCCCGTTGTCTTTTTGATGATCTCGCCGTAGCGGGGGAGTCCGGACACAGACACGGCCAGGTCCGATTTTTCATCGCTCCACACTTGGAAGATCTGGAGGAGGGTCGAGCAATGGCGGCCGACCCGAACGTCGATCGGCCAGCCTTTCTCGTCGATCTTCTCGAAAAGGAGGCCGCGGCGGCCGGCCTTGACCACAAACTCATCCTGGCCGGTTAGGAGCAAGCGTCGGTCGGTCCGTCCCCGCGTGGCGTCCAGAAATGGCTCAGGCGTTTCGGCCAGCAGGGAGACGGCCCGGGTGTGGTCGCCGATTTCGCGGTGGGACAGGCCGTGGAGGGCCCGGGGCGAGCGCTCCACTCCGATGCGGAAGCCCTCATAGCCCTCGATCATCATAGAGGCCAGGGAGGCGATGTCCAAGCCTTTTTCGTGGGCGACGATAACGCTGATGACCGGGTACTGCAGCTCGGCCTCGTGGAGGTCGATGACCATGTCCACCTTTTCCTTCTCGATGAGCCGGGTGAAGGCATAGCAGGTTTTCTCGGTCAGCGTGCCGTTGGCCCGGCCGGGCCAGGCGCGGTTGAGGTTGCGGACATCGACGTAGGCCAGTTCCTGCCGGCTGGGAAAATGAATGTAAACATCGGGATCGGGCCACTGGTCGAGCGGGTTGGTCCAGCGGTCGCCCATGCGGAAGGTTTGGCCTCCCCAGGGCGTCTTGATGGAGAAGTCGGGCGGGTAGGCTCCGCCCAGGCGGGTGACCGTCGTGCCGCTCCGGTTGGCGGACAATACGACCAGCAGGCGGCCCTGCTCCACCACGGCATTCTCGGCCAGCAGCCAGGCGGCCAGCCTGCCGGCCGGCTCCTCGGGATGGGTTCCCCCCAGGATGAGCATCGTCCCGCCCGGCCGGCGGCCTTCCAGAAAATAGATGCGGCAGTCGTTCACCGAGCGGCGCAGGCCCGGGAAGTAATCGCCCAGCCGGGCTACCCGCGTCACACCCGGTCCGAGCACGACCGGCTCCTTCAGGTTCCGGCTGTGGAAGAAGCTCAGCCCGGCCGCCGCGGCCAGGGCCGCTCCGGCGGCGATGATTAAGCCCTTGCGCAACCAAGTCATGGCCCGCCTCTCATTTCAGCCTCAACAGCCGCAGCAGGAAGGGAATGAGGATGATCACATAGAGGACCTCTTCCTGCCATTTCTTGGCCCGGACAAAGTTGAGCACGATGAGGAAAGCCACCAAAGCCGTGAGCAGGTAATAAAGGATGGTGATCATCATTGTGTTTCCTAAAAAATCGCCAGGAAGCTCAACTCCTTGCTGAAGACGACCATGAGCGTTCCGGTCAGGATGATGAGCAAAGCCGGCACCAGGCATTCCTTCAGGAACCGGCCGTAGGGTTCCTTCAGGCCCGTTGTCTCCACGGTCAGCCGGCCGATAATGGCCGTGGGCGGGAGGGCGTCGCCCAGGGGCCAGATGACGCTCATCCCGGACAAGGCCACCACCGGGTTGAGGCCGATAGTGTTGAAGAAGAGGATGAGCGGCACGCCCAGGACCGGCGCGGCGCCCCACATCAGGACCGCTTCGGAAGCGGGCAGCACCACCGACAGGGTGAGGAGGACCACCGCCAGCGGCAGGGTCACCACGGTGATGGCGATGAGGCCGCGGACGCCGGTCAAGGTCATGACCTGGACCAAAATGCCGGCGCAGGTCAGGGTGCCGGCCAGGGGCAGGAGCTGCTGGACGGTGCGCCGCGAAATGTCCAGGACGGCCAGCCGCCGAGGCGCGAGAATCACGGTGAGCGCGGCGGCGCTGACGAACATCAGCGGCAATCCTAAAATGGGGAAGGTGAAGGGCCACACCCGGCCGGCCACGACCAGGAAGAGGAACAGGACGAAGGGCGCGGCCACCCTCCACCAGTTCATTCGGGCCGGCGCGTCGGGGAGCTCGGCCAGGGCTTTGTCCAGATCGGCCGGCTTGGCCTTTCGGCCCAGGATGAAGATGGTGGCCAGGGCCAGCAGGAGACAGGGCACGAGGAGCGGCAGGAAAAAACCGACGTAGGGCATGTTGACTCCGGCCGCGGTCAGCATGGCCCACAGGTTTACCGGCGGAGCGGCCGCGCTCAGGCCGGCGCACAAGAAAACGATGGCCGCCGCCCGCGGCTTGGCCAGGCCCATGGACTGGAGGACAGTGGCCACCAGCCCGCCGGTGATGAGCACGGTCACGCTGCCGGCGCCGGTCAGGCCGCCGGGGATGAGGAGGAGCAGGGCGAACAGAAAGAAGAGGACGGCCTTGCGTCGATGGAATCGAAAGAGGATGCGGCGCACGGCGAAGGCCACGCCGCCCGCCTCCTTGAGCAGGTTCATGAACAGGGTGGCCGTGATGAAAATGAGGATGATGTCGAAATAGGTGAAGGCGCCTTCAACGATATGCCGGGCCGGAAGGCCGGCGCCGCCAGCCAAGGCCCCGGCCAGGGCTGCGGCCAGCATGGCCAGCTCCGTGGAGATTCGGAGCAGCTTGGCCGCCAGGTAAGCGGCCACCATGACGGCCAAAATGAGGCCGGCGGAGGTCGTGGCGTTCATGGATAGGTTTTATTTAATAAAAAGCTTCTCCAGCTCGACGAGCAGGTCGAGGTTCTTCTCCACCTCGAGGAGGGGAATATTCTTGGCCTGGGCGATGACGCTGAAGCGCTTGTCGGCGTTTCCTTCCTTGTTGATGACCAGGAGTTCGGACCGGGGGGCCACGGCGTCAATGCTCTGTTCGTCGGAGGTATCGCCGGCCGCCGCGCCCTGGGCCCGGCGTTTCATCCCCTCGATGTGGGCGCCGATGATGGTGACCTTCTGGCGCCTGGCTTCCTCGATCAAGGCGGCGATACGCCTGAGCTCATCATCCATGGAGATTCCGGCCGCGCCCATGCCCTTGAGGCTGGCGCCCATGACAATGATCAGGCTCCGGTAGGGCGTTCCGGCCTCTTTCTTGACAGCCAGGTCTTTGTCGGTGGCCAGGTTGATGATCTCGAAGTCGAGCTTCAACCGCTTGAGAATGACCTTAAGCATTTCCGAGCCGGGGCTCTGGCCGCAGGAGGTGAGCAGGATGGGCGTCCGGCACTGGGGCGGCTGCGGCGGAGCGGCCGGGAAGCCGGCCAGCGCCGCGCTCAGGACCATGATCATCAGGGCCATGACCATCCGGCGGGATTTTTTCATTTTTTTGACTCCTCGTTTCACTCATACTACCGAAACGGAAACGTGCCGTCAAACCAGGGGAAGCGTTTTTTTAGGAGATTCCGGATCATCCTTCCCGGCTTGGGCCTCGATAATATGGATGGCCGCCCTAGCCCGTGGTAAAATGCTCCGACAGTGACGCACAATGAAGATTATTGCTGAGCTCTGCACGGCCTGCGGACTTTGCCGGCCCTATTGTCCTGTTCGGGCCATGGAGCCGACCCAAGCTCCACCCGGCCTGGCCATCAACCGGGATGCCTGTGTGGAATGCGAGGCATGCCTCCGTGCAGGCGTTTGCCTCAGCCGCGCCTTGCGGCCGGAAGATACTCCCCTGGCCCCGTCTTGTCCGCAGCCTATTCAGCAATCCCCGCTCGGTTCACCAGCAGCCCCATATCCCTGGGCGGGGGACTGAGGAAATGAAGACCAACGACCTGACCGGCCGTCTCCGCCCGGGCATGGCCAGCCTGGCCATTGAACTGGGCCGCCCTGGTCTGGGAACGGACTTCGGCGACATCCAAATCGTCACCGAGGCCTGCGCCGCCAGGGGATGCCGGTTCGAGCCGGCCAACCCCCTAACAGGGCTCATGGCTGATCAAGGGCAGGGCAAACTCAGGGCCGATATCTTGAAGGAGCGGGTGCTGTCGGCGATCATCGAAGTTAATATCCCGCTCCAGGGCCTGCCGGCTCTTGCGGAAGCCCTCAGCCAGGCCGCGACTCAGATCAGGACCGTTTTCAGCCTCGGGCTCTCCTATCTGGCCTGCCCCTCGACCGAAAATGTCCTGGCCGAGATCCTGCCCTCGGCGGGCATCCAGGTCCGCCCTAACGGCAAGATCAATGTGGGGCTGGGCCGGCCTCTTTATGATTTCTCCTCGGAGCGCTGAGCCGTGTCGCATACCCTTCACCGCCAGGGCTCTCGGACCGACCTTCAAGATGATTGGGTCGTCCTGGCCATTGCCGCCGAGGGAATCAACAAGTCCGGAGCTTCTTCCCGACTGCGCCGGTTCCTGGAACTGGCTGTCCGACACGACGCGGTCAATTTTGGAGATATCAGAACTGGCTGTTCCGTCCAATTTAGGCTGGAAGAAATCCTGTCCGCGGTCGAGGACGCATCCGTGGTCCACGCCGTTTATACGGACCGGTCGAACCTGGCGTCTTTTCTCCGCGATCTAAAGGGTGAGGATATGGGAATTTCCGTTGTCGTGTCCGGACTATTTGAAGAGTCCCTTTTAAACCTGTCCGAAGCGGGATTGACCCCGCACACGGTTTCACTATCGCTGGGATTCTGGGGACGAACGGAGCGTCTGCCCCGGGAGCCAGTACTCGACATCACCACCATGTGCGGGCACGGGATGGTCACGGCCTCGCTGGTCGAGGCGCTGGCAGAGGACGTAGGCCAGGGAAAGATTGAGGCCGGTCAAGCTGCCCTCAAGTTGGCCCGGCCCTGCCTATGCGGTGTTTTCAACCAGGTCCGCGCCGCGCGTCTCCTGAGCCGGCTGTCGGCCGAGTGATGGCTCGGCCTTTATGGCTGCGGCCTTTGGACGGCCCAATGAAGGATTTTTCCCGAGGCGGTCGAGACGGGCGGCCGTCTTTCCACTCTCAATATGTTCGATGCTTGCCAGTTCAACCCCATCACCCTTGAGACCCCGTCGCCGGCGCTGACGGATTCTAGAAAAACCTTGGCCACCTCCGCATTTTCGAGGGGTCCCAGCCGGGGATGGACGAGCAGATAAAGGACGGATTCCCCCAAGCCTCTTTCTTCTTCCAGGAGCTGAAAGTCCGTAGCGGTTCCGCCGAAACGGGAGGGGAGCACATCCTCCAGGATGCGGATGATGTCGGCGTCGAAGAAGGTCATCCCGCCGCCGGTGAGTTTCTCGAAGCTTCGGACGGTGTGCAGTCGAAGTCCCAGCCCCCCGGCCTCCAGGGGGCACCCGCAAGGCCGGTCCTCCATCTCAGCTTCGTCACCCATGGAAACATTGATAAAAAAGAAGGGCGCGGTGGGAACCAGCGTGGTGATCAAGAGGGCGCGGGGGGGCAGGCCGGCCTCCTTCCCAGCTTGGCCGGCCTGAATGAGGGCAAAGAGGTCCTGATGGAGGTGGACCTCGTCCGGATGCCGGGGGCGGAGGCAGCCGTAGCCGATGGGCCCGCATTCGATTGACCCGTAGCGGGGAAAAAGTTCGGCGCCGGCACCCTTCACGGTTTCGAGGCGTGTAGACGTGATGGGTTCCCCCCCGACCAGGAACTTGGCTCCGGCCAGGCCGAGGCCGGCTCGGCGCGCCGCCTCGGTCAAGCGCACGGCCGAGCTGGGGAAGGTGAACAATAGAGGCGTCTTGTTCCTAGCCAGGACGGCGGCTATCCAGCGGGCGACGGGCAGGGGATTCTCCACGGAAACATAACGGACCCTGGGCAGCGGCGCTCCGGACATAAGGCTGCCCCAGCGGAGCCAGCGGGCGCTCCAACGGTATCGCGGATGGAGGCCGGGCGAAGACGGATCGACGTGGGAAAACCAGCGGACGGGACGCCTTCCGAACCGGCTGAATTTAAGCAGCCGGAACAAGCCCCCCCCTCCCGGGACTTCCCAATCGGCCATCTCCCAATCGTCCCCTCCGTGGAGGTGGAGAAAAAAGCAGGTATTCACGGCGCACACAGCGATATGATCAAGCCCGATCATGACCGGGGTGCGAGCGCTTCGGCTACCGCTGCTCTGGACGGGCACATGAATGCGGGAGAAGGGGTTGCGCAAAATTTCCGGGTTCAGCCGAAATCGGCAGGAGCCGCGGATCACTTCGCGGCGCCCTTTGTATTCTTCGACGGTGAGATAGATTCCCTCCTGGAAAAGCCGGGCCAGGGCCTGCTCCAGCCCGTCCTTCCGGACGAGCCTTTCCAGGTCTCCGAAATGACATCCGGCGTTATTGAAAAGCGGACGATAAGGGCTGTCCGGACGGCTGAAGACTGCCTTCCTGACCAAGTCCAGAAATGTTTGTTCCCTGCATTGCAGCCTGGCCTTGATGATGCGCGCCGCGGCTTCACCCTCCACGCCTCCGTGCATAAACTGCGGCAGGCCGGTCAAAAACCGGATTCCCAAGGCCAGGTCGTTCAGGCCGAGCCCTTTGCCGGTCGGCTTCATGGCCTGTACTCCAAGAATTCTTCGAGCAGAACAAGGTCGCGGGTGAGGAAGGGCGGCGTCCGCTCCAGCCAGGCCTGCAGCGTTTCCGGCTGGGGAAAGCGGTAGAAGGTCATGTTGGCCTCCACCGAATTGAACTGCCGTCCGTAGAACTCGAGCCAGGCCCGGCTGGCCAAGCCGGCCGGATAGAATCGCTCCCTCCAATCCGGATAACTCCAGCCTGAGGCGCCCAGGTGGAGGGCTGGGGGAATGCCTTTTTTCCGGCCGGGCATGGATGTCGGGTTCAGGGCCGGCGGGCCTTGGCAATCAACCGTTGGGCCTCGGAATCATAGGGGGCGCCCTTGAAACTTCCATAGAGGTTAATGTCCACAAACCCGGCCCGCTCCAGCAGCTCCCTGAGCTCCTGTCCGGAGTAGACCGTCAAATCGAACCGGAAAGTTCTGGCCCTTTCGCCCTTGATGATGATCCATTCGTTTCGCAGCCGGGTCCAATCTTCGAACACCTCAGGCCGCTGCAGCAGAAGGCTGCCGTCTTCCATCTTTTCGGCGATGGTGTGTTCCAGGAGACGGGACACTCTTTCCTTGCCGTTGATGTCGACCAGGCAGGTTCCGCCCGGCTTCAAGCTGCGGAACATGTTGTCCAGGACTCTCAGGTCGTCCTTCTTGTCCTTGAAATATCCGAAGGAGGTGAAAAGGCTCAGGGCCAGGTCGAAGTTTTTATCCCGGACAAAAGTCCTCATGTCGGAGCGAACCCATTCGACCTCGACGCCCGCGGCGGCGGCCTTTTCTCTGGCCTTTCCCAGGAGAAAAGCGCTCAGGTCTACGCCGGTCACCTGGAATCCCATCTTGGCCAGGAGGACGGAGAACCGCCCCGGGCCGCAGCTGAGGTCCAGGACGGCCCCCTTCTGGAATCCGGCTAAGTGGAGGACCTGGCCCACCTGCTCTTCCGCCTGCTGGAAGACCTTCTGGCTGAACAGGTAGGGGTAGAGCTCTTTCCAGAATGCCTCATCTTCAAACCATTCGGCCATGGCGCGCCTCCTGAACTCTGATTTCTTTTCATCGTCAAATGTAATAAAAAGGAAGATGTTTATCAACGGTCAGTATCTTGCTTTTTTAGTTTCTCATGCCTACACTGAGGACTTTCAAGCCAGAGCTGACCAATGACCGCCGCCTCCCCTCCGGTCTTCGGGCTCATCGGCACGGTGAGTCAGGATGAGATTGTCTATGAGTCGGGGGGGCGCTTTCTTAATATCGGCGGAGTGCTCTATCAGGCCGCCGTGCTGTGCGGACTGGGCCTCCAGACGCGCCTATACGCCCGCCTGGCCGACGCTCTGGCTCCGCAGGTCAAGGAGCTGACCAAAGATTGGAGCACCCTTCACCTGGAAGGCTTGACTCGTGTGCCCGGTCCTGGCAACCGCGTCCATCTTTTCTATCCCGCCCAAGGGGAGAGGGCCGAAGTCCTTGACTCGGCTGTTCGGGCGCTCGATCCCGGATCAATACTCCGTAATTTCAAGCGGCTGTCCTTTCTGATCATGGTCATCAACTCCGGTTTTGAGCTCGAGCTTGCCGACTGGAGAATGATTGTCGAGGTTGCCTCCCGTCCGGTTTGGCTCGACGTCCATTCCCTGTCCCTGGAGAAAGTCCTCGGCCGGCCGCGCGCTTATCGTCCTATTCCCGAATGGCGGGATTGGGCCCAAGGAGTGACTTATCTTCAGGCCAATCGGCAGGAAGTGGCCTGCATGCTGGGCCGGCCGGAGAAGCCGGCCAGCGCGGAGGAGGTCCGAGACTTCGGCCGTCTCGCTCTCGACCTGGGGATCGAGGCTCTGTTTATCACCCTGGGCCGGGAGGGTGCCCTGGTCAGGACTTCCCATGAGGAAAAAATGATCGCCCCGCGGCTTGCGGCCCGGGTCAAGGACTCCACCGGATGCGGCGATGTGTTTGGCGCGGCGGCGGCGGCCAGCCTCAGCCGGGGCGCATCTCCCCTCGAGGCCTGCCGGGCCGGCGTGGACCTGGCCTCGCGGGCCGCCCAGGTGGCGGGGATCAGGGATACATACGCGCTGGCTTTGCATCGCCGGGCAGGCACAAACAATGGCTCCGGCGATGGGGGATAGGGCTTGGAGCGGTCATCGACCTCTCCGGGTTTTCGGTGAGAGTGGGGCTGAAAGTGCGGTTGGTAGCTTCGGGTTGATATTTTATTTCGACTTTCTGATGATTTCCCGGCTGCTGGAATGAGGATTCGGGGTTGAACGGGGCGCCGGATTGTGTATCATTAGCCTTATGCGGTCAACCCAGACACAGACCATTTTCTTGATTCTGGCGGCCCTGATATCTTTCTCCACCTGCGCCTCGAGAACCGAATCCCTGTCCAGCTTGAGCGCTTCCCATAAAAAGGACCATGACGGCCGGAGCCTGAATGTTCGGACGGGTGAAATGCTCTTGACCCGCCAGCTGGAATCTGTTTATTTCGGTCCGATCGGGGAATAGCCGGGAAATGCCCGAAGTCGATGATGGGAAAAAGGAACTCTGTCGTCAAGTTTTAAGACTAATATTTATGGCGGTGCGCGGGTGAGCGCTGTATGAGGAAAAGCGAGCGGATCGTCGTCGGCCTTATCCTCTTGATGACTCTCCTGGCCGCGGTCCCGCTGCTGAACAAATACATTGGAAACTCCGACCAGATTTCTTATATCACCATCGCCCAGAAATACTTGGCCGGGAATTTTAAGGATGCCGTCAACGGCTACTGGTCGCCGCTTTTTTCTTGGCTCATGGTGCCGCTCCTGGCCTTGAAAATGAATGCCGTCATCGCCTCCCAGATAGTCGCTTTGTGGAGCGCCCTGCTCTTGCTCCTGGGCACATACCTTTTAACGCTTCGGCTCTCGTTGTCGGCACCGCTCCGGCTGACCGTGCTCCTCATTTTGGCGCCCACACTCCTCCTCTGCTACGTTTTCATTGTTGTCGGCCCGGACTTGCTCGTTGCGGCTTTGCTCGTCCTTTATCTCTCGGTCGTTCTTGACCCCGAAGTACGGACGAAAGACAACGGCGGGCTTTCTTGGCGCGGCTCTGGGCGCTCTGGCTTATCTGGCCAAAGCCTATGCTTTTTACTTTTTCATCGCCCATTTCTTCCTCCTCCATGCCGTGTTCGTCATTCAAGCTGCCCACCGACGGGAGCGGCTTCGCCTCCTTAAAAAATACGCCCTCTCCATGGTCGTCTTCCTCGTCCTCTGTGCTCCCTGGATCGGCGGCCTCAGCGCCAAATACGGCGGCCTGCTCACCGGCACCACCACCAGAATCAACTTCGCTATTGCCGGACGGGAGAGCCGGGGACATCCGCAGGTGTATTCTGGATTCATCCCTCCGCCCAATGCGACGGCCCTTTCCACCTGGGAGGACCCGAGCCGCAATCCCTACATCCCCTGGAGTCCTTTCCGGTCGAAAAAGGATTTTATTTATTGGCTTCACCTGATAGCGCGCAACCTGGCGGACTTTGTCAGAATTTTCCTTGAGTATTCCATTCTTTCAATTCCCATCCTGGTCCTGGGCCTATGGGCAAGCGCGGCCGCGCTGCTGAGGAAGAAGAGCGGCGGCTTCCTGGCCTTGGCCATCCTGACGTTGGCCCTCTATTCCTTCGGCTATCTCGCTCTCTTCGTCCTGGACCGCTATGTCCTCATCGACCTGGTCCTGATCGTTATTCTAGGAACCCTGGGACTGAACACTGTCTTTAAGAAGAGGTTTTTTTACCGCCGGTTTTTAAGAGGGGCCGTCCTCTCCGTCTATATTCTGTCTTTCCTGCCGACTCCCCTCAAGTTCCTTCCTCGGAACCTTAATCACGGAAAATACTTTTTAATCGAATCGCTCGGCTACACGGACGCCGGCATCTATCAGATCGGACGGGCGCTGAAAAGGCGCTATGACCTCTCCGGAAATATGGCTTCCAATTTCAACGGCAACGTCACCCTCACTCTGTCCTACTATTTGAACCTCCGCTATTTCGGCTGGATGAGGAAGGAGGATGGGCCGGAGGAATTGAAGCGAGAGCTGGAGAAGTACGGGATTGACTATTTCTTCCTTTGGTTTGAGAGTGGGGAGCGTTTTCCCTTCTTAAAGGCGTTCCCCGAGATCACCCGGGGAAAATTCCCGGAGCTGAAGATCTATCAATTGCGAAACCCGAAATCTTTCCAGGGCCAGACGCCTCCCAGCACATGACCAGACCCAAAATTGCCATACTCGGGGCGGGGATATCAGGGCTGGCCCTGGCCTCGCGGCTCGCCGAAAGATACGACGTCACGGTCGTCGAGGCGGAGTCATCCGTGGGAGGAATGGCCCGGACGATCCGGCGCGGTCCGTTTTATCTCAATCTAGGACCACATCCCCTCTATGCCTCTTCGCCGCTCAACGAGCCCGTCATCCAGGCCGTCCGGCAAAAACTGGGGAACCGGATGTTCGAGTTCGAGCGGAGGTCCGCCATCTACTTCAATCGGAAGCTTTGGCAATATCCTCTCAGGATGCGCGACATCCTGACCAAGCTTTCCTTCCCCGAGCATTTCGTTTACTCGGCGAGCTACCTGAAGGCCCGGATCTTGTTTTCCCTCGGGAAAAAAGGCCGGGATAGCTTTGCTGACTGGGTGAAGTCCCGCTACGGAAGCAAGATTTATCAGCTCTACTTCGAGAAATATACGGCCAAAGCCTGGGGGATGAACCCCGAATTTCTCTCCAGCTCCTTTGCCGCCGAACGGGTTCCGGATGTCTCCCTGGCGGAGGCGCTTTGGGAAACCATCTTGGGGAAAAAGCCCTCCTCGGCCAAGGACCATCCCCATAATCCTCAAAAGGCACGCTCCTACTTCGCCCGCCATGGAGTGGGCACGATTTCCGATAACCTGAAAAACGAGGCGATATCCCAAGGGGCCCGCTTTCTGCTCAACTGCCGGGCTGTCGGCCTGAAAGTGGAGTCTGACCGCGTTGCCGGCGTGCGGGTCGAGCAGAACGGGTCACCGTCGCTCCTCTCCTGCGACTATGTGGCCTCCTCGATTCCGCTCTCCCATCTCGTCGGGTTCCTGTCGTCGTCTGAGACCTCCGGCCGAATCGCCCAAGCTCTGCCTTATTCCGGACTGGTCTTCGTCTTCCTGTTTTTCAAAAAGGCAAGACTGCTCAGCCATAACTGGATTTATTTTCCCGAACCCGATATCCCCTTCAACCGGATTTTTGAAATCAAGAACTGCTCCCAGGATTGCGCCCCGAGCGATCAGACCAGCCTGTGTGTCGAGTTCCCCGCCGCCAGCTCGGACTCGGAGCGGTTGGCAGCAGACCGTGATTATGTCGGCGCGGCCGTGAAAACGCTCTCCGGCCTGGGGGTGATCGAGGCCGGCGACCTGACCGACAGTCTCATGATCCGCCACCCCCATGTCTACGGCCTCTGGCTCAAAGGTTTTGAATCAGCCAGGGAGGAGGCCCGCGGCATCGTCGGCCGCTACGTCAACCTGGCTTCCTTCGGCCGGCAGGGCGAATTCCAATACTACAACATGGACCATTGTTTAAAGCGGGCGGAATCCATCGCGGACCGCGTCCATCATCACTTCGAACAGGCCGGGGGCTAAACAGAATGGCCAGATGTCTGGTGACCGGGGGTGCCGGTTTTTTGGGGTCGGCCCTGGCCCGGAGGTTGGCCCGGAACGGCTTTGAAATCGCCGTGTTCGACCGGCGGGCCGCTGATCCCGTTCGAAAAAGGAACCCAGAGGATCCCGGGGATCTTGTTTCGCTCACGGTTGAGGAGACGGCGCGGCTAGTCGAAGGGTTCGACTACGTCTTCCACTTCGCCTGTTCCTCAACGCCCCGCACGTCGCTGGCCAATCCCCAGAAGGAGGAAGATTCCAACATCCGGCCATCCCTGAAGATTATCGACGCCTGCCTCCGGGCCGGGGTCGGGAAATTCGTTTTTCCCTCCTCCGGGTCGGTTTACGGGCGATGGGCAGGCCGGCCTTTCCGGGAGAGCGACCCGCCCTGTCCGGACAACCCCTATGCGCTGTCCAAGAAGGCCATCGAAGATTTCTTGGTTTCCGCGGGAAGCCGAGGGCTTGGCTACACTATCCTGAGGCCCGGCAGCGCATTCGGCCCTGGGCAAAATCCCTTATCCGGGCAGGGAGCGGTCACCTGTTTTCTGCACCAATGTCTGATGGGCCGGCCGATCCAGATCCACGGCACGGGCGAAGTTCGGAGGGATTTCACCTTCAGCGACGACATCATCTCCTGCAGCCTTGCCTGTCTCGGCCGGATTGAGCCTCGGCTGGTGAACGTTTCCACTCAAGCCGGAACAACCCTGCTGGAGATCGTCCAAATGTGTTTCCGGTTGACCAGTCGCCAGGTTCCCCTGGAATTCATCGAGGCCCCGCTGGCCGATCAAGAGAATATCATTCTCGATAACTCCGTGCTCAAAGAGCGCTTCGGATTCGTCCCGACCGCGCTTGAAGAAGGGATAGAAAAAACGCTCCGCTGGCTGATCGACGCCGGACTGACCCGGAACTGAAAGCAGATTCTGTCCGAGGCCATGAAGCCGAAGGCCCATTGCCAGCTGGCCATCGTTGAGGCGGTGGAGAAGCTCGTGGAGGCCTGCGCCGAGGCTGTCAAATAATACTTGTTTTCTTTATTTCTCCGGCTGACATCTGGCTATGATCTCCTCCAGCCTCTCTTTGGCCGTGGGGGAGAGAAGATCGTAAGCGGGGGTTCCCTTGTATTTCATCAGATGAAAATAGGCTTTGGCTCTGTCGCCGTTCTCGAGATGGGCGGAGCCGAGAAAATAGTGAGCCTCATCAAGGCCGGGGTCGAGGGCCAGGGCCTTCTCCAAGCTGGCGATGGCCTGGCCAAAGCGGCCTGCCTGGTAATAAGCCACTCCCAGGCTATAATGAGCGGCGCTGTAAGCCGGGTCGAGCCTCACCGCTTTTTGAAAGCTGGCCAGGGCCAGGTCATAGGACTCAGCGTGCTTCGTCTTTCGGAAGACATCGAAATGAAGGGTGCCCAGGTTAAAATGGGTGATGGCGAAGTCCTTATCGATGGCCAGCGATTTCTCGAAGCTGGCCAGAGCCCGGGGGAAATTCTCTTTTTTCCAGTAGGCCAGCCCGATATAGTTCCACATCACGGGGTCCAGGTCGATCTGCGCATAGGCCCTTGGCTGGAAGGCCCGGAGGACCTCGTCGAACTGACCCGTCGCATAGAGATCGGCGATGTATTGAAAATAAATGTCGTAGTTCTCGGGCATGGCTTCCAGCCCGAGGCGCAGCACGGCGATGGCGTCAGCCGGCCTGTTCTGGTCCCTGTAGATAAAAGCCAGGTTGAGGTAGGCGGCGTTGATGTTTTTTCTGGCGGTCAGGACTTCCCGAAGGGCCTCGATCCCCTGGCGGACTTTCCCGGCTCGATAGAGATCCAAGGCCTCAACCGCTCTGTTGTGATAGGGCAGCAGGGCGGCCACGGAGTCCTGGGGACCAAAGGCCGTTTTCCTCGGGCCGGGCAGGCCGGCCACATAGCCCAGGCTTCTCAATTTTTCCAGCGTGGCCCGGTCAGCTTTCTGCTCGGCCCGGGAGCTTTCCGCCGAAGTTTGACTCTTGATGATCTTGGCCAGCTGCGTTCTCAGGGCGTCGATGTCCGCGCTCTGGGCCAGGTTGTTCGCCTCGTCGAAGTCTTTGCGGAGGTCATAGACCTCCGGCAGGGGAGAGTCGATAAATTTGCTCTGCCCGTTAATCATTCCCTGCACGGGCGCCCAGCCCATGCTGAGAAAGGGGCCCAGCGACTCGAAATAGATAGGCCGCTCCTCGTCTTTCTTTCCCCGCAGGAGAGGAAGGAGCGAAGCGCCCTGCAGAAAATCCGGCTTCTCGATCTTGAGCAGATCGCAGACCGTGGGAAAGATATCGATGTGGGAAACGTTTTGATCGACCACCCTGTGCTCGACACCCGGCGCGTAGACAAATAAAGGGATCCAGATCGTCGTGTTGTAGGCCAGGTAGCCGTGCGTCGCCTCGCCGTGAGCACCCAGCGATTCCCCGTGATCGCCGGTGAGAATGATGAGCGTCGTCTCGAAAAGGCCTTTATCCTTTAAATAGTCCAGGAGATTTCCTATAACGGCGTCCGTGTAGGCCACTTCACCGTCATAGGGATTCCGGGCGAACCGAGTCCGGTAGGGTTCGGGAGGAGCGTAGGGATAATGGGGATCATAAAAATGGACCCACAGGAACCAGGGAGGCTTCTGTTCCCGCAGCCATTTTTGGGCGCTCTCCCATACGGCCGCGGCCCTTCGCTCTCCTCCCCTGGCGTCCGCTTCCTGGAGGCCCGTTTCTTCTTTTCCGAAAGTGTCGTCATAGACCGAAAAGCCCTGGTCCAGGCCGAAGTACGAGTCGAGGGGAAATCCGCCCACAAAAGCCCCGGTGGCATAGCCCCGGCTGTGGAGATGCTCGGCCAAGGTCAGAAATTCGCCCCGGACGACGTAGTTGGCGTTATCGCGAACGCCGTGGGTGGAGGGAGTCGTGCCCAAAAGGATATTCGTGTGAGAGGGCAGAGTCGTGGTGGTATGGGAAAAAGCTCGCTTGAAAACAACGCTCCTGGAGGCCAAGCTGTCTAGGTGAGGCGTGTGGAGGTATTTGGAGCAATAGAAACTAATCCTATCGGCCCTGAGGGTATCGATGGTGATGAGCAGCACGTTAAGCCGCGATCCGGGGCTGTCCGCCGGGGCCGCCCCGCCTGAAAGCGAGGAGAGGGAAAAGAGAAAGCTGAGCACGGGCCAGAAGAGAACCCTCACCGAGACAGTTCTCTTTTTATCAAACACTTCAAAAAATATAACACCCTCGACGAAGGACAGTCAACGGCTCTAAGCGGCGTTCAGTATCCTCCCCTTTCCGGCTTGACCCTGCCTTTAAAGACCTTATACAGAAAAGCGGTGGAGGCGATGACGATGGGCAGGCCGACGAGGGCGATGATGAACATAACGCGGAGCGTCAAAGGGCTCGAGGAGGCATTGGCCGCGGTCAGGCTGAGACCCGGCTCCGAGGCCCTGACCAGCGCCGGGTAGAGGACCGCGCCGGCGAGGCCCCATAAGCTCAGCCAGGACAGCGAGGTCATCAAGAAGGCCGGCCTGTCTTTGTCCCAGGCCAGGGCCGCCTTCAGCCCGGCCAACGATAACAGAAATATAGCCGCGGCCGGCCAGGCCAGGATTTTGTTTTTGGCCCAGGGGAGATAGAGGAAGGACATAAACAATCCGAGCAGGAACAATCCGGCTTCAATCCACCACAACCTTCCGGCCAGGCGTTTGGCCCTGGCTTTCAGCCCTCCCTCTGTTTTGAGCAAGGCGTAGGCCGTCCCGTGCAGCAAAAAAGTGGATAGCCCCAGCAGCCCGACGGCCAGAGGAAACGGCCGCAGCAGGGTAAAGAAGCTTCCGGTAAATTCCCCGTCGCTGTTCAAGGGAATGCCTTGAAGGATGTTGCCCAGGGCCAGCCCGAAAAGGATAGCCGGCAGGAAACTGCCTATAAAAAAAGCCCGTTCCCAGAAGCCGCTTCTTTTCGGGTCGTGGCCACGGAATTCAAGCGAGACGGCGCGGAAGATAAGGGAGACCAGCACGATCATCAAGGCCAGGTAGAATCCGCTGAAGACCGTGGCATAGGCCAGGGGAAAGGCGGCGAACAGCGCCCCGCCCCCGGCCAGCAGCCAGACTTCGTTGCCGTCCCAGAATGGCCCGATGGCCCGGAACAGGACCTGCTTGTCCTCTTCGCTTTTAGCCAGGAAGGGGAAAAACAGTCCCACTCCCAGGTCGAATCCGTCGAGAACCGAATAGCCGGCCAGGAGGACGCCGATAAGGAGGAACCAGACGGTCTGGAGTGTTGTGGGAGCCATGGCCGTCCTCTTCTAATTAGGCGCCCCGGCCTCGGCGGGCTCGGGTCCCTTTTTGACTATTTTGAGAATGGCCGAGAAGCCCACGATGCCGATCAAAAGATAAACGACTCCGAACAGGATCAATGTGAAAAGGATCTGACCAGCCGGCACGACCGGAGAGGCGGCCTCCGCCGTCCGCAGCACCCTGTACACCGCCCAGGGCTGGCGGCCCACCTCGGCCCCAATCCAGCCGAGCTCGTTGGCCAGATAGGGGAGCGGCACGGCCAGCAGGAGCAGTTTTAGATAGACTCGGGAAGCGTGGGCCTTTTTTTTGATCCAGAGGGGGAGCCCCCACAGGGCCAGCCCGATAAAGACAAGGCCCATCAGGATCATGAGATGATAGGACAGGAACGGCAGGAGAACGGGCGGACGCTCCCGGGGCGGGAACTCATTCAGGCCCTTGACGCTGGCCGACGTGTCGAAATGAATGAGGAAGCTCAGCATTCCCGGGATGGCGAGCTGCAGGTGGATCTTTTGGCTTTTTGGGTCAGGGATGCCGAACACGGTGAAGGGCGCGGCAGGGCGGGTCTGCCACAGGGCTTCGTAAGCCGCCATCTTCTCCGGCTGGGTCTGAGCCACCTGGACCGAGTGGAGATGGCCCAGTCCGAGCTGAAGCAGCGAGACGATGATGAACACTCCCAGGGCCGTCCGGAGGAGGAGCTTGGCCGCCTGGGGCGACCGGTTCTTGAGGATCAGCCAGGCGGCCATGGCGGCCGCCGCCAGCGAACCGGTGATCCAGCCGGCGGCGATGGTATGCCCGAAGCGCACCAGGGTCGAGTGATTGAGCGCCGCCCGGAAGAAATCCGTCAATACGGCGCGTCCGCCTTCCATTTTGAACCCGTCGGGCGTTTGCATCCAGGAGTTGGCCATGATGATCCACAGCCCGGAGAGATGGCTGCCGAAAAAAACCAGGAAGCAGGACAGCCAGTAGAGGCCGGGGGAGACCTTTGGGCGGCCGAAAACCAGGACTCCCAGGAAGATCGACTCCAGGGAGAAGGCCAGGATCCCCTCGGCGGCCAGGGGGGCGCCGAAGACATCCCCCACTACGCGCGCGTAGTTTGACCAGTTGTTGCCGAAGGCGAATTCCAGGGTGATGCCGGTGGCCGCTCCCATGACGAAGACCAGGCCCAGGATCTTGACCAGGAACGAGGAAAGAGTTTTGTAAGGCTCGAGCTTGCTTTTGAGGTAGAGCGTCTCCAGAATGAGGATGATGAGGGTCAGGCCGAGAGTGGTCGGCGGAAAAAGAAAATGAAAGCCGGCCGTGAACCCGAATTGGAGGCGGGCCAGAAGAACAGCGTCCACGTCATTTCCTCCCAGGATGGAGCGGCCCTATTTTAATCAGGCGGCCGCTCGCCGGCAAGCCCGGCCACGGCCCGGCCATGAACGCCGTTGATCATCTTTCGTATTATAGATATGATTGGAATTCAATACTGCCCGATAAGGAGGAGCGCCCATGAGCGAGAATATTTACGTCGCGGCGGCCGTTGTCATCGTCATTCTCTTCTTCAGCGGCATCCGCATCATCCGGCCGACCCACCGGGGGTTAATCGAGCGCCTGGGCAAGTACAAGGGTTTCGGAAAGCCGGGCTTCCACTGGATTATCCCCGTCATCGACCGCCTGTACCGGATCAACATCACCGAGGTCATGGTCGATGCCCAGCCGCAGGAGATCATCACCAACGATAACCTGAACGCCCGGGTGGACGCCCAGGTCT
Organism: Candidatus Aminicenantota bacterium; assembly: GCA_963702835.1. Lineage (GTDB taxonomy): Bacteria > Acidobacteriota > Aminicenantia > Aminicenantales > JAFGAV01 > JAFGAV01. Next base: position 422,020 of record OY969762.1, read on the forward strand.
ATTTCAAGGTCAAGGACGATGAGGAGAGCGTCAAGAGCTCCCAGTACAACGTCTTCAACTATCAGTGGCAGATCGTGAACCTGGCCCGCACCACCCTGCGCAATATCATCGGCACGCTCACCCTCAAATCAGCCAATAGCGAACGGGGCAAGATCAACAGCGAGCTGCAGAAAACGCTGCGGGAGGAGACCGGCAGCTGGGGCATCGAGATCGTCCGCACCGAGCTCAAAGAAATCGACCCCCCCAAGGATGTCCAAGAGACGATGAACAAGGTGGTCAAAGCCGAGAACGAGAAGATCGCCGCCATCGACTTCGCCACCGCCCAGGAGACCATGGCCGACGGCTCCCGCCGGGCCGAGATTAAAAAGGCCGAAGGCGTCCGGCAAGCCCGCATCCTGGAGGCCGAGGGCGAAGCCCAAGCCATCAAACTGGTCAACGAAGCCGCCCAGCAGTATTTCGTGGGCAACGCCCAGCTTTTGAGACGCTTGGAGACCGTTGAGAAATCTCTGATGCACAACGCCAAAATCGTCGTCCCGGCCAACACTCAGTTGATCAACGTCATCAGCGACATGGCGGGCGGGATCCTGCCCCTTCCCCAGAAGTAAGGAAGAAAGGTAGAGAAAGGGGGCGGCCCAAGTCAATATATTAGAAATAAATGAATTATCGTATTTCTTTGGCTTCTTAAAGCCCTTAAATAATATTTTTTAGGGCTAAAAATAATGTTCTAGGAAAAGGCGGGCTATCCGGAGAAGATCCCATGAGATACCTCAAATTCGCAGCCCTTGTTCCTTTGATAGTGATCATGCTCGGCGGTTGTTCTCCCGCCAACCATTCCGAGATCACAACCCGGGAAATCGAGGCTCACCTCCGCTTCTTGTCCGACGACCTGCTCGAAGGCCGGGCCGTGGGCAGCCGGGGCGAGGCTCTGGCCGCGCTCTATCAGGAGACGCAGCTCAGGCTGGCCGGGGTCGAGCCTTTTTTTGAGGGAAGCTTCCAGCAGCCCTTCACTCTGAGAGGTTCAACGCCCGACCGCCAGGCAACCCTGGAAATCTTGAGCGGCCGGACGAAAACGACCTTTCCCTATAAGGAGGCTTTTGTGGCCACCTCCAATCGTGAAGATTGCCCCGAGGTTGTAGAGGCTGAGCTCGTCTATGGAGGCTATCTCATCCAGGCGCCGGAAAGGGGATGGGATGATATCAAAGGAGCGGACCTGCGCGGCAAAGTCCTGCTGTGCGAGATCAACGAGCCGGGCAATTATGAAGGCGGAATCTTCGACGGCGAGGACATGACCTATTATGGCCGCTGGACCTACAAGCTCGAGAAAGCGGCCGAGCTGGGCGCCGCCGGCGTGCTCATTATCCACAACGCCAAAGGCGCAGCCTACGGCTGGGAGGTGGTCCAGAACTCCTGGGCCGGAGAGGGCTTTTTCCTGCCCGACCGGCCTCAGACGCTTTTTTTCCAGGGATGGGTTCGCGGGGAGACGGCCAGCTCCATATTCGAGGCAGCCGGCCAAGACCGCCAGCAGCTCCTGGCTCGGGCCGAGGGAAAGGATTTCAAGCCTGTTCCTCTCGGCCTGAAGGTGCGAGTGCGGCAGAAGCCTTCCTTTCGGACGGTGGAGGTCCGGAACATCGTCGGCCAGGTCTTTCCCCTGGAAAAGAAATATATGGACCGCGCGATCATCCTGAGCGCCCATTATGACCACCTAGGGCGAGACGTGCAGCGTGAAGGCGACCAGGTCTATAACGGGGCGGTGGACAACTGCTCCGCCTCGGCCTCGCTCCTGGCCCTGGGCCGCTATTATGCCCGGCATCCCGAGGAGCTTCGAGTCCGCCTGATCCTGGCCGCGGTCACGGCCGAGGAGGAGGGGCTGTTGGGTTCGGATTATTTGGCCCGCCACCTGCCCCTGGCAAAATCATCGGTCCTGGCCGACCTCAACCTGGAGATGACCAACGTCTGGGGGGAGGCTGAGGATGTTTTCGCCATCGGCGCCAAGCATTCCGACCTGGACGATGTCTGCCGCCGGGCCGCGGAATTCTTGGGGCTTCGCTACATCCCCGAGCGGGAAGGAAACCTGGGCTATTTCTTCCGTTCCGACCAGCTCAGCTTCGCCCGGGCCGGCATTCCCGCCGTCTGGCTGCACGAGGGCATCGTTTCGCGGGGAGGAAAAAAGGACTATATCCAAAGGATGACGGAGGACTACAAGAAGAACAGGTATCACAAGGTGACGGACGCATTCGAACCCGGCTGGGACCTGCGGGGCACGGTCCAGATTTGCCGCTGGGCCCAGGAGATCATTCGGCAGCTCGGCCGGCAGAAATCCCTGCCCCAGTTCCGGCCGACCAGTTCCTTCAAAAGGTAGATTCCGGCCTTTAAGACATAATTTTTATGTCCCAAAAGCGCCGAATAAGCTTTAAATTCTAGTTTAATATTGATCTATTTTGTTATTTGTCAATGATGTAACTTGGGCCGCCCCCCAATCAAAGTTTGGCCAAATCGGGGTTTTATGCTAGAATGACTCAATCCGATGGAGACATCGCCCCAAATCCGAACGTCGTTTTTTTCCGACTACCTTAGGCTTTCCCACGTCATCTATGACCTCCAGGCCAAGACTAAGGTCGAGGCCTTGGATGAGCTCCTGGACATTCTCCAGAAGGATAAGCTCATCGAGAACAAGAAGCTTATCCTGACCCGCATCATCGACCGGGAGCGGCTTGAAACCACGGCCATCGGCAACGGCATTGCTCTCCCCCATGCCCGGGTCAACGCCGGGGGAGATATCGCCGTGGCCGCGGGCCGCTCGGAGAAGGGGATCGACTTTGAGGCGCTGGACAAGAAGAAAGTCCATCTGGTCATCCTGGTCATCTGGAACCCGTCCCTGCCCGGCCTGTTCAACAACCTCTTTGCCGGCCTGGCTGGTTTTTTGAGAAAAGCGGATTTCCGGCAGCGGGCTTTCGAAGCCAAGGACAAGGAAGCGCTCTACCACATCCTATCCCAGATCGAACTGCGCATTCCCCAGGAGGATAAGATCGTCAGCCGGGCCAGCCTGTTGAAGAAGCTCCAGGACATCGAGTTCAAGCTGCGCAAGACGCCCAAGTCACAGCGCGGGCCGCTGGAACAGCAGGCCCGCCTCATTCGGGGCGAGCTCGACCAAAACCTCCTCAGCCGCTACGACAGGCTCATGCAGCGCTACGGGTTTGCCGTGGCCGAACTGGAGTCCGGCGTCTGCCAGGGCTGCAACATCAACGTGGCCACCGGGATGAGCTCAGCCATCGCCGGCAGCAACGACATCTACATCTGCGAGAACTGCGGCAAGTTCCTGGTCGCCGCCAAGAAGGTCAAAGAGAAAGAAAAAGAAAAGGCGAAGAAATCGATCTCTCCTCGCCCTCCTCCGCCCCGTTCTTCCAACCGCTAGCCGTCCGGGCGGCGGGAAATCGCCTATTCGATAGCTTCCCGGCTGAGGTCCACGGGCTGAAGAACCCGGAAAACGGGGACGGTTTCGAACCCGCGGCCCCACTCGGGCACCAGAAACCGGTCGAAGAAGTTCCAGACCAACAGACCGTCGTCGCTTTCCGGCTCGAGGAGGCAGGCGGCCAGGCTGCCCAGCGGCTGGGCGGTCGTAACGAAGATGGTGCCGGCGGGGAACTCTCTTTCTTCCTGGATATACTCCCCTTTGACCCTGTCGGTCCAGTGGCCCTGGAAAAGACGCTCAGCGGCCCTGAGCTCGGTGATCTTGAAGCCCTCCACCTGAGCCCTGGCCGGCCGGGTCAGCCTGTCCACCAGGAGGCCGTGTTTCTTGAGGTTGGAGAGAATGGCCGGGTCGCTGCAGGTTAGAAAGTAACCCCAGGGGAACCTAACCGAACGCTGGGGGACGACCTGGGCATAGTAGTCCACCGTGTAGGTTTTCTGCCGGTCGGTCTTCTTGACCAAGGGGTAGGTCCCTTCCCGCGGAGTCACCTCCAGCTCAAAGCCGCGGAAGGTTAGCTTATCCGGGAGAGGCCGCAAGTCGAAGGCGGTGTGGAACAGTGAGCTCGGCTCGGCGCTCTGCCAGCGCTGGGACGCGCGCCGGTCTGCCTGCCGGACGAGGTCCTGGATAGAAGCGGCCTGTTCCCGGCAGTAATCGAGTATGGCCCGCAGAAAAGAGTAGCAGGCCAACACCCGCGTCCGGTAGTCGGCATAGACGTAGTTTTCGTCGAGGATGGCCAGCCGGTTGCGCAAGCCGGCGTAGTTGGTGAGGTAGCGCGGCAGAAAAGCGTCGGTCTCTAATCCCTTGGCCAGGTCGGTTGGGTCGCGGGGGTCGCCGTAGGGCATGGACAGGTAGCCGTAGGACTTCTCCAGCCGGCCGGCCACGGCGGGCAGCATTCTGTCGCGCACGAATTCCAGGACCTGTGGGTCGCCGTTGGGGTTGAGCGGCCAGGCATAGGTCACCGGCTCTTGGTGATAAAAGCCGTCGGTGGTATGGCAGTCTACCAGAAGGGCCGGGTCCCAGCGCCGCAGGACGCCGGCCACCAGGCCTTGCATCTCCGGCGTTTCCAGCTTCATGCCATCGCGGTTGAGGTCGAGGTTCTGTCCATTCGGCCGCAGGCCCACGCCCTTTTCCGGGCCGGGCTGATGGCGGCGGTTTGCGGGCGATATTTTGTCGTTGCCGTCCGGGTTGAAGTCGGGGGCCATGAGGATGACCAGCTTATCCAGATAGGGGAGTTTGGCCTCGAGGAGGATGTCGCGGGCCAGCATCATGCAGGCTTCCTTGCCCTCCACTTCGCCGGCGTGGATGTTGGCTTGAATATAGACGACGAGCCTCGGGTCGTTGCGGAGAGCCTGGGGCGTGAGGGGCACGGGACGGCCGAGGACGAGGAGCGGCACGGGCCGGCCCTCCACAGTCTGGGCCATGGTCTCCACTCTCAGGTTCGGGCTCAGGCGATTTAAAGCCTGGATGAAGGACAGGACCTCGGCATGGGTTGAGGTGGCGGTGAACCCGCTGGCCTCGGCCACAGTCAGCAGCCTGTTTTCTTGGGCGGTTGAGAGGCCTGACAGGCCCAAGGTCAAAATCCAAACCAGCATAGCGATCTGTTTTTTTATCGTTTTCATGTTTTTTTCCTGTGGACCTCCGGAGTGAGGAAGTGTAGCTGATTGGTTTTGCCGGGTCAATGAACAGCTACGACCTTCACGCACCCCGGAAAAAGAATTGCATCGCCTTTGTATTTTATTTTCAGGTTCTGATATATTGTGATATGCATGTGGCCGGCGGGGAGTTTGAATGAATTTCGGCAATTTAATTCTGGTGGGGCCGATATTGGGGGCAGCCCGACATAATTTATTGATTTTAGTCAACTTAATAAACTTTTTCCTATTAAGATAACCCTTAGATTCGATTTTTATTACCAAAAAATGATATCTAAGCTTGTTCCAGATTAAATTATTAAATTCTTTGCGCTTGCACTAAAATAGAAAAAATTATATATTTTTCAAGCTTTGCGGGAAAACCTATTTCATCAAGGAAAGGGAGGAGTCATGAAGAAGTCCCTCTTGTGTCTTGTCGTTTTAGTATTATTCTGCGGGTCGGCGGCTTGGGCCAGCATCATCACCAACCCTAACCAGAGCGCCCTGTATTTCCGAATGCTGTCCCGGAACGCCTCCACGGACATTGACGCCGTCTATTACAACCCGGCCGGGCTGACCAAGCTGGCCGACGGCTTCCACATCGGGCTGCACAACCAGACCATCTTCCAGGAGAAGACGGTCGTCAACGAGTTCCCCTTCCTCAACAACGACACTTATGTCGGGAAAGTCAACGTTCCGCTTTTCCCCAGCGCCTTTATGGTCTATAAGCAAGGCTCGCTGGTTCTGTCCTTCGGCTTCGGCCCCAACTCCGGGGGCGGGTCGGCCGAGTTCGCCGACGGCCTGCCCTCCTTCGAAATCCCCTTCTCGCTCTTGCCGGCGGGCGTCAGCGCGCTGGGCATCCCGACCACCGCTTATTCTTTGGACATGTCCTTCGAAGGGACTTCGGTCTACTACGGTTTTCAAGTCAATGCCTCTTTCGCTTTTGGCGACCTGGTCTCAGCCGCGGCGGGTGTGCGGTACATCCTGGCCCAGAACACCTATAAAGGCCACATCCGGAATGTCATGATCAATCCCTTCTATCCTCCGCTGGGCCTCATCGGTCAGATGATTCCGGCCAGCCAGTTCTTCACCGCGGCCGGCCAGCCCGGTTTGGCCGCTCTGACGGCGGACAGAGAGTTGGACGTCAAGCAGGTGGGTTCGGCCATCACCCCCATCCTGAGCTTGAACGTGACCCCCCTGCAGACGTTGAATTTCAGCCTCAAGTATGAGTTCAACACCAAGCTCGAGCTGGAGAATCAAACAACCATAGATGATACGGGACTCTATCCGGACGGAGTCAAAGAAAGAAACGACATCCCGGCCATCCTGTCCCTGGGCCTGCAATATGAGGTTCTGCCCAAATTCCGCGCCCACCTCTCCTACAACCTTTACTTCGACAAGAACGCCGATTGGGAAGGCCGCCAAGACCTGGTGGACAACAACACCTTTGACCTGGCCCTCGGCCTGGAGTATGAGCTGGCCTCCGCCGTCTCCTTGAGCGCCGGAGTCCTGCGCACCCAATTCGGGCTCAGCGAACAGTATCAGACGGATTTCAGCCACGAGATCTCCTGCACGTCCCTGGGTTTTGGGGGGCGCCTCCGGATAATTCCCAAGCTGGACCTTGACCTGGGCTTCCTCTATATTCTCTACGGCACGGCCGAACGGACCTACACCGGCGTGACCGGGCCTTATACGGAGAGCTACAAGCGGTCTACCCTCGGGTTTGCCATCGGCTTTGGATATCACCTCTGAGGGACAGCGGAATCGAGCGAATTCCATCCTCTGCCGCGGACAAAAAATCGCGGGGTCATTTTCACCATTCTGCGCCGCGGCAAAAGCCTGGCCCGAACCCTATCTATGGATTCCCGGTTTCTTGACTTTGTTTCTGGCCCGGGCCTATTCTTTCTTAATGAATATCTTGGGACCGGAATGAGATCGACATGTTGAGCTTCGGGGTCAGCCGGGAAAAAGAAGAAGCCCTTTTCCGGAAGATGGAGGAGCTGGGAATCCGCGAGTCCGACCTGGTCGAGAAGTTCGTCCGTTCCGGAGGCCACGGCGGCCAGAACGTGAACAAAGTGGCCACCTGCGTCTATCTCAAGCACCTCCCTTCGGGGATCGAGGTCAAGTGCCAGCAGGAGCGGTCCCAAGCCCTCAACCGCTACCTGGCCCGCCGCATCCTGGCCGATAAGGTGGAAAGGTTGATTCTAGGGAAGAAAAGCGAAGAGGAGCAGCGCATCGCCAAGATCAGGCGGCAGAAGCGGAAGCGCTCCAAAAGGGCCCAGGAAAAGATCCTGGTCGACAAGCGCCGCCAGGGTGAGAAGAAAAGGGAGCGCGCTTTTCGGCCGGCGGGAGAAGACTAGTCTCTTTAGGACAGCGGCCCGATTTATTATTCTTTTTTCTATTTGGCGAGCTGGACCGCTAGGCGGCCAATCTGATCAAAGCCGCCAGCAGCAGGTTGGCGCCTTTTTCCAGATCCTCCCAGCGGATGCATTCCTGAGGGGAGTGGCTGATTCCATCGGGCGAGGGGATGAAGATCAGACCCGCCTCGGTCACGGAAGATAAAATCTGGGCGTCATGGCCGGCCCCGCTGGCGAGGGTCAGGTGCGGATAGCCGAGTTTGCCGCATTCTTCCTTCAGGATGTCCAGGATGCGGGCCGGGAGGGCCACCGGCTCGGTGGCGTCCATGACCTTGGACACGAAAGACAACCCGCGCGTCCGGGCGATATCTTCGGCCATGGCCAGGAGTTCGCCGTCCAAGGCCTCCAGCGTCTCCGGCGAAGCGCTGCGGAACTCGAGAGTGAAATCCGCTTGAGCGGGGACGATGCTGAAGGATCCGGGATGGACGGTGACCTTCCCCACCGTCACCATGCTGCCGTAGTGCCGGGTGGCCACATGCTGGGTGCTCTTAAGGGCGAAATCAGCCAGCCCCAGGAAAGCGTCCCTCCGCAACTCGAGGGGAGTGGTGCCGGCATGGCTGGCCTGGCCGACGAAGGAGCAGAGCCGATAGCGCTTGCCGGATATGCGGTCCACCAGGCCCACGGGGATGCCTTCCTCATCGAGCAGGGGACCTTGTTCGATATGGAGCTCAAGAAAAGCCTCAACCTCGGGTTTGACCCGGTTGGCCTCCAGGATGCTCTGGATGGTGAATTCAGTCCCCTGGAGGATCTCCGAAAGGGGCGGGCCGATCTGGGTCAAGCCCCGTTCGATCAATTCGGTGTTCAGCCGGCCGGTGAAGGCGCGGCTTCCCAGGAAATCTCCGGTCAGGCTGCCTTCCTCATCGGAGAAGGCGGCGACCTCCAGGGGACGGGTGTGGGGGAGGGCGTTTTCTCGGATTTGCCTCAAGCCTTCCAGCCCGGCCAGGACTCCCACCGCGCCGTCGAACATCCCCCCCGGATGACCGTGTCGATGTGGGAGCCGGTCATGACCGGTTTCCCCTGGCCCTCCAAGCGGCCGAAGATATTGCCGGCTCCGTCCTGGCGCACGGCCAGGCCGGCTTCCTCCAGGCGTTTTTTGAGCCAAGCCCGGGCTTCCAGATCGGCCCGGCTGAACGAGGGCCGGGAGACGGCGCCGCCCGCATCGCAGCCGATGCGCCCCAATTCCTCGATATCCCGGCGCAGCCTTTCGATGTTGATCCGGACAACCATGAGCGGCCTAAGCTTTTTTCCCCAACAGCTGGACCATTTCGGCCACGGCTTGGCTGATCCCGACCACGGCCGCCCGGGCCACAATGGAAAAACCGATGCTCAGCTCCGATAGGGAGGGGATGTCCACGATAGGCCCGACGTTCGCATAATCCAAGCCATGTCCGGCATGGACTTCCTCCAGTCCGGATTCAAGCCCGAACTCAGCAGCTTGGCGGATATCCTCTAAAACCTTGAGGCTGGGCCGCCCCGGCTTTATCTCGGCAAAGGGGCCGGTGTTGATCTCGATGAGCGGCACGCCGATCTCCGCGGCGGCCAGAATCTGGGGCTTGTCCGCGTCGATGAAGATGCTGACCTGGATCCCGGCCTTTTGAAGCTTTTGGACGAAAGGGGCCAGGGCCCTGCGGCGGTTGAGGACGTTCAGGCCGCCCTCCGTGGTCAGCTCATCCGGCTGCTCGGGGACCAAGGAGACGGTATCCGGTTTGACCTCCAGGGCCACTCTCAGCATCTCCGCCGTAGCCGCCATTTCCAGGTTCAGCTTGGTCTTGATCGTCTGCCGGAGGAGACGAAGGTCGCGCTCTTTGATGTGACGGCGGTCGCCGCGCAGGTGGCAGACGATGCCCTGGGCGCCGGCTTGTTCGGCCAGTAAGGCCACCAACACCGGCTCCGGCTCCCTGGCCCGCCGCGCTTCGCGCAGAGTGGCGAAATGGTCGATGTTCACCGCGAGTCTCATCCTCTCCTCCTTAAAATGGGGACACAATACTAATTTACCTTTTTTCTAAGCTGAAAAAAAGTAGGACTCATTCCTAAGGAGATGGAAAGAAAAAAGTGTATTTAGTATTATGCCCCCAAATAACGGGCGATGGCCTCGGCCACGCGGCGGACGCTTCTCTCCACCAGGGCCTGGTCCTCGGCCTCGGCCATGACCCGGGCCAGGGGCTCCGTTCCGGAATAGCGGACGTCGAGCCGCCCCCTGCCGGCCAGCTCGGCCTGGACTTCTTCGATGACGCTCCAGACCTCGGGCACATCGCGGAAATCGGGCTTGCGCGACACCTGGATGTTCTTGAGTTCTTGAGGATATTCGATAAAGCCTTGGGTCAGAACGGACAGCGGCGCTTCGCCTTCGGACATGACTTCGAGCATCTTGAGACTGGTCAGCAACCCGTCGCCGGCGGGGCTGTCCTCAAGGAAAATGGTATGGCCCGACCTCTCACCGCCCAGAACCGCTCCCAGCTCCGTCATCCGTTCCAGGACATACTTATCGCCGACGCGCGTCCGTTCCAGCTGCACCCCCAAGCGGCCCAGCGCCATCTCCAGCCCCATGTTGCTCATAGAGGTGGCCACCACGACCTTGCCCTTCAGCCTTCCGGCCTCCAGCAGGTGCCGGGCTTGGATGAACAGCGTGTGGTCGCCGTTGAGCACCCGGCCTCCTTCGTCCACCCAAATGGCCCGGTCCGCATCGCCGTCAAAGGCAATGCCGATATCCGCCTTTTTGTCCTGGACCGCCCGGGCCAGGCGCTGGGGATACTGGGAACCGCAGGCCTCATTGATGTTCAGGCCGTCCGGGTCGCAGGCCAGGGCCTCGGTCTCGAACCCCAGCTCCAGGAACAGCCGGGGGGCCAGCCTGAAAGCGGCGCCGTTGGCGCAATCCAGGATGAGGCGGGGCCGGCGGCCATGTTTTCGGAGTCGGACGCGGCTGATGATGAAATCCAGATATTCCACGGCCAGGGCGGGATCTTCCTCGACCTCCACGCTGTCCGGCAGCGAAGCGGTCCGGTCGAGCCCGGCCAGGATGTCGCGCTCCAGCGTCTCCTCCCAATCTTCGGGGATCTTCAGTCCCTGGGAGGAAAAGATTTTAAGCCCGTTGTCGCTAAAAGGATTGTGTGAGGCGGAGATGGCCACGCCCGCCGAGAACCCCTGCCGGCGCACCAGGATCGAAACGGCCCCGGTGGGGATGACGCCGGCCGAGGCCCAGCTCCCCCCCGACCGGCTGATCCCGCCGGCCAGCGCTGCCTCAAGCCATGTCCCCGACTGGCGCGTATCGCGGCCGATGAGCACTCTGGGGACGAACCCTTTGGAGCGGAGAAGAACGGCCAGGGACTCTCCCAGGTCGAAGACAGCCTCCCGGTTCAGGGGGAATGCGCCGGCCGGGCCGCGGATGCCGTCCGTGCCGAAGAGCGCGGCCATGCCGGTCATTTGTCGCGGCCGCGGCTGGCCGAGGCCGGTTTCTTGTCCTCAACAATAACGAGCCTGACACTCACCGAAGTCCGCTGAGCGGGCAGGCGCGTTTCAGGCCGGGGCAGGATGAGATCGGCACGGACTTCGGTCGTTTGACTGAACCCGGAGATGTCGATGGGGATGGTGTAAACCTTGTCTTTCTCCCGGACCATGCTCTCCGGGCCGCGGACCGGGATGCGGGCCGGTATGGATTCCACGCGCTCCAAGCGGAGGCCGTTGCGGAGCCGGCCGACGATGGTCGGCTCGACCTCCAGCTCCAGCTCTTTGGACCGCTCGAAGCGGATGCGGACCTTGTTGGGAGTGACGTTGATCACCTCAGCGCCGGAAGGGGCGCTGATGATGGAGGGGTTGAGGGGATAGTCCTGCTGGATGACGGCGGCGTTCTGCAGGTTGAGCTTGGCGAAAACATTGGCCGAACTGATCTGGTCCATGAGCCGGTTGGGTGCCCGAATGGTGACTTCCACGACGGAAACATCTTTATCGATGAGCTCCATGTTGGCCGGGATGGAGTAGAGGTCCAGGGGAAGGGCCAGCCGTCGCTCGGAAAAGACCTTTTCCTCGGGCACCAGCACCAGCCACAGCAGGACGGCCAGAACCAAAGAGAAAAGCTTGAGGCCCCAGTTCCGGAGAAAGATGTTGCGCAGCAGTTGGATGGTCATTTTTTCATATAGCTGGAGATTTTTTCTTTCAGGCTTTCCCGGTCAGCGGTCTTTTCCAGCCGGCCCTTGAAGGCTAGGGAAACGTCGCCCGTCTGTTCGGAGACAATGACCACCACGGCGTCCGTCTCCTGGGACAGGCCCAGGCCGGCCAGGTGACGCGTCTGGGTTAGAAACTCCTGGCCCAGGCTGTGGGAGGCCGGCAGGGGCAGCAGGCACCCGGCGGCGGCGATGCGGTCGCCCTGGATGATGACGGCTCCGTCGTGGAGCGGGGAATTGGGGAAGAAGATGCTGACCAGCAGGTCCTTGCTGAGGATGCCGTTGAGCTGCGTGCCGGTCTCAATGAAGCTGTTGAGGGAGATCTCCTTCTCCAGGGCAACCAGGGCGCCGATCCGCCGTTGGGACATGTAGTCCACGGCCAGGAACAGCTCGGGCATCTTCTCCTGGAAGGAGCGCAGGATCAGGGGACGGCGGAAGGTGCCCGAACCGAGGCCGGTCAGGAACCTGCGGATCTCCCCCTGGAACAGGACGATGATGGCGATGATGAGGTAGGTGATGAAGTTCTTAATCAACCAGTGGGAAGCGACCAGATTGCCCCAACGGGTTAGGATGAACAGCAGGCCGACGATGCCCAGCCCGATGGCCATCTGATAAGCGCGGGTGTCGCGGATAAGCCGGAAGAAAGAGTAAAGGATGAAGGACATGAGGAGGATATCCACCAGGTCGAGGAGCTTGGCATGGGACAAGGCGTGAAGGATGTTAGCCAGCATGTCGCGCCTCGCTCCGGCCGGGCCGGCTTGGCTCCACTTTTTCGGCCAGAACGGCTTCCGCCGTCCTCACCGCGCGCCAAACGGCTTCCACATCATGAACGCGCAGGATATGGGCTCCCCGCGCCACGGCCAGGACCGCGGCGGCCAGGGTCCCTTCCAGGCGCTCCTCGGCCGGTAAGTCAAGAATCGCGCCCAGGAAGGATTTCCGCGACGGCCCGACCATGATGGGCCGGCCGAGCTCAGCCAGGTCCGTCAACCTGTTGAGCAGGGTCAGGTTGTCTTCCGGCCGTTTGCCGAAGCCGAGCCCCGGGTCAAGGATGGTGCGGTCGGCGCCCAGGCCGGCCGCCGCCGCCGCCGCTGTCCTCTCCGCCAGGAAAGAGCGGACTTCGGCCAGGACGTCATCGTAGCGGGGCGCAGCCTGCATGGTCTTGGGCGTTCCCAGCATGTGCATCAGCACGACGGCCGCTCCGCTGGAGGCGACCCACTCTAAAAGGCCGGCGTCAAAGCGCAGGGCGGAAATGTCGTTGATGATATCGGCTCCGGCCTCGACCGCCGCCTGGGCCACCTCCCGCTTGGTTGTGTCCACGGACAGGAAGACATCGCTCTGGCGGCGAAGGCCGCTGATGACGGGCACGACCCGGAGCCTCTCTTCTGCGGCCGATACCGGGTCTGAGCCCGGCCGGCTGCTCTCCCCGCCGATGTCCAGGATATCCGCGCCCTGGCCGGCCAGCTCCATCCCCCGCGCTACGGCCCGCTCCGGGTCCGGAGTCCGGCTCCCCCCGTAGAATGAGTCCGGAGTGACATTGACCACGCCCATCAGCCAAGTCCTTTGGCCCAAGAGGTGGATCGAACCGCGCAGCCGGAGTGGGACTGTTCCTCTCACCTTTCCTGTTGGTCAGGCCTTGGTCAAGGCTGGGTCCTTGAGGGGCCTGGGCGTCCGCGGACTGTTATCCTTTTCTTTCTTGGCGGACACAGGCGCCGCCTTTTTGGGCTTGACGATGACGGAGATCTCCTCGGAGGAGAGAACCTCCTTCTCCAACAGGGCCTCGGAAATGAGGATGAGCTTGTCCTTGTTTTCTTCCAGTATTTTCTTGGTCCGATTGAAATTCCGGAGGATGATCTTCTTGACCTCCTCGTCGATCAGCTCCGAGGTTCGCTCGCTGAAGTTCCTGTTCATGGCCAGGTCGCGGCCGAGGAAGATGAGGTCGTCGCGCTCGCCGAAAGTCACGGGGCCCAGGTCGGACATGCCCCACTGGCAGACCATTTTGCGGGCGATGTCGGTGGCCCGCTCAAAGTCGTTGGCCGCGCCGGTGGTGGTTTTGTCCAGGATGAGGTTCTCCGCCACCCGGCCGGCCATCAGCACGGCCAGCTGCGCCTCCAGGTATTCCTGACTATGGGTGTAGCGGTCGTCGAGGGGGAGCTGCTGGGTGGTGCCCAGGGCCATGCCGCGGGGGATGATGGTCACTTTGTGAATGGGATCGGCATCGGGCAGCAGGGAGGCTGCCAGGGCATGGCCCGCCTCATGGATAGCCGTGCTCTTCTTTTCCTCCTCGCTGATGATCATGCTCTTGCGCTCGACGCCCATCAGGACCTTGTCTTTGGCGCTCTCCATGTTTTTCATGGTGACGTTATCCTGCTCTTGGCGGGCCGCTAGGAGGGCCGCCTCGTTGACTAGGTTGGCCAGGTCGGCGCCGGAAAACCCGGGCGTGGTACGGGCCAGCATGGAGAGGTCCACGTCGGGAGCCAGGGGGATGTGCTTGATGTGGACCTTGAAAATCTCCTCCCGGCCCTTGACGTCGGGCATGTTGACCACGATGCGGCGGTCAAAGCGGCCCGGCCTCAGGATGGCGCTGTCCAGGATGTCCGGGCGGTTGGTGGCGGCGATGAGGATGACGCCTTCGTTCGAGTCGAAGCCGTCCATCTCCACCAGGAGCTGGTTGAGGGTCTGCTCCCTCTCGTCGTGGCCGCCGCCCAGGCCGGCGCCCCTCTGCCGGCCCACGGCGTCGATTTCGTCGATGAAGATCAGGCAGGGCGCGTGCTTTTTGCCCTGCTCGAAAAGATCGCGCACCCGGGAGGCGCCCACTCCCACAAACATCTCCACGAAGTCCGAGCCGCTGATGGAGAAAAAGGGGACGTCCGCCTCGCCGGCCACGGCCCGGGCCAGGAGCGTTTTGCCCGTGCCCGGCGCGCCGACCAGCAGGACGCCCTTGGGGATACGGCCGCCCAGCCGCTGGAACTTCTGGGGGTCCTTGAGGAAGCCGATGATCTCCTGGAGCTCCTCCTTGGCCTCCTCCACCCCGGCCACGTCCTTAAAATTGATCTTTTTCTGCTGGGCTGAAAAAAGTTTAGCCCGGCTCTTGCCGAAGGACATGGCCTTGTTCCCGCCGGCCTGCATTTGCCTCATGAAGAAAATCCAGAAGATGACGAGCAGGATGATGGGAAACCAGGTGAACAGCATGGAAAGGATGGGGCTGCCCTTGGCATCCTTGACCATGATATTGACTTTATGACTGCGCAGGACCTTGACCAGGTCGGTGTACTGTTCCGGCAGCACGGTCTTGAAAGACGTGCTGTTGATGAGCTTGCCCTTAATCTGGTTGCCGCTAATCGTCACTTCGGTGACGTCCTGCTGGGTTTCCACATGGTCCAGGAACTCGCTGAAGGTCATCTCCGTCTGGGATAGGTCCGGGTTCTGGAACAAGGTCCACAGGAAGATGATGAAGACTCCGGCGGCGATCCAGAAAATGACGCTGCGTATCGATTTAATGCGTTTGATCATTGGCGTGCTCTCGGTGGACATTATTCTAGCATGATTTAGGCGGTTTGTTAAGGGATGAGTTGATAAGGCAGCATCTCCATTCACCGATGATCTTGCATTCAATAAGAAGAGGGGTCCTGTCACGGCCGACCTTTCCGGAGACACCAACCTTTGCCCCCCTTGTTTCACCAAGGGGGGCTAGAGGGGAATAAATAGGATAATGAGAATTAGTAGGTGTCTCCGGCCATGCCAAGCTGCGCGCGGTCGGTATTGCCGGAGACGCCTTCTCTTTTTTTCATAATTTATTAACCCCTCCTTCCCCCCTGGGCAATCAGGGGGGAGATCGTGGGCGTCTCCGGAAAGGCCGGCCCCTCCGCCAGCCTCTCCGAAGACACCAACCTCTTGCCCCCTTGATTCCAAGGGGGTAGGGGGGATTAATATTTTTTCAAGCAAATCAAAAGGTGTCTTCGGCAGCCACCCCTCCCTACGATTCACACGATCGGAGATGCTTCCTCGGCTTAACATATTGTCAAATCGGCCATAGGATATGATACAATCAGCCTGATTTCAGAAAGAACGCAGAGGCTGTCCATCGGAGGAGGGAAATGAAAAAAACCGGATGTCTGATGACTGCGGTCCTGGTCCTGGCCTTTGTCCTGATCGTGGGCGGCATCGTCTTCGTCAGCGGCTACAACAAAGCCGCCAAAATGGAGGAGCAGGTCAAAAGAGCCTGGGGCAACGTGGAGAACGTCCTGCAGCGCCGCTTCGACCTCATCCCCAACCTGGTCGAGACGGTTAAGGGGTATGCCAGCCATGAGGAGCGGGTCTTCACCGAGATCGCCGATGCCCGCCGAGCCTATCAGTCCGCTCAAACTCCCAAGGACAAGATCGCGGCCACCAATGTCATGGAGGGCGCCCTGAGCCGTCTGCTGGCCATCGTGGAAAACTATCCCAACCTGAAGGCCAACGAGAACTTCATGAAACTCCAGGATGAACTGGCCGGAACGGAGAACCGTATCGCCGTTGAGCGCAAGCGCTACAACGACGAGGCGGAGGTCTTCCGCAGCTACGCCCGGTCACTGATGGGCGGGATCTTCATCAGGGTCCGCGGCATCGACTGGCAGAAATATGAGTATTTCAAGGCCGCCGAAGGGGCCCAGACCGCTCCCCCGGTGAAGTTCAACTGAGGCCGGCCGTGAGCAGGGTGAAGAAGCCGGCCTGGGCTGACTTGGAGAGGCTCACCTCGGCCACCCAGAAAGCCGAATCCCGGACCTCGGCCGAGATTGTCACCGTTATCGCCAGTCATTCCGGGGCCTACTCCGGCCAGGTGCTGCTGGTCTGTCTGGCTTTGCTGGCGGCCTATGCCCTGGCCTTTTTCCTGTTTCTGGGAGGCATCCACCGGCTGCTGGAGCGCTTTCTGTGGGAAGCCCGCGACATCCAGGTCTTGCTTGTTTTTTTCATCGGCCAGGCCGTCGTTTTTGGCTTAGCCTTCGGCCTGCTGAGCCTCGTCCCCGGGCTTCGCGCGCTGGCCGTATCGCGCAAGGACAAGCGGGCTCGTGTCCGGGAACGGGCCGAGTCGGCCTTCTTCCATCACAACATCACCGCTACCCGGGCCGGCAACGGCCTGCTTATCTACGTCTCTCTTTTGGAGAGGCGGGTTGAGCTGCTGGTGGATTTTGGCATCGCCCAGAAAATCCGCCCCGCGGTCTGGCAGGAAATCGTGGACCGCATTCTTGAGGGGATCCGCGGCGGCCGCTTCCTGCCGGCCCTGGAGGCCGAGGTCCAACGCTGCGGCGATATCCTGTCCGGACCTTTTCCTCATCGGCGCGACGATGTCAACGAGCTGCCCGACAGACCGATTGTGGAGTGAGCCATGACTCAAGCCAGAGCAAAGATACGCGCCTTGATCGTCGTTTTTCTGCTGGCTGCCGGCCCCGTTTTCGCCCTGGAGGTGCCCGCTCTCAAGGGCAGGGTGAATGATTATGCCCAAGTCCTGACCGCCGAACAAGCGGCCGGTTTGGACAACATCCTGGCCGGCATCGAATCCAGCACCACCGCCCAGTTTGCGCTCTTGACCATCCGCTCGCTTGAGGGAGAACCCCTGGAGGACTACGCCCTGCGAGTGGTTGAAGCCTGGAAGCTGGGGCAAAAGGGAGTGGACAACGGTCTTCTGATGCTGGTGGCCGTGGAGGACAGGGCTATCCGCATCGAGGTCGGCTACGGCCTGGAGGGCACGCTGCCCGACGGCAAGTGCGGGACGATCATCCGCCAGGTGATCGTGCCCGAGTTCCGCAAGGGGAACTATTACGAGGGCATCTCCAGGGCCTTCCAGACCATGGGCCAGGCCATCGGCGGCGACCCCAGCCAGATCAAGTTGTTAGAGAGCCGGGAGGCAGAATCCGGTCACAAATCGGGTATGGGGTCCTTTTTCATCATGCTCATTCTCTTTTTCCTGGTGGCCAAAATCATCTCGCCCTGTCGCAAAGGCCGCTGGTACTCCAGTCGTCCGGGCGGCGGCTGGAGGTCATTCGGCACGGGGGGCTTTTCCAGCGGCAGTTCGTCCGGCGGTCTTGGCGGCGGCGGTTTCAGCGGGGGGGGCGGCGGCTTCGGCGGAGGCGGAGCTTCCGGCCACTGGTAAGCGGCCGGCTCGCATCATGCTCTTTAAGATTTTTTGGCTGTTCACCAAGGTCGCTCTTTTTTCCTGGGGGGGAGGGCCGGCCTCTCTAGCCCTTATGCAGCGTTTGAGCACGCAGGCGGGCTGGGTTTCGCCCGCTGAATTTGCCGATGCCGTAGCCCTCAGCAACGCCCTGCCCGGGCCGATTGCTCCCCAGGTTTCGGCTTACATCGGGTACAAGCTGGCCGGGGTTCCGGGGGCCGTGGCCGGCGTCACGGGCACGGTCCTGCCGGCCACCCTGCTCATGCTGCTCATGATCGCCTTTTTCTTCAAGATAAAGGACAATCAGGCTGTGCGGGCCATGCTCACCGCCGTCCGGCCGGTAGTGGTCGGCTTCCTGCTGTGGACGGCTTACGACATGGCCGCCGCGGTGCTCAACGCCAAGAAGATCGGTTGGAGTCCGGCCCTGCTCGGCGGCTGGGACAAGCTCGTTCTGGCCCTGGTGGCCTTCGCCCTCCTGTCCTTCACCCGCATCAACCCCATCCTGGTCATCCTGGCTGCGGCGGCCTTCGGGTTCATTGTTTATCGTTAAGGCAGCATCTCCTATTGTTTGATATATCATTCAATAAGAGGAGGGGTCCTGTCACGGCTCCTCCGACCTTTTAAGCCCCTTTGATTGACCAAGGGGGAAGGGGGATTAATAATTACAATTGAAGTCTTCATTCTGGCTAAATCTCGCAAGGCTGCGCGTCCGGCCGGGGCCGGACGGGAGTTCCAAGGGGGTATGCCCCCTTGGTCGCAGGACGAAGTCCGAGAAGGGGAGGCAGGAAGCGAAGCGACCGTTGGAAGGGGGAAGGCGAAGCGCTTCCCCCTCCAAGGAGCAGGTGTGGGAGCCCCTCCGCCGTGCCACCCCTCCCCATGTGCTGTAAAGTTGGAGATGCAGCCTTTCGCTAAACAATATTGAAAATTTGGGTAAAAAAGATATAATAAAACTTCGTTTTTTTGCTTGAAGGAGGTCAGTTATGGCTTATATGATCACCGAGGAATGCATCAACTGCGGCGCTTGCGAGCCGGATTGCCCAAACCAGGCCATTTCCGCAGGCGATGCGCTGTACATCATCGACCCTAACCGGTGCACCGAGTGCGTGGGCCATTTCGAGAAATCCAAATGCGCCGAGGTCTGCCCGGTAGATTGCTGCGTCCCCGACCCGAACCATAAGGAGACCAAAGAACAGTTGATGGCCAGGTACAAGAAGCTGACCCAAAGTTGAGATTAGGCCGAACGATATTTTTGACAAGGAGGAGTGAGGCTTTCACTCCTATTTTTTTATCATCCCATGAACGGCAGCCCTGACGGCGGTGAACAGGTCCCCCAGGCCGCGCCCCCCGCGGTCCGGAAGGAATCGTTCTTCGCCAAGAAACGGCCTTGGCTGAACGCCCTTCTCTTCATCCTAACCATAGCCTCGGTCTATTTCGTCGGATTGTCCCAGAGCGCCGCCTACGTCTTGGTCGCCAGGGGAGGCCCCCGGGCCAACTTGTCATTAACCCCCTCCATTCTGGGAGACCCGCAGGTGCAGAAGCTGACCCTGGTCTATGCCGTCGTCCTCCTGACTATCCTGCTGGGACACGAGCTCGGCCATTACCTGGCCTGTCGCTTCTACGGCATCGACGCCACCCTGCCCTATTTCCTGCCCTTTCCCAACCTCATCGGGACCCTGGGCGCTTTCATCAAGATCCGCTCTCCGATCCGCCGCAAGCAGGAGCTGTTCGACATCGGCGTGGCCGGGCCGCTCAGCGGGTTCCTCCTGGCTCTTCCGGCCATGGCCTACGGCCTGTCCCTGTCCGGCTTAAGCGTGGAGATGACGGGAGAAGGCTGGCTGAGCCTGGGCGACCCTCTGCTGCTGAAACTGCTGGCCCGTCTCTTTATCCCCAATGCCTCTTCCGGCTATATCCTTCATCCTTTGGCTTTTGCCGGATGGGTGGGCGCCCTAGTCACCTCCTTCAATCTGTTTCCCATCGGCCAGCTTGACGGCGGCCATGTGGTCTATGCCCTGTTCGGCTCCCGGTCCAAAATCATAGCCCGATTGGCCCTGGTTGGGTTCGTGGTGCTGGGCGTTTTCTTCTGGGTAGGATGGTTCGTTTGGGCCGTTATCATCCTGTTGGTGGGGCTCAAGCACCCGCCCATCTGGGATGAGCAGGCGCCGCTGTCCCTAGTTCGAAAGGTCTTGGCCGGAGTGGTGGTCCTGATCTTCATCTTGGCCTTTATCCCCGACCCCATTAAAGGGTTCAGCCTGCTGGACCTTATCCGCTGAGATGTTTTTCACAAAATCTGTGAATAACCTGTGGAAAAGTGACCGGTCCGGCAGTCGAATAGCCGAGAACTATTAGACTTATGGCGTTTTGCACAGTATTTAGTCAACGCCGGCGAGGGGAATTGATAATCATCGGGCATTGGCTTATGATGTATGGGGAGCGGGTGAGGGAAAACAACCATGGACAACGAATTCAAGCGCGCTGAAAACACATTCCAGGGATTGAGGGAGAAGTTCCGTCAAGGGGAAATCTCCCGGCAGGAATTCCTGGACGAAATGAAGAACCTTCAAGTCAAGGACGACCAGGGCCGTGTATGGATGATCGGCAGCCAGAGCGGCAATTGGTATTACCTTAAAGGCCAGGAGTGGGTTCAAGCCGAGCCCGAGATAAAAAAGGAATCCAGGGGGGCTTGCCCCTACTGCGGGTTCGAGAACAAGCCGGAAGCCGAGGCCTGCGCCCGTTGCGGAGGCGGCCTCCGCGGCTCCGAGGATTTCTGTATCCAGTGCGGCACCAAGCTCTTGCCCCCGCTCTACCGTTGTCCCAAATGCGACGCTCTCTCGCCCGGCGCGACGCCGACGACCACTCCCACGCCGAGCGCCGTGGCGGCGACGACGCCGGCCCCAGCCCCGCCGCCGGCTCCGGCAACAGCCCCGGCTCAGGCTTCGGCGCTCCCCGAGAAAAAACCTGCGCCCCAGCCCGAGAAAAAACCGATCCAGGGCGCCTTCATGCTCAAGTCGGTGAGCGCTCCTTCCTTTGCTCTTTTCGGGGGCGCCGTCGGCATCATCTTCGGCATCATCCTGGGCGCTTTCATCGGCGCCACGGATTTTTTGGCCGTCCAGACGGCCAAGCTGCCCGGTTTCTTGACCGATATGCAGGGCACCCTGATCGGCGCCGCGGTCTATGCCGCGGCGGGCGGCTTGATCGGCTTCCTAGCCATCGGCCTGCTGGCTTGGCTGAAGGCGCATTTCATCAACATTCTTCTTTCTTTTATCGGCGGGATTAAGGTCAATCTCGACCAGGTCCCCGAAGGCCTGCGCCGGGGCAAAAGAGCCGGCCGCTAGCCCCGGTCAGAGGCCGGTTCTCTTAAGCCGGTTCAAAGCAAAAGCAATCTGCCCCAGCGACAGGGACTCGTCGTTGGGTGAATAATGCTCCGGCCTGAGGACCTTGAATCTTTTCTTTTGTAAAAGCTCGAGGCTCGCTTCCAGGAGTCTCTTGTTGAGAAAAACCCCGCCGGTCAGAGCCACGGTCGTAATCCCCCGCCTGACCCTGGCCAGCTCCGCCATCCGGACAATCGCCCTGGCCAGCGTCTGGTGAAATCGGGCGGAGATGTCCGGGACTGGTCTTCGGGCTTCAAGGTCCTGGAGGATGGCCCGGATGGTGGGGACAAAGGAGATATCCAAGGGCCGGCCGGGCAGAACCCGGAAGGGATAGCTCCTCCCGCTCTTCGGCGCCGCAGCGGCCTCCAGCCTCATGGCCGCTTCAGCCTCAAATTCCATCTCCTCGGGGGCGAGCCCGGTGAGCCAGGACACGGCGTCAAACAGCCGGCCGCAGCTCGAAGCGAGCGGGCTGCGGACCCCGCGGGAGGTCATGGCCAGAACCCCCTGAACTTTCTTTTTGTCCACCCGCTCCAGGCTCTTGTGCCGGGCGGCGCGGTCCCCGTAGATCTGGCGGAGGTAGGCCAGAGCCATGCGCCAGGGCTGGCGTGCGGCCAAGTCGCCTCCGGGCAGGGGGACGGGCTTCAGGCGTCCGAAGCGTTCGGAGGACGAGTAGTCAGCCACCATGAACTCGCCCCCCCAGGCTTCGCCGTCGACGCCGTAGCCATAGCCGTCCAGGGAGACGCCCAGAACCTTTCGGCCTGCCGGAAAGCCGTGCTCGAGCAGTGCGGCCAGGATATGGGCATGATGGTGCTGCACCTGGAGAAGGGGAAGGCCCATCCGGCGTGCCATCCGGGTCGTGTGGAAATCCGGGTGGAGGTCGCAGACGACAACCTCCGGCTTGACGCTGAACAGACGGCAGAGATGGCCGATGGTCTCTTCCAGGTAGCGATGGTTCCGGTATTCGTCCAGGTCGCCCAAGAACTGGCTGGTCACCACGTAGCCGTTCTTGTAGATGGAGACCGTGTCCTTAAGCTCGCCGCCCAGGGCCAGGATGTGCTTTGAGGAGACGAGGGAGGCCGGCACCTTCTGGGGATAGGGGACGTAGCCTCGGGCGCGGCGAACAAAGAGCGGCCGGCCGCGGACGACACGCAGGACCGAATCGTCCGCCCTCATCTCGATCGGCCGGTCGTGGTCCAGGACGGCATCGGACAGGGCGGCAATCCCTTCCTTCCGGTCTTTCATAATGGGCGAGTCCTTTCGGTTGGAGCTGGTGGCCACGATGAGGGGGAGGGTCCGAAGGAGGAGATGGTGGAGCGGCGTGTAGGGAAGCATGAAGCCCATCTCGTCAAGGTGGGGGGCCAAACCCGGAATATCCTTCTTCTTTTTTAAAAGGACAATAGGACGGCTGGCCGAGAGAAGAAGGTGTTTTTCAGGCTCGGAGAGGTAAACGTATTTTTCGACCACTTCCGGGCTGGCGGCCATGAGCGCCAGGGGCTTGGTCTTCCGCGTTTTGACCCGGCGCAGTCGCCGGACGGCCGCGGGGTTCAGGGCATCGGCCGCCAGGTGAAACCCGCCCAAACCCTTGACCGCCAGGATTTTTCCCTTCTTGAGGAGCGAGGCCGCTTCGTCCAAGCCGCCCGCAATGGTTTTGCCCGTCCGGGAGTCGGTCAGAGTGACCCGTGGGCCGCAGAGGGGACAAGCGATGGGCTGGGCCTGGTAGCGCCTGTCCAGGGGATCATGGTATTCGCGCCGGCAATCGGGGCACAGGGCAAAGCCGGCCATGGTGGTCCGGCTCCGGTCGTAGGGCAGGGAACGGACGATGGTGTAGCGGGGGCCGCAGTCCGTGCAGTTGGTGAAGGGATAGCGGTAACGACGCTCGGCCGGGTCGCTGATCTCGGCCAGGCAGGCGGAGCAGGTGCCGATGTCGGGCGAAATGAAGGCAAAGCTTTCTTCCCGTCGCGAGGCCAGAACCCGAAAATTCCTGAATCCCTTAAAGGGCGCCGGATAGCTCTTAATCTCCTCCACCAGGCCGAGGGGAGGCTTTTCCCGGCGCACGGCCCGCAGAAAACTTTTAAAATCGGACGGCCCTTCCTGTTCCAGGTGGATCTCCACGCCGGGCCCGACGTTTTTGACATAGCCGTGGAACCCGAATCGAACGGCCAAGCGATAGATGAACGGCCGGAAGCCGACGCCCTGGACCACGCCCGAGACAAGAATCCGGACGGCCCGGCCTTTTCTCTTTTTCCTGGAATCAGCCATGGCTCTCGGGGCCGGCCGCCTTAGGCTTCAGGGAATAGACGCAGCCGCAGTAGTCCTGCCGGTAGAGGCCGTGCTCTTTGCTCAGGAGAATGCTCCGCCGGAACCCGTCCTTTTTCTTAAAGTTTGCTTCCACAAAAACCAGCCCGTAGCGCCGGCCGAACATCCGGCCGAGGCGATTGAGAACATCCGCTTTTTTCCAGGGGCTGAGGCTCATGATAGTGGTGAAGGCTTCAAACCCGAGGCGGGAAGCGGCGCAGGCCGTCTCGTTCAATCTCAGGGCGTAGCAGATATCGCACCGCCGGCCTTTTTCAGGCTCGTCCTTGAATTTGCGGGTGAGCGCCGTCCAGCGGTCGAAATCGCGCGGGCCCTCGAGAAGGGTCAGCCCCAGGAGGGAGGCCACCCTCTCGGCTTCGGCGAGCCTGAGGTTGTATTCCCGGGAAGGATAAATGTTGGGGTTATAGAAATAGCCCGTGACGGCAGGGAACGAGCCGGGTATTTCCCCCGGCCCGGGCCGGTAAGTCTGCTTCAGTTGCTGCAAGACATAGAGCGCGTCCGGCGCGCAGCAGACGTGGGCCAGGAGTCCGGGCATTTTTCCGTCCTCTAGCCTCCGCGTTTTTTCGTGGAGCGTATCCCGGGATCCCCGGCTGCGGAGGGCCGCTCCTTGCCGGACGGGCCTTCCCCCCATCCCGGCGGCCTGTAGCGGCTGATACAGTCCTCGATTAGGTAGAGGGCAGCCGGAAGATTATCGTTGAAAATGGGCAGGATCTCGGTTTCCGCATTAAAAAACCCGCCCGCCTGCTCGCTGCCGGGCTCAAGCTCGATGGTGTAAGCCGGGATGCCGTACAGGCCAAAGGCCCAGTCGGTCGTTTCGCCGTTGGTCAAGTAGGATACCAGGCTGGACTGGCCGTATCGGTACACGTTGCCCGCCACCTCCTGGATGCACTGGGACATTCCGGCGGCCAGGGCCTTCATCCGCTCGGCATTCTCCACGGGCTGGCGGCTGTAGCCCCAGGGATAATAGATGGTCTGAGAGAAGCTGTGGTAGGAAATGAGGGCCTGGAAATTGTTCCCGCGGAAGAGGTCGCGGACAGCCGCGGCCTCGGGCTCGGAGAAGGGGGAGCGGCCACGATAAACGGCCGAGTCCGGCTCAGGGCTGGAGCCTAAATTGTCGTAGCCCCACTGGTAGTCGTAGTTCCGATTGAGGTCCACGCCGAAGCTTTCGTCGCCGTTATCCCGGCGGTTCTTGCGCCAGTAGCGATAGACGTGAATGCTGTACTCCAGTCCGTCGGGATTGAGCAGCGGCACGATCCACACTTCGCTGTGGTCCACGATGTCCCGCACGCGGCTGTCGGTGAGGTAGTTGTCCAGAAGGTACTTGCCTAGGAGAAAGGGAACCTCGACCGAGATCCATTCGCGGGCGTGGTGGCAACCCAGGAACAGGACCTGGGCTTCCGGCTCCGCCGCCCCGACGTTGCTGCTGACCTTCAGGGCATAGAGGGTCCGGCCTTCGAGGCTCCGGCCGATGTCATACACTTTGGCCAAGCCCGGATGGCCGGCTTCCAGCGACCTCAGGTCCGTTTTGAGCTCGTCGGCGGAATGGTAATCGCCGTTGATGCCGCCGGCAGCGGAAGAGGGAACGGCAACCGGCCGGCCGGAAAATGCCGGTTCCGGATGATAGGCCAGGTTTGCTCCGGCCAGCCGTATCCTGTCCTGGGGAGAGCTGATAACATACAGCCTCCCTTCCTTTTCCATAAGGAAATCCAAGCCCCAACTGGCCAGTTGAGGCAGGGAAACCTGTTTCAGGTCCAGGCTGATGACCTGCCGGGTCTCTTGTTCCTGCGGGTTCAGGCTCAATCCGGATAGGGCCAATACAAAAACTAATGCTATGAAGAACTTCTGAAAGCATCTCTTTTTCCGTAGCATGTGTCTTTATCCTCTGGCCGGCTTAGGGCCGGAGAAAACGGTTAGGGTCAGGGCCAGCCTTTGAGCCGTCAGATGCCGGCCCGAGCCATTTTCAGCGCCCAGGATTGTCCCCAGGTCCAAATGGATGCCTTTCCAGTAGAGCCCCACTCCCAGGCTGAAATTGATATAGGACGACCGCGGCGAGCTCATCGGCTGAGGGTCATAAACAAGGCCGATGCGGGCGGGGAAGTCGAATTCCTGCTTGAAGAGGCGGAACCAGCTCAGGTACTCCAGCCCCAGGCCGGCCTTCCAGGTGTCCCGGAAATCCCTGGCCATATCCTCCCCCAAGAGTGAGGCCCGGTAGGACGACCAATTCCAGTAAGTCATCTCCCCGGCTAACAGGAACGGGTCGAAAAATTTCCAGGCCAGGCCGAGGCCCAGGACCAGGGGTTCGCGGAACGTATCTTCCCCGGAGCCTTGAATCAGAATGTCCGCTGATTGAGCGCTGTAGCGAAGGCTGCTGCGGCTGGTGGCCTTTCTTTGATAGGGCGAGCGGAAGACGGCGGCCAAGCTGAGCTCGTCCGAAGCTCGCCAGCACAGCCCACCGTTGAAGTAGCATCCTCTAAAGCTGCGCGTCCGGCTATCGGTGATGCTGATGCCGCTCCAAGCATCCGTCAGATTCCAGGCCCACTGGCCGGAGACAAGATTAAGGCCCAGGCCCAAAGACAGGCCGCCGGCAATCTCCCGGCCGAGGGAGATGTTTAAGGTCCGTAGAGACCCGGCCTGACTGAAGGAAAATAAATAATCGGGCGAGCCCGATCGGGCCACGGCTTCCGGCCGGTCATAGATTTCGCTCAGAGCCAGCCCCAGCCCCACGCTCCAGCCCAGAACCCGGACGCTGACCGCGGCCAGGTCGGCCGAGGCCGTACTCAAGCCGGCGTTGCCGACCGTGGACAGAGGGCCGGTGTTTACCGGGCCGTAGCGAAAAAAGTCGGCGGACTGAAGCGATCCGCCGAGCGATACAGCCAGGCTCGGGAGGCGCGTCATCAGGGCCGGGTTGGTGAAGAGGGCGGAAGCATCGGCCGCCAGGGTGAACATCGTATCGCCCAGGCTGAGTCCGGCGGCGCCCGTAGGGCCGAAAATATTCCAGGTGCGGACCGGCGCTTCCTCCTCGTACTGGCCCAGGACCATCTGGCCCCGGAGCGGAAAGGGATGCCAGGCCAATAGAAATCCAAGGGCCAGAAGGACGATGATTTTGAGCTTGCACATCAACCCGATTTTACTTCCCGGGGCCGGTCCGGTTCAAATGTATTATTAATTGAAAAAGGCCGGACGATATGTTATAGGTAGGCCGTTTGGAGCCGAGAAATGATTAAAAGAACCGAACGCAAGATCAAGATCGTCGGCACGGGCATGTATGTCCCGGACAAGGTCCTGACCAACGCCGACCTGCAGAAA
Source organism: Candidatus Aminicenantota bacterium (assembly GCA_963702835.1). Taxonomy (GTDB): domain Bacteria; phylum Acidobacteriota; class Aminicenantia; order Aminicenantales; family JAFGAV01; genus JAFGAV01. The sequence continues at coordinate 448,823 of OY969762.1, forward strand.
ATTGTGGACACCACGGATGAATGGATCGTCAGCCGGACCGGCATCCGGGAGCGCCGCATCGCCGCCAAGGAGCAGGCCACTTCAGATTTGGCCCTTATGGCCGCGCGCCGGGCGCTGAAGAGCATCCACCTGGAGCCTACCGATATCGACGCCATTATCGTAGCCAACAACACCCCCGACACGGCTTTCCCCTCTACGGCCTGCTGGGTGCAGGCCGGGCTCAAGGCGGGCCTGATTCCTTCTTTCGATATAGTGGCCGGCTGCACAGGATTCCTCTACGGTTTGGTCGTGGCCGAAGGGCTGATCCTGAGCGGGACGGTACGGCGGGTTCTGCTCATCGGCGGCGAGACATTATCCCGGATCACCAACTGGGAGGACCGCAACACCTGCGTCCTGTTCGGCGACGCCGCCGGGGCGGTTATTCTAGAGGAGAGCAAGGACGAATCCGGCCTGCTGTCTCATTTCTGGCAGGCCGACGGCAACTTAGGACCCCTTCTCATCCAGCCTGCCGGAGGGTCGAGGCTCCCGGCCTGCCATGAGACCGTAGCCAAGCGACAGCATTTTCTCCAGATGAAGGGCAACGAAGTCTTCAAACACGCCGTGAAGCGCATGGGCGAGGCGGCCGAGGAAGCCTTGAAACTGGCCGGCATCAAGAAAGAGGACATCAACTGGTTCATCCCCCATCAGGCCAATATCCGCATCATCGAAGCCACCGGCGAGCGGCTGAAGGTCCCCCGGGAGAAGGTTTACGTCAACGTCAACCGCTACGGCAACGTGTCCGTGGCCTGCATTCCCATGGCTCTGGACGAGATGCGGCAGGCCGGGCAACTCAAGAAGGGGGATATCCTGGTGCTCGACGCTTTCGGCGCCGGATTCACCTGGGGGGCTGTCGTCTACCGCTGGTAGGGGCGCAAGCGCCGGCCGTGATTCGGGGACACCATCCCCATCTACCTTTTTTGCTCCCTTTTATCCTCCGCACATCTTGGTGAGTCGCGCCCAGCGCGCGTCCACGTCGTCCTGGATGCGCTGGACCTCTTCCTCGGTCAGGTGGCGGAAGCGGCCCTGCAGCCGGATGTAGTCCTTGACCGGCTTGCGCTCCTTGACCTTGATATTCAGGGTGCAATTCTCGCCGTTTTCCATTTCGAAGATGGGGAAATATCCCGGTCTGGACGGCTAGGCGGGCCAGCTTGATGGTGTCCTCGGGCCGGCTCTTCCAGCCGGCCGGGCAGGGCGCGTAGACGTGGAAGAATCGTGTGCCGCGGATATCCTTAGCCTTTTTCACTTTCTTGAACAGGTCCTCGGCATAGCCGATGCTGGCCGTGGCCTGGTAGGGGATGCGGTGGGCGGCCATGATGGCGTCGATGTCCTTCTTGGGCCGGTTCTTAAGATGTTTGACCGGGGTGGTGGTCGTCCAAGCGCCGTAGGGTGTGGCCGAGCTGCGCTGGATGCCCGGTATTCATGTAGGCCTCGTTGTCGTAACAGATATAGAGGATGTCTTCATTCCGCTCGGCCGCTCCGCTGAGGGCCTGGATGCCGATGTCGAAGGTGCCGCCGTCCCCGGCCCAGGCCACCACCGTCGTTTCCCGGTCACCCATCATCTCCAGGCCGGCCTTCAGGCCAGAGGCTGAGGCGGCCGCCGTCTCGAAAGCGCAGTGGAATATGGAGACGTCGAGCGTGGAGTGGGGGAAAGGGCCGTCGATGACCGACCAGCAGCAGGCCGGGATACAAAGGGCCGTCTTGGGGCCGAGGGCCTTGAGCACGTAGCGCATGGCCAGGGGGGCCCCGCAGCCCTGGCAGGCCAGGTGGCCGGGGCCCATGTATTCCTCGAGGGGCATCGACAGCTTCATCGTCTTGTCCTTCTTCATCTCTTCACTCCTATCCAGACGATCTCCTCGGCCGGTTCATTCTTCTTCCGGGACAGCGCGTCGCGGGCGATTTCCTTGAAGGTCTCGGGGGTGATGTCCCGGCCGCCCAGCCCGGCGACGTAGCCGTAGATGGGAAGGCCGTCGGTGTGGCCGTAGAGGGCCGATTTCACTTCCTGATAAAAGATGCCGTGGCAGCCCCAGGAGAGGTTGCGGTCCACCACAGCCACTCGGCCGGCTCGGCCGGCGACCTCCCGGACCTTATCGAAGGGGAAAGGCCGGAAGACGCGCAGCCTGAGGTTGCCGGCTTTGATGCCCTCGGCCCTCAAGGCGTCTACGGCCACCCGGGCCGTGTAGCCGGCCGTGGCCGAGGTGATGAAAAGGATTTCGGCATCCGAGCACTGGTAGTCTTCGGCCAGGCCCAGCCGCCGGCCGAACATTTTCTCATATTCCTGGCCCGTTTTCTCAATGAGGGCCGGCGCCCGTTCCATATCTTTCTGCAGCTTATAACGCAGCTCGTAATAATGCTCGGGCGAGGTCAGGCCGCCGAAGGCATGGGGGTCGTCGGAGCTGAGGCGGAGCTTGGGCTGGAAGGGGGGCAGGTATTTATCCACTTTGTCCTGGTCGGGGATGTCCACAACCTCGTAGGTGTGGGACAGGGTAAAAGCGTCCAGCATGATCATGGCCGGGATGGCCAGGGCTTCGCTGACCTTGAAGGCCTGAATGGTCGTGTCCAGAACCTCCTGGTTCGAGGCGCAGTAATACTGCATCCAGCCCGTGTCGCGCTGAGAGAGGCTGTCGTTCTGGTCGGCCCAGATGCTCCAGCCGGGGGCCATGGCCCGGTTGATGTTGCCCATGACCACCGGCAGCCGGCCGAGGCCCGCCCAGTGCAGCAGCTCGTGCATCAGGGCCAGGCCGTGGGACGAGGTGGCGGTGAACGTCCGGGCTCCGGCAATTGAGGCGCCCAGCAGAGCGGCCATAGCCGAGTGTTCGGACTCGACATTGATGAACTTGGCGTCGAGCGCTTTGGAGGCGCACATCTCGGAGAGGAGTTCGACCACTTGGGTCTGGGGCGTGATGGGGTAGGCGGCGATGACCTGAGCCCGGCCCAACTGCGCGCCCCAGGACAGGGCGTGGTTGCCCATGATGACTTTCTTCATTTCTCTTCCTCCACCATGGCGATGCATTTGGAGGGGCACTCCTCGGCGCAGATGCCGCAGCCCTTGCAGTAGTCGTAATCCACAACGGGCCATTCATCCTGGATGAGGATGGCCACGTCGGGGCAGAACTTCCAGCAGATGCCGCACTGGATGCATTTATCCAGTTCGATGACCGGCTTGATGTTCCGCCAGGCGCCGGTCCGGTTATAGTGCATGGTGCCCAGCGACATGGGCATCAGGGGGAACTCCGACTCGGAGGTGAAGACGATCCTTTCCAGCGATTTTTTCTTTTTCATTTCTTGGCTCCGTTTCCGGTCACCACGCGCTCAAAAGCCTCCTGGGCCGCCCGGACGTTGTCCTCGGGGCTGAGGGAGATGGCCTCGCGGATGGAGTCAAAGAGCGATTCCAGCCGGGCCAGCCGGAAGATCTTGACCACCGCTCCGGTGATGGCCGTGTTGATGAAGGGCGCGGCCAGCGTTCCCAGTTTGTTCTTGATGGCGATGCCGGTGGCGTCCACCACGGCCACTCTGAACTTGGCATACTGCTTGAAGTCGCCCGGTTTTTTGTCGGTATTGATAAGGATGGTGCCGCCCGGTTTCAGGCCCTCGGTCAAGTCGATGGCCTCCACCAGGGTGGGCTCCAGGACCACGACATGGTCCGGCGTGTAGATCTTGCTCTTGTCGTAGATGGGCTTGTCGTCGATGCGGATGAAGGCAAAAACCGGGGCGCCGCGGCGCTCTACGCCGAACTCAGGATAGGCCTGCACGTATTTGCCATCCTTGGCGATCGCGTCGGCCAGGATCTTGGAGGCCACCACCGTGCCCTGGCCTCCCCGGCCGTGGAATCGGATTTCGATCATGTTAGGCTCCTCACAGCTCAAAGCTCAACACCCGATGGGAATGGCATTGAATGTTGACCGCCGCCGGCATGGAGGCGATGTGGCAGGGGAAGGACTCCACCTGCACGGCCAGGGCGGTGATCCGGCCGCCCATGCCCTGCGGGCCGATGCCCAGTTTATTGATGCGCTCCAGCAGCCGCTTCTCCATATCGGCATAGAACGGGTCGGGGTTGTGGGAGCCGAGCGGCCGGCGGAGCAAAGCCTTCTTGGCCAGCCAGGCGGCAAACTCGAAATTGCCGCCCACCCCCACGCCCACGATGATGGGCGGGCAGGGGTTGGAGCTGCCCTTGTCGGCCGTCTCCACCACGAAGTCCTCGATGCCCTCCTGGCCTGCGGCCGGGGCGAACATGCGGATGGCGCTCATGTTCTCGGCGCCGCCGCCCTTGGCAATGAAGGTCAACTTGAAGGCCTCGCCGGGGACCAGCTCCCAATGGATATAGGCCGGCGTGTTGTCGCCGGTATTCTTGCGCCGGATGGGGTCCTCCACCACCGACTTGCGCAGGTAGCCATCGGCGTAGCCGCGGCGGGTACCCTCGAAGATGGCCTCCTGCAGACTGGCCAGGCCGTCGTCCCGGTCGAAGCGGACATCCTCGCCCAGCTCCACGGCGTACACGGCCAGGCCCGTGTCCTGGCACAGGCCCAGCTTTTCCTGACGGGCAATCTGGGCGTTCTCCAGCATCTGGTTGAAGACCTCTTTCCCGGCCGGAGATTCTTCCTTCTTGGCCATATCCTTGATGACCTGGAGGACATCATCCTGGAGCTCGAAGTTGGCCGTCTGGACCATGTCCTTGATGTTGTCCCGGACCTTGGAAAGTTTTATGGTTTTCATGACCGCTGCCTCCTTGACAAAAAGATTTTGAGGTTAAAATGAAGATTAAGTTTAATGGGACGGTGGGGGGGTGTCAATATCTAATTGGGGGCGACGGCCTCCTGGCCGAAATTCGTGCCAGGAGGCTTGAGCGAAAACGGCCAATTGGCTATGATGATGACAAAGGAGAAGCAAGTGGAAATCATCGACCTCAGCGAAAAATATCGGCACGACTACTGCGTTTGCTTGGAGGATTGGTCGGATGAGATCAAGGAAGCGGGCGATCATAAGGAGCGCTGGGTTGAGCGCATGAAGGACCGCGGCCTGGGGGTCAAGATCGCCCTCAACGACGGCCGGGCTTGCGGCCTGATTCAATACGTGCCCGTCGAGCAGTCCTTCGCCGAGGGGAAGGGGCTCTATTTCATCCACTGCATCTGGGTGCATGGGTTCAAAAAGGGAGTCGGGAATCAACAAAAAAAAGGAATGGGCCGGGCGCTCCTGAAGGCGGCCGAGGAGGACATCCGCTCGCGCGGGGCCAAGGGCTTGGCCGCCTGGGGGGTGAGCCTGCCTTTCTTCATGCGGGCTTCCTGGTTCAAGAAGCAAGGCTATAAGAAGGTCGATAAGAACGGGATGTCCGTCCTCCTCTGGAAGCCGTTAGTAGACGATGCCGTCCCGCCCAAATGGATCAGGGAGAAAAAGCGGCCGCAAAAATCAGAGGGCAAGGAAAAAGGCAAGGTCGTGGTGTGGGCCTTCAAGAACGGCTGGTGCCCGGCCATGAACATGACCTATGAGCGGGCCAAGAGGGCCGCCGCCGAATTCGGCGACAGGGTCGAATTCAACAGCGTGGACACTTTCGAACGGCCCGCCTATCTTGAATGGGGGATCGCCGACGCTCTGTTTATCGACGGCAAGCCGGTCCGCACTGGCCCCCCGCCTTCCTACAAAAAAATCCAGAAGAAGATCGCTGCGCGGGTGAAGAGACTTAGGAAATAGATCATTTAGCGCTTAAAGATAAAAAAAATTTTGAGGGCTAAGACGAAAATCGCTCAAGTTTCTCACAGATACCTTCCCGGTGTGGGGGGGATAGAGCTCTATGTTCACCGCCTGACCGAAGACTTGCAGAAATTGGGTATGAAGGTGGATGTCCTCTCCACAGACTTGAAGACTCCCCTGGAAGGCAGAAGAAAGGAAGCTAAATACTTTAAAACATCATTTTCATTCATGAGAAATCCCTTTTCTTTTGAGCTCATTAAATACCTTAAAAAAAACCGCTATGACGTGTTCCATCTGCATAATATTTGGTTTATTCCAGGCTTGCTGGCTACTTTTTATCGAAAAGATGCGAAAATCATAACAACTCTGCACGGAGTTTATCCTGACCGGGCCAATTTTTGGCAAATCTTTTTCCTGAATATTTATAAGCCGTTGGCTCGTTACGTATTGACCAAATCAAACAAAATCATCGTGGCCGATTTAAATACAAATAAGTTGATCAGAATATTTAAAATAAATCCCGATAAAATAGTTACGATTCCTAACGGCATTAGGTTATCCAGTTATACAGCTTCAAAAAAAGAAAACGTCATTCTTTTTACCGGCCGAATAATTCATGACAAGAATCCGGAGGTATTGATTAAAGCCGCCGAAATATTAAACAAGAAGTTTACCGATTTTAAGCTGGTTTTCATCGGGCCGATTGAGGAGAAATACAAGAAAGCATTGATCAGGTTAGTCAAGGTTTGCCGGCTTGAAGAGAAAACGACCTTTTTAGGCCCACTCAATCAATCCATCCCGGCGGAGAAAGAAAAGCTCATGAATCTCTACAAAAAATCTTATGTCTTTGTCTCGCTGGGCTCTTGGGAAGGACTTCCCACCAGACTCATGGAAGCCATGCAGTTTGAGGTTCCTTGTATTGCCTTTGCCTCGGGGGGTTCCTCTGAAATGATTAAGGATGATGACAATGGGATGATTATAAAAACTCTTGATGAGAATCTTCTGGCAGAAAAGCTGTACCGTATATTCCAAAACAGAAAATTGGCTAAAAAAATGGGTGAAAAGGCAAGATTGACCATTCAAAAAAAATTCAACTGGTCGAAATTATCAATAAAAATAATGGATGTTTACGAAGAGTTCAACTCGAGATGATAGATGATAAATATCTAAAGGGGACGGCCTATTTCAGGTTCATAGCCAGCAGGCGTAATTCGGTCATTTCCTCCAGGGCATAGCGGATGCCCTCGCGGCCGAACCCCGACTCCTTGACCCCGCCGTAGGGCATGTGGTCCACGCGGAAGGTGGGGATGTCGTTGAGGATAATCCCGCCCACCTCGAGCGTCTCGAAAGCGCGGAAGGCCTTCCTTAGGTCGTTAGTGAAGACGCCGGCCTGCAGCCCGTAAATGGAATAGTTAACGCCTTCCAGAGCTTTCTCAAAATCCCGGTAGGGATAAACCACCACAATCGGCGCGAAAGCTTCCAGCCAGGAGATGCGAAGCTCAGGCCTCACGTTCTCCAGGATAGTCGGCTCAACCATCGTCCCCTGGCGTTTCCCGCCGCACAACAGGCGGGCGCCTTTCTCTTTGGCTTCGCTCAGCCATTCCTCGGTCTGGCGGGCGGCGGCTTCATCGATCATGGGGCCCACCTCCGTTTTCTCATCCAGCGGGTCGCCCAGGGCGAGCTTTTGCGTCCTGGCCAAGAAATCAGCCATGAAAGCATCGTATATTTTCTCGTGCAAGAAAATTCGCTGCACGGAAATGCAAATCTGGCCGGCATAGGAGAAGGCCCCGGTTACGATCCTGGGCACGGCGAAGGCCAGGTCCGCGTCGGGCTCGACCACGACGGCCGCGTTGCCACCCAGCTCGAGCGTCACTTTCTTTTTGTGGGCCTGCTTCTTGAGGTCCCAGCCGATGGCCGGGCTGCCGGTGAAGGTCAGCATCTTGATCCGTTCGTCGGTCAGCAGGGGCTCCGCTTCCTTATAACCGGAGGGAATCACGTTGACTCCTCCCGCCGGATATCCGCAGGAGGTGATGATGTCGCCCAGGAGGAGCGCCGTGGCCGGCACCTGTGAGGACGGCTTGAGCACGACCGTATTTCCGGCGGCCATGGCCGGAGCGACCTTGTGGGCCACCAGGTTAAGGGGAAAATTGAAGGGGGATATGGCCGTAACCGGGCCTATGGGAAAACGCCGCACCAGGCCCCAGCGCTTCTGTGCGGCCGGAACCCAGTCCAGGGGGATCATCTCACCGTCCAGGCGCTTGGCCTCTTCGGCCGCGCTCTTAAAAAGCCCAGCCGCCCTTTCCACCTCAACCCGGGAGTCGCAAATGGGTTTTCCAGCCTGGAGCGCGATGGAGCGGGCCAGTTCTTCTTTGCGCCGGATGATCTCCGCCGAAACTTTTTCCAGAGCCTGGCTCCGCTCATAGCTGGCCAGGCCGCGCGTTGCGCCGAAAGCCTCCTCAGCCGCGGCAATGGCCTCCAGCACTTGCCCTTTCTCGGCGAAATACACCTCGGCCGCGACACTTCCATCATAGGGCGATTTGATCTGCCTTAGATTCGACGACTCGCGCCATTTCCCGTTGATCAGCATTTTATGCGGCATTTGCCCCCCAGAAAATTAGCCCCGCTTTTTCACCCCATTTCCCCCTACCGCTTCGACCCATACAGTTTCTTCAGCATCATGGCGTCCGCTTCCAGGTTCGGGCTTTCGCAGATGACCATTCCCGCTACGCTGTTGTCCTTAAGGGCTTCAATCCATTCGTCGTACCGAAAATCGCTCTCCTTGAGATCCAGGTGCTTTATCTCGCCGATACGGCCGTAGTCCATACCGGCGATGTGGAAGTGGACGTCTTTAAGCGCCGCCGGGCCCAGCTTCCGGCCAAGTTTTCTCAGGATGCGGTCGAACTCCGGGAAGGAGTTGACCCGGCCCTCCCGGGCGTGGATGTGGGAGAAATCCAGGCAGGGCGCGAGCCCTTCCAGGTCCCGGCATAGAAACAGCACTTCCTCCAGCGTGCCGAACTGCTTGGGCCGGCCCATGGTCTCGATCCTCAGCGTCACGGTGTTCCTCTCCGATTTGAGGACCGACAGGATTTCAGCCACCGCTTTCTTGACCAGCCCATAAGCTTCTTGCGGGCCAAGCTGTCTGTAGTAGCCGGCATGGAAGACAACCGACCTGGCCCCGCACAAGCCGGCCACGCGCATCGAGGTGATAATGTATTTCTGGCTGGCCAGCCGCTTGCCTTCCTCGGGCGAGAGTAAATTGATGTAATAGGGGGCATGGAGGCTGAGCCTGATCCCCCTCGCCTCCGCGCGCTCCCTGACTTGCCGGGCCGTGTCCTCGCCCATGTGGACGCCTCGTACGGCCTCGATCTCCAGGCAGTCCAGCCCCAGCGCCGCCACGCGCTCGATGCCCTTGACGGTCGAGTCGCCGTCCGCCGAATGGGGAACTCCGGCCGTGCCGAAAAGGAGCCGCTTGGGGCTTGTCGAACTCGGATCAGCAGGTGAAGTCACGGGCCTTTCCTTGGGGGTCGAGGAAATCGCTGACGATGCGCATGGCGCAGAACTCGCCGCACATGGAACAGGCTCCTGACTTGGTTTTTCTTAATTCCCGGATTTTTTCGAAGCGCTGAGGATCTATGGCCAGTTTCTTTTGTTCTTCCCAGTCCAGCCGCTTCCGCGCCTGCGACAATTTGAGGTCGCGCTCCAGGGCGCCGGGCACACCTTTGACGATGTCCGCGGCATGGGCGGCGATCTTGGAGGCGATGAGGCCCTCATGCACGTCGTCGAGGGAGGGAAGCCCCAAGTGCTCGGAAGGCGTGACGGTGCACAGGAAGTCCGCGCCCGCAGCCGCGGCGATGGCCCCGCCGATGGCCGCCGTGATGTGGTCGTAGCCGGGGGCGATGTCGGTGACCAGCGGGCCCAGCACGTAGAAAGGCGCCTCATGGCAGACCCTTTTCTGGAGCTTGATGTTCATCTCGATCTGGTCGAGCGGCACATGGCCCGGGCCCTCGACTATGACCTGGACGTCCTGCTCCCAGGCGCGCTGGACGAGCTCACCCAGGGTCAGGAGTTCCTCGATTTGCGGCCGGTCGGTGGCGTCCAGGATCGAGCCCGGCCTCAGCCCATCGCCCAGGCTCAGGGTGATGTCGTAGCGGCGGGCGATGTCGAGCAGGCGGTCATATTGGCTGAAGAGGGGATTTTCCTTCTGGTTGTGGAGCATCCAGGCCAGGTGGAAGGCGCCTCCGCGCGAGACGACGTCGGCCACCCGGCCCTGGCTCCGCAGCCGGCCGATAGCCTTGGAGGTCAGGCCGCAGTGCACGGTCACGAAGTCCACGCCCTCCTGGGCCTGGGCCTCGATGGCTTCGAAGAGGTCGTCCTCGCTCATATTCACGATTGAGCCGCGGCGGTCGATGGCGGCCAGGGCAGCCTGGTAGATGGGTACCGTGCCCAAGGGGACGGTCGCCCTCTTGAGAATCTCGCGGCGGATAGAAACGATGTCACCGCCCGTGCTGAGGTCCATCAGCGTGTCGGTCTCATAGGCCAGGGAGACATCCACTTTGGCCAGCTCGGCTTCGAGTTCGGGGAAGTCGGCCGAGGTTCCGACATTGACGTTGACCTTTGTCCTCAGGCGCTGGCCGATGCCGACCGGACGGGCCTGGGGATGGCGGCTGTTGTGGGGGGCGACGACTTTGCCCGAGGCCACAAGCTCCAACAGCGAATCTGCGGAAATCCCTTCATCGGCCGCGATATGCAGCAGGGGAGGCGTCAGCACTCCCCGCCGCGCTTCCTGTAGTTGTCTCATGGCCATACAGCTCAATATACGCGGCCGGTTTGATTATTGTCAAGAAAGCCGAACTCCGGCGGGGTTTCTTTTGACAACATATCTCTTTTATTATAGAATTTAATAAAACTTAATCCGATCAATTAAGAAAATGGTTGTTCGAGTCTTTCATAAATCCTTTGATTTCGCCGATGCCGAAAGATGGGACATCGAGCAGCACGTCCGCATGAGCCCGAAACAAAGGCAAAAAGCGGCAAGAGAATTGAAAAAAAGGACTTTCGGCAAATCTGGTCGGGATGTCCGTGATGTCCATAAAGCAAGATGACTGCCTCTCATTTTTCCAAAGATACGTCAGAGTTTATTCGACTGCTTGACCGATATTCGGCCATCCGGCTCATCCTTCAATTGGCTGAAGCCGAGTTCCTTCTGGTTCCGCCGTCTTTGGCCCTCGAAACGCTCTTCTGAAGCTTGAAAACTTGCGCCGGCCGCTGCGGTATGCTAGTTTATACGCTTAAATAGCCACGATTAATTCGCTGTTTTCAATGAGAAGAAAAGGTCAGTAGCCATGTTCCTCTCTATCCTCTGGCATCTCCATCAACCCATGTACAGGAATCCCGAGACCAACGAGTTCATCCTCCCTTGGGTGAATTTCCACCTGACCAAAAATTACTATCAAATGGCCTGCTTGGCCGAAGAGCTGGACTATCCCTGCACTTTTAATCTCGTTCCCTGCCTGGTCGAGCAGATTGAGCAATACAGCCGGGGCCAGGCGACGGATGTGGTGCAGAAGGCCGTGGAAGCAGACCCGGAGACACTGACGCCCTCCCAAGTCAAGTGGCTCTCCAGGTTCTTGCCCCCAGGCACACAGGCAAGAGATCGGCGGAGCCTGCAGCTTGAAGCTCTCCTGTCCTTTTTTTCGCCTCTTTTGAAAACGAAACAAGAGAAGGATTTTCTTCTCGATCTCCAAAAAAAAACATACCGGCAGGTCATCCCTTATTACAGGAAGCTCTGGAAAAAGGGAACGGTTGAACTGACGACTTCGGCCTACTATCATCCCCTCCTTCCTCTTCTCTTCGACCTTGGCGTCGGCGGGGAAGAACATATGCCCTCTCTTCCTTTCCGGTATCCCGAGGACGGAGAAGCCCAGATCGAAAAAGGGAGAGAATATTTCAAGCAAGTCTTCGGGGATTACCCCTCCGGCTTCTGGCCTTCGGAGGGCGGGATCAGTCAGGATGTGGCCAGGGCGGTCTCAGGAAAGGGCTTTGCCTTCGCCGTGACGGACGAGAACGTTCTCTGGAAAAGCCTGAAAACAGCGCCACATCCCAAGCTCTTGCATAAACCCTATCTCTGCCAAGACCTCACCCTTTTTTTCCGCGACCGCGAACTCTCCGACCTGCTGAGTTTTGAATACCACAGCTGGAAGGAAAAAGAGGCCGCCGCCCATTTCTTAGCCAAAGTCGAAGAAAGGAAGAAGGCCAGCCCGCCGGAGGCCATCTGCGTCATCGCCTTGGACGGCGAAAATCCCTGGGCGGGATACCGGGAGAACGGAGTCCCTTTTCTCCGGGAATTCTACAGCCAAATTAAGCAGAAAAAGGGCCTCACCCCCGTCCTCTTCAAGGATTACTTGAATATCTGCCGGCCAGACGAAAAAATTTCCATCGCCCCCGGCACCTGGCTCGGCAATTTTTCCAAATGGGTTGGATCTCCGGTCAAGAATGCCGCCTGGGAAAGTCTGTCCAAGGCCAGGGAATTCTGCGGGCCGCGGGAAGAGATTTTCGTGGCCGAGGGATCTGACTGGTTCTGGTGGTTCGGCGAGGACCATGTGGCCGAATTCGAAGCCCTCTTTGAGAGTTATCTCCGCCGAGCCTGCAAAAATGCGGGGCCCAGGAGCCGACCATGAAAGAGCTCACCTTCCTTTTTGCCGTCCACAATCATCAGCCCGTGGGAAATTTCTCTTTTGTCTTTGAAAAAGCCTTCCGGGACTGCTACCGGCCGTTTCTTGAAGAGATAGCCAAACACCCGGCAGCCAAGCTCACCCTGCACTTTTCCGGTCCCCTGTGGGAGTACATGCAGTCTCACGAAAAGGAATGCTGGAACATGGTCGAAGCTATGTCCCGGCGCGGCCAGGTCGAGCTTCTGGGCGGCGGCTTTTACGAGCCCATCCTCTCCATCATCCCCGAAGAGGACAGGCAAGGGCAGCTCCGCATGATGAACGAGTTCCTCCAAGAGAATTTCCAGACCAAGCCCCGAGGTATCTGGCTGACCGAGAGGATCTGGGAACCCCAGCTTCCCAAGACGCTTGCTCAAGCGGGCATCGAATACACTCTGCTGGACGAGGAGCATTTTCACTACGCCGGTATTAAGGATATTTTTCTTCCTTACGTCACGGAAGAACAAGGGTACCCCTTGGTGCTTTTCCCGATCAATAAAAAACTGAGGTACATGGTTCCCTTCCATCCCCTGGCGGATGTCAGCTCCTCCTTCGATGATATCAAAGCGGCCGAAGGTGTCGCCATCCTCGGCGATGACGGCGAGAAATTCGGCCTCTGGCCGGGGACCCACAAATGGGTCTTCGAGGAAGGCTGGCTGCGCAAGTTTCTCGAATTCTTGGACAGGGAAAGCGTCCGGATGCTGACATATTCAGAATACTTGGACACGCGCCCGAAGTGCGAAAAAGTTTATATCCCGCCGGCCTCTTATGAAGAGATGATGGAGTGGATCCTCGAGCCTGAGGCCCAGGAGATTTTCAGGAGCCTGAAAAAAGAGAGCCCCAGCGGGACCCGCAGGTTTTTGCGCGGAGGTTTTTTCCGCGAATTTTTCCTCAAGTACGTTGAAAGCAACCATCTCCACAAGAGAATGCTTCTTGTCTCAAGCGAAGTCAGCCGTCAGAAAAACTGGAAAGCCGCCAGAGAGCTCTACCAAGGGCAGTGCAATGATGCCTATTGGCACGGCATTTTCGGGGGGCTTTACCTTCCTCATCTACGGGAAGCCGTCTATGCGCACCTCCTCCGGGCTGAAAACGAACTCTCTCTCCGTCCCGGCTGGGAAAAAGTGGATTATGATCAAGACAGAAGAGAAGAGATCTTCTTTCGAAACGAGAAGTTCAACCTTTTGTTCAAGCCAGCCTTCGGCGGCAGCCTGGTCGAGCTCGACTATCGGCCCCTCTCCCGCAACCTTTCCGATGTCCTCTCCCGCCGAGAGGAGTCCTATCACCGGAGGCGGGAAGAAACGTCCGCAGAGGGCAAAAGCATCCACGAGCGGGCCAAAGAGCTTCCTCCTCAATCTCACGATCTGCTGCGCTACGATTGGCACCCTCGTTACTCTCTCCTCGACCACTTCCTCCACCCCCAGACGACGGCCGAGGATTTCCGCCGTATCAATTACAGCGAGCAGGGGGATTTCGTCAACCAAGAGTATGAATCTTCGCTCCTCGAGGAGTGCCTGCTGCTCCGGAGGGAAGGGCACCTCTGGGTAGATGGTGACAGAATTCCCGTGGCTGTCAAAAAGAAAATTCAGGCCGGCGCCGAAGGCCTCCGCATCGCTTATGAGATCGAAAATTCCTCAGCCAAAGACGTCTCTTTCGTTTTCGGCACGGAATTCAACTTCTATCTTCTTCCGGATGAATGGAAAACAAGAAGGGGTCAGCTCTTGCTTCTGGGCGAAAAACTCATCCTGGAATTTTCCCCAGCCTCTGAACTCTGGGCCTTTCCGCTGCAGACGCTCTCCCAATCAGAGGAAGGCTATGATATAATCCACCAGGGATTTTGTTTTCTCCCTCATTGGAAATTCAGCCTTTCCGGGAAGGAAAAATTTTCTCTGGCGATATCCTTGAGAGAAGGCCATGTCCGCTAAATACTTTTCCTTAGTCCTCCACAGCCACATTCCTTACGTTCTGTCCCATGGAAGCTGGCCGCATGGGATGGACTGGCTCTTTGAGGCGGCTGCCGAGAGCTACCTCCCGCTCCTCGACGTCTTTTTTCGTCTCCGGGACGAAGGCATCTCACCCCGGGTCAATATTTCCTTTACTCCCGTCTTAATGGAGCAGCTCAAGAACCGGAGCTTCGCCTCGGGCTTAAAAGATTATCTCCAGATGAAAATCGAGATTGCCCAGAGTGACCGCGCCTATTTTGAAAAGACGGGGAACAAGGCTCTTCTCCCCCTGACCTTTTACTGGGAGTCCTGGTACCAAAAACTTCTCGCCGATTTCGCCACCCGTTACAAAGAAGATATCATCGAAGCGTACCGGCGGCTGCAGGAAGAAGGGCACCTCGAAGTTTTGACCTCGGCCGCCACCCACGCTTATTTTCCGCTGCTCTCCCAGGACGATAGCATCCGCTGGCAGATCCGCCAGGGCCGACTCGTCTACCAAAACCATTTTGGCCGCGAGCCGAAAGGATTCTGGCTTCCCGAGTGCGCCTACCGGCCGGGCTATCTGTGGAAGCCTCCGCTAGGCAACAAGGAGGCCGTAGCCCGGGCCGGGGTCGACGAGCTCCTCGGAGAAGAGGGCCTGGGTTATTTTTTCGTCGACACCCACCTTCTCAGGGGGGGAGAAGCCAAGGGCGTCTACCTGGATCGGTTTCCCGCTCTCAAGCTACTCTGGGAAAAATTCAAAAAAGAATACCAGCCGGGACCGGAATCGGCCAAGACGCCTTATCTTGCTTATCTGGCTTATCCTTCCAAAATCCCCTTTTTGGTGCGGGACGAAAAATCAGGCACTCAAGTCTGGAGCGGGAAAAGCGGCTATCCCGGAGACGGCTGGTATCTCGAGTTCCACAAGAAGCATTTCCCCGGCGGGATGCGCTACTGGAGAATCACCTCGAGCGATGCGGACCTCGGCGATAAACATCCTTATGATCCCCAAAAAACCCGGGAAAGGCTGGAAGAAAACTCCTCCCATTTTGTTGACACGGTCCGTGAGATGCTGGCAGGTCAGGACAAAGGCGTTGTCGTCGCCCTTTATGACACGGAGCTGTTCGGGCACTGGTGGTTCGAGGGACCGGAGTGGCTCTATCTCGTCTTGAAGAAAATGCAGGGCACAGAGGTCGGGCCGCAAAAGGCGAGCGCCTGCCTCGACGTCCTCCATCCTCACACGCTCATCTCTCTTCCCGAAGGCTCCTGGGGCCAGGGCGGTTTCCACTGGATCTGGCTGAACGACGACACTTCCTGGATCTGGGAAAAGATCTACAGGGTCGAGGCAGAAGCCAAGAAGATCCGGCCTCCTTCCACCGCTCACGGAAAGAGAATCCTCAAACAATTCATCCGGGAAAAATTTCTGCTGGAAAGCTCGGACTGGCCTTTCCTGATCTCGACCTGGACAGCGCGCGATTACGCCGAGAACAGGGTGGCTGAGCACTTCGAGAGGGCGCAGGCCCTTCTCCAATGGCTGGGCCGGCCGGACTCCTTCAGCTTTGATGAGCAAAAACTCCTGGAGACCTGGGAAGAAGAAGACAAGCTTTTCGACAACGTTGTCGCACCCGATGGACAGCTTATCTGATAAAATTCTGGCCATGATCCTCTGCGGGGGGAAAGGGGAGAGGCTCTACCCTCTGACCCGGGACCGGGCCAAGCCTTCTGTGCCCTTCCTGGGCAGCTACCGGATTATCGACTTCAGCCTTTCCAACTGCTTGAATTCGGGCCTCCGCAAGATCGCCCTGCTGACCCAATACAAATCGCTGTCCCTGGAAAGGCACATCCTCAACGGATGGAACATCTTCCATGCCGAGAGCGGAGGCTATATCATCTCCCTTCCGGCCCAGGGGAGGGTGGGTGAACATTGGTACGAGGGGACGGCGGATGCCGTTTTTCAGAATATCTACACCATTCAGCAGGAGACTCCCGAGGCGATTCTCGTCCTTTCCGGAGACCACGTCTACCGAGCCGATTACCGGAAGATCATCGCCTTTTATCAAGAGAAGAAAGCCGAGACCGTAATCCTGGCCAAGACCGTGAATCGCGGGGAGGCCGGCCGTTTCGGCGTCATGGCCGTAAACAAAGGCCAGCGGGTCATCGAGTTCTTGGAGAAACCGGAAAATCCGCCACCCCTTCCCTGGGACAGGAGGTCTTCGCTGATTTCCATGGGCGTCTATCTCTTCCGGACAGCGACTTTGATCAGAGCGCTTATCCAGGATGCCAAAAATCCCGAGAGCAGCCACGATTTCGGCAAGGATGTCATGCCGCGAATCATTGACCACGCCCGCGTCTACGCCTATCTTTATGACGGCTACTGGGAAGATATCGGTACCATCGACGCCTACTGGAAGGCGAATATGGCTTTTCTCGCGCCTTCTCCGCCTTTTTCTCTGATTGAAAAGTCCCGGCCCATCCGAACTTTCAAACCCCAGTACGCCCCGACGCACATTGAGCAGGCCGAAATTCAGAACACCATCATCAGCTCAGGCTGCCGCATCCTCGGAGGAAAAGTGCGGCGCTCCATCATTTCGCCCGGCGTGCACATCGCCGCCTCTGCCCAAGTCCAGGACTCGATCCTCTTGGAGGGCACGCAGATCGGACGGGGAGCCAGGATCCGCCGAACGATCATCGACAAGTTTTCCAGAATCCCGGATCATTTTGTGATCGGCTATGATAAAAAAAAGGACGCCCAGAATTTCCTGATCAGTGAAGAGGGAATCCGCGTTGTCCCCAAAGGCTGGAACCACGAATGATCGAAAGATACCATCTCTTCCTCCGTGAATTTCCTAAAGAGACTTCCAAAGAACTCCAGCTTTTTTCCATCATTGCTCAGAGCTTCTTCCAACCTTACTCGCTCATAGATAATATGCTTGTCATTCTCACCGCCTTAACGGCCGGCCCAGGGGTGGGCTTCAACAGGGCCATGCTCTTCCTCGCCGATGGAGACAAACTGAAGGGCGAATTTTGGCTGGGCCCTGGTTCTCCCGAAGATGCAGAATCCATCTGGGGAGTTCTCTCCACGCCAGGGATCGGGTACCCTGAAATAATCGAACATAACCGGAGTTTTCTGGCTAGCGACGATGGAACCCTGACTAAACGCCTCGGGAAACTCGAGTATTCCCTCAATCAGAAAAATCCACTCATTCCCGCCCTGGCCACTTCCTCAAGGGAAATTATCCTCGTCAGAGACGCCTGGAATGAGCCTCTGGTTGACAAGGGATTCCAGGAAATCATCGGTGTGGAGGAGTTTCTCTGTATCCCTCTTTTGGCTCAAAAAGAAATCTTGGGTGCCATCATCCTGGATAATGCCATCACGCGTCTTCCCATCCAGGCCAAAGATATCGAGCTGGCCTCGATCTGCGGCCTCATTGCCGGCGACTACATTTGGACGGCCAAGTTGCAAAAGCGAATCGTCGACATGAAAAGCCTGGCGGCCATGGGCGAGATGGCCATGTTCGTCACCCACCAGCTCAGAAACCCGATGGTCACCATCGGCGGGTTCGCCGACCAGCTCCTCGACCCGCGGATAGGAGAGAAGAATAAGAAGAGAAACATCCAGATCATTCGGAGTGAAATCCGTCGGCTGGAAAGAATCCTTCTCCGGCTGGCCCAATTCCTCCGTATTGATGTTAAAGAGATGGTCTCTGTGGATATCAAAGAAATGCTCAACATCGTTATGGATGCCGCCCGGTCCAAGGTCAAGAGTGGCCGCGTGACGATCAAGACAGACGTGGAGAAAGGGCTGAGCGCCATCGTCTGCGATCCCATCCACGCCGGAGAGGCGCTGCGCAACGTTATCGATAATGCCCTGGATGCCCTCCTCGATGGGGGAGTCATTCATATCCGCGCCTATCGAGAAAACGAAAAATGGGCCGTCATATCCGTCCGGGATAACGGCCGGGGAATTCCCGAATCGATCAAGAACAAGATCTTTGAGGCTTTTGTCTCCACCAAAGAGAACGGCATGGGACTCGGCCTGGCCTACGTGAAAAGAGTCGTCGACGCCTCCGGAGGGCGGATCGAAGTCGAAAGCGAAGAGGGCCAAGGGACGACTTTCCGATTGTATTTCAAAACAGGAGAAGGGGGATGAAAGAGAAAAAGAAATTGCTCGTCGTCGAAGACGAAAAAAATCTCTGCCTTCTTTACAGGGAAGAATTGGCCAAAGAAGGCTACAAGGTTGTCGCGGTCACCGATGCGGATTCGGCCCTGGCGGCCATCAAAAAACAAAAGTTCGACCTCATCATCACGGATATTCGCATGCCGATCAAAAACGGGATCGAATTGATCACGCAAATCATGGCCCTGCGGAAAGACATTCCCATCATCATCAACACCGCCTACCAGAGCTACAAACACGATTTTATGACCTGGGCGGCCGACGCCTATATTGTCAAGTCGGCATCTCTGGACGAACTCAAGTCCAAAATAAAGGAGCTCCTCGGATAAGATCATGTCTGAGCTGAGAAAAGACCTTGTCGCCGATCGTTGGGTGATCATTGCTGCGGAAAGAAGCAAGAGACCGGATGATTTCCGCCCGGCCCAGCCCGAGAAAAAAGAAGCAGCCAACGGGATTCTGTCCTTTTTGTGAGGGCAACGAATCCAAGACACCACCGGAAATTATCGCGCTGCGGAAAAAGGGAACGCGCCGTGACAAACCCGGCTGGCGGGTCAGGGTCGTCCCCAACAAGTTTCCTGCCCTCAATAGAGGCCTGCCCCCGGAGAGGCAGGAAGACGGAATCTTCATGTGGATGGACGGAGTCGGCGTGCACGAAGTCGTCATCGAGACGCCGGCCCACGACAAAGAGCTTTCGGACCTTTCGCTAACCCACCTCCAGGATGTTCTGGAGACTTACAAAGAGCGGGTCATCAGCATCGAGAAAGAATTTCAATACAAATATGTCCATGTCTTCAAGAACAAGGGGCGGGAGGCCGGCGCTTCTCTTCCCCATCCGCATTCCCAAATCGTCGCCACACCGATCATCCCCAGGCAGGTCAATGAAGAGCTCTACAGCTGCGAGAGGTTCCACCGTCAATTCGGGGAGTGCATCTTCTGCCGGACCATCCGCGATGAAACCCGGATTGGCGATCGGCTCATCTTTGGCAACGACCATTTCTGCGCTGTCGTGCCTTTTGCGCCGCGGTTTCCTTTTGAAATGCGCATCTATCCGCTGCGCCATGCGGCCTGGTACACGGACTTGACCCGCGTCGAAGCCAAGTCTCTGGCCAAGACCCTCAAGGCTGTCCTGGGAAATCTCAAGGGCCGCCTCTCCGACCCGCCCTTCAACTACTACATCCACCAGGCGCCTAACCCCAACCTCCCTCATGAGGCTTGGGCCAACCTCAAAGAGAGCTACCACTGGCATATGGAGATCATCCCCGTGCTCACGCGGGCGGCGGGGTTTGAATGGGGGACGGGCTTCCACATCAACCCTGTTCAGCCTGAGACGGCGGCCGACTTCCTGAGAGGCTAGGAAGACCGCAGCACCCGCGGCTTATTTAATGGGTTTGACTCAGAGAGCGAGAATTTTTTCGTAGAGATGGACATAATCCTGGGCTGACCGCTCCCAGGAAAAATCACAGGCCATGGCATTCCGGATCAGGCGGCGCCATTTCTCCTGTTGCTTGTAGACCGCCACAGCCCGGCGGAGCGAGGAAACCAGGGCAGAGGCGCTATAGTCTTCGAACTTGAACCCGTTGCCCGTGTTCTTCTCAAGGTCGAATTCTTCAACCGTATCAGCCAGTCCGCCGGTCGCCCTCACCACCGGGATCGTCCCGTAACGGAGGCTGTACATCTGTGTCAAGCCGCAGGGCTCATAGCGCGAGGGAATGAGAAAAATATCGCTTCCGGCATAGATCTTGTGAGAAAGAGCTTCATCGAAGGCAATCCTCAGGCCGAGCCGCCGGGGATATTTCTTTTGGGCGGAACGCAGGGCATCCTGGAACACGGCTTCACCCGTGCCGAGGATGACGAGACAGACACCGGCCTTAAAGATACTATCAAGGGCCTCGCCGAGAATATCAAAGCCCTTCTGTCCGGCCAGCCGGGAGACCATGCCCACGACGGGGGAATCCGGATTGGCCGGCTGAAGAGAAAAGGCCTCGAGCAAATCCTTCTTGCATTCCGCTTTCCCTTGAAGGCTGTCGGCGTCAAATGTCTTGATAAGGAACCTGTCTCGCGAGGGATCCCAATCGGCATAATCGACGCCGTTGAGGATGCCGAAGAGGGCGGCGCGCCGCTTTCTTAAAAGCCCATCCAGGCGATAGCCGAATTCCGGCGTCTGGATCTCCTGGCTGTAGCGGGGGCTGACCGTGTTGACGGCGGTCGAGTAGAGCAGGCCGGCCTTGAGATAATTGACCTGGCCGTAGAATTCCAGGTCCTCCATGTTAAAGAGCAAATCGGGCAGGCCGACGCGGCCGAGGACACCCCGACCGAAGAGCCCCTGATAGGCCAGGTTGTGCACCGTAAAGAGAGAACGCGTTCGGGAGAAGAAAGGATCCCCTGCATAGGCAAACTTGAGATAGGCCAGAGCAATGGCCGTTTGCCAATCGTGGGCGTGGATGATGTCGGGACGAAAATCGCAAGATCTGAGAGTCTCCAGAACGGCCCGGGCGAAAAAGGCGAAACGCTCTCCGTTGTCCGGATAATCGCCCTGCGGCGTGCCATAAAGATAATTGCGGTCAAAATACTCGTCCTTCTCGATAAACAAGAAAGAGAGAGAACCCTCTCTCCGCTCCCAGACAGAGAAAGAGCTTTTTTGCCCCGCCCATTCTATTTCCGACAGCGGTCCGACTTTTTGAAGAACGAAACCTTTCTTCCTCGTCTCTCGGTAGAGGGGAAGAAAAACTTTGATCTCCACGCCGAGCTGGCTCAAAAACTTGGGCAAGGCTCCGGCGACATCGGCCAAGCCGCCTGTCTTGGCAAAGGGCACAGCCTCAGAGGCGAGCAGGGCGACTTTCATGGGGCGCGTATTATAGCACAGGGCTATTCATCCTACATGCTTTCCCTGGCCGATTAATCGAAATTAAATAAGAGAGGGTGAGTGAGGGGTCTCGAACCCCCAACCTTCGGATCCACAGTCCGATGCGCCGTGATATTGGTCGTTTCGGACACATTTTTGTCACAAAGCAGGCAGTGAAAGGCTTTTCTGGGCCCGAATATTACTTTTTAAGCGAATAAGGTGACGGATCGCATGTCCAATGTTCGTAACTGGCCAAGACGCACTACTGCCCCAAGCAACTTGCCAATGATTTGTCCCGGAGTCTACTTTGCCTAGCCTCTTGAGGCTTCTTTTTCAAGTTTATGCCCTTTGCAGTTGGACCGATTTTATGGGGGCAGGTCACCCTGGGTGTACTGAAATTATATTCAGAAATCGATATTCAGCCGCCTAGCGCCGAGCTCGGTGGTCTGATATGATCACCTTTCAGGTGCCGTAGCCTGGCTCCATATTGGAGCATGGAGGAAGGCTAGCGCGAGAGCCAAACGCCGAACCGGCAGCTTGTCATTTGAAATTCTTTACCGAATTGGCTAAAATTAAGCCCATCTGAATGCTGGTTGTCAGCTGAAGGCTTAAGGTTCAGCAAAGACAGCCATGACTAGCTCACGGGAGGTCGCTCTGATGCATTTTCAAAAAGTCAATGTCGGGTCTCTGATGCTTGGGGTCTTGCTGGCTTTTACGGTCGGAAATGGCTTCAGTAACGCCGCGGCGCAAATCAGCTCAGAAAAATGGTTATATTTCAAGTTCAAGTCCGGACAGTTTTTTCGATATGAGATGAAGTCGGAGAGGGGGCTCAAAGGCTGGCTAAGTATCAAAATCGAAGACGGGAGCAAGGGAGTCTTGAATGTAACTCTTGCCGGGAACTGGACGGGAGAGTTTTCGGAAACCGCTAAGCTGAAACCGGGCATGTCGCCTTTTGATCTCGTCTATGCCTTCAAGAACGCCGAGATCCCAAATGCCGCAGGCAGCCTTCTCAACATCGACGCCGTTGTCGTTGACAATACGATGTGGAAGGACGGTTTTCACTGGGCTCAGGGCGACACATCCATTGACGTCAAGGGCGAGAAGGAATGTGCCGGGATCAAAGGGCTGCTTGTTGTTTACGGCAGCAAAGCCTTTGGAAGGGTTCAGAAGAGAACCTACGGCGTGAATTCCGATCTCCCCCTTCCTCTTTATGCCGAGGTTCCTGCGGCCAACGATACCTGGACTTACACATTGGTGGAAAGAAAATAGATTTAAGAAACCGACAAAACCGTTAAAAATGGCTCAGTTTAAATGACTCAGGCTAAAAACTAGTATCAGGCTAAGTGATTCATAATCGAGAGGATCAGGTGGGGTGAGTGAGGGGTCTCGAACCCCTAACCTTCGGATCCACAGTCCGATGCCCCATCATATTGGTCATTCCGGTCACATTTTGGTCACAAGCTGAGCCGTGAAGGGCTTTTCTGGGCCCTAATATTACTTTTTAAGCGAATAAGGTGACGGATCGGATGTCCGATGTTGGCACCTTGACCGCGGAGTACCTCTGCCTCACGCAGCTTGCCGATGATCTGTTCCGGAGTGAACCGTATCCTGCCCATTAAGGCCTCTTTCTCCCAGGTTTTTCCTATTATACCTGGACCGATCTAAGGGGGGCGGGTCACTTAAGACGGCCATCTCTATTAGCAATGAGTTGAGACAACGAACCGAAGGCACTTCAATGAAAATCCATTTGCCGCAAATCTCCACTTCTATTGACATTTCCCTCGGCGATGTGATATCAATCTAGGTCGTAGAAAGGGGATAGATGCATCCGGAGGGGTAAGGACTTTATTCCAGGGAAAAGCAAAAGATACATCCTATTTTTCAGGAGGTCATTCATGAAAAACTTCAGATGGTTGGTTTTGGTGCTTTTGCTCTTGTTTTCCACGTCATTCATTTCTTCGCAACAGGGCTATGAGATGATCTTACGGGGAGGAGGGGACCTCTATTTCACTTACACTCCTTTCTCCAACTTTTCCCCGGATCCACAGATATGGATAATGTTTAAGAAAGGTGGTCAAGCTGCAGGCCAACACCTTGAACAAAGAAATGCCCTGCAGCCGGGCCAGGCGGCTTGGCTTGACCGCCGCATTGAGGATAATGAGCCCGAAAGAATCATCATCACCGGAATCCCGGACTCAAAAATGAAAGAGTTCACCATCAGTTGGGCTTATGGCAAAGTCATGGGCCTCAGCTCGGCCATGCCATATCTGAGTGCCTTACAAGACCCCAATAAATTTGTGCCATTCGTAGTTTACAACGACGGCAGAGGAAATTTTATCGTTACCAAGATCGGCTCGGCCATATAATTTCTCTCGCCGAATCCGTCCTGCCGCTATCGGAATTTATTGAGGGTAATCCTTTGCATCATAGCGCTGTTTTGTCGGGGCGCCGCTGCTCACGGTATTACTATTTTTTGCAGTCAGAAAGCGCTTCAACAAAAAGGAAGAAAAAGCGCCTGACTTCGACTCCGACCCAGCCGGAGGACGTGGCGCTGAGGGTCCAGGTTTGGCTGTCAAATGACATTATGTAATTTGGGCAGTATGCTTGTGACCAAATTGTGACCATCCTGGGTATACTTCGGCATACTTTCGTATACCTCGGTATACCTCGGACTAAATTGTAAGTCTCTGATAAATCAGGCTATTACTTTAATTTCTGGAGGTTAAGAGAACCGGCCGTTTTGCATCCGGAGTCCGTCAACTTCACCATGCTTCGGCTGAATCTATAGCCCGCTGCTACTTCACCGGTCCCAGGTAGCGGTCGAGCCAGGCCAGGGTTTCTTTAATACACTCATTTATCGGGACAAAATGGTCGGTATCAAAGAGCACCAATTTCTTCTGGTCTTTTGGTGTTCCCAAAAGGTCAAACATCGGCTTGGCGCTTGTTTCATAGGGAAAGCGGAGGTCGTATCTTCCGTTGAGCATCAAGGTTGGAATTCTGACCCGGCTGACATAATTGAATTCGTTGGCTTCAGGCCGCGCGCTTCCGTCGAGACCCCCAACAGACAGAATGCTGGTTTTCAGGCGGCTCTCGACGGCGGTGACGATAACTCCCAATCTTGCTCCCCAACTGGCTCCATAGTAGGCGATTCTTTGGCTGTCAATATCCGGACGGGTCTCCAAATAGTCGATGCATCTTCTAAAATCCTTGACGAGCTTGATCAGGAACTCGGCATATTGCCGCGAATTATCTCCGCCGTGAATGGCGGCGAGGGCATCATTGCCACGTTCAAAGGTGCCTTTAAGGACCGGGTATAGGACGGCTCGGCCGTTTTTGACGACCGGCGACAGCCGGCCGTCGAATTCCCAATACTTATCTATATCTTGGCTTGATCTTTGCTGGACAGAGCCGGAACCCGGGAAATATATCGCTATTTGGAAGGGAGGAGAACTGTTTTTGGGCAGGAAGAGGTAAGCGACTATCCGTTCGTTTTCATAAGCGGCGTTAAATGATATTTTCTCTTGGACCCAGTCTTTGGAGCTCTCGTTTCGCCATTCCACCTGCGGTTTGAGGTCAGTTTTGTCATAGTTGAACTGTTCCTTGTAGACAGCATAAATCGAATCAGAAACGGGCTTCTCTTTGTAAAAGTCCGGAGGTTCCCTAACTCTTGCCGATTCAAACGCAGACTTCGGGATTTTGTCGGGATCACGGTAGATGGCGCAGCGAAAACCGTTTTTCGGCGACCGGTCAAAAGGAGACGCTTGGCTCAAGTTATTGAACATATAGGCATAATCATTCCAGGCGCCGCCCCTGATGACCCGGCCTTTGGGTGCTTCATTGATGCACCACTCCCGGACGTTCCCGGCCATATCATAAGTCCCATAGGGACTCATACCGGGATAGCTTCCCACCGTCGTGGGGCCGTTGCCTTTGAAATTGCTCAGCGGAGTCAGGATGGCGACGAAGCCCCTCGTCAGCAATAATGCAGAGACTCCGCCCCTGGCGGCAAGCCGCCAATGATAGATGGTGGGGAGGCTTTTTCCCGCGTACTCCGCATAAGCAGCAGCTTCGTGCCAGCTGATCCCGGACACCGGGTAGTCACTCTGTCCCCCGGGATAATCTCCGGCCTGCCAGGTCGCCGGGCCAGCCCGACCGGTTTGGTCCACAAATTCCTTGACGGCATCCTCCCAAGCCAGCTCTTTTCCATCCTCGATGAACTTCTGTTTCCAGTATTCTTTTTTCTGGTAGCCGCCCTTGACGAGGAATTCTTTGAATTGTCGATTGGTGACCTCGTAGGCATCCATGAAAAAATCGCCGAGAACTCCCACACCGGCAATCTGCTCGCCTTGAACCCGCACCATACCAGGCGGAATATCTCCCTTTTTGTCCAGCACTCTCGCGATATTCTGCGGCACATACCGCCGGTCTCCCGTCAAGATCAAGTCGAACGTGGGAGCAGCCGCATCAACGGTTTCATACCCTTCCTTTTCCATCTTCCATCTGAAGAACCCGATCGGCAGCCGGATATTTTCGAGGGGTGAGATGCCCAAATAGACCCATGGTTTTTCGGGAGACTTATATTCTTTCATAAAGATTCTGGCGCCCGGTGGTTCGGTCGTGATGGAGATGGTGACGGCAATTTTCGAGATGAACCCGGAAAGTTGAGAATCGTGGGGGATATATTTTTCTGCGTCTGCGGCGAGTTTGTACGCCTCGATATAATTATCTCGATCACCCTCAACGAGCTTTTCGATCTTCGGTAGCAGTTCTACTTTCGCCCGTTGGACTTTCGCGTGGCGATTGAGAACAGAATAAATCAAGAAGCCGAGGGCGATGAGGATAAGAACAGCAGGAACGGCGACGAGAGGCTTACGGATGATGCGGAGGAAAGAACGAAGGTTGATAACACCGGCCTTCTCCTTTTCGAGAGCCGCATGGAGTTTCCTGAGGTCGGCCAGCATCTCAGCCGCCGAGCCGTATCGGTCGTCCACCTTCTTCTTCAGCGCCCGCTTGACGATCCTCTCAAGTTCTTCTGGCACCTTGGGCACGATCTCCTTGAGTGGCTTCGGCTCCTCATGGATGATATTATGGATGACCGCCGACTCCAGGTCCCCTCTGAACGGGAGCTTCCCGCTCGCCAGCTCAAATAGGACGACACCCAGCGACCAGATGTCCGTCCGCGTATCAACAGCCTCGCCTTTCGCCTGCTCGGGCGACATGTAGGCCACCGTCCCCATGGTCGAGCCCTCTTTCGTGACCATGGCTGCGCCGGCAACCCTGGCCAGGCCGAAGTCCATGATCTTCGCCTGCCCATTGGCCGTCAGCATGATGTTCGCGCTCTTGATGTCTCTGTGGACAATCCCCTTCTTATGCGCCTCGTCCAGTCCGGCGCAGACCTGGAGGGCAATATCGAGCACGTGGTCGAATGGCAGAGGGCCCTTGGCAGCCTTCTCTCTCAGGCTTTCCCCTTCGACGTATTCCATCGAGATGAAAGCCTTTTCCGCTTGCTCGTCGACCTCATAGATAGTGCAGATGTTGGGATGAGAGAGGGCCGCCGCGGCCTGGGCCTCGATCATGAACCGCCTTCTGATGTCCTCGTCCAGGGCAAGCCCGGGCGGGAGGAACTTCAAGGCTACCGGACGTTTGAGCCGCGTGTCATCGGCCAGATAAACGACCCCCATCCCGCCCCGGCCGAGGACCTTGTTGATCTTGTAATGACCGGCGATCACGCTTCCGGAGGCAAGCTCCGCCGGTCCTTGGACGATTGTCCGGGTGAAGGAGGCCCCTCCCCCCGGAAACGGCGTCGCGCACTTGCGGCAAAACTTCGAATCTTCCAGATTCTCGATCCCACAAGATGGGCATTTCATGATTCACCTCCCCCCGGGGAGATATCGGGCCGAATTCGGATAGATGAAAAGCTTAGGACCTTGGTTTAGGTGGTCGTTTTTCTCCCTCGCCGGTTATCATAGCTAAGGAGACGCCGGCGGGTCAAGAAGCGGCTGGCAACCTTAAATCGCCGACCTCTCCCCCAGGGCCAAAGTGAGGTCATGAGAATTATTCACTGCCAGCATCGGCGGCTATCAAAACTTCTTGATAAGCGATACGCGGTGGGGGAGGCTTTTCTGCCATAGGGACAGTTTGAGGTGGTCGCACTTGGGGTATAGCATTAGGTTGACCTCGTACACTTTGCGGATCAAGCAGCCCAGCTTATGGAGGACAGGGGCATCATTAACCATCTCGAAGGATAGAGATGAAAACTGTGACCAAATTGTGACCATCCTGGATATGCTTGGGCATACTTCTGTATACCTACAGATACCTCGAGCTAAATTGTAAGACTCTGATAAATCAGACTATTACTTTGTTTTCTGGAGGTTGAGAGAATCGATTTTTTGCATCCGGAGTCCGTCGCCTTATCTCAGCGAAGTGCCTCTTCCCATGTCACAAATATGTCACAGATTCGGTTGAAAAGCGCGTAAACTACGGTATTGGAGCTGAAAGGAAGAAACAGGGCAAAGGATTGATATTAGAAGCGAATAAGGTGGGGTGAGTGAGGGGCCTCGAACCCCCAACCTTCGGATCCACAGTCCGATGCTCTAACCAGTTGAGCTACACTCACCGCCCAAAATGTGGACAAATTTTCGCATTTTATGGGGGAAATTGTCAACTTCGCCAGATAAGGGGACACAACACTTAATTCGTTAGAAAAAAGGGGATACGATACTCAATTCAAGTGAATTGAGTTCATGTCCGCTTTTTTACTTCTGACCCTCTATGAGATTGAGGACATCGGCCGAGTCGCGCCAGTCGGGGCGGACCTTGACCTGGAGGTCGAGGTAGACGCGGGAGTCCAAATATTGCTCTATGTCCCGGCGGGCCTCGCTGCCGATGAGCTTAATCAGGTGGCCTTGCCGGCCGAGGATGATCTGGCGGTGGTTGGTCCGCTCGACGAAGATCGAAGCCTTGATGTAGGTCACGGGCAGCGACTGACGGGCTTTTTTCCCCTTGAATTTCTTATCCGGCCGAAAGATGGGCTGGATGGGAAGGCCAGTGTGGATATTTTGATGCTGCTTATTGAAAACGTCCAATTCATCAGAAGAGAAAGCATCATTTTTAGAAATGGTTTCAGCGCCATGAACAGGGCTCCCGGGAGCTTGTTGATCCGGCCAAGGCCGGCGCTCGATCTGGTCGATGTAAACGGCGGTTACGAAAGGAAGCTCCATCTCCACGTGATTGAGGATCTTCTCCCGGATGAGCTCGGCCAGGAGGAAACGCTCCGACTGGTCGGACAGTTCCCCGTCGTCATATACCTTTTCGGCGGCGGGCAGGCGGTCATAAATGCATTTTTCCAGGACATCCAGGTTCGCGCCGGTGAGAGCCGAGATGGGAATGATCTCCTTAAAGGGCAATAGGTCTTTGTATTTGTCGATGATGAGCAGGATTTTATCCTTGCGGATGATGTCCACTTTATTGATAAGCAGGAAGACGGGCTTGGTCACCCGCCGCAGGGTTTCCAGGACGAACTCGTCGCCGTGGCCGAAGCTCAAGGTGGCATCTATGAGCAGGCAGATGACGTCGGCGGTTTCCAGGGCGGAATAGACGAAACTCATCATGCGCTTGTTCAGCTTGTGGAGGGGCTTGTGAATGCCGGGGTTGTCGATGAAGATGATCTGGCCGCGCTCCGTGGTCTTGATGCCCAGGATGCTGAGGCGCGTCGTCTGGGGCTTGTCCGAGACGATGGCTACCTTTTGGCCGAGGAGGCGGTTGAGCAGGGCGGATTTGCCGACGTTGGGCCGGCCGACCAGGGCGACACTGCCGGTCTTATACTTGGGGACAAGAGGTGGGGAGGGTATTTTTTCCTGCTTCATTGTGGCCAGGGGCTTCTCAGAGATGCTCGCTTCAGTTTGAGCTATTTGGCTTGGCGGCATGGAAACCGAAGGAGTCGAAACAATTGTTTTGGTCTTTGCTGGCTTGGCCTTCCCGGCCGTTTTCTTGGGTCCGGGTTTAGCTTTGTCAGAGGAAGAGTGTGAAAGGGCAGCCCCAGTTCTAGCTATGGCCCGTTTTCCTTTTCGTCTTTGATTCATGCCTGTCTATTTCCGGAGTCTTGTTATTCTTTTTTCTCGCCTTCCGCCCCTTCGGCCGGCGCCGCTTTGCGGAGGCGGAGTTTGGTCACCCGTTTCTGGTCCACCTCCAGAACCTCGACCTCCAATCCCTTGATATCCATTTTTTCGCCCCGCTTCGGCAGGCGGCCCAGGTCATGAGTGATGAAACCGCTCATGGTGAGGTAGTCGTCCTCGGCCAGGTCCATGCTCTCGAAAAGGTCCTCGACCTCCTCGACCTTGACCTCGCCCGAGACCGTATAGTCCAGGGGGCCGTTCTGGTGGATGAGGGCCTCTTCCTGGTCGTATTCGTCCTGGATCTCGCCCACGATCTCCTCGAGCAGGTCCTCCAGGGTCACCAGGCCGGACACGCCGCCGTGCTCGTCCACCACGATGGCCATCTTCTCCTTCCGCTTCTGGAGTTCCTTGAGCAGCTCGTCGAGCTTCATAGCCTCGGGCACGAAGTGGACCGGCCGGATGAGCGGCTTAATGGGAGCCGACTTGTGCTCGTCCTCGGAGAAGGCCAGCAGGTCCTTGGCGTGGATAATGCCCTCGACGTTGTCGATGCGGTCCCTATAGACCGGGATGCGGGAGTATTTCTCGGCAATGACCAGGTTGCGGAGTCTATCGATGGTCGAATCCTCGCGGATGCAGACCATGTCCACGCGGGGGGTCATGATTTCCCGGACCACGCTATCTCCGAACTCGACCACGCTGCGCAGGAGGCTGCCCTCATCCTTGGCGATGATGCCCTCCTCATGGGCTCCTTGGATGAAGGTCTCGATCTCCTGGTCGGTCGTTTCGCGCTCGGCTTCCTCCTTCGGCTCCTTGGGCTCGAATCGGCCCAGGAGCAGGAAAAAGGGCGAGGAGATGAAGTGAATGAGCGGGAAAAAGGGCAGGTACAGGCCGATCGCCCGGCCCTGGGTCAGGGCGGCGATGATGCGGGCGCTCCAGTCGAAGATGATAATATAAATGCCGGAGCCGACGAGGAAGAGCCATAACGGCCAGAGTCCGTTATGCGGCAGGAGGAGGAACAGGAGAAGCAGAAAGCCGATGAGGATAATATTTCGCAGGAACCCGGACGCCACAAAGACCTGCTCATAGATGCGCAAAAGCCGGTCCCTCAGCTTCTTATCCTTGTTGCGCTCCTCCAGGTAGCGGCTGAAGGAGATGGGGGAGGAGGCCTCCAGGGTGATGCGTAGCAACGACAGAAAAAACGTCGCGAGGAAGGCCAGGCCCAGGACGATCCATAGGATGCTGCGCGCGCTCATGATTTCCACATAAGCAGGGTTTTTTGAACCTTGGCCTCCTCTTCCTCGATTCCGGCTGAATGGTCATAGCCTATCAGATGCAAAAACCCGTGCACGGCCAGAATCTCCAACTCCCGCTCCAGGCTGAAGCCCTTCTCCCGGCTCTGCCGCCTGGCCATTTCCGGAGCGATGATGATGTCACCTAAGTAGTGTTTCCCGTCCGCCGCCCTTTCCCCCAGCGGAAAGCTCAACACATCGGTCGGCTTGTCCTTCTTTAAATATCGCCTGTTGAGCGTCCGTATCCGGCCCCTGCCCACAAAGGACAGGCTGACCTCCGGAGCCCCCAGCCCGTACCGCCGCGCCAGTTTTTCCAGGATGCTCTTGAACCGCCTGGGGTTTATTTTATATCGGCTTTGGCTGTTGAGAACAGTGATCACTGGTCCTCGGCTTTGGCTTTGTTCTCGAGTTCGTTCTTGGTTTCAGCCTCGGCTTCTTTTCCGGCGCCGGCCTTCTCCTCGGGCTTGTTTTCAGTTTTGTTTTCCGCCTTGTCTTCCGGTTTGGCCTCAGGCCTGGGCTCATAATCCTGCCCGGGGTAAGCCACCCGCGGATGGTAGATGGACTCGAGCGTGGACAGGAACGAATTCCCCACGGCCCTGAGCTCGGCCAGGGACAGGCCGCTGTCGTCCAGCTCGCCGTCTTGAATGAGGCCGTCAAAAAGCTCCTGGATGACGCGCTTCAGGTTGGCCTCGGTCGGGCTGCGCAGAGTCCGGCAGGCGGCTTCGGTGGAATCGGCCAGCATGACCAGGGCGGCCTCTTTGCTCTGGGGAGGCGGGCCGGGATAGCGGAATTGCTCCTCGCCCACGGTCTGCATCTCCGGGTCGTACTTCTCCTTGGCCTTCTGGTAGAAGTACCTGACCAGGTTGGTGCCGTGGTGCTGTTCGACGATGTCGCGCACCCGGCGCGGCAGCTTCAGCTCGCGGGCCATCTCCACGCCGTCCTTGACGTGGGAGACGATGACCAGGCGGCTCATACTAGGCTTCAGGCCGCGGTGGGAATCGATTTTGCGGCTGCGGTTCTCGTAGAAATATTCCGGCCTCTTGAGCTTGCCGATGTCGTGGTACAGCGCCCCGGCCTTGATCAGCAGCGGGTCGAGCCTGACCACCTCGGCCGCCTTCTCGGCCAGGGTGGACACGATCAGGGAATGGTGGTAGGAGCCGGGCGCTTCGATGGCCATCTGCCTCAGCACGGGATTGTCGGAGCTGGTCATCTCCGCCAAGCGCGGCGTGGTGACGAACCCGAACAGGATCTCGATGATGGGCAGCAGGACAAAGGCCAGGGCGGCCGACAGCACGCCCCCCAGGAGGGTCATGAAGGCTTCGCTGGCCAGCAATCCCAGCTCGCCGCCCCGCTCTTTGACCAGGTGAAGGGCCAGGATGAGGAACAGGTTGACGGGGGTCATGATGAAAAGCGCTGCCCGCAGGACCGTGGTTCGCTTCTGGCGCCGGAAGTACTTGACGCCGTAAATGGCCGCCAGCCCCCCGATCAGGCAGAAGATGGTCAGCCAATAATCTCCCTGGAAGACATAGCCGGCCGCCAGGCTGTTGAGGATGACGAAGACAAGGGTGACGGGGATGGCGGTCAAAAAAGCGAAGAGCAGCGCGCCGAACTGTAAGGGGATGGCATAGGTGTAGCTCTCCCGCTGGGTGAGCAGGGAGAAGGTTGAGTTCTGGCTTATCACCGGGGCCAAGAATTGGACGAGCCTTTCGAAGATCAGGCCGAGGATGATGGTCAGGCCCAGGAGGAAAAAGATCCGGACCGCCTCGGACGGCTTCTCCAGCGACCGGAGATAGTACCACATGGTCGCGACCAGAATCGTCAGCAGGAGGAAAGTGCCCAGGACGTTGAGGAGCCAGGAGGGAGTGGTGCGGAGGTTCGAGTTGATGATCCGGATCTGGCGCAGGTGTTCGGGGGTGATTTCGTCGCCCTTGCGGACGATGACCTTGTCTTTTTTGATCTGGTAGAAGATGGGTTCGATGGAGGAGGCGGCCTGGTTGCGCCGGGCTTCGGTCTCGACCGCTTCCAGGGTGATGTTGGGCTGCAGAAAGCTTTGGGCCAGGCTGGTGAGCACGGCCTTCCTGCGCGGGGAGAGGTCGAGCCCGGTAACTTCGGCCGCCACGAGCGCCTTGGCCTCGCGCAGGTCCGGGAAATCGGCCGCGCTTACTATTTTTGCCGGCTGGCGGGGACGGATGAGGGTGAAGCCGCGCTCCTTTTCGCGATAGATGAAGAGATCCTTGGAAATAAGAATGCCACGGTTTAAGGCCTGTCCCAGGATGCTGACCAGGGGCTCTTCCAGGCCGGCCGGGAAAGCCCGCTGGCGGAGGTAGGTGAGATCGCTGAAGGGAACTTCGACGTCAAATTTTTCCAGGATGCTCTTCTGCAGGGATTCAAAGTCGGCGGGTGGTGCGGGCGCTGCGGCTGTGGTCGGCCCGGCCGCCGAGGGGGCCGCCCCTCCCGCGCCGGACTGCTCCCGCCCGAACTGGAAAAACTGGCGGACCCTCTGCTGGACGCTCGAAAAGACATTCGGGTCCAGGGCATAGACGGGCAGGACGCTGTCGGCTGCCTCGCGCTGCTTGGCCCGGGTGGCCTCCATGTCAGCCACGGTCAGGGCGGCCGGCGCGGCGATGTCGCGGGCGGCAATCTCGCCCGCCTTAGGCGTGGGCAGTGATTTCGGCGGAAACTGGGACACCATATAGGAAATGACCAGGACGAACAATACCAGCCACAGAAGCGGGCTCTTGAAAGTGTCCCGCGGCCTGAAGCGCTTCTTCCCGTTTCCGTCGAGAGGGGGGACATCAGGAGGCAGTGCGGGACGCGGAGCGAACTTAAACAGCTTGAATTTTTTGAGAGAGATGTTGCCCATGGCGCGCCGTCAGGCTGTCCGGGACCGCTCTTCTTCTTTCTGGTAGGCTTTGATGATTTTCTGGACCAGGGGATGGCGGACCACGTCTTTTTCGTTGAAATGGACGATGGCGACTTCCTCGATTCCCTTCAGGATCTTGAGGGCTTGCAGGACGCCTGACTTGCGGGGGTCGGGTAGGTCGATCTGGGTGATGTCGGCCGTGACGGCGGCTTTGGTCCCGAACCCGGCCCGGGTCAGGAGCATCTTCATCTGCTCCTTGGTCGTGTTCTGGGCCTCGTCCATGATGATGAAGGCGGAGTTGAGGGTCCGGCCGCGCATGAAGGCCAGGGGGGCGATCTCGATGATGCCCTTTTCCATCAGCCGGTTGGCCTGGTCGGTATGGGTCAGGTCGAACAGGGCATCGTAGAGGGGGCGCAGGTAGGGGTTGATCTTCTGATTTATGTCGCCGGGCAGGAAGCCCAGCTTTTCGCCCGCCTCGACCGCCGGCCGGGTCAGGATGATGCGCTCCACTTGCTTGTTTTGGAGGAAGGAGAGGGCCATAGCCATGGCCAGGTAGGTTTTGCCCGTGCCGGCCGGGCCGATGCCGAACACCAGGTCGCAGCGTTTGATGGCTTCGATGTACTGGTGCTGGTTGTAGCCTTTGGGCGTTACGGACTTGCGGCTCAGGATGAGGGCTTCGGAGGGCTCGTAGGTCTCGAGCTTCTGGCGCTCTCCGCCCTCCAGCAGGTCCAGGGCGATGTGGAAATCCTCCTCCTTGAGGTCCAAGCCTTTGTCCCCCAGCTCCCTCAGCTTGTCGAAATAGAGCTTGGCGAATTCGATCTTTTTGGCCGGGCCGTCCACCAGGATGTGGTTTCCCCGGATGGCGAGGCTTACGCCCAGCCGGTTTTCCAGCTTGCGTAGATTCCTGTCAAGGACGCCGAAAAAACCGGACTTGTGGACCAGGGGATGGTGGATTTTTTCCATATCAGGCGGGCAAAAATGCGTCTTCGTTCATGAAATGAAGATTATCCGTCCGGGGGGGTTTTTTGTCAAGTTTAGGGCCAAGCGCAATCCCCCCAAGCCCTCATCCGCACCGCCACACCTGGACCCCTGGGCATTAAAAAAACAGATAGAGTACCGAAGTTCCCTAAAACCGGATAAAGAAACCGGCCCTCAAGCTGAAGCCGCTGAAATCAACCTTGGCTTCTTCTGCGGTTATGCCGGTTCCTGTCGGTTTAGTGGGCGTGACAAGGAGAAGGGAATAAAAGTAGGGCGGGCTTAGTATTTTGATGAAATAGAGCTTGCCGTTATCTGTGGTGGAACTCCCCGTGCTGCTGACTGCAATGTTTCCTTCGAACCCTGAGAGGGAAGCATACCGGCCCAGGAATTCGACCAGGAAGCCTAGCTGAGAGGTAAAAGGAAATTCAAAACCCAGCCCTCCGTGAAACCCCAGGCCGTTGGCATTGGTGTCGATCTCAATATCTTCGTACGAAGTTGGATCGTGGATACGTTGATGATAATAGGCCTTGGCCAGGTAGTAGCCGGCTCCGGCCTGCAGGACGACGTTCATCCAGGGCGTGGCCGGCAGGATATAATAAAAGGTGAGTTTGAGCGGGATGGCGGTGGCTTTGGGATTGATCGAAAATTCCATGGTCGGGTTAAAGATTTTCGTAAATTCTATCTTGCTCGTCCGGGTCGCGGATAGATAATCTGCGCCCAGGCCGAGGCCGATCTGAGGGGTAAAGAGGATCATAATCTCCCCCCCGAAATTCAGGCCCAGATGAGCGGGAGAGAATGTGCCTTGAGAAGAATATCCGCCCGAGGTGGCCGACAGTTTGTAATAATCAAACCAGGCCTGGCCGCCATTATTCAGGTCGGCGCCGCCCAGATAGTTCAGGCCGCCGTAGAACCTCAACCCGGCCTTGACTTGGGCGCCGGCGGCCTGGGCCAGGAAACAGACCATGGCCAGACATAGGAATGCTGTCAGAAGCTTTTTCATGGGGCCCTCCTTGCAAGGCTCTTGTCTTCTGTCGCTAAGCTATTGTCAAGAAAGGGGCCGGACCGATTGAAAAATATGCACATCTGGTATATAAAGAGGGCTTCTCGGTTCCGTAAGGAGAAGGAATGGACAAGGAATTCACCACGGTTTCGATCCCCACCTCGCTCTACAAAAAGATCGAGGAGAAAATTAAGGGCACCGAGATCACTTCGGTGGCAAGCTATATCGGCAAAGTCCTGCGCGAGCATTTCGCCAAGGAAGAAGCCTCCCCGGAGGTGTTCAGCCAGGAAGAGGAAGAGAAGGTCAAGGAAAGGCTGAAAGCGCTGGGCTATATCGACTGAGGGCGGCCGCTTAAGTTATGCCGGCCGCGTCCTTTTCATATCCGCCGCTCGAAATCCGCTGATCAAGGACCTGGAGAAGGAGGAGAATATGATCGCACCCCATGGCGGCCGGCTCATCGAGCGAGTCCTGGCCGGCGATAAGAAGAAAGAAGCTCTGGAGCGGGCCAAGTCCCTGCCCGTAATACGCCTCGATGAGGACGCCGTTTCCGACGTGGAGAACATCGCCACGGGGGTTTATAGCCCCCTGGCTGGATTCCTGGGCCGAAAGGATTTCCGGGGCGTGCTCGACCACATGCGCTTGGCCAACGATATGGCCTGGACCGTGCCCATTGTCCTAGACGTGGAGGAGGCCGAGGCGGCTAAGCTCAAAGAAGGCCGGGACATTCTGCTGGCCGCCGAGACGGGGGAACCGCTGGCCCTCTTCCATCTCCAAGAGAAGTACACCTTCGACCGTGAGGAGATGGCGGAGAAAGTCTATAGGACCCTGGACGCCGCCCATCCCGGGGTGGCCCGCACGCGGCAGATGAAGCCGGTGCTGCTGGCCGGCCCGGTGGACCTCATTCAGGCCCCGGCCACATCCTTCGCCAAATGGCACCTCAGCCCCAAGGAGACGCGAATCCTTTTCAGGGAGAAAGGCTGGAAGACCGTGGTCGGTTTCCAGACGCGCAACACGCCCCATATAGGCCACGAGTACGTGCAGAAGACGGCCCTGACCTTCACCGACGGCCTTTTCATCAACCCCGTCATCGGCCGGAAGAAAAAAGGGGACTACAAGGATGAGGTGATCCTGTCCTCCTATGAGGAGCTCATCAAGAACTACTACCTCAAGGACCGCGCGGTGATGGCCATCCTCAAGATGGAAATGCGCTACGCCGGCCCGCGCGAGGCCATCCACCACGCCATCCTGCGCAAGAATTTCGGATGCACCCACATCATCATCGGCCGCGACCACGCCGGGGTGGGCGCCTACTATAAGCCCTATGCCGCCCAGGACATCTTCGAGGAGTTTCCCGACCTGGGCATCGTGCCGCTCTTCTTCCGCTCTTTCTCCTTCTGCAAGAAGTGCGGCTCGGTGGTCAACGAGAAGATCTGCCCTCACCCGCCGGCCGACCAGATCCAGTTCTCCGGGACGAAAATCAGGGACATGCTGGTGAAGGGCGAGGTCCCCCCCGTGGAGATGATGCGGCCCGAGGTGGCCCGCGTCATCATGGGCTTCAAGGAACCGTTCAATGAATAGGCAGCGGCGCCGGCCATGAAGAAAAAAATGCTGATCATGGGGCTGGATTCGGCCCCGGCCGAGATCGTCTTCGACCGCCGGGCGGAGCTTCCCACCCTGGCCGGCCTCCTTCGCCGCGGCCTGTGGGGCACCATGCGCTCCTCCGACCCGCCTATCACTATCCCGGCCTGGATGGTCATGTGCACCGGCCTGGACCCGGCCCGCCTGGGGATCTACGGCTTCCGCCACCGGACCGATTACTCCTACGATAAAATGTGGATAGCCAACGCGCGGGCGGTCAAGGCTCCCAAGGTTTGGGACTACCTGGGCCAGGCCGGCGGCCGGAGCTGCCTGGTCAGCGTGCCGCCCAGCTACCCGCCCTATCCCGTGCCGGGCTGGCTCATCTCCTGCTTCATCACCCCCGGCCCGGACAAGGATTACACCTACCCGGCCGAGCTCAAGGCGGAGATCGAGTCGAGGTTCGGCCCTTACATCTTCGATGCCGCCTTCCGCACCGAGGACCGGGATGAGATCCTGCGGAAGATCTACGAGATGACCGAGCAGCGCTTTAAGGTCATGGACTATCTCCTGAAGGAAAAGCCCTGGGACCTGTTCATGTTCGTGGAGATCGGCGTGGACCGCGTCCAGCACACCTTCTGGAAGTACTATGACCCGGCGCACCACCTCCACCAGCCCGGCAGCCCCTACCGGAATGCCATCATCGATTACTACAAATTCCTCGACCGCAAGCTGGGCCAGATGATCGGCCAGCTGGACAAGGACACCGTGCTGCTGGCCATCTCCGACCACGGCGCTAAAAGGATGAAGGGCGCCTTCTGCATCAACGAATGGCTGATCGAGGAAGGGTACCTGGCCCTCAAGGAACAGCCGGCCAAGGTGGAGACCATCGAGAAGCTGGCCGTGGACTGGCCCCGGACCAAGGCCTGGGGCTGGGGCGGCTACTATGCCCGCATCTTCCTCAACGTCGAGGGCCGCGAGCCGGGCGGCATCATCAAGCCCGAGGACTACGAGAGTGAGCGCGAGAAGCTGGCTCAAAAAATCCGGGCCATCCGGGGGCCGCGGGGCGAGGCCTGGCAGACCAAGGTCATCAAGCCCAACGAGCACTTTCCCGAGGTCCGCGGCGATTATCCCGACTTGATGATCTATTTCGACGACCTCTATTGGCGTTCGGCCGGCACGCTCGGCTGGGAGAGCCGCTACCTCCAGGAGAACGACACCGGGCCCGACGACGCGGTCCATGCTCAGGAGGGGGTTTATATCCTAGTGGACCCGGCCTCGGCCGCCCGGGGCCGCCGGGACATCGATATCCTGGACGTGGCCCCCACCATCCTGCGGGCCATGGGGCTTGAGGTGCCCGCGGAGATGACCGGTAAGTCCCTTTTACCCTGATGGAAGCGGACGCGCCCCGCCGGCAAAGTCAAGGACAGGATCGAAGTTGTCTGATGGAAAGGAGCTGGAGAGAATGACCTGCGGCAAGGATCAAAAAGGCGTCACCCTATGGTTCACCGGGCTGCCCTGCTCGGGAAAGTCGGCCGTGGCCGATATCGTGGCCGAAAGGCTCAAAGCCGGGGAGCTGCGGGCCGAGCGGCTTGACGGCGACATCGTCCGCCAGGACCTGACCCGCGACCTGGGCTTCTCCAAGGCCGACCGGGACGAGAATATCCGCCGGGTGACCTTCGTGGCCAAACTGCTGGCCCGGAACGGCGTGGCGGTTCTTGTCTCCTTCATCTCGCCCTACCGCGAGATGCGCGACCGCGCCAGGCAGCAGATCCGGAATTTTTGCGAGATTTACGTTAAGTGTCCGGTCGAGGTCTGCATGAAACGCGACATCAAGGGCATGTACCAGAAGGCCCTGCGCGGCGAAATCAAGGAGTTCACCGGCGTCAGCGACCCCTATGAGGAACCGCTCCGTCCGGAACTCGTCTTGGAAACGGACAAAGAGACGATCGAGGAGAGCGTTGAAAAAGTCATAGCCAAAATGCGGGAGTTGGGCTATCTTTAAGAGCCGGCCGTGAGCCGGCCGGAGAGGAGCCGAGAAGGGATGGGGTTCTACCTGGTAACCGGCGGAGGGGGATTCATCGGATCGCACCTGGTCGAGGAGCTCGTCCGCTGCGGCGAGAGAGTCCGAGTGCTCGACAATTTCATGACCGGTCACCGGGAAAACCTGGCCGAATTCGCGGATCAGATCGAACTCGTCGAGGGCGACGTGCGGAATCTGGAGACCTGCCGCCGAGCGGCCGAATCCGTTGACTTCGTCCTGCATCAGGCGGCCCTGCCCTCGGTGCCGCGCTCCGTCCTGGACCCGCTTCTCTCCAATGATATCAACGTCGGCGGAACGCTGAACATGCTCAAGGCGGCCCATGAGGCCGGGGTGAAGCGCTTCGTCTTTGCTTCTTCCTCTTCGGTCTATGGCGCCGACGAGAGGCTGCCCAAGCGGGAAGGCGGCGAAGGCCTGCCCCTCTCGCCCTATGCCGTGACCAAAGTGGCCGGGGAGCGCTATTGCCAGGTTTTCAACCGCACTTTCGGCCTGCCCACCGTCTGCCTGCGCTACTTCAACATTTTCGGCCCGCGCCAGGACCCCGCCTCGCAGTATGCGGCCGTCATCCCGCTCTTTATCAGCCATTATCTCCAGGGCCGGCCGCCAAAAATCTTCGGCGACGGTTCCCAGTCGCGCGATTTTACCTATGTGGTTAATGTCGTCCGGGCCAACCTGCTGGCCTGCCGGGCGGCCGGGGCGGCGGGCGGGGTGTTCAATATCGCCGGAGGCGGCCGGGTCACGGTCAATGAGTTGGCCGCCGTGATCGGGGACATCACCGGCTCCGGAGCGAAGCCCGTCTACGACCGGCCCCGGCCCGGCGATATTCTTCATTCCTGGGCAGACATTTCCCTGGCCGCCCAGGTCCTGGGCTACAGGCTTGAGGTCGGGTTCAGGGAGGGGTTGGAGCGGACAGTCCGTTGGTACAAGGAGCACAGGACATGAACAGGCTTGCCCAAGGGTTGGAAAAAAAAATCAAGGACAAGAGGGCCCGGGTGGGCGTCATCGGCCTGGGCTATGTCGGGCTGCCCCTGGTCAAGGCTTTCCTCCAGGCCGGGTTCCGGGTGACCGGCTTCGACATCGACCAGAAAAAGATCGACTGGCTCATGCAGGGCCGGAGCTATATTCGCCACATATCCGGCGCCGAGCTGAAGCATTTCCTGGCCCGGCGGACTTTCTCCGCCACCGCAGACTTTGGCCGGCTGCGGAACATGGACGCGGTCATCATCTGTGTTCCTACCCCCTTGGACAGTCACCGCAACCCGGACCTGTCCTTTGTCCTGAACACCACCCGGACCATCAGCCGCAACTTGGTCAAGGGCCAGCTTATCATCCTGGAGAGCACCACTTACCCCGGCACGACCGACGAGGAGATGAAGCCCATCCTAGAGGAGAGCGGGCTTCGGGCCGGCAAGGATTTCTTCCTGGCCTTCTCCCCCGAGCGCGAGGACCCCGGCAACAAGCAATTCCATACGGCCACCATCCCCAAGGTGGTAGGCGGGCTGACCCGCGACTGCCTAAGGGTGGCCAAAGCCCTTTACGACCAAGTTGTGGTGCGCACCGTCCCGGTTTCTTCCACCCGGGTGGCCGAGTCCTCCAAGCTCCTGGAGAATATCTTCCGGGCCGTCAACATCGCCCTGGTCAATGAGCTGAAGATGATCTTCGAGCGCATGGGGATTGATATCTGGGAGGTCATCAAGGCCTCCTCGACCAAGCCCTTCGGCTTCATGCCCTTTTCTCCCGGGCCGGGGCTGGGCGGCCACTGCATTCCCATCGACCCTTTTTACCTGACCTGGAAGGCCCGCGAAGTCGACTTTTCCACGCGCCTCATCGAGGTGGCCGGCGAAATCAACACGGTGATGCCTGCCTACGTCGTGCAGAAGACCGCGGAGGCCCTGAACCGGGCGGGCAAGAGTCTGTTCCGGTCGCGGGTGCTGGTCCTGGGCGTGGCCTATAAGAAGGACATCGACGACCAGCGCGAGTCGCCCTCCCTCAAGATCATCAGTATCCTGCAGAAGGCGGGCGCCGGGGTGGATTACAACGACCCCTTCGTGCCGCGCTCGGCCGGCCACCGGGAGTACCCGGGCTTGGAGCTCAAGTCCGTGCCCCTGACCGCCGGCCGGCTGAAGAAGTCCGATGCGGTCATCATCGCCACCGACCATTCCTCCTACGATTATGATTGGATCGTCAAGCACGCGCCGCTGGTGGTGGACACCCGCAACGCGATAAAAAAGCGCAGCCGCAACGTAGTCAAGGCCTGAGGGGGTGAGGGGAGAGCCATGAAAATCGCTGTGATCGGGACAGGGTATGTCGGCCTGGTGACGGCCGTCGGCCTGGCCGAGTTCGGCCACCGGGTCATCGGTGCGGACAAGGTCGCGGAGAAGATCAAGATGATCTCGGCGGGCCAGACGCCCATCTTCGAGCCCGGCCTGGACGCTCTGCTGGCCAGGAACCTGAAGAAGGGCCATCTCGAGTTCTCCACTGACCTGGGCCGGACCATCCGCGAGTCCGACATCATCTTTGTCTGCGTCGGCACGCCGCCCCACGATGACGGCAGCGCCGACATGAGCCAGATCGAAGAGGTGTCGCGGATGATCGCCGAGAACCTCAACGGCTATAAGGTGGTGGTGGAGAAGAGCACCGTGCCGGTCAAGACCTCGAGCTGGATCAAGCGGACGATCTCCCTGTACCGGAAGTCCGACCTGCCCTTTGATGTGGCCTCCAATCCCGAGTTTCTCCGCGAAGGGTCGGCCGTGAGCGACTTTCTCCACCCCGACCGGATCATCATCGGCGTTGAATCGGAGCGAGCCCGGGACATGCTGGCCCGCATCTATGAGGCCCTGAAGGACCGCATCCTCATCACCAACATTGATACGGCCGAGCTGATCAAGCACGCCTCCAACTCCTTCCTGGCTCTCAAGATCTCCTACATCAACCTCATCGCCAACCTGTGCGAGAAGACCGAGGCCGACGTGGACCAGGTGGCCAAGGGCATGGGCTTGGACCCCCGCATCGGCGCGCTCTTTTTGCGGGCCGGCCTGGGCTACGGCGGCTCCTGCTTTCCCAAGGACATCAAGGCCTTGACCAAAATCGGCGAGGACCTGGGCGTGGATATGCGACTGCTGAGGGAAGGGGAGAGGATCAACACCGACCGGGTCCGGGTCTTTGTGGACAAGATCAGGCAGGCCTTGTGGATCCTCAAGGACAAGAGGATCGGCCTGCTGGGGTTGGCCTTCAAGCCAGAGACAGACGATATCCGGGAGGCCCCCAGCATCAAGGTCATCGCCGCTCTGCTGGACCAGGGCGCCAACCTGAGGTTGTATGACCCCCAGGCCATGGCCAATATGAAGGAGCTCTTCCCCCCGGACGGCGGGCGGATCGTCTATTGCTCCTCCGCCTACCAGGCGGCCGAGGGAGCCAACGCCCTCCTGTTCATCACCGAGTGGGAGGAATTCAAGACGCTCGACTTGAAGAAGCTGAAGGGCATGATGGCCAACCCCATTCTGATCGACGGCCGGAACATCTTCGACCCGGCCGCTCTGCGGGCCCTGGGCTTCGAGTACTCTTGCCTCGGCCGCAAATAGCCGCAGGGCTGGAAACGATGGGGATCATTTTCTTGCTTTTTATAGCCCTGGCCTCACTTACCTGGCTCTCCACTTACGGTTATTTGGCTATCCTGGGCGGGATTGTCGCCGTCAGTCCCAAAAGCAAAACAAACCATAAATTCCTGCCGGATATTGCCATTGTCGTTCCGGTCCTGAACGAAGAGGACTTGATCCTCTCCAAACTTTCCGACCTGGAGAAGATCGATTATCCGGGGAAGTGCGTTTCCGTTCTGGTGGTCGAAGGCGGATCCGCCGACAGGACAGCGGAGCTCGTTCGGAAAGAGATGGCCAGGGGAAAAAAGATTCAATTCGTCAGCCTGGATAAGGCCCGGGGAAAGGCCGAAAAGGTTGCCCAGGCCCTGACTCTTTTGGAAGAGGAGATAGTTGTCGTCACGGATACGGACGCCAGGCTGGACGCTTCCTGTATCAGGGAGCTGGTCAGCCTGCTGGGAAGCGATCCTCAGGCGGCGATTGTGGGCGCCTCGGTGGAGCCTCAAAGCTCCTGAGTGGAGGAACGCATTCATTGGCGGTTTCTCAACGGCCTGTGGTGGCTGGAGGGCGAGGCGCTCTCGGCCGCAAGCTTTTCGGGAGTGTGCTATGCCTGCCGCCAAAGCAAGGTTATGTCTCTATCCAAAAGAGCACAAGCGGAAGACATTCACCTTTCTCTTCTTACCGGTGCCAATGGCTTTCATGTGCGCCTAGGCCGAAAGGCCCGCACCATGGAACTCCGTGTGCCCCAGACTCTCAAGCAGATGATTCAGTTTCGGCGCCGTCGCGGAGCCGGTTATCTGGCCGAGCTTCGGAATTCATCGACGACGGCCGCTTCTTCGCCGGGCTGGCGGCTGGCCCGGTTTATGA
The DNA here is from genome assembly GCA_963702835.1 of Candidatus Aminicenantota bacterium. Taxonomy (GTDB): domain Bacteria; phylum Acidobacteriota; class Aminicenantia; order Aminicenantales; family JAFGAV01; genus JAFGAV01. The sequence goes on from OY969762.1 coordinate 492,512, forward strand.
GACTCTGGCACTTCTTGGTGACGCCGAAAATGGCAATTGTTCTCGCTGCTTTCTCTTTAATCCTTTTGGGGACGCGTTATTGGCCATGGCCGCTGTTTGTATTTTCCGTATTCGCCTTGCCCCTGTACATCCTCCTTTTCTGCTCCTCTCTCCTCAAGGGTGAGAAGAACCGTTGGTGGAAATTGCCCCTGGCCCTGAGCCGTTATCTTGCCCTTACTCTGATGTCTATGTTGACGCTGCATCTCAATTCCCAAGGCCAGGTTCCCCTCGGAGGAAGATCGTGATTCGGCTCCACCACGTGAAAATGGCTTCCCGCTATATTGCCCGCCGCTTTCGAAAGCTCCATCCTTTTGAGGTCGAAGCGGCCCTCCTCAATGAGTGCAACCTCCATTGTCTTTATTGCCATTACCCCGACCGGCTGAAACCTCAAATGACAACTCAGCAATGGAAAGATATTATTCGAGGCTTTGCCTGGCTGGGAACCATACGCTTCAAGTTTCATGGAGGCGAGCCGACTTTACGGCCGGATTTTCGGGAGCTGACCAGAGAAGTGAAGGCTGCCGGAATGATTCCGGCAGCCACCACAAACGGCTCAACGATTGCTGCCCGTCCTGAGCTGCTTGATTATCTCCAGGAGATCATCGTCAGCTTGGACTCCCCCCATCCCGAAGGGAATGACCGTATTCGGGGAAAAGGGTCCTTTGAGGCCGCGGTGAAGACGATTGACCTCTCTCTCAGACGCGGCCTGCGGACCTATGTCAACATGGTGCTGACTCGGGCTAACCTGAACGACCTTGGGGATATGCTGGCCTTCTGCGAGGCCCGGGGTGTGCTGATGAACGCCCAGCCCATAGTTTTTGGGCGAATGTATTATGTTGAAGAGGCGCGGTCGTTGGCTCTGACGTTCGAAGAAATACGGGAGGTCAGCCGGCGCATGATCCTTTGGAAAAAGAAGGGCCGGGCGCTCACATTTTCTCGGTGGGCTTATAAAAAAGTGATGGATTGGCCGGACTATAGCCTGGTGTCCCTAAAGGGCCCGGGCGTTTCTCCCTGCGTGGCCGGAAAAGATTATATCCGGGTCGAGTGCAACGGAGATGTTTTGCCCTGCTGTCAGTACACGGCGGATTTTGTGCCGAAAAATATTCTCCGGCACGGCCTCATCCCGAGCCTTCTCCATGTTCAGACGCACAATTGCCGGGACTGCTGGCTGGCCTACTACAACGAGCGGCAGGCGCTTTTCAAGCTGAAGCCCGGAGCGGTCTGGGAAGCCGTCAGGCGCGGCTGACCGCAACTCTCCTTCTATTTCAGCTTGATTTTCAGACGGTGATTCTTAAAATCCGTCTGGATGATGACGAATTCATCCTGCTGGACACGAGTTTTCCGGAAAACGACCGGCCGTCCGTCCAGGGTGACTTCCAGCTCCTCCGATCTCACCTCGCGCGATTCACCCGGCACGTACATCCAGGGCAACAGCACTTTGACCGTCCCCGGCTCGGTGAAGTTGCTGTTGAAGTCGAGGGCCAAGGTTTTTCCGTCGGCCAGCACCCGGTGCTCGTAGGCCAGGAAAATATCGGCCGCGGGCAGGAAGGCGTGTACCCGGGCTTCATCGCCGGCCAAGCGCGGCTCCAGGCTGATGCCGGCGCGGCTCATCCTCAGCCCAAAATACCCTTCCAGGAGAGCTTTGGCCAAGCTGCCGGCGCTGCCGCTGAAGAATTCGCTCCCGCGGGCTGTGCCCTTCCGATCGTCCCATTCCGATAATCCTCCGTTGCGCAAGTCCTTGAGGATGATCTCCCGGAGCTTGTCCTTGGCGGCGCGGCTGTAGCCGCTGTCGAAAAGGGCGTAAACGAGCCTGCCGCCGAACCAGTCCCACTGGCCGCCGTTCTGATATTCGTAGGGTTCGTCCACGGCCGGGTGCTTGAAAACCCCCGGCGGGTAGGGCGGCAGCAGCACTCCGCCGACCGTGGGCAGGCCGAAAGCCTTCTGCAGTTCAAGGGCTTTCTGCAGGATGAGATTTCTCTTGGTCTCATCGGCCAGCCCGGACAGGATGGCCGTGACGTTCCCGCCCATGGCAAAGAGTTCGTCCTCGTTGAAGTCATGAACGTATTTCGGGTCGAGATGGATATGGACCCGATAGAATCCGCGCTCCGGCTGCCAGAGCCGCTCGTTCGCCTTTTTCTGCAGGGAATCGGCCTGGATGGTCCACAACATGGCCTTTTCCTTAAAGCCGGCCCCCTCCATCATGGCCGCCAGTTCGCGGGCGGCCTGGTAGAACATGGCCTGGTCGTATATATCGGCTGTGAGGTGTGAGCGGCTGTCGCGATAGACGGCCTGCTGGTCGGAGTCCACTTCCTCCACATCGCCCCAGTCGATGGTGTGGGCGCCGGTGACCAAGCCCGTTTTCTCGTCGAACCGCTCGGCCAGGACATAGCCCAGGGCCCGCTCCAAGCGATTCAGAATTGTCTGTCCTTCGATCTCCTCTTGCAGCCAGCTCGAGCCCAGCAGTCCGGCGGCCTGGCTGGCGGCCAGCACGGCGCTCGTTTCCTGGTCGGTCTCGACCGAGTTCTTATCCGTCCGGCCTTGAATGTCGAACCAGTCGGACAGGGAGCCGTCCTCCTTCTGAAAGGACAGGTGTTCCCGGAGCCAGGAATCGATGTAGTCGCGGTCGTAGAACCAGCGGCTGGCGGGAATGATGGTGCTGGCATCCCTGAGCCAGATCTGCGGATAGCCCGTTCCGGCCCGGAACCCCGCCACCCGCCCCGTCCGTCCATTGAAGGTGACATCGTTGCGGTTGAGGGTGATGCGAATGAGCTTGAGGAGGTCGGCCAGGCCCTTCCGTTCCGCTCGAAAATTGGTGAACCGGCCGTAATCAAGGGTCAGAGCTTCGGAGTTCTCCGGCCAGGGTCTGGGCTTGACCAGGAGCGCAACCTGATAGGTCCTGGAGCCCAGGTCCTTAAACCAAGAGACGCCCTCCTGCACTAAGTCGAGCTCCAGGAAATACTTGCCCGCTTCAAGAGGAGCTTTGCCCGTGAGCGTCAGGCCGGCCGTTCCCCCGGCCGGAATAAGCCTGGAGAATGGATAGCGGGTGTTGTCCCGGGAAAGCATGCGTTTTTTCGAATTGAGAAGGTGGTAGGACAGCATCACCGGGTTCGGGCCGGAGGAGATCCAATCTTTGCGGCCCGTATTTTTAGCTTCGACCCTCAGCAGGAACGGTTCGCCCTCCCAGGCTTCGAGGCTTTGTCGAGCGGGCTTTATCCGGCAGGCGTAATCCCTGGAGCTGTTGTCTTTGGGGAAATCCTGGCTGTCCCGGCATCCGGAGATAATGGCCGGAATCAAGGCCAGCCCGACGAGGGCCAGCCGAGCACAGAATCCGCAGATTGGCCTCATGATCGCGTCAACATATTCTGGGCAGGAGTTCCGAGGTCAAGGGCTCCAGCCGCCTCAGCCCGCCGGCCAGGGTGGCCAGGAGCAGCTCGCCCGGTCTTCCCGCCTTGTTTTCCACCCGGCCGATGATGGCCGCTCTCCGGCCTTGGGCCTGACGTCTGAGCGAGCGGAGGATGGCATCCGCTTTCTTGGCCGGGACGGCCAGGACGGCCCGGCCCTCGCAGGCCAGGTAAAGCGGATCGATCCCCAGCAACTCAGCCGCTCCCCGGACCGGCTTGGAGAGCGGGATCTTTTCCTCCTCGATGAGTAGAGAGTAGGGAAGTTGCTCGGTCAGCTCGGAGAGGATGGTGGCCAGGCCTCCCCGGGTGATGTCCCTCATCCACAGCGCGCCCTGTTTCCACAGAGGGAGAAGGAATCGGAGCGGAGCGCAATCGCTTTTAATTTTGGCCGACAGGCTGAAGTCGCCGCGCGCCAACAGCACGGCCAGGCTGTGTTCGCCCAAGCTCCCGGTGACGATGACCGCGTCGCCCGGCCGCATTTTGGATAGCGAGGGCTTGGCCAGGACCCGGCCCAGGCCGGAAGTGACGATGAACACTTTGTCGGCCTGGCCGCGGCGGACGACCTTGGTATCGCCGGTGACGACTTCGACTCCGGCCTTGGCTGCCGCGGATTTGATGGAGCTCAGGATTCTCTTCAGGTCCTCCATGGCCAGCCCCTCTTCCAGAATGAGCGACAGGGACAAGTACTGGGGTACGGCTCCGGAGACCACCAGGTCGTTGACCGTGCCGTTCACGGCCAGCCGGCCGATATCCCCGCCCGGGAAGAAAATTGGATCGACCACATAAGCGTCTGTAGTAAAGGCGATCCCCTCCGGGAGATGGCTGGCGTCCGGAAGGCCGCGCAGCAATGGGCTTTGGAAGGTGGTCAGGATGTGACGGCTGAGGAAATCCCTCATCAGCCGGCCTCCGCTTCCAAGTTCCAGGCTGATCCTGGCCGGCTGTTCCTTAAGAAAACGCGGGCTCATCTTCGTGAATATTTATAATACACCAGGCAGGCGCCCTCCAGGGAGACCATGCAGGGTCCCCGGGGAGATTCCGGGTTGCAGATTCGGCCGAAGAGGCCGCACTCCGGCGGCGCCAGCGCTCCGCGCAGAACCTCTCCGCACCGGCAGCCGGCCAGCTCGGCCAAGCCCGGCTCGAGCCGGAGGCCGTGCTTTTTTTCCGCATCCCAGGCGCCGTATGAATCTCTGATCCTCAGGCCGCTCTTGGGAATGAGGCCCAGACCCCGCCAAAGGGCGTCTTTGACTTCCAGCATCTCTTCCATGATGGCCAGCGCTCGGGGGTTGCCCTCGTCGCGGACAACCCGGCCGTACACATTGGCCACGGCCGGCCTTTTTTGGATGATTTGGCCGAGGATCGAAGAGACAGCCAACAGTATATCGGCCGGCTCAAACCCGGCCACCGCGCCCGGCACGCCGAACTCCTCGGCCACAAAAGCGTACGGACGCAGCCCGATGATGGCCGAGACGTGGCCCGGATAAAGGAATCCTTGGAGGCGCACCTCCCCCGACTCCAGGATTGCCCGCAGGGGCGGGGGAATGATCCACAGGGCGGAGAGGACGCAGAAGTTGGACAGACGCTCCCGGGCGGCCTGCTTGATGGTCAGGGCGATGGAAGGGATGGTCGTTTCGAACCCCACGCCAAAAAAGATGACCTCCCGGCCGGGGTTCTGCCGGGCCGCCTCCAGGGCCTCCTGCGGAGAATAAACGATTTTGAGGCGTGATCCGGCCGCGGGGACCACGGTCTGGAGCGAGCCCCGCGGTGTGGGAACGCGGGTCATGTCCCCGAAGGTGGCCAGGATGATGTTCTCCCGGCCGGTGACCAGCCCGATGGCCGCCTCATGATAGGCGTCGGGCGTGATGCACACCGGGCAGCCGGGTCCGGAGGTCATGACCACGCCGGCCTGCTCAAGCATCGGCTGCAGGCCATAACGGTGGATGGTCATGGTGTGGGTGCCGCAGACCTCCATCAGCCGCAGGGGCGGGCCTGCCTGTTTGGCTTGGCGGCCGATGGTCCGCAGCAGGCCGGCCAAGACCTTCCGGTCGCGGAATTCCTTCATGTGTCCTGCGCGGAGGCCAGCTCACGGAGGAGCGACAGGGTTTCCCGGGCTTCCTCTTCATCCATTTGGGAGATGGCGAAGCCGGCGTGGACGATCACCCAATCGCCCAGCTTGGCCTCTTCCAGGAGCATGAAGCTGGCCTTGACCCGGGTGCCGAGGTAGTCCACTTCGCCCTGCCTGTTTTCATCCAGGCTGACGATTTTGGCCGGTATGCCTAAACACATGTTCTTTAAAAGAAAAAGCATCTCCTCCGCATGACCAGACAATCAAAAAGAGGAGGGGTCCTGTCACGGCTCCTCCCCATGATTCAGGGGAACGGAGATGCTTCTTGAGGGTATCAAATCTTTAGCCGCCCGTCTAGAAAAAAAATGGATTTTCATATGATTTTTTGGGTTTTCTTCCATTCTGTTCGAGTGGGCTTCTAAAAGGAAATGTCCGGGGCGGTCGTAGCGACCATCAGGGAAGGTTTAGCCTTCCCGAGCCGTCTTCGAAGGGACCCCGTTTTAAGGGGCGCCGAGGATGTTTGAGCCTCTTGACCATCAAGGAAGATGTTGTGAAAGCCGAGAGACTCAGGCGTAGAGCGTTGATCTCCTAGGCGAGTTCCGCAGGCGCTGAGAAGACGGTAAGGGAACGGCGTTAAAAACCTTCCCGGGAGCGAGACCGTCCCGAACATTTCCTCAGAACTTCCCGGCCTGATATGGAAGAGAGCCATTTTTTTGCTATAATAAAGCCCATGCTGGAGAAGCTTAAGGGCTACCTCGAGCCGGGCACCCCTGAGGCCGAACTGGCCGAAAAGCTCGACCCGGGAAGGATGCCGCGACATGTGGCCGTGATCATGGACGGCAACGGCCGCTGGGCCAAGGAACGGAACCTGCCGCGCATTGAAGGCCACCGGGCCGGCTCTAAATCCGTCCGAGAAGTCGTGGAGGCCAGCGCCCGCCTGGGCTTGCAAGTCCTTACCCTATTCGCCTTCTCCCGCGAGAATTGGAAACGTCCCAAAACCGAAGTGGCCACCCTGTGGAAGGTTCTGGAGGAGTATCTGAAGAAAGAGTATAAAGTCCTGATGGAGAACAACTTTCGGCTATCCACCATCGGCCGGCTGGAGAGACTGCCCGCCGCGGTACGGCGTGAGTTGGAGCGGGTCATGAAGCTTACGGCCTCCAACACAGGGTTGCGCATTGTGCTGGCCCTGAACTACAGCGGCCGGGCGGAGATTGTGGAAGCCGTCCGGCGTGTGGTCCGCGGCGGCCACCTCGACCCGGACAGCCTGGACGAAGAGACATTCGCCCGGCATCTCGACACGGCCGGATTGCCCGACCCGGACCTTCTCATCAGGACGAGCGGGGAGATGCGCATCTCGAACTTTCTATTGTGGCAGATCGCCTACGCCGAGATCTGGATCACCAAGGTCTATTGGCCCGATTTCCGGAAGATTCACCTCCTGGAAGCGCTGGTGGATTATCAGAGACGGGAGAGGAGGTTCGGAGACATCCAGCCGGCCGAAGGTTCTGGCTGAGGGAGGACATTCTCCTTCTCGCCCGGCCCGGGTTTTTACGAACAAAGAGATGTGGAAGAAGCTTGACGCTCACAGAAGGCTGCCCACCGCCCTGGTCGTCCTGGCCGCGGTGGTGGCCTTAATCCATTTCGCCGCCGACTGGCTGATGGCCGCGGTCCTCAACCTGTTGATCCTGGTCGCGCTTTTTGAATTCTACGGCTTGGCCCGGAAAAAGAACCTTTACCCCCAGGCCCCGGCCGGAGTGGCCCTCAGCCTCCTCCTCAGCCTCCCCTTCATCTTTCCCAGCGTCCCCCTGGCCTTGGCTTTGCTCGCTTGTTTCCTGGCGGCCGGCCTCATCTATCTTATCCGCTTTAACAGCTTGGAACGGACGATGCTCTTTCCCCAGTCCTTGGCCGTTACGTTTCTGGGGGCGGTCTACCTGAGCTTCACCCTCAACCATTTCCTTCCCCTGCGCAGAGAGTTCGGCCCCTGGGCCATTTATTTTTTATTCGCCGCGGTTTTCGCCGGCGATACGGGAGCTTTCCTGGTCGGCTCTTTATTCGGCCGGCATAAGATGTTTCCCCTGGCCAGCCCCCACAAGACTTGGGAAGGCGCGGCGGGCGGACTGGTGTTCGGCGTCCTGGGGGCGGTTGCCGCCCGGGAGCTTTTTTACGGCGAGCTCTCTTTGGAACAAGCGGTCATTTTCGGCCTCCTTCTTCAGGCCGTGGCCCAACTCTGGGATCCCTCTGGAGTCGCTGTTCAAGAGGGCCGCGGGAGTCAAAGATTCGGGCAACATCTTCCCCGGCCACGGCGGTTTGCTCGACCGAGTGGACAGCCTGATCCTGGCCGGCCCTTCCTTCTATTACTTGATGCGATATTTCAAATGAAAACCCTGACCCTCCTCGGCTCGACCGGCTCGATCGGCCGGAATACCCTGGAGGTGGTGGGCCACCTCAAGGGCAGTTTTCGGGTGGGAGGCCTGGCGGCCAGGTCGAACGTTCCTCTCCTGGCCGAGCAGGCCGAGCGTTTCCACCCGTCTCTCGTTTCCCTGGAGGGCAAAATCCAGGCCGATGAGTTCCGGCGTCTTTACCGCGGGCCGGACCTGAGAGTTTTTTACGGCCCCGAGGCCGCCGAGGAGGCGGCCAGGCTGGAAGAGGCCGACATCGTCGTTTCGGCCATCAGCGGCATCGGCGGCCTGCGGGCCACCCTGGCCGCCGCCGAGACGGGCAAGCGCATCGCCCTGGCCAATAAGGAATCCATGGTCGTGGCCGGACGGCTGGTCCTGGAGGCTGTTTCCCGTTCGGGCGCTGAAATCCTGCCCGTGGACAGTGAACACAGCGGGATCTTCCAGTGCCTGGTTGGAGTGCGGAAGGAAGAGGTGCGCCGGGTCATCCTGACCGCCTCGGGCGGGCCGTTCCTCCGCACGCCGACGGCCGAGCTGGAGAAGAAAACCGTGGAAGAGGCTCTGGCCCACCCCCGCTGGAAGATGGGACGGAAGGTGACCGTGGATTCGGCCACCCTGATGAACAAAGGGTTGGAGCTTATCGAAGCCCGCTGGCTGTTCGACCTGCGGCCCGAGCAGCTTGACGTCATCATCCACCCCCAGAGCATCGTCCATTGTCTGGTGGAGATGAGGGACGGGTCGGTCTTGGCCCAGCTCAGCCGCACCGACATGCGCCTCCCCATCCAGTACGCTCTGACCTACCCTCACCGGGAGGACCCGCCCCTTCCCAGCCTCGACCTGGCCGAGGTCCGCAACCTGGAGTTCTATCCGGTCGACGCCGCGAAATTCCCGCTCCTGGGCCTCGCCCGCCGGGCGCTGGAAGAGCCCTCCAGCTACAGCGTAGCCCTCAATGCGGCCAACGAGGAAGCGGTCGAAGCTTTCCTCCAAGGACGGATCTCTTTCCCGGGCATCGCCCGGACGGTGGCCGGAGTCCTGAAGGGACACCGCAGCCGGGAGACGGAGAGCCTGGAGGACATCCTGTCCCTCAACGCTCAGGTTCGGCGGGCTGCCCAAAATTTCATTCATTGAAAGGTGCCGTCATGCAAGCTGTCTGGAACACGCTGGCCAACAATGCCCAGTACCTCCTTGCTTTTCTCATCGTCTTCACCGTCATCGTTTTTACTCATGAGTTCGGCCATTTCATCATAGGCCGGCTCATGGGCATTCGCGTTGAAGTTTTTTCTTTCGGGATGGGCAAACGCCTGTTCGGGGTCAAACGCGGCCACACCGATTACCGGGTCAGCCTCTTGCCCGTAGGCGGCTACGTCAAGTTTCTGGGCGAAGGCCTTTTCGAAAAAGACCGGCCCCTGGAACCGGACGACTTTATGGCCAAGAAGCGCTGGCAGAGGTTTCTGGTCATCGTCGCCGGGGCGCTGATGAACATCGTGCTGGCCGTGATCCTGGTGGCCGTGGTCAATATGGCCGGGGTCAAGGTCCCCCTCTACCAGGACCAAAAACCGGTCATCGGCTGGATCGAGCCGGGCTCGCCCGCGCAGAAAGCGGGCCTGCAGCCTGACGATGAGCTCCAGCGCATCAACGGCCAGAGGGTGCCAACCTGGACTGATGTGGAGCTGGCCGTGGGGACTCAGCCGGACAAGCTGCTCCGGCTCGACATCATTCGCCAGGGCCGGCCGGAAAAAGCCGAGCTGCGCACCGAGAAGCGGACTCGCTACAATATGGGCTATGCCGGTTTTTTTGGAAAGGTCTTGACCCAGCTGGTTTCGGTCGTGCCCGGATCGCCCGCGGCCAAGGGCGGCCTGGAGCCCGGCGACATCGTGCTCCGCATCAACGGCCGGTCCGTCTATTCCTACGGCTTCATCGAAGTCCTGGAGGCCAACCCGGAGAGGCCGCTGGCCCTAGAGGTCAGGCGTTCCGGGAGGGTTGTGCCCCTGACCGTCACTCCGCGCCGGGAGGGGAAAGTGGGCAAGATCGGCGTCCTGCAGACGGCCGAATCCGTGGTCAAGAAATTCAGTTTCTTTCCCGCCTTCGGCCAGAGCGTCAGGGACAACCTTCGGCTGACCACCCTGGTCCTCCGCTTCCTCAAGGGGCTTTTTACCGGAGAGTTTTCCGCCCGCCAATTGGGCGGCCCGCTGGAGATCGCCCGCATATCGGGCGAGACCATGAAGATGGGCTTCTTGGCCATGATCAGCTGGATCGCCTTCTTCAGCATGCAGCTGGGCATCCTCAACCTGGTGCCCATCCCCGTGCTGGACGGTGGCCAGCTCTTTGTTTTAACCCTGGAAGGGATCTTCCGCCGGGATTTCGGCCCCAAGCTCCGCACCGTCTGGCTGCAGATCGGGTTCGTCATTTTTGTCCTATTGCTCGGGTTCATTATCCTCAACGATATCATGAACCGTCTTCCCAAAGGCTGGGGAACCTTGTGGCCGTTCTAGACCCGATTTTTCCCAGGCGGCGGACGCGGCAGATCCGCCTCGGCCGGGCGGTTATCGGCGGCGGCGCTCCGATCTCGGTCCAATCCATGACCAAGACCGACACCCGGGACGTCGAGGCCACCGTCCGCCAGATCCGCAGCCTGGAGAAGGCCGGCTGCGAGATCGTCCGGCTGGCCGTTCTTGATAGGGAAGCGGCCGGGGCGCTGGCCGGAATCCGGAAGGCGGTCAGCCTGCCGCTGGTGGCCGATGTCCATTTCGACCATCGCCTGGCTCTGGCCGCGCTCCAGGCGGGAGTGGACGGCCTGCGGCTCAACCCGGGCACCATCGGGTCCCGGGACAAGGTGAGGGAAGTCGTCCTGGCGGCCAAGGAACGGCAGGCCGCCATCCGCATCGGGGTCAACTCCGGCTCGCTGGAAAAAGACCTGCTCAAGAAATATGGAAGCGCCACGGCCCAGGCCATGGTCGAGAGCGGCCTGAGGCATGTTGCGCTCCTGGAGGAGCTTGATTTCCGCGAGATCAAAATTTCGCTGAAGGCTTCCGATGTGCCGCGGACGCTGGAGGCCTACCGTCTCATGGCCGGCCGGACGGACTATCCATTTCACGCCGGTATCACCGAGGCGGGTGGGCTTTTCGCCGGAGCGGTGAAATCGGCCGCCGGGTTGGCCCTCCTGCTGCGTGAAGGGCTGGCCGACACGGTCCGGGTGTCGCTCACCGCCCCGCCCGAGGAGGAGGTGCGCACGGCCTTTCGTATTCTTGCCGCGCTCAAGCTCAGAGAACGGGGACCTGAGGTCGTCTCCTGCCCGACCTGCGGACGGTGCGAGGTGGATCTCATCCCCTTGGCGGCCGAAGTCGAAAGCCGCCTGGCCGGCCTGCGGACGCCGCTGGTCGTGGCAGTCATGGGCTGTGTGGTCAACGGCCCGGGCGAGGCCCGAGAGGCGGATATCGGAGTGGCTTTCGGCCGGGACAAAGCCGTAATCTTCAAGGGAGGGAAGCTCCTCCGGCAGGTCAAGCCGGGTGAAGTTGTGAAGGTCCTGGTCAGGGAAGCGTTGGCCCTGGGAGAAGAAAAGCAGGCTTCCCGAGGATGACGAAGAAAGCGGCTGGCTTGACAGGCGGGGCTCATACTCGGCGGCGCGCCGCGGGGCAGCGACCGCGGGCAGCGCCGTCGGCGTTGCCCTTGCGGTTGGCCGGGAAATATGAGCTCTTAAAAGGCCTCCTGCTGGATATGAAACGCGTCCTGGTCGCCTTTTCCGGCGGCGCGGACAGCACGCTCCTGCTGAAAACGGCGGCGGATGTCCTGGGCCGGGAGGTGTTGGCGGTCATCGCCGCTTCGGAGACCTATCCCCGCCGGGAAACCGAAGAGGCTGAGAGCCTGGCCGAGGGGCTGGGCGTCCGGCGTCGGACCATCCACACCCGCGAGTTGGAGAACCCCGATTTCGCCGCCAACCCGCCGGAGCGGTGCTATCATTGCAAAAAGGAGCTATTTTCCGGGCTCAAGGCCATTGCCGCGGCCGAGGCCATTCCTTTCATCCTTGACGGGCAGAATGAGGATGACCGGAGCGACTTCCGGCCGGGCTCAAGGGCAGCCCGGGAGCTGGGCGTTCGCTCGCCCCTCCAGGAGGTCCATCTGACCAAGCCCGAAATCCGGGAATTGTCCCGGTCGCTCGGCCTTCCCACCTGGGACAAGCCTTCGCTGGCCTGCCTTGCTTCGCGCTTCCCTTATCATACGGCTATCGGACGGCAGAGCCTGGAGCAGGTCGGCCTGGCTGAGGAATTCCTGCTCGGCCTGGGCCTGCGGCAGGTCCGGGTCAGGCATCACGGCCCGGTGGCCCGCCTGGAGGTCGAACAGCCGGATTTTGTCAGGATTATGCAGGAGGATATCCGCCGGAAAATTGTTCGCCGGCTGAAAGAGCTGGGCTACCTCTTTATCACCCTGGACCTGGAAGGCTATCGCACCGGCAGCCTGAATGAAGAATTGGAAAAGCGGTAAGAATCGTTTCCCGGATATAAAATAAAAAAGCCGGGAGGAAAAATCTTCTCAGACTCTTCCTCCCGGCTTGAGATAGTTCGGTCTGAACCCCGATACCGGGCGCAGGCTACTGGGCTTTTTCCGCTTTTTTCTGAGTGATGATCCCGACGATTTCGACGCCGGATTCGCGGATGACGTCGATCATGTCCACGATCTTGCCGTATTCCAGCTCCTGGTCGGCCCGCAGATAGAGCCTCTTGTCCTGGGCCGTCAGGAATGCCTCTTCCAGCTTCGATTGAAGCTGTTCCAGAGTGACAGCTTCCTGATTGAGGTAAATCTTTCCGTCTTTTTGGATGTACAGCACCACTTCCGGGCTTTCCGGCATATTTATAGTGTTCAGAGCGCTGGGCAAGCGGATATCTCCATGCCCTCCTCGGACCAGGGGAGTGACGATCATAAAAATGATGAGCAGCACCAGCAGGACATCGCACAGAGGAACGACGTTGGGTTCGGATTTAAATTTTTCGTCGCCGCCGATTGAGATAGACATGTTAAATACCCTTACAGGCGGTCCGCTCCGCCGCAGCGGCGCCTATTTGTTTTCCTTGCGGATGAAGTAGTCGAGCAGCTGGGACGAGGTGTTGGCCATTTCGGCCTTGTAGATATCGATCCGGCTGTTGAGGTAATTGAAGATCCACAGGGCGATGATGGCCACCAGGATGCCGGCGGCGGTGGTGATCAGAGCCTCGGCGATACCCGACGCCACGGCGCCGATGCCGCCCGATCCGGTGCGGGCCATGCCCCGGAAAGCGTTCATGATGCCGAAAATGGTGCCGAACAGGCCGATGAACGGCGAGGAAGTGGCGATGGTGGCCAGCCAGCTCAAGCCGCGGCGCAGCTCCTGCTCGAACATGATCGAGGCGCGCTCGCAGCCTCTCTCGGCCGAGTCGACGATCTCTTGCGAGTCCAGGTTGGCCTGCTTGGCTTCAGTGTATTCGCGGGTGCCGCCGGCGGTGACCCGGGCCAGGTGGCTGCCCACAAACTCGCCCCGGCTGGACAGGGATAAAGCCTCGGCGACCATTCCCTTTTTAAGCAAATCAGACAGCTTGGGAGCGACTTCCCTGGACTTGTTTTTGGCTGCCGAATAGGTCAGAATTCTTTCAATCAGCAAGTAGATCGAGACGAGAGACAGGCCGAGCAGGATGATGGCGACGCCCTTGGCTATGGGGGTCATCTGCTTCCACATTTCGATAATACCGAGTTCCATGTTTTTATACCTCCTTTTTTATCAAGCCATCGGATGGGATGGTCAGCTTGATTTCAGTTTGAAGCGGACGGTGACGGTGAAGATGACGCCGCGGGGCCGGCCGCTGATGACCATCGGCTCATAGACCCACTGCCGGACGGCGTCGATGGCCGCCTGGTCGAGAAGCGGTATTGAGCGCAGAACCTTCCAGGACACCACCCGGCCGTAGATGTCGGTGGTGGCCTCGACGATGACCACGCCCTCCACCCGGGCTTGCCGGGCGATCTCGGGATAGATGGGCGCCACTTCCTTGAGCAGCTTGGGCTGCCTGATATCTCCACCGGCCCGGACCGGGGCTTCCACATTGCCCACCACGCCGCCCAGGACACCGCCCACCACGCCGCCCAGGACACCGCCCACCACTCCGCCTTCCACGCCGCCCTCGACACCGCCTTCGATGCCGATGTCGGAGAGCTGTTCCTCGGCGATCTCATCGGGGATCACGATGGGCGCCACCAGCCTGCCGGCCTCGATGTTGGACTGGGCCTGCACAGGCTTGATGCGGGCCGAGCGCTCGGAGCGCTTCTTGGCGGCCGGGGGCGGGGGAGGGGGAGGCGGGGGAGGGGGCGGCACCAGGAAGGCGCTGTAGATTTCCACCCGGGGCATCTCGCCGACGCTCAGCAGGGGAACGACGACTACGGACACCAAGAAAATGAGGTGAACTCCTATGGCCACAACGAGGCCTGTGCCTATCCTTCTAGTGAATGGTTCCTCTTTGAAAAAAGAATCCTTGAAAACACCGGAGGAAGGCACGGGCGGAGCTTTCTCCAGGAGCAGGGCTACGATCAAGGCTATAATGAAAAAGAAGAATCCGAACAGCCAGAAAAGGCCGAAGCTGCGGCCTTTTTTTCGGGCGATAAAAGCCGGGATTAACCCCAGTAGAGAGGCCAGGATAGCCACGGCGATCCAGGTATATGTCGTCACAGGTTCCTCCCTTCTGAGAATGGATTCGGTTGAAGAAAATTCAAGCTACTCCGCATGCGTTTAGTATAAAATATTTCCTTTTTCAATATCAAGCCTTTTCCCCAAAATTATTTCCGCATGCCCTTCTTGGGCTTGAATATCTTCCACCAGAAAAAGAGGTAGGGGCAGGACTGGAAAATGGAGGAGTAGGTGCCGATGAGGACGCCGATCAAGAGGGTATAGGCGAAATCGTTGATGACTTCCCCGCCGAATAAGACCAGGATGACCAGGGACAGGATGAGCGTGCCGCCGGTGATGAGCGTCCGGCTGAGGGTCTGGTTGATGCTGAGGTTCATCAACTCCTCGAAATCAATTTTGCGCAGGATCTTCAGGTTGTCGCGGATGCGGTCGAAGATGACGATGGTGTCGTTGATCGAGTAGCCGACCAAGGTCAGGAAGGCGGCGATGACCGGCATGTTGATTTCCCGGCTGGTGAAGGAAAAAATGGCCAGGGTAAACAGGACGTCGTGGACCAGGGTCAGCAAGCCCGAGACACCGTAGGACAGCTTGAAGCGGACGGCCAGATAAACGAGCATGCCCAGCAGGGCGTAGAGGATGGCCACCTCAGCCTTCTTCCACAGATATTCACCGGCCACCGGGCCGACGGTCTCCTTGCTCAGGACGGCCAGGCTGCTCAGGTAGCATCGTTCCTTCAGTCGGGCGAGAGTGTCTTCCCCCACCCCCAGAGCTTTGATCTCGTCCCAGTTGCGAACGATCCCTTGGCGCACTCGGAAATCCACGATCTGACGTGCTTCCCCGGCAGCCTTGTCCAGGAGGACGGGCTCGAGGAGGAAGGTCAGGCCTTTCTCGTCCAGGCCGTTGAGGTCTTGAAGCCCGTTGCGGATCGCGCTTCGGTCCTCGTCAGTCCGCAGGGTTTCGATGACCTGGTTGCCCATGATCTCGGTGGCCTCCATCTCATCCACGTTCTGCCCGCGGAGCTTGGCCTTGGACTGGGTGGCCCGGATGATGTACTCCCTATTCTCCTGGCCCACCTCCTGAATTTTGCTCTCGCTCAGCTTGATAGCGGACAGGCGGTCGCGCAGGCTGGAAATGGACATAGGCTCATTAAACTTGATGCGGATGAGCGTGCCGCCCGAGAAGTCCACCCCCATCTTCAAGCCGTTAAAGAAGAAGATGTTGACCAGGCCGGCGATGATGACCGAAAAGGAAAAAATGAAGGCCACATACTTGTACTTCAGGAAGGGAATTTTGGTTTCTTTGAAGAGTCGCAACATGGCTAGATACTCAACTTCTCGACTTTTCTTCGCCGGGGGATGGTCAGGTCGAAGATGAGGTGGGAGACGAATACCGCGGTGAACATGCTGGCCGTAATGCCGATGATCAGGGTAACGGCGTAGCCCTTGACCGCTCCCGTCCCCCCCAGGAGGAAGAAGGCGGCGATAATGGTAGTGACGTTGGAATCGACGATGGCGCTCAGGGCCCGGGTGAAGCCGAAGGAGATCGAACTGAGAACGCTCCGGCCGGCGCGCAGCTCCTCGCGGATCCGCTCGAAAATGAGGACGTTGGCGTCCACCGACATGCCGAAGCTCAGGATGATGCCGGCGATGCCGGGCAGGGTCAGGGCCACCGGGATTTTCAACATGACCAGGGCGCCCAGGGTGCCGAATAGGATGAGTATGTTGAGGAGCAGGGCGGCCAGGGCGTTGATACCCGCCCCTTTATAATAGACGACTAGGAATATCATGGTGATGATCAACGAGCAGATGATGGCGATGAGGCCCCGGTGGATGGAATCCGCGCCCAGGGAGGGGCCGATGGTCCTGTTCTCGATGATCTTGATGGAAGCGGGCAGGGCGCCGGACTTGAGGATAATGATCAGGTCACGGACTTCCTCCAGGCCGAATCCGCGCAAGCCGCCTGAAATGATGCCGCGGTCCACAATCTGGTTTTGGACTACGGGCGAGGACTGGACCTTTTTGTCCAGAATGATGGCCACCTGGCGTCCGACGTTCTCGCCGGTCAGCTGGGCGAAGCGCCGGGAGCCGTCCGGCTTGAGCTCGAACCCCACGGCCGGGTTGTCTCTCTCATCCTTGTCCAGGTGAACCGAGCTGAGGTCTTGGCCGGTTATGCCCGCCACGCGGCTGACCAGGTAATACCCGCCCTCCGTCCTTTTGCCATCGCCGCGGAGGACTTCCATGTCCTCCGGGACTTGGCCGCCGAAGTTTTTGAGGAGCGTGGCCTCATCAGCGGCCGGGGGGGCCTGGACCAATTTCCACTCCAGCAGGGCCGTGGTTTTAATAAGGGTCATGGCCCGTTCGGGGTTGCTGATGCCGGGCAGCTCGACCACGATCTGCTGGCCCTCCAGTCCGCCCTGGCGCTGGATGGTCGGTTCGGAGACTCCAAACTGGTCTACCCGGTTGCGGATGGTCTCCAGAGCCAGGTCTACGGTATCCGTCCGGATGGTGCGGGTGGCTTCGGGCTTGAGCGTCGCGGTGGCCGAGGTGCTGGTCACCGAGGTGTCCCAGTCCTTCAGGTATTCGCCCAGCAAGCTGTTAATCTTGCCCTCATCGTCCGGGCTGTAATCTTGGATCTTGATGTGGCCCAGCCCGGCCTTGGTTAAGGATTTGACCGTGATTTTTTTGTTGGACAGCAGCTGCTTAAGCCGGCCGATGGACTGGTCGGTGTAGACGTTGATGGCATCGTCGGTGGCCACCTGGAAAACGAGGTGCATGCCGCCTTGGAGGTCCAGGCCCAGCGGAATTTTCTTGGGCGGATAGGAAAGGATGAGGGCCATGCCCAGGATGACCAGGACCAGGATGCTTCGGGCTAATAAGTTCTTTTTCATTGTTGACCCTGTCCCTTGGATTCGGTACCTGGCAAAGATTAAGACGCTGCGGAGGGGAAGCTTATCCTAGTCCGATTTTTCTTTTTCGGGTTTGGGCAAGATGGCCCCTACGGCGCTCTTGGTGATCTGGATGACGGTGTTGGAAGCGATCTTGATCTCCAGCCGGTCCTGCTTGGTGCCCATCACCGTGCCGTGGATGCCGCCGGTGGTGATGATGCGGTCCCCGGACTTAAGGTTCTCTACCATCACCATGTGCTTCTTCTGTTTCTTGCGGGCGGGCAGGATGAGGAGCAGGTAGAAGATGATAAAGATGCCGAACATAAAGACGAACATCATCATGGAAGAGCCGCCCGCAACGCCCCGGCCGGCCTGCTGGGCAGCTTGTTGAGTGCCTGGGACGGTCTGTGGCGTCCCGGTCTGAGTTGCCTGGAGGGCAAATAGGTTCAAAGGCATCATGACGTTTATACCTCTTTTGAAACGAAATTCCTTTTCAGTTCCTTAAAGGAATTGGATGGAATAGATTGCCGGATTTTCCTGAAGAAGTCAAGATAAAAATACAGGTTATGAATGGTGTTCAACACGGCCGAGCTGATCTCGCCGCGCTCGAAGAGATGGCGGAGATAGGCCCGGGAGAAATTCCGGCAGGTGTAGCAGCGGCAGTCCTCGTCCAGGGGCCGCTCGTCGCGGGCGTATTTCTGGTTCTTAATGGCAATCGAGCCGCGGCTGGTGAAAAGGCTGCCGTTCCGGGCGTTCCGTGTGGGCAGGACACAATCGAAAAAATCCACCCCGCGCTCCACAGCTTCCAGGATATCGGCCAGGTAGCCTATCCCCATCAGGTAGCGGGGTTTGTCCGGGGGCAGCAGGCGGCAGGCCCTCTCCACGGTCTCCAGGAGCAGGCTTTTAGGTTCGCCGAGGCCCAGGCCCCCCAGAGCGTAGCCTGGGAAGCCGATGTCCATGAGCTCTTCGATGCTCCGCTGCCTCAGGTCCCAGTGCACGCCGCCCTGGGTAATGCCCCACAGCTGCTGGCGGGTGGCCTGCTCGTCAAAGCGCGCCCGGCTGCGTTTGGCCCACTGGGTCGTCAGGCGGACGGCCTCCGTCATCTTCTCCTGGGAGGCGGGATAGGGCAGGAAGGTGTCCAGGCACATCATGATGTCCGAGCCCAGCTTGACCTGGATATCCACCACATCCTCCGGCCGGAGAAAGATCTTGGTCCCGTCGAGGTGGGAGGAGAAGCGGACGCCCTCTTCCTTGACCTTGGCCAGGGGAGTGAGGCTGTAGATCTGAAAGCCGCCGCTGTCGGAGAGGATGGGCCGGTTCCAGGAGATGAAGCGATGAACTCCGCCCAATCGAGCGATCTCTTCAGGCCCGGGCCGGAGATAGAGGTGGTAGGCGTTGACCAGAATGATCTGAGCGCCCAGCTCGCGGAGCTGCCGGTGGGTCAGGGCCTTGACCGTGCCCTGGCTGGCCACCGGCCCGAAGGCCGGCGTCTCCACCCGGCCGTGGGCCGTGCGCAACAGGCCGGCCCGGGCCGCGGAGGAAGGGTCGCGGGCAATGATGGAGAAGAAGGATCTCATGAGGCGAAGCGGAAGTAGATGACGTCGCCGTCCCGCACGATATAATCCTTGCCCTCCAGCCGCAGGGCTCCCTTTTCCTTGGCGGCCTGGAGCGAGCCGTGGCGGAAGAGCTCCTCGAAGGCGATGACCTCCGCCCGGATGAACCCCCGCTCGATGTCGGTGTGAACGGCGCCGGCCGCGGCCAGGGCGGAAGAATTTCTCCGGATCGTCCAGGCCCGAACCTCCTCCTTGCCGATGGTGAAGAAGACAGCCGTGTCGAGAAGGCGCGGCGCGGCTTCGAAGAACCTTTGACGGACGGTGCGGCGCAGGCCGAATTCGGCTAGGAATGTCTCGGCCTCGCCGGGTTCGAGCTGCAGGATCTCGCTCTCCACCCGGCCGCAGAAGGCTATGGTCTCTCCACGGGTCGGGGCCAGGCCGTAGAGGCCGGCCGGGTCGTCGAGCCGCGGGGCGTCCTTCTCGTCGGCGTTGACCAGGTGCAGCAGGGGCTTCTGGCTGAGGAAGGCAAAGCTCCGGATGAGCTTCTCCTCGGCCGGAGCGAGGACCGCTCCGCGGATGCCCTGGCCGGCTTCGACCGAGGCGCGCAGCTTCTCCAGCACTTCCTTCTCTTTTTCGCCCTCCGGGCTCTTGGCCTTCTTCAGGTCCTTGTCCAGTTTCTCCAGGCGGGTTTCAATGGAAATGAAATCGGCCAGGGCCAGTTCGTCTTCCATGGTCCGGATGTCCTCGGCCGGGTTGACCGGCCGGGGATGGGGAATGGACTCGTCCCTGAACCCCCTCACCACATGGGCCAGGCCGTCGGCCTTGCGGAGCAGGCCGAGGAGGGCGCTGTTCTTGACCTCGCCGAAGGAGATGCCCTGAAGGTCGATGATGTCCAGGGCGGCCGGGATCTTCTTCTTTTCTTTATAGAGGCTCCACAGCCGGTCCAGCCGCTGGTCGGGGATGGGGCAGGCGCGGAGGCTGGGCTCCCGGTGGCCGTCGTCGAAGGCCGCCGCTTCAAGATGGGCGCCGGTGAGGAGGTTGAACAGTGTCGTTTTGCCCGTCTTGGGATACCCGAATAGGGCGAAATTCATAGGATAAGTAAAGCCTTATCGCTGCGGGCTGTCAAGGGAAGCGGAGGCCTGGGAGAGGGCTTCGGCGCCTGGCCGCGGTTTTTAACGCCGCGGATTCTCCGGGTTTCTCAGTCGGCTGCGAGATTCGCTCCCTTCGGGAGCTGTACGCAGCCGGCCGGCAAGGATATGCCAGATTCCTTCGAAACCCGTCGACGATTGGCGCTTAGCCGATCGTCAGGGGCTCCAAGGGGAGACGTCCCCTTGGCCGCAGGGCGCGGCTGTAGCCGTGCCCGAGAAAGGGAGGCAGGGAGCGCAGCTCCCGTTGGAAGGGGGAAACGCGAAGCGGGTTCCCCCTCCAAAGAGATTTCGTGGCTAAACCGCTTATGGCGCCTCGCTCCTCCCCCAGGCCTTTAACATCTAATAAGGAGTATTGTTTTTTTTAAAATTTTTATTTATTCTATAGCATCCAGAAATAAAGAAAATGAGCGCTAAGAAAGCCAAAAAGCCCCGGACCAAGAGCGTTTTTCGCGAGTACCTGGAGATGCTGACCGAGACGGCCGTCTTCGTCTTCTTCATCCTGACCTTCGTCGTCCAGTCGTTCGGCATTCCCACCGGCTCCATGGAGCCCACGCTGCTGGTGGGGGATTTCCTGCTGGTCAACAAAATGGTCCATGCCTCAACCGTCTTCTCCTGGGAAAACAAGATCCTGCCCTGCCGGAAGCTGAGGCGGGGCGATATCGTGGCCTTCAAAGCACCGCCCGAAGACCTGAAGAAGGATTACGTCAAGCGGGTCATCGGCCTGGAGGGCGACAGGCTGGAGATCCGGGACAAACAGGTCTATATCAACGGCCAGCCGCTCGAGGAAAAGTACAAGGTGCATATTTACGGCCGCCTGCCTCTCGACGGCGACAACTACGGCCCGGTGACCGTGCCGGCCGGAAATGTTTTCGTCATGGGCGACAACCGGGATAACAGCGCCGACAGCCGCGTTTGGCGGTTCCTGCCGGTCGATTATGTCAAAGGGAAGCCCTGGATCATCTACTTTTCCTATCAGGCGGAGCCTGAGGCCAATCTCAAAACTAGCCTGGGGGACAAATTCAGACGGTTCCTCACCTTCCTGCCCACGGCCCGCTGGAGCCGCCTTTTCCGCCTTATCCGCTAGACGTTCTCCTGCGGCAATTTTGGGAGATAGCGCAAGCATCTCCAATCGTGTGTTACATGGGGAGGGGTGGCACGGCGGAGGGGCTCCCCACCCGCGCGCAGCCTGGCGAGCACGGATGGGGAGGAGCCGTGACAGGACCCCTCCTCTTCTTGAAGCCTGGATTAAACAAATGGAGATGCTTGCGTAAATACCCCCTGCTGTTGATGAAATATCCGATTTCCTATATAGTAGCTATCCCTGTTTCGGCTGAACATCAATCGAGGTGAGATGAAGTGAGCACGTTCCGGATCGTCCGCTGGCTTTCTTTCCTGGCCGTGGTGGCGGTGGCTCTGTTCTACCCGGTCAACAAGGCCTTGACCGCCCTGCTCATCGGCATCGTCCTGTATGTGCTCCGCGGCGTCCTGCTGTCCCTTTTCTTCGAAAAGAAGGAGAAGGAAGCCAAAGACAAGGGCCAAAATGTGTTCCGGGAAATGTTCGAGCTGGTGGCCGAGACGGCCGTCTTCGTCTTCTTCGTTATGACCTTCATCGTCCAGGCCTTCCAGATCCCCACCGGCTCGATGGAGCCCACGCTGCTGGTGGGTGATTTTCTTTTGGTCAACAAGTTCATTCATGCCCACACGGCCCTGCCCCTGGAGAACGTCATCCTGCCCCGGCGAGACGTCAGGCGCGGAGACATTGTCGTTTTCAAGTCCCCGCCGGACCTGAGCAAGGATTTCGTCAAACGGGTTATCGGCCTGCCCGGCGAGACGCTCCGCATCAAGGACAGACAGGTCTATATCGACGACCGTCCGCTCGAAGAGAAGTACAAGGTCCACATTTATCCCAACTACGTCTTGGACGGCGACAACTACGGCCCGGTGACTGTGCCGCCCGGCCACCTGTTCGTCATGGGCGACAACCGGGACAACAGCGCCGACAGCCGGGTGTGGAGATTCCTGCCCCTCAGCTATATCAAGGGCCGCCCCTGGATCATCTATTTCTCCTACAAAGCGGTCAGCGCTTCGACCCCCGCGCCGTCATCAACGCTTAAGACGACTCTGTTCAAGGAGATTGTTATCCTGGTCAAGGAGGGCCGGGCCCGCCGTCTGTTCCGGACCGTCCACTGAGCCGCAAGGCGGGGCTACGATCTTTATTTCCAGAGAGAGAAGGTCATGGCCCCGGTCAGAGGGCTGGCTTGATGCGGATATCCTCGTAAGAGGAAATGTAGAAGATAGGATTCTCCGCGGTAAAATCCTTGATGAAGACCTGACTGCGGACAATGCCGTCCATGTCCTTGCCCACCGGCAAGCCCAGCGAGTAAAGAAGGGTGGGGGCCAGGTCGATGACCCTCATGCCTTCGATATTCTTGGCCCGGGCGATGTTTTTGCCGTAAAAAAAGATCACCCCCTCGGGCGCAGCCTCGTGGTCGGCCGAAACGCCGGTGCTGCCCGAAACCCAGCCCAGCAGCCTTTTCAAAAAGGGCAGCGGCTCGATTCCGTGCGGGGAATAAATAATCAGGGTCTCATCCTCCTTGAGGGAGGCCAAATAGCGGCCGACGATCTGGTCGTAGAACTGATAATACTTTTCGATAACCGTTCCGTACTTGGCCGCCTCGTCGCTGTCCACGCCGCTGTACAAATCGGGGAAGCTGTACTGATAGAAATGGGATTCGACCATGTTCAAGCCGGTCAGCATCAGGGAAAAGATCTGGGGCTGGGCCTGCAGCTTCTCCCGATAGGCTTCCTCCTCGTACAGGAAATCTTGGCTGAAGGCCTGGCGGGCCGGGGCAAAGATGATGGAGGATTCGGACTGGAGGTCCTTGAACAGCAGGCCGAAGGATGTTTCGGCCTTTCGGTCGGGCTCGGGCTTCTGGCCGGGGAGGGGGAGGTCGCGCTTAAGGACGGTCAGGCCGCACTGGGCGAAGATCTGCCACAGGTCGATGGGCCGGCCGGCCGGTTCGGCCCGGGACAGCTTGAGCAGGCCGGTCCGGCTCAGCTGGTTGAAGAAGATATAGCGGGGGACGACGTCCATCTGTTCCTTGAAATTGTCGAGCTGGTAGGTGAAAGGCGAGAGCTGACGATGCTTGGCCGGCAGCTTGCCGGTGTCGAGCGAGGCGCTCAGCACATAAAGATCATTGGGCGTGAAGCCGGACAGCCGGCCCCAGCTTCCTTGTTCCACCAGGAGCGAGAAATTGGGCAGCTTGCCCTCGCTGAGGAGAGGGATGATGAAATCAAAACTCAACCCTTCCATGCCCAGCAGGGTCAGCTTGGTGGTGATGCGGGGGGCTTCCAGGTTGGCCTGTTTGGCCGGCGGCTGGAGCAGAGAAGCGGGCGGCCGTTCGGAGACGACGAAGGCCAGGCCGGCCAGGAAAAGGAGGGCGTAGCCGCTGAATAGGAGCGGGCTTTTTTTCCACTTGTAAAAAAGGATGGTGACCAGCAGTCCTAGGGCGCCCATGGCCAGGAGAATATTCATCTGGGCCAGGAGATGGGTCTGGACAACTGAGTCGAAGAACGACCGAAAATGGCGGTAGTTCTGCCAAAAAATAACTTGAAAGAGGAAAGTCAACAGGGAAAAACCCACGGCCAGGAAAGTCGGAGAAATGATGGCGATGGCGTTTTTTTTGGAGGAAAAGAAGTCGAATATAAAGAAAATGGCCAGGGAGACCAGGGCTACGGCCAGGCCGTAGGTGACGAAGAGGAGAAGCGCCAGGCGGCCCAGGAAATCCAGGGGCAGCCGGGCGTTGACGTTCAGCCCGGCGAAGAGCAGGGCCAGGAGAAGACAGAAGAACAGCCCGCATAGCAGAGAGTTGAACAGGGCCTTGAGGAATTTCATTTAATTCAAGCTATCATGATTTATTTAGGTCGGTCAAACGGCCGGGCCAGGTTGACCGGGCCAAGGGGTCTGGCTTAAGATAATTATTTAATGGATCGACCCACAGGCCGTCCCCTCATCGCCCTGCTGACCGATTTCGGGCTGGAGGATTTTTTCGTCCCCTCCCTTAAAGCCGTCATCCTCAGCCTGAACCCCGAGGCGCGCCTGGTGGACGTCTCCCACTCGGTCCGCTCCTTTGACCTCCGCTCGGCCGCCTTCCTTCTCCAGGCCTGTTTCCGGTTTTTCCCCCCGGGCACGATCTTTCTGGCCATCGTGGACCCCGGGGTGGGCTCCGGCCGCCGCATTCTGGCGGCTGAGACCGAGCGCTACAAATTCATCGCGCCCGACAACGGCCTGCTCAGCTTAGCCCTGGAAGCCTCGTCTGAGCGCCGGGTGCGGGCGGCGGCCAACGCCAGATATTTTTTGACCGAGAGCGCGACAACCTTTGAGGGCCGCGACCGGATGGCGCCCCTGGCCGCCTGGCTGTCGTTGGGAGTGCCGGCGGCCGAGTTCGGCCCCCTGGTTGAAGACTATGTCTCCCTGCCCTTGCCTAAGGCCTATGTCCGGCGCAATGAGATCATCGGCCATGTCGCCTATATCGACAAGTTCGGCGATGTCATCACCGACATCCCGGCCGGCCTGCTGCCGCTCGCTCCGGAGGCCGGCCGCTCTCCCAGCCTGAAGCTCACCGTGCGCAAGAGGACGATCACCCGGTTCCGTGAGTATTACACCCAAGGCGCCCGGGGCGATTTGTTTTTTCTGGTGGGAAGCCTTGGCTTGCTGGAGATCGCTCAACGCGAGGGATCAGCCGCTTCGGAGCTGGCCGCCGAGCTGGGGGATGTAGTCGTGGTTGAGACAGGTTTGTAGGGTGCGGCGGTTATGAGGCGCAGTCCAACCCGTCCCCAGCCGCCGGCCGCCGGCCGTCCGGCCCAGCCTCCGCCTTCAGCCGCCGGCGTCGGCCTGGAGAGCCTGGAAGGAACGATCGAGCTGATCACCTTCTACAACACGGACAACGGCTATACCGTCTGCCGTTTCGTCCTGGATGACGGAACGAGCCTGACCGTCGTCGGCTCCTTCCCCCCGCTCTCGCCGGGGGAGCGCCTCAAGGTCTCCGGCCGCTGGGAGGTCAACAACAAGTATGGCCGCCAATTCAAGGCCGAGGCCGTTATCCCCCTGCTGCCGGCTTCGGCCGCGGGCGTGGAGAAATTTCTTTCCTCGGGCCTGATCAAGGGTATCGGCCCGGTCCTGGCCCGCCGCATCCTGAAGAAGTTCGGCTCCCAGACTTTGGACCTGCTGGGACGCGATCCCGGCCGGCTGCTCGAAGTTTCGGGCGTGGGGCAGGCCAAGCTGGCCGAAATCAAACGCTCCTGGGCCGAGCATCGGGACATCCGCGACCTCATCATCTTCCTCCAAGAACACAACGTCTCGACCAGCCTGGCCACCAAGATTCTACCGTCAATATGGGCAACGGTCCTTTCAGGTGCTGCGCTCCAACCCTTATCAGCTCTGCCTCGACATCTGGGGTATCGGCTTCAAAACGGCCGACCAGATCGCCCTGAAGCTGGGGTTGGACCCGACCTCGCTGGAGCGGGTCAAGGCTTTCTTGCTCTATCTGCTGGAAAAGGATAACGAGCAGGGGCACATCTTTTCTTACCAGGCCGACCTGGAGGCGGCCTGCCTCTCGGAAATCGGCGCCGAGGTGGACCGGGTGGCCGAAGCGCTGGCCGCGCTGCGCGAGTCCAAGAGTATCGTGGTCGAAACGACCGACCAAGGTTCGGCCGTCTATATCCCCTTCCTCCATCACGCCGAGGAGGAGGTGGCCAGGCTCATCCAGGAACTGGCCGACTCGCCTTCGCTGGCCCCGCCTTTCGAGGTGGACCCGGTCCTGGCCGAGGTGGAGAAGAACGCCGGGCTGAGTTTTTCCGAAGCCCAGCGCCACGCCATCCGGCAGGTCTTCCGGAAGAAGATTCTGGTCATTACCGGCGGGCCGGGCACCGGCAAGACGACCATCATCCAGGCCGTGGCCGAGATCTACCGGCGCTGGGGCCGCCCCCTACTCCTGGCCGCGCCCACCGGCCGGGCGGCCAAGCGGCTCAGCGAGACCACGGGCCGCGAGGCCAAGACGCTTCATCGCCTCCTGGAGTACACCCCCAAAGCCGGCAGCTTCAAGCGCAACGAGCGGCGGCCGCTGGCGGGCGAGGCCCTGGTGGTGGACGAGTTCTCCATGGTGGACCTCACTTTGCTTTATCACCTGTTGCGGGCCGTGCCGGCCTGGATGCGCCTGGTATTCGTGGGAGACAAGGACCAGCTCCCCTCGGTCGGTCCGGGCAGCCTGCTGCGGGACATCATCGCCTCGGAGAGAGTGGCCGTGGTTCGCCTCGACGAGATCTTCCGGCAGGAGAAGGACAGCCTCATCGTCCTCAACGCCCACCGCATCAATCAAGGCCAGTCCCTTCTCTATCCTCCGCGCGGGGACAAAGACGCCGACTTTTATTTCCTCCGCCAGGAGAGCGAGGAGGGCGTCTTCAAGACCATTGTCACCCTGGCCTGCTATAGCGTGCCCCGCAAGCTCGGCCTGCCGGCCGTGTCGCCCGACATCCAGGTCATCAGCCCCATGTACCGAGGCTTGGCTGGTGTGGACCGTCTGAACGAAGAGTTGCAGAAGCGGCTCAACCCGGCCCGCGAAGGCCTTCGCGCGGGGCTGCGGGAGTTCAGGATCAACGATAAGGTCATGCAGGTTCGCAACGACTACGAGAAAGATGTTTTCAACGGGGACATCGGCCTGGTTTGCGGCCTGGACCGGGCCCGCTATCGGTTGTTCGTGGATTTTGATGGCCGCCAGGTTTCCTACGAGAAGGAAGAGCTGGCCGACCTCACCCTGGCCTACGCCGTCTCGGTCCACAAGGCCCAGGGCAGCGAATACCAGGCCGTGATCATGCCCCTCATGACCCAGCATTTCATCATGCTGCAGCGGAACCTTTTCTACACGGCCCTGACCCGGGCCAAGAAATTGAGCATGATCGTCGGCTCGGCCAAGGCGCTCTACATCGCCATCAAGAATGACAAGCCGGTCAAGCGCAACAGCCTTATCCGGGACAAGCTCAGCCTGACGGCGCCCCGGATCATCCTGCCCTGAAAAGGGTGACATTCCTCGCCTGCTTCGTCAGGCATTTCAAAAAATACGCCCAAATGGAAGCAATTCTTTTCCGGGGTGACTGAGAATCGCGAAGGGGTGGCGCGGCGAAGGGGCTCCCCGCCTGCCCGGAGCGGCTTGGTCGCGAGGACAGCCGGGGAAGAGCCGCGACAGGACCCCACGGGCAGCTCGCAAGACCCCTGGAAAAGAATTGCTTGCCTCCTGAATTGGCAAAGAGCCGTTTTTGGAATAATATTATGGACGAAGAATCTGGAAGGAGGAGATCGTGAAAAAACTGAAACTCCCTCTCATCCTGGGGATGATCCTCATGGTCTCGGTTGTCTTCGGCGCCGAGACTTTCATCGTCAAAGTCCGGAGCACGGCCCTGCGCTCCGGCCCGCAATTTTTCGCCTCTACGGTCATCGCCCTCAAGGCCGGGGACGGCCTGCTCCTGGTCAGCCGCCAGGCGGACTGGATCCAGGTCAAGACCTCGGCCGGCCAATCCGGCTGG
Source organism: Candidatus Aminicenantota bacterium (assembly GCA_963702835.1). GTDB lineage: Bacteria > Acidobacteriota > Aminicenantia > Aminicenantales > JAFGAV01 > JAFGAV01. The sequence continues at coordinate 520,219 of OY969762.1, forward strand.
ATCCATCAAAGCGCGGTCGACCCGAAGAAGATCGACATCCTAGCCTGGGGAAAGGGGACCAAGACGCAAGCTTCGGCCAACGAAGTGGCCATGGCCGCCAAAGGCTTCAACAAGCAAGTCGAGGACAGCTACAAGGCCAAGAACAAGAACATCAGTTTCGTCTGGGTGGATAAAATGGCCCTCATCGCCGTCACCCGGGCCGACCTCCAGGTCTTTCTCCAGCAGGGCAAGCTGGGCGCTTCGGGAGGCTCGAAATGAAAACCCGTTCGCCCTTGATCCTGTCCCTAGCCTTTCTGGTCATGGCCGGCCTCCTCGCCTCCTGCTCCACCCTGCAGAAGGGCCAGGAGCTCCTGACCAAAGAGAACCTCACCAAGATTGAAAAGACGGCCACCGTCATCCGGAATACTTTTGCCGATATCACCGAGGAGGAGGAATATTACATCGGCCGCTCGGTGGCCGCCCTCATCCTGTCGCGCTACAACGTCTATAACAACGAGCCGCTAAACCGCTACGTCAACGTCGTGGGGAATGCCGTGGCCGCCTTCTCCTCGCGGCCCGAAATCTTCGGCGGCTATCACTTCCTGGTGCTCGACTCCGCCGAAATCAACGCCATGGCCGCTCCGGGCGGGTTCGTCTTCATCACCCGCGGTCTGCTCCGGGAGTGCAAGGATGAAGAGATGCTGGCCGCGGTCCTGGCCCATGAGGTCGGCCATGTGGCTTCCAAGCACGGGCTGCAGTCCATCAAGAAGTCGCGGCTTATCGATGCCTTCAAGCTGCTGGGCCATGAAGTGGCCAAGAAGTACACGCCGGCCGAGCTGAGCCAGTTGACGGCCGTTTTTGAAGGCGCCCTGGGCGACATTGCCGGGAGCCTCATCGAGCGCGGCTACGACCGCAAGTACGAGTATGAAGCCGACGGCCTGTCGGTAAAGTTCGGCCTGGCCACCGGCTATAACCCTCAGGGCTTGGCTGATTTCCTGAAGAACCTGGAGGCGCTCGAAACCAAGGACAAAGGCCTGGGCTGGTTCAAAACCCATCCCGCCCCCAAGGACAGGCTGGAAAAGGTGACCAAGCTCATCTCCGCGCAGAAGACGCTCCCGCTCCGGGATAAAGTCCGGCTGGCCCGGTTCAAACAGAATTTCAAGGGCTAAGGATCCGCCGCCAGTCCGGACTTGCATAATGGGAAGCGTCTCCAATCCTCTTTTTGAAGGGAGTGTCGAAGATAAGGAGATGCTTCCTATATCGTGTGATGCATAAACGCCTGGTCCGCGGCCTGGTCGTCGGCCTGATTGCCTTTGCCGCCGCGCTGGCCGTCTCGCGCACCCGGCTGCTTCAGCCTCTGGAATGGAAAAGCTGGGATGCCAGGCTGCGCCTCCTGGCCCGGCCGGAGCGGGCCGACCGCGACATTGTTCTTTTTCTCATCGACCAGTACAGCCTCGACTTCTACGAGGAGCAAAACGTCTCCTGGCCTTGGCCGCGGCAGATGTATTCGGCCGTCATTCGCTACTTCCGGGCCGGCCGGGCCAAGGCGGTCTTCTTAGACCTCATCCTGTCCGAGCCTTCGGCCTACGGAGAGGAGGATGACCGCGACCTGGCCCGGGCCATGTCCGAAGCGGGCAACGTCTTCCTGCCGATTTTTTTAAGCAAGGACAAGGAGCCGGAGACAGGGCTGCGCCGGGCGAGGGCCGCCCAGGCCTACACTCTCCTCCACCGGTTCAAGGAGATGAGGCCGTTCCCGGCCCAAGCCGCGGACCCGGCAGCTTCAGCCTCGCTCTGTCTGGATGTGCTTTTTGAGTCGGCCCGTGAAGTGGGCAATGTACGCTTCGACCCGGACAGCGACGGCGTCTTTCGCCGACTTCCGCTGCTCTTCCGCTACCGCGACCTCATCGTGCCCGGGCTGCCTCTGGCCGTGGCCGAATTCGCGGCCAGCCGGCCGCTCGACCTCCGCCGGGTGCCCCTTGACCGCACCGGCCGGCTGGTCATCAACTACCACGGTCGCACCGGGACATACCGGGCTTATCCTCTGGCCGCCGTCATCAATTCCTGGGCCATGATGGAGGAGGGTCGGAAGCCCCAGATCGATCCGGCCGAGTTCCGGAACAAGATCGTGTTGGTGGGCTGCAGCGCTCCGGGCCTGTACGACCTGCGGCCCACGCCGCTCAGCGCCGTCAGCCCCGGAACCGAAATCCAGGCCACGGTCATCGACAACCTCCTGCACCGCGATTTCATCCGGGTGACGCCTCCCATCTTGTCCATACTGCTGATTCTCCTGTTCTCGCTGCTGACCGGAGCGGCGGTGTCCTTGCTCAGAAAAACCGGACACATTGTTATTTTTCTGGTGTTGGGACTCAGCCTGCCCGGCCTGGCCAGCCTGGTCGCTTATTGGCAGGGCCTCTGGCTCGAGTTCGTCGCCCCGGAGCTGGCCGTGCTGGTGAGTTTCATCGGAGCCGCCCTGCTCAACTACCGGACCGAGGGCCGTCAGCGCCGCTTCATCAAGAACGTTTTCCGCTACTACCTCAGCCCCCACGTCATAGACGGCATCCTGGCCAACCCTTCGCTCCTGCGGCTGGGCGGAGAGAAGCGGACCATCTCCTCCTTTTTCTCCGATGTCCAGGGGTTCACTTCCATCTCGGAGAACCTCACGCCCGAGGAGCTGGTCGCCCTTCTCAACGCCTACCTCTCGGAGATGACCGACATCATCCTGGACACGGGCGGCACTCTGGATAAATACGAGGGCGACGCCATTATCGCCTTCTGGAACGCGCCCCTGGAACAGCCCGACCACGCCCAGCGGGCCTGCCGGGCGGCGCTCCGCTGTCAGGCGCGGCTGGGGGAGCTGAGAGCCGGGTTCCAGGCGAAATACGGCCGGGAGGTCCGCATGCGCATCGGCCTCAATTCGGGCGAGGCGGTGGTGGGCAACATGGGCTCGAAGAATCGCTTTGACTATACGGCCATGGGCGATACGATCAACCTGGCGGCGCGGCTGGAGGGGGCCTGTAAGCAATACGGGATCGGCCTCCTGGCCGGCGAGGAGACTGTTTCCCGGGCGGGGGAGGCGGTCGTCTGCCGCGAGGTTGACGTCATCCGGGTGGTGGGCAAGAAAAAGTCGGTCAAGGTTTTTGAGCTCATCGGCGAGGCGGGCCGGGTCAGCCCGGAGCAATTGAGCCTGCTGCGCGATTTCGGCGCGGCCTTGGACTCTTACCGCCATCGAGAATGGCAAAAGGCCTTGAAAGGGTTTCTGGCCCTAAAGGACGACCCTGTGGCCGCGGTCTATGCCGGACGCTGCCGGGAGCTGCTCATATCGCCGCCGCCGGGAGACTGGGACGGTGTGTTCGAGCTGAAGTCGAAATGAGCGCTGATCGCTTCAGCGCCGCTGAGGTTTGGAGGCAAAGGAAGGGAGCAGATCATGGAACTTGATTTCTGGGGGACGCGCGGGACCTGCCCCGTGTCGGGCAAGAATAAAGTCAAGTACGGCGGTCACACGGCCTGCGCTTCGCTCACGGCTCCCAGCGGTGAGGTCATTATCATCGACGCCGGAACCGGGCTCCGCGACTTGGGCCGGAAGCTGGCCGCCGAACACACGGAGACGTGCCCTCATCTCCATCTGCTGCTGACCCATTTCCATCTGGACCACGTTATGGGCCTGCCTTTTTTTCTCCGCTCTATTCGGAACGGGCCACGGTCACCTTTTATTCGGAAGCCGAGCCCGAGGAGGCCGAGCGCCTGCTGGCCGCACTCATGGCCGGCAGGCTTTTCCCGGTTGACCTGGCTGAGCTGCGATCCTCCAGGCATTTCAAAAAACTTCCGTCCGGCGGCTTGGAAATCGGGGGCGTTCATATCAGCCATCACTCCCTGAACCATCCCCAAGGCTCCCTGGCCTTTCGCCTGGATTCGGGCGGCAGGTCCGTCGTCTTCTCCACCGATACCGAGCATCCCCTCAAAGGAGTTGACGGGGGGCTGGCCGAATTCAGCCGGAGAGCCGATTGCTTCATCTATGACGCGACCTTCACGCCGGAGGAATACGAGGCACATCGGCACGGCTGGGGCCACAGCACCTGGGAGGCCGGCACAAGGCTGGCCGAGGCGGCTGCTGTCGGTCGTCTCTATCTCTCCCACCTCAACCCTGACTTCAGCGACCGTCAGGTGGATGAGATCGTTCGGCAGGCCAGGCGGCACTTCCTCCGAACCTGGGCTCTTCATCCGGGAATGGTCTTGAAGATCTAGGCGGGGGAGCTGCGTCGGCCGACCTGCTCATGCGGTTGTCTCAGTCGCAAAATTCAGTTCTTCTTATTAATCGCGTTCAATTTGGTGACGTGTCACTGAATTTCAAAAGCAACGGCCTTGCCGAGCCCGCGCTCACTCTGCTATATTGTCTGAGCCTGCTGAGCCTGGGTCAGAGAAGATCATCTCCGGGTAGCCCTGTAGCTCAGTTGGATAGAGCAAGGGATTCCTAATCCCTGTGTCGCCGGTTCGAGTCCGGCCAGGGCTACCAGTCTTAATTCATGGAAATATAACACTTTTTAGAGATTCCCAACTTTTTCTTCAGACGGTCCTCATTGTCCGTGTCACAGCTGTGTAACAGATTTTCCGCATTTTCAGGGGGGTTAGCCTGTAGTTCGTGCCCTAGCAGTTCAACCGCCTCGCTTGATCGACTCTCATCCCGGCGTACTCTTTCCTCCAGCGGTAATAAGTCTGTTCCGAGATCCCAAGCTTCCGGATGGCCTCTCGGATGTTCGTGCCTTGGCCGAGAAGTAGCTCGGCCTCGCGCAGCTTGCCGATGATCTGTTCCGGAGTAAACCGTACCCTGCCCATTGAGGCTCCTTTCTCCCAGGTTTTTTCCGATTATACCTGGACCGATTTAAGCGGGGCAGGTCACCCAGAGCCCGAAGAGGACTGCAGGCCTTCCGAAACGAGAGTAAGACGGGTTAACCCCGGTAATTTGGCCTCACTTCATAGACGAGAAAGAGACCGTTAGGATTATTCTCATTGTCCCCACTGTGGAATAGACGACCGCTAAACACTATTTCTTTATCTGCTATGCAGAATTAAAGAATTGGGGGTATGCACTTGACTCCCGTAGCCACTACATATTGTATCTCATACTTCCGGCCGTCCGCCGATAATCGACTTGGCGGGCACCGGATCAATTGCCGTCGCCTGTTGGACGAGGCGGTAGAATAGCTTACCGCGTGATCTTGAAGTGCGGCGATTGAAGCGGAACGTGAACTCATCGAGGTAGTAATCCAGATGCGAGGGCCGGACGGCCCCCTGATGTGTTCCCAACAGCCATCGTTTCAAGAGGGAAGTCACTCGGTTGGCCAAAGGCAGAAGATTGTCGCCGACGGAGGATTCCCTTCGGACAACCTTATGCGAGTATCCTTGAGCCATCAAGCCGTTGTATCCCATCCACTCGTCCGTACGAATCCTACTGGCGGGAGTGACCATTTCCTTAATAGCCGTTTCCAGACTGTCGGCCGAGGCATCGTCGATTCGACGCAATCAGATCCGGCCGACTCGCTTTCCGTCCTTTTGAGCGGCCACCAAAACCAGGGCCTTCCCCTCCGCTCCGCGACCGCGCTTTCCTGGCCGTTGGCCGCCCACATAGGTCTCGTCGATTTCTACCGTGCCCTGCAGGCGGTCCCTCCCGGGACGCACCATGGCCCGGCGAAGTTTATGCAGCCACATCCACGCCGTCCGATAGCTGCCCAATCCCAAGGCTTGGCCCAGTCCTATGGCGCTAACTCCATGCTTTTGGTTCGTCACGTACCACATCGCCTGAAACCAAAGTCGCAGGGGTTTGCGAGTATCTTGAAAGAGCGTCCCTGCGGTGATAGAGGTCTCGAGGTCGCATTGTGTACACCGAAATAGCAGACGTCCCATCCTCCAGGCCCGGCTGTTTTTGCATCGAGGGCATCGGAATCCTTCGGGCCACCGCAGACGGAACGTATAGTCTCGGCAAGCGTCCTCCGTGGCAAACCAATCTTGAAATTGCTGGGCAGTTCCCGGATACTCCCCCATAAGGGTAAAATACTATATGTAGTGGCTACGGGAGTCAAGTGCATACCCCCATTAAAGAATATACAAATTGCTTTCTTCCATTTTAAGTGTTATATTATTAATAGAATTTTCTATGAAAATAGAAAAAAGGAGGGGACCATAATGAGAAAAATTAAGATTTTCAGTTTGTTCATGGGTGGCGTATTACTAATTTTAGTTTCGACTATTTTCTTTTCTTGCGCCAATAGCACGCCTACTACTCCGACTCCTCCTCCTACAGTGCCCGATTGCGAGAAATACCATACGGGGGTTTTGCACGTAAGCAATCAATCCTCTAGAGGCTTAGATTACGATATAATAATTGACGGAGTTAATTATGGGAGATTGACGGTAGGCGCAGCGAAAGATTATACGTTAGCAGCAGGTCAACATAGCCTTGACTTCAAATATTCGGATCATAATTCATATGCCTGCTCGACAAGTTGGCCATACGTTACAGAATGCCAAACCACTAGTATTTATTGTACGGGATAAAAATAGAGTGAATAGGAATTTTGTTTTCGGCTGCGATCGCAGAATGACCGGTCCCCGCTCGATGTACAACCTCTGTAATGAGATTTTCAAGCATTCTAGTCCCTGGCGCTGGAGGTCTGTATCCCAGAGAGCTGTGAGGCCGATGTAGGTTATATTCGCGCTTCCAGGGGGGGGAAATGCTTAGATGTCTCAGAAAAGTCTATACTGGGGCATATACGGGCCAAATTCGGGGCATTCTAGAGCAAGGTCGCTGCCTATTAACTATTTTAATCAGCACTAATATCCTAGCCAATTTCAAAAAACTAATGCTTCTATTTCAAGCTAATTTGATTCAATAAATTGATGTATATGAAATTTATTTAAATAGAATATTTTGAAATATATTTTGTTGGTAACTTTACTTGACAAGGAAGAAATACTTTTATAGCATTTATAAAAGGGTTGATAGTAATAATAAAATGACGAACATATTACTCTATACTCAAGGCTTTTCCTCTCCCGTTCACCGGATATTTATCCGGATTTCGCCGGGTGCTTTTTATTATAAATTGAAAAGGAGGGTTGAATGAAAAAAGTGACGGTCATTTTAGCAGCTATCCTTCTCCTCGGGTCTTTGGGCTGGGCCAGGCCCTGGGCTATTGTGGTCAACAATAACGGGGCCAACATCCACATCATCGACCTGGGCCAGAATCCGCCGAGAATCTACGGGCCGTTCTTGACGGGACAGTTGGGACATCAAAGAGGATTAGTGGACGTAGCTATTACGCCGGATGATCACTATGCCCTTATCTCAAACTTCTTCGACAACGACGTTTACCGTGTCGATATATCCGATCCTACGAATCCCAAACTGGCGGGGAAGCTCGCCATTTCGGAAATAAATCCTGAGGACATTGCCATCTCACCCGACGGAAACTTCGCCGCTATCTCCGACGGCTTTGGCGGCTCGTCGGTGAGATGGCTCATCTTTTTCAACCCGGAAACTTTTAGCAGCTACAGCGTCTATGAGCTCCAAACGCATGGCAGCACCGCCCAGGCCGTAGACATCGCTCCCAACGGGACGGTCATAATCTGTGATATTTCTGCTAACCGAATCATCTATGGAAGAATTAATAATGATTATACCGGGCTTGTTTCCGAGAGCGAACTGTCTTCTCCGGAGAACCCCTTTAATGTGTGCATCTCACCGGACGGGACAACAGCCCTGGTAGCCAATGTATGGAAAAGGAGAGTCGGCGTCTTTCAGATCACAGGACCCGGTACGGTTGTTCCCGGGGTGCCTTCATATATCGATCTCACCAGTTCTCCCCAATCAATTGATTTTTCTCCGGATGGCCGGCGCGCTTATATCGTTTCCACGAACGACCGACCGGACAAAATAAGCTGGGTTAACGTCAATGCCCCGGGGAGGGTTTCGTTAGGTGCCTCGCCTGCGGCGAATCTTTTGTCCTCCTGTTCAACTGCCTATTACGGCGTCGATATCCTGGCCGTCGCGCCCGGCGGGACCCAGGCCGTCGTGGGCACGAATGGTCTTGATAGAACGTTTGACGTACAGCTCGTGAACCTCAACACCTTTGGAGTGACCTCCATTCCCACCGCGGGAGATGATCCCGCCGGAGTCGCCACCTTCTGGGCCGCTTTGCTCGCGCCCGCCAGCCTCACCCTCACTCCGCTAGAGAACAGTTATATTTTCTATAAGGAGCAGCTCAACCAGCTTAACTGGCAGGCGAATGCCAACACTCGAGCGGATGTGGCCAAGTACAGGATCTATCGTAAATCTTACGGAGCATTGGACAGCACCTACCAGCAGCTTGGTGAAGTCGACGCTTCAACTTTACAGTATAATGACCGGAACGTGGACAGGAACCAGCGGTTCACATACCGTGTTACGGCCGTCGACGACCTCGGCCGGGAGAGCCGCCCTGCCGAAGTTAGCAACTGAGGGAGGTCGCCATGAAAAAGTTTATCAGTCTATTCATTATGGGTTTAGCCCTGTCCATTTCCGTCCAAGCCATGGAGAATCTTCGGGGGACTACAAGCCGGTCTGAGAACTGTCAGCGACTCCGAAATCCGGGAGGTGTACGGCAACGGATTGTGCTTGTTCCCCTACCTCGCCGTCAATCCCTGGAAAGGCGTAATCGCCGGTGCGGGGTACGAACTCGGATATTCGAAAAGCGGAAAGATCGGACTCTTACATGAAGCGACCACTCTTAAAGTCAGTGGGTTCGAGTTTTTTGCCGGCTACCAGATGCCCCTGGGCATTATCACCCCTTACGCTCTGGCGGGATTCGGCTCGTTTTCCTACATGCAAACGGTGGACAGCCCGGCTGCGCGGGATGTCGATGCCTCGAAAGCGACTTTCTTCTTCGCCGTCGGCGCCAAGGTGCATCCGCTGAAAGGCTTGAAAAACCTGTTCGCCTGCGCCGAGTTCAAATTTATTCCCCTCAGCGTCAAACCCTTTGACGAGTCGGTCGACCTGGGAGGTATGAGGCTGACCCTGGGACTCGGCTTCGCGTTCGGACTCTAATTCGATCGACCAGAACAAGCCGCACGCGCCGCCGCTTTATTATTTCAGAAGGGATCAGAGTTCAAACTAGATTCTCTGACAAAGTTCACAGCCCCAGATCAACAATCGGGGAAAATGATGCGGCCGGAGAAAATTTTTACCGGAAGATCAAAGTTCCGTCGAGTTCCGCTGGATGGCTATGTTTTATTTATATGATATAAAAATAATCTAATAAAGCAAGGGTCAAAGGTGAAAAAAATAACTCTTATTTTGCTTTTGTGTATTTTTGCGTTAAATTGTGCTTCTACCAGTATTACCTCCATCAAGAATTCTTCTCTTGCAAACAAACGATATGGAAGAATATTAGTTATTGCACCATTTTCAGATTTGCAGATTCAAAAAGCATTTGAAGCTGAATTATCAAAATTATTTTATTCAATTAAAGTTGATGCGTTCACAGGTCAAGAAATAGTTCCGCCAATCAAAATATATAATGAACAGGAATTAAATAGAATATTGAATAAATATGAGATTGATGGAATTATGGTTGTTTCTTTAACAGACTATTTTACCTCTGAAACATATATTCCGCCATCTAGCAAAACAAGTGGATCAGTTTCGATTGTTGGAAATTATTTATACTACAATCAAAATACTCAAAATTATGGGGGGTATAATATCAAGAAACCCAGGATGAAATTTGAGATAAGATTATATGATAGGCAAAGCGGAGAAGTCGCTTGGCTATCGAGTTCTCTGACGAGAGGGAATGCCCTTGCAGATATTAATGTGATAACAAGTTCACTTGCACAGGCCGCAATAGATACGCTTGTCAAAGATAGTATGTTGATGAGATCTTCAACTCGATAATTAATGATGAATCTGTGAATAATCCTTAATCATAGAAAAAAAATGAATTGTAACTCATATTGATGCGCATAGCCCTAGTATTAAGAGATCAAGATCCAGCAGCAGATTAACAGTCAGAAAAATGAAGATGTATTTATTAATATGCCAAAAAAGTGTCGCATACTAGAGAATGACTTATCTTAACGTAATACTAGAATTGGGGGGTACGGATTATATTATTTTCAATAGACAAGTAGGGCTAACAATTCAGTTTGGTTATAGAGCATGGCAAGAAATGCCATATACAGACCTCTCCCTGTGTCACATCGGTGTCACAAATTTTGCTTAATCTCGCTTAGCTTGGCTTAATGGTGCTTAAAAGGAAAACAAGCGAACGAACGGCGCAGCGCATTGTTCCGGGATTTCTTGACATAGGCCTTAGGCCGGCGATATATATCTAATGTACTAGGAGGAGTCCTTAGATGAAGAAGGAAGAATTGCGCGATTCGCTTTTAAAGCTGCATACTGAATTGAAAAACACTAAGCTCGCAGATAAGACTTCCAGCCAGATTTTAATGAAGCTCGGCCATGATATCCAGCGCATCCTTGAGAATTCCGGTGAGATACCCCAGAGTCATCATACGAGCCTTCTGGAAAGCCTTGAAGAGTCTGTAGAGCATTTTGAGGTATCGCATCCTAAGCTTGCTTCTCTAATGAATACGATTATAAAAAATCTGAGCGACATGGGCATTTAGCCCTAAAAAGGAGTTTTCCATGAATCGACCTAGCATAATCGCGCTCTACGCCCTCATCGCCGGTATGCTTTTGGCGATTACAGCGGTGAGTGCCGAAAAATCCGAGACGGATCAAAAGGCGCTTCAAAGCATCAGCGCTAAAGAAATGTCCGACATTATTAAGACACTGTCTTCCGATGAGTATGAAGGCCGGGCGCCTGCCTCAAAGGGAGAAGAGCTATCGACCCGCACCATCGCCGACTCGTTCAAGAAACTTGGCCTCAAACCGGGCAATACGGATGGCACTTATTTCCAAAAAGTCCCGATGATCGGACAGACGATCGAAAATGCTGAGGCCAAACTCGTTTTCAGCGCGGGCGACAAAAAAGAGGATTTGAAATACGGCGACGACTACATCGCTTTCAGCGAGCGCGTGGAACCCATGGTGTCAATGGATGCGCCGCTGGTGTTTGTCGGCTACGGCGTTGTCGCCCCCGAATACAAATGGAACGATTTCAAAGACGTTGAGGTCAAGGGCAAGGTCATCGTCGTGCTCGTCAACGATCCGCCTGTGCCGGACCCCAAAGATCCAACCAAGCTCGATCCTAAAATGTTTGGCGGGAAGGCGATGACGTATTATGGCCGTTGGACTTACAAGTATGAAGAAGCAGCGCGCCAAGGGGCCGCGGGATGCATTATCGTTCATGAAACCGAACCGGCGGCCTATCCGTGGGAAGTGGTGAAAGGCAGTTGGAGCGGAGAACAGTTTACCCTCGAGTCCAAAGATAAAGGCCAGTCGAAGGTTCCCATCCAAGCCTGGATTACGCACGACCGCGCCGTGCAACTTTTTAAAATGGCCGGGAAAGATTTTGAAGAAATGAAGAAGGCCGCCGTGTCACCCGACTTCAGGCCTGAAGAACTTGGGGTGAAGGCTTCGCTCACCTTGAACCTTAAGAATCGAAAAATTAATTCCAACAACGTCGTGGCCAAAATCGACGGACGTGATCCGGAAGGCAAGACCGAGTGGTTGATCTTTATGGCCCACTGGGATCATCTCGGCCTGCGGGAGACGCCGAAAGGAAAAGAAATCTTCCACGGCGCCGTGGACAACGCTTCGGGTGTGGCGGCCTTGATTGGAATCGCCAAGGCCTTCACCAAATTGCCGGGGCCGCCCCGCCGCTCCGCGCTTTTCCTTTCGGTCACAGCCGAAGAGAAAGGACTCCTCGGTTCGGAGTACTATGCTACACAGCCAATCTATCCGCTGAAGAAAACTGTGGCCGTGTTCAACATGGACGGAATGAACGTGCTGGGAAAAACAAAGGACGTCACCATCATCGGTTACGGTCAATCAGACCTCGATGATCTGGTCAAGAAATACGCGGCCGCGCACGGCCAAGTGGTGAAACCCGATCCCCAGCCCGAACACGGCAGCTACTACCGGTCTGATCATTTCAGCTTCGCCCAAAAGGGCGTGCCTTCACTGAATATGAGCTCCGGGGTTGACTACAGTGGCAAGCCCGAGGGCTGGGGTCTTGAACAGCGCAAGGAGTATACCGCCCAGCGCTATCACAAACCCGCCGACGCGTTCGATGCCAACTGGGATTTAAGCGGCGCTGTCGAGCAGGCCCAGATACTCTTCCAGATCGGCGAAGACCTCGCTGACTCCACGGCCTGGCCCGTCTGGAGCCCCAAGAGCGAGTTTAAAGCGAAGCGGGATGCGATGATGAAGTAATTCAAGCCCGCTGCCAATCTTAATTATAATTTTAGCTATTTTTTTAATAAAAACCTTCGCTTGACCCGATAATAGGGAATAAGAATAAGAACTACAGCAAATAAAGAAAACCGGCCAGGGCTACCAGCTATATTGCGCCACAGAGCTGGTGCATCGTCTTAACGGTGCGCGTCCTTTTAGAAACTGATGTTTTTGAAAAAGGATGATATTTGTTCGCCCTGGGTGATGAGCGCGAAGATGCTCCCGGCCGCTATAAGGGCGGTGATGATGGCGCAGATTCTCAGAAAAAGCCTGCTCTTTTTGGCTTCCGTCGTGGCCAAGATCTCAATCATCCGAGTGAAGATGTAGGCCCCGATCATAATGCCGACGACCTGAATCACTTCATCCTCCTCTTTGTTCGAGAAAAGGCTTATTCTTTTTCCTCTTCTTTTGGTTTAATGGAATAGTAGTATTGGCCGAATCTCTTTTTATAAACGATATAGGTTTTTCCGATCCACCAAATGTCTTTTTTCGAGGTCAGGCCCACCGTGTACTGGGGAGTTGTGACCACGGCCCCATTTTCAAATTTTAACGTCCACCATCCGACTACTTGATTGATTTTGGCCAGGTTCGCTTCGGCAATGAGGAGGGGGTGGAATTCGGCGTCTCGGAGTACGGCTTCGAAGAGCGTTTCTTCTTTGGCCGGGGAGACGGAGACGAGAAAGAGAGCGCTGGCCAGCAGAAACAATGCTTTTATTTTCATGTTTCCCCCTTGGTGATATTTTGAGTCAGGCAAAAAAAGAATATCACTCGATAAGAATTCCTGTCAATGGTATTGATTTTGCTATCTTTCTCCCTTTGGTTTGCTGGGCAGAGAAGAATAAACGCCTGAGGCGGTCGTCGTCCCGCCGGCCTGAATGGTTACCGTTTTGTTGGCCGGCTTCCGCCAGCCGGAAACATCCTTGAACTCGAGGGCGCAGCTCCCGGCGGGAATGCCGGACAGAGTGTATCCGCTGTCGTACCAGGTCGTCGTGCCGGCCGGGCGCCATTGGGCGCCGGCGCTGACCGCGGCGGCAGGCTGCAGGTTGACTTTGAGTGAACCCGGTTGCCGGGTATAAGTTGCCGTCGTTTTCGTCGTCTCGCCGGCGGCGATGGTCACGGTTTGGTTGGCAGGCTTATTCCATCCTGATAAAGTTTTAAACTCGATCGTGCAGCTTCCGGCCTTTTGTCCGGAGAGGGGGATGTTGCTGCTCCGCCAGGTCGTTGTGCCAAGGAGTCTCCACTTGGCCCCGGCGTTCCGCGCCGCAGCGGGCTGGATCGTGACTTTCAGGGACCCTGAAGTCAAAACATACTGGCCGGTCGAGGTCGTTGTCTGGCCCCCTGTAATCTGCACGGATTGGCTGTCGGGTTTGGCCCAGCCCGTGATGTCCTTGAACTCGACGGCCTGTTCTCCCGCAGATAGGTTGGTTAAGGTATAGCCGCTCGTCCGCCAGACAGTCGAGCCGCCGAGCTTCCACCTGGCGCCCGCCGTCCGCGCAGCGGCGGGCTCGAGAGTCACCTTGAGCGAGCCCTTCTGTGAGGCCCGGGTGTAGGTCACGGTCAATAGGGCAGTCTGGCCGTGGTTGATTTGGATGGTCCTGCCGGAGGGTTTGGTCCAGCCGGAGATATCCTTGAATTCGATCGTTTTCGTCCCTACCGGAATGTCGGCCTGGGTATGGCCGCCTGCCTCCCAGGCCTGACTGTCTTTTATCTGCCACTGGGCGCCGGCGCTTGATGCTTCTTGGGGCTGGATGGCCACCTTAAGCGAGCCGGTCTGAGCCTGCGATGCGGACGTATAAGTCCCGGTCAGGGTGATGTTCTGGCCCTGGTTGATGGTTACGTTCTGGCCGGCCGGTTTGGTCCAGCCCGTGACGTCCTTGAACTCGACGGTGAACGAATCGTTGACGATGTTGTGAAGCGTGTAGTCGCTGCTGTGCCAGGTCGCTGTTTTATAGACGCGCCACTTGGCCCCGGCGGTCACTGCTTCCTGCGGAGTGATGGTGACCTTGAGCGAACCCGCCGGCGGGGGAGTGGCCGTATAGGTGCCGAGGAGGGAGGCGGTCTGGCCGGCCGTGATGGTGACACTCCTGTCCGGGGGCTTGGTCCAGCCGGGGATCTCTTTGAATTGGACGGTTTGGGTTCCGGCGGGAATGTTGGCGGCCGTCGTGCCGCTTCTCCGCCAAGGATCCGGCATGGGCGCCATGGCCTGTCGCCACATGCCTCCGGCGCTCTCAGCCTCAGGTGGATTGATGGTGACGGTCAGTGAACCGATAGATTCGGCGTAAGTCGCCTGGAAGGTATTGACCTGGCCGGCCTCGATCCTGACCTGCATTTCTACAGGTTTGACCCAGCCCGAGACAGGCTTGAACTCGATAGTGCAATCGCCGGCCGGCCTGGGCGATTCGACATAATCGCTGTCCTGCCAGGCGGCCGTGCCTTTGCGGCGCCATTTCGCGCCGAGATTCGGCATTTGTTTAGGAAGGAGCTGGACTTTGAGGGACCCCGTTTTGCGGTCATACATCTTATCGAGATAGGTCGTCTGCCCTGAATGGATGGTGACGGACTGGGAGGCCGGAGGCTGCCAGTCGGTCAGGTCCTGGAACTCCACGGAATAGCTGCCGGAAGCAAGGCCGGCGACGGTGTTGTCGCTTTCTTTCCAGCCCGACCAGTCCGCGGAGTCCGAACGCTTGTAGCGCCACATTGCGCCGGCGTTCCTGGCCTCGAGCGGTCCCAGTTGAACGGCGAGCGAGCCGGGCGGAGCGGTCGAGACATAGCCGGCCTCAAACACATTTGTCGTATCTTTGGTCAAGGTGACCGTCTGCTCCGCGGGACTCTGCCAGCCGGAGACGTCGAAGAATTCGATGGGGCATTGTCCGGCAGGAACCTGCGCTTCCGTCTCGCCGCTGTTGCGCCAAGCTAGGGTTCCAACCCGGCGCCATTTGGCTCCGGCCGCTGCTGCTTCCGGTGGAGTGAGGTTTACTTTCAGCGAGCCCCGGTTCGCGGTGTAGGTTGCGGTCAGGGAAGCGGTTTGGTCCTTCCGGATGGTGACGGCTTGGTTGCCGGGAGAGGCCCAGCCGGGGATTTCGAAGAATTCCACGGCCGCCTGACCGGCCGGGACATAATTGACCGTACGGCCGCTGGGAAGCCAGGCGTTCGTGCCGGCCCGGCGCCAGACAGCGCCGGTCGAGCGGGCCGCCTCCGGCTCGATGGCCACCATCAGGGAACCCATGTTCATGGTGTAGGTGCCGGGAACGACCGTGTTCTTGTCTGTGTAGTGGGAAAACTGGGCGAAGTCGGCGCGCAGCCAGCCGGCCAGTTCCATGAATTCGATCTGGTAGGACGCCTGGCGCATGCCCGTGAGGATGAAGGACGGTTCGTGCCAGGCCGACCAGGCCGTCTCTCCCATTTTCCGGTGCCGCCACTTGGCACCGGCGTTTCTGGCCGCCGAAGGCTGGATATCCACAGCGATCGTGCCCTTGGGCCGGGTATAGGTCAAGGTCATCTCCTTGAGTTCGTTGGGGACCAGATAGATAAATTCGCCGGCCGGAAAATTCCACTCATCCGATTCGAGGTCTTTCAGCCAGAGCGTGGTTTGGATGATGGGGACATTGGCGGCGGTCTCGCCGCTGTTGTGCCATCCGCTGAGCCACTGGTTCCTGGAGACCACTTCCCATTTCCCGCCCGCGGCCACGGCCTCGGGCGGTTGTATCCAGACCTTCAAGCTGGCGGTCAGAAGAGTGTACTGGGAGTTGATGGTCAGCGTCTCGCCGGAAGTGATCCGGATCGTGGAGGCGGCCGGTTTGGCGTAGCCGTCCACGTCCGTGAACTCCAGGGTGTAGTTCCCCGGGTTCAGGTTCATCATCTGGATGTTGCTGTCCTTCCACCGCTCATAGGGCGATTCGGCCAGCCGCCACTTGGCTCCAAGCTGGACGGCATCATCCGGCGTTATGTGCACGACGATATTCCCGCCCGGCTGCTGGGATCTATCTCCGTTGAGGTTAGCGCCAGAAAGAGCAGCGCCCATCAAAGCTGATAGCCCGAACAATGCGCTCATAATGATAGATAGTTTAGCCTTGCCGATTGTTCTCATGAGTTCGCTCCTGAATAGCCCTCTGACTTCGATTTGGATGATGTTTACAGCAATTCTATATCAATTTTGATAAAAAAACCTTAGCTTTGACTAAGGAAAATTTTTGATCCGCGGGCTGCTATTTTTCCTGGCTGGATAGAGCAGAGTTTTGCTCATCCCTTAGTTGCCGGCTCGAGTCCGGCCAGGGCTGACAGAATAAATTTAAAAAGCGAATGTCAGGCCGATGAAAGTCTTGACCAGGTCGGTTTTTGATTCGCGCACATAATATTCAACGAAGCCGTCTCCGCGAACGAGGTCTCCTTCCCGCATGTACTCAGCCCGCCCTCCCTTGAGGTACCGCAGGCCCAGGTCAAGGTAGAGGCCTTGCCCGACACTCCGGCCGTGGTGCGAGAAGCCCAGGAGGTGGATCATCACCCCGGCCCCGGCTCCGTAGCTGAAGACAGTGTCTTGCAGATTGACGGTGCGGGCGATCTCATCATTTTCGTCATATTCCTGAGTGTTTACCGCGGTTTCGGTGTAAAGATGGTTCACTCCCAGCAGCCCCTCGATATACGGCTGCACCGGCCCATAGAGAGGCTGAAACCGGAACAGAAAGTGAGCATTAAAAATGTTGTTGGACGTCGCTACATCCACCAGGACTTCCGGGATATCGGGGCTGAAGAATTCTTTCCTGGATTCATAGCCATAGTTCATAAAGGCAATTGAAGCTCCGATTAGGAAAGGTGAGTGGGGAAGCCTGTAGAAAAAGTCAGCAGAGCCTCCGATGGCCGTTCGGTCGATATTATTTTTGAAGCTGCCCTGCGGGAATCCGAGTGTGAAATTGATATTGGCCTGGAAGCGCTCCTGGCCGTAGCCCGAAATAGCCAATAATGCAACCACGGTCAGAGCCATGAGGACGGCTAAACGGTGGCTTTTCATAATGCCCTCCTAAACTGTGTTGTAATCTGCATTATTCAATGCAAGAGCCATGCCAGATATAAAAAGAGGGAAAACCGGGCTGACGGCAGATAGCCGTCCTGTTTAAAGGACGATTGTCCGTATCCGTCCCATTTATCGCCCAGAGATTTCTTGTGCAGCCGGACTTCAATTCCTTGACAGGAATTAACTTCCGGGCTATACAATATATGGGCAGAGGGGATTGAGGAAACGATTCAATCCTTAAAAAGGGGGTTTATCAGGCGGCATGAGGTGCTGCTATGATCGGTCTTGGGGATAAAACACATCCCCGGCGCAAATACAAAAGGTTGCCCATCATCGTGCTCTGCGAAATTTCTGCTCCAGAAACGGGCAAAATTCTGGGCAAAGGATGCGTTATGAATTTCTCCCGGGGCGGAATGTCCATTGTGACTCCAGCCAACCTTGCCTGGGATTCGTCGGTAGACATCGCCGTGGACAAACTTGACCAGAAGGAATTCATAGCGGCCAAAGTCGCAAACTTCCGGCCGGTTATGGAAGGCTTTTATTCCTATGGGTTGGAATTCGAGGGGCTTAATTTCCTGCAAAGAATCCGAATGGAGCGCATTTTTAGAAAACTTTTTCGGAAGCTTCTTCCCTAGCCGCCGCTTTAATCCCCTGGCCAATCCGCGGCGATGATCAAGTTGCTTATTATTTTAGGCTGCGGCTGCCCGGCTTGACCGCCTGGCTCCCAGCCTTGCACAGCGGGCAATCTTTGGGGTCGTGGTTAGCGACGTCCATCTTTATTAAGGAGAAGTAGGGCACGCCGAACTGGGCGCGGCCGCCGCTGCGGTCCACCACCGCCGTCACCGCCACCACCTCGGCCCCGGCCGAGCGGACCGCTTCCATCACTTCCTTGACCGAGCCGCCGGTCGTGGTCACGTCCTCGGCCACCACGACCCGCTCGCCGGGCGAAAGCTCGAACCCGCGGCGGAGGGCCATTTTGCCTTCGACTCTTTCGGTGAAGATGGCCCTCACTCCGAGAAGCCTCCCCACTTCCTGGCCGAAGACGATCCCGCCCACGGCCGGGGAGACTACGACGTCGAGCTTCTCTTTGCGGAAATGGTCGGCGATTTCCCTGGACAGCTTCTCGGCATGCCAGGGATATTGAAAGACTTTGGCACACTGGAAATAGGAAGCGCTGTGGAGCCCCGAAGTCAGAATGAAGTGCCCCTCCAGAAGAGCGCCCGTATCCCGGAAGATCTTGAGGATTTCTTCTTTTCTTAAGGCCATGACGACATCTCTCCTTCAGGAACTTGGTCTTAGATTATCATAGATGGGAGACCGGCGAAATATTCCAGTGAATGCAGGGAGTATCCCATTTTCCGTAGGAAATCCGTGCGGCGACCCAACCCCCTTAGCTCGCCCAGATCGAATAAGGGAACGTGCTCCGATTGGCCGCCTGCCTCGGCAAGGAGGCCGACTGGCCGGAGTCGTGCTGACGCTCGCCCTCAGCGCCGCGGCCGGCCAAGGGTGATGGGGGGCTCTGCTTCTTAGTCTTTTTTCCTGACCGGCTGCGATTGAATGCCGGCGATCATCCATTGGTCGCCCTGCCTCTGAAGGGTCCAGACATAGGCGCCTTCAAAGATGATCATCTTCCGATTTTCCGACTTCAAAAGCCCCGTGGTGATATTGGAGAACCGGACTTCGATCAGACCTTTTTCCAGGAAACGGATGGTCGTCTGAGAACACTGGGATTGGAACTGACTATACATGGTGTTCATCAGTTCCACATTCCTTTTGATTCTCTGAAAAAACGCCGGGCTACAGGAAGCCTCATAAAAGGGAAGGAGCTGGCCGCCGTTGACCGCTGCGGCGAACTGGTCCACCAGAGATTTGATCCTCTGGGGGGCCAGCTTCTGATGGGCTATCTCTTCATAACGAAGAGCCTCTTCCTGATTAGGGTCCAGGGCCAGGGCCCGCTTGGTTTGCTCCAGGCATTGCTCGAACTCGCCGGCCTGGTAGGCTTCCCCGGCCGCTTTGATCAGGCTTCCGATCTCCTGGGCTTCTTTCTTTTTATTCTGGGAATCGGCCAGATATCGCTGAGCGGTTTTATTCCCGGAATCCTGGGCCACTACGGACTTCATCAGCTTGATGCATTCGTCATAGTCCTTCTGCTGGAAAGCTTCGATGCCCCGGGCGATCTGTTCGGAAGCAGCGACAGCCGGCTGGGCGGCCGGCTTGGAAGGAATTGGCGGGGCTGTGGGACGGGGCGCCGCAGGGCCCTGTTTGTTCTGGGCAGGAGGAGGAATAGCGGCCGGAGATTGGGCTGCCTCGCCAATTTGCTCTTTCTCGGCCGGATACTCGGTTTGAGTCGCGGCGGGAGGAATTGGCTGAGGCACAGCCGCCGGCGCTGGCGAAGAGGCCTGTAGAGGAACGGACTTGGCCGCTTGAGTTTCTTGCAGCGCCGGCTTGGGCGAGGGCTGCGGCCGAAGCGCAAAAAACCAAATGGCCAGGGCGGCCATCGCCACGGCCAGCACGATACCCACCGGCAGGATCAGCTTCTTTGTTTGAGGGCGTTTGGCTTCGGTTGAAGCCCGCTCCGGGGTTGGACTCGCCACCTCAATCTTTTTCATGCTGGAGACAGCAGGGCCGGCAGTAAGGTCCTGCTTGGGCAGCCGCCGTGTTTCGATCTGCTCGGCGACGGGCGGCGGGGCGGGAGGTTCTTTTTTAGGCGCCGGAGGAGTTGCCGGCTCGGGCTTGGCCTTGGCCGTCGACGGCTTCGCATCTGCAGGCGCTTCGGCCCTGAGCTTGGGTTCGGGGGGAGTTTCCGGCTTTGGCTTGGCTAACGACGGCGTTACCTCTGCGGGAAGTTCGGCCTTAAGTTTGGGCTCGACCGGGATAGCGGGGACTGGCTTCGCTTCTGCGGCGAGTTGAGGAGCAGGCGGAACTTGGGGCTTTAGGTCCGGCTTCGGTTTCTGGGTCTGGGCGGGTTCAGCCGGCGGCGCAGCCGGGAGCGGCTTCAAGGAAGCGCCGCACTTGATGCAGAAAGCAGAGTTTTCTTCATTGTCAGAATGACATTGAGGACAGACGATCTTCTTTTTAAACTTCTCGGGGAGAACTGTTTTTTTCGGTTCGGGCTTAGGTATGACTTTCGGAGGCACTATTACCGGTGCCGGCAAGATGGCTTTCTTTGGCTCGGCTTTCAGGGCTGCGCCGCAGTCGATACAGAAGGCTGAGTCCGGACTGTTCTCGACGCGGCACTTAGGACAGGCGAGTGTCGCGGGCTTCTGTTTGGCTTTCAGGGCCGCGCCACAGTTGATGCAGAAGACGGAGTCGGGGTTGTTCTCAGTACGGCAATTAGGACAGGGGAGTGTCGCGGGTTTCTGTTCGGGTTTCAAGGGCGCACCACAGTCGATACAAAACTGCGCGTCCTGAGGATTCTCAAACCGGCACTCTGGGCAGTTCATGTTTTTTTAGTATCACAGCCCTATCTAAGTGTCAATTCAAGCAAAAAAGACGCGCCGCGACAAAACCCCTCCTCGATATGCTATGATACAATTCTTCCATGTCGCTGAAGAAGAAAAGAGAATCAGTTCCCAAGCCACTCGGCTCGCCCATCGTCCGTTTGACCGACATCCGGCGGCAGTATGGCCGGGGCGGGGGAGCCACCCTGGCCCTGCAGGACATCAACCTGGAAATCGCCGAAGGCGCTTTCGTCAAGGTGGTAGGGACTTCCGGTTCGGGCAAGACCACCCTCCTCAACGTCATCGGCGGCCTGGACACCGGCTACAGCGGGACGGCCGTGGTGGATGGCCTCGACCTGCGCTCGATGAACGACCGGGCCCTCAGCCGCTTCCGGAACGAAACGGTCGGATTCGTCTTCCAGCATTTTCACCTGCTTGATCACCTGGACGCCCTGCAGAACGTCACCCTGGCCTCTTTTTTCGCTGGGCCGAGGAAGCCGAGCCCGGGGAGAGGGCTGAGAAGGTCCTAGTCCGGGTCGGGCTCAAGGACAAGCTTCACAGCTTTCCGGGCCAGTTGTCCGGAGGCCAGAAGCAGCGGGTGGCCGTGGCCCGGGCGCTTTTCAACCGGCCCCGCCTCATCCTGGCCGATGAGCCGACCGGGAACTTGGACACCAGGACGAGCGGCCAGATCATCGGCCTGTTCGAGCTCCTCAACGACGAAGACGGCATCACCATCATAGCCGTCACCCACGAGGACCATCTCTTCCGCCGGGCGACGGCCGCCGTGCGCCTGGAGGACGGCCGGGTGGTGGAGGCCGGTCCGGCATGAACGCGCGAAAGCTCGGCCGTTTCGTCAGCCAGAACCTGCGCCGCAACCGGAGGAGCTTCGTTTTCGCCGGTATCGGCATCGTGGTCGGCATCTCCAGCTTTGTCTTCTTCATCGGTCTGGGCAGCGGGGTCCAGCGCGTGGTGTCCACGGAGATCTTCCCCATGGAGGCCAACCGCATCCAGGTCGTGCCCAGGATGGTGCAGTTTGACGACGCCTCGGGCGGTCGGGTGATCGATGAGGCGGCCTTGGCCCAGCTCAGGTGGATACCGGGAGTGGCGGCCGTCTATCCCCGCATGAAACTGGCCGTTCCGTCCACCATGGCCATGGTCGGCAGCCGGATTGCGCCCGAGGAGATCGAGCGCATCTCCCGCATGCCCGGCGTCAAACCCGAGTGGCTGGTGGCCGTCCGGGATTTCAACTCCTGGCTGGAGATCATGGCCGACGGCATCGACCCACGGCTGGTGAAGAACGACGCCCTGTTCGGCAAGTTCGAGGACCCCCCGGCCGGCCAACCCATCCCCATCCTTCTCTCCAAGCGGCTGGTCGAGCTCTACAATTCGAGCTTCTCCCGCTCCCGCAACCTTCCGCCGGTCAACGACATCCTCATTCCCTATATGCCCGCCCTGCCCTGGACCGTCAACGATTCTTTCGTCTCCGAAGCGCAGGTCCACGGAGATAAGGTCCACACCCATGTCCGGCTGGTGGGCACCAGCCACTATGCCCTGCTGGGCGGGATCACCATGCCCTTGGACACGGTGCGCAAGCTCAACCGCAGCCTGCGGGGTGAGCGGGCCGCCAGCCTCTATGACTTAGCCGTTCTGGAGGCCGTCTCGGCCGCCCGACTAACCGCCATCCAACAGAATGTGCGGGCCTTGGGCTTCGACATCGATCTCAGCCAGAGGCGGATGGCGGAGAGCATCGGGTTCGCCGTGACCCTGGTCATGCTGGGGTTCACTCTCATCAGCCTGGTCATGGTCGGGATCGCCGCGGTCAATATCGCCCACACCTTCTTCATGCTCATCTCCGAGCGGCGTAGAGAAATCGGGCTTCTCCGGGCGGTGGGCGCGACGAGGCGGGACGTGCGAGCCATGGTCCTGGGCGAAGCCGCTTTGGTGGGGGCTTTTGGCGGGGTGGTGGGCGTGGCCGCCGGGGTGGCGGCCTGCCTCCTGGCGGACGTTCTGGCCGTGAGGCTGCTGCCGGAGTTTCCATTCAAGCCGGAACATTTCTTCAGCTATCCGGGGTGGATGTTTGTCGGGGGAGTGGCGGCGGCCATCGTCTTCTGTGTGGCCGGCGCCTTCGCTCCGGCCAGCCGGGCGGCCGGGCTTGACCCGGCCAGCACCCTCAGTGGACGGTAAGATATCCATTCTCAACATCCCTTTTTCCTAGAAGGATCCGGATTATCAAAGGGAAGCATTTCTAAATATGTGATGACTTGACGGAAAGTTGCGGCCAGGCTTGAGCATTGGCCGGAGCGAGCATCAGGCCGGATTTAGCCCTTCCGAAGCGCTCTTCGAGGATTTCCGGCATTTTCCTTGCCGGCCGGCGAGCATGTCTGAGCCTTCCGAAGGAGGGCGAGTTGCGCAGCCCCCGAGAAGAGCGCTAGGAAGGGCGTGAAAAATCCGGCGAGCGAGCGAGGCCAATACTCAAGCCGAAGGATTCATAATCACATTAAAAGAAATGCTTCCTTATCAAAGTGGAAAGGAAAAAGGGATGTTTCCGTTCTATTTAGGCTCCGGCTTCTGGCGGATGATGAAGCCGGAAGTGCCCACTAAGACCATAAAGCGCTGTTCCCGGTCAGCCATTTGGTAGGAGGCGTTGCCGTAAACCGTGCTGACGAAGGGAAGGCCGCTGCCGTGGCGGTAGAGCCAGCGCCACAGGGGATGGTCCTCTTTCTCCACCAGCGAGTAGATGGTGGCCGGCTTCGCTTTCTCCTCCTCGGTCAGGATGTAGCGGCCGCGCAGGCGGGTGAACCGGAAGCGCGTGTGCAGGCCCAGGAAGTTGACCAGCTTGCCCCATTTGAGGATGTCGCCCTCCACCATCCACTGGTCGCCGCGGATGAGGTAGGTCCGGGTCTTGCGTTCATTATTGGCCGGGAGCTGCCTGAGGGTGAGGAAGCTTGTCTGGTGCTCGGTTCCGGGCGAGACCCTGACTTCGGCTACGGCCTGCTCGTAGGTGAAAGCGTTCCAGGCCCGCATGAAGAAAGCGCCGAACAGCAGGACGCCGCTCAACAGCACGAAAATAAGGATTAGGATTAGGTTGCGGAGGCTGGCCCCCCAGCCGGGACGCCGGCCTTTCCGGGGCTCTTGGCTCTTCAGCAGCCAGATGATGCGGCGATAGACAAAGACGGTAAAGAGCAGGAAGCCGATCAAAACGCCGGCCACGCCGACATAGAGCAGGGTGTCCGAGCTCAGCAGGCCGGCCAGGAGGTTTGAGGTGTCCATATCTTTCGCCCCATATCGGTCACCTTATTTGTATTCATTTCCTTTTGATATTGCAAGGGGGGCAATGTAAGCATCTCAATTTCCGTGATGAAAACAGATCCGGGTGGGGTCCTGTCGCGGCCGACCTTTCCGGAGACACCAACCTTTGCCCCTCTTGTTTCACCAAGGGGGGCTAGAGGGGGATAAATTGGATAATTATAATTCGTAGGTGCCTCCGGCCATGCCAGGCTGCGCGCAGGCGGATTGTATAGCCGGAGCCGCCTCTTTGCTTTTTTTTTATTTATTAAGCCCCCAGCCCCCTAGAAATTAGGGGGCTCGATGGCGTCTCCGGAAAGGCCGGAGCCCCTCCGCCGCGCCACCCCTTAATAATCTGGGCATATCACGGAAAATGAGATGCTTCCGGGGGCAATTCAGGATTTTTGAAGGACTAGGAACGGAAAGCTTTAAGGCTTAGTTTTTTTGGCAGTTGATTTCTTGAAAGGCATATATAGGGGACAGAATCGGAACAGGCTGGTCAGCAGGAAAATGAAGCCCAGGGCGCCAAGGGCCAGGGCCAGCCAATAAGGCAGGACCTTTATCCAGATGAGAACGGCGATCACGATGGCCAGCAGAACCCTGATCAGGCGGTCCGTTTCACCCATGTTTCTCTTCATATTTGTCTCCTTGGCTTCCCGCAAACAAATAATATAAGAAAAGAACTGAGCAATTCAAATCTTCCCGGCCGCAATTCTTTTCTTCCCTGAGCTATTGCTTTTCATTTTACCCGTCATCATAATAAAAAATTGAGCCCGGCGTGGCTCCCGGCCGCGTTTGTTGCAGCGGGGAAGCGGGCACCGCCGGGCAGGGCGGAGAAGGAGGCCCCGGATGAATTCCCAAAAAATCAGCTTCAAGCATAGAGGACAGTCCGCTGGGAGGAACTGTCCCCATTGCCGGCCGCGAGGCTTGGTCGCGTTGCTCATTCTTTTCCTTTTAATCATGTCCGGGAGCGGCGCGGGGTTCCGCACCGAAAAGCCGGTGCTGCACGGGCAGCAGTGGATGGCTATCACCGGCAAGCCGTTGGCCGCTACGGCCGGCGCCCGAATCTTCCTCCGCGGCGGCAACGCCGTGGATGCCGCCTGCGCCATGCTGGCCGCAGTGTGCACCATGCACGACGTCCTGAGCTGGGGAGGGGAGACCCAGGCGCTCATCTACGACCCGCGGGCCAAGAAGGTTGTCGCCATCAACGGCCTGGGCGTGGCCCCCACGGGCGCCACTCCGGAATTCTACAAGGCCAAGGGCTACCGCTATCCTCCGGCCGAGGGGCCGCTGAGCGCCGTGACGCCCGGTACACCGGGCGCCCTGATGCTCATGCTGTCCGAGTACGGAACGATGAGCCTCCGGGAGGTGCTGGAGCCAGCCATCGAAATGGCCAAAGGCTATCCCATCGAAAAGGAATGCGTGGACAGGATCGAACGGGACAAGGACAAGCTCAAGGGCTGGCCCTATTCCCGGAAAGTTTTCCTGCCGCACCCGGGCGAAAAACACGAAGCCCCTCAACCCGGAGAAATTTTCCGGCAGCCTGACCTGGTCGCGACCCTGGCCAAGCTCATCGAAGCCGAGCAGAAAGCTTTAAAATCGGGCCGCAGCCGCCGGGAAGCCATCGCCGCCGCTTACGACCGGTTCTATAAAGGCGATATTGCCGCGGAATTTGTCAGGGGCTGCCGGGAGCAGGGCGGCCTCATCAGCCTGGGGGACCTGGCCGCCTGGAAGCCGCTGATCGAAGAGCCGGTCTCCACGACCTACAAAGGCATCGAAGTGTATAAGCTGAGCTGTTGGGTGCAGGGTCCGGTCATGCTCCAGATGCTCAACATGCTGGAGAACCTGGACCTCGAAGGGATGGGTTTTAACAGCAGCCGCTACATCCATGCGCTCTATCAGGTCATGAACCTGGCCTTCGCCGACCGGGATTTCTACTACGGCGATCCCTACGCCCCGCCCCAGGAGCCGCTCCCAGGGCTTCTGTCCAAGGACTATGCCCGGGAAAGGATGAAGAGCATAAATTGGGAGCGCAACGACCCGGGGGCGCGGCCCGGCGATCCGTATCCCTTCCAGGGTCAGACGAACCCATATCAGACGCTGCTTGAGAAATGGAAGAGCTCCGGCCCGGCCGCCCTTGCGCCGGGAAGCGAGGAGTCGTTCTTCACCGGGACGACGTCGGTCCAGGCTGCGGATAAAGAGGGCTGGGTCGTGTCCATGACGCCCAGCGGCGGCTGGCTTCCCTGCGTCATTGCCGGGAACACAGGAGTGGGGATGAGCCAGCGGGCCCAGAGTTTTGTCCTGGATGAGGCGGAAAACCCCTTCAACGTCATCGCCCCGGGCAAGCGGCCGCGGGCCACGCTCACCCCGACCCTGGCCCTCAAGGACGGCCGGCCGTTTCTCTCCGCGGCCGTCCAGGGCGGAGACACCCAGGACCAGAACATGCTCCAGTTTTTCCTGGACGTCGTCGAGTTCGGCCTGAATGTCCAGGAGGCCTGCGAAGCGCCCAATATCGTGAGCTACCAGATGAAGACCTCCTTCGACACGCATGAGTCGCTGCCCGGCCGTTTGACCCTTAACGAAGCGGTCCCCCCCTGGGTCAGGGACGAGCTGGCCGGAATGGACTACAAGCTCGATGCCCAGAAGCGGACCTCGGGCCCCATCAATGCCATCTTCTTCGACGTCCGGCACGGGACATTCTGGGGAGGCTCGAGCAACCACGGTGAAGACTACGGTATCGCTTGGTAGTCAGAATGGGAATGCCCCAGTGGAGAAGGTTCCCCTGAGCAAGTTGATCGCTGTCATCGAAGACGAGTCCGATATTCTCGAGTTGGTGAGCCTCAATCTCCGGCAGGCGGGCTTCCGCACCGAAGGCTATGCCGATGCCTCGAGCTTTTTCCGGTCCCTGGACAAGAAGAGGCCGGACCTCGTTATTCTCGACCTCATGCTCCCAGACGCCGACGGGCTGGATGTCTGCAAAAGCTTGAGGATGAACGAAAGGACTTCCGCCATCCCCATCGTTATGCTCACCGCCAAGGCGGAGGAGACGGACAAGGTTTTGGGCCTGGAGCTGGGCGCGGACGACTACATCACCAAGCCCTTTTCGCCCAAAGAGCTCATAGCCCGGGTCAAGGCCGTCCTCCGGCGAGGAGAAGTCCTGCTGGCATCGAAGGAGGTCCGGGTCGGGCGTCACCTGGAGCTCAACGCGGATAGGCATGAGGTCCTGGTCGACGGCCGGCCTGTCGCCCTGACGCTGGCCGAGTTCAAGATCCTCTGGCTCCTCGCCTCAAAAACCGGCCGGGTCTTTACTCGCGAGCAGATCCTGGACCATCTGTGGGGCGGGGAGAAGGCGGTCGTGGACCGGACGGTGGACGTCCATATCCGGCACCTCCGAGACAAGCTGGGGGAATACGGCTCGCTGATCGTCAACATTCGCGGCCTGGGATATAAACTCGAGGAATGAGAGGCGGCATCTCCATGACTTTGATACAATAATCAAAGGTGAACGGAGATTCTGTAGGAATGAGACGTTCAATCTTTCTAAAGCTGTTCGGGAGCACTTTCCTGGTCCTGGTGTTCATGGCCGCTCTCTTCCTCCTGACTTCCTTGGGAAGCATCCAGCGTACCTATGAGGACAGCCTGGCCGCCGACCTGGAGAAGATCGGCCGGGCCTTGGAATTCCAGGTGGTCCTTTATCTGGACGAATCAAGTGCCCGCACCGGCAACAGCTTGGGTGCTTTTTTTCAAGATTTTGGCCGGCGCCACAAGATCCGCTTGACGTTCATCCTGCCCGACGGAACGGTCGCGGCCGACTCCGAAGAGGATTCGCGGGTCATGGAGAACCACCGCTTTCGGCCGGAGGTCATATCGGCTTTGGCGGGAACGACCGGACGGTCTATCCGCTTCAGTCGAACGGTGAGATTGGAGATGCTCTATGTCGGCCTGCCTGTCTTCAGGGACGGACGAATCCGCGGCTGCCTGCGGGTGAGCGCCCACCTCCGGGATATCCAGGTCATGCTGGCCGGATTCCGGAGGACAATCGCCTGGACCACGATCATCGTTACCCTGCTGGCCCTGCTGGTCGCTTTCTTGGTGGCCCGCAGTTTCACCCGCACCATTCGCCGGATGAGCGCCTTCTCGGAGGAGATAGCGGGAGGGAAGTTCGGGGCAAAGGTCTATGTGCAGAGCCGCGATGAGCTTGGGCGGTTGGGCGCCAGCCTGAACCGGATGAGCGAAGAGGCCCGAAATCTATTTGCCCAAGCGGCCTCGCGCCAAGAGGAACTCCAGGGGATTCTGACTTCCATGCAGGAAGGGCTGGTGGTCATCGACAAAACGGAGAAGATCGTCCTGGCCAATCCCGCCTTTCAGCGGATCGCCTCTCCGCATCCGTCGCCGGGCCGCTATTTTTGGGAAGTCGTGAGGAGCTCGGGATTCCAGGAATTCGTGCGTGATATCCGCCGGAGCGGGGGTGGCCGGTCCGAATCCATCCTCATCGGAGGCCGGACCTACCTCTGCCGCGGGGTGAACCTTGGGACGGACCAACGCCTGCTGGTTACTCTTAGCGACATGACCGAAGCGGAGGAGCTGGCTCGTCAGAAAAAGGAACTGGTGGTCAATGTCTCTCATGAGTTGAGAACGCCCTTGACCGCTATCAAGGGCTATGCCGAGATGCTCGAAGCAGAGGGCGATAAAGCCTGCCGCGATTATGCCGGCATTATCCATCGGAACACGGACCGCCTCATACAGATCGTCGAAGACCTGCTGCTCCTGGCCGAAATGGAGGAGACGCCGCCGGGGCTTTCGGCTGAAGAAGTCGACCTTCGGACCCTGCTGGACCGTACGGTGAAGATGTTTCTGCCCAAGGCTGAGGCTAAGGGCTTGACGCTCCGGCTGGAGGCGGAGCCCGGCCTTCCTTCTGTTCCGGGCGACGTTTTCAAGCTTGAACAAATGTCCATCAACCTCGTGGACAATGCGGTAAAGTACACGGACAAGGGCCACATCACCGTCCGGCTGTTTACCTCCGGCGGACAAGTGATACTGGCCGTTGAGGATACCGGGATCGGAATTCCCGGGGAAGACTTGTCACGGATTTTCGAACGATTCTATGTCGTGGACAAATCTCGTTCACGCCAGTTGGGCGGGACCGGGCTCGGCCTGTCCATCGTCAAGCACATCGTTCAGCTTCACCGCGGCACGGTCCGGGTGGATAGCGAATGGGGGCGTGGATCCACTTTCACGGTCACCCTGCCGGCCCGGCCGGGGTCAGCCTGATTTTCACCCGCCCCCCCATGCGCCGCGAAAATCTCTCAGCTCGCCGGAGCCAAGCGCCGGCTTTCGATGTGGTGCTTGATAGTCTTGCCCAAGGCCAGGTAGATCACGTCTTCGCTGATATTAGTGGCATGGTCGGCAATCCGCTCCAGATGGCGGCCCACCAGGATCAGCCCAACCGCCCGGGGGATGTTGGCCGGGTCCTGCATCATGTAGGTTAACAGCTCACGGAATATCTGGTCGTTGAGCTGGTCCACCTCGTCGTCCCTCCGGCATACGTCCCGGGCCAGGTCTGCATCGCGGTTGACGAAGGCGTTGATAACGTCCAGGACCATTTTCTGGACCAGCTCGGCCATACGCGGGAGGTCGATCAGCGGCTTGAGGGGGGGCTGCTTGAGGAGGTCCAGAGTGCGCTCGGCGATATTCACTGCCTGATCTCCGATCCGCTCCAGCTCACTTCCAATCTTCATGGCTGAGGTGATAAAGCGCAGGTCGCCGGCCATGGGCTGTTTGAGGGCCAGCAAACGCAGGCATAGCTCATCGACCTCGATGTCCAGGAGGTTGATGGCGTCCTCCTGCTCCAGCACCCGGCGGGCTGGCTGCTCTTGGCAGGCCTTCAGGCCTTTAATGGCCAGGGCGATGGATTCCTCCACCAGAGCCGCCATCCGCATCAGTATGGCTTTAAGGTTCTTGAGTTCCTCATCGAACTGACGTTCCATTTTGTCTCCTCCCGCCGTCCCGAGTGAGCCTATCCGAAACGGCCGGTTATGTAATCCTCGGTCAGCTTGTTGGCCGGGTTGGTGAAGATTTTACCCGTCCGGCCGTATTCAATCAACTCCCCCAGCATCAGGAAGGCAGTGAAATCCGAGACCCGGGCCGCCTGCTGCATATTGTGGGTCACGATGACCACGGTGTAGTTTTCCTTGAGCTTGAAGATGAGCTCCTCGATCTTGGCCGTAGCGATGGGGTCGATGGCCGAGCAGGGCTCATCGAAAAGGATAACCTCCGGCTCCACGGCCAGGGACCGGGCGATGCACAGCCGCTGCTGCTGGCCGCCGGACAGGGTGAAAGCGTTGTCCTTGAGCCGGTCCTTGACTTCGTCCCAGAGGGCCGCCCCGCGCAGGCTCCGCTCTACGATCTCAGAGATCTTCTGCCTGTTGTGCAGCCCGTTGATGCGCAGCCCGTAAGCGATGTTATCGAAGATGGACTTGGGGAAGGGGTTGGGCTTTTGGAAAACCATGCCCACGTCCCGGCGCAGCTCGACCACGTCAACTTTAGGCGATAGGATGTCGATGCCGTCCAGCAAAATCCGGCCCTCGGCCCGTGCGCTGACGATCAGGTCGTTCATCCGGTTCAAGGTCCTGATCAGTGTGGATTTGCCGCAGCCCGAGGGGCCGATGATGGCGGTGACGCAATTTTCCTCACAACCCAGGTTGACCTTTTTCAAAGCCGGCTTGTTTCCATAGAAAAAATCGAGGTCTTTGGTCTCAATTTTATATTTATGATCCATAGTCAAATCCTGCGCTTGCGCCGCAAGCGGTAGCGGATGATGACGGCCGTCATGTTCATGCCCAGAACCAGGACGATGAGCACTAAAGCCGTTCCGTAGGCCAGCGGCCGGACCTTGAGGATGTTATGGTGCTGGGTGGCCATGATGTAGAGATGGTAGGGCAAAGCCATGAACTGGTCGCCCAAGATCTAGGCAGGATGGGCAGGTAGAAGGCTGCCCCGGTGAACATGATGGGCGCCGTTTCGCCGGCAGCCCGGGCCAGGCCGAGGACCGTCCCGGTCAGCATTCCCGGCACGGCGTAGGGCAGGACGTTCGTCCGGATGGACTGCCACTTGGTGGCCCCCAGGGCCAAGGCGCCCTCTCGGTAAGAATTGGGCACGGTCTTGAGCGCTTCTTCGCTGGCGGTGATCGTCCAGGGCAGAGTGAGCAGGCCCAAGGTCAAACCCGCCGAAAGGATTGAAGTCCCGAAGCTTAAGATATTGACGAAGAGGATGACGCCGAACAGGCCGTAAACGATGGAGGGCACGCCCGACAGGTTGCGGATGGCCAGCCGGATGAGGCGAGTCAGTCGCGTCTGCTTAGCGTATTCGTTCAGGTAGATGGCGGCGAACATACCCATGGGCAGGGCCATGACAGCGGTGATCATAGTCACCAGGAAGGTGCCGAAGATGGCCGGGAAGATTCCGCCCTGGGTCATGCCCCGCCGGGGAGCTTGGCTCAGGAACTCCCAGGAAATCACGCCGCCGCCCTTGCGGATGATGTCGTACAGGAACAGCAGCAGCACAGCCAGGACGAGGTACAGGCAGGTCCTCAGGAGCAGAAATCCCAGAAACTGGATAATTTTGCGCTTCATAGTTCCCGCTCCTGGTATTTGTGCAGGACGATTTCGGCGATCATGTTCACCAGGAAGGTGATGAGGAACAGGACTAAACCGATGGCGAAAAGGGCGTAGTAATGCGTCGTGAAGTAGGGCACCTCGCCTAGCTCGATGGCAATATTGGCGGTCATTGTCCGGACCGACTGCAGCAATCCGGAGGGGAATGACCGGGCATTACCCGTAGCCATGAGCACGGTCATCGTTTCGCCTATGGCCCGGCCCATGCCCAGCATGACCGCGGCGATGATCCCGGACAGGGCGGCCGGCATCTTGACCCGGACCAGTGTTTGCCAGCGGCTGGCGCCAAGGCCCATCGAGGCTTCGGCGTAGGCCTGGGGCACGGCGCTGAGCGAATCCTCGGAGATGCTGATGATGGTCGGTAAAGCCATAACGGCTAGAAGGATGCAGCCGTTGAGTGCGGTCAGACCATGGCCGACATGGAAAATCTTGGCGATGGCCGGGCCGAAGAGCACGATGCCCAGGAAACCGATCACTACCGAGGGGATGCCGGCCAGAATTTCCACGATGGGCTTGACGATCTCCCGCACCCGCCAGTGGGCCACGTCGGACAGGTAGGCGGCCACGCCGATGCCGATGGGGACGGCCAGGACCAGGGCGCCCAGGGTGACCAGGAAGGTGCTGGCTACCATGGATAATATTCCGTACTCAGCTTTCTCCGGTGAGGTTGGGTCCCAGTGGGTGCTGCCCAGAAAGTCCTTGAGCTTGATTTCCCGGAAGGCGGGAACGGCGGTATAGAGCAGCAGGCAGAAAATACCCAGGAGGATGATGATGGCCAGTATGCCGTTGGTGAAGAAAAATGCCCTGATGGCGGATTCCTTGATATTCGTCCATCTCTTCCGCTTCAAGCTCTGAAACGTCTTCATGCCGTTCGCTCCTGGCCTCCTCCACCAAGCCCGCTTAAAAGTGCGCCGGGCGGAGGGCCCTCCGCCCGGCAGGGGATAAAGGGGACTGAGGGCTTATTGCAGGTTTTTCTCGTTCTGAACCAGGTCCTTAGGCCTGATGGTATAAAAGCCTTCCCGCTCGACGATCTTCTGACCTTCAGGGCTCATCTCGAACTTAAGGAAAGACGCCACGGCCGCTGAGGGCTTGCCGTTGGTGGCCTGAAAAAGGGAACGGGCCACGGGGTACTTGCCTTCATCCACGGCGGTTTTATCGGTGGGGAGGTAGGCGGGCGACTTGTCGTCCTTGGCCATGGGCACAATTTTCAAACCCTTACGGACCTGGCCCTGTTCATCGAAAAGGTAGCCCACGCCCACGTAGCCCACGCCGCCCTCGTCGTTGAGCACGCCTTCGATGATCTGAGCGTTGCCGTTCATCTCCTTCATGTCGGTGGAGTAGTTGCGGTTGCCCAGGACGTGCTCCTGCAGGAAGACGTAGGTTCCGGAATTGGACTGGCGGCCGTAGAGAGAGATTTTGCGGTCCGGCCCGCCTACCGCTTTCCAGTTCTTGATTTCGCCGCGGTAGATGGCGCCCAGTTGGGCCATGATCAGTTTGTTCACCGGGTTTGAGGCATGGACGACGATGCTCAGGCCGTCCACGGCCACCACGAAGAAACGGGGCTGGACGCCCTTCTCCCAGGCTTGGTCGATCTCCTTCTGCTTCCACTCCCGGGAGTGGTCGGCGATGTCGCAGGTGCCGTTGATCAGGGCGGAGATGCCGGTCCCGGAGCCGCCGCCCAGCACGGCCAGCAGGGCGCCGGGGGCGCGGTCCATATATTCCTCGGCCAGGATCTGAACGAGGTTGATCATGGTGTCCGACCCCTTGATCTGGACCATTTTTTTCTGGGCCAGAAGGGAGCCGGCGCCAAAGATCAGGAGCCCGACGAGCAGGCCCTTGGCCAGGATGAATAGAAATTTTCTGGTGCTCATGATGATCCTCCTTTTAGAATTCCATGAAAACGGTGAGGGCCAGGAAGACGTCGTTCTTCTTGGCCGAATCCTCGTAGTTGTACAGCCAGATGTTGGGCTGGAGCCGGAAGGTGGTGTTGAAGGGCGCCCAGTCAAAGCCGGCTATGACCAGGTTGATTTGATCGCCGGACATTTTAGTATTGGGCTCGTAGTGATCATAGCGGGCGAAGAGGGACAGCTTGTCCGGGCTGACGATGTAGCGTCCGAAGAGGGACCAGCCGCCCACGTCGTAGCGCTCTCCCGTAGCCGCCACCGTGTTCCGGTCATTCCGGTAGTTGAACCACTCAAAAGCCACGGTCAGGTTGCGGACCATCTCGAAGTAGGAATCAATTTTATAGGTCAGGGCCTTCTGAGTGTCGGTCTGTTTCTCGTAGTCCAGGTAGCCGACCAGGGAGAAGCCGGCCAGGGGCACGAGCTGGGCCTGGAACATAAGCTTTTTGTATTTGTCATTCTCGGCATGAGAATAGGCAGCCCCGTTGGTGAGCTGGATACCATAGCGGAAGTATTTCGACAGCGAGCCGGTCAGGCTGACGCCCAAGTCGGCCGAGGTGGCGTCGATATCGACGCCGGTGACATCCTTGTAGCCGTCGGTCAGTGTCTTGGCCACGCTCCTGTAGCCCCAGCGATCTTCGGCCAATTTGAAGGTGATGGTCTCTTCCATACCGACTCTAATCACCGAATTGGGCAGCAGGCTCGAATACTCGAGGTAGAGGTGTTTGATGAAGGGGCGGAGCTTGTCGTCCTTCTTGACTGAGCTCTTAGCAAAATCGACGGAGGTGACGTTGGCCGTGTTGTCGGCGTCGTAGCGGAAGCGGAACTTGAGGTTGTCGTCGATCTTGTTCTCGTAGGTGAAGTAAGCCCGGCGGAAATTGAACTGACTGAAGAGCGAGGCTGTTTTAGCTCCGTCAGTCGTCAGGGGCGAAGAGAAGTCGAAGTAGATCGTTGTCTTAAAGGTCTGCTGGGCGCTCAGCCGGGGAGCGAACAGCGCCAAGATGAGAGCAAATACGGCCGGCATTGCCAGTCTCGGTTTGAGTGACATTTGGACCTCCTTGTTGTTGATGTCACGCTTGCATATATGTATTTTCATTGTTCAGGCCAGATGATAGGCCGGGATGGTTAAGAAATGATTAAGAGTCGGTGAATTTTTGGTTAATAAACACAGCCTGTTGACAGGCCCATGATTATTGCCTAGTATCGTAAGGAAAAACATCAAGCGGCAATCCGGCCGAACTAATCAAGGAGGCAGGAAAATGAGAAAGATCATCGCCGTGCTGCTGGGATGCCTGTCCCTCCTGGCCGTATTGACCACATCCGGCCTGGCCTCTTCGGATAAGGGCTTTTCCGGGTATGGGCCGATACTCGGCATGAGCCTGGCTAAACAATGCGAAAAGGATTTTTCGAACAGCTTCAAATTGGGGCTGGCTCTGGGAGGCTTTGTAACCTATAAGTTCAACAGCCGTCTCAGCTTCATGGGCCAGCTCCTGTTTATCCAGAAAGGGTATAGAGAGTCGAACACGGATATTTTTGGCCCCTACAGGTCCAAACTGACTCTCGATTATATCGAGCTTCCCATTTTGGCCAGCTACACTTTCGGCTCAGGCACTTCCCGATGTTTCGCCTTCGCCGGTCCCGCCTTCGGTTTTAAGCTGGGCGGGAAATTCAGCACGGAATGGGACGGCCAAACTTACGAGTCCACGGACATGAGCCATTATAAAGGTATGGACCTGGGCCTGGTTCTGGGCGCCGGATTGGGCTATCCGCTCTGCTCAGGATGGCTGATGTTCGACGTGAGGTTCACCTGGGGCCTGCTCAATATTTATGCAAACCCTGATCCCGGCGCCGCTGGAGGCGACATCAGCATTTCTAATACCGCTATCCTGCTTATGTTCAGCTATGATTTTGGTAGGTTCTGAGGTCCTATTTATGCTCCCTCATGATGGTTGGATGGGATCACTGAAGCGAAACCGAGCTCCCCGGGCAGGCGCTGCCGAAACGCAAATTCTTATGCAGTCGCCCGCTCTTGAAAACGGACGTTCTCGGGGACCCGGCCGTTAGCTAGATAGAGGGCAAAACGAACAACCAGGTCTGAGCCGAGGGAGGAGGGCGGGTCGCTATCTCCGCCCGCCTTTCAACCATGCCAGACGCTTCTTGGCATCGGCGAACTCCGCCAGGTCCGAATCGGCGTCTTTCCAGATGTTGAGAAAGCGTTCATAATAATTAACGGCTTCTTCGAGCTTGCCCTTCTGCTCATAAAGCTTTCCCAGTTCGTAGTGGGCCAAGATCCAGGATTCCTGGGATTCATAGCCGAGAGGCTCTCGCCGCAGGAGTTCCTGGAATTTCTCGATCGCTTTTTCTCTGTCGCCTTTCAGCCGAAAGGCATAAGCCAGGTTCTGCTCGATATCTTCGGCTCCCAGACGGGCCGCCAGCGACAAGGAATTGACGGCCTCTTCATAGTTCTTTTCGGCCAGCTCGATCTCCCCTTTGAGCCGGTGGAAAAAGGCTTGGTCGGACTGGTTGCTCCTGTCCAGGCCGGAGGCCGCCAGGACGTCTCCCAGCCGCGACTCCAGCTCTTGAAGCTCGTGCCGGGCCTCTTGGATTCGTCCCGCCCGCGCATAGGCTTTTCCGGCGAGATAGATAAACGAAGGCTCGATCTTGATTTTTTTCTGGATCTCGCGGACCGCTCTCATCTCTCGCTCAAAGCCCTGCCGCTGGCCTTTCCGACTCAAGATGGAAGCCAGGTAGAGATGGTCGCGCAGCTCGCTGAGCCCATTTTGGAGCGCCTTGTTGAGGACGATAGCCTCCTCAAAAAAAGGCCGCGCCGCGGCATATTTTCCCAGATACATGTTCAATAGTCCGAGCGAGCGGTAGCCTTTCGCCTTTCTCCAGGAGTCGGGCAGCTGGGTCATGGTCTCGAACGTCTTGAGGGCGTCCGGGATCTTGCCTAGCGCCACCAAGAGGAAGCCATATTCGTTGTTAACGATGGTCCCGAAGGCTTCCTCGGGTCTCAAGGCGAAGGCTTTCTCGTAGTTCTCCAGGGCCTCGGCCTTCTTTCCCAGCTGCTTATAGCACGTGGCGAGGTTTATAAAAGCCCCGACGGAGTGACTGTCGATGGCGAGGACCCTCTTGAAAGCTTCGATCCCCAGTTCAAAGCGCATGGTGATCTGATACGCATAGGCCAGGCGATACCAGACATTGCTGTCGTCGGGGTACTGGACCAAATAGGCTTTATAATTTTCGATTCCTTGATCCCGGTTCCCTCTCCAATCCTCGATGATGGCCCGGATGAACAGTTGTTCCCGTGTCGTCAGGCGGTCGAGGAGGCCGAGCGCTTTTTGAAAATGCTCCTCTCCTTTGACCCGGTCGCCGTTGATATAAAATTGAAGGCCGAGCTGGGCATGGGCGATGGCGAAATCCGGGTCCAGCTCAACGGCCTGCTGGAGAAGCTTGATCGCCGCGGCCCCCGTCAGCAGCCCGCCCTCGGTGTAGGCTTTGAGCGCTTCGAGCGAGGACGTCGTCGCGGCCGGCAGCGAGAGTTTCTGGCGGGAGATGCGGCCGAGCGACTCGCCCAGTTCGCGGCGCACGCGGTCTGCCAACTCATTCAGGGCGCCGAGAACCGCGTCCTTCCCCCTCGCCTGCGCGGCATGCGAAAATACGGCCGCCTGGGTGTTCGGGTCGACGATGCGGCCCGTTAGCAGGTATTCCTCGCCGATTTTGCTGATCTGGCAGACCAGCAGTCCTTTGATGCCTTCCCGTAGGGCGACTTCCCGCGCGACCGTCTCGTCCAGCTTTTTGACATCTTCGCGGCGCATCCGCCTGAGGGTGTCCCGAACGCGGCTCCGCGGAAAAACATTGACATACTGCGATTGCTGAATTCCCACCGTCAGGGCCGTCTCCAGAGAGCCATCAAAGACCTGGTCGCCGGTGAGGTTCTCAAAATCGGCGATAAGAATCCAGTCGCGCTCCTGGAAGGCCAGGGCTTCGGCCGCCGACTTGAAAAAGAGCGTCTTGGCCAGCCAGGCGGCCGCCAGGACGGCGACCGCCAAGACGCCGGCCGTCACGGCCACACGCGCCGGCTTGAGGAATCTCCAGATTTTGCCCTCAGCCGGCAGACCCGACTGGATCCTCCTGAGGTCCTCGAGGACGGAGTGTATGGAGGGGTATCGGTTTCGGGGTTCCTTGGCCAGCATCTTATCTAGGACCTGCTGGAGGGGCTCCGGTATCCCAGGGGTGAGATCCGCCAGGGGCCGCGGAGACTCTTTGAGGATGGCGCTGGCGGTGGTAAAGCCCGTTTCTCCCTTGAATGGATGAATCCCGGTGAGCATTTCATAGAGAACCATGCCGAAGGAGAAGATGTCCGACCGCTGGTCAAGATCCTCGCCCCGCAATTGCTCGGGCGACATGTAGGCCGGCGTGCCGGGGGAGAGACCGTCCTTGGTGAGGGACGTTAAAACCTCTTCCCGCGCTCCCGGCTTTCCTGCCCGGCCGAGCGCCTTGGCCAGGCCGAAGTCCATCACCTTGGCGTGGCCTTTCTCCATCAGCATGATATTGGCCGGTTTGATATCCCTGTGGATGAGACCCTTTTCGTGCGCGCTCTGCAGCGCCTCGGCGGTTTCGAGGGCGACCTCGAGCGCTTGCCTCACCGGGATCCGCCCCTGCGCGATCCGGTCGCGCAGCGTCCGGCCTTCGACGTATTCCATAACGAAGAAGAGCCGCCCTTCGGCTTCGCCGACTTCGTGGATGCTGCAGACGTAAGGATGGTCCAAGGCGGCCGCCGCCTTGGCCTCGCGGACAAGGCGCTCTCGGGCCTCGGGATCCCGATATTTCTCTTCGGGCAGAAGCTTGAGGGCAACCGTCCTGGCCAGGGCGATATCCTCAGCTAGAAATACCTCCCCCATGCCGCCGCGGCCCAGCTCTCTCAGAATTTTATATTTCCCGGCGAAAAGGGTCCCGATAAGAGGGCTTTGGGCAGGGGACTGCAGAGTCTGCATTTGAAGGGCGCCGGTTTTCGGCGAGGCCCCGAGCCCCGTTCCGCAAACGGCGCAAAAACGCGAGGTATCCGGATTGTCGGCCCGGCAATGAGGACATTTCATGATGAAATGAACCCCTCCTCCAATGCCTCAAAGATAGCCCTTTCGCGGTCGGGTGTCAAACAGCCGGCCGCTCCGTTCCACCTCCCGGTCGGTCCCCGCGCGCTCGCTCAAAGCAGAACGACGGCCTGGGCCTGAGGGCGGCACGGGCGCCAAAGGGGGAATCATTTCTATATAACTTTTTCTGGGTCAATCGTATCAAGGAGCTTCTAAGCATCGAGTGGGCCGATGCGCATGAATAGTGCGCCTGAATCGCCGAACCCTCTTTTATTGACGAGCGTCAATCCCTATGGTATGAAATCCCTGAGGTCGAGGAGAGTTCAAGGACGTATACCGGCGTGCACGCAGAAAGAGAAAACCTTGTCCTGGTCAATTCCTTTTACACCAACAGCGTCCTGCTCCGGGGGCTGATCGATTTCCTGGGCGACCACGTCAACGTTTATTTCATCGACCTGCCCGGGTTCGCCCTGCAGGCCCCGCCCCTGGTTGAGATCAGCCTGGACAGTTTTGCCCGGTATGTGGCTGAAAGAATCAAGGCCCTTGATCTCAATCATTATATTCTGAGCGGTATCTCCTTCGGCTACACGGTCGTCTGCCGCCTGCCCCACGATACGCGGTGCAAGGGAGTGGTGGCCATTTTCCCTTTTTTGGGCAAAGATTCACTGAAGTTGAAGTGGAGGAATAGATTATTCTACATCCTGGCCGTCAATTTTTTCGCCGCTTCTCGCTTGTCGGCCAGAGTGTGGAAGACACGGCTGCTCAGGAAGTTCGCCTTCTGGTACAGTTCCTATCCGCCGGAGCGCGTCCAGGTCATCCTGGACCATATGGACGGCCGGACCTTTTTCGAGACGGGGAGGATCATCTTTCGCCGCATGGCCGACCTTCCCTTCCAGGACCGGCCCCATGTCCTCATCCTCAACCCGGAGGACACCACCATCCGCTATGAGTATGCCTTGAGGGCTTTTTCTGACAAGGTGAAGGAATTATGCGTCCTTCACATTGATATGGACCATTATCCGGTCAACCCCACCAAGGAATATTTCCAGGAGCGGTTCCAGGCGGAGAACGTGAAGCGCATCAGCGATTTCTTCAACCAGGACGGCCGGCCGAGGCCAAGACTGGATTCCAGCCGGCCGGCCAGGAAAGCCGTTTCGATGGGAGACAGGCTGTGAAACGAATTTTTTTCTTTTTGGCCGCAGTTGTTTTTGTCGGGACGGCCGGCTGGGCCAACCTCAGAGCTCCCAAGCGGGTGGACGGTTTCCTGAGCGGAAGTTTGAAGAGCGTTCCTCTGGCCGAGGCCATAGCCCTGCGGGGGGAAGAGCTGCGAGTCGTCTTCCCGGATTTCCAGGACAAGCTTTCTGAAATCACGGGGACCGTGGAGATCTCGGTTCGCTATGAGATCGACAATGTCGCCTCGGGCCCGGTCGCCCTCCCCGTCCGGTTCCTGGCCGTCGATATCCGCGACCTTGCGGCCCGGCTGAACGGCGAGGCGGTCCCGGCCGAGCTGGCCGCCGACCCCGCCGAAAAAACGGAATGCCTGGTCAAGCTGGCCCAGCACCGGTCGGTATTCACTCCGGAACTCTACCGGGGATTCCTCTCCGAGCTCAGGAAATGGGCCGGGCTGAGAGATGTTCCCGACAACGAATGGCTGTCGGGGCTGGAAAAGACGGGATCCTGGGGGGGTTGAAGTTCGCGGACCTCTATCCCTGGGCCGTTCGGGGCGCCAAGGAGGAGGCCGATTTCCGGGCGACCAAGCTCGGGCTCAGGCTCAAACCGGGCCGGAACACTCTGGAGATTCTCTATCGTCAGCGAATGTTTGTGGAGGAGAAAGGCTACGGATATTTTTCGAGCTGGCCGGCAAAAGGGTTCAGCGGGGTTGATTATCTTCTGTATCCGGCGGCCTCCTGGCCGCTGGCCAAGGATTTCCAGATTTTCATCCGGGTCGAGGTTCCGGACTACCACCACAAAATATTGTTTGGAACATCCTGGCACAAAGCTCATATCCGCTGCAACCCGGCGCTCAAAGATGCCCCGACGGACAAAAAGCACCTGCGCGTCCTGGAGGGTCATTGCGCCGGAATTCCAACCGATATCCTGACCGTCCTTATCTGGTTCGACGAGAAGGCTTTCCGGTATCTGTCTCCATAGAGCCAAGCGGCGGCCCGGGTGAAGGCCGAGTCAAAATTCGTTCGAGGAGGCAAGGAATGGCCAAAGTTCTGGTGTGCTACTACTCGCGGACGGGCAACACGGAGAAGATGGCCCGGGCGATCGCCGAGGTGATAAAGAAGGAAGGCCTGGAGGTCGCCCTCAAACGAGTCGAGGACACAGCCGCCTCCGAGCTCCTGGACTACCAGGGTCTCATCATCGGCTCGCCCACTTACTACGGGACCATGTCCTGGCAGGTCAAGAAGCTTCTGGATGAGAGCGTCAAGTTCCACGCCAAGCTCAAGGGCCGGGTGGGCGGCGCCTTCACCTCTTCGGGCAACCTGGCCGGCGGCAACGAGACCACGGTCCTGGATATCCTCAAAGCCCTGATGATCCACGGCATGGTCATCCAGGGCGAGGAGAGGGGAGACCACTACGGACCGGTGGCCGTGGGTAAGCCGGACGCCCGCGCCCTCAAGAGCTGCGAGAGCTACGGACGTCGGCTGACGGTCTTGATCAAGAAGCTGTTCCCCTAAGGCGAAGGCGTGCTATTCACTCCTTGGCGGCATAGGCGTTGATGTCCAGAAACCCGTGGCCGGACAGGTTGAACAGAATGGTGCGTTCCGCTTTTTCCTGCTTGGCCCGCTGCGCCTCCTCGACGACGGCAACCACGGCGTGAGCGGACTCGGGCGCCGGCAGCACGCCCTCAGTTTTGAAAAAGAGCCGGGCCGCCTCAAAGGCCTGCTTCTGTTCGTAGGCCCGGGGCTCGACGATGCTCATCTTGACCAGATGGCTCACTAGCGGGGCCATGCCGTGATAGCGCAGCCCTCCGGCATGGATGGGCGGGGGCACGAAGTCCTTGCCCAGGGTGTACATGAAAAGGAGCGGGGTCAGGCCGGCACTGTCGCCGTGATCGTAGCGCAGCTTTCCCTCGGTGAGCGAGGGGCAGGCCTTGGGCTCGCAGGCGATGAAGCGGAAGCCGTCCTTGTTTTTTTTATCCTCGAAATTACGCCGGACAAAGGGGAAGGCCAGGCCGGCGA
The DNA here is from genome assembly GCA_963702835.1 of Candidatus Aminicenantota bacterium. Classification (GTDB taxonomy): domain Bacteria; phylum Acidobacteriota; class Aminicenantia; order Aminicenantales; family JAFGAV01; genus JAFGAV01. Next base: position 562,177 of record OY969762.1, read on the forward strand.
AATTCGAGCCCCCGCCGACACAGCCGATGATGACGTCGGGCCGGACGCCCAGGCCGTTGAGCTGCTTCTCCGTTTCAAGCCCGATAACGGTCTGATGCAGGAGCACGGCATCCAGGACCGAGCCGAGCGAATACTTGACGTTTTGGCCCGAGACGGCCGCTTCCACTGCTTCCGAAATGGCGATGCCCAGGCTGCCCGGATGCTGGGGGTCGGTTTCGTAATATTTCCGGCCGGAGGCGGTGGCCTGGCTGGGGCTCTCCAGGACCTCGGCCCCGAACATTTCCATCAACACCCGGCGGCCCGGTTTCTGGCGAAAGCTGACCCGGACCATGAAAACTTTGACCTTGACGCCGAACATCGACCCGGCATGGGCCAGGGCGCTGCCCCATTGTCCGGCTCCCGTCTCCGTGCATAGGGCGGAGACGCCCTCTCCGGCGGCCAGGTAGGCCTGCATCAGGGCCGTATTGCTCTTGTGGCTGCCGCAGGGCCCGACGCCCTCATACTTATAAAAGATGTGGGCCGGCGTCCCCAGCTCTTTCTTCAGGCCGGAGGCATAGACCAGGGGCGTGGGCCGGTACTGGGTGTAAGCCTCCAGGACCGGCCCGGGAATGGGAATGAACCTTTCCATCGTCGCCTCCTGGGCGATAAAGCCCTTGGGGAAGACGGGGGCCAGGTCCTCGGGTCCGAGCGGCTTCTTGGTGCCCGGATGGAGGGCCGGCTTGGGGAGCTCGGGCAGGTCGGCCTTGAGGTTGTAAAAGGATGTCGGAATAAGATCTTGATGTCTTGAGGAAAAGCGCTGCATGACAAACCTCCTTCGAAAAATGGTTCTTGGGAAAAATTGGCTCTTGGGAAAAATAGCAGACGGGGACGGACTACAGGGCGGGGGAACCCGCCCAGCACCCGCGAAGGAGGCAGGAAAGATCCCGATGAATGGCTTGTCCTTCCTGTGTCAACATGGGTCGTATCCTAATCGCATCCATAGAAAAAGTCAAGACGAATAGCACCTTCCACCGCGTGATACATGGGGAGGGGTGGCACGGCGGAGGGGCTCCCCACCCGCGCGCAGCTTGGCATAGCCGGAAACACCTATGAATTTTCTTTATTCTCTTTATCCCCCTCTAGCCCTCCTTGGTGAAACAAGAGGGGCAAAGGTTGGTGTCTCCGGAAACGTCGGCCGTGACAGGACCCCTCCTCTTCTTGAATGCCGAATCACATGGATGGAGGTGCTATCGGCCAGATGTACCGCTTGGCAATTGAGTCCGGTTGTGATAAAAATATTCTCACTGATTGCCTAACGCGTGAGAGTTTCTCGCGGCAGGGAAGGAGCCGGATATGAAGAGAACGGAGAGAAAGCATCTCAAGGAAGACGAGTTCGCCTCGGGGCTTCAGCAGTTCTTTAATTTCTTCACCCATAACAAGAACATTTTCTTTATCGCCCTGGGCCTGGTAGCCCTTGGAGTTCTAATCTTCCTGGGTGTCCGTTTTCTCCAAGGCCAGGGCCTGGACAAGCAGGGCCAGGTCGAGGCCCGAATCCTCGAGCTTTACAGCGGGTTGGATAAGCAACCCGGCAATGCGGCCAAGCTGGAGGAGATAGCTTCCCGGGGCCAGTCCGGCCGTATGGCCTTTTTGTTGCTGGGCGACTATTGGGTCAGCCAGGGTAATCCGGAGAAGGCCGAGGCTTTGTTGGCCAAGGTCAAAGATAACCCGAAGGATCTGGTTTATTATCAGGCCCAGGACCTGTTGGGACAGATCTACTTCCAGCGCAAGGACTACGATAAAGCCATTGAAATATACAAAGCCATCCAGGCCGATGAGCCCAAGGACTACCCGCTGGACGAGGTGATTTTCCGCCAGGCCGAAGCGCTGGAGAAAAAGGGGCAGAAGACCGAGGCCCTGACGCTTTACAAGAAGGTCCAGGACGAATATATGGAGGGGGCCTTCGCCTACCAGGCCGCCCAAAAAGTCCGGCAGCTGGAAAGCAAGTCCTAGGCTACATCTCCTTCGGTATGATCCACACATTTAAGAAGAGGAGGGGGTTCCTGCACGGCGCATCCCCTAATTTAGCTAGATTTGACGGCTCTTTCTTCTTCAGGTATTATGTCTCAGCCTCTGGTGGGGCTGTAGCTCAGCTGGGAGAGTGCTTGACTGGCAGTCAAGAGGTCGCCGGTTCGATCCCGGTCAGCTCCACCATATTAAAAAAGGAGGCCCCATGCCCGCCAAATCCAAAAGACCCTACCTGCCCTTCGGCGACCTGCAGACGGCGCCCTGGTACGGCAAGAACATCCTGTCGGTCAAGCAGTTTAGCCGCACCGACCTGGAATACTGCTTCAGCGTAGCCCATGAGATGCGCATCATGGTCGAGCGGGTGGGCACCTTCGACCTGCTCAAGGGAAAAATCCTGGCCAACCTCTTCTACGAGCCTTCCACCCGGACCTCCTCGTCGTTCATGGCGGCCATGCAGCGGCTGGGCGGCGCGGTCATCCCCATCAGCGAGGTGCGGTATTCGTCCGTGGCCAAGGGCGAGAGCCTGCCCGATACGGTCCGGACGCTGGGCTGCTACGCCGATGTGATCGTCATCCGCCATCCCGAGGTCGGTTCGGCGGCGCTGGCGGCGCAGCACGCCCAGAAGCCGGTCATCAACGCCGGGGACGGCGTGGGCGAGCACCCCACCCAGGCCCTGCTCGACACCTTCACCATCCGGGAGGAGCTGGGCCGGCTCGACAACATGACCGTGACCATGCTGGGCGACCTGAAATATGGCCGCACAGTGCACTCGCTGGCCCGCCTGCTTACCCAGTTCAACGGCATCAAACTGCACTATGTTTCCCCCGAAGCCCTGCGCATGCCCCAGGACGTCAAGGAGGAGGTGGCGGCCAAAGGCATCCTTCAGGCGGAGCACACCGGGCTCGACCGGGTGCTGTCCGAGACCGACGTGCTGTATGCCACCCGCGTTCAGAAAGAGCGCTTCACCGACTCCGCCGCCTACGACAAGGTCAAGGACGCTTTCGTCATCACCCCGGGTGTGATGAGGGCCGCCAAGAAAGAGATGATCGTCATGCATCCCTTGCCGCGCATCACCGAGATCTCTATGGAGTTCGACTCCGACCCGCGGGCCGCCTATTTCCGCCAGATGGAGTACGGCCTGTACGTCCGCATGGCGGTCCTGGCTATGGTGCTGGGCAAGGCCTAGCATGAACGGCAATATCCCGACCCTCTTTGTCCAGGGCCGGACCCTGCCCGAAGCCTGGGAGCGGGCCGTGCTCGAGTGCTGGAACAAGGGAGCGGCCGTCAAAACCGAGTATGACCGGCCCGACGACCCGCCCAGCAGGGACTGCACCATGATGTGGGTCGCCGAGGATCCATTTGCCGAGCCGCGCCTCCACCGGGCCTTTCCCGGCGGGCTGGAGGACCTGGAAGTTTATCGCCAGGAGGTCGTCGAGGGGATCCACGACCACTGGATCGCTCCCGAAGAAGGCAAATGGACCTACACTTATCATAAGCGCCTTTTCGCCTACGAGATCGAAGGGCAGAGCGTCGATCAAGTTGATTTTATCGTCAAGAAGCTGGCCCAGGCCGGCCATTCCCGCCGGGCCCAAGCCATAACCTGGAACGTTAAGCTTGACCCGCCGACCAATGACCCGCCCTGCCTGCAGAGGGTCTGGTGCCGCTTGCTGGAGGATGACCGCGGCGGACTGGTCCTGAACATGAACACGCATTGGCGCTCACGGGACGCCTACAAGGCCGCTTTCATGAACGTCTTCGCCCTGACCGACCTGCAGAGAACGATCGCCGAGAGGATCGGGGCCGCTGTCCGCCAGCCCGTCCGGGTCGGCCGCTATGCAGACATCACCGACAGCTTCCATATCTACGGTTCGTACTTTAAAGAATTCCAGGGCTTCCTCAAGCTTGTGGAGAAACGCTCGTTTGAGGAAAGAACCTGGCCCAGCACCTACGCCGAGCCCATGTTCGCCGAGGCCCGGGAGAAACTGGAGCGGGAGAAACTGGGGAAATAGCCCAAATCCTCATAGCTGGATGTCCTGTCCTTTGAGTTGAGGCTTTACAGCGGGCGTTTTTGATTGACAATTCCCTCCTCCTTAACTATATTTGCGCCGAGGATACGCAGAATGAAACTCCGCTTTTTCCCGAAAGACCAAAAGTTCTTTATGCTTTTCCGACAGGATGCGGCCAACCTCAAGACCGGCATGCTGGCCCTCCAGGAGCTGGTGAACAACTACGAGGACGTTGAAAAAAAATACCAGCGGATCAAGGACATCGAGCACCAGGGAGACATGATCACCCACCAGATTTTTACCAAGCTCCGGGAGACCTTCATCACCCCCCTCGACAGGGAGGACATCCACGGCCTGGCCAGCGGCCTGGACGACGTCCTGGACTGCATCGAGGGAGTCGCCAGCCGGATGAATTATTTCAAGATCTCCCAGCCGACGCCGGAGATGAAAAAACTTGTGGAGATCATCAGCCAGGCCGTCCATCAGATTTCCGAGGCCATCGATAACCTCGAATCCCTGGGCCGCGTGGACGCTTTCTGCAGGCAGGTCAATATCCTGGAATATGAGGCCGACGTCGTCTGCCAGGACGCCATCGCCGACCTCTTTGAGAAGACGGAAAAAGTCGAGCAGCTCAAGGACCTTATCAAGTTCAAAGAAATCTACGGCCGGCTGGAGATCGCCGCCGACCGCTGCGAGGACGTGGCCAACGTCATCGAGGGCATCATCGTCAAGTCCAGCTGAGTGACATGCCCGCGGCGAGCATTATCTTTGTCGGCTTCGTCATCCTGGTCGCCCTGGCCTTCGACTTCACCAACGGCATGCACGACGCCGCCAACTCCATCGCCACCATCGTCTCGACCCAGGTCCTGACCCCCCGGCAGGCCGTCGCCTGGGCCGCCTTCTTCAATTTCGTCGCCTTCCTCATCTTCGGGACGGCCGTGGCTCAGACCATCGGCTCGGGGATGATCAAGCTCTCCGTCGTCACGCCCTTTGTCATTTTCGCCGGGCTCCTGGGGGCCATCGGCTGGAACCTCCTGACCTGGCTGCTGGGCCTCCCCACCAGCTCCTCCCACTCTCTCATCGGCGGCTATGCCGGGGCCGCCATGGTCAAGGCCGGCTCGGGCGTCATCATCGCCCACGGCTGGGTCAAGACAGTCATTTTCATTTTCCTGGCCCCGGTTCTGGGCATGGCCCTCGGCATCCTCTTCATCTGGGTGACGGTCCGCCTGGTCCACAAGCAACATCCCGCTCGGATCAATAAATTATTCCGGAGGCTCCAGCTTATCTCAGCCTGCCTGTACAGCCTCGGCCACGGCGGAAACGACGCCCAGAAGACCATGGGCATTATCGCCAGCCTGGTCTTTACAGCCGGCTGGGTGAAAAACTTCCATATCTCTCTGTGGATCGTCCTCAGCGCCCACGCGGCCATTGCTCTGGGCACGTTCATGGGCGGCTGGCGGATCGTCAAGACCATGGGCCAGAAGATCACCAAGCTCCGGCCCATCGACGGATTCTGCGCCGAGACGGCCAGCGCCATGAGCATCTTCCTGGCCACCCACCTGGGCGTCCCCGTCAGCACGACCCATGTCATCACCGGCGCCATCTCGGGCGTGGGCGCCACCAAGAGGCTGTCCGCCGTGCGCTGGGGAATTACCTTAAGGATCGTTTGGGCCTGGATCTTCACCATCCCCGGCGCGGCGCTGATCGCGGGGACATTCTATTTTCTTTTCCACCTCATCAGCAAGAACCCGGTCTGAATCGAGGGTTCGATAAGCCGGTTGCGCAATTTTCTGACCTAGGCCCGCTTGGAATTTGCACCATCAGTAGATCGAGCTTCTGAACCCGTGACAGTACATATAGTGGCTGAAGGTCATCTGCTGGATGTTCATCATGACCTGGTGCTTGATCAGGTTCCCGACGATATTTGATTTGCCCGCGCCTTGGGTATCGCCTGAGGGAGCCTCCGAGGCCGGCTCCTCGGAGCTTTCTGCCGGCGCGGCGATCTTGACCAAACGGGCGCGGACCTGGGATTGGTCGGCCGGGCTTCCGTATCGGAGCACGGACCGGAGAGCCACCCACAGACCCGGAGCCGAAGCGACCTGACCGCGCTCCTCGGCGGTGAACCCGCTCCAGGCCTTCAGGAGCCGGGACCTGATCTCGGAAACCGCGGACTGGGAAATCTGGTCCGGCGTCGCGTTAGGAATCCTGGCCAGGAGTTCGGAAAAGGCGTACATCTCGCCGTAAGCCGCCGCGGCCATGACCGTCAGGGGAGGGTCGCCCGGAATGAGGGCTTTGCCTTTTTCCCTGAGTACGCCGGCCACCAAGGACACCACCGGGTCGCTCTGGTCGGAACTCTGGAGCCACTCCCGCGTAGAATTTTCAAGCTGCACCCTCAGGTCCTCCACCGCCTTTTTATCGGAGGCGTGGATGATGGCCTCCACGACTTTGGGATAGGCGTCGTATTTTTTGAGGTCTTCCGCGGCGCTGGACTCCCAGCCCCGACGAAGCTCGGCGAGGACGGTCTCTTCCTGGCTTCCGGTGAGCGGGGCGCCGAGGGCGAATTCCAGGACGAACAGGAAAGCGCGGCCGTTGCGCTCGATGGCCGCCGAAGCAGGCAGGGCCACGCCGGGGGCCGCGATCGCGTTGGTGATATCGAAAGTCGATTCCCTGGCCACGACCTTCCAACCCCGGGGATAATGAAAGGAGAAGGCTTTGTCCGGGGCGGTGTATTTTTGCCAGGACGATGCAGCCTTAACGTCTATCGTGCTCAGGAACAAGAGCGCCGCGCAAGACACGAGAACCGAGGACAGGCATTTCTTCATGGCTGACTCCTTCTGGGCCATTATGGATAAAACGCTTGGCCGAGTAAAGACGGCCGCCCGGGAGACACTTGAACCGGGCCGCCGGCCGTGGTCCGTCAGCGGGAACGGAGGTGGCACCTTTAGAAGAACCATAGCTCGAAGGTTAGATAGACGCAAGGGACTTAAAATCCTCCAGGGAAGAATTCAGGGATTTCTCGTAAATCCCTCATTTGTCAGCAACTTACTGAAAATTCAGTTGGCTATCTCAATTTGAGGTGTGGCGTACTGTTCCAAGCATTTGCATTGTTTGCATGGTTTGCTGCAAATGGGGGGCACAAAATGGACACAGTGAAAGGTGGGCGTTGTGGCCGTTCAACATCCCTAAACCTCTAGAAAACCACGTTGCTCTCTAGGCAGGCTAAGATGTTGGCTGTTGTAAGAAAAGGAGTGATTCTTTTCATCTTGCGCGCCCATTTGACATCGGTCTTTTTTTCATCGCGGTATTCCGGAATATATCCGGTTTGACAATGGCCCTGAGTTCACGGCAAAGTCCGTACGAGAGTGGTTGGGAAGACTTGAGGTCGGGGCTCTGTTTATCGAGCCCGGCAGTCCCTCTTCAGAGACTAGAATGCTTGAAAACCTCATTTCAGAGGTGGTCCATTGAGTGGCGTCAGGTAACCTCCGGGCCATGGTTCAATTCATTTTCAGGATGACGAATTCTACCCTTCGGTTGAGCTGCCTTCCCTCGCGGGTATCATTGCCCGCCACCGGCCGAGTCTCGCCGAAGCCCTTAGACTGAAGCCGGGAGGGAGCGATACCGGCGCCGATCAGGTAGTCGCGCACAGCGGCGGCTCGTGATTCGGAGAGTTTCTGGTTGTAGGCGGTGGTGTTGAGGGAATCGGTATGTCCAGAAATCTCGATTTCCATGCCCGGGTAGCGGCCGAGGAGCGCGGCCAAACGATTGAGTTCCGCCCGCGACTCGGGCAGAAGCACGGCTTCGTCTGACTTGAAGAAAACATTGTTCAGGCGGATGGGTGTCTTGATCTCGAGCGGGATTAGCACCAGGTCGCGTTCCACTATATCCCCCACCTTGACCTGGGTGAGGTCCAGATTCTCGGAGAGAGAATAGTAGCCCGGCGCACCGGCTGAAAAACCATACTTCTCCCCCAGGGGCAGCGCAATCTGATACCGGCCGGAGAGGGGATCGGAATTAGCGGCGCCGATAGCTGCCCCATCTCGCAGTCTTTCATAGCCGATGCCCGCGGCCAGCGGTTTTTTGCCGGATCTCTCACCGTTCCGCGAACCAGAACCACGGGCAGCGGGCGGAAGCTCTCGGGCAGCGCAAACTGGAAAATGTCCTCCTTGAAAAGCGGCCCTTCCGCGATGAATGCATAGTTGCCGGTAGCGTCCACGGTCAGTTGGCCCTGGTGATCCACAGAATTGATCTCCGGGCCCAGGTTCTGAGGCACTGTCCAGTTTAGCCAGCTGTCATCCAGGCGGCGCATCATGTAGATGTCAAGACCCCCCAGGCCGCCGGGCCGGTCGGAGGCGAAATAAACCGTGGCATCATCGGGGGCGATGGACAAACTCATTTCCTCAAAAGCCGAATTGACCTTGGACCCCAGGTTTTTGGGACGCGACCAGGTACCGTCCTTTTGGATGAAGCTGACGTAGATATCGAGGCCTCCGACGCTCTCACTGTTCCGGATCGCAAGCAAAAGCACGCGATTGTCGGGAGCCAGGGCGAAGTGGATGCGGGCGGAGTTGTTGGAATATCCGTTGAGGACGAAATATTGAACATCGCTCCAGCCCGTTCTTGTCCTTTGGGTCAGCCCCACGATGTTTCGACCGTCAAAAAACGCAGTATTATCCTTCCAGACCGCCATGAATAGGGAGTTGTTATCCGGCAGGGCGCCGAGGATAAACGAGCCGATTTTGTTGTTCAGCGGATTGGGCAATAAACGCGCTTTGGCCCAACTCCCGTCCGGCTGGCGCTGCAAAGACCAGGAGGACTGATTCGACAAGGGCATGCTATCCGGGGTGGAGGCCGAGGCAAGTTTCTCCATGAACTCCTTAGCCGCTTTCTCATCCTTCAGGTCCGGCACGCTATCCATCAGCGCAAGAGTTTCCGGATTGACATAGCCCTCGCGGACGAAATAAAGCGTCGTTCCGTCCGGACTGATGATCGGGCTGCATTCGCGGAACTGGCTATTGATGTTTGGACCCAACCGGACCTTGACTAGCTTTGTTTCCGCGGCACCGGCCGCGGAGGCAAGCAGAACGATGCTCGCAGCGATCAGCACCCGTGCAGTTTTCATCGCCTGGCCTCCTCTCTTTGAAATTCCTGCCGCCGAGGCAGGAGGCGCGGGGCACGGCCCTATTGATATCAAACCGCTTGGAGCATGGCCGGGACGCAGGTCTTGGGTTATGAGGGCTTGAGGGAATGTGGGCCGCCTCTTCCGGATCATCGCCACAGCCTTTTCCTTAAAACGAATTCTAAAACAGTGATCTCGAAACTTCAAGCGGCCCTCCCCAGGATTCATCCGGTCGATTCGCCAGACGCCGACTCAATGCAAATGGGATATCTTCGATATCTTCGAGAACTTGACAGTCTCCTGCCTTTGGCTTACATTTCCCCTGAATAGAGGCAGGGGAAAAATGAATGACAATTCCGATAGCCGGGCATTTGTACCGGCTAAGTTCTGAAGATGGAGTAAGTCATGGTCTTCAGAAAAACAGCGATCCTCGTCATCGTTCTGGTCAGCTTGGGCTTGTCGGCGTCGCCCCCTGTCCTGTCAGCGGTCAATTTCCAGGCTTCCCTGCAGTCGGAAGTGATCGCCGTGGGCTTCAACGCCGTCGTCACGGGGACGGCCGGCCCGGGCTCGCGGATCACGGTCACCGTCACGGGGCCGGCGGCTGTGCCCCCAGCCAGCGGCACGGCCGAGGCGTCCGGACGCTTCACGATCCCGGTCGGTCCGTTCCAGGCCAAGGGCAGCTATGGTCTGATCGTTCAAGCCGGAACCGACCGGAAATCCCTCGTTCTCGAGGTGAAAGACCAGGTTGCCGAGGGCACCGTTACCCGGGAAGCCGAACAGTACAATCGAGCCCTGAATGATGCCTGCGGCGCACTTCAGAATTCGCTCAATTCGATGGAGCGGTGCATCGACAGTTTTCCGCACAACGACCCGGGAATCTCCCGGTCCCGGGAAGCCGTCGGCCGCCTGCACCAACACTACCAGCAACAGGTCGAAATCATCACCACCATCATCCGGGGCAATACGGAATTCGCCTCGATCGCCGGACTGCCGCACTTCAGGTACGTGTGGCAGGACATCGCCCAATTCTATAGTCACGGTGGTGCGGAACTTCGCCGGGGCGCCCAGGAGCTCACCGCGGTCTCGGATCCCAACGCCATTCTGGATACATCGGACATGTGCGCTCGCGCCCTGAAGACCAAGTCCGCCTTCCAGGTGGCCAAGACCTTTATCGAGGTCATGCAGGACGGTCTGAGAGAATTCCTCGGCTCCAAGTGCACGTCGATAATGGCCGGCGGGTTGACGGACGGGATGCTGCAGGGGCTCAACCAGGCCAATCCCGCCGGGCGCGGGACGACGCGTGACGATCAGCATGCCGTCGACCTGGCTCAGTCATTCTCCGAAGTGACATTCGCTGCAATTCTGCACGCCGGCCGGCTGAGTCCGTGGGAGCTCATCTTTGAGGCGATCGACCTGGGCGTGAACTGGGGACTCGATTACTATATGGATTCCCATTGTCTGACCTTTTCCGGAAAAATGTCAGGCCATGTCCATCTCGAAGCCTTGGGAGAGACCGGCGTTCCCTATTGGACTCAGGAGAACGACTGGAAGGGCGACGTGACTCTGACCTGCGCCAAACCCGAGACAACCGGGCCCGTCCCGATCTGGGGGATCATCGCCGGCAAGGGCAAGAACTTCCAGATGAACAATATGATGTCCACGCTCTATCCCAAGACATTGGCTTTCGGTCAGTTCCTGACGACTCAGCCCAGCAAGATCAGACAGGTTCTGGCCTTCTTCTGTTGCTGGCTGGAGGGGACGGTCTTCGACAACAAGATCAGTCTCAGGCTCGGGGCGACGAAGGTCGACAGGTTCAACGGCCTGGCCGGAACTCTCGCTACGATCATCATCCCCTCTGCCTCTCCCGTCCCCGAGGTGAAAACCTATGAGATCGAATTCCAGAATGCGGAATGGCAGCTGAGCCGGACCTTCAGCCGCGCCGGCACCGAGCATCCGATTACCTGGGAGTTCGTAGGCAGGGAGGAGAGCCGGCGACGGATCATCGATCAATTGAGCCGGGAGCTGACGACCCCGGGAGCGCGCGGGGTCTTTACCCTGAAGATCGACTTGTGCGCCGGCTGCCCGGCGGATTGGAAACCGGACATCTGACCGATGCCAATGCGGCGGAACGGTTAGGGGACGGGCCAAATGATCCGCCAGACAAAATGCCGTTCTCTTTGATTATGCTATAATCTTTTCATCCAAAATCCCGACGGGGTGGCGGAAGTGGCAGACGCAAGGGACTTAAAATCCTCCAGGGAAGAATTTAGGGATTTTTCGTAAATTCCTCATTTGCCAGCAACTTTCTGAAAATTCAGTTGGTTACCAAGATTTGAGTTGTAGTGTACTGTTCCAACTGTTTGCATTGTTTGCATGGTTTGATGCAAAAAGGGGGCGCAAAAGGGACACAGTAGGAATTGAGCGGGACGATGAAGGTTACGGCGTTCATTACGGATCCCGAGTCGTGGACTGAGTCATTGACCACCTGAAGCTTCGGTTCGTGGCCGAGAAGCCACCGCCTTCATATGTCTTTGAACAGGTCGCTCTTATGGCGACCGAGGAGAGCCTGGACTATTTTTGATTATCTCATTATTTCCGGGAGCGGGAGTCTATCGTTTATTCCCCAGCCCGGGAAGCTTTTTTGCCCGAATATGCTCTTCGGCGGCATGGTAAGAGGCCATTGACCTCGCCGCGCCTCTGGCGATATTATTCCAGGGTGATCAGAAGGGGTGATTCAGCGCCCGGAGTGGATATTTCCCACGCTGCGTGAAAAGGAATTTCCTATCCGTGACAGGAGGGGCAAACTCATGAGAAACCGGATTGTCCTGATAGCCTTGATCTTCTTGCCGGCCTATCTCGCTGCTCAGAATCCTGGCAAGTTGACCCAGGAGGAGATGCACAAATTGCACCAGGATTCGAAGGCCTACATTGCATTCTTGGAAGACCCGCAGCGCGATGCCTACCAGAAGCCGCATGACGTAATCATGGCCCTCGATATAAAAGAAGGGGAAGCAGTGGCAGACATCGGCGCCGGGTCCGGGTATTTTGCGCTCCGGCTGGCGCACCATGTCGGGGACAAGGGGCGGGTTTACGCAGTCGACATCAATCCTGACATGATTGTATACATGAATCGCCGCATCCGGGATATGCAACTCAAGAATGTTGTGACCATTCTGGCAACGCCTGATGACCCGTTGCTTATGGATGCTTCGATCGACCGGTTTTTTGTCTGCGATACATGGCATCATATTGAAAACCAGACGCAGTACCTAGCGCTGATGAAGAAAATGCTCAAGCCCGGAGGCCAGGTCATTATGATTGAGTTCCACAAAAAGGAACTGCCCGTTGGCCCCCCGGTCGAAATGAAGATCGCCCGCGAAGATCTGGTGCGGCAGATGGAAACCAATGGATTCAAGCTGGCCAAAGAGCATACCTTCCTGCCCTACCAGTACTTTCTCGTTTTCACGCTGAAATAGATCTTGTAGTGTTCTAATCGCTTGCTGACATACTCCCTCACTGTGAAGGCGTTTCATGAAGGGAACACCAGGAACATGACAGCAAAGCACAGCAAGAATCCTGGCAACTTGAGATTTACTCACTCCGGAGACACCTGGTCGGATTGGTGGAAAAATTTCTGGGCCTCTTTCAATCTCCCTGACACGTGCGATTCGGCCGCGAGGTGTTCGTATCAAATCTCCGCTCGCTACAGAAGCCAATCTCTGTCATGAAGACCCGCCGTTCATATCGAGATGAGCACCGAGATGATCGTCCCAATCAGAACAACCCAAAGGATGTTGACATTGAGCCGCAGCGCGACAAATGTCACAACGGCAAGAAGAATACCGGTCAGGTCCCATGAGACGTTCATGGCAAAGCGCTACTCCGTCACGAAAGGACGCATCATCCAGCCACTGCTTTTCCTCTACGGCCATTTTGCGGATGTAAGCTATCATGGCCGGTCCACCGAACGAAACGGCCCCCAGCCTCAGAAAGGCAAGAAAAAGCCGCGGCAGGCTTGGAACATCCACGGGGATGAGCTATTTCTTCCGGGAAAGCCGAAAGGTCACGGCACCATGGGGGCAAGTCACATCAAAATATTCCAAATTCTCCAAATCCTTTTGGTCGGTCACCGCCATGGCCATCCTCATGGAGTTCATCGCCGCGAAAGCCTGACAGCAAATGCCTCTGGGGCCGGGCGTTCGAGCATCAAGGAGATACGTCTCACCTTGTTCCGTTTTGGCCAAACCAGGGCATATTTTTGTATCCGTCCGGACGTTCAGGGCCTCACCTTGGATTTGATGTGGAGTCAAGGCTTGCCCCCTTTCGTTGTTTTGCCGCCCGGCGTCTTCGGGCTGCAATCCCTCAACAGGGAGGGCGGGCAGTTGAGATTCCCGTCGGTGATCTTTTTAGGCTTGATCCCGACGCCGAAGACCTCAGCCAGGGCCCGGCCGCACTTTTCCAGGCTCTCGATAGGCATCTCATAATGCATCCAGTTTCCGCGCTTCAGGCCTCGGACCAAGCCGGCTTCCTTAAGGATACGGAGGTGTTGGGAAACAGCCGACTGGGTCATGCCCAGCCTCTCGGCGATGGCGTTGACGCATTGGGGATGTTCCTTGAGTAGCCGGACGATCTTGAGCCGGGGCTCGGAGGAAAGCGCCTTGAACACCTTAACCTTGTCTTGCATTCGGTCTCCTTTCAGATGAGGGATACTATATTAGTTTATTAGCATTATTTAATATACTAATATACTATAAGCTTGTCAAGCCCCCAGCGAGCAAAAAAGGCATTTAAAAGTAAGTTTATCGAAAACACGATAACTATTGCTAAGACAAATCTCGATGGAGAAGCTTCTTAAAGACTCACTGGACTCAAAATCCCTCACGTCCTAAGCTCCCTGCCGGTTCGAGTCAGGCCCTTAGCATTTCCTTGTGAGTCCAGAGGAACGATCGGCAAAGAAAACAGAATTGAAGTCATCGCCGGCTTTATGCTAAATTTTATTAATTCCGAGAGCAAAGCATCAAATGCATGATTGACCGAACATCCGCAAGCCGATAGGAGGGTGGATTGTGAAAAAAATCAGCCTCTTCGTTGTGGCCATCCTGCTCGCCGCCGTGATGCCCTGGCTGGGCTCAATCAAAGGCATGGATATTTCCCCCAAGACCCCTCCAAAAAAACCCAAAAATCGCCCCTGCCAGCCTCGATATCGGTCAGCAAATTGAAGGGGAAATTCTGGTGGATCCAATTTCATGACAAACAGACATACATCGCGGTGGACGGCACTCCCTGCGAGGGCCGCTTTGATATGGAAATTGTGAACAAGAGCGGGACCATATACGGATTATACGAAGGCCGCGCGATCTATTTATCGAGGGGAGTGAAGGACACCGTCCAGGCCAGTATGACAATCGTCTGTCCTGAAGTGAAGATCGATGTTCAGTATGGCAATCCTGATGACAAGAAGGGTGCCGAGCCGCTTGCGCCGCTCCTCCCGCCGTCGTTCCTGGGGAACGAAACGATGACATGCCAGGTTAATGGAACCATCCCCTTTTACTTAGAAAGCGCGGAAACGAGCCTGGTGGGGACAGCCAAGCGGGATCCGTTCTACAATGTCCCGCTGAAGTATGAGCTGCATACTCCGAAACTGGACGAAAAGCCGACAGGCAATCAAGACCTATTCATCGTGTTCGAGATGGCGACCCCCAAGCCGGTCAAATTCCAGGGGACCTATAGTTTGGTGGAGATGAAATAGCCGACTGAATTCCTCAATCGCGCAGGAAGTGCAGGGTCTTCGGCTCGCGCTCCAAGTGGTAGATGATAAAGGCTTGCAGGGATTTTTTTACGGAGCGAAGCTCTTCGGCAGTGAAGGGGACGGTTCCGGCCTGAGGCGGAGGGTTTTTTTTGGCCCAGTCCACGAAGCGGGGGAGCTCGGGCCCCGTCTCATCCTTCTTGAACTCGGAACAGTCGGCGCAGTAGAGGCCGTCCCGGCCGGGGGCGAGCCAGGCCTGACCCAGGATCGCCTTCCGGCAGCGGCGGCAGCGGCTCAGGTCGGGCAGATAGCCGTTGATCTGCAGGAACCAGGCCTCAAAGTAGCGGGCCAGGACATCCCGAGCCCCGCCGGCCTTGAGCGCCTGGAGGGTGGCCAGCAAGAGGCGATAAACCAGGTCTTCCCGAGCCCGGGCGGGGAAAAATTCCTCGATGAGCTCGGCGAAGTAGGCCAGGGTGAAGGCCGTATCCGGATCCTTTTGAATATCGAAGAACGATTCGACCAAGTCGCAGGAAGAAATGGTCACCAAGTCCTTGCGCTCTTTCTCATAATAAAAAACCTGGACGAAGGTCATGGGCTCGAGCATACTCCCGAAGCGGTTGCCGAACTTGCGGGCGCCCTTGGCCATTCCCCGCAGCAAGCCTTTGTCCCGGGAAAAGAAGGTGACGATTTTGTCCTGGTCGGCGTAAGCCATGCTCTTCAGGATGACGGCTTCCGTCTGGTCCAGGGACATGGGGGGCCTGCTCCCGCTTCCCGCCCTAATTGATCAGGGCGATCTTCAAGGCGGCCATACGCTCTTTGAGGACCTGGGGGTCGAGGCCCAGCCGGGCGGCGGTTCGGGGCACGTCCCATTGGTTACGGATGAGGGTTTGGTGGAGATAGCGCTTCTCAAAGAGCTCCTTGGCTTGGTTCAAGGGCGGCCAGTTGCTGAGTTCGGGCGACTGTTCCATCTCCCGGGCCTCGACCAGGAGCGAGAGGTGGCTTTCCTTAATCTCCTGGTCCTCGACCATGATGACGAACCGTTCCACCACGTTCATCAGCTCGCTGACGTTGCCCGGCCAGCCGTAGTTGAGGAAAGCCTGTAGGGCTTCCCGGCTCATGGACTTGGGCTTGCGGCCGTACTCGGCGGCGAAGGCGGCCAGGAAATGGTCGATCAAGGGCGGGATGTCCTGGGGCCTTTCCCGCAGCGGGGGGATGGCCAGGGGGATGACGTTCAACTTGAAATAGAGGTCCTCCCGGAATTTGTTCTGGCCGATGAGCTCCTTAAGGCTTTTGGCGGTGGCGGCGATGAGGCGGACGTCGACCTTCACGGGTTCCGCAGACCCGGGCGGGAGGAAAGCTTGGTCCTCGATGATGCGCACCAGCTTGGCCTGGGTGGTCAGGCTCATGTCTCCAATCTCGTCGAAGAAAATCGTGCCTCCGTCGGCCAGCTGGAGCTTGCCCTTCCGTTCCCGGACGGCTTGGGGCGAGCCGCCCTTGGCCGTGCCGAAGAGGTCCACCTCCAGAAGGTCGGGCGGCACCGCGGCGCAGTTGATCTCGATGAAGCGTTTGTCGCGGCGCCGGCTGTGCTGATGGATGAGACGGGCGATGAGCTCCTTGCCCGTGCCGTTTTCGCCGGTGATGAGGATGCGGCCGGCGGTGGGGGCGGCCTTCTCCATGTCCTGGCGCAGCCGCAGGATGGCCGGGCTGGTCCCCACCAGATGATACTTGAGCTTGAACCGCTCCCGGAGCTGAAGGTTCTCCTCCTCCAGCCGAAACTGCTTCAAGGCGTTCTTGACGGTCAGGATGACCTTCTCCAGGGTCAGGGGCTTTTCCAGAAAGTCGAAGGCTCCCAGCTTGACGGCCTGGACGGCCGTCTCCACCGTGCCGTGGCCGGAGATCATCACCACCTGGGGATGGTCCTCCAGGTTCTTGATGTTCGCCAGCACGTCCAGGCCGCTCATCCCGGGCAGCCAGATGTCGAGCAGGACCAGGTCGAAGTTCTGCTGGTCGAGCTGCTGGAGGCCCTCCTCGCCGGTCGCCACAGCCAGGGCCTGGTAGCCTTCGTCTTCCAGGATGCCTTTCAGCGCGGAGCAGATGGAGGCTTCGTCGTCGATGATCAGGATCTTTTCTCGGCTCATGCGGGGATCTCGATGATGAATTTAGCGCCGGTGGGCCGGTTGCTCTGGACGTCGATCGTACCGTCGTGCTCGCGGACGATCTGGTCCACGATGGCCAGCCCCAGGCCGGTGCCTTTTTTCTTGGTGGAGAAATAGGGCAGGAACAGCTTGTCCTTATCTACTTTGGATATGCCCGGTCCGCTGTCCGCCACCTCGATCCTCAGCCGTCGCGAGGCCGGGTCGAAGGAAGTGGCGATGGTGATGCGGCCGGACTTGTTCATGGCATCGATGGCGTTGTCCAGCAGGTTGATGAAAACCCTCTTCATCTGTTCCGGGTCGAGGGGAATGGGCGAGGGGATATTGGACCCCAGCTGCAGCTCGAACTCGACGTCGGTGAAGATGCCCTGGAAGAGGGCCAGGACCTGGTGCAGGAGCTGGTGCAGTTCGACCGGCTGGAGCTGGACCTTGGGCAGGCGGGCGAAGTCGGAGAACTCGTCCACCAGGGATTTGATCGTCTTGGCCTCCTGGATGATGACCTGGGCTCCCTCTTCGATGATGTGGCCGGAGCCCGTGTCCTTCCGGGAAAGGTTCTTGATGATTCGTTCGGCGGAGAGTTGGATAGGCGTCAGGGGGTTCTTGATCTCGTGGGCCACCCGCTGGGCGACTTCTTTCCAGGCGGCGATCTTCTGGGACTTGATGAGCTGGGTCAGGTCGTCCAGGACGACGATGGCCCCGTCGAAGCCGCCGTCGCTGCGGACGAGCGGAGTCAGGGTCAAGGCCAGAGTCTTCTGCTGGCCGTTTTCGAGCAGGGTGATCTCCCGGGTGGACAGCTTATAGCGGTTTTTCATCTCCCAGTCGATGCTCTGCCGAAGGTCGGTGAAGCGCTCCTGGTCCAGGACCTGCCGGTAGGAGCTGCCCAGGGGGCTGCCGTCCACAAGCGAGAGCATTTCCCGGGCGCTGGGGTTGATGGAGGTGATGCGGCCGTCGAGGTCCAGGGCGATGACGCCGGTGGTGATGGTGTCCAGGATGGTCTCGATGGACTGCTTGCCGGCCCCCAGCTCGGCCGTTTTCTGGGCGATCGACCTCTGGCTGTCGCGGAGGTCGGAGATCATCTGGTTGAAGGACTCGATGAGGATGCCCAGCTCGTCGGAGGCCGGGTCCTCGACCCGGATGTCCAGGTTGCCCCGCGATACCTCCCGTGTCGCCTGGGCCAGCTTCTCGATGGGCACGGTGATGCCCCTGGCCAGGTGGAAACCCAGCCAGGAGGCGGCGAAGACGATGATCAGAGTGAGGAACAGCAGGGTGATGAGGTAGAAGGCCTTGACCGGGTTCTTTTGCTGCTTGAGCTGGCGGTAGCGCTGGACGAAGGAGCTGATGTTATTGATCTTCTGGGCATAGTTTTGGGGAAGGAATTTTCCGGTGGTCACCAGCACCGGTCCGACTTCGGGCAGGTCGAGGGCCACCCCCCGGCGGATCATCTCGCCGTTGCCCATAGGGTCGATGCTCTGCAGGGCCTCGCCCAGGTAGGCCCGTTTGACGAGGTCCGGCTGCACATCCCGATAATCCTGGAGGGGCAGGTCGGGGTTGAGGTAAGCGAATAATTCCTCCTCGCCCAGGAAGAGGCCGATCTCGTCCAAACGGTATTCCTTGAGCTTATCCCGGATGAAGTCCCGGAGCAGAGGCCGGTTTTCGGGGTTGACCAGGCGCCGGGCTTTGAGGTCCTGGCCCAGCTGCTGGGCATAATGCAGGGTCAGTTCCTCGGCGTTCTGGTAAAAAGCATCGCTCACGTTCTTGGTGTCCTCCAGGACTCCGTCCAGGGGCGTGCGGAACCAGGTTTCGATGTTGCGGCTGATGAGGTCGCTGGCGAAGAAGAACAGGAGCAGGGTGGGGATAAGGGACAGGGCGATGAAGAACAGGACCAGCTTTGTCTTGAAGCGGGCGCCCAGGACCTTCTGCCTCCTCTCCATGTACAGGCGGATGAGGTTGCGGCCCAGGACGAAAAACAGCACTAAGAAGAGGAGAACAACGATGATCTGCAGGGTGGACAGGAGCACGCCCGGCAGGGATCCGGAAGCGAACCCGCGGGATTCGCGGATGACCAGCTCGATGGCGAAGAATAGGACGATGAGCAGGACGATGACGGCGCCGATGATCCGCGAACCCTTCTTTTTCTTGTCGGTCAGGCGGTTCATGGGCAGATGGGCTGTTGGCTCTAATTATTCAGCCAGGTAATCCTTATAATTGGCTTTGGTGATCTCGAAGGTCCCGGGCGCGGCCGACGAGCCGAGCGGCTTGCCTTTGCGGCCGTTGATGGACAGGGCCACCGCACCCGGCTTGCCCAGACGCACCTCAAACCTATCCTGGGCGCTGAAGGTCTTCTGCTCTCCCGGCTGATGCAAGCCCTCCTCAATGAGCTGGCCGTCGGCCAGGACTCTGACCCAAACTTCTTCCTGGAAGGAGAGATGGAGGGAGAGGTTTTTGGCTTCCGCCGGCGGCTGGGGCTGGACCATGACGCCGGGCTGAATTTCGGCTTTGGCCGCCGCCGGAGGAGTGGCCCGGCCTAAGGAGGACGAATGTTTGTGTTTTGGAGAGGCGGACTGGTCCCAGGGCTTGGTGTAGAGCAGGGCTGCGGCCAGGAGAAGGGGAAGCAAGATGAACAGAGAAAGTTTTTTCCAGCGGGCCGGCGTTATGTCCGTGGTGCGGCGCTTCTTGGCAGGGTGTACGGCCGGGGTCGGATGATGGCTGGCCTGGAGATAGAGGTTGAGGGCCTGGTTCTCGTCCAGTCCGATGCACTTGGCATAGGCCCGGATAGTGCCTTTGATGAAAAACTCTCCGGGCAGGACATCCAGGCGGTCCTCCTCCAGGGCGATGAGGTAGTTGATGTTGATCTTGGTGATCCGGGTGATATCCTGCAGCGTCACGCGCCGCGCTTCGCGCTCGCGTTTGAGCTCTTGCCCCAATGTATTCATTCTGCGAGAATTGTAGAATAGAGTCGGGGGAGTGTCAACCGGACAGCCCTTATAAGGTGACATATTGATTGACTTCGGAAGAGCGGCCCGGCGAGCGCTTTTTTCTTCTTGATGATATTTAAATCTTCAGGAACCGGGACAGCGAGCTCAGGCTGCCCAGGAAGCCCATGAGCGCCCCCCCGGCCAGCAGGCTCAATGACTGCCCGATCGAAAGAAAGCGGAAGTTCACGATCTCCTGCAGCGTTCCCAGCGATTGGCCCAGATAGAAAGGAAAAACGCGAATGACGCCGTAGATCAGGGCCAGCGAGAGGAGGCTGCCCAGGAGGCCCAGGGCCAGGCCCTCTATCAGGAAGGGCACCCGGATGAAGACGTTGGTGGCGCCCACCAGGCGCAGGATTTCGATCTCATTTTTGCGGGCAAACACGTTGAGACGGATGACGTTGGAGATGATGAAAAAGGAGGCCAGGACCAGAATCCCGCCCAGGAAAAATCCCACCGCCCGGGCCAGCCGGCTCAGGGACCTCATGCGCTCCACCCAGTCGCGGTTGAATTGGATGTCCTCCACTCCCTTGACCCGGCGCATGGAGTCCATGAAGCGCAGGATATCGGCGGATTCGGCGGCCTTGTCCTTGAGCAGGGCTTCCACCGAGGCGGGGAAGGGGTTGAGGCCCAGGCCGGAGACAACCTCCTGGAGCTGAGGGAACCTTTTCCGGAAGCGCTGCAAGGCCTCCGGAGGGGGGACGTACAGCACGTGGTCCACGTGGGGCGAGGATTGGATGGCCTGGATGACGGAGGCCGTGTCCGCGGCCGACAGCCCTTTCTCCAGGAAAAAGACCACGGCCAGGTTCTTCGACAGTTGCTGGGCCAGGAATTGAAGGTTGTTGGACAAGGACAGGAAGATGCCGATGATCAAAAAAGACAGGCAGATGATGGTCACCGAAAAGAAGTTGCGGACCCGGTACTGCCACAGGCTGTTGGCCGCCTCGCCCAGGAAATATCTCAGCTGTCGAATATCAGTCCGCCTCCTTTCCGATCAGCTTGCCGGAATGGAGGAAGACCACCCGCTCGGCGAAGCGGCGGATGATCTCCTTATCGTGAGTGCAGATGATGACCGTGGCGCCGTGCCGGTTGATCTCCTTGAACAGGCCGATGATCTCGTGGGCCAGCTCGGTGTCCAGGTTTCCGGTGGGCTCGTCGGCCAGGATGAGTCTGGGGTTGTTGACCACGGCCCGGGCGATGGCCACCCGCTGCTGTTCGCCGTAGGACAGGCTGGAGGGGAATTCCCAGATTTTGTGATGCAGGTTGACCATGCGCAAGGCATTAAACACCCGCCGCCGCATCTCCTTGCGCGGCAGGCCCGCCACCTGGAGGGGCACGCCCACGTTGTCAAAGACGCGCCGGTGGAAGATCAGCCGGAAGTCCTGGAAGACGATGCCCATCTGGCGCCGGAGCTGGTAGATGCGGGAGCCGGGGATGCGCAGGATGTTCTTGCCGGCGATGATGATCTGGCCGTGAGTGGGGAAAAGCTCACGGAAGATGGTTTTGAGCAAAGTGGTTTTGCCCGAGCCGCTGGGCCCGGAAATAAAACAGAATTCGCCCTTCTTGATATGAAGGGTGATGTCGGACAGGGCCCAGCTCGGCTTCTGGTACTGCTTCCAGACATGGTACAGCTCAATCATCTCAGCCATGGTGGAGGCTCACTCCCGTCCCTAGAGTATAGCAGAATTAGGCGGGAGCATCGAGGCAGGAGAACGGAAGGCGGCCGGCCGCGGCGGCTAGCGGGCAAAAAGATACATGAACCAGCCGAAGGCGATGGCGCCTACGACCATGATCAGAAAGAGGGTGACCCCGTACTTGACTTGGGCCTTTTTTTTGTCCCGGCGGATGAGGGCCAGGACGATACTGACCAGAAGAGCATAGAGGACCATGGATAGAAGGTGGCTCTGGAGAATCATTTCTTTTTCCCCCGGGCGATGTCATAGGCATCGAGAGCGACCAAGTAGTTGAGCAGTCCGGCGCCGGCCAGGTAGGCCGTCCCGAACTCGTAGGTCACGTTCTTCAGCTCGCCGATGCCGATGGGCAGGAAACGCGAGAGGAGGTAAACCAAGCCGTTGCCGATATCGGCGAAAAAGGCCAGGATGGTGAGAGGGTTTTCAAGCTGGAAGGGAAAAATCCGCCCGCTCATGACCAGGCCCAGGGCGGTCATGCCCGTCAGGCATAACAGGAAAATGAGCCCGCGTCCGATTTTTTTCTGGAGGAGGTGCCCCAGTCCGGGAACAGCCCAGCCGATGAAGAAATAAAGGAGACCTTTTCCGTTCATGGGACAGCCAGTTTAAAATAATCCGCGGTCTAAATCAAGAAAAATTTAAGGTGAGTTCGCATCTCCCTTTCTTTTATACGACATTCAAGAAGAGGAGGGGTCCTGTCACGGCTCCTCCCCGTCCGTGCTCGCCAAGCTGCGCGCGTTCGTCCGGCTCAGCCGGACTGGGGGTTCCAAGGGGGTATGCCCCCTTGGTCGCAGGACGAAGTCCGAGAAGGGGAGGCAGCGAGCAAAGCGAGCGTTGGAAGGGGGAAGGCGAAGCGCTTCCCCCTCCAAGGAGGTGGGGATGCCCCTCCGCCGTGCCACCCCTCCCCATGTACCACTGCTTAGAGATGCGATATTGAGCTAATATACCCCCGTGCCCGAACTCCCGGAAGTCGAAACCATACGACGCGGCTTGGCCCGGCGCATCACCGGCCGGCGGATTTCCGGCTACCGCCTGCTGGGGGCTCATCTGCTGCAGGGCTGCCGGCCGGACGGGCTGCGGCGGCTGCGGGGGCGCCGGGTGCTGGAGCTCGGCCGCCGGGGCAAATATCTGATCATCACCCTGGAAGATGGAATGAGCCTGGTCTTTCATCTCAAGATGACCGGGCAGTTCCTGTTGGACAAATCCGGCCGGCCGCGCGACCGGCACACCCATCTTATCCTCCGCTTCGGCCGATGGAGCCAAGATCTCCGCTTCAGGGATGTGAGGAAGTTCGGCCGGCTGTGCCTGATTCGAAGAGAAGGGGGCGGGCCGGACGATCCATTCCGCGATCTTGGCCCCGAGCCTCTGGAAGTCAGCTTGGGCGAATTCGAACGGCTTGTCCGCCGCCGCCCAGGCCGCCTGAAGAGCCTGCTTCTCGACCAAAATTTTTTGGCCGGAATCGGTAATATCTATGCCGATGAGATCTTGTTCGAGGCGGGGCTTCATCCCTTGACCTCAGCCTCCCGCTTGAGCCCGGCCAGGGTCCGGCGTTTATGGTTGGCGGTGCGCCGAGTCCTTGGCCGGGCCGTAGCCCGGGGCGGCTCATCCATCCGGGACTACATCGATGCCGAAGGCCGGGCCGGGCATTTTCAGCTCGAACACAAGGTCTACGGCCGCGAATCCCTCCCTTGCCGCCGCTGCGGCCGGCCCGTGCGCCGAATCGTCATCGGCGGCCGCAGCACCCACTTCTGCCCCCGCTGCCAAAAATAGCCCCGCCCAGGCGCTATCATCATCAAGAGCCCGGAATCGGTTGTGCGTCAGTGGCGATGTGGATATAATGTTTTGTCCTTAACCTTTTTCAAGGAGGATTTCCATGGCTGGTCAAGGGGCCTATTTCAAGACTATCAAAGAGGCTATCGCCTTCGCCGTCCAGCGCGAGGAAGAGGCGGCCGGCAGCTACGGCCAGATGATGGCCCGGGCCGAGACCGAATCCTTGAAGCTTCTCCTGGCTGACCTAAAGAAAGAGGAAGAGAATCACAAGCGGATGCTCCTGGATCTGGGCCGGACCAATATCGCCTCGCTGCGGGTTTCCAAGGTAGCTGACCTCAAGGTCAGTGATTATCTGGTGGAGGAACCCCCCTACGAGTCCATGAGCTTCCAGGACCTGCTTGTTTACGCCGCCAAGAAAGAGCAGAAGTCCGTAGACCTGTACGCCGTGCTTATGAACCTGGTGCCTTCGCCCGAGCAGAAGAAGCTGTTCGAGTTTCTGGTCATGCAGGAAAAAACCCACAAGCTGAAACTCGAATCGGAATATGAGAAGCGAGTCCTGCAGGAAAATTAGCGCCACCCGAGGAGGGCCACTATGGAAAAATGGGAATGCCAAGCCTGCGGCTACATCTATGACCCCCAGGCCGGCGACCCGGAGCACGGCATCAAACCCGGCACGAAGTTCGAAGACCTGCCCGATAACTGGACCTGCCCCCAGTGCGGAGTGAGCAAGGACTTTTTCCAGAAATTGTCTTAGCCTCCTCCTTGAAGTCAAAAATGCGGATCGGGGTCATCGGTAACGGCCTGGCCGGGGTCATGGCGGCCAAGGCCCTGCGGGAGGGGGGATTCCCGGGCGAAATCGTGATCTTCGCCCAGGAGAAGCACCATTATTATCCCCGGCCGAACTTGATCGAGTTCCTCGCCGGCAATCTGCCCGAGGCGCGACTGGCCGCTTTTCCCCCGGAGTGGTACAACTCGCAGGCCATCCAGGTTCGCTTAGCCACGCCGGTCCGGCGTCTCCTCGCCGAACCTCTCGGCCTGGAGCTTGACGCCGGCCGGAAAGAGCTGTTCGACATTCTCCTCCTGGCCGACGGAGCTGTATCTTTTATGCCCCCCCTCATAGGAGCCGATAAGCCGGGCGTGTTCGCTCTTAGGACTTGGGATGATGCCCTGGCCATACTCGACTACCTTCCTGACCACCGCCGGGCGGCTGTCCTGGGCGGAGGGCTGCTGGGGCTGGAGACCGCCCGCGGCCTGAGAGCCAGGGGGGCCGAAGTCCTGGTCATTGAATTCTTCGACCGGCTCCTGCCCCGTCAGCTTGACGGACAGGGTGCTTCGCTGCTTAGGGCCCAAATCGAAAAAATGGGCATAAAGGTCCGGCTGGGCACGGTGGCCGAGGAAATCCTCGGCTCGGGCCGGGTCGAAGGCCTGCGCTTTAAGGACGGCGGAGTGGCGGCGGCGGACCTGGTGGTGGTGGCCGCCGGCGTCAAGCCCTCTTTGAGTCTGGCCAAGGAGGCCGGCCTGACCACGGAGCGCGGAGTGGTGGTGGACGATTTTCTGCGGACCTCCCACCCCGGAGTTTTCGCCGCCGGCGACAACGTCCAGCATCAGGGCCGTGTTTACGGTATCCTGCCCGCCGCCTTTGAACAGTCTCGGGCTGCGGCTCACAACATTCTCGGCCAGAGCCGAGCCTATCGGGGGACGGTCCCCTCCAACACGCTCAAGGTCATGGGGCTTTATGTCACTTCCGCCGGGCTGGCCATCCCGGAGGGCGAGGGTTTCGAGGAGCTGAGGAAGGAGGACCCCGGCCGCGGCCTCTATAAGAAAATTGTCCTTCAGAACGGCAGGCTGGTCGGGGCGATCTGGATGGGGACCAAGGAGGGCGTCAGCCAGGTGACCCGCGCCATGCTCCAAAAAACCGACGTCTCGGCCTGGAGGACCGCTCTCCTCGAAGACGGCTTCGATTTTTCCAAAATATGAAAATGTCCATGAAACATGCCTCCTTGATATTTTGTCTCATTGTTCTGACTCCCTATCTTTTCGGCCAGCCCCAGACGACGGCGGAAGATAAAACGCACGGCTATTTCTCCTTCACTTATGTGAAGGGCCAGAAGGGGGGAACTTTTTCCAATGGAAGCTTCGGCGGCATCGACGCCGCCATCCTGCTCATCGGCCACTTCACTCCCCAGCTCGATTTGAGGCTGGAGGTCCGCAGCCGGGGCGAAGCCCGCTTCGAGATGGAAGAGGCCCTCCTGGGCTTGGACCTGTCCAAATCGGCCAATATCCAGGTGGGGATGTATCTCGTTCCCTTCGGCCGCTACAACCGGCAGAACCGTCCCCATGAGAACATGCTCGTACGCGTCCCACTGGTCGTCGAGGCCGCCTATCCTTTAAGCTGGAGGGACATCGGGCTCCTGGTCACCGGACAGACCTCCTTCCTGAACTACGCGGCGGCCCTGGGCAACGGCCTGGGAGAAGGCCCGAACCAGGAGCCGGCTCAGCAGTTCAGCGACAACAACGCCTCGAAAGGCTTGGCCGGACGCCTGGGCATTTTGTGGGGCAAGGATGTCGAAACAGCTTTCTCTTATGCCAGCCAAATTTTCAGCAGCCCAGGCGATCGCCGGGTGGAGCTTTGGGCGGCCGATGCCTCCTGGATCACGGAAAATTATCACCTGTCGGGCGAGTTCATCCGGACGACATATGATCCGGCCGGCGGGGGTGCCGGGTTGAGGACCGAAGGCTGGTATGTGCAGTTGGCCTTTGATTATAAAACCTTATGGCCGATCGTCAGCTACCAGACGGTCAAAACCGCTCCCACCGCCTCCGAGGTACCCGCCCGAAAGAACCGTTGGGCGCTGGGGGTTTCCTGGATTCTTCAGCAGGGCATCCTGTTTAAGGTAGAGTATGATTGGAACCGCGAGCCCGGCCATGAGGTCAAAGACGACCTTCTCTCCGTTCAGGCCGCGATTAGCTTTTAATCTCATGAACGCCCGCATCATCATGGCGGCCGCCGCGGTTTTACTGTTGCTCCCTAGCTGTCCGGCCTGGGCCGCCGATTATTATGTTTCTCCTTCCGGGAGTGATTCCCAGAGCGGCTCATCCTCAAGCCCCTGGCGGACCATCCAGCATGCGGCCGACTCGGTGAGTGCGGGGGATATGGTCACCGTCCTGGCCGGCACCTACTCTGAGTCGGTGGTGTTCCATATTTCCGGCTCGTCCGAATCCCCCATCCAGTTCGCCGCGGCGGGGGGAAAGGAAGTCGTGGTCAGGGGCACTTTTGAGCTGGCCCGGGATGCTTCTCATATTTCTGTCACCGGCTTTATCCTCAG
The DNA here is from genome assembly GCA_963702835.1 of Candidatus Aminicenantota bacterium. Lineage (GTDB taxonomy): Bacteria > Acidobacteriota > Aminicenantia > Aminicenantales > JAFGAV01 > JAFGAV01. The sequence goes on from OY969762.1 coordinate 588,958, forward strand.
GGATTTCGACGGCTGGGGGATTTTTCTAAGAGGCGGCAATGCCGATATCGTTCTGAGCAGCCTTCAAATCAGCGGCGGCGACTGCGGCCTCCGCCTGACCTATGGCTATTCCGGCGAAGATCCCCTGGAAGGCCCGGTGTCCAATGTGACCCTGAAAGACAGCCTGGTCAAGGACGCCCTCTACACGGGCGTCGACGGAACGCCCGGACCCTGCCGGGGCCTAAATTTCATCAACCTGGAGGTCATGGGCTGTGGGCTGACCCTGGGCTCCGACTATGGCGCGGACGGCATCGCCGTGGAGAGGGGAGAGGATATTCTGGTTGAAGGATGCGCCGTTCATGACAACGCCGGGGACGGAATCGATTTGAACTCGCGGGACCGGGCCGGTTTTGTGCGCGGCATTGTGGTCAGGCGCAACAGGGTGTTCCGCAATCGGTTGAACGGGATCAAGCTGTGGAGCGGGGGAACCATCGAGAACAATCTGGTCTGGGGGCAGGGCAACACGGCCGTCGATATCGGGGCCCACCCTGGAATTTATCGTCTGGCCAATAACACCGTAGCTTACAACATGTGGGACCCCTCCTTCAGCGTCAGAAGCTATTCGCTGGCGGCAGCCTATCCCGACGATTCGTCCGGGGGTTCGGCCTCCGTGGACCTCACCCTCATCAACAACATCTTCGCTTTCAACACCGGCCCCCAAGTGGGGTCGCCGACGGGCATCTATCTCGGGCCGGGAGTCCGGCTGAGGAAGGAAGGCTGGAACATTTTCTGGAGCCGGGAGGACGGCGAGATCCAGGCTGAATTTGTGAACGGGGATTCCTGGTTCTCGCGGTCGAGAATCTCGGGCGGGGAATGGAGGCTGGCCTCGGGCCGGGGCGAGGGCGACCTCTGCTCCGACCCTATGTTTTATTCCAGTTGGCCCGACTGCGACCTCAGGCTCCAGAGTTCCAGCCCGGGGATCGACGGGGGGACTACGGAGGAAGCGCCCGCGGTGGATATCGACTGCATGGCCCGCCCGGCCGGAGGCGGCCCGGATATGGGCGCCCATGAAATGAACTCTGAGCGCGACCCGCAGTGCGCTCCCGGCACCGCGATAACGAAGACAAAAAGAATTTCCCGCCCCAGATAACAAGCTTCATTCGCTTCCCTAATGAATAGTGCGGTAATTACTCTTCTTCCTTGCGGCCGCCGGCCACTTTTGCTAGAATGCTCCTGTTCGTGCCTGGCCTTGGCCGCCGTCCGGCGGAACGGATTCCTGATTGCAAGGTGAGACATGGCCAACGTCGTCGTGCTCGGGACCCAGTGGGGTGACGAGGGCAAGGGAAAGGTGGTCGACCTTCTCACGCCCTCCTTCGACATCATCGCCCGCTATCAAGGAGGTCATAACGCCGGCCATACGGTCAACATCCGGGGCCGGAAGATCGTCCTTCACCTCATTCCCTCCGGAATACTGCACCGGGGGAAGTTGTGCGTCATCGGCAACGGCGTCGTCCTGTCGCCCAAAGCTTTCCTGGATGAGGTCGAGGCCCTCCTTGAATTCCACATCAAGCCGGCCAACCTGGTCATCAGCCAGAACGCCCACCTCATCATGCCCTACCATCCGCTCCTGGAAAAGTCGGTAGAAGAATGCCTGGGGGAGAAGAAGATCGGCACGACCTGCCGGGGCATCGGCCCGGCTTACGAGGATAAGGCCGGCCGGCGGGGCATTCGGGCCGCCGACCTGCTCGACCTCAACCTGCTCGAAGACAAGATCCGGGAGAACGTCCTGGAAAAGAACGTCGAGCTCGCCCGCTACGGCCTGCCGCCGCTCGAGGCGCGGGCCGTGTTCGAGGAATATGCCGGCTATGCCGCGCGCCTGACGCCCTACATCGCTGATGTGTCTCTGCTTCTCCATCGGAAGATGAATCAAGGCCAGTCTGTCTTGTTCGAGGGCGCCCAGGGCGCGATGCTCGACCTGGACCACGGCACCTATCCTTTCGTCACCTCCTCCAACCCCACCGCCGGAGGCGTCTGCACCGGGCTGGGCATCCCGCCCAGCCGGATCGACGCCGTGCTGGGGATCACCAAAGCCTACACGACCCGGGTGGGCTGCGGGCCGTTCCCCACCGAGATCCGCGACGAACGCGGCGAGCTCATCCTCAAGCGGGGGGACGAGTTCGGCGCCACCACCGGCCGCCGCCGGCGTTGCGGCTGGTTCGACGCGGTGGCGGTCTCTTACGCCTGCCGCTTGAACGGAGTCACCCGTCTGGCCCTGACCAAGCCGGATGTGCTCGACGGGTTTGACCGGATTCCGGTCTGCATCGGATACACCTACAAGGGGACACCGCTCCGCAGCTTCCCCCTGGAGAGAGGGGTGCTGGAGAAGGTCGAGCCCCGCTACAGGAACTTCCCCGGCTGGAAGACTCCCCTGGCCGGCGCCACGGAGTCGGGCCGGCTCCCCCAGCCTTTCAAGGATTACCTGCGGGCTTTAGAGGACTTGGTGGAGGCCAAAGCCTGCCTGATTTCCACGGGCTTCGAACGAAAACAAACTATTCTGAGGCCCAAACTTTTGCGGGGGATAGCCGACGTGGCAAAGGTTCAGGCCGGGCTCCGAGGACGGTTGGCCGGCTGATGAACCGCAGTTCCCTGAGTTGGATTGAAATCGACCGGGCCGCCCTGGTCCACAACCTGCGCGAGTTCAGCCGCCTCATAGGGCCCCGCTGCCGCCTCTTGGCCGTGGTCAAGGCCAATGCTTACGGCCACGGGATGCTGGAGGTTTCGCGGATCCTAACCCGGGAAGGAGTGGACTGGCTGGGAGTCAATTCATTGGAGGAAGCAGCCGCCTTAAGGAAGGCCGGAATCAAGGCTCACCTCCTGGTTCTCGGTTATGTTCCACTGGCTGGTCTAGACGAGGCGGTCCGGCTGGGAATCAGGCTCACCGTTTACAATGAGGAAACGGTCGAGCGCTTGGCCGCCATCTGCCGCCGGCAAAAAAAGAAGGCTTTCCTTCATATCAAGGTCGAAACGGGAACTCACCGCCAGGGTCTGCGGCCCGATAAAGTGCCGCGCTTTGCGCGGAAAATCCTCGGCCGGCCGGGCCTGGTTTTGGAGGGGCTTTCCTCCCATTTCGCCAACATCGAGGATACGACCGACCCCAGCTACCCGCGCCGCCAGATCGAGCTTTTCCAGCTGGCCATGAGGTCGCTGGAGAAAAAGGGCGTCCGCGTTCCCCTCAAGCATATGTCCTGCACCGCCTCGACCATTCTCTTCCCCGAGACCTACCATGACATGGTCCGGGTGGGGATCGGGCTCTACGGCTACTGGCCCTCCAAAGAAACTTATCTCTCCTGCCGGCTGCAGATGCGCTGCGCGGTCCAGCTGAAGCCCGTCCTGAGCTGGAGGGCCCGGGTGGCCCAGGTCAAGCGGGTGCCGCGCGGCGAGTTCATCGGCTACGGCGGCACTTATCGGACTACCCGGCCCACGGTCCTGGCCGTGCTGCCCGTGGGCTACTCCGACGGCTACGGCCGCGCTCTATCCAATGCCTCCTTCGTTCTTATCCGCGGCCGGCGGGCGCCGGTCCGCGGCCGGGTGGCCATGAACTTCCTGACGGCCGACGTCACCGACATCAAGGGCGTGCGGTTGGAAGAAAGGGCCACCCTCATCGGCCGGGACGGGTCGGAATCCTGCACCGCCGAACACTTGGCCTCGCTCAACGGTACGATCGCCTATGAAGTCCTGTCCCGGCTCAACCCCGGCTTGCCGCGGATCGTTGTCTGAAGGCGGCCGGCCCTATTCCTATTTAATTTATAGGATTTTGTATGCTAGAATATTCCCGACAAGGAGGACCCATGGAGCTGACACCCAGGACAAAGCTTAATGATCTACTGAAAAAGTATCCTTTTCTTCTCGAATTTTTGGTTAGGCTTGCTCCCAACTTCGAAAAACTCAAAAACCCGGCCCTGCGCCATACCTTAGGCCGGGTGGCCACCCTGAGCCAGGCGGCTCAGCTGGGTGACGTGCCGTTGGACAAGCTCCTCCAGGCGTTGGCCGAAGAGATCCGCAGGATCAAGAACGAGGCCGTGACCGTAGGCCGGTCGGGCGGTGAGGGAGACGAGCCCCTGAGCAGGGAGGTGCGGCTGGAAATCCTCAAGGACATCATCCGCGACCTCCATGGCGGCCAGGACATGGACAAGCTCAAGCGACGGTTCGCCGCGCTCATCAAGGACATCAGCGCGGCCGAAATTTCGGAGATGGAGCAGCGACTGATCCAGGAGGGCATGCCGGTCGAGGAGGTCACCCGGCTGTGCGACGTGCACGTCCAGGTTTTTAAAGAATCGCTCGACACGCAACCCCGACCCTCCGCCCCTCCCGGCCATCCGCTCCATACGCTCATGGCCGAGAACCGCGCCCTGGAGAAGATCGTGGCCCGGGCCGAAGTGCTGCTGCGGCGTTTGGGAAGCCCGGCCCGGGAGGAGAACCTTTCCAAGGTCAAGCCCGAGCTGCTGGCCGAACTGCAGGCCTTGGGGGAGCTGGAGAAGCATTTCCTGAAGAAGGAGAACCAGCTCTTTCCGCTTTTGGAGGCCAAGGGCATCAGCGGCCCGTCCAAGGTCATGTGGGCCGTGGATAACGACATCCGGGCTCATCTCCGGGAGACGGTCGGGGCGGTGCAGGCCGGCCAGGCGGCCGCGGCGGCCAAACTGGGAACCCAGACCCTGACCGAGATCCGGGATATGATTTATAAGGAAGAAAAAATCCTGTTCCCCATGAGCCTGGAAACCTTAAGCCGGGAGGACTGGGGCCGGGTGAAGCAGGGGGAGGAGGAGATCGGCTACGCCTGGGTTATGCCCGGTTCGGAGTGGAAACCCGCCCCGGCGGCCAAATTGCCCTATGAAAAACCGGTGTCGCGGCTGCCCCTCGACATCGGGGCCCTGACCCTCGAGCAGGTCAATTTGCTGCTCAAACACCTGCCGGTGGATGTGACCCTGGTGGACGAGGAAAACAAAGTGCTTTATTACTCGGACACCAAGGACCGCATTTTTCCCCGCAGCCGGGCCATCATCGGCCGACGGGTCCAGGACTGTCACCCGCCGGCCAGCGTTCATGTGGTCAACAAGATCCTGGACTCTTTCCGCAGCGGACAGAGGGAAGTGGCCGAGTTTTGGATCCAGATGGGGGAGCGGTTCATTTATATCCGCTATTTCGCCGTGCGCGATGTGGCGGGCGGCTACCGCGGCTGTCTGGAAGTCAGTCAGGACGTAACGGGGATCAAGCGCTTGGAGGGCCAACAGCGGCTGCTCGACTGGAAATGAGCAAAAAGATTGTCTTAGGAGGATCAATATGGCGGCTAAAGTGAAACCCAACAAAACGGCTGCTAAAGGCTTCGGGGTAAAAGCCGGGGCCAAGAAGGGCGAGGCCTACGTGTGCGGCGTCTGCGGCTATCGGCTGGTTGTGGACCGCGCCTGCGGGTGCGCCGCTGTCCACACTCACTACTGCTGCAGCCAGAAGATGGCGAAGGTCGCGGCCAAGAAATAAGTGGACCACATCCATTTCCTGGGAACGGCCGGCTCGCGGTTCGTGGTGGCCCGGCAGACCCGCTCCTCCGGGGGAGTCCTGCTGCAAGCCGCCGGCCAGCGCGTCTTGATCGACCCGGGGCCGGGCTCTCTGGTCCGCCTCTCTCAGGTCCGGCCGCCGCTGGAGGCTTCTTCCCTGTCGGCTGTTTTTCTGACCCACGGCCACATCGACCACGCCAACGACGTCAACATCATCGTGGACGCCATGACCAGCGGCGGGTTCAAAAAACAGGGCAAGCTGTTTGTTCCCGGCGACTGCCTGGAGGGTGAGCGTGCCGTCGTCCTGAAGTACGTGCGTCAATTCGTGGAGGAAATCGTCGTCCTCGAGCCCGAGAAGGAATACACCCTCGGCCGTCTCCGCTTCCGGACCTCGGCCCGTCTCCTGCACGGGGCGGAAACCTATGGCTTTCTCTTCGATATCGACGGCCGGCGTTTATCTTTTCTATCCGACACGCGGTTTTTTCCAGGCTTGCTCTCCAGCTACCGGGGGAGCGATGTGCTGGTGGTCAACGTGGTCAGGGATATTCCCTTTGAGGACAACGGTATCCTGCATCTCACCTTGGAGGACGTGAAGGCCATTTTGGAGGGGCTGCGGCCCCGGACCGCCATCTTGACCCATTTCGGGGTGAAGATGCTCCAGGCCGGTCCGGAGGAGCAGGCCCAGCGGCTGGGCCGGGAGCTGGGGCTGGAGGTGCTGGCCGCCTGGGACGGGATGACCTACCCGCTGCAGGAGTCGGACCGCTCGGACCAATTCCTACAAAATAGATAAGATAAAATGTTGTAAAGATATCAGGGAGCCGAGAAGGAGCCATGGATAATTCCTCAGAAGTCGCCGGCCGAGAGCCTCAGGGCGACATCTCCGTCCTTATCGCCGGCGAGGCGGGTGATGGGATCCTGTTCACCAGCAACGTCCTGGCCAAAGTCCTCAAACGGCACGGCTGGGAGGCCCTGACCTGCCGCGATTTTCCCTCCAACATCCGGGGCGAGCCGTCCTCCACCATCATCCGCGCCTCGCGCCGTCCCCTCCTCGGCCGTCCGGACAGGGTGGACATCATCCTGGCCTTCGACTGTCAGCGCTGCCGGCAGCTGATTCGTTTCATCAGGCCGGGAGGCATCGTTCTGTGCGAAGGGGAGGAGGAGGCACCCTGCGGCCAGCACCCGCCGGCCGCGTTCTCCTTCTACCGGTTCCATATGAGGAAAGAGGCCCGGGAGAAGTTCGGCAGCGAGTTGTTCAAGAACATGATTGTCCTGGGCGGGCTCGGCTATCTGTTCGGGCTTGACCAGACGGTCTTGGATTCAGTCATCACCGAGATGTTCCTGAAGAAGAAGGGCCGGGCCGTAGTGGACATCAACCTGCGAGCCGTTGCCCTGGGCTACCAGAAGGCCCGGGAACTTGTCCCCGAAGAGAAGAGGACTTCACTGGAACGCAAGCTGGACGCCGGCCGTCTTGTCCTGTCCGGCGACGAAGCTATCGCCTTCGGCGCCCTGGCCGCCGGCTGCCGCTTTTTTGCCGCCTACCCCATCTGTCCCGCTTCCGAGATCTGGCAATGGCTGGCCCTCAATTTTCCCGAGTTCCAGGGCCTCGTTGTTCAAACCGAGGATGAGCTGGCCGCCCTGAATATGGCATTGGGCGCGGCTTATGCCGGTGCCCGGGCCATGACCTCCACTTCGGGCCCGGGCGGGTCGCTGATGATGGAGGCCTTCAGCCTGGCCGGGATGGCCGAGATCCCGGTCGTCATCGCCCACGTCCAGCGGGTCGGGCCCAGCACCGGTATTCCGACCAAGACCGAACAGTCCGACCTCACCCAATGGGTCTTCGGCGCGCACGGCGATTTCCCCAGGATTATCCTGGCCCCGGGCACTCTCGAGGAGTGTTTCGATTTCACCGTGGCCGCTTTCAACCTGGCCGAAATGTATCAGTGTCCGGTCGTGCTCCTGACCGAAGAGGATATGGGCCAAAATTCGAGGACGACGCCGGACTTCGACCTGGGCCGGGTGACCGTCGACCGCGGCCGGCTGCTCACCGAGCGGGACCTGGCCGGCCTTGCGGAGTTCAAGAGGTACGCCATCACCCCGGACGGAATCTCCCCCCGCAGCTTGCCGGCCCAGAGGGGAGGGCTCCATATGGTCGAGGGCAACGAGCATGACGAGAAGGGCTTTCGCCAGGAAGACGCGGCCAATCGCGTCCGAATGACCGAAAAGAGGATGCGTAAGCTCGAAACCTGCCGGAAAGACCTTCCTCCGCCGCGCCGCTGGGGAGAGGGCGGGGCGGCCATCGGCTTCGTTACGATCGGCTCGGTCCTGGGCGCCGTCCTGGAGGCCGGTGAGGAATTGCGGAGGAGGGGCCATGAAACCAAGACCCTCCAGATCCGGACTCTGTGGCCGTTCCCCGGCCAGGAGGTCTCGGAATTCCTGTCCCTCTGCCGGCGGGCTTTCGTGGTGGAGAATAACTTCAGCGGTCAGCTCCATACCCTGATCCGCAGCCAGGTCTGCCCGGAGCTCGAATTGAAAAAAGTGCTGAACTATTCGGCCCAGCCTTTTGCCCCGGCCGACATCATCCGGGTCGTGCTGGGAGACCGGATATGAGAAAAAAAGAGGACTTCCAGTTCGACAAGCCTACCTGGTGCCGCGGCTGTGGGCTGTACGGAGTCCTGGAAGCCTTGAAGCGGGCGGCCGCCGCGCTCGACCTCGAGCCCGAGAATATGGTCATCGTCACCGGCATCGGTTGCCATGGCCGCCTGAACTCCCATTTCCGAGCCTTCGGGTTCCATGGGCTCCACGGCCGCGTTCTGCCCCTAGCCTCCGGAGTCAAGCTGGCCAACTCCCGTTTGACCGTGGTAGGGGTCAGCGGCGACGGCGACGCTTATTCAATCGGCATGGGTCATTTCATTCATGCCCTTCGGAAGAACATCGGGCTGACCCTGGTGGTGGTCGATAACCGCATCTACGGCCTGACCCAGGGCCAGACCTCGCCCACCAGCAGCTTGGGCTTCCGGTCGATATCCACACCCTTCGGCTCTAAGGAATACCCCCTGGACGGCTTGAAGCTGGCCCTGGCCGCCGGCGGCTCTTTCATCAGCCGCGGTTTTTCCGGCGAGGTCGGGCCCCTGGCCGGGTTGATGGAGCAGGCCCTAAGGCATAAAGGGTTTTCCCTGGTCGAGGTGCTCAGCCCCTGCGTCACTCACAACTCGGTCAACACCTATGGCTGGTTCAGGAGCCGCCTGTTGAAAGTCGAGCAGGAGCCCGGGTATGATCCTGCCGATATCCGGAAGGCCTGGGCCTTGCTCGACAGGGAAGATCGTCTGCCCGTCGGGCTGGTCTTCCGCCGGGAGAAGGCCGCCTTCCAAGAGATGGTCCTGGAGGGCCGTGACCTTGCTTTGGCTGCCGCGGACCTCCGGCCCGACAGGGCCCGGCTCGAAAAAATCATGGAAAAATTCAGATGAAGGCTATATATTGTCTTTTTAAAGGAGCTCCCTAATGAAAGAAAAAGTCCAGCAGTCCCTGAACAAAATCCGGCCCGGCCTCCAAGCCGACGGCGGCGATGTCGTGCTGGTGGAGGTCAAGGACGGCGTCGTCAAGGTCAAGCTCACCGGTGCCTGCGGCGGATGCCCCATGTCCCAGATGACGCTGAAGATGGGGATCGAGCGCCAGCTTAAGAAGGATGTGCCCGAGGTCAAGGAAGTGATAGCCGTCTGAGGAGCCGGCGGCTGTTTGAGCCCAACCGGGGAAAGGCATTAGGGTGGGGAAGCAGGTCATGAAAAAAGTTTATTTGGACCACATGGCGGCCACCCCGCTTCATCCGCAGGCCCTGGAGGCCATGCTGCCGTTCCTCAAGGAGAATTTCGGGAATCCCCAAAGTCTGCATTCTTTCGGCCAGCCGGTGCAGGAAGCGGTTGAGGAGGCCAGGGCCAAGGTAGCCCGCTTGATTAACGCTTCGGCCGAGGAGATTTTCTTCACCGCCAACGGCTCGGAAGCCAACAACTTCGCGGTCAAGGGCATGGCCCTGGCCCGGCGCGATAAAGGCAAGCACCTGGTCGTATCAGCCATCGAACACCAGTCTGTCCTGAACTCGGTCAAGAGCCTGGAGCGGCTGGGTTTCCAGGCGACGCTCGTGCCCGTGGACCGGGACGGGCTGGTGGACCCGGAAGCGGTGGCCAAGGCTCTAACTCCGGAAACCGCCCTCGTTTCGGTCATGCTGGCCAACAGCGAAGTGGGCTCCCTCGAACCAGTGGCCGATATCGCCCGCGCCTGCCGCGCCCGCCAGGTGCCCTTGCCACACCGACGCCGTGGCCGCGGTGGGCAATATCCCCGTGGACGTCAGAGCGCTTGAGGTAGACGCCCTGAGCCTGGCCGGGGACCAGTTTTACGGCCCCAAGGGCAGCGCCGCCCTGTTTGTCCGGAAAGGGGTGCGCATCCTGCCCTTCGTCGACGGAGGCATCCAGGAAGGCGGCCGGCGGGCCGGGACGGAGAACGTCGCCGGCATCGTCGGCTTGGGAAGAGCAGCCGAGGTTGCCGCCTCAGAGCTGGGCCGCCGGATGGATGAAGCCCGGGCTCTGCGCGACCGGCTGATAGAAGAGCTGCCGCGGCGCATCGAACGGGTGATCCTTACCGGACACCGGACCCGCCGACTCCCCCATCACGCCAGCTTCTGCATCGAATTCGTCGAGGGCGAAGCCATGCTCCTCCACCTGGACATGAAAGGGATCGCCGCCTCCTCAGGCTCGGCCTGCACCTCACGAGCCCTCAAGGTCTCCCATGTGCTCCTGGCCATGGGCCTCGACCATGCCCTGGCCCAGGGCTCTCTCGTCTTCGGTTTCCTGGACAGCACCGAGGCGGAGGACATTGACTATTTACTGGAGGTTTTCCCCCCATCATCCGGCGGCTGCGGGAGATGTCCCCCCTCTACACGAAGTTTCTCGAGGAGAGCCGAAAATGATGTACACCGAAAAAGTCATGGATCATTTCCAGAACCCCCGCAACGTCGGGGTGATCAAGGATGCCGACGGGGTCGGCCAGGTGGGCAACCCGGTCTGCGGCGACATGATGACCTTTTACATAAAGGTCAAGGACGGCCGTCTGGCCGACATCAAGTTCCAGACCTTCGGCTGCGGGGCGGCCATCGCCGTCTCCAGCATCGTCAGCGAGATGGCCATGAACAAGACCCTGGAGGAAGCCCTGAAGCTCACCAACGAGAAAGTGGCCGAGGAGCTGGGAGGGCTGCCCAAGAACAAGCTGCACTGCTCCAACCTGGGCGCCGACGCCCTGCACAAGGCTATCGAGGACTACTATACCCGCCAGGGGAGCAAGCCCGGCCGGGCCAAGGCCGAGGCGGCGGAATCCTGCTGCTGCCCCTACTGCGACGGCCCGGTGGAGGGCGGCGAGGGGGTCTGCCAGACCTGCAACGTCGAACTGGAGGAATGCCCGGAGTGCCACAAAGCCACTAGCGCCCAGGAGGAGACCTGCGCCCACTGCGGGGTCAAGATCCGCTAGGAGCGGCCGCCGGCCCACCGGCCCCCGGGCAGCCGGCGAAGCTGGGCTCGGAGCGAGACATCGTGCGTGCCGACAGAAAATTGGATTGTTTCGGCCTATTATGCCCCATGCCCATTATCCAAACGGCCAAAACGATTAAGCAGATGAAGAAGGGGGAGGTGCTGGAAGTGACCGCCACGGACCCGGGAATCAAGGAGGACATGCCCGCCTGGTGCCGGACAAGCGGCCAGGAATACTTGGGCCTGGAGGAGGAGGGTGAAATCGTCCGGGTTTATGTCCGCAAGGTGAAGGACTGAGGGGGGTGAGCGGGTGACCAAAGAGGAAGTGCGGGCCCGCCTGGCGGAGCTGAAGGCAGCGCGCCGGGCCATCATCCTGGCCCACAACTACCAGTACGGCGAGATCCAGGACGTCGCCGATTTCGTGGGCGATTCTCTGGAGCTCAGCCAGAAGGCGGCCGTGGTCGAAGTCGAGGTCATCGTTTTTTGCGGAGTGCATTTCATGGCCGAGACGGCGGCCATCCTGGCTCCCCAAAAAATTGTCCTCCTCCCCGACGCCGCGGCCGGCTGTCCCATGGCCGACATGATCACCGCCGCGGAACTCCGCGCCTGGAAGGAGCGCTATCCCGGCCGGAAAGTGGTCTGCTACGTCAACACCTCGGCCGAGGTCAAGGCTGAGAGCGATGTCTGCTGCACCTCAGCCAACGCCCTGCGGGTGGTGGAATCCATCCCCGACCAGGAAGTGCTCTTCGTGCCCGATAAGAACCTGGCTGCCTTTGTGGCCCGGCGCACCCGCAAGAAGATCATCGCCTGGGACGGGTACTGCTACATCCATCACCACATCCACCCCGCCGATATCTTGGCCAAGAAGAGGCTCTATCCCGGGGCGGAAGTGTGGGCCCATCCCGAATGCCGTCCTGAGGTCATTGACCTGGCCGACAAAGCCCTGTCCACCGGCCAGATGATCCGGGAGGCCCGGCAGATCGACAAACGGGAGGTCATCGTGGCCACCGAGGCCGGGATCATCTATCGGTTGAAAAAAGAGAATCCCGGCAAGGAGTTTTATCCGGCCAAGGAGGGCTCCTTATGCGCCAATATGAAGAAAACAACCCTGCCCAAGGTGCTGGCCGCCCTGGAGGACATGAAGACCAGGATTGTCGTCCCCCCCGAGGTGCGGCGGCGGGCCCTGGGGGCCATCGAAAAAATGATTGCCTTATAGGAGGATTTTATGAAAATAAATGTGGAGGAGAATCTCAAGACCGCTTTCGCCGGTGAGAGCCAGGCCCACTTGAAATATCAGGCCTTCGCCGATAAAGCGGAGAGCGATAAGCTGCCCAACGTGGCCCGCCTCTTTCGGGCCAGTTCTTTCTCCGAGCAGAGGCACGCTTCGAACCACTTCCAGACCCTGGGCGGGGTGGGGAAGACGCTGGACAACCTGAAGGCGGCCCTGGAGGGCGAGACCTATGAAGTGACCAAGATGTACCCTGAGTTCATCCGCGTCGCCGATGAGCAGAAAGAGAAGGCTGCGGCCATGATGAACCGGTGGGCGATAGCCGCGGAAAAGGTCCATGCCTCGCTTTACCAGAATGCGATCAAGGGCCTGGAAAAAGGGACGGACTTGGATACCACACCTATTCATGTCTGTGGCAGGTGCGGGTTCACCGTGGAGGGCGAGGCTCCCGATTTGTGCCCCATCTGCGGCGCTCCCAAAGCGATGTTCAAGAAGTTTTGAACATGAAGCTCGACAGCCGTTGGAAGACGCAAGATGTCCTGGCCCTGGCTGTGAAATCCGAGATTGATGCCGCGGCGCTCTACACCGCTCTCCTGGAAAAAGTCAGCAGCCTCCTCCTCCGGAAAAAGCTGGAGTTCCTCATCTTTGAAGAAAAGAAGCATCGCCGCATCCTGGAAAAGCTCTACTCCCAAAGATTCGCCGGCCTGGCCCTCAACCTCCCGCCCACTTCTTTCCTGCCCGCCTCCCTGCGGGTGAACCCTGAGACCCTGAGTGTTCCGCAGCTTTTCCAGACGGCCCTTCAAATCGAGAAGTATTCCGAGGATTTCTACAAATCCGCCGCCAAGATCATGGCCGATGAGGCGGGCCGCAGGATGCTGGAATACCTGGCCCGGGTGGAGAGGAGTCACTACTTCTTGATTAAATCCGAGATCGACCTCATAGAGAAGTTCCCCGATTCCTACAAGATCGAAGAGACTGATTTGGGCGAAGACCGGATCCACGTCGGCCCGTAAGAGGAATATCTCGGCAATTGTTCCGAACCGAAATTTGTTCGAGCAGGCATTCTAGCTCGTCGTTTCCGTCCATTCCTGCATAAGTACATTGAAGCTCTACTCGGCCGGATTGCGTATGGAAGCATCTCCGATCCCGTTCCTCTTATTGAATGGACAATCTTGAAAGAGGAGATGCTGGCCTGGTAGGCCTCCAGGATGTAGGCCTGAGCCCGACATGTTATAATAAGTGCCGTTCGGTTTAGCGCCTGGCGCTGGAGGAGCGGAATGTTCAAGCGCAAATGGCGCGTGGCCAGAATCTTCGGCATCACCATCAATATCGACCCGAGCTGGCTGGTCATCTTCATTTTTTTCACTTGGAGTTTGGCCGGCTACTATTTTCCCCAGAATTATCCTCATTGGTCGAAGGGGCTGGCCTGGGGCCTGGGTCTTCTGACCAGCCTGCTCATCTTCATCTCGGTCTTGATTCATGAACTGACCCATTCCCTGGTGGCTCGGCAGCAGGGCTATGAAGTGTCCGATATCACCCTGTTCCTGCTGGGCGGAGTGGCTCAGATTCGCGAAGAACCGGACGAGCCTCTCAAGGAGTTCGGCATGGCCGTGGTCGGGCCGGTGTCCAGTTTCATCCTGGCCGGCATTTTCTTCGGCCTGTCCGTGCTCCTGAGCCAGGTCAGTCAACCCTTATCGGCTTCAGCCTTTTACCTGGCTATCATCAACGCCGGCCTGGCCGTCTTCAACCTTCTGCCCGGCTTCCCCTTGGACGGAGGCCGCGTCCTCCGGGCCATAGCCTGGAAGATCACCGGCGACTTGAAGAAAGCGACGCGCCTGGCTTCGCTGGTCGGCCAAGCCGTGGCCTTCCTGCTCATTGCCGCCGGCTTTCTCCAGATTCTGCGCGGCCAATTCTCCGGCCTGTGGCTCATCCTTATCGGCTTGTTCCTGCAGAGCGCGGCCGCCCGCGGCTATGAGCAGGCCGTGGTCCGGAGCCTGCTCCAGGGAGTCAAGGCCAAGGACCTGATGTCCACCGAGTTCAGCACGGTCCCGGCCGGCCTAACCATCCAGGCCCTGGTGGATGACTTCGTCCTGCACCGCAAGGAGCGTGTCTTCCTGGTCATGGACCAGGAGAGCGGCCTGCAGGGCATCATCTGTCTGGAAGATATCAAAGCCACCCCTAAAGAGAACTGGCCCTGGGCGCGGGTACGGGACGTCATGACGCCCAAAGAGAAGCTGGAGGCTGTTTCCCCCGATGCTGACGGCAGCCAGGTTCTGGCCAGCCTGACCAGCCGAGACATCAATCAGGTTCCGGTTATGGACGGTGACCGTCTGGCCGGCATCATCTGCCGGACGGACCTCCTGCGTTTCATCCAGCTCAAGACGGAGCTTAAACTTTAGAGGAGTCGGCTTGGAAAGCGCCAAAAAGAGGATCGGCCCCACTCATCCGCATCCTGCGCCGCACCTATCCGCGCAGCCACACCGCTCTCGCCTTCCGCACGCCCCTCCAGATGCTGGTGGCCACCATCCTGTCCGCCCAGTGCACCGATGAGCGGGTCAACCGGCTGACGCCGCCGCTGTTCGCCAAATATAAAACCGCGGCCGATTTCGCCTCGGCCGACCCGAGGGAGCTGGAAGCGGCCATCCGGCCGGCCGGTTTCTTCCGCAACAAGGCCCGCTCCATCATCGGGGCCAGCCGCAAGATCGTCTCCGACTTCAACGGCCGGGTGCCGGACACCATGGAGGAGCTCCTGACCCTGCCCGGGGTGGCCCGCAAGACGGCCAACATCGTCCTGTCTTCGGCCTACGGCAAGGCGGAAGGCATCGCCGTGGACGTGCATGTGGCGCGTCTGGCCGGACGCTTGGGCCTGAGCCGGGAGAGGGTTCCGGTGAAGATCGAGCGGGATTTGCTCAAGATCGTGCCGCGGCAGGCATTGGCTGGATTTCAATTACATGCTGGTCAACCATGGCCGGGCCGTCTGCCGGGCCCGCCGGCCGCGCTGCGGCGAGTGTCCGCTCAGCCGGCTGTGCCCTTCGGCCGGAAAATTCGAGGTCAAGCCGAAGGCTGCTCAAAAAAAGAAGAAAAAGAAGTGAGAGTCCAGGGGGCAAGGGAGCGCCGTGCTTAAGGAGGCCGTTCTGTGGAGGGCTGAGCCGGAGAACCGGGTCGTCTGCGACCTGTGCAGCCACCGCTGCCGGATCGCCGTCGGCAAGTTCGGGATTGCGGCGTCCGGGAGAACCGGGCCGGAGCGCTGTGGACTCATGCTTACGGCGAGGTCATCGCCGCCCACGTGGACCCCATCGAAAAGAAGCCGCTCTATCATTTCTTCCCGGGTACCACGTCCTTCTCCCTCGCCGCGGCCGGATGCAATTTCCGCTGCGCCTTCTGCCAGAACTGGGAGATCTCCCAGAGCCGCGTCCGCGACGAGGGCGGCGGGCCGGAAGCCAGCCGCTCGCCCGAGGAGAGGTCCGTGACGGCTGGCCAAGGCCTACGGCTGCCGGAGCATCTCCTACACCTACACCGAGCCGACGATCTTTTTCGAGTATGCCGCCGACACCGGCCGCCTGGCCAAGGCCGGGCCTGGCCAACAATTTCGTCACCAACGGCTACATGACGGCCGGAGGCGCTGGAGGCCATCGGCCCGAGTGGCTGGACGCCGGCCAACGTGGACCTCAAGGCTTTCCGCGATGAGACCTACAAGGAGGTCTGCGGAGCCCGGCTGGAACCCGTGCTGGAGTCCATCCGCCTGATGCGGGCGGCTGGGATATGGGTTGAAGTGACGACGCTGGTGGTGCCCGGCCTGAATGACGGGACCGGACGAACTGCGCGACATCGCCCGCTTCCTGGCCGGGGTGGGCCGGGACATTCCCTGGCATATCAGCCGTTTCCATCCCGACTATCAAATACACCGAAGCGCGGCCGACGCCGGTCGAGACGCTGCGGCGGGCTACGCCATCGGAAAGGAAGAAGGCCTTCATTATGTATATATAGGGAATATCCTGGGCGAGTCGGAGGACACGATCTGTCCGAAATGCGGGACAGCCCTCATCAAGCGCCGCGGCTTCTCGGTTTCGGCCAGAAGGTCAGTGATGGCCGATGTCCGAAGTGCGGAGCGGAAATTGCGGGCAAATTTAATTAATTTCAAGCGGGGTTGCTATATCGCCGTTCATCCTCCGAAAATAGGTAGACTTGCCAACATAAAATGAAGAAAATGGAGCGCTACCGGTTTCTGGATCACACCGCCGACGCCAAGTTCCAGGCTTTCGGCGCGACGCTCGAGGAGGCCTTCGCCAACGCCGCCCTGGCCGTGGCCTCGCTGATGTGGGATTGGGCCGGTCGAGCCCGAGAACGTCCGCTCCCCGTTCGGGTCGAGGGCCGGGACCTCGAGCAGCTTCTTTATAATTTCTGGAGGAGATCCTCTTATCTATTCGAAACGCGGAATTTTCTCCTGGCCGCGGTTGAGGATATTACGATCGAGGAAGACGACGAGGGTACCGCCTGGAGGCCGATTTTCCGGGGGGATACGGATCCGGCCCAGTATGAGATCTTCGGCGAGGTCAAAGCGGTCACTTATAACGAGATGAGAATCGAGGACAAGGCCGCGAGCCGCTGGCGTCCAAGTCGTGGTCGACCTGTGAGGGGAGTCCATGGAGCTCGAACGGATCAACGACAATACCTGGGAGATCCCCAGGCAGGGGGCGATGAAGGTCCCGGCCTCGATCTACGCCTCCGCAAAGCTCCTCGGAGACGTCAAGCGCGACAAGACCCTGGAGCAGGCGCGGAACGTCGCCTGCCTGCCGGGCATCCAGACGTATGTCCTACGTCATGCCCGACGCCCATCAGGGCTACGGGTTCCCGATCGGCGGGGTGGCCGCCTTCGACATGGACGAGGGCATCATCTCGCCGGGAGGCGTGGGCTACGACATCAACTGCGGGGTCCGGCTGCTGCGGACGGACTTCACGGAAAACGACGTCCGGGCCAGGCGCAAGGAGCTTCTGGCCGAGATCTTCAAGGAAGTGCCGGCCGGGGTGGGCAAGGGCGGCGTGACCAAGCTCAGCCGGAGTGCCCTCAAGGATATTCTAGTCAAGGGCGCCGAATGGGCCGTGGAGAACGGCTACGGGTCCAAGGAAGACCTGCTCCGAGACCGAGGAAAACGGCCGGATGAAGGAGGCCGACTGGGGCCCCGTCTCGGAGCGAGCCATGGAACGGGGCATTTCCCAGCTCGGCACGCTGGGCGCCGGCAACCATTTTCTCGAGATCCAGAAGGTCGAGAAAATCTTTGTTAAGGATGTGGCCCAGGCCTTCGGCATCGACGAGGAAGGCCAGATCCTGGTCATGGTCCACTGCGGCAGCCGCGGCCTGGGCCACCAGGTGGCCTCGGACTACATCAAGGCGATGGAGGACCGCTTCGGAATAAAGGACCTGCCCGACCGGGAGCTCGTCCATGCGCCGGTGAGGTCGCCTCTGGGGCGGAAGTACTACAAGGCCATGTGCCGCCGCGGTGAACTACGCTTTCGCCAACCGGCAGATGATCGCCCATTGGGTGCGGGACGTCTTTAAAAAGGTCCTGGGGAGCTCGGCCGGCATGCGGCAGGTCTATGATGTCTGCCACAATGTGGCCAAGATCGAGCGGCACAAGGTCGGCGGGCGTGGAAAAGGAGGTCTGCATCCACCGCAAGGGCGCGACGCGGAGCTTCGGGCCGGGCCGGCCGCGAGATTCCCGCGGACCTACCGAGCCGTCGGCCAGCCGGTCATCATCCCGGGCAGCATGGGGACGGCGTCCTACATCCTGGTCGGGACGCTGGAGGCCGAGGGGCTGAGCTTCAGCTCGACCGCCCACGGCGCCGGCCGGGTCATGTCCCGGCACGAGGCCATCCGCCGCTTCCGGGGCGAGCAGATCCGCGACGACCTGGCCGAAGAGGGGTATCGAGCTGCAGTCCACGAGCTGGAAGGGCGTGGCCGAAGAAGCCTCGGCCGCCTACAAGGATGTGGACGAGGTGGTGCGCGTCTCCCACGAAGTCGGCCTGGGGCGGCTGGTGGCCAGGGTCGTCCCCGTGGGCGTGATGAAGGGATAAGTCTTTTAATCTTCGCTAAGAAGGCAGACCAGGACGGATATTCTCGCGGCAGGGCCAGCTACAATTCAGGTGGCCGCAGAGACCTCGGTCGAATATTTTTCATGACCTTTTTTCAGAGCGGGTGGGAGGTCCGGATGAATTCCGCCGCACCGGGCACCTCTGACGCCTTCCGGGTCGCCCGTCCCCGTGCTCAAGCTGTCCTTGACGTGTCCTGAGCTCTAATTTATGCTTCCCCACGATGGTTGGATGGGATTATCGAGGCGACAACGCGGCCGCGAACAGGCGTAGCCAAAAAGCAATTTCTTATCCCTCCGGATGGCGGCGGATATGGCAAAAGACGCGGGTTTTAAGGAAATCGTCAAGATGCTGAGAGATAAACTTCAAAAAAACAAATAGTCCCCACAAAACCATCATGGGTAAAATCGATCTATCTTTTGTACCGCAGGAGAAGTTATGATGAAAAAAACAGCGATGATCGCCGGCATTTTTAGTTTGTTGGTCCTCGTCTCGTGTTCGCCAAAATCGGAAAAAATTGCCCTCCGGGGTTCTATTGAAACGTCACTGGGCAAGCTGGAAATGGTTGAAAAAAGAGCAGAAATCAAGGTCAGTGCCGATGTTAAGGAAAAAACCATCCGGCCGCAAGATGACGAGATTCTCTATGTTTTCACATTCAGGGGGAAAAAGGAAATCTCGAAAGGAGAAGATGGCTTCCCGCTTATTGACTCCGCGGGACATTATTATCTTCCTGTTTTCGAGGGCACATTCGGTACTGACGGTATCCTATCCTACAAAGGATGGATCTGGAACGGCGAGGCACTAGGCAAGGATGGGAAGTTAGTGTTTGTTGGGACGATTAAACTTCCACTTCCGCAGGTCACACTGGTCTACTTGATCCCCAAATCGGTCAAGGATCTGGCTTTTATAGACGAAAAAGACCAAGGGCGGGCGTATTTCATCATCGGCAAGTCGGAAAAAGAGTTTCAGATGGCCATGCCGGTCCCTCCAGCGACTGCTTCTCTCCCCAAAAAATATGAAGTCTATGAGGGATTTGGAGGATTTGCAGGAGGAGCGGAAGGAATTCCCGATTTGGAAACACGGCAATCCTGGTGGAGCTTCGGGATCGCCCGCTGGCGCTTTCAAGATTCGATCTGGGCCAGGCTCCTGCCCCGTCAGGAATTCGACTCCCCGGCCGGGCCCGGATATCAGTTCGTCTCCGTCGAACTCCGTGTCAAATATTCCGGGGATGTCACATCGGCTCTCGATGCCAACGACATTATCCTTGTGGATCAGACATCCGATGAATATCGCCAGATCGGGGTCGATCGCATCTCTCAAAATGATAAGTTGAATCCCGGGGAAACGGACATAAACTCCGGATTTTATGGAGATTCCATGAAGTTTTACATTTATTCCAACGCACATGGAGATACCTTCAAATTTTACATCAATCAAACATCTCCAACAGACTTTGGTGAGATCACAATGAAAATCGGCAAACCCGCCGGGAGATTCGTCATGGTTTTCGAGGTTCCCAAGGGGAAAACCGGGCTGAAACTCAGGCTCTTTGGATCCAGAATCTTGAATCTGGAGTAGGGATAATTGAAATCAGATCAATTGGAATGCGAGAAAGCGAAAGGCAAGGTAATTTATGCAATCCTTCCACTTTTTTCTAGGATAAGAATTTTATTTGGAGTTCATCGCCCGGGTGACCTCGCATATCCCCGACAAAGAGCAGGTCATGGTTCGTTACTATGGGCTTTACGCCAATGCCCACCGGGGAAAGGTGCGGAAGGCGGTCGTTTCTCCGCTGACGCTGCGGATGAGCGAGGAGGATCGGAAGCCGGTCCCTTCTAAGGGCTGGGCGGCCATGATCCGGAAGGTCTACGAGGTCGACCCGATGATCTGTCCCAAGTGCAGGGGCACGATGAAGGTCGTGGCCATCATCACGGATTATGCCGCCGTGGACCGGATCATCGACCACCTCAAACTGACGTTCGTGGCCGAGAAGCCGCCGCCGTCGCGCGTCATCGAGCAGGTCGCTCTGATGGCGGCCGAGGAGCGGGTCGAGTATTTTTAAGGACAGGCGATTTCGAGAGGGACGGGAAGTCTATCGTCTTTTGGAGTATTTCGCGGTCGTCCGGAACGATGATCCGGCCGGAGGGCGTGAATTGGAGCCATTCCTCGTTCTGACATCGATTCACGGCCGGGATTATCCTCTTTACGCGAGGGGAGGTATTGATACCGAGCTTTTTAGGAAGGAATGTCGCGAAGAGCGAAAAAGCAAATTCTTATCCCCCGAGTGACGCTCCGCGTGGAGAGGGCCGGAAGACGGAGCTTGTCCGGCCAAAATCCCCGACCCGGCCGCCCGGCTCCCGCTCAGGCCGCGTTGCGGCCCGCGCGCTTCCTTTCCTTGAAGTCGAGGATTTTCTTGCGCATGCGGAGGGACTGCGGTGTGACCTCGAGCAATTCGTCGTCGTTGATATAATCTATGAACTGATCCAGGGCCATCTTGACGGGCACATCGATCTTGGCGGCGACATCCGAGGTGGAGGAGCGCATGTTGGTGAGGTGCTTCTCCTTGGTGGGATTGACCTTCAGGTCCTCGTCGCGCATGGTTTCGCCGACAATCTGGCCGACGTAGACTTTGTCCCCGGGCGACACGAACAGGCGGCCGCGGTCCTGGATGTTCGCCACGGCATAGGTGGCCACGATTCCGGTGCGATCGGATACCAGGACGCCGTTGCGGCGCCCGGCGATCTTCCCCGCCCACTCGCGGTAGCCGAGATAGGTATGGGCCATGACGCCGTTACCCTTGGTCTGGCTCAGGAATTCCGAACGGAAACCGAACAGGCCCCGCAGGGGGACGGTGAAGGTCAGCCGGAGGTAAGTCCCCTTGAGGTCGATCATCCTCTGCATCAGGCCCCGGCGTTCGCCCAGCATGGAGATGACGGCGCCGGCATTCTCCTTCGGCACATCCAGCACCAGGGTCTCGTAGGGCTCGAGGACATTGTCGCCTTCCCGGCGGGTGATCACCTGGGGCATCGAGACTTGGAATTCGTAACCCTCGCGGCGCATCTGTTCGATGAGGACGGCCAGCTGCAGCTCGCCGCGTCCGGCGACGGTGAACCGTTCCGGCGAATCATTCCATTCGACGGCGATGGAGACGTTCGTGCGCAATTCCTTTTGGACCCGCTCCCTCAGCTTGCTGGAGGTGACGTATTTGCCCTCCCGGCCGCCAAACGGGCTGTTGTTGACCATGAACATCATGGACACGGTGGGCGGCTCGATGAAGAGGAGGTCCAGACGGATGGGCCTCTCGGGGTCCCCGATGGAGTCGCCGATGGTTATGGCGGGGATGCCGGCGAAAGCGAAGATCTCGCCCGCCTCGACGGCCGTCGTTTCCTTGCGTTCCAACCCTTCGAAGACGAACAGCTTCTGGATCTGTCCCGGGGCCTGCTTGTCGCCCTCGGAAAAGACCACGATCTTGTCGCCGGGCTCGATCCGCCCGCCGAAAAGCCGGCCGATGCCCAGACGGCCGATGTAGTCGTCGTGGGCGATATTGGTGACCAGGGCCGACATCGGACTCTTCCGGTCGTAGTCGGGAGACGGCACTTTCTTGAGAATGGTCTGGAAGAGCGGGATCAAATCCTGGGTTGGGCTGTCGAGGTCAAGGGCCGCCTGGCCTTCCCGGCCCGACGCGTAAACGACGGGAAAATCCAGCTGTTCCTCGCTCGCCTCCAACTCGACGAACAGGTCGAAGGTCTCGTTGATGACCTCCTGGATCCGGGCGTCCTGGCGGTCGATCTTGTTGATGACGACGATCGGCCGGAGGTCGAGCTCCAGGGCCTTCTTAAGCACGAACCTGGTCTGCGGCATGGGGCCTTCGGAGGCGTCGATGAGCAGGAGGACGCCGTCGACCATCCGGAGGACGCGCTCGACTTCCCCGCCGAAGTCGGAGTGGCCCGGCGTGTCGACGATGTTGATTTTAACGCCCTTCCAGACGAGCGACATATTCTTAGAGACGATGGTGATGCCGCGCTCGCGCTCGAGGTCGCCGGAATCGAGAATGCAGTCGCCCATCTGGTCGATATTGCGGAACAATTTGCACTGCCGCATCATGGCGTCGACCAGGGTTGTCTTGCCGTGGTCGACGTGGGCGATGAGGGCGACGTTGCGGATGTCTTTTCTATGCACGAAAGCTCCTGGAGGTCGGTTGTCCGTCCGGAATGAACGGACGTAATTTCGTATTATAACCCATAGACCTAATCGAGCCCAGACTTATCTCGGTGGGGGGGTCGTTTCCGTGGAAATTCTAATCGATAATCTTCGCTATATTTCGCCGTTTCCATTCTCCTGGTCAAGCGTTAACGCCGGTTGACGTTTTCTGGACTTGATTCACCCTTCCGGGCCGGGACTCTTCCCGTTCTTTCAGGGAGAAGTGGTCATATCCGCGGCGATGGCCCATTTCTTGAGGCTCTTCTCGCGCCATGGCGGGAGTCTATGGTCCCCGGCATCCGGAGCGGACGAGGCGGGCGTCTTCCATAAAATCCCTCATATCGACGACACGCGGCTGGCCGAGATCTTCGCCCGGGAGGTCCTGGCGTTTCTCGTTGGGAAGGAGCTTCTCAGCCCTAAATGGGCGGAACGTTTGCTTTCCTGGCGGCACACGGGTTTCTTGGTCCATAGCCTGGTGAGGGCTAAGACCAAGCCGGAGGCCGAGCGGGTGGGCAAATACATGATCCGGCCGGTCCTCGCCCTGGAGCGGCTATCTTTCTTGGAGCCTGAGGGCAAGGTTGGTTATCGGCATGGCCAGGGCGCCGGCGACCAGGAGACGATGGACTACCTGGAGTTCATTGCCCGGGTGACCTCGCACATCCCCGACAAAGGGCAAGTCATGGTGCGTTATTATGGCCTCTAGGCCAACGCCCACCGGGGGAAAGCGAGGAAGGCGGGGCTCTCTCCCTTGGCGCTGCGGATGAGCGAGGAGGAGCTCAAGCCCGTCCCTTCCAAGGGCTGGGCGGCCATGATCCGGAAAGCCTATGAGGTTGACCCGATGACCTGCCCCAAGTGCGGAGGGATGATGAAGATCGTCGCCTTCATCACGGATTTCTCCGTGGTGGACAGGATCATCGACCACCTGAAGTTGACCTTTGTCGCGGCGAAGCCCCCGCCGCCTCAGGGCGCCTTCCAGGAATATCTCCTGGCCGCAGAGACCTCGGTCGAATATTTTTCATGATCCTCTCCAAGAGCGGTGGGGAGGTCCGGATGAATTCCGCCGCATCGGGCACCTCTGACGCCTTCCGGGTCGCCCGTCCCCGCGCTCGAGCTGTCCTTGATGTGGCCTGAGCTCTAGTTTATACTTCCCCACGATGGTTGGATGGGATTATCGAGGCGACAACGCGGCCGCGAACAGGCGCAGCCGAAAAGCAATTTCTTATCCCTTCCTCTTTGACAACGGGATCGAAACCACTCTTGTCAGGATGCCGTTCCCGCTTTATAATGATTTTTTCCCTCAAAGAGTTCCAACCGGATCAATCAGCGGAAAAACTCGGTGAATCGGGAGCTCCGGAGATATCTGGGGAACACGGTTATTTAATCTTGTCGGCCTTTATGTGTTGCCCTTGCGTATGAAGAATGAGGTGCGTCACCTTGCCTGTAGCGTCCTTCACAAAAGAGACTTGGGTATCCTCCTCAGTCAGGAAGAATTCCGTTTCCGCTTCCGCGTGCAAGCGCTGGCGTGAATCCCTGGTCGCCTGAATGAACAGCAGATTACCTTCTTTCGTGATCGCTAAAACAATGTTCGGCGTCAGTTGGTACTCGCCCAGGTACGCATCCAGCAGCCCCGGTTTCACTGCGATCTCTTTTCGTTCCTTTTTCGGCTCGATCTTCGTCAGCGGTATTTGATTGTTTAAAAGGTGGAAGCCGATATCGTCGATGTCGCTCTTGCAGTTTGACAAAACCACGACTCCCATCCCTTGCTTTAAATCAAACCCGACAAAGCTGTGGTATCCGAGGTTTTCTCCGTTATGCCATACGATCACCGCGTCCGGGAGCTTGAATATATGCCAGGCGAGGCCGATACGCAAATTAGGTTTATCCGTATCCTTGAGTTCCTGCCGCGCTATGGCCATCGCACTTAAAAGTGGCGACGGTTTCAGCCCCATATTGGCCGCCACGTACTTGAGCATATCGGTCACGGTCGAGCGGATTGCTCCGCAGCCGGCAAGGATATCAAAGTCCCAATTCTTGACCTGAGTCAGTCCCGGCAAATGTCCCATGGCCAGCCGGGCTGACATTTCAGGCCGTAACACAATGCCGGTGCTGCTCATTTCCAGGGGGTGAAGAATCCTCTCGGCGAGCAATGCCTCGTAGCTCTTGCCCGCTTTGCGCGCCAGCACTTCGCCGAGTAAACCTGCTCCGAGGTTCGAGTATTCATAGCTCGCGTCGATATCTCTGGGCAACGTGTAATTCGAGAGGAACTCGAACAGTTTCTCGGCGGTGTAATCGGCGAACGGATTCAGGGGATCTGCGGGGTTGGCATTGGTCGGCATGTAAGGAAGCCCTGACCGGTGTGTCGCCAGATCAAGCAGTGTGATCTCTTTGCCCGCGCGTGACGGCATCTTTACATTCTTGGGCAGGTATTTTGCAACGGGGTCGTCCAAGCTGACAAGTCCCCGCTTGACCATGTCGGCCAGCAGTGTCGCCGTGAACGTCTTGGTCACTGAACCGATCTCGAATACGGTGTCACCGTCGACGTTGCGGCCGTCGCTGGAGGTTTTGCCGTAACTGTAGATATTTTTGCCATTGGCATCGATGATCCCGACCACAATGCCGACCGTGCGCTTGTTATCCACCGCATCTTTAAGGATCTGCTGGATCTCCTTGGGGTCGACGGCTGAGGCCATAGATAGTACTGATGTGAAAAACAACGAAAATACCAAAAGAATACATGTACGCATTTTGCTTCTCCTATTACTGATAGGGAAATCTATTTTCCCCATGATTTGGATTTTATAGAACTTTTATTGAAATTGAAATAACCGGGTGTGCATTATTTTTGGAAACTTAGAAAAAAACTGATTTGTTAAAAGAGTTCCAACCGGATCAATCAGCGGAAAAACCTGGGCAACGTTTCCAAAAAATAGAACCCCTTCTTGAACTATGATAATCTGGATTGCGGCAACCCGCGCTGCGGATTCGCCCGCATCCGCTGTCCGGAGTGTGGGGAGGAGCGGCTCTTGATGTTTTCCTGCCGCACCCGCGGGTTCTGCCCCTCCTGTCACGCCAAGCGCCTTGAGGAGTGAGGCGAGTGGGTGCGGGAGGAGCTTCTCCTGGACGTGCCGCATCGCCAGGTCGTTTTCACCATCCCCAAGATGCTGCGGATCTTCTTCAAGTACAATCGCCGGCTCCTGGGGGAGCTCTGCCGCTTGGCCCTCCGGTCCCTGATCCGATACTTCGAGGTTGTGGCCGGGAGCCCGTTTACGCCCGGCGTCATCGCCGCCATCCAAACCTTCGGGGACAGGATCAACCTTCATCCTCACCTCCATTTCCTAGTTACCGAGGGCGGAGTGGACGAGGCGGGCGTCTTCCATAAGATCCCGCGGCTGGACGACTTGCCCCAAGCGACTGGGGTCGGACCGAGCTTGTGCATTTAATATCAATTAATTAGAAGGAAAATCGACCGTTTTTTAGGCCAAAACAAGGGCAATTCAGGGCACAAAAAGCGAGAATTTGCGTTTGTCCTGGGAATTGGCAACGCAGATTGCATATCTTTTTGGCCAAAAAACATGCCATTTTGGGGGGTAAAAAGGCAAATTATCGAATCTAACTTATTTATTTAAAACAATATACCTCGGTCCGACCCCAAACTCATTCCAAACTCATGGAATAAGAGAAAGAGGAAGGAGAATGAAGATAGTATGGATTATTTTCTCTACCATTTTTTGCTGACGTAAAAATTAAAGTTTCTGGCTTTACATATCTTACAATCCAACCTTTGCAATTCTGAATGTGTCGCCCACATTTTCGCAGTAGACATGAAAATTTTTTCCATTCTGGATTGCATCCAGAAGAGTTTGTAAATCTTTATTGGCTTGGATCTGAAACTCCACCTTGCCAAAAGAAACAATTGCTTTGATACTTGAAGAACTGATGCTATAGGTCAATGTACTCGGTTCGTCGCTTCTGATTGGACGGTCAACCCAGGCACACTCTCCCGGCTGTAAATTTTGATGATTATTCGCTTTTCTAAAATCAATGACCAATATTGTTCTCCCGCCAGTGGCATTCAAATATCCATGCATCGCCCCTCCCCCTCGGCAGGCCATCGGGTAACTCTCTGCCAAAACTGCGGGCACCAGGGCTGCAGCAGAAAAGAATAAAATAACTAAGAAAAAAATCTGAAAATCGTTTCTTTTCATTCAATTCCTCCACTCATATGTTTTGATTAGCTTCTTCATTTTTCCCTACTCCTATGGGCAATTTATTTATCCCACAAGTCTTCTAAATATTCAATCATCTTTAGGGGTGATTTTAATGGTTATTTCTAGAAATTATCTGACCAGAAAAGTGCTCTTTGCATAAGAAATGGGTTGATTATTAATGTCCTCGGCGAAGATATATGAAGAATATGTGGCTGGCTTTAATTCTCCTGTCGCAAGCTCAATCAGATAAATTTTAGCATTCTCCTCCTCATACTGATCAAGAGCAGAAAGAGAGAGCAGGCTATCTAATCGTAATTCGTTCCTGCAGGGAAGTATGATAAAGAAAAAGTTATTTATAATAAACCCATTTTTTTGAGTGCTTCGTCGCCTCTATTAATTTGTGGAGCATCTTCAGGTAAATAAAACATCACTCCACCCTTTACAGGTCTAAAAAAAATATTGTTCTCTTTTGGCAATTGATTTGTTATTTCAACGGGGTTTATCCCATCATAATACTTTTTAAACGCCTCGTTAAAACCACTGAATATCGAATGAATCCCTTTGTAACTTCCTGTTCTTAGTCTCAAAATTGCTTGCCTAATGAATTCTTCGTAAGATAGCTTTTCTGTCATTTTTGAGGTTGACCCGATGATCTGCCCCAAGTGTGGAGGGATGATGAAGATCGTCGCCTTCATCACGGATTTCTCCGTGGTGGACAGGATCATCGACCACCTGAAGTTGACCTTTGTCGCACCTTGACAGGTTCTGAGGTCCTATTTATGCTCCCTCATAATGGTTGGATGGGAGCATTGAGGCGAAACCGTACCCGCAGGCAGGCGCAACCGAAAAGCAATTTCTTATGAAGTCATGAAGTATGAAGTCTTATTATAGCCATCGGCACCGTTGGGGAACCGTTTTGAATTTTAGGAAAAAAGACAAATCGAGCGGCGACCGGGGTCTTTATAAGAAGGAAGAAAAACGACGGTTGCTGGAACTCAAGGAGCTTTACGAACGCCATGGGGAAAGCCTCTACAGGTATCTCGTCTTCAGGCTCGGCTCCGTGGAGGACGCCGAGGACATCCTTCAGGAAACCTTCTGCCGGTTCGCTCGCTATACGGTGCGATGGAAACTCGTCCGGGACCCTCGGAGCTTCGTCTTCAAGGTCGCCCGGAACGAGGTAAACCGCTTCCTCAGGCGCACGCTCGGCCGAAGGGGGTGCGAAGCCAGGATCGCGGGCGGGGCGGGAGCGGGAGGATTCGCGGCCGTGTTCACTGCCCCCGATGAACCCACCCTCGTCCAGCTGCTTCGGATGGCCGACGGACTTCCGGCGGAGCAGAAGGAGGTCGTCTTTTTGAAGATCTTCGAGGGTCTGACCTTCAAGGAAGTCGGTTCCGTCTGCGGCATCCCGGCCAACACTGCGGCCAGCCGCTACCGCTACGGCATCGCCAAGCTCCGTGAAGCCATGGAGGGGAAATAATGACGGGCAAAGACCTGGACGACATCGAAAAATCCCTGGCGCGGCTCGCGCCAAAGGCCATCCCGCCCGGTCTCCGGCAACGGGTCATGGCCTCCGCCCTTGATGCCCGTGAGAACGCCGGATTAACACCGCGGATGTGGGCCGTCGCCCTGGTTTGGGCAATGCTGGCGCTAGTCGCCGTGATAGGGGATGCCGTCGTCTCGAAATGGCAGTCCGGACGCATCGCCGCCCTGCTTGGCGGCCCGGTCGTTTCGAAGCCGGCCGGGGAAGAGGCCCGTCTGCTATGGGCGGAGCTCGACGCGGACTTGGGGGATTCGATAAATTCCGCAGGGAGGGAATCGCCCTCTCCCGCCTGGGGAGCCGGGACGATTCCCGCTGGGCTTTTTTTGAAACTCGAGATTGGCTGAAAGGAATGATCGACCATGAAGATCCGGAAAATTATTATTAGGGTTCTCCTTGTCCTCTTGGCCGTCGTTACGGCCGTCCTTATGGTGCGGGCTGTCCTCAACTTCACCGAGGGCAGGCGTCTGGCGCGCACGTTGGCCGACCTCAAGGCGAACGGCATTCCTCTAACCGTCAAGGACTTGGTCACTTTGTGCCCGGATGGAGAAAACGGGGCCCCGCTCTGGAAAGCGGCCGAGGAGCTGTATGCCTTCGAGGAAGAGGATACCAAGCTTCTCAATGAGGTTTACCAGAGTTTCGTCAGGGATAAACCGATTGCCGCCGAAACGCGGTCGGCGCTGTCCCGGCTCATCGAAAAGAACCGGAGAGTCCTTGACCTTATCCCTGACATCGCCGGAAAACCCTGCTTCCAGTATGGAGACACGGGCGTGAAGTCCTGGGAGAAGAAAATACCCAATGCGCTCAAAACAATCCGGGCTGCGAGGCTCTGGGGCCTTGACGCCTTCCTTTCCGCGGAGAAAGGCGACTTGCGGGCTTCCCTGGATCGCCTGCGGATTGGCCTCCGGTTCGCTCCGAAAATCGCCGAAGAGTCCATCTTGATTACGTATTTGATCGCCGTCGCCGACGCGAAAGCGTTCCTCCTGTTCTTGAACAAGGCCGTCAGCGGACGCGAGATCAGCGCGGAGCTCCTTCTTCCCGTTCTCGGCGATCTCGACGATCGCCAAATCAACCACTGGAAGGCGCTTTTGCGAAACAGCATTCGCGGCGAGCGGGTTCTGTTCTTGGACGTCGGCCTGCCCCCGACCCCCGCGGCTCTCCAAAAGGCCTTCGGGGGAAAGGCCTGGACGGAACGCCTTTACTACTGGCTTCTCAGCCCGTTCGTCAAGAGAGATATCAGCCTGAACCTCCCGAAATACGTGGAGCTGGAAACAAAAGCTTTGTTGTCCTATTATCAAACGAGGGATTTTTGGAAGCCTTATCGGGACCATCTCCACGGCCTTCCCTGGTATGCCATCGTTTCTAAAAACGTCCTCCCCGAATTGGAAGTGACCTTCATGAAAGTGGCGACGCTCGACGCGCTGATCCTCACTGCTCGGACCGGGCTGGCCTGCCGGGTATTCAAGAGCCGGACCGGGGAATACCCCGAAAACCTCGAGGCGCTCGTCCCGGCATTGATGACGGGAGTGCCGGTCGACCCGTTCACCGGCAAACCCCTCGTCTACCGGCGCGAGGGGAAGGGCTTCATCGTCTATAGCCTTGGTTCCAACCTCAGAGACGACGGGGGACGCAGCACTTGGGAGATCACCCAGCTGGTCATGGACAAAGACGACGACTGGACGTGGAAGGAATTATGGTAGGATGCGGGATATGATGTCTCGCGCATCTTCATATTTCCAAAACGACGTTTAAAGGGACAATCTTCCAGGGGAGGCCGTCCAGTTCCTCGGAGCAGACCATGGTCAGAGACGGGCTCCGGTGAACCCGGAGCCGATAGTATTGTCCGTCGTCGGTTTGTCGGCAATAAACGAAAAGACGACGATCCTCGAAAAGTCCCATGTTGAGAGCTTGAATCTCCCTGGCCCAAAATTCAAGAAGGCAGACCAGGGCGGATATTCCCGCGGCCGGCCGGCTGCAGTTTAAGAAACGCTGCAGCAGCGACCAAATTTTTTGCGAGCCGATACGGCCTTCTACCGGGAAGGGGGCCGATACGTTATTAAGGAGGCCGTTAAAAACAAAGACATAGGAATCAGCCACAAA
This sequence comes from Candidatus Aminicenantota bacterium, assembly GCA_963702835.1. GTDB lineage: Bacteria > Acidobacteriota > Aminicenantia > Aminicenantales > JAFGAV01 > JAFGAV01. Next base: position 619,356 of record OY969762.1, read on the forward strand.
CGGCTGATTGTATTCCACGACTCCTTTTTGGCCGGGGAAGGATGCGCTGCGAACATGCGCGGCCAGGACCTGGCAACGGGGAATACGCGCGAAGAGTCGAGTTTCCGTCCAAATCGGGTTGGGAGATTTTCTGATGTTCCAGCCGCCCTGTTCATCGAGCCAGGCGACGCCCCAGCCGTCGGCCTGCCGGTCGCCGTCCGGCGACCAACTGCGGGCGGCCATGGCAGCGAACTTTTCCAGCAGGTCCTTGGGCCGGAGGGGGTCCTCCGAGCGGACCATCAGGAAACGGCACATGGTCCGTTCATCCTCAGGAGAGGTGAAGCGAATATGCCTTCAAGCTTTTGCCGAAGGATGTCCACATGGGTTTTTTCCAGGATGTAGGGCGGGAGGAAGCGAATAACGGAATCGCCGGCGGGAATAGCCAGCACGCGTTCCTTCTGCAGGGCTTTGAGGACCGCATCCCTGGAGCAAGCCACTTCAAGCCCGATCATCAGCCCTCGGCCCCGGATGTCCTTGACAAGGGGGCCGGCTAAGGAATTCAAGCTATCCAGGAAATACTTTCCGAGTTCGGTGATATAGGCCAGCCGGGCTTCGTCCAGGAATTCTAGTGTGGCCAGGACTCCGGCCGCGGCCAGGGGGTTTCCGCCCATGGTCGAGGTGTGCGCCCCCTTGGGGATGGCCTGGGCCACTTCGGCTGTAACCAAGGTCACGCCTACCGGAAGGCCGCCCCCCAGCCCCTTGCCCAGGGTGAGGATATCGGCGCTGAGGCCTTCGGGTTGGGAGGCCAGGAACGTGCCCGTCCGTCCCGTTCCGGTCTGGATTTCATCGACGATCAGCAGGACGCCGCGCGACCGGCAGATGTGGGCCGCTTGGCGGAGATAGCCGGCGGGAGGGAGCCGAACGCCGCTTTCCCCCTGGATCGGTTCGACGATGAAGGCCGCCGTCTGATCGTCGATGGCGACAGCCAGGGCCCCTGCGTCGCCATAGGGGACGAACCGGAAATCCCAGACCAGGGGCTCAAAGGCGCGGCGGTATTGGGCGCCGTCAGTGGCCGATAGAGCGCCCAAAGTTTTGCCGTGATAGCCCCCCCGACAGGCGACAAATCTTTTTTTGCCCGTAGCCAGCGCCGCGAATTTCAAGGCCGCTTCATTAGCCTCGGCGCCGGAATTCGAGAAGACCAAACCGGCCAGGCCTCCGCCGCAGCGGGAGAGCAAGGCCCGGGCGGCTTTGGCCCTGGTGTCGTTGGCGAAACTTCCATGCAGAGTGGGGAGGCGATGGAGCTGCCGTTCCAGGCATTCCCTGAGACGCGGATGGCCATAGCCGGATATGGCCACGCCGTAGCCGGAGGTCAAGTCGAGATAGCGGCCCCCCCCGGCTTCGGTCAAATAAACGCCGTCACCCTCGACGAAGGTCAAGCCGCGGTCCGGATAAACGGGGATGATCATCAGCCCTCTTCTCTCCTTCTCAGTGGATGACCGTGCCCCGGCCGGCCAGCGCCTGTTTGACCGGGTTCTCCAGCCGGCCGTCGCCGAAAATGATTTCCTCGACCCCGGATTCCAGGGCCAGCTTGGCGGCCAGCAGTTTTTTCTTCATCCGGCCCTTGGCCCAGGGGAGGCAGCCGTCCAATTCGTCGCGGGACAATCGGGGGATGAGGCTTTCCGGCCGGTCCGCGTCCTGGAGGAAGCCGGGCGCTTCGAAGAGATAGACCATCGTCTTGATGCCCAGCTGGGCGGCCATGACCGCGGCCGCCCCATCGTTATCGGTATTGACGATCTCGTGCTCTCGGCTGATGGCCGGCGCGCACAGCACCGGCAGGTAGCCGTGATCGAGGAGGAGCCGGATGAGCCCCGTATTGATGTTCTCCACCCGGCCGGTGTAGTTGTCCCGCAACAGCTTGGTCTTGCCGTTGTCCTTGACCAGAAGATCCTTCTTGGCTTGGGCTTCCCAGAGGCGTCCGTCGACGCCGGATAAACCCACCGCCGGCAGGCCGTGGCGCTGGAGGAGGGCGACGAGGCGAGTATTGGCCAGGCCGGGGTAGGCCATGAGAAAGACATCCAAGGCTTCCCGGTCGGTATAGACGCTGGAAATGCCCGACGGGGAGACGACCGTGCGGAGGGGGACGCCCAGTCTGGCGGCGATCTCGTTGCGCAGGGCGTTGGCGCCGTGGACCAAAATGAGGGGCACCGTCGGCCGCAGCTCGGCCAGGTCCAAGGCGATGCCCTCCCAGTTCAGGCCAGCCCCCCCGCCCGCCTTGATCAGGATCATCCAGGTTCTCCGCCGAAGCGCTTCTCAAAAGCTTCCAACTGGGCCGGAGTGGTTTTCCCGGAAACGGCCGTGCGAATGATCAGGCTGCGTTTGTTGCCCACGGTCCGGGGGTCGAAGCATTCGTACTTGTGCGGCCCGAACTTGATCAGGGCGTCGAGATGGAGGCCGGCCTTGTGAGCGAACCCATTGGCTCGACTGGTCATGAGGTGGGGGGGCATGTCGATGCCGCAAACGCGGGCGACGTAGCTTTCAGCCAGAGTGAGCCAGCGCAGGTTGTAGCGGCGGGCGGCCCGGTCGTCCAGAATATAGAGGTTGGCCAGGAACGAGCTGAGGGGGGTGATGCCCGTGCGCTCGCCCAGCCCCAGCAGGGAAGTGCTGATCCAGTTGGCGCCGGCCAGGAGGGAGACGATGGCGTTGCTCACGGCATGGCCGAGGTCGTTGTGGAAATGCGCTTCGATATCGGTGGCATAGCGCCGGCGCAGCGCACGGATTTTGCGGAACACCTCCCAGGACATGGTCTTGCCCAAGGTATCGGCTACGGCCAGCCGGTCTGCGCCGCAGGCGACAGCCGCGGCATATAGGTCCAGCCCGTCCCGCGGATCCTGGCCGAAGAAATCCTCGACGCCGACCCGCACTTCGAGGCCTTGCCCCTTGGCCGTTTCCACGTTCCGGGTGAGCCGTTCCCGGTAGGCTTCGAGGGAGAGCCCCATGGCCGCCAGCCGCTCGGCATCGACGGTGCACAGGATGTTGACGCCGTCCACCCCGCAGTCTATGGCCCGGGCCGTGTCCTGGGGATGATTGCGGATGTGGCTGAGGATCTTGAGCCGGGCTGAGCGGCGGTGCCGGAGGAGGGCGGCGATGGTCCGGCGAGTCCGGGGATGGGCGGGGTTGCCCACCTCGACATAATCCACTCCGATCTTGTCGAGATAATCCAGGATCCGTTTCTGCTGGGCCGGGGAGAAGTCCGCCTTGGAGAATTGCAGGCCCTCCCGCAGCGTGGAGTCAATGATGCCCTTGAAATAGAGAAGAGCAGGGGGTTCAGCCATCATGGTCACACCGGATGGAGGCCGGGAAATTCCAGCCCCAAGGTTTCAGGAAAGCCGCACATCAGGTTCATGCATTGGACGGCATTGCCGGCCGTTCCCTTAACCAGGTTGTCGAGAGCGCCCAGGATGACCAGACGGCTGGAGCGGGCGTCCTTTTCAAACCCTATTTCGCAGAAATTCGTCCCCTGCAGAATCTTCGGCTCGGGATAGCGGTACAGCCCCTGCCGCTGCTTGACCAGGCGGATAAAGGGCTTTCCTTCATAGGCCGAGCGGAAAACCGGCCAGATGTCCCGGTCGGCCGCCGCCTCGTTTTCGCAGAAGGTCTGGATGGTCACCAGGATGCCCCGCACCATTTCCACGGCCGTGGCCGAAATGTGCACGGTGAGGCCCGGGCTATGTTCTTGCAGGGTCTGTTCGATCTCGGCCGCATGGCGGTGGCCGGTGGGTTTATAGGAACGGACGACGCCCGCCCGCTCCGGATGGTGGGAGGCTTCCGAAGGCCGGTGGCCGGCCTGGGAGCTGCCCATCTTGGCGTCGATGATGATGGGCTGGCGCTTGATGACCCCTTGTTTGACCAGCGGATAAAGGCAGAGGATGGAGACGATTGCCTCGCAACCCGGCCCGGCCACATAGCGGGCTTGTCGGATTCGATCGGGGTCGATCTCCGGCAGGCCGTACACAAAACGGGAGATCCACTGGGGGGCGGTGTGCGGGCTGCCGTACCAGGCCGCCCAGGCCTCCGGGCTTTGCAGCCGGAAATCGGCGCCCAGGTCGATGAGGCGCGCGGCCTTGGTGGTCCAGAGGTCCATAGATTTCATGGACTCCCCGTTGGGCAGGGCCAAGAAGAGCAGGTCGCAGTCCTCGATTTCTTCGGCCCGCACGAAGCCGGGCGCCGTCAATCCCCTAAGGTTGGGATGGACCAGGGCCAGCGGCTGGCCCGCCCACTGCTCGCTGGTCACCTGCTGGATCTTCACCCCCGGATGAAGAAGGAGAAGGCGCAGAAGCTCTCCGCCGGCATAGCCTGACCCCCCGATGATGGACACCCGAAGCTTGGCCTGGCTCATGCCTGTTGGCCCTTCATGAGGTTCAGGCAGTAGTCCACGATGGCCCCGGAGATGCTCACCCCGGTCGGCTCCTCGGAGTTTTTGAATTCCATGGTGTGGTTGACTTCGTTGACCTGGAGCCCTTGGCCGGTTTCGAACAGGTCCACCGCCAAAAGCCCTCCGCCGATCGCCTCCGATACGCGGCGGCAGATTTCTTCGATTTCATCGGTCAGGGGGCAGCGGCGGGCCGCCCCGCCCCGGGCCGTGTTAGTGATCCAATGAGGCGATTCGCGGTAAATGGCGCAGATGGCTTGACCCGCCACCACAAAGGCCCGGATGTCCCGGCCCGGTTTTTTGACGAATTCCTGGATGTAGAAGGCTTTATGGGGCGGACTGCCCAGGACGTCCTTGTGCTCCAGGAGAGCTTCCAGGGCGTCCGGGTCGTTGACCTTGGCCAGCAGGCGGCCCCAGGAACCCTGAGGAGGCTTGAGCACTACGGGGAAGCCGCCCATGGCCTCGACGGCCTGAAGGGCCTGAGCGGGCGAAAAAACAAGAGCAAAGCGCGGTGAGGGAATGCCGGCCGCCGCCAAGAGCAGGGAGGTCTGAAATTTATCCTCGCAGTTCCGGGCCACTTGAAGGGAATTGACCACGCGAAGGCCCTGCTTTTCTAAAAAAGCGGCCGCATAATCTCCCTTGACCGTCGAGACGGAACGGGTCAGGGCCACCTCGAAATCGGCCCGGAAGGAGAGGGGGTCAAAGATCTCTTCCCGGATATCGACCAGCTTGACGCGGACGTTCCGGCTGCGGGCTGCCTGGAGAATGAGTTTTTCCTCGGCCCGGATAGTAGAATGGAATACAGCCAGGGTGCCCATGAACCTGCCGCCAGCCGCTTTTCTATTCTCCCCAGTCCTCTTCGATGAGCGGGGCTTCGCCCAGGATGAGGCTTTGACCCTGCCGGCTGTCCACCACCAGCTTGGACTGACATTCCGGACAGGTCAGGATTTCGGTCTCCTCCAGGCCCTCCGCGGCGATGATGGCGGCGGAACAAATGGGACAACTTCCTCGAACCTCCGTGACCAGCTGATTCATCGACATCGTCCTTTGTCCTCCTCACCAGAATTTCAAGCCAGGTTTGAGCCTGACTGCGGTCATTATCAAAAGGAAGTTGGGCCGGAGTCAAAAAATAACCATAAAATTTACATATTTTAAATAATATGTTAAATTTTTAACATGCGCACCATACCCGATATCGTCCAGTTCCTGATCCGCAAGTCGCCTTTTCTGGAAGAAGGTTTGAACGCGGGCGTCATCAATCATTCGGCCTTGGCCAGGCTGATCAAAAAAGAGGTTGAACGGGAAGCCATGAAGCGCGTCCATTCCGGGGCGGTCATCATGGCCGTCAACCGTTTGGCCCGCTCCGTTCAAGCCAAGGCCAAGAAACAACGGAGCGCCTTCCGGCAGGCGCCCGACCTCATCCTCCGGCTTCATTTGTTCGAGGTGACCTACGCCAATTCCCGCGCTTTCCTCCTCAAACAGGTGAAGCTCGTCGAGCGGATGAGCGCCCGCCCCCATTTTTTTCTGACCGTCACGCGGGGCATCAACGAAACGACCGTCATCGCCAGCCGCGAGATGAAAGAGTACATCCTGACCGTCTGTCGAGGGGAGAGGCTCATCTCGCGGATCGACCAACTGGCTTCGATCACGGTCATGCTGCCGCCGGGAACCGCTCTGATCCCGGGCGCCTACAGCTATATCCTCAAGGCTTTGGCCTGGGAGGGGCTGAACGTCGTCGAGGTCGTTTCGACCTTCAACGAGTTCACCCTGGTTCTGGAAGACAAAAACGTCAACGCTGCTTTTTCGATTATCAAGCGATTGTTCTGATCGGGCGTATTGACTTCCATTTCAATTTGTTATATAAAATAAATAAGGGAGGGGATAATGCAAAATCTCTATTATTACGATCGTTTCTTGCGCGAGTATTTGGCTTTCGAAAACGAAAGACTAAAGAAGCTAGGTGATTCGACCTGGAGCCAAAAACATCATCATGCCCTCAAGGTTTTGGATGAGCTGAAGAGGTCGTTTAAAGAGCTTTCAGTTTTTTTAAAACCGATTAAGACAAACACCTCTTACCCAGCATGTATGCTCAACTGGCCATCTTGCGCCAGGCTGCGGCCGGTTTCATTATCCAAAAGGCGACGGGCCTAAAAAACTGCCGGCTCCCGGAACTGACTTCCCAGGATGAAGATCGAGGGATTGACCTTCATCCTGACCGAGGAATGCAACTGGCGTTGTTCTTACTGCTATCAGCCCAGGGGAAAGGCGAGGATTTCGCGAAGTGATCTGTCTCGTGCCTGCGACGTTTTTTTCCCCTTATTGAGCGACACCTGCCAGGTTAGTTTCTACGGCGGCGAGCCCCTGCTCGCTCTAAACCTCATCCGGCACATTGTATCGGAAATGCAAAGAAGGAACAGGTCCGGCAAGAAGCGCCTCCGCTACCTTCTGACCACTAACGGCAGCCGCCTCACGCCCGACGTGCTCGACTTTTTGGAAGAAAACCGTTTTGAAATTCTCCTTAGCTTTGATGGGCGGGCTCAGGAGGAAGAGAGATGTCCGGGAAGCTCCCCGAAGACAAGCCGCCTCTTGAATCGCCTGCTGGCCAGCAAAATCATCCGGTTGGGTACCAATAGCGTCTTTACACCCAGGACCGCCCGATGGCTTTCGGAAACGTTGCGCGACCTCGCCGAGCGGGGCGTACAGGAAATTCTATACACCCTGTGTGTGTGTTCCTCCTGGAACCGCCGCGCCCGCCACGCGATCGAAGGCGAGCTCCATAAAGTCTCTGCCTGGCTTCTTGAGTTTTATAAAAGGAACCGAAGGATTCCGCTCATTCCCTTCCGCCAATCCGGAGCGCGCCGGATTTTTTCCTGCACCGGCGGGCGAGACCGGCTGGCCATAGCGGCCGATGGCACCCTTTGGGGATGTTACCTTTTCGCCGACTACTTCCGCAGCCGGCCGGCAGAGCTGGAGGCTCAGGCGTACAGCTTCGGCCGGCTGGATGACTTCCCCGGCCCCTCAGGTTCATTCTTCCAAGGCAGGCAAAGGAACTACACCCGGTTGAATATGGCCCGAATGAGCACGAGTTCCTCCCCCTGTCTGGTGTGTGACGATATGGAAGAATGCAGCGTCTGCCCGGCGGCCGCAGCTTTTTCCAGCGGGTCTATCGGACAAATCAGTGAAGACGCCTGCTGGTCTTCCCGTTTATTCATTCGCCAACGCCAGTGCTTTTGGGAGGAGGCACAAAATTGGACGTCTGGCTCAGCGCTTTCAGCTCCCTTTGGGCTTCCCTGACTTCGTCAACATCAGAATCGGCATTTTTGTAGAGGCTGAGGAAAGCTCGGTAGGCCTCCCGGGATTGACTCGATAGTCCCTGCTTCTGATAAAGCTTGGCCAGGTGGAAGAAGCTGCCCGCGTAGATGTCCCCCCAGCTGAGACGGCCCGTCGTTAAGGCCGTAATGTCCTTAAATATTTTTTGGGCATGGCCGACATCCTTTTTTTTCTCATAGGCTAGGGCTGCCGCCTCCAGGAAGAGAGCGTGTTCATCGCTGAAGAGATGCTGGGCGGATAGGTAGGAAACGGCCTTGTCGAACTCCTCCACAGCCAGGTCCCACAAGCCCTGCTCGGAGGCGATCACACCCCTTAAATGGTGATAATAGCGGAGGTGCCGGATGTTTCCTTTTTGTTCCACCAGTTTTTTTAAATTTTCAGCCGTAGCGGTGGCCTCCTTCAGCCTGCCCTGCTGGACTTGCACCAGTCCCAGCCGGTGGAGAGCCTGTTTTTCTTCTTCCGAGTTATCTGCTTCCTGAGCGATCCGGATAGCCTCTTGGGCTGAGGCCAAGGCGGACGCAATCTGGCCACTCCTCAGATCTACAGAGGAAGCCAGGATGAGACAGGTCAATTCATCGCTCTTGTATCCGTTCTCTCGGGCTTGAAGAAGACTTTGGCCTATTTCCTGACGGCAGTCATGGAACCGGCCTTGGGACAAGGCCAGGCAGGCCAGCCAAAAATGGGCAGAAACTTGTCTTGAGGCGTCGGCGCTTTCAAGGACCCGGCGGTAGGCTTTCTCGGCTGAAGGAATATCCCCCTGGAGTGCATGGGCATGGCCCTGGAGCAGGAAAGAAGTGACGTCTCCCGGATCCGCTGCCAGGATACTCCGGCTTTCCGCTAATGCCTGTTCGTACTGGCCTTGGCTCAGGCAGACGGTAGCCAGGTAATAATGATAGTTTGTCTCGGAAAAGACACCACGGTTGGCTTCCAGAAGATTTCGCGCTTTCTCGTACAGCCCTTCGGCCATGGCAATATGGGATAAGTTGACATAATTGACATCTTTATAGATGTTGAGCCGGCGGGCTCGATCGAACAAGGATTCGGCCGAGTCCCATTCTTCAAGGCTGCGGTAAAGCGAGGCCAGGGCGATGAGGCCGGTTTCATCATCTGGGTATTGACGGAGGAATTCATTGTAAATTTGCAGGGCTTCCTGGGGAGAGGGGCTATAAAGCGTTGCATAAAACCCATTGATAAGGAATTTTTCCCGGGGAGATACGCGGTCGATGAGGCGGCGGGCTTTCTCCAGGTTTGTTTTGGTTTCGGCGGTGTTTCCTAAGTAGTGATAGTTGACCGCTGTCCTGAAGTAGGCCAGGGCGAATTCTGGGTCAAGGGCTAAGGCTTGCCCCATTTTTTTACTGCTCTCCTGGAATTTGCGTTGCTGGAAGAGCTCCGTCCCCTCCCAAAACAGTTTAAGTGCCTCAGGTGAATGGGTGGTGATTTTACCCACATCCTTGTCGATGTCCCGGGAGATTTCTTTTTTCGTGATGTCCAGGTCGGACTTGATTTGGAGGGTCAGGGCATCGACCATGAGGTTGAGACCTTCCAGGCCGCGTTGTCGAATGCTGTGGGCGCCCTTCAATTCCCAATCTTCAGCTCGGTGCAACAGGGTGTGTATATTGAAGTTATCGGCGATGCGGGCGATCCGGCCGTGCAGGATGTATCCGGCCTGGGCCCGTTCCGCCACATGTTTAAGGTCTTTTTCCGAGTAAGTCTGATTCTTGTCTAGACGTAGGTCGTCTAAGATTTGGAACAGTTGCTCCCCGGTAATGACGCGGATGTAACGGGACGGCAGTAAGTCCTGGATGATAAGCATGGCCAGGGTCTTTCGCAAGTAATCCAGGTTCGGATCGCCTGTATCGTTTTCAAAATACATCACCGCCACCGTGATGGTGCGGCCTTCGGTCAACAACTGTCCGGCCGGTGTTTCCTTGAAAACCAGGAGACGCAGTCCCAGGGCCACGGCCAGGAGCACAAGGACCAGTCCTACGGCCAGCCCGACGGGCCGGACTCTCTGCCCCTGGGGCCGGGCCGAGCCGCCGGTTTTCTCCAGGGCTTGGAGAATTTCTGCCGCTGACTGGAATCGATTGTCCCTGTCTTTCTCTAAACATTTTAAGATAAGAGCTTCCAGGGCCGGGGGCAGGCGGGAGTTGTACCGGGAGGGAGGGATTGGTTTGGAAGAGATGTGCTGGCGGAGGATCTCGGCCGTCGTCTCCGCTTCGAAGGGCTTTCGGCCGGTGACCATTTCGTAGAGGACGACACCCAGGCTGTAAATATCCGAGCGGGCGTCGGCTTTTTCACCGCGTGCCTGTTCGGGAGAGAGATAGGCCGGTGTGCCGGCCAGACCTTGGGAAGCAGGTCCTTCCGGGCCTTCGAGCGAGCGGGCCAGTCCGAAGTCGGTGATACGGACCAGGCCTTTCCGGTCGATCAGAATGTTCTGGGGCTTGAGGTCCTGGTGGATGATGCCGTGGCGGTGGGCGACGGCCAGCCCCTGGCAAACCTGCCGCAAGATGTCGGTCGCGGTCTCCTCCGAAAGTCTTTTTGAAGCCCGGATAAGATCGGCCAGGGTCTGGCCTTTGATGTACTCCATGGAGATGAACTTGATGCCGTTGACTTCGCCCAGGTCATACAGGCGGACCACGTTCTCGTGCGAGACAGACCGGCCCAGGAGGGCTTCCTGTTTGAACTGCTGGATGAAACCACGATCTCCGGAATGTTCCGGCTTGATCATCTTCAAGGCGACGTCGATGTTGAGTTCCTGGTCATGGGCTTTGTAAACCCGGCCCATACCGCCCCGGCCGATCTCCTCGATGATCACGTAGCGGCCGCCGAATTTCTGGCCCGGGGCGAAGGACAGGGTGTCCCGTTCGGCCGGCGGGGGAGGGGGGGGCTTGGTCAGGGTTTCTTGGACTCCGTCGCCCACATATTTGCCGCAACGGCCGCAATAATTCACATCAGCCGGGTTGGAATGGGAGCACTCCGGACACGTGTTGAACGAGGAATGGTCGCCCATTGCCCCTAATATTAGGAGGTTAGGCCGGGCCTGTCAATTTGTCTTAAGTGACGACTTTCTCTATATCCTTCTCGGCGTAGTCCTCGAACTGGAGGGCCAGGCGGTACTCGCTCTGGAGCATCAGGAAGTGGCTCTGCTCGACTTTGCTCAGGTAGAGCAGGATTTTCTTTATGTCCGCGCTGAGCCGGCGGGCCAAGGCGAGGTAGAAGGCCTGCGCGGCCTTTTCCGCTTTCATGGCCTGGGACAGGACTTCGACCAGGCCGGTGGACGGCCTGACCTTGACGGAGGGCAGGAGTTTTTGGTCCGCCCGGGCCGGTATATTGATCTTGCGGCCGGGGTACATGGACCGGAAGAGATTCTTAAGGATTTCGGTGTGTTTGCTCTCCTCGAAGGCCAGCAACTGGAACTTTTCCTTGAGCAAAGGATTTTTCAGCCGCTCGGCCAGCCGGGAATAGACTCGGTCCGAATCTATCTCGGCCCGGACCGCCAGGCCCAACAGCTTCGGCACGGAAAATCTTTCGATGCTCATCATTCCGTCTCCTTTCGGGCTGAAATCTATTCTATCATGAGCCGGCTTTTTTCCTAAAGCCTTTCAGCTTCTCGACCGGCAGGCAGTTGAGGATGTCGGCTTTGGCCAGCCAGGCCCGGCGGGCGATGCCCACTCCGAAGCGCATCATGGCCAGCCCGCCGGCCTGATGAGTGTCGGTGCCCAGGCTGATGCGGATGCCCTTGTCCTTGGCTTGTTTGAGGTGGAGCTCGTTGAGGTCGAGCCGGTCGAAGTAGGCATTGAGCTCGAGGGCCACGCCGGCGGCCCGGGCCGCTTCCATGACCTTCTCCAGGTCCACCTGGTAGCCTTCCCGGCCGGAGATGAGGCGGCCGGTGGGGTGTCCGATGGCCGTGACGAGGGGGTTGGACATGGCCTTGATCATGCGCTCGGTGACGTTCTTGCGGAATCCCGAATGGATCGAGGCGATGACGATGTCGAGCTGGCCGAGGACCGAGTCGGGCAGGTCCAGGCGGCCGTCGGCCAGGATGTCTACCTCAGTGCCCTTGAGAAGCCGCGGGCCTCGTCCCGCTCGGTTCAGCTTGTCGATCTCCCGGATTTGCCGGCGGAGTCGCTCCGGACTCAATCCGCCGGCATAGGCTGCCGACCGCGAATGGTCGCAGACGGCGATGTACCGATAGCCCAGGCGGCGGGCCGCTTCCGCCAGTTCCAGGAGAGAGAGACGGCCGTCGCTCCAGTCGGAGTGGACATGGAGGTCGCCCCGGATGTCTTCGGCCTTGACGATGGCCGGCAGCCGTCCTTGCAGGGCCAGTTCCACTTCCCCCCGGTCCTCCCTCATTTCCGGCGGGATGAGCGGCAGCCCGAGGCTGCGGTAAACCTCCTCCTCGCTGCGGCCGGCGATCTTTCGTGAGCCGCGGAAAACGCCGTACTCGGAGATCTTCAACCCCCTGTCCTTGGCCATTCCGCGGAGCTTGATGTTGTGGGCCTTGGAGCCGGTGAAATACTGCAGGGCGGCGCCGTACTCGGACTCTTTAGCCAGCCGCAAGTCCACCTGCCTCTGGCCGCCCGGGGCCTGGACCATGATTGAACTCTTGGTTTCGCCCGCGCTCAGGACGCGCTGGGCCCCGGGGAAGCGGGTGAACCAGGCGATGAGCTCCTGACTGTCTTTGGCCCGGCCGCCGGCCAGGATGTCGATGTCGCCCACGGTCTCCCGCATGCGGCGGAGCGAGCCCGCCGGCGAGAGCCTAAGGAACTTGGGGTTCTTCTGAAGATAAGCCAGGACTTCTTCCACCACGGTCATGGCCTCAAAGATGGAAATGCGCTCCTGGGCCCGTTCATACAACTCAATCCCTTTAAGAATATTGGCCGCCCGCTTCTCTCCCAAGCCCCGCAGCTTGGCCAAGGAGCCGTCCTGGATGATGCGCTTGAGGCCGGCCAGGTCCTCGAGGCCCAGCTCTTTCCAGACCAGGCGGATGGTCTTGCCGCCCAGGCCCTGAACTTCGAGCAGGGGCAGCAGCCCTTCCGGTATAGCGGACAGAGCTTCCTGGTATTTTTCCATCTTGCCGGTGCGCAGGTATTCTTCGATCTTGGAGGCCAGCCCGCTGCCGATACCGGGGACCTGGCGCAGCTTGTTCTCGGCGGCCAGCGTCTCTACGTCTTCGGTCAGGTCCTCCAGAATGCGGCTGGCTTTCTGATAGGCGAGGACTTTGAAGCTGACTTCGCCCTTGATCTCCAAAGCGTCGGCGATGCGGCTGAAGAGGCGCGCCAGCTCCTTGTTTTTCATGACCTACAGGTTAAACGTATAAGTGTATTTGAAGATAGCAATTACAAAAGAAGCTGTCAATAAAATGAGCCTCTCCTTTTCCGCGATCAAACATACAGAAAGGGCGGTAGAGTGCAGACAGGAAAAACCTCGAGGACTTATCGAAGGCTGAGAATCAGCGGACAAAGCCCAGCTGCATGTAAAAGCCCTGGGGCTTGGCGCAGGCCGGGCAGGCCTTGGGCGCCTCCTTGCTCTTGTGGATATATCCGCAGTTCAGGCATTTCCATTCGGTCTCGGCGCTGTCCGATTTGAACAGCCTGCCGGACTCCAGCTTTTCGGCCAGCTTGAGGTAGCGCTCTTCGTGCTTCTCCTCGACTTCAGCGATTTCCTTGAACGCCTCGGCGATGATTTTTTCGCCCTCTTGGCGGGCAACCTTTTCGAACTCGGGATACATGGTCTTCCACTCGTAGTTTTCGCCGGCCGCGGCGTGCTTGAGGTTCTCCAGGGTGGAGCCGATGGCGTGAATGTTATAGGTGTTTGTCATTTCGACCCGGCCCTTCATTAGCTCGAATTCGCGCTGGGCATGGGCCCGCTCGTTGTCGGCCGTTTCCTCAAAGACATGGGCGATCCATTCGTAGCCGTCCTTTCGGGCGCGCTGGGCGAAAAACATATATTTATTGCGGGCCATGGATTCGCCGGCAAAGGCTTTGAGAAGATTCTCTTGGGTCTTGTTCATGTCTCCTTCCTCCCGATTGACTATATCCAAATAAGATTTCTCTGTCCAGATCCTGCCGGGGTGAGATTATTTCTTTAAGAGCCTGTAGAATTTCCGCTTGCCGATCTTGAGGATCGCTTCCTTTTTGTTCTTCATATCCAGTTTAAGGCTGATGTCCTCGACCCGCCGGCCGTCCAAGGAAATCCCCCCCTGCTGGACGAGGCGCTTGAATTCCCCGCGGGAGGGAAGAATTTTCTTATCGACAAGCAGGTCGAGGAGCAGGATCTGGGCGCTGCCGACGACGATTTCTTCGATATCCGCGGGAATTTCCTTGCGCTTGAAAACTTTTTCAAACTCTTCCAGCGCCTTCTTTGCTTCCGGCCGGCCCCAAAAGTCGGCGGCCAATTTCTCGGCCAACTGGGCCTTCAGGTCGCGCGGGTTGACTTTACCTTGGGCCGCTTCTTTCTTCCATTGGCTTATGAGTGAGGAGGGAACGTCCGTCAACAGGTCATAGTACTTGTACATGAGGTCGTCTGAGATGGACATGACCTTGCCGAAGATCTCCGCCGCCGGCTCGGTGACGCCGATGGTGTTGCCCAGGGACTTGCTCATCTTCTGCACGCCGTCCAGGCCTTCGAGCAGGGGCAGGGTCATGACCACCTGCGGCTCCTGGCCGAACTCCCGCTGGATATCGCGGCCGACAAGCAGGTTGAACTTCTGGTCGGTGCCGCCCATTTCCACGTCCGTTTTCAAGGCCACCGAATCGTAGGCCTGCATCAGGGGATAGAGCATCTCGTGGACGGAGATGGGCTGCCCGTTCTTGAGCCTCTTGGTGAAGTCGTCCCGCTCCAGGATGCGGGCCACGGTGTGCTTGGCCGCCAGCTTGATGATGTCGAAGCTGGTCAGGGCGCCCAGCCAGCGCGAATTGAAGTCGATGACCGTCTTGGCCGGGTCAAGGACTTTAAAAACCTGGACCTTGTACGTCTCGGCGTTACGGTTGATCTCCTCGCGGGTCATGGGCGGCCTGGTCACCGAGCGTCCCGAGGGATCTCCGATGAGGCCGGTGAAATCGCCAATGAGGAAGACGACCGTATGGCCCAGGTCCTGGAAGTGCTTCATCTTGCGCAGGATGACGGTATGGCCCAGGTGGAGGTCCGGGGCGGTGGGGTCGAAACCGACTTTGATCTGAAGGGGAGCGCCGGTTTTGTGGGATCGCTCCAGCTTGGCCCGAAGCTCGTCCTCTTGGATGATCTCGACGCAGCCCTTCTTCAGATATTCGAGCTGCTCGGCGACGGGCTTGAAGGTCGTTTTTTTCATAGCCGCGGGACTCGTTTTTCCGCTCGGCCCATCATGATAATCGAAAATGGCGCATAAGTAAAAGGCTTAAATCTGTATTAATTCTTGATTGATTCTTGCCTCAAATCTTTTATTGATCAAATTGGCTTAGATGATGTTTTTTGGGCCAAAAAAGTAAGGTTTAAGGCTCTAATCTTTCTGAAAAGTTAATTTAATTATATTATAATCAGCAGAATAACTTGGTCTGACCCTCTATTTAATAAATACTCGCCGGCCGCGCACCTCCAGCCGGCCCTCGAAGAAGAGCCGCACCGAGTCGGGGTAGATCTTGTGCTCCTCGACCAGGATGCGGTCGGCCAGCGTCTGCTCGGTGTCGTCCCGGAGCACGGGCACTGCGGCTTGGAGGATAATCGGCCCCATGTCCACTTCCTCGGCTACGAAGTGGACGGTGGCCCCCGAGAAGCGCACCCCCCAGTCAATGGCTTTCTGCTGGACGTGCAGGCCGGGGAAGGAGGGCAGGAGGGCCGGGTGGATGTTCATAATGCGGTTTTTGTACTCCCGGCAGAAAAAAGAGGTTAGGACCTTCATGTAGCCGGCCAGACAGACCAGGTCTACGTTTCTCCGCCGCAGCTCTTTGATAATATCCCGGTCGTATTCCTCTTTTTCGGGGTAGAGCTTGGGGTTGAGGTAAAGCGACTCCAGGCCTCTCTCCCGCGCCGCCCGAAGCCCCGCCGCATCCTCTTTGTTGCTGAGGACCAGGACGATATCGGCGTTGATGCGGCCGTTGCGCATGGCATCATGGAGGGCCATGAAGTTCGACCCGCGGCCGGAGAGGAGAACGGCGACTCGCCCCCTTTTTTGGGGGCTGAGGAAGGCCTCTTGGCTCATGGGCTTCCCCCTTGTTCTTATTTAATAAGGAAGGCTTCGGGCAGGGCTTCTTTCCAGGCCCGATATGCCTCGGCCACCGGGACCCTGACCGCTTCCCGGTCTTGATGGTGGAAGACCAGGTCCGTTCCTCCCGTCTCGCCCAGGATGACGGCCGGCACATGTTTCTTGCGGGCCAAGCCGAGGAGCTTGTCCAGGTCGTCGGGCCGTAGGCTGATAACGATCCGCGACTGCGACTCGCCGAAAAGCAGGGCGTCGGTCCGCATTTCTTCACCAAAGTCGAGGTCGCAGCCGATTTGGCGGTTGCCCAAGAAGGCGCACTCGGCCAGACAGACGGCCAGGCCTCCTTCCGAGACATCATGGGCCGAGCGCAGCAGGCCGCGGCCGGAGGCCTCCCGGCACAGCTCCTGGAGCTTGACTTCTTCGGACAGGTCAAGCCCGGGGCAGGGCCCTTCCTCACGGCTATGAACCGCCCTCAGATATTCAGAGCCGCCCAACTCCGGCCCGTTCCGGCCCAACAGCACCACTACCTCGCCCTCGGCCTTGAAGCCGGGTGTCACCATCTTGGCCGCGTCTTCGAGGAGGCCCACCACTCCCAGCACCGGCGTGGGAAGGATGGAGGCGCCTTCCGTGTCGTTGTAGAAGCTGACGTTGCCGCCCGTTACCGGAATGCCGAAAGCCCGGCAGGCCTCGGCCATGCCCTCGATGACTTCTTTGAATTGCCACATAACCTCCGGCTTTTCCGGGTTGCCGAAATTGAGGCAGTTGGTAACGCCGATGGGCGCGGCCCCGACGCAGGCTAAGTTGCGGCAGGCCTCGGCAACGGCCAGGCGGCCTCCGGCCCGCGGGTCGAGCGCGGCGAAAGCGGCGTTCCCGTCGAGGGTCATGGCCACGGCCTTGGATGTGCCCTTGATCCTCAACACGGCCGCGTCCGCGCCCGGCAGGAGGATGGTGTTGGTCTGGACCATGTGATCGTACTGCCGAAAGACCCATTCTTTGTCGGCTATTGTCGGCGAGGCCAGCAGGCGGAGGAAGGCGGCCTTCAGGTCCGCCGGCTGGGGAAGCGACTCCCAATCGAGCCGGGGCGCCGTCCGGGCCGGGGGCTCGAACTTGCGGTTGTAAACCGGGCAGCGGTTGATGACCGCCTCGACCGGAACATCGATCTCCGTCCGGCCGCCGAAGGTCCCGACCAGACGGCCGCCCGAGGTGATCTCGCCGATGACTACGGCCTCCAGGTCCCATTTGGCGAAGACCTGGCGCACTTCCTCGACCTTGCCCTTTTCGGCCACGATGAGCATCCTCTCCTGGCTTTCGGAGAGCATGATCTCGTAGGGGGTCATACCCGCTTCTCGCTGGGGGACGAGGTCCAAGTTGAAGGAGAGGCCCAGGCCCGACTTGGCCGGGACTTCGGTCGTAGAGCAGGTCAGGCCGGCGGCGCCCATATCCTGGATGCCGACAATCAGATTTTTGTCCATGACCTCCAGGCAGGCCTCCAGCAGCAACTTCTCCTTGAAGGGGTCGCCCACCTGGACGTTGGGCCGTTTGTGCTCGGTCTCCTTGCCGAACTCGGCCGAGGCCATGGTCGCGCCGTGGATGCCGTCCCGGCCGGTCTTGGACCCCACGTACAGCACCTGGTTGCCGGGCTGTCCGGCCCGCGCATAGAAAATCTTGTCTTGGCGGGCCAAGCCCAGACAGAAGACGTTGACCAGCGGGTTCAGGGAGTAGCTCGGGTCGAAGGTGACTTCGCCGCCCACGGTCGGCACCCCGATCGAGTTGCCGTAGGAGGAAATGCCCGAGACCACACCCTCCATGATGGCCTTATTCCGGCCTGCGCCGAGCGGCCCGAAACGGAGGGAGTCCAGCAAGGCCACGGGACGTGCTCCCATGGTGAAAATGTCGCGCAGGATGCCGCCCACTCCGGTAGCCGCGCCCTGGAAAGGCTCAATGAAGGAGGGGTGGTTGTGCGACTCGATCTTAAACACCACGGCCAGGCCGTCGCCGATGTCGATGATGCCGGCGTTCTCGCCCGGCCCCTGGATGACCTGCCGGCCCTCGGTGGGGAGCTTCCGCAGATGGACCTTGGAGCTCTTGTAGCAGCAGTGCTCCGACCACATCACGGAGAAAATGCCCAGCTCGGTCCAGTTGGGCTCGCGGCCGATGAGCCGGACGATGGTCTCGTATTCCTCCAGGGTGAGGTTGTGGTCGGCCAGGATTTTAGGGTCGATCATGGCCAGCTCTTGATCAAGCTCTCGAATATCAAGCGGCCGTCCTGGCTGCCGAAGACGGCCTCCGAGGCCCGCTCGGGATGCGGCATCAGGCCCAGGACGTTTCCCCGCCGGTTGATGATGCCGGCGATGCTGTTCAGGGCGCCGTTGACGTTGGCCTCCTCGCTCAGCCGGCCTTCCCGGTCGGAGTAGCGAAAGACGACCTGGCCGCCCTTCTCCAGCTCCTCCAGCGTCTCGGGCGGGGCGTAGTAATTCCCTTCGTAATGGGCGATGGGGAGGCGCAGGACCTGCCCCCGGCGGCCCAGCCGGGTGAAAGCCGTTCCCTCCTTCTCCAGGCGGAGATGGACGAACTGACAGAGAAATTTGAGCCGCTTGTTGCGGAGCATGGCTCCCGGCAAGAGGCCCATCTCCATGAGAATCTGGAAACCGTTGCAGATGCCCAGCACCAGCCCCCCCCGCTCGGCGAACTCGGCCACCTCGCGCATGAGTGGCGAGAAGCGGGCGATGGCGCCCGATCGGAGATAGTCGCCGTAGGAAAAACCGCCGGGCAGGATGACGCAATCCGCGCCCTGCAGGTTATGGTCCTTGTGCCAGAGGAAAACGGTATCCTGCTTTAATACGCTGTGCAGGACGTGATAAGCATCATAGTCGCAGTTGGAGCCGGGGAAGACCACTACGCCGAATTTCACGGCCTAGGTCTCCAGCACCTGCCAGCTGAACTTTTCGATGATGGGGTTGGCCAGGACCTTGTCGGCCAGCTCGGGGATGGCCGCCTCGGCCTGTTCCCGGCTGAGGCCCTCGACCTCGAGCTCGAAGACCTTGCCCTGCCGGGCGTTTTTGACGAAACCGTAGCCCAGAGTGTGAAGGGCGTTCATCACCGTCTGGCCCTGAGGGTCGAGCACACTGTCCTTGAAAGAGACGAGGATCCTGACTTTCATGGTCCCAGCACCTTTTCGAATATAAGATCGATTTTTTCCAAATAGGGGTCTAGGGAGAAGCAGGCTTCGACCTCGGCCGGGGAGAGAACCCGGATAATATCCGGGTCGGCCAGGGCCGTCTCCTTTAAGCTTGTCCTCTCCTCCCAGACCTTAAGGCTGATCTTTTGAACCAGTTCATAGGCCTGCTCCCGGGTCAGGTTCTTGCGGGTTAGGGCCAGGAGCAGGGCCTGGGAGAAGATGAGCCCCCCCGTGGCCTGCACGTTCTCGGCCATGCGCTCGGGATGGACCACCCAGTGGCCGATGATGTCCGAGGCTTCGGCCAGGAGAAAGTCGGTCAGGATGAAGGAGTCCGGGAAGATGACCCGCTCGGCCGATGAATGGGAGATGTCCCGCTCATGCCACAACCCGATATTCTCAAGGCCGGCCAGGAGGTTGGAACGGATGACCCGAGCCAGTCCGGAGATGCGCTCAGCCCGCACCGGATTTTTCTTATGGGGCATAGAAGACGACCCCTTCTGGCCTCGGGTGAAGGGCTCTTCCACTTCCAGCACCTCGGTCCGCTGATGGTGCCGCAACTCGACGGCGAACTTGTCCAGGGAGGAAGCCAGCAAGGCCAGGGTGGCCAGGACTTCGGCATGCCGGTCCCGCTGCAGGACTTGGGTTGAGACCGGGGCCGGCTGGAGGCCGAGTTTGGCCAGGGCGATCTCCTCCACCCGAGGGTCGAGATGGATGTAGGTGCCGACCGAGCCTGAAATACGGCCGACGCTGATTGTTTGGAGGGCGGCTTCAAGGCGCGTCAGGTGACGCTTCATCTCCTCATACCAGACCAGGAGCTTGACTCCGAAGGTGATGGGCTCGGCATGCACGCCGTGCGTCCGGCCGACCATGACCGTCCTCTTGTGGCGGACGGCCTGCTCGCGGATGATGTCGCGGAGCGCGGCGGCTTGGCCCTGGATCTTCTGCAGGGACTCCTTGATGAGCAGGCTGAGGGCCGTATCCACGACGTCGTAAGAGGTCAGGCCCAGATGGATGTAGCGGGACTCCACGCCGACATGCTCGGCCAGACAGGTCAGGAAAGCGATGACGTCGTGCTTGACCGTTAGCTCGACCTCCTCGATGCGGGCCGTGTCGAAAGCGGCTTTTTCTTCGATCGTCTTGAGTGCGGCTTTGGGAATCTGTCCCAGCTCGGCCCAAGCCTGGCAAACGGCGAGTTCTACGTCAAGCCATTTGCGGTATTTGTTTTCCTCGGACCAGACCGCCTTCATCTCCGGGCGGGAGTAGCGGTCGATCATGGGCGAGAATCCTTTTGGAGGAAGACCCCATCATAGCAGCAAGCCCTTCGGCCTGTCAATTTTCCTTTAGCTAAGCTTGGCCTATAATTGTTGTCTAATCCCATGAAAAGACGTATGGATGAATCGAGCGATGAGCAGCTTGTCGAGCGGGCCCAGGGCGGCCGGATGGACGCTTTTGCCGAATTGGCCCAGCGCTACCAACAGCGCATTTACCACACTATCTTCGGTTTTGCCAAAAACCATTTGGATGCGGACGACCTAACCCAGGAGACCTTTATGGCGGCTTTCAAGTCCTTAGACGGGTTCCGGGGGCAGTCGTCCTTCTTTACCTGGATCTATCGCATTGCCGTCAACCGGACGCTCAATCACTTGAAGAAACAACGCCGGGAAAAAGACCGAGAAGAGCTGACTGACAACATCCAGCCGGCTGAAGAGAGGGGGCCGGCCTCCCGTTCCCCGGAGCTGAACTCCCTGGCCGGGGAGCTGCGGCAGAAGATCGAGGAGGCCATCGAGGCCCTGCCGCTGCTCTACAGGGCGCCGGTCCAGCTTGTCCTTTTCCAGGGTTTGAGTCACGGCCAGGCGGCCCGCCTGCTGCGCTGCTCGGAGAACACCGTCTCCTGGCGGATGTTCAAAGCGCGCAAGATGATCCAAGACAGGATGAGGCCCTACCTGAAGGTGGAGGAGAGCCATGAGATGCGCTAAGTATGAACGATGGATTTCGGATAGGCTGGACGGCGCTCTGTCCGGGGAGAAAGGGAAGAAGCTTGAGGCCCATTTGGGTACCTGCCTTTCCTGCCGGACTTTCAGCCGGGCGGCCCAGCGGGTCCAACAGGAAGCTAAGGCTATTCCGGCCGGGTCTGTGCCGGAGGGCTACTGGGAAGAATCTTTAAACAGGCTGAGAACGAAACTGGCCGCCCTGAGCCCCCGGGCGGAGAAAAAACCTCTTTTCGGCTTAGGCTGGAAATGGGCCTTCGTCGCCGCGCCCCTGATCCTGCTGGCCGTGGCCGGCGGCATCTTTTTCTTCCCCCGTCCCGCCGCAACGGCGGCCGACTATTATTTGAACGACCACGAAACGCTCGGCCTGATCTACTCCGAAATCAGCGACAGCCCGGAGCTGGAGAGGGCCTTCAACCAGGTCTTGGAGTCCTCCATCCAGGATAATTTGGGAGGAGAGGGCGAGGTCCGGGAAAGCCACTTGGAGAATCCGCTCCTCTACCGGGTCGTTTCCGATGAGGAGATGGCCTTTCTTCTTGAGGAATTGAAAAAAGAGATCAAGTCCTAGAAGGCAAAGGAGAACACCGATGAACAACAAAGCTTCCTTGGCTCTGGCCATAGCCCTGCTGGCCGTTTTTCCCCTGGCCGCTTTAGCCCAGGAGGAACCGGCCGCACCGGCTCCCCAATCGCGGACGGAGGAGAACCTCGTCGCTTTTAAGCTGCTGCGCATGACCCAGGTGCTGGAATTGACCGAAGAGCAAACGACCAAGGTCTATCCCGCCGTCATGCGTTTGGAAAAAGAGAAGCACGCGATTATGAAGGACCTGAACACGGAGATGCGCAGCCTGCGTGAACTGCTCCGGGCGGAGAAGCCCGAGGAGTCCAAAATCCTGGCGGCCGTGGATAACATCAACAAAATGCGTCAGATGGTCCGGCACAAGGATGAAGAGCTTGAGCAGTTTCTGAGAAAGAACCTGACCGTGGCCCAGTACGCCAAATACACTCTTTTTATGGTTGATTTCTACCGCGGGTTGAGCGAATCGCTCGACAGGGCGCGCAGGTTTCGGGACCAAAACCTGAGGAAAAAAGAGTTGGAGAGGCTTCCCCATTGAATTCTTTACAAATTGCCGGTTTTTTGATATAGTCAATTTGTCATTGTGCCCGGCCAGTCTGGGATACGGGGTTCCGTTTTCCAGGGTTGGAATATTTTTCTTGACAAATTATTGATTTTTAAACTAATATAAGCAAGGAGTTTTTTATTCCATTTTTTTTATTCTTCTCCTCTTTTTTCCCGTATACCGAGCAAAAAGAGAGATTCCAGAGGAGATTTTGCGCCAGCGTAGCTCAGCAGGTAGAGCGGCTGATTTGTAATCAGCGGGTCGGGGGTTCGAATCCCTTCGCTGGCTCCAACGAAGCGGATTGGGCGTCAGGGCTGGGCAGGTACCAAAGTGGCCAAATGGGGCGGGCTGTAAACCCGCTGCGGAAACGCTTCGGAGGTTCGAATCCTTCCCTGCCCATTGAGCGGGAATAGCTCAGTTGGTAGAGCGTCGGCCTTCCAAGCCGTCGGTCGCGGGTTCGAGTCCCGTTTCCCGCTCCATCATCGGTCCTGCGGGCCCACGTAGCTCAGTTGGTAGAGCACGTCCTTGGTAAGGACGGGGTCACCAGTTCGATCCTGGTCGTGGGCTTAAAAAATTTTCGGCTGGCCGAAACATAAACAGGAGGTCACAGCGATGTCGAAGGCAAAGTTTGAGAGGACGAAGCCGCATTTGAACGTAGGGACGATTGGGCACGTGGACCACGGGAAGACGACGCTGACGTCGGCCATCACCAAGGTGCTGCACAAGATGAACCCCAAGGTGCAGGTGAAGGAGTACGGGGACATCGACAACGCTCCGGAGGAGAGGGAGCGGGGGCTGACGATACAGATTGCGCACATAGAGTATGAGACGGCCACCCGGCACTATGCCCACATTGATTGTCCGGGGCACGCCGACTACATCAAGAACATGATCACCGGGGCGGCCCAGATGGACGGGGCGATCCTGGTGGTGGCGGCGGACGACGGGCCGATGCCGCAGACGCGGGAGCACATATTGTTGGCGCGGCAGGTGAACGTGCCGGCCATCGTGGTGTTCATGAACAAGGTGGACATGGTGGAGGACCCGGAGATATTGGATTTGGTGGAGCTGGAGGTGCGGGAGCTGCTGAAGAAGTATGAATTTCCGGGGGACAAGATACCGGTGATTCGGGGTTCGGCCCTGAAGTCGATGGAGTCGGACGGGGACCCCTCGAATGAGTGGAACAAGAAGATTCTGGAGTTGATGAAGGCGGTGGACGAGCACATTCCGCAGCCGGTGAGGCTGGTGGACCTGCCGTTCTTGATGCCGGTGGAGGATATTTTTTCGATCTCGGGCCGGGGGACGGTGGTGACGGGCCGGGTGGACCGGGGCAAGGTGAAGGTAGGGGAAGAGGTGGAGATAGTGGGATTTGGGGAGACGCGCAAGCGGGTGGTGACCGGGGTGGAGATGTTCCGGAAGCTGTTGGACGAGGGGATGGCCGGGGACAACATCGGGGTGCTGCTGAGGGGTACGGACAAGGACGAAGTGGAGCGGGGCATGGTGCTGGCCAAGCCGGGGTCGATCACGCCGCACCGGCGGTGCACGGCGCAGATCTATGCTTTGAAGAAGGAGGAGGGGGGCGGCACACGCCGTTTTTCACGGGGTACCGGCCGCAGTTTTATTTTCGGACGACGGACGTGACGGGCACGGTGAAGCTGCCGCAGGGGGTGGAGATGGTGATGCCGGGGGATAACGCCAACCTGGAGATAGGGCTGATCACGGACGTGGCCATGGAGAAGGGGCTGCGGTTCGCCATCCGGGAGGGCGGCCGGACGGTGGGCGCCGGCTCGGTCACCGAGGTCCTGGAATAAGGAAAATGAGGGACTATGATCCAAATTTTGCTGAATTTGGTTCGGCCCCCTGGCTTTGAAGGATAGGCAAGGATAGGCTATGAGAGAGCAAATTTTAATGGCCTGCTCGGTGTGCAAACGCCGGAACTATTCCAACACGCGCAATAAAAAGAACCAGGCGGAGAAGATGGAACTAAAAAAGTTCTGCCCTTTCTGCCGGAAGCATACCGTCCATAAAGAAGTGAAATAGGCTGAGGAACCCGTCGAGGAGGATACGCGAGAGGGTAGGTGAGTAGCTCAACTGGCTAGAGCAGCGGTCTCCAAAACCGCAGGTTGCGGGTTCGAGTCCTGCCTCACCTGCCAGTCCTGAAGCCGGCCCCGTCGAGGAGCCGGCCGGGTAGAGCCCCTGCGGACAGGACGGATGAGATTTTTCGGGTGAGAAGGTGACATGATGAACGGAAAGAAAAAGGTTTGGTATAAGCGCTTCTTCTCCTTCCTGAAGGAGGTCAGGGCCGAGCTGAAAAAAGTCACCTGGCCTTCGCGCCGGGAGACGGCCAACACGACCCTAGTGGTCATCCTGTCCGTCTTTTTCTTCGGGTTCTACTTGTTTTTCATGGATATCATTTTTTCCCGGCTCATCGACCTGGTCAGGAGCCTGAAGAGGTGATGGCGGCCATGGCTAAGAACTGGTATATCGTTCATACCTACTCGGGGTTCGAGGACTTCGTCCGGGAGTCCATCATGCAGCGGGCGGCCGAGTTGGGAATTACCGACGAGATTGGACAGATCATCATCCCTAAAGAGAACGTGGTCGAGATCAAGGCCGGCAAGAAAGTCGTTTCGGCCAAGAGGTCTTATCCCGGCTACATTCTCGTCGAGATGGAGATGTCGGATGAGAATTGGCACATCATCCGCGAGACGCCCAAGGTGACCGGGTTTGTCGGCTCGGGCAAAAAGCCCTCGCCCTTGAGCAAAGCCGAGGTCAAGCAAATCGTAACCCAGATGGAGACGACATCGGAAAAGCCCAAGCCCAAGCACGCCATCGTCAAGGGTGAAGCGGTGCGGATCGTGGACGGCCCGTTCTTCAACTTCAACGGGATCGTGGAGGAGGTCAATAGCGAACGAAGCACCCTCAAGGTCATGGTGACCATCTTCGGCCGGTCCACGCCCGTCGAGCTCGAATTCCTGCAGGTGGAAAAAATCTAGGAGGCTCCATGTCCAAAGAAGTTGTGGCCAAGATTAAACTCCAGATCGTAGCCGGACAGGCCAGCCCCGCCCCGCCGGTCGGGCCGGCCTTGGGCCAGCACGGGGTCAACATCATGGAATTCGTCAGGCAGTTCAACGAGAAGACAAGCAAGATGGAAGAGGGGATGATCGTTCCGGTGGAGATCACCGTCTTCAAAGATAAAAAGTTTACCTTCGTCCTGAGAACCCCTCCCGCTTCTTATCTGTTAAAAAAAGCGGCCGGCATCGCCAAGGGCTCAGCCGCGCCCAACAAGGACAAAGTGGGCAAAGTCACGCGGAAGCAGATTGAAGACATCGCCCGATTGAAGATGCCCGACTTAAACGCCAATACCCTTGAAGGGGCGGTCAGGATCGTCGAGGGAACAGCCAAGAACATGGGACTGGAGATCATCAGTGGCTAAACACGGTAAGAACTTCACTAAGGCCAAGGAACTTGCGGCGGGGAAGCCCGAGTTTTCCATAGAAGAGGCGGTCAGCCTGCTGAAGAAAGCGGCCTACGCCAAATTCAACGAGTCGGTCGATGTTTCGCTGCGGCTGGGGGTCAACCCCAAGCACTCCGACCAGATGGTCCGGGGCACGGTCATCCTGCCCTTCGGCACGGGCCAGACCAAGAAAATATGTGTCATCGCCTCGGGAGAGAAAATCAAGGAGGCTGAGGAGTCCGGCGCCGATTTCGCCGGGGGCGAGGAGCTGATTGAAAAGATCACCGGGGGCTGGATCGATTTTGACGTGGTCATCGCCACGCCCGACGTCATGAGGGGAGTGGGCAAGCTGGGCCGCATCCTGGGCACCAAGGGCCTGATGCCCAACCCCAAGTCCGGAACGGTGACCTTCGATATCAAGAAGGCCGTTGAGGAAACCAAGGCTGGCAAAGTCGAATTCCGCGTGGACAAGACGGGCATTCTTCATTCCACGGTAGGGAAAATTTCTTTCACCGAGGACAAGCTGGTGGAGAATATCAAGGTCTTTCTGCAGGCTATTCTTCACGCCAAACCGCCGGCGGCCAAGGGGAAATACGTGCGGAGCATGTTCCTGACCTCGACTATGGGGCCCTCCTTCAAGCTGTCCGAGGATATCCTGGAAAAGTAGGGGAGCCGATCATGAAGCGCGAGAAAAAAAACCTGCACATCAAGCAGCTGGCCGACATTTTAAGCCGACAGGACAGCTTCTACCTGATGGATTTCACCAATGTCAGCGTGGCCCAGTCCGTGGCCCTGCGCAAAGCGCTCCGCAAGAAGGCCCACGGTTTCAAGGTGGTCAAGAATCGTTTGGCTCTCAAGGCCTTGGACGACCGGTTCCCGGCCGCCCTGAAAGGATATTTCCGAAAGCCGACGGCCATTGCCTTCACCGACGGAGATCCGGTCGACCTGGCCAAAGCCCTCAAGGAATTTTCGGCCCAGAACAAAGTGTTGTCGGTCAAGGGAGGGCTGCTGCAGGGGCGTCTGTTCGGGCCGGACAGGTTCGAGGAGATCGCCAAGCTTGCTTCCCGGCCGGAGTTGCTGGCTCGTTTCGCCCGCCTTATGGCCTCTCCCCTGACCAAAATGCTCCAGACGCTCCAGTCGCCGCTCGGCACGCTGGGCCGGCAACTGGCCCAGTTCAAAACCAGCCGGGAAGCCTGAAGGGCCATGATGGATAGAGACTCACAAGCGGCCTAGGGTGCCGCAGATTATAAAGGAGGTATTCAAGTGACAAAAGAGGAATTCTTCAAGCATCTGGATAGCCTAACGGTGCTGAAGCTTGCAGACTACATCAAAGAGTTCGAGACGCGCTATGGGATCAGCGCCGCGGCCGCCGTTCCGGTAGCCATGGCCTCGGCCGCGCCCGCCGGCCAAGCTGCCGCCGTGGAGGAGAAGACCGAGTTCGCCGTCGTCCTGAAGTCGGTCGGGGCCAACAAGGTCCAGGTCATCAAGGTCGTTCGGGAAGTGACCAGCCTGGGCCTGAAGGAAGCCAAGGACCTGGTCGACGGCGCGCCCAAGACTGTCAAGGAGAATGTGCCCAAGGCCGAGGCTGAGGCCATCAAGGCCAAATTCGGCGAAGTGGGAGCTGTTGTCGAGCTGCAGTAGGGTGCAGCTGCCGGAGACGGCCTTGGTCGTGGCCATTAGCGGTAAGGGCTTTGAACGCTTTTAGGGCTTTGAGAGTGCCGAATGTATAGAGAACAGGAAAACATTTTTCGCCAAAGGAAAGATTTTTCAAAGATCCCGGGCGTGTTCCCCATGCCCGATCTTTTGGCCATCCAAAGGCAGTCCTACACCGACTACCTCCAGATGGACCTCCTGCCCGAGGAACGGAAGGACATCGGGCTGCAGGCTGCCTTCAAGGACGTCTTCCCCATTTCGGATTTCAAAGAGACGACCCAGCTCGATTTCATCAGCTACTCCATCGGCAATTGGGAATGCACCTGCGGACGATTGAAGGGCGTGGAAAACTCCCGGATGCGCTGCGCCAGCTGCAAGACCCTCCTGCCGGCCAAGGTCGAACTGACGGAGAAGGAGATCTGCCCCTTCTGCGGGGCCGCCCACAAGATCGAAATCCCGCTCTGCGAGCACTGCGGGGACACCGTCGAGTTGAAGATGAAGTACACCCCCACCGAGTGCCTGCACAAAGGCTACACCTATTCCGTCCCCCTTCGGCTCAAGGTCCGGCTCATCTCCTGGGACAAGGACGTCGCGACCAAGGTCAAGCGGCTCAAGCATATCAAGGAACAGGAGGTCTATTTCGGGGACATCCCGCTCATGACCGAGAAGGGGACCTTCATCTTCAACGGCATCGAACGGGTGGTGGTCAGCCAACTGCAGCGGTCGCCGGGGGTCTTCTACCGGCCGGGCGAGGGCAAAGGGCAGTTCGTGGCCAAGATCATTCCCTATCGCGGCGCCTGGGTGGAGTTCGAATACGACGCCAAGCATATCCTCTACGTCCGCCTCGACCGTAAAAAGAAGTTCCTGGCCACGGTTTTTCTGCGGGCCCTGGGCTTCGGCTCGGATGAAGACATCATCCGCCTGTTCCACCCCGTATTCAAGATTATCCCGGAGGAAGGGAAGCTCTACTGGGAGGTGTCCGAACACCTGATCGGCAGGACAGCCGGCGAGGACATCAAGGAGGCTAAGAGCAAGGCGGTCCTGGTTGCGGCCCATAAGAAGATCACTCCCGAGGCCCTCTCCCAAATGACCGAGGCCGGCCTGACCAAGGTCTTGATGGACAAGCGGGAATTCAAGGGCGCTTACGCCCTGGTGGGCATCAAAGGCAAAGTCCGGGTCAACGAGGAGATCAACGATGTCCAGCTCGATTTCCTGACCGGCCGCGGCGAAGCCTTTGAGGTCTTTTTCCCCGAGACCGACAAACCCGGCCTCATCATCTGCAACACTGTCCGCAAAGACCTGCGCAAGGACAGCCAGCAGGCCACGGCCGAGATCTACAGAAAATTGCGGCCGGGCGAGCCCCATACTATGGAGAGCGCTCATAATCTCTTCCAGAGCCTGTTCTTCAACCCCCAGAAGTATAACTTCTCCCACATCGGCCGGCTGAAGTTCAACATCAAGCTGGGGCTGAACACCCCCATGGAGGAGAAGACGCTGTCGCCCAAGGACTACGTGGAGGTCATCAAGTACCTCTTCGGCCTCCGCCGCGGCGAGGGCACGGTGGACGACATCGACCACCTGGGCAACCGCCGGGTCCGCTCCGTGGGCGAACTGGTGGAGAATGCCTTCCGCATCGGCCTGACCCGGATGGAGCGGACGGTGAAGGAGAAAATGACCGTCACCGCCGACCTGGCCTCGGCCATGCCTCAGGACCTCATCAACTCCAAACCAGTCATTGCCGCCCTTAAGGAATTTTTCGGCAGCTCTCAGCTCAGCCAGTTCATGGACCAGATCAACAGCCTGGCCGAGATGACCCACAAGCGGCGTTTGTCGGCTTTGGGCCCGGGCGGCCTGAGCCGGGAAAGGGCCGGGTTCGAGGTCCGTGATATCCAGGCTTCCCACTACGGCCGGATCTGCCCGGTGGAGACCCCCGAAGGTCCCAACATCGGCCTCATCTCCTCACTGAGCTGTTTCGCCCGGGTGAATCCTTACGGCTTTTTGGAGACCCCCTACCGCAAAGTCAAAGACGGCCGGATCATAGACTACATCAAGGTCATTCATCCCGGCGACAGCTCCTATGCCATAGGCGACATCGTCGAGCAGGATCTCTATAAAAAAGAAGGTGACAGGCTTAAAAGGAACGACGCCCGGCATCTGCCGGTGGTTGAACCCTTCTGTTTCTACCTGACGGCCTGGGAGGAGGAGAAGCACAACATCGCCCAGGCCAACGCTCGGGTGGATGAGAAGGGCGTTTTCCTGAGCGACCTGATCAGCGCCCGTCAGATGGGAAACTTCAAAATCCTGCCCAAGCATCAGATCGACTATATCGACGTTTCGCCCAAACAGTTGGTATCGCTCTCGGCGGCCCTCATACCCTTCTTGGAGCACGACGACGCCAACCGGGCCCTGATGGGGTCCAACATGCAGCGCCAGGCCGTGCCCCTTCTGCGGCCCGAGTCACCCCGCGTGGGGACGGGCATTGAGCATCTGGTGGCCAAAGGCTCGGGGGACGTCGTCGTCTGCCGCCGCGCGGGTGTTGTCGAGTTCGTTGACGCCGAGCGCATCCTGGTCCGGGTGGATGAACACCGGGGCGCCCGCAGCCATGAGGTGGGCACCGACCTCTACCTGCTGATCAAATTCCTCCGCACCAACCAGAACACCTGCCTCAGCCAACGGCCCATTGTCCACCGGGGCGACCATGTGGAGCGGGGGCAGATCCTGGCTGACAGCTCCTGCACCGACGGGGGGGACCTGTCGCTGGGCCGCAACGTGCTGTCCGCCTTCATGCCCTGGCGCGGCTACAACTTTGAGGACGCCATCATCGTCAGTGAGAAGCTGATCAAGGAGGACATCTTCACCTCCCTCCACATCGTCGAGGAGACGATCGAAGCCCGAGATACAAAGCTCGGCCCGGAGGACATCACCCGAGACATCCCCAACGTGCCGGAGAACCTGCTGCGCAACCTGGACGAGAACGGTGTCGTCCGCATCGGCGCCCAGGTCCGTTCCGGGGATGTCCTGGTGGGCAAGGTGGCTCCCAAGGGCGAGACCCAGCTTTCGCCCGAGGAGAAGCTGCTGAAGGCCATCTTCGGCGAGAAGGCCCTGGACGTCAAGGATGCTTCCCTGTACTGTTCGCCGGGCGTGGAGGGCATCATTATCGACGTCCGCATTTTCTCCCGCCGGGGGGCGGAGAAGGGGAACCGGGCCAAGCAGATCGAGAAGGACGAGATCGCCAAAATGAAGCGGAACCTGGACGACGAGATCTCCATCATGGAGGCCGAGAGTTGGCGGAAAATCAAGTCCCTCCTGAAAGGCGAGGAGGTCGAGCACGATCACAAGCTGGGGGAGCTGAACTTGAAGAAGGGGCAGACCCTGACCGAACGCCTGCTGGACCAGATCGACCCGGACGACCTGTCCAAGTTGCGCCTGACGGACAATGAGGAACGGGAGCGCAAGGTCCGCGATATAGACAAGAAGATCCGCCGCCAGATTGAAGCCCTGAAGGGGCTGTTCAAGGAGAAAGTGGACAACCTGAAAAAGGGAGATGAGCTGGCTCCCGGCGTCATCCAGGCCATCAAGGTTTTCATCGCCATGAAGAGGAAGCTTAGCGTGGGCGACAAGGTCTCCGGCCGACACGGCAATAAAGGCATTGTGGCCAAGATCGTGCCCGAAGAGGACATGCCCCGCCTGCCGGACGGCACGCCCGTGGACATCGTCCTCAACCCCCTGGGCGTTCCCTCCCGCATGAACGTCGGCCAGATCCTGGAGACCCATGCCGGCTGGGCGGCCCACCGGCTCAATATATGGATTTCCACTCCCGTTTTCGACGGCATCTCCGAATCGGAGATCAAGGGGCTGCTGAAGGAAGCCGGGCTGCCGGAGTCGGGCAAGACCGTGCTCTTCGACGGCATGACCGGCCAGCCCTTCGACCAGGAAGTGACGGTCGGCTTCATCTATATGATGAAGCTTTACCACCTGGTGGACGATAAAATTCACGCCCGCTCCACGGGCCCCTACTCCCTGATCACCCAGCAGCCGCTGGGAGGCAAGGCCCAGTTCGGCGGCCAGCGCTTCGGGGAAATGGAGGTTTGGGCCCTGGAGGCCTACGGCGCCGCCTACACTCTGCAGGAGATTCTGACCGTCAAATCGGACGACGTTGAAGGCCGGTCCAAGATCTACGAGGGCATCGTCAAGGGCGACCTCGAATTCACGCCCGGGCTGCCCGAATCGGTCAACGTCCTGATCCGCGAGCTCCAGAGCCTGTGTCTGAACGTGGAGCTGGAGAAAGCGGAGAAAGAAGAAATCCTGCCCTGGGGCATCGAGGTTCCCCAGATTCTTAAAGGAGAATGATCATGGATCTTCGTCCGCCCATAACCGGAAAGCCCAAAGCGGATTTCGACCGGGTGCGCATCAGCATCGCTTCCCCGGACAAGATCAAGAGCTGGTCCTGGGGAGAGGTGACCAAGCCCGAGACGATCAACTACCGGACCTTCAAGCCCGAAAAGGACGGGCTGTTCTGCGCCAAGATCTTCGGCCCCATCAACGATTTCGAATGTCTGTGCGGCAAGTACAAGCGGATGAAGTACCGGGGCATCATCTGCGAGCGCTGCGGCGTCGAGGTGACCAAGAGCAAGGTTCGCCGGGAGCGGATGGGCCACATCCAGCTGGCCTCGCCGGTGGCCCACATCTGGTTCTTCAAGAGCCCGCCCAGCCGCATCGGCCTGGTCCTGGACCTGTCCATCAAGGACCTGGAGAAGATTCTTTATTTCGAGTCCTATATTGTTCTGAACCCGGGCGAAACGCCGCTCAAGGAGAAACAGCTCCTGACCGATGATGAATTCAAGGAAGCCCAGGAGAAGCACGGCGACAAATTCGACGTAGGCCTGGGCGCCGAGGCCATCAAGACTCTGCTGTTGCGCATCGATATCAAGAAGGAAGCCGAGCGACTGCGCCGGCTGATGAAAAAGGAATCTTCCCAGCAGCGGCGGCTGCGCTATGCCAAGCGGCTGCGCGTGTTCAAGGCCCTCAAGATATCGGGCAATCGGCCGGAGTGGATGATCCTGGACGTCGTCCCGGTCATCCCGCCCGACCTGCGGCCCCTGGTCCGGCTGGACGGCGGCCGCTTTGCCACTTCCGACCTGAACGACCTTTACCGCCGCGTCATCAACCGCAACAACCGTCTTAAGAAACTGATCGAGCTCAAGGCCCCCGAGCTCATCATCCGCAACGAGAAGCGGATGCTCCAGGAGGCGGTGGATGCCCTGTTCGACAACGGCAAGCGCGGCCGGGTCCATCTGGGCGCCAACCGCCGTCCGCTCAAGTCCCTGAGCGAAGCGTTGCGGGGCAAACAAGGACGTTTCCGGCAGAACCTGCTGGGCAAACGGGTGGACTACTCCGGCCGCTCGGTCATCGTGGTCGGGCCGGAGCTCAAGCTTCACCAGTGCGGGCTGCCCAAGAAAATGGCCCTAGAGCTGTTCAAGCCCTTCATCTTCCACAAGCTGGAGAAGGAGGGGCTGGTGCCCAGCGTCAAGATCGCCCGGGAGTGGCACGAACAGGAACGGCCCGAGGTGTGGGATTACTTGGAGGAGGTGGTCAAGGAGCATCCCATCCTCCTCAACCGCGCCCCGACCCTGCACCGGCTGGGCATTCAGGCTTTCGAGCCGCTGCTCATCGAGGGCAAGGCCATCCAGATCCACCCCCTGGTCTGCGCCGCCTTCAACGCCGACTTCGACGGCGACCAGATGGCCGTCCATATACCCTTGTCGGTTGAGGCCCAGGTGGAAGCCTCCACCTTGATGCTGTCCACCAACAACATCCTGTCGCCCGCCCACGGCCGGCCGCTGACCATCCCCAGCCAGGACATGGTCCTGGGCTGCTACTACGGCAGCCTGGCCAAGAAGAACCAGAAAGGCGAGGGCCGCATCTTCGGCTCCAAAGAAGAGGTCCTGCTGGCCTTGGAGAACAAGGAAGTCGGGCTTCATTCCCTGATCAACCTGCGCCTCACCGGGCCGTTCATGAACCTGGCCACCTACTATGACGACCAGGCCGTGCAGAGCTGTCCCATTGTTCAGATGAACAAAAAGCTGGTGGAGACGACGCCCGGCCGGATCATTTTCAACGACAACTTGCCGCCGGGCATTCCCTTCGTCAACGGCACGCTGAAGAAAAGGGGGATGGAGAACCTGATTTTCTTCATCTACCTCCGGGTGGGGCTGGGCCCCACGGTTGAAACCCTGGACCGGCTGAAGGAGTTGGGCTTCAACCTGGCCACTCAGGCCGGTTTCTCGCTGGGCATCGATGATTTCGTCGTGCCCAAAGAAAAAAGCGAGCTGGTGGAACGGGCCCAGCGCCAGGTGCAGGCCATCGAGAACGACTACCGGGAAGGCCTAATTTCGGCCGGAGAACGCTTCAACCAAGTGGTCGAGATCTGGGGCGACGTCACGGACAAAGTGTCTAACGCCATGCTGGCCGAGATGAAGCGCATCTCGACTGAAGGGCCCGAGCTCAACCCCTTGTACGTCATGTCCGACTCCGGCTCGCGGGGCAACAAGCAGCAGATCAGGCAGCTGGCCGGGATGCGGGGCCTGATGTCCAAGCCCTCTGGCGAGATCATCGAGACCCCCATCGTCTCCAACCTGCGCGAAGGTCTGAACGTCCTGCAATACTTCATATCCACCAACGGCGCCCGGAAAGGCCTGGCCGACACAGCCCTCAAAACGGCCAATTCCGGCTATCTGACCCGCAAGCT
Organism: Candidatus Aminicenantota bacterium; assembly: GCA_963702835.1. Taxonomy (GTDB): domain Bacteria; phylum Acidobacteriota; class Aminicenantia; order Aminicenantales; family JAFGAV01; genus JAFGAV01. Next base: position 653,412 of record OY969762.1, read on the forward strand.
GGTGGACTCCTCCCAAGAGGTTATCATCGACGAGGTGGACTGCGGCACGGCCAAGGGCATCAACATCACGGCCATCGTGGAGAACGGTGAGATCATCGAGCCCTTCTACGATCGGATCGTGGGCCGCATCTCCCTGGACCGGGTCGTTCATCCCGACACCAACAAGGTCGTCGTCGAGGCCAACCAGGAAATTACCGAAGAGGTGGCCCGGGAGTTCCAAAACATGGGCCTGGAGCGGGTCAAGATCCGGTCGCTCCTGACCTGCGAGTCCAAGCGGGGCGTCTGCCAGCTGTGCTACGGCCGGAACCTGGCCTCGGGCTACCTGGTCGAGCTGGGCGAGGCGGTGGGCATCATCGCCGCGCAGTCCATCGGCGAACCCGGCACGCAGCTCACCATGCGCACCTTCCATCACGGCGGCGTCGCCGTCCGGGGCGCGGAGCGGTCCCAGCTGGAGGCCAAGAACGAAGGCATCCTCCGTTTCAACAACCTCAAGTCCGTCATTAACCGGGAGGGCGACTTGGTAGTCGTCAACCGCAACGCCAACATCGCCATCCTCGACCACCGCGGCCGGGAGGTGGAGCATTACCAGGTGCCCTACGGCGCCAGGCTTTTGGTGAAGGAGGGCGAGCCGGTCAAATCCCGGCAGCACTTCGCCGAGTGGGACCCCTTTAACACCCTCATCCTGACCGAGGAATCAGGCCAGGTTCAATTCCAGGACGTAGCCTTGGGCATCACCATGGAGGAAGTGCAGGACGAATTCACCGGCCGGATCACCCCGGTCATCATCGACCCCAAGGACGAAAAGATGCAGCCCCGCATGGAGATGGTGGATCCGCACCGCAAAGAGGTGAACCCTAAGACCAAGAAAGAGGAACCGGTCGTGCTGCGCAAGTATTATCTGCCGGCGGGCGCCAACTTAAGCGTCAAAGAGGGCGACAAAGTCAACGCCGGCGACATCCTGGCCAAGATCCCCCGAGAGGCCGCCCGGACCAAGGACATCACCGGCGGCCTGCCCCGGGCCGAGGAGCTGTTCGAAGCCCGGCGGCCCAAAGCCACTGCCGTCATCTCCGAGATCGACGGCTTGGTTCAATACGGCGGCCTGCTCCGCGGCTACCGGAAACTGACGGTTAAGTCCGAGTTCGTCGGCGAGAAGGAATACCTCATTCCCAAGGGGGCTCACCTCAGCGTGGGCGATGGCGAGAGGATCAGGGCCGGGACACCCCTGATGGACGGGCCGGTCAATCCTCATGACATCCTCCGTGTCCTGGGAGAGAAGGAGCTGGCCGAGTACCTCCTCCGGGAAATTCAAGAGGTGTACCGCCTCCAGGGCGTCAGCATCAACGACAAGCACATCGAAGTCGTTATCCGCCAGATGCTGCGCTGGGTGAAGGTTGAAGAGGTGGGGGACACCGAGTTCCTGATAGACGAACAGGTGGACAAATTTATTTTCCAGGAGGAGAACGAGAAGGTGATCAAGAAGGGCGGCAAGCCGGCCAAAGCCCGGCCCCTGCTCCTGGGCATCACCAAGAGCGCCTTGAGCACGGACAGCTTCATCTCGGCCGCATCTTTCCAAGAGACGACCCGGGTCCTGACCGAGGCCAGCCTGTGCGGGAAAGTGGACCACCTGCGCAGCCTCAAGGAGAATATCATCATGGGACGGCTGATCCCTGCCGGAACAGGGTATAAATATTATCGAGATGTCGAGATCAAGGAGGAAGGTCCGGTTTTGGGTAAGGAGACCGAAACGGTTCTCCCCGACCTGGCCTGAGCTGGACAAGCCTCGAAATTCTTGACACGACAAGGGATATTTGCTAGTATCCCTCTATTCGTCTCGAGATAGCACGCCCTGCTCCGGGATGGATCACAATAAACTGTTTATGAGGAGTTTTTGTCTTGCCAACAGTCAACCAACTGGTCAGAAAAGGCCGGACGCGGAAGCGGTACAAGAGCAAGTCTCCCGCCTTGGACAGCTGTCCCCAGAAGCGGGGCGTCTGCACGCGCGTCTTCACTACTACTCCCAAAAAGCCGAACTCGGCCATGCGCAAAGTGGCCCGGGTCAGGCTGACCAATAACATCGAGGTGACCGGCTATATCCCCGGCGTCGGCCACAACCTTCAGGAGCACTCCATCGTCATGCTCCGGGGCGGCCGGGTCAAGGATCTGCCCGGTGTCCGCTACCACATCATCCGGGGCACTCTAGACAGCGAGGGAGTCCAGAACCGGATGCAGAGCCGGTCCCGCTACGGCGCCAAGCGGCCCAAAGAGAAAAAGATGGCCAAGTCGTAGAGGAGCCGAGCATGCCGCGCAGAGGGAAAATCAAGAAAAAGCCGCAGGCCCCCGACCATGTCTTCAACAGCACCCTGGTTTCCAAGTTCATCAGCAGCTATATGAAGAAGGGCAAACAGAGCGTGGCCGAGCAGACCATCTACGGGGTCATGGACCTCATCAAGGAGAAGGCCAAGGAGGATCCCCTCAAGACCCTGGAAAAGGCGGTGGAGAACGTCCGGCCCATCCTGGAGACCAAGTCCCGCCGGGTGGGCGGGGCGACCTACCAGGTCCCCATCGAAGTGCCCGTCCAGCGCTCCATGGCCTTGGGCATCCGCTGGCTGCTCCACTATTCCTATGGGCGGGGCGGCAAGAGCATGCGGGACAAGCTCTTTGCCGAGATCATGGATGCCGTTAACAGCCGCGGCGGCGCAGTGAAGAAGCGTGAAGATACGCACAAAATGGCAGAGGCCAACCGGGCTTTTGCTCATTATAGATGGTGATTGTGAGATTCAGGCCGCCGGCCTTGAGCACCATGGAGAAGAGGAGTGGCGCGACTTTATTCGATCGGAAGCGTCAGGAACATCGGCATCATGGCCCATATCGATGCCGGCAAGACGACGACCACGGAACGCATCCTCTACTATACCGGCATCACCTACAAGATGGGCGAGGTGGACGAGGGGACGGCGGTCATGGATTGGATGGCCCAGGAGCAGGAGCGGGGGATCACCATAACCTCCGCGGCCACAACCTGTTTCTGGAATAACCATCGGATCAACATCATCGATACCCCCGGCCACGTGGATTTCACGGCCGAGGTCGAGCGCTCCCTGCGGGTGCTCGATGGCGGCCTGATTGTCCTGTGCGGGGTAGGTGGGGTCGAGTCCCAGTCGGAAACGGTCTGGCGCCAGGCCGACCGCTACCGCGTCCCCCGGATCGTGTTCATCAATAAGATGGACAGGGTGGGCGCGGACCCGGAGAGGGCTGTGGACCAGATCCAGACCAAGCTGGGCGCCCGGCCGTTGCCCGTCCAAATCCCGCTGGGTCGGGAAGAGACCTTCCGGGGTGTCGTCGATGTCATCGACGGCAAGGAGTATGACTGGGGCGACGGGCTGATCGCTTCGGACCTCACCCTCGGGGAAGTGAGGAGCGAACACCTGAAGGAAGTCGAACGGACACGGACACAGATGATTGAGACATTGTGCGATACGGATGACAAGCTGATGGAGCTCTACCTCAGCGGGGCGGCCATCTCTGCCGGCGACATCCGCCAGGCCATTCGCCGCAGCACCATCGGCCTGAAGCTTGTCCCGGTCCTCTACGGCGCTTCCTTCCGCAACAAGGGTGTCCAGCCCCTGCTCAACGCCATTGTGGATTTCCTGCCTTCGCCGGAAGACCTGCCTCCCGTGGTCGGCCATCATCCCCGCACCGAAGAAATCCGTATGCGGAAGCCTCAGGACGCGGAGCCTTTTTCCGCCCTGGTGTTCAAAGTCATGAACGACCCCTACGTCGGAACGTTGGCCTTTTTCCGGGCCTATTCGGGCAAGGCTCGGCTGGGTTCGATCCTCTATAACTCCACCAAGGACGAGGATGAGCGGGTCAGCCGCCTCCTCAAAATGCATGCCAACAAACGGGAGGAGATCAAGGAGGTTTATGCCGGGGACATCGCCGCGCTGAGTTCGACCAAGAACCTGGGCACGGGCGATACCCTGTGTGACAAGCATCAGCCCATAGTCCTGGAGACTATCCGCTTCCCCGAGCCGGTCATCTCCGTGACGATCGAGCCCAAGTCGAGGACCGAACATGCCCGCCTGGCCGAAGCCTTGGCCAAAATGGCCAAGGAGGACCCCACTGTCCGGATCATGCAGGACCCCATGACCGGCCAGACCCTGGTTTACGGCATGGGCGAGCTGCACCTGGAAATCCTCTTGGACCGCATGTCGCGCGAATACGGGGTGCGGGCCAACGTGGGCCAGCCCCAGGTGGCCTACAAGGAGACCATCCTGGCCGTCGCCCGGGGCGAGGCCCAGTACGACCGGCAGGTGGGCGGCAAGGGACAGTTCGGCCATTGTCAGCTCGAAGTCCAGCCCCTGCCCCGCGGCGCCGGGTTCGATTTCGAGGATCGCACCAAAGAAACCGTTATCCCCCGCGCTTTCATACCCGCTATCCGGGACGGCCTGCGGGAGGCCATGGACACGGGCCTGCTGGCCGGCTATCCCCTGACCGACATCAAGGTCGTCTTGACCGGAGGTTCGGCCAGCGAGACGGACTCATCGCCCCTGGCCTTTAAGATCGCCGCTTCGCTGGCCTTCAAGGAAGCGGCGGCCAAGGCCGGGTTGGCCCTACTCGAGCCGATGATGAGGCTGGAGGTCATCTCCCCGGACGAATACCTGGGAGACATCGTCAGCGACTTGAACGCCCGGCGGGGAAGGATCGAAGGCCTAGAGATGCGCGAGACTTCAAGGCTGGTCCGGGCCCTAGCCCCCCTCAGCGAGATGTTCGGCTATGCCACTATTCTTCGCACCCTGACCCAGGGACGGGGCGTGTTTTCCATGGAGTTCCTCCAGTATGAGGTGGCTCCGCCCCACAAGAAAGAGGAGGTTGTGGCGCGCGTGGAAGGAAGGATTCCCTTCGCCCATTGAGGCGAGAGCGGGGAGCTTGAGCTCCCGGAAAGAAACAGGAGGTCACAGCGATGTCGAAGGCAAAGTTTGAGAGGACGAAGCCGCATTTGAACGTAGGGACGATTGGGCACGTGGACCACGGGAAGACGACGCTGACGTCGGCCATCACCAAGGTGCTGCACAAGATGAACCCCAAGGTGCAGGTGAAGGAGTACGGGGACATCGACAACGCTCCGGAGGAGAGGGAGCGGGGGCTGACGATACAGATTGCGCACATAGAGTATGAGACGGCCACCCGGCACTATGCCCACATTGATTGTCCGGGGCACGCCGACTACATCAAGAACATGATCACCGGGGCGGCCCAGATGGACGGGGCGATCCTGGTGGTGGCGGCGGACGACGGGCCGATGCCGCAGACGCGGGAGCACATATTGTTGGCGCGGCAGGTGAACGTGCCGGCCATCGTGGTGTTCATGAACAAGGTGGACATGGTGGAGGACCCGGAGATATTGGATTTGGTGGAGCTGGAGGTGCGGGAGCTGCTGAAGAAGTATGAATTTCCGGGGGACAAGATACCGGTGATTCGGGGTTCGGCCCTGAAGTCGATGGAGTCGGACGGGGACCCCTCGAATGAGTGGAACAAGAAGATTCTGGAGTTGATGAAGGCGGTGGACGAGCACATTCCGCAGCCGGTGAGGCTGGTGGACCTGCCGTTCTTGATGCCGGTGGAGGATATTTTTTCGATCTCGGGCCGGGGGACGGTGGTGACGGGCCGGGTGGACCGGGGCAAGGTGAAGGTAGGGGAAGAGGTGGAGATAGTGGGATTTGGGGAGACGCGCAAGCGGGTGGTGACCGGGGTGGAGATGTTCCGGAAGCTGTTGGACGAGGGGATGGCCGGGGACAACATCGGGGTGCTGTTGAGGGGTACGGACAAGGACGAAGTGGAGCGGGGCATGGTGCTGGCCAAGCCGGGGTCGATCACGCCGCACCGGCGGTGCACGGCGCAGGTCTATGCTTTGAAGAAGGAGGAGGGGGGGCGGCACACGCCGTTTTTCACGGGGTACCGGCCGCAGTTTTATTTTCGGACGACGGACGTGACGGGGACGGTGAAGCTGCCGCAGGGGGTGGAGATGGTGATGCCGGGGGATAACGCCAACCTGGAGATAGGGCTGATCACGGACGTGGCCATGGAGAAGGGGCTGCGGTTCGCCATCCGGGAGGGCGGCCGGACGGTGGGCGCCGGCTCGGTCACCGAGGTCCTGGAGTAGCCCGGCGCCCTTCACCGTATTGAAGAGATAGAGGTTATCGGTTCGGAGTCAAGGCTGAGAAAGAGCAAGGACGACAGACATGGAAAAGATCAGAATCAGATTGAAATCATTTGACCATAGGCTCTTGGACCAATCCGTCCGGGATATCGTCGTCAAGGCCAAACGGACCGGCGCGCACATAGCCGGACCGATCCCCCTGCCGACCAAGATCCAGAGGTTCTGCGTTCTGCGCTCGCCCCATGTCGACAAGCGCTCCCGGGAGCACTTCGAGATGCGCATCCACAAGAGGATGCTCGATATCAGCGAGTACAATAACGAGACGATCGAGGAGCTTCAGAAATTGGACCTGCCGGCCGGCATCGATGTGGAGATTCAGGCCTTCGGAGCGGGAGAATGACCATGGTCGAGGGGCTGATCGGCATCAAGTTGGGCATGAGCCGGAGTTTCGACAAAGAGGGCAACCTCACTGCCGTGACGGTCCTGCAGGCAGGGCCCTGCACGGTCATCCAGCGCAAGAGCCGGGACAAAGACGGCTACCCGGCCGTCCAGCTGGGGCTGGTCGAGGACAAGAGCGTGAAAAAGCCCAATAAACCCCAGACCGGCCATTTCGCCAAGTCCGGAACGCCGGTAGTGCGGGTTCTGCGGGAATTCAAATACGACGGCGCTTCCGAGCTCAAGGAAGGCGACCAGGTGCTGGTGGATATTTTCGCCGCGGGCGAGACAGTGGATGTCATCGGCACCAGCAAGGGCCGCGGTTTCCAGGGCGTCATTAAGCGCCACGGCTTCCACGGCGGCAAGGCCTCCCACGGCTCGATGTTCCACCGCCGGCCCGGCTCGATCGGCGCATCTTCTTTTCCCTCCCGCGTGGTCAAAGGCCAGCGCATGCCCGGCCACATGGGCCACGCCCGAGTGACGGCCAAGCGGCTGACGGTCGTCGAGGCGGACAAGGAGAAAAATTTGCTGGTAGTTCGGGGAGCCGTGCCCGGACCGACGGGAGCTTATGTCTTGATCCGGAAAGAGAGCTTCGCCGCCAAGTGAACCAGGAAAGAGTGAGACATGGATAAAGTGCAGGTCATCGACGCCAACGGACAGAAGACCGGGGACATCGCCCTGCCGGCCGGCATTTTTGCTTATCCGGTCAAGGAGCACCTCCTCTGGGAAGCAGCCGTCAATGCCCAAGCCAACCGGCGACGGGGAACGGTCTCGACCAAAACCCGGGGCGAAGTCAGCGGAAGCACCCGCAAGCCCTGGCGGCAAAAGGGCACGGGCCGGGCCCGGACGGGCGGCATCCGCTCGCCCCTGTGGCGCAAGGGCGGCACGAGCTTCGGGCCCAAGCCCCGCGATTTCTCTTACGACCTGCCCAAACAGGTTAAGCAGAACGCGCTGCGCTCGGCCCTGTCGCTCAAGGCCGCCGAGAAACAGCTTCTGGTCATGGATAAATTTGAGCTCAAGGAGCCTAAGACCAAAGAGGCGGCCAGGGTCCTCGATGGCCTTAAGCTCCGTTCAGCCTTGATCATCGACCGGGCCGCGAACCGGAACCTGTTCCAGGCCGTGCGCAACATCCCCGGGGTCAAGGCGGTGGACCCTCGCGGCCTGACGGCCTTCGATGTGCTGGGGCATACCTGGCTGGTCTTCACCGAACCGGCCTTAGAATCCCTGGTGGAGAGGTTGAAGTGATGAAGGATCCCTACCAGATCATCTTGCGGCCGGTCATTACCGAGAAGACCACTTGGCTGAAAGAATCCAACCGGGAGGTCTGTTTCGAGGTCTCTTCGCGGGCCAACAAGGCCGAGATCAAGAAGGCGGTCGAGGCTCTGTTCAAGGTCAAGGTTGAAACAATCCGCACCCAGAATCGTCAGGGTAAGCTCAAGCGGGTCGGCCGGAACATGGGGCGGACCCGGAGCTGGAAAAAGGCCTTCGTCAAGCTCAGAGAAGGCGAGAAGATGATCGAATTCTTCGAGGCGGTCTAAACATGGCCATCAAATCCTATAAACCCGTCACCCCCGGGCTCAGACACCGGACCGGTCTGGACTACGGGGAGCTGACCGGCCACCAGCCCCACAAGCCCCTGCTGCGCTCCCTGCCCAAGGCCGGCGGCCGGACGAACCGGGGCCGAATCGCCATGCGCCACCGCGGCGGAGGTTTCCGGAAAATATACCGCTTAATCGATTTTCGCCGGGACAAGCTGGAAGTGCCCGGCTTGGTGGAAACGATCGAGTACGACCCCAACCGTTCGGCCTTCATCTCCCTGATCAAGTATGCCGACGGCGAGAGGCGGTACATCCTGGCCCCCCAAGACCTGGGGGTCGGCCAGAGCATCGTGGCCTCCAACAGCACGGTCGACCTGCTGCCCGGAAATTCCATGCCCCTGCGCCATATCCCCCTGGGTACGGTCATCCACAATATCGAGTTGCGCCGGAACAAGGGCGGCCAGATGGCCCGCAGCGCCGGCTCCGGCGCTCAGGTCCTGGCCAAGGAAGGGGATTATGCCCAGGTCCGTCTGCCCTCCTCGGAAATCCGCAACGTTCACCTCGACTGCCGGGCGACGATCGGCCAGATCGGGAACCTGGACCACCAGAACGTGTCTATCGGCAAGGCCGGCCGGGCGCGCTGGAAAGGCTGGCGGCCCCATGTCCGCGGCACGGCCATGAATCCCGTTGACCATCCCCACGGCGGCGGTGAGGGAAAGACAAAGGGCGGCCGGCATCCGGTCACGCCCTGGGGCCAGCCGACCAAGGGCTATAAGACACGGAACAACAAACGGACGCAGAGGTTCATCGTCCGGAGAAGGAGCAAGTGATGGGCAGGTCGCTGAAAAAAGGTCCGTATGTCGATTCCAACCTGGTCGTCTCCATTAAGGAGCTAGAGGCCCGGGGAGAGAAGCGCAAGGTGCTCAAGACCTGGGCCCGGCGCTCGACCATCATCCCCGAGATGGTGGGCCTGACCATCGCCGTGCACAACGGACGGAAGTTCATTCCGGTGTTCATCACGGAGAACATGGTCGGCCATAAGCTGGGCGAGTTTTCGCCCACCCGGACGTTCAAGGGACACACCTCCAAAGCGGCCAAAGCGGTCAAAGTGGTGAAGTGAGATGAGCGAGCAAGCCTATGCGGCCAAGGCCTCGGGCCGGTTCATCCGGATCTCTCCCCGGAAATGCCGCCTGGTGGCGGACCTCATCCGAGACCGGTTCGTGGGCGAAGCGCTGACCATCCTCCATTTTTCGGAGAAGAGGAAGGCCAGCACCATTGTGGAGAAGGTCCTTCGTTCGGCCATCGCCAACGCCCAGCAGAAGGTGCCCAACCTGGACGTGGACGACTTGGTCATCGCCCGGGTCAACGTGGACGGCGGCCCGGTCCAGAAGCGGATCCGGCCGGCGCCCATGGGCCGGGCCTACCGAGTCGTAAAACGGACGAGCCATGTCCACATTTTCTTGGAAGAGAAAAAAGGGAGATAGACGGTGGGACAGAAAACGCATCCGCACGGTTTCCGGCTGGGTTTCAACAAGCAGTGGAGTTCCCGCTGGTTCGGCAAGGGTGCCGAATACAGCCGCCTCATCCACGAGGACCTACGCATGAAGCGGGAGATTAAGAAGAAATATCAGCACGCCGGCATCGCCGAAGTGGTCATTGAACGGGTGGGGCCCAAGATCCGGGCCATCATCCATACCGCCCGGCCGGGCATCATCATCGGCCGGGGGGGCAAGGAGATCGAGAGCCTCAAGACTTTTCTGCAGAGCATCGCCAAAAGGGAGGTCTATGTCGATATCCGGGAGGTGGATAAGCCCGAGCTGAACGCCCTGCTGGTGGGGGAGGGCATCGCCATGCAGCTGGAAAAACGGATTGCCTACCGCCGGGCCATGCGCAAGGCGGTGGAGATTGCCCTCAAGGTCGGGGCCAAGGGTATCAAGGTCATGTGCTCCGGCCGTCTGGGCGGGGTGGAGATTGCCCGCTCGGAATGGTATTTGCGCGGACAGCTCCCCCTGCAGACGCTCAAGGCCGATATCGACTATGGATTCACCGAGGCCTTCACCACCTACGGCCAGATCGGCATCAAGGTCTGGATTTATAAGGGTATTGTGGAGAAGCCGAAGATGACCTCCCACCTGACCGAGGTCGAGGAGATTTAGCCGTGTTGATGCCCAAGAAAGTCAAGTTCCGCAAGCAGCAGCGCGGCCGGATGCGGGGCAAAGCCCGCCGTGGGTCATCCCTATCTTTCGGAGAATACGGCCTGCAGGCCCTGGAACCCTGCTGGCTGACCGCCCGGCAGATCGAGGCCGGCCGCATTACCATCAGCCGCTACATCAAGCGCCGGGGCAAGCTGTGGCTGCGGACATTCCCCTGGAAGCCCGTGACCAAAAAGCCCACCGAGGTCCGCATGGGCAAGGGCAAGGGCGACCCGGAGTTCTGGGTGGACGTCGTCCGGCCGGGCAAAATCCTCTACGAGCTGGAGGGAGTGCCGGAGAGCATCGCCCGGGAAGCGATGCGGCTGGTGTCCCATAAGCTGCCCATCAAGACCCGGTTTATATCCCGAGAAAGTCGAGAAGTGCGATGAAGCCCCGAGACATGAGAGAACTGTCTGCGGAAGAGCTGGCCCAGAAGGAGTCAGAGCTCAAGGACCAGTTGTTGAAGCTGCGCTTCCAGCACGCCCAGGGGCAACTGGAGAACGCGGCCAAGATGAAAACCATCCGCCGCGACATCGCCCGCATCCGGACGATCCTCGAAGAAATGAAGTCAAAAACGGAGTAGCCCATGGATAACCGGCCTGAGACGCGCAAGACGAGCAAGATCGGCGTCGTCGTCGGCAAGAAGATGAAGAAGACGGTGACGGTCCTGGTGGTGAGACAGATCCGCCACCCCCTCTACAAGAAGATCGTCCGCAAGCGGAAGACCTTCCTGGCCCATGATGAGACCGAGAAGTGCAAGCTGGGCGATGTGGTCCGCATCCTGGAGACACGGCCCATCAGCAAGAGAAAGAAATGGCGGGTCACCGAGATCCTGGGGCTGTCCCTGGCCGATGTCAAGGCCGAGGCCGATGAGGGCCTGGAGGTGAGCCAGCCATGATCCAGATGCGCACCATGCTCCGGGTGGCGGACAACTCAGGGGCCCGCCGCATCCAGTGCATCACCCCCATCGGCGGCGGCGCGGGCTTGGTGGCCTCCCTCGGGGACATCATCTCGGCCACGGTCAAAGAGGCCGAGCCGGAGAGCAAGATCCCCAAAGGCAAAGTCATCCGGGCGGTCATCGTTCGGACCCGCAAGGAAGTGCGGCGGAAAGACGGGTCCTTCATCCGATTCGACGAAAACGCGGCGGTGGTCATCGATAAGGCCGGCGAGCCGATCGGCACCCGCGTCTTCGGCCCCGTCGGCCGCGAGCTCCGCGACAAAAAGTTCATGAAGATCGTCTCCCTGGCGCCGGAGGTTCTGTGATGAAAGCCATATTCGTGAAGAAGAACGACATGGTCGTGGTCCGCTCCGGCAAGGATAAAGGCAAGGTGGGTAAGGTCCTCAAGGTCCTGCCCGAAGAGGGGCGGGTCATCGTGGAGAAGGTCCACTTCATCAAGGAATTCATCCGGCCCGACCGGAGCAAGAACATCCAGGGCGGCATCATGGAAAAGGAAGCGCCCTTCCCCGCTTCCAACGTCCTGCTCTACTGCCCGGATTGCGGCCGCGGCGTTCGTGTCCGGCAAAAGATCATGGAAGACAAATCCCGCCTTCGGGTCTGCGTCAAATGCGAATCATCCTTCGAGAAGGCCAAGTGAGGAGCCGGCCATGAGTCGCCTGTTCGAACGCTACAAGAAAGATGTCCTGGCCGCCCTGCAGCAGGAGTTGGGCCTTCCCAATCGGATGGCCGTTCCCCAGCTCAAGAAAATCGTCATCAACATCGGCGTGGGCGAGGCTATCCAGAACATCAAAACCCTGGACGCGGCCAAGACCGAGCTGAGCCTGATCACCGGACAGTGGCCGGGGGTGGGGCGGGCTAAAAAGTCCATCGCCGCCTTCAAGCTGCGTCAGGGGCAAGCCATCGCCTGCTATGTCACCCTCCGCCACCGGAGGATGTACGAATTCTTCGACCGTCTGGTCAACATCGTCCTGCCCCGAGTCAGGGACTTCCGGGGCGTTTCGCCCAAGTCCTTCGACGGCCGGGGGAATTATACCCTCAGCCTGCGGGAGCAGCTCGTCTTCCCCGAGATCGACTACACCAAGGTGGAAAAGACGCGAGGGATGAGCATCACCATCGTCACCTCGGCGCCCAACGACACCCAGGCCTTCGCCTTGCTGAAGAGGCTGGGGATGCCTTTTCGAGAGTCCGCCTAAAGGAAGGTACCCGTGTCCAAAATATCATCCATGGTCAAATACCTGAAGCCGCCCAAGTACGCCGTCCGCCGCAAGCGGAGATGCCGCATCTGCGGCCGGTCCAAGGCCTACTACCGCAAGTTCGATATGTGCCGGCTGTGCCTTCGCGAGCTGGCTTTACGGGGAGAGATCCCCGGCGTGGTTAAGGCTTCTTGGTAGAGCCGAGGAAAGGAAACGGTCATGAGTCAATCAGACCCCATCGCCGATTTGCTGACCAGGATCCGCAACGCCGTCCTGGCCAGAAAGAAAGAGGTGGACATCCCCTCCTCCCGGGTCAAGGTGGACATCGTCCGCATCCTCAAGGAGGAAGGGTACATCAAGAACTTCAAGGTGGTTGACGACAAGAAGCAGGCGACCCTCAACATCAGCCTCAAGTATGTCGACAACAACGCCAACGTGATCAGCGGATTGCGCCGGGTGAGCAAGCCCGGCTGCCGCATCTACTGCACCAAGGGTGATGTGCCCAAAGCCCTGGACGGCCTGGGGATCACTCTGATCTCGACCTCCCGGGGCATTGTTACCGGCCAGAAGTGCGAGGAGCTGGGCTTGGGCGGAGAGGTTCTTTGTACTATCTGGTAGGAGAAAGGGACGGAGGAGGACGGTCATGTCGCGCGTAGGAAAACTGCCCATCGTCTTGCCCAAGGGGGTCACGGTGAACATCGAGCCCGGCGCGCTGGCCTTCGAAGGGCCCAAGGGCAAACTGCGCTCGCCGCTCTACCCCGGGATCAGCGCCCGGCTGGAGGAGGGGAAGCTGATGCTCAGCCGGTCCCAGGACAGCAAGCAGCTGCGGGCCATCCACGGCCTGACCCGCAGCCTGGCCAACAACGCTGCCCTGGGCGTGTCCACCGGTTTCTCCAAACAGCTGGAGATTGTCGGAGTGGGCTTCCGGGCCAAGCTGGAAAAAGACAAGCTGGAGCTGAGCCTGGGCTATTCCAAGCCGGTCATCTTCCCCGTGCCCAAAGATATTGAAATCGTCGTGGAAAAACCCACGGTCATCGTGGTCAAGGGCATCGACCGGCAGCGGGTGGGGCAGGTGGCCCAGGAGATCAAGAACTTCCGGCTGCCCGATCCCTACAAGCAGAAGGGCGTGCGCTATGCGGGCGAGCGGTTGATCAAGAAAGAACGGAAAGCGGGGGTGAGTGGTGCTTAAAGAAGTCTCGCGCATCAAGGCCCACCGGGCGGAACGCATCCGGAAACGCATCCGGCTCAAAGTCCGGGGCACCGGCGACCGGCCGCGGGTCTATATTTTCAAGAGCAACAGGTACGTTTATGCCCAGGTGGTGGACGACGCAGCCGGTCGGGTTTTGGCCGCCGCCTCGACCCTGGAGAAGTCCTTCAAGGAGAAGAGCGCCAAATCCAAGAACAATGAGGCCTGCCAGCGCCTGGGGCAGATTCTGGCCGAACGGCTCAAGTCCAAGCAGATCACCAGAGTGGTCTTTGACCGCGGCGTTTCTCCCTATCATGGCCGCCTCAAAGCCCTGGCCGAGGCAATGCGCCAGGCCGGAATGGTCTTCTAATCAGGGCGGAGCCCGCTGTCAAGGAGGATGAGGGTGGAACAAAGAGTCAAGAAGACGGGTAACCTCGAAGAGCATGAACTGGAATTCAAGGACCAGGTCATCTCCATCCGCCGGGTAACCAAGGTGGTCAAGGGCGGCAAGAACCTGAGCTTTTCCGCCCTGGCCGCCGTGGGCAACGAGCAAGGGCAGGTGGGCATCGGCAAGGGCAAGGCCCGCGAGGTGCCCCAGGCCATCGCCAAAGCCGTGGGGGCGGCCAAAAAGAGCATGATCACCGTCCCCCTGGCCGAAACGACCATCCCTCATATGGTCCAGGGCCGGCACGGCGCCGGACTGGTCATTCTCCGTCCGGCCTCCAAGGGTACGGGTGTCATCGCCGGCGGCGCAGTACGGGTCATCATGGAGCTGGTCGGGATCAAGGACATCCTGACCAAATCCGTCCGATCTTCAAACCCCATCACCGTAGCCCATGCCACTATGAATGCCCTGACGAACATCAAGAGCCCGGGCGCGGTGGCTAAGGCCCGGAGCAAAACAAAGGAAACGATATGGCAATAAAGACAGCGGCGGCAAAAAAGGGGGCAACCCCCCCGGCCCGGCCACAAACGGAAAAGCCTTCCTCGGGGAAGATGCTGAAGATCAAGCTCATCCGCAGCCTGATCGGTCACCCCGTTCCCCAGCGTGAGGTGGTCAAGGGGTTGGGGTTGAGGAAGATCAATTCGGAGGTCGTCCGGCCGGACCGCCCGGAGGTCTGGGGGATGATCCGCAAAGTCGCCCACCTGGTAGCGGTGGAAGTCGTGGAGTCAAAATGAAGCTCAGCAGTCTGCATCCGGCGCGCGGTTCCAAGAGACCGAAGAAAAGAGTGGGCCGCGGCCCCGGTTCGGGCACGGGTAAAACAGCCGGCCGCGGCAGTAAAGGGCAGCTTTCCGGCGCAGGCTTTTCGCGGAAGAGGGGATTCGAGGGCGGCCAGATGCCCCTGCACCGCCGCATCCCCAAACGCGGGTTCACCAACGTCTTCCGCAGGGAGTACAGCCTGGTCAACCTGGACCGCCTGGACAAGATCCCCAAGGCGGAGATCGGCCTCCAGGACCTGGCCGAGGCCGGCTTGATCAAGAAGAGCGTCCGGGCGGTAAAAGTCCTCGGCCGGGGCCAGCTCTCCTCGGCCAAGTCCATCACCGCCCATAAGTTCTCCCAGTCCGCCCAGAAAAAGATCGAGGAGGCGGGCGGCAAAGCCATCCTCGCAGGAAGGTCCTAATGCTTGACAGCATCCGCAACATCTTCAGCATTCCGGATCTGAGGAGGAGAGTCATTTTCACCCTCCTCCTCTTGGCCGTGTATCGGATCGGCGCTCAGATCCCCAACCCGGGGATCAACCCCGATGCCCTGGAGACCCTGTGGAGCCGGCAGGCCAAGGGATCCATCCTGGGCTTCATCGACCTGTTCTCGGGGCGCAACATGTCGCGCCTGACGATCTTTGCCCTGGGCATTATGCCCTACATCAGCGCCTCGATTATCCTCCAACTGTTGCAGGTCGTCTGGCCCTACCTGGAGCGGCTTTCCAAAGAAGGCGAGTTGGGCCGGAAAAAGATCACCCAGTATACCCGCTATGGCACGCTGTTCATCTGCATTATTCAGGCCTTCGGCATCTCCTTCTTCCTGCAGTCCCTGAAGAGCCCGGGCGGCGAGATCATTCGGCACGGCCAGAAGATCTTCGTCAACCCCGGCACGCCCATAGTCTCCCATCCCGGTATCTGGTTTCAGCTGCTGGCCGTCCTGACCTTGACCACGGGGACGGTGTTCATCATGTGGCTGGGCGAGCAGATCTCGGAGCGGGGTATCGGCAACGGCATCTCGCTCATCATCTTCGCCGGCATCGTGGTCAATTTCCCGGCAGGCATCCAGGGCGTCATCAACGGCCTGCGCACGGGGACTATGGACATCCTGAAGCTCACCCTGCTTGTGGTTCTGATGGTGGGGGTGATGGGCTTCATTGTCTTCATGGAGCGCGGCCAGCGCCGCATTCCGGTGTCCTACGCCAAGAGGATCGTCGGCCGCAAGATCTACGGCGGCCAGAGCACGCACCTGCCTCTGCGGGTCAACACCGGCGGCGTCATCCCCATCATCTTTGCCGCCTCCATCATCACCATCCCCTCCACCATGGCCGGCCTGGTCAGATCGCCCTTCTTCCAGGGCATCCAACGGCAATTCAGCATGGGCATGCCCCTCTACAATCTGCTGTACATCGCTTCCATCATATTCTTCACTTACTTCTACGTTTCCATCATCTTTAACCCCACCGATGTGGCCGACAACCTGCAGAAGTACGGCGGTTTCATTCCCGGCATCCGGCCCGGCAAGAATACGGCCGACCACATCGACTCCGTCCTGAGCCGGCTGACCCTGGTGGGCGCCATCTACCTGGCCCTTATTAGCATCATGCCCGAGTTCCTAATGACGGGGTTCAAGGTCGCTTCCATTCCTTTCATCGGCAGTTTTTTAGACAGGATCTTGCCCGCTTTCTTCACCAAGGGCATGCAGGTGGCCTTCTACTTCGGCGGCACAACCATCCTGATCGTGGTGGGCGTGGCCATGGACACCCTGCAGCAGGTCGAGGCCCAGTTGGTCATGCGGCATTATGACGGGTTCATGCGCCGCACCCGCATCCGGGGGAGGCGGTAATGAGGGTGATCCTGTTCGGCCCGCCCGGCAGCGGCAAGGGGACTCAGGCCGGCCTGATCGGAAAGAAATATCGCCTGCCCACGATTTCGACGGGCGATATCCTCCGCCGGGCCGTAAGCCGGGGGACTCCGCTGGGCCGGCAGGCTGAGGCCCTGATGAAGCAGGGTTTGTTGGTTTCGGACGAGATCGTCGCCGGGCTGGTGCGGGAGGCCATCTCCACCAAGGAAGCCCGGCGGGGTTATGTTCTGGACGGTTATCCCCGGACCGTGCCCCAGGCCGAGATGCTGGAGAGGATGGACGGCCGCCGGAGCGAAACGGCCATTGAAATCCTGGTCGGCCAGGAGGCGCTCCTAAAGCGCTTGGCCGGCCGACGGGTGTGTTCCCAATGCCAGGCCGTATACAATTTAGAGGTCAATCCCCCCCGGCTGCCCGGCCTGTGTGATTCCTGCGGCGGGACGCTGGAGCAGAGGAGCGATGACCGGCCGGAGGTCATCCGGGAGCGGCTCCGCGTGCTTGAGACCCAGATGGTCCCGCTTCGCGATCACTATCGAAAACGGAAGGTTTATGGCTCGGTCTCGGGCGAGGGCACGCCGGCCGAGGTCTTTGGCCGGATGACCGGCCAGCTGGACCCTCTCCTGGAGGGCCTGGACAAGGGACGGCAGGGCTGACCATGGTGGTTAACATCAACTATAAGACCGATGAGGAAATCGCCGCCTTGCGCCGGGCCAACCAGATCGTCGGTCAGGTTCTGGCTGAGCTGCGGATCATGGTCAAGCCAGGCGTCCGGACCCGGGACCTGGACGCCTATGCCGAGAGCCGCGCCCTCGAGTTGGGCGCCCGGCCCGCCTTCAAGGGCTACCGCGGCTATCCGGCCTCGCTGTGCACTTCGGTCAATGAGGTCATTATCCATGGCCTTCCCTCGGAGCGGATCTTGCGGGAGGGCGACATTATCGGCCTGGACTTTGGCGTGGTGCTGGAGGGGTTCTACGGAGATGCCGCGGTGACCTATCCCGTCGGCCGGGTCAGCGCCGAAGCGGAAAGGCTGATGGCCGCCGCCGAACAGGGCTTCTTCAAGGGGATAGAACAGATGCGGGAAGGGAAGCGCATCTCCGACATCTCCCACGCCATCCAGACCTGGGTCGAAGCGCAAGGCTTCTCGGTCATCCGAGAATTCGTCGGGCACGGCATCGGCCGCGCCCTGCATGAGGAGCCCCAGCTGCCCAACTTTGGCCCGCCGGGGCGGGGGCCCAGGATCAGGGCCGGGTTGACTCTGGCCATCGAGCCGATGATTGCCGCCGGCCGGCCCGAGGTGGAAGTGCAGAGTGACGGCTGGACGGCCTGCACCCGCGACGGCAGTTTAGCCGCCCATTTCGAGCACACCGTGGCTCTGACGGCGCAGGGCGTCGAGGTCTTGAGCCAGCCCCTCCTCACTGACGCCCCTCGGCCGCGGCTGGAGGAGAAGCCCTATGCCTAAGCAGGATATCTATGAGTCGGAGGGGACGGTCCTGGAAACCCTGCCCAACGCCATGTTCCGGGTGGAGCTTTCCAACAAACATGTCATCCTGGCCCACATCTCGGGCAAAATGAGAAAGCATTTTATCCGCATCCTTCCCGGGGACAAGGTCCTGGTCGAGCTTTCGGCCTATGACCTGACCAAGGGACGGATCACTTATAGGTATAAATGAATAGGGGGCTGAGACCATGAAAGTCAGAGCGTCGGTTAAAAAGATCTGCCGGAACTGCAAGATCATCAAGCGGAAGGGGATCCTCCGGGTGATTTGCATCAATCCGCGTCATAAACAAAGACAAGGCTGAGAGGTTGCGCCATGGCACGTATCGCAGGCATCACGCTTCCCCCGGATAAAAGGGTCGAAGTGGGGCTGACGGCCATCTACGGCATCGGCCGCTCCAAGTCGAACGTCATCCTCCGGGAAGCCAAGATCGACAAGAACAAAAAGGTCAAGAACCTGACCGAAGAAGAAATCAACAAAATCCGCCAGATCATCGAAAAGCGGGAGAAGATCGAGGGCGACCTGCGCCAGGAGGTCGCCATGAACATCAAGCGGCTGATCGACATCGGCTGCTACCGCGGGCTTCGCCACAAGCGCAAGCTGCCCGTCCGGGGACAGAGGACCAAGACCAATGCCCGCACCCGGAAAGGCCCCCGCGGCCACACCATCAAGAAGACGAAGGAAAAGACCGCCTGAGCGCGGCGAGGAGACGGTCATGCCCAAACCCAGCCCCACTAAAACCACCGCTGCCAAGAAAAAGACGAAGAAAAGGGAAGTCGGCTACGGCATCGCCCATGTCCAGTCCACCTTCAATAACACGGTCATCACCATCACCGACCGGGAAGGACACACGCTCTGCTGGTCCAGCGCCGGGACCTCCGGCTTCAAGGGCGCCCGCAAGGGCACGCCCTTCGCCGCCCAGCTGGCGGGCAAAGAGGCGGCCAACAAGGCCCGCGACATGGGCGTGCACTATATAGATGTCCGGGTCAAGGGACCGGGGGCCGGCCGAGAATCCGCCATCCGCT
Organism: Candidatus Aminicenantota bacterium; assembly: GCA_963702835.1. Lineage (GTDB taxonomy): Bacteria > Acidobacteriota > Aminicenantia > Aminicenantales > JAFGAV01 > JAFGAV01. Next base: position 672,653 of record OY969762.1, read on the forward strand.
CCCTGCAGACCTCCGGCCTGGAGATCAAGTCCATTCGGGATGTAACCCCCATCCCTCATAACGGCTGCCGTGTCCCGAGACGTCGGAGAGTCTGACAAGGAGTGAGCTATGTCCGAAGTGAACAACGCTGTTTGCCGCCGATGCCGGGTGGAGAAGACCAAGCTTTTTCTAAAGGGCGATAAATGCTTGAGCAACAAATGTCCCGTTGAGCGCCGCGCTTATGCGCCCGGCCAGCACGGCCGCCTGCGCCGGCGCATCCTGGGCTACGGCATCCAGCTCCGCGAGAAACAGAAGCTGAAGAGGTTCTTCGGCATGTCGGAGAAGCAGTTCCGCCTGTTTTTCAAACGGGCTGAACGGCAGAGGGGAGTCACCGGTGAAAACCTGCTGAGCCTGCTGGAGCGCCGCTTGGACAATTTCGTTTACCTGGCCGGCTTCGCCGACTCCCGGGCCCAAGCCCGGCTGCTGGTGGCCCACGGCCATTTCCTGATCAACGGGCGCAAGGTGTCCAGCCCCTCTCATCCGGTGGACAAAGAGGACCTCATCGTTTTCGGCGAAAACTCCGCCAAACGTGAAGGGCTGAGGGCCGTGGCCGAAGCTCATCGCAGCAAGACCGTGCCCGGCTGGCTGGAAGTGAACTGGGACAAGCTCCAGGCTCGCGTCGTGTCCCTGCCCACCAGGGCGGATGTAACGATTCCGGTTGAGGAGCACCTGGTTGTCGAGCTGTACTCCAAATAAAGGATAAAAAGGGGAGGAGGAACCATGACTGATATCGGATTCCAGAGACCCAAATTTCTTGAGCCGGATTACGAGACGCTGACCGGCACCTATGGCCGTTTCATGGCCCAGCCCTTCGAGCGGGGCTACGGCATCACCGTGGGCAACGCCCTGCGGAGGATTCTGCTCAGCTCCGTCAAGGGAGCGGCCATCACCGCCGTCCGGATCCAGGGCGTCCTTCACGAATTTTCCATTATCCCGGGAGTCGTGGAGGATGTCACGGATGTCATCCTCAACCTCAAGAGCATCCCTCTCAAGCTCAACGGCAGCGGGCCCCTAACCATGAGCCTCAAGGTCGAGGGCCCGGCCGAAGTCAAGGCCTCGGACATCAGCCACGATTCGGACATCGAGATTTTGAAAAAGGACATCGTCATCGCCCATCTGGATAAGGACGGCAAGCTCAACGCGGAGATAGTCGTCAAGAACGGCCGGGGCTACATTCCCGCCGACCAAAACTACGACCCCGAGCTGAGCGTGGATTTTATCCCCATGGATTCCTCCCATTCGCCCATCACCCGGGTCAACTACCGGGTCGAACCGGCCCGCGTGGGGAAGCGCATCGATTATGAGAGCCTGACCCTGGAATTGTGGAGCACGGGGGCCATCTCGCCCACGGAAGCCCTGTCCCAGGCGGCCAAGATCCTGCGCGACCACCTGACCATTTTCCTCAACATCGTGGATGAGCCCATGGAACGGGAGGCGGCTCTGTCCAAGCGCGAAATTCCCTATATGACCCAGATGGACATCCTGGCCAAGCCCATCGAGCACCTGGAGCTGTCGGTCCGCTCGAACAACTGCCTGAAATCGGCGGGCATCGAAAAAATCTACGAGCTGGTCCAGAGGACGGAGGATGACCTGCTCAAAACCAAAAATTTCGGAAGAAAATCCCTGTCCGAAATCAAAGAAACGCTGTCCAACTTGGGGCTGGGCCTGAACCTGGACCTTCACCCCAAACTGCTGGAACGGCTCCGCGGAGAAGGTAAGGGAAGCCTTGACTAGACGCTGAGAAGGAGCACCCATGAGGCACCTTGTTAAAGGACGGAAACTGGGGAGGACGACCGCCCATCGAACGGCCCTGCTGCGGAACCTGGTGACGTCTTTCCTGGAGAAGGAGCGGGTCCGGACCACCCTGGCCAAGGCCAAGGAGGCCAGGCCCCTGGCCGAGAAGATGATCACCCTGGCCAAGCAAGGCACCCTCCACAGCCGCCGCCGTGCTTTAAGATTCGTCCGCAAAGAGTCGGCCGTTACAAAGCTGTTCGATAGCCTGGCCCCCCGTTTTTCGGAGAGGCCGGGCGGCTACACCCGGATCGTCAAGCTGGGGCCTAGGCCAGGGGACGGCGCGGCCATGGCCATGCTGGAGCTCATCGGTTCCGAATACGTGAAGAAGGCCAAGAAGAAGAAGGACAAGAAAGCGCTGCTCAGGAAGAAGTGAACGGACCCGCTTGGCAACCCTCGGCTTTTGCCTTATGATAGAATAAAACAGGGAGCGGGTCATGAGCAAAAGAACCCTGCTGATCGCCGCCGGACTGCTCCTGGTCGCCGCGGGCCTGCTTTGCGGCGAAGACTTGAAGGCCGGCGAAGCGGCCATCTTCTACCGGAACGGCGACATGATCATCGACGAGGTCACGGGCATCTCCAGCGCGCGGCACGTCCTGGAATTGAAAAACATCCCGGAGATTCCCCTCAACAACCTGTGGATGATCAACTTCATCAACACCGAATGGTTCCACTTCCAAGAGTTGGAGCTGGTGGAGACCAATCAACACTACATCTTCCTCAAGAACGGCGAAGTCTCTATCGGCCGCATTTTTAATTTCAACGTCGGCCTCGGGCATTTCGAATTTGCCAGCGGGGAGAAGTTCCCCCTCGGCCAAGTCAGCCGCATTTACTTCACCCGGAACATACCGGAAAGATATAAGCGGGAAATGAAACAGCTCCTCATCCACCGCTAAATGGGGGCTTAAATTAAAGGTAGGCGTCGGGGGCCGCGCCCCGGCCCGGAATCTTTAGTTTTTGGCCCGGCCGGATGAGAGTGCCCCGTATCCCGTTCAGCCGTTTGATGGCCGCCACCGAAGTCTTGAAGCGCCGGGCGATGGTGGAGAGAGTGTCGCCGCTGCGCACCGCATACCAGGTGTAAGTGGCCTCCGGCGGGATCCAGCGGGGGAGAGTCAGGATGACTTGCAGAGTTTTATCGCCTAGCCCGGGGGGAACTCTGAGCTGGTAGGCATAGTCCGGTGTTGCGTCGTAGCGCAATTCGGGGTTGAGAAAAGCCAGCTCTGAGGCGTCCAGCCCCAGGGCTGTGGACAGAGCGGACAGTTTCGTAGCATGGTTGACCGTGACCGTCTCATATTTCAGGTAAGGATAGGGGGCCGGCAGGTTGAAGCCGTATTTGGCCGGGTTCTGGATGATGGTCACAGCGGCGATGAAGCGGGGCACAAACCGAGCCGTCTCGTAGGGGAGCATGGCGAACAGGTCCCAAAAGTTATCCAAATAATCGATCTGCTGAGCGTTGATGACCCGCTGGACTTTGTATTCGCCGCAGTTATAGGCGGCCAGGGCCGTTGTCCAGTCGCCGAAGGTGGAGTGAAGATCGGCCAGATAGCGGATAGCGGCCTGGGTGGATTTCAGCGGGTCCATGCGCTCGTCCACCCAGCGGTCCCGCTTGAGGTCGTAGAGCGAGCCGGTGGAGGAGATGAATTGCCATAAACCCAAAGCCCGGGCGCGGGACAGGGCCCTGATCTTGAACCCGCTCTCGATGATGGGCAGCCAGCCAAGGTCCTCCGGCAGGCCGGCTTTGCGCATCTCTTCAATGATCATGTCCCGGTACAGGCCGGAACGCAGATAAGCTTCCTCGAAATATCGCCGCTCCCGGTTCTTGAAGGATTCGATCTCGGCCAGGACATAGCGGTTTTCAGCCAGGGGAATGGTCTTGTTGTTCTCCCGGCCGGGCGCCAGCCGGGCGGCGTGGATGGTTTGGATCCGCTTGGCGATGGTCAGGCGCAGGTCGTTCTTCTCGTCGGCCAGGGGAGTATCCGGCGGAGGATTGATCTTGAGCAGAAGCGCGTAGGCCTCGTCCAGGGCGGCCACGGCGCGGTCGAAGTCGCTTTTCTCCCAGGCCCCCTGGGCTTCCTGGCATAAGGCCAGGGCTTCTTCCAAGATGGCCGAGGCATCAGCTCCCTCCGGCGTTCCGTTCTTTTCCCCAGCGTTTTCCTCTTCACCCGCTATTTTTTCCTGGGCAGGGATTTTTACTTCTTGGGATTGCGCTTGGGTCGTTGGCGAGCCGGCGGCCGAGGGAGTTTCATTTTGTGGTTGTGCCTGGGCTGGAATGGTTTGGGGCTTGACCTGGGGCTTTGGCGCCGGTGAGCAGCCCCACAGGACGAAGGCTAGGAGGAAGAGAGATGAAATCAATGTTTGTTTTTTCATGTTGATCAAGGATTCTTTTTAACATGACCTGCGAGATGTGTCAACGAAAAAGGCCGTTATCGGACAAATTTCCGGTGCCAGGCCCAGGCGGTGCGGAGTATAGTTTCCAGTTCGGAATGATGGAGCTTCCAGCCGAGCACTGCCTCGGCTTTATCCTTGGAGGCCCGCAGAACCGGGATATCCCCTTGACGGCGGGGGCGGGACAAGAAAGTGACTTTCCGGCCCGTCACTTCCTCGGTTTTCTTGATGACCTCCCTCACCGAGTAAGCGCGGTTCGTGCCCAGGTTGATGGCATCGCTGCGGCCCTCGGAGGCCAGAAGCTCCAGGGCCAGGAGATGAGCATGGGCCAGGTCGGTGACGTGGATGTAGTCTCGGACGGCCGTCCCGTCCGGCGTCTCGAAATCTGTGCCGTAAATCTCCAGCTTGTCCCTGCGGCCCAGAAGGAAATTCAGGATGTTGGGGATGAGGTGGGTTTCCGGCTCGTGCATCTCGCCCAGTTCCCCCTCCGGGTCGGCGCCGGCGGCGTTGAAGTAGCGCAGGGAGATGGAGCGCAGGCCGTAAGCCCGGTCGAATTCCTGAAGGATCTTCTCCAGGAATAACTTTGTCTGGCCGTAGGGGTTGGCCGGCTCCAGGGGATGGTCTTCCGTGACGGGAATCCGGCGGGGCAGGCCGTAGACCGCTGCGCTCGAGGAGAAGATCAACTTCTTCACCCCGGCGGCCAGCATGGCCTCCAGAAGGTTCAAGCTGTTGACCAGGTTGTGCCGATAATATTTCTGCGGGTCGGCATAGGACTCGCCGACCTGGATGAGCGAGGCGAAATGCAGGACCGCTTCGAAACGATGCTGCCGGAAAGCCGCCCCCAGCGCTTGCCCGTCGGCCAAGTCGGCCTCGATGACCTCCGCGGCCTGGGCCAGCTCCCGATTCCCCGTCGAAAAATTATCAAAGATGACCGCCTGGTGTCCGGCCCGCCGCAGGAGCTTGACCGTATGGGAGCCGATATAGCCGGCTCCGCCCGTAACCAGGACCTTCACGACCCGACCTCCCGGATGAGCTTTCGGGCCGCCCGGAGCCCGCCGGCCTTATCCTCGAAGGCATTGTCCATCTGCAACTTGTAGAGCCTTTTCAACAGCCGGCCCATGCCCGGCCCGGGCTCCACCCCCAGCGGGATCAAGTCGCGGCCCTGGAGCAGTGGCCGGATGGTCTCCTTGGAGATGCGCATCTCCTCAATTTTGCTGAGAAGCCAGCGGGCAATGCGGTCCAGGCCGCTGGCCAGACGCTCCCGCCGGCCGGCCCGGTCTGCGGCATCGAGATAGATAAGAAGCTCGACCTCGCCGGCCGTGTCATGGGCCAGGCGGTTGAAGGCTTTCTTGGTCACGCTCTCCCGATTTTGCCACAATTCCGAGGCGCGGTGATGGTTGCGGATAAGGAGGAGGGCCATCTTCCGCAGGTCAAAGCCGTTCCAGGAGTATATCTTGAGACGGTCGAAAGCCCGGCGGGCAATCTCCTCGCTCTGGACATCGTGCCCGATGTTGGTGAGCACCATGCGGCCGTGTTTGTGCTCCCAGGATGAGGTGGCGGGCTTGCCCACATCATGGTACAGGGCGGCCAGGGCCAGGCAGAGAGCCTTTTCCCGGCTCAGCCCGGCTTGGCGGCCGAGCACAGAGGCCTGGTCGACGGTCAGGCGGGTGTGATGCCAGACGGTGTGGTTGCCGTAAGCGTCCTTTTCCGGATGAAAGACAGGGTCCTGGATGGCCAGGGTCAGGGCCTCAAGCTCTGGGAAAAGCTGTTTCAGGGCCCCCAGCCGGAACAGTTCTTTGAGGCCCACTGCGGGCCGGTTTGAGTGGAGCAGGATCTTGAAAAGCTCCTCGGTCACGCGCTCAGCGCTTAGTCCCTTAAGGTCCAGGTCCTTGGCCAGGGCATAGATGGACGGATCCACCTTATAGTTGAGAACCGAGGCGAAGCGCGCCGCCCGCAGCACCCGGAGCGGGTCTTCGGGAAAGGCCTGCGGATTGGTCACCCTGATGACCTTGGCGGCAATATCCCGGCGGCCGCGGAACGGGTCGATCAGGGCCCCATCGGCCAGGCGCAGGGCGATGCTGTTGCAGCGGAAGTCGCGACGCTCGAGGTCTTTTTCGATGGGCAGAAAAGGGTCGGCCGCCACGGCGATGTCCTTGTGGCCTCGGGTGCCCACTCCTTTGGCCGCATCGCTGCGGGGCAGGGCCACATCATAGGTCTTCCCCTTCCGGGTGAACTTGATGATGCCGAAGCTCTTGCCCACCAGGTCTACCCGGCCGTGGGGGGTGAGCTTACGGATGATGGACTCCAACGGATGGCGGGTGATGAGGATGTCCACCTCGTCCGAGGGAATGTGGCGGAGGAGGTCCCGGACATAACCGCCCACGGCATAGACCTCGCGGCCGAAAAGCTTGATGAACAGCTTCTTGTCGCGAAAATCCGATTTCAATTTCGAGACAACCATTTTTTCCCTAAAAACCGTGCCTATTGTAGCATAAGACATCGATGGTGTATTCTGTAGGGCCGTGAAAATGACTGTGAACGGATCTATAAGAAAAGCCGTCCTCTTCCTCTCCCTGCTGCTGGTCGTTTTCAGCGTGGCCTATTCCCGCTCGGCCAAAAGAGACCTCAAAATTACAGTCAAAGAGAAGAGAGTCCAGGGGCTGAATCAGCAGGGCATGACCCTGAGTTTTATCCTCCAAATAGCCAACTCTTCCTCAGAGCCGTGGTTCATGGCCTCCTACGATTATCGGGTCTTGGTGATGAACTTCGAATATTTCCGGCTGCAACGCGCGCTCGACTCCCCCTTGATGGTGAACCCTTCGGGCATCACCCTCATAGCCCTTCCGGTCAAGATCACCTACGACTATCTGTTCCAGTCGCATAAATCGGCTCAGGACCGGGATAAGCTCGAATGTACGCTGGTCGGCGGGATTTTCTTTGCCGAGCATGCAGCCGAGAGGGGGGAAAGGGTCAACGTGGCCATGACCGGCGATTTTCCCGTTTATAAAGGCCTTCAGACAATCATCCGGCCCCTGGAAGTGAGAGCCTTGTCCGTGGGGGGAGCAGACCTGACCTTCCGGGCCGAAATCCAGAATCTCAACGCTTTTAGAATACAGGCCCAAAGCGTCAGCTATAAGCTGGAGATTGGAGGCAAACAGGTTGCCCAGGGCCAGGCGGCAAACGAGATCGGTCTGGGCCCCCTGGCGGCCCTGCCCTTCGAGCTGCCCCTGCTGCTCGAATTCTTCGAGATCGGTCCGGAGCTCTATCCTCTTCTGCAAAAACCTTCGCTGGACTGCCGCTTTTCGGGCGAAGTCCTGATCTCAATCCCGTGGGGTGATTTTTTCATCCCCTTTGACCTTAGTCAGAAAGTGCCGGTGAAAAGGATCGACTGAACAGCTGCCGGCTGAGAAGGTGAGAGGGAGGGAGCCATGACCGTCCTGGAAGCCATTCGCCAGAGAAAAAGCATAAGAAAATACAAGCCTGACCCGATTCCGGAAGACGTCCTCGGACGCGTCCTGGAGGCGGCCCGGCTGGCCCCCTCCGGGAAGAACTTCCAACCTTGGAAGTTCGTCATCGTCCGCCAGGGCCCAACCAAGGAGCGCCTGGCCATGGCTTCCGCCAACCAGATGTTCATGGCCGCGGCCCCGCTCATCATCGCCGCCTGCGGCTTCCCCGAGGCCTGTTACGCGAAAATGGGCCGCTATATGAAATCCTGGCCGGTGGATGTATCCTGCGCCCTGGAGCATCTTATGCTCCAGGCCGCCGCCGAAGGCCTGGGCACCTGCTGGATCGGGGCTTTTGAAGAGGAAGCCGTAAAGGAGATTCTGAGCGTTCCGCCGGAGGTCAAGGTCCTGGCTCTGACCCCCCTGGGCTACCCGGCCGAGAATCCCGCCCCTCGCGGCCGAAAGAGCCTGGCCGAGATCGTTTCCTACGAACGATACGGAAACTGATTTTTTAGAACCAGTAGTTCAGGCCGATTGAGATAAACAGCGCACTCAGGTCGAACGGCTCAAACCCCTGGAAAAATTCAGTCAGCTTTCCCTTGCCGGAAAAGTATTTCACCTCGGCCTGGAGGGTGATCCTGTTGCCGACGACATACTGGGCGCCGCCGGCGAGGTAATAGCCCAGGGCCAATTTGGTGCCTTCCCGGGCATCGACCGGAATGACGCCGTAGCATCTCCACATCTCCGTAATCCGGGTCTGAGTAGATCCACACATCGGTAAAGTCGATCATATCGCCGATCAGGCTGACGCTCCATAGGGTGAGCGTCCCTCCGGCGGTGAGGTAAGGAATAAAGCTTGACGTGCGGCCGAAGGGAGTGATCTTCAACCCGGCTTGGATGGGCGTGATGGAGACGTCGAAAGCCTGGGTCAGGTCGAAATCGCCTTGGTAGTCCAGGGGGAAAGCGAAGACCCCTTCGGAAAATTGATAGCCGACATAGTCGCGGTAATAGCCGGCCTTATTTTTCACGTAGGTGTCGAAGCCCATCACCAGGCTGAAGTTGTTAGACAGGAAAAGCTCGAAGTCGAGTCCGAAAGCCGAAGACTGGTAGTTGGATTTTTTGAAACTCATCTGGTCGAACTCGATCTGCCACAGGTCGCTCTGGCCGGAAGGGAAAAAGTAGCCTAGGCGGACGGTCAAAATGTTGGAGAAGGCCGGAACAGCGCCCAGGGCGAGCATTAAGAATAGGGACAATAAATATTTTCTCATTGGTTGCCTCCTCTTTGATGATGTGCAAAATCCATGCCAGCTTAGGCCTCTTTATGGGGCTGCCCGGCGGGATCAGCCTGTGTCGAAAACCGGTCAACTGTCTCTTTTGAGGACAGTTTACAAGCTATTTATACTGCAGAAGAAGGCGGCGTTCAAGGGGAAGGTTGACGTCGAGTGGGTTCAGCGATATATTCAGGCCATCGTCAGGAAGGAGATTGCTTGATGCTCCACTATCTTGCCGCAGCGGCATTGATTATTCATGGCCTGGCTCATGGCAGCGGCTTTATGGCTTCCTGGGCAAAGAATAAGGTCATCAGCGTTCTGGGGTGAACAACTCTTTCTCCCGAGGAGGGGCTGATGAGCGAGTCGTCATTTTTCTCAGGAGAGGGGTAAGGGGATGATGACGGAACTCATCCGTCTTGACTCCGGGAAGGTAGCCGCTCCCGATATCCGCTGCATGGCCCTTGTCCTTAAGCGCGGCGGCCTGATGGTGTTCCCCACGGACACGTTCTACGGCTTGGGGGCGGACGGATTTTCCAAGCAGGCCATCCGGCGCATCTATGCCTTGAAGTTGCGGGACATTTCCAAGCCCCTGCTGGTTCTGATCTCAGATGTCGACATGGTCCAGCGGCTGGCCGGGGACATCCCCCCCGTTTTCTGGAAAATCGCCGAAGAGTTCTGGCCGGGCCCGCTGACCATGGTCCTTCAGGCCTCGGCTGCGGTGCCCAGGGAGCTGTGCGGGGGAGGGGAATCGGTGGCCATGAGGCTGCCGGCTGTCTCCTGGCTTCAGGCTCTTGTCCGGGAGACAAGCTGTCCGGTCATCGCCACGAGCGCCAATGTTTCCGGAGAAGGAGAAATCTCCACGGCGGAGCAGGCCCTTAGAATATTTTCCGGAAAAGTCGAGCTGATCGTGGACGCCGGGCCGACGCCGGGCGGCGCGCCCTCGACCGTTCTCGACCTGACGGCCAGGCCGCCGCGGGTTATTCGCCAGGGCGCCGTCTCCAGGGACAGGCTGGAAAAATATCTAGCTGACGATCAGTCCTGAAACGGATCATCGTGCCCGACTCAGAAAAGGGCTCAACTGATCCTGGGCTATTTGACCTTGGCCCCGGCCGGAATATCGGCATCGTAGAAAGCAATTTTGGCCTTGCCCTGCCACTCGGCGGCCAAAATCATGCCCCTGGATTCGATGCCGCGGATGAGCGCCGGCTTGAGGTTGACGATGACGGCCAGCTTCTTGCCCATCTTGACAACTCCTTTTAATAGCTGACCTCAGTTTCAACGGTGAAAAATCTGTATTTTTTATAGATGATCTCCGTTTGAGATCTTATGAATTCTTTCCCTCTTTTATTGATATAAGCCTCTTCGATGAATAACCGGCTGGGAAACCGGATGCCATTCTTTTCAACGCTGTATTCTGTGACGATGGTGATCCTGGGCTCAGCCTTTAATCTTATGGCCCGCTCTTCAATGTTAGCAAAATCTCTAACAACTTTTGGATTCCATATGATTTTCAAAATGCTGTAATCTTTCTTTTTGACCCATATCTTACCGCAAAGATAGGAAGGTTCACTTCCGTAAAGAAATTTCTGCTGGTAGGCCGCTTTGGGCACGGCTTCCAAGATAATCGCTTCTTCTCCATAAAGGATATCTTGGCCGATAATTCTATAGTCATTGATGTAATCGCCGAATTCGTTAAAAAGGTCGGCCGTTCTCAAGAGAACAAATTGATGACGAAAAACACTTGTTTCCAGGGATGCGTTTTCCTGGCGGGTTTTTTCGCCGTTTTTTTCCAATAATATTCTCGTCTCTTTTGCTTCCGAGCCTTTTTTTATCAATTGATAATCATAAACGTACCTGTTGTGGGTCACTAAGGGGAAAAATAAGAATCGGGAATATTCGATCTTCTCTGATATTTCCTCCAGGCAAACAAAATCGTAAGCGCCTTTTTCCAGCCTCTGGCAATACTGCTTGACTTTTCCCAGTACGGCATACAGCGACATCTGATCAGGGCTTTGTAGCGAAGAATCATAAGCCCTCCCGCTCCCGCAGAAACTGAACGTGAGAAATGCTAGGAAAGTGATGGTTTGTTCTAGGGAGCAGCGATGTGAACGAATTTTTAGCCCCAAAACCCTGAATCCGACACCCTGCTCAAATATAGATGGGGCAGCTATTTTCTGTCAATGGCCGATCGCATCTCCAAACGTGTGATACGTGGGGAGGGGTGGCACGGCGGAGGGGCTCTCCACCCGCGCGCAGCCTGGCGAGCACGGATGGGGAGGAGCCGTGACAGGACCCCTCCTCTTCTTGAATGCTAGATCACACAATTGGAGATGCTATCTCAATTGCCCAAAGGGCTTAACTGATCCTGGGCTATTTGACCTTGGCCCCGGCCGGAATATCGGCATCATAGAAAGCAATTTTGGCCTTGCCCTGCCACTCGGCGGCCAAAATCATGCCCCTGGATTCGATGCCGCGGATGAGCGCCGGCTTGAGGTTGACGATGACGGCCAGCTTTTTTCCCGTCAGGTCCTCGGGCTTGTAGACGTCGCCCACGCCGGCCACCAGGGTTCTGGTATCCGTGCCCACGTCCACTTCCAGCTTAAGCAGCTTGTCCGTGCCGGCTACTCGCTCTGCCTTCAGGATGTGGGCCACCCTAAGGTCCATCTTTTTAAATTCGTCGAAGCTGACAAAGTCCATGGTATCCTCCTTGGCTCCTTGGACGGGAAGGGCCTTTTTTGATTCCCCGGCTTGGGGCCCCAGCGGCTCGGCCATGACCTCCAGAAAATCCTTGAGGGCCACCCGCGGGAATAGCGGCCTGGGTTCCTGGATCCTCCGGCCGGGCCACAGCCGGAAGTTTTCGAAGTCCAGCTCGCGGAAGGCCTCCTGCTCCGGCCGCTTCTCCTCGCCCAGCCAAGCCCAGATCTGGCGCGAGGAGCCGGGCATGACCGGATAGAGGAGATGGCTGATCCCGCGCAAGGCGGCCGCCGCCTGCCGCAGGATGCGGGCCAGCCGGCCGGTCTTATTTTTATCCTTGGCCATCTTCCAGGGCTCCTGGTCGGCCAGATATTTGTTCACCCTGAAAATGTAGGCCCACACTTCCTCCAAGGCCCGGGTGATGGCGATTTCCTCGTACAGGGCGCAGACCCGGTCCCGGAGCCGGCCGAAATCCTCGCTCAGCCGGTGATCCTCTTCGGCCTCCGGCCCCGGCTCCGGGAGCGTCTCCCCGAAGGAGCGCACGATCAAGGTCAAGGTCCTCTGGACGAGGTTGCCCAGGTCGTTGGCCAGGTCGGAGTTCACCCGGTGCAGGAAGGACTCGTCGGAGTAATTGCCGTCCTGACCGATGGGGATTTCCCTCATCAGGAAATAGCGCAGCGGGTCGGGCCCGAACGTTTTGAGGATCAGGTTGACGTCGAAGACGTTTCGCCGGGACTTCGACATCTTGGCCCCCCCCATCATCCACCAGCCGTGGCTGAAGACGCAGCGGGGCAGCTCGAAGCGGGCGGCCATGAGGAAGGCCGGCCAGTACACGGCGTGAAAGCGGAGGATGTCTTTGCCGATGAGATGGATATCGGCCGGCCAGTACTTGGCGAAAAGCTCCGGGTTTTCGTCGTAGCCCACGCCGGTCAGGTAGTTGTGGAGGGCGTCGAACCAGACATAGATGGTGTGCTTGGGATCGTCGGGGAAGGGGATGCCCCACTCCACCGTGGTCCGGGTGATGCCCAGGTCGCGCAACCCCTGCCGAACGAAAGTCGTCACCTCGTTCATCCGGCTTTCCGGCCGGACGAACTCAGGGTTCTTCTTGTAGAAGTCGAGCAGCCGGTCCTGGTAAGCAGACAGTCGGAAATAGTAGCATTCTTCGGCCAGAGGATGGGCGGTCTTGCCGCAGTCGGGGCAGACCTTGGTCCCCTCGGGCTGGGCGGGAATGTCCTCGGCTAGATAGCATTCATCCGAGACGCAGTACCAGCCGTGGTAAGTGCCCTTGTATATATCGCCCTGCTCTTTGAGCCGCTTGAAGATTTTCTGCACTCCGCGTTCGTGGGCCGGCATGGTGGTCCGGATGAAAAAGTCGTACTCGATGTCCAAGGCCCGCCAGAGGTCCATGAAGCGGACCACCACCCGGTCGGCCAGCTCCTTGGGCGGCAGCCCCTTCTCGGCCGCCGCCTTTTGGACTTTCTGGCCGTGCTCATCCGTACCGGTCAGGAAGAAGACATCGTAGCCATTGAGCTTCTTGGCCCGGGCCAGGACGTCGGCGATGACCGTAGTATAGGCATGGCCGATGTGGGGGACGTCGTTGACGTAGTAGATGGGGGTGGTGACGTAAAAGGTCGGCTTCGAATCAGAGCTCTGTGACACGGCCCGGCCCTCCTCGGATGAGTGAAATGGCTTCGTTGCGGGTGACGCTGGAAGCGCGGAAGGAACCGCGGACGGCCGAAGTTACCGTCAGGGACTTGGGCTTGTTGGCCCCCCGCATGGACATGCACATGTGCTCGGCCTCGATGACGACCATCACCCCCAGGGGCTGGAGGTGGTCCATGATCAGGTCGGCGACCTGCTTGGTCAACCGCTCCTGCACTTGAAGCCTCCTGGAGAAAACATCCACCACCCGGGCGATCTTGCTCAAACCCACGATCCGGCCGCCCTTGGGGATGTAGGCCACATGGGCCACCCCGGCAAAGGGCAGCAGGTGGTGTTCGCACATGGAGTAGAGGGGGATGTTCTTGATCAGCACCATCTCATCGTGCTTCTCGCTGTGGATGACCCGCAGGTGGCGGGCTGGGTCCTCGTGCTGGCCGCCCAGGATCTCGGTGAACATGCGGGCCACGCGCTGGGGGGTGGCCCGCAGCCCGGCGCGCCGGACATCCTCGCCCACGCCCGCCAGGATGAGACGGACCCCTCGCTCTACTTTTTTGAGGTCGGTTGCGGTTTTGGGGCTCATTCCCGTCCTGTCTTTTTCCAATATTCCTCCACCGCCCGGCGCTGGATCTCCTTCAGCGGAAGGCTTTTTTTCTTAGCCGCCTTTTGACAGTCGGCGAACTCGGGCTGGGCGGTGACCGTTCGGCCTTCGAGCCGGGAAACCTTGATCGCCACCGGCTCGCCGGCGACCCTGATCTTGGTCAGGGAGCGGTCGAGGACCCGCCTTTCCACGGGAAAATAGCGGACCCCGATGGACGTCGTTTCCCGGAATACCCCGGCGATAAGGTCTTCTATTTTACCAAGCTCGGCCAGGAGGGTCAATTTGGAAGCCAGACGGCCCTTTTTCATGACCACCGGGGTCAGGGTGGCGTCCTGGGCGCCGAGCTCCAGGGCTTTGTCCAGAAAGGCCGCCAGCAGCTGTGGGGATGCGTCGTCGATATTGGCTTCAATGATGTATAACCGCCGGGAGGGTTTCAGCCTCTCCGCCCGGCCATAGAAAACCCGCAGGATGTTGGAAAAGCCGGGCAGGTCACGGCTTCCCGCGCCATAGCCGATCCGCTCGTAGCAAAGTTCAGGCAGAGAAACGAATTGGTCGGCCAGGGTGGAGATCAGAGCGGCCCCGGTGGGCGTCACCATTTCCCGATCCACCCAGGCCGAATAAACGGGAATGCCCTTGAGGAGCTCGGCCACGGCCGGCGGGGGAACGGGCAGGACGCCGTGGGAGGTCTCGACCCAGCCCGAGCCCACGTTCAAGGGAGAGCTCAGTATCCTTTTAATGCCCAAGCGGTCGAGCAAAAAACAGCAGCCCAGGACATCGACCAGGGCGTCGTCGGCCCCGGCCTCGTGAAGATGGGCGTCGCGGAAAGGCCGGCCGTGGACCTTGGCCTCGGCCTTAAACAGAGAGGCGAAAACGGCCAGGGATTTTTCCTTGACCATAGCCGGAAACGGGCTTTTCTTGATCACCCCCTCGACGTCGGCGTATTTTCGGGCGGGCGATTTTTTGCTCTTCAGGCGAACGTCCACCTTCAGGCCGCTCAGGCCGCCTCTCTGCACGCGGCGGACGCTGAGCTCGACCGGGAGCTTGAGCCGGGCCATGGCCTTTTTAAATTCTGCGGCCGGAACGCCCAAATCGAGAAGGCCGGCCAGCAGCATGTCGCCGCTCGCGCCGGCCGACCCGTCGATATAGACATATTTCATCGGTTCGGTCTCCTTGATTCAGTCAGGGCCTCAGTTTTTGGATAAGTTTTTGCTGGATGACGGGCAGGATTTGACCGGCCTTCCCGCGGAAGATAAAGTCGGCCGTGCGGCTGAGAGGGGTCGGGTCGGGGTTGACCTCGACGATCTTAGCCCCTGAGTCGGCCGCCGCCAGGGGAAGGGAAGCAGCCGGATGGACTATGGCCGAGGTCCCCACCACGAACATCACGTCACAGGAAGCGCTGCGCCGGAAGGCCTCGTCCAGGACGCGGCCTTCGAGAGCCTCGCCGAACCAGACCACATGCGGCCGGAGCATGGCCCCGCAGGCCGGACAGAGGGGCGGGAGGGAGTGGAGCGGAACCTCGCGGCTTTCAGTCACCGTCCCCTCCCGGAGGCAGCGCAGCTTCCAGATGTTGCCGTGGAGCTCGACTGGATCGCGGGAGCCGGCCCGCTCATGGAGGCCGTCGATGTTCTGGGTAATGAGGCTGAAGGAGGGGAAGACGTCCTGCCAGGCTGAGATCGTCCGGTGGCCTTCGTTCGGCTCGGCCCGGCCGATGATTCCACGGCGCCAGTCATACCATTCCCAGACGAGCCTGGGATCCCGCTCGAAGGCCTCGAGGGTGGCCAACTCCTCGGCCCGGAATTGCCTCCACAGGCCCTGCTCGCCGCGGAAGGTGGGGATGCCCGACTCGGCCGAGATGCCGGCGCCGGTCAAGACCACCACCCGCGTGGTGCGGTCCAGCAGGGCTAGGAGTGGGCCCAGTTCATTTTCGATCATGCTTGTGCACTGTCCTCCGTCAACCCAGCCAGACAGGAATATTCAACCGCTCGGCGAGCCGGGAATAGGGCACGCCGGTCAGGTCTTCGCCGAACCGGTCAAAAGCGATCTGGGGCAAAATGAACAGGTCGGGCCGGATGTCGCGGCGGCCGAGCTCCTCCAAGGCCTTCTCGGCGGCGGCCTCGAAGTCTTTCACCATCAACAAGCCGGCGCAGACGATATTTCCGCCATAGGTCAAGTTCTTGACCAGCCAGGGATGGTGGTTGTTCGTGACGAAAGGCGCCTGCGATTCCAGGATCTTGGCCGCATTCTCGAAGGCGGCCTCGGAGAACAACCACAGCGCATTCTTGTGCTTGGCCTCGGCCGTTCTCTGCATAAAGGCGGCGGGGTGGAAATCCAAGGGCCGGAGCGGGTCGGACATGACCTGGATGTTTAAGCGAAAAGCTTTCCTCAGGCGTTGGAAGAACCGGCTCAGCTCGGCATAATCCACAGCCAGGTTTTTTTTCAGCTCCTCCCCGGCCAGGTCGCTGTAACCCGGAGGATAGACGATGAGATTGCCGATGAAGGGCCGCAGGCTGTTGACCGTCTTTTCGATGTCCTCCCAGCCGACCAGGCTGGGCAGGGGGACGATGACCCCCTCGGCCAGGAACTGCTCCTTGGCCAGATGGAAGAAGGACTTGCGGGCCGTTTGATAATCGTTCTGGCCGAGGCCGAAGATCCGGCACCAATGTTCCGGGTTATCGGAATGGTAGGAGATGGACAGCTTCATCGGCTTGAAGGGTTTCAGCTTTTCGATGAACTCCGGAGTCAGCACCGTGCCGTTGGTGTTGGCCTGGATGACCTTGCCGGGGATCTTCTGACGGATGAGCTTCAGGATGTCGAAAATCTGGGGATGGCGCAGGGCTTCGCCCTCCGAGACGCGGCCGGGCAGGCTGTCGCCGATGCGGACCTCGGCCGGCGAGGCGGGGTCGAGCAGGGCGATGCCGCGCTTGACGTCTTCCAGGGGACGGAAGCCCTCCCGAAAGATGGGGAAGGGGTTCATGTCGTTGGAGCAGAAGAAGCAGTGGCCGTTGCACACCGAGGCGATGGGGAGCTGGTTGGTGTATCCGCCCGCCAGCGTCTCATACAGGAACTTGCTGACCTTCATCTCGTGCATGTCGGGCCTCCCGGCCGAATATGTCACCCTATTATTCCCGGTTTGCGCCTCCGGTTCAAGACGGAAGGGAAGGAAGGTTAGAGATTGACCCTTATGAATCGGATGCTTTCAGCCGGCTCGGCCAGAGCACTATTTCTAAATGACTCTCCCTTATTTCAACCCCAGCACCGACTGGTAGCCCGGGATGTCCAGGAACCCGTGGCCGCTGATGTTGAAGGCGATCGTTTTCTTCTCGCCCGACTCCCGGCACTTGACCGCCTCATCGATGGCGCAGCAGATCGAGTAGGCGGATTCCGGGGCGGGCAGCCAGCCCTCGGTTTGGGCGAACAGCTTGGCCTTCTCGAAGACGTACTTCTCGTCGGCGGGATAGGCCACCGTGTCGATGATGCCCTTGTGCCTCAGGTAGCTCAGGATGGGCGAGCAGCCGTGGTAGCGGAGGCCGTCGCCCTTGATGGGCTTCATCGAGGCCCTGTGTCCGAGGGTGTACATCTTGAGCATGGGCGTCATTTCGGCATAATCGGCGAAATCGTATTCGTAGCGGCCCTGCAGGTTGGGGGCGGCCTGACTCTGGGCGGCGATGAATTTGATCTTCTTCTTGTTTTTCAGCACCTCCCCGACAAAGGGCAGGGCGAACCCGCCGAAATTGGAGCCTCCGCCCAGGCAGGAGATGACCAGGTCGGGGTAATCGTCGAATATCTTGAATTGTTTCTGCGTTTCCTGGCCGATGATGGTCTGATGCATCAAAACGTGATTCAGGACAGAGCCCAAGGAATAAATGGCCTTGGGGCTTGACTGGGAAGCCTCCAGGCCTTCGGAGATGGCGATGCCCAGCGAGCCGACATGCTTGGGATTCTTTTTGTAAAGGCTTCGGCCGAATTTCGTCACGGGGCTGGGCGAAGCGTAGACCTCAGCCCCTAGAAGCTTCATGAAATAAAGCCGGTCTTTTTTCCAGTTGTAGACGCTGCGGACCCAGAAGACCATGCATTTCAGCCCGGTCACCGCGGCCGCATAGGACAGGGCGGTGCCCCACTGTCCGGCGCCGGTTTCGGTGGTGACTTTCTCGAACCCCTGCCGCTTGGCATACCAGCACTGGGCCAGGGCGGTGTTGACTTTGTGGCTGCCGGTGGGGCTGAAGAACTCGCTTTTATAATAGAGCTTGGCCGGCGTGCCCAGCTTTTTTTCCAGATTGGTGGCGCGGAAAAGAGGCCTGGGCCGGCCCGCTTTGGCGAAGAGGTCCATGATTCCGCCCGGGATGTCGATCCAGCGTTCCGTGGAGAATTCCTGCTTGAGGCATTCGCCGATCAGGAGGTTGGGCAAGTTATCGATTCGGGAGGGGCCGGTCTTGGGGTCTTGGGGAGGCGGGAGCGGCTCCGGCAAATCCGGAAGGATGTTGTACCACTGTCCTGGAATCTCATCGTGTCTCAAGTTGACCATTGAGCGCATGGATGCCTCCTTGTCGACATGCTGATCTGAGTCGCTAGAATCTATACCATATTATTTATTTGGACCACTCCTGTCAAAGACATTTCTCCCCCCCCACGGCCCTCGTCTTGACAGGTGCGATTGTTCATACTATACCTAGCGCTTCGGGCGGAACGCGCCGGGCCACCCCCGATGGAACCTGCTTTTATCACCAGACCAGGATGCTCGCCCTAAAGATGACGAGAAGGAGGACCCCATGACCCCTAAGCGCCAGAAGGCGGCTAAACCCAAACCGGCGCGGCCGGCCTCACGGCTGCCCCGGGCCGAGGTCGGCATCCTGGGCGGGACAGGGCTGTATGAGATCGAGGGCATCCACAATCTCCGCGAGGTCAAGCTCAAGACTCCCTTCGGCGACCCGTCGGAGGCCTATGTGGTGGGCCGGCTGGAGGGCCGGGAAATGGCCTTCCTCAGCCGTCATGGCCGCGGCCACCGCTATCTTCCTTTGGAGATCAACTACCGGGCCAACATTTATGGGTTCAAGATGCTGGGCGTGGAGAGGGTTGTCTCGGTCAATTCCTGCGGCTCTCTGAAGCAGGAGATCAAACCCCGGGACATTGTCATCTCCGACCAGTTTTTCGACCGGACGAGCCGTCCGAACACCTTTTTCGGCGGCGGGTTGGCGGCCCATATCGGGTTCGCCCATCCCGTCTGCCCGGGCCTGGCCGGCTCTCTTTTCCAAGCCGGCCAGGCCCGGGGGCTGCGCATCCATCCCCGAGGGACCTACCTCTGCATCGAAGGGCCGGCCTTTTCCACCAAGGCCGAGTCGAGCATCTACCGGCAGTGGGGCTGCGATGTCATCGGCATGACGGCCGCTACCGAAGCCAAGCTCTGCCGCGAGGCGGAGATCTGCTACGCCACCATGAACCTGGTCACCGACTATGACGTCTGGCACGAGGAAGAGGAGTCGGTCTCCGTGGAGCTGATCCTGCAGAACCTACGGGCCAACATCGACCAGGCCAAGGCCGTCATCAAAAAGACGCTGGCCTCGCTCCCGGCCCAGTCTGACAGTCCCTGCGACTGCGGCACGGCCATCCGCAACGTCATCGTCACGGCCCCCCAGCTCATCCCGGCCGAGACCAGAAAGAGGCTGGGGCTGCTGGTGAAGAAATATCTCCAATGCTGAGCCGGAGGGCGATCCCATGAGCCTGGTCATCGTCGGCTCCCTGGCCTTCGACACCATCGAGACGCCTTACGCCCGGCGCGAGCGGATCGTGGGCGGTTCGGGCACTTACTGCGCTTTGGCCGCCAGCTTCTTTACTCGGCCTAAAATCGTAGGCGTAGTGGGAAGTGATTTCCCCAAGGAAACACTGGACTTTTTCCGCAGCAGGAAGATCGACCTCCGGGGTCTTGAGGTCCGGCCGGGCCGGACTTTCTTTTGGGCCGGCCGCTATGAGGCCGACCCCAACTGCCGCACAACGGTCTGCACGGAGCTGAACGTCTTCCAGGATTTCCGGCCCAAGCTGCCGGCCTCCTACCGCCGGGCGGACATTATCTTCCTGGCCAACATCGACCCCGACCTTCAGGACGATATTCTCAACCAGGCGGCCCGGCCGCGCCTGGTGGCCATGGACACCATCCAGCTCTGGATCGAAACCAAACGGGAAGCGCTCCTCAAGGTCCTCAGCCGAGTAGATGTTTTTTTCTGCAACGACCAGGAAGCCAAGATGCTGACCGGCGAGATCAACCTGGTCCGGGCCGGCCGCCAGATCCTGGACCGCGGCCCTCGCTGGGCGGTTGTCAAGAAAGGGGAACACGGGGTGCTGGTCCTGGGCCGGGACCAGGCTTTCGGCCTTCCGGCCAACCCGACCGAAGAGGTAGTGGACCCGACCGGCGCGGGCGATTGTTTCGCCGGCGGCTTTCTCGGGTCCCTCGACCGGGCCGGCCGATTTACCAGCAGCGCCATCCGCCGGGCGGCCGTCTACGGAAGCGCCCTGGCCTCCTTTGCCATCGAGGACTTCGGCATCGAGCGCTTCAAGACCCTGACCTCGGCTCAAGTCGAAGAGCGCTATCGCTGTTTTAAAAGATTGGTTGCTTTCTGAGGTTCCGGACGAACAGGCCTAGGCGCGCTTTTTTTTGACTTCGAACAGCCCTTCTTTCCGGCCTTTTTTTCTGAACTCGAACACCCGGTCGGCCAGCTCCACCAGCGGCAGCCGGTGGGTGATGAGTATGGTGGTGCGGCCCTGGGCAATGCGGCGCAGAGTCTCGCCCAGGCTTTTCTCCGTCCGGCGGTCGAGGGCCGAGGTCGGTTCGTCCAGAATCAGGATAGCCGGGTCCTTGAGAAAAGCGCGGGCCAGGGAAATCCTCTGCTTCTGGCCGATGCTGAGCCTGGCCCCCCGCTCCCCGACCACGGTCTTATAGCCCTTCTCCAGCTTCAGGATGTCGTCGTGGATAAGGGCTTGGCGGGCGGCCGCCTCGACTTCATCCTGACCGGCGCCGGGCTTTCCGTACTTGATGTTGTTCTCCACGGTGTCGTTGAACAAGAACGTCTCCTGGGAGACGATGGCCGTCCGGGAACGCAGCCATTCCGTATCAATCTCCTGCAGGTCGCGGCCGTCGAGCAGTATCCGGCCCTCCTGGGGGGTATAGAACTTGAGGACCAGGCTGATAAGGGTCGTCTTACCGATGCCGCTGGAACCCATGATGGCAACCTTCTCCCGGGGAGCAATATGGAAGGAAACCTCCCTGAGCACGGGGTTGCCCGGCACATAGGCGAAAGACGCCTTCTGGAACTCGATCCGGCCTTCGGCCTTCAAGGGCCGCAGAAGGGGCTGGCCTTTCCGCTCCTTGTCGATCTCCGGGCTGATGGAGAACATCTCATGGAGGCGTCCCATGGACAGGAAGAGGTACTGGAGGGAGATGATTTGGCTGAAGATTCCGCTGAGCTGGCCGGAGAGCTGCATGGAGTAGAGAGTGAACGCCGTCAGGTCGCCCACGGTCATCGTCCCGGCCAGGACCCGGCGGCCGCATATCCAGGTGATGAACAACCGGGTGGCCAGGTTGATCCCCTGGAGGAAATATCCGGCGAAGGAGGACAGCAGGAGGCTTCGGAGCTGGAGTTCGATGACGTCTTTCATCTTGCCCGCCACCTTGGACTTTTCCCGTTCCTCGCCGCCATAGGACTTGATGACTTCGATCCCGGACAGCACCTCCTGGATGTCGCCGCTGATGGTGGCGGTCTTTTCCATCTGGCGGTAGCTGAGGGCCCGGGCCCGGACCATGACCAGGTAATTGATGAGGACGTTGAGCGGCACGAGGGCTAGGAGTAGGAAGGTTATGGACCGGTCCAGGTGAAAGAGAATGAACAGGCTGATGACGGGAGTGAGGACGTTCCGCAGGAGCTGGAAGAGGTACTGGGAGAAGAAGCTCTCGACGGTGTGGACATCGCCGGTGATGCGCTCCATGAGGTAGCCGGTCTGCTTCTCTTTGAAGATCGACAGCGGATAGCGCAGCACCCGGTCGAACAGCGCGGTCTGGACGCGGAAGGTGACTCCGGTGTTGAACCTGAAGTTGATCAGGTTTTGGACGATGGACACCACCCCGTTGAGCAGGCCGAAGAGGAGGCCGGCCAGGACGAGCAGGTTGAGGGAGCCCAGAATGCGCGCCAGCAGCGGCCGAAGCCCACCCAGGCCCAGGGAGCTCAGTATAGAGAGGATGTCGGAAGGGTCCTTCTTGAGCAGGACGTTGTCGATCAGGGCTTTCCCGCCCAGGGGATAAAACGAGCTGACGGCGGTGGTGAACAGCGTCAGCAGCAGGCTGACCAGGGCCAGCTTCCACAGAGGCTTGACGAAGCGGACATAGAAGAGCATGTCCTTGAGCCGGAACTTGACCTTGACCGGCTCGGGAGCCGCGATCGTCCCCAGGATATATTCGCGGAACAACTTCTTGACGTTCATTTTGGAGTCATCTTACCACATCGCTTCTTTCCGGAGAATGCGCGGCCAGGCCCTGTGGGGCGCCCTCATTGACTTGCATCCTGTTTTTGCCCAAGATGGGAATGGAATCAGGGTATGAGCGCCGCCGCCAAAAAAATTATTTTTTGAGCTTGAATCGGTTCAACTTTCCGGGCGCCACTGTGCCGAGCTTTTAGGCGTTTCTTCGGATCAGCGTATTCTGTAGAACCACATCAGCGGCAGCCAGAGCTGGTGGCCGTAGGGGAGGCGCTTGTGGTTGACCAGCACCTCGGTCTCCGGCCATTCGTGGACGAGGCTGAAAAGGGCGAAGAGGTCATCCACCTCGTCCGGCGTGTAGGTGGCTATGTGCCGGACCCATTCGCCCTCCCCCTCGGTCTTGTAGGCCGGGCTTTTCTTGGCCAATTCCACGGCTTTATCGTAGTTAGGGTTCAATTTATAGGGAAAAACCAGGGTGATCTTGAAGTATTTGGCCTGGTCGCTGGGGTAGAGGATCTCATCCAGCAGTTCTTTATTGGCTTCCTCGTCCGGCATGGCTTTCTTTTTATATGACAGGGTCGGGGGATTGTCAAATTTCAGCCTTAATTGAATAATAATGAGATAAAGGAGTTAAAAGTCATGAGAAGGCGGAGTGTGCTGGCGATGATTCTGGTCCTGGGGATTTCCATTACTGCGGCGAGCCTGGCCGCCGCGGCGGGAAAGTTGGAGGCTCTCAATTTCTTGCTCGGTGAGTGGGCGGCCACCGGGAGCGGCAGCCCGGGAGAAGCCAGCGGCAGCGCCACCTTCGCTCCCAGCCTCCAAGGACGAGTGATCCTCCGCTCAAGCTACGCGGATTATCCCGCCACGGCCACGGCGCCTGCCTCGCGGCATGAGGACCTTATGGTCATTTATAGCCCCGCTGAGGGGACCTTTCGGGCGGAATATTATGATAATGAAGGACACATCATCCGTTACGCCGTCAGCGTCCCCGAGCCCGGCCGGGCCGTGTTCCTCAGCGACGCAGTGAGCGGCGCTCCCAGGTTTAGGCTGACCTACAAGCTCGAACCGGATGGCCTTCTCCGGGGCGAGTTCGAGATCGCACCGCCGGGCCGGCCCGAGGCCTTTTCCCGCTACCTTGCCTGGGAATCCCGCCGAGCTGAGGGGAAGTGAGTTTCCTGAAATCAGACAATCAGCATGCAGTCGCCGTAGCTGAAGAAACGGTAACGCTCCCTGACCGCTTCCCGGTAGGCCTCCCGGATGAGCTCCCGGCCGGCCAAGGCGGAGACGAGCAGGAGGAGGGTGGAGCGGGGCAGATGGAAATTGGTCAAGAGCCGGTCCACGATTTTGAACTTGTAGCTGGGATAGATGAACAGGCCTGTCGAGAAAGTCCCCGGCTTGATGGCCGGCCGAGAATCTTGGCCGGTTTCTCCCGCCGCGCTCTCCAGCGTCCGGACCACGGTCGTTCCGACAGCCGTCACGGGCAGGCCGTTTTTTTTTGCAGAGTTGACCTCTTTGGCCGCCTGCGGGCTGACTGTATATGTTTCCCCCAGCATAAAGTGGTCCTCTAGGCGCTCGGCGCGGACAGGCTGGAAAGTGGCCAAGCCGATGTCCAGGTTCACCCGGAGGACCTGGACGCCTGTCTTCTCGAGCATGGCCAGAATGTCCGGCGTAAAATGGAGCCCGGCCGTAGGCGCCGCGATCGACCTTCCTTGCCGGGCATAGACCGTCTGGTATCTGGCCAGGTCGCCGGCTCGTTCCGGCTCTGAATGTTTTTTCCTTTTTATGTAGGGAGGGAGGGGAGCATAGCCGTTTTCCTCAAGAAAGCCCAGGACATCCTGCTTCCCGAAATCCAGGACCCGTTTTCCTTCCGCTTCGACTTCGATAACCTTGCCCCGCAGGTCCCGGCCGAAAGAGATGACCGAGTTTTTGGTGACATGCTTGGCCGGACGGCACAAGGCCTCCCAGCGGCCCGCCGGAATGTTTTTCAGGAGTAGAAACTCGACCTCGCGGCGGCCGGCTTGACCCCAGACCCTGGCCGGAATGACGCGCGAATCGTTGAGAACCAGGACATCGCCCGGCTGGAAATACGCCGGAATATCCTTGAACCTCCCATGGCTGATCCGGCCCTTTTCCCGCTCCACGACCATCATCCGGGAGGCGTCCCGTTGGGGAAGGGGGTGCTGGGCGATGAGCTCCGGCGGAAGGAAAAAATCGAACTCTGAGGTCAGCACGTTCGCCTGCCTGGCCAGGCTGTCCGCCGGGCCTTTGGGCGGGCGGGGGGAGGGTTCATCACCGGAGGGCTGAAGCTTGGCCTATTCCTTAAACAACTTCTTCTGCGAGGCTGCCGCGGCTCCGCGGCGCTGGTAACCCAGATGCTGGTAGGCCTTGGCCGTGACCTTGCGGCCGCGCAGGGTCCGCTCCAGGAAGCCGATGCGCATCAGGAAGGGTTCGTAGATGGACTCGATCGTTTCTTTTTCCTCGTCGATGGCCGCGGCGATGGTGCCGATCCCCACCGGCCCGCCGTTGAAGTTCTTGATGATGGTCTGCAGGACTTTGCGGTCCACGTCGTCCAGCCCCACGGTGTCCACTTCCATCATGTCCAGGGCCTGGCGCGCTTCCCGGGCGGTGATGACGCCGTCGGCCTTGACGTCGGCGTAGTCCCGCACCCGGCGCAGCAGCCGGTTGGCCACCCGGGGCGTTCCCCGGCTGCGCAGGGAGATCTCGCCGGCTCCCCGCTCGTCAATGGATACTTTGAGCAGGCCGGCCGAACGCTGGATGATGGCCTGGAGGTCCTTGTCGCGGTAGTAGTCCAGGCGGTGGATGATGCCGAACCGGCCGCGCAGGGGAGCGGTGATGCGGCCGGCCCGGGTGGTGGCCCCGATCAGGGTGAACTTTTTCAGCCGCAGCTTGTGGCTGCGGGCGCTGGGCCCCTGGCCGATGACGATGTCCAGGTTGAAGTCTTCCATGGCCGAGTAGAGCAGCTCCTCGATCGAGGGATGGAGCCGGTGGATTTCGTCGATGAACAGGATCTCTTTGTGCTGGAGGTTGGTCAGGATGGCCGACAGGTCGCCCGTTCGCTCGATAACCGGGCCGGCCGTGGGCTTGAGGCCCACTCCCATCTCCTGGGCGATCAAGTAGGCCAGGCTGGTCTTGCCCAGGCCGGGAGGGCCGTAGAGCAGGACATGGTCGAGTTGCTCATCGCGCTTGCGGGCGGCCTGGATGAAGACCTTGAGGTTCTGCTTGACGCTGTCCTGGCCGATGAACTCCTGGAAATTGCGGGGACGCAGGCTGTCCTCGAAGAGGAGGTCCTCCTTGGTCCGGACCGGGTTCAGGATGGCGGGCATGGTCAGCCTCCTCGGCCTGTCTCCCTCACAGCTTGGCCAGCCGCATCAGGCACTCGCGGAGCAGCTTCTCGAAGTCGGCCCCGGCCGGCCGCTGCTTCATGACCGCCTCAACCACCGACTCAACTTCTTTCCAACGAAAGCCCAGGTTGGTCAGGGCCGACAGCAGGTCGTCGGTCTCGGGCGAGCCTGTCATGGTCAGTATTTTTTCCTTTTTTTCAAGCTTGCTCTGCAGCTCCAGGGCGATGCGCAGGGCTGTCTTTTTTCCGATGCCGGGCACGAGGGTGAGACGGGCGATGTCGTTCTTTTCGACCGCCTCCTCCAGCTCTCCAGGCCCGATACCGCTCAGGATGTTCAGGCTGAGCTTGGGCCCGATGCCGGAGATGGAGATGAGCTTGAGGAAGAGCTTTTTCTCCTCCTGGGTGGCAAAGCCGAAAAGGCTCAGGGCCGAGTCGGTCAGGTGGGTGTAGATGTGGAGGCTGGCCGGTTCGTTGACCTCGCCCAGCTTGACGAAGGTGGAGAGAGGGATCGAGGCACAGTAGCCGACCCCGCCTGTGTCGATGACCACCTGGTTGGGCGACTTCTGGATGAGCGTTCCCTTGAGATAGGCGATCATGGCCGGCGCTTCCTCACAGGCTGGATTCCTCGACCGTCTTATGAAACTCCCGGCTGTTGATGTGGCAGATGGCCGTGGCCAGGGCGTCCGAGGCATCCTCCTGCAGGGGCTCATCGCCTAGATGGAGAAGGGCCCGGACCATGCCGTTGACCTGATGCTTGTCCGCTTGGCCGAACCCGGTCACGGCCTTCTTGATTTCCAGGGCGGAATACTCGAACAAGGGGAGGTCGTGGGAGGCGACAGCCACCAGGATGGCGCCGCGGACCTGGCCCAGGGTGATGGCTGTTTTGATGTTCTTGGCGTAAAAAGGATTTTCCACGGCCGCTTCTTGGGGTCCGTGCTCGGCGATCAGGCTGTCCACTTTCTCCCGGATGGCATTGACCCGGAGGGCCAGGGCCAGGGAGCGTCCCGGCTTGATCGTGCCGTAGCCCAGGACGGCGTATTGGCCGCCTTGGCTCTCGATCAGGCCGAACCCCGTGGACTGGGAGCTTGGGTCGAGGCCGAGCACGCGCATCAGGTCGTTAAGCCGGCCCTGGTCAGGCGGAAAAGCTGGCCAGCTCGGATTCCTCCACGTCGAAATTGGCCCACACGTGCTGGACATCGTCGTGGTCTTCCAGCTCCTCCATCAGTCTCAGCATTTGCTGGGCTTGTTTGCCTTCCAGTTTGATGTAGGACTGGGGGAGGTAGCCTATGTTGGAGGCGGCCGTCTCGATGCTGGCCGACTTGAGGGCCTCCACCACGCCCTCGTATTTTTCCGGGGCGGTGATGATCTCGAAGTTCGACCCATCCTCGCGTATATCTTCGGCCGCGGCATTCATGGCGATCTCCAGGAGCTTGTCCTCCTGGGCCTTCTCTTTCTCCACCACGATGTAGCCCTTGCGTTTGAACATCCAGGCCACGCAGCCCTCCTGGCCGATGTTGCCGCCGTTCTTGGAGAAGATGTGCCGCAGCTCGGACACGGTTCGGTTCCGATTGTCGGTCAAGCCCTCGACGAAGAGGGCCGCCCCGCCGGGCCCGTAGCCTTCATAGATAACCTCCTCCAGGGTTGATCCCCCCAACTGGCCGGTGCCCTTCAAGATGGCCCGCTTGATGTTATCGGCGGGCATGTTCTCCGCCCGGGCGTCCTGAACGGCCTTGCGCAAGCGGGCGTTGGCCTCCGGGTCGCCCCCGCCGATACGGGCGGCCATACTGATCTCCTTGATGATCTTGGTGAACATTTTGCCCCGCTTGGAATCGACGGCGGCCTTCTTATGCTTGATGGAATGCCATTTCGAATGACCGGACATGATTTTATTCTCCTAACCGATTGAGCTTGAAAATATTAGCACAAAGAGAAAGGCCGCGCAATGCGGGGGCCGGCCTTTTTTCCCATCTCTGGAATGGGCTGGGATAGGCCGGCCCACGGCCTCAGATCGTTTTTTTGACAGCGGTCTTCGTTGAGGCGGCCCGTGCCGCCGGCCAGGGCGATGAGGGTCGAGCTGATGCTCTTGGCTAAGAAGGTCAGTCTATGGGCAAGGCTCCCGGCCTAGGCGAAAGCACAGACATCCATAAGGACTTGGCCAGGCCGGGCCTGCGGAGAGCTCGGCGCCGCCTCGCTCAGGCGGCCTGGGGATGCTTGAACAGCTCGATCATCTCCGGTTTCATGAGGTAAATAATCGAGTAGATGCCCAGGGCGGTGCCCAGCGGAATATTGAGCAGGCTCAGGAAGGACATGACCATCAACAGGATTCTGGCCCATTCCTTGCGTTTCTGGAGGCCCAGGCCGCCGATAATCTTGGGGATGCCCAGGATAAAAAGAAACGAGCAGATGGAAACGGCGATGATGCGCAATATATGGGGGCCGGCCTGGCCGAGCTCGCCGTGAGTCATGTCCGGAATGGTGGACAGGCTCAGCAGGAGTATCAGCACAAAAATCCCGGCAAATAGGCTCAGCACTCCGTAGACAATCCACAGGATGCCGATCAGTTGGGCGTGTTTGTCCATATTTTCTTTTTCCATGACGGGCTCCTTTCATCAATCATGCTTTATTTATTATACGAAAAATGCGGCCAAAGGTTTATCCCTTGAGCCGCTCGGCCCGCTCCGCCCTTTGGGCCTGGAAGGCGGGACCCACTATCAATTTCATCCCTTTTTTCTGATAATAAAACGAGGTGTGACTCTTATGAGCGTTTCCTCCCAGACCGTGATGGTGGCCATGAGCGGGGGGGTGGACTCTTCGGTGGCGGCCGGCCTTCTCCTGGAAAAAGGGTACAAGGTCATCGGCGCAACCATGGACCTTTTTCCGGCTAACCTGAAGAAATGCTCCGAGGAGGGGGCGCGGAGCTGCTGCGGCTGGCGGTCCATGGAGGACGCCTGCCGGGTGGCCGCCAGGCTGGGGATCCCGCACTATGTCATCAACCTGAGGAAAGAGTTCGAGCAATGCGTCATTGATGATTTCTGCCGGGAATATGCCCGGGGCCGGACGCCCAACCCCTGTCTCCGCTGCAACGAGCATATCAAGTTCACCGTCCTGGCCGAAAAGGCAAAAGCGCTGGGGGCGGCGCTGCTGGCCACCGGCCATCATGCCCGGATCGTCCGCGACATTGCCTCCGGCCGGTATCTGCTCAAGAAGGGCGCCGACCCTGTCAAGGACCAATCCTACTTCCTCTACACCCTGACCCAGGGACAGCTGCGGTCGACGATCTTTCCGGTGGGGGAGATGACCAAGCCGGAGGTCCGCCACACCGCCCGGCGGCTGGGAATCCATGTGGCCCACAAACCTGAAAGCCAGGAGATCTGTTTCATCCCCGACAAGGATTATGCCCGTTTCCTCGGGGAGAGGCTTCCCGATTCCCTGCGGCCGGGTCCCATCCTGGATCTAAAAGGGAAAGTCATCGGCCGGCACAGGGGAATTATTCATTTCACCCTGGGCCAGCGCAAGGGGATGGGGCTGGCCGCGCCGAATCCCCTCTATGTCCTGGCTATTGACCGGGAGCATAATGCCGTGACGGTCGGCCCCAACGAGGCGCTCTACCGGACTTCTCTCGAAGCGTCCAAGGTCAACTGGATATCCGTGGCCAAGCTCGGGCAGCCGGCGCTTTTCAAAGCCAAGATCCGCTATAAGCATGCTGAAGCGACGGCCAGGATCACCCCCCTGTCCAGGTGGCGCCTCCGAGTGGATTTCGAGAGGGCTCAACGGGCCATCACCCCCGGGCAATCGGTCGTGATTTACGACGACGACATCGTCGTCGGCGGCGGGATCATTGACCGTGTCATCGACCGGACTCCGCCGGACCCCCCCACTTGACTTTAAGTTCTCGGCCTACTATCTTTAGATTGAACCTGGCTGTAAAGAAAATTTTCGCCTCGGTTCACGATAGACTCTTGACGGGAGGTCAAACCATGATAGATCGAAAATGCCTCTATGGAATTACGGTCTGGCTGGCTCTCTTGATCCTGACCTTGCCGGGTTTCTCCAAAGACAAAGCTGCGGAAAGCCTGTGGACGAAGACGCTCATGACCATTGATGCTTCGACCGAGGATTGGAGCGGTCAAGCTTTATTGGCTGATGAGGGCACGGGAACGGAACTGGCCTTTCGGAACGACGCCGACTACCTCTACCTCCTCCTCACGGTCAAGGACAAAGAGCACCTGAGCACGTTCGATTTCACGGGGATGTCGGTATACTTCAACACCGAGGGGAAAAAGAACAAAGACCGGCAACTCCGCTTTTTCAGGAAAATGGCCAAGGCCGAGGAGCTCATCCAAGCCCTTGAAAAAAGCGGGCAGACGCTGTCCGATGAGCAAAAGGCGGAGCTGCTCTCCAAGAAGAGCTATATCCTTTACCAGTGCGAATTGATCGAGGGCAAGAAGGTTTCCCCGGTTGAGGCTCTGCCGGCCGCCCAGCTCCTGCCGCCTATGTTCAAGGTGCATACGGCAGGGGAGAAGGCTTTTTTTGAATTCCGCATCCCCCTCGACCGGGAAAAGCAGGCCGCGGGCATCGGCGCGACCCCCGGGGGAAATTTAAAGGTCGGCTTTGAATGGGGCGGGCTGACCGAGCAGATGAAGGCCCGGAGGTTGAAGGGGATGATGGCGGACTCAGAATCCAGCGGATTCAACCCCCCCCAACCCAGCGAATACGCCGGTAGGGGATTACAGACCCAGACAGACATTGATATGAGCAAAACTTCTCCCAAGAAATATTCCTTCTGGCTGGATGTCAAGCTGGCTAAGGCCGAACAGCCCTAAGCCTTCTCCATCATTGCCCTTATCTCGCGGCTCAGCCGAAGGGCGTCGTCGTATTTCCGCTGCCAGATGTTGCGGCCGAAGATCAGGCCGTCGACACCGGCTTCCAGGCAGAGGCGGGCTTTGTCCAGCAGCTCCTGATCGCTGAGCCTGCTTCCACCCGAGACGAGCACCCCGGTGCGTCCCGCCGACCGAATGACCAAGCGCAGGGCGTCCGCTTCCGAGATGCTGGTGTAGGCGTTGTAGTCTTGGAAAGGACCCTGGGGGTCGTAACTTCCGCCCTTGGGCGGGCCGGGCAGGTTGATCTTACAGAGCGTGGCTCCCAGCTCGTTGGCCAGGCGGGCGGCATAGTCCACCATGGCCAGCGATTCCCGGCCTCCGCCCCTGGTTTCGACGAACGGGCCGCGCGGATAGGCCCACATAATGACGGGCAGGCCGAAGCGCCTGGCCTCCTGTCGCACGCGGGCGAACTGGGCGATGTCCTCGGCCTCGAGCGGCGAGCCGACATACAGAGTGTAGCCGACGGCCTCGGCGCCCAGGCGGACCGCCTCTTCCACGCCGGCGTCGAGCGGGGCGAAAGGCTTGTCCTCGGGCGCGATGATCGTCTTGCTGTTGAGCTTGGCGACCAGGGGGATGCGGCCGGCGTATTTCCGGAAATACCTCTCGGCCAAGCCGATGTGACAGGCGATGCCTGAAAACCCGGCCTCCAGGGCCAAGCTGAGCTGGAATTCAAGGTCGGCTGCCGGCGGGTTGACGAAAAAGTCGCGCGGGCCGTGCTCCAGGCCCTGGTCGATGGGCAGGAGCATGATCTTGCCATGACCCGGGCCGTGGGCCACCATCAACTCATGGAGATGTCGCTTCTCGCCGGGACCCAGGCTGTCCAGGTCCAAGTGGAAGCGTTCCACCCGCTCGCCCTTTTTCAGCCTGTCCTCGATGCCCTTGACCGTTTCGTTCATAGGTTTGCTCCCTGAATTCTTTGGCGGCGCCGAATCAAATCTCGGCCCGGCCCCATGATTATTCTAGGTCAGCTTGAACCTGACCGTAACCGTGACGATGAAAGCCATCGGCTCTCCGTTGACCAGGAAGGGTTCGTATTCCCATTGTTTGACCGCGTCGATGGCCGCCTGGTCGAGCAGCGGAATGGACCGAATGATCGCGGCCTCCTTGACCTTTCCGTCCTTGCCCACTTTGGCTTCCAGGATGAGCACTCCCTCAACCCTGGCCGTGCGAGCGATCTCCGGAAAGACGGGCGAAACCTCTTTGATTAACTTAGGGGGATTGCCTGTGATTCGGATGTAGGTTTCTTCCTCGCCGCTTACGGTTTCTCCAGGCATGCCTCCAACAACGCCGCCTTCAACTCCTCCTTCGATACCCCCTTCGACTCCCCCTGCAACACCGCCCTCGACGCCCTGCTCAGGAACCTTGGCCGAGACATCGGGCTGGCTCCGGGGAGGCGCCGGAACAGGCTCTTCCAAGGGCGTTTGGGCTTGAGCCGCCGGCGTCTGCCTGGCCTTCAGGACTTGCACGCCGACGACAGCGGCCGCCACTACGAAGAGCATCAAAAAAATGGTCAGTCCGGCGTAGAGAGGACCAGATAGGGCCGGCCGCGCTGCTTGAGCCTGCACTGTCTGGCCGGCCGGCAAGGTTGCGGGCAGCTTTGAATACCGGCCCAGGGCGATAAGGTAGAGGATGCCGTTAATAAGGAGAATGATCCCGGCGATGATCAGCGGGGCGACAATGATCAACCTCATGGAAGGATCAGCCGGTCCCAGAAACGACAATTTATTGATCGCCGACATGGCTCGCCAATATCTGTAGAAACCCAGCCCCATCGGCCCAAAGGCGCACAGGCCAGCCAGGACGATCCAGGCCGAGACGGAAGAGCGCGTGATGCGGCTGCCCGGCCCGGTGATGGCCAGGGCCAGGGCGCAGAAGATGAGGCCGAGCACAAAGGCCGCGGCGAAGATGAATACGTCGGGCTTGACCTGGAGATAAGACCTGATCCCTTGCCATAGGATGGCCAGGACATTTGGGTTTTCCATTGACCTCCTCCGTCGGCGAAGCGCTTACCCTAGGAATAAGTGAGACAGCCGGCTTGTGTCAATAGGGGCTTTCCCGGATCACCTTCGTCGCTTGAAAGAGGGTCCAGGGATTTGCCTTCATGTCCCCCAGATAGGGAACCTGCCAGGCCCATTCGGGGTGTCGGGCCGTATAGGCTGCGGCGATGAAATCTTCGCCGCAGGGATGGCCCATCCGGGCCCAAAGGGCAAGCCTGGAAGCCAAAGAAGCATCGGTGGCCTTGCCCTGGACAGCTCCGCCGGGATAGAAAGGCACCCAGGAGAATTCGGGCAAGCCTTTGGCGTCGCTGTCGATGTGGCCGCACAGGACGTTGCCGTTCGAGCCCGGCTGCCCCGTGCTCTGGTCCAGGTGGTCGCCCAGGAAGGCCATCGCTTTTTCAACGTCGATGGCGCCCTTGTTCTCCTCCATCAGCTTCTCCCAGCGGGCTCTGCGGACATAGACGGACTGTCCGGTAAGGCTGGGATTAAAGGTCGTCTCCTCGGCGATCAGCTTCTCGTCGAGGGGAAAGTTGGCGCCCACAAAATAGCCGTCCTTGGTCCGCCACAGGCGGTGGTTTTGAGCCCCAGCTCGAGCCGGGCGATCTCATTGGCCCGCAGGTCGCCGACCAGCCAATCGTTGGCGTAAGCGCCGTTGCCGTCGGCGGTCATGATGCGGACGAAATCATCGATGGTCGAGCCGAACTGGGCCGCCCGGCGCGCCCGGGCGAACTCGGGGATACCGTCTTCGCGGAACGACTTGAACTGGGCCATGGTCGTCTCGGTGTAAATCAGCCCGGCCCCGTTGATAACGAAGTCGTCCCCGCTATGGAGGTAGCCGGGCATGGCGTCCATGAGAATCCGGTTGCCGGAGGATGGGCTGATGTCCAGGATAACGTTCCAGCGCTGGCCCATGATGTATTCCGACCAGTTGTTGTGGGCCATGACGATGCGGCCGTCCTTGGTGTAGCTGCCCGTGGC
This sequence comes from Candidatus Aminicenantota bacterium, assembly GCA_963702835.1. Taxonomy (GTDB): domain Bacteria; phylum Acidobacteriota; class Aminicenantia; order Aminicenantales; family JAFGAV01; genus JAFGAV01. Next base: position 706,209 of record OY969762.1, read on the forward strand.
AATGAAGGCGCTGCAGCGGCCGGGGGCTCGGTTCGCCCCGGCGGCCGGCTTGGTTTTAGCCTCGAGCCAGGGCAGGTAGTAGGAGACGAGCTCGATCCAGCCGTTGAGAGCGGTGATATCGATCTTGTCGGTAGTGAGCTCGGGTTTCCGGGCCCGAACTCCGTCGGCGATGCCCTCGATCTCCTGGCGCAGGGCCTGGTCTAGCCGGGGCCAGAACATCTGCTCCGCCGCTTCGCGGAGGAAGGACCATTTGCGCTTGGTGGTGTGCTCGAAGTAGAAGGACATGGTCCGCAGCAGGTCGTCGATTTCGGCGGCCAGGTGCCAACCGTGCTGGAAGCCTATCTGGCCGGGAGAGCCGGCCAGATGGACAAAGATCCAGCCGTTTCGGTCCTGGCGGAATGAAGTCCCCAGGCGAACGTCGCCGGCCGATGTCGCGTTGGCCGGGCCCTCCTTTTTATTTGAGCAAGCTGGGACGATCAGCGAGGAGATCAAGAGAAAGGCTGCTAGAAAAAAGAAGCAGGCCCCAGGAAAATAATGCTTTTTTTCATTTCAAAATAATAACATAAAAACGGGGACATAATACCAATTTACCTTTTTCCTAGTCTTACTTATGAAGCACTGAAAAAGGTAGATTGGTATTGTGTCCCCAATTTAGAGGAGAAAGGCGATCAAGCTCAGGCTGACTCCGGCCACCACGGCCGCGCCCAGGAAGCCGACCACGAGCGGCTTGAACCCCACCTTTTTGAACATGCTAAAGACGGTGTTGAGCCCGATGCCGGCCATGGCCGTCAGGATGAGGTACTTGCCGGCCGTGCCGAGCGCCTGCACGCCCTGGGCCGTGAAGAAACCCAGGGAATTGAAGCCGGCCATGAGGAAATAGCCGAAGAGGAACCAAGGGAAAGCCCGGACAAAGGCGGCCCTGCTTCCCGTCCGGTCTTGGTCTCGGCGCCCACCTTCTTTTTGGCTTGTCCGGGCATGCCAAATGGCCATAAGGATGGCCAGCGGAGCGATGAAACAGTTGCGGACGAGCTTGACCGCGGTGGCGGTCTTGCCGGCCGCCTCGGAGAAGATGAACCCTGCTCCGACAACCTGGGGAGTGGCATGGATGGACGTTCCGGCGAACACGCCGAAGACAAGGTCAGTGGCGCCCAGGAGCTGGGCGATCTTGGGATAGAGAAGGATGGCGGCCAACCCCCACAGAGTGATGGTGCCGATGGCATAGGCCGTCTCCTCCTCTTTGGCTTTGATCAGAGGGGCGGTGACGGCGATGGCCGAGGTCCCGCAGATGGTTGTTCCCACAGTGAGCAGGAGAGAGAGCTCGCGGGTCAGGCCGAAGGCCTTGGCCAAAAGAAAGATGACGAAGAAGCTGACGGCCATGGTCGCTAGGATAATGACCAGGATGCGCGGGCCCTGCCCGCCGAAATCTTTGAAGTTGAGCGAAGCCCCCAGGAGGACGATGCCCAGAATGAGGATTTTCTCGTTAGCCTTGATCCCGGGCTGGAAGATCCGCGGCACGGCGCCCATGTTTTGCAGCACTATGCCCAGCAGGATGGCCAGGAAAGCGGCTTCCAGGGGATGCTTGGCCTTGACCGTAACCAGGTTGGACAGGAAAGTAGCGCCTGCAGCCACAGCCGCCATCAGCAGCCAGCCGGGAAAATATTCTTTTTTCATGTCTTAGACGCTATCGGCACTATTTTAACGGCCTATTCTATCAAAACCAGGGACATTCCCCAAGCGAAGGAGAAACGATGTAAGCATCCTGAGCGCATCATGGAAAATGAACTGCTATTCGAAATGGCCTGGGCGTAGATGCGGATGGTATAATGGATACCGATGGCCAAGGATTTGGTTTGTGGTATGGACGTGGACGAGGCCAAGCCGGCCGGGAGCTCAATCTACAAAGGCAAAACCTATTATTTTTGCTCCCAGGGATGCCAGAAGAAGTTCGAGGCAAACCCGGAGTTCTACATCAAGACGGAAGCTGCTGGCGCCGGCCCGGCGATGAGCATGGAGGAGAAACAGGCTCAGCCTGAAAACCAGGAAAAGCTCGACCTGCCCGTGGAGGGGATGACCTGCGCCTCCTGCGCGGTCAACATTCAGAAGGGCCTCGGCCAAATGGAAGGAGTCAGCCAGTCGAACGTCAATTTTGCCACCTCTCGGGCCACGGTCCTGTTCGAGCCTCGCCTGGTGAGCCCGGACAAAATCATCCAGAACATCCGCGATTCGGGCTACGACGTGGCCGTAGCGGCCATGGACATCCCGGTGGAGGGCATGAGCTGCGCCTCCTGCGTGGCCAAGATCGAGAAGGCACTTTTAGAAAGAAAAGGCGTGTTGAAAGCCTCCGCCAACTTAGCCTCAGGCCGCGTTCATGTCGAGTTTCTATCGACCGAGGTTACGGTTTCAGAGCTCAAGAAGATCATCCAATCAGCCGGCTATCGCGTGTTGGAAGCAAGAGAGGGAGAAGAAGCGGATTACGAGCGGGCCGCCAGGCACCGGGAATACCGGAGCCTGAAGCGGAGCCTGTTCATCAGCCTGGCTCTCACCGTCCCCATTCTGGTCGGAAGCATGCTTCAGGCGGCAGCCTGGGTTCCGGCTTTCCTGAAGAAGCAGGCCGTCCTTTGGATTCTCGCTACCCCTGTTCAATTCTGGGCCGGCTGGCGATTCCTGCGGGGCGCCTGGTCAGCTTTCCGCCACCGGACGGCGGATATGAACACGCTCATCGCCGTGGGCACCTTGGCCGCTTATCTCACCAGTGCCGCGGCCATCCTGTTCCCCGTTTTCTTCAGTTTCGGCGGACATGAAGCCCAGGTCTATTTCGATACCTCGGCGGTCATTATCACCCTCATCCTCTTCGGCCGAGTGCTCGAGGCCCGGGCCAAGGGCCGCGCTTCGGAGGCCATCCGCAAGCTGGCCGGCCTCCAGCCCAAAAAGGCCAGGGTCATCCGCGCCGGCCGGGAAGAAGATATCCCCATTGAGGAGGTGGCGGTGGGCGACATCATCCTCGTCCGGCCGGGGGAGCGAATCCCGGTGGACGGTTTGCTGGTGGGCGGCCACTCCGCGGTGGACGAATCCATGATCACCGGCGAGAGCCTGGCGGTGACGAAGAAGCCGGGCGACGAGGTGATCGGCGCCACGATGAACAAAACGGGGAGCTTTGAGTTCCGGGCGACCAAGGTCGGCCGGGACACGGCCCTGGCCCAAATCATCAGGCTCGTCCAGGAGGCCCAGGGGACCAAGGCGCCCATCCAGAGGCTGGCCGATTTGATCGCCGGCTATTTTGTTCCGGTGGTCATGTCCATCGCCCTGCTGACTTTTATCCTGTGGTTCGACTTCGGCCCCCAGCCCGGTTTGAGGCTGGCTGTAATGAACTTCGTGGCTGTTCTGATCATCGCCTGCCCCTGCGCCCTGGGGCTGGCTACGCCCACGGCGGTCATGGTCGGGACGGGCCGGGGGGCCGAGCAGGGCATTCTGATCAAAGGCGGGGAAATCCTGGAGACGGCCCACAAGCTCACAGCTATTGTCTTTGACAAGACGGGGACTCTGACCAAGGGGCAGCCCGAAGTGACGGATATTGAGCCTGCTGCGCCGTTTGATCGAAGGGCGCTCCTGGCCCTGGCCGCGGCGGTGGAGCGGCAATCCGAGCATCCACTGGGCGAGGCCATAGTGACAAAAGCCAGGGATGAAGGCCTGGCTTTGGAGGCAGCTTCAGGTTTCAACGCCATCGAAGGGCAGGGAGTTGAGGCTGAGGTCGCGGGGCAGAAAATCCTGGTCGGCAGCCAGGCCTTTTTAGTGGAGAACGGCATCCCTGCCGGCGGACTGGTTGAGATGACTCAGAGGGCAGGGTCCCTGGCCCTGGAAGGGAAGACGCCGGTGTTCGTGGCCGCCGGCGGCCGGCCGGCCGGGCTCCTGGCCGTAGCCGATGCGCTCAAGGAAAGTTCGGTCCAGGCCGTTCATCGCCTGAAGGCGATGGGGCTCGAGGTCATCATGCTCACCGGAGACAACCGCCGCACGGCCGAAGCCGTGGCCCGGGCCGCCGGGATCGACCGCCTGCTGGCCGAGGTTCGGCCGCAAGATAAAGTGGCCGAGATCAAAAAGCTCCAGGCTGCCGGGCGGAAGGTGGGCATGGTCGGCGACGGCATCAATGACGCTCCGGCCCTGGCCCAGGCCGATATCGGCATCGCCATCGGCTCGGGAACAGATATCGCCATGGAGGCCTCGGACATCACGCTCATCAAGGGCGACCTGAGGGGCGTAGCCGCTGCCCTGGAGCTGAGCCGTCGGACCATCAGGACCATTAAGCAGAATTTGTTCTGGGCTTTCGTCTACAACACGGCCGGTATTCCGCTGGCGGCCGGGCTGCTCTATCCCTTCTTCCATATTCTGCTCAACCCCATGATCGCCTCGGCGGCCATGGCCTTCAGCTCCGTGTCGGTGGTGGCCAATTCGCTCCGGCTGCGGCGGCTCAAGTTAAGGTCTTAGCTGAATTCAAGGAGAGTGACAGCGTGACAGCCAAGCTCCTGGTGACGGTGGCTGGAATCGGCCTTATCGTATTCATCAATTGGTATTTATTCTTCTCCAGAAGGAAAAAGCGCTATTGATAAGCTGGCTTAGATAACAAGCCTTACCAGGAAACTGACAATGACGGCGACGGAAATGCTTAGCCCCGCCGATAGGAAAGCGATTTTTTTGCCCGATTCCTTCCAGAGGATGGCGAAGGTCGAAAGGCAGGGAATGAAAAAGCTGATAAAGACGGTGAACACGATGATCTGGTCCCGGGTGACCACGCTCAATAAATCTTGATAGTTTACGCTTAGCGCCTGTAGCATCATCAACAAGGACAATTCCTTGCGCAGAAAACCGAAGATCAGCGTTACCCCTAACTCTTTGGGCAGCCCCAGCACATTCACGACCAAAGGAGACAAAACGGTATTGATGGTCTTGTCCCAGTGCCACGACTGGATGAGGCCGAGGACAAGGCTTCCCGCAATTAGAAGCGGCCAGGCGAATTGAACAAAGGATTTGAGCTGGAAATATACTTTCATAAATATGTTTTTCAGCCGCGGTATTTTCAGGGAAGGAATTTCCAGAATCAAGCCGGGCGAAGGCGTTTTAAAAAACAAACTGAGGATCCGGCTGAGGACAGCTACCAGAAGGACATTCATAGCGTAAAACCCTAGAGCCCAATAGGGTCCCAGATAAAAGGCCACCAGAGCCAGGATGACGGTGGTGCGTGCCGAACAGGGGATGAACGGAATCAGGAGCGAGGTCAGCACCCTGTCCCGGCGCGATTCAAGAATTCGCGTCGAGACGATGGCCGGCACGTTGCAGCCGAAGCCCAAAATAAAGGGCGATATAGACTTTCCGTGAAGGCCGATGCGGTGCATGAACGTGTCGAGGAGAAAACCCGCTCGGGCCAGATAGCCGATGTCTTCTAGGAGGGCCATCAGGAAAAGGAGCGGAATATAATAGGGCAGGACGATGGCCAGGCCGCCGCCGATCCCCTGCAAGAGGCCGTCGGCCAGATGAAACGACAGCCGGCTTCCCAGCCAAGCTTGGAGAACGGCTCTCAGGCTGGCAAACGGTTTAAGGAGAAGGGTTTCAAGCGGACTCCCCACCTTAAAAATCAATAAAAAAAAGATTAAAAAGACGATCAGCATAATGGGATAGCCGAGCAGCGGATGCATGATCAGACCGTCCAGGCGTTCCTGCCAGCCGGCCTTGGTTCGCCTCTGAACCCGGCTGCTCTCCTCGAAAATCCTTTGGGAGAGATGGTGCCGTTCGGCCGCGATCACTTCATAGACAGGCAGACGGCGCTTGCGCTCGAGCGCGGAGCGGACCTCATCCAGGGAATTCTTCAAGGAGGGGTTTATCTCTTCCAAAAAAGCATTGCAGAACAGATGTCCGGATTCGATCATCTTGATGGCGGTGAACCTTTTATTGGCCACGCAGGGAAAGTCTTGGGGCAGGAGTTCGATCAGCTTCTCGATTTCATCTTCGACATCGCCGGACCAAGGGGGCTGCGCCCCCCGGCAGTCGGCCTCCAGACATTTTAGGGCTGCCTGGAGAAGCTCTTGGATTCCTCTTCCGCGCGTGGCGATGGTCGGAATCACGGGGATGCCCAGGAGCGCTTCAAGCTTATGGGGATCGATTTTGATTCCTTTCTTTTCGGCCAGGTCGGTCATGTTCAAGGCCACCACCAGGGGAAATTCCATCTCTATGAGCTCGAGGGTCAACTCCAAGCTCCGGCCTAGGAGGGTGGCATCGACAACGTTGATGATGACATCCGGCTTTTCCAGGAAAAGATGGGTTAAGGCCACTCTCTCGGCCGGGTCGGAAGGGTTGAGGGAATAGGTGCCGGGCAGGTCGATGACCTGGAGAAGACGGCCCCCGATGTTCACATTGGAGTGTGTGTGCTTGACCGTCGTGCCGGGGAAATTGGAAGTTTGGGCCTTATGTCCGGCTAGGGCGTTGAAGAGCGTGCTCTTGCCGCAGTTGGGCTGGCCGATGAAGATGGCAACCGGCGCGCTAGGGGGTGCCATCCACGGCTTCCACTAGGATTTTGCGGGCTATTCCCCGTCCGACCGCGGCGGTAACGCCCGAATGAATATGCTTGATGATGACCGGCCCGCCCAGAATGCCCTGGACTCTACACTCAATTTCATCGCCCTTATGAAAGCCTAGGGAAAAGAGTCTCCGCCGGACTCCTTCCCCCCCAGCGATATCGATAACCTTAAGGCGAACGCGTCGCGGCGCTTCCAGGAGACTCATCATAATATCTCGCTTTTTCCTTAAATAAGGATTTTCATATAATGATTCCGGGAAAAAATCAATTTATAATTTGACTATTATTATAGATTAATTGTACAATAAAAGCTCAATTTTAAGGAGGTTTTAATGATCAACAGATCAAAATTTGTGGCTTTCCTGACCGTGCTGGCTTTTGTGTCGGTTCTGGCCGCGGCGGCCGTTCAGGAAAAAAACGAAGAGTTGGTTAAGGACCCGGTCTGCGGCATGGCCCTCAAGAAGGCCGAGGCCAAGGCCACCTTCGAGTATAAGGGTACGACCTACTACTTCTGTAACCAGGGCTGCAAGGACAAATTCGCCCAGGATCCGGAGAAGTACCTGCAGAAGAAAGAGGAAAAGACGGAGAAGGCCGAGAAATGCGAAAAAGCTGAAAAGGCCGAGAAAGCCGCCCAGGCCTGCCCCATGATGAAGGGCAAAATGCATATGATGGAAGGCAAGCCCGGCGAAGGCAAGGGTGAGGCCTGCTGCCCGATGGCCGGATTCATGCAGGGCAAGGATATTGAGTTCAAGGCCGAAAACACCAAGGACGGCATCCAAATCACTATCAGCTCCAAAAATGCCGAGGTGGTGAAGAAAATCCAAGACATGGCGGCCAAGATGAAGGCCGGCTGTGATCCCAAGACCTGCGCCAAGGAGAGTCCCCAGAAATAAGGCGACTAGCTTTAAATAGGGCTTCCACGGGGAAGCCCTTTTTTTTGCCTTTATGAAGCCAGGAAATATGCCAGCCCACTGTTCAACCTGATTTATTGAAGAAGCCGACGGTTTCTGATAAATTAAGACAAAATATTTGACCTTGAGGCTGGGGATTGCCATGAGCCAGAATGCCGCCACTTCGAAAGTCGGCAAGATCGATTTTAAAACATTCACCTCATTCCTCCTGAACCGCTTGGGGAAAAAGGACCCCACAGTCATTGTCCCCCCCTTGACGGGAGTGGACGCGGGCGTCATCGACCTGGGCCACGATAAAGTCTTGATCGTGGCCGAGGACCCCATCTTCACCATCCCCGGCTTGCCCCTGGAGATGTTCGGCTGGTTCACTGTCCATATCGGCGCCAGTGACGTGGCGGTCATGGGCGTCAAGCCGCGGTACATGACCTACACCCTGCTGATGCCGCCGGAGATGAGCGGCCGCGATTTCCGAACCGTGGTGGACGCCATCCACCGCACAGCCAAGGAGCTCGACATCGCCATCGTCGGCGGACACACCGGGCATTATCCGGGCTTTGTGGCGCCGACCATCGGCGGCATCACGGTCTTCGCCGTGGCCGACAAAGGGAGCTACCTGACGTCGGCCGGCGCACGACCCGGCGACGACATCATTCTGACCAAGGGGCCGGCTATTGAAACCGCGGCCATCCTTTCCGTTGTGCGGGAAAAGGAGCTGCGGGCCGCTTATCCGGCCCGGCTCGTGGAGCGGGCCAAAGCCCTGCGCTACCAGATGAGCGTGGTGAAGGATGCTTTGACGGCCATGGCCGCCGGGGGAGTGACGGCCATGCATGACGCCACAGAGGGCGGAGTCATGGGCGGCTTGTTTGAAATAGCCAACGCCAGCGGCGTGGGGATGGAAGCGGAGGAAAGCCTTTTCCTCTATCCGGACGAGGTGAGAGCCGTCTGTGAGGCATTCGACATTGACCCCGTGCTGGCCATCGCCGAGGGAAGCCTGCTCATCACGGCCCGGCCGGATTCTTCAGCCGCCGTCATCCGCAGCTTGAAGAAGGCGGGTATCGGCGCCTCGGTCATCGGTCATGTTCTGAAGGACAAGCGCCGAAGAGTCATGCGGCGACGGGACGGCCGTCTTCAGAAGCTGGCCATCCCGGAACAGGACCCTTTTTGGCCTGCATTCTTCAAGGGCCTGGCCTAGCCCCGGAAAAATCGAGGGACACGTTGTCATGAAATAATCTAGATAAAAGCTTGACAGAAGCAATAGTTGCAATTACAATTATTGTAGAGAGCAATTACATGACGCCTAAAGGGCAAAATCCCGAAGCCTCTAAGATGAACGAGGATTTTCTCCGCAAATTTAAAGACAACCTGAGGCGGATTGAAAACCTCCTGGGCTGGGAGCTCGGACACCAGACCGAGTGCTGCGGCGTCAGCTTGACCCAAAGGCTGGTCCTCCTGGAACTGGGGAAAAAAGAGAAGACGTCGCTGGTGGAGCTGGCCCAGGGCCTCGGCCTGGACGCCAGCACGCTCAGCCGAAGCATCAACGGGCTGGTTAATATCGGCCTTGTCCGGAGGGACATCGACGCCCATGATCGGCGCTATATCTCCCTCACCCTGACTGAGCAGGGGAGGGAGGTCCGAGACAGGATTGAACGCATCAGTGACGCCTATTTCCGGAAGGCCTTCAGCCGGATTCCGAAAAGCCGGCATCAAGATATCCTGGAGAGCGTTTCCCTGCTCACCGCGGCTCTCCACAAGATCGGACGGGACGAGCCCGACAACTACGTTTCCAAGGATCGAACGGCAAGGTGATGCGCATGATCAAAGAACTTCCGCCCGATAAGATTGTTTGCGGCTGTTCCGAAGATAAGCCGGCCACGCCGCCCGCCGGCCGCCAAGAGCTGTCGGGCCGGCCCTGGGTGAGCGGGTTCATTCCCACTCCAACCGGCGACATTCCCCTGGTCTCCACGCGCTTGAGCTTTGGCGACAAGCTTTCGGCCTTCAAGGTGCGCTGGGGCGTCGGCCGGATGAGCTGCCATGTGCCGCCGGGGCTTTATGCCGCCGGCCGGCCTGGCCCCCAATCGCCGGTGCTGGTCACCTCCAACTACAAGCTGACCTTCGATTCGCTGCGCCGCCGGCTCACCGGACAAGACGCCTGGCTCATGGTCCTTGACACGCGCGGCATCAATGTCTGGTGCGCCGCCGGAAAGGGAACCTTCAGCACCGAGGAGGTTGTCTCCCGGATATCGACTGTGGGCCTGAGCAAAATCGTTTCCCACCGCAAAGTCATCCTGCCCCAGCTCGGCGCGCCGGGCGTGGCCGCCCACGAAGTCCAGAAGCGGTCAGGATTCCGGGTCGTTTACGGACCTGTCCGGGCTCAAGATATCCCGGCCTTTCTGAAGGACGGCCTGAAGGCTTCTTGGGACATGAGACGAGTGCGTTTCCGCTTCCAGGACCGGCTGAAGCTTATTTCCATGGAATTTGTGGGAAGCCTGAAATACCTGCTGGCCATTGCCGCCGTCTTGGCCCTGGTGGGGCTTCTGGCTTATCGGCGCCTATCGGCCTGGGATTTTCTGCCCTACCTGGGAGCCGTCGTCATCGGCAGCAGCCTCGTTCCGCTTTTCCTGCCCTGGATTCCAGGCCGTCCGTTTGCGCTTAAAGGCGCCTTGGCCGGTCTGGCCTGGACAGTTTTCCTCATCGCCGGAGGCAGGCTGGGCTGGCTGCCGGCCGTAGGCTGGAAACTTGCCGTCGTGTATCTGCTCTTTCTCCCGGCCATATCCGCCTTCCTGGCCATGGGTTTCACCGGGTCTTCGACCTTTACTTCGCTTTCCGGGGTGGTCAAGGAAATGAAGACGGCCGTGCCCTTGATGGGAGCCTCTGTCGTTCTGGGAGTGATATTCTATGGCCTTTCGTTTTTTATCTAGAGGTCCGACCATGCGCTACCTATCCAACGTAACCACCCTCGAGTATGAGGCGGCCCGCTGCACGGGCTGCGGACGGTGTGTCGAAGTTTGCCCCCACGGAGTGTTCAGCCTGAACGGCCGAAAGGCAGTCCTGGGCGACAAGAACCTGTGCATGGAATGCGGCGCTTGCCTGAGGAATTGCGAAGCTCAGGCCATCCGGGTCCGGCCCGGTGTGGGTTGCGCCTGGGCCATCCTGCGCAGCCAATGGCGCAAGGGAAAGGACGAGACCGTCTGCTGTTGCGACTGAAGCATCGAAATTTTCCGGCTACTTCTGGGGGACTGGCGTGTTTGATCTTTTCCCAGTAGGCGGCGAAATCAAAAAACTTGTTGTGGGCGTTTTGATGGCACTTCAGACACTGGGCTTTGACGGCCTCCTCATTGGCATAGAGGACCAGTCCGTTTTTCACCGCTTCGTCCTTGTTTTTCATGAGGCTCAGCTTTTTATACTCGCTGCCCGGGCCGTGGCAGACTTCGCAGGTGACGCCCTCGGCCTTGAGCTCGGGGGCTTTGTCTGCCAGGGGAGCATGGCAGCCCAGGCACTTGACGTTGGCGGGGGCGTCGGCAGGCAGCTTCTGGGCTTCCGGAGTGGTCAGGGCTTGGAAGGACTGGGAATGCGCGCTCTTCTGCCAAATGGGGAATTGCTGGCCCTGGCTTTCTGTCCTATGACAGATCTGGCATTTGGCTGATCCGACATAGGTGAAATCCTGAGCCAGGAGCGATCCGCCGAGGGCGCAGCCCAGAAAAATGACCAACAGAACGGCCGGCTTCTTCATCCAATCTCCTCCTTCCTGATCGCCGGCTTGGAGCTCGGCCATTTTTCCGGGCTCCTTGGCCGCAGTCGTTCGGCCCGGAGTCAGGCCCTCTTTGGCGCCGCGCTTTTTTTTCGAGGAGGGATTAGGCATAGCTGTGGAGGCCGGCCAGGAGGTAGTTGACGCCGAAATAGGTGAACAAAGCCAGGAGGAAGCCGATGATGACGATGACGGCCGAGCGCTTGCCCTTCCAACCCATGACCAGCCGGGTATGGAGGTAGAGGGCGAAGATGAACCAGGTGATGAGGCTCCAGACTTCCTTGGGGTCCCAGCTCCAGTAGGTGCCCCAAGCTTTGTAGGCCCAGACCATGCCCAGCACCAGTCCGCCCAGGGTGAACAGGGGGAAGCCCACTGCCACGCAGCGGTAGCTGATCGCGTCCAGCTTTTCGGCCGACAGGCCGCTCGGTTGGCCGCCTTTTTTTTCTCTGGAGGCGGCGGCCAAGTACATCAGGCTGGTGATGAAAGCCACGGCGAAGAAGGCTTCGCCCAGCAGGGTGATGGAGACATGGAGCCACAGCCAATAGCTTTGCAGAGCCGGCACCAAGGGGGTGATTTCCTTGGGCATGAGGGGCGAGTTGGCCAACAGCATCAAGGCCAGGACCACGATCAGAAATAGGAAGCCGGCCCGGGGATCTTGAACACCCGGTCTATGACCAAATAGGCGGCCAGGCAGGCCCAGGCCAGGAAAGACAGCGATTCGTACATGTTGGTGAAGGGCGCGTGGCCGCTGGCCACGGTGCGATGGATGAGGGCGGCCGTATGAGCCAGCAGGCCGAGGAGGGCGGCACTCCAGCCGGCCAGGCCGAGCTTCTCTTTTGTGCGGAATTGATAAATAAATTGATAAATAAGGTAAATGGCCAGAGCGCAGGCATAGAGGGCCAGGGCGACTTTAAACAATGTGGTTTCTGACATTAGGTTTGATCCTTGAGCTCTTTCCACAGGCCGGCGAATTCGGAGGACAGGGCTTCTCGGTTCTTGGAGCCCAGGGCAGCGGCGGTGACGACTGTTTTGTCCTTTTTCCCTTCCAGAAGGAATCGAACCTCCCGGGTGGGCCAGTAAAAAGCAATACACAGGCCGGTCATGAGCAAGCCGCAGCCGACCCAGATGAGCGGCACGCCCTTGTCCTGGGCGGCTTCGATGATGGAAAAGTCCGGAGAAATGCCGGGCTGGATGTCGCGAAAAATGACTTTGGTGTCGGAGGCCTTGCTTCCGTGGGTCATGGAAAACTCGGGAAAGCGGGCGAAGACCCAGCCCGAGACAAGGTTTTCCCCGGCCCGGGAGAGGGTCACCTGGGCCGCCGGGTTGTTCAATTCCTCGGAGCGGGAGGAGATGAGCCCGCCGTTGTCCCGGACGAAATCGGGCTCGAAGCGCAGCAGGCTCAGGGTCAGGCCGGTTTTGTCCAGGGCTACAGATTGACCGGGCCTCAGGGAGACCGTTTGGGCCCTCTCCGGGGAGGCGGAGCTGAGGACCTCCAAAACGATCAGCGACGATTTTATCTCCTGGACATAACTGCTCTGATAGAGCACAAACCCCCTGTGGGCCAGGGGGCGGTTGACTTCGATGATCTCGCTCCGGACATCCCGGCCGGCTTCGATAACCGTCAACCGGCTCTTCCAATCCTTCACGTTATGTCTGTCCGGATAGTAATCCGTGTCAAACCTGTCCAGCCGGACCACAAAGCCGGCCCGGGGCACCGCCTGGGCTTTCCCCTTTTCCAGTTTCAGGAAGGTTCGGAATCCGGTCAGGGAGCTGATGATGGCGCCGGCCAGAATGACCAGCAGGCCGAGGTGAACGATGTCCGAGCCGAACCAGCCCAGGACTTTTTTCCGGCCGAAGATGATGATGCCTCCGCCCTCCGCCCTTTGTCGAGCTTTGAAGCGGCGGCCGGCCAGGGCTTGGCGGACGGCGGCCGCCGTCACCTCTAAGTTGGAATTCATTTTCAATGAGTCGCTGTCCTTGACCGCCAGGAGGGTTTTGGCCTCTGCTTCCAGCCTGGGCCTAAAGGTCTTGCGCAGCTTGGGACTGAGGCGGGTCAGGGTGCAGGTCACGGTGTTCAGGGTCAGCAGGGCGAGGAGGGCGATGTACCAGGCCGAGTGGTAGAGGTTGGTGAGCTGCGACCGCATGAGCAGCGGAGCCAGGCCGCCGTAGCGGCCGTAGTATTCACCGACCGACCTCTCTTGGGGGATGAGCGTGCCCAAAACGGAGACGACGACGATGATGATGATCAGGGTGATGGCCAGTTTGACAGAACTCAAGAAACGCAGAATGGATTGAATCATTGCGCTCAGTATAGCAAATCAAAAAGGCCGGGGGGGAGCCTGGCCCTCAACTTTCTCGGCGGCGGGCAGGACAGGGCCGGTCCGTCTCAGGCGTGCCGGGAAGCACGGGGCCGGCGGTGAGCCTGACCGCAGGATAGATGGCCGGCCGAAGCGGCGGCCTTGGACGGCCCGTGGCCCCTGGCTTCGGACCTCTTTTTCTCCTGGATGGTCAGCAGGTCCTGAAGGTTGAGCTTTTCAAAATAGTTTTTCAGGATATGGGACGCCTCCGTCCAGATTTCGTGGGCGGCGCACTGGGACACTCTCCGGCAGAAGTCGGGGTCCTCGACGCACTCCACCAGGCAACAGGAGCCTTCCAGAACCTCGAGGATCTCACACAGCTTGATCTTGGACGGATGCCTGGCCAGAGTGTATCCGCCGCCGGCCCCCCGAATGCTCTTTACCAACTTGGCGATCTTGAGGGGAATAATGATCTGTTCCAAGTAGCGGATGGAGATGTCCTCATCATCGGAGACGTTCTTGAGAATAATGGCTTCCTGGCCGACGTTGTAATGATGGGCCAGGTTGACCATCAGACGTGTCCCGTAGCGGCCTTTGGTCGAGAGTTTGATCATAGCCTTTCCTCCATCCCTCGGACAGGGGCTAGCAGCCCGTATTCTCGCTTATCATATTTAAATATTTTAAATATTTCAACTAAAATTTATATATTTAGTAGTATATGCGGACTTCCTCTCCAAGTGGCTTTTTTTAAATCGTTTACATGTTGGCCGGCCCGCAGGACTGGCCACATCGTTCATTACCATATCATCAAACAGGACCCATCCTTCTCGCCGCGAACCACGGAAAAGAGATGTTTTCTAGAGCCCTGGCTGACTTGACACCCCTCGGGTGAGCGGGTATCCTGGGCTGTCTCAGGCGGAGCTTATCAAAAGGGAATTGTTCTTGAAACCGGAAGTCTTGCTGGGCGACGAAGCGGTGGCCCTGGCCGCTATCCAGGCCGGCCTGACGGCGGCCTATTCTTATCCGGGAACGCCCGCCTCGGAGATCATGGAGTACCTGCTCCGGCCGCCGGCCGATAAACGCGGCTACTTCGCTTCTTGGTCGGTCAACGAAAAGACGGCCTATGAGGAAGCCCTGGGCGCCTCCTTTGCCGGCAAGCGGGCTATGGTCTCCATGAAGCACGTCGGGCTGAACGTGGCCGCCGACCCCTTCATGAACTCGGCCTTGACCGGCGTGGGCGGCGGCTTGGTCGTAGTGGCCGCCGACGACCCGAGCATGCACAGCTCTCAGAACGAGCAGGACAGCCGCTATTATTCCGAGTTCGCTCGCATTTTCTGCTTCGAGCCCTCCAACCATCAGGAAGCCTACGACATGACCCGCCAAGCCTTTGACTGTTCGGAGCGGTTCGATATTCCGGTCATGATCCGGCTGACCACCCGCCTGTCGCACAGCCGTTCGGTTGTCCAGCCCCAGCCGCCCCGGCCCCAGAACGATCTCCGGCTGGGCCAGGGGCAGGATTGGACGCTGCTGCCGGTCAATGCCCGGCGAAGGTTCAGGATGCTCCTGGAACGGCAGAAGGACCTGCTCCAAGCGTCCCAGGCCTCTCCTTTCAACTGGCTCGAACTCAATCCCCAGGGAGGCGGATTAGGCGTCATCGCCTCGGGCCTGGCCTTCAATTATGTCCAGGAGAATATCCGCGGGCTAACGGATAAACCCTCCCTGCTTAAGATATCGACCTATCCTCTGCCCGAGGACCTGGTCCGAAAACTGGTGGACCAGGTGGACAGGGTCCTTGTCGCTGAGGAAGGGTATCCTTTGATCGAGGCCAAGCTGCGCGGAGTCTACGGCCTTCCGGGCAAAACCTTGATGGGCCGGCTGAGCGGACATCTGCCCGCTCAGGGCGAACTGACTCCCGATTCGCTGCGGGCCGCGCTGGACCTTAAGCCGCTGGCCGGCTTTGATCCCGGCCAGTTGGATCTAGCCGGCCGCCCGCCCCAGCTGTGCGCCGGATGCCCTCACGCCGACACGTTCAAGGCTCTGAACAAAGCCTTGGAGGGCCGCCCCGGGTCGAATGTCTTCAGCGATATCGGATGCTACACTCTGGGCGCCCTGCCGCCCTACAACGCCGTCCAGACCTGCGTGTGCATGGGTGCCAGTATCGGCATGGCCAAGGGCGGCTCGGACGCCGGCATCCGGCCCTCGGTGGCCGTCATCGGGGACTCGACTTTCGGCCATTCCGGCCTGACCCCCCTGCTCAGCGCCGTCCAGGCCAATACGGACATGACCGTCTTTATCCTGGATAACTCAACAGTGGCCATGACCGGCGGCCAGGATAGCTTCGCTTCGGGACCGGCCCTCCTCCGCATGGTTGAGGGCCTGGGCGTCCCCCACGAGCACATTCGTGTCATCGAGCCCCTCCCCCGGAACCATGCGGAAAATGTCCGCATCATCGGCGAGGAGTTGGACTATCGAGGGCTTTCGGTCATCGTCGCGGCGCGCCCCTGCGTGACCTATTCCTCGAAAAGGAGGGGCTGACATGCCGGACCGGAACGGCTGCAAGCAGGACATTATTCTGGCCGGCGTGGGCGGGCAGGGCATTCTGTCCATCGCCGCTGTCATCGACAACGCCGCCCTGGAAGAGGGGCTGTGCTTGAAGCAGGCCGAGGTGCACGGCATGGCCCAGCGCGGCGGCGCGGTTCAGTCGCACCTGCGTCTTTCGCGGAAGACTATCTGGAGCGACCTCATTCCCCGCGGCGGAGCGGACATGATCCTGAGCGTTGAACCGCTGGAGGCCGTCCGCTACCTCGAATACCTGTCATCGGCCGGAATCGTCGTCACCAGCTCCATCCCTCATCTCAACATCCCCAACTACCCAGAATTGGCCGTGGTCCTGGATACGGTGCGCCGCGCGCCGCGAAGCGTGGTCGTGGATTCGGAGAAGCTGGCCAGGGAGGCCGGGTCCTCCCGGGCCCAGAACATGGTTATGCTCGGCGCCGCCGCGCCGTTCCTCATCCTCAAGGAAGATAACCTGAGGCGATACATCGAGGCCTTGTTCAAGCCCCGGGGCGAGGCCCTGGTGGCCATGAACCTTAAGGCCTTCGACCTGGGCCGACGGGCCGCTTCTTCCTGAGAGAAAATCGAATGGAGATCCGCACCGACAGCATCAGCCGTCTCTTCGAAAGAGCCGAAAGGGAAGGCCGGAATTTCCTCCTGGAGCAGGAAGTCTACGAAATGCTGGAAGCGGCCGGGATTGCCGCGCCCCGGCGGTTTTTCCTGAAGAAGGGGGAGGGGGCCGACCGGAAAAGGCTTGAAGCCCTGGCCTCCCTTGAAGTTGCGGTCAAGGTTGTCTCCCCACTCATCCAGCACAAGTCCGATGTCGGCGGCGTGGCCTTCTGCCCGGCTGAAGCAGCGGCCGTGGACAAAGCCTGCGCGGACATGCTGAGGAATGTTCCGGAACGCTTCTTGCGCTGGAGAATGTCATTCGGCCAGGGGCCGATATCTCCCCTGACCGAGCCGGAGGTGGAGGCCTCCCTTCGGGGCTTTTTGGTCCTGGAAAAAGTGGATTTCGAGAAGGCTGGGTTTGGCCAGGAGCTGCTTATAGGCCTGAAGAATTCCCGGGAGTTCGGGCCGGTGGTGACCGTCGGGGCGGGCGGACTTGACGTGGAATATCTCAACGAGCGGCTCAAGGAAGGCCGGGCCCTGTCCCTGGCCTCAGCCCACCTTCTGGAAAAACCCGATGTCCTTCGGCAGCTCGAGCCGCTGGCCGTTTTTGATAAGCTGGCCCGCGATTTCCGCGGCCGGAAAGCGCTCCTCTCGGAACAGGAGCTGGCCTCGACCTATGGCCGTTTCCAGGAGTTGGCCGCGCACTTCTCGGCCTTCCGGACGACTCCCGGCTTTGTCATCGAGGAAGCTGAGGTCAACCCCTTCGTCATCCGCGCCGGGAAACTTGTGCCGCTCGACGGGGTGTGCCGCTTTTCGCGGGACCGGACTCCCTCGGCCAGCCGTCCGGCGGAGGACATTCGTCGGCTGCTCCGGCCCTCCAACATCGGGATTGTCGGCGTCTCGGAAAAAATGAACCTCGGACATATCATCCTGAGCAACATTCTCCGGCAGGGCTTTCCCCGGGAGAAGGTGGTGGTGGTCAAGCCTGGCCTGAAAGAGATCGAGGGATGCCGCTGCGTGCCGACCGTGGCAGAAATTCCGGGCGGGGTGGACCTTTTCGTTTTGACCGTGGGAGCCGAGCAGAGTTTGGGCCTGATGAGGGAGCTCGTCGAAGGAGCTAAGGCCCGCTCGGTCATCATCATCGCCGGAGGGATCGGCGAAAAAGAGGGCAGCCAGGCCCTGGAGGCAGAGATCCGGCGGCTTATTCTGGACAACAGGCAGCAGGGGAAGCCCGCCCCGGTGGTCAACGGCGGCAATTGTATGGGCATCCTGTCCAAGCCGGGCCGCTATGACACAACCTTTATTCCCGAGCATAAAATGAATTGGCCCAGCGGCGAGAGGGCGGGCCTTGTCTTTATCAGTCAAAGCGGGGCCTACCTGATCTCCCGGCTGAGCAAAATGCAGGGGCTCCAGACGCGCTACGCCATCTCGCTCGGAAATCAGATCGACCTGACCGCTTCCGACTACCTTCGGGCGCTTGGGGCGGAGCCCGAGTCGAAGCTTTTTGCCTTCTACATTGAGGGCTTCCCTCGGGGAGACGGGTTCGTCCTGGCCCGGGCCATCACCGAAGCCGTGCGCCGGGGCAAGCAGGTCTTAGTCTATAAATCCGGCCGCACGGACGAGGGCCGACAGGCCACTTCCTCGCACACCGCTTCGGTGGCCGGCGATTACCATGTCTGCCGGGCGGTGCTGGAAGAAGCGGGAGCTTATGTGGCCGAGACCCTTTTTGAGTTCGAGAGCGGCCTCCAGGGTTTGCTCTCCCTAGAGGAGAAGAAAGTCCGCGGCCGCCGGGCCGGGCTTATCTCCAACGCCGGGTTTGAGTGCGTCATCATGTCCGACAACCTGAAAAACGGGAAGCCCGGCGAACGGCTGGAGCTGGCGGCTTTCTCCGAAAAGACCCGGGCGCGGCTGACGGAGCTTCTCCGCTCCCTGGGCATCGACAAACTTCAGGATATCCACAACCCCCTCGACCTGACGCCCGTGGCCGATGACGCGGTTTTCGCCGAGTGCAGCCGGGCCATCCTGGACGATGAGAATGTGGACTGCGCCGTTGTCTCGCCCGTGCCCATGACCCCGGCCCTGCAGACCCTGCCCGCCGGTCCCGGCCACAACGAGGACTTCCTGAAGCCGACGAGCGTGGTCGAGCGGCTGATCGCCGTCTTCCGGGCCACGGACAAACCGTTGGTGGTCAACATCGACGCCGGGCCGCTCTACGACCCCATGGCCGCGGCCCTGGAGCGGGCCGGCCTGCCCGTCTTCCGCCGCTCGGACGAGGCGGTCCGCTTCCTGCGCAAATTCATCCACAACAGGCTTCGCTTCCGGCCGGATTGATTCAATTCCATTCAAAAAAGAGCATTATTTATCAAATTTTGATAATATCATTTTCGATGAAAATAAAGATTATTCTAGGCTTATTTCTATTCGGCCTTATAGCCGCCGGCCGGGGGGAGAGCATGGAGGATTTGCAGAAGGCATTAAAGTCGCTTCTTCCGGCGGAAGCGGGCGGCTGGAAGGCAGCCGCCCCGGACCACTTCTATGACCCCCAGACCATTTTCGATTACATCGACGGCGCGGGCGAGGTCTACCGCGCTTATAACTTCCGCCTGCTTCTTTCGCGCCGCTATCAGCGGGAGGGAGAGGCCGACTTGGTGGCCGACCTTTTTGATATGGGCTCGAGTGCCGACGCCTTCGGCGTCTTCACCCACGACCTGGAGGGAGAGGAGTCTGGAGTGGGACAGGGCTCAACCTACAACGGAGGGCTGCTGTCCTTCTGGCGCGACCGATATTTCGTCTCGCTCTATGCGGAGAAGGAATCTGATGAAGCCAAACGGGCTCTTCTCGCGCTCGGCCGGGCAGTGGCCCTAGCCGTCGGCCGCGACGGCCAGAAGCCCGGCCTGCTGACCCTTTTGCCCGGGGATTTTCCCAATCCACAGGCGGTCCATTATTTCCACACTTATCCTATTTTGAACTACCATTTCTTCATCTCGCCCGACAATATCCTCAACCTCGGGCCGGAGACCGAGGTGGTGCTGGCCGCCCGGCCGGCCGGCAGCCCGGAAGCCGGGGCCACGGCCAAGGAATACATTCTTCTCGTCCGCTACCCAAAGCCTGAGGATGCAGCCAAAGCCTTGGCGAGTTTCTCCAAATCGTATATGCCTCAAGCAGCCGCCGAGCAGGGGCCAGAGCAGGCCAACCGAATCGCCAAAACCGAAGACGGCCGATGGACCGCGGCGGGGATCAAGCGGAATGTGGCGGTTATTGTCTTCCAGGCGCCTACGGCCGAGGAAGCCCGCCGCATTCTTCAGCGGGCTGTTCTCGGCCTGGAGAAATAGGGAATCCCCAAGCCGGGCCCTGCTATAAAAGAAAGAGTGAATTCAGGAGGGAGTCATGAAGAAAAGAACCTTCACCCGCCGTGATTTTCTCAAGGCCGCGGCCTTGGCGCCCTTGGCCGGCGCCATCGCCTCTTCAGGCCTCTCCGCCGGGGCGGCCGGCTCAGCGGCCCGGCCGGCCGGCGCTCAAACCGCCGCCGCCGCTTCGAAATCGAGGGTCATCCTGATCCGGGACAAGGATGTCCTGGGAGCGGACCGCAAATGCCTGCCCTCCGTCATGGGCCGGATGCTGGACGAGGCGGTCGCCGCGCTTTTCGGCGAAAAAGACGCCTCGGCCGCCTGGAAGCGGATCATCAGGCCTGATGACACGGTCGGGATCAAGACCAACGTTTGGAAATACCTGGCCACCGGCCCCGAAATCGAAGCTCACCTCAAAGGCCGGGTCATGGACTGCGGCGTGCCCGAGGATAGGGTCGGGGTCGCCGACCGCGGCCTGCTCAACAACCCGCTCTTCACCGGCGCCACCGCCCTGCTCAACGTCCGTCCGGCCCGCACTCACCATTGGGCGGGCATGGGCAGCTGCATCAAAAACATGATCATGTTCGTGCCCCAGCCTTTCACCTACCACGGCGACTCCTGCGCCGACCTGGCCACGATCTGGGAGCTCCCCTATGTCAAAGGCAAGGTCCGGCTCAATGTCTTGGTTCTGATGACCCCGCTCTTCCACGGCATCGGGCCGAACCACTACTCCGAACAATACGTCTGGGACTACAAAGGCCTGCTCCTCGGCCAGGATGTGGTGGCCGTGGACTCGGTCGGCGTGGGCATCCTGCAGGCCAAGCGCCGCGAATTCTTCGGCGAGGACAGGCCGCTCCAGCCGCCGGCCCACCATGTCTTTTACGCCGACACGCGGCACCATTTGGGCACGAGCGACCCGGCCCGCATCGAGCTCATCAAGCTGGGCTGGACGGAAGGGGTCCTGATTTAGGGCTCCGATTTCATAAGCTCTGGAGAGGGCCATGCCCATTTACGAGTACCGCTGCCGCGCCTGCGGCCAAAAAAACAGTTTTCTAGTGCTGAGCTTAAAGAATGCGGCCGAGCCTGTCTGCCGCCGCTGCGGCGGCAGAGACTTGGAGAAGCTTGTCTCCCGCATCGCCATTCTCCGCTCCGAGGACGACCGGATGGAAGCTCTGGCCGACTCGGCCGGCCAGGCGGGAGCAGATGAGAACGACCCCCGGAGCATGGCCCGCTGGATGAAAAAGATGGGCCGGGAAATAGGCGAGGATATGGGCGAAGACATGGGCCAGGATTTCGAGCGGTCGTTAGAGGAGGAGGCTGGCGAGGACGATCAGACGTCTTCAGGCGGCGGGGGGGAGCCCGGCGGAGGACAGCCAGGATGAGCCGGGTTCGGACCTTGGCGAAACTTAGAACACCCCGAAGAAAAGGCCGGCCATCGCATTCACATTGTGGATGAGGGCGTGGCCTCCGGTCTTGGGCAGGAAGATGTAGCGGACGTCGAGCCTCAGCCCGAAGGCCGGGCCGAAACCGATGAGGAGGCCCAAACCGGCATTGGCCGTCAGGTCCACCTTTTTTTCCGGCGGCGCAAACGTCACCATATAGCCCAGCCTGGTGGTCAAAGTCTGTTCTTTGGCGTTGACCACGAAATCGCCGCCCCCGCCCAGGGTCAGGTAGGGCCGGAATGATCCGCCGGTCAAGAAGAGCAGAGCATTCAGCGTCAAGCCGGCATGCTTGAGGGTATCGACATCGACGGTGTCGCCGTCGGAGGGGTCGGTCAGAGTCACGCTGGAGTTCAGGGTATAGAGGCCGTCCAGCTCAAGCCCGAACCGGCTTGAGAACAGGTGCAGAAAGGATAGGCCGAAGGACAGGGGATTGTGGGCCGGCGTAACCGGGAAATCGTTTTCGCCCGGGACGTAGTCGTCCTCCGACCCATATTGAAACACGGAATTGACGCCGCCGAAGAGCGACACGAGATTCTTTTTTTCTTGGGCTGAGCCGACAGAGGCCATGACGGCGACCAGCAGGCTTAAGGCCAGGAGCTTTCTCATGGGATGCTCTCCTTTCCCCGATGAGTTAGACATATCTTCCTTTTTTTTCTTGGGATGGTCAAGGCCTGGGGCCAAAGATTCTGGTGCCGAGACGGACCAGGTTGGCTCCTTCCTGGATGGCCACTTTATAGGAATCGGTCATGCCCATGGACAGGGTGGTCAGGTTGAGGCCTGGAATGGACAGGCCGCGGAGTTCTTCGAAGAGGCGGCGGGTTTCCCGGAAGTCGGGCCTGGAGTCCTCGGGGTCGCCGGCCAGACGGCCCATGGTCATCAGCCCTTCCAGCCGGAGGCCGGTCAGGCCGGCCAGCTGGCGGGCCAGGCCGGCCACGTCCTGGGGGAGCACCCCGAACTTCTGCGGCTCGCGGCCGCTGTTGACTTCGAGGAGAACGGGCATGACCTTGCCCAGCTCGGCGCAGCGTTTGTCGATCTCCCGGCCGAGCCGGAGGGAGTCGACGGTTTCGATCATGTCGAAGATTTCCACCGCGGCGCGGACCTTGTTCGTCTGGAGATGGCCGATAAAATGCCACTCCGCCCGCCGGCCGATGACCTTGCTGGCCAAAGCCGCTTCCTGGACGTAGTTTTCGCCGATAAGGGTGATGCCCGCTTCGACCGCCTCCTGCACCTCGGCCGGGGTCCGAGACTTAGCCGCGGCCATCAGCCTGACGCCCGGCGGCAGTTCGGCCAGCAGCCGGCGGACGTTCTCGGCAATTACGCTCACGGCTTGTCCGGTGCATATTTTTTTTGGAGGTCGGCGAGGACGCGGGAAGGCTGGACAAACTGAATTCCGGCTAAAAAGGCAAAATCCCTTTCCTGGATAGGATAAATCCATGCCAGGCGCCCCTTCAGGTCAAAGGCCAGGTTGTCTTCGGGCACCATGATTCTGAACATCAGCCTGGCGCCCGGTTTGATGGGACGCCGGCAGAGGATCTTGGCCCCCCCCAGGCTCAGGTTCTGGACCGGGCAATAGGTTTCGATGATGTTTTTTCTAAAGAACAGGAAAGAGGCTTTTTTGTAGGAGAGGAAGGCGCCCGGGACTTCAAACCTTTCGTGCTGGCGGCGTTCGACTTTATTATTTTTCATGATGCCCCCTTTTTAACTCATCTCCGGGAACTCTGTCAAAGCGTCCGGTTCCTTTTTTTCTTCAGTATGCCCATGACCAGGGCCATCTCCCTGATCTTCAGGAAATGGGCCAGGGCCAGATAGGTTCCCAGGGCGACGACAAAAAGGGCGGCCAGATAGGCCCCCCGTACCAAAAGGCCGGACTGGGCCAGATTTAAGGCAGCCCCTTTTTGAATCCCGAGAAGGACGGCGGCCATGACCGTTGAGGCGGCCAGGATCTTGAAGAAATAGCGCGCCAGGTCCGGCAACCTCAGCGAGCCGACCTTCTTCTCCAGAACGAGCATTAAAAGGCCCATGTTGGTCAGGGCGGCCAGCGAGGTGGCCAGGGCCAGCCCTTTGAAGCCCAGCGGCTTCATCAAAGCCAGGTTGAGCCCGATGTTGACCGCTACAGCGGCCACGGTGATGAGGACCGGGATCCTGGCCCGGCCCAGGGCGTAGAACACCGGGGCCAGGACCCTGACCGAGGAATAGGCGAAGAGCCCCAGTGAATAGAAAACGAGGGCCTGGGCGGTGAACAGCGTGTCCTGATAGCCGAAGCGTCCGTGCTGGTAAATGGCGGAGACGGTCGGCCGGGCCGCCACAGCCAAAAAAAATATCGAGGGCAGGGTCAGGAAGAGGACAAGCTTCAGGGAAGAGGCCGCCGTGGCGCAGACGTTGGGGATATCCTTTTGGGCGGCATAAGTGGCCACCACCGGCAAGGTCACCGTGGCCACGGCCACGCCGAACATGCCCAGCGGAAAATTCATCAAGCGGAAGCTGTAGTTGAGGTAGGAAACGCTGCCCTGGGGCAGGAGGGAAGCGATGAGGGTGTTGATGAAAATGTTGATCTGGGTCGAAGCCAGGCCCAGAATGGCCGGCGTCATGAGGGCCATGATCCGCCGCACGCCCGGGTCGCGGAAAGAGAGGATAAACTGAAACCTGAAACCTTCCTTCCACAGCTTGGGCATCTGGACCAGCCACTGGCCCAGGCCGCCCAGCAGAACGCCAAAGGCCATGCCCAAGATTTTGGGGTTGAAGAAACGACAGAAGGTGAACCCGGCGATGATCATGCCCACGTTGAGCAGCACGGGGGCAAAGGCCGGCACCCCGAAATGGCGCAGGGAGTTGAGCATGCCCATGGCCACGGCGGCCAGGGAGATGAGGAGCAGAAAGGGGAACATGATGCGGGTCATCTGGGTGGTCAGCGCGGCTTTGCCTTCGATCTTGCCGAACCCCGGCGCATAGAGGTCCACGATGGCCGGGGCCAGCAGGATGCCGGCAATGACGATGACGACCAGGATGACGTTCAGGGCATTGACCACCAGGTTGCCCAGCCGGAAAGCCTCGGCTTTGCCCTTGTTGGTCAAGGTGTCGGTGAAGACCGGCACAAAGGCGGCCGACAGGGCGCCCTCGGCGAAAAGGTCACGCAGCAGGTTGGGAATACGGAAGGCAGCCACGAAAGAGTCTACGAAGAGGCCCGCCCCGAAAAGATGGGAGAAGGTCAGCTCCCGGACAACGCCGAACAGCCGCGAGACGAAAGTGGCCGCGCTGACTACCGTGGTGGAGCGGGCGATAAGTTCTTTTTGATCGGACATATTCGATTTGCTTATAACACATTGCAGGCTCCGACCACCAGAGTGTCGAGGCGATGGAGCGCCTTCATCCCGGCGGCGGCCTGGTCCGGTTGGGGGACCGAGGCCTCATCCGGCTTGTCGGACAGGCCGAAGATCAGGGCTCCCTTTTGGCCAAGCCGGGCGGCCGCTTGTTGGACTTCTTGGGTGATGACGATGCGCTCCTCGAGCGTCTGCTCGATTGGGGCGTCGGGGAAGCCGCCGAAGCAGGCCGCCGTGGCCAGGTATTCGTTCGACCGAAATTTTTTGAAGGGGGTGGGATCGCCTTCCCGGAAGCAGCGGCACACTTCGTCGTGCAGGGGACCGAGGCCCCTTCGAGCCAAGTCAGGCCGGAGTTTCTCCATCCGAAAGATGAAATCGTCAAAAGCCCGCATCGCACCGGCCCGGACCTGTCCGGCCAATTCCTCCAGTCCGCAGAGCCCCGCCCCCAGCATCAGACATATGTAGGCCAGGTAGTCCTGATTGTCGGCGGTAAAGGGATGATAGGCGGGCTGTTTCAACTCGGCGTAGGCCGCCTCGAAAGCCCTGTTATCGAAGCCCGGCCCCAGACAGTCGGCTACGGTGCGCTTGACGCTCTCCAGCCTCACCCTATCGACCACCCGGTCGTTGCGGCCTTTGGCCCCGATAGCCGTCTTGTCCATGTCGACCACTACGGCCGTGGCTTCGTCCAGCCCGAACCCTTGGTCTTTTTCAAGTCGTTCGATGAAATCGAACAAGGCCGACCAGCGATTGGCCAGATAGAGCCTGCCCTGGACTTGGACCCGGGGCGGCCGGGCCATTTCCTCTTGGCCGATAAAGGCCCAGCCGGGCCATCGGCCCGCCGCGCAGATGTGGAGGAAGGCTGTGCCGTCATTCATCTGAGTATCTCCGATGTAGACCAGCCTCTCGATGGATTGTCCGGGCAGCTCCAACCAGCGGGCGCGGCGCAGCAGCTCGGCAACAAAGCGGCCGTAGTGTGGATCGGTTTTGCGGGGCAGCGTCTTTTTCGTGAGCCCGAGGAGCGGCCGCAGATCCTCTAACGACGGTAGGCGCGGGTCGGCCGGCTGGAGGCGGCGATAAACGATGAAATCTCCCCAGATGTCGGAGAGCGAAGCAAGGCCGCCGGCCCGGTACTTCGTCTCTAGGCGGAAATCCATTTCTGCGCCACCAGGAGCTCGGCGTTGTGGATGGCCCCGCCGGCCGCGCCGCGGACAGTGTTGTGTCCCAGCACCACGAATTTATAGTGGAACAAGGGGCAGGGCCGCACCCTCCCCACCGAGACGGCCATTCCCCCTCCCGCCTGACGGTCACGCACAGGCTGCGGCCGGTCGCTTTCCGTCCGGACAATGACCGGCCGGGCGGGAGAGCTGGGAAGAGCGGCCGTTTCAGGGGGACTTTTATAATCACGCAAAGCGGCCAGGACCTCCTCCTGGAGGGGACGGCGGTCGAATTCGACCGAGATGCATTCGGTATGGCCGTTGGATACCGGGACACGATTGCACTGGGCGCTGACGGCAAAGGAAGCCTCTTCGACGGCGCCCTGGCTGAGCCTTCCCAGGAGCTTTCGCGATTCGCGCTCCATTTTATTTTCTTCGCCGTCGATGAAGGGGATGACGTTGTCCAGGATGTCGGCCGCAGGCAAACCCGGGTAGCCGGCCCCGGAAACGGCCTGCAGGGTGACCACGAAAAGTCGGCGCAGGCCGAAGGCCTGCTGCAAAGGCTTGAGTGCCAGGACCAGCTCCGTGGTCGAACAATTGGCGCTGGTGGCGATGAATCCTTCTCCTCCGCGCCGACGGCGCTGCTTCAGTATCAGGGCGGTGTGGTCGAAATTGACCTCCGGCACAAGGAGCGGGACATCCGGGTCCAAGCGGTGTGGGGCGCTGTTGGAGCAGACGGCATATCCGGCCCGGGCCATATTCTCTTCAATCGGCTCTGCCACCGAGGAGGGCAGGGCCGAGAAGACCAGCCGGCAATCAAAGGCCGGCCCGGTTTCAGGCCGGAGGGGCTGCACGACGAGGTCGCCCACGTTATCGGGCATGGGCCAGGGGAGCAGCCAGCGGCAGGCCTCAGCGTAGCGTTGTCCGGCCGAACGGTCGGATGCGGCCAGGGCCTTGACTTCGAACCAGGGATGGCCGGCCAGAAGGTGGATGAAATACTGGCCGACCATGCCCGTGGCACCCAGGATTCCGACGGGGAGGCGGCTCATTAAAGTGCACCGTCTTTTAAGTTCTTGGCCGAATTCTCCAACCCCAGCTCGCGATGCAGGAAGCGCACCGTGTCTTCCATCTGCTCTTCGGGGATGCAGAAGGAGATACTGTTCTCGGTGGCCGCTTGGGTTACGGCGATGACCCGGGCCCCGCGCTTGCCCAAGGCGGCAAAGGCGTGAGAGACGGCCCCCACTTCGTTCCAGCCGGGAACGCCCACCACCGATATGGTGGCCACCTTTTCCTTCACTCCCAAGCTCGAGTCCGAGCGGCTGCCGAATTCGTTATGGAGGACCTTGAGGCAGTGGGCCTGGTCCTGCTCCCTCACCACCAGGTTCAGCCTGTGCTCAGCCAGGGACTGGGAGAACATCGGCACTTCCAGCCCGCCCTCGCTCAAGCGCTGGAGGGCGCGGGCGGCCAGGCCGAGCGTCCAGCCGTCGTCCCGGCCCAGGACGACCAGGCTGAGTCCGGAAGAGGAGATGATGGCCGGCAGCGCCCGGCGGCCGGGGCTGGGGGTTTTGACGATGAGCGTGCCGGGATGCTGGGGATGGAATGAGTTGAGGATGCGGAGGGGGATGCCCCTGTCGATGACCGGCCCGATGGTCTTGGGATGGAGCACGTCCGCTCCGTAATAGGCCAGTTCAACGGCTTCGGCATAAGACAGCTCGGCCAGGGTGCGGGCTTGAGGGACTATGTTCGGGTCGGCGGTCAGGATGCCGTCCACGTCGCTCCAAATCCAGACCTCATCGGCTTCCAGCCCCGCGCCGATGATAGCCGCCGAGTAGTCGCTCCCCCCCCGGCCCAGGGTGGTGGGGATGCCCGATTCCGTGGCGCCGATATAGCCGGTAATGACCGGGATGATATCCCTCTCCAGGAGGGGCTTCACTCTTTCCTGCAGCCGCTGTCGGGTCAGGTCCAGGAGCGGCGAGGCGGCCCCGAAACGGTCGTCGGTGACGATGAGCTCGGCGGCGGACAGGGCTTGGCTGCGCAGCCCTCGCTGGCGGAGGACCGCGGCCAGAATGCCGGATGAAAGCTGTTCGCCAAAAGAGGCCACCGCGTCGCTGCCGCGGGCGGTGAGCTCTCCCAACACGGCCAGGCTCCGATAGAGCCGCTCCAGCTCATGCAGCCGGTCCTCGATGAACCCGCTCAATTCAAGGCGTTCGGCCTTCCGGCTCAACAAGCTTTCCACCACGGCCAGGTGCCTCTCCAGGAGGCCGGCCTTGACCTGACGGTAGAGGCTGGCCTTTCCCTCGGCCGCCGCGCGGCTTCCGGCTATCAATTGATTGGTCACTTGGCTCATGGCCGAAACGACGACCACCGACCCCGGCCGCTCCAGGCTCTTGGTCCGGAGATGATGCTCGGCCACAATATCGGCCGCGTTGGAGAATCTTTGGGCATCGCCCAACGATGTTCCGCCGAACTTGTGCATAATCATTGTCCCTATCCTCCTTCACGGGCCGGCCAGGGCTTGGGCCAGGTCGGCCAGGATGTCGCGGGCATCTTCGATGCCCAGGGCGTAGCGGACCAGGTTGTCGGAGATGCCCGAGGCCCGCCGCTCCTCAGGGTCGAGGGAGATGAAGAGGGCCTGCTGTTGGGCGATGCCCTCCACGCCGCCCAGGGTGGGGCCCAGGTAGGGCAGGCGAAGCCGGTCGATGAACCTGGCCGTCCTTTCCAAATCGCCTTTGATCTCGAAGCTGACCACGCCGCCGAAACCGCTCATCAGGCGCCGGGCCACGGCATGGTCGGGGTGACTGGGCAGGCCCGGATAAAAGACGCGGCTGACGGCCGGGTGGCCTTCCAGGAATTCAGCGACCTGCTGACCGTTCTCGTTCTGACGCCTCAGGCGCAGGTCGAGCGTCTTGAGGCCGCGCAGGGCCAGGTAGGCCTCTTGCGGCCCGGCCACGCCGCCGAAAATCCCCCGGAACTCTTTGACCTTGTCTGTGACTTCGCGCGAGCCGACCACCGCTCCGCAGATCACATCGTTGTGGCCGGCCAGGTACTTGGTCACACTGTGGATGACCAGGTCCAGGCCCCAGTCCAGGGGCCTGAGGTTGACCGGCGTGGCGAAGGTGCTGTCCACAACGGTGAGGATGCCCCGCGGCCTGGCCAGTTTGACCAACTTCTCCAGGTCCATGATCCGCAAATAGGGGTTGGTCGGCGTCTCAGTCAGGATCAGGCGGGTGTTGGGCCGCAGGGCGGCGGCCAGGGCGGATGGGTTGTCGATGGGCACTTCGCTGACCTGGACTCCCCAGCGGGGGAGCACCTTCAGGGCGAAATCTTTGGTGCGGCGATAAACGCCCTGGACCAGGATGAAGTGGTCGCCCTGGGCCAGCAGGGCGGCCAGGGCCGAGGTCAGGGCGCACATCCCGCTGGCGAAGAGGAGGCACTGATCGCCCCCCTCCAGGGCGGCGATCTTTCGTTCCAGCGCCGTTTGGGTCGGATTGCTGTAGCGGCCGTACTCGTCCCGCAGTTCCGGGTCGCCGGCGGCCTTGCCGCGCATAAACTCCAGGATCTCGGCGGTGTCTTTGAAGGTGAAGGTCGAGGTTTGGACGATGGGCGTGGTCAAGGCGCCGTAGGGCTTGCGCCTGTCCTCGCCGGCGTGAACGGCCAAAGTGGAAAAAGCGTTATGATCCGTCATGTTCTTCCTCCTGCTGGGATCAAGCCAAAAAAAAAGCCTCATGGTCGGGAGGCTTACAGCTTAAGAGTGTTGAGTCGAGGCGGGGGTGTTTAAGCCGGGTTCATCCCAACCACCTGGGTTGCTCCTGTCACAGGAGCGCCGGCATGACCATGGTCATACCGAGGTGGCTGAGTGAATCCACGCGTTTCATTTCGGGGGGGACTCTAGCACGTCGGCCGGAAATTGTCAAGAAGGCCGGCCTTGATTTTTTCCCTGTCTCAGGAGATAGTAGTTTGCCGGATGGATATCTGGGGATTTCATTCAAGGAGGCAGGAACAAACATGAGCCGGAAATTTTTCCTGGTGACGCTGGTATTGAGCCTGGCCTTTGTCGGCTGGGCCTGCGGGGGCAAGTCCGGTGAAGAGAAAAAAGCCGAAGCGGTGACAAAGTCCCAACCGGCTCAGCCAGAGGCGGCGGTCCAGCCTGAGGACCCGGAAGCGGCCGCGGTCAAGGCCGAAGGAGCGGCCGTGGCCAAGGAAATTCTGGACACGTTCGACAAGGCTGTGGCCGAAGCGGCCGAGCTTGCCAAAGACAAGCCGGCGGCGGCCGAACTCAAGCCCCGGCTGGAAGCCCTCATCGAAAGATACAAAAAGCCCATGACGGACCTCAACCTCCGCTTTCTGGCTCTTAGGGATAAAGACGTTCGGGCCTTCGGGGCGGCCAACGGCTATATGGGCGAGAACCGCGGCCGGCATGTCTTCAACATGTACAACGAAAACGCCCTCGGCCCGGCCATCGCCTATTACAATATTGAAAAAAACGAGCAGGAGATCGTCGAGCTGCTGACCAAAAAGATCATCGAGCTGATCAATATCGCCGTGAAAATGTGACCGTCGCCTGACGCTTTTCCCGAAAGCTGTTCCGCCCCTAAGGATAATGACTCGATGAGGTTGAGAATGAAGATCCGCCAGAATAGCGAGCAACTCGAGAAGCAGATCCTCTCGCCCAAAGCCTGTCTCAGCCTCAACTCCAAAGGCCGGGCCAGGCCGGAAGCCGACCATCCTCTGCGCACGGCCTTCCAGAGGGATCGCGACCGTATCCTTCACTGCAAATCTTTCCGCCGTTTGAAGCATAAAACCCAGGTGTTCCTGGCTCCCTTCGGGGACCACTATCGGACGCGGCTGACCCACACCCTGGAGGTGTCGCAGATTGCCAGGACCATAGCCCGGGCCCTGAGGCTCAACGAGGACCTAACCGAAGCGATCGCCTTGGGACATGACTTGGGCCATACGCCCTTCGGCCATTCGGGGGAGGAGACGCTGCGCAGACTTTTGCCGGGAGGGTTCAGCCATTCGGAGCAGAGCCTGAGGGTCGTGGATAAGCTCGAGTACGAGGGCAAGGGACTGAACCTGACCCTGGAGGTCCGGGACGGGATCCTGAAGCACTCCAAAGGCCGGGGTGAGATCCTGAACACCAAGTCGGGCGACATGCCCCTGACTCTGGAGGGGCAATTGGTCCGTATTTCCGACGTCATCGCCTACATCAATCACGACCTCGACGACGCGGCGCGGGCCGGTATCATCAAGGACAGCGACATCCCCGCCCGCCTGGTCAAAAAGCTGGGGCGGTATCACGCCTTTCGCATCGATACCATGGTCATGGACGTGGTCATGACCAGCCTCAAGGTCGAACTGGAGCGGATCGCCATGAGCCCCGGCATCATGGCCGCCACCATCGAGCTTCGGGATTTCCTTTATGATCGGGTCTATCTGAGCGACCAGGCCAAGGTGGAGCACGCCAAAGCGCGGAAGATCCTGGCCGACCTCTATCGATACATCCTGGCCCATCCGGCCGGCTATCTCAAGGATTATCCCGTCGGCGACCCGCCCGAAAAACGGGCCGGCGATTTCATCGCCAGCATGTCCGACCGCTACGCCCTGGCCCTCTATGAGAAGTTATTCTTTTTGAGGTCGTCGCCTTTTTGAAGTCAATTGTGATTCCTCATTGAAGTGCATATAATAAACCCTCAACTTTGATGACGACGAAGAGGGGCGGAGTATATTTTCCTCAACCCCCGCCCTGCGGCCAAGCCCGAACAAGGAGACGCGCATGAGCAAGGTGCAGACATTGGAGAAGATGGCCAAGAGGCTACGGATCCATTCCCTGCGCATGACCACCCGCGCCGGCTCGGGCCATCCCACCAGCTGCCTGTCCATGGCCGATATGGCCGCCTGTCTTTTCTTCCAGGAAATGAAATTCAACGTGGCCGACCCGAACGACCCGTTGAATGATGAGTTCGTCCTGTCCAAGGGGCACGCCGCGCCCATTCTCTGGGCGGCCTATGCCGAAGCGGGCCTCATCCCCCAGGAATCGCTCCTGGATTTGCGCAAGCTGACCAGCAACCTGGAGGGCCATCCCACCCCCCGCATGCCCTGGGTCAAGGCCGCCACCGGTTCGCTCGGCCAAGGCTTGGCCGTGGGCGTAGGCCTAGCCTATGCTCAGCGGCTGAGCCGCTCGCCGGCCCGGACTTATGTCCTGATGGGCGACGGCGAGTGCGCCGAGGGCGCGGTCTGGGAAGCGGCCAACGCCGCCTCGCTCCTCAAGCTGTCGAACCTGTGCGCCCTGGTGGACATCAACCGGCTGGGCCAGTCCGGCTTCACCATGCACCAGTATGATGTGGCCGCTTACACGCGCAAGTTCAAGGCTTTCGGCTGGACGGTGTTGCCGGCGGACGGCCATAAGATCGAGGCGCTGCTGGAAGCCTTCGATAAAGCTCGTGGCAGCCTGGGGCCGGCGGTCATACTGGCCAAGACGATCAAGGGTAAAGGGGTATCATTCCTCGAGGACCGGAACGGCTGGCACGGCAAGCCGCTTAAAGAAGATGAGCTTAAGTCCGCTCTGGCCGAATTGGGCGATATGCCGGCCGTGGACGGCCGCCGGCTGGTCAAGGCTCGCCGGGGCAAGAGTCCGGCTGCCCCGGAGATGAGATTCGATTTCATCAAGACGGACTACAAGGACAAGACGGCCACTCGGCTGGCTTACGGAAACGCCTTGCTCAGCCTGGGCCGGGTCAACCGGGCGGTAGTGGCCATCGACGGCGACGTCAAGAATTCGACCTATGCCGAAAAGTTCTTCGAAGCTTTTCCGGAGAGGTCCTTCCAGTCCTTTATTGCCGAGCAGAATATGGTGGGCATGGGCATCGGGCTGGCGGCCAAAGGGTACCTTCCCTTCCTGGCCACCTTCGCCGCCTTTCTGACCCGGGCCCACGACCAGGTCCGCATGGCCGCCTATTCTTTTTCCAACCTCAAGCTGTGCGGCTCGCATGTGGGGGTGAGCATCGGCGAGGACGGGCCGTCCCAGATGGGGCTTGAGGACCTGGCCTTGTTCCGGCCCATTCCCGGATGCATCGTCCTCTATCCTTGCGACGCGGTCTCAGCCGAGGCCTGTGTCGAGGCCATGGCTTCTCATAAAGGGATGGTCTATCTGCGGACCACGCGGCCGGCCACCCCCATCCTCTACGAGAAAGGGGAGACATTTCCCATCGGCGGGTCGAAAGTGCTGCGGGCCGGGCCGGATGACCGGGCCGTTGTGGTGGCGGCCGGCATCACGGTCCATGAGGCGCTCAAGGCCTGGGATGAACTGAAGAAGGCCGGCCTTAACGTCAGGGTCGTGGACGCCTACTCGGTCCAGCCCCTGGATACCCTGGGGTTGCGCCATCATGCCGCCGAGTGCGGCGGACGAGTGGTGGTGGTCGAGGACCATTTCCCGGCCGGCGGGCTGGGCGAGGCGGTGGCGGGGGCGTTGGCCGGCGGCTCCAGGATCGTGCATTTGTGCGTGCGGGAATTGCCCCGCTCCGGCAAACCGGATGAGCTGCTGGAGGCCTATGGCATCAGCGCCCGCCACATCCGCCAAGCCGTAGAAAGTTTGTTGGCCAAATAGCCGGACATTTTCTTC
Source organism: Candidatus Aminicenantota bacterium (assembly GCA_963702835.1). Classification (GTDB taxonomy): domain Bacteria; phylum Acidobacteriota; class Aminicenantia; order Aminicenantales; family JAFGAV01; genus JAFGAV01. The sequence goes on from OY969762.1 coordinate 739,764, forward strand.
TCCATTCCCCGGCCGAGTGGCGGCGGGTCACTTCCGACGGATATGCTGATAAAACATCGTTTTTTCCACGGTCATTGGCGAGGAGGATCGGTCCTATCGCGGAAAAAGGGATGTTTTCTTGGAAGAGACAGGCTGGCCTTGTTGATAGCTCTGCTCGCCATTATTTTAAGTTCTTCAAACAGTCTCATCCTCATCCAGGCCCCGGCCGTTTCGCTCCCCGCCACCGCTTCGGTGACGCACGTTATCGACGGAGATTCCTACGTGGCTCACTTTGCCGACGGCCTCGACAGAGGAGTTCGGCTCATCGGGGTCAACGCTCCGGAGCTTACGGATGAGCGTGAAAATGTCCGTTACTGGGCTTTCCTGGCCAAGCGGTTCTCCATCCATCATCTGGAGGGGAGAAAAGTCAATCTTGAATATGACTGGAATAAATTGGATAAGTACGGCCGGGTGCTGGCTTACGTCCGGCTTCGGGGCGGAGAGCTTTTCAATGAGCTGATCCTCAGCCGGGGTTTCGCCGCCATTTTTTTGAAATATCCTTTCCGGAAGGATTATCAAGAGGCTTTCAGGAGCGCCCAGCAGGAGGCCGTTCGGCGGGGGAGGGGTCTGTGGGGGAAAGAGCCGCCGCCGGAGGTCGGCCTTTCCGAGGTCCAGGGCCGGCTGGGCGAATATGTCGCTGTTCATTTCACCTGCGCCAGGGTCATGGATGGACAAGGCTATATCTTTGTCAGCCCGGCACGGGGAGAGCTGCAGGTCCTGATTTCGAAAGAATCCGGATTGTTGATTCCGCCGGCCGGCCAATTCAAAAACAAGGAGATCGCCGTGGCCAGCTTGCTGGAGAAGGGCAAGAGGCAGCCCCGGATTTATATATTATTTCAGCGGCAACTTATCATGGGGAAATCTTAAACTTTCATGCCGGCCTAATATCTTCGCCCGAATTAAAGCCTTAGTGTCCGGGTTTCAGAAAAACTGAAAAACTCCTGCCTGGATAGGCAGGATTGACAAGACAATTTGACAGGAATACCATACCGGCCAAAGAGGCAGGGAATGGAGTCCGAACGCCTATCCTCCCTGGATGCTTTCCGCGGCCTGGCCATCGCCGCCATGATCCTGGTCAACAACCCCGGATCCTGGAAGTTTGTCTATCCTGCCCTGCGCCATGCCGAGTGGCACGGCTGGACTCCCACCGACCTTATTTTTCCCTTTTTTCTGTTCGCCGTGGGCGTGTCCTTGGCCCTCTCGCTGTCGCGGCGGAGGGAGGAGAGGATTGCCCCGGCCAGTATTTATTTTAAAATTTTCAGGAGAGCTCTCATCATTTTCGGACTGGGCCTTTTCCTCCATCTGTTCCCGATGTTCCACTGGGCCACCATGCGGATTCCGGGCGTTCTTCAACGCATCGCCGTGTGCTACCTGTTCGCCGCCCTGATCTATCTGCCTTCCGGCAAATGGGCAAGGTTGGGCGTCATCCTGGTCCTGCTGGCCGGCTATTGGCTGGCCTTAAAATTCGTCCCTGTTCCGGGCTATGGCGCCGGCGTCTTGGATTATCATGACAACCTGGCCGGCTACCTGGACACAAAACTTTTAGCCGGACACCTGTACCGGCCTGAATTCGACCCGGAAGGGCTTCTCTCCACTCTGCCGGCCATAGCCACGGTCTTGCTGGGCACCCTGGCCGGCAACCTGCTCCTCTCCTCCAAAACTTTTGTCCGAAAAGCGGCAGTCCTTTTCGGCTACGGGATGGTTCTCACCGGCCTTGGGCTTTTCCTTCACCCGTACTTTCCCATCAATAAACAGCTCTGGACGAGCACTTTTGTCCTGTTCTCAGCGGGCGCCGCTCTGCTCATCTTGGGGCTGTTCGTGCTGATGATGGAACTCTTTCGCTTCAAGACTTGGGCTTATCCTTTTTTGGTCCTGGGCTCGAACGCCATTGCCGTGTTCACAGCCTCGACTCTGATGACCAAGATTCTGACCTGGATCAGAGTCGGTGCGACGGGAAAAACTCAGACGCTCTATTCCTGGATCTATGAACGGGCCTTCGCTTCCTGGGCCGGCTCGATGGCCGGATCGCTGGCCTTTGCCCTGTGCTATGTCCTGCTCTGGATCTTCATCCTCATCCCGCTTTACCGGCACAAGGTCTATATAAAAATCTAAACACATTTTTTTCCCCATGATCCCTTCAGGGCAAGCTCATTTACTGAAGAGAGCTAACTGGTACGCCTTTCCCTCGATGAAAAGGAAACCGAGGTTTGCCGACAATATTGGGGAAGGCGCGGGAGAGCAGGAAAGGACGGAATATCTGGAGTTCATGCCCGGGTGACGTCCCATATCCCGGACAAGGCCCAGGTCATAGTTTGGTACTTCGACCTCTACGCCAATGCCCATCGGGGGGAGGTGAGAAAGACATCCACCGTTTGCCTCTTGCCTTCCCCATGAATAGGTGATAAGAATGATTATAATACTATCGGGAGAATGAGGGGCCGCAAATGGAATCAGCGATAACGTTATATGGCTATTTGTTGCTTACGTTCCTTGGGATTATCGTTCCTCTTTTGGGAATTATTCTTTCCCTTTTTAGAGAAGGCATTAAGCAACTGACTGCTCAATATGAAAACCAAAAAAGCAATAGTGATAAAAACCTACTTGAGCAAATGAAGAAACAGAGTGAGTCAGGTCAGGCTAATATTCCTGAGATACAAGAGAGCATACTTAAATTAAAAGGTATCAAAAAGACTGCTGATAAAAAGCTATCCTATTTAATCCCAAGAAACAGCTATTAAGGCTGTTCTTATTTTTGTTTATAGCGTTTCTATTTACGTTAACGGCATTGGTGATAAAAGAGAATCTCCTTTATAAAGGAGTGGTTGTTGCTCTGAGTTTATTCTTTTTCTTTTCCACTCTATACATCCTGTGGAAGCTATTAGGGATTTTGGTTGAAGTAAAAGAAACTATTGATACTCGCAGGGGAGAGCGAGAATCAATAATAATCGAATTATTGTCATCATCAGCATCCGGCGATTTTTTAAAAACTGTTTATCCTCAGATAAATAATAAAACTATTAATAACGATAAGGCAAAGATTGATTTAACTCTCAATGCTAAAACTACTTTGAAAATCGCAGTAGACAATAACGAAAGAAGGATGGCAAAAAAGGTGGAGATAGGCTTCGTCTTTCCAAGAGAATTTTTGATAGAAAAGAGTGGGCAGTATTCTATATATACCGGAGAAGATGGCACTCAGATAGTGCGTTATAAGACAGAGGAACTTCAGGGGAATACAACGCAGATATTCCCGGCTTTAATACTTAATCCTATGAAAGAAGGAGATATCCTAGTTAGAACATTCATAAAAGCAGAAAACATTGAAGCCAAATATTATTCGGTGCTTTTTAAAGTAAAGAAAGAAGAATTTCCTTCTTAATTATTGAAAGTCTAAAATCCTTCTTCATTTGGAAAATAAGCGCGACTAATATAAACGCATTATTAATTGTTACAATTTGGATTAATTTATGTTAAACTGTTTATATGGAACCGATCGATATCCGGCATCCGGAGGTGACCCGGGACAGCCTGGTAGCTTTTGCCAAGAGTATCCCGGGGGCGTGGATGGGATTAAAGATTGCAGCCCTGCTTTTAATCGTCGAAGGACAGCGGCCGGGCTGGACAGCCAGGGTCTTGGGTCTGACGCGCATGAGCTTGAATCGCTGGATAAAGACCGTGAATGCCGGGGGGTTGAAAGCTTTGAGGAACAAGCCCAAACCAGGGAGGCCGTCTCGGCTGACTCCCCAGATCGCGCAAGAGGTGGAACGGCACTTAGAGCAATCGCCTCAGGAATTTGGCCTGAACCGGGCCCGGTGGGATGGCCCCACCTTGGCCGAGCACTTAAAACGTCGGTACGGGTTGAAACTGAAGGTGCGGCAGGCCCAGATGTGGATGCATCAGCTGGGATATCGCTTGAAACGGGCCAGTTATTCGTATCTTCAAGCCCGGGCGGAAGAAGCGAAGCGGTTTCGCCGCGAGTTAAAAAAAACTTCAGAATCTGGGTCCTCGGGAGACGGTGGTTTTTCAAGATGAAACGGGTTTTACCCTGCATCCCCGGCTGGGACGGGGGTGGGCCAAGAGAGGACATTCTTTTCGCATCCCTACCACCAGCCAACATCACCAGCGGCTTAATCTTTCGGGTTGGGTGGTACCGCTTCTGGGACGATACGGAATGATTCGCACGGAACGGGGAGATCGGAAAGGGTTTGTTAAGGTCTTGAGACATCTCTACCGGCGTCTGCGCGGTTATGTGATTTGGCTTTATGTTGATCGGGCACGATGGCATAAGGGAGAGCCGGTGGAGTGTTTCCTTCAAACTCGCCCGCGTATCCATATGGAGTACCTTCCTCGCTATCAGCCGGGATTGAATCCCCAAGAGCAAATCTGGAAACAAGCCCGATATGAAGCCACGACCAATCGCTGGTTCGAAAACCTGGAGTTGATCTGGCTGGCCATCCTAAGAACTGTCCACTCCTGGTCTCCCAAGAAAATACGCCGATTGTGTAACATCTGTTAATGCGTGGACATTAGTAACTTTATTTCTGTGAGCAAAGCCAGAGCAAGGAAGTTAGGTAGCAGAGACGATCAAGAAGCGGCCGGAGTAACTCAGGGGATCAGCAAAGAGGCTGCTGAAAATCCTTCAGCACCCATGACTTGCCCCCGCTCAATGTACCACCCTTGGAGTGAGATTTTCAAGCTTTACAGTCTCTGGCGCCGGGGCACTCAAATAATACGTTTGATCTAGTTTCCATCAGTACTGTCTGTGCGCAGACTAATTTCATTCGTTTCTAAATATATCCTAACATAGCCGAAGGCGTCCGCTTTTGCAGGAGCCACAACTAAGTCAACGTTATTCCATGATCCAGGATTTAGTTCTTTTGTAAAATTGAAGTTCTTCTCCAGAAGGGTTTTTTCCCAATTTTCGTATGAATTAGGATCATCCTTCTTAGGTTCATATTGTCTTCCCCATTTTTCTAGTACAAGCGTCGTCTTCTAGGGGATCTCTGTCGGTATGCCGTCAACACCCTGACGGTCTACTTTAAGGTCCTGACGGGTGAAGATCTTGTCCCGGGCGTCGTCGCCGCCATCCAGACCTTCGGGGACCGAATCAACCTTCACCCCCACCTCCTTTTTCCGAAAGGCTGGGCGGCCATGATCCGAAAAGTCTAAACATTTCTCATAACTCTCTCTCATGCCGGAGGGGGAGGTCTGGGTGATTTCTACTCATCGGGCACCGCGGACGGCTCCCGGGTCGCCCTCACGCACTTCCTGGCCACTCTTGATATGTTGTGAGCCTCGATTTATGCTTCCTCACGATGGTGGGATGGGATCATCGAGGCGCAACCGAGCCCGCAGGCAGGCGCTGCCGAAAAGTAAATTCTTATGAAGTTGTCTGCCAATGGCAAAAAGAGTAAACTGGGCGGAAGCAAAAAAGATGGAAGAACAGGCGTTGAAACAGATGGCCGGAGAGGCGGCGACTCAGGACGCCATTTGGGTCGAAAACCTGACCCGGACCTTCGGCGATCTGCGGGCCGTGGATTCCGTGTCATTTTCGGTGCCCTCCGGCCAGCTCTTCGGGCTGTTGGGCCCGAACGGGGCGGGCAAGACCACCACCCTCAACATGCTGTCCACTCTCCTCAAGCCGACCTCGGGCCGGGCCCTGGTGGCCGGCTATGATGTCAGCCGCCATCGAGACCGCGTCCGCCAGAGCATCGGCATTGTCTTCCAGGAGCCCGCCCTGGACGGGAAGCTCACCGGCCGGGAGAACCTGGAGTTCCACGCCATGATGTACGGCCTGGACCGCGACACCCGGCGTCGACGCATCGAGGAAGTCCTGGCCCTGGTCGAGCTCACCGATAAAGCCAAAGTCCTGGCGGAAAAATATTCGGGCGGCATGAAGCGCCGCTTGGAGATCGCCCGCGGCCTGGTTCATCGGCCGCGAGTGATGTTCCTGGACGAGCCGACCCTGGGCTTGGACACCCAGACCCGGCGCCACATCTGGGACTACATTAAGAAGCTCAACCGCGAGACGGGCGTGACCATTATCCTGACCACCCATTACATGGAAGAGGCCGATTATCTGTGCCACCGCATCGCCATCATGGACCAGGGCCGGTTCGTGGCCCAGGATACGCCCTCCAACCTGAAGGACCTCCTGGGGGGCGACGTCGTCTCCCTGGAGTTCGAGAACAGGGCCGAGGAGATGCTGGCCGCTGCCCAGAAGCTCGACTGGATCAAGAAAGCCAAACAGCATGACGGCTGCCTCAGCCTGACCATGGAGAGGGGGGAGAGACGGATCCCGGAGCTCATCAGCCTGGCCCAGGGGATGGGCATTACGGTGACCTGCGTCCTTCTCCGCAAGCCCAGCCTGGAAGATGTCTTCCTCCACTTTACCGGCCGGACCATCCGCGAGCAGGAAGCCAGCTTGGCCGAGCGGCATCGAGGCCACCCCCACGGCCGGCCGGGGAGGGGACGATGATTCACTGGACGGCGGTGGCGGTCATGTGGCTGCGGGAGATGAAGCGGTTTTTGCGGGCCCGCTCGCGCATCGTCGGCGCGCTGGCCATGCCCCTCTTTTTTCTGGCCTTCATGGGGCTGGGCTTCAACCGCATGGCCGTCCCGGGCCTGGCCGGCGGGGCGGCCGGCGGCGCGGCCGCCGGCACTCACAGCCTGAGCTACCTGCGCTTCCTGGTGCCGGGCATCATCGGCATGAGCATGCTCTTCACCTCGACCTTCGCCGGGTTGTCCGTGCTGTGGGACCGCGAATTTGGCTTCCTCAAGGAGATCATGGTCGCCCCGGTCAGCCGGGTTTCCCTGGTGCTGGGCCGGATCGCCGGCGGAACGACTACCACTCTGATTCAGGGCCTGCTGTTGCTCAGCGTGTCTATCGTCCTCGGGTTTCGGCCGGGATCCTGGGCCGGCCTCGTCCCGGCTGTTCTTTTCATGTTCCTCATCGCTGTGACCTTCATCGGGTTGGGTCTTGTTTTTGCTTCCAACATGAAGGACATGCAGGGCTTCTCCATCATCATGAACTTCATCATGTTCCCCCTCTTGTTCTTGTCCGGAGCGCTCTACCCCATGAAGAACCTTCCGGTCTGGCTGAGGCCGCTGAGCTACGCCGACCCGTTGACCTACGGCATCGACGGCATGCGGGCGGCGCTCCTGGGCGTGTCCATGTTTTCCGCGGCTTTAAACCTGGTGGTGCTGGCCGGGTTCTCGCTCCTCATGGTCGTCCTGGGCGCTTATTTCTTCGAACACAGCGAAAGCGTTTAATGTTTGAGATACCCCATCTGGAAAGGGGAAGAGATAAAATGAATGTCCGGAGGCGAAGATTTTTTTCGGCTTTCTTCGTGCTTCTTGTGGCGCTGGCCGTCTTCGTCGCGGGCGGACTCGGCCAGGCAAACCGAGCCCGGGTTCGACCGGGCCTGGAAGTTTTCCTTGATGAATATTTGCACTTGGTCAAGGGCAAAAAGGTCGGGCTTCTCACTAACCCTTCGGGCGTTGATGCAAATCTGAAAAGCGACGTCGAGATTCTAGCCCGTCATGGCGGGGTGAACCTCGTGGCTCTTTACAGTCCGGAGCACGGCCATGGCGGTCAAGCGCAGGCCGGCGAATCCGTTTCCTATTACATGGACCGCCAATTTAATATTCCAATTTTCAGCCTCTATGGCCAGGCCAGGAAAAGTCCCTCGGGCGGGCAGAAAAACGTCGACAAAAATATGCGTTCTTTTGATACGAAAAGCGAGGGAAAGATTCCGGAAGGCGATATGCTGCAGAAAATCGACGTCATGATCTACGATATCCAAGACGTGGGAACTCGGGTTTACACTTACATTTCCAGCATGGCCTACGCCATGCAGTCCTGCGCCGAACTCGGAATTGAATTCATCGTTCTGGACCGGCCCAACCCAATTACTGGCTCGATCATGGAAGGCCCGGTCCTTGACTATCCGCGGTATTCCTCTTTTGTCGGCTTGTATCCTATTCCCCTGAGACACGGCATGACGGCCGGAGAACTGGCCAAGCTTTTCAACGACCGGTTTCTCGAGAAAAAAGTGGCCTTGACCGTCATCCCCATGAAAGGGTGGAAGAGGGAGATGTGGTACGACCAAAGCAACTTGCCCTGGGTTCTCCCTTCGCCCAACATGCCCACCCTGGAAACCGCCACCGTTTATCCCGGTCAGGTTTTCCTGGAGGGGACCAACGTCTCGGAGGGAAGGGGAACAACCAAGCCTTTTGAACTCTTCGGGGCGCCTTGGATCGATGGATATGAGCTGACCAAGAAGCTCAATGAATTGGGCCTTCCGGGAGTTCAATTCCGAGAAGCCTGGTTTAGGCCCACCTTTTCCAAGTTTCAGGGGGAGGCCTGCCGCGGAGCCCAGGTCCACGTCACTGACCGCTCTGTGTTCCGGCCCTTGGCCATGACGCTGCATGTCATCAAGACAGTTCTTGAATCATATCCGGACAAGTTTCAGTTCCAGGAAGATTACTTCGACAAAATCATGGGAACGGATAAGGTCCGAAAGGCTTTGCTCAAAGGAGAGTCCGTCCAGGACATTATCCGCGGTTTTGAAAAGGGGTTAGAGGAATTCGGGGCCCTGCGCCGGCCGTATCTCCTCTATTAAGGCCGGTCTGCTTATATTGACAGGCCGCCTGATGAGTGATAAATTCGCCCTAGGGTGTGACGTGGGCATCTCAAAATCCATTCGGCTTGCTGCCTGATCCTTCCTGACGGCATAGAATTCGGGACCGTTTCGGAGCGATTCCGGGAAGGGGACAGGCGTCTGGAGGCGCGCTCACCCCGAGCGGCGGGCCGCTCAGGTGAATCGGGCCGGAAAGCGAGAGATAGCGTTGGCCAAGCGGTTTTTCAGGCTGGACCCAGACAGCAAAGATATCACCGTAGTCTTTCGCTGGCTGGTGATCCTGGTGCTTTTGTGCTTCTTGTTCTTCAGCCCTGAGAAATATTCCGCTCAAAAGTTCAGCCTGTTGATGGGGCTGATCATGGCCTACGCCTTGTCGAACGCCTGGCTGTCCTTTCTCAGCGATAAAACCTTCGAGAAATACAAGCTCAACCGTTTCGTCCTCTTCGTGGATATCTTCCTCATCTCGGCCATCATTTATTTCATTAAGGGGTTCGAGACCGACCTCTACCTCGTCTATTTCCTGATCATTTTCGTGGCGGCCATGCAAGGCGGAGGCTTCCGCCGCAGTTGGGTCATCGGCTTGGTGACGGCAGTCCTGTACATGGGCCTCTACCTCAGAAACAATTCCTTTGAATCGTTGCTGAGCTCCTACATCCTGCTCCGGATCCCCTTCTTTTTCCTGGTGGCCATCTTCAGCGCCTATCACAGCGAGCAGCTCAGGAAGGAGGTCAGCCGGAGGAAGGAGGCGGAAGAGAAGTCCTTGCAAGTCCTCCAGCAATACAAAACCTTGGTCGACACCATCCCGGATATCATTTTTGAAATCGACCAGCACGGGAGATTCACCTTCCTCAGTGAAGCCGTCCGGTTGGCCGGATACAAACCCGAAGCCTTGCTGGGTAAGCATTTCAGCGAAATCATCCACGCCGATGACCTATCGAAGGTAAGCCGCATAACGGTGCTGGAGCTTTACAAGGGCAAAATAACGGGTGACCGGGGCGCCCCCAAGCTGTTCGATGAGAGGCGGACCGGCCTCCGGATGACCAGAAGCTTGGTCCTTAAGCTAATGCCGGGGCCGGCGGCCGCAAGCCATGAGCCGTTCATCTATGTGGAGATGCATTCCTCCGGGAAATGGGGAATCGATGAGGCCACCGGCCGGAAAGCCTTGCTGGGCAGCATCGGGATCATCCGAGACGTGACGGAAAGCACGCACAACAAGAAGGCCATCGAGCAGAAAAACATCGAGCTGCAGCAGATCAACCTGAGCCTGGAAGCGCGCGAGAAAGAGCTGGAAGGGATGCTGGGGGAAGTGAAAAAATCGCACGAAGAGCTGAAAAAAGCCCAGGCTCAGCTCCTCCAATCGGAAAAGCTGGCCTCCATCGGACAGTTGGCGGCGGGGATCGCTCACGAGGTCAATAACCCTCTGGGCTTCCTCAGCAGCAACATTGTCGTCCTGGGGAGATATTTAGAAAATTTTAAATCCCTGCTCGCCCCTATCCGGGACCTGCAGGCGGCGGTGAGCCGGCAGGACCAGGGGCAGGTTTCCGAGGAGGCCAACAGGCTCGCCCGGCTGAGCGGCTCAATGGACATCTCCTACTTCTTGGAGGATGCCGAACGGCTTGTCCAAGGCACTATAACCGGCGTGGACCGCATAAAAAAGATTATGACCGAGTTGAAAACTTTCTCCCGCAAGGATGAGGGGGCGCGCCAGGCCGTCAGCCTCAACGACGTGGTCGAGGGCGTGCTCAGCATTGTCTGGAACGAGATGAAATACAAGGCTGAACTGAAGAAAGAGTACGGCCAGGTGCCGGCGGTCAAATGCAACCCGCAACAGATCGGCCAGGTCATACTCAACTTGTTGTTGAATGCTGTCCAGGCCCTGGAAGGCCAGGGCGTGATTGCCGTCCGGACCTTTCCTCGAGACGGTGGAGTGTGCCTGCAGGTCAGCGATACGGGCAAAGGCATTCCGCCGGAATTGCTGGACAAGATCTTTGAGCCTTTCTTCACCACCAAAGAAATAGGGAAAGGAACCGGTCTGGGGTTGAGCATCAGTTCCGATATCGTCCAAAAACATAAAGGCAAGATCGAGGTGGCCAGCCAAGAGCATCAAGGGACGACCTTCACGGTCTGGCTGCCCCTGGAAGTCCAAGGAGGTTCGCCATGAATCGCTATAAGATTTTGATCGTCGATGATGAAGAGGAAATCCTGCAGGCCCTGTCCAGGCTTCTGCGGAATCCGGCCTACGAAATCCGTTGCGCTCACAACGCCAAGGAGGCCCTGGCTCAGGCCGAACAGTTCGGCCTAGACCTGGTGCTGTGCGATTATATGCTGGACAAGGCCATGAACGGCGTGGAATTGCTGCGGCAACTGGTTAAAAACAGGGGAGATGTCATCACCATTCTCATGACCGGCTACGCGGATATCAAAATTGCCATGGAAGCGATCAACACCCTGGGGGTCTACAAATTTATCCTGAAGCCGTGGGACAATGACGACCTCCTGGTGACCATCCGCCGGGCGCTGGAACAACGGGGCTTGATTCTGGAGAACAGGCGCCTCCTGGACGAATTGAAAAAGCGCGAAAATCTCATCGACCGGCTGGAACAGGAGCATCCCGGGATCACCCAGGTCGTCCGAGACAAGGACGGACGGATCATTCTGGAATAGCCATGGCCGCCGCGCCCAAAGCGCCGATGGGCCGAAACGACACTTGAAAAAAACGATCAAGGTTCTGGCCGCGGAAGACAATATCGTCTCCCGCCGCATTCTGGAAAACTTAATCCCCAAGTGGGGCTTCGACATCATTTCCGTGGCCGACGGACGGCAGGCCTGGGAAAAGTGGTCAGCGGACAGCGCCATTCAGATTGCCGTCCTGGACTGGATGATGCCGGAGCTGGACGGCTTGGATGTGTGCCGAATGATCCGCCAGGCGGAAAAGCCGCCGCGGATGACCTACATCATCATCCTCACCGCCCGCGGTCGCCGGGAGGACGTCGTCCAAGGCTTGAGCGCTGGGGCCAATGATTACATCACCAAGCCCTTCGACAACGAAGAATTCCGCTCGCGCCTCGATATCGGACGCCGCATGACGGAGCTCCAATCCGCCCTGGCCGATAGGGTCAAGGAATTGGAAAGCGCCCTGGCGGAGGTCCGGACCTTGCAGGGGCTCATCCCCATCTGCATGCATTGCCATAAAATCCGGGATGAAAAGGAAGTCTGGACGCGCATGGAAGAATATGTCTCCCAGCGTTCGGGAGCTAAATTCAGCCACGGCATTTGCCCGGATTGCCTGAAAAAATATTATCCGGAAACCAAAAAATAGGCCGGGCCTGTTCAGCGAGCCCTCAGACGGGGCAGGAAACGCGGGACTCGGGCCATGTACGGACGATAGTCCGGCAACCGTTGAAGAAGGTCGAACTCCTCGAACCTGGTCTGAATAAAAACCCAAACGATCCCCACAGCGCAGGCCAGGGTAACCGCCCGGGTCGGCCTGAGAAGAAATAGGCCGATGAGCTCGAGAAACATGCCGGAATGAATGGGGTGGCGTACCCGGGCATAGAGCCCCTCCTGGACCAAGGAGTCGCGGGCCGAGGGCTTGGCCGCGCGCGCTCGAATGGCCAGGAGGGCGGCTCCGATAATCAGGCCTCCTCCCGCTAGAAAGATCCAGCCCAAGACTTGGGTCAGGGGCCGGGGCGCCCAGAGCCAGGGCGATGGCGTCCCGAAGGCGAGAGCATAGCCCAAAGCCCAGACCGGGATGCCGAGGATATTCCTCAGAATGAAGGTGGCCAAAGAACCGCGCTGCTCACCCCACCGCCTCGAAAAAGTCGCGGTAAATGCGCTGGCCAGGTTGAAGAGGAAGCCGAGCAACAAGGGGAGAAGATAAATACCCATTACAGCCTCAACAGGGCACAATTATCCTAGGGCCAATAACTGTTTATTGCAATTCTTATCATGTTTTTCTTAAAATGATAGCCCCGTCGTCTAAGGCGGGTCGTAGTGTCTTCCTCAGGAGCCGGAGTCATGGCCGATAAAAACGCTTCTTTTGCCCTGTCCAACCCGCTGGCCGTGCTGCTGGACAAAGATCCCCGGGATTTCCAACGGTCGGATTTCCTCAAAGTCATCCACGGCCGGAACATCGAACGCATCACCTTCCACTACACGGCCCTGGACGGCAAAATCAAGGAATTGAAATTGCCCGTGGCCGACAGCGACCAGGCCGAGAGCATCCTGGCCGAGGGCGAGCGAGTGGACGGCTCCTCGCTGTTCAAAGGGATGGTGGATATGGGGCTCTCCGACCTGTACGTGGTGCCGGTTTACCGGACCGCTTTCCTCAGCCCCTTCGACCCGGGCAGCCTTGATTTCATCTGCCGCTACTTGACCAAAGACGGCCAGCCGGCGCCTTATGCCCTGGACAACATCCTGGCCCGGGCGGCCGATCTATTTCGCCGGAACACCGGCCGGGATATTTACGCCCTGGGCGAGCTGGAATTTTTCCTGCTCAGCGACACAGCCCCGAACTTCTATCCCGCTCCCAAGCAGATGGGCTACCACACCTCCGGGCCCTTCCTCAAGAGCGGCCAACTCTTGAACGAAATGGTCCATCACATCACTCAGATCACCGGGGCGGTCAAGTACGCCCACAGCGAAGTGGGTTTCGTGGAGAGCGTCCGCAGCGACCTGGAGGAGATCAGGGGCAAGCGGGCCGAGCAGCTGGAAGTGGAGTTCCTACCCCGGCCGGTAGAAGAAATGGCCGACGACCTGGTCCTGGGCCGCTGGCTCATCCGCAACATCGCCTATCGAAACGGCTGCGTGGCCACCTTCAGCCCCAAGATCGAAGAAGGCATCGCCGGCAACGGTCTGCATTTCCACATCGAGCTCCTGGGCCAAGGACGGAACGTCATGACCGGGCCGGACGGCAAGCTCAGCCCGGAGGCCCGCCGCCTCATCGGCGGGCTGTGCCACTATGCCGACTCGCTGACGGCTTTCGGCAACACTTGCTCCTCGGCCTACCTGCGCCTCGTTCCCAATCAGGAGGCGCCCACGCGCATCTGCTGGAGCGACTTCAACCGGAGCGCCATGATCCGGGTGCCCCTGGGCTGGGCCAACCTCCCCGACCTGGCTCCCCGCGTCAACCCCGGCCAGAAAACGGAGTTCCACGACCGGCGCGGCCGGCAGACGGTCGAGCTGCGCAGCCCGGACGGTTCGGCCCTCATCCACTTGCTCCTGGCCGGCATCGTCATGTCAACCGACTGGGCTTTCAAGGAAGACCGTTCCCTGTTCAAGGACAACGGACCGTTGGAGCTGGCCGAAAGGCTCTATGTCAAGGGAAACATCTTCACCGACCAGGAACTCCTGGCCCGGCTGCCGGTCCTGCCCACCAGCTGCGTCGCCTCCGGCCGGCTTCTGGTCCAGAAGCGCGAGCTCTACGAGCGCGACGGCGTTTTCCCGGCCAGCATCATCGACTATGTGGCCGGCCTGCTGGCCAAGGAGAATGATGAGTTCATGAACCAGAAGCTGGCCGACCTGCCGGCCGACGACCGGCTGCTCGAGACGCGCCGGATCATGCACAAGGACCTCCACCGGCACTGAGCGGTTGGTTAGAACAAGTTCCCGGAAAAAATGATGACAGGGATGCTGGCTGTTATTGATTTTTACGGGAACCCATGTCCTCCACGGGCAGCCATACCGCCATCTCGCCCTGTCCGCGGTGGGCCCAGGCATAGTAGGGGATGGCTGTCAGGTCCTGAGCGGAGCGGAGGACTTTTTTGCCGTCCTTGGACATGCGCATCGCCGTAGCCCGGCCTTTGAGCACGACGATGCCGCCGAGCAGGTCGTCCCTTTTCTGGGTTTCAAGCGCCGCTCCGGCCGGCAGGGCCAGGTTGGACACCTGGCCCAGGTTGTCCATTGCTTCTAGGCAATAGACCATCGGCCCGCGCTCGAAAGCGACACGGCCCAGGTCATCCCTGACCAGCAAATGGGCCTTGACCCGGCGCGCCGGCATGGGCAGTTCCACCTCGATCAGGTCGCCCCTGGCCCACAGCCGGGTGATCTTGACGAAGCCCTTATCCAGGTCCAACGGGATCGGCCGGCCGTTGAGTTTTAGGGAGGCCGTGGGCTTGAGTCCGTCCTCGTATCTGTAGAGGTCGCTGGGCACGGGTTCGCTCCTGGCCCAGCCGGGAATGCGCACAGCCACGGTGAAGTTCCGGCTGGTTTTGGGGTCGATGAAGATCCGGACCGTTCCGGCCCAAGGATAATCCGTGCTTTGGCGGACCTGGACGTCCAAGCCCCCGCCGATTTTCAGGCTCGCGCTGCAGTCGGCGAACAGGTTGATGTAAAGGACATTGTCGGCCACGGCATAGATGTAGCCGGGCAGGGAGGGGATAAAGCGGGAGATGTTGGAAGGACAGCAGGCGCAGGCGAACCAAGGGCTCCTCTTCTGTTCGCCGCTGGAGGCCAGGGGGTTGGAATAAAAGAACTGGTCGCCGCTGAGCCCGACGCCCGACAGGATGCCGTTATAGAGCAGGCGCTCCAGGATATCGAGATACTTGGCCTCACCGCTCAACAGGAACATCCGATAGTTCCATAGGGCCGAGGCGATCGAGGCACAGGTCTCGCAGTAGGCCGTGGCGTTGGGCAGGTCGTAGTCCGGGCCGAAGCCTTCGATACCGCCCACCGCGCCGAGGCCGCCGGTCAAGTACATCTTCCGGGAAACGGCGCTCTGCCAGATTTTGTCGAGGGAAGCTTGGTAGGCTTCGTTGCCGGTCAGGGCGGCCACATCCGCCACTCCCGAGTAGAAATAAGCCGCCCGCACGGCGTGGCCCACCGGTTCGGTTTGTTCGTTGATGGGCAGGTGGTCCTGGGCATATTCGCCGAAGGACTCGCGGTCCACGGGCCGGCCGCGCTCGTCGATAAAAAATTTGGCCAGGTCGAGGTATTTGCGCTCGCCGGTCAGACGGTAGAGCTTGACCAGGCCGATCTCGATCTCCTCATGTCCGGGCAGGCCGTGGCGCAGCCCCGGGCCGAAGACGCCGGCCACCAGGTCGGCATTCTTGAGGGCCACCTCGAGCAGGTTCCTCTTCCCGGTGGCCTGGAAGTGGGCGGCCGCCGCCTCGTAGAGGTGCCCGGCATTGTACAGCTCATGGCCGTAGCGGAGGTTGGACCAGCGCTCCCGGCTGTCCACCCAGATGAGGAAGGGGTTTTCCTGGAAGATGGTGCGGGCCGTATAGAGGTAGCCGTCCGGCTCCTGGGCCGCGGCGATCTTGGAGATGAGCGCGTCGAGATTGCTATCGAGCTCGGGGTCGGGATGGGTGTGGAGCGAATAAGCGGCGCCCTCGATGATCTTATAGACGTCCGAATCGTCGAAGGGATATTTAGTGGCGAACTTCCGCTCCCGGGCCGTGCCGGCCAGCACCGCGGCGGCGTTCTCGAAATTGCGGATACGGCCGGTCTCCTGGCACTGCCGGAAGGCGTAAGGAATGGTCACACTGCGGTTCGTCTCCAAGCGCGGCGCCCAGAAGCGGTCGGTAAGCTGCACCTCGGTGAAGGGCACGGGCCTGATAGGATAGTCGGGCTTCACCGTATCCAGCAGCTCGACTTCATAGACCAGGGTCGTCCCGGGCGATATGACAAAGCGCTTTTCAGCGGGCCTCTGTTTGGCATAAAAGCCGCTTTTTCCGTAAGCCAGCGCCGCGGGGGCAATGAGGATCCTCTTGCCGCCTTTTTTCATGGCGGCCAGAGCCGACTCCAGGGCGGGAGTGAGATGCGTCCGGCCCGGCTTATAGAGGAAAGGCTGGGCCGGGGAGTCGGGCCCGGGCCGCCCTTCCTCGGCGCTGCTGGCGAAGCTCTTGCCGGCCAAAGTCAGTCCGGAATAGCGGACTTTGAGCCAGACCCCTTTTTCCGGATAGGAGCCCTGACCCTCTTGGAGGACGATATATTTCAAACCGGAGGGAGTCGAAAAAGCCTTGGGCCAGTTGGCCTTGATGATCCTATCTTCTTGTTTTTGTTTTAAAACATCGGCTTCAGCCTGACGCACCTTGGCGGCTTCGACCATACGCCGGAAGGAAGCCGTATCGGGCCTGAAGGCGTTGGCCAGAGGGCCTTGCCGCACGATCTCCACGCTTTTAATGATGTCTCCCTGGACGATGGCCTTCACTACGTCCATGCCCTCCACCACCCGGCCGAAGACCGTGTAGTCGCCGTCCAGGTAGGATCTGTCGGCCAGGGTGATATAGAATTGGCTGCTGTTGGTGTGGGGGCCGCTGTTGGCCATGCCCAGGATCCCCTCCCGGTCATGGCTCAGGCCGGGAACGATCTCGTTGGGGAAAGTATAGTCCGTTCCCTCCGCGCCCTCCCTGTCCGGGGCCCCGGCCTGGATGACATGGCCGGCTACGACGCGGTGGAACCGGGAGCCGTTGAAGAAGGGCCGGCCCGGGGGGAATACGCCGTTCTCGATCGTGCCCTCGGCCAGCCCGACGAAATTGGCCGTGGCCAGGGGCGCCTTCTCGAACTCCAGGGACAGCAGGATGACGCCCTTGTTGGTATTGAGCCGGGCGTAAAGTCCGACCGGCAAGGTCGTTTCTGTCTGAGGGAGAAGGCTGGCTCCCAGGAGCAGCAGGGCCAGGCCCCAGGTAATTTTCCGCAGCATTTTTTTCATCTGTGCCTCTCTTCCATTTTGGCAAAGCACCATTCTAATATCAAGCCATTCCTGCGGCCAGCGGGCCTCATTTTTCCCGGCGGCCATCTCCACTCGAACCACTCCGTGGGGCGAATCGTATATAATATTGATTACATTAATAAGACCTATCAAAGTGGAGGAAGACCATGGCTGACACGAGCAAGAGCAAGTTCACGGTCAACGGTTCCGAGCTTATCGAGGCCATCAAAAAGCTCATTCACGAGGGCAACATCCGGCGCATCCGACTGCTCCAGGATGACAAGCCGCTGATCGACATCCCCTTGACGGTGGGGGTCATCACCGTCCTGGCCGCGCCCGTGCTGGCGGCCATCGGCGTCATCGCCGCCCTGGTCAGCAAGTGCACCATCGAGGTGGAGAAGGTCGAGGACGTGAAGGCCGGGGAGACGAAGCCTAAAGATAAATAGGCCGGAGGCCCGGAGCTATTTGAACCAGAGCTTCTCGGCGTTCTCCACGGCCACCTTATTCCTCACCCCCGGGTCCAGCCTCTTGAGCAGGGTGTTGTAGCGGGCCATGGCCTTGCCCAGGCTGTCGAAGTGGCCGCACAGGTCGCTGCCCAGGCAGAATCGGCCGGGGAAGCGGTGGATGAGGTCGAGCCAATGCTTTTTGGGCTCCAGGTCGTCGCAGATGACGTCGTCATAGACTACCCAGGCCAGGTCCACGTAAAAATCCGCATAGCGGCTGAGGAAGGTCTCCACCATTTCGTGGTATTTCTTATGGAAAACGCGCCGGGAGATGCCGCAGTGGGCCCAGACGAAGATGGTTGAGGGAAACTTCTCCAGCACCTCCTCGACCTCGTGGAGATGCTCGTAGTCGTCGTGGATGCTGACCGAGGTGCTGTTGTGGTGGATGAGGACGGGCAGTCGGTTCCGTCCGCACAGGCGATAAACCTCGAACAGGGCCGGGTGGTTGATGCGGGCCACTTCCTCGTTGGTCAGGTTGGTCAGGTCGTCGTGCCGGAGCAGGAGTTCGCCCACTCCCCGCCAGAACGGATAGCGCTCCAGTATCCGCTCCACGTCCCGCACGGCGTACCGGTCGGTGGGGTTGAACCCGCACAGCAAGGGGGCGAACCGCCGCTGGTCCTTCTTGGCCAGCCGGGCGATCTCCAGGGCCAGGATGTCGTCGGTTTGGGGATAATAGTAGCAGCGGGCGTTGTCGTCCAGGTAGTAGTGGGGCGGATGGGGTTCGAAAAAATCCCATTTCTTTTTCACCGGCAGGCCGAAAACGACCGCCTTGACGATGTCGGCGGCGTCCATGGTTTTGAGCAGCCGGCGGATGCCGTCCGACTCCTGGATGAAGTCCACGAAGTGCAGATGGGCGTCGATGACGGGGAAAGCCGGCCGGCTTTCCGGGTGGCTGTGGATCTTGTGGTGAAAATGCGAATTGTAGCTCATGGGAGAAGGTGGAGATAATAGGGCATGACCTTGGCGGATGTCAAGCTTAAGAAAATATTTAAGAAAATACTTGCTTTCTACAAAATGTCTGCTATAATTTGAGCAATTCCTTGCTGGGCTGGCTGGGCAAGGACAAACCCTTCTTTATAATCCCCCTTAATAACTTAATTTTCCCCCAACAGCCAGCACCTCTATCAAGGAATTCAAGGGATGAATTATTTTCAAAAAAAAGGCATGGGGGGCCTTGACAAAGGGTCCCGGCCCTTTTATCATATAAACGGATATTGATATTAATGAGAATTGATATGCAGGATTGGACCAAGCTCAGGTTGTTCTTTCAGACGCTGGCCGACGCCAACCGCCTGCGGATCATCAAGGTCATCGGACA
Source organism: Candidatus Aminicenantota bacterium (assembly GCA_963702835.1). Lineage (GTDB taxonomy): Bacteria > Acidobacteriota > Aminicenantia > Aminicenantales > JAFGAV01 > JAFGAV01. Next base: position 758,916 of record OY969762.1, read on the forward strand.
GGAGCGGCGCTCGGTCTCGGAAATCGTGGAAGCCACCGGTCTTTCCCAGCCGCTCGTCTCGCACCACCTCCGCCTGATGCGGGAGCAGGGCATCCTGGAGACGCAGCGGGAGGGCCCCTTCATTTATCACCGGCTCAAGGAGACCCGGCTCCTGGAGGCCCTGGGGTTTTTCGCCGAAATCGCCGCGGAGTCGCAAAACGACAATAAAATCCGGAGGACGTTCTGCTGTCCACCCCGGTTGAATCGGGACAAAAGATATTAAGGAGGACATCACATGGGTTTAAAAGAAAAAATGGCCGAAAAGTGGATGGGCAACATGAACCCCCAGCAAAGGCAGGAGATGATGGAGGCCATGATGGACAACTTTTTTTCGAAAATGTCCGCCGCGGAGAAGGCCAAAATGATGGAAACGATGATGGAAAAATTCATGGCCGGTTTAAGCCCCGAAGAAAAGCAAGCCATGATGGGAACCATGATGCCCAAAATGATGGGCAGCCTGATGGGCGGACAGGGGTCTCCCCAGGGCGGAATGATGGGCCTAATGATGGGTCAAGGCGGTTCGATGAGAGAGATGATGTCCAGGATGATGGCCGGCCGCAGCGAGGGCCAGGGTGAAAGTCCCTGGGACATGTGCCGGAAGATGATGGCCTCCGTCAGCCGGGCCTCGGAGATGGCCTCCTTCGCCACTCCCGAAGTGCGCAGCCTGTTTGAAGAATGGGCGGCCCAGATCGAGGAGGAAGTCCTGCTCTATATCAAGGAGACCCAGATCACCGATGCCGACCAGATCGCGGCCCGCTTCAAACTGTCTAAAAACAGCGCCAACTTCTTCCTGACCCGCTTGGCCCAGCAGGGCAAGATTTCCCTCAAGGCTGAGAAAGCCGCTCTATGACTTCTTCCGGAGACAGCGGTTCTTCAGGCTCTTGAACTCCGTACCATCCGGCAGGCCCATATACATTTCATAGACGTACTCATCAGGCCTCACCATCCGGGTGATGTAGCGGATGGGAGTCGTTCCCCCCATGGGGTCCGCCCAACGCCCCGAATCCGTCCATGTCTTTTTCGCCGCGTCGTAGGTCCCCGACAGCAGGAAGAATGCCGTCGAGCTATTGTCGATCCAGAAGGTGAGGTATTTTCCCGGCATGTTGTCGTAGCCGACGATCTGGATCCCTTCGAAGGGCTGGCCCATCATCGTGCCGCTGTACTTCATCATAATGAACCGGCCGCCCAGGATGGAATTCACCTCGCAAGCTATTTATAAACGGCCGGCGGTGGTGATAGAATGGGGCATCTTTTGGCTCAAGAGTGGAGTCGGGCATGGAACGTCGGCATTTCCTCAAAACAGCGGCGGCCGGGTTGGCGGCCTGGCGCGGGATGGGTTTCGGCCAGACGACGAGCAAAGAACCTGCCGGCTTCAGCCAAGTTGTCCTGGTCAAGACCAAAGACCGGAAAAAGGGGGTCAAGGCCGCTCTAGAGATATTGAGTTTCACTCCGCCCAAGAACAAGCCGGTCCTCATCAAGCCCAATTTCAATTCGGCCGACCCTTCTCCCGGCTCCACCCATAACGACATTTTGGTTCAGCTTATTGAAGAGATGCGGGCGCGCGGAGCGACGGCCATCACCGTGGGGGAGAGGAGCGGCCCGCCCGACAGCCGCCAGGTCATGGAGGAAAAGGGAGTCTTCGACCTGGCCCGCGACATGAAGTTCAGCCTCCTCAATTATGAGGACCTGTCCGAAGACGACTGGGTCAAAATGACTCCGCAGGGGAACCATTGGGAGGACGGCTTCGCCGTGGCCAGGCCCGTGCTCCAGGCGGACTATATCGCCGCCGCCTGCTGTTTGAAAACGCACCAATACGGCGCCGTTTACAGCATGGCCCTCAAGCTGGCCGTGGGCCTGACGCCCAAGCGCCTCATGCGACAGCTCCACACCTCGCCCCACATGCGGAGGATGATCGCCGAGTTGAACCTGGCCTATCATCCCCAGCTGCTTCTTATGGACGGGGTAGAGGCTTTTGTGGACGGAGGGCCGATGACCGGGAAAAGGGCTCAGGCCGAGGTCATCCTGGCCGGCACCTGCCGAGTGGCCATGGACGCCGTCGGCCTCGCGGTTCTCAAAGAACTCGGCTCGAACGAGGCGATTATGTCCCGGAAAATTTTCGAGCAGGAACAGATCCAGAGGGCGGTCGAGCTTGGCCTGGGAGTGGCGCGTCCCGACCAGATCCAGCTCGTCGGCGCGGACCCGGCCAGCCGCGCTTATGCCGACAAGATCAAGGCCGTTCTGGCCCAGGGATAGGCAGACGATGGCCAGCGAGCTTTATCGGGGAAGGCGTTCCGTCCGGCAGTTCCAGCCCAAGCCGGTGCCCCGGGAACTCCTGATGAGGCTGGCCGATGCCGCCCGGCTGGCGCCCTCCGCGGCCAACCGTCAACCCCTGGAATTCATTCTCCTGGACGACCCGGCCGTGTGCGCCAGGATTTTTCCGCACCTCCGCTGGGCGGCATATATCAGCCCGGCCGGCGACCCGCGGCCGGGGCAGGAGCCGCGAGCTTATGTGGTCACCCTGGTCAACACCGCGGTCCGGGACAAAGGATGTGAATATGACGTGGGCGCGGCTACGATGTCCATGATCATGACGGCCTGGGCCGAAGGAGTGGCCAGCTGCTGGCTCATTTCCGTGGACCGGGCCGAGGTCTCGCGGCTGCTGGGCATCCCCGAGACTCACCGCCTCGATTCCGTCCTGGCCCTGGGCTATCCTGCCGAAGCGCCTCAGGCCGATGACCTGACCGATTCAGTTCAATACTGGAAGGACGCGGACGGCCGGCTCCATGTACCCAAGAGGAAGCTGGACAGCGTCGTTCACTTCAACAGGTTTTAGACAGGCCGAGTGCGGCCTCATCATCAACGTGCCTGGAATTCGCGGGACACGATCCCGATTTCAAGAGAAATCGGGTCATGTCCCGAGCTTGGCTAGCCTGCCCAGAGATTCAAGGATTTTCGTCACCTCATCGTCCGTATTGCAGATGTGGAAGGAGACCCGGATGGCGTTGAGCCCGCCCTCGCTGACGCTCCGGACGCGGATCTTGTCATTGGCCAGGTGCTCGTTGATCTTCTTGTAGTCGCAGGCTTTCATCCTGAAGCTGATCATGGACGAACGGTAAGCTTCCTCCTCCGGGGAGAGGACCTCGACGCCGGCCATCTCCTCCAACCCCCGGTAGAACCGCTCGGCCAGGGGATGGTTGTGACGCCAGATGCGCTCCAGGCCGATGGTCTGCACAAAATCCACGGCCGTGCCCAGAGCAAAAAACAGGGCGTCGTTCTGGGTGCCGTATTCGTAGCGCTGGGCCGTGGGATGGAGGACGAATTCGTTTTTGATGATGTCATATCTCTCCGAACTGCCGCCGCCCACCGTCATCGGCCGCAGCACGTCGAGGAGCCCCTGACGCACGTACAGAAAACCGGTCCGCTTGGGGGCCATGATCCATTTGTGCGTGCTGCAGGTGTAGAAATCGGCCCCGCCTTCCACAACGTCGAAGATGATGTTGCCCGGAGCCTGGGCGCCGTCCAGGGCGAACCAGATCCCCTTATCCCGGGCCAGCCGGGAGATTTCCTTGTCCGGGAAGCGCTGTCCCGTGGTGCAGGTGACATGGCTGATGAAGATCAGGCGCGTCCGGCCGTTGATCAGGCGGGCGATGCGCTCCAGGTTACCCTGGCCGTTCTCCAGGTCGGGCTCGAACAGGCGGATGACGATGCCGTCCCGCTGCATCCGGTTGAGGAGCCCGGAATTCACGGCCACGTGCTCGTGGGTCGAGGTGATGACCTCGTCGCCTTTTTTGAGCGCTAGGCCGTTGATGATGATGTTGATGCCTTCGGTGGCCGAGCTGATGAGGGCCAGGTCCTCTTTGCGGCAGGACCGGCCCAGGAGGGCGGCCAGCCTTTCCTTGACCGACCACCACTCCTTCTCGTCGTGGCCGGCGTTGGGCGCCCGCTCTTCGCTGCGGGACCATTCTGAAAAACTGTGGAGGACGGGCAGGGGGCAGGCTCCCAGGCCGCCGAAATTCAGATAAATCCATTCCGGGTCCAAACTGAACTGCTCGCGGATAATCTTCCAGAAAGCCTCCTCATCGCCCGAGGCGGCCGCGGCCTGCAGTTCCCGGAGATCGGCGGACCTCACCGCCCCGGGCCAGGCCAAGCTGCCCAGGAACACGGCGGACAAACGGATGAAGTCTTTTCGTCTCATAATGTCCTCCTTGGCCTGGTCATATGGGTTCTGCTCCGGTCACTCGCCGGCCACCGTCAACTCCCGAATTTTGATGGTCGGCCCGGTGACTCCCATATCCAGGTCCAGGTCGTCGGCCACGGCTTCAAGGTCGTGGAGCGCCCGGCCCAGGTTCCCGGAGACCGTGATCTCCGAGACGGGATAGACGACCTCGCCCTTCTCCACCCACAGCCCGAAGGCGCCCCGGGATATGTCGCCGGTCACGGGGTTGAGGCCGTGGCCGATGGTCTTGATGAGAATAAGGCCGCGCTCCGTCGAGGCGATAATGTCCTCGGGTTTCAGCCGGCCGGGCTGGAGGTAGAAATTGTTGGGGCCCACGCCGCCGCCCTCGGAGTTGCCCGTGCTGCGGAGGCCGAGCTTGCGGGCTGCGTAGGCGTTGCACAGAAAGTTTTTAAGGATACCCCTGTCCACGACCGTCGTCCGCCGGCAGGGAACGCCCTCCGAGTCGAAGGGCCGGGTCCCCGGCCGGCGGGGCAGCAGGCCGTCGTCAACAACGGTGAGGAGGCCGCTGCCGATCTCCTGGCCCAGCTTGTCGGCCAGGAAGGTCATTTTCTGATAGACCGAGACTCCCGACACACAGGAGAACAGGAAGCCCATCAGCCAGGAAGTCATCAGCGGCTCGAAGATGAGCGGCACCTGTTGAGTCTTGATCTTGCGGGGGTTGAGCTGGCGAACGGTCCGGGCCACGGCCGTCCGGGCCACCTTGTCCGGCGGGTCGAGGTCCTTCCAATGCGTCCGCGATGAATACCAGAAATCTTCCACCCGTTCGTCGGTCCCTCCCGCCTGAAGCCCAACGCTGAGCGAGCAATGGGAATAACGGAAGTCTTCCAGGAACCCCTTGGAATTGGCCAGGATGACGACGCCTTCGTTGGTCCCTACGCTGGCGCCCTGGGAATTGGTGATGCGTTTGTCCTCCAGGGCCAGGCGCTCAGTCTGGAAGGCCAGGTCGATCTTGGTCCGGGCATCCACGGCCTCCAAGTCCGGGTCATGCAGGTCGAGCGGTCCAGCCGCCGCGGGCCTCTCCTCCAAATCCGGGAGGCCGGAGAACTCGTCGAAGCCGGCCAGGCGGGCCCTCTGGACTGCCCGGCGGACCAGGCCCTCCAGCGCCTCTTCCGAAAGGTCCGAGGAAGAGGCGTAGGCCGTCCTCTTGTCCAGGATGACCCTGAGCCCCAGGCCGCGCGAGCCGGCTTCCACGAGGTTTTCAATCCGGCCCAGTCGCACATCGACGCTGAACTCCGAGCCGTCGCCGATTTGGACCTCGGCCTCATCGGCGCCGGCCGAGCAGGCCTTTTCCACCAGGCTCACGGCCAGGCCGTGCAGGTCGCCGGCCGAGAGCCTTTGTTTCATGCGCTCCCCCCGATCGTCATCCGCTCGATTTTGAGCGTCGGGCAGCCGTCCGTGACCGGCACATCCTGGCCGTCCTTGCTGCAGGTGCCCGTCTGCAGGCTGAAGCCGAGGTCCGAGCCGACCAGGACGATGCGGTGCAGGATGTCCAGGTTGGAGCCGATGAGGGTGGCCTGTTTGACCGGAGCGGTCAGCCGTCCTCCCTCGATGAGAAAGCCGGAGCTGACGGAGAAAGTAAACTTCCCCGAATCTTCGACCTGGCCTCCCTGGAACCGGCCGGCATAGAAGCCTTTTTTCACCGAACGGATGATCTCTTCCGGGTCACTCTCACCCCGGTCGATGAAAATGTTCGACATGCGCGGGAGGGGATAGCAGCTGAAATCCTGCCGCCGGCCGTGGCCGGTCAGGCCGCGGCCCAGGACTTTGGCCGACAGACGATCCTGGAGGAGGCCGGTCATGATGCCCCGGTCGATGAGCAGGGTCTTGGAGGGCGTCGTCCCCTCGTCGTCGATATTATAAGAGCCGCGGTAGAAGGGGATGGTCGGGTCGTCGTAGATGGTCACCAGGGATGTCCCCACCCGCCGGCCGAGCTTGTCCCAGAAAACGGACGTCTTCTTCCTGATGAAATCCGCCTCCAGGAGATGGCCGACAGCCTCGTGGATGAGAACACCGCTGTGGCCCGGCGCCAGGACGATGGGCAACTCGCCGGCCGGCGCGGGCCGTGCCTCGAGCAGGCTCACCGCTTCCTGTGCGGCGTCCCGGCCGATCTGCTCGGGAGTCATGGTCTGGGCGAAATACTCCAAGCCCACCCGGCCGCCGCCTCCCGAGAAACCGGCCTCCCGCCGGCCGTTCTTCTCGGCCACGGCCAGGCAGCTGAGCCTCACCAGCGGCCGGCAATCGGCGGCCAGCAGCCCTTCGCTGTTGACGATGAGTACGGTCTGGAGGTTATCCGCCAGGGCGACATTGACCTTGGTCACGGACGGGTGAAAACTTTGAGCCGCGGCATAGGCCTTCCGGACGAGCTCGATCTTGGCCTGGAGCGGAGCGGAGTGGGCCAAAGAGCGGACGGGATAGAGGTCATGACCGGGCCGGGCCGCTTCGAGCCTTAGCGTTTTTTTTTCAGCGGCCGAAGAGGCAATGGAAGACGCCGAGAGTGCGGCCCGGCGAATGCTCTCCGGGCTCAGGTCATTGGTGTAGCCGAAGCCGGTCTGGTCGCCCTTCAGCACGCGCACGCCCAGGCCCAGGACCAGGCTCTCGGCCGTGTCCTTGATGAGGTCCTCTTCCATATGGATGGAGCTGAAGGTGCGGTGTTCGAGGAATAGTTCGGAAAATTCGCCGCCGTGCTCCAGGGCTAGGTCCAGGAATCTGGCCAGGTCATCGACAGTGAGTCCGAAACGCTCCAGGCTCATTGAAGCTAATCATACCCGACAACTCTGTGGATGTCATTATATATGGGGTCAGACCCGGATAATTATATTAATATCAACGTGATAGAATAATTTTTGGGGCTTTTTTTGGGCTTATATTGACTTTTTTGGGGTCCGAATTGAAGCTGGAGCAGGCGAATCCAAGTTATTCTTGCTGTCCTTGTCTAATTTAACGAGAAGTAGGAAAATATGCTTAGTCAGGAAAGGACTGAATAGGAGGAACACATGAATAAGCGTTTCATCATCGTCTTTTTGGCTGTGGCCCTTCTCGGTATGCAGACGCTGGCCCTGACGGGCTCCGTCGTCATCAAGCGCCGGCTTCCCCACCGGACCGTAGTCATCGTCCACAGGGGTTTTCCCATTGTCCGTCCCCTGCGGCCCGTGATCGTCCATCCGATCATCCGGCCCTACAGGGTCGCTCCGCGCCTCTTCTTGCCCATGTTCTTCTGGACAGGCGTTGTAGTCGCCGCCACATCGGTTTCCGCCCCGAACTTCTTTGTCTGGGAGGACGGCGAGAACCTCCTGGCCCCGGAAGGGTGGACTGAGTTTACCCTGAACTGCCAGAACACAGGCACCAAGCTCTGGCTGGAAATCGTCAAGGGCCGCGTCCAGCTCGACTGGGCTGAAGTGGTCTTCGCCAACGGAGAGACTCAAGTTGTAGACATGAAGGAATTTGTCCGCGATCCGGGCTATTACCTGTTGCTCGACTTTGCCAACGGACGAGAAGTGGACCATGTCCGGATGGTAGCCCAGGCTGAAACGCCCGAAGCGCGTCTCGTCCTGAGAATCCAGAAGTGATATGTGTCGGATAAGCCGTGAGGAGAGACTCGGCGGCTGCGGATTCGGCGGCCGCCGCTCTTGATTCGCTGATTTAACGTTTCGGCCTTTTCGGCAAACCAGGGCAGGTACCAGAGAGAATGGTACCTGCCCTTTTTATTTTGGGGGCTCGGGATGCTATAGATGCATCTCGGCGGCGAATGATTCCAGCTTGATGGGCCGGAGCCAGGGCTATTTTTTAATATTTTTTTTCAGAAAGGGAAGGGCTAGGATAAGCAGGCTCAGGATGCCCAGGCCGTATTCCAGGGCGTTGGTGATGAGGTGAACGCCTAATCCCGAGACCACTGCCAGGTCCCGCGGAAATCCGAGGAGGCGGAAGGTGTAGGTCCAGGCCGTCTCCCAGGTCCCGAATCCGGCGAGGCCCTTAACCGGTAGAGCGGCGGTGAACTCCGCGCCGGTCAGTCCCAGAATGGTCTTCCAGAAACTGAGGTCGCCCGGCCGGTAGCCTTGGCTGCGCAGGAGTCCGAATAAAAGATAATAGATGGAGACATACTTGGCCAGGCGGATAAACAAAGACTGGATGAAGACGACGGCCATGGTCTTGGCCTCCCGGACCATGTTCAGGCTATCCCGGACTTGGTCGAGCTTAGCGACGGCCAGGCGGGCCCATCGTTTATCAGCTTGACGGAAGCGGCGGAGCAAGTTTTGAAAAATACGGACGGCCAGGCCCGCCAGCGGCGCCAGTTTCCACAGGATGAGGCCGGTCATCACGCAAAAGCACAGAGCTGCCGCTACAAGAGCTCCTTTAGATAGAGGCACCGATATGGCGCCGGCGGCTAGGACGGCCAGGATGAGGAAGGGGCCGAGCGTCAGAAAATCCAGGACAAAGGCCACGACAAAAGAGGAGGTGGCCGCTTCAAAGGAAACGCCCAGCCTTTGATTGAGGACATAAATATAGGATAGGGAACCAAGGCGGGCCGGCAGAAGGTCATCGAAAGAATTCCGGATCAGGGTGGCCAGGAAGATGCCGCCCCAGGAGCAGGTCTGAGGGCGAAGGAGAAGGCGGTAGCGCCAGGCCCGCAGCCAGACGGAGACGAGATGGAGAGCGACATAGGCGGCTAGCCCGGGCAGATAAACATTAAGGAGCGTTTTTTCAGAAGCGCAGGGTCAATCTGCCGCAGCAGGAGGGCTAAAAGGACGAGGGTCACGGCCAGCGACAGCAGGATGTAGAGAAGCTTCCGCCTCGACATGGACTCATGATAGTGGGCCGATTCAGGCGATGTCAAATTCGGGCTCAGCGCCACCCCCCGTCCGCCCTTGCGCGAAGCCCACCCACCGGCCTCTCCGGAGACGCCTTCCTTTATCCCTCCTGAATACAGGAGGGCAAGGGAGGTTTATAGATTAGGAGATATTGAAGGCGTCTCCGGCTGATGCGCTGCGGGCGGACGGGGATCGGCGCCGCGCCATTTCGCATCATGTATCACTGGGAGTAAAATGCTTTGATCACAAAACTTAAATTTGATTGGGATGAACATTCCGCATATAATGGACAAAATCGATGCCTCTTCAGACTGCCGTGAATACGATGTGTTCATCAGAGGTTGAAGCTCTCATCGAGACCGCTCTAAAGGAGGATATGCCGCAGGGCGATATTACCTCGGAGAGCATCATACCCGCTTCATCTTTATCCAGGGCCGTTTTCCTGGCCAAGGAAGCCGGCCGGCTGGCCGGCCTGGATGTGGCTCGCCGGGTGTATGAAAAAATCGATCAGGCCGTCGTGTTTAAAAAGAGGTTAGAAGACGGTGCCGATTTTAAAAAAGGCGATATCCTGGCCGAGGTCCGGGGGCACTCAATTGCCCTGCTGAAAGGGGAGAGGACCTCCCTAAATTTCCTCCAAAGGCTGTCGGGGATCGCTACCACCACGCGAAAATATGTCCTGGCCGTCAAGGGCACTAAGACCAAGATCCTCGACACCCGCAAGACCACGCCCGGCCTGCGCGCTCTGGAGAAATACGCCGTCCGCATGGGCGGCGGCCAGAACCACCGTCTGAACCTTTCCGAGATGGTGCTCATTAAGGACAACCATCTGCGTCTGGCCGGCAGCGTCTCCCAGGCCGTCCACAAGGCCAGGACCGGGGTCCGGCCTGGCGTTAAGATTGAGGTCGAGGTCACGGATTTTGGCGGCGCGCGGGAGGCCCTAGAGGCCGGGGCGGATATAATTATGCTCGACAACATGACGCTTCCGGCTGTGAAGCATATCGTCGGCTTCCTGGGGGGAAGGGTGCCGGTCGAAGTCTCCGGGGGAGTCACTGTGGAGCGGGCCGGCCGGATCGCCGCGCTGGGCGTAGATTATATCTCGGTGGGCGGCCTGACCCACTCCTATCATTCCGTGGACATCAGCCTGGAGTTCCAGGAGTAAACCGTGCCGGAAAAGATTCTGGAGACGGACGTCCTGGTCATCGGCTGCGGGATCGCCGGCGCCTCGGCCGCCCTGGAAGCGGCCAAGTCCGGCCTGGAGGTGGCGGTCATTACCAAGAATTCCGGGCCGAGGAGTCCAACACGTTCTACGCCCAGGGCGGCATCGTCTCACTCGGCCCGGGCGACTATCCCGAGCTCCTGGCCGAAGACATCATCAAGGCCGGCGACGGCATCAACAACCCGGAGGCCGTCGAGCTGCTGGCCGGCGAGGCCAAAAAGCTGGTGGACGCCATCCTCATCAAAGAGCTCCGCATTCCCTTTACCCACAGCTCCTCCGAGCGCCTGGACTATGCCCAGGAGGGCGGCCATTCCCGGCGCCGGATTTTGCATGTCAAGGATACGACGGGGAAAACCATCGAGGAGCGGTTCATCCGGGCCCTGCGACAGCAGAAGCGGGTCAAGCTGCTCACCGGCCATACGGCCGTAGACCTCTTGAGCGTGCCCCATCATTCCAAAAACCCCCGTTCCTACTACCGCAAGCCCCTCTGTATCGGCGCCTATGTCCTGGACAACGCCGCGGGCAAGGTCAAGACGGTTTTGCCCGCTCCACGGTCCTGGCCAGCGGAGGCTGCGGCGCGCTCTACCTCAATACATCCAACCCTCACGACGCCATCGGCGCGGGCTACGCCCTGGCCTTCCGGGCCGGCGGCCCGCATCGTCAACATGGAATATATCCAATTCCATCCCACTTCACTCTACCACCGCGACGCGGACGGCTTCCTGATCTCCGAGGCGGTGCGGGGCGAGGGCGCCCGGCTCAAAAACCGGCGACGGCCGGACGTTCATGGAGAAGTACAGCGACCGCCGGGACCTGGCCCCCCGCGACGAAGTCACCCGGGCCATCTACGAGGAGATGACCCAGAGCAATCCAGTTTCGTGCTCCTCGACCTGGCCTCCTACGCCAAGATCGACATAAAGAAAAGGTTCCCCAACATCACCCGGACCTGTCTCCTCTACGGCATCGATATCACCAAGGAGCCCATCCCGGTCGTGCCGGCCGCCCATTACTGCTGCGGCGGCGTTCTGGCCGACCTGTGGGGCAGGACCTCGCTGGAGGGCCTTTACGCCGTTGGAGAAGTCTCCTGCACCGGCCTGCACGGCGCCAACCGCTTGGCTTCGACCTCGCTGCTGGAGGGGCTGGTCTGGGGGACCAGGGCGGCCCGTCATATCGCGGACCATCCCCCCGGCCCGGCCCTACAAGCCTTCCGAGATCCATCCCTGGTATTATCCAAAAAACGAGGAAGATATTGACCCGGCCCTGGTCAACCAGGACTGGCTGTCCATCCGGTCCACCCTGTGGAATTACGCGGGCATCATCCGGACCCGAAAGAGGCTGGAGCGGGCCAAGGCCGACCTGGAATACCTCCAGCACCGCATCGAAAAGTTCTATCGGGAAGCCCATATGGACGAGGCCGTTGTTTCGCTGCGGCACGGCATCCAGGTGGCCCTTTTAATAACACATGCCGCCCTGAGCAACCCCGTCAGCCGCGGCGCGCATTATAGGAAAGATTAGTCCTTTATTCATTCACCGCGGTAAATTGTTCAAGCCCTAGAATAGAGCCTTATTTTCTGCTAGTATAGGGCGATAATTTTTTGGAACATTCATAGGCATAACGAGAGCTGACAATGGCTGCTTCCAAGCCCGAAAAGCCCGACCTGAAGGGCACGCTCAACCTGCCCCGGACGTCCTTTGCCATGAAGGCTCAGCTCTCCCAGAAAGAGCCGGAGATGATAAAGAAATGGGAATCGCTCCGGCTCTATGACAAGATCCTCGAGGCGCGCCGCTCCGCCCCGGTCTTTGTCCTCCACGACGGCCCGCCCTACGCCAACGGCCACATCCATCTCGGCACGGCTCTGAACAAGATCTTGAAGGATTTCATCGTCAAGTCGAAGACCATGCAGGGGCACCTTACCGCCTACCTCCCCGGCTGGGATTGCCACGGCCTGCCCATCGAGATCAAGGTGGACCAGCTCCTGGGCCAGCGCAAGAAGGACATGTCCATCATCGCCGTCAGGGAGGAGTGCAGAGCCTACGCCCTGAAATTCATCGACATCCAGCGCCGGGAATTCATGAGGCTGGGCGTTTTCGGCGAGTGGGACAAGCCCTACCTGACCATGGACCCGGAATACGAGGGCGACGTCCTCCGCCACCTGGCGGCTTTTTTTGCCTCGGGCAACGTTTATAAGGGCAAAAGGCCCGTTTACTGGTGCTCCACCTGCCAGACCGCCCTGGCCGAGGCCGAGATCGAGTATAGGGACCGCCGCTCGCCGTCTATCTATGTCAAGTTTCCGCTCATTTCCGACCTGTCCCAGAAATATCCCAAGCTCAAGGGCAAGAAAGTCTCGGTCCTCATCTGGACGACCACACCCTGGACCATCCCGGCCAACCTGGCCATCGCCTTCCATCCCGAGCACGAGTATGCCGCTTTCGAGGTCGGCCCCGAGGTGTACATAGCGGCCAAGCGTCTCATCCCGCTCCTGGCCGAGGAGCTCGGCCTGGGCCGGGTAAAGATCCTGGAGACCTTCGCCGGCTCCGACCTCAAGGGGCTCAAGGCCCGCCATCCCTTCATCGACCGCGAGTCGGTGTTTGTCCTGGCCCACTACGTCACCCTGGATACGGGCACGGGCGCCGTCCATACCGCGCCCGGCCACGGCCAGGAGGACTACTGGACCGGCATCGAGTACGGCCTGGACATCTACGCGCCCGTGGACGAAAGGGGATGCTTCACCCCGGACGTCGCCCGGTACGCCGGACAGAACGTGTTTAAGGCCAATCGCCCTATTATAGACGACATGAAGCGGGACGGGTCGCTCCTCAAGGAAGCCGAGATCACTCACTCCTACCCTCACTGCTGGCGCTGCAAAAACCCGGTCATCTTCCGGGCCACGGCCCAGTGGTTCATCTCCATGGACAAGAGCGGCCTGCGCCAAAAGGCGCTGGCCGAGATCAAGAAGGTCCGCTGGATCCCGGGATGGGGGGAGGAGCGGATGGCCAACATGGTAGCCAGCCGGCCCGATTGGTGCATCTCCCGGCAACGCATCTGGGGAGTGCCCATTCCGGCCTTCGCCTGCAAAGCCTGCGGCGAAGTGCTGGCCGGCGAGGCCATCTGCTTGCGGGCAGCGGACATCTTTTCCCGGGAGGGGTCGAACTCCTGGTTTGTTAAGAAGGAAGAGGAGCTGCTGCCGGAGGGGACGAAATGCCCCAAGTGCGGCTCGCGCGACCTGGTCAAGGAAAGCAACATCCTCGACGTCTGGTTTGAGTCGGGCGCCAGCCACAGCGTGCTGGGCAAGCGGCCGGACCTCCCCTGGCCATCCGACGTTTATATCGAAGGCCACGACCAGCACCGGGGCTGGTTCAACAGCTCGCTCCTGGTCGGCCTGGCCGCCAAGGGGGGCGCCCCCTACCGGACGGTCATCACCCACGGGTTCATCCTGGACGAGCAGGGACGGGCCATGTCCAAATCCATGGGAAACGTCATCGACCCCGGGGAGATCATCACCAAGCACGGCGCAGAAGTCCTGCGCCTGTGGACAGCCATGCTCGACTACAGGGAGGATGCGCCCTTCGGAAACGAGATCCTGCAGCGCGTTGTGGAAGCCTATCGCAAGCTGCGCAATACCTGGCGGTTCCTGCTGGGGAACCTCTATGATTTCGCGCCCGATAAAGACAGCCTGGCCCTTGACAAGCTTCTCCCCCTCGACCGCTGGGCCCTGGAGAAAGCGGCCGCCGTGGGGCAGCGCATCCTCAAGGCCTACCAGGACTACGAGTATCACATCATCTTCCACACCATCTGCAATTTCTTCACCGTGGAGATGAGCGCCGTCTACCTCGATATATTGAAGGATAGGCTGTACTGCTCCGCAGAAACCTCGACTTTGCGCCGGTCGGCCCAGACGGCTCTTTTCGCCATTCTGAAGGATACCCTGCTGCTCATGGCCCCCATCCTGCCCTTCACCGCCGAGGAAGCCTGGGAGACGATGCCCGCCTTCAAGGAAAAGACGCAATCCGTGCACCTGGGCCTTTTCCCCGCCTATGACCGGAAGTGGATCGCGCCCGGAGAGCTCGACGAACTGGAGCGGCTGCTCCGGTTGCGGGAAAAAATCCTCAAGGAGCTGGAGAAGGCCAGGGAGGAGAAGAGGATCGGAAACTCGCTCGAGGCCAGGGTCGTTCTCAAAGTCCCCTCCTCCGAAGAGCCGCTCCTGGCCCGCTATCGACATGAGCTGCCTTCGCTTTTCATCGTATCGGACGTCGGCTGGGAAACGCATTCCGGCCCGGACACTGAAATCGCCGTCGAGCAGGCTCCCGGCCAAAAATGCCAGCGCTGCTGGAACTATTCGCTCGAAGTGGGGAAGAGCCCCGAGTATCCCGGCCTCTGCCGCCGCTGCCGAGAAGTGGTTGGAGGGAGGATGGGATGAAGCGCAAAATCCCCTTTCTCGTATTAATGGCCGCCCTGCTGGCGGCCGACCAGATCTCCAAAAATCTGGTTGAGCGCTTTATTACTCCGGGCAGCGTGGTAACGGTCATCCCCGGCTTCTTCAACTTGAGACACGTCCGCAACAATGGCGCCATCTTTGGCTTCCTTTCCGGGAACGGCCGCCCTTGGGTGTTCGGCGGACTCCTGGTCGCTTCCCTGGCTGCCTTGGCTTTTGTCCTGTTTTTTTTCTTTAAAATGCCGGCCGGCGAGAAATGGACGCTCACCGGATTGACCCTGATCATGGTCGGAGCCCTGGGCAATCAAATTGACCGGGTCTTCAAGGGCTATGTGGTGGATTTCGTCGACTGGCACATCCGGGATGCCCACTGGCCGTTCTTCAACGTCGCTGATTCCTGCATCACGGTCGGGGCCATCCTGCTCCTGATCATTTTTATTTTCAAGAGGAGACACTGATGCTTCCTGCATTCAAACTCGGCCCGCTGACCATCTACAGCTACGGACTGATGATGGCCCTGGGGGTGGGCTTGGGGCTGTGGTTTGTCTATGTCCAGGCCAAGAAAAGGGGCCTGCCCGCGCCCCGCGTCCTGGACGCCGCTTTCTATATCCTGCTCATCTCTATCCTGGGGGCCAAGCTCATCCTCCTCTTCAGCGATTTCAGCCGCTACACCCGGAATCCCAAGGAGCTCCTTAACCTGGTCCGCTCGGGCGGCGTTTTTCAGGGTGGGCTCGCCTTCGGCCTTGTCTTCGCTCTGTGGTATTTCCATAAGCACAAACTTCCCACCTGGAAGATGGCAGACCTCATCGGCCCGGCCCTGGCCCTGGGCCACGCCTTCGGCCGGATCGGCTGCTTCGCCGCCGGCTGCTGCTACGGCCGGGCCTGCAGCCTGCCCTGGGGGGTGACCTTCCACAACCCGACGGCTGAGCAGATTACCGGAATCCCCCTGGGCCTCGAACGGCATCCCGTCCAGCTCTATGAGTCCGCCCTGAACTTCCTGAACTTCGCGATTTTGTTCCTGATCCTGCGGAAGAAGAGGTTCGACGGACAGGTATTCACCTTCTACATCATGAACTATTCGGTCATCAGGTTCTTCACCGAGTACTTCCGCGGAGACCACCCGGCCAAATCTTTTCTCATCAGGGGCGCGACATCTATCTCCAGCCTGACCTGGCCCCAAGTTTTTTGCGTGCTGGGCCTGGCCGTGGGGCTGGGGATGTTTTTCATCTTCAAGAAGCGGCATGCCGCCAAGCCTTGACCTTGAGGCCGGTCCGGCGGAAGCCGGCCGGCGCCTGGATGTCTTCCTGACCGGGAAAGCCGGAAGTCTGACCCGGTCCCAGATCAAAAAACTTATCGGACAGGACCGGGTCAGGGTCAACGGACGGAGCGGAAAGCCCGGATACAAACTCAGGCCGGGCGACAGGGTTGAGGTCGAATGGACGGAAGAAGAAAACCGCCGATTAGGGCCCGAGCCGCTTCAGCTTGACATTCTCTTTGCCGACGATCACCTAGTCATTATTAACAAGCCCTCGGGGCTCACGGTCCACCCCGGCGCCGGCCGCTGGAGGGGAACGCTGGCCGGGGGCCTGCTGGCCCGTTTTCCCGAAATGGGGGAGATCGGCCCGAAAGAAAGGCCGGGCATCGTCCACCGCCTGGACAAGGATACCTCGGGAGTCATGGTTGTGGCCCGCAGCCCGGAAGCCTACGCCCGGCTTCAGCGGATGTTCAAGAACCGGGAAGTTCACAAGACCTATCTCGGCCTGGTCTGGGGGAAGTTCGCCCAAAAAGAAGGACGGATCGCCTGGGCCATCGGCCGGCAGGCAAGCCACGGGCAGCGTTTCACGATCAGGGGGCGGAAGCCGCGGGAAGCCCTGACGCTCTACAAGGTTCTAAAGGAATACCAAGATTTTTCCCTTGTGGAGATCAGGCCCGTCACGGGAAGGACCCATCAGATCCGCGTCCATTTCGCCGCGGCCGGCCATCCCCTGGCCGGAGATTCTCGCTATGGCCATCGCCGGCCGAAAACGAGCATCCCCCGGCTCTTTCTGCACGCCTATAAACTGGCCTTCGCCCATCCGGCCACAGGGGAGAGGGTCGAGTTCGTGGCCCCCTTGCCGCCGGAGCTCGAAGACATCCTTGATCGAACTTGAGCCGCAAGGGGCTTCTGGTGTAATATATTACGCCTGCTGACTTTTTCCCAAGGTTGGCACCCCTAGACACAATTCCGTTTCAGGGCTCTTCGGAGGTTCGAGCATGAAAGATTACGCCACCGACAGAATCAGGAACGTCGCTCTCACCGGCCACGGCTCCTCGGGCAAAACCTCGCTGGCGGCGGCCATGCTGTTTGACGCCGGCGCCGTGACCCGGCTGACCAAGGTGGACAAGGGGAACACCGTCACCGACTACGACTCCGAGGAGGTCGAGCGCAGGATCTCCATCAACACCGCCGTCTGCCACCTGGACTGGAAGGACCATAAGATCAACCTGGTGGATACCCCCGGGTTCTCGAACTTCCTGTGGGACACCCGGGCCGGCCTGCGGGCCGTGGACGCCGCGGCGCTGCTCATTGACGGCGTGGCCGGCATCGAGGTCAGCACGGAGAAGGTCTGGGAGATGATGGAGGAGACGCACCTCCCCCGCCTCATCGTCATCAACAAGCTGGACCGGGAGAACTCCAATTTCAAGACGGCCCTGGAATCCGTCCATCAGTTTTTCGGCCGCAAGGCCGTTCCCCTCCAGATCCCGGTGGGCGAGGAGAAAAATTTCCGCGGTGTGGTGGACCTCATCAAGGGCAAGGCCTACTTGTTCGAGAAGGACGAAAGCGGCAAGTTTCAGGAGGCAGACATCCCGGCCGAGCTCAAGGAGGAAGCGGCCCGGCGCCGGGTGGAAATGATCGAAATGATCGCCGAGAGCGATGAGGCGCTCATGGAGAGGTACCTGGAAAAGGGCGAGCTCCAGCCGTCCGAAATTCTGGCCGGCCTGAAGAAGGGCATCGCCTCCGGCCAGGTTTTCCCCGTCTTCGCCGCCTCGGCCCTTTTCAACATAGGCCTTCAGCCCCTGCTCGACGGTTTTGTGGAGTTCTTGCCCTCGCCGGCCGCCGGCCAGGAGGTTAAGGCCCGGGTCGGGGGCCAGGAGGGCAAAGTCGCCGCCAGCCCGGAGGGGCCCTTTGCCGCGCTCGTCTTCAAGACCATCTCCGACATCTATACCGGCCGGATTACCCTGATGAGGGTCTTTTCCGGCAAAGTGAGCCCCGACGCCATAGTGACCAACTCTTCCAAGGAGACCGACGAAAAGCTGGGCGGGTTATTCTTCCTGCAGGGCAAGGAGCAGGAGCCGGCCGGCCAGGCCAAGGCCGGCGACATCGTGGCCACGGCCAAGCTGAAGGCGACTTCAACCGGCGATACCTTGTGCGCCAAGGGCCAGTCCATCATTTTCCCGGTCATTCCCTTCCCCGAGCCCTCCATCTCCTTCGCCATCGAGCCCAAGACCCGAGCCGACGAGGACCGCATCTCCCAGGCCACCCATCGCATTCTGGAGGAGGACCCCACGGCCCGCATCGAGCGTGATTCCGAGACCGGCCAGCTCCTCATCTCCGGCAGCGGCGAGCTGCACGTCAAGATCATCACCGAGCGGCTGAAAAAGCGTTTCAACGTGGACATCGAGCTCAAACCGCCCAAGATCTCCTATAAAGAAACGATCAAAGGCCGGGCCGACGTCCAGGGCAAACATAAGAAACAGACCGGCGGCCGCGGCCAGTTTGGCGACGTTTGGATTAAGATGGAGCCGTTGCCCAGGGGCCAGGATTTTGAGTTCGAAAACAAGATATTTGGCGGGGCCATTCCTCGTAACTACATCCCCTCCATCGAGAAGGGCATCCTGGAGGCGCGCAAGAAGGGCGTCCTGGCCGGCTATCCTGCGGTGGATTTCAAGGTCATCCTCTATGACGGGTCCTACCATGAGGTGGACTCCTCGGACATTGCCTTCAAGATCGCGGCTTCCAAAGCTTTCAAGCTGGCCATGAAAGAGGCCAGGCCGACGCTGCTGGAGCCCATCATGAACGTCGAGATCTACACGCCCGAGGCCTTCATGGGCGACATCATGGGCAACCTCAACGGCCGGCGGGGCAAAGTTCAGGGCATGGAGCAGAAGGGCAATATGCGCATCCTCAAGGCCGTGGTGCCCATGGCCGAGATGCTCGATTTCGAGCCCACCCTGACCTCCATCACCGGAGGCCGCGGGTACTTATATGATGGAATACTCCCACATGGAGGAAGTTCCCTCCCACATTCAGCAGAAAATTATCCAGGAAGCGGTCAAAGAAGGCCGGGTCAAGCCGGAAGAGGAGTGAGGGCAAGGGGAGGGCAAGGGCGGGGCGGCCTCGCCCTGTCAAGCAGGCCGCCTGGCCCTTGAAGGGGTGTTGGGGAACCTGTTCTTTCCTTTAATCCAATCCGCAATAAACAGGCCAAATTGAATGTTGGATGATCTGGATCTATCACGAAAAAAGATATGCTTTCGGTTTGTTGACATAAATTGTTACAATAATATAGTATGAATACAAACAATATCTTGCCCGATAATGCGACGTTCTTTGCTTAGAGAGGCGGAAAAAGCGTCGCTGATGAGCGAAGATATATATCGGTGCTTAGTTGAGGGGGCGGGCGCGGGTATTGCCCTAGTGGACCAGGAGGGCCGGATCACCCTCGTCAATCAAACCCTGTGCAGCCTGATCGGCTATCCCCGGCAGGAATTGATCGGAAAACCCCTGGCCTCCTTCCTCCATCCCGATGACCGGCCTGGCCTTCTGTTGCTTTTCCACTCAAGACCCTCAAAGCCGGGGGAAAAGCTCAGCCTGGAGGTTAGGCTTCTGGCCAGGGCCGGCCGGGTTGTTCATGTCCATTCCACTCCAACGATCTTGCGCTTAAAGGGAAAGACTATCGGGTTCAACTTCATCTTCCAGGACATCACCGAACGCAAGCAGGCCGAGGAAACTTTGCGGGCCGGAGAGGAACGCTACCGTCTGATCTCTGAACTTGTCACCGATTATGCCTGTTGTGTGCGTCTGGGAGCAGAGGGGGAAGCCGCCGTCGAGTGGGAGACAGAAGCCATCGCCCGCATCACCGGCACCACGCTGCAGGAGCTTATGCCCCAGGGCTTCTTGGCCATCGTTCACCCCGATGACAGGGCTGTCCTGGAAAAGCATCAAGACTCATTGCTGAAAAACCAAACTTCTGAGTATTGCGAGTTTCGCCTCATCACCAAGAGCGGAAGCGTCAAATGGATCAGCAATCACGGGCTGGCCGTCCGGGACAAGATGACCGGCCTGCTGAAGTACATCTATTATACCGGACAGGACATCACCGAACGCAAGCAGGCCGAGGAGACCCTGTACAAATTATCCTCCCGCAATGAAGCCATCTTGGCTTCCGTCCCGGATCTCATCATGGAAGTGGACAACAACAAAGTGTACACCTGGGCCAACAAGGCCGGCTACGAATTTTTGGGAAACGATGTTCTGGGTAAGGAAGCCGCATATTACTTCGAAGGCGAGCAGTCAACTTATGAACTGGTGAAACCTCTGTTCGACGGAGCGGAGGAGGTCATCTATGTGGAGAGCTGGCAGCGGCGGAGGGACGGCGCCAAGAGGCTCTTGGCCTGGTGGTGCAAGACTCTCAAGGATGACGAGGGGAACGTCACCGGCGCCCTGTCCACAGCGCGGGATATCACCGACATCAAACAGGCCGAGGCCGCCCTGCGCCATTCCCATAAACTTGAATCTATCGGCACCCTGGCCGCCGGGGTGGCCCATGAGGTCAACAACCCCATCAACGGGATTATGAACTATGCCCAGATCATCAAGGACAAGTTGGCCGGCCGGGACGCTCAGGCGGCCGAGTACGCCGGAGAGATCATCCGGGAAGGAGAACGGATCGCCGGAATTGTCCGCGACTTGCTTCAATTCTCCAGGCAGGAGGGTCAAGCCCGCAGCCCGGCCAGGGTCGAAGATATCGTGGAAAAGACAGTGTCCCTGGTCCGGGCCGTGCTGCGCCAAGATCAGATCAGCCTGAAGATCGATCTGGACGAGGGACTGCCGCCGGTCAGATGCCGCAGCCAACAGATCCAACAGGTTCTGATGAACCTACTCACCAACGCCCGCGATGCCCTCAACGAAAAATATCGCGCCTATAACGAGAACAAGAAGATCCACATCACCGCCCGTCTCTTAGAGAAAAAAGGCCTCAAACGGATACGGCTGACGGTCGAAGACCAAGGCGTGGGCATTCCGGCCGACAGCATCGACCGAGTTTTCGACCCGTTCTTTACCACCAAGCCCCGCGAGCAGGGGACGGGCCTGGGCCTGTCCATCAGCCACGGCATCGTCAGAGATCACGGCGGCGAGATCGAGGTGGAGAGCGAGCCGGGGCGTTTCACGCGGATACACATAGACCTTCCCCTGGATGCCGAAGACATTCCCCCCTCAGGGCTCTAGCCGGGCCCCAGAATATTTCATCAAGCCTTGGTGGCTAGCGCTTTTTCCTGTTCTTTATTCTTGGCTGTCTCTTTGACAAAAAGCAAAAGCACGGCGGACCCGACGGTCAGCGCCAGCGATAGGAGGAAGGGGACGGCGCGGCCGAAGCGGTCCCACAAGAGCCCGGCCAGGAAGGAGGCTGGAAGCGCGCACAGGCCGATGACCATTTGGAAGGTGCCCAGGAAGCTGGCCCGCAGGCCGGCCGGGGCCAGGTCGCTGACCAGGGCCCGCTGGGCCGGTTCCAGAGCGGCCTTGTGCAGTCCGTAGACGACGAACATCCCACCCATAAAAACTAGGCTCCGTCCAAAGACCATTCCCAAGCTGACCACGGACCATAAGCCAAACGATAATAAAAGGATCGATTTGCGGCCAAAACGGTCCGACAGGCGGCCGAAGGGCAAGGACAAGAACGAGGCCGCCGCTGTATAGAGAAGATAGAGCACGGGGACAAAACCGGGTTTGAATCCGGCATCCTTGGCGAAAATGAGCAGGAAGGAGTAGCTGAAGGCGCCCAGAGCGAAAAGCGCATTTGAAATGAGATAGAGGCGGAAGTTCGAGGAGAAATCTTTGAAGAAGACGCCCTTGAAAATGTGTTTTTCGGCCGGCTTCGCTTCCCTTATCAACAACAGGATGATAGCTACGCTGACCAGGGAGGGGAGGGCGGCCAGGGCGAAAAGCACTCGGAGGTCCAGAAAATTGACCAGGATGATGCAGGCCAGGATGCCGGCCAGGGCGCCGGCATTGTCCATGGCCCGCAGCAGGCCGAAGTTCCGGCCGCGGTTCGCCTCCGTCGATAGATCGGCCACCATGGCGTCCCGGGGCGCGCCGCGGATCTTGCCGGCCCGGTCCAGGACACGGAAGGGAATGACTTGAGTCCAGATCGATGAAAGGGCATAGCCCAGACGGGACAGGCTTCCGCACAAGTAGCCGGTCCAGATGAAGATCTTCCGTTTATGCCAGCGGTCGGAGAGGGTGCCCGAGACGGCCTGGGACAGGGAGACCAGCGCCTCGCCCAGACCGTCCAGGAATCCCAGCACGGCCATATTGGCCCGCAGGACGGTAGTGATGAACATCGGCCAGACGGGGTAGATGATGTCCGAGCCGAAGTCGTTGAAAAAGGAGGCCAGGGCGAAGACCCGAATGGTGCGTTTGGATTCAGCTTTCAACTTTCTTATTTGGCAGTTAGTTCCCATTGGCCGAGAGCACAATCTGGCCGCTTAAGGCCTGCTGGCCCAGGACCTGGCCCTGATCGTTAGCCTGATAGGCCTGGGTGGCCCGGTAGACCTTGTCCTGGCCCGGCTGGGGAAACAGCGGCCAACGGAGACAACTTGACAGAACAATCAAGAGGGCGAACTTTCTCATGGTTTCCTCTTTTTGGGCAAGGCGGACATTCTAGCAATTCTAGCGGAAGACGTCCAGGCGCCGCACTCACTCCTTCTTCCAGCCCAGGCTTTGAGCTCGGGTCGGAAGAAGATTTGGGAAAATCCTTTTTTCCAGATGAATTGACAGGCCTAAAAAGCGTCAGATATGATAAACAAAGGTGATTTGTCCAGCTCGAGTCAAGCCATGAAAAAATTGTTCCAATTATGCTTCCTGGACGTCTTGCTTTTTGTCATTGGCCCACTAACAGCCGCTCAAGCCGATGACCCGACTTTGCGTCTGGCCATCGGGGATGCTCGATACAAGGACAAGACGCTCGACATCCGGCCGGGCCAGATCTTCTCGGCGGCCTCAGGGCGCGCCCTTTCTTTCACGGCCATGGCTGAGGACTTGGGCCGGGCCCGGTTCGTTTATATCGGCGAAACCCACGACAGCCTGCCCAACCACGACCTCCAGCTCCGCATCGTGCAAGCTCTGCAGGAAAGGGACCCGGGCCTGGCCGTCGGCCTGGAGATGGTCCCGGCTACTTCTCAGGAAGTGCTCAACAAATGGAGCCTGGGGCTGCTGACCGAAGACGAATTTCTTCGCCAGGCACGCTGGTATGTGGTCTGGAATTATCATTGGGGCTTCTACCGCAAGATTTTCTCCCTGGCCAAGGAGAAATCCATCCCTCTCCTGGCGCTCAACGTCGAACGCGATATCATCACCAAGGTCCGGATGAGGGGCTGGGACAGCCTGGCCGACGAGGAAAAGGCGCTCCTCCCCCGGCCCGATCTTTCTAACCGGGACCACCGGGCCTTGATGAAGGCTGTTTTTTCGGCCGAGGAGTTGCCCCCCCAGATGAAAGGGGCCGGGTTCGAGGCCGTATTCGAAGGGCTGTACCGAGCCCAGTCCGCCTGGGATGAGGTCATGGCTTCGAACAGCCTCAAGGCTTCGGAAGAAGGGAAGAGGCGAGTGGTCGTTCTGGCCGGTTCCGGGCATCTTCTCTACAACCTGGGGATCAACCGCCGGGTCTTTGAGAAGAACCGGCTGCCGTTCCGAACGGTCGTCTGTGTCATTGTGCCGAAAGGCCGGGCCGGCCTCACCGTCTCCAGGTCGCTGGCCGATTACATCTGCGGACTGGCCGAGGAAGAGCGTCCTTTCTATCCCTCTCTCGGGCTGCGGCTCAAGACCGTGCCCGGGCTGGCCAACCTGGTCATTGAGTCCAAGCCTGTGGAGGGGGCGGCCGTGGGCCAAGATTTTGAAAAAGGCGATGTCATCCTGGCTGTGAACGCAAAAGCCTACTCCGACGTCAATGAACTGCGCCTGGACCTGGCCGTGTTCACCTGGGGCCAGGAGGTAAAGTTCAAGCTCCTGCGCGCCGGCGAAGTGCGCGAGGTGGTGCTGAGGATCATTCCGCCGCCGGCCAAGGCCGGGCCCGCCGGTCGGCTCCCGGGGGATCAAGCGGGCTTGAAATAGAAGAAGTCGGAAATAGAAGAAAAGGGAGGGTTATCTCATGAAAAAGATTAGATTGATGACAATGATTTCAGCGGGGCTGGCCTCGGGCCTCCTCATCCTGAACACCGCGGCTTTCGCTTCCAGGGAGGCTCTCCTGACGCCGGCCGAGGACTGCCGATATACCGAATACTCCCAGCCTGAGGAGGTGGCCCGATTTTTGAGCTATCTGGATGCGATCTCCAAGGAGACCGTGGTCCAGGTCGTCGGCCGGACCAGGGAGGTTGGGGAGTTCCCGGCTAAAGACCTCTATCTCTGCATCCTGACCGAGTCGGGTGTGGCCACGCCCGATAAACTGGACCGAACCAAGCCTACCCTGATGATCACCGCTTCCCAGCACGGCAACGAGCAGGCGGGTAAAGAGTCTGCTTTGGAGTTCGTTCGCGACCTGGCCCTGGGCGAGCTCAGGCCTTTGCTCAAACAGGCCAATATCCTGGTCATGCCCCAGTGTAACCCCTACGGCAATTGGTTCGACCGCCGCCAGAACGAGCAAGACCTGGACCTGAACCGTGACCACACCAAGCTGGAGTCGGAGGAAGTAGCGGCCATGCACCGTGTCTTCCGGGCCTGGATGCCCGAAATCACCCTGGACATGCATGAAAAGGGCGACGATTATTACCGGGTGTCGCTGGGCTGCGTCTCGAACATCAACATCTCCGCCGCGCTCCGGAAATTCTCGCGGGAGACTATCCTCCCCGAGGTGGACAAGGCCCTGGACAGGAAGAACATCACTTTCTGCGAATATGTGGTGACCGATGATATTGAATTCAACGTCTCCACCGGGGTCAACTACCCGGCCGCCATGCTGAACGGCCGCGAGACGAGGATGCGTTTCAGCACCGTGGAGCTGAACGACGGCCGCAGCGGCCCGGGCATCTACGAGACGCTGTCCTTCATCATGGAGTGCGCCTCCCGCCATGATTTGTCCACCCTCCGGGAGAGGACGCGTTGGCAGTCGAGCGGGCTGAGGGCCTGGGCCGAGTCCGTGGTCCGGCATGGCCAGGAAATCCTGACCATGGTCAACCGGCTGCGGGCGGAGCTCTTGGCCAAAGCCCGGGTTTATAGTCCGGATGATGTGGTCCATCTGCGAATGGAATATGTTCGCGATCCAAAACAGCCCAAGCTGGTGCGCCAAAGCTTCCAATCGGCCTCCAGCCCCGTGCGGGGGATCCTGAGGGTGGATAAAAAGGCGGGGGATGCCGTTGCCGCCAATGATCTGGCGCCCTATCCCTTGCCTTCTCAGCTCAAGGTTGTGCAGGAGGTCGTGCTGAACTGGTTCCCCGGCGTCGAATCCCGGCTGGCCGTGACGCGGCCCGTGGGCTACATTATTCCGGGAGATAAGACCGCTGTGATCGAGACGCTGCTCCGGCATAGGATCGCCGTGGACCTCTTCGTCAAGGACGCCCCGCTATCCGTAGAAGCCTATGAGGTGAAATCCATCGAGTTGGCCGATTTTGATTGGCTGCCGCCCAAGACGATCGAGGTGGAGAAGAAAGTGATGCCCATCGTCGTCCGCAAAGGCGATTTTTTTGTGTCCTGCGGCCAGCCGGCGGCCAATTTGATTCCCTGCCTGCTGGAGCCTCAATCCCAGTTCGGGTTCATCTGTTATCAGAAACTCAAGCTCCTGCCCAAGGCCGAGGATATCTTTTCCATAACCCGCTATGTTGGGAGTCAACCGCTGCCCGTGATTCCTTACCGGGACTTCCTGAACTGACTCTCCCCGGAGGTTGGGGGGCTCCACGACCCCTCATTGGGATATTGGCATCATGTTCTGCCCAGAGGAGGCCGAATGATAAAGCGTTTTGATCCCTTCCTATTTCTGGCTCTTTCTCTTTTGCTTTTTTTCATCCTCTCCGCGGCGGCGGGCCAGGATATGTTCACTGAGAACTTGTTGAAAAACTTTACCTTCCGCAGCCTGGGGCCTTACCGCGCCGGCTCCTGGGTCACTTCCGTCGCCGTCCCCGAAAAACCGCTCAAGGAGCATCTCTACACCTTCTATATCGGCACGAGGAACGGCGGCGTATGGAAGACGGTCAATAACGGGACTACTTTCGAGCCGGTGTTTGACGGCCAGAGCCGGCTGTCCATCGGCGACGTGGCCGTGGCGCCTTCCAACAGTCAGGTCATTTGGGTAGGGACGGGTGAGTCCTATTGCACCCGGAGCTCGCACAGCGGAGACGGCGTTTATAAATCCGTGGACGGGGGGAAGACCTGGATTCCTATGGGCCTCCCGGATTCCCATCATATCGCCCGGATCATTGTCCATCCCCGGAACCCGGAAGTCGTCTATGTGGCGGCCATGGGCCACCTGTTCACGCCCAATGCCGAGCGCGGCGTATTCAAAACCATTGACGGCGGCCGGACCTGGAAGAAAGTCCTTTATATCAACGATAAAATCGGCGTCATCGATCTGGTCCAGGACCGCCGCCGGCCGGAAATCCTTTACGCGGCTGCTTACGACAAGGTGCGGCTGCCCTGGCACTATGAGGCCGGCGGGCCGGAGAGCGCCGTCTATAAGACGGAGAACGCCGGGAAGTCATGGCGACGTCTCAGCGGGGGGCTTCCCACGGGCCGGGTCGGACGCATCGGCCTCGATCTTTACCAGAAAAACCCGGATATCCTGTATGCCATCGTGGAAAACGCCAACCCCAGGCCGGCCACCCAGCAGGAGCAGGAACAGGATAAGCGTCGCGGGCTTGAGCCGCGTCCGCGTACGGTGGGGAATGAAGTCTATCGGACGGACGATGGCGGCCGGGCCTGGAGGAAAGTGAACCCCGGCAGCGAAGCTGCCCTGGATAAAGCGCCCTATTCCTTCAACCAGCTTCGCCTGGACCAGAACGACCCCGGCACGGTCTATATCACCGGACAGTCCCTGGCCAGCACCAACGATGCGGGCAAGACATGGAAAGGCCTGGCTTGGCCGTCGGACGGAGTTTTTCAGAAGGCTTTCGGCGACTGGCGCACTCTGTGGGTGGACCCTCAGAATTCAGACCGGCTCATCTTCGGCAGCGATGGCGGCATTTACATCTCCTATGACCGCGGCCTGACCTGCCACAACTGCGATAACCTTCCCCTGGGCGAGTTCTACGCCCTGGGCCTGGACATGGAGGACCCCTACAACATTTACGGCGGCCTGCAGGACCACGATTCCTGGAAAGCGCCGTCGCTCGGCTGGGCGGGTGCCATCAGCCTCTCCGAGTGGGTCACCGTGGGAAGCGGGGACGGCATGTACAACCAGGTCGATCCCATAGACGGCCGCTGGGTTTACAACAACAGGGAATTCGGGGCGATGTGGCGGCTCGACCAGAAAACCGGCCTGCAGACTGAAATCCGGCCGCGGCGGACGCCAGGGCAGGAACCGCTGCGCTTCAACTGGACGCCGCCCATCCTTCTCTCGCCCCACGACCCGGCTGTGGTTTATGTCGGCGCCCAGGTCCTCTTCCGGTCATCCGACAGAGGCGACCACTGGACGGAGCTCAGCCCGGACCTGACCACTAATGATAAATCCAAGCAGGCCGGAGCCGGCAACATCACCTACTGCACCATCACCACTCTCGCCGAGTCGGCGCTTCAGCCCGGCGTCATTTGGGTGGGGACGGACGACGGCAAGGTCCAATTGACCACCGACGGGGGAGCTACCTGGAAAGACCGGACCCCCAACATCTCCGCCGCGGGCGGACCGGAGAATTTTTGGGTGAGCCGGGTCTTTGCCTCTCCCCATGAGGCGGGCACGGCTTTCGCGGCCAAGACCGGCCTGCGCTTCGACGATTTCCGAGCTCTTCTCTTTAAAACGACGGACTATGGAGAGACCTGGACGTCTCTATCCGGCGGCCTTCCCGAAAAATGTGTCAACGTTGTTGTCCAGGACCGCCGGAATCCCGGCCTGCTGTTCGTAGGGACGGAGCAGGGGGTGTACGTGTCACTCGACGGAGGGAAGAAGTGGGTTCCCTTTAAGAACAATATGCCCTGGGTCAAGGTGACCGACCTGGCCATCCATCCCCGCCAGAACGACCTGGTGGTGGCCACCTTCGGCCGGGGCCTGTATATCACGGACATCGCGCCCCTCCAGGAAATGAATGAGGCCATGCTCCAGCAGGATGTTTTTATTTTTGAAATCAAACCGGCCGTGCAGAGGATCTACGGCGGCCTGGGCAACTATCAACTCCTGGGCGACGACCATCTCATCACCCCGAACGAGCCCAACGCCGTGGTGGTCAATTATTATTTAAAGGAAAAGGCCAAAAGCAAGGTCAAGATAACGGTATCTGATGCCGCGGGCCAGACCCTGGCCGAGCTCGACGGCCGGGGCGAAGCCGGGGTGAATACCGTGCTTTGGGATATGAGGCCGCCTAAGCCCGCTGGTCAAGCCCCCCGCTTCGAGGATGATTCGAGAAGCCCCCTGGTGGACCCCGGCCCGTACTCGGTGAAGCTCGATATTGACGGCAGGACTTTAACCAAAAAAGCCGTGATCGTCAAACGGATGGGCTGGTCTCTCGGCCCCTTCCCGACGGTTATAAAAGAATAGCCATCTCGTCGAGGAACCGGCTTAGCCTCACTTCCTTTTGTCCGGATAGGCCGGGTGCTTGGGAACCTCGACCGGCTTTTTCTCTATTTTCTCCTGGAGATACTTGACGGCCGCCTCGAGCTGGGCGTCTTTTCCCCGGAAGGCGGCGCGGGGCAGGTTGTCCACCACGATATCAGGTTCGACGCCGTGGCCCTCGATGAGCCATTCGCCCTCCGGGCTGTAGACGCCCGTTTCTGCTGCTGAGGCGATTCCCCGGTCGACCAGGATGTTGCTCTGGCTCAACCAGATCTCGCCCCCCCAGGTCCGCATGCCGATGACCTGGCCCAGGCCGAGCCTGCGGAAGCCTTCGCTGAAAGCCTCGCCGTCCGAGGCCGTATATTCGTCGCACAGGACGACCAGGTGCCCGCGGAAAGCGTATTGCATGTTCCAGGTCGGCCTGCCCACCCGGCCCTGCCAGTAGAACCAGGCCCGCCGCAGAAGTTTTTCCAGAATCCAGGAATCGATGTTGCCGCCGCGGTTATGCCGGACATCGATGATCAGCCCTTGGCGGTCGAAGACCGGATAAAAGTTCTTGGCCCACTCGGTGTAGTTGTCGCCGCCCATAGCCCGCAGATGGAGGTAGCCGATTTTTCCTTTCCCGGCCTTCTCCACTTCAAGGCGGCGGGTGTATTCCCATTCGGCATAGCGGAGGTCGGATTCGGCCCCGGTGGTCAGGGGATAGACGATGGCCTTGAAGGCCTCACCGCCCGCGGCCGGCTTGACCTCGAGCAGAACCTGCAGGCCGGCCGTGTTCCGCAGGAGGAGCGACGGGTCGGCCACGCCGACCGTCGGCGCGCCGTTTATGGCCATGATCAGGTCGCCCTCCCGGATGTTCAGCATGGGCTGGCCCAGCGGGGAACAGCGCTCGGGATACTCGGGGTCCGACCGGTAGATGTGCTCGACCCGATAGCCGCCCCCGGCCTCATCGCGGGCCAGCCTGGCCCCCAGCGAACCCAGGGCAACATTATCGGCGCCTTGACGGACATCGCCGCCCCGGACGAAGGTGTGGAGGGCCGACAGCTCGCCGACGAGATGGGCCAGGAGGTCATTGAGCTCGGCCCGGTCGCTGACCCTGTCCACAAAGGGCCGGTGCCGCTGGAGAAGGCCTTGGTAATCGACGTTGTGGAGGTTCCGGTCGTAGAAATAGTCCCTCTCCATGCGCCAGGCGTCAATGAACATCTGACGCCACTCCTGCCTGGGGTCGATAGAGAAGGTCCAGCGGGACATATCGACTTTCTTCTCGCCCAGGGCCGGGGGAGCCGAGGCTGCGGCGTCGATGACGTAGAGGTCGCTGTCTTTCTGGACGAGGATCTTCTTTCCGTCGGCCGAAAGCTCGAAGTTCCGAATGTCCTCCAGGACCGTCTTGGCCTGGACGTTTCGGTTCTTGATCTCGATGGCCTGAAGCTTGTTGCGGCCCGCGGCGGCGCTCTCCCGGTCGATGAAGAAAAGCATTTTTTCGCAGACGGCGAGTTGAGAATAAGCGCCGGCCGGGAGGGGCACCTCAAAGATGCGATCCTGGATGCCGGCCAGCTCCATCACCACCTTGGCCGCGGCTGCCTTAGGCCCTTTTGACTCGGCGGGTTTTTCGGCCTTGGCCGGCTCTCCGGCCGGGGCCTTTGCCTCCTTGGCTTCTTTCTGCGCCTTGTCTTCCTTAGTGAGCTCATTGGAAGGAGCGAAGGGGAAGGTCTCCTTGGCGGTCAAGGCCAGGGCATAGATTTTAGTCGTCTTGTCAAAGTAGGGTTCCGGCTGGCGGGGTCCCCAGGGGCTGCCCACGGCGCTCCGCAAATATCGGTCGGACAGAAAATAGAGCCACTTCCCGTCCGGGCTCCAGGCCGGGTTATAGGAGTCGACGCGGTTGTCGGTCAGCTCGCTGATTTGGCCCGTCGTGGCGTTGAGGAGCATGACCTGCTGGAAAGAGTTGTCGGCCGTTTGGCCGAAAGCCAGCCACTGGCTGTCGGCGGACCAGGCCAGGTCGTCGAACATCCCGTTCGGTGATTCGGCCACCCGGCTCAGGGTTTTCTTATCGAGGCTGTAAACCCAGAGCTGGTTGTCTTTGTCGGCGAAGGCGATGGAGCGGCCGTCGGGCGAGGGAATCCCGTCGAAGCGGATGACTTTGGCGCCCGAGGTGAGCTGCTCCTCCTGCCCCAGCCCGTCGGCCGGGGTGCGGAGGAATTCCCACTCGCCGGTCTGGTCGGAGAGGATCATCAGGATTTTCCCGTCCCCCAGGAAGCGGGCGGTCCGGCTGCGGACGCCGTCCTGGCGGCTGACCCGGATCCACCGTCCGTCTTCCACGGGAGCGACAAAGACGTTGCCGCGGGAAATGAGGACCAGCCGGTCACCCGAGGGCGAGAGATGGACGGAGGTCAAGTAGTCCAGCGGCTTGCTGACCCATTTCTCCCGCATCTGGTCGAAGTCCGAGGGGAGGGTGATGTCGATGGGACGATCCTGGCCGCTGCCGATGTCGTAAAGGCGGAGGTCGGCCACCAGCTGATAGGCAATTTTCCCGTTGTGGAGCGAGGGCCAGCTCACGTCGAATCCTTTATGGAAGGTGTGCTGCTTGAGAGCCCCGCCCTGGGGATCTATGGACCACAGGTTCATGGTGCCGTCGCGGTCGCTGACAAAATAGACCCGGCCCTGCCAGAACATGGGGTTTTTGCTCGTCCCGGGATAGTCGGCGGTCAGGGGGGAAGCCTCCGGGTCTCCGGCTGTGTACCTCCACAGGTTTTGGGCAGTCCCGCCTTTATATCGTTTGGTGTAGCTTCCTTGGAAGGGGAGACGGGTAAAGTAGAGCGCCCGGCCGGCCGGGTCAAAGGACCCGTCCGCTGCCTGGCTGAGAGGGAGAATGTTTTCGGTATTTGTCTTAGGGTCGAGGACCACCAGCTGGGTGTTGGGGAGCGTCGAGTACTTCTGGGTGGCGTAAATGATTTTCCCGTCCGGCGTCCAGCCCACGACGGCCGAGGTCTGGCCGGAGAACGTGCGGCGGACCGGGAGTCCGCCGGCCAGGGGCATGGTGTACACCTCGGTAGGTCCCTCATACTGAGCGGAGAAAGCGACAGTTGTCCCGTCGGGAGAGATGGCCGGGTTGGTCTCGAGCCCGGGGTGGGTCGTCAGGCGGACGGCCGTCCCTCCCTTGATATCGACCGACCAGAGGTCTCCTTCCGAGGTGAAAACAACCGTATTCCCGTGAATAGCGGGGAAGCGGTAATATCCGTTCCGGCCGGCAGGAAAAGAGGGGAGGGTCATCACAGCCAGGGTCAGGACGACGGCCAAGAGGGCGAAGGTTTTTTTCATAATGAGAACTCCTTTCTCGAACTCCAGACGATGAGCCCCTATTGTAAGAACCAGAAGAGGTATTTTTCAAGAGGCCACCGCCCGCTCAGATCGCTTATCAGGAAGAGATCTATGCGGCGGGTTCGTTGGAACTGCGCCGCAGCGCCGTTTGATCCTTGGAGAGCCAAGGCCGATTTGCGCTGACCGGGTGTTTTCGGCTATTTTTATAGAGGACGCGAATAAGACGATGATCGTTCTGCTCATCATTGTCCTCGTGGCTTTCATCGCCGCGGGCATCTATCTCAGCTTGTGGCTGGCCGCCAAGCGCCGCAATGAGCTGTCCGACTGGGGCGCCGCGCACGGCCTGACCTTCTCGCCCGCGAAAGACGGCTCGCTGGAATCCCGGTTCCCCGCGTTCAACTGCCTCCGGTCCGGTGATCACCGCTATGCTGAAAACATCTTGACCGGAAAATGGTCAGACCGCGATTTCCTGAGTTTTGATTATCACTATGAGACGCACACGCAAAGCAGTAAGGGCGGAACGCAGACGCAGCACCACCACTTTTCCGCCGTCGTTCTCTCCAGTCCTGTCCTGCTCAAACCCCTGTTCATCCGGCCGGAGGGATTGTTCGACAAGCTGGCCGGGTTCTTCGGGTTCGATGACATCAATTTCGAGTCGGCCGAGTTTAGCCGCAAGTTCTACGTCAAGTCGCCCGATAAAAAGTGGGCCTACGACGTGATCCACCAGCGCACGATGGAATTCATACTCGGAATGCCCAAGTTCAGCCTGCAGTTCGACGGACACTCGGCCATCGCTTGGCGCAGTTCGACGTTCAAAACCCAGGACTTCGAGCAGGCTGCGGAACTGATCACGGGGATCCTCGAGCGCTTGCCGGAATACCTCGTGCAGCAGCAAATGTCCTAACCGTAGGAGTCAGTCATGGAACCCATCGTGATCATCATCATTGCCGTTGTCGTGCTCCTTATCGCCTGGATTATCGGCATGTACAACTCTCTCGTTAAAATTCGCCAGCAGTGCCGCGAGTCCTGGTCGGTGATCGACACCGAGCTTAAGCGCCGCTACGACCTGATCCCGAACCTGGTTGAAACCGTCAAGGGTTACGTCAAGCACGAGAGCGGCGTGCTCCAGGCCGTGACCGAGGCTCGCAGCAAAGCCGTGGCCTCGACCGGTTCGCCCGCCAGCCAGGCGGCCGACGAGAACGTCCTGGTCGGCGCGATGAGGCAGATGTATGGCGTCGTGGAGCGCTACCCCGACCTCAAGGCCAACCAGAACTTCCTGAAACTGCAGGAGGAGCTGGCGAACACGGAAGACCGCATCCAGGCCGCCCGCCGCTTCTACAACGCCAATGTCCGCGACATGAACACCAAGGTCGAAGTCTTTCCCTCCAATATCCTCGCCGGAATGTTCGGGTTCAATCGGGAGGAATTCTTCGAGATCGAGGACACCGGCATCCGAACCCCGCCGGCGGTCAAGGTCTAGTTTTTCCGACCCTTGGGGCGTTACCTTCGCAGCGATCGAAGATGCTATGGCCCAAAAGCGATTCGGGTCGGACCGAGCTCGTGCATTTATTATCAACTAATTAGAAGGATAATCGACGGCAATATTAGCCAATTTAAGGGCAATTCAGGGCCAAAAAAGTTTGAATTTGTTTTTATTCAAGGTATCGGTGACGTAGATAGTGAGCATTTTTTGCCCTAAAAACATGGCATTTTGGGGGTAAAAAGGCAAAGTATTGAAGCTAACTTTTTGATTCCAAAATAGAACCCTCGGTCTGACCCCACGCACCCTCGCTTTGGTCGATATATGGTCAAGATGCGTAACTCATTTATGTTTTGCTGATTCCTTCTGGCCCCCATGTAGAAATTATAGTGCCGATGAATTTGGTCCGGCTATCGCTTTGCATCCTGGGGGAATCTAAATCTAAAACAGGGCTATCAACCCTCAACTCTACTGCCCCATACTGTTGAGGCAGAATATTCCTTGCGGAGATTGTCATCCACGAGCCTCCATCGCCCGGGGCGACCAATTCAAAAGGAGCATCTGTCTCCATTATGCTAAATATGCCATTTTTGCTAGTGATATCAGCAGTAAAATATTGGGCGGGTGCATTGCCGCGATTGCAGATCACTACCGCGAGATGCTTGCCGCAGCCTTGATAGCTGACCACGATAAACGGTTTTTTAGCGAACGGGAAGCGTCCTTTTTGAGCGTTCAGTGCCATCAAAATTATCCCAACAAGCACGCCAGCGACAATAGTAATAATCATGTTCAAGCCAGTGATTCCGCTTTGCCTTTCTTGGACAAGATATAGGCCTGGCACAGCTGCAATGTCAAGGGGAAGAAGAGTGATCAGGATCAGGTTTTCTCACCCCCCGTCTCCCAGTAGCCTACCGGCCCATCTCCCTTGACATACCCTCGCCTTTGGGAAAAAATCTATAAATTAAGATAGGGCTTTGTTTCGAGGACCAAAATGATCCTATCAAGAACTGTTTTTATCCTCGGGGCTGGAGCAAGTTGCGATTTTAAGTTTCCGTCGGGGCAACGTCTGGTTGATATCATCGTCGACCATCTCGACCACCGAAAGGATAATGAATGGCGCGATATTCTGGGGACACTTGGACATAGGCATCATTCTGATATAGATAATTTCGCAACTTATTTAAAGAAAAGTCACCTTTACTCGATTGATGAATTCCTGTTGAGACATTCAGAGTTCATGGAGCTAGCTAAGAAGTGCATCGCTCTTGCTCTAATCCCGTTCGAGAAGGATGAGAATCTGTCTGGAGATCACTGGTGCAGGTATCTATTTAATAACCTGGTTGATAGCGTAACAGATTGGCGCAAATTGCGGGAAAACGAGCTCTCCATAATCACCTTCAATTATGATAGATCACTAGATCATTATTTGTTTGAAGGCTTAAAGCATACCTTTTCTCTTTCCCCACAAGACACACTTTGGGCTTTTGAGACTATCCCTATAGTTCATGTTTATGGAAAGTTGGGGGGACTCCCCGGATGCGCAGGAGGCGCAAAAGAGGAGAGGGAATATACTCCTGCTTTGGACTGGGGAGAAGTCAGCCGAGCAGCGAGCCAAATCATAACAATCCCCGAATTGCTAAAAGAGAAGCCTGACACAATAGATCACGCAATTAGCTTACTCAATAGGGATAATGAAAGCATCTATCTGCTTGGCTTTGGCTACAATAACAAGAACTTGGAGATGCTTCATTTTGATCGGGCTAGAGCCAATAGGAAAAATGGCACCTGCGTGGGATTGGGCCTGGCCGAACGGGAGTATGTTTCCAGGGAATGGAAAATCCTTTTCCCCAGCTTTGGAAAATATATAATGGATTTCATGAAGGAAGAGGTATCTTGGCGGTGAGCACCAATCAACTATCTTTACACCAGCGTTTCCGCGTAGCCGACGATATAAAGATGTGCGGTGTTTGTTTTGGTGATGTTATAGTCGATCGTTTCGATGAAGGTCGTGGCTTTCCTCACGGATTTCTCCGTGGTGGACAGGATCATCGACCACCTTAAGCTGACCTTTGTCACGGACAGGCCCCCCGCCCCCTCAGGCCATCTCGCAGGAACTCTTGATGGCCGCTGATGTTTCGGCCGAATATTTCTTATAAAGCTCTCTTATGCCGAGGGGTAGGTCCGGGTGATTTCCGCCTCTCGGGCACCGTGGCCGGTTTCCGGGTCGCCCCCTTCGCTCTCCAGCCTACTGATTACTTCTGGGTCGAGATGTAAGCTTCCTAAGGGTGGCGATAGGGGATAATCGATGCCCAACCGTGCCCTGCTTGAAGATTTCACTTCAGAGGTGCTACATTGAGCGGGGGCAGGTCAGTTGACGCTCAATTCTTTTTTTCAGTCAGCTCCAGGTAGATCACTTCCACTAAGCTGGGCCAGCGCCGTCCGCCGGCCGCCGCCTGGTCCACGATGTTGAAGGCCTTTTTTATGTCATCCAGGTTTTTCTTCTCGGCGATAAGGGCCTTCACTTTGTCCAATCTTTCCTGGATATAGGCCAATCCCTTCTCCAGCTCGGCTTTGCCCTCCGGCTCGTTGTGGCCGCAAACATAGATATCGGCGTCCAGGGCCAGCAGCGCTTTCAGGGTTTTAACCGCGCCCAGGACGCTTCCATTCTTTTGACGATGGATGAGCGGGTCGCGGCCGACGAACAGCAGGTCGCCGATGAAGGCAACTTTATCCTCGGGAATATAGACGACTGCGTCGCCGTCCGTGTGGGCCGGGCCGAAATAGAAAAGCTCGAGGCGCTTCCCCCCCGAGAAAATAGTCATGGTTTCGGTGAAGGTTATGTTGGGCAGGTAGGCTTGCTGGCGAGGATCCAGAAAGGCGGCGGCCATATGCTTCCGGGTGTTATCCTGAGAGACGATCACCAGCCCGGCCGGGAATCCGGTCAGGCCGTTGACATGGTCACCGTCGCTGTGAGTAAGGAGGACGGTTGTCAGGGGAACCGGAGCGAGCTTTTTCGCTTCGTCCAGCATTTTTTTGGCCGATTCATCGGTCATCTTGGCGTCAATGATAAACGCCTCTTTGTCCGTCCAGAACAGGCCACAGTTGGCGCCGCTGCCGCCCACAATTTCATAAATGTTTCCCCGTATATGGGTCAGGGTGAGGGGAGGGGGTTCCGGTTGGGCCTGAGCTGGCCGGCCCTGCGGCTGCTGGGCTAGGGCCGCTCCAAACACAAGACAGATGGCAAGGATAATTCCGTAAAGAGGCCGATGGGATTTCATGGACATGTCACTCTCCTTCAAAAAATACACCGCCCGCGAGCTTTTCCTCAAAAAGATCAACCCGCGGAGTTCGGCGTCGCGGATTTGAACTCAAGCGAGCTTGATTATTTTTTTCTTGGATTTTTGGCCCGAGGCTTGGATTTTTTCGAGGATTTGGCTTTCGTTTCGAGCGCGCGCTGGACCATCAGCCCGATGTCGGCCGGGCTCTTGGCCACATGCACTCCCGCGGATTTGAGGGCCGCCATTTTTTCGGCAGCCGTGCCCTTGCCCCCGGCGATGATGGCCCCGGCATGTCCCATCCGGCGTCCGGGAGGGGCGGTTTGGCCGGCAATGAACCCGACCACGGGCTTGGGAAATTCTTTCTTGATGAAGGCGGCCGCCTCTTCCTCGGCCGTTCCGCCGATCTCGCCGATCAGGATGACCGCCTCCGTCTCGTTGTCTTCGCCGAACAGCTTCAGCAAGTCGATGTATTTCAGGCCGACGATGGGGTCGCCGCCGATGCCGATGGCTGTGGACTGCCCGACGCCGAGCTGGCTGACCTGGTCCACCGCCTCGTAGGTCAGGGTCCCGGAGCGGGAGATAATGCCCACCCGGCCCGGCCGGTGGATAGCGCCCGGCATGATGCCGATCTTGCATTTGCCGGGAGAGATGACGCCGGGCGTGTTCGGCCCGATGAGCCGGGTCGTCTTGTCCCGGAGATAGGCCTTGACCTTGATCATGTCGAAGGTGGGGATGCCCTCGGTGATGCAGACCACCAGGCCCAGGCCGGCTTCGGCGCACTCCATGATGGCGTCGGCGGCGGCATAGGGCGGGACAAAAATGGCCCCGGCGTTGGCCCCCGTCTCCTTCACCGCGTCGGCCACCGTGTTGAAAACCGGGACGCCCAGGTGGGTCTGGCCGCCCTTGCCGGGCGTCATGCCGGCCACCACCTTGGTGCCGTATTCCTGCATTTTCTGGGTATGAAAGGTGCCCTCTCCGCCGGTGATGCCCAGCACGACCAGCCGCGTCTTTTTATCGATCAGGATGCTCATTGTCCTCTCTCCTCACTTGACCAGCGCGACGACCTTCTCCGCCGCTTCCTTCATGGTGTCGGCCGAGCGGAAGGACATACCCGAGGCGGCCAGGATCTTCTTGCCCTCCTCCATGTTGGTGCCCTTGAGCCGGACGACCAAGGGGATCTTGAGCCCGACCTCTTTGGCCGCTTTGACGATGCCGCTGGCCACCAGGTCGCAGCGGACGATGCCGCCGAAGATGTTGATCAAGGCGGCCTTGACGTCCTTATCCGCCACCAGGATCTTGAAGGCGTTGGTCACCGCCTCCTCCGACACGCCGCCGCCCACGTCCAGGAAGTTGGCCGGCATGCCGCCCGAAAGCATGATGATGTCCATGGTGGCCATGGCCAGGCCGGCGCCGTTGACCATGCAGCCCACCGTGCCGTCCAGCTTGATGTAGTTGAGGTTGTATTTGGAGGCTTCCACCTCAAGGGGCGACTCCTCGTTGAGGTCCCTCATGGCGGCGATGTCGGGGTGGCGGCCCAGGGCGTTGTCGTCGAAGTTCATCTTGGCGTCGAGGGCCAGGACGCCGCCCTGCTTTGTCACCAGGAGCGGGTTGATCTCGGCCAGGGAAGCGTCCGACCCCTCGAAGGCACGGTACAGGCCGGAGATGAATTTGACTCCCTGTTTGAAAGCCTCTCCGCTGAGCCCGAGCCGGAAAGCAAGCTGACGGGCCTGGAACCCCGCCAGGCCAATGGCCGGGTTGATATATTCCTTGAAGATGAGCTCGGGATGTTCGGCCGCCACTTTCTCGATCTCCACCCCGCCTTCCGGGGAGGCCATGACCACTGCCGCCTCACGGGCCCGGTCGATGACCAGGCCCAGGTAGAGCTCCCGGGCGATGTCGAGCGCTTCCTCGACCAGGAGGCGCTTGACGACCTTACCCTCGGGCCCGGTTTGATGGGTGATGAGGGTCATGCCGATCATCTGAGAAGCCGTTTCTTTGGCTTCCTGTGGGGAGTTGACCAGCTTGATGCCGCCGCCTTTGCCCCGGCCGCCGGCATGGATCTGGGCCTTGAGGACGACCCGAGGGCCGATCTTTTGGGCGATCTCAGCCGCCTTGTCCGGTGTTTCAGCCACTTCCCCCCGCGGGATTTGAACCCCATACTTGGCCAGGATCTGTTTGGCTTGATACTCGTGGATTTTCATGATTCTTTTTCCCTTATCTAGAGACAGATAGGCTTGGGCTCTCTCCGGGCTGAACCAAAGATCAAGACGAAGACCTTCGTCTCCGCTGCCGGAACGGGCCCTGGCCCTCTATCCGCCGGGCAGAATGTCACTTCACCCGGTACTTGGCTTTGCCGTCCTCGTACAGGTCGCCGCCGTACATGTCGTTGATGACGATGCAGGGGAAATCCTTGACCTTGAGGCGGCGGATGGCTTCCGGCCCCAGCTCGGGATAGGCCAGGACCTCATCCTTCTCGATGCTCTTGGAGATGAGCGCTCCGGCGCCGCCGACGGCAGCGAGGTAGACGGCCTTGTACTTCTTCAGGGCCTCTTTGACCTCCTTGCTCCGCTCGCCCTTGCCGATGGAGCCCTTGAGCCCCAGGCTGTGAAGAGTGGGCGCATAGGTATCCATGCGGTAGCTGGTGGTCGGGCCGGCCGAGCCGATTGGTTTTCCCGGACGGGCCGGCGTAGGGCCGACGTAGTAGATGAGCTGGCCCTTGATGTCCACCGGCAGCTCCTGGCCCCCTTTGATCAGGTCGATCAGCTTCTTGTGGGCCGAATCGCGGCCGGTCAGGAGGTAGCCGGTGATGAAGACCTTGTCGCCCGCCCGCAGCTTGGCCACGACTTCGTCGGTGACCGGAGTGGTGATCCTATGTTCGGCCATGGGTCGGACCTCTCTTTCTCAGCTGGCCACCAAGCTCAGAGCTTGGTCTCCTCGGTCGTTTTCTTCACCGACTCGATGGTCTTGGCCAGCATGGCCTTCTCGTCATCAGCCAGCTTGATGGGGATGATCTTTTCCAGGCCCTTGGCTGAGATCAGGCAGGGCACGCCGATGAACAGGTTGTTGATACCGAACTCACCCTGGCACAGCGCGGCGCAGGGCAGGATACGGCGTTTGTTCTTGAGATAGGACTCGGCGATGGCCAGGGCGCTCCAGGCCGGGCTGAAGAAGGCCGACCCCTTGCCGAAGAGCTTGACGATCTCGGTGCCCGCTTCGCGCGTGCGGGTGACCAGCTTGTCGATCTGCTCCTTGGTGGCGATCTCGGCCAGGGGCACGCCGCCCACCGTGGTCAGGCGGGGCAGGGGAACCATGTCCGGGCCGTGGCCGCCCAGGACGGTGCCGGCCACATCGGCCACCGACAGGTTCAGCTCCATGGCGATGAAAGCCCGCCAGCGGGCGGTGTCCAGAGTCCCGGCCATACCCACCACCTGGTGCTTGGGGAAGCCGGTCAATTTGTAGAAGGCATAGACCATGGCGTCCAGGGGATTGGTCAGGATGATGCAGAAGGCCTGGGGGGCATGCTTCTTCACGCCCTCGGCCACGGCGGTGATGATCTTGAGGTTGACGTTGAGCAAGTCCTCCCGGGTCATGCCCGCCTCGCGGGGTTTGCCGGCCGTGACGATGACCACATCGGCTCCCTCGATGTCCTTGTAGTCATTGGTCCCCGTGATGCTGGCGTCGTAATTGCCGTGGGGAGCCATCTCCATCAAGTCCAGGGCCTTGCCCTTGACCGGGTTGATATACTCCGGAATATCCAGGATGACGATATCCCCGAGCTCCTTTTGGGCCACCAGCATGGCCAGGATCTGTCCGATCTGGCCGCCGCCGATAACGGCGATCTTTTTCCTCATGAATATGCCTCCTCGCTAGATTTTGTATCTATGAAAATGGCTAGATACGGCACTTTAAAGATAGGGTCAGGATAATGAATCCCGGCCCCGGCGTCAAGATTGGCAATGCCTTAGCCCCCTATCCCGCGATAAACCCCTTCCACTTCTCTTCGAGCTTGGGGTCGCGCAGGGTGTCCATCAGGTAGTCGGTGAAGGCCGTTCCCGTGGCGCCCGTCGGCCGGCCGGTGATGACCAGCTTCTTCTCGTATTGACCGCAGACGTCCAGGGCCATCTCCAGGGCCTTGGATTTGGCCGGGTAGCCGACGTGATTGAGGAGCATGGCCGCCGCCCGGATCATGGAAGCCGGGTCGGCATACTGGGCCCGTCCTTCCTTGACCATGCGGGGGGCCGAGCCGTGGATGGCCTCGAACATGGCGTACTGCTTGCCGATGTTGGCCGATCCGGCCGTGCCCACGCCGCCCTGGAACTCGGCCGCCTCGTCGGTCAGGATGTCGCCGTAGAGGTTGGGCAGGACCATGACCTGGAAGTCGCGGCGGCGCTTCTCGTCCACCAGCTTGGCGGTCATGATGTCGATGTACCAGTCGTCGGCTTCGATACCCGGGTACTCCTTGGCGATGCGGTAGAAGTTTTCCAGGAAGCGCCCGTCGGTCGTTTTGATCACGTTGGCCTTGGTGACGCAGGTCACCCGCCGGCGGCCGGCTTTCTTGGCGTGCTCGAAGCCCAGCCGGCAGATGCGGTCGGCTCCCGGCGCGCTGATGAGGCGGAAGTCGATGGCGATGTCCTTGTCCACCTCGATCCCGTAGGGGCCCAGGGCGTACAGATCCTCGGTGTTCTCCCGGAAGAAGATCCAGTCGATGCCCTGCTTGGGGACTCGAACCGGCCGGACGTTGGCGAACAGGTCGAGCTCCTTGCGCACGGCCACGTTGCAGCTCTCGATGTTAGGCCAGGGGTCGCCCTTGCGGGGAGTGGTGGTGGGGCCTTTCAGGGTGACGTGGTACTTCTTGATCTCAGCCAAGACGTCGTCCGGGATGGCCTTGTTATGTTTGGCCCGGTTCTCGATGGTCAGGCCTTCGATATCGTTAATACCGACTTTCCCGGCCTTGACCTCGTCCGTGAGCAGGTACTCCAGCACGCGGCGGGAGTCCTTGGCGATAGTGGGGCCGATGCCGTCGCCGGCCAGGATGCCGATCTTGATGGGCTTGATTCGGCTGTAGTCGATCCAGTCGGGAGCGCTTTTGACCCGTTCCATGCGTTGCATCTGGATTTCGAGAAGCTTGCCGAAATGTTCCTTGGCCCTGTCAATGGCGGCTTTATCCATGCGATGTCTCCCTGTGTTGAAATAGAGATAAGGACAAATGATTCTATCCTCTTTAAGATGAAAAAATCAATATGTTAGCTTTTGGATAGAGGATAGCTGTCATCTGTTATTTTGATAAAAGGCCCCTTGAGCCTCCACCCGGGCAGGCTTGGCCTCAGGTTGACAGGGGTTCAAGAGCAGTGATACTTTTTATGGCAAGGAGGGTCGAATCATGAGATTAAAAATCAGCCTGGCCATTTTTTTGTCAGCGAGCCTGGCGGCCTGCATGTTGCTGCCCTATTCAGGCATCACCTACTATTCGGGCGCGCCAACCTTCAGCCCGACTTCCTCCGACCAGGTAGAACTGCTCCGTGACGCGCCTTACAAAGCGAATGTTCAGCTCGGAGAAGTATGGGTCAGGCCGGAACCGAGCTGGAGCCCGGCCTATGTCGAAACCCAATTGAAACAGAAAGCCGCTTCCCTGGGAGCCAACGCCGTGGTCATCGTCTTTGATCAATATTTCTCAAATGGGCGGGTGGTAGCCGGCTTTGGACAGGGCCCCCGTGTCTCTCCTCCCAACGGCGTCACGGGCGTCGCTATCCGGTATCAATAAAAAAATAAAAAAAATCTATCTTATTTCCTTTTTTTAAAATAGGGGCGGAAGTCGGAAATCGCCTAGGCCTCGCCTTCCTTTCCCTATCCCTTTTGACAAGCAGGGGCATCTTTATTAGTATGACGGAGAAATCATTTTAGGGAGACCCATCATGCTGGAATCATACTTCAAGCACGAGGAAGAGCGTAAAGCGCTTGGTATCCCGCCCCTGCCGTTAAATCCCGAGCAAACCGCCGAGGTCTGCCAGAATCTAGAGAATCCTCCCCAGGATAAAAAAGAGGTCCTTCTGCATCTTATCCGAAGCCGCGTTTCGCCGGGTGTGGACCCCGCGGCCGAGGTCAAGGCTGCTTGGCTGGCCAAGGTGGCCAGGGGAGAGGCGAAGTCGCCCGCCATCTCCAGGGAAGAGGCCATCCGCCTGCTGGGGACGATGCTGGGCGGGTTTAATGTCGGGCCCCTGGTCGCCTTACTCGAAGATAAGGCCCTGGCCCCCAAAGCGGCCGAAGCCCTCAAGTCCATCATCCTGGTCTACGGCGCTTTCGACACAGTCATGTCTTTGGCCAAGACGAACGCGGCGGCCAAGGCGGTCCTCGAGTCCTGGGCGGCGGGGGAGTGGTTTCTGTCCAGGCCGGCGCTGGCCGAATCCCTCACCCTGAAAGTCTTCAAGGTGGACGGCGAGATCAACACCGATGATTTCTCGCCGGCCAAACATGCCTCCACCCGGCCCGACATCCCTCTCCATGCCCTGTCCATGGGCGAGACGCGCTTCGCCGGCGGGTGGAAGACCATCGCCCAATTCCGGGCCGAAGGCCTTAAGGTCATGTTCGTGGGCGACGTGGTGGGAACGGGGTCTTCACGGAAGTCGGCCACCAACTCCCTCATGTGGCATATCGGTGAGGATATCCCCTTTGTCCCCAACAAGCGCCGGGGGGGCGTTGTTCTGGGCGGGCTGATCGCTCCGATTTTTTTCAACACGGTCGAGGATTCCGGGGGCCTGCCCCTGATGGGAGACGTCCAGAATTTCAAGACGGGAGACGTCGTCATCCTCGACGCCAAGAACAAGCGGATCAAGGACGACTCCGGCAAAATGTTGTGCTCCTTCGAGTTCAAGCCGGCTACCATCAAGGATGAGTTCCGGGCCGGCGGCCGCCTCAACCTCATCATCGGCCGGGCCCTGACCAACAGAGCGCGCGCCGCGCTCGGCCGGCCTGAGGCGGATTTCTTCGCCAAGCTGGAGACCCCTGTGCCAAAGCCGGGGCAGGGATACACGCAAGCGCAGAAGATCGTGGGCCGAGCCTGCGGAGGAGCGGGCATTCTTCCCGGGTCGGCCTGCGAGCCCAAGATAACCACGGTCGGCTCCCAGGACACGACCGGCCCCATGACCGCCGACGAGCTCAAGGAGCTGGCCTGCCTCGAATTTCAGGCCGAGCTATTCATGCAGTCTTTCTGCCACACGGCGGCATATCCCAAGCCGCCCGACGTCAAGATGCACAAAAGCCTTCCCCAGTTTATAACCGCCCGCAAGGGCGTAGCCCTTAAACCCGGCGACGGCGTCATCCATTCCTGGCTGAACCGGCTCATCCTGCCCGACACCATGGGCACCGGAGGCGATTCGCATACCCGCTTCCCCATGGGGCTGAGCTTCCCGGCCGGCTCCGGGCTGGTGGCCTTTGCCGGCGCCCTGGGCTTCATGCCCCTGGACATGCCCGAGTCGGTGCTGGTGCGTTTCAAGGGAAAGCGCCAGCCCGGGATCACCATCCGCGACCTGGTCAACGCCATTCCTTATTTTGCCATCAAGAGGGGCTTGCTGACCGTGGCCAAGAAGGGCAAGAAGAATATCTTCAACGGCCGGATCCTGGAAATGGAAGGCCTGCCCGACCTGGCCGTGGACCAGGCTTATGAGCTAACGGATGCCTCGGCCGAGCGTTCGGCCGCGGCCGGCGTCATAGCCCTCGGCGTCGCCCAGGTGGCCAAGTATCTCCGCAGCAACATGGCCTTGATGAACAAGATGATCGAATCCGGATACCGGGACGCCGAAACGCTCCGGCGCCGGATGGCCGCCTGCCAGAAATGGCTGGACAAACCCTCGCTCCTTGAGCCTGATAAGAACGCCGAATATGCGGCCGTGCTGGAGATCGACTTGGCCGAAATCAAGGAACCCATCCTGGCCTGCCCCAACGATCCGGACGACGTGAAGCTCTTGTCCGAGGTGGCCGGGGACAAGATCGACGAAGTCTTCATCGGCTCCTGTATGGTCAA
Organism: Candidatus Aminicenantota bacterium; assembly: GCA_963702835.1. GTDB lineage: Bacteria > Acidobacteriota > Aminicenantia > Aminicenantales > JAFGAV01 > JAFGAV01. The sequence goes on from OY969762.1 coordinate 803,676, forward strand.
CATCGCGCATTTCCGGGCGGCCGGAAAAATTTTCGACAAGGCCGGCTATCCCCCCACGCGCATCTGGCTCACCCCGCCGACGAAGATGGATGAAATCCAGCTCAAGAAGGAAGGCTACTACAGCATCTATTCCCAAGTCGGAGCGCGGACCGAAATCCCGGGCTGCTCCCTGTGCATGGGCAACCAGGCCCGCGTCCGGCCCGGCGCGACGATCCTCTCAACCTCCACCCGCAACTTCGACGACCGGATGGGCGACGGGGCGCGGGTTTACCTTGGGTCGGCAGTCCTGGCGGCCGTGGCAGCGCTCAAGGGCCGGCTGCCGACCTTAGCCGAGTACTTGGCGGTGATGAAGGAAAAGGTCGAGCCGGCCAGCGCCGACATCCATCGCTATTTGTATTTTGATGAGATGAAGGATTTTTCCCTGAGCTATGCCTAGGGGCAATAAGGAGAGAAGATGATCTCTTTATCCGGACGAAAGGCGCTCATCACCGGCGGGTCGAGGGGGATTGGCCGGGCTACGGCCATCCTGCTGGCCAAGGCCGGAGCGGACGTGGCCATCAATTTTGTCCACAGGCCGGACGCGGCGGAAGAAGTCAGGACGGCCGTGGAAGCCTTGGGGCGTGAATGTTTGGTGGTGAAAGCGGATCTATCCCGCGAGGAAGAAGCCCGGAAACTGGTCGTGGCCGCGGTTGAAAAATGGAGGCGCATCGATATCTTGGTCAACAGCGCCGGCATCTGGACCTACGGGGAGATGGGGGTCATCGATGCCGCGGTCTGGAACGAGACGATGCGCCTCAACCTCGACGGCGTCTTCCATGCGAGCAACGCCGTCATCCCCTTGATGAAAGCCCAGATGTGGGGACGGATTATCATTGTCTCCTCCACCGCCGCGGTGAGGGGCGAGGCCTTCCACTCCCACTACGCGGCCAGCAAGGCCGCCCTCCATGGTCTGGCCAAATCCTGGGCACCGGAGCTGGCCGCCTATAATATCCTGGTCAACTGCGTAGCGCCCGGCTGGGTGGACACCGATATGTGCGCTGAAGTCTTCCGAAACGCCGAGTTCCGGAGGAGGGTAGAGGAATCCATCCCCTTGAAACGGATCCCGCCTCCCGAGGATATCGCCGGCCCCATACTCTTCCTGGCTTCCGAATTGGCTCGGCACATTACCGGCACCATCATCCACGTCAACGGCGGCGCGGTCCTGTGCGGCTGAGGTAGGGCTGACCCCTTTCTCTCCTCTACAAACTCGGGCTCGAGTGCGGCCGGCATTGCTCCGAACGGCAAAAAGTGTTGTTGCCTTCGTTAGTCTCGCTGATGAGGTGGGTTGCATCCACGGTGGCGCAGACGTTGTAATTGCGAAAACTCGTCGAGGCGGGACAACGCCATCCCGTGCCAACCACCGTCGCACCCCCGGCCTTGTGGAAGTCCTGGCCAGGGAAGTCGGGGATGAGGATGCTGTCCATGTTGATGGTGTCGACAACGATGCCTTCTACGGAGACGCTGAGAACCCCGCCCGGAGGGACGACCCCCGGCCCATTGTTCTTGATGCAGACCGCCAGGGCATACTCCCGGTCATCGATAAAGAAGTTGACGACCTGGAGGTCGGGAAGCGGCCCCGTGCTGCGGCAAGTCAGGCTTTTCTTTTTAGAGTTGTTCGTTTCATTGGCTTCCGACAGCTTGTTATGAAGGTCAACCACGGCGGACACCTCAGCCGTCCCGCTGATTTTAAGGGTACTCGTATAGACAGCTTGGCCCGTTGTCTGGAGGGATTTCCTCGGATCGAACTTCCAAATAGATTCTCCTCCCCAGCCACTTCTCCGCAGAGAAAGGTACACCCCCGGGCTCTCGGGCGAGTGGACTGTCCAGAGAGAGTCGGGCAGGCGACCCGGCCCGATGTTCTTGACCCGGACCACAACACAACATTGTTGGTTCAGATAAATATCGTCCACGATGAGGTCGGGCAACAGCATCGGGGTTTTCTGAACCGAAGAGCCCTCCGGCGGCCGGCCGCTGAGGGCGGCGGCGGAAAGGACGCCTATGGCCGCCAGAATACAAAGGCCGGACAATACCCGGATTGATTTCATGAATTCACCTCCTGGATTGATTGCGGCCAAGCCGTAAAACTTGAAATGATGATTCGCCGGGCTCATAAATCCGCTTGTTCTTGACTATAGGTGTGGCCGGCTGGGAAGTCAAGCGCAGACCGGGCCGGCCAATAAAAATTTGGCAGGGGAGACAGATATCTTGTCTTTGGCTCCTCTTTCTGCTATTTAATAACTATCATGAATACGGAGGAAGGATGATGGAAGAAGAAATCGGACACATCTCGCATTATTTTTCCAAGATCAGCGTGGCCGTCATCGAGATCACGGCCGGCAGCCTCAAGGTGGGGGACACCATTCATGTCAAGGGCCACACCAGTGATTTCACCCAACAGGTGGAGTCGCTCCAGCAGGAGCACCAATCGATCCCCCAGGCCGGGAAGGGCAGCTCGGTGGGCCTGAAGGTGAAGTCTCCGGTCCATGACCATGACCTGGTTTTCAAGGTCAAGCCGGAGGTCTGAGCCTGGGGCTGAAGCCGGACCGGATATCTGCGATTTTGTGCGGCGGCAAGGAGGTCTCTATTGGCCAAGAAATCTTCGCCCGGTCCGGACCTGAAGACTGCCTACCGGAAATGGAAAAAAGATCTTTATGATCCGGCCCGGGAGGCTTGTTCCTCGGCCCAAGACCTGACCACCGTTTCGGGCCGGCGTCTCAAAGAGCTGTACACCCCGGAGGACCTGGAAGGCTGGGATTTCTCTAGAGACCTGGGGTTCCCCGGCGAACCGCCCTATGTCCGCGGCGTCCATCCCACCATGTACCATGGCCGGGCCTGGACCATGCGCCAGTTTTCCGGCTTCGGCACGGCCGAGGACACCAACCGCCGCTACAAATATCTCCTGAGCCACGGCCAGACCGGGCTGAGCGTGGCCTTCCATCTGCCCACCCTGATGGGCCTCGATTCCGACCATCCCCTGGCCAAGGGCGAGATCGGCAAATGCGGCGTGGCCGTCGATTCGCTGCGCGACATGGAGGTCCTCTTCGACGGGATTCCCCTGGACAAGATCACCACCTCCATGACCATCAACGCTCCGGCCGCCGTGCTGTGGGCCATGTACATCGCCGTGGCCGAGAAGCAGGGCGTCTCGCCCCGGGTCATCTCCGGCACCATCCAGAACGACATCCTCAAGGAATACATCGCCCAGAAGACCTTCATCTTCCCGCCGCCGGCCCTCGATGAAGCTCATCGTCGACACCATCGAATACGGCGCCGAGGAGGTCCCGCGTTGGAACACGATCTCGATCTCCGGCTACCACATCCGGGAAGCGGGCGCGACGGCCGTCCAGGAGCTGGCCTTCACCCTGCGCGACGGCATCGAATATGTCGACTGGGCCAGTGGAACGCGGGCTGGAGGTGGACGAGTTTGCCCCGCGCCTGTCCTTTTTCTTCAACGCCCACAACGATTTCTTCGAGGAGATCGCCAAGTACCGGGCCGCCCGCAAGATCTGGGCCGAGGTCATGCGCGACCGGTTCGGGGCGCGCCAGCCCCGCTCCTGGTGGCTGCGCTTCCACACCCAGACTTCGGGCGTATCGCTCATGGCCCAGCAGCCGGACAACAACGTCGTCCGGGTGACGCATCCAGGCGCTGGCGGCCGTCCTGGGCGGCACGCAGTCCCTGCACACCAATTCGCTGGACGAAACTTACGCCCTGCCTTCCGAGGAGGCGGTGACCATCGCCCTGCGGACCCAGCAGATCATCGCCCACGAAAGCGGCGTCACCAACACCATCGACCCCCTGGGCGGCTCTTACTTCGTCGAGCGGCTGACCTGCGAGATGGAGGGGGAGGCCAAGGCCGTACATTCGAAAATCGACGATATGGGCGGCATGGTCAAGGCCATCGAGCTCGGCTTCCCCCAGAAAGAGATCGCCGACTGCGCTTATTGGTATCAGAAAGCAGTCGAGAGGGGGGAGAAGGTCATCGTCGGCGTCAACGCCTTCGCCAAGGGGCACGAGCCGATCCCCTCCTGCTGATTGATGAGAGCGTGGCTCAGCAGCAGTTGAGCCGCCTCGAAGAGGTCAGACACACGAGGAACCAGGCCCGAGCCCGGGCCCAGCTGGCCGACCTGAAGAAGGCCGCCCAGGACGGGCAGAACCTCATGCCCTATCTTGATCTCCTGCGTCAAGGCCTATGCCACCCTGGGTGAGATCATGGACGCTTGAAGGAGGTCTATGGGGAATATCGAGGAACCCATCAGCTATTGAGGGCTCCGCCAAGAGCGGGGGAGGGAGAGATGACTCAGAAAAAGATCAGGGTCCTCATCGCCAAACCTGGGCTGGACGGCCATGACCGGGGGGCTAAGGTCATCTGCCGGGCCCTTCGGGACGCCGGCATGGAAGTCATCTATACGGGGCTGCGCCGGACCCCGGAGGAGATCGTCAGCGCCGCCATCCAGGAAGATGTGGATGTCATCGGGCTGAGCATCCTGTCCGGGGCCCATGGCGTCCTTTTCCCCGCATCCTGGAATTGCTGAAAGAGCAGGGGGCCGAGGATATCCCGGTCATCGCCGGGGGCATCATCCCCGAAAAGGACATTCCCCAGATGAAGAAGATCGGAGTCAAAGAGATTTTCCCCCCGGGCTCCTCCACCCAGGACATTGTCCGTTGGATAGAAAATATAAAAAGTGCTTGACAGCGTTTTTTATTTTATGGTATGCAAGTAAAAAATCATGGGTAAGAGAGCTTTTTCGCTAATCATCGTTCCCCATTCCCAGGCCGCATCCCGGTCTCTGTCCATCTCCAAAAAACTGATGAAGATGGCCCTGGGCGGGGCGGGCTTCCTGTTCGTCCTGTCCTGCGTCCTGCTGGTGGATTATTTCTCCATGGGCCAGGTCCGGGCCAAATACCGGAAATTGTTGAAAGAAAGCGCTGTCCAGAAAGCCACTTTGGAAGAATACAAGACCGGCATGGACCGCCTCCAGCATACTGTGGAGAACTTTGAAGTGTACGCCAAGAAGCTGAATATCATGGCCGGGCTGAAGGCGCCGGGGATATCCGAGGTGGGCATCGGCGACGGCACGATCGGGCCGAACGTTCAGGCCCTCAGCGCTCCTCCCCAGGATTTATCCCTGCCGGCCATGCAGCAGATCGGCCAGAAAGCCGAGGTCCTGGAGAAAAACCTGAACACGCTGGTCAATTTCTTCGAGAACCAGAACGCCCGGCTGGCCTGCACCCCCACCATTTGGCCGACCATGGGCTGGGTGACCTCGGGCTTCGGCCCACGGACCGACCCCTTCACCGGCAAGCCCGCCTTTCATTACGGTTTGGATATTGCCACCAACCTGGGCAACCCCGTGTATGCCACGGCCGATGGAACGGTCATTCAGATCAAGATTGATAAAATAAGCGGCAAGGCCATTCTCATCAATCACGGAAACAACGTGGCCAGCGGCTATCTCCACCTGGATAAATTCCTGGTGAGGGAAGGGCAAAAGGTCCGGCGCGGCGACGTCATCGGTTTGGTGGGCCGCACGGGAAAAGCCCTGGGCCCGCACCTCCATTACGAAATCTGGATCAATGGAATCCACCAGAACCCCTATCATTACATCCTGGAAGAGTAGACGCAGATTCTTCCGGGCTAGAACTCAAACCGGAGGCCGCTCCCCAGTCTGGCTCCCAAGGAAAATTCATATCCGCTCATAGGCTTCCCATTTTCCGGCTGAAGCCTGGCGATGAGATAGCTCCCCTGTCCGCATTGGACCGTGATCCCGGCCCGGTCGACGGCCAAGACTGTTCCCGGAGGCTGAGGAGGTTCCGGCCCGGACAAGCCGCGGCCCTCCAGGAATCTTGAGCCGCCGCTCCTGGAGCCGGCTGAAAGCCGAAGGCCAGGGCGTGAAGGCCCGCACGCGTCGCCCGACCTCCTCGGCGGCCAGACGCCAGTCCAGACGCCCGTCGTCTTTTTTGAGCTTGGGCGCATAGGTGGCCAGGGAATGGTCCTGGGGCCGGCGGGTTATGGTTTCCAGCCGGTCGAGGGTCGAGAGCAACAGCCTGGCGCCCAGGACGGCCAGGCGGCTCTCCAATTCCCGGGCATTCTCCTCGGCCCGGATGTCGGTCTCCGTTTGAGCCAGAATATCGCCCTCATCCATTTTTTCATTCAGCTCGATAATGGTCACTCCGGTACGGGTTTCTCCGCTGAAGATGCTCCAGGCCACGGGGGAAGCGCCCCGGTACTTGGGCAGCAGAGAGAAATGGACGTTGAGAGTGTGGCGGCGGGGCAAATAGATGATATCCGCGGGGATGATCTGGCCGTAGGCCACCACGATCTGAATTTCGGGCTGGAGGAGGGCCAGCCGCTCCACGACCTCCGGAGCTTTGCGGATTTTTTCCGGCTGGAGGAGGGGAATTTTTTTTTCGAGGGCAAATCGTTTGACCGGGCAGGGCGTCAGGGCTTTGCCCCGGCCGGCCGGTTTGTCCGGCTGGGTGATGACCAGGCTGACGCTGTGGCCGGCCGCCAAGAGGCTGTTCAGGGACGGAAGGGCGGCCTCCGGGCTGCCGATAAAAACAATCTTCATCGGGCTGGGGAGGTCTCCAATCCTTTCTTGAGCTTCCGCTTGAGAAGCTGCCGCTTGAGAGGAGATAGGCGGTCGATGAACAACTTGCCGTTGAGATGATCGATCTCATGGCAGAAGACCCGGGCCAATATTTCCGTAGCCTCATAGGTCCTTTCCCGGCCTTCCAGGTCCAGCCCCTTGACCTCCACCCGAGCGGGGCGGGTCACGTTCTCATATATTCCGGGAACGGACAGGCAGCCCTCCTCGGCAATGATCTCGCCCTCTTTGTCCATAATCTCCGGGTTGACTAAAATGATCAGATCCTGGCCGTTTTTGCCCACAGACAAATCCACGGTGATCAGCCTGCGGCTGACATCGACCTGGGGCGCGGACAGCCCGAGGCCGGGGCGCCTGGTGCATGGTCTCCACCATATCCCGGGCCAGCTCGACGATGAAGGCGTCGATATCGCGGATGGGTTCGGCCACTTCCGACAAGGATTTATAGCCGAAGGTTTTAATCGGGCGAATCGCCACGTTGTTCCTCGTTTCTATTCTAGGGGAAAGGGATGATGAATTCAAATTTTCCATAAAAAGAGAAAGGGGACAGGTCAGGCACGGACCTGTCCCCCGTTCGTTTGCGACTTAAATGATCGCTGAAGGCGGGGGCGGCTCGTCCGGCCGGCCGGCTTTGCGCAGCGGGATGACCACCAGGTACAAAGCCATCAGCACCAAAACTCCCAGGCCGACCCCATAAGAGGGATTGGCAAGAAGCTTGGGGATCTGGACATTCAAAAAATTTCCAGAGCGGCATGCACCAAACCTGTCAAGGCTTCACCAGCAATGAGGCCTGCCGCCAGGAGGATGCCCACGTTCTCCACTCGTGCCTTCTGGGCGTCGTTCATTTTGCGGCGAACGATCAGTCGGTCGACAATACCCTTGATCATGCCGCCGCAGAAGATGGCGAACGTAGTGCCCAGGGGGAGGTACATGCCCACGGCCACCAGCATGGGCGAGCGGACCTGGACCAAAATCATTACTAGGCCCAACAGCATGCCCACGATGACCAGCGGCCAGGCCATTTGGCCGCCGACGATGCCCTGGGATAAGGCGGCCATCAGTCCAGCCTGGGGGGCGGGGAGTTCAGGGCTCCCAAACTTGAAGGCGGCGTGGAGGATCATCAAGGGGAAGAAAAGAACCAGGGAGGCGAACAGGATGCCGAACATGTTTCCTACTTGCATCTTCCAGGGCGTGCCGCCCAGGATATGCCCGACCTTGAGGTCTTGGAGCATCTCTCCGGCCACGGCCGAGGAAACACAGACGACGGCCGCTACGCCCAGAACGGCGACGACGCCCCTAATCCCCGTGGCGCCGATAAGCACCATGAGCAGGGCGGCGATGATCAGCGTGGAAAGGGTCAAACCGGAGATGGGGTTGTTGGAGGAGCCGATCGTACCCACCAGGTTGCCCGACACCGCGGCGAAAAAGAATCCGGCGATGATCATCACTGCCGCGGCAATGAGGGCCGAACTCATCGTCCCGGAGAAAATCTTATAAACGAAGACCATCAGGATGAGGCACGCGGCCAGGCCGGCGAATACGATCCGGAGGTTGAGGTCCTTTTCCAGCCGGCCAACGCTTTCCGCTTGTCCGGCCGCCTTTTTGATGTCGCTGAAGGAACGTTTCATCCCTGCGGCCAGGTTCTTTCGCATTTTATAAAGCGTGTAACCGGCGCCCATCAGCATCCCACCCACGGCGATGGGCCGGATGATGAAGAGCCAGATGTTGGTCACATAGTCAGCGCCGTCGGCGTCAAAGAGAGGTAGGCCGATGGAGGCCAACTGGGGCCCGAGGAAGAAGATCAACAGCGGGGCGAAGAGGCCCCAGGCCAAGACGCCGCCGGCGAAGTTCAGGGCGCCCAGGCGCGGGCCGATGATGTAGCCGACGCCGATATAGGCGGGCATGATGCCGGGACCGGAGAAATAATACTGTCCGCCGGTGGAAAGAGCGGGGGCCGTACCGGCCGTGCCCAATTTGACTAGGCTCTTGCCCAGGGCGCCGACTTTGATAAAGAAATTTTTGGTGGCCGAAAAAACCTTCAATACGCCTAGGGCATAGATCACGGAGCCAACGCCCATGGATATAAACAAGAACTTGGCGCCGGCGCTGCCCCGCTGTCCGGCCTTATGAATCTCGGCCGCGGCCTTGGACTCCGGGAAGGGGAGGTCGGGATCGGTGACCATCACCCGCCGCAGGAAGGTGACGAAGAGAATGCCCAGCAGGCCGCCCACGAACATCAACAGGGAGCTTTTGACATAAACGCTCACGCCCTTGAACACCTTCCAGTCGGCCAGGAGCGGGGAATTGGTTTGGATGGCCACCAGGACAAAGGCCGGGATGGTGAAGATGGCTCCGGCCGCTACGGACTCGCCGATGGAGCCAACGGTTCGGGCAATGTTTTCTTCCAGGATGGAGCCGCGCATGAGCTTGAGGACGGCCATGCCGATGACGGCTGCCGGGTAGGTGGCGGCAATGGTCATGCCCGCCCGCAGGCCGAGATAAGCGTTGGCCGCGCCCAGAACGACGCACATCACCAAGCCGATGAGCAGAGCCCTCAGGGTGAACTCTCTCATGTTCGTTTTTTCCGGAACGTAGGGCTGATGGGGCATGAATTCCTCCTTGACGGAATTGTGCCTCTATATGACAAAATTTAATATCAAAAGTCAAGCCGAGGGCCGGACCGCCCCATTTGCCATAGGAAAAGATTTGTGCTAAAAAGAAATATCACATGAAAGAAGGACGTCCATGGGCGTGATCAAGTGGTTCAAGGACCGGCTCTTCTGTGACCTGGCCATCGACCTGGGAACGGCCAACACCCTGGTTTATATGCGGGGCAAGGGCATTATCCTCCAGGAGCCCTCCATCGTCGTGATCAACAATGCCACGGGCAAAGTGGAGGCTGTCGGTCACCGGGCCAAGGAGATGCTGGGCAAGACGCCCGGCTCGATCGTCGCCATCCGTCCCATGCGCGACGGGGTCATCGCCGATTTCGAGATCGCCGAGAAGATGCTCGATTATTTCATCAAGAAAGCCACCAACAACCGCGGCTTCCTGCTCCGGCCGAGGATCGTCATCGGCATCCCCACCGGCATCACCCAGGTCGAGCGTCGGGCGGTCAAAGACGTGGCCCTGCGGGCCAAGGCTACGGAGGTCTACCTGGTGGAGCAGCCTATGTCGGCCGCAATCGGCGCCGACCTGCCCATCTCCGAGCCGACGGGCAACATGGTGGTCGATATCGGCGGCGGCACGACGGACATCGCCGTCATCTCCATGAACGGGATCGTCTTCAACCACTCCATTCGCATCGCCGGCAACGAGATGGATGAGGCCATCGTCCAGTACCTGAAGAAGAAGTACAACCTGCTGATCGGCGAGAGGACCGCCGAGCAGGTCAAGATACAGATCGGCTCGGCCTATCCGCTGGATGAGCCGTTGACCATGGAAATCAAGGGCCGGGACCTGCGTGACGGCATCCCCAAGACCATCGTCGTGGATGACCAGGAGATGCGGGAAGCGCTGGAGGACGTGGTGGGGGCCATCATTAATGCCCTCCGCATCGCCCTGGAGAAAACTCCGCCCGAGTTGGCGGCGGACATCATCGACCGGGGTATCATTCTCACCGGCGGCGGGGCGCTGCTGAAAAATCTGGACCGCCGCATCCGGGAGGAGACACAGCTTCCGGTCTTCATCACCGAGGACCCCTTGACTACGGTGGTCCTGGGCGCGGGCAAGATGCTGGACAACCTGGATCTGTTGCGAAAGGTCTCCCTGATCTGAACGGATCGGCCGGGCGGGCATGCCGCTTTTTCCCAGAGAAAAGAGATCGAGCAGGATCTTCATCGCCCTGATCGTTTTTCATATGGTCCTGCTGTCTTTCCAAGTCCCGCTGGGCACGGAGCCCACCTTTGTGGAAAAGTCCGTCTTTGCCGTCCTCACTCCCATCCAGCACGGCGTGGTGGCTGTGGTCCGCTTTCTGGGCCGCCTGTGGCGGACATATTTTTACTTCCACCACGTCCAGCTCCAAAACCAGGATATGAGACGAGAAATTTATTATCTGCGCCAGGAGAATGCCCTGTTGCGGCACTCCCTGGAAAGGTTTCAAGCCAAGGAGGGCCTGAGGCTGTTCTTTTTACAGACTCAGCGTTCGATTCACATTGCCTCGGTGATCAGCCTGGACCCGCTGAACTATAAGAAAGCCATGATCATCGATCAGGGGCGGCTGGCCGGCCTGGCCAAAGACATGGTCGTCCTGGACGGGGCTGGCCATCTAGTCGGCCGGATCATCGAGCCGCTTTCCCTAGCCGAGGCCACGGTGCAGCTCATCAGCGATGAGAGCAGCGGGGTGGGAGTGGTGATCCAGGGAAACAAGGGCGCAGGTGTGCTGGCCGGGGAGGGGAGCGGACTTTGCCAGCTCAAGTATATCCTGAGCACCGCCGAGGGAATCAGCGTGGGGGATGAAGTGCTAACCTCAGGCTATGACCGGATTTATCCCCCGGGGCTGCCGGTGGGCACGATCATTTCGATCGGCCGGGACAGCGCCCTGTTCAAGACCATCGTCGTCCGGCCCTTTTTCGATTTTAACAAGCTCGACCTGGTCGCGGTCATCGTCCCGCCGGAGGAAGCGCCGGCCAGCCGGAGGCCCGGTCCATGAGGGATGCCGTTCGGGCCGCCGCCGGAATCGCCCTGGCCCTGGCCCTCCACTCCCTATTGTCCAGGACGGTCTCCTCCTGGACGCCGCTTTTCCACGTTTTCCTGCTGGTTGTGTTGTTCGCCGCCCAGCTCCGCGGGGAGCTCTTCGGAGCGGTGATGGGGACCTTTAGCGGGTTGGTGGTGGACACGTTGTCCCTGGGCGTTTTCGGCATCGCCGGGTTGTCCATGACCATCATCGGCTATTTGGCCGGCGCAGTGGCCAAGCGCATCAACGTCCTGTCCTTTTTCCGGAACTTCCTTTTTTTATTTATCATGACCGCCCTGGAGTTCATCTTGTGGAGCCTGTTGGCCATCCTGCTGGTGGGACAGCCGCTGGCTGGAGCCCGAAGCCTCCTGGCCAGGCCTCTGGTGACAGCCCTGGTGGGCGCTGTTCTCTTCTCGGCCTACCGCCGCATCCAGAAAAGACATGGAAAGTAACCGAATCTACGAGGACTTGTCCGGGGTCCAGAAAAGGGCCAACCGCTTGCGGGTGGCCATCGAGGTCCTCTTCCTGGTCTTGGTTTTTTTCTATTGGAAGACCCAGATACTGGACCATCGGAAGTACTGGAAGCTGGCGGAGAAGAACCGGATCAGAGAGACGATTATCCCCGCTCCCCGTGGGCTGGTCCTCGACCGAAAGGGCATCATCCTGGTCAAGAATATCGGTTCCTTCAAGACTTCACTCATCCGGGAGAACACTCCCGACCTGGAGCGTTCCTACCGCTCGATCAGCCAGCTGTTGGGCCTGCCCCTGGAGGAACTGAAAAAAAGGGTAGCCAAGTACAGGGCCATGCCTCCCTTCAAGCCGCTACCGGTCAAGGAAGACCTGAGCCTGGAGGAGGTGACCCTGGTGGATGCCCGCCGTCTGGAGATGCCCGAACTGATCATCGAAGCCGAGCCTAAACGGCAATATCCTTTCGGCTCCTTCGCCGTCCATGTCCTGGGCTATCTCCAGGAGATCTCCGCCGAAGAGCTCCGGACCCCCCGCTACCAGGACCGCCGTTTGGGCGACCTCATCGGCAAGACGGGCCTGGAAGCCGAGTATGAGCCTTTCCTCATCGGCCGCAACGGCCGGTTGGTGGAGGTGGTGGACAGTCAGGGACGTAAACAGGGAGAGGTCGAAAAGCTCGAGCCCCAGACCAGCCCCAGCTTGCAGTTGAACCTGGACTTCGACCTTCAGAAAAAGGCCGAGAGCTTGCTGGAAGGGAGGGAGGGCGCCATCATTGTGCTCGACCCCCGAACGGGTTGTGTGCTGGCCCTGGCCAGCTATCCAACCTTCGAGCCCAACAAATTCATCCACCGCTTTACGCCCGAGGAATGGCAGGCCGTTGTTCAAGACCCGGCCACGCCTTTGGAGAACCGGGCCATCCGGGGCCTCTATTCTCCGGGCTCGATCTTCAAACTGACCATGAGCTTGGCCGCTCTCAACCTGGATGTCATCACCGAGCGGACTTCCTTTTTCTGCGGAGGGGAAATCACCCTGTATGGCCAGCCGTTTTCCTGCTGGGCGGCGGGCGGACACGGGATGCTCGACCTGACTTCCGCCATCCGCAACTCCTGCAATATTTATTTCTATAACCTGGGCAAGAGGATGCGCATTGAGGATATTGCCCGTCAAGCCCAGTTGTACGGCTTCGGCCAGTTGACCGGGATCGACCTGCCCGGGGAAAAAGAAGGGCTTGTTCCCACGCCGGAATGGAAAAAAGCTAAGAAGAAAGCAGCCTGGTATCCGGGCGAAACTATTTCGGTGGCCATCGGGCAGGGACCTCTCCTGGTGACGCCGCTTCAGGTGGCCGCCCACACGGCCTTTATAGCCAACCGCGGCCGCAAGATCGTGCCCCATCTGTTGAACCCGGCCACGGCCATTCGCCGGGATTTTCAATCGCCGGACGGGGCGGATTTTCTGCTGCGCACAGGACTCCGCCGCTCCGCCTTCGACAAGGTCATCAAGGGTATGTGGGAGTCTGTCAACCGGGAGGGGACGGGCAAGGCGGCCATGATCGAGGGGTTCGATATCTGCGGCAAGACGGGCTCGACCCAGACGATCAGCACCGAGTCCGCCGAGAGGTTGGCCCAGCGGAAGATCGAAGTGAAAACCCATTCCTGGTTCACCGGGTTCGCTCCCAAAGACAAGCCGGAGGTGGTGGTCACCGTGCTGGTTGAGTACGGCGGCGGTGGCGGGGCCACGGCCGCACCCCTGGCCCGCCAGCTTTTTGAATATTACCGCGAGCTCTATCAAAACGGAAAATGATCGACCGGAGACTGCTGAGTGAGATCGACTGGATTCTAGTAGGGCTCCTCCTCCTTAATTCGGCCTTGGGTTGTTTCCTTATCTACAGCGCTTCGAGTCAGGGGCCCGGCGACCCCTATCTTCGGCAGGCCGCCTTCATCCTGATCAGCCTGGTGGGCTTATTTCTGGCCTTCAGCCTGGACTACAAGATCCTGGTGGCCTATTCGCCTTATTTTTATTTTTTGGGGATTCTGGCCCTGGCGGGGCTTCTGCTGTGGGGCCGTTTGATCGCCGGGACGAAAAGCTGGATCCGCCTGGCCTCCTTCGGGCTGCAGCCTTCCGAGTTGATGAGAGTCTTTCTCATCCTGTTGCTGGCCCGGTTATTCGCCGATTTCCGTCGTACGCATCTCTCGGTGGGCATGCTCCTGCTCAGCGGAGGCGCGGTGGGCCTGCCCCTGGTCCTGGTTGTTCTGCAGCCGGACTTGGGGACGGCCGCCTCCTATCTCCCCCTTCTCCTGGCCGTGTTTGTCCTGGCCGGCATCACCCGCCGCCAGGTGGCCCTCCTGCTCATTCTGGCTTTGGTTTTGGGGGTAGTTGGCTGGAGTTTCTTCCTCACCAATTATCAAAAGAACAGGTTGGTGACGCTCATCCTGCCCGGCCATGACCCCCAAGGAGCAGGCTACCAGATCCAGCAGTCGAAGATCGCTATCGGCTCGGGTGGGCTGCTGGGCAAGGGCTTCAAGCAGGGGAGCCAGAGCCAGCTGAACTTTCTTCCGGCCCGGCATACGGATTTTATTTTTTCCGTGTTGGGCGAGGAGTTCGGTTTCATCGGCGTCCTGGCCGTGATCCTATCCTATTTTTTCCTTCTTCTACGACTTTTTCAGGCCGTGGGCCTGTCGCGGGACCGGCCGGGTGTCTACATCGTCTTCCAGGTGGCTGTCCTGCTCTCTTTCCAGTTCCTGGTCAATGTTTTCATGGTCATCGGACTGTTCCCCGTGACCGGCATTCCTCTGCCCCTGTTGAGCTCCGGAGGGTCTTCGCTGCTGGCCTCCTATCTGTGCCTCGGCTTGGTGCTCAACGTCAGGATGAGACGCTTTGTCAACATCTGAAGCGAGTCGGCGGGCGGCCGTCGAATATTCCGGACAGAGCGGGGGGCTGGACTCGCTGCTGGCCCGGGTGGAGAAGCCCGGCCGCTACATCGGTGGGGAATGGAACGAGGTCCGCAAAGACCCTTCTTCCGTGGCGGTCAAAGTAGGGCTGGTCTTTCCGGATGTGTATGAGATCGGCATGTCCTATCTGGGACAGAAGATCCTCTACGCCGAGCTCAACCGACGGCCGGAAGTCGCCGCGGAAAGGATTTTTGCCCCCTGGCCGGACATGGAGGCGGAGCTCCGCCGGCAGGGCCTGGCCCTTTTCTCCTTGGAGAACAAAATCCCTCTGCTTTATTTTGACATTCTGGGTTTTTCGCTCCTCTATGAACTCAACGACTCCAACATCCTGACCATTCTGGATCTAGGAAAGGTCCCCTTGCTGGCCTCGGCTAGAGGCCGGGATGATCCTCTGGTCATTGCCGGCGGCCCGGCCGCCTTCAACCCTGAACCCCTGGCGGATTTTTTTGACCTGTTCGTGCTGGGCGACGGTGAGGAAGCTTTTCTCGAAGTGGTAGACCTGGTCCGCCGCCGGAAGGGGAGTGCCGTTTCCAGGCCGGACCGCTTGAGGGAGTTGGCTGCGCTGCCGGGGGTTTATGTCCCTTCTCTCTACCACGCCGAGCGAACTGCGGGCTCGCCCCTGCTCGTCCCCCGGCCTGGCCTCGGGGCGCCGGCCAAGATAAAGAAAAGAGTGCTGCAGTCTTTCGGACGCTCTTCCTTTCCGGAAAAAATCATTGTTCCTGATGTCCAAGCCGTGTTCGACCGGGTGGCTGTGGAGGCCAGCCGGGGCTGCCCCCAGCGCTGCCGTTTCTGCCAGGCGGCCGGCATCTATTTCCCTTACCGGGTGAAGAGCCCGGGGTTGCTCGTGGAGACGGTCCTGGGTAGCTTGCGCCAGACCGGCTACCAGGATGCCTCCTTGTCAGCCCTGTCCATCAGCGACTATCCCTATTTGGAAGAAACCGTCAGCCGGTTAATGGCAGAGCTTGCCTGCCAAGAAACCAGCCTGTCGTTGCCGTCCCTCCGTCCCCGGGGCCTGACCCCCACCGTGGCGGCCAGCATCATCAAGGTCCGCAAGACGGGCTTCACCATCGTCCCCGAAGCGGGAACGGAAAGGCTGCGCCGGGTGATCAATAAGGACCTCAGCGACGAGGACATCGAACAGGCCGCCCAAGCCGCCTTCAGCCGCGGCTGGCGTCTGCTGAAGCTGTACTTCATGCTGGGGTTGCCCACCGAGCGGCAGGAAGACCTGGAGGGCATCGTGCGCATCGTCCGGGATATCCTGGATCTGGGAAAACGGGTCTCGGGCCAGACCCCCATGGTTAATTTGAGCCTGTCCTCGTTCATCCCCAAGCCGCACACTCCATTCCAGTGGATGGCCATGGAGGACGACAAGGTCCTCCTGGAGAAACAGCAGTTCATCCGGACCGCCCTGGGAAAATACAGGTCGGTCAAGATCAAGTCCCAGCGAGTGGAACAATCCGTGCTCGAGGCTGTTTTCTCACGCGGAGACAGGAGGCTGGGCCCGGCGCTCTTGGCCGCTTGGCGCGGGGGAGCGCGGTTCGACGGTTGGAAAGACAGGTGGAACTTCGAAGTCTGGGATAAAGCTTTGGCCGAGGCCGGTGTCGACCGGGGCGAGTACCTGGCCGGCCTGAGCCTGGAAGCGGAGCTGCCCTGGGACCATATTGAGACAGGCCTGAGAAAAGAGTTTTTAAAGGAAGAATATCAACGGGCGCTTCGGCAAGAGCCGACGGCTTCCTGTCTGGACACGGACTGCGGAGAATGCGACGGTTGTGAGCCCGGCCTTCAGGTTGATAAAAGCTATGAGGAGCGCCTCGAGTTCAAGCCGGCTCCGGCCGCGAAGCTGGGAAGCCCGGCCGGGGGGCTGGTCCGCTACCGGGCCTCCTATGAAAAGACCGGCCGGGCGCGCTTTCTGGCCCATAATGACCTTATCAACATCATCCGCCGAAGCTTCCGCCGGGCAGGGGTGTCCGTCCTCTATTCAACCGGCTTCCACCCCAAGATGCGGATGTCCTTCCTGCCGGCCCTGCCCCTGGGCATGGAGGGCTTGGCTGAAGAGCTCGAATTCAAGTCCGACCGCATAATTGAGGAGGGGGAGTTCCTGGGCCGGGTCAACGGCAGCCTGCCGGAAGGAATCCGTTTCTTGAGCCTTCGTCAACTCAATCCCGGCGACCCAGCCCTTAGTGAGGATGCCGTCGGGTTTATCTATTCCCTCGACCTGAGCCGGCCGGAAGTCAAAGCTGCCTTAGGAGCTCTCGGTCAGGGCCGGGAGTCCCCCGCCTCCGCCTTTGGCCGAGGGGAGCAGGACCTGGCCTCAGCTCTGGCCGAGGCCTTTCCCCAAGAAAAGCCAAAAGTTTATCTTGATGAAGAAAAAAAACAGATCTTCTTTGAAGTGGCCGTTTCGGCCGCAAAGTGCCCGAAACCCCAGGAGGCCGTGGTTCATGTCCTGGGCTTGGAGCATCCGGTTTTTTACATGAAGCGCGTTGCGGTCATTCACCGCTCTGGAAAGTAAGGCGGGATCCCGCCTGTCTAAACCCTCAGCGGCTTCGGCCCTGAATCATTGTTTGGTCAGGGCGGTTAAGCGCGTTTGGGCTTCTTGGTATTCTAGCAGGCCGGGGTCAGCCGCTTTCCACAGGTCCAGGAAGCGCTCGTAATTCTCTTGGGCTTTTGTTTTTATGCCTTTTTTCTCATAGAGTTTAGCCAGTCGGTAATAATACTTGGGGTGAATAAGAAAAGGCTCCTTGGTTTTTGGGTTGAAAGTGGTCAGCCGCTCGTATTCGGAAATGGCTTTGTCCATCTCCCCGTTCTGCTCGTAAGCCCGGGCCAGCGTATCCTTAAGGAAAGGAAAGTTGTAAGCGATCATCATGGGACCATAGGAAAGCGAAATCAAAATCTTAGGCGGCGCCTTCTCCAGAAGAGAAATGGCCTCTCGGGGTTTTCCCTCGGTGAGCAGGATCTCCCCGCTCAGATAATTGTAGTCATAGTCTTTAGCAATCTTGGGTTTGGGCAAAATAGATCTCATCTCCGCTAGCCTGGACTTCGCGGAATCAATGCGACCCTGTTTCAAGTCCAATAATCCATAATAAAAACTGACCAAGGCCTTGGAGGGCCCCCCCACGGGCATAGTGTTGCCATAATTGTTATAATTTTGGGCATAAAAAGCCTCGGAATCTTTGAAGCACTTCCGGCTGAGTTCAAGTTCTCCTCGATCATAATAGGCCCAGGCTTTGGTCTCGTTGACCATGGCCTTCATATCTTCAGTCCCCAGCCGGTCCGCCGTTTCCGTAATCTTTTCAAATTCAGCAGAAGCTTTTTCCATGTTGCCCAGCCAAGCCCATAAGAACCCTTTTGGCAAACGCGCAAAGAAATCACCGCCAGGGCCCTCCATTCCAGCAATCAAATGATCCAGCAAGCGGACTGCCTCGGAATAGTCCTGTTTTAAAGCCGAGATGTAATGGAGGGCCATCGTCGACCAAACAAAGTCCGGCCTGACACTCAAAGCCTCTTTGAATTTCGCTATCGCTTCATCAACTCTTCCCTCCCGGAAATAAAGATTGGCCAGGTTATCAATGGGGTTGGCTTGATCGGGGGAAACGGAAGCATATATTTTAAACAGCTCAAGGGCCTTTTTAAAATCTTCTTTATAGCGATAATACAACCCCAGCGATTGGATTGCGTCTGCGTAATTGGGGTCGATTTCCAATGCCTTGTTCAATTCTTCGATAGCCTTATCTGACTCATCATAGCCATAAGTGTTGGCCAGAGCTAAATAGGCTCTCTTTTCCTTGGGATATTTATTTATGAGTTGTTTCAGGAGCTGGATGGACTTCTGTTGATCCTTCTCTATATATGCCGCATAATCCACTTCGATATAGAGTCTTTCTTTTTCCGTTGCTTTCCGGGCATAAGTCATGGCTTTCTCGAGGGCCTCATGACTGGCCCTGGTCTCAAACATCAAGTCGTAGGCCCAAGATAGAGATTGATAAGCCGCGGCAAAAGTCGGGTCAATTTCAACAGCTTTTTTATAAGAATCCAGGGATTGTGGATAATAAAATTTTTCCCTTTCTTCGTTTCCTCTTAAAAAATAATGATAGGCTTCCATGGAATGTGTTGTGACTTCGGCGACGGGCAGTTGTCCGGCCGAAATATTTTCCGCGGGGAGGCCAATGCCTTTTGAAATTTCCCTGCTCAGCTCATCGATTTGAGTTTTCAAGATACTGTCCACACCTTCACCCTTGGAGCTGGCACTTTTCAGAAGTCTCTTGGTTTCCGCGTCCAAGAGCTTGACGTCTGTGGCGAACATGTTTCCGGCCTTGGTAAATGTTCCAAGGACGATGGTCTTGATCCCTTCCAGGCGGCACAGCTCAAAACCCAATTCCCCGGTAATGGCCCCGACGTTTTCTTTTTTTAATTGCTTGAGAAGATCATGCAGCCGTTCCCAGGTTGCCACATAGAGGTTTCCTGTCTGTTCGAGGTTGGTAATTAAAAGATTGGGGATCGCTTTTTGGAGGTAATCATAGCTTTTATCGCCGGTCTGATTTTCAAAGTTGATGACCGCCACGGAGTTCTCGATTTTTGGGGCCGAAATGGCTTTCTTTTTGGGGATAATCCGCCAGACGATAAGGATTGTCACCAGGATGGCGATGACAGCCAGGGCTGGCAGGGCGAGCTTCTTCAAGCTGAATTTGACCGTGATTTCCCGCGAGGTAATCGGTTTTCTCTCCGGAACGACGCGCTCGGTGGTGGGAATACCCTTCTCCATCTTTTCCAGCTCAGAGCGCAATGCTCCGGCAGTCTGGTATCTTTTTTCCTTCTCCTTGGCCAGGCAGAGGAGAATGACACGGCTCAGATCGTCAGGAATATTGGGGTTGAGCTGCCTGGGATCTTTGGGCGTCTCTCCTTTATGCTTCATGGCAATGCCGAGCGCGGTTTCGCCTTCAAAGGGCACCCGGCCGGTCGCCATCTCGTAAAGAATGACCCCCAGGGAATAGATGTCGGACCTTGGGTCCGCCTCTTTTGCCTCCGCCTGCTCCGGCGACATGTACTCCGGCGTGCCGATCATCATGCTTGCGCCTGTCAGGCCTTTCTCTCTCAGGGAGCGGGCGATCCCGAAATCCATGATCTTAGCGTTCCCGCTCTTGTCGATCATGATGTTCTGGGGCTTCAGGTCGCGGTGGACGATCCCCAGGCTGTGGGCCTCGGCCAAGCCGTCGCAGATCTGCTTGCCGATGCTTAAAACCGCTCCCAGGTTGAGGCTGCCCGTCATGTGGATGATACTTTTGAGGTCCTCGCCCCGGACGTATTCCATGGTGATGAAGTGGGTGCTTTCGGCTTCTCCCAGGTCGAACATTTTGCAGATATTCCTCTGGGCAATCTTTCGGGCCAGGCGGAGCTCGTTGCTGAACCGCTCCAGGGTTTCCCGGTCGGAGGCGATCTCGGGCTTGATGAGCTTGAGGGCAATCTTTTCCTTGATTTTAGTGTCGAAGACTTTGTAAACCTTGCCCATTCCGCCCCGGCCCAGCTCCTCGATGACCTGGTAGCGGCTGGCAAAGAGGGTCCCGGTGTCGAGCTCTCTGACGGGGGCCTGTATCGTTTCGGAGGGGAAAGGAATATCGGCCGGGGGGCTTGTCGGCCGGAGAGGGGCCGCGCAGTTACCGCAAAATCGGGTTTCGGATAGGTTCTCATGCTGGCATTTTGGGCATTTCATTTTTCCCTCATCTGACAGGTTTTATTAAAATTATCACTGCCGCTTCGTCATGTCAATTTAAACCCAAAATTATCGATAGGGGATAAGATCCCGGAGGCAATTTTTGGGCTTAAATTGACTTCCCCGGCTGAATCCGGTATAAAACTCCTTGCTTACCGGGGAAAATCACGCCCCCTATCGCCAGCAAGGAGGAAACGGTGATTGAATTCAGCCTGACCGAAGAACAGAGAGCTCTCCAGGATATGGCCCATCAATTCGCCCTGAAGGAGATGCGGCCCAACGCCGCCCGCTATGACAAGGGCGACGCCTTTCCGGAGGAGATCATGGGCAAGGCCTTCGAGGCCGGGTTCCTGACCTGCAACATCCCCTCCGAATACGGAGGCGGGGGGGTGGGCGACCTGGACCTGGCTATCATCAGTGAAGAACTGGCCTGGGGCTGCGCCGGCATGTTCACCAGCATGATGGCCTGCTCGCTGGCCCTCACCCCGATTATTCTTTTCGGGACGGATGAGCAGAAGAAGAAGTTTTTCACTCCCTTCACCAAGAAAATGAACTTCGCCGCTTTCTGCCTGACGGAGAGGGAGGCCGGCTCGGACGCCGGAGCGACCAAGACGCGGGCCCTGCGCGACGGGGACCACTACGTCATCAATGGCTCCAAGTGCTTCATTACCAACGGCGGAATCTCCAGCCTGTATGTCGTGTTCGCTCTGACTGACCCCGACAAGGGCATCCGCGGGGTGAGCGCTATTGTCGTGCCCCGCGATACGCCGGGTCTCACCATCGGCAAGGAGGAAGACAAGCTGGGCCACCGGGCTTCCAACACCACGGAAATGTTCTTCGAGGACGTCCGGGTGCCCGTGGAGAACCTGCTGGCCAAGGAAGGGATGGGTTTCATCGTGGCCATGAAGACCCTGGACAAAACGCGCGCTTCGGTAGGCGCGGCGGGCGTGGGAATCGCCCGAGCCGCGCTCGAGCATGCCATCAACTACTCGAAAACGCGCCTCCAGTTCGGCAAGCCGATCGCCCTTTTTCAGAACACGGCCTTCAAGATCGCCCAGATAGCTATGGAGGTCAACGCCGCCCGCCATCTGGTCTGGCATGCCGCCTGGCTGATGGACCAGGGCAAGCCCTGCGGCAAGGAATCGGCCATGGCCAAGTGCTTCGGCTCGGATGTGGCCATGAGGACCACGGTCGAAGCGCTGCAGATCTTGGGAGGCTACGGCTACATGAAGGATTATCCCCTGGAGAAGCTCATGCGGGACGCCAAGCTCCTCCAGATCTACGAGGGGACCAACGAGATCCAGCGCCTGGTCATCTCCCGCGAGGTGATCGGCCCTATAAAATAATCAGCTCAGCGCTCCAGCAAAGGCGGTGGGATTTTCCGGCCAAGATCAGGCCGATGTCCGGCTGGTCAACGGAGGAGGAGGTTCACCAGGTCCTGTTCGATTGACTTGAGCGGGGCTTCGATGATCCGGCCTTTTTCCTGACCTTCCACGGTTATGATGAACGTAGGTATTTTCTGGATGTCTTTTCCCTGACAGTACTCAGCCCGCTTGGCCTTATCACGAGGAAGGCCGATATAGGCGCCGCTGAGCAGGGGATTGTCAGCCAGGTCGAGCACTTTAAAGAACTCGCTCACGTGAGCCTTGCTGTCCGGACACCAAGTCCCCAGGAAGATTTCAACTTGGACGGGCAGGCTGATGGCCTTGAGCTTGTCCAGGGCCAGGGGATCGGGCTGGTAGGAAGCCATGACCTGTTGCCATTCGGGGACACCCTTGAGGATGGCCTCGCGCGTCAGGGGCCCCAGCATTTCGGTCTGTCCCTGAAGGGCGATAAATAGGCTCACCACCAAGAGAAGGAAAACCGCTTTTTTCATGAACATCACCAAGACGACGGGGCTACGGCCCGGCTAATTCCCTTCGGTAATGTACTCGGGAACGAGAGCCAGGGTTTCCACTCCGGCTCCCTTGATTATGTCGATGAACTGGATCACTTTGTCGTAAGGGATGCTGGCATAGGCCCGGATGAAGATGGTCTTGTCTTGACGGGCGGAGTAGAGGCTCCGCAGCCGATCCTGGACCAAGGGCAGGTCGATCTCTTCCTGGTTGATATCGACTTTATCATTCGGCTTGAGAGTGACGACGATAACGTTCGACTGGCCGCCGCTGGTCGTGGTGTCGGCCGTCTCGGGCAAACGGACATCCATGCCCTTCTGGATCAAGGGGGTGATGATCATAAAAATGATGAGCAGGACTAAAAGGACGTCGCACAGGGGAACGACATTGGGTTCCGCTTTGGCCATGGCAGTGATTCCTCCTTGCGCTCTGCGCTCAGATAATCATATTAAGCTAAAGGTCCGGCTCATGTCAATAAGAAGAAGGAGAGGAGAACTTTTGGATATTATCTTATGTCCGAGATAGGGGTATTCTCCGGTTAGGAGGAAGCGGGATGAGAGAACTGAAAGTTGTTTTTCGAATCAAACCCATGGTTTGAAAAGGAGGGGCGGCCAGGAGAAGGCCCGGGCCCCGGGCTAGCCCGCCAGGAGCAGCCGGCGGACTGCCTTTTCCCAGGTCATCCCGGAAACAGCCTGAAAAGCCTTTTTGCCCATCTCTTCAGCGAGCCTTGGGCTGGAGGCCAGCTGGTCAATCCTGTCCGCTACGGCCACGGGGTTTGGTTCGACGACAAACCCGGTCTCGCCCTCCCGGACCAGTTCGACAGGGCCGCCGCTATCCGAAGCGGTAATCACGGCCTTGCGAGAAGCAAAAGCCTCCACTGTCACCAGGCCGTAATCTTCCTGCTGCGGACAGAAGAACACAGCCAAGCATCGTCCGTAGTGCCGCAGGAGGGTTTCCTCATCGGCTGCTCCCAGGAGGGACACCCGCTTCTCCAGGCCGGCCTCTTTGATCTGGCGGATTAGGTTTATTCTTTCCGGCCCGTCGCCGATGATGACCGCCCTGAGGCGTTTGTGGCGGACATGCCCGAGGGCGGCCACCAGCAGGTCGAGCCTTTTCAACTTCTGCAATCGGGAGACGGCCAGGATGGTATTCTGGTAGGCTTCGGTCCGATACTTTCTTTGGGGCGGGGGAGGGTAGAGGACCTCGGAGGGGATGTTCCCCCAGCGACGCAGACGCAGCTGGATAGTGCGGGATTGGGCATACAGCTTCGAAAGGCTGTGCTTGAGCAGGACATTATCCAGGCGGTGGATAAGCCAGCGCCGGAAGGATTCCTTAAGCCGGCCCTTCCAGCCCAGCTGGCTTTTCAGCATGGGCCATAGGTCATAGTATTCGCGGAGCCGGTGATTCAGCCAGCAGACATGGCGCCTGTGCTGAACGGCATAGCTAGGGAATCGAAAGGAAATGACCTGGTCAATGCGGCGCCCCAACCCGTCCAGGCCGACATCCGTCAGCCGGGTGGCCAAGTAGGCCTGGAAATTCCGTCCAAACCGGTTCTGGGGGGTGGTGATGAGGTCCGCCTCATGACCGCATTCTTGGAGGGCCCGGACCGTGGCCCGGGCGATAGTCAAGTGGCCCCCCTCTACAAAGGGCACATCCGAAGTGACAACAGCGATCCTTAAGCTGGCCATAAGAAGCCAAAGATTATTTCAGGGTTTCGTAAGCCTTTTTATTATCGCTCGTCTGGAAGACAAGGAGGGCCTTACCCTGGCTGGTGGATGTGGTGCCGTAGCAGTGGCGGACATCCACAACGGCATTGCCCAGCAAGGCGCCGATTTCGGCGCCCGCGCCGATGCGGTCCGAGATCTCCACGGTGATCACTTTTGAGGAAGTGACCTTGAAGCCAAGGGATTTGAGGGCCTTGCCGGCCTTGGCGTTGTTGGCCGTGATCAAGAGGAAATGCCCTTCGCCCTCTTGCGTATACACGCACACCGCCCTCATATTGACGTTGGCATTAGCCAGCGTTCCCATGACCCGGCCCAGGATACCCGGCTCATCCGGCGTCACGACATGGAGTTCTTCATCTTCCTTGACGTTGTGCACGGCAAATCCTCCTTCAAATGGAGCATTATACCAAACCTGTGTTCTTGAGACAAAAGGAAAAATCAATCGGAGTTCTTTGTTTTGACAACGGCGGGGAACTCCTATAATCTTCCTTGCTTCTGGGAAAGGCAAATGGACAAGCGGGTCAGGGTGGCCATTATTGACAATTCCATAAACCCGGCTCTCTATAATCCGGTCGGCCACTGGAGCCGGTATCTGGATGCGTCCTGGCAGGCTTTTCGACCTAAAGACGGCTTTCTTCCGGACCCTAAGGAGGGATTCACCCATATCCTTCTGACAGGTTCGGAAGCCTCGATCATCGAGCCGGAGGGCTGGGTTGAGGCCGAGGCCGGGTTCGTCCGGGAGGCTTCAGATCGAGGATTGGCCGTCCTGGGAAGCTGCTATGGCCATCAGCTCTTAGCCCTGGCCCTAGCTGGGCCGGAGCACATCCGACGGCGTCCATATCCGGAGGTCGGCTGGATCCCCATCCGGGTCCCCCGGCCGTGCCGGTTATTGGGAGAGGCGGGCAGCCCTTACGCCTTTTCTGTTCATTTTGACGAAGTTGTCGGGCTTCAGGATCCTTTTGAGGTCCTAGCCTCTACAGAAACTTGCCCCATCCAGGCTTTTGCTTTGAAAGGCCGGCCGGTCTGGGGGGTGCAGCCGCACCCCGAGATCGATGGCCCTGCCGCCCGGCGTTTGCTGCGCGATTATTCCGGCCTTTTTCCCGAGGTCAGGCCCCTTTACGAAAAAGCCCTGGGGTCCGAATCCAAGGATTCCGGCCTGGTTTATAGGATTGTCCAAGCCTTCCTAGAGGCTCTTCCGGAGGATTTTTCACAGTGACGGCGGCTAACCAATTTTTTTTCTTTTCGGGCTTGACAAACAGTCTTTTTTGTATTCTGATAATAGGGCAATTCCGCATGTCATTCCTTTGTTGTGAGGGCTAAAAATCATAATGAAAGAGGAGGATTGTATGAAGTACAAAAAACTCACATGTCTGGTCCTAGCTGTTCTATTCTTGGCTTCTTTGTCGGCTCTGGCCGAAACCAAGAAGATTACCAGCATGGGACAGTATACCTTCGCCCGGATCCGGGGCAATGTCCCCACCGAGAAGGTCATGAAGACGCTGGTGGACAAATATGCCGCGGACATTAAGGCCGGCTTTGAGATGGCCGGCTACGGCGATCTGTACCAGCCCTTCATCAATCAGGTCCAGACGGCAACTTTTAAAGACAAGCAGATCATGCCCGGCGAAAAGTTCATGTGGATGCTGTTCCGTTCCCAGGGCAAGGTCAAGCTCGTCCAAGACTTAGAATGGGCCGGCGCGGCTCCCTTGGATGTCTACGCTTTCACCGTCAACAAGGATTTCAAAAACTACGAGTTCATTATTCCTAAGCCTTGTGGAAACATCGCCCTGTTGGGCATCACTCCGGCCCTTCTCCCGGCCACTTGCGACCTGAAGGTCACACCGGCTAAAGCCAACCTGAGCGAATCCTTCAGCGTGGATATGAGCGGCTCGAAGAACGCCGATACCCTGGAGGTCACCGTCTTTACCGCCTCCGGAGCCAAGGTCGCCACACAGGTCCTGACCCCGGCTTCGCCCAAATGGCAGACCAAATTTGACAAACCGGGCGATTACGTGTTCAAGGCCAAAGCGGCCAACGCCCTGGGCCCGGTGACCGGACCCGGCTGCGAGGCCAAGGTCCATGTCAACCTCCCCCCCACCTGCCAGCTCAAGATCTCCTGCACCCAGTGCTATGACTATGTCGGCAAGCCCATCGTCTTCGACGCTTCCGGCTCGGCCGATCAGGACGGCCAGGTGGTCAAGGCCAGCTTTGAAGTGACCGACGCGGCGGGCCAGGTGGTGGATTCCTACATGGCCACCGCGGCGCCTTTCCTCTGGCAGAAAGTCTTCGACACAGCGGGCAACTATGTCGTCACCGTCACCGTTTTCGATGATATGGGCGCTACTGCCGGCGGTGCCGATTCTTGCCGTATTCCGTTTACAATGACCCAGAGGAAGCTGTTCGGCATCGTCGAGTTCGGGCCGATGCTCTGCCGGGGCACCTACACCGGCTTCATCTTCGCCCGGGCGGGCATCCTCTACAAGATCACGCCCGATGTCCTGGACTTCATACTGACCGTGGGCGGCGCCATCCCGACTCAGGGTGACCCCTGGACAGCCTTCATCATGGGCAACGCCCTGCTGAGCGTCCATGCCGGCCCGGCCTTTCTCAGCGGCGGCCTGGGCTACAGCGGCAAAGAACAGACGACCCGCAAGGGCGGAATCGACCTCGTCGGCCAGGTGGGCGTGGATGTGCTCAAGACCCCGGTGGTGGGCGGTATCTTCGCCGAACTGCGGGCGCCCATCATCACCGCCGACCGTTCCTTCGACGAGCATCACAAGCTGTTGCTGGGATTCCGTATCGTATTCTGAGCGCCTTGTTGATCTGAGCAAAGGACTGACAGGGCCAGGGAGTTTTGTCCCTGGCCCTTTTTTTATTGAATGAAAATAGCACTCATCGGCGCCGACGGCCAGCTGGGCTCGGACCTGATGAAGGTCTTGCCCCCGGCCGGGCTGACTCCTCTCCTCTATCCTGACTTCGACGTCACCAAGCCCGATTTGGTCCGCCGGGTCCTCAACCGATTGCGGCCGGAAGTGGTCATCAACACTTCCGCCTTCCACCGGGTGGATGAGTGCGAGACCGACCCCGAGCCGGCCTTTCGGGTGAATGCCTTGGCTGTGCGCGACCTCACCCTCGCCTGCCGCGACCTGGGGGCGGCCCTGGTCCATTTCAGCACGGATTATGTCTTTGACGGGAGGCAGGCCAGGCCTTACACCGAAGAGGACCCGCCCAACCCTCTCAACGCTTATGCTGTTTCCAAACTGGCCGGAGAGTATTTCCTGAGGAGCCTGTGGCCCAGGCATTTCCTCATCCGTACCTGCGGCTTGTACGGCCGGGCCGGCAGCCGGGAGAAGGGCACTAATTTTGTGGAATCCGTGATCGCTCTTGAGAAAAAAGGCGTTCAACTTCGGGTGGTGTCCGACCAGAGAGTGACCCCCACGGCCACGGCCGAGCTGGCGCCTCGTGTCTTCGAGCTCCTCCAGACCGGGCGCTACGGGCTCTACCATATGACCAACGAAGGTGAATGCTCCTGGTCCGAATTCGCCCTGGCCATCTTCGAGCTGCTGGGCCGGCCGGCCCGGCTCGAACCCGTCTCCTCCGATGCCTTCGGCGCTCCGGCCAGGCGGCCTCGCTATTCCGTGCTGGAGAACGGACGATACAAGGCCCTGGGCCTGACGCCCTTTTCCCCTTGGAAAGAGGCCCTCCAGGCCTACTTGCGGCAAAAAGGACATTTGGAATAGCAGAAGAATAAAGGTCTTATTTTTTAGATACGGCCGGCGGCTTTGATCTTGGCCAGGATGTCCTCGGGCAGGCTGCAAGCTTCGGCCTGGCGGTTGGTGGCCACATGGACCGTGTGGCCCGTGGCCACCAGAAGCCCGTCTTTGGCCGCCCGCAGCTCATAGCTGAAGACGACCTTACGGGCCGAGGCCTCGCTCAGCCCCACCCGGATGATGAACTCCTCGTCATAATGGAGCGGTTTCCGGTAGCGGCAGAAAGCCTCGGCCACGACCAGAAAGAAGCCCCGGGCTTCGATGTCCCGGTAGGGAAGGCCGGCCTTTCGGCAAAACTCCGTCCGGCCCAACTCGAACCATTCGAAAAAGCTTTTGTTGTGAGCCACTCCCATCTGGTCAGTCTCGGAGTAGCGGACCCTTTCCCGAAACTCAAGGGCCTGAGCCGGGGCGGGGAATGAGGGAAGGCTGCTATTCGCTGAGCTTGCCGAGCTTGGAGAGTTCTTCATTGTAATACTTGCGGTAGAGAATTTCCCACTCCCGGCTTCCCTCTTCGATGGATTTTTTCTGCGACTGGATTTTATCGATGGCCTTTTTGTCCAACTGATCGTACAACTTCATCTCTTCCTCGAGGGCCCTGACAATGGCCAGCCGGATTTCGTTGGGCTCGTCCAGAAACTCGACATCGTCATTTCGGTTGAGAACGTCCAGGATGCGCTTGGACAGATAGTTGATCTTTTCTTTGGACAGGCGGGCGCTCACAGGACGATGTTCCTTTCTTTGGCCAGGCGGGTTTTAATCATGCGGTACATGGTTTGGTAGTCTAGGTTGCCTTTGCGGATTTCCTCTATATGCTTGCTGAGCAGGTCGCGCACTTCCTGATCGAGATCATCCTCCTTCTGGAACTCCTCGGTCAGGAGGGCGGTGGTCTCCTGGAGGAGCTTAGTCTTGTCCTCGAGAATGACCTTCCCATCTTTGTGCAGATGCCGAACGATGGTGAAGGCCAAATGTTCGATCTGGTTCTTATTAAGCCGCATGTCCGCAATACAATACAACAGAGAGGCGGAAAATTCAAGAAGTGGAATGAGGCGGGAGTCCGCCTGGCTATCTAATGCAAAACTAAAAAAGGGTGAAGGCTGCGGCCGTCGGGGTCGGGCCGGGCCAAGGCTTTGAGACGGTGGTCCGGACCGAACAGGCGGATGATGGGAGAAAGTGGCGAAGGCCAGGGCTGGCCGGGCTCCATATCCGAGGCCGAGACCCGGCGGCCGTTTTTGATCAGCCGGCAGCCCGGCTCGTTCAAGAGGATCTTAGGGAAACCGGAGAGGAGCGTTTCGATCGGAAGAAGGAAGCTGGGCTGGACCCCCTGCCCGGCCAGGCCTTCGATTTCTTGAAGAGATAAAGCCTGCTCCAGCCTGTACTCCCCCGAGGACAGACGGCAAAGGCTTTGGAGATGGGCTCCGCAGCCTAAGGCTGTCCCCAGGTCATGGGCCAAAGAGCGGATATATGTTCCGGCGGAGCATTCGGTCCTGAAATCAACGCAGGGAGGGTTATAGTTTTCCATATCGAAGGAGCGGACGGTCACCAGCTTGGGCTCCAGTTCAACCTCTCTTTGGCGCCGGGCCAGTTTGTAGCTGGGCTTGCCTTGGACCTTCTTGGCCGAAAAAGCGGGCGGAACCTGAAGAAAGCTCCCGGTTAAAGCGGCCATGGCCGTCAAGAGCTTTTCCTTGTCCGGCAGCTCGTCGCTCTCCACAGTTATGGCCCGGCCTTGGGCGTCGTAAGTATCGGTGGCGTATCCCAGCCGTATCCGGCCGCAATAGGACTTATCCGCGGCGGAGAAATAGGGGAAAAGGCGGGTGGCCTTGCCCACTGCCACCAGCAGCAGCCCGGTGGCCAGAGGGTCAAGAGTGCCGAAGTGTCCGACCCGGCGCTCTCCCAGTATGTTCCTGATTTTGCCGACCACATCATGGGAGGACCAGCCCGGAGGCTTGTCCACCAAGATCAATCCTTCCATGGTCTTTTTAAAAATCAGACCCCTCTCCTCGGGCCGATTGGGCGCGCGGCAGTGGCCGGGAAGGCGCAGCTCCCCAGGGCCAGGAACTGAGGAGAGGCACGACTAACGGGCCGCGGGCGCACGCCGCTTGGCCAGAAGGCTTTCCACTGTGGAGGGGACATCTTTGAGCAGTGATTCGTACCGACCCCGGACGGTGAAGCCCGCGGCGTGGACATGGCCGCCCCCGCCAAAGTGCTCGGCAATGGCCGCGGCATGAGCCCTCCCCCTGGAGCGGATACTGACCCGAAAAATTCCGCGGGAGATCTCCTTGAAAAAAAGCACAACCTGCACATCCTTTATGGAGCGAACCAAGGTCGTGATGTCCTCGGTGTCAACTTCACTCAGGTGAAGGTTGCGGAGATATTTGCGGAAGAGGCTGATGACGGCGATGTTCCCCCGGCGGTTCAAGCGCAAGGTGCTCAGCACCCGGCCCAGCAGTTTGACCTTTTCCGGGGTGTTGGTGTTGAACAGCATGTCCGAGATGCGGATGGGGTTGGCTCCCAGGCGGACCAGACGGGCGCACGTTTCAAAAGCCTGGGCGCTGGTGTTGGAGAATTGGAATGACCCCGTGTCGGAGACGATGGCACAATAAAGGTGCTCGGCCATGCGGGCGGTGAAGCCCACGCCCAGCCGCTCTCCCAGGCGGAAGGCCATCTCGCCCACGGCCGGCGCCTCAGGATCCACCCAGTTGATGTCGGCATAATGGTCGTTGGTGTAGTGGTGGTCGATGTTGATCTTGAAATAGCCGCTCAGGTTCTCCTGGCCGGAGCGGGAGACGTCGGCGCATTCCAGGAGGATGACCGCATCGATCTTCCGGGGGTAGATCTGTCCCCTCCTGATCTGCCGGGTGTCCGGGCTGCGGTGGAAGGGGAAGGGTGTTGGATCGGTATTGACCACAACCGCCCGGCCGCCCAGCTTCCGAAACATCAAGCTCAAGGCCAAGCTGGTGCAGATCGAGTCACCATCGGGCCGCAGATGAGAAGTGATGGCGATCCGGCGGCTGCCGCGCAGAACCCGGCAGATGGCTTCAATCGGATCCTTGCTCATCGGTCTTCACCTGCTTAATCAACTGGTCGAGCCGGGAGTCCCATTCCGGGGCCCGGTCAAGCTCAAAAAATAGCTCAGGATTATACTTTAAATTGATAGCAGCGGCAACCGACCGACGCACCTGATTTTTCTTTTTTTCCAGGGCGGATAGGACCGCCGGCGGATCATCCGGACCCAGAACACTGAGGAACACGCGGGCGGTCAGAAGGTCCGCTGTCATCTCCACCCGGGTGACGGTGATCAGGCTGGAGAAGAGGGGCTGGACCTCTTGGATGAAAAGCCGGCTGAGATGGTCCTGGATAAGGCCGGCCACCTGACGCGGCCTTCGGCGTTCCCCCCGGATTTTCAAGCCTGGCACTCTCCTTCCCGATTAGTCCAATGCTCGGCCCGGGCCGGCCGGGTCTGATCCAGGTTGCCGAGCAGGCTTAGAAATACTGGACCTCGACGACAACGGTTTCACCTTCAAAGGACAATTCCACATCCTTCAATATGGCCTGGAGCTGTCCCTCGACTACGCTTTTCTGACTGTTGAGGGTGACCATCCCGACCCGCGACCTCTGCCAGGCGTCCTGAAAGTCAAGTTCAGCATAGGCCGCGTTGAACCTCTGCCGGACCCGGTCCCGGATGCGGTTGAGTGTCTTCCGCTTGTCCTTGAGGGACCGGGCCTGGGGGAGGTGAAGGTCGAGGACGAGCAATCCGATGATCATGGCCGGCTCCTACAGCTATTTGGGCTTGACGGTTTCGGTCAGGTAGGCCTCGATCAAATCGCCTTCCTGGATTTCCTTAAACCTGTCCAGGCTGATGCCGCATTCGAAGTTCTTCTGGACCTCGGTCACATTTTCCTTGATGTGCTTGAGAGAGGAGATGCGGCCTTTGAAGACGATTTCTTTGTTGCGAACAACGCGGGCCTCAGCCCCGCGCTGGATTTTGCCGTCGGTGACGTAGCAGCCGGCAATGACGCCCACCTTGGGGATGTGGAAGACACGGCGGATCTCGGCCCGGCCCAGAAAGACCTCCCGGACGGTCGGCTCCAGCAGGCCGGCCACAGCCTTTTTCAGCTCCTCGATCAGCTGATAAATAATGGAGTAGGTCCGGATCTCTACGTTTTCCTTTTTGGCCTGCTCCAGCGTCTTTTGCCCGGCTCGAATATTATAGCCCAGGATGATGGCCTTGGAAGTGGAGGCCAGCAGGATGTCGGAGTCGGTGATGTTCCCGGTGCCGGCATGGATGATCCTGATTTTGACCTGCTCGGTGGCCAGGGTAGGCAAGAGATCTTTGAGGACCTCCACCGAGCCCTGGACGTCGGCCTTGACCACCAGGGCCAGCTCTTTGACCACGCCCTCCTTGATCCGTTTGAAGAGATCTTCCAGGCTGACGTAGGCGGGAGCCCCCGGCTCTTTCTTCTTGAGGCCAGCCAGGCGATGATCGACAAGGAGCCTGGCTTGACCCAGGCTGGAGACGACTTGGAAGGCCTCCCCGGCCTCGGGGACTTCATTAAAGCCCAACACCTCAACCGGCATGGACATATCGGCCGTCTTGAGCGTCCGGCCCTGCTCATCGAAAAGGGCGCGGATTTTTCCGTGAGTGGTGCCGGAGATGAAGGTCTCCCCTTGGGATAAGGTCCCTTGCTGAACCAGGACCGTGGCCAGGGCGCCCTTTTTAGGGTCCAGCCGGGCCTCCAAGACGACGCCCTGGGCCGGAACGGACGGGTTGCCCTTGATCTCATTGACGTCCGCCAGGAGCAGGATCATCTCCAGCAGTTCCTTGATGTTCTTTTTCTCTTTGGCCGAAATGTCCAGGCTGACCGTCTTGCCTCCCCATTCCTCGATCAGCAGCCCTTCCTTGGAAAGTTGCTGCTTGACCCGGTCCAGGTTGGCCTCAGGCTTATCGATCTTGTTGATGGCCAAGATGATGGGCACCTTGGCCGCCTGGGCATGGCTGATGGCTTCCTTGGTCTGGGGCATGACTCCTTCGTCGGCCGCCACCACCAGGATGACGATGTCCGTGACCTTGGCCCCGCGAGCCCGAAGCCGGGTGAAGGCTTCGTGGCCGGGCGTGTCGATAAAGGTGATGAGACGGTTGCCCACCTTGACCTGGTAGGCGCCGATGTGCTGGGTGATCCCGCCCGATTCCTTGCCCACCAGGTTGGAGGCGCGGATGGCGTCCAGGAGGGTCGTTTTGCCGTGGTCGACATGGCCCATGATTGTCACCACCGGCGGCCGGATGACCTTACTCTCGGGGTGGAGGTCCGCTTCTCTGCGGACCGCTTCCTCGAGGGAGATGAATTCAAGGTCGTGGCCGACTTCTTTGGATAGAGTTTCGACCAGTGAACCGTCGAGGAGTTCCCCGGCCGAGAGGATGATCCCCTTGGCCGCCAGCTTATCCAGGAGAGTCTTGGGCGCGATCTTCAGGCGGTCGCCCAGCGCCTTAAGATCCATCCCCTCGGTCAGGACGAGATGGAGGCGCTGGGGAAGAACAGCTTCCTTGGGCTTCTTGACGGCCTCCTTGGCGGCCTTGACGGTTGCCGGAGCGGGTTTCTTGGCCGGGGCCGGAGGTGCCTCCTTGGGCTTGCCGGGCGTTCGAGGTTTGGCGGGCGGTTTGTTGTTCATGATCCCATCTCTTTGATTCCGATTTTCCAGCCGACCAGTTTGGAGGCCAGCTTCACGTTGATCCCTTTCTTGCCAATGGCCAGCGAGGTTTGGTCGGGGGCGACCAAAGCCTGGAGCCTTTTATTGTCCTGGTCCTCCAATTGGATGCGGCTCACTTTGGCCGGGCTGAGGGCGGATTTGGCGTAGATGGCCGGGTTAGGGGACCACAGGATGACATCAATTTTTTCTCCCTGCAGTTCCTTGCTGACAGCCAGGATCCGGCTGCCTTTGGGCCCGATGCAGGCGCCTACCGGATCCACATCGCGATCCTGAGTAAAGACGGCCACCTTGGCCCGTTCTCCCGGCTGCCTGACGATGTCCTTGATGACGATGATGTTGTTGGCGATCTCCGGAATCTCCAGCTCCAGCAGCTTGGCCAGAAAGCGGTAGCTCGTCCGGGAGGTCAGTATCTGAGCCCCCCGCATGCCAATCTGGACCTGACTGATGACGGCTTTGACCCTGTCGCCGCGCTGAAAGTTTTCGTTGGGCAGGATATCCCGGAGCGGAAGAATGACTTCAGCCTGGTTTGCTTCCAGGATAAAACCGGAGTTCTCCAGCCGACGGACGATGCCGGAGATGATCTCTCCGGTGCGGGAGGCGAAGTCCTCATAGATCTTTTCCTGCTCGGCGTCCCTGACTTTTTGGAAAATGACCTGCTTGGCCGCCTGGGCGGAGATCCGGCCCAGGGTCTCGGGCGGCAGGTCGAGCTCCAGGGTGTCTCCGGGTTTGACGAAGGGATCGGTCTGGCGGGCCTCGCCCAGCGAAATTTCAGCGGATGGATCGGGGGGCGGCTCCTGATCGACGACTTTTTTGACGGCGTACACCCGGAGCTCTCCCTTCTCCGGCTGGAAGAAGACATTGACTTGTTCGTTGTGCACGAAGTGCTTGGCCGAAGCCACGCGGAGCGATTCCTTGATGGCGTTGACGATTACCGCGGGCTCCACCCCGCGCTCTTTGCTGAGCTGCAGGATGGTGTTCCAGACATTGATCTTCATAGCCGCTAATCTTGGGGAATGTAAGGGCCCTCAAGAGGCCGGAATTATATATGAATTCAGGAGCCGGGGCAAATAGGGGCTGGGAGAGAAAGCATCCTTCTTCTGTGGCCTTGGGCGAGAAGGACGGGTCCTGTCCTGGGGCATCCCCTCGATGTTTCTTGTCAATGAGGCTACGGCCAGGGCGGCCTCGCTCCCGGGAAGGTTTTTAACGCCGTTCCCTCGCCGTCTTCTCAGCGCCTGCGGAACTCGCACCAAGAACCTGACCTCAGAACATGATTTATGGAACTTTAACATCTTCCGCGTTGATCAAGAAGCTCAGACACCCTCGGCGCCCCGCAGAACGGGGTTCCTTCGAATCCGGCTCGGGAAGGCTAAACCTTCCCTGATGGTCGCTACGGCTGCCCTAGCCATAGCTCAATTCCTGTGCACACTATCTCCCCGGGATAGGCCCCGCGGCACCCGTCCACTCTATTGTTTAAGAATATCGCGGAAAAAGGATGCTCTCTCTAGGGAAGGGAGAAGAGCTAAGGGAAAATAATTAGCTTATTTCTTGCGTTTTGAGCCTCTTGCCATTAATCGCTGTTCCGCCGAGTCCGACTTGGATTCGATGACTTCCTCCACCTGGTGGAATTCCTTGAGCCCGGAGCGCTTGGAATACCAGATGGAAGCCACCGCGATCAGGAAGAGGGCCGCCACCACAGCGATGAGGGCCGGAGTTGTCCGGCGGTACTGGATGATGATGGGCGCGGCCAGCACCGAGACCAGGTTGATAACCTTGAGCATAGGGTTGAGGGCCGGGCCGGCCGTATCCTTGAGGGGGTCGCCTACGGTGTCGCCCACCACGGCTGCCTTGTGGGAGGCCGAGCCCTTGCCGCCGTACAGGCCGTCCTCGATGAGTTTCTTGGCGTTATCCCAGGAGCCGCCGGTGTTGGACATGAATACGGCCAGGAGCTGGCCGGACAGAATGGCCCCGGCCAGGAAACCGCCCAGCGCTTCGACTTGAAGGACCAGGCCGACGAGCAGGGGGGTCAGGATAGCCAGCAGGGCCAAGCCGATGAGCTCCTTCTGGGCGGCTATGGTGCAGATTTGGACGGCCTGTTTGTAGTCCGGTTTGACCTTGCCCTGCATCAGGCCGGGGATGCGAAATTGACGGCGGACCTCCATGACGATAAGCGAAGCGGCCCGGGAAACGGCATTCAGGGTCAACGAGGAGAAAAGCCAAGGGATGGCGCCGCCGATGAGCAGTCCGACCAGGACTAGGGGCATCGACACGCGGATGCCCGTCGAGGCCAGAGTCTGGGAGGCCTGCAGCAAGCCGCTTTCGACCAGCGGTTTCTGGACTTTAGTCACGTCGGTAAGATATGAGCCGAACAGGGATACCGCGGCGATGACGGCCGAGCCGATGGCCACGCCTTTGGTGATGGCTTTGGTGGTGTTGCCCACGGCGTCCAGGTCGGCCATGATCTGGCGGGCGTTTTTGTCCAGGCCGGCCATTTCGCCGATGCCGTTGGCGTTGTCGCAGATGGGGCCGAAAGAATCCATGGCCACGTTGTTGCCGGTCAGGGTCAGCATCCCGATGCCGGTCATGGCCACACCGTACAGGACATAGACGACGCCCGTGGGGCCCTGGCTCATGTAGGGGAGGTAGATGAGGATGGCCGAGCCGATGGTCGAGGCGATGACCAGGATGGACCACACCGACGATTCCATGCCGAACGACAGGCCGGACAGGAGGAGAGTGGCCGAGCCCGTTCGCGACGAGGCGGCGATCTCTTTGACCGGAGCATGATGGGTGTCGGTGAAGTATTTGGTCAGCTCGTCAATGAGGATGGCCAGGATGATGCCCGCCGCCACCGATAGGAAGGCCCGCCATTCGTGCATGTAGAAATGGGCGATCAGGGCAAAGGCGACGAGGCAGATGAAGGCCGAGGTGTAGAAGCCCCGGTTGATGGCGGACATGGCGTTGCCCCGCTGCTGGCCTTTGCGGCCGCGGACAAGGTAGGTGCCGATGATGGAGGAGAAGACGCCGATGCCGCGCACCAGCAGGGGGAAGATGATCCACTTGATCTGGTGGGTCAGGGCCACCAGGGCCAGGCCCAGGATCAGGCCGGCAACGATGGTCACTTCGTAGCTTTCAAAGATGTCGGCGGCCATGCCGGCGCAATCGCCGACGTTGTCGCCCACCAGATCGGCCACCACCGCTGCGTTGCGGGGATCATCCTCGGGGATGTTGGCCTCGACCTTGCCCACCAGGTCGGCGCCCACGTCGGCGGCCTTGGTGTAGATGCCGCCGCCCACCCGCATGAACATGGCCAGGAGCGTGCCGCCGAACCCAAAGCCCAGCAGGGCATCGGGCGCAGCCTTTTGGAAAATCAGGAAGATGACCGTCCCCCCCAGCAGGCCCAGACCGTCGGTCAGCATGCCGGTGATGGTTCCGGTCCGGTAGGCGATCTTCAAGGCCTTGTCAAAGCTGGTCCGGGCGGCGGAGGCCACGCGCACGTTGCCCTGAACGGCCATCCGCATGCCGAACTGTCCGACCGTCAGGGAAAAGAGAGCGCCCAGGATAAAAGCCGCTGCCCGGCCGAAGCCGATGATCAGTTTGATCTTATTCGGGTCCGAGGCATATCGGGGAAAACGCTCCAGGGCTTCGGGCGAGGGGGGGACGATATAAACGCTGAAAAATAGGGCCACGGTCAGAACGACGATCAAAGGGAGAATGGTCTTGAGCTGGCGGGAAAGGTAGGTTTCAGCGCCCTGTTTAATGGCCCCCCAAACCTCGATCATTTTGGGGGTGCCTTTGTCTTTGGACATGATCTGACGCCGAAGGAATAGGGCATAAGCCAGTCCCAGTAGAGCGATGCCCAGGACGGACCACAAGGCGACCGTTTCGAATAGCGTTTTTTGCAGCATAAACGTCTCCCTCCTTCGGATTTCTATGATTCCGCCAAGAGGTTCGGAAAATGAAGGGGCTATCTATAGCATAAACAGGGCGAAATTTCAATTTGGCTCAATTTTAAATGTTCTTTATCAATCCATAGCCCAAGGGCTGCATACACTATCTCCATGGATTTGACCCCACACAACCCTTCTCCCGTATTATCTGGATTTGCAATAGAAAAAGGGATGCTTTTAATAATTTTACAATTTGCCAATTTCGCCCGTGAGGCTGTAGGGGCCGCAGCCGGTCACCCGGACCTCAACGAAGCGGTGGACAGGGGAGAGGCCCTCGGGCGCGGTGAAGTTGACTACCCGGTAGCTTTCATCCCGGCCGCTGTAAGCGCGCGGGTCTTTCTTGGATGCTCCAGTGCAGAGCACGCGCCGCGTGCTTCCGACCAAAGCCCGGTTGAGCTCGAGCTGGACCTGTTTTTGGCGTTCCTGCAGTTCCACCAGGCGCCTTTTTTTGACCTGGACAGGGACATCGTCGGCCCGGCGGGCCGAAGCCGTAAATGGCCGCGGCGAGTAGCGGAAGGAAAAAATATTGGCGAAGCGGACAATCTCCAAGGCTTGGAGCGTATGGGCAAAATCCTCTTCGGTCTCGCCGGGGAAACCGACCATGATATCCGTGCTCAGCTCCAGCCCGGGCAAAGACTGGCGGAGCGTGTCCGACAACCGCAGATATTCTTCCCGGGTGTAGCCGCGGTTCATTCGCTCCAGGACTCGCCTGGAGCCGGACTGAAGCGGCAGATGAACCTGCCGGCAGATGGCCGGGGTTTCCTGCATGGCCAGGATGATAGCCCCGCTGAAGTTTTTGGGGTGGGAGGTTATGAAGCGGACCCATTCCAGGCCGGGCGTTGCTCCGGCCTGGCGGAGCAGACCGGGAAAGTCTAGGCCCGACTCCGG
The DNA here is from genome assembly GCA_963702835.1 of Candidatus Aminicenantota bacterium. Classification (GTDB taxonomy): domain Bacteria; phylum Acidobacteriota; class Aminicenantia; order Aminicenantales; family JAFGAV01; genus JAFGAV01. The sequence goes on from OY969762.1 coordinate 842,040, forward strand.
GTCGCGGTAGGTGTTCACGTTCTGGCCCAGGAGAATGATTTCCTTGTATCCGGCAGCGGCCAGTCCATGGATTTCGTCCATGACCAGCCGCAGGGGCCGGAACTTTTCGCGGCCCCTGGCATAGGGAACGATGCAGTAGGCGCAGAAGTTGTTGCAGCCTTCCATGATCGTGACAAAGGCGCTGGCCCGGCTTTCTCGGAGAAAAATCCTGGGCCGGTCCTCGCGCCAGACGGAGGCCTGCTCAACATCCACCGCCTTCCCAGATCCGGCCTCCAGAAGCCGGGGCAAGCGGGAATAGCTGTCCGGTCCCAGGACCAGGTCCACTTCCGGCACCCGGCTCATGATCTTTGCTCCCTGGGCCTGGGCCGTGCAGCCTGCCACCGCCAGCCGAAAATTATGCTTTCTTTTCAGGACAGCCAGACGGCCCAGGAAGGAAAACAGCTTTTCCTCGGATTTTTGGCGCACCGAGCAAGTGTTGACGATGACCAGGTCGCTGGCCTCCGGAGAATCTGTTTTCTCCATCCCCGCTTCGGCCAGGAGGCCGGCCATGTATTCCGAATCGTTCTCATTCATCTGGCAGCCGAAGGTATGGATGTGGAAGGCGGGGTGCGGCCGCTGGCCGAGGCGTGCCTTTATCATGGACAAATGACTAACTCTGCCGGAGGCCGGAGTGGTCTCTATAATGTTTTTTCCAGAATGCCGGCCGCCGTTCGGATGAACTTTGGGCACAGGTTTTGGTGAAGCCCTAGCTGTTTGATTCTCTCTTGCCCGCGGGCCGAGCCGAGGTCATGTCCGAGCAGCACTTTGCAGCGCAGGGAGCCGTGTCGGGAACGGAAACGGTCCATGAACTCCCCAACCAGCCGATAGGTTTTTTCCTTGGACGCGTCATCCTTAGCCCGGACCTTTCCGTATTTCAGGCCGATGACCATTATGGCCCCGGTCACCGCGCCGCAGGTCTCTCCCAGCCGGGCCATACCGGCGCCGAAGCCTTGGGCCAGCCGGAAGGCTTTTTCCCGCTCAAGGCCGAGGCTTGGGGCGTAGGCCGCCAGGACGGCCTGGCTGCAGTTGAAACCCTGGCCAAATAGGCTGATGGCCCGGTTGGCCCGCGGCCCGCGTTCCAGGGAGGATTTCTTGGGTCCGGTCGGTTTCAGCATGGTTATCTCCTTAAGAGGGCCGCTCAGCCCGGCCCCAGGTTGTGAGTGAGCATCTCTCGGGCGTTCTGCAGAGCGGCCTCGGTGAGGCGGCTTCCGGAAATGAGCCGGGCGATTTCCTCCACCCGCTCCTCGAAACCCAGCTTTTGGACTGTGGTGTAGGTCCGGTTTTTCTCCACCCGCTTTTCGATCCGGAAATGATGCCGGGCCTGGGAGGCGATCTGCGGCAGATGGGTGATGCAGATGACCTGGTGGCGCCGGGCCAGTTCCTTGAGTTTCTGGGCGATGAATTCGGCCGTCTTGCCGCCGATCCCGGCATCGATCTCGTCGAAAATCAGGGTTTTGAGGCGTTCCTGCTCGCGGCCGATGGACTTGAGGGCCAGCATGACCCGGGACAGCTCGCCGCCCGAAGCGATCTTCCTCAACGGCCGGAGCTGTTCTCCGGGGTTGGGGCTGATGAGAAATTCGACCTCATCCTGGCCGCTGTCCCGCGCTTTGTCGGTCTGTTCCCGGTCGGGGGGAGATGTCTGGACCTGGACCTCGAACCTGGCCTTCTTCATGCCCAGCTGGCCGACTTCCTTTTCGACCAGGTCCTGCAGTTCCCGGGCGGCCAGCCGGCGTTTCTCCGACAGCCGGCCGGCCTTTTCGCTGTATTCCCGGAAGAGCTTGTCGATACCCGCCTTTACTTCGAACAGACTCTCTTCGCCATGGACCAGGCGCTCGCGCTCTTCCTTGATGCGGTCAAAATGGACCTGGATATCAGCCAGGTTCTGGCCGTATTTTCTCTTGAGCTTTTCGATGAGGCTCAGGCGTTCTTCGATCTTTTCCAGGTTCTCCGGAGAAACGGACTGCCTGTCCTTATATTTAAGCAGCAGGTTGGTCACCTCCCGGAGGGTGATGTCGGCCGGCTCGAGGGAGTCTCCTATCTCGCGGAAGGCCGGGTCGAAACCGCTGAGCTCGGCCAGCAGCGACCGCAGCCTGGCTATCAGAGACTGGAGCGACTCTTCGCGCTCGGAGGCGATGTCCAGGGCGCCCTCAACAAGAGAGGCGATCTTCTCGGCATTCTTCAGGATATGCCTCTGCTGCAGGAGTTCGGCCTCTTCGCTCGGCCGCAAACCGGCCGCTTCGATCTCCTTGATCTGGTATTCGAGAAAGTCGAGACGCTGAGCCGCGTCTCGCTGCGAGGCCTCCAACTCTTGTTTCTCCTTGTGCTTCTGGCGCAGCTCTTGGGCCAGGCGGCCGGTTTCCTGGCGCAGGGGCAGAGCGTTGCCGAAGCTGTCCAGGAAGTTGAGATGATTGTCGAGGTTCAGGAGGAAGACATGGTCGTGCTGCCCGTAGATGTCCACCAGCCCGGCCCCCGTATCCTTGAGCTTCTTAAGAGGCACCAGAACGCCCCCCAGATAGGCTTTGCCCGTTCCTTGCTCGGTGATCTGGCGCTGGATGATAAGCTCTCCGTCCTCGGCCGAGACATCCGGGGGCAGGCCGGGCGCCTCTTTCGTGTCGAAGACCGCCTCGACCACGGCCTCGGATTTTCCAGTGCGGAGGAGGTCGGCCGAGCCCCGCTCCCCCAGCAGGAGACGGAGGCTATCGATGATGATGGATTTCCCGGCTCCCGTTTCTCCGGTTAGGATAGAAAAGCCTTCCTCGAGGTCAAGCTGCAGGTCCTCGATAGTGGCCAGGTTCCTGATGCGGAGGAACTTGATCATTCACCGGGCTTTTTTTTGATGAGGAAGGGCACCAAGGCCTTCTCCATATTGATCCGGCCGTAGCCCAGGAATTCGTCCTTGCCCAGGTAGGTCTCCGCATTGACGTCGTCGGCCGAGAAGCGGATGACATCCATGACCTGATTGACCGTCAGGAAAGGTTTGAGGCTGATGATCAGCGCCGCCAGGCCGGAGACGTGCGCCGCCGAGGCTGAGGTCCCGGAAGCGAAGCCGTAGTCCACGGAGCCCGGCCCGTAATAACCGCGGGGGACGGTGCTGAAGATGCTGACCCCCGGGGCGGCGACATCCACCTCAGAGCCGAAGTTGGACCAGGCCGGCCGGGCGTCGTTGTAGTCCGTGGCGGCCACAGCCAGGCAGTAGGCGTCATAGGCCGCCGGGTACTCGACCGGGCCGCCGGTGTTGCCCGTCCCGGCGACAAGGACGACGCCCTTGTCATAAGCGTACTTGACGGCATCGCGAAGGGTCGTGCTGAGCTCGGTGTATCCCAGGCTCAGGTTGATGACGCTGGCCCCGTTGTCCGCCGCCCAGATGATGCCCAGAGCGATCTTGGAGTACTCACCCACGGCCTGGTTGTCCAGAACCTTGACCGGCAGGATCAGGCAGTTCCAGGCCACCCCGGCGATGCCCTGGCCGTTGTCCGTATCGGCGCCGATGATGCCGGCGATGTAAGTGCCGTGGCCGTGGTCGTCGGAGGCGTCGAAATCGCCGTTGACGAAGTCTCGTCCGCTGCTGGCTATCTTGTTCATAAGGTCAGGGTGCTGGAGGTCGACGCCCGTGTCCAGCACGGCGACCACCACTGTCTCATCCCCCCTTGTTTCCTCCCAGGCGGCCGTGGCTTTGATATCAGCGGAAGGCTTGCCCCTGGGGCTGCCGGGAACATGGATCTCCTGTCCGGTGTTGGACAGAGCGTATTGGTAGTTGAAAAACGTGTCGTTGGGAGTCAGCTGAGCGGTGGCAATGTAATCCGGCTCGGCATATTCCACTTCCGGATTCAACTCCAGCGCGGCAACGGCCTCCTCCACGATCGTGTCCGCGGCCAGCCCCACAACAAAGGCCTTGATCTGGGGCAGGCGGGCGACCAGTTGGACGTGGTAAGAGGCAATCTGCCAGCCGGCCAGCCAGGCCGGAACGTATTCTTTGAACTTGACCAGCACCCGTCCGGGAACATAGCGCACTTCGGGCGACCGGGACTGGGCCAGCTTCGTCCAGTCCTGAACCTGGCTGGAGATCCGGCCGGTGAGATCGTTTTGAGCGGCTGACTGTCCGGAGCGAACCAGGCCGACGGTCAAGGCCAGGCCGACACCGGTGGCCAGGATGACAAAGACATAAGGTCTCCTCATGGTTCCCTCCTCCCCTTAGAAAGAAAAGACCAGGCGGCCGGCCGCGCCGATATCCAGGCCCCCCCGGCGGGGCACGGCCGTGACCTCGGCCCGCAGCCCGATGACCTTGCTCACTTCGCTGAGGATGCCCAGTGATAAGGAGACCGGGCCGGAGCCGGCTATTTTTTTATTTTCGATGCCCTCCAGGGTCTCGATTGTTTCAGTCATGGTGAAGGTGCCCCACAGGCGGCTGTACTGGACCTTAAGGTAAGGATAGACGTAGTAGGGGAGCCCTTTGTACCACAGCACGGGGCCGGCCGAAAACCGCATCCAGGTCGACTTTCCCTCCAGCGTTCCGGCCACAGCCAGGTCCTCGATGGGCCAGTTGTTGGGGAAGCCGAGGCAGGCGTCCAGGGCAGCCTCCACTTCGACCTCGAGGTTTTTGGAGGGGACGAGCCGGGCTTTGAGCCCGCCTCCCAGAAAGATGCTGCCCGTGTAGCCGGCCTGGTACTCGACCGAGAAGGGAAGGGCGCGGAAGATAAGGCCGTTGAAATTGGACAGGGCATAGCCGGCTTGAACTTCAACGGCCAGCCCCTGGTAGACCTCCACCTCGGCCTGGAAGGCGAACAGCAGGCCTCCCAGCTTGGAGGTATGGGCGTCCTCGTCCCAGGAGATCGTCCGCGACAGGTATTCGACTCCCAGCCCTGCCTTGAGACCCGGCGCCGGCTCCTCGGCCAGCCCCCGCAGCGGGACGGCCAGCAGGACAGCGGCCGCCAGGGACAGCGCGGTCAGGGCCAGGAAGCTATTGGCTCGTTCCATCATCGCCTCCTTAACGTATTATTTTTTGGCCTTGGTGTTCTGCTCGTTGATGTCCTTAAGCCGTCCTTGGGCCTTTTTGGCCCAAGAGCTCTTGGGATAATCGGATACTAGCTTGGTAAAAAAAGGGACACTCTCCTGAAGCTTCCCCCATTTGAAGTAGGAATCAGCCAGGTAGAAATAGACTTGGTCCAACTTGCTGTAATCCGGATAGTTGGTCAGGATCTCGGTCAGACGGGAGATGGAAGCCTTGTAGCCCAAGACCCGGTAGTAGAAGACGCCTATGATGAAGGTCTGTTCGGCCAATTTCTCCTCGCAGTCCTTGATCCGCGACTGGGCCTGTTTGGCTTCTTCGCTGAGCGGATACTGGCTGACCACTTTCTTGAATTCGGCCAGGGCTTGCTGAGTCTTGGTCTGGTCGCGGCCGGGCTTCAAGGTCTGTTTAAAGAAGGCCAGGCCGATCCGGAACTGAGCGAAGGACGAGGAAGGGCTGTAGGGATAGAGGTTGATAAATTCCCGGTACTCGGCTGTGGCCAGGATCATGCTCGATTCATCGCCCTTTTCGTAATAGGAATTAGCGATGGCCAGTTTGGCCCGTTGAGCATAAAAACTTTTGGGGAAGGAATCTATCACCTGGCGCATGTAGAGGCGGGCCTTTTCCGGGTCCTTTTTTAAGGTCTGCTCGCCGAGCTTGAACAGTGTTTCGTCCGAGGCGGATTGTTGGGGGGTCAGCTCGGGGCTACTCTTTTTGCATTGGGAGAATAGCAACAGGAGGGCCAGGACAATGGCCAGGTTCACGGTATATCTTTTCATGGTGTTTGTCCTTGAGTCATGGACGTCTAGGCCTGGTAAAGGGTCTGGACCCAGGCCCATTCCTGGGTCAATCCCTCGCGGAGCTCGGTCCGGGGCGCATAGCCGAGATCGCCCTGGGCTTTTTTAATATCGGCCAGGGTATCCGGCACGTCCCCTCTTTGCCGTTCGGCCGTTCGGCGGCGGACAGGCTTGCGGCAGATATCCTCCAGCAGGGGAAAAATGTCCTCCAAGCGCTGACGATGGCCGCCGCCCACATTGTACACCTCGCCCGGCCGGCCTTTCTCCAGCGCGGCCAGGCAGGCTTCCACGACATCATCCACATAGGTGAAATCGCGCGTCTGGCGTCCATCCCCGTATACGGTGATCTCCCCGCCTTCCAGGACGGCCTTGAAGAACTGGTGGAAAGCCATATCCGGCCGCTGGCCCGGCCCGAAGACAGTGAAAAAGCGGAGCGATACGGTGGGCAGGCCGAAATTCCGGTAGTACAGCGTGCACAGCTGCTCGGCCGCCAGCTTGGTCACGCCATAGGGCGACAGGGGGAGGAGGGGGCTGGTTTCCTTCATGGGCAGGTCGGGGGTCATCCCGTAGACCGATGAGGAAGAAGCGAAGATAAACTTGGGGGGCCCTGATTCTTTGGCTGCTTCCAGCAGGCTCTGGGTGTTCTGGATGTTGTTGCGAATATAGTCGCTGAAGTTGCGGCCCCAGCTTGACCTCACCCCGGCCTGAGCGGCCAGATGAAAGACGGCCTCCACCCGCCCGAGGAGAGCGGCCGGGTCGAAGTCATTAAGGTCCTGGGCCAGGAATTCAAAGCGGCCGTCGGGCCGGAAGGGGGCCAGGTTCCGTTCCTTCATCCACCTCGGATAGAAATTGGCAAAGGAATCCAGGCCGATGACTCGGTGGCCCGCCTGGAGAAGCCTCCCGGCCAGACGCGAGCCGATAAACCCGGCCGCGCCCGTGACCAGAACATTCATGACTTTTTTCCCCGGCCGGCAGCCTGTTTCATTTTCAGGAATGCTTCCCGGGGGTCCGGGCTGTTGAAGATGGCCGAGCCGATGACCAGAACGTCTACGCCGTCCCGGACCAGGTCTTCGATGTTCTCGGCGTTCACCCCGCCGTCCACGGCGATGGGGATGTCCAGCCGCTGTCCACGCAGCCATCGGCTCATCCGCCGGATCTTATCCCGGCAAAAGGGCAGGAAGGATTGGGATGCCCAGCCGGGGTTGACGCACATCAACAGGACAAAGTCCAGGTCCGGCAGAATATCGCTGAGCAGATGGATGGGCGTCCCCGGGTTCAAGGCCAGCCCCGCTTTTTTCCCCGCTTTTTTGACCTGGTAGAGGTCACCATGGACATGCGTCGAGGCCTCCAGGTGAAAGGAGACCCAGTCCGCCCCGGCCCTAAGGAAGAGGGGCAGCATCTGAGCCGGTTGGCTGACCATCAGGTGAACATCGATGGGCAGGGATGTCTTTTTTTTCAGGGCGGTCACCAGGCTGGGGCCAAAGGTCAGGTTGGGGACGTAGTGGCCGTCCATGATGTCCACATGAACGAGGTCGGCCCCCCATTCCTCCACGAGCCGGACGGCCTGTCCCAGGGCGGTCGGGTCGGCCGACAGGATGGACGGCGCCAGGCTGACTTTCATTTGCTTACCTCCACCGAGATCAGAGTCCTTTTCTGAACGGCATGGCCCTTGGGCGGGAACTGGCGGATGATGGTGCCCGGCCCCAGGCCCGGGTAATAGGAGGAGCCGCTATAGGCAAGCTTAAAGCCCTGGGCCGTCAGCTGACGGCGGACGTCCTCGGCCTGGCGGCCCAGGAGGTCCGGCATGATGTACTTTTTTTCCAGTTCCCCTTGGCTGACCAGGAGGTCAATCGGCATTTCCCTCTGAACCTCGCTCTGGGGAGGAGGGTCCTGGGCGATGATCCGGCCGGCCGGATAGGCTGGAGTATGGATGAAGGCCACTTTTCCCTTGGTCAGGCCAGCTCCCCTCAGTCCGGGGAGGGCCGATTCCAGGCTGCGGTTGAGGAGGCGAGGGACAACGACCTGCTCGCTCCCCCGGCTGATGATGACATTAACCGCATGCTGAACCTGGATCCGCGAACCGGCCGACGGGCTTTGGGCGATGATCTTGCCTTTTTCCATAGTTATGTCGAACTGTTGGCCCTTCAGCAACAAGGCCAGCTTCTTCCGGCCGAGCTCTTCCCTGGCCTGCTTGAACGTTTTTCCCACCACGTCCGGCACGATGATGGTTTCTCCACTTTGGAAAAATTGGGCCGAGACCAGGGCGCAAAAAAAGAGGACGTTGAGGAATAGAAGGGCAAAAAGGATGAAGCGGTATTTCTTATCGTTGAGCATGCGTGCTAGTTGTTCGAGTTTATTATTATCATAGATTCATAACCAAGTAAACCGGCCCAGGGTTGCTGTACCCCTCTTATTAATCTATAATGCCTTTAATTTGGAGACACACATGGGCATGAACCCTTATTCCGATTTTCGCAGCGACACGGTGACCAAGCCTACGGACCGCATGCGGCGGGCCATGGCCGAGGCCGAAGTCGGTGACGATGTTCTGGGCGATGACCCGACCGTCCAGAAGCTGGAAGCCTTGGCCGCCCAGGTCATGGGCAAAGAGGCGGGCCTCTACCTGCCCTCGGGAACGATGGGCAACTCCGTTGCGGTCAAGGCTTGGACGCGGGAGCTGGAAGAGGTCATCGTCGAAGCCAAGTGCCACATCTACAACATGGAATCGACGCACCTGACCTTCATCTCCCGTGTAACGCCCCGGCCGCTCGCCTCTCGGCGGGGGGCCATGGATAGGCAGGAGGTGGAGCAGAACATCCGGATACCCTCCGTCCATTCGCCGCGCACCTCGCTCATCTGTGTGGAGAACACTCATAACAATTGGGGCGGGGCGGTCTTGCCCCTCGATAACATGAAGGCCATCCGAGAAGTGGCCGACCGACACGGCCTCAAAGTCCATCTGGACGGGGCCCGCATCTTCAACGCCAGCGTTGCTTCCGGTGTGCCGGTCAAAGCCTATGCCGCGCAAGCAGACTCGGTGATGTTCTGTTTGTCCAAGGGCCTGTCGGCGCCGGTAGGGTCAATGCTGGTCGGCCCCCGCGACTTCATCGACCTCGGGCGCCGTATCCGCAAAGCCTTGGGCGGGGGCATGAGACAGGCGGGCGTTCTGGCCGCCGCCGGCTTGCTGGCCCTAACCGAAATGCCGGCGCGGCTTCACGAGGACCACCGCCGGGCCAAGCGGCTGGCGGAGTCCATCGCCGGCCTGCCGGGCGTCACCCTTGACCCCAAAGAAGTCGAGACCAATATTGTTATCTTCTACTTCAATCATCCGCGGATCGCGGCCCCCGACCTACTGCTGGAGTTGAAAAAGAGAGATGTCTGGGTCCTGGCCGTTTTCGGCGGGGTGCGGATGGTCACCCACAAGGATGTGGATGACACGGACGTGGACCGGGCTATAGCCGCCTTCCGCGAGATACTGGCCGGCTAAATTCTTTTTCTATTCCTTCAGGCAGTCCGCTACGATCTGGGCTATATCTTTAACCTTGATGTCCTCCCTATTCTTATCCTTGAGGCCGTCCCGCAGCATGGTCTGACAGAACGGACAGGAGGTGACGGCGGTTGCTGCTCCGGAGCGGAGGACCTGCTCGGTCCGGAGATGGTTGATCCTCCGGCCCAGCTTTTCCTCGGTCCACATCAGGCCTCCGCCCGCCCCGCAGCAGAAGCTGTGCTCGCGGTTTTCCTCAAGTTCGACCGGCGTTTCTCCGGCCATCCGCTTCAGGATGCGGCGGGGCTCGTCCAGCAAGCGGTTGTGCCGGCCGAGATAGCAGGAATCATGATAAGTGAGGGTCCCCTCAGCCAGGGGCCGCAGGGGAAGCTTTCCCTGCTTCAACAACTCATCCAGAAGCTGGACGTAGTGGATGACCTCGATGTTTCGCAGGTGGGCCTTTTGCTCATCGGTCAGGCCGGCCAGAACCCCGGCCAGAGCGGGGTATTCATTTTTAAAAGTGTTGAAACCGTGAGGGCAGAGGGTCAGGATTTTCCGCACGCCGTAGGCCTGGAACAGAGCGATGTTCTCCGCGGCCAGGGTTTGGTACAGGTATTCCTGGCCCAGCCGGCGGGCCGAATCGCCGCAGCATTTCTCTTCGGCCCCCAGGATGCCGAAGCGGATCCCGGCCTTGTTCAGGAGGGTGACCAGGGCCCGGCTTATTTTTTTGCCCTCTTCGTCGAAGGATCCGGCGCAGCCCACCCAGAACAAATACTCGGCCTGGGGCACGTCCTTGATGTGCTTGACCTCCAGCCCCTCGGCCCAGTCCGCCCGCTTGGAAAAACCGATGCCCCAGGGGTTGGAGTTGGTTTCCAGGTTGCGGAAAAAAGCGTTGAGCTCGGCGGGGAATTGGCTCTTCATCAGGACCTCCGCCTGCCGGACGGCCACGATCTTGGGGACGTGCTCGATCTCGACGGGACAGACATGCCGGCAGGAGCCGCAGGTGGTGCAGGTCCAGACCTCTCCCTCGGTGTGGACCTCGGGCACCAGGGCCGGCAGGTTGTCTCTCCGGCGGCCCAGCAGAGGGCGGCTCTTGGCCAGCAAATGTCGTTTCAGGTTATAGACGATCATCTTGGGCGAGAGGGGCTTTTCGCTTCGAAAGGCCGGACAGGCATCTTGACAACGTCCGCACTCCATGCAGGCGAAAGAATCCAAATAATCCTTCCAGGTATAATCAGAGACCTTTTCGGCTCCGAAAATTTCCTCCTTTTCTATGTTCAGGGGCCGGAGCGCGCCGCTGGGAGTTTCGGCATGGACATAGAGGTTTATCGGGCCGGTGAACATGTGGAAGTATTTGGAGTGGGGGACATAGGCGATGAAGCCGAACACCACCAGGAGATGGACCCACCAGGAGATTTTGAAATGGGCGGCCACAACGGCCGGGCCGAGCCCGGAGCTGGAGATGAAACCGGCCAGCGGCCGGCCCAGAAATGCCCAGCGAGCTGTCTCCGGATGATGAGCAATGGCGAAGGCCTCGAAGTAGAGATAGGTCAGAGTGGCGGCGGTAACGAGGAGGTAGATCAGGGCCGAATCGAACCGGGTGGTGGCATAGGCCTTGGGCCTGATGATGAAGCGGCGGAAGGCCAGGAACAGGACGCCGGCCATGACCAGCAGCGCGGCCAGGTCGATCAGGAAGGAGAAAGCCTGACCGAGGAGGCCGTGGCCGAACAAGGCGAAATCATCGATGAACCCTTCCAGGGTGTGGTTGACCGTCATGGTGTCGAAGGACAAAGCGCCGTAGAAGATGAAGACGTGCATCAGGCCCGTAGCCACCCGTTCGTTCTTTAGAGTGCACAACTGGAAAAGGGCCTTGGTCAGGGCATACCACAGCCGCCGCAGCGGCCTGTCCGAGCGGTTCAGGGGCCGGCCGGCCCGGACAATCCTGAAGCGGTGGATGACGGGCCGCAGGAAAATTGCGGCCGTGGCCAGAATGATGAAGGCCAGGATGATTTTTTCCAGGGATGAGAGCATCGTCCCTCCACTCTACAGAATTCAAAAAAGGATGGCAAGATGACTCAAAATTCGTAGGCCAAACCGAAACGAATAAGGCGCGGCGACTGGATCTCCGTGGGGAGGCGGAGGGGCCAGGCCGGGCCGGTCCACTCGTCCTCGGACAGGGCCAGGTTCCGGTTGAAGATATTGAACCCGTCGGCGAACAGACGAAGCCGGGCGCCGCCCAGCCTGAACATCTTTTCCAGCCGGACGTCTACAGTGCGGTTGTATTCGTAGCGGCTTACGCCCCGCGGGTGGGCCATGATGAAGAAGGGGCCCTGGTTAAGGCCGGTGACCACAATGAGGCGGGCGAAGGGCTGCCCGTCGTAGTACTTGACCACGGCCGCCAGACGGAAACCGGCGGGCAGGCTCCAGCTGAACCCGACTCGGCCGGTGTAGCCTCGGTCAAAATAAAGGCGGCCCTTGGCACAGATCAGAGTGTTGGGGTTGTCATACAGAGCGCCGATGACGCCGTCGTCGTTGTCCCAGACCGTGTTGCCCGGGCTGGCCGTGCCGATGGCTTCGATGGCCTGCAGGCTGAGGAAGAAGTTGAACGTCCGGCTGTGCCGGCGGACCAAGGTCAGGTCCAGGCCGCGAAAGCGGGAAATCCTTTTATCGGGCTCGGGGTTGGTCAAGAGGAAGAAGTCCTGTCCCAGGGTGGAGGGGTTCTGGTTGTAAATGATGAAGTCCAGGTCGTCATAAGAGCCCGGGATAAGGTCGTCCCCGGACTCATGGAAGGACATCGGCGAGTATGAAGAAAAAGGGACGCCGGTGTTGAGCGTCTCGACCAGGTGCCGCGTTTCGCGGAGAAAACCGGCCAGGGCCAGGCTCCAGCCCGCTCCCAGGTCGATCTTCAGGGCGGCGGTGAGCTCGTCAGTATAGGGCCGCATAAGTTTGGGGTCCAGGGCGGCAAAGGCGGGTCCTTCCCTTCGGATGAGGGAGCCGGTTTCGCCCTCATCAAACTGAAAATCGCGGTCCTTGTCGTTCCAGGCATAGACCAGACCTCCGGGGGCCTGAGGATGTCCGTAGAGGAGATAGTTCAAGGGCAGGGTAAAATAATAGCGGGCCGCAGAGAAGGAAAGAGATGAATCGCTCCGTCGTGCCAGCGGCAAGCTGAAGCCCAGGCGGGGAGAGACGTTCAGCCAAGTTATGGCGCTACGACTGTCCGAGCCCACGGCCCAGCCGCGGCTGAAGTCCGCCTGAAGTCCGGCCGTCAAGGAGATGAAGGAACCCAGGGTGAGGGTGTCCTGGAAATAAAGCCGTCCTTCGAGGGAGGCCTCTTTATGTTCAAGCGGCGTGTTGAAGCGGACGACTTCCAAGGGCAGGCCTTTGAAATAACGGAGCTGAATGTTGTCCAGGATGCGGAGGGAGGAGAAGGATCCGGCATAGCGCAGACCGAAGCCGTAGTCCAGCAGGTTTGCTCCGCCCAGGACATTGGTGAGGAGCAGCCGGCCTTCCAAGTAAGAATCCAGGATTTGGCGGTTGTCCTGGCCGGCCGAAGGGGCGGCCCCGGAAAACCGGTCGGGAAGAATATCCACGCGGCAGGGCCCGACAGCCCCATCCTGGAAATCGGAGCGGGCGGTTCCTCGGACATAGCCCAGGCCGGCCCGCAGAGCATGATGATCGGCCAGGCGGCGGTCCCACAATAATTGAAGGACGTCGGCACCCTGATGGGTATCCCGGGTCACCTCGGGCAGGATACCGCGGCCGGCTCCCTCGGAAGGCAAATGAACGGCCTGTCCTGTCCACAGAAACTTGAGACGGCCCAGGGGCAGGGAATAATCCAGGCTGACCAAGCCGGCCAGAACCGAAGACGAGTCTTCCGGCTGATAATCGGCCAAGTCCCTGGCCAGCGACTGGGAGGTCAGGCTGACATACAGCCCGAGCTTGTCCCTGACCAGCGGCGCCGATAATTCGAAATGGATATCGGCCAGGCTGTTCCAGACATGGGTTTCGCTGATTCCTTCCTCGATTAACGAGGAGGTAATATTGGAGGCGGAAAAATTCCGGTCAGAATAAAAGGTCCACAGCCCGCCCTGGAGATGGTCCCCAGCTTCCTTGGTTACAAGTTCAAAAGCAGCGCCGGGGTACAGGCTGCGGACGGGGAGGCGGGCGTTATCGAGCTCGGTAAAGCGATAGGTGAAGAGATCGGGGTAGAACAGCGGCCGGCCGGTCCAGAACGGATCGGTGACATCCAACCCATTGAGCCCGTAGGTCGTCTGCGTCCAGGAAGCCGAGGCCCGCGGGCTGAACAGGGCCGCCTGTCCGAGATGAAGGCCGCCCACGTCGATGCGGTCGGTGATGGCGGCCAGGTCCTGGTTCTCCACCAGGTTCCAGACGTTGTTGCCCGAAGGAAAGGCTTGGATTTGATCTTGGTCAAGGAGAGTCTGGTGGAAATCCTGACGGTCGGGCCGCCGGACATCAACTGATGATGAGCCGCTCTTGGGGCGACTCAAAATGATGCGGAGAAAGAGGCGGGAGGAAGGTTCGGAAAAAAGGCCTTTCTCTTCATAGGCCTGGAACCCGGCTGATTCGAACCGAACTGAAAATTCCCCAAAAGGCAGGCTCACCAGACGAAAGAATCCTTTTTCATCGGTAGCCGTCTCGATGGGTAGGCCCGCGTCTTTGACGGTGACAATGACGCGAACGGCCGCCAGCGACCGCCGGCCCTGGTCAAGCACGCGTCCCCAGAGCAGCGCCGACTCTTGGGCCCGCGCGGCTGCGGCCAGGACCAGAATGAAAATAATAACTTTGGATGCTCGGCCTAGGGTGAGCCTAATCATGGAGGCCCTATTTTTCATTTTTTGACGGATGGTGTCAAGGCGGGCGATATGATTTTTAGAATAACTTAAAGACAATTCGTTATGATAGAATGAATGCCGCTGACCACAGACCTGAGACAAGATCAGACAGGGAGGTAGGATCATGAAAATGCAAAGAATCTTTATTTCGATTCTATTTTTGGCCGGGCTTCTGTGCGGCGCCGGCCAAACGGTCAAGGAGCAGGTCGATCTCGCCAGCGCCGAGGCCGGGGCCAAGGTTGTCAGCTTCAGCAGCAACTACGGAAGCGACTGGGATGTAACCAACCTCATCAGCAGGAGCGACAAATGGGAAGGGGAACTTCCGGCCTGGTGCACGGAGTCCGGAGCGCCCTTCCCGCACTGGGCGGTCATCGAGCTGGCTAAGCAGACCTGGCTGACCACGCTTATTTTCAATAACAACATCCCCGATGAGCAGGGCTGGGAAGGGATTTCGGCCAAAGACTTGAGTGTGGAAGTCTCCACCGTTAGCGCCAAAGAAGGCTTCCAGAAAGTGGCCAGTTTCCAGCTCGAGCGCAACAAGAACAGCCAGCTCGTCCATTTGGAGCCAAGCCAGGCGCGCTGGCTGAAGATCGTCATAACCTCCAACTGGGGCAACGAGGAATACACCGAGTTGGGCAAGCTGGGGGTCTTTGATGATGGAAGCCGGCCGATGAATATCGCCGAAGAGTTGAAAAACAAGGGGTTCGTCGACATCTACGGCATCTACTTTGATTTCGGTTCGGCCAAGCTCAAAGCGGAAAGCGGGCCGGTCCTGGATCGAATCGTCAAGTACCTCAAGGACAACCCGGCCGTCAAGCTCATGATCGAGGGACACACCGACAGCGTCGGCGAGGCCAAGAGCAACCAGCTGCTTTCCGAAAACCGGGCCAAGGCCGTGGTGGAGGCCTTGGCCGGCCTGGGCGTGAACCGGACGGCTCTCGGCGCCGCCGGCTTCGGGGCCAGCCAGCCGGTCGGGGATAACAAGACCATCACCGGCCGCGCCCTGAACCGGCGCGTCACAATCCGGGTCGTTCACTGATATGGCCGAAAAAAGAGACCTCATCATCATAGGCGGGGGGCCGGCCGGATATGTGGCCGGCCTGCGAGCGGCCCAACTCAAAAAGAGGGTCCTGCTCGTCGAAGAGGACAGGGTGGGCGGCACTTGCATGAATTGGGGCTGCATCCCCACCAAATTCCTTCTCCATCAGACCAAACTGTTTTGGGAACTCAAAGAGAATAAAAGATTCAGCGGCCCCCTCGAGCAGGTAGCCTGCGATTGGAAGCTCGTCCAGGCCGGCCGGGTCAAGGTCGTTGACCGGCTGGTCAAGGGCACTGAATTCCTGCTTCAGAAAGCAAAGGTTGAGACGATCAAGGGCCGGGCCAGGCTGCTTGACGAAAAGAGGGTGTCGGTGGCCGAGGCGGGCGGGGAGACTGTCTTTGAGGCGGAGCGGATCATTCTGGCCGCCGGCAGCCGATCTTTGGACCTTCCTTTTCTGAAACCTGACGGCAGGAAAGTGATCACCAGCCGCGAGGCCCTGGAGCTGGAGGCGATTCCGGAGAGCCTCTTGGTGGTAGGAGCGGGGGCCATCGGCCTGGAGTTGGGAACCATCTATGCCCGCCTGGGCACAAAAGTGACCGTTTTGGAGCTTCTGCCCACCATCCTTCCCGGATGCGACCGGGAGATGGGGACCCGACTGGAAAGAATTCTCAAGACCCAGGGGCTGGCCATCTTCACCCAGATGCGCATCGATCGGGCAGAAGAGGCGGACGGCCGGATGAAACTCAGCGGCCTGTGTCTCAAGACCAAGGCCGCCTTTTCCTATGAAGCGGAGAAGGTTTTATTGGCCGTCGGCCGACGGCCCAACTCCGACACATTCCAAACTCAGATGGGTGTTGTGCCGTTGGAGAAGGGATTCGTGGCTGTGGACGAAAAGCTCCGGACGAAACTGCCCGGCATCTATGCCATCGGCGACCTTATCGGCGGGAAGCTTTTGGCCCATAAGGCTTCCCATGAGGGCTTAACCGCCGTGGAGAATGCCTTCGGCGCGGATAAAACCATGGATTATTCCGCCCTGCCCCTGGCGGTTTTCACTGATCCTGAATTCGCCTCGGTGGGGCTGACCGAAGAAGAGGCCCGGGAGAGGGGGATAGCTTGCCAGGTCGGCCATTTCTCGCTTCAAGCTAATGGCCGGGCCGTGACCATGGACAGGCCGGAGGGCATGGTCAAGCTCATTGCCGGGCCGGACGATACGCTCTTGGGCGCACACCTCCTGGCTCCTTCGGCCAGCGACCTGGTCGCCGAACTGACTCTGGCTATCCGGAAAAAGCTGAAACTCGAGGATGTCTCATCCACCATCTACATACATCCCACTTTATCCGAAGCGGTGATGGAAGCGGCCCTCCAAGCCAAGGGCCTGGCCCTTCACGCCCTGAATTAAGAGCGGCGGCGGAAGACCTTAAGCTCGGCCACGGACCAGGGCCAGTCCGAGCTCTTTCCGGTCTGTTCAATTTTTGCGAATCGGACAGCCGTTCCGGAAAAGAGAATGTCCTGGACCGGATGCTTGGGATTTTGGAGAAGAGTGCGGAAGAAAGCGCCGCTCGAGAATCCGGGTGCAGCCGGCGACCATTTCTTTCCGTCCAACGACCCATAGGCCACCAGGTTGCCGGCAGCGTGCTGGGCTGTAGCTCCGGGGGAAAGCGAGAGTCGGCTGAGGAGGATGGGCTCATTAAAATCAAGGAGAAGAGTTTCTCCCCGGTCCTTCGGCCGGCCGGTCGTCCAGATTGTATCGAGACGACCGTCTTTGAGTTTCTCGAGGTCTGAGGGATCTAGGTCAGACTCAGCCCGCCAGGATGAGGCCGGCACTTCCTCTTCAGGCCCGGGAGAAGGCGGCCGGGCCGGGCCGGGCAAAACTTCATAGACCGTATCATCGCCCAGGTATTTGTCCAGCGCGGACGGCTTCCGGAGGCGGTAGGTGAACGTTCTCACTTCGCGCAGCGCGTCGGCGCAGACTTCCCTCATCCTGTCCCGGGCCTCTTGGGCTTTGAGCGGCCTGAGCCTGTTGGCATGGAAGATCACGTACTTTATGCCCAAGTCCTGGAGCAGGTCGAGCGAGGCCCGCGAGGGATAATCCTGGAAAAGTTCGTGAACAAAATCGGCAGTGGGCGGGATGAAACCGCTATAGCCGTTCATGATCTTTTTTTTATGGAAAAGAGAAAAATACATATAACCCGCCTCGTGGATGATATCGCCGGACATGGGCAGCTCGATGACGGCAAAATCTCCCTTCTGCTCGGCCAGCCAAAGGTAGGTGGGGGGGATGTCCCGGCCGACCGGGAAGGACATCAGCCTCTGAGGGAGGCACAAGTATTCCGCGTTGACGGCCAGAAGCAGGAGCGCGGCCAGAGCGACCCTCAGCGCGCGCGGCTTGAGCTTGCGCCACAGAAAGTCTAATCCCCACCCGGCCAGGACGGCCACAGCCAGGATGACGAAGACGGCATAGCGAGAGGGGACGCGGATGCCCTTGAACCCCGGGACATGATCATAAAACCAGGCAAACGGCGTCAGGTGAGCAAAGGCGTGGGAGCCGCGGAGGGATAGACCTGCCCCCCAGGACATGGCCAGGCTTCCATAAAGCATAAAAATATAGAGGAAAGAAGCGCCCCGGGTTTCCGCCGGCGGCTTATTTTTTGAAAGATGAAAAACAAAAGCGACGATAAGAAACAAGCCGGCTATTATCATGAAGGCGTAAGCCTGTTTAGCCGGATTGGTTAGAGTCAGGGGCAGTGATCCCAGCTTCAGCTTGAATCCCTTGTTCAGAAGGAGGATGGCCGCCAACAAAGCGGGCAGGCCGCACAAGATAAGCCCGGCCCTTTTCATCCTGCGCGGCATGTCCTTGAAGCGGCGGGCCTTGGCCAGCATATAGATTCCGGCCAACAGGACCGCCCCAATCCCCGGAAAGAGGAAGTATTCGTAGGAGCCCAGGGGTTCGAGGAGTTTGCCCAGGAGCAGGTTGGGGGGAGGGACGGCCAGATAGTTTTGAAGGTCGGCGCCGTATTCCAGGCCGCGTTCGAAATTATAGTCGCGGAATAAAGAGAAAAAGGGCAGAGAAAAGAGCAGGAGGATCAGGCCGGCCGCCAGCAGAGGGACTCCTAATTTTAATAATAATGAAAGACTCACTTTTTTCCTGTTCAGAAGGAGCATCACCGCCAGGATGAGGGGCAACAGGGAGAGGAAGAACAGGCCGTAATAGACGCAGGTGAGCGCCTGGAGCAAAAAGAAAAGAGCGAAGAGGATAGAATGCCTCAGCCGGGTTGTCTCGAAAAAATGATGGAGCTGGAGAAGGGCCAGGGGAATGAACCAGGCCGCCACGAGCTGGAGATGGGTGATCTGCTGCATCAGGGTGGCGCTGAAGGCGAAGATCAATCCGGCCATGACACCTGACAGAGTGCGGCCGGTTAGATGCCTAACCAGGAGGAACATGGCGTAGGCGTTGAGCAGGCAGGATAGAAAGAAGATAAAATTGTAGGCCAGGATGGGGTTTTTGGTGACGGCGGCCACGGGCCAGGAGAGCAGGGCCAGGGGCAGCAGGGTTTCGGAATAGCTCAGCGTTTGCCGGTTAGGAAAGAAGACGTTGGCGTCGTAGAGATGAAGGGGAGCTCGGCCGAGCTGATGTTGGTCCCAGCCCAGTATCCAGGTGTTGAGCAGGCAATCCCAGGCATCATTGAGCGAGTCGGCCGGATGAAGGGAAAGCGGAAGAAGCTGAACAAAGGCTGACAGCGCGAAAAACAGCAGGACCGCTGCCCGCTTGAACCATTCTTTTTTAAAGACGTCCGGCATAGGCAGAAATTATATCAATAATATGGAAAATCCCCAATGATCATCGGCTCTTTGTTGAAATGTGCGGCTGGATGTGGATAGGGGCCTAGGGGAGGGCTCGGCGCCTGGCCGCGGTTTTTGGCGCCGCGGACTCTCCGGGTTTCTCGGCGGTTGCGCAACTCGCTTCCTGCGGAAGCTCAGACATGCTCACCTGCCGACAAGAATATGTCAGAAGCCTTCGAAACCCGTCGATTCCGGGCTGAACCGCTCATGGCGCCTCGCTCCTCCCCTAGGCCCCTACAACAATAGAGCGGCGACCACACAATTCGTCATAGAGCCATGATCATCTTGACATGTTTGTTGTGCCGCCATATAGTTTTCCGCAAAGAGAGGGTTCCCATGATGCGTCGCACAATAGGATGTTTGGGCTTGTTGCTCCTTCTGGTTTTTATCATATTGCCTGCCGCCTATGCGCAGGATAAGGCGGCGCTTTCCGATGATCAGGTTAAGGAGCGGCTGAGCTTCATCGAGAAGGCGCTGGATTCGGGCCAGACCTGCGCCAAGGTTTGGTTTTACGGCTGGATAGCCGCTTATTCGACAGGGGCCGCTGTGCAGTGGGGGCTGTCCATCGCTCACTGGAATGATGTCAAGCCGGCCGACGACTCTCCGAATGCCCCGGAGGTCCGCGACAGAACTTTTGCTCAGGATATGCTCGTGGGAGGAACGACCACAGCCTTGGGAATCTGCGGCTTATGGCTCGACCCTTTCCTGCCGGCTTATGGCCCCAACCAGCTGCGGTCCTTACCGGAAAACACGCCGGAAGAGCGGCGGGCGAAACTTCTCCGGGCCGAGGGACTCCTCCGCCAATGCGCCCAGCGGGAGAAAGACGGACGGGGCTGGCTGAACCATTTATTGAACATGGGCGTCAACGCCGCTGCCGGGCTGGTGACGGTGCTGGTCTTCGACCGGCCCTGGACCGATGGCCTTATCACCTTTGCCGCCGGCGAAGCGGTCTCCCTCCTGAATATCTACACCCAGCCGCGCCGGGCCATCCGCGATTTGAAGAATTATGAAATCAAGCACTGGGGACAGCAAGGGGCTTATATCCCCGAGGCTCCCTCGGACAATAAATGGACTTTCAGCCTTTATCCGGGCGGAATCAGCCTGGGCCTGCGATTCTGAGTGATTTCGGATAATTTTGTGTTATTGATTCATTGACAACCGGAAATAGCCGAGACTAAAATGTTGGCTCGTCGCAATCATGTCGAAGCCTCAAGATCCCCAGCCATCCCAGGCCGCAACCCTTCCGCCTCTCGAGTACCAGGAGGGCTGGTATGGCTGGGAATACGATAAAGTTTTCGCCTTCCGCTGGATGTCCTCCAAAGCCAGGGTCACCCTGCCCGAAGCTGTCGTCCGCGATTTTCGCTATCTTGTCTTTCCTGTTTTCTCCGAGTACACCGACTACAGCCAAAGGCTGACCGTTTCTTTTAACGGCCGTCAGGTAGCCGACCTGCCTCTTCTTTTCCAATGGTGCATCTACACGGTCGATCTCCGCTCCGCGGAGCAGGATAGGGCGAGGAGCACCCCGGCTTCGCCTCCCCCCCAGGGGGGCGAGTTACGGCTCAGCCTCAACAAGGTTTTCCCGGCCAAATACCATCCCGGTGACGGCCGGGAGCTGGGCGTCCGGGTGGGAGTGTTTGATTTCAATAACGACCCGGAGCGGTACTTGGATTTTCGTTTTTTTCTCGAAAACGCCCAGCTCAACTATGGGGAGATGCTGGCCGGGAAAACCGAGCTCAGCTCCTTCCCGCTTAACCTGGGCATCGACCTTTACGGCAAGTGCAACATCAAGCCGCCCTGCGTGTACTGCCTGTGGGACCGGATGAAGATCCTGGAGGGCGAGCTGGCCGACCTGGTCATCGACGACCGGACCCTGGAATCCTACGGACCCTTCTTCAAGTCGGCCCGCAACCTGGTCAACTGCTCCTTCGGCGAGCCGCTGCTCCATCCCCGTTTTAAGGAAATCCTGGAATCCATCGGCCGGCACGGCAAGTTCCTCGAGTCTTTCGACCAACGGCCAGGCTTTCACCGAACGGACGGTCAGGGCCCTGGTGGGCAAGCCGGTCTATCTCTATGTCTCCCTGGATGCCGCCACGCCGGAGACTTACGCCAAGATCCGGAACGACCGCTGGGAGGGGATCATCCCCAACCTGGAGCTTCTCAACCAAGAGCGGAAGAAGGCTGGGAATTTCCCCAAACTGTTCATGGTCTTCATGCCCATGCGGGTCAACCGCCAGGACCTGGAGCCTTATTTCCAGCTCTGCCGGCACCTGGATGCCGACTCGCTCGTCCTCCGGCCTTTGCTCTACCTGTGGAACCCCAAGATCGAAGCCGACCGGGGGGGATATCATTTCGATTACAAGAAAGAAATGCTCAGCCGCGAGGAAGTCGAGGAGATCATCCGGGAGTGCCAACGTCTGTCCAAGCTCTACGGCGTCCCGCTGGCCAATCAGTTTAATTTCGGGAAATATACTTGAGGCCGAGATGAGCCCTTCCAAAAAGCTCGAAACCTCCCCGGCCCTCCCGGACGACGACCTGGGCCGCTCCAGAATGCCGCTCTGCCGGGAGCCGTGGGAAAGCTACTACATTCTCCGCCGGGGAATTTTGCCCTGCTGTCACGGGAATCCCATCATCGCCCCTATCACGGACTGGGCCGCCGCCTGGAATGCGCCGCAGATCCAGGAGATCAGGCGCTACCTCAGCCAAGGCCGGTTAAGCCCGTATTGTCTGGAAAGCCGCGGCTGCCCGATTGTTCAGAGGGTTCTTTACGAGCAGGAGACCCAAGGATCGACGGCCGCGCTGCCGCGCCGGCCTCGGCTGCTCCGTTTCCTCAACCGCCTGATGTTCCGGATCCCCGGCCGGCTGGTCAGGGCCTACCGGGAGAAGAAACAAAGAAGATAAGAGGATGGGCGGAGACGCCTGCGAATTCTCATAACAATATTTATCCCCCCTTACCCCCCTTAGAAAACAAGGGGGGATAAAGGTTGGTGTCTCCGGAAAGGTCGGCCGGGGCGGTCGGTGCGACCATAAGGGAAGGTTTAGCCTTTCCGAGCCGGCTTTGAAGGGACCCCGATTTTTGGGGCGCCGAGGATGTGGGAGCCGGATTCTATTTCCTGATATACCCCAGGGATTTCAACAGCTCCTCGGCCGATTTGTCCACGGGAATCACTTCCTTATTCTGGAGGACATCCCGAGTCATTTTTTCCAGTTCTTGACGAAGGGCCAACACTTCAGCTTGGCCGGCCTTTTGAGGGAATATATTCGTTCTTTCGGCCGGGTCGGAGGCCAGGTCGAACAGCTCGTAGCGTTTTTCTTCGGGAGTGAAGATCAGATGCCAGGGATATCTCCACAGGGCGAACTTATCCCAGGCCGCCTCAGGCTTGTAGGTTTGCTCGAAAATGGCCGGCGGATTCTTTGGAGGCCCGCTGAGCAGGCTTCGGCCCTGGTAGAAAGAGGGTGTCTTGAACCCCATTATCTTGGTGATGGTGGGTGCTATGTCGAGCAAGGTGACGGGGTCCTTCCGGACCTGGCCGGCCTCCTGGGCGCCGGGCCGGTAGAGCAGAACCGGAACCCGCATATAGTTCTCATAAAGATAGTGGATATGGCCGACATGACGGTCGCCGTTGGGGCTGAGGTACTCGCCCAGGCCCTCGCCGTGGTCGCCAAAGACCAGGATGGCCGTGTCTTTGAGCCGTCCCAGCTCTTCCAGCTTGTCCAGGAGGCGGCCGAAATGAAAGTCCATGTACTCGACTTCCTTTTTATAGTATTCGGGCAGGACTTCGGGAGGCAGCAGCATTTTGCCCCGGAGGGTCATGCGGAAAGGCCGGGGCCGGCCGCGGTTGATGACGTCCAGGACCGCCCTGTTCTTGAGAAAATAGACGTTGTCCGGCCGGCGGATGTACCAGCCGCTCACGAACTCAATGCCCAGGCCGGCGCTGTCGAAGGGCGGGTCGAATTCAAGGAGGTCCAGCCGGGCCTGGAAGTTGTTGGGATAGTAAGGGCTGCTGACCTCGATGACAAACTTGTTGCGGCCGTGGCCGAGGGTTACCTCCAAGGGGATGGTGAGATATTTGCTCAGATAGTACCGGCCTCCCAGGAGCCGGCCGTTGAAAGTGACCTTCATATCAGGAGGAGCGTCGGGCGTGATGTAGGGCTCATGAGGGTCGGAGTAATGGACCCACAGGAAGAAGGGCCGGCCGGAGTTCTTCTCCAGCCAGGGCAGGACTTGGCGGTTCACTTCCTCGGCGTGGAGATACCAGCGGTCGCTGGGGAATTCGTCCCGGTAGAGGTCGAACCCTTCGGCCAAGCCAAAAACCGATTTCAGGACGCCCAGGGAGACGAAGGCCGCCGTGGTGAATCCGTTTTTCCTGAAGAGAGTGGCCAGGGTCGGCCGGGTTTTTAGGGGACGGATGACCTGGCCGTTGTTGTAGTTCTTGACCTGGAAGGGCTGCTCGGAGAAGAAGACCGAAGCATGAGAGGGGAGGGTGATGGGGATAAGGCTGAGGCAGGTTTCGAAGCGGAGCCCGCGGCGGGCCAGCTCGTCCAAGCGCGGAGTGGCCGCGCTGCCCGGCCGGTAGCAGTTGAGGTAGTCGGCGCGCTGTGTGTCCAGGGTGACCAGGATGAAGTTGCGGGGCGGGGGCTGGGTTCGGCAGAAAGCGCTCAACAGGCAGAGTGCGGCCAGCAGCAGAATTGGGCAAGCCTGAAACCGTCTCATATTTGGAGGCCTATTCTAGATAAGGCGGAAAAAATTGTCAAAACCGCAAAGGCCCAGAAAGCATCTCCAAACGTATGATGGCCACTGTTAAGAGAACAGCAAAGGCCAACAACCATTTGAAACTTCAGGCTGATTTTATTAGAATGGGGAATAAAAATGATCGAATTGTTTCTGGTTTTCGCGGTATTCGGCATTTTAGGGGGGGTGCTTCTTTTCCTGAACAAGCTCCTCGGCCCCCGGCGGACCACGCCCCTCAAGGAAACGCCTTTTGAATGCGGCAGCCCTGCCCTGGAATCAGGGATAAAGCCTTTTTCCATCAAGTTCGCCGTTATCGCCTTCCTGTTTCTCATTTTCGACATTGAGATCGTCTTCTTCTTTCCCTGGGCTTTGGTCTTCCGCGAGATCTCGGCGGAAGGCCTGGCCGTCATGGGCGTTTTTGTCCTGGTGCTGGCCGTGGGCTTCATCTATGCCTGGCGCAAGGGAGCCTTCCAGTGGGATTGACCGAGAAGCGCCCCATGGCCGGCAACTTTCTGACGACAACCTTCAACAGCCTGCTGGGCTGGGCCCGCAAGTATTCGCTGTTCCATTATCCCTTCGTCACCGCCTGCTGCGGCATGGAATACATGTCCAGCGCCTGCGCCCATTTCGACATCGACCGATTCGGAGCCGGCTGGACGCGGTTCTCCCCGCGCCAGTCCGACATGCTGCTGGTAGTGGGCACCATTTCCCAGAAACAGGCGCCCGTGGTGAGGACGGTCTATGAACAGATAACTGAGCCCAAATGGGTCATCGCCATCGGCGCTTGCGCTGTGAGCGGCGGGATCTACGACAACTACGCCGTGGTCCAGGGCCTGGACACCGTTATCCCGGTAGACGTCTATGTACCCGGTTGCCCGCCGCGGCCGGAGACCATCCTGGACGCCCTGTTGAAGCTTCAGGAAAAAATCCAAAAACAAGAGCAAGAGTGGAGATGGAAGAGGCGAAGACCCTGACCGAAATTCGCCGGCTCTATCCGGATAAAATCCGGGAAGCCTTCACTCTGCACGGCGACGATATCCTGGTCACGGACCGGGAGTCCTTGCTCAGCCTGGTCCAGTCGCTCAAGGGGAAACCCCTGAACTACATTATGCTCCTCGATTTGACCGCCGTGGACTATTTGGCCGAACGCTCTATTGTGGAGATGGTTTATACCCTTTATTCCCTGCACCGAAACCACCGGCTGAGGATCAAGGTGCCCCTTCCGGCGGCCGAATTGTCCATCGCTTCCCTGACCGGCTTGTGGAAGAACGCTAACTGGCTGGAGAGGGAAGTCTTCGACATGTTCGGCGTCCGCTTCGAGGGACATCCCGACCTGAGGCGCCTGTTCCTCTATGATGAGTTCCAGGGCCATCCCTTGCGGAAGGACTATCCGTTGCGCCGCCGCCAGCCGATACTCCCCTTGAGGAAATAAAGTGGCCAGTCGTTTGCAGAAGGAAGCCCGCTCGGAGAGCATGCTGCTCAACATGGGGCCTTCCCATCCGGCCATGCACGGCGCGATCCGGATCATGCTGGAGCTGGACGGGGAGAGGGTCCTGAACTCCGAGGTGGAGCTCGGCTACCTCCATCGCGGCTTCGAGAAGACCTGCGAGGAACGGACCTACTTCAACCTGCTGCCCTACACCGATCGACTGAATTACGTCTCGCCCCTCATCAACAACCTGGGCTATGTCATGACCGTGGAGAAAATGCTGGGGTTGGAAATCCCCGAGCGGGCCCAGGTCATCCGGGTGCTGATGAGCGAGCTGTCCCGGGTGGCGGATCATCTGACCTGCCTGGCGGCCATGGCCATGGAATGCGGAGCTTTCACCATCTTCCTGTATAACATCAAGGCCCGGGAGTTCATCTGGGACGTCATCGAATACACCACCGGCGCCCGGATGACAACTTCCTATATACGGGTCGGAGGCGTCCGGGCCGACCTGCACGCCGGGTTCGAAGATTCCTTGAAAAAAGCTCTGACCGAGACGCGCCAGGTTCTCCGGGACGTGCACGGCCTCTTGGACAAAAACAAGATCTTCCTCAACCGGACGCGCGACGTCGGCGTCATCTCCCCGGAGGATGCCCTGTCCTACGGCTGGACCGGGCCCTGCCTGCGGTCGACGGGGATCCGCTACGACGTCCGAAAAGCGCATCCTTATCTGGTCTATGACCGCTTGGAATTCGAGGTCCCCCTGGGCGAGCGGGGAGACAATTATGACCGCTATGCGGTCCGTATGAAAGAGATGGAGCAGAGCCTGAGAATCATCGAGCAGGCCGTCCAGCTCCTGGCCGGCTCACCGCCGGCCGTCATGCCCCCCGGATTGGAGCCCGAAGCCGCCATCAAGGACAGCCGGGTCCGGAAGCCGGACAGCCCGGTGCGGCTTTCGCCCACTCTGGAGGGTTCGGAGAAGAGCCTGTATCCGGGGATCCTGGCCGACGACGGCCGGTCCATCATCCCGCCCAAAGAGGATACCTACACTTCCATCGAGGGCTTGATCCGCCATTTCAAGTTCTTCATGGCCGGGCACGGCATCAGGCCGCCCAAGGGCGAAGCCTATTTCTCCGTGGAGGGCGGGAACGGCGAGGTAGGCTACTACATCGTATCGGACGGCACCGACCGGCCCTACCGCCTCCACCTCCGCGCGCCCTGCCTGCATATCCTGTCCGCCCTGGAATCGCTGATCCGGGGCCGGTACCTGGCCGACATCATCCCCACCTTCGGTTCGATGAACATCATCCTGGGGGAGCTCGACCGATGAGCCCCGAGATTTCGGATAAGGTCAAGCGGCAGGTCGAGGACATCCTGTCCAGGTATCCCCGTCCGCAAGCGGCTCTCCTGCCCGTCCTCCATTGCCTCCAGAAGGAGAGGGGTTTCATCTCCCCGGCCGAGGAGCAGTGGGTGGCCGAGAGGCTGAGGATCAAGCAGATCAGGGTCAGGGAGGTGGTGACCTTCTACACCATGTTCCTGCAGCGGCCGGTAGGTAGATATCACCTGCAGGTCTGCAGCAACCTGAGCTGCGCGCTGGAAGGGGGAGACGACCTGCAAGCCTATTTGGAGAACAGGCTGGGGATCAGGACGGGCGAAACAACGGCTGACGGCCGCTTCACCCTGTCCCAGGTCGAGTGCCTGGGCGCCTGCGATGAGGCACCCTGCCTGATGGTCAATCTTGACTATCACACCCGGCTCGACCGGGACAAGGTGGACCGTCTGCTCCGGGAACTAGACTGAGATGACCGCCGAACAGGTGCTGACCCGCGATTTCGAGCTGGAAGGGTTGCGCCACATAGAGACGTACCTGAGCCGGGGAGGCTACCGGGCCGCGGTCAAGGCGCTTAAGGAGATGACCCCCCCGGCGGTGCTGGAAGAGATGAAGAAAGCCAACTTGAGGGGCCGTGGGGGAGCCGGCTTTCCGGCCGGCCTTAAATGGAGTTTTGTCCCGGCCCAGACGGACAAGCCCAAGTACCTGTGCGTCAACGCCGATGAGGGAGAGCCGGGAACATTTAAGGACCGTTTTCTGATGAGCCACAATCCGCATCTCCTGCTGGAGGGGATGATCATCGCTTCCTACTGTGTCGGAATCCAGAAAGCCTACATCTACATCCGGGGTGAATACGAGGCCGTGGCCCAACGCCTGGAGCAGGCCGTGGCTGAAGCAGCGGCCAAAGGTTTCCTGGGCTCCAACGTGGCCGGCACTGGATTTTGCCTGGACGTGCGTGTCCACCGGGGAGCGGGCGCCTATATTTGCGGCGAGGAAACCGCCCTGCTTGAATCGCTGGAGGGCAAACGGGGACACCCCCGGCTTAAGCCGCCCTTCCCCGCCTCGGTCGGTCTGTTCCACTGCCCGACCGTCATCAACAACGTGGAAACGATCTGCAACATCCCCTTTATCATACTCCGCGGCGCCGAGGCGTTCACCGGATTGGGGCGGCCTCGGGACGGCGGGACACGGATCTTTGGGGTGAGCGGTCCGGTCGAGAGGCCGGGCTGCTACGAGTTGCCCGTGGGCACCCCTTTGCGAGAAATCATCTTCCACCATGCCGGCGGGATGAAAGACGGCAAGCGGCTCAAAGCGGTCATACCGGGCGGCATGTCGGCTCCCGTGCTCGGCGAGGATGAGATCGACATCCCCATGGATTGCGAGTCGCTCGCCGCCGCGGGCTCGATGCTGGGTTCGGGCGCCATCATCGTCATCGACCAGGCGACCCCCATGCTGAAAGTCCTGGCCAAGGTCGCCAAGTTCTACGCTCATGAGTCCTGCGGCCAGTGCACGCCCTGCCGCATCGGGACATCGTGGATCCTCAAGATCGTCCGCCGCCTGGCCTCCGGACAGGGGCGCAAGGGCGATGTCGAAGAGATCAGGCGACTGGCCTCCGGGATCAAGGGGTTGACGCTCTGTCCCCTAGGCGATGCGGCGGCCCTGCCCATCCTGGCCCTGGTCACGAAATTCCGGAGCGAGCTCGAAACATGAACCCCCTGGCGAATATCGTCCTGGACGGCAAGCCTTTGCAGGTGGAACCCGGCCTGACCATTCTGAAGGCCGCCCAGCAAGCCGGGATTCACATTCCCCATCTCTGCTACCATCCCGCCTTTGCTCCCGAGGGCAGCTGCCGGCTGTGTGCGGTGGAGATTGAAGGGCTGCCCAAACTGGAGCTGGCCTGCGCTACCGTGGTTCGGGATGGCATGAAAGTCTCCACCGAAAGCCCTCGGGTGGCCGAGGCCAGGCGCTCCGTTTTGGAGTTCCTTCTGGCCGAGCATCCCCTGGACTGTCCCATCTGCGACAAAGCGGGGGACTGCAAGCTTCAAGATTACTACGAAGCCTATGGGCTTGGCGCCGGACGATTCTCCGAAACCAAGGACCGCAAGAACAAGAAGGTGCTTCTGGGCCGGAACCTGATCCTCGACCGGGAGCGCTGTGTTCTATGCACGCGCTGCGTCCGTTTTCTAAACGAGGTGACCCGGACCGCCGAGCTGGGCGTGTTCGAGAGGGGAGTGAGGTCCGAGATCGGCCTGTTGGAAGGCGGGCCGGTGGACAACAATTACTCGGGCTGCCTCGCCGAGATCTGCCCGGTGGGCGCCATCACCGACACGGACTTCCGCTTCAAGACAAGAAACTGGTTTCTCCGCACGGGGGAGTCCCTCTGCCCGCTGTGCAGCCGGGGCTGCAACATTTTAGTCGAGCATCATCCCGGCTTTCCGAGAGTTCCGCACTCCCAGAAGGTCTATCG
The DNA here is from genome assembly GCA_963702835.1 of Candidatus Aminicenantota bacterium. Taxonomy (GTDB): domain Bacteria; phylum Acidobacteriota; class Aminicenantia; order Aminicenantales; family JAFGAV01; genus JAFGAV01. Next base: position 871,052 of record OY969762.1, read on the forward strand.
CCTGGGGTCCCGGGCGAACGAGCGAGTGAACGGTCCGTGGATCTGCGACCGGGGCCGGTACGGCTACGGCTATCTGCAACAAAGCCGAGGCGAGGTTGTCTCCGGCCCGGCCGCCGGCCGCCCGGGTTCTCAAGCGTTTGAGGAGGGCCTGGATTTCATCGTTCAAAAATTGAAAAAGATGCAGTTTATGAAAAGGCAGGCCCGCACGGCCGTGGTTGTCTCCGACTGGCTGAGCAACGAAGAGCTGTTTCTGGCCCGCGCCGTTTTCGGCAGGGACCTGGCCGGCTGCCGATTCCATCTCTGCGGCCCGCCGGACGGGCAGGGAGACGGATTCCTGCTGACGGCCGAGAGAAGCCCCAACCGCCGGGGCGCCCGGGAGATCGGTTTTCATACGGACGAGTTCAGGCTGGATGACCTGACCCGGGAGACCGATGTTCTAGTCGTTTTCGGCCCCTTCCTGGCGGAGCGTTTCACGCTCCCCGACATCAGGACGGCTTTGGCCTCGGTAGAGATCAAGGTCCTGTTCACTCCGCAGTGGAATGGGCTGGAGACGGCCTTCGACCTGGTCCTGCCCACGGCCCATCCGGCGGAGAAGGACGGGTCGTTCACCAACCTGGAGGGCTTGGTCCAGAGCTTCTCGGCCGTTCTCGAGCCGCGGGGCGCGGCCCGGGCCGAATGGAGGATTCTGGCCGATCTGGGGAGGAGGCTCGGCCTGAACTTTAGCTTCTACCAGCCGTTCCACAGCGCTCCGGCCGTCCGGGCGGCGTTGAAGAAAGATATTCCCTTTTTCGCTTAAGGCCATGACAGACGTTCTCATCATCTTGATCAAGACCGTTTGTGCTCTGGTCTGGCTCCTGATGCTGACTCTCTACTTGACCTGGGCCGAACGGAAGGAGAGCGCCGTCATTCAGGACCGGATCGGGGCCAACCGGGCCAACATCCTGGGCCTGCGGCTGATCGGCCTGTTCCAGCCCTTCGCCGACGCCATAAAGATGATCTTTAAAGAGGATTTCACCCCGCGCTTCTCCAGGAAGTTTCTCCACACCCTGGCTCCTTTCCTCTCTTTTTTCTTCGTGGCGGTGACCGTGGCGGCAGTGCCCTTCGGCGGCCAAATCCGGGTCGGCGGACGCACCATCGCCCTCCACATCCTGGACATGGACGTCAGCTTGCTTTTTATCCTGGCCATGCTTAGCTTGGGCATCTACGGCATTCTGCTCAGCGGCTGGTCCTCCAACAACCGCTACGCCCTGCTGGGCGGCATCCGCGGCGCGGCCCAGCTCATTTCTTATGAGGTGGCCCTGGGCCTGTCGTTGGTGGGCCTGGTCATGGTCTATCCCTCGCTGCGATTGACGCAGATCGTCTCCGAGCAGGGCCGCTTGCTGTTCGGCTTTTTGCCCAAATGGGGCATTTTTCTTCAACCCCTCGGGTTTTTCATCTTTTTCGTGGCCGCCCTGGCCGAGACAAAACGCGTTCCCTTCGACCTGCCCGAGGGCGAGTCGGAGATCATCGGCTTCTTTACCGAGTATAGCGGCCTGAAGTGGGGACTGTTCATGTTCACCGACTTCATGGAGATCGTCATCATCTCCTGTCTGGCCGCCACACTCTTTTTCGGCGGTTGGCAGGTCCCTTGGCTGGGGCCGCAGGGTTTTGTTTTTCCTTGGGGAGGACAGTGGCCCATTCCCTCCTGGTTGGTCACCGTTTTTCAAGTCCTGGCCTTCAACCTCAAGGTCTTTTTCTTCTGCTGGCTGCAGATCCTCATTCGCTGGACCTATCCTCGCCTGCGTTATGATCAATTGATGGACTTGGGCTGGAAGGCTCTCATCCCGCTGAGCCTGCTGAACATCCTTCTCACGGCGATTATGCTGAGGATCTGACATGAAACAAGCCTTCATCACCCTGTGGGAGATCCTGAGGGGCAGCCTCATCACCGCCCGACACTTCTGCGTCAACATGACCTTCCACACGCTGCGCCTGTTCCGGCTGACCAAGCGCCGGGGCGCGGTGACCATCCAATACCCGGAAGTGAAGAAGATGCTCTCCCCGCGGCACCGGAGCCTTCACCGGCTGATGAAGCGGGAGGGGAGCGACAAGCCGCGCTGTGTGGCCTGCCTGCTGTGCGCCACGGTCTGCCCCTCGGAATGCATCCAGGTCGAGGCGGCCGAGGACCCGGACCCCGATATCCAAAAGGTCCCCGCCCGTTTCGTCATCGACCTCAGCCGCTGTTGTTTCTGCGGGTTCTGTGTCGAGGCCTGCCCCGAGGACGCCCTGCGCATGGACACCGGCCGGATCGACCTGGCCGAGTACGACCGCGACAGCCTGGTCTATGAATTGGACCGCCTGCTCAGATGAAGACTGAAGCGCTCCAGGTGGGTCATTTCCGGGTCACCGGACTGCGCGATGGCCTGTTTTCCCTGGACGGGGGGGCCATGTTCGGGGTTGTGCCCAAGACCCTGTGGGCTCGCCGGTTCCCCGCCGATAACCAGAACCGCATCATTCTCGGCCTGAATTCTTTTCTCATCAAAACGCCGGACACCCTGGTCCTGGTCGAAACCGGCATCGGCGCCGGCCTGGGCGATCGTTTGTCCGAGCTTTACAGTGTCGTTCATGAGCCGGGCCTCCTGCCCAGCCTGGCCCGGCTCGGTTTCGGCCCCCAGGACATCGATATCGTCGTCAACACTCACCTCCATTTCGACCATTGCGCCGGAAACATCCGGAAGTCGGAGCGGGGCGAGCCCGGGCCGACTTTCGCCCAGGCCAAATATGTCATTCAGAAAGGGGAGTGGCAGGCGGCCCTTAACCCCAATGAAAGGGATAAGAGCTCTTATGTAAAGGACAATTTTCTTCCCCTGGAAAGCGCCGGGGCCCTCTGGCTGGTAGAGGGCGATACGCTCCTGTGCCCGGGCGTTTCAGTCGTCCTGGCGCCCGGCCACACCCTTTGCCACCAATGCGTCAAGGTCGAATCCGGGGGGAATGTCCTTTTCATTCTGGGCGATCTTGTTCCTACCGCCGCTCACGTCCGAACATCGTACGTTATGAGCTATGACCTCTATCCTCTGCAAACCATGGCCACCAAGAAAAGGTTTTATGAAGAGGGCTTGGCGGCCGGCTGGATTTTTGCTTTCGTTCACGACCCGGAACATTTTTTCGGGCGGGTGGCCAGGGCGGAAGGCAAGTACGATTTTCGGCCGCTGTAGCTGAAATTTATCCGGGGGGGATGATTTCCCAGAAAATCATCTCCTGTCCTTGACCTGACATTCAAGAAGAGGAGGGGTCCTGTCGCGGCCGACCTTTCCGGAGACACCAACCTTTGCCCCCCTTGTTTCAGCAAGGGGGGCTAGAGGGGGATAAATAGAATAAAAAGAATTTATTGGGTGTCTCCGGCCATGCCAGGCTGTGGGCGGGCGGGGACTAGCGCCGTGCCACCCCTCCCCATGATGCAAGGGTGCGGAGATGATTTCCCTTAATGAGCCCACATACGGATGAAGCGGTAGTGATAGGTGTGGAAGTAGATACGGAGGAGAGTCATCAGCACCAGAACTGCCCCCAGGTAGAGGGGCAATAAAGCCCTTCGCTTCTCCAAGAACCGCCGAAGAGATTGTTTCCTCCGGACCAGACTCCAGGCCCCGGCCGCAGTGAGAAGGACATAGGCCGGAAAAATGTAGCGGTCGGCCCTGCGGTCGAAGAACGAAAAGAAAAGGATGATCAGGGCTGAGGCCGCCAGGGTGAGTTGCAGGAACCGTTCCCGAAGAAGGCCGCTTTTATCCTTGGCCGAGCGGAAGAGGGCATAGATAAGAATAAACACCCAAGGCGCCGCAAACCAGAGCGTGCGGGCCAGATACCAGACAAGGTTGTAAGCCTTGACCAGAGGCCGGAAGCCGGCTTCCATGGCCTTACCCCCCTGAAAATTGAGATAGGCTTGAAGAAAGCTGACTCCGCCGGTTGAGGCCCGGTACCATAGCTCAAACCCGGCCATGGCCGCCAGCGCCAGCAAATGGCCGGACAAGATGAGCAGGAAGGTTCGGCGCTTTCGGGAAATGATCAGCCAAAAAGCCAAGGAGCAGAGGCTCAGGGTCAGGGCGCTGACTCCCTTGATGAATACGGCCAGCAGCAGGGCCGCCCCATAGAGGGCCCAGTAGCGCCAGGATTCCTCCTGGCGGGAAAGGCCGTACAGCCCGGCCGCCACGGCTAAGGCCAGGGGCAGCTCCTGGTTAGCCCTCATCAAGTACTGGACGAAGATGGGCGTCAGGACAAAGGCGAAGACCGCCGCCCAGCCGGCCTCCGGACCGCTGAATCGGCGCAGCAAGCCATAGAGGGCGTACAGCAGCAGGAACAGATAAAGGAAGTTGGCGCACAGCGGAGCGGACCGGCCGGGGATTCCCAGGCGGACCAGGGCAGCCGGTAGCCAGAAGATGCCGGGCGGATGGTCGCGGAAATAACCGAAGTTATCTCCATGGCCCCACCATTCCGGCGAGCCCCAGCGGCTCAAAGGCTGGCGCGCCAATTTTTGGGAGATGCTGTGGTAGGCGGACGAATCGGAATCATGATATTCATAGGGAAAAACCACGGCAGACAGGCAGAGGAGAAGAAAGGTGATCAGCAAAATGAGCCCCGACCGAAGATTTTCTTTAATGATCATAAGACCTGCCGGGCCCGTATTCTAATATTCTTTTTTCCAGAGCGCAAATGCCAAATCCATCCTTCTCGCCACAAACTGGGGAAAAAGAGATGCTTCCAGAAAATGGATGAATTTTCCGGTGAAAATCATTATAATAGGGCTTCTTTTTTCGGGCATTCATTCTCAGGCACCCCGGGCAGGGGATAGGAAGGAGGAACTCATCCCATGGAAAAAAGAAATGTCACGGTCGAGGAGTTGCTGGCCAAGGCCGAGCAGCCCTCCAAGGATGCTTTGCGTCTTCATGCCTATTACAAGGGGAAGATCGGGGTCACGCTCAAATGCCGGATCCGCGATTTCAACGACTTCGCCATCTGGTATACGCCGGGCGTGGCGGCGGTCTGCAAGGAAATCCACCAGGACCGGGAGAAAGCCTACGATTACACCAATAAGTGGAATTTCGTGGCCGTCATCTCCGACGGTTCGCGGGTTTTGGGCCTGGGCGACATCGGGCCCGAGGCCGGCCTGCCGGTTATGGAGGGCAAGGGCCTGTTGTACAAGTACCTGGGCGGAGTGGACGCCTTCCCCCTCTGTCTCAACGAGAAGGACCCCGACAGGTTCATCGCCATCGTCAAGGCCCTCCAGCCGACCTTCGGCGGCATCAATTTAGAGGACATCTCCCATCCCAAATGCTTCAAGATCCTCGACACGCTGAGAGCTGAATGCGAGATTCCCATCTGGCACGACGACCAGCAGGGAACGGCCTGCGTCACGGTGGCCGGCCTTATCAACGCCCTCAAGATCGTGGGCAAGAAGATCAATGAAGTCAGGGTGGCCATCATCGGCGCTGGAGCTGCGGGCGTGGCCATTGCCCGGTTGATGATAACCGCCGGAATCACGCCGGGCCGCATGCTTTCCGTGGATTCCAAGGGAATCCTCCACCGCGACCGGAGCGACCGGGATATTCTTCAATCCCAGTTCAAGGAAAAATGGGACCTTTGCCTCAAGACTAACGAGAAGCTGGTCAAGGGCGACGTCCCGGACGCCATCAAAGGGGCCGATGTCCTGGTGTCCGTTTCCAAGCCCGGGCCGGGGACGATCCGCAAAGACTGGATAAAAACCATGGCCAAGGATGCCGTCGTTTTCGCCTGTGCCAATCCCGTTCCTGAGATCTGGCCTTGGGAGGCCAAGGAAGCCGGGGCGAAAATCGTGGCTACCGGCCGGTCCGATTTCCCCAATCAGGTGAACAACTCTCTCGGCTTTCCCGGAATCTTCCGCGGGGCGCTTGACGTGCGGGCCAAGACCATAACCGATGAGATGTGCATTGCCGCATCCAAAGAACTGGCCAAGGTGGCCCAGGACCGCGGCATTCATGAGGAGTACATCGTTCCCAGCATGGACGAATGGGAGGTCTTCCCCAGAGAAGCCGTGGCGGTGGGAACAAAGGCCATTGAGCAGGGTGTCGCCCGCAAAAAAGCGCCGGCCGACCAGCGTTTCAAGACCGCCGAAACAATCATTAAGCAAGCACGGGATCAGGTCCAAATGCTCATGAAGGAAAAGTTTATCTTGGATCCCGATAAAAAGTAACCTGAAAAAATATTAAGGCCGTGAGCTCCAAGAGGGCAAGCGGCCTTTTTCATTTAATGACAATATTTATTAAACAATTTTGTTTAGTCTATTTAAAAATATATTTATTATTTTTATAATAAATACTTGACAAATATATACTCATATATATATTATATAAGCGTTATACGAGGAGGAAAAAAATGCCCAAGATAATCGGAATCGACCTCGGAACCACAAATTCCGTGGTCGCTATAATGGAAGGCGAAAAACCGACGGTCATCACCAACGAGGAAGGGGGCCGCACCACTCCTTCCGTGGTTGGTTTTACTGCCAAGGGCGAGCGGCTGGTCGGTCAGGTGGCCAAGCGTCAGCGGGTGACGAACCCGGAGAATACCATTTATTCCATCAAAAGATTCATGGGACGGCGCTATGCCGAAGTGCCGCAGGAGATCAAACAAGTCCCTTTCAAAGTGACCCAGGCTTCCAACGGCGATGTCCGGGTAGAGGCTTTCGGCAAGCAGTACGCTCCGCCTGAAATCTCGGCCATGATCCTGCAGAAGCTGAAGAAAGCCGCCGAGGACTATCTGGGCGAGAAAGTGGAAAAAGCAGTCATCACCGTTCCCGCCTACTTCAACGACAGCCAGCGCAAGGCCACCAAGGACGCCGGACAGATCGCCGGGCTGGAGGTCATGCGCATCATCAACGAGCCGACGGCGGCCGCCCTGGCCTACGGCCTGGACAAGAAGAAGGACCAGAAGATCGCCGTCTTTGACTTCGGCGGCGGCACCTTTGACATCTCTATCCTGGAAGTATGGGAAGAGGGTGCTTTAAAGGTTAATTCCACCAATGGCGACACCCACCTGGGCGGCGACGACATCGACCAGCGCGTCCAGGACTGGCTGGTCGGCGAGTTCAAAAAAGAATCGGGCATCGACCTGAGCAAGGACAAGATGGCCCTGCAGCGGCTCAAAGAAGCGGCGGAGAAGGCCAAGATGGAGCTGTCCACAACCATGGAGACCGAGATCAACCTGCCTTTCATCACCGCCGACGCCTCCGGGCCCAAGCATCTGCTGATGAAGCTCACCCGCTCCAAGCTTGAGCAGTTGGTCGAGGACCTCATCCAGCGCTCTGCTGCGCCCGTCAAGCAGGCCCTGGCCGACGCCAAGCTAAAGGCGTCGAGAATATTGATGAGGTCATCCTGGTCGGCGGCCAAACGCGCATGCCCCGCATCCAGCAGGTCGTCCGCGAGCTGTTCGGCAAGGAGCCCCACAAGGGCGTCAACCCGGATGAGGTGGTGGCGGTCGGTGCCGCCATCCAGGGCGCGGTCCTGTCCGGTGAAGCTAAGGATATTCTTCTCCTCGATGTGACGCCCCTGACCCTGGGCATCGAAACCCTGGGCGGCGTGTTCACCAAGATGATTCCCCGTAATACGACTATCCCCACTGAGAAAAAAGAGATTTTCTCCACCGCTTCGGACGACCAGTCCAGCGTGGAGATCCACATCCTGCAGGGCGAACGGGACATGGCCGCCTACAACCGCACTCTGGGCAAGTTCCATCTGGACGGCATTCCGCCCGCGCCGCGGGGCATTCCCAAGATCGAGGTGATCTTTAACATCGATACCAACGGAATTCTCCACGTTTCGGCCAAGGACATGGGCACGGGCAAGCAGCAGGCCATTACCATCACCGGCCACAGCGGCCTGGACGAACGGGAGATCGACCGGATGGTCAAGGACGCCGACGCTCATGCTGATGAAGACAAGAAGCGGCGCGAGGTGGTGGACGACAAGAACAGGGCAGATCAAATGGTTTATTCCCTGGAGAAGCTTCTCCGCGAAAACAAGGATAAAATCCCGGTTGCCGAGGCCAGCCGAGTGCAGGCCGAGATCGAGAACACCAAGCAGGCTATTGCCAGCGAGGATTTGGAGCGTATCCGCCAGGCCATGCTGGCGCTGACTAACGCTTCGCACAAACTCTCGGAACTAATGTACCAGCAGGCCGGCCCGCAGGGGCCCCAGGCCGGAGCCGGCCCTCAGAGTTCGGGCCAGCCGGGCGGGGCCTCCGCCCCTGGCGGCACCGATGAAGAGGTCATCGACGCCGAAGTCGTGGACGAGGACAAGAAAAACTAAGACTGGGGGCGCGATGCTCCACCCGGCCCCTAAAGCCGAAGCGGCACCGCCCGCTCAGGAGTCGGCATGAACAAGGATTACTATGCGATCCTGGGTGTGGACAGGCGGGCCGCCCTGGCCGATATCAAAAAGGCCTATCGCAAGCTGGCCCGAAAGTACCATCCTGACCTGAACCCCGGCGACAAATCGGCCGAGACCAAGTTCAAGGAGATCCAAGAAGCTTATTCCGTCCTGAGCGACCCGAAAAAGAAAGGCCAGTACGACCAGTTCGGCTTTGTGGGCGACGTCCCGCCCCAAGGTGGACCCCAGGGGGCTTCGACGGGCGGGTTCGAAGGCTTCAATTTCTCGGATTTCGGCACATCCTCATTTTCGGACCTCATCGATAATCTGTTCGGCCGCCGAGGCGGCCAGGCCCGCTTTGCTCCGGAAAAGGGCGAGGACCTTTCCTATTCCATGAAGATCGGCTTCGAGGATTCCCTGCGGGGCCTCCAGACCAGGATTAAGCTCAACCGTCTGGGGGACTGCCTTGATTGCCGGGGCCTAGGGACGAAGAGCAAGTCGGGGCCGAAAACCTGCCCCGCCTGCCGCGGTACGGGCCAAGCCCACCTGCAGCGGGGCTCCATGCGCTTCTCCACGCCCTGCCCGTCCTGCGGCGGAACGGGGCTTGAACAGGGCGAAGCCTGCCCGTCATGCGGGGGCCAAGGCGTCCAGGAAAGAGCCGAAACGATCAGTGTCCGGATTCCGGCCGGAGTGGACACCGGATCACGAGTCCGAATTCCGGGCAAGGGCCAGGCCGGCCGAAACAACGGCCCGGCCGGGGACCTGTTCATCACCATCGAGGTTGAGCCCCACCCCGTCTTCCGGCGCGAAGGTCCGAACCTTCATGTCAAGGTGCCGGTCACGGTTCCGGAAGCAACTCTGGGAGCGATCATTGAAGTGCCCACTATGGACGGCCGGGCCACCATCAAGATTCCGGCCGGCACCAAGTCCGGTCAGAAGTTCAGGCTCAAAGGCCGGGGAGCACCCCAGGCCGGCGGCTACAACCGGGGCGACGAATTCGTGGAAGTGATGATCGTCCCGCCCCCGGCCGCCGATCCCCGGGTCCGCGAGATGATGAAGGAGCTGGAGAAGCTCAGCGGGCCGAATCCCAGGGAAAAGAGTCGAGTGCACTAACATGAGAAAAAAGAAGAAGACGCCTAAGGTCAACACTTATCATATCAGCCATGTGTCCCTGAAGTTTAACCTCCATCCCCAGACCCTCCGGCTTTATGAGCGGGAGGGTCTGCTCAAGCCTTCCCGCAGCCAGGGCAATACGCGGCTGTACACCGACCAAGACCTCAAGGAGCTGGAGGTCATCCTCAACCTCATCCGCGACCTGGGCGTCAACTTGGCCGGTGTGGAGGTCATTCTCAACATGCGCCGGAAGATGGAGCAGGTGGAAGCCGACGTCAACGCTTTGCTGGAGTATATCCGGGAACATTATTTCCAGGGCAAGGAGGAGGAGTTCGACCAAAAAAGGTACAGCCTGGTTCACCTCAAAGAGACAGGAGTAGTCAAAGTCGAGGATGACCGGTAGGCCGCTATGGATTCCCACAATTTCACAGAATCCAAGAGCCTGAAACACTATTTAGAAGAGATTGCCAAGTTTCCCCCAGTCAGCGAGGAGGAAGAAAAAAACCTGGCCCTGCGCATCCGGCAGGGAGACCGGGAGGCCCTGCGGAAGCTGGTGGAGGCCAACCTTAAGTTTGTGGTGTCCTATGTCAAAAAATATGCGGGCATGGGGTTGAGCCTCCTGGACCTCATCAATGAGGGCAACCTGGGTTTGATGGAAGCGGCCAAGAGGTTCGATCCGGAAAGGGGTGTCAAATTCATCACCTACGGCGTGTGGTGGATCCATCAGGCCATCATTCACGCTCTAACCCAGAATTCGCGTATTTACACCCTGCCCCAAAAAATGTCCGACCAGATCTCGCGCATGCGTAAGAAGAAGGAAATGCTCAAGGCGGGCCTGGACCGGGAGCCGACCCGGGATGAGGTGGCGGCCAGCCTGGAGTTGACGGCCGAGGAAGTGGCCGACCTGGAGATCCTGGCCGAGCGGGAGGTATCGCTCAGCGACCATTTGGGCGGGGACGATTTGACCGTGGAAGAGAGGCTGGGGGATGAGGCCCAGCTGCCGGTCGAAGATAAGATCGTGCGGGCCTCTCTGGAGAGCCAGGTGCATGAACTTTTGGACGGGCTGGAGGAGAAGGAGGCCCGCGTGTTAAAATTACGGTTCGGGCTGGATGGCCAGCCGCCCCTGACTCTGCAGAAGATCGGGGATGACCTGGGGCTGACCCGGGAGAGGGTTCGGCAGATCGAACAGAAGGCCATGAGGAAGCTGGCCCAATCCCAGAGGCTCCGTCAGTTAAGAGGATATCTGAATTGAACGAGGTGATCTGCAGCGCTTGTCACGGCACGGGCTGGGTTCTGGACAAGACGCCGGCGGGGGAGAGGGCTCGCCGCTGCGACTGCTTCAACCGTCGTCGGCTGGAAGCGCTCCAGGAGCAAGCCCGCGTTCCCCAGCGCTACCGGAATTGCAGCCTGGACAATTTTAAAAGCCTCAACGATTCTCATCGGGACGCGCTCAAGATCTCCAAGAAATTCGTGGACAACTTTCCGGCCCAGGACATCGGGCTGCTCTATATCGGCCCCTGCGGGGTGGGGAAGACCCATTTGGCGGTGGCCGTCATCCAGGAGATCATCCGAACCAAGGGAGCGCCTTGTTTGTTCTATGATTTTCGGGAGCTGATCCGCGACATCCAGAACTCCCATACCCCCGAGGCCCAGCTGTCGGAATCAGACATTCTATCGCCCGTCTTCAGCTCCGAGGTCCTGGTCCTGGACGAGCTGGGTGCCCGGCGCACATCCAGTTGGGTGGAGGAGACCGTCTTTTACATCATCAACCACCGCTACAATCATAAAAAACTCTCCCTCTTTACCTCTAACTACCTCGATACCGAGGAAGAGGCCGACCTGCGCAACCCCTATTTCAAGAAAGAAGAGGAAACCCTGGTTGACCGCATTGGAGTCCGCCTGCGCTCCCGGATTTACGAAATGTGCAAAGTGGTGGAGATGGCCGGCGATGACTTCCGCAAGGTGGTCAAACAGGGCGGCTACCGGTTTTAGCCGCCGCGGATTGAACTCCCTGGGCGGAGAAGCTTGATAATGCTCTGGCTAATTGTTATATTAGCTCAGGCTGCTCCTCGGTAGCTCAATCGGCAGAGCGGGTGGCTGTTAACCACTAGGTTGCAGGTTCGAGTCCTGCCCGGGGAGCCAGACTCGGCCCGGGAGAGGCCAAGCCCAGCCAAATCTGGCGCTTGGCGGAGGTTAGTCGCTAGTGGTGAGAAGGAGTGGGGGAAATTTCATCGGATAATTCATCCTCAAGGGCTATTGACCGATGAACCCCCTGCAGCTAAATTTAGATTAGGGTGTATTCCGTGAGGTCGCTGTCCGCGGGTAAATTCTCTCCCCCCCGTCCTCTGCCTAAAGGCTTCACTTTCTTGGAGATCATGCTGGTCATCGCTCTCATCGGCATCATCGTGGCCTTAAGCTATCCCAGCCTGATGAATTCCCTTCACACTCGCTCCCTGGAATCCACAGCCCGCGAGATCGCCAGCGACATGCAATGGGCCAAACTCCAAGCGGTTAAGACCAAGTTAAACCACCGTCTCCGTTTCGAGCAGTTGGCCAGTGGGGCCTGGACCATGAGCCTGGAAAGGGAAACGCAACCCTCCACTTGGGAGATGATGCCCAAGTACGTCAGGCGCGTTATCTCCACTAATTTCAACGTGACGGTTTCCTTGCCCGACAACTGCGTCGTTTATTCCTCCCTGGGCCTGGTGGACAACTTCTCCACCGTGATGAACACGGTCACAGTTCAGAGTGATAAGCTGAAACAGCAGGAACAGATGGACGTCCGCGAAATTCTGATTTTTGCCGGGGGTACCGTCCAATACTTGCGCCTCAGGAGCTAGATATGACCATAAGCCGGACGGGGCCAAAGTGGAGCGGGACGATAAACAGGATGTGCCCTAAGAAACTTAAGAAAGAGGAAGGGTTCAGCCTGATCGAAGTCATGCTGGGGGTTGCCCTTCTGGCTATCGCCGTGCTGGGCCTGGCCCAATTGTTCTTGCTCAGCCTCTACAACAATGCCCGCGCCGATCAGATTTCCAACGGCACCTTCCTGGCCCAGCAGCAGTTGGACAACCTGCGGACCTTGAACCGCACGGAGTTGAGCGGGCTGGGCACCACGCCTTTGGATGAGCAGATCGACGTCAATAATGACGGCCAATACGATTACCGCCGGATCACGCGGGTGACCCCGGGCGAGGCCGATTTCCGTATAGAGGTATGGGTTTTTTCCGCCGCCCAGGCCGGCATTCCCGCCGCGACGCTCATCAATAATGCCCAAGAATATCGGGTCAGGGCCAGCTTCAGCACAGTGATCAGCCATTGAGAAAAAAAGGATTCTCCCTGATTGAGCTTCTTCTGGGGTCGGCCATCATGCTGATTGTCTTGGTGGCTACTCTCAGCATCTACACTCGAAGCAACAGGACAGCGGTGGACCAGCATCAATACGCCGACCTCCAGAACAACGTCCGCTCCAGCATGTACTTCCTGGCCAAGGACATCCGCTCGACGGGCGTGGGCCTGCTCCCTGATATAGCCGGCTATTTCCTGGAGGGCACGGACGCCGCAACCCCCGGCCCGGAGGCGGCCGACTGCATCCGGCTGATGGGCAATTTTGACGACCCGCTCAACTTGCGCGTGGAAGACTATAGCGGCGGTGAAGGAGGCGGCTCGGCCACGGCCTTCTTGTACGCCAACGCCTTTGACCAGTCGCCCTATCCCTGCCCCGGCTTTTATGAGGGCCGCAACTACCTCATCATCTCCACGAGATGCCCGGGCTGCTATGCCCTTCGCAACATAGATACGGGCCAAGTCCACGGCTGCGGGACGGGCGCCAACCACGTCAATATGAACCCAGGCGCCTCGGACCTCAACCCTCCGGGCGGCCTGCTGGATACCGGCTGCGACGCTGCATGCTGGACCGACGCCATCATCACCCTGGGCCAGATTAAGCTCTACTGGCTGGACACCACCGGAGACCTGACCAGTTTCAAGGAGTTCGCCCTGACCCCGGGCGTGAACGGCTATCTGGGTCAGCCCGGCGTCCTGTACCTGAGCACGACCTTGAAGGACGGGGGGATTACCCATCTGCCCATCGCCAGCAATATCGAGAATATCCAATTCCAGTATAACGGCGACCTTGACGACCCCCCCGACCAGCAGCTTGACGGTTTCAAGAATTGGGACAACCTCAAGTGGACGATCCTAGACACTGATACACAAGCTGAGAGAGAAAAAGCTGGACCTCATCTCCAGGATCCGCCAGGTCCGGATGTGGGTCGAAGGCCGGACCGAGAAGGCCTACGTCTCGGTGTCGGGTACCCCGCCGGCCGGCGTCAATCTCTACCACCGGCCGGCTATCGCCAACAGCACGGTGGTCGGCCCGGACGACCGCCATCGCCGGTTTGTCCTGGAATCCACTTCCAACGTACGGAACATGTCGCTCAGCCTCTACAACTTAGGCCAACGGTAGCGGCAAAGGAGACCGCCCATGGTCTTATTCAAAGAGGGGAATAGTCGGAAACGAAGCCAGGGGCGGCCCGGGTTCACCCTCATCGTCGTCATCCTGGTCATAGCCTTCCTGCTGTCGGTGGGCATCGCCCTTTTATCCGTCACCGGCACGACGCCCAAGATTGCCAACAACATCCGCTACCAGGAACAAGCCTTAAGCGCCGCCGAAGCGGGCTTTGACCTGGGTTGGGAGAACCTGAATACTTTGTTCTCCACGGGCCAGCTGGCAAGCTTCGCTGACAAATATCTCAAGGACCCGGCCGGCATCGACCTGCCCACTGCCACCAACTACTACCGCAAGCTGACCGATACCGAGCTGCTGAGCCTTCTTGACCCGGACGGGGACGGGACCACCACTTATCAGAACGTCCTGGCCTTCAAGGAGACTTTTCAGCCTTCTCTCCTGAGCGGCCAGGTTCCCCTGACCTATACCGTTTTTCTGATTGACGACGAGGCGGGCGGGGGCGCGCCCGACAACACCGACGTGATCATGGTCTGCATCGGCACGGCCGGCTCGGGCCCGAGCCTGACCACGTCCCGGCTGGAAATCGTGCTCCAGGCAGAGTCGACCGTCGGACCATAGGGGGATAAAATGATCATACGCAAAAAAACGAGGCGTTTCCTGTACAGCCTGCCGCCCCTGCTGGCCCTGCTGGTTTTGACCGCAGGGTCCCGGGCTCAAGAGCCGGCCACCTGCCTGAAACAAACAAACACCTTCCTCGAAAATTTTGACACTGAAACATACAAAGACATCCCTGCCAGCTCGGTAGCCAACTGGCCGGCCGGCCCCATCACCCTCAACAAGCTGGGCGCCAATTTCGATGTTCTGCTTCCGAACGGCATGGGTGCCAAAATCTATGTTTGCGAGGCGGGCGATTTCACCGGCGACGGCAAGCCCGACCTTATCGGCCTGGACATCACCAATGATATAAACCGTCTCATTTTGGTTCGGAACCAGTATGTGGATGCCAACGGCGATGGGGTGGACGACGACGGCATCATTTTCTACATCGACCCCACTGAAGTCTATGACGACGGCCTTGCCTGCGGCCCGGCCGCCATCACCGTGGGGGACTACAACAATGACGGCCTCCTCGATTTTTTCTTCATGAAGAATAATGTCGACGAATTCGGCTATACGAATTTCGTGGCGGCCATGTACATCAATCGCGGAACGAAGACGAACCCGGACTTCCGCAGGTACAATCAATCGCCCAACCTGAATTTCTCATCTCTTTTCCAACAAAAAAACGTCTATATCAACTGGGCGGCCAACCACCTCTGCTCGGTGGACATCGACAAGGACGGGGACCTGGACATCCTCATCATCAGCCAGGACAAGATCTTCCTCCTGCGCAACCCCGGCTCCTCCAATTTCCAATTGAGCAAATTTAACCTGGCTGAACTGAATTATAACCGGAAGACCGGCTACAGCTCCGCAGGCGGCATCGGGAGCCGGGGCGGCTCGGCCATCGCCGCCGCGGATTTCAACGGCGATGGGTATATCGACATCGTCACCGGCTCAGTCAATAACCAAAACTACCTGGCCATGTACTTAAACGACAAAAAAGGCAATTTCACCCGCTGGGATGTCGTCATCCCCAGGCTCGATTGTACGGGCACGGTCGGGCTGTGCGCCCAGGACTTCAACAAAGACGGGCGTGTGGACATATTCGGCGGCACCGACGCCTGGAACGCCGGAAACGAAGCCCATATTTGGATTTATCTTAACCACGGGGTGCCGCCTCCTCCGGGCACTGGCGTCACCCTTGAATTCCGCTGCCTGGCCAGCTGCGAGCCGGTCCTTCCCGAGCCCCACGATGTGGACATCTGCGTCCCCATTGATTACGACGGCGACGGGGATATAGACATCATCCTGGCCGACGCCAACCATTCGGGCGACTACTATCTCATCAAGAACAACATCGCCGACGTTTATGCCGTCCACGGCGAGGCGGTCTCGACCAACGTCGCCGGAACGCTCGACCCCGCCCGCTACGCCGTCACCCAGGTTCAGGTCACCAACCTTCGCCAGGGGGTCTTGGGAGGTTCGAGCACGGGCCTGACCGTGGACCTCTATGTTTCTGGCAACGGCGCGGACTGGGAGCGCTATGCCACCTTTGCCGGCGCCGACATCCACGACTACACCAACCTGCCCGTCCACAAATTCCTCCATTTCGGGGCCAAGCTCCTATGGAAGGCCGTCCTCAACGCCCCGGTAGACCCCATGGTTGAGTATCAAAACGCTTCTTTCGAGACGCCCTACATCGATGAAATCGACTTTCAGTTCACCTACGTCGAGCGCCGCGAGTATTCCCGGACCTCGGTCACGGCCACCGTTACCGATGAGCTCAACCGGCAGGTCAAGCTCATCATCGGCGCTTCCTTCTATTTCCCCGGCTGGCAGGGCCAGCTGCGAGCCTATGACCTGACCGATATGCCCACCATGGCCACCTCTGAATCCGTCCTGCGGACTATCACCCGCTCAGACTTGTCTTCATCCACGGGCCGGGAGATCGTGGCCGAGAACGTGAAAATCTATTGGGACGCCGGGAAGCTCCTGGCCAGCCGCACGCCCGACAGCCGGCTCATCTATACCGCCCTTAAGCCCGGGGGTGTCCTGACCAGGCTCGATTTTTCCACGGCCAACAGCGATGACCTGCAGGGGATTCTCCAGGATTTCAACAACGACCCCGATGGCCTGATCAATTTCGTGCGCGGCAGCGGACGGGACTGGAAATTGGGAGACATGAACCATTCCAGCCCGGTGGTGGTCGATCCTCCGGCCGGCGACGAGTCGAGGATGGGCTCCGGCTACTCCGCCTTCAAGGAGTCCTGGAAAACGCGCCCCTCCTCTCTCTACGTCGGGGCCAACGA
This sequence comes from Candidatus Aminicenantota bacterium, assembly GCA_963702835.1. Classification (GTDB taxonomy): domain Bacteria; phylum Acidobacteriota; class Aminicenantia; order Aminicenantales; family JAFGAV01; genus JAFGAV01. Next base: position 887,920 of record OY969762.1, read on the forward strand.
CGGCATGCTCCACTGCTTCGACGTGAAAACGGGGGAAGAGCGCTGGGCCTTCATCCCCTATAACCTGCTGCCCAAACTGAGGAACATGTGGGCCGTGAACCCCTCCACGGGCGAGCGGACCTATGATCATGATATCTACGTGGACGGGACTCCCTCGGTGTCCGATGCCTACATCGACGCCAACCGGGACGGAAGCCCGGAGTGGATCACCATCCTGGTCTGCGGCCAGGGCCCGGGCATGGGCAGCACCGTGGGGGGAGGCTTGAACTACTATTTTGCCCTGAACATCACCGACCCGGAAAACCCCCAGCCCCTTTGGGAATTCACCGACTCCACTATGGGCGAGACCTGGTCCAGGCCGCTCCTGGCCAAAGTCAAGAAGAACAGCGTCGATACCTGGGTGGCCTTCATGGGCTCAGGCTACGACAACGACCCCGACCGGGTGGTGGGGAATGATTTCTACGCTATCACTTTGAATGACGGTGCCAAGTTTTGGACGTTTGAAGCTTCTGATGTTGATACCAGCAGGAGATGGCCGTCGGGCATCAATATTTACAACACTTTGCCCGGCTCGCCGAACGGAGTGGACCTTAACCAGGACGGCTTCATTGATACAGTCTATATAGGAGACATGGACGGAAGGATTTGGAAGGTTGACGTCTCACCCGATTGGGTACACCAAAATTCCTGGCGGGATGTCGTGTTCTACACCGATTCGAACAATTATCCCATCATCACCAAGCCGGCCATCTGGGTGAATTCCACCACCGGCGCGTCCTTGCCCCGCCTTTACTTCGGCACGGGCGGTGACGACGCCGCGCCCGACAACGTGACCTATTCCTTCGTCAGCTTGCGTGATTCCGGCTCGGCCCAAACGGAATGGTTCATCGGCGACGCCGGCGTCCTGGGCTTGGACCCGATTTACGATAAGGGCGATTTCACAGCCGGAGAAAAAGCCTGGGCCGACCCCCAGGTAGCCAATTTCATGGTTTTCTTCAGCACCCTCACCGGAAACATCGAGAGCGTCGATCCCTGCCAGGACATCGTGGGCGAGGGAAAGCTCTACGCCCGCTTCCTGGAAGCCATCGGCGGCGGCGTCGCCGGGGGAACGGCCCTCAAGACCGTGGCCGGGCCCATGGAGTACATGGCCCTGGAGATTAAGGCCCGGGCCGCAGTGACCCTGGGAGGGACGGAAACCACGGGCGGCCTCCGCAAGAGGGAAATCTACATCCACGAATTCAACTCGACCATCCAGAAGCTGGAGCAGCCGGTGGGGGCCACGCTCAAGGTCAAGTCCTGGCGGGAAGTCTACCACATTCAACGCTAAGCCGGCCGCGGTGGGGGGGTCTTAAGGCCGAGAGGGCCGGGGGCCGGGTTTCTGTTTGGTCCCGGCCAGGACAACCCAGACGGCCCGCTCCGGGTTCAGGCTGTCGGATAGAAAAGAGTTCATCTCTTCAACGGTGACGGTTTCATAGAGAGCCGGGATCCGCTCCAGGAAGTCATACCCCAGTCCCAGGGCCTCATAGACAGCTAGGTTGATGGCCCGCTTGTCCTTGGCCTCGTTATCCCGCAAAAGATCGGTCAGGGCGATTTTCTTGGCCGCCTCAAGCTCGTCGGCGCTGATGCCCTTTTCCCAGACGTCCCGGAGAGTGCGCCGGAGGGCTTCCAGGGCCGTTTCCTTCTTCCCGTTTTCAGATACGAGATAGGCTTCCAGCAGGCTGGACTCCTTCATGGGCAGGTAGTTGCTGTTGACGCTGTAGGCCAATTTTTCTTCTTGGCGCAGCCTCCACAAGCGGGAGGCGATTCCCTTGCCCAGCAGGCTCTCGGCCAGGGAGGCCAGAGCGAAACTGCGGTCAGTCACGCCGGGCAAAGGAAAGGCTGCCGATACCAACGACTGGAGCGTGTCCTTTTCGGCCCGAAGTTCCCGGGGAGCCGGGGGGGGCATTGGCCGGCGGGCGGGCGGCTCGGCCGGCTGTCGGCGGTGGACGTCCTTCAGATATTTCGTCAGGAGGCCGCTGATCCTCTGAGCTTCAAGGTCGGATACGACCGACAGGATGACTTCCGTCGTCTGGAAATGGGTGTCGTAGAATTGGCTGATGTCGCGGCCCTTGATGGCCTTGACCGTTTCAGGCGTGCCGTAGGTTGAGGCCCCGTAGCCCGTCGGGCCGAAGAGAGCCTGAAGCTGCATGGCCCGGCCCTGGCCCAGGGCCGCATCGGACTCCCTGTCCCTTTGGGAGGCCATGTATTTCTTAATGGCCTCGATGCGGATTCCGGTGAACAAGGGCCATTGCATGGGTTTGGAGATGATGCGGAGGGTCTCTTCCAGGTGATCCGACAGGGAATCGATGGAGATCAAGTTGTAATCGGCCTGGCTGGTCAAGGACAGGGGAGAGGCCTGGATCATCAGCTGCTGAGCGCTTTGGTTATCAGGGACCTCAAGCATGAGCCGCGCCGTAAGATAGGCCAAGCCCGCCAGCCCCTCCGGCTCGGCCCGCCTTCCGCACTTGATCAGGATATCGAGCGAGGTGATGGCTGAGGAACTATCCTTTTGATAGAGAAGCACCAGGCCGTTGGGCAGAACGATTCGCTGGATCCTGTTGTTCCAGAGCGCGGCTGCCGCCCCCCTCAGGGCTGCCGGCCAGAGGGCCGTCAGCAGCAGCAGGACGGCTGCTTTCCGCCTCACGGCCGGCGCTCCTTGGCCGAGGGGACGATGCTGACGGTGACGGCCCTGCCGGCGCTCAAATATTTGGCCGCGGTCCGACGCAGGTCCGAAGTGGTAATCCGGCCGAGACTCTGCAGATATCCTTGGCCGGAACTCCCGTCGCTGAGAATCATGTGCCGGGCCAGGGAAGTGGCCATTTCGAGGCCCAGTTCCTGGGACTTCTCGGACTGATAGCGGATCAGGTTCTTGGCGCTCTTGAGGTAGTCGAAGGCATAGAATTTCTCATCGCCGAAATAATCGTCCTCGCCGAAGTTCTGCTGGCGGGCCCTGCGCAAAAAGGACAAAGCCTCCCCCCTGGCCGCTTTTATATTGCGGGAGTCCAGAATCAAAATGACCAGGATGACCCCGCCGTATCGGTGGGCCTGATAGGCCATGGAGGCGCTCTCCACCAGGACCCGGCTGCCGCGCAGAGCGGAGTTGAGCATGGGGTTGACGCCCCTTCCCAGGATCTCGGTCAGGAGGTCCACGGCATATTGGTCTGGATTGTTGTAGTCCGGCCCGGGCAGGCCGATGACGCAGTAGGCTTGCTTGATGTCCATAGCCAGGCTGATGTCGCGGTTATTCTTGGGGGGCGGGGCCGGAGCGATGCGGGCCGCCGGCTTTTCGGCCTTGGGCAGCGGGCCAAAAACCTTGACGACTTTTTGCTTCATCTCCGGCAGGGAAAAATCGCCCACCACGGCCAGGACAGCGTTGGCCGGAATAAAATAGGTCCGATAAAAGGATTCCATTTGCGCTACGGTCAGCCTGGAGATGGTCTCCCTCGTTCCGGTGATGGGAAGGGCATAGGGGTGATCGGGGAACAGGTTCTGATAAACGAGCGAGGTGGCGGATTTCAAGGGGTCATCCTCCAGCTGGTTCACCTCCTCCAGAATGACCTCTTTCTCGGCCTCCACAGCGGCCTGGTCGAGTTTCAAGTTGAAGAGGATATCTTTCTGGTTGTTGAGGGCAAAGTCGTCCTGCCCGGAGGGGAGGGTCAGCTCGAACTGGGCAATGTCCAGCCCGGTGTGAGCGTTGAAGTAGGCGCCGTGCCGCCGGATGTCACGGCTGATCTCATCGGCTGTCCGGCTTTGGCTTCCCCGGAACAGCAGGCAGTGCTCCAGGACATGGGTTAGGCCGCTGGTCTCGGCTGTTTCGTTTTTGGACCCCAGGTCCACCGCCACCACCACATGGAGCAGGGGCAAGGCTCGGTCCTCTAAAAGGAAAACCCGCAAGCCGTTATCCAGGGTAAACTGTTCGGAGGGGGGAGTGTCGGCAGGCGCCGCCGGGCGTCCCAAGGCGCCGGCCAGGTGCAGGGCGGCCAGGGCCAGGATCAGGCCGAGGCCGGGGGGGCGGCCTTTCCGCCGTCCTCTGTCGCTCATCGAAAACACAGTCATCCGTTTCATGCTATTACAGGTTCGGCGATGTTTCAATGAGGATGAACAGAATCGAGTATTGCTCGATTGGAGATAGCGGAGGGCCTGTGGTAAAATACCCGGCAGGAGCGGTCATGCGAAATGAGCGGAAGGCCAAAGTCCTGGTCGTGGACGACGAGGAAAACATCCGCAAAACGCTGCGGATGATCCTGGAGTATGAAGGCTTCACGGTCCTGGAAGCCTCCTCCGGCGAAGAAGCACTTTCCATCCTGGAGGAGACGCTGGACGTGGACCTTGTCTTCTTGGACGTCAAACTGCCCGGGCTGGATGGGCTGGAAGTTCTGTCCGAAATCAAGGCCAAGCCGTTCCCTCCGGAAGTGGTCGTCATCTCCGGCCACGGAACCATTCAGAGTGCCGTGGAGGCCACCAAGCGGGGCGCCTTCGAATTCCTGGAAAAACCGCTCCACCGGGAGCGGGTCCTGGTCAGCCTGCGCAATGCCCTGGCCCAGTCCAGCCTCCGCCGCGAATGCCAGGACCTGCGGCGCAAAGCGGAAAAACGCTACGAGCTCATCGGCAACCATCCCCTGATGAAGAAGCTGTGGAAGGATATCCTCAAAACGGCGCCCACCAACGCCACCATGCTTATCTACGGAGAGAGCGGAACGGGCAAGGAGCTTATCGCCCGGGCCATCCACGACCATAGCCTGCGGGCCAAGGAGTCTTTCGTCCAGGTGAACTGCGCGGCCATTCCCGAGGAGCTCATCGAGTCGGAGCTCTTCGGCCATGAGAAGGGCGCTTTTACGGGCGCCACCGAGCGCAAAACGGGCAAGTTTGACCAGGCCGACCGCGGGACAATCTTCTTGGATGAAATCGGAGACATGAGCCTGAAAACGCAGTCCAAGGTGCTGCGCGTCCTGGAAGAGGGAGAGGTCCAAAAGGTCGGCTCAAACAAGGTCGGCAAGGTGGATGTCCGGATCATCGCCGCCACCAACAAGGATCTGAAGCGGGCGATCCAGGAAGGACAATTTCGGGACGACCTGTTTTTCCGGCTGAATGTGGTCCCCCTGACTTCCCCCCCGCTGCGGGAGAAAAAGGAAGACATCCCTTTGCTGGTCGAATATTTCAGCAAGGCCTTTGCCGAAGAGAACAACTTCAAGCGCAAGTCCTTCGCCCCGGAGGCCGTCCAGGCTCTGATGGCTTACTCCTGGAAGGGGAACATCCGCGAGCTGCGGAACGTGGTGGAGCGTTTGCTCATCATGTCCGATCATGATATCATGCAAAAGGCTGATCTCCCCGAATACCTCCGCGGCGAATCGGCGCCGGCCGCTCCCCGCCCGGGCCGGGCTCGGACGCTCAAAGAGTTTAGGGACCTATCCGAGCGGGAGTTCATTCTGTTTAAGCTCAAGGAGAACAACTGGAATATTTCGCAGACAGCCCGGGCCATAGATACTCCCCGCAGCAATCTATACAAGAAGCTGGCCCAATTTGGAATAAAAATAACGGCTGGAGTGGACGAGGCGGTTGCTCCTTCCCCTCCCCGGGGAGACGAAGGAGAGGAAAGTCCGAACTCCACAGGGCAGGATGGTCGCTAGCCGCGACTCCAAGCGATTGGAGGAAAGTGCCACAGAAAACAAACCGCCCTCGCGGGCAAGGGTGAAACGGCGAGGTAAGAGCTCACCGCTCCGGCGGCGACGTCGGAGGCACGGCAAACCCCATCCGGAGCAAGACCAAATCGGCCCCAAATGAGGCGGCCCGTCTCAGGGGGCGGGTAGGTCGCTCAACCCCTCGAGCCGTTTGCTCGAGGGCAGATAAATAACCGCCGCCCGCCGGCCAGCCGGCGGACACAGAATTCGGCTTACGGTCCGCTCCAGCCGTTTTTCTTTTTGGGACACGATCCCAATTTCAAGAGAAATTGGGTCATGTCCCCGATAATTAGGATCGTGTCCCCCCAAAAATAGGAGGGGGGAAATTATCTAGGGCAGACTTGCCACCCCCTGCCGGATCAAGGCCAAAATATTGCCCGGGTTAATCCCCAGCTGGAGCACTCCATACAGACAGAGGAACAACACCAGTAAGAGCTCCGGGCTCTGCAGCCCGGCCTCAACCTCACGGGAGGGGGGACGCATGTACATGAAAACAATGATTTTCAGATAATAATAGACCGAAACCAGGCTGGCCAACACGCCGATGATGACCAGGGGTGTCAGGCCCTGGCGAACAGCGGAGCTAAAGACATAGAATTTGGCCAAGAAACCGGCTGTTGGAGGAAATCCAGCCAAAGACAACAGAAAGATGGACAGCGTGGCTCCCAGCCAGGGATATCTAAATCCCAGGCCGGCATAATCGTCCAGCTCGACGAATTCCGCATCGCGGCGGCCCAGCGCGGATACGGCCGCGAAGGCGCCCAGGTTCATAAAAACATAGACGGCTAGATAGAAAATAAGTTTTTCCGGGTCGCCGGCCAGGACCGCTATCAGGATGTAGCCGGCCTGGGCAATGCTGGAATAGGCCAACAGGCGCTTGACGTTCGTCTGGCGCAAAGCGGCCAGGTTGGCCACGACCATGGTCAGGGCCGCCAGGGCATAGAGAATCCAGAACATCGTTCCGCTGCGGAAACCGGTCTTCCAGTAGGGGCTGAGCAGCCGGAGCAGGACGGCAAAGCCCGCCGCTTTGGGGCCGACGGAGAAGAATGCGGCGACCGGAGTGGGCGCGCCCTCATAGACATCCGGCGTCCACATGTGAAAAGGCACCAGGGCAATCTTGAAAGCCAGGGCGGCCAAGACCAGGGCCAGGCCGGCCAGGCCCAGCCGGGCTGTGGGCGAGCCGGGAGCGAGGCTTTGGGCCAGGGCCGGGATTTCGACTGAACCGGAAGCTCCAAACAGCAAGGCCAGGCCGAAGACGAAGAAGGCTCCGGCGAAGCTTCCCAGCAAGAAATATTTTAAGGCCGCTTCGGAGGACCTAGCCTCCTTGAGGCGGAGCCCGGCCAGGGCGTAAGAAGAGACGGACAGCACCTCCAGCCCGAGGAAGATGACGAGCAGGTTGGCCGAGGTGGCCATGATCACCAGACCCGCCAGGCCGAACAGCAACAGGGGATAGAACTCGCCGATGTTGGTTAACACCAGGGACACGTATCTCAGGCTGATGAGGACGACGAAAAGTCCTGCCAGCAGAAACAAAAATCCGAAGAGTAAAGAAAGGTTGTCAAATTTCAGGGACCCCTTGAAGAAGGACAGCTGCTTATTCCAAAAACGGACAAAGGTGTATCCGCAGCCGGCCAGCGCAGCCGCGGCGATATAGCCCAAATAAGCCTTTTCCTCAGACTTCAGAAAAGCCTCCAGCACAAGGAGCAGCAGAGCCGTGCCGGCCAGGATGATAAGGGGAAGGAGGGCCAGCCAACTATTATTCATGCCCGCCTCCCCCAGGCCGGAAGTCGGCCTGATCCTTGGCGGCCTTGTCAGCCGGCCTCGGCCGCGGCGGGCCGGACCGGACCAGCAGGGGCGGCCGATGGCTGACCTGGTGGATATAGTGAGTTACCGAGGCGTCGAATTTGCGCAGAAACGTCTGGGGATAGACACCCATCCAGAACATCAGGATGATGATGGGCAGGAGGAGGCCGATCTCGCGGAGGTTCAGGTCCTTGAATAAGCGTATGTTCGGATTGACGATGGGGCCGTGCATGACCCGCCGATACATCCACAATAAGTAAGCGGCGGCCAGGATGACCGTCGTTACGGCCAGCACGGCCAGCAGGGGGCTGGCCCGTAACACGCCGTACAAACAGAGGACCTCGCCCACGAACCCGTTGAGGCCGGGTAATCCGGCCGAGGATAAAAGACAGATGAGGAAGAAAGCGGCGAATATGGGCATCTGCCGGCTGACCCCGCCGTAATCCTTGATCAGGCGGGTGTGGGACCTCTCATAGAGGATTCCAACCACAAGGAACAGGGCGCCCGTGCTCAGCCCATGATTGAGCATCTGATAAAGGGCGCCCACCGTGCCTTCCGGGTTGAGGGCGAAAATGGCCAGCATGACCAGCCCCATGTGGCTGATGCTGGAGTAGGCCACCAGGGACTTGATGTCCTTCTGGATGAGGGCCATGGCCCCTCCATAGATGATGCCGATGACGCTCAGGGCGGCCAGGTAGGGCAGGAACTTGGGCACGGCTTCGGGAAAGAGCGGCAGGGCGAAGCGCAAAAAGCCGTAGGCCCCCATCTTGAGCAGGACGGCGGCCAAGATGACCGATCCGGCCGTAGGGGCCTCGACATGGGCATCGGGAAGCCAGGTGTGGAAGGGGAACATCGGCACTTTGATGGCGAAGGCCAGGGCAAAGGCCAGGAACAGCCAGACCTGGAGACGAGGGTCGAGCCAATTGCCGGAAGAAGCGAGGGCATAATAGTCAAGCAGGTTGAAGGAACCCGTCTGCTGATAGAGGACGAAGATGGCCACCAGCATCAACAGGCTGCCGAACATGGTAAACAGGACAAACTTGAGCGTGGCATAAATCCGCCGGCCGCCGCCCCATACTCCGATCAGGAAGTACATGGGGATGAGCATGGCCTCCCAGAAAACGTAAAACAGGAAGACATTCAAGGAGACGAAGACCCCCATGATTCCCGTCTCCAGGAGGAGCATGAAGATCAAATATTCCTTGACCCGCTCTCGAATGGATGTCCAAGAGGAGAGCAGGGCGATGGGCAGGAGAAAGGCCGTGAGCAGGACAAGGAGAAGGCTGATCCCGTCGATGCCGAGATGGTAGTCGATTCCCCGGCCCAGCCAGTCAGGGCTGTGCTCGACGAATTGCATACCGGCCTGTCCATCGTCAAAGGCCAGGAACAGCCAGAGGGCCAGGACGAAAGCCAGGCCCGCCACAACCAGCGCCAGGCTGCGCAGCAGGTCTTCCTTATCCCGGGGAATGAAGATGAGCAGCACCGCTCCGGCCAGCGGGAGGAAAACGAGCAAGCTGAGGCTGGGCATGCGGTTCGTCCTAAAGCAACAGCGCTCCCAGGATGATGATCAGACCGGCCAGCAAGCCCAAGGCGTAATCCTTGAGCCGGCCGGACTGCAGCGAGTTCAAGAATCGGCCGGCTCGGCCGGCCAAGCGCCCGGCGCCGTTGACCGCGCCGTCGATGACCTTGAGGTCGAAGTGGTCGTAGACAGCCTCCGAGCCGCGGAGGAGAGGGTTGACAATGACCGCGCCATAAATTTCGTCCAGGTAATACTTATTGAGCAGGAGCTTGTACAGGCCGGGGAATCTGTGGACTAGGCGGCCGGGGATTCTGGGCTGGCGGCCGTAGAACAATAGGGCTGCGGCAATCCCGGCCGCCGCTGCCGCGACCGAAGCCAGGATGAGGGACCATTCCGTGCCCGAGCTGAGGGGGCCTTCCGGCCCCGGCCGGATGACCGGCTCCAGAAACCGGGAAAACCGGTCGAGGTTCTTGCCCAGCACAACCGGCAGGCCGAGGTAGCCGGCCCCGATAGAAAACAAGGCTAAAATGACCAAGGGGATAGTCATAACCGGGGGAGATTCGTGAAGATGTTCTTTGGCTTCAGGCTTAAGACGTTCCTGTCCGTGGAAAGTCAACAGGACCAAGCGGAACATGTAAAAAGCGGTCATCACCGCTGCCAGCAGTCCCGCTGCCCAGAGGACAGGGTGGCCGCCGGCATAGGCCCGGCTCAGGATGGCGTCCTTGGAGAAAAACCCGGAGAGAAAAGGCACGCCGGCGATGGCCAGGGCGCCGATGAGGAAGGTGGGATAGGTCCAGGGCAGATGCTTGCGCAGCCCTCCCATCTTCCGTATGTCCTGCTCTCCGGACAAAGCATGCAGGACGCTGCCCGCAGCCAGGAAGAGCAGGCTCTTGAAGAAGGCATGGGTGGTCAGGTGGAACATACCGGCGGCATAAGCCCCCACCCCGCAGCCGATGAACATAAACCCGATCTGAGAGATGGTGGAATAAGCCAGGATGCGCTTGATGTCGTTCTGGACCAGGGCCATGGTCGCCGCATAAACGGCTGTCACGGCTCCTACCAGAGCGACGACCTGGAGGGCAGCCGGGGACAGGGAATAAAGGAGGTTCAGGCGAGAGACCATATAGACGCCGGCGGTGACCATGGTGGCGGCATGGATCAGGGCGCTGACCGGTGTGGGTCCTTCCATGGCATCGGGCAGCCAGATATAGAGAGGGATCTGGGCCGACTTGCCGCAGGCGCCCATGAACAGCAGAAGGCAGATGAGGGTGGCCGCGCCCTGGCTCAAACCGCCCTGCAGCGCGGCCTGATCGATGGTCCTGAATTCTGTGCCGCCCACAAAGAGGAAAAGGAAAAGAATGCCCAGCAGGAAGCCCGCGTCCCCGATGCGGTTGACGATAAAGGCCTTCTGACCGGCGGCCGCCGCCGCCGGCTTTTCATACCAGAAACCAATGAGCAGGTAGGAGCACAGCCCCACGCCCTCCCAGCCGACGAATAGGAGGACCATATTGGAAGCCATGACCAAGAGGAGCATGGCGAAGGTGAACAGGTTGAGCAGGGCGAAATATCGGGAATAGCCGCGGTCGCCGGCCATGTAGCCAACGGAATAGACGTGGATGAGGAAGCCCACTCCGGTGATCACCAGGGTCATGACAGCGGTGAGTGGGTCAAAGTGGAAGGACAGCGCCGCCGAGAAGCGGCCGACAGAAATCCACTGGAAGAGCATCTTGACCAGGGGGAGGCTGGCCTGGGGCGTGTTCAGCAACCCTAAAAAAGACACCAGGGACAGAACAAGAGAGGCCAGCACGGCCAAACAGGCCTGCAGGGAGACCCAGGCCTTAGGCAGCTTGGGGCCGAAAACAAGAAGGATGAAGAAGCTGAGGCCGGGGATGAGGGGGATAAGCCAATAGAGCTCGGTCATTTCTCCCCTCAGCCTTTCATCAGATCGACCTCATCGGTCTTGATGGATTTTCTCTGCCGGAAAACGAGGAGAATAATGGCCAGCCCGACGGCCGCCTCAGCGGCGGCCACGGTGATGATGAAAAAGACGATGACCTGCCCGGCCAACAGGCTTTGTTTTTTAGCGAAGGTCAGAAAGGCCAAATTGGCGGCGTTGAGCATGACCTCCACCGCCAGGAACATGGTGATCAGGTCGCGTTTGACGAAAAAGGCCGCCACACCCAGGACAAACAGGGCCGTGCTCAGAGCCAGGAACCAGCTGAGGGGGATCATGCTTTGTCCCTTTTCTTGGCCAGCACGATGGCCCCTACCAGGGCGGCCATAATCAGGAGTGAGGTGATCTCAAAAGGATAGATAAAATCTCCGAATAACAGCCGGCCCAGGGCCTTGGTGCTGCCCAAGCCGCCCGGCCCGGCCGTCTCCCGGCCGCGGAGCATGGCCCACAAGGAGACAGCCATTTCCGCTGCCAGCACGACGGCCAGGATGATGGACAGGAAGAGGGTGGCTTTTCTGCTCTCCGGCGGGAAGGCTGTATTTAGGGGGATCATCATAATGACAAAGATGAACAGGACCATGATGGCGCCGGCGTAGATGATGATCTGGACTACGGCGATGAAGGGAGCGTCCAGCAGTCCGAACAGCCCGCCTAAGGCGGCAAAGGCCAGGACCAGCCACAGGGCGCTGTAGGCTTGATTTCTGGACAGGATCATGCCCAGCACGGCTCCCACGCTGATGGCTGCCAGAATCAGGAACAAAGCTGCGGCCATTTTTTGTTTTTTCCATTATAGGGAGAGCGCGCAGTGCCGTCAACAATAAATTGAGAAAAAATTTTGACATGAGAAGCCCTTTTGATATAATGGGCTCCGGAGCGCGGGGTAGAGCAGCCAGGTAGCTCGTCGGGCTCATAACCCGGAGGTCGCTGGTTCAAATCCAGCCCCCGCCACCATTTTTTTCTAAAACATCTCCGTTTTTCCCACACTCGATTTCGAAGAGGACCGGCTGTATAATAACCGGGCGTAGTTGAAATCAGAGGCGGGCAGAATGAAAAAAAGAAAAGAAGTTTTCCTTTTCGCCATATCACTCAAGGGAAAATCCCTTGTTGTCAGAGTATTAAGTTCGGCGCCTTTGTCTGGCAGGGACATATTCTTGACCTGCTGGGCCGGCGGGGGGAAGCCCTGGACTGCTACGAGAAGGCGCTGGACTTGGAGAAAAAGAACAGAGGTCTGACCCTACGCCATGATCAATACGGCTTGGTTATCGACGGGGGTTGGGCCAGGGCCAGGCTGTCATCCCCCTTTTCCTCCAAAAGATAGGGTCTCAATTCGCTGATGAAATAGACCATGTCCCGGAATCCATCAGGCGGCCGGTCGATCGAATTTCCCTCCGGAGAGAACGAAATCCTGCCGCTCCGCAGGGCCGGCCAGCCAAGAAGAGAGAAGGACGCTCTCTTTTACTACTGTCTGGGGCCGAGCATGAGCCCTACCCTTAAAGCCGGCGATTATCTCGCCATTTTCCCTTACGGCGACCGGCCCTTGCGCCGCGGCGATGTGGTTCTCTTCCGTCCTCCGGGAGAGGAGCGCCTGATTGCTCACCGGTTGGTAGCGGTCGACAGCACCGGGCTGAAGGCTAGGGGGGACAATAATGACCGGCAAGACCCCTGGCCGCTGCTCCCGGAAAATATCCTGGGCCGCGTGGTGCGGGTGGAGCGCCGGGGTCGATTTCATACTCTCAGGGGCGGTCCTGCAGGTGAACTTTATGGACGGGTCATTCGCTGCTTGACCATGTCCCGGCTGGCTCTCTTCCGGGTCTTTCGGCCCGCCTACCGCTGGGCTGCCCGGACAGGCTGGCTCAAGCGAGTCCTGCCCTTTCGCCCCAGAACAAGGGTGGTGGCCATCCGCAGGCCCAACGGTATCGAACTGCAGCTGGTGGCGGGCCGCTTCGTCCTCGGCCGCCGTCCGGCCGGTTCACAGCAATGGCACATAAAGCGGCCGCTGAAGCCGTTCCTGGACCTGGCCCGGCTTCCCTAAGATTCTGTGCCCTATTTTTGAACAGCGGCCGAAGGGTGGCCGGCTAAAGGGTTGATCCTGGCCGCCAGCGAAAAAAGGAAGATGACCAGGAAGCGGGCCGTTGAATCCAGGCGGCCAGGCACGCCTCAAATTGACAGCTTTTGACTAAAGGCTTAAAATAAAATACTTACGAGATTGCGGCGGTGAAGAGGAAATCATTTCTCCTTTGTCTTCTGGCCTTCCTGTTGCCGGCCGGGAGTGATTCTCACCCATGTCCATAAAAGCCAGGGCTGAGCGGGCCGTCGAATTCATCCTGGCCCACGGCACGCTGCCCGTGCTGTTTTGGCTGAAAAAAGATATCCTGCTTGTGCCGGCCGACCGCGAAAGCAGAAACCTCGAAAAATACGCCGCCCGCATCCGGATCCTCGAATCCCAAGGTCCCGACGGAAGCTGGACTTCCAAGAAAAGAGACCCTCACTCCGGAGCCGAGCCGGCGGATCCTCGAGCAGAGACGGTCAAGAACATCGGGCGGCTTTATGACTATGGCTGCACGCTGGAGCAGGAGGAGGTGCGGCGGGGTATTTCTTGCATCTTTTCCACCCAAAAAAGAGAGGGCGATTTCCGCGGCTTGCCCTCCGGAGAATACTCGCCCATCTTCCATGCCCTGGCTTTGGAGCAGCTCTGCCGCTTCGGCCTGGATGACGACCCCCGTGTCCAGAAGGGCTTCCTCTGGATCCAGAAGTGCCGCCAGAACGACGGCGGGTGGGCGATTCCGGTGAGGACCATTTCTGCGGAAATGATCAGGAGGCAGATGAGCTCGAGCCATTGCTTGGAAAAACCTCCCTTTCAGCCGAACAAGAAGCAACCGTGTTCCCATCTGGTCACGGGCTTCATGCTGCGAGCCCTGGTCCAGTCGCTGCGTTGGAGGAAGAGCGCCCAGGCCAGACGCGCCGGCGAACTGGTCGTCAGCCGTTTCTTCAGTGATGACGCCTACGATGACCGCCGTTCCTGCCGCTACTGGGAGGAGATGGCCTATCCCTTCTGGGCCACCAACATCCTAAGCGCCCTGGACGCCTTGTCCAAGATTGGCTTTCGGCCGAACCAGGGCAGGATCCTCCGGGCCTTGGACTGGCTGCTCCGACGACAGAACAAGGAGGGCTCTTGGGAATCGGCGGGGACCAAGCCTTCCCTGGATGACCACCTGTGGGTGACGCTGGCCGTCCTGCGAGTCCTCAGACAGTTCAACTTGGCCTGACCTGACCGTGCGCTACTTTTTGGGGCTGGGCAGCAACCTGGGCCGGAAAAGGGACAACCTGAGTCGGGCCCGTCGGCTTCTGAAAAAGAACGGCCTGCGCCTCCTGCGGACATCGGCGGAATATCGCAGCCAGCCGGTCGGCGACCGGAATCAGCCCTGGTTCATCAATCAAGTCCTGGAAGCGGAAAGCGGGCTGGAACCCTCTGCTCTGCTGACCCTGGTCAAACGACTGGAACTGAAAATGAAAAGGAGTCCGGTACGACGCCGCGGACCGCGGCGCATCGATATCGATATTCTCCTGGCCGGCCGTCGGATCGTCTCCACGCCGCGGCTCAAGGTTCCGCATCCCCGGATGACGCAACGAAAATTCGTGCTGGTGCCGCTCTGCGAGATAGCCCCGCGCGCCCTTCATCCGGTCAGCGGCAAGACCATCCGCCGTCTGCTCCGGGAGACGAACGATCAATCTTCGCTTCACAAGCTAAGAAACAGGCATTGGAGAAACTGATTTAAGGAGGTTCCTATGCGTCGTCAGTCCGCTGCCGTTGTGGCGATTCTATTGATGCTGACCGGACTGGGACTGGGCGGAGGGCAAAAAACGTCATCCGCAATCCGTTCCTTTAGCCTGGAAGACATCATGAGTGCTCCCTTCCCCTCCGAGCTTGTTGCGTCTCCCTCGGGGCGTCGGGCAGCCTGGGTCCTGAAAGAACAAGGCCAGCGCAATATCTGGCTGGCTGTTGCGCCTGATTTTGTGGCCCAGAAAGTCACCCCCTTCCTTGAGGATGACGGCCAGCAGCTCTCGAGTCTGGAATTCTCCTCGGACGAATCCACAATTCTTTTCGTGCGGGGGGGAAGCGCCAACCGAGCCGGGGAGTATCCGAACCCAACCTCCAGCCCTCAAGGCGTTGAGCAGGCGGTCTGGGCCCTTGATCTGGCTACCGGCCAGAGCCGCCGCATCGGAGAGGGAAACGACCCTGTCCCCAACCCGTCCCGCCGGGAAGTTGTCTATCTTCTCCGGGGCCGGATCTACCGCTGCTTTCTGGATAAAGAGTCGAAGCCCGAGGTCCTGTTCAAGGCGCGCGGGGCCTGCAGCTCGCCGGTTTTTTCGCCGGACGGCAGGCGGCTGGCTTTCGTCAGCGGCCGGGAAGACCACAGCTTTATCGGCGTGTTCGATCTGGCGGCCGAGAAGATCCTGTGGATTTCGCCTTCGGTGGACCGGGACGCGGTTCCGGCCTGGTCGCCGGACGGAAAGAGGATCGCTTTTTTACGCTTCAGCGGCCAGCCCGCTCCGCTCTTTTCTTTGAACGGTCAGGCCTTCTCCATTATGGTGGCCGAAGTCGAAACGGGCGAAGCCCGTGAGATATGGAGATGTCCCGATGAATCGGGAGGGTTCGCCCAGTCTTATGCCGCCCGGCCGCTGCAGTGGGCGGCCGGAGATGTTCTCGTCTTTTATTCCGAGCATGAAGGCTGGATGCACCTCTACGGCTTGGCCTTAGATTCGGGCCGAGCGCGCTGTCTCACTCCGGGTGAGTTTGAGGTCGAGGACAGCAGCCTTTCTCCGGATGGCCGGACCCTGATCTTCAACTCCAATCAAGAGGATATCGACCGCCGTCATCTATGGAGTGTGCCGGTCAGCGGAAGCACAGCCAAGCTGCTGACCCCCGGAGGCGGGATCGAATGGTCACCGGCCTGGCTGGAGGGGGGTCAGGCCATTCTCTTTTTCGGCTCGGATGCCCTTAAACCGGGAAGGCCGGCCCTGGTCAAGCCCGACGGCCAGAGCCGCCGATGGCTGGACGGAGAGGTCCTGCCCCGGTCTTTTCCCCAGGGCGGGCTTGTCGAGCCGCAAAAAGTTGTCTATAAGGCTTCGGACGGCACGGACATCCATGCCCAACTTTTTCTGCCTGAAGGAGCTGGGGTGGGCGGGCGTCGCCCGGCGGTACTATTCATGCACGGCGGCCCCATTCGGCAGATGCTCCTGGGCTGGCATATGCGCGAGTATTATCACAACGCCTATGCTTTCAATCAGTACCTGTGCCGCCGAGGCTATGTCGTCCTGTCGGTGAATTTCCGTTCCGGAATCGGCTACGGCGCGCGCTTTCGCAACGCCCCCAACCAGGGCCCGCGCGGCGCTTCGGAATACCAGGATATAGTGGCCGGCGCGGTCTGGCTCCAGGGACGTCCGGAAGTCGACCCGCGCAGGATCGGCTTGTGGGGAGGCTCCTACGGCGGCTACTTGACCGCGCTCGGCCTGGCCCGCGATTCCTCGCTCTTTGCGGCGGGAGTGGATCTGCACGGCGTCCACGATTGGGCCGCCCGGGGCAGGCGGACGAGTGGCGGAGGCTGGGGGCCGGAGGGCGAGGAGGCGCTGCGGCTGGCTTATGATTCTTCGCCCGTGGCCGATATCTCCTTCTGGACCTCACCCGTGCTCTTCATCCACGGCGATGACGACCGGAATGTGGATTTCAATCAGACAACCGACCTTGTCCAGCGGTTGAAAAAACTGGGCCGGGCCCAGGTCGAAGTCCTAGTCTTCCCGGACGAAGTGCATGATTTCCTGTTGCACTACCGCTGGCTGGAAGCCTTCACCGCAGCCGCGGATTTCTTTGACCGGTTCCTCAAGAAATGAGGCAAATCTAAAATGCATCTTCAAGATGGGTTATGACGGAGCCTTGGCCTTCGGCCCAGACTATGGACAGGACATCGAATCGGCAAGAAGTCCGGTCCTCGGGAAGGTGTTTTTTCAGGAGATAGCCCAAGGCGATTTTGCGGACCTGATTCTGCTTGGACAGGTTCACCGATTCGTCCGGTAAGCCGAAGTCGGTGCGGCGCCGGGTCTTGACCTCCACAAAGACGAGTGTCTCTCTCTGGCGGGCGATGATGTCGATCTCGCCGCCGAACATGCGGAAGCCGCGGTCGAGGATGCGGTAGCCTTTGGCCGCCAGGTAGCGGACGGCTTCTTCCTCGCCCCGATGTCCCAGCTCGCGGCGGCCGTCAGGTTTTGGGCCCATGCCCCTGGACCTTCCAGCGCACCCCTTCCTTGGAATCCTCGAGCACGATACCCGCCTCGAGCAATTCGGACCTCAGTTTGTCGGCCAAGCCGTAGTTCTTCTCCCGCCTGGCAATTTCCCGATCCTGGATTTTCTGTAGCAGGTGGGCCGGCAGTGCCTCTTCGGCAGGCCGGGGAAGGACGCCCAGGACGGAGTCCATCTCGATGAGCATGGCCCGCGCCCGGAGGGCATCGTTCTTTCTGAGCTTGTCTCCGGCGATCCGGGCGTTGACCTTCCGGACGAACTCGAATACGGCGGTCAGGGCCGTGGAGATGTTGAGGTCGTCGCCGAGACCCTGGAGGAGCTTGGCCCGGCTTTTCTCGGCCAAGGCCCCGACCTCCTCCGTCTCTCCTTCCGGGAAGGCCCGGTGGTCGAGCTCGTAGAGGAAATCGCGAAGCCGTTGCCGGGCCGCCCGGGCCTGCTCCAGGGCTTCGAAAGTGAAGTTCAAGGTCTTTCGATAATGAGTAGCCAGCAGCAGGAAGCGCAGGTCGAGAGGGTCCAGGCCTTTGGCCAGAAGATCCTTCAAGGTGAAGAAATTGCCCTTGGATTTGGACATTTTCTGGCCGTCCACGATGAGGTGATGGCAATGGAGCCAATAGCGAACGAAAGTCTTTCCGCTGAAGGCTTCCGACTGGGCGATCTCGTTCTCATGGTGGGGGAAAATGTTGTCCACTCCACCGCAGTGGATGTCGAAGGTCTCACCCAGGTAGGCGGCGCTCATGGCCGAGCACTCGATGTGCCAGCCCGGACGTCCCGGACCAAGCCCGACATCCCAGAATGGCTCGCCTTCCTTGGCTTTTTTCCACAGGGCAAAGTCGTGAACATTTTCCTTTTCGTATTCATCGGCTTCCACCCGTTGTCCGGGGCTGAGGTTGGAGAGGTCGATCTTGGATAGACGCCCGTAGGAGGGGAACTTGGCGATGCTGAAGTAGATTGACCCGTCCTTCTCGTAGGCGAAACCCTTGTCCAGCAAGCCGCGGACGAGTCGGGCCATTTCCGGGATGTGGTCGGTGGCCCGCGGATAGTGATCGGCGGGGAGGATGTTCAAGGCCCGGATGTCCTCGAAAAAAGAGCGGGTGTAGATCTCGGTGTAATCCCTGAGGCTCTCTCCGCGGGCTTTGGCCCCGCGGATGGTTTTATCATCCACGTCGGTGATGTTCATGATGTGGGTGACCCGAAATCCGGCCAACTGCAAGAAGCGTTTGAGCAAGTCCTCGAAGAGATAGGCCCGATAGTTGCCGATGTGGGCATAATCATAGACGGTGGGGCCGCAGGTGTAGAGCTTGACTTGGCCCGGAGTGAGGGGTTGGAAATCCTCCACCAAACCTGAGAGAGTGTTGGAGAAGCGGATCATAGGCCCATATTATGGACGAACGGCCTGCGGAGTCAAACTCAGTCCCGTTCAAGACCGCCGCCCGTCCCCAGGGAAGCATCCCCCTTCCCCTTGGGGAAGCTTGCCTCCTCCGATTCCGTATGGCATAATGCCCCTTTTTTGGGACAGCTTCCATGAAAACCAGAATCGGAATCAGGCGTGAAGACCGGAACCCATGGGAGAGAAGGGCGCCGCTCATCCCTTCCCATGTCCGAGAGCTTCAGCAAAATTATCCCCTGGAGGTCTGGGTTCAGCCCTCGGCCACCCGGGTTTTCAGCGATGACGATTATCGCCGGGAAGGCGCTGTCATCGCTCAGGACCTCAGCCCCTGTCAGGTCATTATCGGCATCAAGGAGATTCCGTCCGCCCTCATCTTGCCTGAAAAAGCCTATCTCTTCTTTTCCCACACCGCCAAAGGCCAGGCCCAAAACATGGGTATGCTGCGCCAGCTTGAAGTCAAGCGCTGCACCCTCATTGACTATGAAAAGATCACCGACGAGCAGGGCCGGCGGTTGGTGTTCTTCGGCCGGCAGGCCGGTCAGGCCGGCATGGCGGATACCCTCTGGGCCCTCGGACAAAAGCTGAAGAAGGAGGGAATTGACACACCGCTGTCCCTTCTCCAGCAGACCTGGCGTTATCCATCGCTGGCCGAAGCCAAAGAAGAAATCAGAAAAGCAGGCAGGGAGATCTTGGACCGGGGACTCAACCCGGCCCTGGTGCCGCTGGTGGTCGGGTTTGCCGGCTACGGACATACTTCCCTGGGCGCTCAGGAAATCTTCGACCTCCTGCCTTTCCGAGAGGTCGAGCCCGCCGGGCTGAAAGCGCTCTTCAAGGAGAATAATGCCACTGGCCGCTGTCTCTATAAAGTTGTCTTTCGGGAAGAGCACATGGTTGAGCCGGGCCGCAAAGGAAAAGCTTTTGACTTACAGGAATACTACAGCCGGCCCCATCTCTACCGCTCCCGTTTTGCCGATTACTTGCCCTATCTGTCGGTGCTTGTCAATTGCATTTACTGGGAACCCAAATATCCCCGTTTCGTGACGCTCCACGACTTGAAAGAGCTCTATCTGCAGAACAGTCGGCCAAGGCTCCGCGTCATCGGCGATGTGTCTTGTGATGTCGGCGGTTCGGTGGAATGCACGGTCAAGTCCACCGATCCCGACACGCCCACGTATGTCTATGATATAAAAGAAAATAGAGCCAGGGATAACCTGGAAGGCACGGGTCCGGTAGTGCTGGCAGTATACAACCTGCCGGCCGAGATCTCGCTCGAATCCTCAATTTTCTTCAGCCAGGTCCTCAAAGAGTTCATTCCCCACCTGTCTACTATCAGCCTCAACTCGAAATTCCAGGAGTTGCCCCTGCCCCCGGCCATCAAACGAGCGGTCATTCTGCACCGCGGCAAATTGACCCCTGACTACTCCTACCTAAAAAATTTTCTGGGGAGATAAAGAATGTCGGTCAGGAAGAAAGTCCTCGTCCTAGGGGCAGGCCTGGTGGCCAGGCCCCTAGTGGATTATTTGTTGAAGCGGGCGGGCTGTGAGGTGGTGGCGGCGGACCTTGTCCTGGACAAGGCCCAAGGGATTGTGGCTGGACATCGGCAGGGCCGGGCCGTGAGCTTGGATATTGAAAATGAGGCGGAGCTCGCCTCTTTCGTGGCCGGCTCAGACCTTGTCGTGAGCTTCCTCCCCTTCGGCTATCACCCTCGCATAGCCCGCCACTGTCTGAACCGGGGAAAACACCTGGTCACATCTTCTTATGTCAGCGAGGCCATGCGGGCCTTGGACGCCGCGGCGCGGGCTAAAAAACTCATTTTCTTGAATGAGGTCGGCCTCGATCCGGGGATTGACCATATGGAGGCCATGCGGATCATCCAGGGGGTCTGGGACAGGGGAGGGGAAATCGCCGGTTTCGTCTCTTATTGCGGCGGGTTGCCCGCCCCCGAAGCCAAAACCAACCCTTTCGGCTACAAGTTCTCCTGGAGCCCGCTGGGCGTCCTGCTGGCCGCCAAAAATTCCGCGAAGTATCTCTGGGAAGGGCAGCAGGTTTATCTCCCCGCGGATAAGCTTTTTGACGAGCCCGCCTCTCTATCCGTCGAGGGCCTGGGGACTTTTGAGGGCTATCCTAACCGGGACTCGTTGTCCTACCTCCAGGTCTACGGCATTTCCGGAGCGAGGACCATGCTTCGCGGCACGCTCCGCTGGCCCGGATGGTGTCGGACTTTCAAGCGGATCAAGGAACTGAACCTGCTCGACGAGGCTGAGGAGAATCTTGGCGGATTGACCTGGAAAGGACTTCTGGCGAAAAAAATGGGCTTGAAGGAAAACGAAAAGGTGGGCTCCCTGCTCAAGGCGCGTTTCAAGGACCCCGAGGATAGACAAGTCCTGGAGCGGATGGAATGGCTGGGCCTGCTCAAGGAGAAGCCCTTACCCCCCGGCTGTCGGACAGCCCTCCAGGCCATGGTCGATCTCCTAGCCGACCGGCTCCGCTATGAGCCGGGAGAGCGGGACATGATCGTGCTCCGGCATGAGATCACGGCCGCTTATCCTGGGGGGAAAAAAGAGAGCGTCCTCTCCACCCTGATCGATTTCGGCCTGCCGGGCGGTGATTCGGCCATGGCCCGTACGGTGGGCCTGCCGGCCGCCATCTGCGCCCGCCTTATCCTGGAGAACAAAATCAAGGACAGGGGAGTGCTCATCCCCACTATTCGCGGCGTCTATGCTCCGGTCCTCCGGGAGCTTCAGGCCTACGGCCTGCGTTTTCGTGAAACGCGGGAAGCGGTTCACTAAACTGCCCGTCTCAATAGGGAAGTGCTAGGTAAGCGACACCCCGCTGAAGCCCGCCGCGCTGGATTTCATTGACATCAACGTATCACCAGCCTATTCTTGTACAAGAAGGGAAAGGGCAAGGAGGGTTTGCCTATGAGAAGGAAGCCTGCCGTGGCCGGTTCTTTTTATCCCGGGAGCGCCGCTGGCCTGCGGAAAATGATCGGGGAAATGATCGACGCCCGGGCGGTCAAGGTGAAAGCCAAAGCTGTCATCTCCCCGCACGCCGGATACATGTATTCCGGACCGGTGGCCGGCGCTGTCTATGCCTCGGTCGAGATCCCCGACATATGTGTGGTTCTCTGCCCGACTCACCAGGGCATAAGGCCCATGTTTGCCCTGATGTCGGAGGGAAGCTGGGAGACCCCTTTGGGCGATATCCCCATTTCCTCCAACCTGGCCAAAGCTCTCCAGAAACATTCAGCTCTCTTAGAGGAGGACGCCTCGGCCCATAGCGGCGAACATTCGCTCGAAGTTCAGCTCCCTTTCCTTCAGTATCTGCGCCCCTCTGTCTCCCTCGTTCCTATCTGCGTCTCCCACCTGGCCGCCTATCGAGACCTTGAGGAACTGGGCCGGGCCGTAGCGGCCGGGATCAAGGAGACCCGTTCAGAGGCTCTGGTCGTAGCCAGTACGGACATGAGTCACTACATCAGCCAGGAGCGCGCCAAGAAAAAGGATTTTTTGGCCATCGGCCGGATCCTAGACCTCGACCCCCAGGGCTTGTTCGAGACCGTCCGGCGGGAGGATATCACCATGTGCGGTTTCCAGCCGACCGCGGCAGCCCTGGTGGCCGCCAAGGAGCTGGGGGCCTCTAAGGCCGAGTTGATTAAATATCAGACCTCGGGCGATGTCACAGGGGATCTGAGCGCCGTGGTCGGCTACGCCGGAATAAGAATAATTTAGTCAAACAATCCTCTTTAATAGGAAGCAATTCTTTTTCCGGAGTGCCTGAATGTCGTATTGGGGTGGCGCGGCGAAGGGGCCGGCCTTTCCGGAGACGCCCACGATCTCCCCCCTGATTGCCCAGGGGGGAAGGAGGGGTTAATAAATTATGAAAAAAAGAGAAGGCGTCTCCGGCAATACCCGCCTGCGCGCAGCCTTGCGAGCACAGACGGGGATTATGAGAGCAGGAGCCAAACTCATCCAAATATTAATCCCCCTTCCCCCTTGGACAATCAAGGGGGCAAAAAAGGTCGGCCGCGACAGGACCCCAAAAGATTTTTTCCCTGACCCCGGAAAAGAATTGCTTCCCCCGCCCAAATTGACAGGTTTTCCGGAATAGTGCTATAAATTTTTTGGAAGGCCATGAAAAACATAGCTTTGCGGGCTAAAGACCGGCTTGTCCTGAACATGGTGGTCGAATCCTTTTTACAGGAGGGGAGGCCGGTCAGCTCCGACCTGGTGACCCGGACACGGGCCCTGCCCGACTCGCCGGCCACCATCCGCAACGTCATGGCCAAGCTGGAGGATTTGGGCTATCTCTTCAAGCCTCACACCTCGGCCGGCCGGGTGCCCACCGACAAAGGCCTCCGCTTCTATGTCAACGCGCTTCTGGAGAACATTCCCCCGGCTCGAGAACGGGCCGCTGTTATTCGCGGAGAATCGCTGGCCGACAGCGGAGATCTGAACTCGCTCTTGCGTCATGTATCTCAGATGCTGGCTGAGGAATCGGACAACCTGGGCTTCGTCCTCTGCCCGCGCATTTCTCGAATCAATTTCAACCATCTCCGCTTCATCCGGGTGGCCGAAAACAAAGTCATGGTCATCCTCTTGACCACCTTCAACCTGGTTCTGAACGAAATCGTCCGCACCAGCTCCTACTTCACTCAACTCGAGCTGGATGAGGCGGCCCAATACATCAACACCGGTTTCCGGGGCAAGAACCTGGTCACCGTGCTGGACTACCTGGCTAAGGAAATGCCCCACTATAAGAGTCGCGGCGAGGCGGTGGTGGGGAAGCTGGTCGAACTCCTGAAAGCCTATATCCACCAGGAAAAACAAACAGACCCCATCTTCCTCCAGGGAGCGGCCAAGCTCCTGGACAGGGCCGCGGAATTCCACACGGAAAAACTCAGGGCGCTATTCCGCCACGTCGAGGAAAAGGCCCGGCTGGCCCGCCTGATCTCCGATTTCATCTCCCTCGACCGGGTCAAGGTTCTGATCGGGGCCGAGGAGAGCCTGCCGGATATGGCCGACTGCGCTCTCATCCTGTCCCATTATGGAACCGAGAGCCAGGTGCTGGGGTCGCTGGGGATCATCGGCCCGAAAAGGATTCCCTATCAGAGAATCATCCCTCTGGTGGACAGCATCGCCCTGAGGTTGAGCCAGACCATCAGTCGAAATCAGTAATCTTATTCCGAGGTCATTTATGACTGAGAAAAAACACGATCAAGAACACGAGGCCGAGAAGGACGAGGGCCCGGAAAAGGCCGGCCCGCAGGGCGGCCCCCAACAGGAGGCCGGACCCGGCCCCGGACGGCAGCCCGAGCAGGATAAGGCCTCGAGCCAAGAGGCCGGGGCCCAGGAAACTGAACGGGAAACCGAAGAGGAACGGCCCCTTAAACACAAGCTGACCAAAAAAGAAGCGGAGATCAAGGCCCTCCGTCATGAACGTGATGAGCTCAAGGACAAGTACCTGCGCGCCCTGGCCGAAATGGAGAACCTGCGCAAACGCGCCGAACGGGAGAAAAGCGAGTTCTATCAGTTCTCTCTGGCCGAGGTGCTCAAAGACCTTTTAGGCGTAATGGACAGTTTCGAGCGGGCTTTGCGCACCGAGGACCAGGCCGACGGCAAGATTTTTCAAGAGGGTGTGCGGATGATCCACCGGCAGCTCCTGGACACCTTAGCCCGGAGAGGGGTCACCCCGATCCTGGAAGTGGTGGGCAGCCGGTTCGACCCGAGCCTTCATCAGGCTCTGTCCACCGAGGAAGCCGACGATGCCGAAGAGCCGGTGGTTTCCGAAGAGCTGCAGCGCGGCTATCGACTCCATGACCGCCTGTTGAGGCCGGCCCTGGTCAAGGTCAAAGTTCCCCGCCGAGCTTCCCTCGATTGAAATGACCAAGCGCGATTACTACCAGGTGCTGGACGTCGCCCGCACGGCCAGCACCGAAGAGATCAAAAAAGCCTACCGTCAGAAGGCCCTGCAGTATCATCCCGACCGCAACCCCGGCAACAAAGAGGCCGAGGCGAGGTTCAAGGAAGCGGCCGAGGCCTACAGCGTGCTGGGCGACGACCAGAAGAGGCCGGTCTATGACCGCTTCGGCCAGGAAGGGCTCCGCGGCGAAGGATTCACCGGCTTTGAAGGTTTCGATTCGTCCATCTTTGGAGATTTTCAAGATATCCTGGGCAGTTTTTTCGGCTTCACTTTCAGCGATTTTTTCGGTACCGGTCGGCGGCCGGGCCGCCGGACGGCCCAGGCCGGCCGCGATCTAGCCCTGGAGCTGGATATCACTCTGGAGGAGGCTTTTCGCGGCGCGGAGAAAGAGATTGCCCTGAACAGGGCCGAAGCCTGCCCGGCCTGCCACGGCACCCGGCTCAAGCCCGGGACCCGCAAATCGGTCTGCCCGGCCTGCCGGGGACAGGGGCAGGTCCGTCATCAGCAGGGCTTTTTCACCATCAGCCGGACCTGTCCTCACTGTCAGGGCGAAGGAGAGATCATTCCCAGTCCCTGTCCTGAATGCCGAGGTGCCGGCCTGGCTAAGAAGAAAAAAACATTGACCCTTCGCCTTCCGGCCGGAATCGACGACGGTGCGCGGCTGAGGCTGACCGGCGAGGGGGAGGCGGGGGAGTCCGGGGCACCCCGCGGCGACCTGTATGTTGCCGTGCATATCAAGAAGCACGAGACCTTTGAAAGGCAGGGCCGTGACCTCTACTGCCAAGTGTCCGTGTCATTCAGCCAGGCGGCCTTGGGGGTGGACTTCGACATCCCCACTCTCGACGGACAGGAGCAGATCAAGATCCCGGCCGGCATCCAGTCGGGTGAAGTGATCCGGCTCAAGGGCAAGGGGCTGCAGGAGCTCCGTTCCCAGCGGGCCGGCGATTTTTATGTCCGTGTGCAGGTCCGGACGCCGGACAGGTTGACCCGGGAGCAAAAGAGCCTTCTACGGCAGCTGGCGGAGTTGCGGGCCGAGCCCACGGAAGAGGTGGCCAAGGCCCAGCTGGACAGGCTCAAAGACATCGTTCACTAAGGGGACGAGTGACTGCCAACCGCTTTTTTATTCCGCGGCCGGCCCTGCCCGAGGCGCGTCTCTGGATTGAGGGCCGTGAGCATCATCACCTCAGCCGCGTGGCCCGCGTCCGGCGGGGAGAGACGCTCGGGTTGTGCGATGAGGAGGGGGGGCAATACCAAGCCGTGGTGGAGGAGGTCAGCCCGCACAGGACTCTAGTCCGCATCATCACCCGCCAGGAAGCCGAGCCTCCGGCCGTGGCCGTGGTGCTGGCCCAAGCCCTGCTCAAACTACCGGCCATGGAATTCCTCGTTCAGAAGACCGCCGAGGTTTCCCTCTCGGCCCTGGCCCCCATCATCTCGGAGAGGTCGGTGGTCAAGACCGGAGCCAACCCCTCGGCCCATCTGGCCCGCTGGTTGCGCATTGCCCGTGAAGCGGCCAAGCAGTGCAAGAGCGGGCTGGTGCCGGACATCAGGCCGCCGCAGCGGCTTGAGGAATTCCTGGCCGGAGACGGCTCTAGCCTGAAGCTCGTCCTGAGCGAGCGCGGCGGGACTTATCTGCGGGACGTGCTCCTGACAGGCCTGCCCGCGCCGGCCCCGGCCTCGGCGAGCCGGCCCTCGGCCGCTCCCTTGGCCCGGGCCTGCTTGCTGGTTGGGCCGGAAGGCGGCTGGTCAGCGGCCGAGGAAAAACGGATTCAGGCTTTCGGTTTTCGGCCGGTCAGCCTGGGCCGGAGCATTCTCCGCACCGAGACGGCCGCCCTGTGCGCGGCGTTCCTGATCAACCATTTCTGGAACAGCTGACATGTTTCTGCAAGGACAGAAGGTCGGGAAATACGAGATCCTCCGCTCCCTGGGCAGCGGCGGGTTCGGCTCGGTGTACCTGGCCCGGGACACCTGGCTCGACATCAAGGTGGCCATCAAGGTCCCCCACAAGCAGGCCCTGGAGCTGTTCAAAATGCTCAAGGAGCCGCGCCTGCAAGCCGCCCTCAATCATCCCAACATCGTGCGCATGCTGGCCGCCGAGAAGGAGGACCGGGTCTTTTTCATGGTCATGGAATACGTCAAGGGCAAAACTCTGGAAAAGATCCTGGAGAAGGAGAAAATCCTGGACGGTGAACTGGCCGTGGACTACATCCGCCAAGTTTCCAGCGGAGTCGACCACGCCCACAAGAACAAGATCATCCACCGTGACCTTCGGCCGTCCAATATCATGATCTCCGAGGAGGGCACGGTCAAGATTACCGATTTTGGCACGTCGGCCTGGCTGCAGAACGTCCACTACGCCACGACCCGAATCGGCTCGCCGCCCTATATGGCTCCCGAGCAATTCGCCGGCAAGGCCAGCTACGCTTCGGACATTTACTCCATCGGCTGCGTTTTCTATGAAATGATCACCGGCCGGCCGCCCATCTTCGACTCCGACCCGTTCAAAATTCTGGAGCGGGCCCAGCAGGGAAAAATCACGCCGCCGCGATTGAAGAACACCAGGGTTCCCCGCGAAGTGGACGAAATCATCATGAAGTGCCTGGCCTTGCAGCCCCAGGACCGCTACCAGCGGCCGGCCGAGATCCTGCACGTCCTGGCCGCGCTCAAGAGCAAGGACATGAAGACTTCCCAGATGGAGGACATTCTAGGCCGCATCCGGGCCCGAGAGCACTCCAGCCGGGAGCGCTGCTGGAACTGCCGCCGTGACCTGCCCTTTCGGGCCAAGGTCTGTCCCCACTGTGGCGAATCAGTCTGAGTCAAATTGACTTGCCCTAGGGATTGGGTTAAGGTTAAAATGAGTTTCCGCCCGCAATGATCCTTGGCGAATGGCCACACATCACTTGGAAAGGAGTCATCCATGAGCCCTTTTAAGGAGGATGGCATTGTCTGGATGAACGGAAAGCTCGTTCCCTGGAAAGAGGCCAACATCCACATTGCTTCGCATGTTATTCACTACGGAAGTTCCATTTTCGAAGGCTTTCGCGCTTATGAGACGCCCAAGGGGGGGGCTATTTTTCGACTGGAGGCACACACCCGCCGTCTCTACAACTCCTGCAAAATCTACCGGATGGATGTACCCTACACGCCCGATGAGTTCAATCAAGCCGTCATCCAAACCATTAAGGCCAACAAGCTCCGCGCCTGCTACGTCCGGCCGATCGTCTATAGGGGCTACAGGGCTCTGGGCGTGGACCCTTTTCCCAACCCCATAGACTGCGCCATCATGGTCTGGGAATGGGGCCAGTACCTCGGCCCGGAGGCCCTGGAGAACGGGGTGGATGTCTGCGTCTCCTCCTGGCAGCGCATGGCCCCCAACACTTTCCCGGCCTTGGCCAAATCGGGGGCCAATTACATGAACTCCCAACTCATTAAAATGGAAGCGCTCAAAGACGGCTACAGCGAGGGCATCGCCCTCAACATCCGCGGTCACATCAGCGAGGGCAGCGGGGAGAACATCTTCCTGGTCATGGACGGCCGGATCCTGACCCCGCCGCTGTCGACCTCGATCCTGCCCGGCATCACCCGTGATTCGGTCATCACTCTGGCCCGGGACCTGGGCCTGGCCGTGTTCGAGGACACCATCCCCCGGGAGATGCTGTACATCGCCGATGAGGTTTTCTTCACCGGGTCAGCCGCGGAGATAACTCCCATCCGCTCTATCGACAAGATCACCATCGGTTCGGGCAAGCGCGGGCCGGTGGTCAAGAAACTGCAGGAGGCCTTTTTCGCCGTCATCAACGGCGGCCGCGAGGATAAGCACGGCTGGCTGACCTACGTCCGCTGATATTTTTTGGGGGCTAAGGAGAATGGCATGAATATCGATGAGCTGCTTAAGATCGGCATCGAGCGCGAAGCCTCGGACGTTCACCTCAAGGTCGGCCAACACCCCACCCTTCGCATCCACGGCATTCTCTATCCCCTGACCGGGTTGGAGCGTTTGTCGGCCCGAGACGCGGAAGAAGCCGTTGAGGACCTCCTCAACGACTACCAGAAGAAAAAACTGCGCGAGAACATGGACGTAGACTTTGCCTACAGCTTATCCGGTTACGGCCGCTTCCGGGGGAATATCTTCATGCAGAGGGGGACCATGGCCGTTTCCATGCGCATTATCCCCTTCGAGGTTAAGAGTATCCGCGAGCTTCTCCTGCCCGATGCCCTGGAGAAAATTTGCGACTACCCGCGCGGGCTGGTCCTGGTCACGGGAACCACCGGAAGCGGCAAAACGACGACCCTGGCCTCCATGATCGATCATATCAACCGCCAGCGGCGGCAGAGGATCATCACCATCGAGGAGCCCATCGAATTCCTTCATGCTGACAAGTTGAGCATGATCTGCCAGCGGGAGGTGGGCGAGGATGTGACCAGTTTTGCCCGGGGCCTGAGGGCCGCCTTGCGCGAAGACCCCGACGTCATCCTGGTGGGCGAGATGCGCGACCAGGATACTATCGAGACGGCTATCCTGGCCGCCGAGACGGGCCATCTGGTGCTGAGCACTCTCCATACCCTGGACGCCCCGGAGACGATCAACCGCATCGTGTCCGTTTTTCCGCCCCACCAGCATCGCCAGCTCCGGCTCCAATTGTCCAACCTGCTGCGGGCCGTCATCTCCATGCGGCTCGTTCCCAAGCAGGACGGCTCGGGCCGGGTACCGGCCGTCGAGGTTATGATCAACACAGGCTACATCCAGGACTGTATCCTGGACGGAGAAAAAACCAATCTGATCCGGGATGCCATCCAGGTCGGCGTTTCGGAATACGGCATGCAGACCTTTGACCAGTCCATCTACTATCTATACAAGGGCGGCTATATCTCCTTTGAGCAGGGGATGAGCTACTCTTCCAACCCCGACGGTTTTAAACTCCGGGTCCAGGGCATCCAGTCCACCTTGGACATCGCCCTGGAAGACATGGAGAAAAAAATAGGCCGCCAGGACCGCCATCCGGCGCTGGAGCGTGATCAAAAAGGCCGGGAATGAAAGCCCACGACATCCGCCTGGCCTTCCTCGATTTCTTCGCTCAGCGCGGGCACAAGATCGTCCGGAGCTCGTCGCTGCTGCCCAAGGATGACCCCTCCCTCCTCTTTACCAACGCCGGCATGAATCAATTTAAAAACATTTTCTTGGGGCTGGAAGAGCGAAGCTACAAGCGGGCGGCCAGCGTCCAGAAGTGCATGCGGGTCAGCGGCAAGCATAACGACCTGGAACAGGTGGGCCGCACGCCCAAACACCATACCTTCTTTGAGATGCTGGGCAATTTTTCCTTCGGGGATTATTTTAAAGCCGAGGCCGTGGCCTTGGCCTGGGAGCTGGTCACCCGGGTCTTCCGACTCCCCCCTGACCGGCTGTACATCACCGTTTTCCAGGATGATGAGGAAGCCTTCCGGCTATGGAACAGGGAAATGGGTATTCCGGCCGACCGCATATTCTCCTTCGGCAAAAAAGACAATTACTGGTCCATGGGCGACACCGGGCCCTGCGGCCCCTGTTCCGAGATTCATTACGACCAAGACCCGGACGGCGAACCGGGAGAGCCCCGAGCCTTGATCGAACGGGGCAGCGACAGGATGGTCGAGCTGTGGAACCTGGTTTTCATGCAATTCTTCCAGGACGAGCGGGGACAGCTCCAATCGCTGCCCTCGCCCTCGATCGACACGGGCCTGGGTCTGGAGCGTACGGCGGCCGCCCTGCAGGGCCGGCGCAGCAATTTCGACACCGACCTTTTCCGGCCCATCCTGGACATGATCGGCCAAGCCTGTGGACGGGAGTATCCCTCCGGAGACGAGGGGGATGTTTCCATGCGGATCATGGCCGACCATCTCCGGGCGGTGACCTTTCTCATCAGCGACGGGATCATGCCGGCCAACGACGGCCGCGGCTACGTCCTGAGGCGCCTCATTCGCCGGGCTTTTCGGCAAGGAAACCTGCTCGGCCTGGACAAGCCTTTTCTCTTCCGGATGACGGGCCAGGTGAGCGACCTCATGAAGGACGCCTATCCCGAGCTGTTGGACGCGGCCGCCCTGGTCTCCAAAATTTGCCTTTCCGAGGAAGAACGGTTCGCCGCCAATCTGTCCACGGGGTTGCGGGTTTTCAATGAGTTCGCCGCCGAAGCCCGGCGGACTGGCCGCCCCGCCCTGTCCGGGGCCGAAGTCTTCAAGCTGTACGACACTTACGGTTTTCCGCCGGACCTCTCCCAGGAACTTGGGCGTGAGCAGGGCCTGAGTTTGGATGAGTTGGGCTTCCGGGAGGAGCTGGAGAAACAGCGGGAGCGGGCCCGGGAATCATGGAAAGGGGACGCCGGGAAGAAGGAACGGAAAGCCTATGAGCCCTTCCGGAGCGCAGGGATCAGCTTTGTCGGTTATGAGACGGTCCACGTAGAGGGAGCCCGAGTGGTCGGCTTGCTTCAGGAAGGGAAACGCGTCGAGGTGCTGTCGCCAGGCGGACAGGGCGAGATCATCCTGGAACGGACTCCCTTCTACGCCGAGGCGGGAGGCCAAGCCGGAGATACGGGGACTATGAAAAACCCTCACTTCTCTGCCCTGGTCAAAGCCACCTATTATCCCCTGGCCGAGGTCATCGTCCACCGGGTCGAGGTGTTGTCCGGCCGGGTGCGCCAGGGAGACGAAGTGGAAGCGACCGTGGACGTCGAGAGAAGGTCGGCCCTCAGCCGGAACCACACCGCCACCCATATCCTTCATGCCGCCCTGAGACAGGTTCTGGGCGAACATGTCAAGCAGTCCGGCTCGCTCGTCCTGCCCGAGCGCCTGAGGTTCGATTTCACCCACTATGCCGCTTTGAGCCGGGAAGAAATTGTCAAGGTGGAGACCCTGGCCAACGACCTCATCAGGGAAGATTTTCCGGTCCAAACCCGGATCATGACTCTGGAGGAGGGGCTCCGCTCGGGGGCCATGGCCATTTTCGAGGAAAAGTACGGCGAGCGCGTCCGCCTGGTCTCCATCGATGACGTCAGCCGCGAGCTGTGCGGCGGCGTCCATGTCACCTCCACCGGCCGGCTCGGCCTGTTTAAGATCCTCAGCGAAGCCTCCATCGCCGCCGGCCTGAGACGAATCGAAGCCGTCACCGGCGGCCCAGCTTTGGCTGCGATCCAGGAAGCGGAGGCGCTCCTGTCCGGCCTGCAGGCCGCTTTGAACTCTTCGCGCCAGGACCTGCTGGCCCAAATCGAGAGGCTCCAGGAGGACATGCGCCAGAAGGAGCGAGAGAATCGAGCCCTGAGAAAGAAAATCGCCCGGGGAACGGCGGCCGATTCCGAGGAAAATATCCGCACGGTCAAGGGTGTCAAGCTCCTGACCCGGAAGGTCGAAGGGTTGAACCCCACTGAGGTCCGGGAATTGGCCGATTCTTTGAAGCAGAAGCTGGGCACGGGGGTGGTCGTCCTGGGCCAGGCCGAGGCTGACAAAATCTTCTTGGTAGCGGCGGTCAGCAAAGACCTGACCGGCCGGATTTCGGCTGACCGTCTCATCAAGGATTTGGCGGCCCTGGTCGGGGGCGGGGGAGGGGGCCGGCCCGATTTCGCCCAAGCCGGAGGCCATCAACCTGAAAAGCTCGACGAGGTGCTGGAGCAAAGCGCCGGGCTGATGGAAAAATTGCTTTGAGGACGAGAGCCGGTCATTCGGGCCGTTCGTCCTCTTTAAGGGGGGGGGATAAACTCCTCCCTAAAATCACCTCAAAGGGTCATTGACGGCCGGGCCCATTGGGGCAAGAGTAGGAATAGCCATGAAGGTCCGGGATTGTACTCTGCGCACGGTTTGTTCTAGGCTTGCCGCTCTGCTGGTTCTTCTGGCTTTTTTGGCTGGAACGGCCGCCTGGGGCGCCCTGAATGTGGAAAAGCGCCAGAAATACGGGGACATTGTCAGGGCCGTGGCCGAAAAGCATGGCCTGGACGAGGACCTTCTCCATTCCATTATCGAGGCTGAATCCGGTTATGACTCGTCCATTGTCTCGTCCAAGGGCGCTGTCGGGCTGATGCAGCTTATCCCGGAGACAGCGGCCAAATACGGCGTCAGGAACGTCTTTGACCCGGCCGAAAACATCGAAGCCGGCGCTCGCTATATCAAGGACCTTATGTCCCTTTACCAGAACGACCTGCGCTCAGTCCTGGCGGCTTATAATGCTGGTCCGGATGCGCTCAAAAAGCACCACGGCATTCCGCCTTTCCCGGAAACAAAGAGATACATCCGCAAGGTCCTGAACCTTTTGGACGGTCAGGACAGCCTGGGAGGGCAGCTTCACACTTATCACGACAACCAAGGACGGACGTTGTTGACCAGCGACCGGTTCTATTCTTATATGATTTCGCGCAGCGGCGAGAAACACTGACCAAGGGCTCCCCCGGCTTGGCCCGGGAAGACGCTTCCATCTCAAAAAACCGGCGAGGGGCGCGACTCGTTGAGGGTCAGGTCTGGCTCTTGACGCTCAGGGACAGGGGCAGGATCTCGAAGGTGGCCGGCAGCCGGCCGGGCTGCTCACCGTCCAGCTCAATGACGACTTCCTCATTCGTATTTTCAGGCTCGGCCTCTACCCGGCGACAGCGATGGAGGTCAATCTTGGGGTGGGCCAGGTGGGTGCCCAGATAGATTTTCCAACTGTTGAGGAAGAACTCCAGCATCTTCATCCCCCGGACCAGGACGAAATCGAACCGGCCGTCGTCCAGCTTGGCATAGGGCGAGATATTCATGCCCTTGCCGAAGATTCGGCCGTTGGCCACGGCTCCGAGCATGTACTCCCCGCGGGGAAAATCCAGGCCGTCCACTTTGAGGCGGAGACGCTTGTTTTTGAAGCGGAGGGCGGTGGTCATCAGGCAGCGAAAGTAAGAGGAAGCGCGGCGCTCCAGGCGCTTCCGGTTGATCATCTGGACGACCTCGCCGCCGATCCCGAAATCAGCCACGTTTAGAAAGAACCGTTCCTCGGGCCGGCCGTCGGGGCCGGTGAAAATCGCTCGGCCGACGTCAATCCTCTTGGTCCGGGCCCCGGTGATGACCTGCAGGGCATCCTTGACGTTCTGGGGCAGGTTGAGGCTTTTGGTGAAATCGCAGCCAGTGCCCGAGGGCACCACGCCCAGGGCCGTGTCCGGGTTGATGACCTGGCGGTTTTCGAAGAAGCCGTTGGCGATTTCGTTCATGGTGCCGTCGCCGCCGACGCCGATGATAAGCTCCGTCCCCGATTTGATGGCCTCCCGGGTGAGGTCGGTCGCCTGGCGGGGCTTTTCAGTGAAGTCGTATTTGAAGTCCTTGATGAAGTTCTTGAGGGCGGACTTTATCTCGGTCCACCGTCTCCGAGTGCGGCCCTTGTTGGACTCAGGGTTGATGATGACTTGAGTTTTGGGAAACATGGCTTTCCTCCGCAGCGGACGGCGGGGTCTTTTTCTTGGTCAGGGAAACGGCAATAACTCCGCCCAAAGCGGCCAGGCCGGCGAAGACCACGGCCGCCAGCAGAAGGTCGATGAAGAAACCCGGTACGGTCTGAGCCGGAATCTCTCCCTGCAGAATTTCTTTGAGCTGGCTAGGGGGCTGCTGGCCGGCCTGTTCGATCCAGTCCAGGAGCAGGGGAAGAACATATTTCTTCAGGAACAGCATGTTCAGCGGCTGGAGGGGGATCATGAGCAAGCCCCGGATGACAGCGGCGGAGATGCCGGTCAGGGCGCCCAGGACGGCGCCGTCTCCGGCGGCCAAGAAGGCCCGGGTCTCTTTGGGGACCAGAAAGACAGCCAAGAGCCCGGCCCCTATGGGCCACAGACAGCAGCAGCAGTTGGTAACGGGAAGGCTGGCCAGCAACCCGGCCAGCGCTCCAGCGATGAGGGCCGGCATCCACAACTCGGCGGTACGCTCTTCCAAGGCCCGTTCCTTTCTTTGGTGATTATTCTATGTGGTTGGCCGCCGGAATGCAAGCCGGCGAAGGATAAGGTCGGTCAGGCCGGCCAGAAAATAAAAGGGAAGGATTAACCCCCAGGCCAGGCCGCTGCTGAAACGAAACCAATTGCCGAAATCCCAGAGGTGCAGCATGTTGGCCAAGACATCCACCCCTAGGGGCAGGGATAGCAGGACGAACATCCGCGGCCGGGGGACCCTGGCGGAGAACAGGCTTCTGGCCAGGGGATAGACCAGGCAGCCGGCCAGGAATCCGATATAGATGCCCAGGCAGCGTCCACAGGCCGCTATAGGATGGCCGAAGAGGACGAAGCAGCGGGAAGGATTCTGGTGACAGATTTGGGCGAAGGAATGGTAGAGCCCGGCGGCCAAACCCGAGCCCCGGCTGGCCAGCCAGGGCGCTAAAAGAGCCGCCCCAGCCACAGACAGGGCCACGACGGTCGTGGCCAAATAGCCGGCCACCATAAACATCCTTTGCCCGGGGCTTATTCTCTGCGCGGAAAAAGACATTGGATCTTGCCTAGGCCAGCCGTTTCCAACGGAGGTGGACCAGGAATCCGAGGATGACCAGGAAAAAGAGAGTGGGCAGGGAAAGCCCCATAAGGCGGGCGTAGGCCTTGCGGCCGAGAAGGTCGTAGAGCAGGAAAAAAATGAGACAGGCGTTGGCATAGAAAATGAACCGGCCGCCCCGCGGCAGGTCGAATAAATGACGGAAGCAGAGGGTCAAGGCCGGAAGAGAAAAAAGGAACGTATAGTCCCAGCCCAGCGGAGAAAGGAGCGGGATAAAAAGAAGAAGCGCGGAACACTCGAGGAATTCAGCTCGAGCCAGGCCGCGGCCTTGAAGCATCATGATGAGCATCAGCAAGCCGAGCAGCCCGGCCACAATCGCCCAGGCAGCCAGCGGAGCGCTCCCCGCAGTTCGCCACTTGGCTAAAAGAGCTAAAAGCGAGATGTTGTCCTGAGAGGTCAGCAGATGCGGGGTGGACCGGGAAAAAGTCGTGATCCATTCTCGGTGGACAGTCATATTCCCCTTGAACCCATAGAAAAAAACCGGCATCAGAAATGCCGCTGCCAGGGCCGCCAAACCGGCAGCCAGAACTTTCCATTTTTTTTTTAGCAGGAAATAGGGCAGGAAGATAAGGCTGTAAGGTTTAACGGCCACGGCCAAACTCCACCACAATCCCCCCAGCCACTCCCCGCGGTTTGAGGCAGTCCTATCCTCTTTGATCATCAGGGCTGAGGTCATGGTCAGCAGGAGAAGCATGACCAAGGCGTTGACCTGTCCAAGCTGGAGTTCCCTGAGGAAAAAGCGGGCCAGAACGAGCCCCGGAAGAAAGGCAAGGGCTAGGTGCTCGGGATGCTCTCTTCTATCGGACAGGTTCAAAGAAAGCCCGATGGAAGCCGCCGTGGCGGCTAGAATCAGAAACGACCAGATGCCTTTAGCTGCGGTCAAAGACAATAGGGACAGGGGGAGGTAGATCAAAGCTGCGAAGGGAGGGTACTTGAATTCATAATGGCCGTCCAGGAGGGGGCCGGGATAGAGGGTTTCGCCTTCCGACAGCCGGAAGCCGGCTTTATAGTTGACCTCGAAGTCGATCATTTGAGTTTTTAGGACCGTAAAAAAAAGCGCAGCCCACAGGCCGGCCACAACGGCCACCGGCCACC
The DNA here is from genome assembly GCA_963702835.1 of Candidatus Aminicenantota bacterium. Classification (GTDB taxonomy): domain Bacteria; phylum Acidobacteriota; class Aminicenantia; order Aminicenantales; family JAFGAV01; genus JAFGAV01. The sequence continues at coordinate 924,115 of OY969762.1, forward strand.
ATCGGCTGAGCAAGCGATTTGTTGATTTCAAGCCGGCATCCTCAGAATGGCCAATCTAGCAGGTACGGCATCTTTTTTCAAATGGGACATAGGCATATTCTTAATAATCCTAGGCTTGTTGGCCACCGAGAAAAGAGATGCTTATGCCTAGTGCTGGAGCTGGTGCTGGAGAATTGACAGGAATTGTATTCTGTGCCAATATTTATGACAAGTCAGTCACTGCCATAGTGCATGGAAAGGAGGAGGAATGAAACGAGAAAGTGTGGGAAGGATATTTCTTATCGGCGCCCTCTCCTTTATCACCATCCTGCTCTCGGCCCAAGTGGACGACGCCTCCAGGATTCTGGAGCAGAACAAGCAGGGCGTCATGTACTTGGTGGGCCTGGGCGCTAACAAGGAAGAGGTGTCCCGAGGAACTGGCTTTGCTGTCAGCGAGGATACTTTGGTAACTAACTACCATGTAGTGGCCAGGGCGATGAACATGGAGGCCTATACCTTTGATAACAAAAAAGTTAAGGTCGATGGCATCCTGGGCGTAAACAAGGCCGCCAACCTGGCTATGATTAGGGTCAAGGGCAAGCCCAAGAGCCTGATCATCGGCAATTTTGATTTCATTGCCCCCGATACGAAGCTTTTTACCATCGGCGCCAATGAGGCCGGCGCCATCAACGTGGTGAGCGCTCAAGCCCGCCAGATCTTGCAGGCTACGCCCGAGATGAAAGTGGCAGATTTTCAGACATCCTTGCCCCTGACTTTTTCCGGGGCGCCGGTGATCGACATCAGCGGCCAAGTGGTGGGAATCCTGACCGTTCTCGACCAGGGGCTGAAGTTCATCATTCCGGTCAATATTTTTCGGTTCATGACCAGGCTGGCCAATCCGGTCGAGTTCAAGAGCTGGACCCATGAGGATTTTTTCAACACTCAGGAAGGGTCCTTCTTAGCCGGGCGGATCGGCGCCGCCATCGGCGATACGGGCAATGCCCAGAAGTACTTGCAACAGGTGCTCAAAACCAGCCCCAACAATGTGGAGGCTCAAGCGCTGCTGGCCAAGGTCTATGGCGACCAGCGGGATTATGCTTCCGCTACGGCAGCTTATCAAAAGCTCATCGAACTCGACCCCAACAGGGCTTCGGCCTATTTTGAGCAGGGCATTATCTTATCGAAAACGCAAAAGTTCGACGAGGCTTTGGCCTCCTTCAACAGAGCCAGAGAGCTCAGCTTCAACAACCCCGAGATTTTTTTTCAGATGGGCAGCGTCTACGAAGCCAAGAAGGATTTTGCCCGGGCTGTTGATGAGTACGCCAGGTACCTCCTGACTCTGCCGGCTGACCCGGTCCAGGCCCAGATCCGGCTGGGGACTTGCGCCATGGAGATTGGCCAATATGACCGGGCTGCCGCCGCCTTCCAGGAAGCCCTTAAAGGTCAACCCCGGGACTATCAGACCAATTATAATCTGGCTATCGCTTTTCAGAAGGCCAAGCAGTATGACAAGGCTGAAGAGGTGCTCAAGAGACTCATCCAGTATTATCCCGAGGATGCCGTTTCCTACTACAGCACCATCCTCCGCATGTACGACGAGGCGGGGATGAACGATAAGGCCATCGATTCGGCCCGCAAGGTGGTCGAACTTGACCCCAAAAACCATGTTGCCGTTTACAACCTGGGCGTCATGTTCCAGAAGTTGAAAAGAAATGATGAGGCCATAGCCACTTTCCAACAGTCCTTAACCATCAAGCCCGATTTCGAGAATGCCTGGTATAGCATCGGGAGATGCTACTCCGACCAGAAGAAGTACCGGGAGTCCATTGAAGCTTTCAAGAAATTCTGTGAGATCGTCCCGGACAGCGCCGAGGGTTGGCTGTTTGTCGGCATGAATTATATGTACCTCAAGGATTTCGCCGGGGCCATCGACCCTCTCCAGAAATGCATCGCCCTCCGGCCGGACTATGGCGCCGCCATCTACAACCTGGGAATTTCCTACATCAACCTGAAAGCCTATGACAGCGCCAGGGAGACCTACCAAAAACTGGCCGGCATTGATCAGACTTTAGCCAACCAGTTGAGGAAGTTTCTGCGCTAGCTCTTTCTTCTCTGTGCGGGGATATCCCCGTCTCGGCGTTGACTTCGAGCCGGCGATTATGGTATACGGTTGAGTCAAGCGATTTATTCCCTGGACGGCGATTATCCGACGAAATGGCAGGTGCAAAGTTTTCCTTATATCCGGTAAAACTGCCGGAGGCCAGCCCGGCGGCGGGAAGAGCTCTGTGGACAACACATCCGTGGGCAGGTGGCGGAATTGGCAGACGCGCTAGGCTTAGGACCTAGTTCCTGATGAGGGAGTGCGGGTTCGAGTCCCGCTCTGCCCATTGAAACTGCGGCTTGACTGATTCATTTGAGGCCCAAGGAGGGGCCTTCCCCGTGGACGCAAAAACCGTGACCAGCACAGTCCGGACCCTCAGCCCCAGCCGTAAGGAGATCTTGCTGGAGACCGCCGCTGAAGAGGTCAAGCGCCAATACGATCAGACCTTAGAGCGCTTCTCTTCCCGCCTCAAGATCGCCGGGTTCAGACAAGGCCATGTTCCCCGGGAGATCGTCCGACAACGTTTCTCCCCGGAGATTGAACGCGCCCTGGTCGATGACTTGGCGCCGGAGGCGTTGAAATCAGCCCTCCGGGAGAATAAACTCGACCCGGTCGGCATTCCCGTTCTTCAAGACATTGACCTCGTTCTGGGCCAGCCTCTTCGGTTTAAAGCGATCATCGAGGTCTGGCCCGATTTCGAACTGGCCAACTATAAAAAATTGCGAGCGGACAAGAAGGATATCCGGGTTGAAGAAGAGGAGGTGGACGGATATCTGAAGCAGCTTCAACAGGGCTCCGCGGAATACGTCCCAGTCGAGGGCAGGGAAGTGAGGGAGGGCGACTATGTCGCCGTTGAGGTCCAGGGGATGGAGGTGGCCGCCAAACGGAAATACCCCAAGGAAAAGGTCGTCATTCTGGCCGGGCCTTCGGAGGACAATCCATTGTCGGCCAAGCTTGTCGGGCTCCCTCTGGCCGGAGAGGAAACCGTCCTGCTGTCTTATCCCGAGGGCTACTCCGACAACCGCTTGGCCGGCAAAGAGATGGCCTATCAGATCAAGATTTTAGCCATTAAGGAGAAAAAAGTACCCGAGCTCAACGATGATCTGGCCAAATCCCTAGGCGACACCGAAACCTTGGAAGACCTGCGCCGAAGGGTCCGGGAGGATTTGACCAAGACAAAGGAAAAGGCAGCCCGGGGCGAGACGGCCCAGGAAATCCTCAAGAACCTGGCCGAGCAGGTTCCCCCGGAGCTCCCCGAGTCGGTCGTAGAAAGAGAAACGCAGGACCTTCTCAGGAAATTTCTGCAATCGCCCGGTTCTCAGGGGGTGCCCGCCGGAAGCCGAGATGCGCTGGAGGACATCAAAAAAAAGCTGCGCGGCCAAGCTGTCCAGAACTTGAAGAACCATCTGGTCCTGAAAAAGGTTGTCGAAAAAGAAGCCCTGCAGGTCAGCGAGGAGGACCTCCAGGCCGAAATAGAAGCCTTGGCCCAGGCCAACCGGCTGCCGCCAGCCAAGCTGCGCAGCCAGCTGGAGGAGGAGGGCCGCCTGGATAGCCTGCGGGAGACGCTCCTTTTTCGCAAGGCAGTTGACTTTTTGATTGATCAGGCTATAATAAAGAGTTAAAAGCCAATTCTATGTCCCTTATTCCCTTTATCGTTGAACAGGACGGCCGCGGAGAGCGGGCCTATGATATATATTCTCGCTTGCTCAAGGACAATATTATCTTCATCGGGGCGGAAATTACAGATGAGCTGGCCAATTTGGTCATTGCCCAGCTTCTCTATCTGGAGGCGGAGCGGCCGGAAATGGAGGTTTCGCTCTATATCAATTCGGCAGGCGGGAGCGTCACAGCCGGCCTGGCCATTTACGACACCATGCAGTTCATCCGGTCGGCCATCTCGACCATCTGCGTCGGCCAGGCGGCCAGTATGGCCGCCGTTTTGCTGGCCGCCGGGACGCCCGGTAAACGCTATTCGCTGCCCAACAGCCGGATCATCCTCCATCAACCGTTCGGCGCCTACCAGGGCCAGGCAGCGGACGTGGCCATTCAGGCCAAGGAGATTCTGCGTATTCGGGAAAGCCTCTACCTGATATTGGAGAGGCACACCCGCCAATCCCGGGAGAGGATCGAGACGGACATCGACCGGGATTTCATCATGACGCCCGAACAGGCCAGGGAGTACGGTCTGCTGGATCAGATCATGAGCCGCCGGGGGGCGCCCTCCAAGCAAGCCTGACCCAAGTTTTTCCCTGAGCAGTCTCGAACGGATAAGGACGACATGGACGAAAGGACTCAACACAAGATCGACCCGCTGATCAAGTGCAATTTTTGCGGCCGCAACCAATCCCAGGTGCGGAAGCTGATTGCCGGCCCCGGCGGGGTTTTCATCTGCGACAACTGCGTAGAGGTGGCCCATTCCATCATCCTTTCCGACCGGAAGAAGGAAGAGGATAAGAAACAGAAGTTTCACTTCCCCACGCCGGCCGAGATCAAACAGGCCCTGGACGAGTACATCATCGGCCAGGAGAAAGCCAAGAAAAAAATCTCGGTGGCCGTCTACAACCACTACAAGCGGATCAACCTGGCCAAAGACGAATCCGACGTAGAAATCAACAAGAGCAACATCCTGTTGATCGGCCCGACCGGTACGGGCAAAACACTCATGGCCCAGACCCTGGCCCGTATTCTGTCGGTTCCCTTCGCCATCTCCGATGCCACCTCCCTGACCGAAGCGGGCTATGTGGGCGAGGACGTGGAGAACGTCATCTACAGGCTGTTCAAAGCGGCCAAGGGGAATATCGACAGGACCCAAAAAGGCATCATCTATATCGATGAAATCGACAAGATCAGCCGCAAGAGCGAGAACCCTTCCATCACCCGGGATGTCTCGGGAGAGGGAGTCCAGCAGGCCCTGCTCAAGATCATCGAAGGCACGGTGGCCAATATCACGCCCCAGGGCGGCCGCAAGCACCCCTACCAAGAATTCATCCCGGTGGATACCACCGAGATCCTGTTCATCTGCGGCGGCGCTTTCATCGGGCTGGATAAGATTATCGCCCAGCGGGTCGGCCGCTCCCTGGTCGGGTTCAAAACCGATGACCGGAAACCCGGGCGCGACAGCCTGGAAGACCTGACCGGCGAGTTGACTCCCCAGGACTTGATCAAGTTCGGCCTCATTCCCGAATTCATAGGCCGTTTCCCGGTGGTGGGCACCTTCTCCGAGCTGGGGACCGAGGATCTGGTCAGCATCCTGACCAAGCCCCGCAACGCCCTGATCAAACAGTACCAGCGGCTGTTCGAGCTGGAAGGGGTCAACCTGGAATTCACCGAGGAAGCCCTGCAGGCCATCGCCCGGAGGTCCCAGGAGCGGAAGATGGGCGCCCGGGGGCTGCGCACCATCATCGAGGACCTGATGCTGGACATTATGTTCTACCTGCCTTCCTCCAAACGGGCGGCCAAGCTTAAGATCACCAAGAAAATGGTCGAGGACAGCGAACTGAGCTTCGACAAAATCAAGGCGGCCGCCGGAGTCTGACCATGGACGAGTCCCACGAACACACTGAGGTCATCCGCAACGTCCCTCTTATTCCGCTGCGGGACTTGGTCATTTTCCCTTCCACCCTGGTTCCCTTCATCATAGGCCGCCAGTCTTCGGTGCAGGCCCTGCAAAAATCGGATGAGTCGGACAAGCTTGTATTCCTGTCCGCCCAGATCGACCCGGCCTTGGACAACCCCACGGCCAAGGACATTTATTCCCTGGGGGTCATCGCCAAGATCATCCGTACGGTGGCCATGGACGACAAAAACATCAAGGTCATTGTGGAAGGGAAGCGACGGGCCCGCATCGTGGAGTACCTGAGCCACACGCCTTTCTACCAGGTCCTGGCCAAGGAGATCAAGGACATCGAGGACAACAGCCAAGAGGTCCGGGATCTGCTCAAGCAGGTCCTGGGCCTTTTCGAGGAATACCTCAAGCTCAGTCAGAGCGCCAGCGTCCAGTCCATCATGCCCGCTTTACGCGACCATACCGCCGACCGCATCGCCGACATCATTGCTTCCCATCTCTACCTGGGGCTGGAGGAGAAACAGAACTTGCTGGAGACGGTCAATTCCGGGGAAAGAATCCGGCGGTTGAGCTACCTCCTGGAAAATGAGGTGGCCCGCTGGCAGGCCAAGGTCAGGGCCGAGGGCCAGAAAGGGCTCCGGCGCAAGTTCCCCCTGCGGGGGGAGGCCGGGCCGGGCGCTTTTACCGGCGCTCCAGGACCCAAGAAAGAGGATCAGCCCAACGAGATCGAGGAGTTGAAACAAAAGGTGGTCCGGTCCAAAATGCCCAAGGACGCCGATGAAAAGGCCAACAAGGAGATCGAACGGCTGGAGACGATGCCGCCCATGTCGGCCGAGGCCACGGTCTGCCGCAACTACCTTGACTGGCTCATCTCCCTGCCCTGGAACAAGAAATCGAGAGAAAAAAGGGATATCAAGGAGGCCCAGCGCATCCTGGACGAGGACCATTACGGCCTGGAAAAAGTCAAAGAGCGCATCCTGGAGTTTCTGTCCATCCGCCAGCTGGTCAGGAATCCCAAAGGGGTCATCCTCGGCCTGATCGGCCCCCCGGGCGTGGGCAAGAGTTCCCTGGCCCGCAGCATCGCCCGGTCCACTGGACGCAAGTTCGTCCGGCTGTCGCTGGGCGGCGTGCGCGATGAGGCCGAGATCCGGGGGCACCGCCGGACCTACATCGGCGCTTATCCCGGCCGGATCATCCAGATGATCAAACGGGCGGGGACTCGCAACCCGGTCTTCCTCTTGGACGAAGTGGATAAAATGAGCATGGATTTCCGGGGCGACCCGGCCTCGGCCCTCATGGAGGTCCTGGACCCCGAACAGAACAATTCCTTCCTGGACCATTACATCGATACGGATTTTGATTTGTCTCAGGTCATGTTCGTGGTCACGGCTAATATGCTGGAGCCCGTCCCCCGGCCCCTCCTCGACCGCATGGAGATCATCCGCCTTCCGGGCTACACCGAGGACGAGAAGCTCCAGATCGCCCGCCGCTTCCTGTGGCTCAAGCAGATAGAGATCCACGGCCTCAAGGAAACCAACCTCAAGATCTCCGATAACGCCTTGCAGAAGTTGATCCAGGAGTACACTCGCGAAGCCGGCGTGCGGAGCCTGGAGCGGGAAATCACCTCCATCTGCCGCAAAGTGGTCAAGCGTGTCGTTCAGAAGGGCAAGGCTCACCGGGAGCGGGTGACGGAGAAGAACCTGGAGGACTACCTGGGCATCCCCAAATTCCGGAGGCAGATCATCGAGAAGACGGACGAGGTGGGGGTGGCCATCGGCATGGCCTGGACGGAGTTCGGCGGGGAGTTGTTGACCTTTGAGGCGACCAAGGTCCACGGCAAGGGCTCTTTCACCCTGACCGGCCAGTTGGGTGAGATCATGCAGGAATCGGCCCAAACCGCCTTCAGCTACGTCCGGGGCAAGATCTTCGAACTGAACGTGGCTAAAGATATCCATAAGAATTTCGACATCCATATCCATGTGCCCGAAGGAGCCACGCCCAAGGAAGGTCCCTCGGCCGGCATCCCCTTCGCCATCGCCATCCTGTCCCTGCTGACCGACATACCCGTCAGCAAAAAGATCGCCATGAGCGGCGAGATCACCCTGCGGGGCAAGGTTCTCCCCGTGGGCGGCATCAAAGAGAAATTGCTGGCGGCCTTCCGGGAGGGGATCCGGGAAACCATCCTGCCCCTGGACAACAGGCCCGACCTCAAGGACTTGCCCAAGGTCATATCCCAAAAGATGAAAATCCACCTCGTGGAAAACATGGACGAGGTGTTCCGTATTGTCTTGACCAAGGACCTTCCGCATAAGCCTGTGCGGAAGAAGAAAAAGCCAAGCCCGCCCTCGGCCCCGCCTCGAAAAGAAGGGGAGAGGGTTGGCGAAGAGGAGGAACCCTCCCTGACCCATTGAGGGCCGGAGGATCGAACGCGCTTCCGGATTTTGACGTTTTATCTTAAGAGTTCAAAGCCAAGACAGATCGACCAGGCCGGTTTGAGCCCAGGGCCGGGCCGGCCGACAATTCTAGACGAAGGATTAAAGACATGGCAAAAAACGAAGATGACGACATCAAGGAAATGATCGGGGTGGACACCGAACCGCAGGAAACCCAGGCCTCCGCTGGCACCCGGGGGCGGAAGCCTAAGGAGTACGGCCTGGTCGAACTGGAAGAAAAGGAGCTGAGCCAGCTGGTGCGGGTCGCCGGCCAGGCCGGGATCAAGGAGGAAGACCTCAAAGAGAAAGCCTCCAAGCACGACCTGATCTTCAGGATTTTGGAGGCCCAGGCCAAGAAGCAGGGGATGCTCTTCTCGGAGGGCGTCCTGGAGTGCCTGGAAGACGGGTTCGGCTTCCTGCGGGCTCCCGAATTCAGCTACCTGCCCAGCCAAGACGACATCTACGTCTCTCCCTCCCAGATCAGGAAGTTCCAGCTCCGGACCGGGGACACCATTTCCGGCATCGTCCGGCCTCCCAAGAACGGAGAGAAATATTTCGCCCTGATCAAGATCGAGGCCATCAATTTCATGCACCCCGACGTCATCTTCGATGCCCGGCGCAATGTCCATTTCGAGCAGCTCACGCCGCTCTATCCCTTCGAGAAAATCAAGCTTCAGGACGGCACGCCCAAGAACATGAACGCCCGGGTCATGGACCTTCTGACCCCCATCGGCAAGGGCCAGCGGGGTTTAATCGTCTCACCGCCCCGGGCGGGCAAGACCACTCTGCTCAAGACCATCGCCAAGTCCATCGAGAAGAACCACCCCGAGATCTTTCTCATCGTCCTCCTGGTGGCTGAACGGCCGGAAGAAGTGACCGACTTCCAGCGCAGCGTCAACGGCGAGGTGGTGGCCTCAACTTTCGACGAGCCGCCGATCCGCAATACCCAGGTGGCCAATATCGTCCTGGAGAAGGCCAAACGGCTGGTCGAGCTCAAGCGGGACGTGGTCGTCCTGATGGACTCCATCACTCGGCTGGCCCGGGCCCACAACGCCATCATTCCGCCTTCGGGCAAGGTGCTTTCGGGCGGCATCGACGCCAACGCCCTGAACAAGCCCAAGAAGTTCTTCGGCTCGGCCCGCAAGATTGAAGAAGGCGGCAGCCTGACCATCGTGGCCACGGCCCTGGTCGACACCGGCAGCCGTATGGACGACGTCATCTTTGAGGAGTTCAAGGGCACGGGCAATATGGAGATCAACCTTGACCGCCGCTTGGTGGACAAGCGGCTTTTCCCGGCCATCGACATCAACCGCTCGGCCACCCGCAAGGAAGAGCTGCTCATCGATGAAACCGACCTCAACCGCATCTGGATCCTGCGCAAGGTTCTCAGCCAACTCAGCGAAGTGGAGGCCATGGAGCTGCTGGTGGAGAAACTGTCCAGGACCAAGACCAACGAGGACTTCCTGGGGGCCATGAGCAAGGGGCTTTAGGATATCGGCGGATTCACTCCTCCATCCTGGCATCGGCCGAGGGATGGGCAGAAATGCTTCTCCCCTCGTAAAAAACCCGCTCCGGCTATCGGCTTGACGGGCGGATTAATCTTGCCGTTTGACGGGCTCTGGGATATATAAAGGGCTGAAGGAGGTTTCCCCATGCCTCAACCGAATCTTCTGGCTGTCCTGTTGGCCGCCTTGGCCGCCCTGGTCCTGGGCTGGCTCTGGTATTCGCCGCTTCTTTTTGGCCGGCCCTGGAAAAGGCTGGCCGGCATCACTGATGCCAAGGGCGCCGTGCTGGCCTATTTCCTTAATTTTTTGTCATTGCTGCTGATGACCTACGTCCTCGGCTCTATTCTCAAAGCCCTGGGGGCCGGGACTGTCCTAGCCGGCTTGAGGGTCGGATTTTGGCTGTGGGCCGGCTTCGCCGCCACTATCACTTTAGGTTCTCTTCTTTGGGAACGAAGACCCCTGGCCCTCTATCTACTCAATAACGCTTATTATCTTTTATCGATGTTGCTCATGAGTTTGATTCACGTATTGCTTGCTTGATCCGGCCGGCGGTGAACGCTGCTGGCGGTTGATTTCCGGAGCCAGGGAATCCACTTGGGAACCCTGGCTTTGTAGTTTGCATATTCCCGGCCGAAAAGCCTATACAAGACCCTTTCCTCATACCCGGCGATGTGATCATAAAAAGGAATGATGGCGGCCAGCAAGGCTAAAGACGCCAGGGACAGGGTTGATAGAACGAACCCGATATAGGCCAGCCAAGCGCCCAGGTACATGGGGTGCCGGACAAGGCTATAGACTCCGCCGGTCATAAGGCTCTTTCCGCCCTCGGGGATATGGAGGACACCGTGAGAGCTAGAGACAAGATAGCCCGCGGTGAAAAACAGAAACCCGGCCAGCGGTAATCTCACCCAAACAGGAACTGCTTTAGCCGGGAACGTCGAAAACCTTAGAATGAAAGAATCCCCAATCCAGATGCATAAGAAAACGGCCAGAAGGATGATCTGCCCCCTGTCTCCGTGGGGGTGTTCGCCGCTGCGGTCGTGGGAAAGCATGTCTTTTATTGCCGGATTCTTAGCGGAGTTCAGCGCCGTCCCAGCAGTAAGTGCACAGCCGGTCCTTGGGCAGGCCGATGGCGGCCACCAGATCTTCCATCCTCTGATACTTAAGCGTGGTCAGGTTGAGTTTTTTCCGGATGACTTCTTCCATAGCCTGGTATCTATCCGTCCCCGGCTGGGTGTAGGAAGCCAGGTCCTTAAGGTTCTCCCCCTCGAGCTCACGGATGGCGGCCCGGGCGGCCAGGTCCATTTCCGACCGGGAAATGGAGAAGTTCAGGAACTTGCAGCCGTAGGTCAGGGGAGGGCAGGCCGGCCTGAGGTGGACCTCCACCGCGCCGACGTCGAACAGACGCTGGATGGTATCCCGCAGCTGAGTGCCGCGGACGATGGAATCCTCACAAAACAGGAAACGTCGGCCTTCGATCAACTCCCGGATAGGGATGAGCTTCATGCGGGCCACCAAGTCGCGAACCTCCTTGGTCTGGGGCATAAAACTGCGGGCCCAGGTGGGGGTGTATTTGACGAACGGCCGGCGGTAGGGGATACCGGCCTCGGCGGCATAGCCCAGGGCATGGCCTACCCCCGAGTCCGGAATTCCAGCCACGAAGTCGATAGAGATGGGGTTGCGCCGGGCCAGATAAGCGCCGCAGCGGTACCTCACCGCCTCGACGTTAATGCCCTCATAGCTTGAGGCCGGGTAGCCGTAGTAGACCCACAGGAAGCCGCAAATCTGCAGCTTGGGGCGGGGAGGCTTTCGCTGCTCATGCCCCTCCGGAGCGATGAAGACAATCTCACCCGGGCCCAACTCCTTGTCCGTTTCGTAGCCCAAGTTGGGGAAGGCGCAGGTCTCCAGGGTTACGGCATAGCTTCCCGGCTTGCGGCCGATGATGACCGGGGTTCGCCCCCAGCGGTCGCGGGCGGCCAGGATTCCTTTTCTGGTCAAGATGAGGATCGAACAGGAACCCTCCAAGACTTCCTGGACGTGGATGATGCCGGCCTCCAAGCTCTCTTCCTGGTTGATTAGGGCGGCCACCAGCTCGGTCGGGTTGATTCCGCCGTCGTTCATCTCGGCGAAATGGATGCGCCTCTGGAGGAAGGCTTGGCGGACAAGGGCTTCGCTGTTCTTGACCGCTCCCACGGTGACGATGATGTACTCGCCCAGGTGGGAGCTGATGTGCAGCGGTTGGCTTTCGTAGTCACTGATGATGCCGATTCCGGCCCAGGAGTGCAGGTCGCTGATCTCGCGGTCGAACTGGCTGCGGAACTGAGCGTTTTCAATATTGCGGACGACCCGGGCGAACCCCTCCGGCCGCACGACGGCCAGCCCGCCCCACTTGGTGCCTAAATGAGAATGGTAATCGGTGCCGTAGAAGAGGTCAGTGATGCAATCCTGCCAGGAGGTCACCCCGAAGAAGCCACCCATATAATATAACCCCGCACATTTCTATCACGGCTGAGAACAGTTTTCAACTATTCAGTTATCGGCAGCCGCATCGTTAGCGAAAAATCTTGCCGTGCTTTTTTCCGATGGTCGCCGGGTTGCACCATCGAACAACTTGTTACATTGAGGAGGTAGCCGCCATCACTTGCACTGATAAACGGTTATGTAACCTAAACAATATAAATGAATTATGATTTATTGATATATATAACGTCGCATAAGATATATTATGTCAACTAATATAGGTTTGGCCAGGAACATATATTGTAGACAGGCTTTCTTCTCAACTGCGGCTTTTCAGGCTAATGATTAGCTCTTCCAGTATCTGAATGATTTCTTCTTTGGACGCGCTGCTCTTGCGAAATTCGATTCTGATCTTGAACCGTTCGCCTTCCTGAGGCCCATAATTAAAAACGTAGTTCGGTTTTTTCTTGGGCTTGGCCTTCTTGAAGGATTTGGTCAAATCCCGCGTATCGGCCCGCTTGAGGCCCCTTTCTCTGATATCTTCGATGACCGACAGCATGTCGGCTTCCTTCTTAAGCTTCGAGATCTCGATCAGCTGGCTGCGGCTGCTGATGCCGGCCTTCCGGCACAGAACCCTGATGTGAGCCGGAATCTTGCTGATGTTGACGACCTCGGTGATGGTGGAGCGCGCTTTGCCTATCTTGTCCGAGATCTGATCATGAGTATAGCCGTAGTTTTCTATCAGGGTGTTCAGACCGTCCGCCTCCTCGAAAACATCCAGGTCCTTTCTCTGTAGGTTTTCGATCAGGGACAGCTCCATGGCCTCTTGGTCGTCCACGTCCATTTCAATGCACGGGATTTCACTCAGCTTAAGGTTTTTGGAGGCCTGGTAGCGCCTTTCTCCGGCAATGATCTCATAGCGTTCACCCTTGGGCCGGACCAGGATGGGCTCCAGGATCCCTTTCTCCTTGATAGAAGCCTGGAGTTCCTGGAGGTTGCCCAGTTCGCTCCGGGCCTGCTGCGGGTTCGGGTCAATCCTTTCCAGGGAGATCATCCGGATGAGCGGCCCCCTGCTCCGGGAGGAGATCAGCTCGACGAAATGAGTGTCATGACGCATATCCACTGTCTCGGGAAGCCCTGTTCGCTTACTCTTTGGCACGTTTTAATAGCTCCTCGGTGACTTTTTTATATTGGAGAGCTCCGACGGAGCTCCCGGAATAAGTGAAGATGGATTCTTTGTAAGCCGGGCTTTCCTCGAGCTTGACGCTCTTGGATATCACCGTCTTGAAGACCTTGGGCCCGAAAACTTTGGTAATACGCCCTACCACATCCTTGGAAATGTTCGTCCTCTGGTCATGGAGGGTAATGAGGACGCCGATGATCTGCAGCCGCGGGTTGGCCACCTTGCGCACTTTTTCGATTGTCTCCAAAAGATCGTCTGTTCCTTCCAGGCTGAGGTAGGAAGATTGAATGGGGATCAAAAGATGCGTCGCCGCTACCAAAGCATTGACTGTGATCAACCCCAGGGTCGGGGGCGTATCGATGAGGATGAAATCGAAACGGCCTTTTACCTGCTCAAGGACATCTTTGAGTTTGTAGTGCGCGTCGATCTCGCCCAGCAGGGATGCTTCGAGCTTGGCCATGGACGTCTTGGCTATGGCGATGTCCAGGCCCGGTACGGTGGATGGATGAATAATGCTCTCCAGCTTTTCCTTGGGGTTCATCAGGACGTCGTACATAGATTTTTCATAGCGGTCGGGGTCATTCACACAGGAGATCGTGCTGTGGGCCTGAGGGTCGGTGTCGACCAGAAGAGTTTTTTTGCCCATCAAGGCCAGGGCAGCGGAGATATTCAAAGCCGTGGTGGTCTTCCCTACCCCGCCTTTCTGATTGGCGATAGTGATGATCAAATAAATGCTCCGGATTAAGGGCTGATGAATTCAGGAGTAAAATATAAGAAAAGCGCATGAAATGCAAGCCTCTTTTTGATGAGGCCAAAACACAAGATAAAGTGTCGGCCGGCCGACAATTTCCTATATCTTGTTGATAATCAGATATATGAAACTGAGTTTGTTTGCTTGATAATAGAGAAACTTCGATGGCCTTTTTTATTTGCGGGTTGCGGTTCTTTGACCTATAATCCCTGGCATGAAGATCACCTACAAAAGTCCGATCAAGGAGCTTATCGAAAGCCGGTACTCCTGCCGGACCTATTCGGGTGAAACGCTCGAACCTTCTTACGTGCAAGCGCTGGACGCCGCGGCTTCGAAAATCCAGCGCGGGCTGCTTGGCGAGGAAGCCGCATTTCAAGTGATGAACAAGCGGGAGGCCGCCAATTCAAAGTTCACCGACTACGGCTTGATCAAGGGAGCCCGGTCATTTTTTGTCGGCCGCATCAGCCGGTCCGAACGGGCCTATGAAAGCTACGGCTATCTTCTCGAACAGCTGGTCCTCAAAGCCACCGACCTCGGCCTGGAAACGGTCTGGGTGGGCTATTTTCATCCGCAATTCTTCGAGGAGGTCAAGCTCAAGGACAATGAGGTTTTCCCGGCAGCCATAGTGGTCGGGCATTCAGCTGAAAAAAAAAGGCTCATGGACCGCGTGGTCCGGGCCTATCTTCAAGCCAGAAGCCGGCAGCCCTGGGCGCAGCTATTTTTTGAGGGGGACTTTCGGACGCCGCTGACCGAGGCCGCGGCCGGGGGCTATTCCGTCGCCTTGAATTTGGTCAGACTGGCGCCCTCCTCGGGCAACACTCAGCCTTGGCGCGTAGTCAAGGAAAAAGACAAGCCGGTCTTTCACTTCTTTATGAAGAAAATCAAAAAAGCTTATGCCTTAAAGCGGCTCCATGAGGTGGACATCGGCATCGCCATGGCCCATTTTGAGCTGGGCGCTGAGCAGTTCGACCTGATGGGCGACTGGAGGGTCGTCCCGCCCGGGGTCGCCCCTCTTCCCCCCGAGGTCGTCTACCGCTGGACCTGGGTTGGCCGGCCGACAAGTATCGGTTCTTATCTATAGCGAATGGCGATCCCGACGATATCTCTTTCCCTATAAGTTCGGTGACCATACCGGTAATAGTCTCTGACGACGTACCGGTTGAAATAGCGGTCCACCACAATGACCAGCGCGTCGGCGCCCATGGCCGCTGCCCTTTCTCTCAGGCTGTTCTCGACAAAGGCGACGTTCATACCCGGGTCGGGCCGGATCCACACTTCGCCGAGTTGGATGTGGGAACGTCCCGGTTCATGCCGCAGCAGTTGGACCTGGCCCGGATTTGTGGCCGGATAATATGGAACGTCTGGATAGTATTGGTGTCCGATATAAGAATAGCACCCGGCGAACCCAACAAGGGCCATACTAGCCGCCATGATTATTATTACTGTGGACTTTTTTTTCATTTTTTCCTCCTGCATAAGTTTATAAAGCAAATGATGTGCCATGAACGTTAAAAATGCAAAATGCTTTTTAAGCTATTGATAATAAATTAATTAAATGTGTAGAATAAAATCTGATTTTATTTTGCAAGCAAAACAACATGTTCAAAGCGAGGCCTTTTGTCCTATTTTTAGGACGATATTATCTTTTGTATTTTCCCATAAGTTGGGCTTCGGCTAATACATGCCCCTTCATGGCTTCGAGCAGCTTTGCTTTGGTCAGGCCCGGCGCAACCGTCAGCATCGCCTCGAGCGCATAGACCTTGAAGAAGTAGCGGTGCGTACCTCCCGGCGGGCAAGGGCCGCCGTAGCCGATTCTGCGGAAATCATTTGTCCCCTGCTTGGCCCCGTTGGCCAGCTCTTTCTCGGCGGGAATGCCTTCGGGAATAATCTTGTCTTTGACGGGCCAGTCGTAGAGGACCCAATGCACCCAGGTACCGACGGGCGCATCCGGGTCGTCGCAGATCAGGGCAATACTCTTGGCCTTGGCCGGAATTTCTCCCAGGTCAAACTGGGGCGAGATGTCAGGCCCGTCGCAGGTGTATTTCCGGGGGATCATCCCGCCTTCCTTAAAGGCCGTGCTGCTGAGCTTGATGGCCATGGCCGTCCCTCCTCCCTCAAAGATCGCCAGCCCCATAAGGACCGCGCACAATTGCTGAACCCGAAAAAGCCGGGATTGGATCAATAGCCCCGCTCCCCTTCTCTTTGATCGACAGGCCCTTTCGATAATAACAGTTTAGTATCGACCGGGGGGCAGGTCAAGCCTTCGGCGGCTATCGGTTTCCATTGGCTGCCTCAGCCGGGGATGCCGATAAAGTGCCAGTAGGCCAGAAAAATAAGATACAAGATCCCGGCCATAGTGACCAGGGAATAGGACACTCTTCCGCAGACCGTCCAGTATCTGCGGCGCCAGGCGGCTATGGCAAAAAAAGCCGACAGGACGACCAGGGGTATCGAGGCCAAGGCCAGCCAGAGGCCGATCCTCAGCGGCGAAGGGAGCCCCAGGAGGAATTCCTCAGGGCTGAAGGCTGCAACGGCCAGACAAACTGCGAAACCCAGATCAAGGGCGCTGAAAAGAACGGCCGCGGAGCGGGCCGGCCAGGGTGCCGGCTTCCCCTGTGACGGAATACGGCAGATTTTTCTTCTAAGCCAGCCCAGAGGCCAAGAGAAGGTCAAAAGGAACAGCCCGAGGCAAAAAACCGCCAGGGCTCCCTGGAAGAGCGGGGCCTGAAACCCGCGCAGCTTCACCCCGGCCATGAGCGGGAGGCTGTCCAGGAAGGCATAGGCCACCCTGCCCCGGCTGTCCGTCCGGAAGACGAGCGTGTCTCGTCCGTCGGCCCGCCGGAAGACGCCCGGCTCTACCTCGACCCACTGCCGGGCGCCGAACCCGGCCGGAAATCGGGTCAGAAGAATTCCCCGCCTGGTAACGCTGACCCGAATGGCAAGCGCAAGCCCCATGATTTTTTCCAAGGTGGAAGAAGAATTCCGGCTGAGGCCATACCAGCCGGCGTAGCGCCGGAGCGAGGGCCGCTTGGAGGGCTGCGACACGGGAGGGATATGGGCCGGGACCGGGTAGAATTTGTCCAGGAAGGCCTGGACGAGTTCATCTCTGGCCGGGCTGGCCGCGGTCTGGGTGTTGTATACCACCAGCAGCCCCGTTTTCTCCTCGGGGATCAGGATGAGCTGGGAGTGAAACAGCCAGGTGTCCCCACCGTGGCCGATGAGGCGCAGGCCGTTGGCCTGCCGCTCCCAGAAGCCGTGGGCGTTGCCGCTGAGGCGCGGGTCGTTGGTAAACAGCCGCTCCCGCATTCTCCGCGCGGTTTCCGGACGGAGAATGCGGGCCTGGCCGTAGGCGCCGAGCTCAAGATGGGCGATCATGAAGCGGGCCATGTCCGAGGCTGTGCTGCTCAGTGCGCCAGCCGGCGCCAGGCCGTTGACGAACTCAAAGCTTTGGGGCAGAAACAGGCCATCCCGGACGATGTGGCCGGAGGAGACTTCGGCGGCCAGCGGGCCGGGCGGCGGCTGTTGGAACGTGCTGTGATCCATGCCCAGGGGCTTGAGAATATTCTCTTCAAGGTATTCCTCGAAGGGCCGGCCGGAGACTCTTTGAACGATATAGCCGGCCAGGGCCGTGCCGTAGTTTGAATAAGCGGTCACCAGGCCCGGCGGCCTGATTCGCTTGGGCCTGCGCTCTCTGAGGTATTTTTCTAGGCTCAAGACGTCCTCAGCCCGCCTGGCACCGATGCCCATGACCAGGTCCTCGAACCCAGCCGTATGGGTCATGAGATGCTCAAGGGTGATGGGCTGGGGAAAAGTGTCCGGAATGCGGAAGGTATCCAGGTAGGAATTGACGTCACGCTTTAGGTCGAGCCGGCCTTGCTCAACAAGCTGCATGACTGCGGTCCAGGTGAAGAGCTTGGATATGGAAGCCAGGCGAAAAAGCGTGGTCTCGGCCGAAACGGGCGTTCTCCGTTCAGCGTCGGCCAGGCCGTATCCCTTGGCCAGGAGGACCTTCCCGTCGCGGACAACGGCCACTGCTGCGCCGGCAATTTGATAGGCCTCCAGCTGGCCGGCCAGAAGCCCGTCGAAGAAGGCTTCGACTTGCGCAGGGTCTTCCAGGGCCAGGACCGGCCGGGGAGAGGCAGGGCTGTTGTTTCCGGAATGTTGTTCCCCGGCCTGTCTGCTCGCTCCGGCCGGATTCAATGTCAGACAGAACAACAGGATAGAGATTGCGAAAGAGTGAACCGATCGCCGTATCATGGTCATCACTCCTTTGGCCCGAACCTTAACACGCCGGCGATTAAAAGTCATGGGAATCGAATTCAACAGAAACAGAGTTGCTTTGATTTTTTTATCTGCGCCGGCTTTCGTGGTCTAGAAGCCATTTCTTGCGCCATAGGCCTCCGCCGTAGCCCACCAGGCGGCCGTCGTGGCCGATGACCCTGTGGCAGGGCACGATAATGGCCACCGGGTTCTTGCCGTTGGCCGCCCCCACCGCCCGCAGGGCTTTAGGCCGGCCGATGGCCTCGGCAATCTCCTGGTAAGAGGCCGTATGGCCATAAGGAATCTGCAACAGCTGTCTCCAGACTTCTTGCTCGAATTCGGTCCCCTGAAGGTCAAGGGCCAGGTCGAAGCGGCTTCTTTTTCCGGAAAAATATTCTTCAAGCTGACGGCAGCATTCGCTGAGGATGACTGGAGCCCCGGCCCGGGGCGCGGACTCGGCCCCCCGCCCACCGATATCCACCCTCCGTATCGCCTTGTCCGCAGCAAAAATCTCTACGAGACCCAGCGGCGAATTGATGGCCGCCCGGTGCAGTTCGGCCTCTTCCGGTTTCAAAGAATGGCCGCAGCCCGGGCAGCTTGCCGCTTTATCGCTAAGCCGCTGACGACATTCGGGGCAGTTGATAAGGGCCATGATTTTTTCCTTTTTTTTCAGAAGAGTTTTCTGGCTTCCATGTAGAACCGTTTCTCTTTGGCCTCGCCCAGGGAGAACGTTTTGCGCGGCAGGACGCCGTCCAGGATGACCGTCTTGAAAAGGTCGCGCTTATCCATGGGCGGCAGGTAGAAGCCCATCTGTCCCGGCTTCCGGCCCAGCTCGACCACCGGCTGCGATCCGTGGACATAATCCACTTCCCCAGCGCCCTTATCTTTGAGGAACGCGTCGAGGAAGCTCTGCAGCGTGCCCACGGGCAGGTTGAACCCGGGGGCCGGAACCTCGGCCAGGCTGAAGCCTCCTTCCCGGACCAGGCCGATCTTATGGGGGAGTCCGCGTTGGCTGTCCACCTGGTTTTTCATTTCTTCCAGGGAAGCAACCGGGTGGGTTGAGAAACGGCCTTGGCAGAATCGCCGCCATTCCTCGAGCAGGCTGCGGCCCGGCTCAAGGCCGATGACGAGGCGATGGATCGGCTCAAAGACAAGGGCCGGGTCGTGGAGGTTGACCAGCTCCACCAAGGCATAGCGGAGGGGCGAGGCCGCTACCGCCCGTTTGTCGATCGCGCCTTGTTTGGTTTTTTCCCAGATTGTTTTGGCCGTGGCTAAGGAGTGGTTACCGTCTCCCATAGCGAAGAGAAGCACGGCCGTACCCTGGGGCAGGCCGTATTTTTTACAGAAATGAGCCGGGTCTGCCAGTTTTTCCAAGGCCTGGAGGATACCCTCTTCCAGGCTGCTATCCCCTACCCTGTATCCGGTCAAATGGCCGGAGCCCATCATCAGCTCGAAATCATAAAGCTTTTTCAGCCGGGGAGGGCGGCCGGCCAGGGGGCCGATCACCGAATCGTCCTGGTCGTCCAGGAGAACCATGATATGGGGCAGCTCCAGGGGTGCCGCCTCGCGGATCTTGACCCGCGGCGGAATGCGTTCCAGGATGGTGCCCTCGCTGGCCCGGATCAAGCTGGTCGAGCCCCGGGTGTAATCGTAGTGTTCCAGGTCCAGGCAGGCCATCAGGCCCCGGCGTGTCTGCCGGCCGGCCTGACGTTCGACATAAACGAAGCCGCGCTGCTCTTCGAACAGGCCGCGGTCCAGGTAATCACGCATGGCCGCCCGGATGGCCTGGAGGCGTTCCCCTTCCCCCGGTTTTCCCAAAAATGCTTCCGGGAAAATCAGATTCAGCGTGGAGGGCGCGGCGCCCACAAAGCCTTTAACCTCCGCCCAATATTCCGGCTGGGAGGTGAACTGGTCGCAGGCGATGACTGCCCATTTAGCCAGGTCGGTTCCCTGGCGCGGCAAAAGAACGGTTGGTATGCCGAGAGCCACGGATTCTTGAGTCTTCATCATCTTAGCAGAACTCCTAATAGCCAACGTGTTCTTCGCTGATCTCTACTATTCCGCTGTACTCTTTTCCATCCACGGAGAGCACCAGACGGTAGAGGCCGGCCCCGGCCGGGCTATAGGCATAATTCGGGTCAATCTGGCCCCCGCTGGCCCCCGTCTCCTGCAGGCGCCGCATCTGTTCCAGCCTGGCTTTTTTCTCTTCCTCGGAGAGGGCCCGGCGCATGGTCATGTCCCAGGCCGCTTTGTTCAGTCCGGGCTCTGCCGGCGCCTTGAACTCGCTGATGAGCATATTTCCCTTGTAAACCCTGGCTACTGTTTCCGCTTTGGGCTTGGACTTAAGGGTGTAATAGAAAACCGCCCCGGCCGGTTCGCTTTCACCCAGATAATTTGAGGAGCTGGAGTTGCGGTCCAGGCCGGGAAGCCAGCGTATTTTGGGCTCGACGGAGAACAGATGGACGTCCTCGGCCAGGACCTGGGCCGACAATTCTTCCAAGGGGCTGATATCGGCGATGAACAGGCCGCGGCCGTGACTGGCGGCGATGAGGTCCTTATCCCGGGGATGAACCTTCAGGTCATGGATGGGTTGGGTGGGCAGGCCGTTTTTCAGGGCGTTCCAAGTCAGGCCGGCGTCGATGGACATATAGACTCCCAGCTCCGTGCCCACGAACAGCAGCTTCGGGTTGCGCGGATGCTCGGCCACGGCGTTGACGGGTGCGGCCGGCAGGTTGCCGGCGAGTGAGGTCCAGGTCTGGCCGTAATCCGCAGTTTTGTAGAGGAAGGGCCGGAAATCGTCCTGGCGATAGCCGGTGAAGGCCAGGTAAGCGGTTCCGGGATCGTTGCTCGAGGCTGTCACCCGGCTCACCCAATAGCCGGGATAGCCGGGGATATTGTCGTTGAGCTTAACCCAATCCTTCCCGCCGTTCTTAGTCAGCCAAACGTTCCCGTCGTCCGTACACGCCCAGAGCAGGCCGGCGATTAGAGGAGATTCATCGAAGGCGGTAATGGTGCAGTACTGGATATTCCCGTCTCCGCCCTTGCCCGCGGCCAGCTTGGCCGGGTCGTTGGTGGTCAGGTCGGGGCTGACCTCGGTCCAGGTCTCCCCCCGGTTGACGGACTTCAGGACAATGTTGCTGCAGTGATAGAGCGTGTCGCTGTCATGGGCCGAGACAAGGAGGGGTGCACACCAGTTGAAGCGAAGGTCCTTGCCCTTGTACTGGATATTTTTAGTTTCGCCGGTAGCCAGGTCGACCCTCTGCAGCTCGCCGAACTGGAATTCGTTGTAAAGGAAGCGGTTTGTCTTCCGGTCGAAGACATTGTACATGCCGTCTCCCCCGCCCACCGTGTACCAATCTTCAAGGAAGATGGGCGGACCGCTGCGCAGGCCGGCTTCCGCCGTGCCGCCGGCCGTTTCCATCCGCCGGCCGGCCAGCTTGGCCTTCTTGGTGCTGGGCCCCATGAGCGAGCCGTTATCCTGCGTACCCCCGGCCAGCCGGTAGGGCGTCGACATGTCGAAGTCCACGGCGTAGAACTGGGCCAAGGGCAGGTTGTCGGCGTGGCTCCAGGTCTTGCCCCGGTCATAGGTCATGCCCAGGCCGTGGTCATAGCCCAGGAGCATATGATTGGAGTCGGCCGGGTCGATCCACAGGGCGTGGTTGTCACCGCCGAAGGCGAAGGCTCTCGGGTTCCAGTGTTGGCCGGAGTCGGTGGTCTCAAAGACATTCACTGATAGGACATAAACATGTTTGTCGTCTTGGGGGTCGATGATAACCTGGCCATAATAGTAGCCCGGCGCGCCCCCCACGCTTCTCTTCTCCTGGCTGATCTTACGCCAACTGGCTCCGGCATCGTCGGAACGATACACCTCACCGTCGACCATGCCCTCGCTCGACTTGCCTGCCTGGATCTCCTGCCAGCGGTCCGCCTCGGACATCCCCGGTTTGTTGATGTTCTCAATGCCGGCGTACAGGATGTCCGGGTTCTTGGCGTAGACAGCCAGCCCGATCCGACCCAGCAGTCCTTGGGGCAGGCCGTTCGACAGCTGGGTCCAGTTCGCTCCGGCGTCCGAGGACTTCCAGATGCGGCTGCCCGGCCCGCCGATGTCATAAGTCCAGGGCCGTCGCAAGCGGTCATAAGTGGCGGCGTAGAGGATGTCCGGGTTCCGGGGGTCGAGAACCACGTCCACACAGCCTATCTGGCGGCCCTGAAGGTTAACCTTGAGGACCAGCTGCCAATTTTTCCCCCCGTCGACGGTCTTGTACAGGCCTCGTTCCAGGTTGGGCGAATAGAGGTGGCCGAGGGCGGCCACGTAGACGATGTCGGGATTCTGGGGGTGGACGACGATGCGGCCGATGTGGTGAGATTCCCCAAGCCCCATGTTGGACCAGGTTTTCCCGCCGTCCATGGATTTATAGACCCCGTCGCCCCAGTAGGAGCTCCGGGAGTTGTTGGCCTCCCCCGTGCCCACCCAAATGATGTTGGGAGCCGAAGGCGCCACAGCGATGTCTCCGATGGAAAACACCGGCTGGTGGTCGAAGAGGGGCGTGAAGGTCTGCCCGTTATTGACCGTCTTCCACAGGCCGCCCGAGGCCGTGGCTGCGTAAAAGGTGCCGGGCGTCTGGAGGGGCACGGCCAAATCGACGAAACGTCCGCTCTGCCGGGTAGGGCCGATGGAGCGGAAGGTAATGGCTTTTAGGATATTGTCGCTCAAGGTTTGTCCGGATGCCGCCTGGGCGGCTGAGCCGATAAGCAGGGCCGCATACAAGACTTGAAGAAAATGTCTCCGGCAGATCATAGCTTCTCCTTTTTTGCTCTATTTTCGAAAAGCAAGAGATACACGATTGAGCCTATCCATGTCTTCGGGCCCCAGGGCAAAGTCCATGGCCCCCGCGTTTTCTTTGGCCTGGGCCGAGGAGGTGGCGCCCGGGATGGCCACTACAGTTGGGCCCTCAGCCTGGAGCAGCCAATTGAGGGCCGCCTGCGAGGGGGTCACTCCCAGCGCTTCGGCCACTTGGCGCAGCGTCCGGATTACAGGCAGGCTTTTGGCCAATCCCCGCCTGTGGAAGCCGGGCATGAACCTGCGGAAACCGGGCCGGCGGCGGACCAGCTCCGGGTCGTTATGGAACTTTCCGGAAAGCAGGCCTTGGGCCAGCGGCGAGTAGGCGATGATGGTGATCCCCAGCTCCTTGGCCGTATCAATAATGCCGTTAGCTTCAATACGGCGGTGGAGCAGGCTGTAGCGGACTTGGTTCGAAATGAGGCTCAGGCCGTGTTCTTGGAGCTTGCGGTGAGCCGTTCTCATTTGTCTGGCGGAAAAGTTGCTCACGCCGACCATGCGGATTTTCCCTTCCCGGACCAGCCGGGCCATGGCCCGCATCTGGGAGGAAATGGATGAGAAAGACCAGGGCTGGTGGATTTGATAGAGGCCGATGGGATAGCCGGCCAGGTTTTTCATCCGGATGTCGATGGACCGGGTGATCGACCCGGCCAGCCTGAAGACGGGCATCCACTTGGTGGCGATAAGGATGTCCTGGGGCTTGACTTGGAGAGAGCGAAGGGCGGCGGCCAGCCTGCGCTCGGATTCGCCGCCGCCGTAAGCCTCGGCCGTATCGAACCAATTGACGCCGGCAGCCAGGCTGTCCCGGACTACCGCCCGGATCTCCTCCTCTTCGACTGCGGGCCAGAATCGTGCGGAAAGGTTCTTCCGCCCCCCAAACTGCCAGCAGCCCAGCCCGATGGGAGACAGGAGATTAGCGGAGCTTCCCAATTGACGTTGTTGTATTTTGGATTGAACTGTCATCATTGTTGTATCCTCGTCTAACATTATAATACCCGCCTGAAAGCAGTCAATTTATAAAGCATCCAAGCCCCGAGGTCGGACTTCACAAAGGTTTGACAGATTCTTAACAGAATCTTAACAACTTTTTTCTATAATTCCCGCATATTGAAAATAGAGAATTTTCAGGGATGTCAGAGAGCGGAGAGAAATCAAAAAAGCAAGGAGGAAGCCATGAGAAAAAAAATATCACTTCTTATTATTTTAGGCTTGAGTCTATCCTTTGCCGCTTCCTGTGTATTTTATAAAGTCAGTCAGAAGAGAATGGATTCAGTTCCCAAGTGGAGCAATTCCAATGCACAGATCTTGGCCATTCAAAAAAAATCCGGCGAACGGATTGATTTCCCCTTGAAAAACCCGGCCGCAATCAGAAATGAAGCTGTCGTCGGTAATGCCCTTCAGACGGAAGAAATCGACCGCTCTAAAATAGCCAACTTGGTCGAAACGGACAGCGGAGAGATCATCGAAATAACGACCCTGGACGGAATCAGGCATCCCATCCTCTCTGCAAAAATAGAAGGCGATAAAATTTTTTATGTCGCCCAAAATGCTCCTTCCTATCCGGTTTCCGTACCCCTTAATGAAATCGAGCTTGTCTGGATATGGACAAAGGGAGTGGATGTTATACCTGTATGCATGGTTGTGGCTGTGGTGTATTGCATTAATTATATTGCGACACACTTATGGACAACTGGAAAGTGAAAAGCATGATCTATGGAGGCGGGCCGCTGGTGGCCAAAGATAAAGCTTATCTTCTTGATGTCAGTGATGTCCCTGGGGATACCCTTCAGATCAAGCTGACGCCGGCCTCCGGGTTCTGGATGATGGACTATCTGGCCGTGGATTACGCAGCAGATGAGCCCCTCGAGGAAACCGAGCTTTCGGCGGTGAAAGCTGTTGACCAGGCAGGCAGGGATGTCCGCCAAGTGCCTCGAGGCTGACGATGATCTCTATTTGGTGATGCCGAAAATCGGTGATTTCGCCCAAATTGCCTTTACCGTCCCTCCCCTTAGAGCCGGGCGGGCGCGCACATTCATCCTTAAAGCCAAGGGCTACTATGACATTCACCTCAACGGCCAAGGCGAACCTCAAACCGAAGCCTTGGCCAAGATGAACGAACCTAGGCAAAGTATCCGGCTGGCGATGAAGGAGTTCCTCAAGATGAGAGATCGCTCTTCTGAGAATATAATCAGAAAACCATGATACGATTCTCATTATTCGGTTTTCATCAATCCGGCGATATCGATCTCGGCCTGGCCGCATAGTTCGTGCCGCGCTTGTCAACCCTAAGGGAGATAGGGTAATTTAGTAGCCCAGGCCATGGCCATAACGCTCGACATCCAACCTTTGGGCAAGAAGGTTAAAATCCGCAAAAAGATCCTTTTATCCGAGGCCTTGCGGGAAGCGGATATTCCCCTCAGCCTCTACTGCCAGGGCCGGGGCGTCTGCGGGAAGTGCTTCGTTGAAATCCTGGACGGCGCGCTTCCTCTCCTTAACCCGGTTGAAAAAGAGTTGCTCAACCGGAAGGGTCTGTCTTCAAGCTACCGCCTGGCCTGCCAGTTCGTGGTGGAGTCCGACCTTCGCCTCCGGATCCCGGAGGGGTCGCTTCTCGGCCGGGTGGCCGTTCTTGACTTGGCCTTGGAAGCACAGGTTCCTTTTGAGCCGGTCATAAAAAAATTCCCCGTGCTTCTTCCGCTCTCGGAATTATCCGGGGCTGAAGCGGAGCTGGACATTCTTTTCCGGACGATCAAGTCCGGCCCGCTCCAGGTCCCCCTGGCTGTCGCCCAAAGCCTGCCGGCTGCACTGAAACGGTCCGACCGCCTGATCACTGCCGTGGTGCGCGACGGCCGCGAGCTTGAGGCCGTTGAGCCCGGTGACACCTCTGCTCAGGTCTTGGGAGTCGCCTTTGACCTGGGGACGACGACTCTGGCGGCCGAGCTGGTGGACCTCACCACGGGTAAGGCCATCGGCAGGGAGGCCAGCTTGAACAGTCAGGCCTCCTTCGGTGCCGATGTCGTCTCCCGGATCAGCCTGGCCTATGAGGACGCGGCCGGCGCGGCCGCCTTGAGACAGGCGGTGCTTTCGGACATGAACCGAATCATTCGGGCGCTGGTCGGGCCGGCTGGCCTTTCCCCCGCTTCGGTCCAGGCCGTGAGCATTGCCGGCAACACGGCCATGAACCACCTGCTCCTCGGCCTGCCCGTCGATTCGCTGGCGGTAGCTCCCTTCAATCCCGTTTTTTCCTCTCTCCCCGGCTTGTCCGCGGCCGAGCTGGGGCTCGAGGTCCATCCCCAAGCATCAGCTTATATCGCCCCGAACATCCGGAGCTTTGTCGGCGGCGATACGAGCGCCGGCCTGGTTGCCTCCGGGTTCGACGAAGGCCGAAAGACCGCTCTCTATATCGACCTGGGGACCAACGGCGAGATCGTGCTCCGCAAGGGCCGTAAGATGTGGGCCACTTCCACGGCTGCCGGCCCTGCTTTCGAAGGTATGAACATCAGTTGCGGCATGCTGGCCCTGCCGGGGGCGGTATACAAGGTCGAGCCGGCCGGGAAGGGCTTCCGCTGCGCGACCATCAACGGAGCCCCGGCCAAGGGAGTCTGCGGCACCGGCCTGATCGACGCCGCCAGCCTCAGCCTGGAGCGGGGTCTTCTCACCCCGCCAGGCCAGATCACCGCCGCCTCCAAAACCATTGCTCTGACCGGCGGTCTCTGTCTCACCCAAAAGGACATCCGCGAGCTTCAACTGGCGGTGGGCGCAGTCAAGACGGGCATCCGGATGATGCTGGAGGCCAACGGCTTGAAGGCCGGGGACCTGGAGGAAATCATGATCGCCGGCGCCTTTGGCAGCTATTTGTCCGTCGAGCACAGCATCCGGCTGGGGCTTCTGCCGGGGGTGGACCCGCAGCGCATCCGTTTTCTGGGGAATGCCTCGCTGGCCGGGGCCAAGGCCTTCCTGGTTTCTGTCCCGGCCCGGCGAAAGGCGGAGGAAACAGCGAAGAGGACCGAGCACTTCTCGCTCGCTTCCCGGCCCGGTTTCCAGGAAGCTTTTCTTTCTTCTCTCGAATTCGGCAAGTGGATATGACAAGCAAGCATCTCCGGATCATGATTCACCGGCCCAGTGATGCTTGTTTATAAATTAGCAAGGAGCGAATAATGCTGACTCAGGAATTCTTAGACAAGATGACGGCGGCCGTAGTCAACGGCTATCCGCAGGAGGCCGAAAGCCTGGCCCGCCTGGTCGTCGGTCAAGGCCTCGACCTTAACGAAGTTATCGAGCGGGGATGCGTGCCCGGCCTCAAACGGGCCGGCCAGCTCTGGGAGAAAGGGGAATATTTTCTGCCCGAGCTGGTTTCCAGCGCCGAGGCCATGAAAGCGGCCATGTCCGTGATGCAGCCGGAGCTGGCCAAAACCGCCTCGCCGGCCGGAGCCCGGGGCAAGATCGTCCTGGGCACCATCGAAGGCGACATCCACGACATCGGCAAAAACCTAGTGACGGCCCTGCTGGCCGCCAACGGCTTCGAGGTGCACGACTTGGGAGCCAACGTCCGGCTGCAGAGTTTTATAGATAAGGCCTTGGAAGTGGGGGCCGACTTCATCGGGCTGTCAGCCCTTCTGACCACAACCATGCTCGGACAACGTCGGTTCATAGAACTCTTGAAGGAGAAGCAGTTGGACAAGAGGTTCAAGGTGGTGGTGGGCGGCGCGCCGGTGACCGTCCGCTGGGCGGAGGAGATCGGCGCCGCCGGCTATGCCGAGAACGCCGTGTCGGCCGTTGCTCTCTGCCGACGCTTGATGGGAGAACGGACATGAGCCCCGCTTCCCTATTACCCACCCTCAGGCCCAAGGTTGAGCTCCTCAGCCGTCCGTTTGTGGAGCACATTATCGAGGAAGCCTTGACCGTTTTGGGGCTCCACGGAGTCCTGGTCGAAAATGAAGAAGCCTTGGAGCTTTTTAGGGAGGCAGGCCAGGATGTGGATGCCGCAAGCCAGCGCGTGTTCATCAAACAGCAATTGGTGGAACAATGTCTGAGGACGGTGCCGGCCAGCCTGACCCTCTCTGACCGGACCTCCCGACAGTCGTTCGTGGTGGGCGGGGACGAGGTTCATTTCAACCCCGGCTCGGCGGCGGTGACCATCCTCGACCCGGAATCGAACCAGGCCCGTAAGCCCGACACCGGCGACCTGGTGCGGTTTGTGCGCCTGACCGACAGTCTTTCTCACCTGCACTTTCAGAGCACGGGGCTGGTGAGCGGCGACGTGCCCGAACCGTTGGCCGATGCTTACCGCCTTTACATCGGGCTGCTCCAGTCTCCCAAGCCCGTGGTGACGGGAACCTTCCGGGTGGAAAGCTTCGGCCCCATGCGTGACCTTTTGGCCGCTGTCCGGGGCGGTGAGAAGGCCCTGGCCGAACGGCCCTTGGCCATTTTCGACGCCTGCCCCTCCCCTCCCCTGAAATGGAGCCGGCTGACCTGCCAGAGCCTCTTGGACTGCAGCCGGGCCATGATCCCCTCGGAACTCATCTCCATGGGCCTGACCGGCGCCACCTCCCCGGTGACTCTTTCCGGCACGCTGGTCCAGCACACGGCCGAAAACCTGGCCGGGCTGGTCATCTGTCAATTAGCCCGTCCGGGCTCGCCGGTGATTTTCGGGGGTTCGCCCTCCAGCTTTGACATGCGCAAGGGGACTACGCCCATGGGAGCCGTGGAGACGATGATGATCGACATGGCCTATACCCAGGTGGGGAAGCATCTCCGTCTGCCCACTCATGCCTACATGGGCCTGAGCGACGCCAAGGTCAATGACAGCCAGGCGGGCCTGGAAACGGGCATGGGCGCCGTGCTGGCCGCCTTGGCCGGGGTCAACGTGGTCTCCGGGGCGGGCATGATGAACTTCGAGAGCTGCCAGAGCCTGGAAAAGCTGGTCATCGACGATGAGATCTGCGGCATGGCCTACCGGCTTATCCAAGGCATCGCCCAGAGGGAAGAACCCATGGCCGCCCACCTTTTTGAAGCGATTCGCTCCGGCCTGAATTTCCTGGCCCATCCCCACACCCGGCGGTGGTATCGTCTGGAACACACCTTCCCGGCCCTGGCCGACCGGGAGACCTACGACGCTTGGGTGGGGCACGGTAAAAAAACCATGGCCGACCGGGCCCGCGAAGAGGTCCGCCGCGCGCTCAAGGATCATCAGCCCGAAATGCTGCCCGACGACAAGCTCCGCGAGCTCAAAGAAATTATGACCCGCTACGGCCGCAGCCTGGGCGTGGGAGCCCTTCCTTTAGACAGCCAGGCGAACAAGTAGGGGCAGTTTGGCCAGGCTTTCTGACTTCTCCTTCAACCTGGACGAGCGGAAAATCCTTATCCGCCTGGGCTACAAAAAAAGGCCGGAAAACCCCTCGGAGGCCGTCCGCCGGGTATTAATCGCCGAGATCGTCGGGGCCCGGGCCTTGCTCGACTCGGCCGCTGTTTTTGAAGTGATCGATTATGCCCAGACCAACGGCCATCCCATCTTCAGCCAAGCGGTCAAGGTGGGGCTGGCCGTCTGTACCATCGGGCCGCGGCTCGAGCTGGAGAGCAGCGCTTGCTTCCAGCGGAACGATCTGCTCCGCGGGATGGTTCTTGATGCGATCGGCTCCGAGGCCGTGGCCCAGGTTTGCCGGCAGACCGAGCTGGCACTGGTGGAGCGGGCGCGGGCCTTAGGCCTTTGGCCGAGTAAGTGGTTTGCCCCCGGGTATCGGGGCTGGGACCTTGAGGAGCAGGGGTTTATGTTTTCCAAGGTGCCGGCCGGGGAGATCGGAGTCCGTCTCCTGGACTCCTTCCTGATGGTTCCCCGGAAATCCGGCTCTTTCCGGATTAATTTTTATGCCGACCGGGCTTTGAGCACCCGGTCCTTTTAAAAGACGATCTCCTTGGGCGCTTTGACGGCCTTCAGGCCTTTTTCTGCCAGGCCTTTGTTCAAGCCCGGCAGCTCGTCGCGGATGAAAACATTCAGCCGGCCGATAAGGGCGGCCACTTTGTCCTTCATTTCCTTGATCTGGGAGATCTCCATCTCGGTCGGTCTCCCCGGGTAGCCGGAGAGGGAAGACCCTAACATCAGCAGCCTCTGGGTGAGTCCGGCTTCCTGGAAGTCAAAAGGGCGCGGCAGGATGTCGATGCTCAAGGGCTGCAAGGCGGTTTCCAGGGCCGAAAGAGCCCGGCCCGCTTTCTCCGCCAAAGCCTGGTCCTGGTCGAGTTGTTTACGGAGATCATCGGCCTCCCGCTTGACGCCCGATATAGCGGTAACGGCCTGGCTCAGGGTGAAGTGAAGGCTGATTGTTTCGGCCATGGCCCGCCTTTGGGCCAGACGGTCTTCCTCGCTCCATTCAAAGCGGGGATCGGGCCGGACAACGAGCGTCCGGGTGAGCGTTCGGCCCTCGAGCTCGAGCTCCACGCTGAATTCGCCCGGTGAGACAAAGGGCATCACCGTGAAGAGCGGGCCGGCCATAAAGGGTTTCTCCCCCTTCTCTGTCCGGGGGACCGACTGCATGTTCCAGTTAAGGCGATGGAGGCCTTCTTTCAAAGGCAACTCGGTTTTATAGACCTCTTCCCCCCGGCTGTCCTTGACCCTGAGGATGGGCTTGGTTTTGGGGGCCGAGGCAAAATAGCACGTCAGGGTTGGGCCAAAGGGAGGATTGTTCCCGACGAACACGGGCCTGTGGTAGCTTTCCCGCAGGCTGCCCATGATGAACTGGGTTGCCGGCCGAACGCTGAACAAGTGCGCCTCGGCGGCCAGGACGCTGGGGTCCATTTCGCGGAGAGGCGTGATGTCGTCCAGGATATAAATGCCCATTCCGTGCGTGCCGATGATGAGGTCCTGGTCGCGGGGGTGAATGGCCAGGTCATGAACGGCCACGGTGGGCAGGTTGTGGCGCAGAGAGAACCAGGTCAGGCCGCCGTCGAGCGTGGCAAAGATTCCGAACTCAGCCCCGGCGAATAGCAGGTTCTTGTTCTGCAGGTCTTCCCGCACGACATTGACCCAGCCGAAAGGCAGGTTGCCCTTGATCGAAGTCCAGGTCCGGCCGAAATCCGTCGTTTTATAAAGGTAAGTGCCGTTATCGTCGGTGCGATGGCCGTCGAAGGAGGCGTAGGCCGTGTCGGCGGCGAAGTGGGAAGCTTCCACCCGGCTGCACCAGGTATTCTTGGGCAGGCCGGGGATGTGGCGGACGACATTCGTCCAGGTCCGCCCGCCGTCCTGGGTCAGCTGGAGATTTCCGTCGTCCGTGCCGCACCAGATCAGGCCGGCCTGGACGGGCGATTCACACACCACGGTGATGGTGCAGTGGGACTCGGCCCCGCTTATTTCGCGGCTGATGGGGCCAAAGGTGTTGCTTGTTTTTTTTGGATCATTGGTGGTCAGGTCCGGGCTGATGGCCGTCCAGGATTGGCCGCTGTCCCGGCTCAGGAACAGACGGTTCCCGGCCGTATAGACGGTCTTGGGATCATGGGGGGAGATGTGGATGGGTGAATTCCAGTTGAAGCGGTCGCCGGGGCTAAGGGAGACGGTCTGGGGACGGATGGATTTTGACCGGGCGATCCGGCCGTTGAAGCGAAAGATCATGTCTGTCTGGGAATTGGCGTAAACGGTCAGCGGATCCGAGGGGTCGGGCTGGACATAGAACCCGTCCCCGCCGCCCAGCAGAAACCAGTCGGAGTTCTGGATGCCCGAGGAGTCCAGCGTCGCGCTGGGGCCGCCCCAGACATGATTGTCCTGCAAGCCGCAATAGACGAAGTAGGGCTCCCGGAAGTCGAACCCGATGTTGTACACCTCGGCCGCCGGGATGCTTTGGACGGCCTGCCAGTTTTTCCCCTGGTCGTAGCTGATGTCGATCCCCCCGTCGTTGCCGATGATCAGGTGCTGGGGATTTCGGGGATCGATCCACAGGGCATGGTGGTCGACGTGCGTGCCGGCCGTAAACAGCCGGAAGGTCTTGCCCATGTCGGACGAGACAAAGCCGTTGGTGGAGATGACATAGACGACCTTGTCGTCGGCGGGGTCCACCCGGACCTGACTGTAATAAAAAGGACGGGAGTTGACCTGGCGGGTGGTCCGGGCGTCGGTCATCCTGGTCCAATTTTCTCCCTTGTCCTCGGAGCGCCACAGGCCCGGCTCGGCCTGCTCCACCAGGGCATAAACGACGTTGGGGTTGGAGCGGGAGATGGCGATCCCGATGCGGCCTACGATCCCCTGGGGCAGGTCCTTGGTCAGCTTCCGCCAGGTTTCCCCCCCGTCCGTGGACTTGTACAGGCCGCTCCCCTTTCCCCCGCCGGTGTAGCGGTAAGGCAGGCGGCGGTGCTCGTAGGCCGCGGCAAAGAGGATGTTGCTGTCGGAAGGGTCCAGGGACAGGTCGGCCGCCCCCGTGTCGGGGTTCACGTACAGCACCTTGCGCCAGCTCTTTCCACCGTCCGTTGTCTTGAAGACGCCCCGCTCCTCGTTGGGCCCCCACAGATGGCCCATGGCCGCCACAAAAACCGTATCGGGATTGCGGCCGTCCACGACAATGCGGCTTATGTGCCGCGTTTCGGGGAGGCCCATGTTCTGCCAGGTCGCTCCGCCGTCAATGGATTTATAGACTCCGTCGCCGATGGTCACGCTGTTGCGGCAGGTGGCCTCGCCCGTGCCCACCCAGATGACCTTGGGGTCGGAAGGCACCAGGGCGATGTCCCCCACCGAGACGGTATTTTCCTTGCTGAAGACAGGCTCCCAGGTGATGCCGTTGTTGGAAGACCGCCACACGCCGCTGGGGCCGACCGCGGCGTAGATGACCCAGGGCCGGCTGTCGTCCACTTCGATGTCCACGGTCCGGCCGCCCATGAGCGCCGGCCCGATCGAACGCCAGGTGAGCTTCTCGAAAATTTTCCCGACTTTGTCCGCCGGCTGTGGGGCCGCGGGCAGGGTCAAACTCAAGACAAGCGCTGCGCCCAGCGCCAAAAAAATTATCCGCCTCATATTCACGGTATCATTCCTCCTCTTCCTGATGCCTTTACAAGAGCAAGGGTTTTCATTATAAATGATCAAGTCTGTTCGTTCAAAAAAAATGAAGCGACGGGACTTTCTCAAGACGGCCGGGTTTACGGCCCTGGGCGCGGCCGTCTCCCCTCAACTGCTCGCTCCGCGCCACCTCTCCGCCGAAATGTCCATCTATGACCCGGG
This sequence comes from Candidatus Aminicenantota bacterium, assembly GCA_963702835.1. GTDB lineage: Bacteria > Acidobacteriota > Aminicenantia > Aminicenantales > JAFGAV01 > JAFGAV01. The sequence goes on from OY969762.1 coordinate 957,380, forward strand.
TTTTTTCGAATGCGCCGAGCGGTTTGCTTTTCTGAGCGCTCAGGAGGCCGTGGTCAGCCTCCTGGTCCGGCCGGGCCGGACACTGGACGTCAAGTTCTATAAAGGCCCCAGCGAGACTTCTCTGGTGGCCGGCACGGCCTATTCCTATACCGGGGTCAAGGATGTCCTGGATATTAGTTTAGCCGGATATTTCTGGGGGCCGGCTTTTTATTACAAGCTGGAGTACAGGGACAGCGCTTCTTCTTCCGGCTGGCGGACGACGCCGGTCCGCCGGGTCAAAACTCCCCGCTCCTACCTGGAACGGGGCCGGATGGAGATCATCCTCCTCGGCGACGATCATACTTATGACGACGCCGATACCCCCAGCCGGGGCGTCTTGGACCCTTCCCTCAGGGCCAGCCGGTTGAACGGCGAATATGTCAATGACTTCCTGCGCATTCTGCAGAGCGATCCTTCCTTTGTCCCCGATGAAGGCACCGACCTGGGTATGCTCCGGAGCGGGTTCAGTCTGGCCAGCGCTATTTACCAGATCATGACCCGGGAAGATCCGGACATGATAATCCACTTGGGCGATGCCACCGGGATCGGGGCGGGCTACAAGTGGCCCGGTTTGGGGCTCAAGGATCCGGAGCTGGGCTTGACTTCCGATGACCGCGATGCCTACGCCAAGCTATTCTGGCTCAGGATGAGGCGGATGTACTCGGCCCTCACCCCTTACCTTCCGCTCTACCTCGTGCAGGGCAGTCACGACGGCGAGTCCGGCTACGGCCTGGAGCGGCCCTATGCGGTGAAATACCGCACCCTTTATTTCCCCCAGCCGGGCGGGTATCAGGGACAATCCATCGACCAGAATTATTTCGCCTTGGCCTGGGGCGGAGGTCTCGGTCCGGGAAATCCTTTATTCATCATCCTGGATAACCAAGGCTATAACGCTCCGCCCCCTCCCGGGCCCCTGCGTCCGGAAGATTGGACACTGGGCTTGGAGCAGAAGGACTGGCTCCGCCGCGTTTTGGACTACGAAAGCGACTGGAAGTTCACCTTCTTTCATCATGTGCTGGGCGGCTGGCCTCGAGGGTCCAACGAGGCCGAAACAAGCTACGCCTACGGACGCGGGCCGCTCTATACCGCCGCGGATTATGCGCCCTACTGCCCCGACCCGGAAAAGGTCGAGCAGGTTGAGCTGACCCGCCTGCTGCGCGACAGCGGCGTGCGCTGCAGCTTCTACGGCCACGACCATATCTTTTTCGGCCGGAAGGTCGAGGGCGACTTGAAGGCCATATGCGTCGGCTCGCCCAAGCCCGTCGGTGAGCTGGCCTGGTACAAGGGCCCCCTGTGGATCGAACACTACGGGTGCCGCGGCCGCTATGGGAGAGAGGAGCCCGTCTGCAGCTTGGCGGATTTCTGGGGGCCGTCCGGCTACGCCAAGCTGACTTTGACCCCTTCATCGGCCGTAGTGGAATACAAGCGCGCCTCCGACAATAACCCCTGGACTAATATCCCGGCGGACAAACGGCCCGGCGACATCCTTCGCACAATCAACCTCTAGAGCCCCATGACTTCGCCGCGCCACCCAACCCTTGCGGTATTAGCCCTGTTCATGGCCCTGACCCTAGTCATGACCTACCCCTTAGTCCTGCACCTGGGGTCGAGCGTCCGGGACCCGGGCGATCCGTTGCTCAACACCTGGATCCTGGCCTGGAATAACCGGCAGATGGCCGGCTTCCATCTTTCCGGCTGGTTCGACGCGAACATTTATTATCCGAACCGGAACACTCTGGCCTACTCTGAACATCTTTTCAGCCAAGCCCTGGTCAGCTTGCCGGTAAACCTTCTGACCGGCAATCCCATCCTGGCCTACAACCTCGTCCTGCTGTTCGGGTTTATCACCTCCGGGTTCGGGATGTACCTCCTGGCTCGCCGCCTGAGCGGCCACCTCCTGGGCTCGATCGCCGCCGGTATCATTTTTGCTTTTTCCCCGTTCATGATGGCCCACCTTCCCCACCTCCAGGTCATAACGGCGGGTGGTATTCCCTTGACGTTTCTCTTCCTCATTCGTTTTTTCGACAAAGGTAGATGGAAAGATCTTTTTCTCTTTACGTTGTTTTACGTGCTCCAAGCGCTGGCCAACGGCTACTATGCCCTCTTTTTGACAATCCTGGCCGGCCTGTTCATTCTGGTCATGACCGTGGCCGGCCGAAAATGGAAGGAAGGGCGTTTCTGGATTCAGATGGTCGTTTTCGCCGTGTTGGCCCTGGCGGCACTCGGCCCTTTTCTTTACCATTATGCCCAAGTCAGGAATACCCTGGGCCTGGAAAGAGGTATCGGCGCTTATGCCCGGCCAACAAGCTTTCTGGCCACCTCCCCCCAGAACAACCTCTACGGCCGGGTCAGCCGGCAGTTTCTTCAGCCTGAAGGTGAATTGTTTCCCGGAGCGGCGGCCTTTCTGCTGGCCGTGGTGGGAGGCCTGAGCGTGCTCAGGTTGAAAAAACGCCTCCGGCCGGAGGGACAGTCTGCGGCCCGGCGCGCTGGACGGGTTCTCCTGTGGATAGTAGCCGCCTTGTTCTTGGCTCAAAGTGTCATTCTCTACACGACCTTAAAGCAGGGCAGCTTTGAGCTGGCCCTCGGCTCGGGTCTGAAAATCCATGCCCGGAGTCCGCTCAAGCCGTTTCTGGCCTGGGCAGCTTTATTATTTGTGTTCTTGGCCCTAAAAAAAATCCTCCGGACCGGGCCTCTGCTTCCCTTTTCCTTCGCCGATCCACACCTGTGGGGACTGGGGTTGGTCTTCCTTGTCGCTTTGTGGCTGACCTTCGGCCCGCACGGCCCATTCCTGATCCTGTATCGCTATGTGCCGGGGTTTGAAGGGTTGCGCGCTCCGACCCGCTGTCATGTTTTCATCATGCTGGTCCTGGCGGCCTTTGCCGCTTTCGGATTCCGTTCTTTGGCTCAAAAGTTGAGCGGGTTTAAAAAAAGCGCGCTGTCCATGCTGGCGCCTCTTATCATCCTGGTTGAATTCCTGTCCCTTCCCATTCCCTGTGTCTCGATCCCGGTCAAAAAGGCCATACCGGCCGTCTATCAATGGCTGGCCGAACAAAAGGGGGAAGATTTTGCCCTGCTGGAGCTTCCTTTTCCCCAACAGGGTCAAGGCGTGGGCTCGGTGGAATGTTCTCGCGCTTATTTCTCGGCCTATCACTGGAAACGACTGGTCAACGGCTACAGCGGATATTTTCCTCCCTTGTACAGCGAATTGCGCCGGCGTTGGAACGGGGATTGTTCAGCGGCTCAGAATATCCGCGACTTGAAAGCTCTCGGCGTCCGCTATATGGTCTTCCACTATTCAATGTTCCCCGCCGATGCTTTTCCCTTCCTCCAAAAAGACTTGGCCTCTCTGCCGGAGCAGACGGCTTTCAAGGGCCGGTTCGGCGAAGCTTATGTCTATGAAGTCCTCGGCTGGAAAGAGGGCTTGATGGGACTGCGGGCCAAAAATCCGTTTCGGCCGATCGAGCCGAAAGGCTGGCAGGCTTCGGCTTCGGTCAACAGCAAGGCGGCCCGCTTGGCCATTGACGGCCGCGGGGAGACGCGCTGGGACACCAACGGACCCCAGCAGCCCGGCCAGTTCTTCGAAGTGGACCTGGGCCGGACGGTCAGTCTGGCCAAACTGTCTCTTGTCCTCGCCTCGAGCGAATTGGATTATCCGCGCGGCTACCGGGTGGAAGCCTCTTCAGACGGGCGGACCTGGACGTCGGCTGCGGCAGAAGAGGAGGTCCTCATCGATATCCGGGCTTATCTCCGGCCCAAGGACCTGGCCTTGGATATTCCCCTGCCCAACGTTGCGGCCAGATTTATCCGCATCGTGAACACTGGAGAGGATCCCCTCCGCTACTGGTCCATCCACGAGCTGGAAGTCTATTCTTTCAAATAGTCATTTCCCCGCTGATCTCGACGACGGGTCGGCTCCCCTTAAGATATCCAACTGTTTTTCGTCAGGCCGTTCCGTTCAATTCAACTTCTTCTTTATATCCGGGAATGCGCGCCCGCCAGCCGAGCTCCCTGGCCACCAGGTCGGCCATGGCCGCGGCCTTATCCTCTTCGCCGTGCGTCAGGAAGATCGCTTTCGGCTCGGCGCGCAGATAGCGAAGCCAGCGCAGGAGGTCCTGCTGATCGGCATGAGCGGACAGGCCTTGGATCTGGACGACCTTGGCCCGGACGGGGTAGTACTGGCCGTGGATGCGGACCGTGGGCTGGCCTTCGACGATCTGCCGGCCGAGCGTGCCCCGGGCCTGATAGCCCACGAAGAGGATAACGGATTCGGGCCGGCTGATATTGCGGGCCAGGTGGTGCTTGATCCGGCCGCCCGTGCACATGCCCGACCCGGCCAGGATGAGGCAGGACCCTTTGATGCTGTTGATGGCTTTGGACTCCTCGATGGTCTGAACCAGATGGAGGCCGGGAAAGCGGAAAGGGTGTTGGCCCGAGCGGAAAAGGGCCTGGGTTTGACGGTCCATGAAATCGACGTGCCGCTCGAAAATTTCGGTCACCCGGGCGGCCATGGGGCTGTCCAGAAAAGTGGTGATAGGGGGCAAACGCTGGGCCGAGGTCAGCCGGCTCAGATAGAACAACATTTCCTGGGCTCGCTCCAGGGCGAAGGTGGGCACCACGACGTTGCCGCCGTCCCGGACGGCCTGATTGATGATGTCGCACAGCATATCTTCCAGGTGTTTAGGGTCCTGGTGGTCGCTGTCTCCGTAGGTTGACTCCAGGACGAGATAGTCGGTCTGGTCGAAAACCGAGGGGTTGCGGACGATGGGCTTATCCCACTGGCCCACGTCGCCGGAGAAGACGAGGCGCTTCTCCAGGCCCGCATCTCTGACGCGCAGCTCGACCATAGCCGAGCCAAGGATGTGGCCGGCGTCATGAAAAGTCAGGCTGAGCCCGTCGTTGAGGTCCAGGGGCTGGCGGTAGGGCACCTCCTGGACATAGGGCGGGACGGCCCGGGCATCTTCAACGGTGTAGAGCGGGACCTCGGGGTAGGCCCCCTGACGGCCCTCGCGGGCGTGCCGCTTCTTCTTGAAGGCGGCATCCTCTTCCTGGAGATGGGCGCTGTCCTCAAGCACGACAGGCAGCAGTTCTTTGGTCACGGTCGTGCTCAAGATCGGGCCTTTGAATCCCTGCCGGACCAGCTTGGGAAGCAGGCCGCAGTGGTCGAGATGGGCATGGGTCAGCAGGACAAAGTCCAGGCCGGCCGGGTCAAAGAGGAAAGGCTCCCAGTTGCGGTTGAGGTATTCTCTTTCCTGGAAGAGGCCGCAGTCCACGATCAAGCGGAGGCCGACTGCTTCCAGGTAATGGCAGGAGCCGGTGACCTGACGGTCGGCGCCCAGAAACTTGATCCTCATTATTCCCCAGCTACTTTTTTCATTCCGTCTCATCCTCGTCAAGTCGCAGCTCTCCCTTCTCCGCTGCAGCTAATAGCTCACAGGCTTTTTCTTTATCCACTTTCCGCACACGAATCTCGACTTTCCCAAGGCCATCGAGAGTAAGCCCATTTATCAAGCGAATGGCTTCGATTATGTCTATTCTACAATTAATCGATATAGAGCAAAAACCCTTTTAAATATTCGCTCTCCGGATGAAAGATGTTGACCGGATGGTCGAAGGCCTGGCGGTGACGCTGCAGGAGACGGACGTTGCGGCCGGCCTCCGCGGCCGCCTCGAAGACAACTTGGCGGAAAAGAGTTTCGTCCACGAAATGAGAGCAGGAGAAGGTCAGCAGCAGCCCGCCGGCCGGAAGAAGGCCGATGGCCAGGCGGTTCAGGTCTTTGTAGCCCCGGCAGGCCTGGACCACATCGCTTTTTTTCTTGGCCAAGGCCGGGGGGTCGAGGATGATGAAGTCGAAGTCCAGGCCCCCCCTGCGCAGGAAGTGGAACACGTCTTCGTCCAGGAAGGAATCGGCGGGGAGGTCGAACCCGTTGAGGCTGACATTCTGGCGGGCCAGGTCAAGGGCCTGGGCCGAGCTGTCCACGGACAGGACTCCGGCCGCACCCCCCTGGAGGACGGACACGGTGAAGGCGCCCGTGTAGCAGAAGGCATTGAGGACCCGCCGGCTTCCGGCCAGAGACATGGCCAATCGGCGCATCTCCCGCTGGTCGAGGAACAGCCCCGTTTTTTGGGACCGGACGAGGTCCACCCGAAGGCGGAGGTGACCCTCCTTGATCTCCACGATTTCGGCAAGCTCTCCCATTAAAACTCCAACTCGGTCTGAGAGGCCTTCTTCGCGCCTGGCCGGCAGGTTGGATTTTTCCAGAATGCTCCTGGGCCGGAAGGTCTCCGCCAGAAGTTCGACCAGGAAGGTCCTCAGCTTATCCATGCCCAGAGTGGAGACCTGGACGACCAGGACATCGTCGTAGCGGTCGACGATCAACCCGGGCAAGCGGTCAGCTTCGGCGTTGACCAGGCGGTAGGCATTGGTTTCCTGGGAAAAGAAAGCTTGGCGCAGGCCGGCGGCCTTACGGATGTTCTGCCGGATGGCTTCGGCCGGCGGCGTCTGGTCGAAATTCAGCATCCGGCCGACGATCGAGCAGCGCCGGTTGAAGTAGGCATGACCCAGGAACCGTCCGTCATGGCTCTTCACCGCGGCCACGGAGCCATCCTCCATGTCCGGAAGCTCGGCCACTGCGCCGGAGAAGATCCAGTGATGGCGGTTGAGGATGGGCTTCTCCCGGCCCGGCTTGAGGATGGCCTCGCCGACGACGGGAATATCTTTAAGCCCCATGGGGTTTAAACTCTTTCTTGGAGTAATCGGACGGCCGGCCTGTCTAGCTCGGGGAACTCGTATCGGCCCAGCTCATCCGGCTTAACCCAGCGCAGCTCGTCATGCTCGCGGGCCAGGGGCTGTCCGGAAATCACCTGGACGGCATAAACCAGAAGTTCGATGGAATAGTCCCGGTGGTCGATCCGGGAAGAACAAAGCAAATCCCCCACCCTGGCTTCGACCCCCAGCTCTTCGCGGAGCTCTCGGCGGAGGCTCGCCTCTGGCCTTTCGCCCCGGTCAATCTTGCCGCCCGGGAATTCCCACAGGCCGCCCAAACGGTCTCCTTTCTTTCGGCGGGCGATGAGAATCTTGCCGTCGCCCTCGATAACAGCCGCGGTCACCCGCATCAATGCTCCCCTCTGGGCGGGACTGGGCTGAATCATATTTTTCTTGGCCGACTTGTCCATGGCTGGCCCCAGCCTATTCTGCTCAAGGCCAAGAAAAATAACAAGACAAAAGAGTTTCCTGTTCATTTTCTTGACTCCGGCCGCAGACCGATGATATGTTGACTTTCTCAAAAAAGGGCGGCCTGTTTCCCAAATAGAGAAAAAAGATGCTCCAGCTCATATTTAAAAAGCTCACCTGCAACGCCGCCCTGACCAAACGGACGTGGAAATTCTGGTATAACTTCGCCAACTTGATCGACGGCCGCGCCGGAGACCTGAGGTTTATGAACTTCGGATATGCCCCAGAACATGACGGCGGAAAAATTTTAGAGCTAGACCCTGCCGACGAAAAGCACCGCTATGCCATCCAAATGTATTATCACACCGTCGGCCGCCGGAGCCTTTCGGGTCTTGATGTTCTGGAGGTCGGCTGCGGGAGAGGGGGGGGCGCGGTCAGCCTGATGAAGTACGCTCGGCCCCGCACTTTGGCCGCCATCGACCTTTCCACGAAAGCCATCGCTCTTTGTAAAAAACTCAGGGACATTCCTTCCCTGACCTTCAAGGTGGGGGACGCGGAAAAAATACCCTACGCCGATTCCTCCTTCGATGCCGTAGTCAATGTTGAATCATCCCATTGCTATCCGAGCCTCCCTATATTTTTTTCCGAAGCGGCCCGCGTCCTGAAAAAAGGGGGGAGGTTGTTCTATGCCGACTTCAGGAGAGAAGAGCGCCTGGCCCAGCAGCAGCAGGATATTCGGGATTCCGACTTCATCATCAGCGAAAAAGAAGATATCACCCCGGAAGTCATTCAGGCCTTGAAGCTGGACAGCGATAGAAAAGAAAAATTGATCCAGCGACGGATACCGGGCTTTTTACATGCCTATTTTCGAAAATTTGTCTGCACGGTGGGTTCGCAGAACTTCCTTTCCCTGATAGAAGGAAAGCGCTTCTATCACCGCTATCTCCTGGTCAAGCCTTGAAGGCCGCGGCCGAGGTCGTCTTAAAAGGAGAGCCTGAGCCCGGCCCGCGCCAGCAAACCCGATAACCCCAGGCTGGCCGCGCGGCCGGAGCCGAAGTCCCCGCTCAGAGGAGGGTCCGTGGCGAACAGGATCTTGGGATATTTTTTTCCCTGCTGGGATTCTTCATAATACCATAGGGTGTGATCCTGGCCGCTATCGGCATAGGTCAGCCCGAACAACCGGCCGGAGCGTTCAAAGCTTCCCCCCAGGTCCGTCAGCTGGGACGACCGTCCTTCCATCTCCAGAATCAGGCTGAGGTGCGGGCCGAGGGCCGCTTCCAGGCCCGCTCCGGCGCGCAGGCCGGCCGAGTCGCGGCTGGCCCGGAACACATAGTCCTCGGTGCTGTTCAAAAAAACGGTTGATTCATAGTGCTCCCCGTAGCGAAACCAGTGAAGGCAATATTCCAGGCCTGCGCTGAGGTTCAGCCGGAGCAGCCGGCCGAGCGGAAAACGGGCATGAAGAAAAAGGGTCAGGGGAACGGAAGCCAAGCGGGTTTGAAACCGCTCCCGGGTTTTGACGGCAATCCCCAAGAGGTTCCAATCATAGGAGATTTGGCTGTCCATCTGCATCCTGCGGTATCCGACGGCGAGACCCAGGCTCAAAGGCTTATCGAGCTCGAGCTCCAACTCGGCCTCGGATTCCCAGCCTTTGTCCAATCGGCCGTAAGAACCCTGGACGTTGTCATAAAAATCTTTAGCCCAGGCGTCCAATCCCTTGAGCCCGTCGTTAAGGTCGCCGCCCGGATAATATCCGACCCCCCCCGACATCTTAAGGGAAAGCCGCGCGGCAAGCAGCGGCGTACAGGCCAGCAGGCCGGCCAGGGCCAGGCAGAAAGTTTTTTTCATGATTTGAGCTCTATCTCCCTTAAGTCGTCGATCTTGTTTTAAAGAACAGCCAGTTCTTATCTTTTTTGTTCTTGGCCTTGAGTTTGATAAGGGCATAAGTTCCCTTAAGCCTCCGGCCCTGGAGGGTGAACAGGCGTTTGGAAGGCCCTTTCTCCAGCGCCAGATAATGTCCCTTGTCCCAGATCTCAACCTGGCCCGCGCCGTACTCCCCCTCCGGAATGATTCCCTCGAAGCTCTGGTAATCCAGCGGATGGTCCTCAGTCTGGACGGCCAGCCTCTTTAGGCCCTCGACTTCGGGGGGAAGCTTGGGGATGGCCCAGCTCTTGAGGACGCCGCTTTCCTCCAGCCTGAGGTCGTAATGAAGATGAGAGGCATCGTGGCGCTGGATGACGTAAGCCAACTCCTTTCGACTTGAAGCGGCCGGGGGGCCCTGGGGCTCGGGGGTTTTTCCGAAATCCCGCTTATGCTTGTATTCGGCCAAGGAATCCTTGGCCGTTTTTTGGTCAGGCTTGCCCTTGGCTCCGCGTCCGCGGCGGCCGGCTGAGGATCGGGAAGTCATCGGTGGAGAAAACATCGCTCGCAGTCCGTCTCGCCCGGCTTGCGGGTGACGATCATGGCCAGGCCCAACTCATCGGCCCGGTCGATGACCTCCTGGTCGCGAATCGAGCCGAGGGGGTAGATGATTCCGGTGATCCCGTTTTGGGCGGCCAGCTCCACCACGTCGGGAAAGGGCATAAAAGCGTCCGAAGCCATGAAGCAGCCTTCCGGCCCGTATCCCCGGCGGGAGAAGCGGATGGCGCAGTCAGCCGCGTCGATCCGGCTCCGCTGGCCCGAGCCGATGCCGTGCACTTTATCGGCCGCGCCGATGACCACGGCGTTGGACCTGGTGAAACAGGCTACGCTCCAATTGAACACGGCCGCGGCCCGCTCTTCCGCAGACGGCTGCCGGCGGGAGACGACGTCCAGGTCCTGGGTTGAGGTGATCCGGGATTCAAAACGCTTCTGCAGAAGAAGACCGCCGGCCACCCGCTTGAACTCCAGGCCGCTGTCCAGGGCCGGCTCCTCGGGAGGCCCGGCCATGCGGACCACCCGCAGGACCTTGCGGCCGGCCAGCACCGCCAGCGCCTCGGGGGTGTAGGCCGGGGCATAGACCACTTCCACGTTCCGGACGCTCTCCACCAGCAGGCCGGCCAGTTCGGCGTTGACGGAGAAGTTGAACACATCCACGCTGCCGAAATTGGACAGAGGGTCGGACTTCCAGGCTTTTTCGAAAGTCTCGACCTCAGCCCCACCCAGGGCCACGCCGCTGGGCATTTCGTGCTTGATGAGGACGCAGACTTTTTGGCCGCGGTCAAGGGAGGTGAGCTTCCGGGCCAGGCGCTGGCCAAGGTCCATATCCGCCACGTTGATATAGCTCAAGCCTTTGGTCCCTTCCTGGAGGACCTGTAGGCCGGCCATGGTCGACCCCGAGGCCCCCCTCTCTTCATAGAAGGCGGCCGGCTGGCCGGGGTTCTCGCCGTAGCGCATGGGAATTTTCTTGACGAATTCCACCCGTCCTAAGGACAGGGAGTCGGGGAAATCCTCCTTGACCTTGGTGGAATACTGTTGCCGCGAGTCTTTCAAGGATTTGTCCATAGACTCATGTCCTTTCCCGGCGGTTGATGATATGGAAGCTGACGTCCTGCGGTGCGTTCCGGCGAATAAAAATCGCCGCGCAGGCCACGCGGTAGTCGGGGCCGGCCGCTTGGGGCGCCAGCCTGTCGTACACGGCGGCGGCCAACTCTGCGGCGGAGGACTGCTCCAGGCTTACTTCTCGGGGGTCTCCCTCCCAGGCTAGAATGGGGTCTTTGTCTCCGCCGCGATAAGTGGCGATGAACTGGCCTCGGCCGGGGCGGTCGGGCACTTCAAAAAAATCGCGATGGGAGGTTCCGTCGGCGGCTTGGCGGATAATACTTAAGGCCGCTCGTCCGTCGGGGTATAAACAACCGCTGATACGAGGAGTGAAGATGGGTGAGTCGGGTTCAAAGTCCCAGTCCTTCAGGGCTGAGGAAAGGGCTGCCCAAGGCGATCGAGCCGAGGCCATCCGGCCGGCAATGACCGAGGTCTGTCGTCCGTTGCTGACGGCCAAGCCGGCTTCGGCGATAGCCGCCGGGTAGATCAGCAGCTCGGCCTTTCCGGCCTTAAGAGCTTGCGGGCCAAGGGGCCTGGTCCAGATGGTCCGGCCTTCCCTTTCCATCTTCCGGGCTTGGCTTGAGGCGGAGCGGCCGGTGATGAAATAGACCGCGGCCCACGAAGTTCCAGAAGGGCTTGAACCGAGGATGATCCCCCGGCCGGGATATTTTAGGACGGACAACGCTTCAAGACCGGATGGTTTCATGGATGGGCCTGAGCCAAGAACGCTCTATTGTACGCATTCAAGCGGCTGGAAGTCAAAAAGAGAAAAAGTCTTGATTAAAAAGGCCGGCCATAGAATACGGATAGCATCTCCAATTGGGTGATCTAGCATTCAAGAAGAGGAGGGGTCCTGTCACGGCTCCTCCCCATCCGTGCTCGCCAGGCTGCGCGCGGGTGGGGAGCCCCTCCGCCGTGCCACCCCTTCCCACGTATCACACGTTTGGAGCTGCTATCTAGAATCCGGCTTTTCTTGAGTTGGGGCCCTGATTTGTTTACAATGCCAATTTCCGGAGGTGAACCGGCTATGCCCAAACCATTCCTGCCCCAGAAAGCTTACGCCAACCCGAAGTTCCTCGAATCAGCGGAAGCCCGCTCCATCCGCATCCTGAGCGAATATCTGGAACCCCTGACCAGGCTTCAGGCCAACAAGGTCAACAGCACCATCCTCTTTCTCGGCTCTTCGCGAGTCAAGCTGGGCCGCCGGAGCGCGGAATTGGCCAGCTATTACTGGCAAGCCGAAGAGCTGGCCTTCCGGCTGGCCGGTTGGGCCAAAACCCTAAAGCCCCGCGGCAAGGACTTTGTCATTTGCACCGGCGCCGGGCCGGGCATCATGGAGGCCGCCAATCGCGGGGCAGCCCGGGCCGGGGCCAAGTCCATCGGCATGAACATCGCCCTTCCGGCCGAGCAATTTCCTAATCCCTATATCTCGCCCGAATTGTCTTTCATTTTCCATTATTTTTTCATGCGTAAGTTCTGGCTCATCAACAAGGCCCGGGCTGTGGTGGCTTTCCCCGGCGGCTACGGGACTTTGGACGAAGTCTTCGAAATTTTAACCCTCCTCCAGGCAGAAAAAATTTCGCGCCAAGACATCGTCCTCATGCTCTATGGAGAAGACTACTGGAATAAAGTCATCCATTTCGACAGCCTGGTCCGCTCCGGAGCCATCTCAGCCGAAGACTTGAAGCTCTTTACTTTTTGCTCTTCGCCGGCCGAAGCTTTTCGCTTCCTCAAGAACCGGCTGAAGAAGTTCATTTGAAGACCAGCCTGAGGGGCCTCCTGGCGGCAGCGGTGGCCGTCCTGGGGCTGGCCTCCGGCTGCCGGCCGCGGATACTCCCCCCTGAAAACGGAGTTCAGACCGGCATCGCCTCCTGGTACGGAGAGGACTTCCACGGCCGGCCGACCTCCAACGGCGAGATCTACGACATGAACGAGCTGACGGCGGCCCATCCCACTCTGCCCTTCGGCACCATGGTCGAGATCACCAACCTCCTCAACGGCCGGACGGTCAGGGTCAGGATCAACGACCGGGGTCCTTTCGTTGACGGCCGGATCATCGATCTGTCCTACGCCGCAGCCCGGCTGCTGGACATGGTCGGCCCGGGAACGATCCCCGTTCGCCTGGAGGTTGTCAAGGAGGCCTCCCCTGCTCCGGCCGGCCGATATTTCTTCGTCCAGGTCGGCGCATTCATCCTCCAGGCTAACGCAGAAACCCTGGCCGCCAACCTGCGGCCCGATTTTCCTGAGGTAACGGTCTCTCTATTTCAGACTGAGACGCAGACCTATTACCGGGTGAGGATCTCGGCCTCCTCCCGGGAGGAAGCTCGGAGCCTGGCCGACCGCCTGTCAGGCCTGGGCTATAACGTCATCCTGATTGAAGTTCGTTGAGGAGCACATGGAAAAGACGCTTTGGTCCGCTTGGCTAAGGCCGGCCGGACCCGGCTTCCTGGCGTTCGAACAGATAGGCCGTTTTGAGCAGCCGATTTTCCCGGCCGTCATGAACGGCGAATTGTCCGCCGCTGAACAGGGTGGCCGCCCCATACTCTCCTTTTTTGTTGAGGGCATAGAAGCTCAGCCCGAAGTTCGGCTTTCCGTCCTTGGTGAGCAGCCGGGGCGTGAGTTTTGTCTTGGCCGCGACATAGTCCAAGGCCTTTAGGCAGGCCTCCTCCGGCGAGGCGCCCCGGCCCATCCAATTCACGATTTGGAAGCTGGCGCAGGTCGTGAGGTTGGCCTCTCCGCGGCCCGTGGAACCGGCTGCGCCGATCTCGTTATCGACATAAAGGCCGGCCCCGATGATGGGAGAATCGCCCACCCGTCCCGGGAGTTTGAAGGCCAAGCCCGCGGTCGTGGTCACCCCGGCCAGGTCGCCCGAGGCGTCCACGGCAATGCAGTTGATCGTGCCGTAGGTCTCCATGGCCTGCTGGAGTGCGGCCGTCAATTTCTTCCCTTCCGGGGGGAGCCAGTTGTCCCGGTCGGAGAGCTTTTCCTTCCACTCCAGCCAGATCTGGCGAGATTCGTCAGTCAGCAGATTCTCTTCTTTGAAGCCGTGGGATTTGGCAAACTTGAGCGCGCCCTCAGCCACCAGCAGGACATGATCGGTTCGCTCCATGACCAGCTTGGCCACTTTGGAGGGGTTCTTGATGTTGCGCAGGGCGGCCACAGCCCCGGCTCTGTGGGTGGGGCCGTGCATGACCGAGGCATCCAGCTCGACTACGCCTTCCTCGTTGGGCAGCCCGCCGTAGCCCACCGAGTTGTCGTTGGGGTCGTCCTCGACAATGTTCACGCCGGCGATGACGGCGTCCAAAGGATCGGCGCCCTGCCTGAGGAGTTTCATGGCCCGGGCCGTAGCCTGGATGCCGTTGCGGCTGGCCACCACACAGGGCCGGCTTCCGGGCGCTGGCTGCGCCTCCTGGCCGACGGCTCCCAGAGCGGCCGAGGGCTTGCCCTCGAGCATGACCGCCGCGCCCGCCGCCAATCCGGTTTTTAAAAAGTCACGCCGGGAATAGGGTTTCGACATGGGCATCCTCCTAGCTAGTCTTGGATAAGATGACAGTGAATTTACCTAAAAAGTTTTGGATTAGCAAGACAGAGAAACTATTGCTTCCCGCGGCAACGGAAGCATCTCCGAAGCAATGATCGAATTGACAAAACCTCCGGTCCTGAGTAAGAATTTTTGCTTTTAAAGCCATGAAAAAGCAGGTTCTCCTGTCCGCCTCGCTGTTCCATGCCTTGAACGACGCCGCCACGGTCGTGGTGCCCATGACCCTGCCCTTCCTCTACAGTCAGAAATTCCTCATCACCAGCTATGCCCAGATCGGCTTGCTATCAAACTTGGGCCTGATGGCCACCCTCATCTTCCAAATGCTCATCGCTCACTGGGCGGACCGTTTCGCCTACAAAAAGCTCCTGGTGGCGAGCTGCCTGGGCTTGACCGCCTCGCTGGCTTTGATCACCACGGCTCAAACCTTCGGCAGCCTTCTCCTTTTCCATATCCTGATGCGCATCTTCACCAGCGTCTACCATCCCCTGGGTATTTCCCTAGTGTCCAAGACACACCAGCAGCACGAGATCGACCAGGCCATGGGCGTGCAGAGCGGCTCTGGAAACCTGGGCGTCTTACTCGCTTTTCTGACCACCGGGTTCTTGACCCAGGCCTACGGCTGGCGACTGCCCCTCCTGGTTTGGGCTGCCATCGGCCTGCTGCTGGGAGTCCTGAGCTATCTGGCCGTCCGCCGCATCACCCCCTCTGCCGAAAAGCCCCCCTTGCCCAAGGTTTCGCGTTGGTTGCGGACGGCGGGCCAGATCAAGGACTACATTCCCGGCTTCATCTACGGCGGGGCGGGCTGGGGCGTGACCGTCTATTATGCCCCTTCGCTCTTCAACCACAAGTTCAATGTGCCTTTGGGCCAGACCGGCCTTTTCTTGGCGGCCTGGGTTGGCTTCGGATCGGTAGTCGCTTATTTCTTCGGATGGCTCAGCCAGCGGCTCGGACGCAGGAACCTCTCCATTTTGTCTATGTTCGGCTCGGCCGCGACTCTGGCCGTCATCGGCCTGGCCCCCTTTAACGGCCTGGCCCTGGCCGGCCTCATTCTTTTCGGGGTTTTTTTACTATTGATTTATCCGGCCATGCAGTCTTTCGTAGGCAACAAAGTTGAGGATAAGGACCAGGCCTTGGCCTTCAGCCTGGTGGCCAACATCCAGGTTTTATCCGGGGCCCTGGTCGTGCTGCTGGCCGGATTCCTCTCCGACCGGTTCGGGATTCACACCCCTTTCCTGCTCATGTCCGGGCTGGGCGCCCTGCTGACGGCTTTCTACTGGATCCGCACCCCTAAAGACTGAGCCACGAAAGCCTGTCCCCTGCTTTGATCCACGAGGCGATTCATCTCTTCTTGAACTTCTCTAGGAGCTGCTCATAAATGGTATTGAGGTCCGTGTCCCGCCCGTCGATGAAGACCTTCTTGATCTGCGTTTTGAAATCCAGGATGTCGCCGTCAGCCAGAACGATATTGGCCGCTTTTCCTTTTTCCAAACTCCCCATCCGGCCGGCCACGCCCAGAATTTCGGCGGCGTTGATGGTCACCGCTTTGAGGGCGTCTCTTTTATCCAGCCCGAAAGCCGCCGCTTTGGCGGCGTGGTAGGGTAAATCCTTGGCCGCGCTCGAGCTCTGGGAGGAGAAGGCAATTTTGACGCCGGCCTGGGCCAGCAGGGCCGGCATGCGATAGAGAGCGTCATAGCCGTCCTCCCAGGAAGCCGGCATGTTGGTCAGCGGGGCGAAAACGACCGGCAGGCCGGATTTTTTGATTTCCTCCACGCATTTCCAACCCTGGGTCACGGCGTAAAGGACGGCCTTCAGCTTTTCCTTCTGGACGAACTGGATGGCTTCCTTGATGTCCTTGTCGGAATGAACGGAGATCCACAGGGGGATCTCTCCCCGCAGCACGGGCTGCAGGAATTCATGGGCTTCATTAAAATCAGGCAGAGCCAGCTGGCGGGCCTTCTCCGCGAATTCTTTTTGTTTCTCATAGGCTCGCGCCCGGCGGAAGGCCTCCTCCAGCTCCTTGAACGGGTGGGAGGGCTCGGCCCCGGCGGCGGCGGCCGGCCGCTGGAATCCCAGGCGGCCCATGGAGGGAAGGTCCACGTGCATGGCCACCGGAGCCTTGATCAGCATCTCCGCGGGTGTCCAGCCCGTCAGTCTCACCAGGCCGCTCTGGCCGGAGATAAGCCCCCCCGATGGGGCGACCAGGGCGGCGGTGATGCCGTTGGCCCGGGCGATGGGAATGTGCATGGAATCCGGCCGTAAGGCTTCCCAGGCGCGGAGCTGCGGGTTGATCCGTCCCAGCTCCCGGAAGTCCATTGTCTGGGGCATCTGGCCGATCTCGGCCAGGCCCAGCGTGCTGTAGCAGTCGATAAGGCCGGGGTAAGCGATGAGGCCTTGGGCTTCGATGACCGCCGCTCCTTCCGGGATGGCCACCTCCGGGCCGACGGCCTCGATCAGGCCGTCCTTGATCAGGATGACCCCGGAGGGAATGTCGGCCGAGGTCACCGGAATGATGCGGGCGCCCTTGATGGCGATGAGGGACGGGGCTTTTTCGGCGCCCCGCAGTATCGAGGTCAGGACAAAGAGAAACACCACAAGGCAACGGCTGATGCAGTTCATCGGACACCTCCCGGCTGTTTTTGGGGCTTGGCCTTTTTAGCCGCCTCCTCCCGTTCCTGGAGATAGGCCGCCCGGTCGAAGTAAATGTCACCCTCGATGACGGTCAGGTCGCAGCGGGCGTAGGCGCTCAGGGGATGCTCGTTGAAGACGGCCAGGTCGCCGTGCTTCCCTATCTCCAGGCTGCCCACGATTTTGTCCACACCGAGCTGGATGGCCGGGTTGATGGTGATGAGCCGCAAGGCTTCATCCTCGGTCAGCCGGCCGTATCTCAGGGTCTTGCCGGCCTCATTGAACAGCCGGCGGATTCTCTCGCCGCCGTCGGAGTTGAGGGAGACGAGAAGGCCCTGGCGGGTGCAGTAGGCGGCGCTCAGGGCGATGCCCTCGGCCGCCTCGATTTTGTAGGCCCAGCTGTCGATGAACACTGAAGTCCCCACGCCGGCCTCCTTGAGCTCTTTGGTGATTTTGAAGGCCTCGGGGAGATGCTCGAAGCAGGCCACCTTGAAACCGAACTCTTTGGCCAGCCCCAGGAACTCGAGCGACTCGTCCGCCCGATAGCTGTGGACTCGAGCCACCAGCTTCCCGCGCAGGAGGTCGGCCAGCGCCTCCAGCCGCAGGTCCTTTCGCGGGGGCAGGAGGATCCTTGGGCGGATTTTTCATTTGCTTTTGGGTCCGGTAGCGGTCCCCCTGCTCCATATAAGTCCGGGCCCGGAGCAGCTCGCGCCGGATGAGGGCCTTGACGCCCATCCGGGACTGCGGGTAGCGGAGCCCCTCGGAATCGGACAGGTTGGCCCGTTTTGGATTTTCGCCCAAGGCGAACTTGAGCGTCCGGAAAGCTTGGGGGACGACCATGTCTTCAGAAGGCCGGCCCCATTTCAAGGAGAGGACGACGTTCTGTCCGCCGATGGGGTTGGCGCTGCCGTGCATGGTATGAACCATGGTCACCCCGCCGCTCAGGGCGGTGAAGATGGCCAGGTCCTCGGCGTTGAGGACGTCGGCCATATCCACTTCGGCCGTGTCCGTATCGGCCGACTCGTTGGTGCCGCTGAGGGCGATATGAGTGTGGGAGTCGATGATTCCCGGGATGATGTATTTCCCCGAAGCGTCGTAGGTCCGGATGCCGGGCGGAGCTTCCAGGCCGGCCCCTATGGCTCGGATGATCCCGTCCCGGATAAGGATGTCTCCCCCGTCCAGGACGCCGCGGGTCACGGTCAGGATTTTACCGTTCCTGATCAGCAGGTCGCCGCCCTTGGCCAGAGCGGGAGCCGCGACCAAGCCCAGCAAGGTCAACAGGAGAATAATCCGGCGTGTCTTCATCGTCCGCTCCTTACTCTTTGGGCACCCTGGTCAGACGGACCTCTGCGCTGCCCATGGGAAAGGCCAGCGACCCCTCGATGAGATCCTTGTCCACGGTGCCCTGAAAGGCAAAACTCATCGACTGACCCATGATCACTGTTTCGATGGTGAAGGTGAGGGCGCTGCCGCTGAGAACCCCCTCGCTGATGTCCCGCTTGTTGCCCATGACGGTGGCAGTGCCGGAGACCTGGCTTCCCTGCTGGTCGAGTTCCAGGCTGATATCCATCTCGCCCATGGGGCTGACGATCTTGCCCTGCCATGACCCGCTCAAGGTGACCGCCGCCGGCCCGGCGCCGGCCGGAGGGGCTTTTTCTACGCTGAACATCTGGCCGTCCACAAAGACTTTTTCCACGTGAGTTTTCTCCTCGAAAATCTCGCCCGAGGTCAGGATGATATTGGCGATTTTTCCAGCTTCCAAGCTGCCCAGCATCGCCTCCACGCCCAGAAACCGGGCGGGCTGGATGGTCAGGGCTTTCAAGGCTTCCTCCCGAGGAAGTCCGGCCTTAATGGCCGCCCTGGTATTTTTCAGGATGTCTTCAACCTTGGTCAGGCCGCAGGAGGTTAGGGCGAATGGAATCCCCGCCTTGAATAGGGCCGCGGCGTTGGCCGGATAAATTTCCTCTTCGGCCTTTTTTTTCAGCTCATCGCCCTGGTTGGCATAAAGGCTGGTTAGGGGAGGCTTGAAGGAGAGCGAGACGAGAAGGGGCACTTGAGCCCGCTTGACCGCCTCGGCTACCCGCCAGGCCTCATTAGCCCCGCTCAACAGCGAATTGAGCTTGAATTCTTCGATCAGACGAATGGCCCGCTTGATGTCCTCTTGGTTGGCGCAGGTGAATATGACCGGCCGCTTGTCCACAACGTAGGGCCGGAGAGCGTCCAGGAAAGGGCTGTACTCCGGACGCTTGAAGCGACGGGGAGAGGTGTTCCAGGCTGCCTGATGCCGGGCGTAGTCCTGCGTGTCGAGAAAAGATTGCCGCAGAGCGGCCATCGTTCCCATCAGGCTGGAGGGATAGACGCCGCGCTCGGTGGCGAAATAGATGTGCAGGGCCACCGGCTGGCGGACGACCATGGCCGCGGGCTTATCGCCGTTCAGGTTGAGGAGGACGCTCTGGCCGGCGAATATCCCCTGACTGGGCACAACCAGCACGGTCGTGAAGCCCAGGCGCTGAAGCCCGGCCAAATCGGTTTTTTTGGGCTTGAGCAGCTTGAAGGCCTGCGTTTCGGGCGTGAAGCCTTGAGGCCCGGCCGGCTGCGGTTGGGCCGGACCTCCCCGGGCGGGGCCCGCCGGCTCTTCCCTGGCCGGCTCGAGAAACGCCTGGGAATGGGCGTCCAGCAGCCCGGGATAAGCGGTCAGCCCCTGGCCGTCGATGACTTCCGCATCCTGGGGAACAGCAATTTTTTCCGCCGGCCCCACGGCTTCGATGAGGCCGTCCCGGATGATGATTGTCCCCTTGTCCAAGGCCGGACCGCTGACCGGTACGACCTTACAGTTTACTAGGGCATAGGTCGGCCCGACATCGGCCGGCCGGGCCGCCTCGGGGCCCAGCCATAGGACGAGGCAGAGCAAGAGCAGGGTTGTTTTTTTCACCTTGATTTGCCTCCAGGGCGGGAGATTTCTATGGTCGTTGGTTTCCATAGAGCAAGATTAAAAATCATAACAAAATGTCCGGCCGGAGTCCACCCCGATTCTTTTCAACGATCCCTCTTTGGCGCCGCAGCGATTCAATCATAACGAATTTGTGCCCATCAAGCGGAAAGCGCAGGGTGCCTCCGCTTACCGATATGTGATATATTACGCATCCATGCATCGAATCGGGCTCAGAGTCCTGCGGGCCACGGTCGGGATAGAATCCAACACGGCCGCCCTCCTGCCGCGACTCCCCTTCCCCCTGGAGGTCAAGTCGCTGCTCACCGACTTCCATCGGGTTGAAGAGGTTGCCTATTCCCCGCAGCTCGACGGCCGGGTCACCCTGACGGATTCGGCCGAAACCGAAACGGCCTGCCTCTTCACGCCGGAGCAGGCCCATTTCCGCGGCCCTCTCTTGGCCCTGGAGGCCGGCGCCTCAGACCTGCGCTTCAGCCTTTGGGGAAACCAGGGTTTCTTATACCGCTACATCCTTTTCCTCCTGGAGCGCCGTCATCGGATTTTCAGCCTGCACGCCTGTGCGGTTTTGGATGAACACCGCCGCCGCTTGTATGTGGTGGCCGGCGGGGCCGGGAGCGGCAAGACGGTTTACCTTCTCTCGGGCCTGGAGCGCGGGCTCAAGCTCTTCTCCACGGAAACGGTCCATTATGCTGAGGAGGGCGGCTCACTCATCTGGTTTATGGGTTCCCTGGTGGATAACATCCGGCTGGGGACCCTAGCCCGCGATTTCCCCCGGTTCAAGCCCAAGGGGTGCCCGCCGCCGGATACTGACCTCTGGCAGAAGAAGATGGCTGTTGACCTGTCTCCCTACAAGGCTTCTGCTGAGACGCTGCGCGACCCTGAAATTGTCATCCTTTTTCCGCGCATTGAAGAGGGATGGACTGAGAACCGCATGGCTTTGATCAGCGATAAGCGGAGGGCGGCCCATTTCATATTTGATAACATCAGCCAGAAGATCGCTGAAACCGTGGTCCTTTACGACCGTCTGATCCTGCCCGGCCTGGACGAAGAGAGCCTGGCCCGCCGTCGTCTGGAGATGGCTCGGCTCCTGGTCTCCCACCCGACGGCCGTCCATCTGGCCACTGTCGTCTCCGACCCGGCCCACTGCTGGGCAGGATTGCTGGATTAGAAGCTGGGAGAGAGGAGGACGCCATGAAGCTCAAAGCCTGGGAGGGAGTGATCGCTATGCCCGTGGGGGAACGGACTTGGAAGCCACGCTCCTCAGGCTTGACGATGGTCATCGACAAGGGACTGGGGCTCGGCCAGGCGGAGGACTTAGCCGCCACGGCCGGCAGCTACATCGATATCGTCAAGTTGACCTTCGGCACCTCAGCCTTCTACGACATGGAGCTTCTCAAGAAGAAGAACCGCCTTCTCAGCGCGGCCGGCATCGAGGTCATGCCCGGCGGAACTTTCCTGGAAGTGGCTTTCTGGCAAGGCGTCCCGGAGCAGTACCTGGACCGGGCCCGTGGGCTGGGCTTCTCGGCCATTGAGGTATCGGACGGGACGATCGAACTGCCGCGGCCGGAGCGGGCCAGACTCATCCGCAGGGCGCGCCAGCTTGGCTTCAAGGTCATCAGCGAGGTCGGCAAAAAGGATCCCCAGGAGGCGCTCCCCTTCCCCCTCCTCCACGAGCTCATAGGAG
This sequence comes from Candidatus Aminicenantota bacterium, assembly GCA_963702835.1. Classification (GTDB taxonomy): domain Bacteria; phylum Acidobacteriota; class Aminicenantia; order Aminicenantales; family JAFGAV01; genus JAFGAV01. The sequence goes on from OY969762.1 coordinate 978,906, forward strand.
AGGACCTGGAGAACGGCGCCTTCAAGGTCATCATCGAGGCGCGCGAGGCGGGCAAGGGCGTTGGCATCTTCGACGCCCAGGGTAAGACCCGCCAGGACGAGGTGGACAGAATCCTGGAAGGCGTCCGGGAGGCTAACGACCTCGTCTGGGAAGCGCCGCTCAAGAACCAGCAGCAGGACCTTATCCTTCGCTTCGGGCCCAACGTTAACCTGGGCAACGTGCCGCCCGAGGAGATTCTGGCCCTGGAGGCGCTGCGTCAGGGCTTGCGGGGCGACACACTCAAGAGAGCCTATCTGAGCAAAAAGAAGTGGAGCTAATAGGCTATGCAGAAGAGCACTCTCATCAGTCCTCCTGCTCCAGAAGCAGGAGGAGGATGTTGTGTTTCCCCTCCGGGACCCGGAATTTGAACGACCTTCCCCGAAAAACCTTCTTCTCCTGGCTGTCCAGCAGGAACTGGTATTTTCCATTTTTCAGGAAACGGATTTCCACATCCCTGGGCTCCAGGCTGGTGATATCGAAAGACACCTCGCTCTCCGAGTAGAGGAAGTGCCGGACCACGGCCCCGCCGTTCAAGTTGATGATGGCCCGCCCCTCTTCCTCCAGGCGGATTTTTTTGGGTTCGATGATGATGTCGTAGTGACGTCCTTGGATGGCCAGGCGTGAAAGACGGCCATTCCGCTCCGGCCTGATCATCCCGAAGCGGAAACCGTCCCAGGGTGTGAAATCCAGATAATCTTCCAGGGCGATCAAGGCAAACAACGGTCCCCAACTCTGGTATCTCTGGCCTCCCGCCTCGCCCGTCCGGGAATCATAGTTTTCCGGGCACAGCTGAAAACTGCGCCAGCTGCGCATAAAAAGGGAGGCGCTCTTGAGGGCATACTCCGAGCCGACCGTATCGAACCCGTAAGCCTTCAGGCCCTGGTAGACGAGATAGTTGGTCGGCGGCCAGATCGTGCCGCGCCAGTACTGCTGATCCGTAAAGGCCGGGTCGTCGCGGGAGATGGTGGGCAGGATGTAGTCCCCCCAGAACTCCTGAGAGTTGAGGATGTGCTTTTGCATCTGCAGGGCCCGGCGGTCGTCGGGGATGCCGGCCAGGAGCGGATAGAAATTCGAAGCGGCCTTGCGCGAGGAAAACCTGCCGTCCCAGTGGCGGTCCAGATAGAATTTGTCCCTGTCGCTCCACAGGAAACGGTTGATAAGAGACTTCATCTGCTCATACTCGCTCTGGTACTGCTCATTTTCCAGGCGCAGGTTGAGGATGTTGGCCATCTGGGCCAGACACCAGGCGTCCAGGGCGTAGAGGCTGTTGAGGTCCACACAGTTCATGGTCAGAGTTCCGGCCGCTTCGTTAAAGCCGGCCTCATCCCAATTGGGCAGGTCATCCTGGCCGGATTCCCACATGGCCCGCTGCTTGCCGGTGGCCTCCTTTTCCCAGGGGGGGACGTCCTCCCCCAACAGTTCGCGGTCACTTCCCCATTCGAGCAGGCCGTCGCCGTTTCCGTCCCGGCGGGCCTGGCCGCTCGGCCGGCGGCTTTTCCAGAAGGCATGCCACCTTTTCAGGGGCGGGTAGCAGGACTTCAGAAAATCCACATCGCCGAACTTCTGGAAGAGCTTCAGGACGGTGTAGGAGCCCACCGGAGGCTGGGAACGGTCCGGCGTGCCGCCGAAACGGCCTCGCCAGTTGGGGATGTTGCCGTTGGGGTACTGGGTATCGAGCACGGCCCGGACAATGTCTTTGGCGTGTTTTTCGCTTTCGATGGACGCTTCCAGGGCGTTGAAAAAGGAATCCCATTCGAAGATCGTCCAGTCGTCGGGCGAACCGTCCGCTTTGGGGAAGATCCATTTGCGGCCGGCCGGCGTGTACAGACGATGATTGTCGGGCTGGTAGAGAATCATCCAGAAGATGTTGTTGGTGATCGCCTCGGCCAGCCCCTCGTCCCGCCCCGTCAGTTTGACCCTCTTACTCAGATAGCGGTCCTTCTCGTCTTGGAGAAAGGAGGCGATCGTATTCCGATTCTGATAGCGGTAAAGGCGGTTGGCCAGCTGTTTGGCCTCCTCACCGACGCCCACGGCAAAATAGAGCTCCCGCTCTTTTTTCAAGGAAAAGCTGAGTTGCGCTTCCTGGTCGGTCCGGCCCGGAGAGGCTGTCCCCAGCGGGTCGGTCCACAACAAATAGGTGAAAGGCTTGGGTTCCCGCACCTCGCCCAGGATCCGGCCCTCGGCGGTGGTGCGAAAGCGGCCCTTCGTCTCCCAGGGAAAATAATGGACCAGGTCAAGCTTGATGTTCGGCGGGCCCTTCAGCCGGCCGACGGCCATCCGTTCATCGAGCCGCGACCATTCCAGAGTCAAGGTGTCTCCGGAGCGGGCCGGCTTGATCAGGATGGGGGTATCTTCAGCCAGGCCGAAGGGCAGGCTCATGTCGAAGGAGACTCGGGCATACTGTCCATCCGGGGAATGGGGCCCCACCTCCGAGACGAGATAGAACATATCGATGCCTTCAGCAGTTTTTTTCTCTTTTTCGACCTTGGGCGTCCAATCCTCTTTTTCAACCCTGACCTGGAAAGCAAAGACGCAACCCGGAGCGGGCGCCAGGACCAGGCCGGCCCAGGCGGGAGCATGGAGAGCGCCGATAGCCCCCTCCTTCCAGGGGTAGTAGATCTCGCCGCGAAGGATGAGCCCAAAGAGACACAGCCCCAGGCCGAGCCTGATGATCCCTCGGGCACTACGGCTCATGATGTGATCCCTTAAAATTGACTTATTAATATAAATCAACGACGGGGAAATATCAAAATGCTAGGAATAGCATCTCTAATTGTGTGATCTAGCATTCAAGAAGAAGAGGGGTCCTGTCACGGCCGACCTTTCCGGAGACACCAACCTTTGCCCCCCTTATTTCACTAAGGGGGGCTAGAGGGGAATAAATATGATATTGAGAACTTGTAGGTGTCTCCGACAACTCCAAAGCTGCGCGCAGGCAGAATTGCCGGAGACGCCTTCTCTTTTTTTCATAATTTATTAACCCCTCCCCCCCTGGGCAATCAGGGGGGAGATCGTGGGCGTCTCCGGAAAGGCCGGCCCCTCCGCCGGCCTCTCCGAAGACACCAACCTCTTGCCCCCTTGATTCCAAGGGGGTGGGGGGGATTAATATTTTTGGTTCTCTTCCATTCGGTGTGGGTTGATACGGTTTAAAGGGGGCCTTTAGGCATGATAGGATTCGAGACAAATCCCGTATTGAAAGGATGCGTCTCGATGGATGAACTCAGCTTGTTTACCCTGGCTCTCGGTATCGCCAAGCCCTGGCGGGTCGTCGATCTCAAGTTCTCCAAGGAGGAAGGGCGGCTCGATCTTTGGCTCGACTTCGTTAAGGGCGCCAAGTTCCCTTGTCCCTCGTGCGACGAGACTGGGGAAGGCGAGATCCACGACACCCAGGACCGGACATGGCGACATCTGAACTTCTTCCAGTATGAGACCTATCTTCACGCCCGGGTCCCACGGGTCCGCTGCGGAAAGTGCGGGGTCAAGCAGGTCGAGGTGCCATGGGCGCGGCCCGGCAGCGGGTTTACGCTCCTGTTCGAGCTCCTGGTTCTGTCTCTCTGCCGGGAGATGTCGGTCGCCGCAGTGGCGGAGCTTACGTCCGAGCATGCCAATCGCCTGTGGCGGATCTTGGAGCACTACGTCGAACGGGCCCGAAAGGCGGTCGACCTGAGCGTCTTCCATCAACTTGGAATCGACGAGTTCTCGCTCCGCAAGGGGCACGTCTACATGACCTCGTTCAGTGATCTCGAGGCCTCCCGGGTCGTTTTCCTGGGGGAGGGGCGCAAAAAAGGGGTCGTGAAGAGCTTCGTCAGCGATCTGATATCCCGGGATATCGATCCCGCCCAGATCGATGTCGTCTGTTGCGACATGTGGGATCCCTACTTGAACGGGATCGGGAAACACCTGGCTGAAGCGGCGGTCGTTTTCGACCGGTTCCACGTCATGAACCTGCTCAACAAGGCCCTTGAGGCCGTCCGGCGCGACGAGCAGCGGGAAAACAGAATCTTGAAGAAGAGCCGGTTCCTCTGGCTGAAGAATCCGAAGAACCTGACGGAGAACCAGGAAGCCCGGCTGGAAACGCTCAAACGCCTGGACCTGCGGACGGCCCGGGCTTATCAGATCAAGCTGGCGCTGGCCCGGTTCTGGGAGATCAGGAATCCGCTCCAGGCCGTCGCTTACCTGAAGAGCTGGTTCTTTTGGGCGACGCACAGTCGGCTCGAGCCCGTGATCCAAGCCGCGCGGACGATCAAGCGCTACTGGAAAGGCGTAATCAACTTCCTCGATGCCCGAGTGACCAACGGGACGGTGGAGGGCTTGAACTCTAAAATCAAGACCGCGATGAAAAGAGCCTACGGGTTCAAGCAAGTCGTCTATCTCCGGACCATCGTTTATCTTGTCGCCGGTCGGCTAAGCTTCAGCTACCCACAGTAAATGGAAGAGAACCATATTTTTTAAAGCAGATCAAAAGGTGTCTTCGGCAGCCACCCCTCCCCACGTATCACACGTTTGGAGGTTATATGATGATGTGATGCACCTCCTCCGGGTGTCTATTGGTGTGATAGATTACCCGTGAGAAGAAACCCAAATAAAGGAGGTGCAACATGTATTATATGGGCGTTGACAATCATAAGCAACGCTCGCATCTGACGATCATGGAAGAAGACGGGGCCATCGTCAAAGCGGGCTCGGTGTTGAACTACAGGAGCGAGATTCAGGAGTTTCTGCGGGGTTTTGAGACAGAGATGAAGGCTGTGGTGGAGGCGGGGTATTCGAGCTACGTCCTGGTTGATATCTTAGAGGACCTGGGGGTGGAGGTGAAGGTCGCCCATCCTCTGGAGGTCAAGGCCATTGCCAAGGCCAAGATCAAGACGGATAAGCGGGATTCCCGAATTTTGGCCGACCTGTTGCGGGCCAACCTGATCCCGGAAGCCCACAAGAGGTCTCCCGAGACCCGGAGAGCGCAGAGGGTTTTGCGGCAGAGGGTCTTTTTCGTTGCGGGCCAGACGCGGGTCAAGAACAGGGTAGGCGCCTTACTAGCCCAGCAACCCGAGGACATCCAGAAAGCGATAGGGTTGGAGAAGGAGCTCTTCAGTCAAAAAGGGATAGCTCGACTCAAGGCGGTAGAGATGGCCTCTGTGGACAAGGCGCTTGTGGAGGGGCTGCTGAAGCTCCACGAAGAGCTTCGGGCGCTGATCAAGACGTCGGACAAGCTGGTGGAGGAGCTGTTCCAAAAAATGGCAGACGCCCAACGGATCTACACTGTGCCGGGGTTTGGGAAGTTCTTCTCGGTGCTGGTGGCCACCGAGATCGACGATATCCGGCGGTTCGAGTCGGCCGCCAAGCTCCACAGCTACGCCGGCGTGATTCCTTCCACACACAGCTCGGGGATGAGAAGTTATCAAGGGAAGATGACCCGGGAGGGGAACCGCTGGTTGAGGTGGGCGGCGGTGGAAGCGGTCTGGCCGGCCATCAGGCATGATCGCGGGCTTCAGCTCTTCTATCAGAAGTATGCCTCTAGGAAGAAACCCAATGTCGCCAAAGTGGCTACGGCCAGGCGGCTGCTGACAATCATTTACACGATCCTTAAAGAGGGCCGCAACTATGTGCCCTTTCATAAAAACGAATAGGAATGAAAAAATCCGGCTGCCTTCGGATAGCATCTAACGGGCCTGCGGGCTGCGTTCCCTTTTGGAGGTTAAGGAGCCGGAACCTGACATAACAGTGTGTGCGTCATGGCACGAATAGAAGATTGGTTGCCAAACCGATGATAATAAAGAGGAACAATAAGATGGGCTAAAATATTGCTTGCATCACATCATCATAGAAGATGCTATCCATGCTAAGTGACGGACCTGACCGAAGAAGAATATTTTTTATAGGTGCCCGAGGAGAGGAGGCGGTCCAACTTTCGGAAAAGAATCTCGACTTCTTCTTCTTTATTATAGAAATGAGGCCCGGCCCGCAGCAGGTCGGCTTCCTCGGCTCTTCCCTTCCGGTAGTCGAGCTTGATTCCTTGCGCCTCGAGAGCCTGTTTGAGCTGAAAAGCGTGGGGGATATGGAATGAAACATGGCCGCCGCGCCGGCTGTCCTCCCGCGGAGTGAGCAGGGGGAATCGCCGTTCCTCGGCTCGGGCCATAATCTGCCCGGTCAGCCGAAGGGATTTGCGCCGTATCTGGGCTAGGCCGATTTCTTCTATGATTTCCAGGCCGGCTTGGGCGGCATAGAGGCTGGGCACGGCCGGAGTTCCGGACTGAAAACGCCGGCTCTTGTCCGCATATTCCATTCTTTGATTGAACAGGAATGGCCGGCGGTGCCCGGCCCAGCCGGTCAACAGAGGCTTTTCAACGGCCGCGATTTCGGGCCTGACAAAAAGGAAGGCGGCCCCCGGTCCGCCGCACAGCCACTTGAGGCACCCCCCGATGTAAAAATCCGCTTCCAATTTTTTCATATTCACCGGAATGGCGCCCGGGGCATGGTAGCCGTCGATAAGGGACAGAGCGCCCACAGCTCGGGCCCGGCGGCAGATGGCCCCAATGTCCTGAACGGCGGATGTCTTGAAATGGACGTGCGAGGTGGCCACAAACAGAGTCCTCTCATCCATGGCCCGGAGAAGCGGCTCCGGGTCGAGGCCGGAGCCTTGTCCGGAGACCACCACCGGCTCCCAGTTCATCATCCGACAGACGGACTCCACGGCGTAAAGGCTCGACGGGAAATCCTGATCGCTCAGGACAATCTTGCGGCGCCGGCTGCGGGCGGGACACAAAAAGCGCGTGGACAAGGCCACCCAATGGGCTTGGGTGGCGTGAGTCATCATGGTCACTTGGCCCGGCCCTGCGCCGATGAGTTTGGCCACCTTGTCGCCGACCCGCAGGCCGAGGTCCCACCATTCTTTCTGCCAGGCGGTCACGCCTTCCCTGTCCCAGAGAGAAAGGAACCGCTCCAGGCCCTGCCGGGCCCTTTGGGGCATGGCCCCCAGAGAGTTGCTGATGAGGTAAACGCAGCGGCCCACCACGGGAAATTCCCGCCTGACCCTGGCCAAGTCGCGGTCCAAGATCCACACGGCGGCGCTTCTCAGCCCGATAGCCTGAGTTCGAGGCAAAGGCTGACCGCCTCGATGAAGAGGTCAAGCCCGGCCCCCTTTAAGAATTCGCGGCGATCCGATTTCATGGCGATGTCAGCGCTTGGTAAACAGGTTGAGCACGGCCACGAACAGGGCCGAGCCGATGACAGCCCAGATGATGGGAAAAGGATGACCGCCGAAGGTCAAGGTCCAGAAGCGGGGCAGATGGAGCTCCTGGGCGATGAAGGTGCCGAGGATGGCGCCGATAAAACCCAGGGCGATTGAGGGCAGGCAGCCGGTGTTCTTCCGTCCGGCCAGGCTGGCGCCTACCGCGCCGGTGATGGAAGCAATGAGCAGCATCACCAAAAATGAGAAGATTGACATGAGTCCCTCCTCCAGGTCAAAAATAAAAAACAAGCCCGAGGAAGCTTTGTTGGGAGCTTAGGTTGACGGAAAATTCTTCCTGGCTTTGGCCGAAATTCATGTCCCGTATGGTCGTCCGGCCGGTGGCTCGGCAGAAAAGAAAGCCGGCCTGTCCGAAAATGGCCAGGCGCTCCGTGATCGAGAAGGAGATCCCCGCCGCCAAATGGACGGCCGGCTGGGTGGGGATGGTTTGAGTGATGGTCACTTCGGGGATAGTGATGAAATCCCCCCGGAATTGGGCAAACAGGAGGCCCCCTCCAGCGGCCAGGAAGATCTTAAACCGTTGGCTCACTACGAGGTCCTGCTGGACGAAGAGTAGAAACGGAGTGATGGTCAATCTTCCTTCCAGGAGCCCGTCCTGGCTTCCAAAGCTTTTCAGTTGAGCGTCAATGAAATGGATGCCCAGCAAAGTCCGGGAGGCCAGGGGCAGGAGGAGGCCGAAGCCCGTGGCCGCTCCGGCCTCGAGCGTGCTCTGGGCGGGGAACACGGCTCCGGCAAAAGCAGTCAGCCCCGCTGTTCGCTGCCCGGCGGCCGTGCTGGCGGCCAGGATTAAAAAATAAAGGGCTAAACGGAAAGAAGCGACCGGACGTTTCAACATAACCTATTATTATCATTGCCCAATTCTCTATTTCTGTCAAAATGAAAAGAGAAGAGGGCTAAATCCGGCCTGATGCTCGCTCCGGCCAATGCTCGAGCCTTAAACCCGAGTTTTCAACAAGGCATCACAGATTTAGAAATGCTTCCAGGGAGGCATTATAGACTTATCTTTTCTACGGCCTGAAGGATATCCACATGAAACTAGATATTCTATTTTTGAACTATGATAGATTATAGAGGTGGATATAAAGGAGTATATTCAGGCTCGCCGGAGCGAGATGGTCAACCTTCTGCGGAGGCTTGTCCTCCTAGAATCCCCTTCACACGATAAAAAAGCCGTGGACGCCTGCCAGGCCACCCTCGGCTCTTTGTTCAGGAAAGCGGGAATGAAGGTCATCCGCTTCCCGGCCCGAGAGATCGGTGACCCGCTATTGATCGAGCCCCATCCGGCGGCCGGAGCCGGCCGGCTTAAGCCGCTCCTCATCCTGACTCATGTCGATACCGTCTGGCCGGTCGGCCAGCTGAGCAAAATGCCATTTGTCCTCCGGGCGGACAAAGCCTTTGGCCCCGGAGCGCTGGATATGAAAGCCGGGCTGGTCCAGGCCTATTTCGCCCTGAGGGCTATTCAGCAGCTCAAACTCCAGCCGGCCAGGCCTATCCAGCTATTCATAAATTCCGCCGAAGAGATCGGGCATCCTGCTGCTAATAGATTGATTAAGAAATTGGCTTTGAAATCCTGGGCCGTTCTTTGTCTTGAACCGTCGTTGCCGGGAGGCGCTCTCAAGGTCCAGCGCAAGGGACGGCTGGTCGTCGGACTGGAGACGGAGGGCAAAATGGCCCATGCCGGTTCCCCTCACTTGGGCGTCAACGCCATAGAAGAGATGGCCCGGCAGCTCCTATCTATGCGCAGGCTGCGACGGGCCGGGACAACCCTCAACATCGGCCAGATCCAGGGAGGCCGGAAAGCCAACGTGGTCGCTGACCGGGCTTCTGCTGTCCTCGATTTCCGCTTCTGGACAGAGGCTGACAAAAAAAAAATTCTCCAGACACTCAGCAGCCTGAAACCCGCCCTGCCGGGGGCCAAGGTGTTTTATCGGCTGGAGAGTCAGATTCCCCCCTTGGAGCGGACGGAAGCCTCGCGAAACCTTTTCCGGCGGGTAGGCCGCCTAGCCGCCGGCCTGGGTATCAAGCTTAAAGGCGGAAAAACAGGCGGAGGTTCGGACGCTTCCATCGCCTCAAGCCTCGGCTGCCCTACCCTGGACGGCCTAGGTCCCGACGGCAGCGGCATCCATTCGGAAAACGAGCACGTCCTCCTGTCATCCCTTGTCCAGCGGACTGCGCTGTTGATCTCAATATTGCTTGAGCTGTAGTCTCCCCCAAGTTGGGGAATTCGATTTAAAATCATCGCGGTCGTTCTTTGGCAGCATCTCCAACCGTGTGAATCGTGGGGAGGGGTGGCACGGCGGAGGGGCTCCCCGCCCGCGCGCAGCCTGGCGGGCACGGACGGGGAGGAGCCGTGACAGGACCCCTCCTCTTCTTGAATGTTTCATCACAGAAAAGGAGATGCTACCTCGTTCTTTTGTTGACATGATGTTTGCAATTCTGGTATGAAATAATAGGTCATTTTACAATTGACGGAGGAATTATATGTTTAAAAAGTACTATCTTCTTTCACCCGGGCCGACCCCGCTGCCCGATGATGTCCTGTCCGTGGCGGCCGAGCCCATCATTCATCATCGCACACCTGAATTCTCCGCCCTATTCATGGAGGTCTCCGAGGGCCTGAAATACGTCTTCGCCACAAAGGAGGAAGTCTATATTTTCACCTCCTCGGGGACGGGGGCCATGGAAGGCGCGGTAGTCAATACCCTATCGCCGGGGGACAAAATCATCGTTATCAACGGCGGTAAGTTCGGCGAACGGTGGGGTAACATCGGCAAAGCCTACGGCCTCCAGGTCAAAGAGATCGTCCTGGAATGGGGCCGGGACTTCACCAAAGAACAGTTGGAGGCGGAGCTCAAGGCCAACCCGGAGGTCAAGGCCGTTTTCAGCAGCCTGTCCGAGACTTCCTCGGGCGCCATCTTTGACATCAAGGGCTACGCCGAAGTCGTGGCTAAGACGCCGGCCATCCTGGTGGTGGACGGCATCTCCGGTTTGGGAACCATGCCCTGTCCCATGGACGAATGGAAGGTGGACATCATCGTCTCCGGCTCCCAGAAATCGTTCATGATTCCGCCCGGGCTGGCCTACCTGGCCTTCAGCCAGAAGGCCTGGAAGATGGCCGAGACATCCAAGCTGCCCAAGTTCTATTTCGATATCAAGAAGGCCAAAAAGAACCTGGCTGATAAGACCACGCCCTGGACTCCGGCCATTTCCTTGATTGTCCAGCAGAAGAAAGCTCTGGAACGGATCAAGGCCCTGGGCTTGGAAAATCTTTTCGAGCATTACCGCATCCTGGCCGACGCCACCCGGGCCGGGGTCAAGGCCCTGGGCTTGGAGCTTATGGCCAAGAAGCCCGGCAATATCCTGACCGCCGTCAAGGTGCCGGCCGGTCTCGACGGCAAGGCCCTGGTCAAGACCATGCAGGGCAAATACATGGCTTACATTGCCGGCGGGCAGGACCCCTATAAGGGCAAGATTTTCCGCATCGCCCACCTCGGCTATATGGGCGGGTTCGACATCATCACCGCCTTGTCCGCCCTGGAGATGACGCTTACCGACCTCAACTATTCTTTTGAAAAAGGCAGCGCTGTCCGAGCGGCCCAGGCCGTGCTTCAGGAGAACTGGAAATGAAAAAAATCCTGCTGGCCGATGCTCTGGACAAAGAAGCCATTGACAAATTGAAAGCCGTCCCCGGCTTTGAGGTCACCCTCAAAACGGGTATGGACGAGGCCGAGCTGGTCAAGACGATTCCCGGTTACAACGCCATCGTCGTCCGCAGCGCGACCAAGGTCACCCGCCGGGCCATCGAGGCCGCTCAAGGGCTGGAGCTGATCGTCCGGGCCGGCATCGGCTTGGACAACATCGATGCCGCGGCGGCCAAGGAGAAGGGCATTCCGGTGGCCAATACGCCGGCCGCCACTTCCATTTCGGTGGCCGAGCACACCTTCGGGTTGATGCTGGGAGCGGTGCGGAACCACGGACCGGCCAACCTGTCGCTGAAAGCCCACAAGTGGGAGAAAAAGCTCTTCTCCGGGACGGAGCTTTTTGGCAAGACCCTGGGGCTGGTCGGCTGCGGACGGATCGGCCAGGAAGTCGCCCAGCGGGCCCTGGCCTTCGGGATGAAGGTCATAGCCTACGACATCATCCCCATCAAGACCGGCCTGGCCGTCAAACAGGTGCCCTTGGACGACCTCCTCATGAAGGCCGACATCATATCCCTCCACCTGCCCAAGACCGAGCAGTCCAAAAACATGATCAGCACCGCGCAGTTCGCCAAAATGAAAAAAGGCGTCATCCTGGTCAATGCCGCCCGCGGCGGGGTAGTGGATGAGAAAGCCCTGCTGGCGGCCCTGAACGCAGGCCAGGTCCGGGCGGCGGCCTTGGACGTCTATGAGAAAGAACCGCCCGAGGATTTTTCCCTCATCGACCATCCTCATGTCACGGCCATGCCTCATATCGGCGCGGCGGCCGAAGAAGGCCAGAACCGGGCCGGGCAGGAAGTGGTCAAGATCCTGAGGGAGAAATTCGGCTCGTAGTTCATTTGTCGCCGGGGGCCTCATTGAATCAGAAAGAAGAGGAGGGAGTCCATATAGGGAGCGCTTATGAGCAAAATTGTTTATCTTGATAACAACGCCACTACCCCTGTTGACCCGGCCGTCTGCGACACGATGGCCGACTTCCTCCGATCCCGGTTCGGCAATCCCTCCTCGCTCTATCCCATCGGCCGGGAGGTCAAGGACCTGATCAACGAAGCCCGGGAGGAAGTGGCTAAAGTCCTGGGCGCCGGACGCTCAGAGGTTGTGTTCACCGGCTCCGGCACCGAGGCCGACAATTTTGCCGTCCTGGGCGTCCTGGACGCCTTCCCGGACAAGAAAGAATTCGTCACCTCGGCCATCGAGCATCCGGCCATTATGGAGACGGCCAAATATTTGGAGGGCAAGGGCTACCGGGTCAGCTACGTCCCGGTAGACAAAACGGGAATCATCGACCTGGATTTCCTCCGGGACGCCGTGACGGCGCGCACGGCTTTGGTTTCGGTCATGCACGTCAACAACGAGATCGGCACCAAGGAACCCATCCAGGAAGCGGCCCGCATCGCCCACGACCGGGGCGTTCTGTTCCACACCGACGCCGTCCAGTCTTTCGGCAAGCTCGATTTCCGAGTGGACGAACTGGGCGTTGACCTGCTCAGCCTGTCGGCCCACAAGGTCTACGGCCCTAAGGGCCTAGGCGCCCTCTACATCCGCAAAGGGACGGATATCCGTCCCTTCCATCACGGCGGCCATCAGGAACGCGGCTTGCGGGCCGGCACGGAAAACACAGCCGGGATCATCGGCCTGGGCCAAGCGGCTAAGCTCCTTCAGAAGAAAGGCGCGGAGGACAAGGCCCGCATCGAACGGCTCAGCGACAGGCTGAAAAAAGGCATTGAGGAACGCATCCCCAGGGTTCTTTTCAACGGCCATCCGGAGCGGCGGACCAAGAATACCCTGAGCGTCATTTTCCTGGGCCTGGAGGCCGAGGCTGTGCTGCTGGCCCTGGCCACCAAAGGCATCTGTGTCTCGACCGGATCGGCCTGCAGCGAGGATTCCGAGGAAGTATCCCATGTCCTGACGGCCATCGGGCTGCGGCCGGAGATCGCCCGCTCCTGCATCCGTTTTTCCCTGGGCCGATTCAACACCGACCAGGACATCGACTTTGCCCTTCAAGAACTGCCCGATATCGTGGACAAGCTCCGTCAGATCTCGGCCTTCGAGCCGGATGAGGAATAAAGAAGAGTTCCACATGTCCGATTCCGTTCTCGACACGATCCAGAAAAAAATATTCCTGCTCGACGGAGCCATGGGCACGGAAATGATGAAGGCCGGGCTGGGCCATGGTGAATGCCCGGAAGCCTGGAATCTGGACAGGCCGGAGGCGGTCAAGGACATCGAGCGGCGGTACTATGAGGCCGGCTCGGACGCTGTGGTCACCAACACCTTCGGCGGCAACCCCATAAAACTGGCCGCCTATGGACTGGAGCGACGCTGCCGCGAGTTGAACCTGGCCGCCGCCCGCCTGGCCAAGGAGGTTCGGCCGGAGGGCCGTTTTGTCGGCGGCGACATGGGGCCGACCGGAAAATTCATCAAGCCCATGGGCGAATATGAAGAGGCTCAGTTTGAGGAAGCCTTTGCCGTCCAGGCGGCAGCCCTGGATGAAGGCGGTGTGGATTTTTTCATCATGGAAACCATGTACGACCTGCGCGAGGCGCTTTGCGCCGTGAGGGCCTGCCGGAAGGTCTCTTCCCTGCCTGTATTTGCCACCATGACTTTTAACAAGTCGCCCAGAGGATTCTTTACTCTGATGGGCGACAGCCCCTCGAAGTGCCTTAAGGCCCTGGAGCAGGGGGGCGCAGCAGCTGTCGGGGCCAACTGCTTCTTGGACAGCGAGGCCATGGTTGAGCTGGTCAAAATCATGCGCCCTGAGACCGGCCTGCCCCTCATTGCCCAGCCCAATGCCGGTCAGCCGCATGTCCTGGGGGGAAGAGAAATGGTCTACTCCCAAAGCCGCGAAGACTTCGTCCGGCACATCGTCCGGATCATCGAATACGGGGCGCAGGTCGTGGGCGGCTGCTGTGGCACCGATCCCGACACGATCCGCCGCCTAGCCGAGGTTCTTAAAAAGACTTAATTGGTTCGATTCTCCGGGATCTTATTTCTTGCTGAGCCTAGCACTACTTGAAACGATGAGTCTCCTACACGCTCTGCTCTGTATTTTGGATTTGAGATGCAAAACTAGCGTTTGGCGATTTCCAGGGCTTTTTCTAAAAACTCATCCCGGCCGGACTTGACCCCGCTGAGGGTGCGCGCCACCGGCACATTTGGAATAATGCCCACGCCGTGATGCTGCGAACCGTCTATTTTCACCACGCGCATGCCGGTCCAGGAAACAAAATAGCCGCCGGGTAAGGCAAAGGTATTGATATTGCCGTTGGTCCCGGCTGTGGGCTGCCCCACGATGGTGGCCAGCTTGTACCCTTCTATGTATCCCAGGTACGATTCGGCGTAGCTGATCGCCCTGGCATCGGTGATAAAAACCATCTTGGCTGACAATGTGGGTTTTGACGGTTCCAGTGACCATCCCATCTTATCAAAGGCGACTTGTTCAAAGTCGGGGTAAATTATTTGGGGAATCCACATCCATTTGGCCGTGTCTTTCGTCTTCAACAAGTGTGTGATCAAATAGTGGTTGCCGTTAGGATATCCGCGTAAATCGCAGATGATGGACTTAGCTTTTTGCAGTTCCGGCATGAGTTGGTCGATTTCCTCCCAAGAAGCCTGGGTCAGGTTCAAATAATAGATACCTTCTTCCAGTTTTTTGGATTTTATCGTGTCTTTGAGAAGCAGCGTGTAATAGTCTTGGACACTCAGTGAAGCACTCACGGTTTTATGATAGATGAGGCCATCCCGTTTTATCTCGAGCTGGAATTTTTTATTTTTTTCTCCACCCAGGAGCGCAGCCAGGGCGCGGCAGCGCCTCCAACCCTGGGTGGCTGCCGAGATGTACTGTTCTTCCCCTTTCAGCGCGTCTTTAGCGGCAATGCCATTTATTCTCTCCACCACGTCGCCCCTATGGATAGGAGCAAGGGTTTTATCGAGTATATTCGTGATCACTAGTCGGTTCTCAATCCAATCCCAATCGAGAGGAAGGAGATAGTCCTCGAAGGTGTTTCCTTGGACATTAACTCTCACGTGACCATCCTTGAGTTTGGCCGTGAATTTTCTAAGGGTTTTCAGGAAATCCATTTGGTTCTTATCTGAATAGGCATCGGTGAGTGCTTCGGTTAAGGCGGCCCGCCAGTTGGTTTTTACCACGTCAAAATAAGGGTAGAAATGCTGGAAGACATTCCAGGCAATCGCGATATCAGCCAGCCTAACGTACAAATCGTCCGCAATGATTTGCTCGGCCTTTTTGGGGATATCCTGTTCTATGGCAGCGAGCAGCCGGCTCAGCTTGTCTTCGGAAGCCTGGGGATAGGTATGAATGTCCGTGCCATACAATGCGATAGGCATCAGGCAAGAGAGGCCGGAACCGAGATCTTTGGTTATATGATCCCCGATTTTGGGCTTGGTCTCGAAATTCGGCAGAGGTCCGGTAAGAAAAGCGGCCTTGCTTTTTATCGAGACGCTTTTTTTGCCTTCGGCAGCGGCCGCTGAGGTGACCTGGAGGGAATAGGACAGCATTTTCCGGGCAAGCCATTGGCTGGGGGGGTCCCCTTCCTTGTCCCCTTCAAAACCAGGATTTTTTATAGGGACAGACTCCCACTCTTCGCCTTGGCTATCCTTTTTTACAAAGACTTGAAAATCGTCCACATACAGCTCTCCGGAACCGGGTAAAAAACAGCCAAACCAAATTTGAGTCGCATCGTCGGCGACCAGAACTTTTATTTCATAATAATCCCATCGGTCGAGTTGAACAGGATGATCTTCCATGCTTTCTAAATAATCTCCCTGGCCCTTTTCTCTATCCACCACCAAGTATAACTGTCCCCTGCCGGCCACTGTTTTCATGGCTGCTCTTAGCTTTATTTCTTTAGTTCGAAAATGTGCGGCGTCAATGTCGCTGGCAAAGCTGCCTGCTTTTTCGCCAGAAGATAATAGGGTCTTCCTGTTGAGGCGGACACTTTTGTAAATGCTGTTGGCTTTTCCGAATCCCAGGCCATAATGCTGCCAGGCGATCACGTTCATTCCTTCTAGGCGGGGGGGTGTAATGTCAGCAACAGAAAAATGCCCTTTTTGACCGGACTTATAAACCGCCAGGGCGGGGGCGATGGGTAAAAACAGTTCTTCCAGGGTCTTTTTCAGTTCTTCGTTGTTTTGGGCACTCGCCACTTTTTTCACGCCGTAGATGGCGAATCTCTCCCAATCCAGAGAGGCTGCTTCATCTCCGGGATAGAAATATCTGACATAGCCGTACAGGCGCGTAAAGGTTTCGACATTTTGAATCGAGCGCTTGGTGCCACCGCCATAACCGGAATTGCCCGAAGATAAGGCCACGAAAGAAAATGAAAAGAAGATTAGAAAGAAGAAGACAAGCGGGTTAAGCCTAATTTTTCGTTTTATCGATTTCATTCTCTGAGCCCCCTCCAATCATCGTGAGGAAGCATAAAACTGAGTTGGGGATATGTCAAGGACGGCTGGACAACGGGGTAGGGCGGTGCACAAGCTGAGAAATAATCGATCGGGGATCACCGGTTCAAAGCGGCCACCGAATCTGGATTGTTCCTTTGGCCTAGCCTTTTGGTTCTTTAAGCTGAGCAAGATAAGTCTTTCTTACACTGAGAAAAAAATCATGATAGGCTGGCTGCCGGAAATCGGGATAGGTCCATTCCAAGCAGTGGACACCGTGCTTGGTGAAGAGCAGTTCTAGATGGGCATAGATGCCGTCGCGAAGCGAAATGCGGTGGCTGAAATCCTTGGCCGTGGCCATGATCAAAGCGGCCGTAGTCAGATAGCCGGGGTCGATGTTGACCGGCCGATGGCCGGCGGCCAGGGCCGAACGGATTTCTTCCTCCAGTGCGTTCGTCTTGAGCTTGATCGCGCTCAACTCTTCCGGCGGCCGCAGGCCGCTGAAGCTTAGAAAAAAACGGCTCAGGGGGGCGCCCCCCATCTCGGCCGCATAATAATCCGTCAGGTCGAAATCAAACCGAGGGCTTCGGTCTTCGGCCGGCCCCAATATTTTTTCAAGCCCCTGGACGGCTCTCTCCGCCACATGGTCAGCGGAATAGATCAGGCCGGCGATGTACTTTACGCGCTTGAAGGGCTTGGCCTCGGTCATGGTGACGGCTGGCCCTTTTATTTTCCTTAAAAACCTTCCTATTTGTCCAGGCCCCCGATAAAAGAAACCAGTCCATTGACCCCCGCTTATCGATCACTTATAATCCGCACATCATGAAGTGGGTTTACATCGAGGACATCGCTGCGCATAGCGATCAAGATGTCGAGGTCCGCGGCTGGGTCTACAACAAACGCTCCTCGGGCAAGGTCCGTTTCCTTCTTATCCGCGACGGGACGGGTATTCTCCAGGCCACGGTCTCCAGCGAAGAGAAAGACCATCCCCTGTTCGAAGCCTTCGACCGGCTGACCCAGGAGTCCTCGGTCATCATTCGCGGCCGCCTCCGCCAGGATAAGCGGGCGCCGGGAGGTTTGGAGATGGCCCTGGCCGACATCCAGGTCCTCCAGGTGGCCCAGGAATATCCCATCACGCCCAAGGAGCACTCCACGCCCTTCCTCATGGCCCATCGCCATTTGTGGCTGCGCTCCCAAAAACAGCACGCCGTTCTCCAGGTCCGGGCCGAAGTGGTGAGGGCCATCCGCCGCTTTTTCGACGCGCGTAAGTTCCGGGTGATGGATACGCCCATCCTCACTCCCAGCGCCTGTGAGGGGACGACCACCCTGTTCGAGACGCAGTATTTCGACCAGAAGGCCTACCTCAGCCAGAGCGGCCAGCTCTATAACGAAGCCACGGCCATGGCCTTCGGCAAGGTCTATTGCTTCGGCCCGACCTTCCGCGCCGAGCGCTCCAAAACGCGCAAGCATCTGATCGAGTTCTGGATGGTGGAGCCGGAAGTGGCCTTCGCCACACTAGAGGACATCATAGAGCTGGGCCAGGACCTGGTGACCGAGGTGGTCGGCCGCGTCCTGGAGAACAGTAAGAACGACCTGGACATCTTGGAAAGAGAGACCAAGTACCTGGAGAAGGTCCATCCCCCCTTTCCTCGTCTGACCTATGAAGAAGTGGGGCACAAGCTCAAGGAGCGGGGTTCGGCCCTCGAGCCGGGGGCCGATCTCGGCGCGCCCGAGGAGACCCTTCTCTCCGAGATGTACGACAGGCCGGTGTGCATCACTCATTTTCCGGCGGCCGTCAAGGCCTTCTACATGCAGCCCGACCCGCAGCGGCCGGACCTGGTTCTGGGCGTTGACTTCATGGCCTCCGAAGGCTACGGTGAAATTATCGGCGGCGGGCAGCGCATCCATGACCTCGACCTCCTGGAAAAAAAGATCAAAGAATTCGACCTGCCCGCGGACGCTTACGCCTGGTATGCGGACCTGCGGAAATACGGCAGCGTGCCCCACTCCGGGTTCGGCATGGGCGTCGAGCGCATGGTCTCCTGGCTGTGCGGCCTCAAACACATCAGGGAGACCATCCCCTTCCCCCGCCTGCTCTACAGGATCTACCCTTAGCCCGGGGCCGACGGCCTTCCCCCGGCAATTCAAAGCGCGCCCATGACCGAGAAAAAGAAAACGGCCGCTCTCCTCAGCCTGGGCTGCGCCAAGAACCTGGTGGACAGCGAGGTCATGCTGGGGTTCCTGCGGAGAAACGGCTTCCGTATCACCCCCCGAATGGATGAGGCCGATATCCTCATCGTCAACACCTGCGGCTTTATCCGTCCGGCCAGGGAAGAAGCCGAAGCGGCCATCCGCCGGGCTCTTAGGCTGAAGCGAAAGCTTCCCGGCCTCCGGGTCATTGTCACCGGCTGCTACGTCCAGAGGTCCCCCCAAAAGCTGAAGGCCGCTTTCCCGGCCGTGGATGCCTGGCTGGGAGTCGCGGATTTTGACCGCATCCATCAAGCGGCCGCCGGCCGGGCCATCTCTCCCTCGCCGGAAACCTTCCTCTATTCGCATCTATCCCCGCGCTTGATCTCGACGCCGGCCGGCTGGGCCTACCTCAAAATATCCGAAGGCTGCTCGCACCGCTGCTCTTTCTGTTCCATCCCGGCCATCAAGGGTCCTTACCGTTCGCGGAGCATGGATTCGATCCTCGAGGAAGCCCGCCGGCTGGCCGCTCAAGGAGCGAAAGAGATCAACCTTATCTCACAGGATTCTACGTCCTATGGAGGCGACCTGGGCCTCCGGCACGGCCTGGCTCGATTGCTCGACAGGCTCGAGGCGGTGAACGGCCTCCGCTGGGTCCGGGTTCTGTATGGATATCCGGAGGAGGTCTCCGGGGCGCTGCTGGAAGCCATGAAAGGGCCCAAAGTCTGCCGCTACCTGGACCTCCCCTTTCAACATGCGGCGCCCGCGATCATCAAGGCCATGGGCCGCGGCCTGGATGGAGACAAAGCCTTGAAGCTCTTGGACAGGGTCCGCCGAGCCCTGCCTCAGGTTGCCCTGCGCACCTCCCTCATCGTCGGCTTTCCCGGCGAAGGCCGGAAGGAATTCAACGAGTTGAGGAGCTTTGTCCGCCGGGCCCGTTTTGACCATCTGGGCATTTTCACTTATTCAGCGGAGGAAGGCCTGCCGTCCTCTCGACTGGGCGACCCTGTTTCCGAGGCGGACAAGGCGCGGCGCCGTGAGGAACTGATGTTCATCCAGCAGGAGATGTCCCTCCACAATAACAGGAAATATCTCGGCCAGCGGTTGGAAGTGCTGCTGGATAAATCTGTTCCCGGCCGTCCGCAGCTGGCCGTCGGCCGAGCGCGTTTCCAGGCTCCGGAAGTGGACGGGCTGGTCAGAGTTTCGTCGTCGGCCTCGCTCCGGGGACGGCTGCAGACCGTCTGTCAAGTTGAAATCAGGAGAGCCGGTGTGTATGATTTGCACGGACGTTTGGCCGCATGAAGCTTGCCGCGCGGGTTTACTCGACATTCTTTGGCTTAGGGTTCATTCCCCTGGCTCCCGGTTCGGCGGCCAGCCTGGCCGCCGCAGCGCTGTACAAGTTTTTTTTGTTCAGGCTTTCCTGGCCGCTCTTGATTGTCCTTATTCTCTTGGTGGGCCTGACGGGCAGCCTGGCCGCTACATCCTATTCGCGGGAACTCGGCCATAAAGACCCGCGCCGTATTGTCATCGATGAGGCGGCCGGACAATGGCTGACTCTTTTTCTGGCTCCGGCTGGATGGCTTCCGGTGGCGGCCGGGTTCGTCCTTTTCCGGCTGTTCGACGTATTCAAACCTTTTCCCCTCCGAAAGCTGGAGAAGCTCCCGGCCGGCTGGGGGATTATGGCCGACGACCTGGCCGCGGCTGTTTATGCCTGGATCGTCCTGCGCGCCTTTCTCCAGTTGAAAGGATCCCTGATCTGAATGAAGCGGGTTGAGATCCTGGCCATAGGCTCAGAGCTCTTGACTCCCTATTTTCAAGACACGAATTCCCTTTACCTGGCCCGACGCTTAAATGACCTCGGCCTGGAAGTGTCTTTCAAGACGGTTGTCGGCGATGAACAAGACAATCTGCGGCTCAAGGTCGAGGAGGCCCTACGGAAGTCCGACCTCATCCTGGCCATGGGCGGGCTGGGCCCGACCGCGGACGACCGGACACGCG
This sequence comes from Candidatus Aminicenantota bacterium, assembly GCA_963702835.1. GTDB lineage: Bacteria > Acidobacteriota > Aminicenantia > Aminicenantales > JAFGAV01 > JAFGAV01. The sequence continues at coordinate 999,474 of OY969762.1, forward strand.
AGGCTTTCAGCCGCGTCCTGGAGCGGGAGATCGTCATGGCCCCGGAGCTTTTAGAAAAAATAGAAGCCAGGTTCCGCCGCCGCGGCCTGTCCATGCCGGCCTCCAACAGAAAGCAGGCCGGGCTTATCTCCGGCGCCGAAGTGCTGCCCAACGAGCACGGCACGGCGCCGGGTCAGTGGCTGGAATGGGGCTCGAAAATCATCATCCTTCTGCCCGGACCTCCTCATGAGCTGGAGCCCATGTTCGAAAAATATGTGATCCCCCGGCTGGAGAGTTTCCGACGCGGGTTTCTGGCCCGCCGCGTCCTGATGATCGCGGGGCTGACTGAATCCATGGTCGAGGACCTGATGGCCGATCTTTACCCGGACGACCCGTCGATCAGAATCACCACCCTGGCCCGTCCCGGCCAGATCGAGCTTCACCTGAGGGCTACCTCTTCGGTCAGCCGGGCCGAGGCCGGCTCCCGCCTCGAGCCCGTAGAGCGGAGTCTTCTGGACAGGCTGGGAGACAACGTTTTTTCCCGGGTGGGCGAAACGCTTGAGGAAGTCCTGGGGGGTCTTCTCCGCCTAATGAAAAGGACCTTGTCCTGCGCCGAATCCTGCAGCGGAGGCTTGCTCAGCCACCGTCTGACCAACGTTCCCGGCAGCTCAGAATATTTCTTGGCCGGCCTGGTGGCTTACAGCAACAAAGCCAAGGAGGACTTGCTGGCCGTGCCCCAAGACCTTCTGAGAAAACATGGAGCCGTCAGCGGCGAAGTCGCCCGGGCCATGGCTCAGGGCGTCAGGCGGGCTGCTTCCTCTGATTTCGGGCTGGCCCTCACCGGCATCGCCGGCCCGGCCGGCGGAACGCCGGAAAAGCCGGTCGGCCTTGTCTATACCGCCCTGGCATGGGATAATGGAGCGGACGTGGTGAGGAACCTGTTCCTGGGCTCCCGCGAAATCATCAAGTTCCAGTCGAGTCAGAAAGCGCTGGATATGCTGCGCCGCTATCTGGAGGCGAGCCGAAGATGAGGACCTTCATCGCCATCGAGCTGACCCCTGAGATCAAGTCCGAGCTGGAGCGTCTGGTCCAGAGACTCGCTCCCCTGACCCGGAACGTGCGTTGGGTGCGGCAGGAAGGCATGCACCTGACCCTGAAATTCCTGGGCGAGATCTCCGAGGCCCAGGCCGGCCGGGTCAACGCCGCGCTCGAGCCGTGCTGCCGGGGAAAATCCGCTATTGACCTGTCCGTCAAAGGCACGGGCTGGTTCCCGCCCGGTTCAAGAAGCCCTCGAGTCATGTGGGTCGGGCTGGAAGCCGGCCCTGAGTTGGCCGAACTCCAGGCCTCTATCGATTCGGCCCTGGCCCGCGAGGGTTTTCCGCCCGAGGGGAGGGATTTTCATCCTCATTTGACGCTGGGCCGGGTCAGGTCTCCCCAGGGGCTGCGGCCCGTGCTGGATGAGCTGGAAAAGTCGACGAATGAGGAATTCGGCCGCATGACGGTCACCCGCATCGCCTTCTATCAAAGCCGGCTGAAGCCCGGCGGGGCTGAATACACCATCTTGAGTCAATTCGCCCTGTCATGAAAATCTTGTTCTGGCTGGCCTGCTATCTCGTCGGCGCCTTCCCCACCGGCTATATCCTTTTCAAGTTGACCGAGAAAAAGGACATCCGCAGCTACGGCAGCCGGAGCACGGGAGGCACTAACGTATTTCGGACAAAGGGTCTGGCCCTGGCTCTGCCCGTCGTCATCCTGGATGCGGCCAAAGGATTCCTGGCCGTCTTCTTGGGCAACCGCTGGTTTCCCGGCCAGCCGTGGGTCCCCCTGGCCGGAGCCTTCCTGGCCGTGGTGGGGCATTGCTTTCCGGTCTATATCGGCTTTCGGGGAGGAAAGGGTATCGCCGCCACCATGGGCGCTTTCCTCGGCCTGGGCCTTGTCCCATTTCTGGTCAGCCTGGCCGTGTTCGTGGGGGTCATGGCCCTGACCCGATATGTCTCCCTGGGGTCTCTCCTGGCCGTGCTGCTCTATCCTCTCAGCCGCCTGGCCTTGGGCCAGAGCAGCGCCTGGGTGTGGATCTGGTGGGCGGCCACCCTCTTCTTAATTGTCCTGCGGCACTGGGGCAATATCCAGCGTTTGCGAGCGGGCCAGGAACGCCGGCTGGGCCGGGAAGCCGCCCAGGTCAAAGGATGAAAACAGCGGTCATCGGCGCCGGAGGCTGGGGCACGGCCCTTTCCATTCTCCTGGCCGCCAAGGGGTTGCCTGTCCGTCTCTGGGTTCGAGAAGCGGAGGTCTGGGAGGAGCTGGAGAAGAATCGGGTCAATACCGTATTCTTGCCCGGTTTCACTCTGCCCGCCGGGGTGACCTTCCATCGCCGCTTGGATGAAGCCATGGCGAATTCCGATATGGCCTTCATCGCCGTTCCCTCGCGATTCTGCCGGCGCCTCTATCAAGAGCTGGCCCCCTGGGTGACCCCCCAGTCCGTCATCGTCAGCCTGACCAAGGGCATTGAAGAGACTTCGCTCTTGAGAATGAGCGAGGTAATGGAGGAAATCTTTGCCCCTGACCGGAGGCCCAGGGTGGCTGTTCTGTCAGGACCCAGCTTTGCCCGGGAAGTGGCCGCCGGATTGCCCACGGCCGTGGTGACGGCCAGCCGTGATCCGGAGACGGCCCGGGCCGTGCAGCATATCGTTTCCGGGCCTTCCTTCCGGGCTTACGCCAGCGCCGATGTCGTCGGTGTGGAAATTGCCGGTGCGGTCAAGAATACGATGGCCATAGCCGCCGGCATATCCGACGCGCTCGGCTTCGGCCATAATTCCCGGGCCGCGCTCATCACCCGGGGTTTGGCTGAAATGGCCCGTCTAGGCGTCCGTTGCGGCGCTCAGCGGGAGACATTTTCGGGCCTGGCCGGACTAGGGGATCTCATCTTGACCTGCACCGGCGAGCTGAGCCGCAACCGCCGTCTCGGTTTTGAGCTGGGCCGCGGACGCCGGCTCGAGGATATTCTTTCTTCGACGGCCATGGTCGCCGAGGGCGTTCCCACGGCTCAATCGGCCAAGCGGCTGTCTGAGAAGCTGGATCTCGAAATGCCCATCAACGAGCAGGTCTATCGGGTCCTGTATGAGAGAAAAGACCCGCGCCAAGCTCTCCAGGAGCTCATGGCCAGGAAACTAAAGGAGGAATAGAACATGAGGACAACACGTTGCCTGATAGGACAGTGGACGGCCGCTCTGCTGGGGTCGGCCCTCCTGATCTCCTGCGCCTCCCTCCCCTCGGGTCAGAAGAGCAATGAGAAAGACCCTTCCTACCAGTACAATATGGGGCTGGTCTATCTGAACAGCAAGGGGGCGGATGAAGCCGCCCTGGACCAGGCCATTTCCTACTTCCTCAAAGCCGTATCCCTGAACCCCAAACATTTTCTGGCCTACAACGCTTTGGGGCTGGCCTATTCCATGAAGGGCGACCTTGCCTCCGCCACACGCGTTTTTGAAAAAAGCCTCGAAATCAATCCGGGTTTCAGCGAAGCCCGCAACAACTTGGGCAGCCTCTTTGAAGCTCTCGGTTTCGTGGACAAGGCCGAGGCTGAATACAAGAAAGTCCTGGCCGATGACACCTATCACTCCCGGCAACTCCCCCTCTACAACCTGGCCCGTCTGGCCTATCGGCAGGATAAGCTCGATGAAGCCTTGGACTATGTGGACAGGTCGGTCCGTTTCGATTCCCGGATGGCCATGGCCCACAACCTCAGGGGGCTGATCCTGGAAAAAAAAGAGGACTTGGAGGGAGCCGTGGCCAGCTATGAAAAGGCCGGCCGGCTTGTCCCGGATGATATGAGCTTCCAGCTCAACCTGGGGTTGGCCTTGATCAAAGCCGGGAATGCCGGCGAGGCCCGACAGGTGCTGGAGGCTATCCTCCACAAGACTGACAATACCGAGCTGAGGCAAAAAGCCTCGGCAGCTTTGAAACAGCTAAAGCAATGAGCGGGCCGCCGAGCGGGGTTCAGGTGCCTTCCTGCCATTCGGCCAGGTAGCGTTTCTGCTCTGGCGTCAGGGCGTCGATGATCACTCCCATGGATTTCAGCTTCACAGCGGCGATCTGTTCGTCGATTCTGGCCGGCACGGGGTAAACGCGCTTCTCCAGCTTCCGGCCTTCTCGGACGAGGTGGACGATGCTCAGGGCCTGGTTGGCGAAACTCATGTCCATGACCATGGCCGGATGACCCTCGGCCGCGGCCAGGTTGATCAATCGGCCTTCGCCCAGGAGGTTGATTCTCCGCCCGTTTCTCAAGGTGAACTCCTCGACAAAGGGCCGAATCTTCCGCCGGCGGCCGGAGAGTTTGGCCAAGGCGGGGATGTCGATCTCGACGTTGAAATGACCGGAGTTGGCCACGATGGCGCCGTCCTTCATGCGCCGGAAATGCTCTCCCCGGATGATGCTCTTGTTGCCGGTGACGGTGATGAATATATCCCCCAAGGGGGCGGCCTGGGCCATGGTCATGACCTGGAAGCCGTCCATGATGGCCTCCAGGGCCTTGAGCGGGTCCACTTCGCAGATGATGACTTTGGACCCGGCGCCCCGGGCCCGGAAGGAGATCCCCCGGCCGCACCAGCCGTAGCCGGCCACCACTACGTTCATCCCGGCCAAGAGGACGTTGGTGGCCCGCAGGATGCCGTCCAGAGTGCTCTGGCCAGTCCCGTACCGGTTGTCGAAGAAATGCTTGGTCTTGGCATCGTTGACAGCGATTATGGGATAGCGGAGGACCTTCCGGGAGGCCATGCTCTTCAGGCGGATGACCCCGGTGGTGGTCTCCTCCGTTCCGCCGATGATGGCCCCCAGGAGTTTTTTCCGCTTGGAGTGGATGGTGCTCACCAAGTCGGCTCCGTCGTCCATGGTGATGTGGGGCCGGAAGTCGAGAACCTGGCTGATGTGCCGGTAGTAGGTGGCGTTGTTTTCGCCCTTGACGGCAAAGACCGGCAGCCGGTCATAGCGGACCAGAGCAGCGGCCACATCATCCTGAGTGCTGAGAGGGTTGGAGGCACACAGGGCCAACTGGGCTCCTCCGGCTCGCAGGACCTGCATCAAATTACCCGTCTCGCTGGTGACATGGAGGCAAGCGGCTATTTTGACGCCCCGCAAGGGTTGGTCGGCGGCAAACCGTTTCTTAATGGACTGCAGGACGGGCATGAAACGGGAGGCCCACTCCATCCGCAGCCGGCCCCCGGCGGCCAGGTTGAGGTCTTTGACGTCTGAACGCATATTGAAATCTCCTGAACTTTGGTCCGAAGAGTGATGGGATATACCATATTCGTCGCCGCAATGCAATTTAGCCCCGAAAATAGGGTTCCTTCGAAGCTGGTTGCATTTCTTTTTTAGATTGTGTTAAGGTTCTAGAAATTGGAAAGGCTCTTGAAAATATCTCATCTCAGGATGAAGATGCCTATCTGGGCCGTCGTCTGGCTGCTGGGCGCGGGCTTGGCCAACTCATCCGGGATGACCTCCGGGCCCAGCCTTCCTCTGACCCACTATCAACTCAAAAACGGGCTGCAGGTCCTTTTATCCGAGGACTTCACCCTCCCCCTGGTCAGTGTGGTCGTGATTTATCGGGTAGGCTCCCTGCATGATCCGGCCGGCAAAGCCGGCCTGGCTTATCTGCTGGAGAATTTAATGTTTTTGGGTTCGGCTAATGTCAGCCAGATGCAGCACATGAGCTACATCAGCCGGACGGGGGGCTTCCTCAATGCGGCCACTCTGGAAGACCGGACCCTCTTCTATCAAACCGTGCCCTCCAACCAGCTGGCCCTGGTCCTCTGGCTGGAATCCGACCGGATGCGCTCTCTGGAAATCACCCCGGCCAAAGTTGAGGCGGCCAAAGACGAGCTGGCGGCCGAGATACAGAACCGGCAGCTGGAAGCACCCTACCTGGAAACCTTTTTCAACTTCGACCGGATGCTCTTTCCCGACCCCGCCTACAGTCATCCCATCATCGGCCGGCCGGAGGAATTGCAGGACATTACCCCGGAGGATGCTCAGAACTTCTATCACCAGTACTATGCGCCCAACAATGCCCTGCTTTGCATCGCCGGCAACTTTAACAACCTCAGCCTGCGCGATTTGGTGTCCCGCTATTTTGAGTCCATCCCCCGCGGCCCGGAACCCCCGGCCGCCCCTCCGCTCCCGGCCCTGGCCAAGGAAGCGCGGACCGAGACGATCAAGGCTCCCCGCATCCCGGTTCCCGGTTTTCACCTGGCCTTCCGTATCAGCAACCCGCGGCCCGGCGATCTCTATGGACTAACCTTGATCGATTACCTTCTCTGCCGCGGCAAGACCAGCCGGCTGGTCGAACGCCTGGTCAAGCGCGATCGTTTGGCCATCCAGCTGACGGGAGGCTTGGAAAGGCGCGGCGGCCTAGCTGCCTACCGGATTTTTGTGACCAACAACACGGAGCTCATCGCCCAGCAATGCCGGGATGTGATCTTTTCCGAGCTGGGTGTGCTCAAGACGAGCTTCGTTTCCGAGGAAGAACTGTCCAAGGCCAAGAACATTTTCAAGAAAGATATCTTCGACCGGCTGGGGACAAGCCTCGACAGGGCGCTTTATATAGGAGAGCAGTTTCTCTCTCGGCCCGTCCCGGAGGGCGATCTTCTGGACCTGGACCGCTATCTGGCCATCACCCCCCAGATCGTCACCGGCCTGGTGAACAGGTACTTCACCCGCGACAACTGCATCGTTCTCAACATCCAGAGATGAACACTAAGAACTGGTTCCGGAAACAGGCCGTCTTCCTGCTCCTGGCCCTCCTGGCGGGCCTGGGCCTTGGCGGCCAGGAGCGGTTCCGCAGAACGCCCCCCCTGCCCGAGCCCCTGCCCGCTCTGCGCTTGCCCAATATCGAGAGCGCGACTCTCTCCAATGGCCTGAAGCTGGCGGTGGCTTATCGCCAAGGCTTGCCCCTGCTCAGCCTGCAGCTGGTCATTCTGTCCGGGGAGAACTCCTCCCCGCTTCAACTGCCGGGGTGCGCCACGGCCGCCGCCCACATGTTCGACCGAGGGACTCTCACCTCTTCGGCTTTAAAGATCGAGGAACGGATCGACTCTCTGGGCGGCAGCCTGTCCATATCCGTGCACCCCGATATCACCTTGATCTCTTTTACCTTTTTGGAGGAATATCTGGACAGCGCTCTTGAGCTCCTGGCGGAGATGATCCTCCAGCCCTTGTGGACGGAGCAGGAATGGGTCAATATCCGGCGGATCCTGACCTACGAACTTCAGGACAAAGAAAACGATCCCGATTTTGTAGCCCGCCGGCTTCTTTTCCGTCTGCTCTACCGGAAGCAGCCGGCCCGGGAGGCCCTGCTCAGCTCCGACCTTTTCCGCAACATGCGGCTGAAGGACGTTTCAGACTTCGCCGTCCGGCATTACCGGCCGAATAATGCCCTGCTGGTGCTGGCCGGCGACATCAGCCTCCGGACGGCAGCCCGCAAGGTCAGTCATTATCTGAATACCTGGCCGCCGCTTCCCGGGGAATCCCCACCCTCCCAAAGCCCCCGGCCCAACAGCGACCTTCGCCTTTGTTTTGTCGATGTTCCGGGCTCCGCCGAATGCACCATCTTTCTGGGAAACATTGGGCCGCCCGCTTCCACTCCCGATTTCTTTTCGCTTCTGGTATTCAATCAATTGCTGGGCGGCACGCCCTACAGCCGCTTTTTTCTGAACCTCCGAGAATCCAAGGCTTATGCTTATTATGCCTTCAGCGAAATTATATTCTTGAACACGCACAGCATCTTCCTGGTCCGGGCCCGGGTCAGGCCCGCGGCTGCGGCCGTGGCCGTGGCCGAGATCCTCCGCGAGATGCGCCGGGCCATGACCGAAAGGGTCCTGCCGGCAGAGATCGAGCAGGCCAAATCCTATCTTCTTGGAAATTTTCCCCTGACCATCGAACGGCTGGAACGATTTTCTGACAGAGTGGCCGAGCTTCAGGCCTTCCGCCTGGGGCCCGACCACTGGAATCAATTTATGGAAAACATCATGCTGGTCAGCGGCGAAACGGTTCAAGAGGCAGTCCAAAATCTTCCGCTGCTCTCGCCAGTGGTAGTCATCGCCGGCGACCAATCAATCCTGGTTGACCCTCTGAGAAGTTTTGAAAAAGTCGAGGTCTATGATAAAAAAGGAGAACTCCAGTATAGCTTGTCGAAGGAGAAATGAGGATGAAGCTGGTGGAATGCGTCCCCAACTTCAGTGAAGGCCGGGACAAGGCCAAGATCGATGCCATTACCCGGGAGATCCAGGCCACCTCCGGCGTGAGGCTCCTGGATGTGGACCCCGGCCAGACAACCAATCGCACCGTGGTGACCTTCATCGGGACGCCGGAGGCCGTGGCCGAAGCCGCCTTCCGGGCCATCCGCAAGGCCGCCCAAGTGATTGATATGCGCCAGCATAAGGGGGCTCACAGCCGCATCGGGGCCACCGATGTCTGCCCTTTCGTCCCAGTCTCGGAAGTGACCATGAAGGACTGTGTGAAGAGTGCCCACGGCCTGGGCCGGCGAGTGGCGGACGAGCTGGGCATCCCAGTCTACTTCTATGAAGAAGCGGCTCTCAAGCCGGAGCGGCGGAATCTGGCCGTCATCCGGGCCGGAGAATACGAGGGGCTGCCCGAAAAGCTCAAAGACCCGGAATGGGCTCCCGATTGCGGGCCGGCCGTCTTCAACCCCCAGGCGGGGGCGACCGTCATCGGCGCCCGCGAGTTTCTGATCGCCTACAACATCAACCTGAATACCCGAGACAGGAAGCTGGCCAACGACATCGCCCTCAGCCTCCGGGAAACCGGACGGGCCAAGAAGGACAGCCAGGGCAACCCGGCCAAGGATGCCCAGGGCAATGCCGTTCGAGAGGCGGGCCTTTTTCCTCATGTCAAGGCCGTAGGCTGGTACATCGAGGATTACGGCCAGGCCCAGATCTCGATCAATTTCACCAACTACAAAGTCAGCCCGCCCCATCTGGTCTTCGATGAGGCCTCCCGGCTGGCAGCCAAGCTGGGCCTGCGGGTTACGGGCAGCGAGCTGGTGGGCCTCATCCCCAAGGAGGCGCTGCTCATGGCCGGACGCCACTATGCGGAAAAGCAGGGCAAGAGCCCGGGCTGGCCCGAAGAGGAGCTCATCCGGCTGGCCGTCCTGTCCCTGGGCTTGAACGACGTGGCCCCCTTCGACCCCCAGAAAAAGATCATTGAGAATCAATTCGGCGGCGAAAAGCCGTCTCTGCTGAAGATGGACCTGCGCCGTTTTGCCAATGAGCTGTCCATGGACTCGCCTGCGCCGGGCGGAGGGAGCGCGGCCGCCCTGTGCGGCGCCCTGTCCGCCGCGCTCAGCTCCATGGTCTCCCACCTGACCGTCGGCCGGAAGGGCTATGAAAAAGCGCAGAGGGAGGTCAAACAATTGGCCGTGGAAGCCCAGGCGCTTAAGGACTCTCTCCTGGAGGCCGTGGACCGCGACGCTGAGGCTTTCAATAAGGTCATGGATGCCCTCCGTCTGCCCAAAAAGACCGAAGAGCAGGCCCGGGAGCGCAGCCAGGCCGTGGGCCAGGCCGCCAGGGAAGCCACGCTTGTTCCTCTGGGAGTCCTGGAAAAGAGCATCGACCTGCTGAAGCTGGCCAAGAAAGTTGCCCGTATCGGCAACAAGAACTCGCTGAGCGATGCCGGCGTGGCTGGCCTGACGGCCCAGGCCGCGGCCGAAGGAGCTTATTACAACGTTCGCATCAACCTGCCCTCCCTGCCGGACGAGGAGCTCCGGGCCGAGCTCGGCCGGAAGGCCAAGGCCCTCAAGGTCCACGCGGTGAAGCTGGGAAACGACGTCCGCCGCATCATGGACAGGAATCTGCGGCGGGCCTGATCCAACCGTGACTGAAGTTGAACCGCGGGCCGGCCGGAAGATCCGGCTCATGGAGGGCGACCTGGCCCAGGTCGAGGCTGAGGCTATCGTCAACGCCGCCAATACCTCGCTCGTTCTGGGCGGCGGTGTGGCCGGGGCCATTCGGCGCTTGGGCGGAGAATCCATCCAGGAAGAATGCCTGAAGCTTGCTCCCATCAAGGTCGGCCAGTCGGTCCTGACCGGCGCCGGCAGGCTCAAGGCCAAGTACGTTATTCATGCCGCCGGCCCGGTGTGGGGCGAAGGGGATGAGGATGACAAGCTCCACCGGGCTACCACCAGCAGCCTCCGGCTGGCCGAAGCCCGCCGCCTCCGCTCGATCGCCTTTCCGGCGATCAGCGCCGGTATTTTTGGCTTTCCCCTGGAGCGCTGCAGCAGGATCATGCTGACCGTCGCCCTGGACTTTTTAAAAAATCACGACTCTCCGCAGGAAATCATTTTCTGTCTGTACGGCCAGGAAGCTTTTAAGGTGTTCGACCTGACTCTCCGCCAGCTGAGCAGGTCTTCGGCGAGCTAGGCGCGCCTGACCCGCTTTAAAACCAGGCTCAGGCCGAACAAGAGAAAAGCCAGCAGGACGATCGTGGCCGAGGCAGGCCAGTCAAACAGGAAAGCAGCCAGGATCCCGGCCATCACCGAGATTAAGGACACCGATACGGAGAGCCACAGCGCCTGCCTGAAGCTTCGAGCCAGTTGAAGACCAGCCGCCGCGGGAATGACCATCAAGCCCGAAACAAGCAGGATGCCGACCACTTTAGTTCCCAGGACAACGGTGACCGCGGCCAGGACGGACAGCAGCAAGTCAAGACGCCTGGTCCTGATGCCCGAGGCGCGGGCTGATTCTGCGTCAAAAGTCATGTACATCAAACTCCGATATCTGACTAGGACGGTCATACCGACCAGCCCAGCCAGGCCGGCCGCCAGCCAGACCTCCAAGGGTTCGATGGCCAGGATCTCTCCGAACAAGTAGTGGAGCAGAGAAACGTTGAATTTGTTTGAAAGAGTGGCCAGGAAAACGCCCAGAGCCAGGCCGGCGCTGCTGAAAATGCCGATGGCCGTATCGCCATACAGCCCCGCCCGATCCTTGAGCCAAGACAATCCAATAGCCGCCGCCCCAGCCACCAGCAGGGCCATCGGCAGGGGCAAGACGTTCAGGGCCAAGGACAGGGCCACCGCGGCGAAGGTTATGTGGGCCAGTCCGTGGCCCATCATGGCGTCCTTTTTGAGGACCAGGAAGACGCCCAGCAGAGCGCAGGCCGCGCCGATGAACAAGCCGGCCACCAAAGCCCGCTGGAGGAATCCATAGCTCCATAGAGCGGTCATGTTGCCCTGCCCGGGTTCATCTCTTAATGATGGTGGGCCACCAAATGACGGCCTCCGGCGATCATCTCCCGGAAGGCTTCCGACCGGCAGAACTCCCGGTGAGACCCGTGATAGGTCAAGTGCTGGTTGAGGCAGGCCACTCGGGTCACATGATTGTCCACCACGCCGATGTCGTGGGTCACCAGGACAATGGTGATCCCTTCCTCTTTGTTGAACCGGCCCAGCATGTCGTAGAAATGCTCCTGGGTCTCGGCATCGACGCCGGTCGTCGGTTCGTCCAGGAGGAGCAGATAGGGCCGGTTGACCAAGGCCCGGGCGATAAAGACCCTCTGCTGCTGTCCGCCGGACAGACGGCCGATGAGCCGGTCCTGGAAATCCTCCATTCCCACCAGGCGGAGCGCCCGGCTGACTTCCTGGCGCCCGGGAAGTTTTTGCCCGGAACCGCCGCCGGCCCGTGGAGATAAAGCCATAGATACCGCCTCAGCCACTGAAGCGGGAAAATAGGGGTCCACGTGGGTGGCCTTCTGGGGAATGTAGCCGATCCGCCCCCAATCCTCGAACTCCTCGACAAATTGGCCCCGGATCAGCACTCCTCCCTGCTGCGGCTTCAACAGGTTGAGGATGATCTTGAGCAGGGTTGTCTTGCCCGAACCGTTGGGACCCAGAACGGCCAGAAAATCTCTAGAGGCGATATCGAAGGAAATGGATTCCAAAACAGGACGGTCGCCGAATGCAAAAGACACCCCCTGCAGGGAGACCAAAGCCGGAAGTTTATTTTTTACCACAGCCGACTCCCTGGCTGAGGCTTTCCAGGTTTTTTCTCATGATATCCAAAAAAGATAAGCCGGATCCAAGCTGATTCGGGGCGAGGTTGTGGGCCGCGTTGAGGGGGAGCAGCCGCGCTTTGGTTTCCCGGGCCAGTGTCTCCGACATCTTCCGGCTCTGGTTCTCTTCGTAGAATACGGTGGACAGTCCTTCCTTTTTCATCAGTTCGACGATTTGAACGACCTGGCGGAGGGCCGGCTCTGCATCCGGGCTGAGGCCGTAAAGGGAAACCTGCCGCAATCCATACCTGGAGGCCAGATAGCCGAAGGCGGCATGACCGCCCAGGACGAACGTCCGTCCTCGGCATCCCGAAAGTGTCCGGCGGAACTCACCGTCCAGCGCTCTCAGCTTTTCGATGTAGGAATCAGCCCGGCGGCCGTAGATGTCCTTCCCCTGAGGGTCGAGGGCCGACAATCGCTCGGCAATTCGGCGAACGATGATCTCGTCCAGGCCGAGGTCCAGCCAAACATGAGGGTCGGCCGCCCCATGAGCCCGGCCCGCCTCTTGGCCAGGGTCTTCTTTCCGTGAAGCCAGGCCGGCCCCGGCCTCCAATACCTTGACTCCGGAATTCCCCAGGTTCTTGATTAAATCTTGGGCCCAGGGCTCGAGGTTCGCCCCGCAGATGATAAAGAGGTCGGTCCGGGAAAGGACGAGCATATCCCCCGGCCTCGGCTGCCAGGTATGAACATCCGCTCCGGGCGGGAGAAGAAGACTGACCTGAGCCCTGTCCCCCGCCACCTGGCGGGCGAAATCCATCAGGGGGAATATGCTCGTCACGACCTTCAACGAGCGCTGGCCCGCCCCCCAAGAGTTCAGGACGCCGACAAAAAGGGCGAGCGTGATGAATTTTTTACAGACACTCATAGTCAGCCAATACCCTGCCTCATCCTATTTCATATCATGGAAATAGGGATGCTGACAATGACGGCTGCGGCATCTTGAATCCCCTGTTCTTTTATGTCATATTGAGCTAGCTCACCAAGTTCATCTCATTAAGGAGGTTGGCATGTCCGGAGTATTAAGCGGTTTGAAGCCTGAAAACTTATGGAAACACTTCGATCAGATCTTAAGGATTCCTCATTGTTCCGGGCATGAGAAAGCCCTGGGCGATTATATCATCGGCGAAGCCAAACGCCTCGGACTGAACTGGAAACGGGATGATACGGGCAACGTGGCGGTGTCCAAGCGGGCCTCGGCCGGCCGGGAAGGTTCCGCCCCGCTTGTCTTGCAGGGACACCTGGACATGGTCTGCGAGAAGAACTCGGATGTCAGCCATGATTTCGGCCGGGACCCCATCACCCCCGAAATAAAAAACGGCTGGGTCCAGGCCAAGGGCACGACCCTAGGCTCGGACAACGGCATCGGCCTGTCGGCGGCCTTGGCCCTCATGGAGGACAACACCCTGGTCCATGGCCCTCTCGAATTCCTTTTCACCACGGACGAGGAAACGGGGCTGACCGGCGCCCGGAAGATCCAGCCGGGTTTTCTCCAGGGGAAGCGCCTGATGAACCTGGACAGCGAGGAGCTGGGCACTTTCACCATCGGCTGCGCCGGAGGCGCCGATACGGAAATTCTGCTGCCCCTGGGCCGGAAGCCGGTCCGCGGCCTGGACCGCTATTTGATTAAAGTTTTCGGCTATCGGGGAGGGCACTCGGGCATTGACATCCATCTCGGACGCGGCAACGCCATCAAGCTCCTGGCCCGCTTGCTGAGTCAGCTTCAGGAAAAATATTCCTTCCGGCTGGCGACTTTCGAAGGCGGCAACAAACACAATGCCATCCCCCGAGAGGCTTGGGCTGAAGTGCTGCTGCCGGGGGCCTCGGCCGATGCGGTTGGCTCGTTCCTGCGGGCTGGCTTCGACGAGATCAAGGCGGAATATCAGGCCGTGGAGAAAGATGCCGGCTTTTCCTTTGAAAAGGCCAAGGCCAAGGGTAAGGACCCGCTGACCGCGGCCGGCCAGAACACCCTGCTCCGTCTCCTGTTGGCCCTGCCCCACGGAGTTCTATCCATGCATCCCGAGATCGCCGGGCTGGTTGAAACCTCGACCAACCTGGCCATCGTCCGCCTGAAACCCTCCCAGGCCCAAATCTGGTGCAGCAGCCGGAGTTCGATCGCCTCGGCCTTGCAGGCCGTCCGCCTGGCTGTCAAGGCCACCGCCGAGATGGCCGGGGCCAGGGCCAAACAGCCGGAAGGCTATCCGGGCTGGAAGCCCAACCTGAAGTCCCCTCTGCTGAAGACCCTCAAAGACGTCCACCTGCGGGTCTTCGGCAAGGAGCCCATCGTGGGCGCCATTCATGCCGGCCTGGAATGCGGCCTGATCGGCGAGAAATTTCCGGACATGGACATGATCTCGCTCGGCCCGACCATCCAGCATCCTCATTCTCCGGAGGAGAGGGTCGAGATCAAATCGGTCGAAGAGTTCTGGAAGCTGCTCAGTGAATCACTGCGAGTCTTGAGCTGAGCCGGCCGAACTCATTAGCGAAAGGAGAGGATCCATGATGCGTTCTTTCCCTCGGTTTTTTCTGCTTCTAGCCCTGGCCCTGGCCCTCGTCGGCCTGACCATGAGCTGCGAAAAAGGTCAACAGGACGGCCGCTCTCTGGCCGCCTCAGTCAAAAACGCGGGCGAGCTCCAGGTGACGCACGCCAGCCCCAAAGAAGCGACCGCGGCGCCGCACGAAGCGGAGACCGTCGTGGTCATCTTTGACCAGCCCATGGCCCCCCTGGAGGCCGCGCCCGAGGGTAAAGGCGCAGCCATTCTGAAATTTGAGCCTTCCTATTCCGGAAAGTTCCGTTGGAAGGGCACCCGGACCCTGACCTTCACGCCCGACCGCCGCTTTCCCTACGGCACCGAGATCAAGGTGAGCGTGCCGGCCGGAACGGTTTCCCTCAACGGATATTCCTTGAAGGATGATTATGCCTGGACCTTCCAGACCCTGCGGCCGGAACTGCAAAAGTATTATCCGGCCGACGGGCAGGGATCCATTCGCCTCGAGGAAAAGATACTGCTTATCTTTAATCAGGCCGTCGATAAAGGCCGCCTGGCTGACTTTATCTCCCTGACCGAGGTCACCCCGGAAGAGGAGCGCAACTCCCGGAATTTTTCCCTGGAACGGCCGGAGGCCAAAACGCTGGAAGAGGAAGGGCTGAAAAACGAGCCGGAACGGGCCCTCCTTCTTAGGCCCGAGGGGAAGCTCAAGCCCGATCATTCCTATGTGGTCGAGGTCAAAGCCGGGCTCACCGGAGAAGAGGGCCCTCTGGGCAAAGCGGATACAACGACTTTCAGCTTCCAGACGTTCAAAAAATTCAAGTTCATTGAAATCCCGGCCAAAAAAAACCTGGACCCCCATGAATCTTTTAAAATCACTTTCAGCAATGAGGTCAACTACAAGGAGTTCGCCGAAAAAGCCCGGTTCGAGCCGGAACTGGCCATCCCCGAGTATTACAAAGAATGGGACTATGGTTCGGATGTCCTGTGGCTCAGCCTGCCTTTCAAGCCTGAGACGGAATACACCCTGCGCCTGCCGGCCGACCTGCAGGATGTATTCGGCAACACCTTGGGCCAAGAGGTCAAGGTTTCCTTGGCCACGGGATCTTATGCGCCCGCCGCGTCCATGACCACGGGCCACGGGCTGGTGGAAGCCTACGGCAACAAGCTGTACTCTTTCCGGGCCGTCAACTGCGACCAGGTCTATCTGCAAGCCGCCCGCCTCAGCCGCTCTGAAATCATCCCTATGCTGACCCAGGAAAAAGTCTTCTGGGCCAGCGAAAAATTCCAGCCGCGGCCGGGCTTCTACCAAGTGGAACGGCCCCTGAATTTTAAAATTCCACGCAATGTGCGCCAGGCTGTGCCCATCGACCTCAAAGAAGTTCTGGCCGGCGGCCATGGGCTGGTCTTCCTCCAGCTCGACACACTGAGCCAAGAAAAATGGAACCGCTATCCCAAAGCCTGTCTCCAGGTCACCGAGCTGGGGCTGACCGGCAAGTTTTCGGCCGAAAACAACCTCGTCTGGGTGACCGAACTGCGGACGGGGCTGCCGGTCCAAGGCGCCGAGGTCGAGCTCCGCGACGACTCAAATAAAGTCCTGTGGACGGGCCAGACCGACGCTCAGGGTCAGGCCAAGACGCCCGGCTGGAAAGCTCTCGGCCTCCGGCCCAAAAATTCCTACGAGAAGCCGCCCCAGTGGGTTTTCGCTGGGCGTGGGGACGACTTGGCCGTGCTGTCCTCGGAATGGGGCAGCGGGCTCGACCCCTACGAATTCAACATCGCCTATGAATACGAGGCCGAGCCTCAAAGTTTCCAGGGCGCCATATTCACCGAGAGGGGTATCTATCGGGCCGGAGAAAACGTCCATATCAAAGGCATCCTCCGTCAGAATATCAAGGGCCAATGGAAACTGCCCTCCTTGAAGTCTGTGGCCTGTCAGATCCAGGACTCCCTGCAGGAGAATGTCTTCAGCCAAACCCTGGCCGTTGACGCCTTCGGTTCGTTTGCCTTTGATTTTGAGACGAAGCCCACGGCTGCCCTGGGCACCTACCAGATCACAGCCCTCATCCCGGCCG
Organism: Candidatus Aminicenantota bacterium; assembly: GCA_963702835.1. Taxonomy (GTDB): domain Bacteria; phylum Acidobacteriota; class Aminicenantia; order Aminicenantales; family JAFGAV01; genus JAFGAV01. Next base: position 1,016,068 of record OY969762.1, read on the forward strand.
AGCGCAAAGGCGCCGAGCCGTTCCGTATCAATGAGGCCTTCCGCGTGGAAGCTTTCCGCCCGGCGGAGTTTGAGGTCCACCTTCGTGCCGACAAGCCCAGCTTTGTCTTCGGCGAGGAATACAGCGCCGATCTGTGGGCCTCCTATTTGTTCGGCGGGGCCATGGCCGGCCAGAAGGTCAACTGGTCCTTGCGCCTCAACCCGGTCCATTTCTCTCCTCCCGGCTATCAGGGCTATATCTTCGGCAATCAGCTCGACTGGTGGGCGGAGGGCGGACAGTTCGATGAAACATCGACCAGCCGGCTCATCGGCTCGGCCGAGACCATGCTCAACGCGCAAGGGAAGCTCAAGGTGAAGTCGCCCCTGGTGGCCGATAAGGAGAAAGACTCGGTGATGGCCACCCTGGAGGCCTCCGTTCAAAGCCCCAGCCGGAGGTCGGTCTCTAACCGCATCCAGTCTTTTGTCCACCGCGGCGAATTCTACATAGGCCTCAAGCCCAGCACCGCTTTCCTCAAGCGCGGGGATGCCTTCCAGGTGGCCGTGGTGGCCGCCCAACCCGACGGCAAGCGAACCAGCCAAAATGTCACCCTCAAGCTTATCAAACGGGAATGGAATTCGGTCCGCAAGGCCGGGGTGGGCGGGCGGTTCGAATGGATCGCCGAAAAAGTGGATACCGAAACCGCCCGGCAGTCGGTGCGGACCAAGGGCGAGCCGGCGGAGGCGGCCTTCTCTCCCGATAAAGCCGGCTTCTACATCCTGGCCGCCGAAGCCGAAGACGGACGGCGGAACCCCATCTCCACATCGACCTATGTCTATGTTACCGGCCCGGACTATGTGCCCTGGGAGCGGGACAACCGGGATATCGTCGAATTGGTGGCCGACAGCGAAGAATATACACCCGGCCAGACAGCCAAGATCCTGGTCAAATCCCCCTACGAACAGGCCAAGGCCCTGGTAACCGTAGAGAGGGAATTGATCCTGGACCATCAGATTCTTGACCTCAAGGGCAGCGCCAGCCAGATCTCCATCCCCATCAAACCGGAATACCTGCCCAATGTTTTTGTCTCAGTGCTGCTGGTCCAGGGGAGAAGGCAGGCAGCCCGGGCGGATTCCAACGAAGACATCGGTAAACCTTCCTTTAAGCTGGGCTATATCAAACTAGCCGTCAGCCCCACGGAAAAGCGTCTGCTCGTTGATTTGGCCACAGATAAAGAAGGCTATAAGCCCCGGGACCAGGTCACCGTCAAATTCAAGGTCCGCGACGCTAAGAAAAACGGGGTCAAGGCCAGCTTGGCCGTAGCCGTCGTGGATGTGGGTGTTCTCAACCTCATCGGCTATCAGACGCCCGATCCTTTCTCCCGGTTCTACGGGCAGAGGCCTCTTTCAGTCCAGACCGCCGAAACGCGTCAGTATATCGTCGGGCAGCGGGAGTTCGGCGAGAAGGGCGAAGACGCCGGCGGCGGCGGGGCCGAGGGCGGGGTGGCCGGCGGGATGGAGCTGGCCGAAGTTGAGTTGCGGGGTGATTTCCGCACCACCGCCTATTGGAATGCCTCCCTGGTTACGGACGAGAAGGGCGAAGCGACGATCCGCTTCGCTCTGCCAGACAACCTGACCACTTTCCGGGTCATGGCCGTAGCCCAAACCCAGGAATCTCTATTCGGCAACGGTGAGAAGACATTCCGTGTGTCCAAGCCGCTGCAGCTTTTATCCGCCCTGCCCCGCTTTGCCCGGGTGGGCGATAAATTCCAGGCCGGGGTCGTGGTTTTCAATTTTTCGGATAAGCGCGGCGAAGTAACCCTCGGCCTCGAGTCCAAGGGCATTCTCCTGCGCGACAAAAACCAGACGCGGACAATCCCCCTCCAGGCCGGGGAGAGCAAGGAAGTCCTATACAACTTCGAAGCGGACAAGCCCGGCCGGGCCGCCTTCGCCTTCCGGGCTAAAATGGGAGAGGAGAGCGACGGGCTGGAGCTTGGCTTTCCGGTCAGGCTGCCTCGGCCCAAGGAAACCGTAGCCCTTTTCAGTCAGACCGAGAAGTCGGCCGAGGAGCAGGTGGTCATTCCCGAAGGAGCCCTGCTCGAAGAAAGCGACATCGAAGTCCAGGCCTCATCCTCAGCCCTGTCCGGCCTCAAGGCCAGTATCGATTATTTGACCAACTATCCCTATCTCTGCCTGGAACAGAGATTATCCTCCATCCTCCCCTATCTCGTCGCGCCCAAAGTCATCCAGGAGTTCGAGCTGACCAGCCTCAAGCCCGAGCAGATGAAGAAGCACGTCCAGGACAACCTGGACAAAATGGCTGACTACCAGGCCGACAGCGGCGGTTTCAAGGTGTGGCCCGACTCGCGCTATGATTCGCCCTTTCTGACCGGCTATGCCGTGTTCGCCCTGATCAAGGCCGGTCAAGCCGGCTATGCAATTAACCAGGGCAGCCTGGGCCGGGCGGCCGAATTCCTGAGAGGCCTGCTCCGAGACAAAAACGCTGCCAAACGCTATCCCTACGGCTACAGCCCCCAGGCCTGGAAGACGGCCATGGCCTTCGCCCTGTATGATCTGGCCCTGCTCAAGAAGCCCGAATCGGCCTATGTCGAAAAGCTCTTCACCGAGCGGGAGTCGTTGCCCTTGTTCGGGCGGACGCTGCTCCTCAAGGCGCTCTATAACGGGGGCGGCACCCTGGAGGCCCAAACTAAGCTCCTCCAGGAGCTGCTGAACAAGATCAAGGTCACTCCTTCCCAGGCCCACTTCGAGGATGAGGCCGACCGGTCCGACCCGACGCTGGCCCTCATCTACAATTCGAACCTGCGGACCACCGCCTTTATCCTGCAGACCCTGTTGGAGATCAAGTCCAAACACCAGCTGCTCCCCGATATCGCCCGCTGGATCGTGGAGAAACGCAAAGCCGGCCACTGGCACTCTACTCAGGAGAACTTTTTCGTCTTCTATGCCCTGAACGACTTCTTCCGCAGCCAGGAGGCGGTCAAGCCCGACTTCAAAGTGAAAATCGCCCTGGCTAATAAAATTTTGCTCCAGGAGAACTTCCGGGGCTGGCGGGCTCAGCCGGCCAAAGCCAAAGTGCCGCTCATCGGATTCAGGCCCGGCAAAAACCTGAAGCTGGAGATCGCCAAGGACGGCCCGGGCCTGGTGTACTATGGAGCCCGGATGACCACTGCCCCGCTCCGGCCGGTTGCCGCCCGCGACGAAGGCCTGGCCGTCTATAAAACCGTTCAGACCCTGGGCGGCCAGCCGCTGGATTCGGTCAAGGCCGGAACAGTGGTGGTGGTCAACCTGGAAGTGGTGGTCACCCAGGAGAGCGCCTTTGTGGTGGTCGAAGATCCACTGCCGGCCGGGTTTGAAGCAGTCAATGTTTCCCTCCAGACCGAAAGCCAGGAGCAGCAGCGCCAGATGGAAGAACAAGAGACCGCGGCGAAAGAGAGACCCTGGTGGCTTGAGGAGTTCAACCACGTTGAGATGCATGATGACCGGGTCCTGGTCTTCGCCGACTCTCTGGCGCCCGGCATCCATACCTTCCGCTACATGGCCCGGGCCCTGAATTTCGGCGAGTATGTCTGCCCCGGGACCAAGGTCGAACAGATGTATGCTCCGGAGATATACGGCCGGAGCGTGGAGCGCCAGCTCAGGATCATCAAGTGAGGGCCGCCCATCTCTGAATGAGAAAAAGGACCAAGAGGCTCCTGGCCGGTATCCCGCTGGCCCTGATCCTGGCGGCCTGGGGGTCGCTTTATATTCCCTTTCCCCGCAGCCGGCTTGACCCGGCCCCCGTGCTCTCCCTGCGTCTGACGGACCGCCGCGGGGTGCTTCTCCGGGAAGTCCTGTCCGACGAGGGAGGCCGCTGCCGGTGGATCACTCTGGCAGAGGTCTCACCCCTTCTCCTCAAAGCCACCATTGCTTCTGAAGACCGCGCCTTCTTCAGCCATTCGGGAATCGACCCTCTGGCCATTCTGCGGGCCATCTTCCAGAACCTCCGCTCCCGGCATAGGGTCTCGGGCGCCTCAACGATCACCCAGCAGCTTATCCGGAACATCTACGGCGGGCGGCGGACATTAGGGCGCAAGCTCGTGGAGGCTTGGCTGGCCGTAAGGCTGGAGCACACTCTGTCCAAAGAAGAGATTCTCATCCAGTACCTCAACCGCATCCCCTACGGTCACCAGACTTTCGGCATCGAAGCCGCTTCGCGGCTCTATTTCGACAAGCCGGCCGAGCATCTCAGCCTGGCCGAATCCGCGTTTCTGGCCGGCCTCCCTCGCTCGCCGGCCATGTTCACGCCCTATCGGAAGCTTCGGCAGGCCCTAAAGCGGCAGGGGGATATCCTGCGGGCCATGCGCAGGCTTAAGTTTATCAGCCAGCCGGAGTTGGAGCGGGCCCTGGCGGAAAAACTGGTCATTGTGCCGGAAGAGGAGAAGTTCAAAGCTCCCCATTTCTGCGACCTGGTCTTGTCGCGGATTTCAGCTGCAGCGCGCCTCAAATTGAAAGAGATGCGGACAACCCTGGATGCCACCCTTCAGGCCAAGGTGGAGAAACTGGTCGATAATCACCTGAAGCAGCTGGCCAAGAGAGGCCTGACCAATGCCGCCGCGGTGGTCCTGGACAACGACACGGGGGAAGTGCTGTGCCTAGTTGGGTCCAGGGATTTTTTTGACGCCGATCATCAGGGCCAGGTCAACGGCGCCTTGGCCCTTCGCCAGCCGGGCTCGGCCCTCAAGCCTTTCACCTACGCTCTGGCCTTGGAAAGGGGTTTTTCGGCCTCCAGCCTGATCGAGGACAGCCCCTATGGTTTTGCCACGCCCAACGGTGCTTATCGGCCGCGGAACTACGACAACTCCTATCACGGCCTGGTTCGAATGCGAGTCGCCCTGGCCTGCTCCTACAACGTTCCGGCCGTTTCGGTCCTATCCAGCTTAGGCGCCGATATGCTCTTCCGCCGGCTCAAGGATATGGGCTTCGACAGCCTGCGGAAAGAGGCCGGCTACTATGGCCTGGGCCTTACCTTGGGAAATGGAGAGGTGACCCTCCTGGAGCTCACCCGGGCCTACGCCGCCTTGGCCCGCGGCGGCTTGTTGCGCCGGGAAAGAGTCCTTCTCGGAGAGGGGGGCGAGCCCCGTATCGAAGCCAGGGTCTTTTCCCCTCAGGTGGCCTTCCTTATCACCGATATTCTATCCGACAGGGATGCCCGCATCCCTTCCTTCGGCTATCTCTCCCCCCTCAACCTTCCTTTCCCCACGGCGGTTAAGACCGGAACCTCAAAAGACTACCGAGACAACTGGACGGTCGGCTATACGCCGCGCCATACGGTCGGTGTGTGGGTGGGGAATTTCGATGGCCGGCCGATGCACGGTGTCTCCGGGGTCACCGGCTGCGGGCCTCTGTTCCACGACATCATGCTTGTGCTTGAGGGTCAAGGTCCGTCCGGGGAGTTCGCTGAGCCGCCTGGGCTTGTCCGCCAAGAAATCTGTCCTCTGTCCGGAATGATTCCCACGGACCGCTGTCCGGGCCGGATGGAAGAGGTCTATATCAGCGGCAGCGAGCCGAAACAATATTGTCCGCTGAATCATGACCGCCGGGTCGTTTCGTCCCCGGCCAAAGAAAGGGGCCGACCGGCACAGTCCTTGATTCCATCTCTGAGGGTCCTTTTTCCCCAGGAGGGCGATATCTTCAAGCTCGACCCCGTCCTGCGCCGGGACTATCAATCCATCCGGCTCAGGGCCCGAGTGCCTGAAAATTTAGGAATCGCCGCTGTGGAGTGGTGGGTCAACGGCCGGAAGGTCGGTTCAAGCGGTTTTCCCTATACCTTTTCCTGGAGCCTGAAGCCCGGTCCCTATACCATCAAAATCACGGCCCGGGCCGGGGATAGAGAATTGGAAAGCCCCGCCGTCAAGACTTGGTGCTTTCTTGAGGCGCGAATTTCGGACCCCTCCCCTGAAGGGAAAGCAGGCCGGCGGCTGAGGTCCAACAGCCCCTTGGAGAGGAGGAACAAGCATGGAACGCAGAAAAGCCCTGGCCGCCCTGGGAGGTCTGGCCATCTTCTCGCCTGTCTTGTTCGCCCAGAATAAAAGGAGTGAAAACATGAAAAAAGAGGTTAAGACCGACAAAGCCCCCAAGGCCATCGGGCCCTATTCCCAGGCCATCGTGGCTAACGGGTTTATCTTCGCTTCGGGCCAGATCCCTATCATGCCCGCCACCGGCGATATCAACACGGGGACTATCGAAGAGCAGACAAGGCAGGTCCTGCAGAACCTGGGCGCCGTGCTGGAAGCGGCCGGAAGCTCCCTGAATGATGTGGTCAAGGCCACCGTCTTCCTCCAGGACATGAGCGACTTCGGCAAGATGAACGCCGTCTATCAAGAATTCTTCCAAGCCCCCTTTCCGGCCCGGGCCGCCGTCCAAGTCGCCCGTCTGCCCAGGGACGTCCGGGTCGAGATCGAAGCCATCGCCCTTAAAAAAGGGTGAATTGGGAAACAATTCTTTTCCCGGTGCCAGGTCAGTTCAATGTGGGGTCCTGTCGCGGCTCCCCCCCCGGCTGTGCTCGCAAGGCTGCGCGTCCGGCCGGGGCCGGACGGGGGTTCCAAGGGGGTATGCCCCTTTGGTCGCAGGACGAAGTCCGAGAAGGGGAGGCAGGAAGCGAAGCGACCGTTGGAAGGGGGAAGGCGAAGCGCTTCCCCCTCCAAGGAGCAGGTGTGGGAGCCCCTCCGCCGCGCCACCCCTTCATGATTGTCAGGCACCCCGGAAAAAGAATTGCTTAGGTGAATTGGCATTGTCTGCCCCATTTTAGTAAAATGGCCTGTCATGCCGCTGTATGAATTTGCCTGCCGTCAATGCGGCTGCCGTTTCGAAACGCTCGTCCGCCTGGACGGGGAGAGGGCCGTTCGCTGCAAATCCTGTCAGAGCTCGGATATCCAGAAGCTTCTGTCCTGCTTCGGTATCGGCGGCGGGTCGAACCGCCTGGTCAGCTCCTCCAGCTCCTGCAACACCTGTTCCACCAAATCCTGCAGCACATGCCGCGCATAGTCTATCTTTTGAAGGAGGAATGATGACAAGCCGACTGAAAATGGGGTCTTGCACCGCAGGCTTGCTTGTTTTGACAGTGCTGGTCTTTCCGTGCCTGTCTCCCGGGCAAAGCGCAAGGGAAGGCCTGGCCGTGGGGCTTTCTCTCTCGGGCGGGTATGTCTTTCCTTCGGACAAAGCTCATGGCCAACACCTGGCCGGCGGGGCCGCGCTTGTCCTGGAATTCTCCCCCTATATGGCGCTGGAGATAGAAGGCGCTTTCTCCGCCGTCCCCACCGAGAGCCAGCCTCTGGGCTTGAGCCAGGGCCGGCTTTACCATGTCCCGGTTTTGATGAATATCCGTTTCCGTCTGCCCCTTAAGAATATGCCGCTCGTTCCTTTCCTAACGGTGGGAGGCGGCTACGCCTTCAACATCATGAAGCTGGATGCGACCATGGTCAACAATTTCAAGGACCTCGGCTTTGAGGTCAGCGAAACATGCGAATCGGCCGCCCTGCTCCAAGCGGGGGCCGGGCTCGAAATACTGCTCTCCTCAAAGGTGGCGGTGGAGGCCTTCGGACTCTACAGGCTTAGTCAGGCCAAGGGTGAATGGAGCATGGCCGATACGGTCAGCGGAATCCGGGTCAGCGGCACGATAGACAAGGTGGACCTAAGCGCCATCGTAGCCGGCTGCGGACTGCGCTTCCTCTTTTGATTTAGCGAGGGATTACATGAAGACAGTCAAGTCCTCTTTCTCCTGGCTCATGGCGCTCGGGCTGGCCGGGTTCATGATTCTGTTCCCCCCTTCTCTCCGCCTCCAACAGACGGCCTGGACCCAGGTCGACCTTCCTCCTAACCCCGACCCTCCCCTCCTCAAAAATCCCCAGGCCGATTCCTTTCTGGCCGAGCTCAGCCAAACCTACCGAAAGTTCGGGCTGGAGGCCGCCCGCAACCTGGCTCAACAGAGGCGGATGGATGTCGGGACGGACGGCGTCGAGATCCTGGCCGAGGGCTGGCCGGCCCTGGCCGCCGATGGCCAGGCCATGAATGCTCAGCTGGCCGATACGGCGGCCCTGGCCCTTCAACTCAATATTGAGCAGCTGGGAGGACGGGTGCTGAGCTCGAACCGAGGATGGGTCGAGGCCGTCATCCCCTATTCCGCCCTCGACTCCCTGTTCCTTTCGCCCAGCCTGCGCTATGTCCGCTCCCCTCTCCGGCCCGTTCCTCAGGCAGTCATCAGCGAGGGTGTCCAGCGGGTGGGTGCGGAGATATGGCAGAACCAGCCCTCCTTCCATGGCATTGACCCGGTCAAGGTCTGCATCCTGGACGGCGGGTTCAAGGGATACAAATCCCTGCTGGGGAACGAGCTTCCCCCCCAGGACAAGGTGACCGTCCGGTCTTTCCGATCCGACGGCGATATCGAGGCCGGCTCGGAGCACGGCGCGGCCTGCGCCGAGATTGTCCATGATCTGGCCCCCGATGCCCAACTCTATCTGGTTAATTTCGCCAACAACGTCGAGCATGCCAACGCCGTCAGCTGGCTGGTCAATCAGAATATCCAGGTCATCTCCTACTCCATGGGCTGGTTCAACGCCGGCGCCGGGGACGGCAGCGGGCCCATTTGCGACGATGTGGAGGCCGCCGCGGCCGCCGGGATCATCTGGGCCGGCTCCGCCGGGAACTACGCCATCGACCACTGGGAGGGTACCTTCTCCGATCCGGACGGCGACGGCTGGAACAATTTCTCGGGGACCGACGAACTCTTGGAGTTCGACGTCCCGGCCAATGACCTCCTGGGTGTCTTCCTCAACTGGGACGACTGGGGCACCTGGAACGGCTACGACTACAGCGGCTCCAACCAGGATTACGACCTCTATCTCTACAAGTGGAACAGCGCGCTCAATACTTGGGGGTTTGTGGACAAATCCAATAACCCGCAGAACGGACGGCAATGGCCGGTCGAGGATCTTTATTATTACCAAGCGCCGGTGAGAACCCAATGGGCGGTGGCCATCTACAAAGCCGGCGCCACGCGGAACTGCAGGCTGGAACTGTTCCTTGACCGCAGCAGCAACGTGCCCTGCGAGTACAACGTTCCCGAAGGAAGCATCTCCGTGCCGGCCGACTCAATCTCTAATGTGACCGCGGGCGCCACGGACTGGTCGGACGATTCCTACCACTACTACAGTTCGCGCGGCCCGACCCACGACGGCCGTCTTAAGCCGATATTCGCCGCTCCCTCGGGCGTTTCGACCAAGACCTACGGCACGCGCAACTTCTACGGCACGTCCGCCTCGGCCCCCCATGTCGCCGGCGTTTTTGCCCTGCTGTTGGGCAAGACGCCTTACAGCGCCCATAATATTTTGAACTTTTTAATAAGCAGGGCTGTGGACCTGGGCCCGGCCGGGCCGGACACTCAGTTCGGCTATGGCCGGTTGAATATGACTCGCTGAGCGGGGGGGCCGGTCTCAGAAGCCGAGCCGGCGGTAAATCGCCGGCCGCCGGTCGCGCAGAAAATGGCGCCGGGCCGGTGAATTCCTGTTTTTTTTAAAATCCACTTCGGCCAGAAGAAGAAAATCCCTGTCTCGGGGCGCCCGGGCGATCACTTGGCCGCCGGGGTCCACCACATAGGATTCGCCGGCGAAATGGTCCACTTCCTCGCGGCCGACGCGGTTGACCAGGGCGCCGTAATAGCCGTTCTGCAGGGCGGCCGCTTGAAGCTCGGCTTCGAAGACTCCCTCTCCCCACTCGTGGAGCACCCCGGCCTGAGGAACAATGACGATGTCGGCCGCTTGGAGGCCTAGGGCGCGCATATATTCGGGAAAATGTCGGTCATAGCAGATGGCCACACCCACCCGGCCCAGGCGGGTGCCATGGACGAGCGGACGGGGAGGGCCGGGCGCATAGTAGCCTTTTTCATAGAACCCCGGGCCATCCATGATATGCATCATGCGGGTCACGCCCAGGAGGCGGCCGTCGGTGTCGATCACCGGCGAGGAATCGAACGTGCCTCGGCCGGACCGCTCAAAGAGATTGAGCACGACCACCGCCCGATAGCGACGGCAGAGAGGGGCAAAGGCTTCCGTGGTGGGGCCGGGAATGGGTTCGGCCCAGGCCAGGCGGCGGGGGGAAGCGCGATGCTGGGGCAGGAACCGGACAAAGGCCAATTCCGCGTAGGCCACCAGCCGGGCCCCTTTTTCAACGGCTCGCCGGAAAGCATTAATCCCCCGGGCCAGGTTGGCCTGCCTGTCCAGAGAGGCATGCTGTTGGACCAGGGCGATCTTCATCGGCAGCCGACGGTCAGGCCATGAGGCGTTCGATGTCCTTAACCTTCTTGGGAATGGGATCGCCCAGAACGCGGCGGCCTCCGGAAGTGATGAGAATATTATCCTCGATGCGGATTCCGCCGAAATCCAGATAGGTTTCCGCCTTGATAAAGTTGATGAACCCGGCGTTCTTCTTGGCCTTCTTCCATTGAGCCACCAGGGCGGGAATGAAGTAAATCCCCGGCTCGACGGTCATCACCTGGCCGGGCCGGAGCTCCCGGGCGAAACGGAGATAGGCCAGGCCGAATTGTTCGCTGCGCTTGGTTTTGTCATCGTAGCCGACATAGTTTTCGCCCAAGTCCTCCATGTCGTGAACATCCAGGCCGAGGGAATGACCGAGGCCATGGGGGAAGAACAGGGCCTGCGCTCCGGCGGCCACGGCCTCCTCCGGGTCGCCCTTCATCAACCCGATTTCCTTAAGCCCGGAGGCCATGAGGCGGGCGGTCTTAAGGTGGACGTCCCGGAACATGACGCCCGGCTTCATGGCGGCGATGGCCGTCTCCTGGGCGGCCAGCACGATTTCATAGACCTCCCGCTGCCGGGTGGTGAACTTTCCGCTGACCGGCAGGGTGCGGGTGATGTCCGAAGCGTAATGGCTCTTGGACTCCGCTCCGGAATCCACGACCAGGAGCCGGCCCTTTCTCATGATATGGCTGTGGTCATGATTGTGGAGGATCTGACCGTTTATGGACAGGATGGTGGGAAAGGCCGTGCCGGCCCCGCCGGCCAAGGCCAGGCCGTCCATCCGGCCGACCACTTCCTGCTCCAGGATGCCCGGCTTGATCATTTTCATAGCGGCTAAATACATCCGCTGGGAGACGGCCAGGGCCTTCTCAATCTCCCGGACCTCAAGCGCTGATTTGATGATTCTCTGGCTGACTACGGCCCGGATCAGGTCCGGCGAAGATTTGACCTTAAGTCTGCCGGGCGAGATGCCCAGCAGCCGGGACAATCTGGCTTTGGCCTCCGGCCGGTAGGGAGGGAGAAAATGCACCTCCCGGCCCTTGGCCCGGGCCCGGCGGACTATTTCCTCCAACTTGACGGAGGGCGCCGTATGAGTGACGCCGGCCAGCCTGGCCCGCTCCTTGAGCCTAGGCAGATACCCCATCCAGATGATGTCCTCCAGGCCGATGTCATCGCCGAAGAGAGTGACTTTGTTTTCGTCCACGTCCATGACCGCGGCCAAGCCCGGAGTGTCGAGGCCGAAAAAGTAAAGGAAGGAGCTGTCCTGACGGAAATGGTAGGTATTGGCCGGATAGTTCATGGGCACTTCCTCGTTGCCCAGGAACAAGATCAGGCCGCTTCCGACCTTTTGGTCCAGAAGACGCCGGCGCCGGCGATAGACGTTGGCCTCGAACATGTGCGGCTCCTTGTTTGAGAAATCAGTGCTCGCCTATGGATATATCAAATAAGAGGGAGGAATTCAACTTATCAGCCTCATTCTTGGGTATCGTCTTTTTCTGTGGTCAGTGGCGAGAAGGATGGGTCCTGTCTTTCTTATCATTTTCAGATGTCAGCTTAAAACGAATCGTGTTCGGTGCGGCGGATGATCTCGTTCTGGAGCGTTTCTCCGAGGTCCACAAAGTAGTCGCTGTAGCCGGCCACCCGGACAATCAGGTCGCGATATTTCTGCGGATCTTTCTGGGCCTGGCGGAGCGTTTCGGCGCTGACCACATTGAACTGGACGTGGTGGCCGTCCATCTGGAAATAAGTCCGCACCAGGTGGACCAGGTTGTCCAGGCCCGACTCATCGGCCAAAAGCTGGGGGGTGAATTTCTGATTGAGAAGCGTTCCGCCGGTGCGGAGGTGGTCCATCTTGGCCGCGGACTTCATGACGGCCGTGGGACCCTGACGGTCTGCGCCCTGGACGGGCGAGATGCCCTCGGACAGGGGCTCCCCCGCTTTCCGGCCCTCGGCCGTGGCGCCGGTGACCCGGCCGAAATAGATGTGCACGGTGGTGGGCAGCAGGTTGATGTGGTAGGCGCCGCCCTTGGTATTGGGCCGTCCCTCCACGGCCTCGTAGTAGGCCTCGAAGGCTCTTTTCATGAGGTCGTCGGCGTAATCGTCGTCGTTGCCGTATTTGGGCGTTTTATTCAACAAAAGCTGGCGCAAGGGTTCCTGCCCTTGAAAATCGGCTTGCAATACTTTGACCATCTCCCCCAAGCTCAGGGTCTTCTTTTCGAATACGTGGTATTTCAAAGAAGCCAGGCAGTCGCTCAGCGTTCCCAGTCCGACGCCCTGGATGTAGGAGGTGTTATAGCGGGCGCCGCCGTCATGATAATCCCGGCCGCGCTCCAGGCAGTCGTCGATAAGCAGCGACAGGAAGGGCGCCGGCATATGCTCCGCATAGAGGCGCTCAATGATGTTGTTGCCGGCGACCTTGACGTCTACGAAGTGCCTGACCTGCCGGCGGAAGGCCTCAAACAGTTGGTCGAAAGAAGCAAAACTCTCCGGGCCGCCCGTGGCCAGGCCGATCCTTTTTCCGCTGCGCGGGTCGAGCCCGTCGTGGAGGGTGATCTCCAGGACCTTGGGCAGGTTGAAATATCCGGTCAGGTTGTAGTTCTCCTTGCCGAAGATTCCGGCCTCCACACAGCCGCTCGCCCCACCGCTGCGGGCGTCCTTCAGGGATTTGCCCTGGCCCAACATTTCCTGGAGGATAGCCTCGGCGTTGAAAATGGAAGGCTGGCCGTATCCGGTGCGGACGATGCGGAGCGCCCGCTTCAGGAACCTGTCCGGGTTCTTGCGGCTGACCTGGACCATGGAGCTGGGCTGCAGGAGGCGCATCTCCTCGACAACATCCAGAAGGAGGTAGGACATCTCGTTGACCCCGTCCGCTCCGTCCTCGGCCAGGCCGCCCAGGTTGATCAGGCAGAAATCGGTATAGGTGGCGCTCTCCTCGGCCGTCACTCCGACCTTGGGCGGAGCCGGCTGGTTGTTGAACTTGATCCAGAAGGCCTGGAGAAGCTCCTGGGCCTTGTCCCGGTCCAGGGACCCCTCGGCCAGACCCCTCTGGTAGAAGGGATCAAGGTGGTGGTCCAGCCGGCCGGGGTTGAACGAATCCCAGGTGTTCAACTCGGTGATAACGCCCAGATGAACGAACCAGTAGTACTGCAGGGCTTCCCAGAGGTTTCGCGGGGCGTGACGGGGCACGCGGGAACAGACCTCGGCGATCCGGCCGAGCTCTTCCTTCCGTCTTGGTTTTTTTTCGCTGGCGGCCAGATCGCGGGCCAGGCCGGCATAGCGTTCGGCATAAAGGATGAGGGCTTCAGCGGCGATATCCATGGCCCGCCATTGTTCCCTTTTCCGCAAGGCTTCCGGATCGCGGAGAGGGTCGAGGAGCTCCAGGTTCCGGGCGATGTCCCGGCGAAAATCTTCGAACCCTCGGCCGTAGATTTTGTCGTCCAGCACGGTGTGGCCCGGAGCCCGCTGCTCCATGAATTCGGTGAAGACGCCGGCCTGGTAGGCTTCGGTCCACGGCGCGCTCATCTCGGCGAAAATCTTGTCCCGAAGGTTGTGTCCCTTCCAGAAAGGAATGATCGTGTCCCGGTAGATAGCGCGGGTTTCCGGGGAAACGAAGAAAGGTGTCTTGGGCCGGCTGTCCAGAATGTCCAGGTCCTGAAGGCTGTGGCAGGTGAGTTCGGGATAGGTCGGAGTGGCCTTGGGTTCGGGCCCTCTTTCGCCGACGATGAGCTCGCCCGGGCCGAGATAGAGGCTCTTGCGGGCCAGGAGGTGCTTGAGGGCCAGGGCCCTCTTGACCGGGGCGGAATCAGTCGGCCCGGCCAGGCCGCGGTAGAACTCGGTGATGAGCAGGGCTCTCTCGGCCGATATCACCGGCCGGGCTTCCAGGCTTTGCCGGCGGAGTTCCCGGATTCGGTCATTCATGGCTCAGCCTCCGTATGGACCTCCAGGCCGAAGGCCTGAATCCTGTTCTTGATCCGCTCCAATTCCCGCCGGGAGGGGGCCGCATATTCCCCGGCCGGCTGGGGCCGGTCCAGCCGCTCATATTTTGCCCGGCCCAGGGCATGATACGAAAGAAGGTCCACCCTCTCCACTCCCCCCAGCCCGCGCAGGAATTCGGCGGTGGCTTCGATGTTGTCGCGATCGTCATTGAGCCCTTTAATGAGAGGAAGGCGGACCACGACCCGGCTGCCGCCCTGGACCAATCGCTTGAGGTTCTCCAGGATGATCAAGTTGGTCACCCCGGTCAGGTCTCGATGCCTGTCCTCATCCATCAGCTTCAGGTCATAGAGGAACAGATGGACCTTGGACTGGACGCTGGCCAGGGACGGCCAGGGGACATGTCCTGAAGTATCCACCGTCGTATGGACCTCGCGGCGATGGCATTCCTCCAAAAGCTCCTCCAAGAAGCTGGTCTGCATCACCGGTTCGCCTCCGGAGAATGTCACTCCGCCCCCGGACTGCCGATAAAAAACCTCATCCTTGAAAATCTCGGCGGCCGCCTGGGAGGCCGTCACCCGGCGGCCGATTAAAACCAAGGCCTCGGCCGGACAGGCTTCGGCGCAAGCGCCGCAGGTCCGGCATTTTTGACGGTCGACTCGCAGGATATCCCCGCTCTTGGACACGGCCGCCTCGGGGCAGCGCTCCAGACAGAGGTAACAGTCGGCCAGGCAGCGGGAAGGCTTGACCATGAGCTCGCTAAAAGGCGACTGGCCTTCGGGGTTGTGGCACCAGGCGCAGCGCAGGGGGCAGCCCTTAAAGAATACCGTGGTCCGGATGCCCGGGCCGTCGTGCAGCGCGTATCTCTTGATGTCGAAGAGGACGCCGGTCACCATGGTCAAGGGCCCTTCTGGAGGCCGGCCCGTTTCTCGGGCTCCGGCCAGCCGGCTCGCGGATAATAACGGCGGATGTATTTTTCCTGGACGGGAAAGGACCAATGGACTTCCTGAATGAAGCGCACGGCTTCCCGCTTTTTCCCCAGGCGGATGAGCCGGAGCAGTTCCCGATGCTCGGCGATTGAGGCGATCTCCCATTCCCTGATGAAGGGCGACGGCCGGGGGAAATCGTAAAGACGTTTTTTGAGGGTATGGACGGTACGAATCAGCTTGTCGTTGCCGCACGATTCGACATAGATGTTATGGAACCGAAGGTTCTTTTCGTAATAGCCGTTGAAATCGTTCACCTCCATGGCCTTGGCCATCAGAGCGACCAGCCGCTGCATGGCCCGGAGCTGGGGGGATTTCAGGCCGGCGAAGGAAGCGGCCAGGGCCCAGCCTTCCAAGGCGCCGATCACTTCGTAGATATCTTTGATCTCCCGGCTGGTCAGAGCGTTGATCACCACGGCCCGTCGCGGCCGGATGGTGACGAAATCCTCAATTTCGAGCTGGAGGAGCGCCTCCCGCAAGGGAGTCTTGCTCACCCCCAGCCGGCTGCAGATTTCCTCCATGTCCAGGGTCGAGCCCGGCGAGAGTTTCCCCTTCTGCATCTGTCCCCGGAGATAATCATAGACCTGTTCCTTAAGTGATCTGACTTGAAGGACGGGCGTTTCGGGCATGGATGACTGATATATAATATATCAGATATTTGATATCAAGTCAACCGGCCATACATTCCGATGATGTCTTTGAGCAGGGCGGCGGCGGCTCCCCGCGGGTCGGACCGGCCGCCCATGAGGGTTACCGGGCCCATGGTATCGGTGAAGAAGGTGATTCCTTTTTCCGCGCCGTCCACCTGAAAAAGCGGATGGCTGGGCTCCAAGACGGCCGGGGCCACAGACAAAGTGCGGACTCCACGTCTTGTCTCCAGGCGGCCCAGCAGCTTTATTTTTTTCCCCTCCCGGGCTGCTTGAGCCACCTGAGCAGGCGAAAGGCGGGTGATGCCCTCTACCTTGACGTCCGACAGTTTGAAGTCGGCCCCCAGGACAACATTGGCCAGGATAAGCAGCTTGACCGCCGTATCCAAGCCCTCGACATCCCTTTCCGGGTCCGGCTCAGCGATTCCGCGGCGCTGGGCTTCGGCCAGGGCTTGCTCGAAAGGGATTCCCTCCTGCATCCGGGTCAGGATGAAGTTTGTTGTTCCGTTGAGAATGCCTTCCAGGCCGGTGACCTGGGACCCGGCCAGGGACCGAATTCCGACATCGGCGGCGGGCAGCGCGGCGCCCGTCGCCCCGCTGAACCTGAAAAAAACGCCTTTCCGGCGGGCCGATTCAATTAGATTTTTCCCGGCCACGGCCAGAGGCCCCTTGCTGGCGGCCGCCACATGCCAGCCCCGGGCTAGGGCTGAACGGATGAACCCCAAGGCCGGTTCGCCGGTGTCCAGGTCCGCGGAGAGGCATTCCACCAGGACTCCGGGCTCAACTTTATCCAGGACATCGTCCAGGCCGAGTCCGGGTCTCCATCCGGAAAGAGCAGGCACTTCTTCCCGGCTGGCCTCCCCGAGCCGCGGTTGGCTAAGGATGTCCTCGGTCATCAGGCCACCCCGGCTGGTCAGGATGGCCCTAAGTTTCAGTTGCAGGCCGTAACGCTCCCGCAGCCGGCTGCGGGTGTCCAGGAGGAGCCGGGTGAAGGCCCGGCCCACCCGGCCGAACCCGAGCAGGGCGACGGCCGCTCGGCGCATCTCTTTCCAGCCCAGCCTCAGCGGTAGCCGGCTTTATGAAGGTCGTCCAATGATTTGAAGGGATAAGGCGGGTTGAGGTAGCGGGCCAGGAAATTGTAAATTTTAAGACGGATCTCCTTGGCCGGCAGAATGTCCAGCCGGTCGAAGGAATGGCCGCCGGGAGCGTTCTCAAATATTTGGTACTCGAACTTCTTGCCGGCCGCTTTCAGGGCATTGATGAGGTGCTCCACCTCCAGGACGTTGACGTCTTCATCGTTGGTATTGGTATGAATGAGGAGCGGAGTCTTGAGCTTGTCCACATTCCATACCGGAGAGCGCCGCCGGTATTCCTGGATGTCCTGCTGGGGGGTTTTGCCCACATGGTAGGGTGCCTGGAACTCCTCGCGGTAGTCGTCGCCGGCGTATCCCAGGCGGAAGATGAGGTCCGAGACCGGCACTCCGGCAAAGGCCACCTGGTAGGCCTCGGGATGGTTGAAGATATTCATCAGGGCGATCAGCCCGCCATGGCTCCAGCCGACGATGCCCACCCGGTCCTTGTCCACCAGTTTGTAGTTCTCGATCATGAAATTCCGGCTGGCCAAGGCGTCCTCGTTCTCTAAGCCCCCGTAGTCGATGAGCTCGTAGATGGCCCGGCCGTAGCCCGTGCTGCCGCGGTAATCCGGTGCGGCGATGATGTAGCCCTGGGCCACCATTTCCCGGATGAAATGGGTGTGGTAGGTGTCGAAGTCGGCGTGCACGCCGCCGTGAAGCAGGATGAGGAGGGGGTACTTTCGGCCGGGGTCAACCGAGCGCGGGATGAAAACGTAGCAGTAGAACTTGATGGGATTCCCGGCGCCCGGCCCGGTGGGGTTGGGCTCTTTCCAGCGCGGCGGGCCCACGATGCGAACCTTGTCCACATAGGCCACGTCGCCCACCCGCTCGAACCACAGAACATCATCGATGCTCTTCTTGAGTTCGTCCATTCGTTGAGAGAGAGATTCGAACTGCTGCTTCAGATATTTCAGCTCCTCGCTCTCGCCCGGCGAAGAAGATTGGGCCGCTAGGGAGACGGCCAAGCCGAACAGCAGAGCCATTGCCGCCAAACCTCTTCCCCCCAACTTTTTTTTATTGGTCATTGATCGTCCTCCTCAAATAAAGTTCAACCATCCGCCGGCCGGATCAGTCTTTTCTTCTGAAGCGGAACACGCCGTCGGGTTGACGGGAAATGAGCTCCACGACTTTTTCCGACCCGTCCAAAACGAATTCAATAGTAAAACCACTTATATTCTTCAGCCTGAACTCCAGGCCCTGGTAAGGGACCAGCTCATACTCCGGCTTGCCGGGAACGAAAAAGAAAAAGGCGTTCCCCCGCCAGGCCACTGTTCCGACCAGGTTGCTGAATTCATACTGTCCGGACATTTTTTCCAAAAAATCCTTTTCTTTCAGTTTGTCGGAGGGAGCGCGGTTGAAAACGATGGCCCCTACGGCGGGCTCGAGCTTGAGGGCCAGGGATTCGATGCCGCCCCTCAGCCCGGTTTGAAAGGAGACCTTGGTATCGAAGTCCTGCTGTTCGTTCTGGGCTCGGAATATGTCGTAATGGTAATGGGTCAGGACGAAGGGGATCTCATTGAGACGGCCCCTCAGGCTCTGGCCGTCCTTTTCCACAACAACCGTTCCGTAGCCGGGATTGGAGAAGGAGCCGGCGTACTCATCCAGACGGTGAGACGGTTGGCTGCCGGTTTTGCGCTCCTTCTCTTCTTCTGCCTTGGCTTCCTCAATTTTTTGGCGGGCTATGAGGCGTTCCTCCTTGGTCCGGCCGCTCCAGTCCACGAGGTCCAATCCAAGAAGGCGGTCACAGATCTGATAGGCGATGACCGTGGGGAGGGGGTTGTCGGACATGTTGGTCAAGACAACCAGCCCGAATCCCTCCTTGGGCAGTAGGGCGACCCGGGCCTCAAAACCGTCGATCGACCCGCTGTGGGACACCAGGAGATGCCCGCGATAGGCATTTATGTTCCAGCCCAGGCCGTAGGCGCCATAGAACAGCTCATCGTAGCGGCGGGGCTGAGAGATGACCATCTGGGGGACTTGGAGCCGGTTCAGCTCGATCTCGGAAACGATCGGCTTCTCGCCGGAGTTGCCCCTGTTCAGGTTGAGCTGGAGCCAGCGGGCCATGTCGGAGACGCTGGAGTTGAGTGAGCCGGCCGGGCCGATACCATCCAGGCTGTGGAACGGGATGCGGAGGACCTGTCCTTTGGATTCAGCATAGGGGAAGGCGAAATCCTTGGCCTTGGCCATCTCCTCCACTGAAAAATTGGTATGGGACATGCCCAGCGGCTGGAGGATACGTTCGCGAGTAAAAGCCTCCCAGGGCTGGCCGGCCAGCTTCTCCACCAGGCAGCCGGCGGCCATGAACATCAAATTGTTGTATTGATAGAGCTGGCGAAAATCCCTGTTCAATTCGAGATACTGAAGTCGGCTGAAGAGCTCCTGCCGGCTGAACTTCGAAGAATACCAGACCATATCGTGTCGCGGCAGCCCGGACCGGTGGCTGACCAGGTCCCGAGCGGTCATCCGCTCGGAGACGATGGGGTCGCTGAGCTTGAAGTCGGGCAGATAGCTCCGCACCGGCTTGTCCCAGTCCAGTCTTGCCTCGTCCGCCAAAATGGCCAAATCGGTCGTGGTGAAGGCTTTGCTGCAGGAGCCGATGGCGAACAGGGTGTCGGCCGTGGCGGGAAGCTTGTTTTCAACATCCCGAAGTCCGTAGCCCCGCCCCAGGATAACCCTATCCCTGGTGACAACGGCCACGGCTGCCCCGGGGACCTTCCACTCAACGAGCATTTTCCGGATGAAGGCGTCCAAGCCCTGGAGGGCTCGGCGCGGGTCGACCGGCCGGGGACTGGTCGCTGCAGAAAAAAATAAAGCAAAAAAAACGGACAGGCCGGCCAAAGCAACCAGGCGGCGATTTTTCATGAGGTTTCCTTTTGAGCGGCTTTTTGGGCCAGCAGGCCGTATTCCTCGGAGTTGACCTCAAACGATTCAACCAGGTGAAAACCGGCGGCGGCCAGGAGCTGAAGGGCCTTACGCCGGGAGACCCGCTGGGCGACCGGCGGGCCATGCCTGGTGCGTTTTTTATGGTAATCCACAATGGCCAAACGCGAGGCCCGGCCCATGCGCCCATGAAGACGAGCCAGATAGGCTTCTTTATTGTCGAGCTCATGGAAGACATTAGCCATAAAGTACAGCGAAGCGCCCGGCGGCAGCTCTCGGCCCGATTCGGAGGAAAGGACGGGCTGGAGATGGGAGATTCCTTTGCGCCCAGCGGCCGCCGTCAGGTCGGCCAACATCGTCGGGGAGATGTCGAGGCCGTAAGCTGTGCCCCTCTGGCCCACTAGGACGGCCGCGTGCAGAGTGAAGAATCCCGTGCCGCAGCCGATGTCCACGAACACTTCTCCCTTTCTCAGGCCCGCTCGCCGCAGGATCTTGCGCGGCGGCAGCCGGAGGAGCCTTTCCGGCGAGCGCAGCCGGGCCCGTCGGTCCGGGTCGAATTTATGGTTGGACAAATTTTTCCTGAGTCATGGCGGAGAGGGTGGGATTCGAACCCACGATCCCAATCACTCGGGATATCGGTTTTCGAGACCGACTCCTTCAACCACTCGGACACCTCTCCGCTCCGGTTTCGAGGTCAGGACGACGGCTTTCGCCTCCTGGCCTTGAAAAAATCCTTCAAAACCTGTCCGCATTCCGAGCTCAAAATTCCTTTCCGAATCTCGGGCCGGTGGTTCATTTTAACAAAAGGGATGCGCCCGAGGGAAGAGACGGCCCCGGCTTGGGGGTCGGCCGCGCCGAAGACAATGCGGCTTACTCGAGCCTGGATGGCCGCCCCCAGGCACATGGCGCAGGGCTCGAGGCTGACGACCAGGTCGCATCCGGCCAAACGATGGTTGTTGAGCCGCTTGGCGGCCTGACGGAGGGCAACGATTTCGGCATGGGCCGAGGGGTCGCACCAGCCGACGGTCCGGTTAAAGCCTCGACCGATCACCTTCCCCTTGAGCACCACCACCGCTCCCACGGGCACCTCTCCCCCATCCCGGGCCCGGCCTGCCTCCTGTAAGGCCAGCTTCATGAATTTCTCGAATTCAGCCACAACTTTTCGACTCATTTAAAATCATTTTAAATGATTCAATATGAAACATCCATCTTTCCCTTCCCTCCTGCCCGTCCCCTTTTTTATTCATTTATGGTATAGGTGGGAGCCATGGACATTGTCCAATGCCCGGGCTGTGGCCGGGAGAAAGAATGGGATGCCTTCGATCCTTTCTGCCCGGCCTGCCATGAACCGGCTCTGTTCAAGAAGCCTGACCAAAAGCGGCATTTTCACCTATCCCAGCCTTTGGCCCTGGCCAGCTATGCCGATTTCCTGCCCTTGTCTGGAGTGGACCCGGCCCTCAGCCTGGCTGAGGGAGACACTCCTCTGCTCCGGCTCACCCGTTTGAGCCGGGATCTGGGAGTCACGGTTTGGGCTAAAAATGAAAGCGTCAACCCCACTTGGAGCTTCAAGGACCGCGGCACGGCGGTGGCCGTTCAAAAGGCTGTGGCCGTGGGCCTGCGGAGGATCGGCACCGTCTCCACGGGCAACATGGCCGCCTCCACGGCCGCCTATGGCGCGCGGGCCGGGCTCAAAACCTTTGTTCTGATCAAGGAGGATACGGGTCCGGAGAAGATCCTCTCCGCGGCCGTTCATCATCCGGTTCTAGTGGCCGTCCGGGGCGACTACGGCGAGTTGTTCCGGCGCAGCTACGAGCTGGGCCGGAAATACGGCATCTTTTTCATGAACTCGGTGGACCCTTTGCGCATCGAGGGATACAAAATCACCGGGTTCGAGATTTTCAACCAATTGAGCAACCGGCCGCCGGATGTGCTGCTCGTCCCGCTGAGCTCGGGCGGTCATTTCATCGGCCTGGCCCGGGCCTTTGTGGACCTCCAGGAGGAAGGGCTGTTCAGCCATTTGCCTCTTCTGGTCGGCGTCCAGGCCGCAGGCTGTGCGCCGCTGGCCAAGGCCTTTGCCGAAGAAAAAAATACCTTTGAACGATTCCTCCACCCCACAACCCTGGCCCAATCCATCTCCAACCCCAACCCTCCCGGCGGGAACATTGTCCTTAAACTGGTCCGGAAATTGGGGGGAACCATCCTGGCCGTATCCGATGAGGAGATGCTTGAGGCGCAGCGGATTTTGGCCGAGAAGGAAGGCCTTTTCTGCCTGCCCGATTCGGCCGTGGTTCTGGCCGGCCTCCTCAAGCTCCAGGAGATGACCCCCCTCCGGGCTGTGGACAACGCCGTCCTGGTGATTACCGGCTCGGGGTTGAAGAACCTCCACGTCTTCGACTCCGCCCCGCCGGCCGTGACCCGTATCGGGCTGGACGAGCTGGGCGACACCCTGGCCTCCTTCCTGGAAGAGCCATAAAGTTGGATTAGGTCCTGTCATCTGTGCTATGATGAATTGACTTTTTTTGAAGCAAGGAGATTTGTATGCCTCAAAATCTTCCGCCTAGACCGGTCTTCCTTCCCAAAGTGAGCGCCTCCGTCGCCAAGCTGCTGCTGGCGGCGGTCGTCCTGCTTATCCTCATGGTGGGCTCGGTTTACACCATCAGCCCCGAGGAGGTGGGCGTCATCCAACGATTCGGGAAGTTTGTCCGGACCAGTGAACCCGGACTTCACTTCAAGCTGCCCCTGGGCATGGAGACGCTGACCAAAGTTCCCGTCCAGCGCCAGCTCAAGGAGGAGTTCGGCTTTCGAACGGTCAAGCCCGGCGTCAACACCGAATACCGGGTCACGCCCGAGTCGCTGGAGGAAGCCGTCATGCTCACCGGCGACCTTAACGTCCTGGTCGTGGAATGGATCGTCCAGTACAAGATCAAGGACCCCTACAAATACCTGTTCAAAATGAGGAACGCCCAGGAGACATTCCGCGACATGAATGAGGCGGTGGTGCGCAAAGTTGTAGGAGACAACTCGGTGGACGAAGTGCTGACCACCGGCCGGGCCCGGATTGCCAATGAGGCCAAGGAGCGGCTGCAGCAGATGTGCAACGCCTACGAAATCGGCATCGAGGTCAGCCAGCTCCTTTTCCAGGACATCAACCCGCCCGACCTGGTCAAGCCCTCTTTCAACGAAGTCAACCAGTCTCTCCAGGAGAAGGAGCGGAAGATCAACGAAGCCTGGTCGGAGTACAACCAGGAGATACCCAAGGCCACGGGCGAGGCGGAGCAGACCATCCGGGGGGCCGAGGGCTACGCCATGGAGCGGGTCAACAATGCCCAGGGCGATGCCAGCCGTTTCAGCGCCGTGTACCGGGAGTATGTCAAAGCTCCCCAGGTCACCCGCCGGCGCCTCTACCTGGAGACGATGACTGAAATCCTGCCCCGTCTGACCAAGAAGATCATCTTCGACGAGATACAGAAGAACATGATGCCCCTGCTGAACCTAGGCGAGGAGGTGAAGAAATGATCCCCCGGCTCAAGACCATACTCCTCATCGTTCTGATCGTGATTGTCCTCCTGGTCGTATCCGGACTATTCTACATCGTCACCGAGACCAACCAGGTCATCATCACCCAGTTCGGCAAGCCGATGGGCAGGGCCGTGACCCAGCCCGGCATCCACCTCAAGGTCCCCCTCATCCAAAAGGCCAACTATTTCGAGAAACGCTGGCTGGAGTGGGACGGCGACCCCAACCAAATCCCGACCAAGGACAAGAAATACATCTGGGTGAACACTTACGCCCGCTGGCGGATCAGCAACCCGCTGGTTTTCTTCCAGAGGGTCAGGGACGAACGGGGCGCCCATTCCCGGCTGGACGACATCATCGACGGTGAGACGCGGAATGTGGTGGCCGACTTCGACTTGATCGAGATCGTCCGGTCCTCGAACCGGCCCTTCGAGCAGACCGAGGAGTCGGCCATCCTGGAAAGAGTGGGAGAGCTCGGCCTGGTGACTTCGGGCCGGCAAAAGATGGCCCGCGTTATCCTCCAGCTGTCGCAGGCCATCATGCCCGAGTTCGGCATCGAGCTGCGCGACGTCCAGATCAAGCGGGTTAACTACGTCGAGGAGGTCCAGCAGAAAGTCTTCGACCGGATGATCGCCGAGCGGCAGCGCATCGCCTCCAAGTACCGCAGCGAGGGCGACGGGAAAAGCGCCGAGATCAGAGGCCAGAAAGAGAAGGAGCTGAAACGGATCCAGTCCGGGGCCTATAAAACGGCCCAGGAGATCAAGGGCAAGGCCGACGCCGAAGCCACGCGCATCTACGCCCAGGCCTACAGCCCTGACCCGGAATTCTACCAGTTTTGGAAGACCCTGGACACCTACCGGGCCACCCTGGACACCAACACCTGGCTCATCCTGTCCACGGACAGCGAATTCCTGAAATACCTGAAAAGCATCAGCCCCCGCTAGGCCGGCCGCGCTTCACAGAAGCTCGAGCAATCGGCGCCGGTTGGCGAAGAGGGCCGGCGTGCCGCCGGTGTGGAAGAAAACGACCGCTTTATCCGGCCGAAAGAAACCCTTCCGGGCCAGGTCCTGCAGGCCGACCATGGCCTTGGCCGTATAGACCGGGTCGAGAACGATTCCCTCGGCCTTGAAAACCTCGGACAGAGTGCGGGCCACCGCCCGGTCCACGATCCCGTAGCCTTCGCCCAGGTAATCATCCAGAACTATAACGTCTTCCGGGCTCACCACCTGCCCCAAGCCCAGGGCTTCTTCGGTCCGCCGACAGATGTCGAGCACTAGCCGGCCGAACGAGGTCTTTTCCTCGGAGACGCTAATGCCGATGACCCGGGTCTCGAGCCCCAAGGCCTTAGCCCCCACCACGAGCCCGGCCTGAGTGCCGCCCGAGCCCGTGGCCTGGACCACGGCGCCGACCTGGAGACCCAGGGCCTCCGCCTGCTCCACCAGTTCCACCAGGGCCCGCACGTATGACAGGGCGCCCAGGGGGAGGCTCATCGAGCCGGCCGGCATCGAGCCGCCCACGGGCACCAGATAGGGTTTCCTCCCTTTGCCCCGTACCTCTTCGGCCACCGCTTCAAGATGGCTCAGCCCTGTTTCCAAACTGACCGATTTCCCCCGGGCCGCTTCATGAATGCGCACCTCCGCGCCCAGCAGTCGGTCGAGGAGGAGGTTCCCGTCCGATTCCTCGGGCAGGTCGTAGGTCTTGAACAGGACAAGGATCGGTTCAACCCCGAACATGCGGGCGGCCGCAGACATCTGCACGCACCAGTTGGATTGAAGGCTGGCCCAGGTGATAACGGTGTCGGCCTTCTGGCCGAGGATGTCCGCCAGGATGTACTCCATCTTGCGCGACTTGTTCCCGCCGAAAGCGAGGCCGGTCAGGTCTTCCCTCTTCATCCAGATTTCCGGCCCGCCCCATAGAGCGGTCAGTTTGTTCATTTTCTGCACAGGAGTCGGCCCCTGAATCAAAGGCTGACGGGGGAAACGGGAAATCTGGTTTTTCAATCGGCGAACAGCTGATGCCGACAAATGACCTTTCTTCAAAAAAGCTCCTCCTCTCCCAGCCCCGCCTATCGGGGCCTGGCGGCCAGCAACAGGCCGTGCCCCCGCTCATAAAGCCCCGGCAGAGAAACAGAAAGCCTGCCCTTGATGTCAAACTCACCGAACAGCGCCCCGGCCGCCGCTTGCTGAGATTCATCGGAATCCTTATAAGCGCACAGATAGCAGGGAACCTCCGGGAATTCCTGGAGGAAATAGGGGCTGCCGAAGGACACCACCACCAGATTTTTCTGGACGGCGGCAAGGTCCTTGACCGCTTGGACATGAGCCGGGTTGAGGCCCACCGTGCCTTTCCGGTCGCGCAGGTTGGAAAAGAGCGCCACCAGGGCCGCTCCAGCCTGCTTGGCCTTCTCCAGGCCGGCCTCGATTTCGCTGGAGCCGGTGTGGGCATCGGCATAAAAAGAGACCGCCTCCGGCCGGCGCTTCCTGATTTCCTGGACAAACATCCGGCCGGCGAAGTAATCGTCCTCATCGCTGCTCAAGCTGAGGACGGCAATTTTCCGGAGGTCCTCGGCCAGGGGCAGGACCGCCCCTTCGTTCTTGACCAGGGTCAAGGAATCATGAAAAGCCCGGGCCGCCCAGCGGCGATTGTCCGGGGAGCCGATGATCTCGGGAAGGCGCTCCAGGACCACCAGCTTCTGCCGGGGAAGGCCCAGGCGGGCTTTGATGTCGAGTATCCGCCGGACGGAGGCGTTGATCCGCTTCTCGGAAATTCGGCCGGAGCGGACGGCTTCCACCAGAGCCCGGCCCGCCTCCTGCGGTTGTGGAGAAAGAAGAACCATGTCCACACCGGCCTCCACCGCCCTGACCGCCGCCTCCCCGGCCGGCAGGAGCGTGGTGATCCCGCCCATGTCCATGGCGTCTGAGATAATCAGCCCTTGAAAACCCAGCTGCTTCCTTAGAATATCAATCAGGATGACCGGGGAAAGGGTGGCCGGCTGTCCGGCCGTCGGGTCGAGGGCCGGAACAGCCAGATGCCCGGTCATAATGGACAACACGCCGGCTTCCACCAAGCGTCGGAAAGGATAGAGCTCGACCTTTTCCAGACGCTCGCGGTCCCCCTGGATGACGGCCAGGTTGAGATGAGTATCAATGTCGGTGTCGCCGTGACCCGGATAGTGCTTGGCCGTGGCCAGCATGCCGTTCTGCTGGCAGCCCAGCAGAAAAGCCCGGGTCAGCCGGGCCACCTGCTCGGGGTCCTCGCCGACGGACCGGGTGTTGATGATGGGATTTTGGGGGTTGATATTGACGTCGGCCACGGGGGCCAGGGCCTGATGGATGCCCATGGCCCGGCCCTCGACGGCCGTGATCCGGCCCATCTGGAAGGCCAGCTCTTCGGAGTCTGCGGCGCCGATGGCCATGAGCGGCGGGAAGAGGGTGGCCCCCTCCACCCGGTTGGCCGCCCCTCTTTCAAAATCCGAAGAGACCAGGAGCGGCACCGTGGCCAGTTTTTGGAGATGGTTGACCAGCCAGGCCGTCTCCATGACCTGTCCGGCGAAAACGGTCAGGCCGCCGACCTTCAAGCGGGTCACCAGGGAATCGAGGTTCTGGAGAGACTCGCTCTCCGTGTTGAGGAAGCTCCCCGGTGCGCGCACGACGAGCATCTGCCCGACTTTTTCCTCCAGGGTCAGGCGCCACAGGGTCTGGGCCGCCCAGCGAAGGTCGGAGGGCGTAGGGCTAAGATCCATCTTGACCATTTCCGGTGCGCATCCCGCGGCCAGGACTAGGGCCAGGGCCAAGGCCGTGGCGGAAACGGCCCTCGGCTTCAGTCCGGGCATGAGGATTAGGAGTCCAGACGGACCAGGCTGAAGACATCCACCTGGGGATGGGCTTTGCGGATGGCTTCCACGCCTTTAAGAAAGCCGAGCTCGACCAAGACCCCGAAGCCCACCACCCGGCCCTTGAGCTTCTGGACTAGGTTGATGGCGCTGATGGAGGACGAGCCGGTGGCGATCAGGTCGTCGATGATCACAACGCGCTGGCCGGGCTTGACCGCATCGGCATGCATCTCAAAGAATTCCACGGCGTATTCGTTGGGGGCCTGAACGAAGACCGTCCGACGTGGGAGCTTGCCTTTTTTTCGGATGACAGCCATGCCCAGGCCCAGCTTATGGGCCACGGGTGCGGCGAACAGGAACCCGCGAGACTCGATGCCGACGATGAGATGGGGCCTCTTTTCCTTGGCCCAGGCGGCCAGCTTATTGATGACTTTTTTGAAACTGGCGCCGTCCAGGACGACCGGAGTGATGTCCTTGAACCCGATGCCCGGCTTGGGGAAATCCTTGACTTCACAGATCTTGTCCTTGATGTCCTTCATGCTCACATTAAATCGATCTGCGGCCGGGTTGTCAATTAAAAAAGAGATTCTTCATGCTAAAGTGCTTGACTTATTCATGCTGAAAAAGATATTCCAGTAAACATGGATTCAGCCTTTTTCCTGAAGCTTGCCCTGAGCTTCCTGATCGGCAGCGCCTGGGTCACTCTGAGCACTCTGGCCGCAGAAAAATATGGAAGCATCCTCGGGGGCCTCATCGCCGGCCTGCCCTCCACGGTCGTGGTGGCGCTGCTTTTCATCGGGCTCAGCCAGTCTCCCCTGGCCGCATCGGCGGCCACCACGGTCATCCCCCTGACTCAGGGTATAAACGGTATTTTCCTGGTGGCTTACCTTATCTGGGTCAGGAAGGGCCTGGCGGCCGGCCTGCTGGGGGCCCTAGCCGTCTGGGCTGTTCAAGCCTCCCTGCTCTTGGTCATAGGCCTGAAATCTTTTATGATCTCCCTGGCCGGCTGGCTGGTGCTGGCGGCCGGCTGTATCTTGATCGTTGAAAAAGCCATGAACATCCCTTCCCGGAAAGGGATCAAGATCCGGCATACGAGCTCTCAGATCATCCTCCGCGCCCTGTTCGGAGGAACGGTCATTGCTTTCGCCGTGCTTATGGCCAAGGTGGGAGGACCTTCCTTCGGCGGGGTCTTTTCGACCTTCCCGGCCATGTTTCTCTCCACGCTCATCATCACCTACCATGACGGCGGAGCCGATTTCTCGCGGGCCGTGGCTAAATCCTTGATGATCAGCGGCGAGGTCAATATCGTCCTCTATGCCGTATTGGCCAGGTTTCTGTTTAAAGCCTGGGGGCTGGCCCTGGGCACGTCGGTCTCTCTTATGGTTTGCCTGGGCTCCGGATATCTGCTCTATCTCTACCTGAAAAGCAGACTCAATTAAAATGCGGGAAAAAATCTCCTGGACCCTTTGTCTGGTGGCGGACGCGGAGAGCGCCGGGGGGCGGGACCTCATTCAGATTATCGGCGAGGCAGCAGCCGGGGGCGTGACCCTGGTCCAACTCCGGGCCAAAAAGCTCTCGGCTTCGGCTTTCCTGGATCTCGGCCTGGAAGCGGCTTCGCTCCTCCGTAAGAAAAAAATTCCGCTGATCATTAACGACCGTCCCGATATCGCCTTGGCTTGCGGCGCGGCCGGGGTCCACCTGGGCCAGGAGGACCTACCCCTGGCCGCCGTCCGCCGAATATTGGGAAAAGATAGGCTCATCGGGCTCAGCGTGTCCAGCCTCAAGGAAGCCCGAAAAGCTGAAAAAGGTGGCGCGGATTATGTCGGCCTGGGGCCTGTTTTCCCCACTCCGACTAAAGACACTCCCCTCACCCCGTTGGGCTTGCGGGGCGTCAGGGACATCTGCTCCCGCCTCTCGATCCCGGTTCTGGCCATCGGCGGCATCACTCGGGACAATGCCCCGCAGGTCATGGGGGCCGGCGCGGACGGCATCGCCGTCGTCTCGGCCATCCTGGGCGCCAAAAATATCTTTAAAGCAACTCGGGAACTTAAGTCAGCGGTTTCAATCAGTGCGGCAGCCCGAAGACAAAATAGACCAGGCAGAGAAGGGCCAGGACGATCGAGCCGGCCCGCAACTCCTTGACCCGCCCGGTAAGGAGTTTGAAGAGGGGCCACAGGATAAGCCCGGCCGTCAACCCGTTGGCGATGTTGTAGGTGAAAATCATGATGGTAATGGTGACGAAGGCCGGGATCAGTTCCGTCAGGTCTTGGAAATTGATGTTTTTGATGGACCCCAGCATCAACACGCCGACGGCGATGAGGGCCGGGCCGTAGGCATAGCGCAGATGCTGCAGGGGCGCGACCAGGGGGATGAAAAACAAGGAGACGGCGAAAAGCCCGGCCGTGGTGACGGCCGCCAGGCCGGTCCGCGCTCCTTCCCGGATGCCGGCAGCCGATTCGATGTAGGCTCCGCTCGTCGAAGTGCCCACCAGGGCGCTGAAGACACAGGTTGCGGCATCCACCATCATGGGGCGCTCGATATCAGGGAAATTGCCCTTTTCATCCAGCATCTGGCCGGCGGCACCCACACCGACCAGAGTGCCCAGAGTGTCGAGAAACCCCATCAGAAAAAGCGTCAGCAGAATCGGCAGGAAGCTCAGGCGGAGCACGCCGGCGATGTCAAGTTTGAGGGCGATGGGCGCCAGGCTGAATTCGCCGCGGAACGGCAGGGCCGCCACGGCCCGAGGGGCCTCTCCCAATTTCAGGGCATACCCCAGCACAGCCGTCAGCGCAATTCCCAGCAGGATTCCGCCCCGGACTCTGAGATACAAAAGGACGCAGATAAGGACAAACCCGAAGACCGCCAGAAGGACCTGCGGGCTGTGCAAGTTGCCGAGCTTCACCGGCACGTCGGGAGCTGACATCACCGAGGCGCCGGGGTGAAGGAGGGCTTGAGGATTCTGGCCGGTGACCGAGCTGGTGACGATCCCGGTTTCGTACAGGCCGATGAAAGCCAGGAACAGGCCGATGCCGACGGCAAAGCTGTGCTTGAGGCTTGAAGAAATGGAATTGGCCAGCCAGGATCGAACCCGCAAGAGGGTGATGAGAACAAAGACCAGCCCGCTGATAAACACGGCCCCCAGCCGCAGCTGCCAGCCGATGCCCATGGCCGCCAGGCCGAAGGCAATGAAGGCGTTTTCTCCCATGTAGGGCGCCACGGCGATAGGGCGGTTGGCATACAGCCCCATCAGCAGGGAGCCGAACGTGGCGGCCAGGATGGTGGCCACCGTGCTCGGGCCGGGGGGGATACCGGCGAAGCTCAGGATGGCCGGGTTGATGACGATGATGTAGGCCATGGTGATGAAGGTCGTGGCCCCGCCCAGGATCTCCGTCCGGATGTTCGTCTCCTTGGCGCGAAGATGAAAAAGCCTCTCGGCCAATGGAACGCTCATCTCCAACTTCCTGCTTTTTTCAATTTATGTTAATTGGCCGTTGGCCTCGACGGGCCGGCGCGAGGGATGAACCATCATGGCTGGGTGATCCTGATGGTCCGCTCGCTCCCCGGCCCGACGGAGGATCTCGACCCGGATGGCTTTCAGGGGAAAGCGGAGCTTCTCCGCCCATTCGACGATCACCACCCCGCGGTCAAGATAATCCTCCAGGCCGAGGTCCTCGATGTCGGCCGGCTTGTCCAGGCGGTAGAGGTCGAAGTGAAAAATGAGGACCTTCGCCTGATAGATGTTGAGCAGGGTGTAGGACGGGCTGCACACCTGGACGACATCCCCCAGACCCAGCCCGGCGGCCAGGCCTTTGGCGAAAACGGTCTTGCCCGCCCCCAGCTCACCGATGAGCAGGACAACTTCATCCCCCCGGAAACTTTCGGCCAGTTGGCGGGCCAGCCGGAGGGTCTCTTCCTCGCTGGAGCTATAGTACTCCCGAGTCTCCCGGGACTCCTGTTTCATGGTTGGCGCGCGACCCCTAAGCGGGCTTCGGCCCGGCCGCTTTCTCTTCCAGCTCTTTGAGGGCGGCCGGAAGGGTGCGGATGATGTCTGTTGCCGTGAGGGATTTTTGGCTGAGCTTCTCGGCGGCCCGGTCGCCGGCCAAGCCGTGGGCATAGACCGCGGACAGGGCAGCCCTCAAAGCATCTTTCACCTGGACGAGCTGGCCTCCAAGCATGCCGCTCAGTACATCGCCCGAGCCGCCGGTGGCCAGGCCCGGGTTGCCGGTGGAGTTGATATAGGTCCGGCCGTCGGGCGCGGCAACCAACGTCCGGTGGCCTTTGAGCACCAGGACGACGTTGTGTTTTTTGGCAAATTCCGGGACAAGCTCCAGCCTTTTTTCGAGCACCGCTGCGGCGTGCATGCCGAGGAAACGTCCAAACTCTCCCGGATGAGGCGTTAAAATTGCCGGCCGGGGGAGCTTCTGCATAAGGGCCTGATTCTCGGCCAAAATATTGAGCCCGTCCGCATCGAGCACTAAAGGCAGCTTGACCTTGGCCAGCAGCTCGCAAACGAAGCGGGCCGTGGAAGGATGGGTGGACAGGCCGGGCCCCAGGACCAGGCCGTCTTTGCCCCGGCAGAGCTCGACGGCACGTCCGACGGCTTCAACGGCAATTGTTTTTTCCTTGGTCTCGGCCAGAGGCTCGGTCATGAGCTCCGGCGTCGAACGGGCCACCAGCGGCAGGCAGGAAGAGGCGGTGGCCACGGTCACCAGGCCGGCGCCCATTTTGAGCGCGGCCCGTCCGGCCATGACCGCCGCACCCGTTTTGCCCAGCGAGCCGCTGATGACGAGCAGATGGCCGTAAGTTCCCTTGTGAGTATCTCGTTTTCTCCGGCCGAACAAGGAGACTACAAATTCCTCATCCACCATTTCCAGGGTCAGGCTCTCATCATCAAAAAGGGTCTTGGGAATGCCTATGTCGGCGATCAGGAGCTCGCCCACCTGCTCTTCGGCCGGAGGAAAAACATGTCCGACCTTGGGCGCGGCCAGGGCTACCGTCAGGTCGGCCTTGACCGCCGGGCCGATGAGCTTGAAAGTATCCGAAGACAGGCCGGAAGGAATATCGACGGACAGCTTGAAAGCCTCGGCCTTGTTGATGTCTTGAATAGCCTGGGCATAGAGCCCTTCGGCCGGCTTGACCAGCCCGGTGCCGAATATGGCGTCCACAATGACCCGGGCACGAGAAAGGGCTTTGGCCGCAGCCGTCCATTCCTGAGGTCCGGCGACTTCTTTGAGCGGAACACCCATGTTCCGGCAGATGCGGGCGTTGAGCAGGGCATCGCCTTTAAGCTCCTCGATCTTGGACAGGAGCAACACCTCAATGCTATAGCCGAGGTTATGGATGTGGCGGGCTACGACCAGGCCATCTCCCCCGTTATTCCCTTTGCCGGCCACGACCGCCAATTTGCAGGCGTGTTTATCGGGAAAAAGGCCCCTGAGCGCCGCTGTCACCCGCAGGCCCGCGTTTTCCATCAGCACCGGGCCTGGAATGCCTATCTCTTCGATTGCTTTGCGGTCGATTTCCCTCATCTGGGCCGAGGTCAGGACTTTCATGGCCCCTCCTAGCGCAGTTTCATGCGCCGCCGATTGGATGTCTTTGCCCGGAATTTACTATATCGGTCGGGGGGTGTCAACGTCGGGATTCTCGAAGCAGAAATTTCCTCAGAACCTTTGAGAGTTGACCGGGGGTAGGGTCCCATTGGAACTTATCGAGGTCCAGGCAGCCCCAGCGGTCGAATTTCAGCCCCTCGGCCCGGAGACGCCGCCTCTGCTCCTCGGCTCCCTGGCCGGGCCTCAGCGAGATCCCTCCCCGGGAGTTAATGACTCTGTGCCAGGGAAGGTTTTCCTTGTCCGAACAAGCGTGGAGCGCCCTGACAACCTGTCGGGTTCCCCAGGGGTCTCCGGCCAAGCAGGAGATCTGCCCGTAGGTGGCCACCTTCCCGGCCGGGATGGCGCGGATCAAGGACAGGATGTCCTGGAAAAATGGATCCCTGCTGGCCAATTTCATGGCTTCCCTCAAGATATCGATGTTCCAGGCCTAGTTCAAGATCTAATCATAGAATGGCAGCATCTCCGAACTTGAGGCGTTGCTCTGGGACAGGTTTTATGCTAATTTGACGATACTTATCGCCTTAAAAGGAGGAATCATGAGCATCAAGATCGGCATCAACGGATTCGGACGCATAGGCCGGAACTTCTACCGGGCCTCCTACAAAGACCCGGCCCTCGAGATCGTGGCCGTTAATGATATCACCGACGCCAAGACCCTGGCCCATCTGCTCAAATACGACTCCATCATGGGCGGCTTCCATGAAGAGGTCAAGGCCACTCAGGATTCCATTCTGGTCAACGGCAAGCCCATCCGGGTCTATGCCGAGAAAGACCCGGCCACCGTCCCCTGGCCTGATCACCAGATCAACCTGGTCCTGGAGTCCACGGGCATGTATAAGACAGCCGCCGATGCCCGCAAGCACATGCGCGGCAGCGTGGCCAAAGTCATCTTCAGCGCGCCGGCCGATGACCCGGACTTGACCATGGTCATGGGCGTCAATGAACACATGTACGACCCGGCCAAGCACCACATCCTGTCCAATGCCTCCTGCACCACCAACTGCCTGGCGCCGGTGGCCAAGGTCCTCCACGAAACTTTCGGTATCGAGAAAGCCTTCATGACCACCATCCATGCCTACACCAACGATCAACGCATCCTCGACCAGCCGCACAAAGACCTGCGCCGGGCCCGGGCTGCGGCCGTGAGCCAGATCCCGACCACGACCGGCGCGGCCAAGGCGGTCGGCCTGGTCCTGCCCGAGCTCAAGGGACGGATCGACGGCATCGCCATCCGGGTGCCCACGCCCAACATCTCGCTGGTGGACCTGGTGGCCCTGATGAAAAAGACCGTCACCGATAAAGAGGTCAACGCCGCCTTCAAAGCGGCAGCCGAGGGCAAGCTGCGGAACATTCTTCAGTACAGCGAAGAGCCTTTGGTCTCGGTTGATTTCCTGGCCAACCCCCATTCGGCCATCGTGGACGGTCCCTACACCAAGGTCGTCGACGGCAACCTGCTCAAGGTCCTGGCCTGGTACGACAACGAATGGGGCTATTCCTGCCGGCTGCGCGACCTGGCTAAATTTATCCTAAAATAAGCCGCCATGAGATCGCTCCAATCTCTCCAGGTTAAAGGCCGAAAGGTTTTCCTCCGGGTGGATTTCAACGTCCCCCTGGACGATAAAGGGAACATCCGGGACGATACCCGCATCAAAGCCTCGCTCCCGACCCTGGCTTATCTGGTCAACCATGGGGCGCGGGTTGTGGTCTGTTCCCATTTGGGACGGCCCAAGGGAAAGGCCGACCCAAAGCTCAGCCTCAAGCCCGTGGCCGGCAGGCTGTCCGAGCTCCTGGGCCTTAAGGTCAAGTTCGCCGGGGCGGTCGTCGGCCCGGAGGTCGAGGCGCTCAAGAACGGTCTCCAGGACGGCGAAGTCCTCCTGCTGGAGAACGTGCGCTTCCAGGCCGCCGAAACCTCCAATGATGACGCTTTTGCCGGCCAGTTGGCCCAAGGCATCGATATCTACATCAACGATGCCTTCGGCACCTGCCACCGGGCTCACGCCTCGGTGGCGGCCATCGCCCATCAGGTGAATATCTGTGCGCCGGGTTTTCTGCTGCAAAAGGAGGTGGATTATCTGGGCCGGGCCGTCCGCTCGCCCCAGAGGCCCTATACGGCCATCCTGGGCGGAGCCAAGGTCTCGGACAAAATCCCGGTCATCGAGAACTTGATCAACAAGGCCGACAACATCCTCATCGGAGGGGCCATGGCCTATACCTTTTTCAAGGCCCAGGGACAGGAGGTCGGCCGCTCGCTGGTTGAGGACGACAAGAAGGACCTAGCGCTCAAAATTCTGAACAAGGCCAAGGAAAAGAAGGTCAATCTCCTATTGCCTCTTGACCATGTTCTGGCCGCCTCCCCCACGGCCGACCATCCGGAAAAAACTGCGGACGCCTTTCCCCTGCCCCCCGACCTGATGGCCGTGGACATCGGCCCCCGGACGGTGGCCGCCTATAGTCAGATCATCTCTCTGGCCAAAACCATATTCTGGAACGGCCCGCTGGGCGTGTTCGAGGTCCCGGCCTTCAGCCGGGGCACAACGGGTATCGCCCAGGCTATAGCCCAATCCAAGGCCATGTCCATCGTGGGCGGCGGAGACTCCGTGGCCGCCGTCGCGCAAGCCGGCCTCACTGACCGCATCACTCATATCTCCACGGGAGGCGGGGCCAGCCTGGAATTTCTGGCTTATGAGACCCTGCCGGGCCTGGAGGCCCTGGGGTGGAAAAAGCCATGAGCGGCCGGGTCAAGCCTCCCCTGGTGGCCGGCAACTGGAAGATGCACCTGACCGCCGAGGAGGCCAAGAAGCTCGCCGCCCAGGTGGTCAAAGCCGGCCTGGAGCTGCCCGAAGCAGAAATCGTCCTTATCCCCCCCTTCAGCTTGTTGGCCCCTGTTCAAAAAGTGATCAGCGAGAGCCCGGTCCAACTCGGTGCCCAGAACATGCACTGGGAGGATAAGGGCGCCTTCACCGGCGAGATTTCCCCCGTCCAGCTCTGTGACGCCGGCTGCCGCTATGTTGTCCTCGGCCACTCTGAAAGGCGCCAGCTCTTCGGCGAGATGGACGCTGCTGTGAACAAGAAAATCCGGGCAGCCTTACGGCACCATTTGACGCCGATTTTCTGCCTGGGTGAAACGCTCCAGGAGCGGGAACAAGGCCGCACCATGAACCGGGCGGCTGAACAGATGGAGGCCGGATTGGAGGGGCTGAACGGGGAGCAGGCCGGCCAGGCCATTATCGCCTATGAACCGATCTGGGCTATCGGCACGGGCAAGACCGCTACCCGGGCCAAGCCCAGGAAGTCCATTCTTTCATCCGAGACAGGCTCAAAGAAAAATATGGAAACGAAGTCAGCCGCTGTGTTATAATTTTATACGGCGGGTCGGTCAAGCCGGACAACGCCTTCTCCCTCTTTAGGGAGAAAGATATAGACGGTTTTCTGGTGGGGGGTGCCTCACTGGAGGCGACCTCCTTCATCCAGATCACCAAAGAAGCGATCAAAGCGAACAAGGAAAAGACGTGACAGCATTACTGACCATCCTTCATGTGCTCATTTGCCTCATTCTGGTCGCCGCCGTCCTGCTTCAGTCGGGAAAAGCGGCCGACCTGGCCGGGGCTTTCGGCGGCGGGGGTAGCGCTACGGCCTTCGGGCCGCGCGGCACGGCCTCGATCATGGCCAGAATCACCACCATCTCCGCCGTATTGTTCATGATCACCTCAATCGGCCTGTCGCTGATATCCACTCCGGAGAAGAAATCCCGCATGGCGGGCGCGGACGCCGGAAAGCCGCCGGCCGCTCAAACTCAGGAAAAGTCGAGCCCCGGCCCGACGCCGCCGGCCCCCAAGCCTCCCGAACCGGTCAAAAAATAACTTAAGCCCATAAACGCCGAAGTGGTGGAATTGGCAGACACGCTAGCTTGAGGGGCTAGTGAGCATTACCCGCTCGTAGGGGTTCGAGTCCCCTCTTCGGCATTTCTTTTTCCCTTCTTTTTCCCCCTAAGCCCGAGCCGTATTAGCCACCCACAGGGAAAAATCCGTCTCGGACATGGCCCCGCTCGTCCGGCCCATCTCATACCCCTTGCTGAAAACAACAAAGGTGGGTACTGCCTGGATCTTGAGCTGGGAGGCCAGGCCGGAATGAACCTCCACGTTGGCCTTGACAACCAAGAGCTCGCCCCGGTGCCTGCGGGCCAGGCGCTCGACGATGGGATGCATTAAGTGGCAGGGCGCGCAAGACGTAGAGTAGAAATCCACCAGCACGGGCAGGCTGCCGTTGGCCAGGGCATTCTGCAGGCCGGCCGGACCCGGCTCCAAGACTTCCCCCGGTCTGGGCAGCCGGCTCTTGCATCGGCCGCATAACACTTTTTTATCTTCGGCGGCCAGAGGAAAGGCGTTAACCGACCCGCAATTCGGGCAAAAAACCTTGACTTTATCCATGGCTGGTGCCGGCCATTCCTTCCCCCTTCCGGCCCGGCCTGATCGCTGACCCGGCCCGGGCCGAGCCCCCATAGCAGCCCCCCCTATTTTTTTATGGGATAGGGGGGGATGGGCGGCAGCGTCCTCTCCTTGGTCTTCAACTCCTCCAGGATGACCTGGATGGCCTTGTTGAGCTGGTCATCAATGCCGGCGAATTCCCTGGCCGGGTCGTTGTCCACGAAAATATCCGGCTCCACGCCGACGCCTTCGATGATCCATTCCTTTCCGTCCAAGCTATAGCGGGCAAATTCGGGCTTGTTCAGGAACCCGCCGTCAAGCAGGGGCAGCGTACCCCGGATGCCCACCACACCCCCCCAGGTCCGCTTCCCGATGAGCTGGCCCAGGCCGTGTTTCCTAAAACGATAGGGAAAGAGGTCGCCGTCCGAAGCGGAGAATTCGTTCATGAGGCAGACCATCGGGCCCAAAAAAGCTTCCTCCGGGTCGGGCCGGGGCACGGTGTCGCGCGACATATCGACCATAGCGATTTCCCGGCGAAGCCGGTCGATGATCATGGGCGAGACGTTTCCCCCACCGTTGCCCCGGACGTCGACGATGAGCGCTTTCTTGCGGAGCTGAGGGTAAAAATACTTGACGAACTCGACCAGCCCGGGGACGCCCATGTCCGGGATGTGGAGGTAGCCCACCTTCCCGTCAGTGGCCCGAGCCACCTTCTCGATGTTCTCCTGGACCCAGGTGTAATAATAGAGCGGCTGCTCGTCATCGATGGGCACCACGACCACCTCGCGGCTCCCCTTCTCCTCGGCCTTGGCGTTCACCCGGAGCTTGACCTGCTTGCCGGCGGTGTTGACCAGAGACTCATAAATATCCGTCAGGGAGCTGGTCGGCCGGTCGTTGACGGCCAGGATATAATCGCCCTCCTTGACGTTGACTCCCACGTCGAGGAGCGGGTTGCGAAGGGAGTTGTCCCAGTTCTGGCCGCGGAGGATCTTAACGACCTTGGTGAATCCTGTTCCGTCCTTCTGGACCTGGGCTCCCAGCAGGCCGACTTTGACGCGCGGCACGGCCGGCAGGTCTCCCCCGCCGACGTAGGTATGGCCGGTGCTGAGCTCGCCGATCAGCTCGCCGATGACATAGGTCAGGTCGGCGCGGTGGTTGGCGGCCCGGGCCAGGGGCAGATACTTCTGCTTCAGGGCCTCCCAGTCCTGGCCGTGCATGTTGGGCGCATAAAAGTAATATTTCATCTGCCGCCAGCATTCGAGGTATATCTGCTCCCACTCTTTTTTAAGGTCGAGGTTGACCTCCAAGCCTCCCAGGTCGAGCTTTTCTTCGAGCTTGAAAGGGGCGCGGGGCAGGTCCAGGAGATACAAGGACCGCTCCTTCATGACCAGCATCTTCTTCTGGTCGGCTGAAACGGCATAGGCGTCCGCAACACCCAGCTCGGTCTCCTTCTGGTCGGTCAGGTTGTACATTTTAAGCGAGGTGGCGGTGTCGCGGTCGCCCCGCTTGAGGTAGTAGAGAATATCGCCCACCGAGACAAGTTCCCGATAGTTGGCTACCTCGATGGGCAGTCCGACGAGGCGGGCTTTAAGGCCTTCGATGTCCACCTTGACCGTCAGGCCGGCTTTCGGCTTTTCCGCCTCCTTGGCTTCCGGTTTTGTTTCTTTACCCTTGTCCGTTTTAGAAGCTGAGGCCTCGGCTTCCTTGGCCACCGACACTTCGTCGCTTTTGGGGGCAAAGGGCGATTTAGTGTCCGCGGCCAGGGTCACCAAGTAGATGCGGGACAGGGACAGAAAAGCGTGATCCCATTCGGTGGAGCTGTAGTAGGGCTTGAAATCGCGGTCCGAGACGAAGAAGAGGTATTTTCCATCCGAGCTGAAGGCGGGTCCGTAGGAGTTGTACCAACCGTCCGTAACTTCAAAACTCTTGCCCGCCGCCAGGGAATAGAGGTACACCTTGCCCTGGGACTCCACCTCGGGCCGGGCATAGGCGATCCATTGGCTGTCGGGGGACCAGGCGTAGTCGGTGATTTCCCAGATCTTGGCCTGGTCCACGATCTTGACCTGCTTGGAGCCGATATCCACATAGTTCAGGCGAAGGAGCTTGTCGCCCCAGAGCAGCTTCTTGGAGTCCGGCGACCAAACGGCCCGATACTTGTAGGTGTCGCCGCCGGTAGTGACCTGGATGGCCGCTCCGCTTCCGTCCTGGGGGACAATGGCCAGCTCCTCGGTGCCGCTCCCGTCGGACATGTAGGCGATCCACTTGCCGTCCGGAGACCAGATGGGGTTCTGTTCGTGGACGCCGGGGGTGGCCGTCAGGTTGCGGGTGTTGCCGTTTTTGGCCGGGACGGTGAAGATATCGCCCCTGGCGCCAAGGACCACCCGCTTGCCGTCGGGCGAGATGTCGCCGCCGGAGGTTCGGCTGGCGACGCTCACCAGTTTGCTCCGGCCGTTGAGCATATCATCGGCGATGGTCACCGGGATTTTTTCTGTTTTTTCGTTGCGCAAGTCGAAACGGTACAGGTATCCCCCGTTCTCGAAGACGATGGCCTCCCCGCCCAGCGAGGGGAATTTGATGTCGTAATCGGTGAACTGCGTCAGCTTTTTTGTCTCTTTTGTCTTCAGGCTATAACGGTACAGATTCATCCGCTTGTTTTCGTCGCGGTCAGAGACGAAGTAGACGGCCTCCCCGCTCCACATGGGGATGATGTC
The DNA here is from genome assembly GCA_963702835.1 of Candidatus Aminicenantota bacterium. Taxonomy (GTDB): domain Bacteria; phylum Acidobacteriota; class Aminicenantia; order Aminicenantales; family JAFGAV01; genus JAFGAV01. The sequence continues at coordinate 1,056,024 of OY969762.1, forward strand.
CAGGGCGGAGTTGTTGGTGATATTTTCCGTTTTTTTCGTGGCGAAGTCGTAGACCCATACGTCGTCGGCCATGCCGCCGCGGTAGCGTTTCCAGGTGCGGAACTCGCGGAAAACTCGGTTGTAAGCCAGCTTTGAGTCGTCGGGGGAATAAGAGCAGAACCCTCCCCTGGGCAGGGGGAGCTGTTCCGGCGTCCCGCCTGCCGTTGGAACGGTATAGAGCTGGCCGAGGAAGGCATCCCATTCATGCATCCGGGAGCGGAAAACAATGCGCCGGCCGTCATGGGTCCAGCCCATGACGATGTTGTTGGGGCCCATGCGGTCCGAGATGTCGTCCCGGCTGAGGACAGGAGTGTAAGTCAGACGCTTGGGGATGCCGCCTAGGGCCGGCATGAGGTAGACTTCGCGGTTGCCATCGTATTCGCCGGTGAAGGCGATCGACTTGCCGTCCGGTGAAAATCGGGCAAAGCACTCGTAGCCGGGGTGGGAGGTCAGTTTTCGGGCCGTCCCGCCTGAACTAGGGACGGTATAAAGATCCCCGGCGTAGGAGAAGACGACCTGGCCTCCGTAGATGGTGGGAAACCTCAGCAGGCGGGTTTCCTCCTGGGCCAGCAGGCTGAGGCCTGAAATTCCCAGAAGAATAATTGTCAGTCCGATAATTTTTGCTCTCATGGTTTCTCCTAGTCTAGAAAAATGACAAGAAATATTTATACACGAGTCCAGGGCGGGAAACAACAGGTTTAGCCTTGGGTCGCCCGCAATAAATATTTTCGTCGGGACGCAGGAAACCGTTCGACGGCATAACGGAGGGTGGTTCGGGGGATGGCCGGTCCATAGGCCAGGAGGAACCGCTCCAACCTCCTCCCGTCCGTCTTGCCGGCTTCGCGCAGCAGCCAGCCGTTGGCTTTTTGAACCAGGTCATCCGGGGAATTGAACAACCGGCGAGCGTTGTCGTAAGCCGAATGGAGGGCTATTCCCCGGCGGGCAAGAGGGATGAGGGACACGGCCGAAGCCCGTACGATCCATCGATTCCGGGACAGCGGCCAGTTTTTAATTCGGCCGAGGAGGCCCGGAGACCTGGCCAGAAGCGGAGTAATGACCTCGGGACATAGCGTGTCCACCGTGGCCCAGTTGTCGCAAAATCCGGCCAAGAGCCAGGACCGCGCCTTGCGGAGCATGACCGGGGCCGGCGCGGCCTGGGCCAGGCGGCCCATGATCAGGATGGCTATTCCCTTGGCCTCGAGATGGGGGTCAGGAAGAAGAAGGTCGGCCAGGGCCGCCGCCTCCCTCCAGCTCCAAAAGCTCTTGACCTCCGTATATATCTCTTTGGCCAGGCTCCGTACTTCCAAGGCTGAGATCCCGTACAGGGTCACCGGTTCTTTGAAAAAGGCCTGGCCGCTTCGAGCTTTGGCGGCGTTGGCCCGGCCCCGGAGCATGTCCCTAAGCCGGGCCGCTATCTCAGCCGCTCCGGGAGGCTTGCCTTTTTCCAGAGCGCGGCTTATGGGCAAGGGCGCTTTCCGTGGCCTCATCTCCCTTCGACCGGCCTAGCGCGACTTCCAGATCTTCAGAAAAGCGTCCATGTCCTGCTGGTCGATGACGCCGTCTGAATGGATATCGGCCAGTGGGTTCCAGCTCCCGGGCGCCGGAGCGGCATTGGGCCCGACGCCCTGTTGGTCCAGGTGCCAGACCAGCTCCTGCCAGTCCTTGACATTCACCTTGCCGTCCATGTTCAGGTCGCCGTAGAGCGCCGGCTCGATGAAACGGGCGATATGGGCCACCGTCAAAAATGAGATTTGGTCTAGAGAGGGTGAGATGACGGCCGTGACTGGCGACGGCACAAATCCGTGGCCGGCGTTGAGCACCTTGATCAGAGCCCCGGGAATGCCCACCCGGCGGAGCTTCTCGGCAAAGATCTCCGCCTGGCTGTAGGGTACGGTCTGGTCTTTATCCCCGTGGATGATGAGCAGGGGCGGGTCATCTGGGGTGACGAAAGAGGCCGGGGAAGCCTGGCTGGCCTTGTCCGGACAGTCCAGCGGATAGCATCCTAAAAAATTGATTATGGTCGTGGTCTGATAGGGCGTGCCGATGACGAAGGCAGTGAGGTCGGTCGGGCCGAAATGGTCCACCACGGCCTGCGGCCGGCTCGATAGGCCTAGCAGCCCAGGGCCCTCCAAGCCGTCCTCATCTGAGGCCGTGGCCATGAGCGAGACCAGATGCCCCCCTGCCGAGCCGCCCCACAGGCCGAGGCGGTCGGGGTCGATGCCGAACCGTTCGGCGTTGCTCCGCAGGAAGCGCACGGCCAGCTTGCAATCGTTGATAGCCGCGGGAAAATGCCAGGCCGGGGAGAGGCGGTAGTTGAGGGAGGCCACGGCGAAGCCGAGCTGGAAAAACATCCGGGCGTAGCTTGTCTGGAAAGCGCCGGCTTTGTCGCCGGACGTCCAGCCGCCGCCGTGGACATAGATGACCAGGGGGATTATTTGTCCGGCGCAGGCTGTGGGCCTGGCGAAATCAAGCTTGAGGGCTACACCGTCGGCGAACCCGTAGATGACATCCGTCTGTGTCTCGAGTCCGGGCCCGGCTGCATTCGGGTTTGGAGGAAGCGGCCCGGGCACAGGCCGCCCGCCCAATTTCCAGCCCTGGACCTGGCCGGGCAAAACTCCGACGATGGCTATCAAGATAACGGCCAGGGCCAAAGAGCGCCGGCGTGCGCCGTCTGATAAAATTCTGCTCATACCCCATTCTCCCTTTGTTTATTTTATATAGAATCGCCTTATTTTCATATATTATTTGACAATAAAATGGACTGCTGGCTTGGCCGGGCCGATAGGGAACTGAACATATTCCGTTCCTGAGCGGCCTGGAGTATCATAACCGTGCCAGAGGAGGAACCCATGAAGCTCGGCCGGCTGTATCGTTTGATCATTGAAACAGGCATCCGGAACGACCCCCGCGGCCGGAAAGAAGTCGGCCGCCTTCTCCAGGAGCAAAAGGATTTTCTTAAAGGCCTCAAAGGAAGGGACCCGGAATTTTTCGACCGGGACCGCCTGTTTAATCCCTATGCCGACACGCGCTTGCTCCACGGTAACCCTGATCGTGAAGTACGCAGGGCCCTCATCGGCGTGGATATAGAAACCCCCGAGATCCTGCTGGCCTATCTGCTCAACCGCGACTTTGGCCGCAAGATCGACCTGCTCATCTCCCATCATCCTGAGGGGCGTGCCCTGGCCCGCCTCTACGACGTGATGAAACTCCAGACCGACCAGCTGGCCCATTTGGGAATCACGGTCAGCGTGGCCGAGCAACTCATGGATAAAAGAATCAATGAGGTCGAACGCCGGCTGATGCCCATCAACCACAGCCGGGCCGTGGACGCCGCCCGTGCTCTGGGCATGCCCCTGCTATGCGTCCACACCCCCTCCGACAACTGTGTCACCCGCTACCTTCAGGGCTTGTTCGATAAGAAGAAACCGCGACAGCTGAAGGACGTTCTTCAGCTGCTGCAAGAAATCCCCGAATACCAGACTGCCTGGCGACAGCAGGTCCCGCCCCGGATCGTCAGCGGCAGCGAAAACAGCCGCTGCGGAAAGATCTACGTGGACATGACCGGCGGCACCGAGGGTTCCAAGGAAGTCTATGACAAGATCGCTTCCGGCGGGGTCAGCACCCTGCTGGCCATGCACATGAGCGAAGAGCATTTGGAAAACGCCAAGAAAGCCAATGTCAACGTGGTGATCGCCGGCCACATCGCCAGCGACGTTCTGGGGCTTAACCTCCTGCTCGACGAGGTGGAGAGAGAGGGCCGGCTGGATACCCTAGCCATATCCGGCTTTGAACGGATAAGAAGAAAAAAACAGGCGGCCTAGAGCTTGGAATTTAGAAGGCCGCCTCCAACCCTCCCGCCTCCAGATGCCAATAGGGCGCCCACAGCAGACCTGACCAGCGGACATTGATGTCCGCTTTCTTGGGCCGCAGAACGAGCTCCTGCAGTTTTTCCTTGTCCGGGTTGAAAGCGCTGGCCATCGCCTCCGCATCCTGCTGGAGCTGCTTCTCCAACTCGGACTGATCCTTAGGCATCCAGCTTTTCGCTGATGACTCGTTTAAAAGCTTCAACGACTTCAGGGTCAAATTGCTTCCCTGATTGGCCCACGATTTCCTGCATGGCTTCCCAAGTTTGAACGCCCTTCCGATAGGGCCTATCGGTGATCATGGCATCAAAGGTATCGGCCACGGCAACAATGCGCGCACCCAAGGGGATCTTTGTCAAGTGATCTTTGGCTGTCTCCAGCGCGTTGACAAAATACTTGTGGTGGGTTATGACGATGGGAACAACTTCTTTCAAGATTCTCCCACTTTGGCCAGGATGTATCCCCCTTTATCTGAATGCTCATCCAGTAAGTCTTTTTCCTCGGGAGTCAGGTTGGCGGCTTTGCGAAGGACCTCGCCGCTGACCTCAATTTTGCCGATGTCGTGGAGTAGGCCCGCGACCCGGATGTTCTCTACCAAGCGGGGCGGCAAATCCATGGCCACGGCGATTTTCATCCCCAGTTCCGACACGCGGAGGGAATGGCCTTTGGTATAGCTATCGGAAGACTCGATATATTTCGACAGGATTTCCAGGATGCCGATATAAGCCTGTTTCAGTTCTTGCATCTGGCGCTCTTTCTGCTCGTAAAGAGCCCCGACCGCAAAACTTGTCAGGATAAGAAATCCTCCCCAGGAAGAAAGCATAAAAACCCCGCCCCACGGATCGTCTTTAATAATCAAACGGCCTGGAAAGACCAAGACACAAACCAGAACCAAGAGGATGGATAACAAAGCCGTAAGAACGCCCAGTCGCTTCCCCAAAAAATATGAGGCGAAAACCACGGGGAGATAATAAAAGTTCAGAATGAAGTTTTTTTCCTGAACGAAATACATGCCCAAAAAGGCCGCCAGGAGGATGACGAGGGCGATAATTTTTTCAAAATGCTTGATCAGCAAGAGCTTAAAACGTTCCATATGTTCTCCCTTCCGTGTCCTCTCTTTGTTCCCCAAAGTTGTTTTAGTATAAGGCCGAAGGTATGTAAAATCAACGATATAATCAGATATAATCAGGGACTTACACCGTGCACCTCCTAGATGAAGTTTGTTCCAAAGGGAATCTACCATGACGAGACCCCCCATCTGGAGGTGCATAGCCTCATCATGTTATCTGAATTGATAAATTTGGTATGTGTCTACGAATAATATTTCTCGGAATTTTCTATATAGGGATTTGCTTTTTGGCTGCGCCGGCCCGGGGGCTCGGTTTAGCCTCGATGATCCCATCCAACCATCGTGAGGAAGCATAAATCGGACCTCAGAACCTGTCGAGGCCGTAGTACCGGAACATGACTTGCCCTTTGTCGGGGATGTGCAAGGTCACCCGGGCGATGAACTCCAGATAATTCATCGCCTCCCGGTCGGCCGTGTCCCGGCCCCATCGGTAACCGACTTTGCCCTCCTGCTCCAGGAATGACAGCCGCTCCAGGGCCAGCACCGGCAGGATCATGTACTTCCCCACCCGCTCAGCCTCCGGCTTGGTCTTCGCCCTAACCAGGCTGTGGACGTTGAAGCCGGTATGCCGCCAGGAGAGAAGCCTCTCGGTCCCTTAGCCCGGAAGTTCGATCCTCCCTTTGCTTTCCTGAGCTAGTCCAGATACATAGTGGTGACACCTATCTTACCTCAGGCGTCTCGTATGTATCTGGACTAGCTCGGCTGTAGGACTGATCATGATTGGTTACACTCGAGCCCAACTCTTTCGCGAAAGCGTTCATAAGGGGTCCTCCCCCCTAATGCCGAATGAGGTCGACCGTAGTTATAGAAGTCTTCCCATTCCCTCAGCTTCTCATTGAATAGAAGCGCCATGAAATGCGATGGCTTTTCGGCGTAAACCCTGATATACATATCCTCAGTATCTATCTGCCCGGCAGCGAAGAGAAAACTCTGCATAGTCTATAAGCTGCCGGAGAAAACAAGTAAATCGGAGAGGAGGAACAAATGGAATTAAAGCGGAAGCAGATGCAAATGCGGCAAAAGGCATATTTCGAACAAAAACTGGAAAATCGGCTGTCTTTCCTGTTAGGGAAGGGGATCGAACCTCCTAAGACCGATAAAGATCCTCTCGTTAAAAAACTATGGGCAAATATCAGGGCCATGAAGAACAGGCTGAAGCTGATTGCCGACAACGAAAAGAAGATGGAAGATATGGCGAAGATCAAGGCCGAAAGGGCGGCAGCCCCCCTGAAAGAACAGGAAGGCGGCAAAGTCGAGAAGCCTAAGAAAGCCCCCGAACAGGGCAAGGAAAAAAAGATAAAGGCTGAAAAGACGACAGTCCCACCGAAAGAACAGAAAAGCGGTAAAAGCGAGAAACCGACGGAAGCCCCCGAAGAAGGCAAGGCTACAAAAAAAACGAACGAAAAAGAAGCGATGGGGGAACCGACAGGCCAGGTGAAGGCAGACAAGTAATCAACAAGTACAGCAAATACAGAGACACTTTCTATATCTATTTCAATATTGTCTTAAAAAGTTTCAGGTTTTGAAACGTGGACGCCGCCCGGACTCTGAGCTTGCCTCTGCTGTGCGTCCACACCCCCTCCGACAACTGCGTCACCGGCTACCTTCAGGGCCTGCTCAATAAGAAGAAACCGCGACAGCTGAAGGACGTGCTTCAGCTGCTGCAAGATCTCTTCATCCGCCTTAATACCGTACTCATAATGTTGGAGGTGTGCTTCCGCCATGCCCTGGTAAAGAAGGACGTTTCCGCCCAGAATGTCCAACCCGGCTTCAAGGTCTCGGAGTGCTCGCTTTAAACCATCTGCTGTACCTGCAAACATCTCTCGCTTCGCTTTGAGATAGCATTGGTAGGCCTGAATATTTTCAATTGGCCGCTTAGAATTTTTGCTGACTTTATCACCTCGCCCCGATAAGGATTGGCGTACGAGTTATTTCAAATTAAAACCATGGGGAGTAATGAAGATACAGAAAGAAATGGATCGTAAGTCCAGAAGGCGGGATCTCAGCGGGCTTCGTTCAATGGCCTAGTTTTGAAGGTGTTGGAGGCGCAAGCCTAACGACGGTTGCGGAGGGGGTGTCAACTATTTGTCCAGTTGGATTAAGGATCTCGTATAGACGCCCGACGCCCAGTTGAAGGCCTATTGATTATCCATTCGTTCTTGATCAGGGGGATAAGCCCCTCTCTAATCCGCGATACCTAGTAAGGCATATGGCCTTCATTGACTGGTCTCCATAACGGTGCTAATATTTTCCCAATCACCAGAATAGAGAAATGATCTGAAGAGCAAATTGGGAGAGGGGCAATGGGATCAACACGACATGGTCTATGTTGCCGTAGTTCCCCCGAAAACGCTCGATGGAGACCTCTTAAAGAGGGTGGCTTCCCTCGTCGGCAAAGAGATCTTTGACACGCGCCTTCTGCTCGCCGGAGAGATTCCCAGAATCATCGCCCCCTACCGCAACACCGACACGGCGGACTCGATAGCTCAGAGCCTGAGGGATGCGGGACTTGTGGCCTTCGTGTGCAGGGATTCCGAGCTTCGAAACCGCTCGGCCAGCTTCGTGGCGCACACTACGAGATCCGGAGAGAGAGAAGTTATATTCTGGGACAGGCGTGGCGGGGAGGTCAGAGTTAAAGCAGGCGACGCATTCCTGATAATAAGGGGAACGATACAGAGCACCACGCAGGAAAGGACCCCAACTGCAAAAATGAAACTCAACGTGCCGGCGACGGTGCTGACAGGTGGCATTCCTATCATGCGCCGGGTCACCCCAAAAATCACCAAAGAGTCGTTTCAGGCTGAGGACTTTGTGAGGATCTTCGACAGGAGATCCTCTGATCCACGCGTAGAGATGTTCCAGAACCACGTTGACTACACCTTCCTAGGCCCCGAGCTGACCCCCTCCACTCCGGCGAACTTCAAGATCGTCGTCACAAACATTCGGGAGTGGTTCCCGCTGGCTATCTTCGATGAGCGGCTGACCAGGCATTTTAAGACCGATGTGCCCGCCGCTGGGCCCGGGGAGGCGCTTGAAATCAACTGCAAATTGATCTACTTATGCCATTTGGCCATAGAGCGGCGGGGATGCTAGTGATTAGCTGGCCGGGCCAATGGGCGGCTAGTTAATCGCCCCTATCCTCCCAACATGTTCAAAATCAGTGAATTCAATTAAGTGCCCCTGGCCTGACTCAAACAGGCGACACCTGGATCGTAAGTCCAGAAGGCGGGTTTCCGCGAGCTTCGCTTAATGGCTCCGTTTTGAAGGAGTTAGAGGCATAGGCTCAATGACAGCTTACGAGGGCCTGTCGACTCTATAGGGATTTGCTTTTCGGCTGCGCCGGCCCGGGGGCTCGGTTTCGCCTCGATGATCCCATCCAACCATCGTGAGGAAGCATAATTAGGAGCTCTGGGCATGTCAAGGACGGCTTGAGCACGAGGAAGGGCGACCCGGAAGCCGTCCGCAGTGCCCAAAGCGCCTGAAATCACCCGGACCTTCCCCTCCCGCATAAGAGAGAGTTACGAGAAATATTCGGCCGAAACATCAGCGGCCATCAAGAGCTCCTGCGAGGCGGCCTGAGGCGGGGGCGGCTTCGCTGCGACAAAGGTCAGCTTGAGGTGGCCGATGATACGATCGACCACGGAGAAATCGGTAAGGAAAGCCACGACCTTCATCGCGCCGCCGCACTTGGGGCAGAGCATCGGGTCGACTTCATCGACTTTCCGTATCATGGCCGCCCAACCCTTGGAGGGGATGGGCCGGAGCTCCTCCTCGATCATCCGGAGGGCCAAAGCAACGGTGGATGTCTTTCTCACCTTCCCCCGATGGGCATTGGCGTAGAGGCCGTAGTACCGGACCATGACCTGGCCTTTGTCGGGGATGTGCGAGGTGACGCGAGCGATGATCACAAAAGATTAGAATTATTCCCCGCTCTCCTCGGCCGCCGTGAGCGCGACCTGCTCGAAGACATTAGGCGGCGGAGGCTTCGCCGCCACAAACCGAAGCTTTAGAGAACTTGCTCAGCCTTTTATAGGGTGCCTCAAAATTCGCAGCTCCTGCCGGAGCATAATATTCCCCCTGTATTTTCCTATGCGGGAATTTTAAGGGCAGAGAAGAAATAGAAAATCACTATTTAGATACTGGTCATCCTACCATGTATCTAATAGGGTCTGGAAATACTCTTCTCCTAAAAAAATTAGGCCCTTAATAATGAACTCAATGACTCCGCTAAAAAAGTTCAAATCATTATAACTTCTTGACTTGCCCGTGCCTACTCCCTATAATGAAGTCACCATACACCAGAGGTTTTTCTGCACGGAGCAGACCGACCTCTCTCCCGCCGGCAGGGTTTTCGTCCACAGCGAGATCTGGAAGGCCGAGGCCGACCAGACGGTCCGCCGGGGCGAGCGCCTGAAGGTTGTCGAGGTCGCAAAGACCCTGAAAATCAAGGTGACCAGGGCATAGTCAAAATCCGAACAAGGAGGAGAACATGAACTTCTTAACGGCGCCCATCATCATCATCGGAGTCGCAGTTATCTACCTTCTGAACTCCATCAAGATCCTCAGGGAATACGAGAGGGGCGTGATCTTCCGGCTGGGCCGGGTGCTTTCCAAGCCCAAGGGCCCGGGCCTCATCCTCGTCTTCTCCCCCATCGACCGGATGGTCAGGATCAGCCTGCGGCTCATCACCATGGACATCCCGCCTCAGGACGTCATCACCAAGGACAACGTCACGGTCAAGGTCAACGCCGTCCTCTACTTCAGGGTCATCGACCCGCTCAAGTGCGTGATCGAGGTCCAGGATTATGTCTACGCCACCTCCCAGCTGGCCCAGACGACCCTGCGGAGCCTCCTCGGTCAGGTTCCGCTCGACGACCTCCTCTCGGAGCGGGACAAGCTGAACTCCCGCCTCCAGGAGATCATCGAGCAGCACACCGACCCCTGGGGCATCAAGGTCCAGCTCGTCGAGATGAAGCAGGTCGATCTTCCGGAGAACATGATCCGGGCCATCGCCAAGCAGGCTGAGGCCGAGCGCGAACGCCGGGCCAAGGTCATCCACGCCGAAGGCGAGTTCCAGGCAGCGGACAAGCTCACCCAGGCCGCCGATATCATTTCCAGGAATCCCCAGGCCCTCCAGCTCAGGTTCCTGGGGACGCTGACGGAGATCGCCGCCGAGAAGAACTCCACGATCATCTTCCCCCTGCCCCTCGAGCTGCTCAAAGCGTTCACGTACAATACGTCCCAGGACAAGAAATAAGCGATGAAAAACAAGGAATTCAGGGAGATCTAGGTCTCGAGCTGCGGTTACCGGGGCTGAAGCATTCCGGGACCCCAGCCTAGATTATGGGGCTGTGCTCGGACCCACCCTCACCGTGGGTATCGAGCCAGTTGAGGATTTCGGAGATGCGGCCGGTCGCAAGACCGATGCAGGTGTCGGCTGCGCCGTAGTAGATGTTCACTGTATCGCCGTCATCGCCGATGGTGTAGCCGCAAAGAAACACAACACCAGCCACGTCGCCCTGCCGTTCGTACGCCTCGTGCGGACCGAAGACCCATTCGTCGCTGCGCATCAGGCACTGGCACGGGTCAGCCAGGTCAAGAAGCGCGACTCCCAGCCGGTACAGGGACCCGGACGCGGTCGCACGGACGCCGTGGTAGAGCATCAACCAGCCGCGCTCGGTCTCAATCAGCGGCGTGGCAAGGCCGATTTTGCTCGCATCCCACCACGCACCGCGCCGTGCTGCCAGCAGCAGCCGGTGCTTGCCCCAATGGCGCAGGTCGGGCGATTCCGCCACCCAGATGTCGGCGGCGCCGCGTCCGGTAACTGGCCGGTGAATCATCAGCCAGCAACCCCGGTAGCGCCGCGGCAGGAGCGCCGCGGCCTTGTCTTCCGGCGCCAGTACCAGCCGCAGCCGCTCAAAGGCGCGGAAGTCCTCGGTCAGCGCCATCGAAACCACCGATGTCGCGCTCATGGCGGACGATCTGACCAAGATTCCTGATGCGCTTATTATCGGGAAAAGGGCGAGACGCATAAGCCTTCAAAACATCGTTTTCACCGTCCTTATTCTCATCTCTCTCATCCCCTCCGCTATTACAGGTCTGATAAGCGTAGCTATCGCGGTCTTTCTAAACGAGTTCTCAGAGCTCGTGGCGGTGGCGAACGGGTTAAGGGCTGGGAGATTCAAGTCGTAAAGATTTGCCGCAAGGCAATTTTATCTACAGTATGGACATGGCCCTGCCAGACCTGCCCCCTGATTAGGTCCACCGGGCCTTTTTTCATATTCTGCCTGGATCGATTTAGGGGTGGGCAGGTCACCCCGCACATGCCCAATCCACCAACTGCCAGCCCCTTTTCCCTGCTGGATGCGTAACCAGACAAGGGGGGCATGGGTTAGCTCGGACTGGGCTATTCGCTGTCAAATATCGCGGGAGCTTGGTATTAGTCCGGGGCAATTCGTGCATAGGTAGGTTCTGCCTGAGCGGGCCAGGGCTTGGGATCGGCCTGGAACCTTGATCTCTAGCATCACAGGTGGCAGAATAACGAGAGATGGCTAAGCGAAATACCAAATAGAAGGAGCCGGCATTATGTCCAAACAATTCTCTGCTCTTCGGTATTTTAGCGAAGATAAAACCTCAATTGGCGCCGAATGTCCTAGCTGTGGCAGGGTGTTAAAGGTTTATAAAAACGACCTTGAAAAGGCCGATAGTGATTCATCGGCCCGGACCATTACATCCCGTTCATCGCCATGTCCCAAGCCCGCCGCTGGTCCCGCCGTAAAACGTTTCTCATCACCTTACCTTCCCCCGGTGGGCATTGGCATAGAGGCCGTAGTACCGGACCATGACCTGGCCCTTGTCGGGGATGTGGGATGTAGAAAGCCAACCTGAACGTGGTGATCGCCGGCCACATCGCCAGCGACGTTCTGGGGCTTAACCTCCTGCTCGACGAGGTGGAGAGAGAGAGCCGGCTGGATACCCTAGCCATATCCGGGTTCCAACGGATAAGAAGGAAAAACAGGCGGCCTAGAGCTTGGAATCTAGAACGCCGCCTCCAACCCTCCCCCCTCCAGATGCCAATAGGGCGCCCACAGCAGGCCTGACCAGCGGACATTGATGTCCGCTTTCTTGGGCCGGAGAACGAGCTCCTGCAGTTTTTCCTTGTCCGAGTCGAAAGCGCTGGCCATGGCCTCCGCATCCTGCTGGAGCTGCTTCTCCAACTCGGCCATCCTCTCCTGGGCCAGGCGCTCCTGCTCTTGGGCCCTTTGGATATCCTGCTTTTCATAATAAGTCCGGCTGGCGCTCCGGGCGGCCGTGGTGGCCCGGCCGATGCTGCTCGTCCTCCCTCCCCGTCCGAAGATAGCGCCCAGGACGGTGGCGCCCAGGGAGATGGCCGTATGGGCCATTTGCTCTTTGTACTGTTCCTGTTCCTGCTCCCGGCGGTGCTGAGCGGTCATCACCTGCCGCTCCAGGCCGGAGATCTTGGCCGCGTACTTCTCGCGCAGTTTGGCCAGCTCTTCGTCCCGGAGCTCGCGCGCTTTCTGACCCAGGCGGATGCGAAAATCACGCTCGGCTTCTCCGGGCTCGGAATTCATTTTCAAAAGAGCGCTGTGCCATATGGTCCAGTGGAAGGTTCGGGCCAGGAAATCTTCATAATCTTTATCGGCGCCCTTAAGACGGGAAGCGAATTTGGGGGGTATAGAATCATAACTACCCTCTTCGGCGGGCGCTGCCAAGGCCTCCTCGGGCTTGACCTCCAGCCGGACAGCCTGGTCCCACAGCAGGCCCAAGAGATTTTCCGTCAATTCAAGACTATGTCCGACCGGTTCGGTCTTGGCCAAACCGAGCTTATTATCCACCAGGGACACCTCGGCCCAGGCGGCCAGGGCCGGATGATAAAGAAGGCGGCCGGGAGCGGAAGGCCGGCGGCGGGATGGAAGAAAAAGCTGCTCGACGCCGGGAGGGGGGATGGGCTTGGCCGAGGTGGCGGCCGACGCCTGGCGGGCTGCGGCCCGGGGCTCTGCGGCGGGCTGGGGAGCGGCTTCTTTTTTTTCCTTTTCAGCCTCTTTCCGACGGGGGTCCATCAACAGTTTGATCTGGGCTCTGGTCAAGGGGCCCCGCAGATAAGACAGAGCCCAGCGTGACTGGAAGACGGTCAAGCCTTCCTCATGGACATTGTGCAGAAGGAAAACTCGCTTGTTCAGCCCGGAAATCAGCCCCGAAACTTTCTTGAGGTCCGCTCCCCCTTGGCTCAGGCCGGCCAAGCCGTCCAGCAGCCGGTTTTTGTCGTTCTCCGTCTGCAGGCGGCCGATGAACCAGGTGCCTGCGTTAGCCAGGCCTTTATAGTCCAGGTCAACCGGGTTCTGGCTGGACAGCACGACTCCCAGGCCCAAAGCCCGGGCCTGTTTGAGAAGCGTCAGGAGCGGCCTCTTGGAGGGAGGCTCGCTCACCGGAGGGAAGAAGCCGAAGATTTCATCCATGTAGAGCAGGGCGCGGAGGCTGGATGTCCCCGGCTGAGAACGAACCCAGCCCAAGACCTCGTTGAGGAGAAGCGTCACGAAGAACATCCGCTCCGAATCAGAGAGATGGGCGATAGAGAAAATGCTCAGCCGGGGTTTACCCGAACGGGTGTAAAGGAGTCCGCCCACGTCCAGGGGGTCTCCCTCCAGCCAGGCCTGGAAGCCCGGAGCGGCCAGAAGCCCGTTCAGGCGCACGGCCAGCTTGTTCCGCTCTGCGGCCGGGAAGAATGCATCCAAGTCGAAAACGCCCACCTTGGGGAAGGGCGGGGCTTGGATGCGCCGGATGAGAGAGGTCAGGTCCAGGTCTTCGCCCGCCCGCCAAGCCTGGTCCAGGATGTTAGAGATCAGGATGTGCTCTTTGCTCTGGAGCGGGTCGGCCCCCAGGCCCAGAAGGCCCAGCAGGCCCGAGACGGTGGTGGCCACCCGGTCACGCAGAAAATCTTCGTCCTGGAGGAGCTTAGCCGAAGGGGCGGCAAAGGAACGAAGGACGGAGACGGGCAGTCCGGCGTTGCTGCCCGGTGTGTAGATGGCTAGATCGGCCGAATCCCTGAATAGCTTGATGCGCGAAGCGTCCATGCCCCAGTCAACGATCCCCTTCTTCCACAGCTCCGCCTGCTGGGCGGCGAAGGCCTCGGCCGAAAGCCCCAGCCTGGCCGCCTCGTCCTCGTCCACCCATGGCCGGAAATCTTCCCCCCTGAGAGAGGGAAAGGTCAGCAGCAGGTTCCCCAGGTCGCCCTTGGGATCGATGATGATGGCCGGGAGGCGGTCAATGGCCGCTTCCTCCAGCAGCGAAATGCACAGGCCGGTCTTGCCGCTGCCCGTCATGCCCACACAGACTGCATGCGTGACCAGGTCCTTGGCGTCATACATCAACGGCTGGTCGGAAACTTTCTGCTTGGCCGGGTCATAGACCCGCCCCATATAAAATACTCCCAGCTTCTCGATCAGGGTCATGGTTGCGCCTCCATTTGCTTTCTTTGTCCTTGAGCTATAGCTATCATAGAACACCCAAAGCTTCAAAGGAAACAGCGCGGGCAGGCGGCCATACCCTCCGTCCCTTTCTTCTCTTTCTTTTTGAGACAGAAGGTTAGGCGTTGCTGTTCTGGTCGAAATGCGTCCGGCAAAAGGGCTTGCCGCATTCGGGGCATAACGCGAAACACCAGGTCCGCGACGGCCGCCGGCGGAATTTCGTTATTTGATCTTTGTTAGAGTGATCTTATACTTCAGCCAATCCTGGGCCTTGCCGGTCCTGGTGTAGCCGTTGGTCAAGGGCAGGACTTCCTTGCTTATTAAAGTAACCAGGCTTTCGCCGCCGAATTCCAGCCGGTAGGGAATTTTTTTCAGGAAGGATTTCAGGGGTTTGCAAAAAACGCAGGCTTTAGCCCAGTCTCCGGGCTGGGGCCATTTCAGCTGTACGCTGTGGTCGGTCACCTGTCCGTCAATGGGTCTCCCGTTGTATGGCCCCTCGGATTCAAGGCCCGGGCAAGGGACCGTTTCGCATTTATAGAGGTCGGTGCCGGTGAAGAATAGCTTGCTCCACCCTGTGTACTTGGTGACCGATCCGCTTTTATAGGTCCAGACAGACTTCGATTTTCGGACCACAAACTCCCCGATGAGCGAATGTCCGATTTCCACCCAGATGGGCAGCGCCTTTTTTATGCCGTCTTTATCCTGATATTGGATCGGGGGATTGCTTTTGTCCTCCTGCCAGCCGTCGACCGTCACCCGCCAGCGCTCCTCCACGAAGGGCACGAAGGCGATGGTCACCGTCGCCGTGCCCTGGAGGGTGTGGGCGTAGACAAGCCCGGGGGGGGAGGATGCAGTGTCCTGGGCCGAGAATTTATAGACTTTCTTGAGTTCCCCGACCCGCAGGCCCTCCATGATCTCTTCGGCTGTCGGCGCGCCCTGGCAGTGCATTATGCGCTGTGCCGGAAAATCTGCGCCCATTGGGCCGAATTCAAGTTTGTAGTTGAAGGGATCCCCCCTGCAAAAGCCTTTAGGGACGGCGGTTTTATTGATCGCCAATCGAGAAGAGTTTACCTTGCCTTCACTCTGTTCGCCGGGTCCGCCTTGGAACCTCAGATGGGCATATTGGCTTTCGGCATCGGTCGGCATCGCTATAAACATCTCGTTCGTAAGATAGAACTTTTGTTTCTTGCGGCAGTAAGGCGAATCCAGACAGCAAACGATTTCACCCATAACCATCAGTTCAGTCGCGACGCGCCCGGGACACGGAGCATCACACGGCTCGGGTCCCCAGATTTCATACTTTTCCAGTTTCTTCTTTTGAAGCCCATCAAACCAGCCGTAATGGAGCATGAGACTGGCCGGGTACTGTTCTTCCAGGGTGATGGCTATTTCATCCGTTCCTGTGTTTGTATGTTCTGTGTCCGTCAGGTTCCATAAAACGCTGATGGTCAAAGGATAGCATTGGATGTAGGCGGGGTCTCTGGAGCCGAAGGTTTTCCTATAATCCGCGGATTCCATGATGAATTTTTTCATCTGTTTGATCTTGTAGCAGGGGTCGTTGGACTGGTTGGCCCCGGAAAAATCCTGGCCGGCCGGGACCAGGGGGATAAAGAGCATGGAACAAACCGCCCCGATCATAAGGAGTTTTTTCATGGTCATGGCCCGCAGCCTCCCCACTTCTCTATAGGGATTTGCTTTTCGGCAGCGCCTGCTCGCGGGCGCGCTGTCGCCTTGATGATCCCATCCAACCATCGTGAGGAAGCATAAATCGGACCTCAGAACCTGTCAAGGCCGTAGTACCGGACCATGACCTGGCCTTTGTCGCGGATGTGGAATGTCACTCGCGCAATAAACTCCAGATAATCCATGGTGTCCTGCTCAGCGCACTTCTCATCTTGGGGATTGTGAAGACGACTTGACGATGCGGGACATCAAGGAGCAAAATCTCCCGTTAGCCCTGCTCAAGCGGCTTGAGTTTCTGGCCGCAACCCGGACAGAATTTAGCCTCCTGTTGAGATATGGCTCTGCCGCAGCGCGGACAGACACTGGCCGCCTTTTTTGTCCTCTTTTCTTTTTTCTGCAGACAGCTCGGACAGGCCTTAAGGCTCTTGTCGAAATGAGCCCGGCACAAAGCCCGGCCGCATTCGGGGCAGAGCGAAAAACATTGCGAGCAGCCTTTGACTCCGCACTCGGCGCAGACTGCCGCGTGATCCCGGCACATGGGCTGCCGGTGGAAATGGCAGAAATCCAAGCATTGTGGGCAGACGACCTGCCCGCAGATCGAACAGACGGCGAGGTCGCACAAGAGGCAGAGCTCGGCGCCGCACAGCCGGCAGGCCGGCCGGCAATCGGGACAAACCCGATGGCCGTTCCGGCATTCCTTAAGCTTGGAGCGGGGAACTTTCTGCCGGCAATTAGGGCAGATGTCTTCTTCTTCCGGCGCCGGCTCTTTTTTGGCCGGCCGGGAGGGCACAGCTTGGGCCGGGACGGCGGCCGCCGAAGACGCCCGTTTGACTGCGGCAGGCGGAGGCGATGAAACGGCCCTGACCGTCGAGGCGGGCCGGGCCGAAGCCGGAACAGATTCCCGCGCCAAATCCGTGGTATCCAGGGGCAGCTCGCCGAGGTGCTCCGCCGTCCATTTGGCCGCCTCTCCGTTGCGGGGGCTCTTGATGTTGTAGATCTGATAGCAGAGCATCCGTCCAATGCGGACGACAACGTCCACCAGGGATTCGCTGGCCGCCCACCGATCGGTGATGCAGATGAGATGCGGGTCGATGTTGGGATGGAAGGCCGGGCTGAGCATCCGGCAGATGGGCTCCTGGCTGGGATAATCCAAGGTCATGACGATCTCGGCCGTGTGCCGGTCCTTGGGGACCACTTGTCCGGATTTTTGTTCTATGCCTTTGACCCGATACTCCAGCTGATATTTTTCCGGGGGGTCGCCCTCGGCCTTCAAGAGCGAGATGGCGGGATGCCCCTGGAGGAAAGCCGCTAATTCCTGGTAGTCGTTGTACAGCCGTTTCAACCTCATGTTCATATTCGACCTCCTCCGAACCTCCTCCGGAAGCCTAAGCCGCCGCCAGGATAATGCCCACCACCATGAGCAGGAGATAAAAGGCCGACAAGCCCAGGCCGACCAGGGTCAACAGCCTGTGCACCGGCGCTTTGTCCTTCAACAATTCGCTATGGTTTTTATACCAAAGGCCTCCGATGAGCAGGACCAGGGGAGCCAGAAAGCCGAGGAGTCCGAGGACAAAGATCCAGATCGCCCCTTTTTTCTCCGGGACAATCTCCTCCCGGAGAGCCGCCCGGCTGTCTTTAATCTCGTCCAAAGTCTGGGGGGTTTTGGTGTCGAAGCGCTCATTACAGAAACGACAAAGAACAGCGGCCATGGCGATCGTCTCCCCGCAGAAAGGACAGGTCTTGGTGGTGGCTCCCCAATAGCGGCCCTGTTCTTCTTCGGTCATATCTCTCTTTTCCCGGCCGGGAAGTTGGGAACAGCCGGGCGTCCCGCAGCCGCCGTTGGCCTGCCAGCATTCCTGATGATATTCAATCCGGCATTCCGGACAGACGGTGGCCGCTTCCTCGGGGGTCAATGGCCCCTTGCAGATGCCGCACTTCATGATGACTCCTTTTCCGGCCACTTCTTAACCCCGCTGGATGATGATCCTGACCAGCCACCCGGCCAGCAAAACGGCGGCCAGCGCGGCCCGGGAATAAACGACGGCCGCCGGCGCCCAGCGCGCCGCAATCAACTTTTTTCTGCGGCCCAGCAGAACGAACAGCCCGGCCGCCGCATACAGGAAAGTAAAGGCCAGGGCCGGGATGGCGGCCCAGTTGTACCGCCAAGCTTCCCCAAACCGAAAATGAGCCGCACAGACAAAACCGCGGCTCAGCCCGCAGAAGGGACAGTCCAGGCCGGTGAGCGATTGAAATAGGCAGGCGCCGGGAACGGCCTGATGGAAAGGACCTAGCCGGAAAATAACCCTTTCACCCTCCAGCCCTAAGAACGCCATCAGCAGGAGGAGCAGGCCGCAGACCGCCGCCGCTTTCAAGGAAATGTCCCTCGCTTGGAACATCTGTTTTCGACCGAAAGGCCGGCCTACCGGGACAGGTTGATGATGAGCGCCAGGAGCCAGAACACGACATCGAAGATGCCGATGATGAGTCCGGCCGTGGCCTTGCCCTTGCCCGTATAGCCCGGGTCGCTTTTAATGGTGTTCAGCGCTTTGGAGGCCTTGGAAATGGCGATCGGGCCGAGAATGATGCCGAAACAGAAAATACCGATGATGGAATAGATCAAGGCGTCTTTGGCCTCTTTAACCTCCCCTTTGGGCTGGCCGGCCTCTAAAGTAGTTTTGAGGCTCTGGTCCAGAGATCTGCCCGCAGAACCGGCACTTGACGGCCGACTTCTTGATCTTTTCCGCGCAAAAAGGGCAGGTCTTCAGCTCTTCCGTCTTGTCTTCCGTCTTGCATTCCGGAGAGACGCAACCGCCGGCCTGCTCCTTACATCGTTGGTGGTAGTACTTGCCGCAATTTTCGCAACGGAGTATTTCCTCCCCGACCTGGAAACCCCCGCTGCAGGCGGCACAGCTATTCTCCTGAGCCATCTTGGGGTTGGCCTTCAGCGTGCTGAAGCGAGGGCCGGCCGCCTCCGCGCTCTTATCCGCCGGCGGCGGGATTGCCTCCGCGCCCAGCTTTCCGCCGCACTTCTGGCAAAAATTGGCCTTGTCCTCATTCACCGTACCGCAACTCGGACAGTTTTTCATGATACTCCCCTCCTCCTTATTTTCAGGCCCAAGGCTCAAGCCTTGGCCGATTTCTCTTTTTTCTCCTTTTTTTCTTTTTCGGAATAAACAAACAGGGCACTCCCGATCCGGATCTGGTCACCGTTCACCAGCCTCTTTTTCTTGATTCGGACGTTATTGACGAAAGTTCCCGACTGGCTGGCCTTATCCTCCAACTCATAGCCGTCCCGAACGAGGTGGATGGCGGCATGGACCTCCGCCACGGCGGGGTCCTTGAAGAGATAGACGTCGCAGCGCGGGCTGGAGCCGATGAGGGTCGGGTTGCGGTAGATGATGAACTGCTTGCCCTTGAGCGGGCCGGCCGTCATCAGCAGCCAGGCTTCCTTGGTCAGCGTCTCGACCAGGCCGATCATCAGCCCGGCGCAGGCGCCTACCACGGTGAAACCGATAGCCCGGCTCAGGTCCGCTTCCTTGGCCATACTTCCCCCCGAGATGAGAAAGAAAATCGGGTCGAAAAGGAGCCCGCCGATGGCCCCGCCGATCATGCCTCCCACGAACCCGTTCATAGCCATTTTTTTGGATTTTAGGGCAATGCCGGGGCCCAGCCCGACGGCCATGAACAAAAGGGTCCAGGCGATGCTCCGCCAGATCATCAACAACAGGAATCCGCCAAAATGATGGGTGGGGTCGCTGGCGGCATGCTCCCCCACAATAGCCACTCCGACCAAGGCCACCAGCATCATGACCAGCCCGGCGACGATGGCCGAGGCCAAACCGCCGCCGACGCCGATGCCCAGGCCGATGAGGCCGGACCGCGCCGCCCGGCTGTAGTTCCGGGCCAGGATGCCCTCCATGGCCCCGATCATCAGGCCGGCCAGCCCGCCCACCGAGATGAGCATGAGAA
Source organism: Candidatus Aminicenantota bacterium (assembly GCA_963702835.1). GTDB lineage: Bacteria > Acidobacteriota > Aminicenantia > Aminicenantales > JAFGAV01 > JAFGAV01. Next base: position 1,076,192 of record OY969762.1, read on the forward strand.
AGGCGATGCCGGCCTGCCTATTGTTGATAATATCCTCATCCCTGAAAAATGGTTCGATGATGGCCCAGGCGATGAACGCTCCGATCAGGCCGGCCATCATCAAGTAGAACCAGTTGCGATGGATGAAACTGGTTTTAGCCGGCTCGGCCGGAACGGCCGGCACCCCGGCGCGCCAAACGTTCTCTTCGGCCTGCCGGGCCAGGACTTCATCAACCCGCGGGTCTTTGAGCTCATCGTAAGTGATACGGATCTTGTCAGGCATGGGCGATCCTCCCTGATTTTCTTCTTGCTCTGGGGGGCCGGAACCGGTCTCTGTCCTGGCCTTGTTTCATTCGGGCATCCTCAGGACAAGATAGGGCTTGAGCCGAGCCGGGTCTTCCACCCGGTCCCGGTTGGCCTCATAGATATCTTTCCAGCGGGCAGTCTGGCCGTAGACTCCCAGGGCGATGGAGGTCAAGGTCTGACCGGCCTCCGTGACGTACTCATGAGTCACCTGAACCCCGCTGGAGTCCACTGATTGCACACCCTCCACGGACCGCAATATTATTGAGACAAGCTCCTTCTGGGCATGCGTCACCACCCGGCCCTCGCACCAGACGAAAGGCCCCAGCCGGATCAGCCTGGCTTCCAGACCCGCCAGCCGCTTGTCCTCCTTCAGCCGGCGGAGCAGGTCGTCGGTGGGAAGCGGCACCGGGATATTCTGCTTGACGGCCAATTGCTGGATGGCGGCCAGTTCCTGGAAGTACCGTCGGGCCTGGAGCAGGCCGGCTATGAGCAGCAGGGCCAGGACCAGGATGCCGATAAGAAACGGCACGAAGCGCACCCCTTTCCGCTGGGCTTTGGGCAAAGCGGCGCGGATATCATCCATGGCCCGGTTCATCCCAGACCGCAGGGCGGCCAGGTCCGCGGAATAAATTTTTTTCTCTCCGCCGATCCAGTACTGCCTCATGCGGAACAGCTGACCCTGCTGCCAGATGAAGAAGCCGTCCTCTTCGGCCAAGGGATCGATGACGAAGGCCACCTGCCAAGGCTGATTGAAAAAATTGTCCTGGATGAATTCGTCCTGGGGCGACAGGAACAGGCCGTATCCCGGGTGGGAATGGTACCAGCCCACGATTCTCCGGCCGGAATGCTGAGCTTCCATGACGGAGTTTATGTGCTCCCAGGTCTGGTGGGTGAAGGTCACCTGTCCGGCCTTGGTCTGGGCATGCTCGCCCCGGATGATGTCCGTGATTTCCAGATAAGCTTCCTGCTTGTCCCTGGCCGCCTGGCCCACCAGAACGCCGCAGATTTCGATTCGAGTGTTTTCTCGGGCGTGGAGCCGGACCGCCTCATGGGCCTGGGGCGAAAAGGCCACCCGGAAGGGCGGCTCGGCGTCCGCGGCAAACGCTTTTTCCGGAAGGTCCTTCAGGGAAATCTGAGATATATCGATCTTGGTTGGGGCCGGGTTGGCTTGGCTCATGGTCTGTCCCTCTTATCGAGATCTTCGGCGTTCCATACCGGCCCCAGGACGTCCGGGGCATCCCCGTCAAACAGGTAGAAACGCTCTTCCATTCCCTTTCGGCCGGTGACGATGTCGAAAGGAGGCAGGCCTATGTCCGTCACCATCTTCTCCAAAAAATCTTCTTGGCCGGTAAGGGTATGCCAGAGCTTCGGGTTGCGGACAAGGCCGCAGGACGGGCAGGCCGCTTCCAGTTCGGTGACGCTGCGGAGCTGGCGGAAGAGGGGCTGGGATGTCCGGCAGGCCTCGCATTCCAAGCTTTGGACGATGTCCCGGCCGAAGTCGACGACCGCTTCGGGCCCAAGCTCGGCTCGAACGATGCCCAGCAGCTCGGCCAGTGTCGTTTGGGAAGCGCGCCGTCCCAGCCTCCGCAGAGGCCCGACCTGTTCGTGGCCGGTGCAGCTGGGCTTGCGCTCATAGGCGATGACGTAGGATTCGTGGGTCAGGCCGTTGAACAGGTAGGCTCGACCTTGGAGCACCGGCATTCCGTGAAGATATTTTATGGCCTCCTGGCACTGGATGCCGGCGATGATCGAGGCCGAGGTGGGTGTGGTCGGTACGCGGCCCTGGAGTATGTCTTCCCGGGTCAAAAAATTACAGGACCGCCGGGCTTTAAGGATATCCCAGTCCACCTGGCCCAGGGTGCATTCATAGCAAGGCCCGTCGGGAGGCAGGAAGACGCGGGCCAGGCCGTTCAACTGCTCGATGGCGCCGTCGATCCATATTCGGCCGAGCTTCCAGCAGCTCTGGTTGACGAAAAGCCGGGCCTCCCGGTTGTCCAGCCCGGCCAGGACCACATCCGCCCAAAAGAATACCCCCAGGCCAACACCGGTCAAGATGTTGTCTTGAAGCCAGCGGACCCGGCCTCGGGGCCATATTTTCTGGACGGCCTGAGCCGCCACCTCGGCTTTGGCCCGGCCGCTGTCTTCTTCCCGAAACAGAATAGACCGCGACAAGTTGGAATGCTCGATGGTGTCCAGGTCGACGACGAATATCCGGCCCAGGCCCAGCAGGGCCAGGTTCTTCAGGATTTCATTCCCCAGGGCGCCGGCGCCGATGACCAGCACCCGGGCTCGCTCGAGTCGCTCCTGCTTCCACCAATGGATAAGCCGGAAGCGGGAGAAGCGGTCCCTGCCCTCGAACTGGCTCTGATCAAGATGAAGGATCTTGCTCACTCAGACTAAACCGCCGGCAGTGATCTCCGGGATGAGCCTCAGGACATCGCCCTCCCGGACGCCGGATTGGGCCAGGGTCTGGTCGTCCAGGAGCTGCTTCTGCGTGCCGAGATGGTGCAGCTTGTAGCTGAGCAATTGGCCGCCCGTGGCGTCATAGCGCGGATAGGCCAGCCGTTCAACCAGCAGGACGAGCAGCCTATTAATGGGCACATCGTCCGGCACTTCAACTTGATCGCTCTTGTTCCCGAAAAGATCCCGAACCTCGATTGTCAGGTATGGCAAGATCCGCCCTCCCTCCAGTATGAATGAACGCTCAAAAAGTCATACCCCTCAACAAGAAATGAGACAGTGATTATATCTGTTCTTCAATAGATGTCAATGCTTTTCCCGTTTCGGCAAAATGCGTCGATGGCCTTGAGGACGGAAATGGGGATGTTGGCCTCGTTCTAAAGAGGCTTGGCCTCCTCAAGAATGTTTATATTTCTCTCCTTGAGGTCGGCTATGAACCTGTCATACAGGGCCTCGTTGATGGCGTCCTCTGGAGCAACAATGCCCCGTGTTTTGATTTCGCCGGCGGCAATGTAGCGGGCGGCCAGGGCCACGGGGAAGCCGGTCACCCGGGCCATAGACGACAGGCCCGTCTTCGGGTCAGGCGTGTCCCACATAAAATACTCAATCTTCATCGGCCGGCCGTTTTTTTTGCCCACCACAGTGTTGTACATGACGCAGACGTCGGTGTCGCCTTTTTGGGGCGCCAGGCGGGGCCTGATCATGGCCAGCAGGAAATCGCGGGGAGCGATGCTGTGATTTTGAAACTTTATCGGCTCGATGTCCAGCAAGCCGCATTCCCTCAGAGTATCCACGCCGTCGAAGTGGCCCGGCCAGCGGACGGTCTTTTCAGCAAACTCCTTGAGGCCCGGCCGGGTAAAGATGAAGCTGGGCATGCCGGGGGTCACGGCGCAGACCAGCTCTTCATCCTGGCCGAACTTGTTGAAGCGGAAGCGCTCGCGGTCGGTCAGGGCCGGGACTTCGACCACCCGTCCGTTCTTGATCACGTTGAGCTTGACCATGTATTCCCGCAGGACGTGCTCGAAGGCCCAGGTGATCATGTAGCGCAGGGGGTGGCGCTGGGCGGCTTCCTTGGCCGGGATCCCGCCCACTCGGGCAATGGCCGACTCGGTCTCGTCCAGTTTCCGCATGGCCTGGCCCACGGTGACGTTGCTGAGACCCGGGGCAAAGCCCATGCCGTCAACGAAAGTGGCCTTGGTCTTGAGGGCCGTCTCATGGAGCCAATCGCCATAGTCGTTGAGGGTCATCCCCTTTTTGAGCTTCAGGCCTTCGATCTCATAAGCGTCCGGCCGGCGGTGATATTCCTCCAGCATATCCACGATGTGGCAGCCGCATTCTACCGCGCTCTCGATGAGCCGGTAGCTGGTGCGCCGGTCGGGCAGGGCGATCACGCCCACATCGTACTTTCCCATCAAACTCTTGGTCAGAGCCTTATCCATAATATCCAGAGCATGGACTTTAACCTTGGGGCTGCCGATCCACTTGGCTGTCCCAGCCAGAAGATTGCGCCGCCGGCCCACAATCCCAATCTGCTCCACCTTGGCGTCCTTGGCCAGGTCATAAGCCACAGCCCGTCCTATCGCGCCCGAACCTCCGAAAACCAGGATTTTCATGAATGAGGTCTCCTTTTTAAATCAAATAAAATAAAGAAAATATCAATAAAAAATATTTTCTGATCATGCGCATTTCGCCTCTCCTTGAATGAAAATCTAGGTTTTTTTATTTTATCATTAATCCATATTGCCTGTCATGCGTTTATTCTCGACTTGAATTCGGGGGCTACGGCCCCCAGCCGGACAGAAAAAACTGGGGGCTGAGGACGCCCGTCTCTTAATGGGCATCCGGCTCGGCGTGGATTAGGATGTGTTCCACGGAGGGGATATTTCTTTTTCAAGTCCTCCTCGATGCGCGTGGTGATGGCATGGACCTGGACGATAGACAAATTCGGGTCGAAGGAGCAATGGAGTGAGACCAGGAAACGGGAGCCCTGGCGGTGGACGGTGACCTCATGGCAGCAGGACCGGCCGCCGATCCGGTCGGTCAGCCTCCTGATTTGCTTCACCAGGCCGGACTTTTGGGCCGTGACGTCTTGGCCGTCGCCCATCCCTGTCCCCCTGGATTCGATATGGGTGTTCACCTGGGTGATGTCCGGCATATCGGCCCGCAGGTCCCGCTCGATGTGGCTGGCCAGGTCATGGGCCTGCTGGAGCGACAGGTGGTCGTCCACTTCCAAGTGGAGGTCGACGATGACCTGTCCCTTGTCCTCATGGAGGCTGATGTTGTGGACGCCCATCTGGTTCCGGTTGGCCACGGCCCGGATGCGCTTGGCCATACTTTCCCGCTCGGCCTCCCGTGGGTCGGTGTGGATGACGATGTCGGCCCCGGCCGAAATTTTTTGCACCTCGGCCTCCACGGCCTCGGCGATGGCATGGGTGCGTTCGATGGACAGGTTGCGGTCCACTTCGACGTTCATGTCCACGAAGACGCGCGGACCCGAGCGCCGCACCCGGACTTTGGCCACGTTCAGCACGCCGTCGATCCGGCCGGACGCCTCGGAGAACTTCTGGGCCAGGCCGTCAGGCGCCCGGTCGAGAAGGACATCGACAGTCCGCCGCCCCAGCTTGTAGCTGACGAACAGGACAATGAAAGCCACGGCCAGAGCGGCCAGGGCGTCGGCCTTTCCCAGCAGGCCCGCAGCGCCCTTGAACACATTCTGTCCCAGCCAGACCATTGCCAGCCCGACGATGACCACCAGGGAGCTCCAGATGTCCGTGGAAAAATGAAGGGCGTCGGCTTCCAAGGCTTGGCTGTGATACTTGCGCGCGGCGCCGGAGAGCATCCGGGAGCGGTTGATATCAACCCCGATGGAGATGGCCATGACCAGGAAAGCCCACAGGCTGGGGTCGATCTCCCGGTAGTGAATGAACAGACGCTGGACGGCCTCATAGACGATCCAGGCGCAGGTGAGGAAGAGGAGGCCCGTTTCGACGAGCGCCGAGAAGTTTTCGATCTTGCCGTGGCCGTAGGGGTGGTCGTGGTCGGCCGGCTTGTCGGAGTAGCGCACGGCCAGCAGGGTGATGACAGCGGCCACCAGGTCCAGCCCGGAATGAGCGGCCTCGGCCAGGATACCCAGGCTCCGGGTCATAAGGCCGATGACCAGCTTGAGGCTGGTCAGAAAGAGCGCCGCACCGACGGATATGGCCGCTACCTTCCTTTTCTCTTTTTCGCCTTTTTCCATTATTGTCTTTATATTACTATTCCGCCGGAGTATGTGCAAATGAGCACCATAGTGCCGATAGAAAGAGGTGAATTCCGGCACATGAACCAAATTTCTTGGTCTGGTATCGTGTCCCGGAAATTCCTTTACCTAAAAACTTTTTATCTTTTATATGGGAATAAGAGAGCGCGCCCGGAGGGATTTGAACCCCCGACCTTTGGATTCAAAGTCCGCTGAGGACTATTTGATCTTCTTCAGGATAATCTTGTATTCGACTCCTTCCAGCGTCGTCCCCGTCTTGACCAGGTTATCTTTCAAGGGCAGCTCCATTCTTGCTTTAGATGCACACAGGTCGATCCGTGGCACACCCGATTAGGAAATCGCTCGTATATTTGCTACGCCAAGTTCCAAAATATCAGCGGGGACGGGATTTTAATTTCTTCTCCACCAGATAAATCCCATCCTCTCTAGCGGTCAGGTAATGAAGGCTATCGGGAGAATCAAAGATAATCTGTCCTTTTTGAATTTGAGCAATACCACGGGGGGTTTCCTCTTTTCCATCGATAACCACAGCTTGTCGGTACCCTTTATAGGCTGAGTATGCAAGGCGCTGACTGTTTGGACTGAAGCGGAGATTTCTGGTTTCGATTTCATCGTAGGATTCTTCCTCTCGGACAGGACGTTTTGTCAGCCCATCCACAACTGCAAACCATTGAGAACCCATCCTCGCTCCATAGACTATATTCTGGTTGTTCGGACTGAAGGTAAAAAGGTCCGCCCGGTATCTCGTCGTAGCGCTTTCCTTCTTTCTCATCTATAACTGTAAACCATTTATTGTCCGTTTGGGCCACATAAGCTACGTGCTGGCTATCGGGGCTAAAGATGAGCGTTCTTGCTTCAATTCTATCGTAGAGCCGGCCCTGTTTTCCATCCACAAAGACCGCCTCCTTTCCATCTACTTGCTTGACATAAGCCACATACTGACCATCCGGGCTGAAGGCAGGTTCTTCTTTCTCCGTCCCTTCGTATTGTTGTCTTTCTTTTCTATCCGTGACCACAAACCAATTGCTGCCGGTTTTAGCGACATAAGTCAAATGTGCGCTATCCGCGCTGAAAAAGATGCGGTTTTTTAAGATGTGGTCGTAAGGGTTTCCCTTTCGGAGCAAACTTCTCCCCTTTCCCTCCATAACTACAAACTGCTTTCCATCGTTTCCTGTCGCGGCATAGGCCAGGTATTGGCTATCCGGGCTAAAGACCAGGGTGCCGGCCTCGATGTCGTCGTAGGCGTATCCTTTCTTACCATCCAAGATCACAAACCATTTTTGGCCTATGCGCGCAGTATAAGCTACATGATGGCCATCCGGGCTGAAGATAGGAACAGATCCAATCTTATCGTAGGGCTTTTCATCCTCATCCCCCCATACAAACATTTTCTTCTGGTCGTCAGAACGAGTGACAAAGACTATTCGTTGGCTGTCCGGTGTGAAAACGAGGGTATCTTCCAATATGAAATCGTCGTAAAGGCCATAACTCTCTTCCGACCCTTCTTTATCCAGGAGTACGACTTCAACCATCTGCTTAGAGTAATAATCTATATGAGCCAGACTTTGACTATCTGGGCTGAAGACGAGCGACCCTTCTTTCGGGTAATGCTCCGTCTCTTTTCCATCCACCACCACAACCCACTTTTCATCCACGTTCGCTTGATAAACTACATGCTGGCTATCCGGACTGAAGATCTGTCTTCCTACAGCTACGTCCGAATAGGGCGCTTCTTCTTTACCATCAACTACAAGATAACGATTCTTGCCCATAACGGCTTCGTAAGCTACATGTTGGCTATCCGGACTAAACCGGAGGGTTTCGTCCATCACATACTCGTACGACTTTTTCTCTTCTCCGTCTATCACTACCAACCAGTGATTAGGGTCTGTCATCGCTATGTAAGCTATGTGCTGGCTATCAGGACTGAATATGATATCCTGTTTTCCGATACGACTGTAAGACCTCCCCTCTTTTCTATCCATGACCACCCGCCACGTATCGCCTGTTCTCGCGCCGTAGGCCACGTGTTGGCTGTCCGAGCTGAAAACCGGAGGCGTGTCCAGAATTTCATCGTAGGGCTTCCCCTCTTTTCCATCCATAATCATAGCCCACGCAGAACCCACCCGTGCTTTATAAGCTATGTGCTGGCTATCCGGACTGAAGGTAATCGTGCTTCCTTCGATGTCGTCGTAATCCGTCCCCTCATTGTTATCCCCTACAACAAACCATCTATTTCTCTTACTGGCTCCATAAGCTACGCGTTGACTATCCGGACTGAAGAGCGGGGTCCCTTTGGAGGTCATATCATAGAGTTTTCCCTGTTTTCCATCCAGGACCACAAACTGCTTCCCATCCTTTCGTATAGCTACATAGGAGACATGTTGGCTATCCGGACTGAAGATCAGGGTATTTACGGCAATGCTATCGTAAGGCTCTCCTTCCTTTCCGTCCACAATGACTCTGGATAAGTTGCCTTTTGTACCTTCGTAAGCGATATGTTGGCTGTCCGGACTGAAGATAGGCATGCCTTCTAAAATACCGTCGTAGGATTTCTCCTCCTTTCCATCCACAACAACCTTCACTTGCCTATCCTGTCCAACCATATAAGCCAGATGTTGACTATCCGGGCTGAAGCGGATCGTATCGGCGAAGACTGCATCGTAGTGCGCCCCTTCTTTTCCATCCACCACCACCGCAGCCCATTGGCCATATACTTTCACCCCATAAGCTAAGTGCTGGCTATCCGGACTGAAGACGAGATTTCCACCTTCGTATATGTTTCCCCCTCCCAAGATTTCGTTATAAACCTTTTCCTCTTTTCCATCCACCGCCACACATATCGCACGCGTATCGGGCTGCGGGTCCTTTATAACTACATACGCAACGCGCCGACTATCCGGGCTTGCGACTAGGGGCGTTTTGACCTGAGAAACCTTTACGGGAGCAATGAGCTTTCCGGACACCACCGTACTCGAGGACTTCTCCTCAACACAGGTTATTGAGCTCAAAATGGCAACAAGAATGATGAAACTAAATGTAACGTTCTTCATACTAACGATAACCTCTCAAAGAAGGGATAATAATTTCCTTTTCTGCTGTGCTGACTGCATGAGCGTGTATACAGCCATTTTCCCTCATCCCATCGCGAGGGATGATAAATTGCAGCATCGTCGGATGTCAAGTTGAGCTTAAGATGAGTGAATATTTCCGGTTTTTAGCAAAGTAATTATTTCCGGTTTGGTCATGGGTCAGAACAGTCCCGTGTGTCGCCAGGGGTGATCCGGTGGCGGCGTGTATTTACGCCGGACAGGAGGTTTCAGGGGCGCCACAGGTTGAGTTTTTCGGACCGGCGGGGGCTGATGCACTTCCCGGATCTCCAGGTCCCGCCCTTTGTAGCGTACGCGGATCCGTCCTTCCTTGTCCTCCAGGACCAGGACCTTCTGTCGCCGGACGCTCAAGGAGGGGCTCGCCAGGACGAAGATCCGTCCCCCCCACTTGACAAGATATCCATCCAGGATCGTCCGGATGTCCTTCAAGCAGAGGATGTCCTCCAGAACGACACTCTTCGGCAGCGGCCGATGGAGGTCCTGGGCTTCCCGCGCCGCCTTCATAAAGCGCTCGTTGAACTCCGGCAGATAATCCTCCAGGAACCGATTCGCTCTGTCCAGGTCCCGGATCCCCCCCAACCGCATCTCGCGGACCAACCGGCCCTGCAGCGTCCGGAAGACCCGCTCCACGCGTCCCTTGGCCTGTGGCGTTCGGGCATGAATGACCATCACCCCCAGCTCCCCGCAGGCCATCTCAAACTGCGTCTTGGCCTTCTCTCCCCGCAGGGCTTCTTCTGTGTTCGCCCCCCGGCTGGTCTTGTACGTGCTGTGACGGTCCAGATATAGGCTCTGAGGAAGCCCGTAGCGCGCGATATAGCCCCGAAACGAGTCCATAGCCGGCCAGACCCCTTCATGATCATAAAAACGGCCGTAGAACCGGCCCGTGGCGTCGTCCACATAACCCATGAGGACAAGCCGCGGCCCCCGCTCTTCCAACCAGGCATGGTGGGACCCATCCATCTGCACCATCTCGCCCACCTGGGCCTTCCGCTCCCGCCAGATATAATCGTCTCTCTTCCTCCTCCGCCTCTTCCACAACCCCACCTCGAGGATGATCTGCCGCAGCGTCTCCCGACTCACCTCGATGCCTTCCCGCTCCCTGAGCTTCTCCGAGCCCAGAAGAGGCGGGAAGTCGGGGTACCGACTCCTCATGATCATGACGATGCGCTCCTTCCTGGCCTCCGACATCTTCCTCGGCGACGGCTTCCCCCGATTGCCATGCACCAGGCCCTTGGCCCCCTGCTCCCGAACTCTCCCCATCAAGTTGCGGAGCTGCCTGGTCGTTAGCTCCAGAAGTGCGGCTGCCGACTCCTGCCTCACTTCCTTCCTTAAGAGTCTTTTAATGACTTCGTACCGCTTCAACTCTCTCGCCTTCAAGGTGATCCTTTCCTCTTCCATCTCGGTTCTCCTGGCTCTGGAAATCCAGGAGAACCTAACTCATATCCGCCTAAAAGCGGAAATATTCATTTTGCTAAAAGAGGAAATTATCACGTTGCGGTAACAGTTGAGCTTAAGATGGCGGATGGCGGGCCAGGAAGCCGCGGACAAGCTCAAAAGCGACGGAAATCCGACAGACCTCTCCGCCCGAGCCGGGAGAAAATCAGGAAAAATATTCGGCCGAGGTTTCAGCTGCATAGAAGGAAAAGATCGTCAAGGGTCATAGATCGCTCAAACCGTGCATTCCGCATGAGAGATATATTTTTTTTCATATAATGATTTCCAAAAAGGTCTCGACTTTCTTGCGGGATTTTTCCAGAAAACAGGGGATAATTCCGGATAACAGTAGATGCCTAGTTTTCGGGTGAACTGGCCGGATTTTATTATTCTAGCTGAATATAAGGGGAAAAAGAGAGAGCGCGCCCGGAGGGATTTGAACCCCCGACCTTTGGATTCGAAGTCCAGATTCTTATTCCCCTAATGATAGAGTTTTGAATAAGTTGCGGGCTTCCTGATTTCTACCATGTCAACTTTTTGACGGGTCTGGTCGGTGATTTCGGCCAGCTTCTCCACTGCCCGGCGCATATTCTCCGGCGTAGGGTGAGCGTATCGCATGGTCATCTGGATCGAGCTGTGGCCAAGGATCTTCGAGACCGTGACTAGGTCAATGCCGGCCTCCACCATCCAGCTTGCCGCCGTGTGCCTCAGGTCGTGGATCCTGAGGTCCTTGATCTTGACGCGCCGGCAGGCAGCCTTGAAGCCGGTCTTTATATCCTGGACGTGGCCCTGAGTCCCGGGATTGAAGAAGACATAGTCGGAGCGCTTCTCCCTTTCCCTCAAAGTATCAAACACCAGGCCATTCATGGGGATCGTCCTGGATTTGCCGCTCTTGGAATCGCCAATGAGGATGAAGCCCTTAACGAAGTCAACGTCCTTCCACTTGAGGCTAAGAATCTCGGCCTTCCTCATGCCCGTATTCAAGGCCAGGATGAGGACGGGCCGGATGTGGGGGGCGGTCTCCGCGATGAGCCGCCTGGCCTCATCACGGTTTAGGATCCGCTCTTTGGGGTTTGCCTCTCGGAATTTCTTGACCCGCTGAGCCGGATTTGTTTCGATCCGGCCCCATTCCACGGCCTTATTGAAGAGCGTTTTCAAGCAGGCAATTTCCCGGTTGACCGTGGCCGGCGCTATCTGCCGCCCCGTTGCTTCCGAGATCTCAGCCTTCCGCTTGGCCTTATACCGCTCTACGTCTTCGGCGCCGATCTCCTGGAGGTCCTTTCCACGGAAGAATCCCTTGAGCTTGTTCAAGGAGATTTCGTCTCGGATCCATGAGCGCTTATTCTGTTTGCAGTAAGTCTCAAGAAAATCATCCGCAAATTTATCGAAGAGGACGCGCTCACCCTGGCCGGGCTTTTTGAAGCCGAGCTCCAGGTCCCGCAGCTCAAGCCTCTTCTTGGCCAGGGCGTCCTTGGTCTGCTCCTTTGTGAAGCCGCCGAAGCCGCGGATCCGCTTGCCGCGATGAGTGAAGTCAAAATACCACTTGCCCTCTTTGAAGGTCAGATTCCGCTCTTTCTTAGCCTTCATCGCGTTTTCCCTTAATGTTGAAATTTTGCCCGTAGCTGCAGCGCTCAGTCCTCAATGAGGCTTTTCCCGGGTCCGGGGAGAAAGAGGCCGCAGAAAGCGTTGCACGTTTTTTCTGACCTAAAGGTTCGGCCTCTCACTTGGTCTCACTTCCGGTAAAACGGCAAAGAAGCGACACGACCCGGCGCATAAAAAGGGGGGTTCGGTGGGGACCGAAAAGGCGGGACCGGATCGCGTCGCTTTTATTCATTCCTAATCTCTCGGATCGGAAAGGTCCGGTTTCTCGCCCCTCGTTTCTTCGCCATCCAGGACTTCAAAGAAAATCGCATCAACCGGCTGGCCTTCCGGCTTGAGGATAAGGACCGGCTGGCCGTAGGATGAGGCCGAGTTTTTAAAGGACCACTCGGCTTCATAGACCGTGCCCGTGAATTTGTTTTTGACTCTCACGGCTTGCCTCCCGATTGATTGATGAATCTCTGAAGGTCTCTTTCTTTGACCCGCCACAACCGCCGCCCGCTTCCAAGTTTAAATGCCTTGAGTTCGCCCATCTTAATCCAGCTCAAAACAGTTCTCCGGGTAACCTTCAGGCCCGCGCAAATTTCTTTGATGGTCAATATATTTCCCATTTAGAGCCCCTTGTCATTGCTTATCGTTGCCTATCATTGCATACTATTGTATATTTGTCAAGTCTTTTCTTTTCTTCCTCCGCCCTTCCTGATAATATTCACAAAAATGGAAAAAGATTTTTTCACTAAACGTGAATTGATGGACTATTTGAGAATCAGCAGGGGCACAGTCGATAAATTGATGAAACTTCATGAGTTGCCTTATATAAAAATCGGGAAAAAGGTTCTCTTTCGCAAAGATGATCTTGACCGTTGGCTTGAATCCAAGCGCATTAAGTAATCCGTTCAACCTCAACCTCTAACCTTGGATTAGAGCCGTATAGTTTTTTGGCCTCAAGGACGGCGATTTGACCGTCGTCCCGAAAGGCCAAGCCATTCAAAGCATCGCCAATAATCTTCACCAGGTTGTCAACATCAGGCCGCTTATCCCTGACCAAGGTGCCGGATTCCATAAGCTGACGATCTCTCTTTGAAGCTCCACCGGGAATCGGGAAGAAGGCGCGCACTCTCAACAGGACCGGCCCTTCGAGGGGGATGAATCCCGGATACTGAACGGCGAAAAGCTCCCGGACGAAGGTTTCATAGTTCAAGGTTTTCTTCGGCGTATAGCTGAAGCCGGTTTTACAAACACGCGCCCTCTGCTTCGCTGCGGGAACACCGGGGACGGTCAAGTTGAGCATTTTTAGACCTTCATCAAAAATTTATCGCTCCAGGATGACCGAAGCGACTTGATTGAAGACCGCCTTGACCGATAGGCCGGGCCTTCGCCGCCTGGCCGTCCTCCCCGCGCACGTGGGGCCATCCCTCCCGGCCGGACCGCGATTCCGCCGCCGCCTTGGTATCAAAGACAATCGTATATTTTATGTCGGCCATGTTATGTCCTCCATGATTTTCTGAGCGAAAGTCTCAGCTCTCTTTTCCCATGTCGCCTTTTCCTCGTCTGTCCAGGGCGGCCGGTAGGTTTGATTATCAGCAACGTGCTGACATTCATGGGCGATTGACAGCATGATTTCCTTGATCGGAATATCCATCCGGATAAGTATTTTGTTATTCTCCGGACCATAACACTTCATTTGGCCCCAAAATTCCGCATCATCCTTGAAGTAGATTTTATTGATCTCAGAATAATCACCTTTCAACCGCCTCAAGGCCGTCCCCAGCTCCACAAGCTTCATATCGAATTCCGCGCTTGACCCGTCAACTTTTTTGATCCATTGGATTTTGATCGGGATCGGATCAAGGCCAAGTCGCTTCTTGCAGTATTCAAGTATCATCCGGGCCTGCTCCCGGACCTTCAATTCAACGTCCGGCTCAGGAATCTTTTTGTAATAAAAGGGCATGTCAGAGAGAGCGGCTAAAGGAGGTGGGCAATATTAGCCTAAAACAATCCCTTCCTGTTTGGCCTCTCTTCGGAAAAGCCGGATCGGGTGGCTCGCTTCGATCATCGCGTCATTCTCGAAGCAAATTCTTGTAAAGTTCATAAGCGCCGAACATGCGGGGAAGCCGGCCCCCGTGAAGAGCGCTTGGGCCTCAGACCAAATTTTCATGATTTCTTTTTCGGCCCCGGCCGCCTCATCGATCTTTTTGTCCAAGGTCCGCGCAGCCTGAGAATAGGGACCAAAATATTTTTCCCGAATCTCGGCCATAACTGCTCCCCTCATGATCCGCAGCTCTTCTTCCAGCAAGGAAATTGCCGCCTTCAGTTCGTTGGCTTCCTTTTTCATGGCCTTGATCTTTTCGGTCTCGCTGGCCATGACGTTCCCAAGGCGGGAGAGATCGGGAGCCTTTCCCCCAAGTAGCGCATTGACGGCGGCCTCCCGGTCAGTCCGGGATACCTTCTCTTGTGTCTTTGCTTGAATTGCCAGGTCCCGGTTCTTTTCCCTTTCCCAGATACGACCATCGAGTTCGGCACCCCTGGCCGTCAATTCCTTCAGCCGCGCCTTGATCTTCAAACACTTTTCAAGGTTTTCCATTTTGTTACCTCCATTGTTTTAATTTTCGTTTTCGCTGTCGTTTTCGTCGTTGCTTTAGCCGTCATTCTCCTCTTCTTCCCCTAGCTTAATCAGCCGGTCGATCCTGTTCATCCGCAAATTCATTCTCTCTTGGAGCGCCTCGAATTCTTTTCTTGTTGCGATGCCTTGCTGCCACTTTTCCAGTTTGTCCCAAATATCGAGGAGCGTCCCCCGAATTTGCCTCACAAGTTCATCCTGACTTTTTTGTTCAGGCATTTTATCACCTCCGCTAATTTTTATTAGCCTCGTTTCCTAAAAATGTCCGTGATCCAATCCCTCCCCATAACAAAGTTGGCCTCTGCGCTCGGCGGATCCCAGGAGCTGCCTAAAATCGTAATCCGCGGCTCTACGCTCGGGGCCTTTGCGCCTACGCAGACCCCGGCCGCGCTGTTCGCTAGATCATCATGTCCGCCCTGGTAGTGAGTGACCCCGTCCTTCCCCCCGGCCCGCGTCCGTCGCTCAAGGCCGGCCAACTGAGAGATAAGCCGCTTTATGTCCAGCAGCTCCACTTGGCCGCCTGAAATGAGCGGGAGAAATTCAAGGTAAAGCTCTGAGGCCGACTGCTCCGCCGGCTTGATCAAAATGTCATGCTGGACGAAAGCCTCCGTCACCCACTCCCCCGCATAACGATCCGAAGTCGCAGCCGTGCAGCCATAAACTTTGAGAATATCCGAAAATTCAGCGACTACGCCTTGAGGCTGGAAGGGCGGCTTGCGCTCCCGGAGAACGTCCAGGATGACCTTCCCGCTCTCCTCCCTGTGCGCAATTCCCAGGGTGAAGCTATCAGACCGCCCGCCGGACGGATCTATGAAGGCATGATATTGAGTCTCGGCAATCCGGGGGAGCTCGAACCGGCCGGGAATGACACAAGCCTCTATCGCTTCGCCGGAGAGAAAAGCAGCCAGGTCACTCCGCCACTCGGCCAGCCATTCCGCCTTCGCCGTCTCCGGGTCCTCTGCTATGGCCTTGTCGATGAGGCCCTGGTCAATTGTCGGGTTCATGGTCCGCGAGTCAGCCTTCCAAATAAGCGGCCGGCCGGCCTGTCCAAAGTTTGTTTTGAATTGCTCCCAGAGGACTCCGGCCCGGCCGTAGGGTGTGCTTATGCCGATCAAGAGACCTTCGGGAATTGTCGCGAGAGCGGGCCGGATCGCGGCCAGGACTTCCCTGTCCGGCGTTGCGCTTTCTTCCGACCTCCAAAAGGCCAGCTCTTCCATGATGGCGCAGAGGACCGTATATCCCCGAACGCTCCTGAACGAACACGTCTTGACACTGAGGGAGACTCCATTTTTTAGTTCGACAGCCTCGACCGTTTCTTTTTCTACCATCCGCCGCAGAATCGCGCTGCCATTTAAAAGCCCACCAATGTATCGGCGAACAATTCCGGCCTGCTGTTTGTCCACGGCAATTGTAAAAATCCAGCCCCGCTCTCCCGGCGCAAGATAAGGCGCCCAGTCATGGAAGCAGGCCAGATAGACAGAGACCAGAGCGGAGATAAAAGACTTCCCGCTGCGCCGGCCACATATAACGAACGACTCCCGGACCCTTTCCCTGGGCGGCTCACTCAATCCCGTGCACTCCTGAAGGAGCTTCAAGTCTGCGCCTTCGATCCCCGGCAAGCCAAATAAAGCTTTAAGATAAATCATCCAGCTCTGCCATGAGGCCAAGTCCTTGAAGGCCGGCCGGAAAAGCTTTGGATCTGAAATCGCTTCGAGAATTGAAAAGCTCATACTTTCTCACCCTCACCCGGCCCGCCGGAGACAGCCTCATCCGCCCGCTTGAGTGCTTCGATCAATCGCGGAAGCAGCTCCACGTTCAAGGTCAAGCCCTTGGGCGTCGGCCGCTCAGTCCCTTCCCCCGGCTCATCCGGCAATAGCCATGATCTGAGGTCAATATATCGGTTCCCCTTCCACCCTTGGAGGTGGACCTTGACAACCTCCCTGCTGTTTTTCTCGAATGAATCAACTAAGGTTTGTTTCTCTGTCATCGTCTTTTTCTTCGCCTTCGTTATGTAGGCCTCTAGACTGGACGATCCCCGCGCTCTCCGGGTCCTGGTCCTGGCCGTCCCTGGCCACGTTATCAATTCCCCCTTCCTGCTGCCCCGAAATATCGTCACCAGAGCCCCGTAGAGGCACGACCCCCAGTCCGGCCTTATCATCCCTGCCTGGCCCTCCGGCCTCACCCTGGCCCACTACAGCTTCGGGCCGTGCCTTCCTAGCCTTCGCTTGAGACTTCTCCGCGTCCTTAGCCTTTCCCTGAGCCCTCGCTGCATCATGGGCTTTCAAATAGGCCGTGAGATCAATGACACCTTCGCCGGCCTTCGTCTTTATCCCCAGGACTACCAAGTCCAGCCTCACCTCCCGGCTATAGTGCAGGTAAGAATCGCGGAGGGCCGGAGCTAAATCCTGCCCCTTCATGACCCCGGCCTCTCGGATGTGTTCTTCGATACAGCGAAGGACTCCGAGCTTGCAGATCACCCGATCAACTAGGATGACCTGAGCGGCCGTCAAGTCCTGCTCAGTCGGCCCCAGGTTTTCGATTAAGCCCTCCCGACATTCAGTCAGGTAGAGCCGCAAATATTTCCGGTTCTCGGGCAGCTCGCCGGCCCGGACCATAAGGCTGAATCCTCCCTGTCTTGGGGGCCGGCCGATTCTAGCCTTTTTCTTCGTTATGGGCTTGATCTTGCTCATTTTATAGACCCTTTATTTTCAATGAGTTGGAGTTTTGAGCCCGTTTCTACACGACAAGAAAGTTGACAGGTCAATATAGCGGCCTTGCGGATTTCGTTTAATGGAGACGCCTTTTGATGAGCGAGCGCTGCACTAGCTATCCGTAGGTCCCCCATAGATTGAGGGGGGATAAGCAGGGGTCGGCCGCGCCTTCCTCTGGGGAGGCTTTGATCTGTTCCCAGCTTCGGGAACAGGTTCCTTTTTTTAGCCGTAGAAAAAGCGCCCTTTTTACGGCTATCTATTCCCAAGCCCCGGAACAGGCTTTTAAGGGTAAAACCGGCATTTGTTCCATCTATTCCCATTTGTTCCCGCTGTTCCGGAACAGAAGTGAAATGATTTGTTCCCGTTCCACACACTCTTAGTGTGGAACAGAACAGATCACGGTCAGTATTTAGGGTCATAGATTCTCCGTCTGCCATCCTTGCGGGAGCGCCAGCGGCCTTCACGTTCGCCGCGTTTCAGGATACTGACAAGGCTCTCTCTGCGGCCGATTTTGAGGTTTTCTTTCGCCCATTCGATCAAGTCTGTTTGATTCTGGCCACAGCCGGGTCCGGCGATGTAGTCGGCGATAGCGTCGAGGGCTTCGAGGTTAGGGTCCGCGGCCAACCTGAATCCGTCGCCTGTCGGATCGAAGTTCAGGAAGAGACGGCTGGGCTCGAAGCGCGTTTTTGCCGTGCTCAAGGAAAGGGGGGCGTTAGGGTCGAGGTCTCCGGCGTCATCAATCTCTTCAAGGCTGCCTTTTCGAACTCTATGGAAAGCGAGGACATGATCGGCCAGGTCACTGATAGCGGTTGACCCCTTATAAAGCCGTTCGTTTGCCTTCGATGTGTGATGAATAACAAGAATAGAGAATCCGAGTTCACGGATCTCCTTGAGCCGATCCATGACCGGGGCAATATCCTTGGAATCGTTTTCGTCACCGTTAAAGCTCGATCGAAAGGAATCCAAAATCAAAAGCCCGGGCTGGAGGTTTTTATAATAGGCATAATCTCGGCTATCGAGCTTGGGCGGCGGGGTCTTGGCCGCGAGTGTCCAAAAATGCACATCCTGGACATTGAGCCGGACGACCCTTTCCTTGAGGACCGGGAGCGGATTCTCAAAGTCGATGTAGGTTACGGGGCACTGCTTCGTCGGAAGCTCCAGAAAAGGGATCCCTTCGCTGATGGCCTTTGAGAGCTGCAGGCAAAACCAAGTCTTTCCAAGGCCGCCCGGCGAATGAAGGACGGTGACGGCGCGCTTGGGGATCATTTTCCAAAGCCACTCGACCTGAATTTCAAGACCTTGAATATCCTTTCCTACGACGAGAAACTCCGCCGGGCTAATATGGGGCTTCTCAAGCAAGTCAAGCTCATCAAAGAGCGGCCGGATTTTCGAGGGGTCAAAGTTCCCGGTCGCTTTTAAAAGCCGTTGTTCTTCTTCAAAAGAATGAAATATTTTACGGGCGACCTTCGCTTTCTTACCTTCCCGAATGAGGCTGAGGAAGCTTTGGGGCGATATGTGTTGAAGCCCATTGAGCAAGGAGCTGATATAGCTGGATGCCCCATCGCCGCCGAGCCGGTCGGCCAAGACTCGGGCATCAATCATATCCGGATGACCGTCCTCAAACATTTCGTTGACGAAACAAAAGGTCTTGCAGTTTCTCTTGTCCTCAAAAAACCCTGCGGTAAGATCATCCGATATTTTCAAGAGGTCCGGCTGCATGATGGTATGGCCCAGGATTGGGCGTTCGTAATCGTTCACGGCCTCTGCCCCTGCCGTGGTTGGTGGACCCGGCGCCCGTTATCCATGTCTATTTTTTCCCCACTCCTTCGAGCTGTTCCCGCAGGCGCAAGCCATCGACGCGCAAGATCCGGGCCCCTAAACGGGTTGCTTTAATTTGACCCGTGGATACAAGCCGATAGCAGCCCTTGAGGCTGATCTGTAATAGATCACTTGTTTGTTTGATTGTCAGCCAACGTCTCTCACTTTGCATCGGATCTCTCCTTCTGTTCCGGCCTTAGACTCGGCCATATCAGAAAGAAATCAACATCTAAGATTTCTGCTATTTTTCTCCTCTTTGCCAAACCCACACCCTTTCCGTCAGTTTCAAGTTCACTGATCGCTGGCTGCGATACGCCTATTTTTTTGGCCAAGGCACATTGACTCATCCCGGACATCAAGCGACTAACCCGTAGCAGAATTTCTCGGGACTTGATTTTTGTTTTCATCACAATTATAATTTATAAGGGAAAAGCGGCGATGTCAATGCTATTGCAGCGCGATTCACCCCATACGTTTATCTGGATTCTATCCCGATTTAAAAAAAGAGATCCCTCTAAGTGCCGAGATATCTTCCCCGTCGCGACACGGGAAAACCTTACTGAGCTAAAGTCTAGGGTTCATTCCGAGCTTGTCGATCCGCTATTCCTTAAAAAGGCCATAAATATTAAAGACGAAGACAATGCCCTAGAGTATAAGGACGATAATCTAATTTGCTGCATTGAGGTTTACCTTAAAAAACTAAAACAACTAGGCGAAAATGCTTACAATGAGTTTGATGAGATATTAAAAACGTTCCGATCTTGTTATGAAAAAATAATTAAAAAGGCCAGCAAAAACGCTAGGGTTGATTCTTTATTCTCGTGGATATTAGAGTTAGATTCTAAAGATTTTGGGGCAACACTTGCTCAATGTGAAAGAGATCGTGATCAATTAAAAAATAATAGGCTCAAAATCGAATTGGAAATGAAGGGCCTTAACGAATCGGCCGAAGATTTCGATAAAACCATGTCCGCTCTTTTTGATAAATGGAAAAATTGTCTTGAGGACTTGGGAGAGGTGGAGACAAAGATATTTCGCCTGAAACATAACGAAAGCCAAAGAATGGGCCTAAAAATTGATATGATAGAACGTCGATTGAGCGGTCTTAAGGCGGCGCGGGGAAAGCCAGGCCGACACCCCAAACCTTTTAATGTTTTAACTTACCACTTGATCAATAAGTGCACTCGATGGAGGATTGATCAGCATAAGCGACTTCGGGGCAAAGGTCCCTATGTTTATCGTAAAAAGGGGCAGCACGGACTTGAAAGAGACTGGAGACTGATAATTTATTTGCTACTGGACATTCACCTTTTTTCCGCAGAGCTGCCAGAGATCAAAAAATTCATCAATAAGCATGGGAAAAAGCCAGCCGATAAGGCCCTGAGGGTTCTCCAAAATATGCTGTGGAATTCATATAAGAACTTCCCGCCCCTGCAAGGTTGGCCATTTCCGAGAGAACCTTCAGGGGCGAAAAAAACAAAAAGATCAGAGACGGGTTTTAGAAAATTGATCGTCAATAATGATGGAAGACTACAGATCGTCAGGCTTTAGTATGTGACAGCCGGGTATTTCTCCGCGTTCGCTCAGCGGATGAGAAGGATGCGCAAGGTTCACATTAAATAATGTTTTTGAAGGGCAAGGGCACCAGTTATATCTTGATAGAGAAAAAAGGCAATCCCACCGATTGCAACAATAAGGCCGAAAATAGCGCAGGCCCGCAAAAACCACGTTGCCTTCTTACGCTCAGTCATAATAATAATTTGGACCATTCGGACGAAAACATAGGCCCCGATCATGTAGCCGATCATTGGAATCATGGAATCCTCCTTAAATCAATCTATTCAACACCCAGATCACCCGGCCGCGGATGGCTGGGGTGTCGACTTGCTGGACTCTTCTCAGGCCCCCCCTCACTTTAAATAAACTACTATAGGTCATGAAAG
The DNA here is from genome assembly GCA_963702835.1 of Candidatus Aminicenantota bacterium. Classification (GTDB taxonomy): domain Bacteria; phylum Acidobacteriota; class Aminicenantia; order Aminicenantales; family JAFGAV01; genus JAFGAV01. The sequence continues at coordinate 1,097,431 of OY969762.1, forward strand.
CCTGTCAAGAATCGTGACGGGTTTAAAGTAGAAACAGGTTGACTTCGGTTGACAGCGGTTGAGAACGAAAAAGGGCTAGGTCCCGGCGCAAAAGGCTGATTCTAGAAGACAATATGGGGGAAAAGGGGAAGCGCGCCCGGAGGGATTTGAACCCCCGACCTTTGGATTCGAAGTCCACCGCTCTATCCACTGAGCTACGGGCGCATTTCTTTATTTTACAATGAAATTAGTGCGATACGCTAGACCCGACATGAGGCACTGGTGCCCTCCTGGTGCCCTTTTTTTCTGCTGAATCCCCGAATTTTCGCTCCAGAATGTCTGAGGCTTCGCGTAAACTCTCCGGCAAAACTTGCAGGTAGATCATCGTCGTCTTCGGGCTCTGATGATTCAGCAGGGCTTGAATCGCCGCAAATTGAGCCCCGGAGTTATAGAGGGTCGTCGCGCATACCCGGCGGAGATTATGAAACGTCATCCCCGCTAGGGCCGGATATTCCTTCGCCGCCTTGGTCCGGGCCGTTGCAAAGGCACGCTTAATGTCGGTCATGGCCCGGAGTGTCGGCTTTCCCTTGTCTGCTCTGGTGAAGCTCGGGAAAATAAACTCCGTCTGATTCTCCTGTCTGGCCCTGGTCAAATACTTGAAGATCGTTTCATCCATCGGCGCAACGTGTGGCCGGCCGCCCTTCGTCTTTTGGATAAGAATTTGACGATTAGCGAAGTTCACGTCAGCCCATCTCAAGCCCAGGATTTCCCCCTTGCGCAAGCCCGTATGCAGGGCCATGACGACGGCAAGGTGCAAGTGCGGAGCTTTCGGGTCGATAGCGGTCAGGAGCGCCTTGATTCCATCGTCACTCAAGATGTGATAAACCTTCCTGGGCTCTTGATAGAAGGTGTCCTCTTTGGTGACCGGGTTTGGCCCACTCAAGAGACCCTTTTTCTTCGCTACATTAAGCAAGTGGCGGAGACAGGCAAGCTCCCGATTGATCGTCGCTCCGCATACCGTCTTTTCACGCCTGAGCTTGTAGCCGATAATGTCATCAAGGGTGATTCGGGATAGCAGATAATCCCCGAAAAAAGGGACGATGCTTTTTAGACTTGCCTCATGCCGCTTCCACACCCGGCCCCTGGCCTTCACATACTCCAGATATTCATCGGTAAAATCCCGGAGCCGGGTCCGGCAATCAGAAGTCAGCCGATACTCCCCCCGGAGAATATCGGCCTTGACCGCGGCCAGGGCGTCTTGGGCCTGGCCCTTAGTGCCAATCCTTCGACGCACACGCTGGCCATCCAGGCTGTAGTCTATATGCCAGGCGTCATGTCGCTTAAAGATTCGGCCTCTCACTTAGCTTCACTTCCGGTCCGCGCCAAGAATTTCTCGTAAATTTTGATATTGTTCAAAACCGCTTTCTTCAATCTGCGCAAGGGCCCGATGTTTTTCTTATTGGCCGGGTCCTGCTGAGATGCTTTCTGCAAAATAGATTCGATCTTTTTAAGATATTCTTGGTCCCGCACAATCGCTGCCTTGAGCGATTCTCTAAAATCTTTTATGTCCATAAGGATTTCCTCCTTTTAACTTTATTTTTTCTCCAAGGGTTTCCCGTTTCATTTTTTCCATTTTACCATTAACGGGGCAAAGAAGCGACGCGGCCCGGCGCATACAAAGGGGGGATTTGGTAGGGACCGAAAAGGCGGGACCGGATCGCGTCGCTTTTTTCTTAATCATGGGCGAGACGATAAATGATACAATGACTCGCCTTGGACTGTTCGCGATTTATGGCCCAGGCGCATCCCTTGTAACAATAATTTTCATCCGATAGACCGCTGAAGTTTATGCCGTTTTTAAGGGGGCAAATTCGCAGAGGCCAAAAGGCTCCCTTCGCCTCCGCCTCTTTCTCATATGCCACTTCTCTCTTGTGCTGTTCTTCCGGTATAAGCATTTTGGTCTCCCCTCAATCTCTCGGGTCGGAAAGACCCGGTTTCTCGGCCTTCCCTTCGCCATCATCCAGGATTTCAAAAAAGATCGCATCAATCGGCTTGCCGTCCGGCTCCAAAATTAAAACCGGCTGGCCGTAGATTGAGGCCGAGTTTTTATAAGACCACTTGGCCTCAAAGACCTGGCCGCTGAAAATATTTTTGACCTTCATGGTCTTCTTCCCCTTGAGATTACTTCTTTAAAAATGTCTGAAGTTCCCGTTCCCGGATTCTCCAAAGCCGCCGTCCGCTGCCGAGTTTGAACGCCTTGAGTTCGCCCGCTTCAATCCAGCGGAGGATCGTTTTTCTATTGACCTTCAGCTCGGCGCATACGTCCTTGATTGTTAATAGTTTACCCATTTAATCATCCCATCATGTCCCATGTTATCCCATAGTATTCCTTAATGTCAAGCCCTTATATTTATTTTTTCCGTCCTTCTTGGTAATATGCCGGGATGGAAAAAGACCTCATGACCAGGGCCGAAGTCATGAGATTTCTTCGCATAAGCAAGCGCACACTTTACCTTTTGATGAAGACCCGCCAGATTTCTTTTTTCAAACTCAAAAGAAAAGTTCTCTTTAGCAAAAGCGAGATTGACCGTTGGCTTGAATCCAAAAGAGTCAAATAAGTCTCCTGGCCGCGCACGTGGGGCCATCCCTTCCGGCCGGACCGGGGCATGACCGACCCCGGCCCGGCGATATCGGTCATTCGGAGGAATCTACTTAAAGCGTTCTCTGTAATCATTAATGATCTTTTTATCCTCCGCGCTCAGATCATTAGCCCAATGAACCTGAACATCATCCTTGAAAATTGACAGACCTCCGCTTGGACATGATTTCGCTATAATTCCGCCGCCAAGATTGACCTGGACGCGATGACAGACGCGCTTCGCCGGCTCGACATAGTCGGGGCAGAGGTCATTTGGGGGAGGGGTCGGGCCGTTATCGTCGGGAAAGAGATCGCTCTTCATGAGGTCCTTGAGTTCATCGTCCATGAAATCATCGGGATCATCCGAAGGGATTAGATCATTATCCTTGGGATTCAAAAAGTTCTTGTCGCTCATGGTCGCCCTCAGTTCCACATAATATTGACGGGATTCTTTCGATTCATGGGATCGAGCATGAGCCGACAGGTGCGTCCGGTCGTTTTCGCTTCGGCGATGATTTTTTCGAGCTCGGGCAATTGTGCCTCTGGCCAGCAGGGGTCCAGGCGCAGCCGCTTCAGGCCGGCCAGGTCATAGTCCTTCCATCCGCTGCCATCACCCGGTAGCCACCCCACACAGGCGTTTCGGAGATCACGTTTCTTGGCCTCCCACTGATACCGCACATCCGGCGTCGAACCGACCCCAATGGGAGACCGGAGGGACGCTTCAAGCGCAATAAGCAGGCCCGCCAGACGCTCACGCATGGTCGCGGCCGGGGCCTGCCTTGCATAGGCGAGCTGGTATTCAGCTTCGAGCTCCGCCACTTCCGCTTCGAGAAGTTTGACGGCCTTCGCCCGAGTCGCGCTTCGGAGGTCCGCCAATTTTTCCCCCGCAACAGCCTGAGCTTTCGCCTGGATCTCCCCGGCCGTGAGTCCCTGTTTGAAGAAGTCGGCCGCGCCGATCCGGCCATCCTGCAGGGCCTGCTTAGTCAAATCCGCCGAATCGATCCGCCGCGCTTCTTCGGCCTCCAGCTCCGCGTCGATCTTTTCATAATCGGCGATCATCCCTGCAAGCACGGCCGCCGCCTTCTCGCGCTCAGCCTTCGCCTTAGTGAGAATTTTTTCCTGCTCCCGGATCACGCGGTCATAATGCTTTTCGGATTCGGCCACGTCCTCGTTGATCTTCGCCTCTTGGATCCGGAATCTGTCGAGAGCTGTTTTCGGGACTTCATTTTTCATTCTTGGCCGCCTCCTTGTCGGCTGCCAGTTTCTCCGCTGCCTCTGCCTCCGCCTTTCGCTTCGCCTTGACCTGCTCAATGTTGGTCGTGGAGATCATGTCCTCGAAGGGACCGCGTCCGGCCTTCGGCCGCGGCCCGTCCTCCGTCGTGATGATCTCCCGACCATTCGCCATTTTCTTTATACGCATTTAAGCCTCCTAAAAAAATTGACATTCATTTTTTCACGGGCTCGGGTTCAGGACGCGGCCGCCCCATGATGATCACGCCGGGTTTCTCAGTAAATTCCGCCGGATTTGCAGCAACGAAAGTGCTCCTCTCGAACGAGCGCATTAGCATCCCCTCCCTAATGTCATCCGGATTCTCCTGGCCTTCATAGGGTCCATAGAAATCATACTTGCCGATATAGACGTATTCTCCGCCCTTGGGCGCGGCTATCACACAAGCCCCGGCCGCCGCGTTCGCTACGTCATCGTGTCCGCCCTGATAGTGAGTGACCAAGTCCTTCCCCCCGGCCCGCGTCCGCCGCTCAAGCCCGGCCAACTGAGAGACAAGCCGCTTGATGTCCAGCATTTCTACTTGACCTCCGGATATTAAAGGCAAAAATTCTAAATAGAGTTCGCTGGCCGTCTGCTCCGCCGGCTTGATTGAAATATCATGCTTCACGAAAGCCTCCGTCACCCACTCGCCCGCATAACGATCCGAGGTCGCGGCCGTGCAGTTATAGGATTTGAGAACGTTCGCAAATTCAGCGACTACGCCTTGAGGCTGGAAGGGCGGCTTGCGCTCCCGGAGAACGTCAAGGATGACCTTCCCGCTTTCTTCCCTGTGCGCAATTCCCAGGGTGAAACTATCAGACCGCCCGCCGGACGGATCTATGAAGGCGTGATATTGAGTCTCGGCAATCCGGGGGAGCTCGAACCGGCCGGGGATGACGCAAGCCTCTATCGCTTCGCCGGAGAGAAAAGCGGACAGGTCGCTTCGCCACTCGGCCAGCCATTCACTTTTCGCCAGCTCGGGATCCTCTGCTATGGCCTTATCAATGAGGCCCTGGTCAATTGTCGGATTCATCGTCCGCGTATCAGCCCGCCACACAAGCGGCCGCCCCGCTTGTCCAAAGCCCGATTTGAATTGCTCCCAAAGGACTCCGCTCCGGCCGTAGGGTGTCGATATGCCAATAAGTAAACCTTCCGGGATGGTAGAGAGCGCCGGCCTGAGTGCGGCCAGGACTTCCCGGTCCGGATTCGCGCTTTCCTCACTTCTCCAAAACGCGACTTCTTCCATGATTGCGCATAGGACCGTGTATCCCCGGAGGCTTCGGAAATTGCATGTCTTGACGCTGAGAGAGACGCCGTTTTTTAGATCGATAGCTTCAACCGTTTCTTTTTCTACCATCGCCCGGAGAATCGCGCTCCCATGAAGCAGACCGCCGATGTATCGCCGGATGATTCCCGCCTGAGCCTTGTCCACTGCGATTATAAAAATCCAGCCCCGCTCACCCGGAGAGAGAAACGGCGCCCAATCCTTGAAGCAGGCCAGGAAGACACTGACCAGGGCGGAGATAAAAGACTTCCCGCTCCGCCGGCCGCATATAACGAATGACTCCCGGACCCGCTCCCCGGGCGGCTCATTCAAACCCGTGCACTCTTGAAAGAGCTTTAAGTCTTCGCCCGCGATCCCCGGCAAGCCGAACAAAGCCCGAAGGTAGATCGTCCAGCTCCGCCATGAGGCCAAGTCCCTGAAGGCCGGCCGGAAAAGGGCCTTGTCTTGAATTGCTTCGAGAATGTTCACGGCCGCTCACCCTCAGCCTTGCCTTCATGCCGGGCCAGGAGCTCCCGCTTCCGGGCCTCAAGCTCTGCTATCTCACGTTCAAGTGTGGCCTGGTCCTGGCCGTCCGGGGCCTCATCATCTATTCCCCCGCTTCCCTGCCCGGAAATTTCTTCACTAGAAGCCCGTAGAGGCACGATCTCAAACCCCGCCGCCGGAGGTTCGCTGCCCTTCCCGGCCTCAGCCTCCCCTTGCCTGGCCCTATGGCTGCCTGTTCTAACCTTCGCCCGAGACTTCTCCGCGTCCTTCGCCTTGATATAAGCCCCTAAGTCCAGGACGCCTTCACCCGCTCTTGTCTTTATCCCCAGGGCTGCCAGGTTCAAGCGGATGTGATTCACATAGGCCAGGTAGCTCTGCTGTAGGGCCGGGGCCACGTCCTGCCCCTTCATGACTGAGTTCTCCCGGATATACTCCTCAATGCAGCGCACGATCCCCAGGGCCGTCACTGTCCGATCAATCAGGATAACCTGGGCGGCCGTCAAGTCCTGCTCTGTCGGCCCCTGGTCCTTGATGAGCCCCGCCCTGGCCGCGCTCAGATAGGCCCGGATATGTTTCCGGTTCTCGGGAAGCTCACCAGCTCGGACCAGAAGGCTATATCCGCCATGCAACGGCGGCCTTCCTTTTCTCATTTTCGGCTTCTTTTCTGTCATTTAATAACTTATTGATTATAAATAAATTGGGATTTCTGCATTTTCCAAAAGGGCACCAGGAGGACACTTACGCTTTTTCCGCTGTTCATTTTTCCCTGTAAACACAAGGAATAATGATGACAGAACCTTAGACTTGTTATCCGAAGGTCTACCCTCAATTTCCGAAGAACAGACCAGGCCCGGCCGCGCCTGCCCCTAGGGATGCTTGGGACGTTTTCAAGGGCACCTGGTGATGCTGACAAGGGCACCTGGTGATGCTGTTGGGCCTCCCATAAGGGCGCCTGGTGAAATAACGCGGACCCCCATAAGGGCACCTGGTGATATCCTTTAGTTATTAGTAGCCAGTTATGCCTTAACATCGAATACCGTTTTCCGAAGGGCAGCCATGCGTTGCCGCTTCTCTGACTTTCTATCCTCTGGCCATTTCTCTCGCTTGAGTGTTTGGATTTCGGCGAGAATAGCGGCGATTCTGTCAAGGTGAGGACTGGAGTCGGCTGTCTGCCAGCGTCTCCATCGATCGCTTATACTAAAAATTGAACAAACCTTTTCGAGCCGGCCCCAGCGTTGAACATCAATGAAGCCAAAAGCCAAAAGCTCCCAAATCGAGCGAGTATAGATGAAAGGGCTCATGATATTTTTGACTTCACGATAAGGAAGTGAAAGATTGCTACGGTTGAATCCATTGAATTTGGAATAGAGTTTGACAAGCGCCCAAACGGCTGGCGCAGAGATCCTATCAAATGCAGGGGTGCCGACACCTTCGACAATTGCGAAGGGTGGCTTCGGACGATAGGCCGTGCTTCGATATTTGTTTTTCCGTTCATTCTGTCCATGTTTTTCCATATAGGTCCCTTATTGAAAGGGCGGCGAAAGGCACCCGGGAAAAAAGGGACCACGAACCCAAGCACCTCCGCCGCCCCAAAGTTTCATTTTTTTTAGTCATGGCCGCTTCCCCCGCCGCCTCAGTCTCTGGGTTTCATCTCTGGCCTGCACATGCTGCCCCTGGAGCCAAGAGGCAATCTCATCCGCGGAGAAGCGGATCCGCGGACGCGGGCCGGAGCCGATTTTGAAATGCGGAATTTTTCGCGCTGCTGTCATTCTATAAATCTCAAAAATACTAAAGTGAAGGAGCCGGGCAGTCTCAGATACTGATAAAAGGGCGCTGCTCATCGCCGGCCCCCGACGCAATGCCGATGCAACTTCAGCAGTTCGGCAGCTTCCGCGACGGTCAGGAGAATCCTCACTTCGAGCCGCCCCCTTCTTTACCAAAAAGCGTTTCAGGCGCGTATCCAAAAAACTCAGCCAGCTTGGCCTTTTTCTCGGGCGAGAGTTTTCCAAAGCCGCGCTCTGTCAAAGACAAGTGTGGGACAGAGATCCCCGTAGCCTTTGATACTTCATACAACGAAAGGTCAGCCAGTCGCCGAGCCAGCCGCAGCGCCGATCTTTGTTTCATGCCAGTTCTCCTATTGACATGAACAAATTTATTTGGTAACATTTATGTATGTCAAGTATTACTATGAAAAAAAGAGAATTTCTCGGGAGACTTCAAGACAAGCTTCCACCTAACCTAAAGGGTCAACCTTATGATGAATATTGTGCGATAGCACGAGGGAGTTCGCAGAATCACTATACCGACGACGATTTTCAAGTTGCGCAAGACATGATTGAGCGTTTTGCTGTATCACAGTCTCAGTTTCAGCCCGCACCCGTGGCTCCCCGTGTCAGATCAAATAAAAAACCGACCAAACTTGGACCAATAGACCTGCTCACAAGCGAAATTCTCGTAGAGAAAATAACGCCCTGGGCAGAAGGCTTGAGAAAAAAGCTTTTTAATTTGCCCGGACCTCCCTTTGATTGGGACGGCGCCATCAAATGGATTGAAGAAGAGGCGCAATCCAAGAAACAAAGAGCCCCCAAGTCGCTACGGAATGACCTCGACCGCTTGGCGAGGAAGCTGCGACTCTATAATATTCGCCTTTCCACAGAGAGGGATTTCCTGCCATTCGCCAGAAAAGGAGATCCTTGGCGTAATAGCGTTCCTGTCTGTGGACCAAGACTGGAAAACCTGGAAAGAGAAACTCGATCGGTCGCAAAGGCCACTGGCTTTTATCAGGCTTCTCTGGTCATGTTCGTGCTGGTAGGAATCAAACCGCTTGTGCCGCGGATCAAGATTTTGGATTCACAATCATGGGCCACATTGCCCACAGGCAAGATCATATCGGGAAGAGAAGTCAACCTGACGTTCCGAGCCTATGACTTCAGCGGCCGCGAGTTGCAGCGTCTCTATGAGCAGGTGAAACGTGATCTTAAGATAAAGCAGGCTACGTCCTTTAAGGAAAAGCATTTTCGAATCTATAATCTGGTCAGGAGTCTCGGAATCCCGCCCGCAAAGCATGAGCCTGGCCACTTTGGCTTTTGGGAAAAAGCCTCACTGAACTGGAATCAAAAATATAGAGACGATCCTCCCCGGTCCTGGCAGGGCCTTCGAGGAGCTTATGAGAGGCTGATAAAAAATCTCCCGAGCCCTTGACTTTCGCTCCCCTTTGCGAAAGAATCGATTCAGGGGGGAGAAACCATGAAAAAAACTATTTTGCTTGCCGCCCTATTATGCTTTGGCTTTAGCTCGCTCTGGGCTCAAGCTGAACAATCACAATCCGTTGTGAATTCCTTTCAGCCCGTGGTGAAGCAGGTCGATGAGTTATTTTCCACTTCCCCGGTTGTCCTGATAACGGAAGATTTTCAAAAGCCGGGGCTCTTCGTCCTTCAAAGTTCAAAAACGGGAAAAATTAATTATCTTTTAAAATTTGAAAAAATAGAAATATCTTTTGATGTTCAGAAAACCGATTCTCTGATATCGCCGTTCACGGCATATATCGCCCTGAAGGTCAAGGCATCCTCTAACGCAGATTCGGGTGATATAGCAAGCGTGTTGGGAAGAGGGAGCATGGGTTGGGGAAAACTTAGGCATTGGGGCTTTGAAAGCTCCGATAAGGCTCTCCAGGCCACAGTTTTTCATTCATGTTGTGATAGCAAAAGAGATGACCCTACGCAGTGCTTTGGTCAAGTTAAAATATTATATGCCTATCAAGATGGAGTTTGGGTTTTCAAGGGCGCAAGTGATGACCCTATAACGCGAATTCCAGACGAAATAACGGCAGGATATTTAATAGAGCAGATATCGAGTAATCCCGATTGGGCAAAATATATTTTGCCTAAAAAATGAGCATCAATAAGACCCGCGGCTTCCTTTATCGCCTGGCCCGGATCCTCGGAGACCTAAACGCGGTTCAAAGGGGCAGGATTGGAAGGCGAATCCTTCGGCGCAGCGCGGGCAAGATCACGGGGCGCGGCCTAGGGAAGCTGTTTAAGTAAACAATTGGAAGGAGGGATTATATGCTTCAAATTCTTATTTGGGCCTGCTGCGTGATCATCATTGGCGTTGGCTATTGCGGCATGTATTTGGAGAAGCTGGCAGCTCGGGATAAGGTCAAGGGAACAACGGGCGTTGCCTTCTTCGTCTTGATGCTGATACTCGCTGGCGGCCTAGTTGCCCTTTCTCTTATGCAGGCAAAAGGGATGGGCGATTTGCTGAATAGATGAATTTTTTAGGAAGGCTAAGTCTTTTCTGAATTCCGACTAAGCCGATAGTGATTTCAAATCCGGTGCCCTCCTGGTGCCCCAAGCCCCGCAAAACAGCGCAAAAAGCCGCAAAATACGAATGGCCCCTAGGAGCCGGGGTTGAATCTTACGTGATTGATTTTAAAGGCGTTGAGTCCGGCCTGGACCTGAGCGGGAGTGAGATTCGAAGTCCATTGCTCTATCCCCTGAGCTACGGGCGCACGGTCGAGGTAGAGAATATAAAACAGGGCAGCCGCCAAAACAATCGCTAAAACAACAATTTTAGCCTTAAAAAACAGCCTTTAAGAGCCGAAAAACTAAATAAATCGGATATATCTAATGAATTATCAAATAGATATCGCGGTCCGACCCCAATAGAACAGGCTCGCTCTCTTTGCCCGTAATAATTACTTTTTTGCCGATATTGTTAAAGCGTGCCGCCTAACTTTTTTTGGCGAAGAGAGTTCCGATGAAGCTGAGAATCAGGACGACTGCGAAAAACAGGCCGGCGGCCAAAGCAAAGTTGGGCCAGGCCGTAAGCCTCTGACCAAGAGACGGATAGACCACCGGCAAACTTTGGATACTGAATTTTAGGATGATGAACTGGAGGAGAACGGCCACGATGACATAGAACAGGCTGAAGACAAGGGCCGAGGCGGCGCGGGCTCTTTTTCCAATAGCCTGGACCAAGATTCCACCCACAAGCACGGCCAGGGCGATCAGGCCAATGGATACAATCGTGTGCCAATCCGACCAGTTCTGTTTAAGCCAGATTTGAGGGATATGCGCGACCGGATAGCTAAAGGCTATGGATTTCAAGAGCGCTCCGAAGTTTTGGGCGGAAAAGCCAACCTGCTGAGTGGTGAGCAAGACGACGACCGCATTCCCCACCAGGCCGATCAGGAAGCTCACCAGAAGCCCGACAATCACCCCGGCCAGCAGGCTCCCCTTTTTCGCTGCGGCCGGCACGGGCTGAGGACGCGCCGCTTCCAGAGGGGCGCGGTCCCGAGCCATGGTCTTGGCGATATCATCGGCCGTCGCCGGCCGGGAGATCATGGTGCGGCCCACGTCGGCGGGGTCAATAAATTGGAATTCAAACTGGTCGAATTTGACCTTGTCCTCGGATCGCAGATGCTTTCGCTCGACCTTAAGGCCGTTGAGGAAAGTCCCGTTGGTGGACTGCAAGTCCGAGATCTCGTAATGGTCGCCGACCTTCTGGATTTTGGCGTGACGGCCCGAGATCGTGCTCTGGGACATGCTGAGGTCGCAACTGCTCGTTCGGCCGATGATAAACTCCTCCTTGTCGATGACAAAGACGTGGCCCTTGTAAGGATCGGTCAAGCCGACCAGCCTGACCTGTAGTCCTTGTGCGGGTTTGTTGTTGTCCATAAGCTCACCTCTCCTTTCCAGACTCGGCCTCCCTGGCGCGAGCGATCATTGACCGCGACCGCCAGTGCCTATGACAGCGACAATAATCCATAACTGTTTATGATTCAATAGCCGGGAAAAAATCAAAGACGAAAATTTGCGGCCCGCAAACGTTGATCCGGGAGTCTTGCCGAATCGTAAAAACTCGCTCAGTAGCGCCACAGATAGGAGACCTTGAAGAAGAACCCGCGCCGGGTCTCGAGGTACCGGTCGCTTTCCACATAGTCTTGGCCGTCCCACTCGACCTTCTGGAAGGCCGACCCGTAGCCGACATAGATGACCGTTCCGGGGATGTAGGTGAAAGAGGCCAAAAAATCCGCGGTCAGGCGTTTCCGGTAAGTGTTGTATTCGAAGATGGCCCGCAGGAAAAGATATTTATTAACCTGATAGGTATTGCGGCTGCGGAGGATGGCGTAGTCGTAGATCTTTTCCTTATTGGATTCTCTATAGAAGTCCGAATAGGTCAGGCTCAGGTCGAAATCCAGGTTCTCGGTAGGTTGAAATGTGACCTCGGCCTCGGCCCGGTTGCCGTAGCCTTGATAGGGCGTCTCCGGGTCGTAGTAGATGGCTCCTCCATAGCGCCAAAAAGCGTAGAGAAAAAGCGATTTGGCAATCTGGCTGTTGAAATTAAGCCCGAGCTGGTTCCGGCCGAACCTCCCGCCGGCGTAGACCTCGTTGGCCAGAATGAAATCGACGCGGAACAGCGTGCTCCGGGGGAGCCAGAAGCGAAGGGTGAACAGGTTGGTCGTCTGAAACATTCGGTCGATGGTGTCGTAGAGGTGATAGCTCCAGTAGAACGGCTCAATTTTCTGGAAAAACTTGGAGTCGGGGTAGAAGGTGTACATGCCGAACAGGGCCAGGCGCCGCAAGCCCGTGCGGTAGGCATATCCCGTGTCCACCTGAAAATCCGGGGAAATATCCTGGTAGCCGATGTCCAGGTTGACGCTGCGCGTCGAATAGCTGTAATCCAAGCCCAGGGCATGGCCGGGCCGAACGGTCTCGGCCCCTTGCTCCCGGGTCCAGGACCCGAACAGATGAAAAGAGACGACCGATGTGTTGGTCACCCGGAACCGGCCGTCTGCTCCCCCGAACCGGTTGAACCCGTCCCCGGTGCCGTGGCCCGTATAGAACCCCCCGATATAAGAGTCGCCCCTCAGGGCGTGCTTGTAGCGGACGATGGTGAAGTCCGGGTGCTCATCCACTTCATCGCCGGGGAGCTCGTCCTGGGCGTAGATGGCGGCCAGGGTGTCCTTGGCCGATATCTTCCCCGCTAGCTTCAGGCCGAAAACAGGGTTGATGATCTTCCGGGTGTAAACGACCGCGGTCAGGGGCGCTTCCTCGAAATTGCCGGCAAAGAGCCAGAGCTCGCTCCCCTCCAGGAAAAAAGGGCGCTTCTCCGGATAGAAAAGGTCATAGCGCAGGTTGATATCGACCTGGCCGGCGTCGGATTCGACTTGACTGAAGTCGGGGTTGTAGGCGGCATCGGCTATCAGGTCGGAGGTGATGCCCAACTTGCCGGTGAGGCTGAATTCCGTGCTCCTCATTTCGCGCTGCCAGAGGCCCTCGGAATGGGCATAGCTCGTGGTGTGGGTCAGGGCCGGCAGCACCTCGATGACCCTCTTGTACTTCAACCCGGAAACCCGGACGGCCAGAGTCTGGCCCAGCAGGCTTCCCTGTTCAGGGTTCATGGCCGGGTAGCTGTCCATTTCCGAGGCGCGGACAATTTGGCGGAAGAAGGCCACCCTGATGATGATATCTTTCTTATTGGGAAAGCGGATGCTTTGCAGGGGAACCCGTCCTTCGACTGCATAGCCCTGCTCGTCGATCCTTCCCTTGCTGTCCCAGACCATATCGAAGTTGGAGTCGAGATTCCCCTTGATGTCCATCATCCCGTCGCCCTGGATGCCCAGGGGGTTGATGACGAAGCCAAAAGCGCTCTGCATGTCGTTGAAGGTGTCGATGAGGAGCCCGCAGAAGTCCTGGTCAAAAATGGCATCGCGCTTGGTAGTAGCGGCCTTAATTTTCCCAGGCTCGGTTTCGTAACAGCGCAGGGCGAAATAGAAGTTGTCCGAGTCATAGGTCAAAAACCCCTCGGACCTCTGATTGGGTTCCCTTCCATAATCGGGCTGGTAGGTCTTGAACCCCTCCACCTTGAGGGCTGCAGACCAGGCTTCGTCGTCCAGGACGCCGTCGATGATGGGGGGCTTAAGCGTCTTCGGCAGCATCGGTGGGTCTGAGCTGAGGCCGCCGGCAGAAGCCTGGGCCAAGAGCAACAGGCCGGCGGCCAGGGCCGGAAGAGAGAGCATATTTCGAAACTGTTTCATCTTGATCTTATTGTCCATTAAATATTAAGCAAAAGAGCCGCCTCGCCAGAAAGTGAGGGTCTTTGCCGCGCGACGCCGTCTATTTATGGGATACGGCGGCTTGTTCCAGTTTCCGGAACTGTTCGGCGGTGAGGGGCGTGCAGTAGCCGGCGTACTGGATACGCGGCGGGCCGGGGTTCTGGAGGAGTGCCCATTTTCCCTGCTCGAAATCGAGGAATGGAAAGTTCCAGTCCAGCCCGTCCAGGACGGGGATGACGCCGCTCACGTTCTTCAGGCCTGCTTCGGTCCAGGTCACCGGCCGGAAGGTCTTCTTCCTGATGTCCTTGATGATCTGGGTGGCATGGCATTCCGGGCAGGCCCGCCCTTGCTTGGCCACGGCATGGGAAAAGGAGGGCGAAAACTCGATCATCGTTTTGTTCTGATAGACAAAGGACAAACAGGTGGCCAAGGTGACCTTATCCCGGCTATTCACCAGGAAAAAAACATCCTTAAGCGGCAGGGAGTGGCTCTTCCCTTCCTTGACCCTGGTCTCCATATGGCAGTTGTGGCAGGAGGGCAACTCTCTGAGGTGGCAGGCGTTACAGTCCAGTTTGTCCTTGTGGACATTGTGGCTGGGAATAGAAGACACCTGGTCATGACATTTCCGGCAGCTCACCCCCAGGACACCCTCCTGGGAATAGGTGTCATAGGCCTTCCCGTCGCCGTGAATCTCGCGGGCCGTGTGGCAGTCCAGGCATTTCATCCCCTTCTCGAAATGGAGGTCGATAAACTGGTTGTTCTTCTTGGCCGCCTCCACATCGCCGAGGCCGTGGCAGTCGAAGCAGGCTTTCTGGCTGCGGGCCTGCTCCGTGGAATAAGCTTGGCCGCCTTCGACCGTCTTGGCGTGGCAGGCGTCGCAGCTCTGAACATGGCAGTTCAGGCAGTTCAACTGAGTGATGGGGATGCCGGTCAGCTTCTCCACTCCTCCCTGCTCTTTGCTGTACCAGAAAGCCAGCCCCCGGCTGGTGTGGTGGAGGCTGTTATCGAAGAAATTTTTCTCCGGCCATTGACGTTCCTGCGAAAACCCGAAGACGATAAGCCCGGCCAAAGCGGCGAGTCCCATGAGGCGCAGTTTCCTGAACATCCCCTAACCTCCTTTAGTCGAGAATTGACGAGACGCTTATGGGCTTGATGCGCCGTTCCCCATAATAGTCCCCTCGCCTTTAGAAAATCAATTAAGAGGGACCGAAAAGGAGATGCACCCTCAGCCCATAAACAAGGCTTTATCCGAGAAATTCAGCTCGCTGGTCAGGTTAATCCCCAGCCGCCTGAGCCCCGCCTCATCGCCGGGCGTGGGGAGGCGCGTCCAGAGTCATCTCCTGATCTCGATCTGTTCGAGGAGCGGCGGGAGGCCGAGCTCGCTGAACCAGAATTTTCCGTCCCAAACAAAGTCGATATAAAGCCAATAGCGGCCCGGCGCGAAACCGGCCAGGTCCAGGACGAGCTCCGCCTCGGCCACGGCCCCCGCCGAAAAAGGCCTGGGCAGGTCGGCCCGGAATTCTTTCAAGGCATAGAGGCTGACCCGCGGCCGGCGGGGGTACAGTTTGGCCCCAACCTTGACCGCAGGATCGTCCAAATCATGGCCGGCTGCGGCCGGGCTGCGGTTCTCAACCCGCACCTTGAGCGAAGGCTTGGCCGCCCCCCGAATGATTTTGGGCCCGACCGCCTCGCCCAGCCTGAGGTTAAAGCGCGGCTTATGAACGTAGTATTTCCAGGCTATCCATTTTTCTCCGGAAGCATGGTCCGTCTGGAGGAAGAACAACGCGCCCCCCCCCCGTTCCACCAGACGGGTCACTTCCTTGCGGGAGAGGCCGTGCATCTCCATAATGATATCTCCCGCTTTTTTCCGCTCGTGCCTATACCACTGATGACGCGCCAGGCGATAGAAAAATCTGTCCGACCAGCGAACCGGCCGCTCGGGGATTTGAAAAACCAGCATCCCCCCCGGGGCCAGGACGCGCAGCAGCTCCTGGACGTATTTCCGGGAATAAACGGGGTCGATGTGCTGGAGAGTGATGCTGGAATAGACAAAGTCAAAGTGGCCGTCAGGGAATAGGTTGAGGTCGTCGCGGTCATTTAGGAGAAACCGGCAGCCAGGCCCCCGGCGGTTGAGCTTGTTCGCCTGGTCGATCATGGTCGGGGAGATGTCCAGGCCCACCACCTCTTCGAAGATATCGGCCAGGGCCTGGGTCAACCGGCCCGCGCCGCAGCCGAAATCGAGGGCCCTTCTCCTAGGCCTATCAAAGAGATTGGGCTTGATGTGGACCAGGACGTCTTTGATCTCCTCCCGTCCAGTCCGGAAGAAATCGTCCAGGTCCCACTTCCCGCCTTTTCGGGAGGGGTCGGTCAGCACGGCCCACAAGGGGTCCCTTTTGCCGAATTCGGTCCAAACGGCCTTAAGTTCTTTCAAGGACATCGGGCTGGGGAATGTACCATAGGCCAAAGATTGGAGTCAATTTGATTGTGATGATCTCCGGCAGGAGCTGTTTTTGAGCCTGTATCAGGCTAATCGTTAGGGGTGAAATAAAGGGGGGGAGGATACAAGCAAAAATATCCTCGCTTAGGGTAGTTGACTATTGTGTTAAAATACAAATATTTAGTCGTATAAATAGGAGTTTTTTGATATTTTTGATAGTGTAAAGAAACTTTGCGGGGGAGAGGAAATGCAAGAAAGAGCCGGCCGGACCCTCATCAACCTATCCGCTTATATGGCTGAGATCAAGGACAGGGAGGGGGGGTTTGTTCTATCCTCCGAAGGACAGCTCCTGGCTTCGGATAACTCTATTCCCGGCCAAAATATAGACTGGGTCGAAGAATTCCTTGACTTGACGAGGACGATGACATCCATCCTGGAGGAGGCCAATGTCAGCGGCTTAGAGAGCAGTCTCTTGCAAGGCCCAAAACGGAAGTTGGTCATCCGCCGAAATTCCCGGCTTGGTTTTTTCGTCATCATCATCGGCCGGGAAACGATGGATGCCGGCCTGGCCGGCCTGACCGCCAAGAACATCTGCCTTGAGCTCGAATCAGCTTTAGGATCAGCGAAATGAACCGTTCGCCCAAAGCCTCCGGCCCCTCCCGGCGCCCTTCTCCCCCCGGCGGAGGAGGCGGCCAGCCTGATGGCGGAGGCCAAGGCCTTTGCCGCCATTTGGCACCGGGACCGGATGGTGGTCAGCGCTCCAAGCCGGGACCAGGCCGTCGAGCTCTGTTTGAAATTGATCTCCTATGTCCCCCGCTATAGACAGATCCTTTTATGCGGCGAAGTTCCCAAAGAAGCGAAATATCTTAAGGGGACAAAAATCATCGATGCGGGAGAATACCTCTCCCATCAGGCGGCCTTTCAAATATCCCTGGCCGAAGAAGAATTGGGAGCTGCGCCCATTCAGATTATCTATTTCGGAGCCGGGGCTGTCCCCTACCAAGACGTTCTCGGCCCCCTGGACAGGGGCTGGATGATCGTTGACCAGGCCTCCTCCAAGGCTTCCGTGGAGAAGGCGATCTCGGCTGTCCAGGAAGAGATTCGGTTCCCCCCAGGAACCGTTTTCCTGCTCGACCCCCTGCCCCAAGACCTGACCATCGAGAGGAACATCCTCAGCGAAACTAGACAGTGCAGCCCGGGAGTGCGAGAATACACTATTCAGATGAAGGAAACCGAAGCTCGCCTGGCCTTTCAGGCCATTCTGGCCGAGATGGAATCGGGCAAGACGGTTACCCAATCCTATCTGGCCGAGACGCTCAAGGTCCGCGAAAAAACTTACCACAAGATCCTGGAGATCGGCTTTCGGGAGAGGAGGCTGGACCTGACGCCTTACATCAAGGAAACGGCGCCACAAGTCATCGAGTTTCTGAAGGCCATCTCCATGTGGAATGAAGCCTCGCTGGCCGCCATCTTCATCCACAAAAATTTGATCGGCTACGCCAAGTACAAAGATATCGATTTCCCCTCCCTGAACTTCCTGACTTTGGGCGATCGGGTCGAAGCCCTGTCCCAGACCGAGGGGGACCCGGGCCATCCCTGGATCCTGGAGCTGACCGCCAGGGAGATGACCATCCTCCTTTTGAAACACCGCCTTCTTTATGGATTCCTGCTGTCCCCGGGGGCGGACGCGGGACTCTTTCGCAGCAAGCTGGAAGGCCTCATAGAGGAACTGGCCAAAGAAGAGATGGGCGACGGCCCCTCACGAGTATACCGTGGACGAAATTAAAACAATCATCCAAGACATCCTGAAGAGAGTTCCGGGAATCAAGGGCCTCATTCTCCTGGACATCGACGGCATCCCCCTGGAGATCGCCGGCCATTTTGAGATGCGGCCCGAGGACCTGGGCGCCCTGTTGGCGGCCTGCTACAACTCCTATGCCCAGGTGGGCACCGAGCTGGGACAGAACCTGGACATGATCATCATCGAATATGGAGACCTGAAGCTGTGCCAGAGCGGCATGCCCCGCGGCCTGCTGACCATCATCGCCTCCAAGGAGAGCTACCTGGGGCTGATCCGGCTGGAAGCCAAGAGAGCCATCGAAAAGATCGGCCGCCTCATGCAAGACACCCAGGACCTGCGCAAGTCAATGATGGAACAACATAAGTTCCGCATGCCCGGCGATCAGGACATCGAGATGATCCTGGCCAAGCTCCGCAAGGGCCTTTAATGAAGATCATCAACAACAAACTGTACCTCAAGATCGTCTTCTTCGGCACGGCCCTGGCCGGGAAGACGACCTCCCTCAAGTGGCTGTTCCGCTACGCCATCCCCGACGAGTTCAAGACGGTTAAGCAGGTTCGTTCCCTGGAAACCTCCTTCGGCCAGACCCTCTTCTTCGATTTCATCCCCATCCAGGTCAGCTCGGACATCATCGTCCGTCTGTTCACCACCACCGGGCAGGATTACTACCAACGCACCCGGCGGCTTTTTTTCGAGGATGTGGACGGCGTCTTTGTGGTGATCGATTCCCAGAAGAAAGAGCTGGAGCACAACAAGGAGTTCGTGGCCGAGCTGCGGACTTATCTGGAGACAGTCGAGACCTTGAAGGAGGCCGAGATCGTCGTCCTCTACAACAAACAGGATCAGGATAACATCTATCGTTCGGATGAGCTTAAGCAGCTATTGCCCCTGGCCGGCTATCCGTCCTTTCCGGTCTGCGCCACCAACGGTCACAACCTCCTGCCGGCCTTCATCCTGATGATGGACCGCATTTTGAAAAGCCTGCGGGAGAGGTCGCCTCATGCGATATTTAAGTGAAGACATCCGTCCCCTTATCGAGCAGAAGGAGCTCATAGAACTGGTCCTCTTGGACGGGGAGGGAATGGTCCTTGATGCGGAAGGGGATGCCTTCGAACCCGAGCGTCTGGCCGCTCTCTTCTCGCCCCTCCAGCAATTTCTCCAAAATATCTGCGGCGGCCTTCCCCTGGAGGGCGTCGAGGAAATATCGGTGCGGACCCTGGGGCCGCGAACGAGAGTTGTCCTGCAGCCCTTCACCGTGGCCGAGGCCTCCTATCTGCTCATCGCTCTTTTCCCCGTTACAACTTTTTACCGCCAAGTCACCGCGGACATCATCCGCGTGGTTAAAGACGCTACCCGCAAACTGTCCCAGCCAGCGGCTCAGCCTGCTCGGGGGGGGCAGCCTAAAGATGGGGGTGGCAAGCCCGGCCCATGAGGAAAAAGAATATCCTCATCATTGACCACGAGGAGAGCGGCCGGGAGGCCCTGCGCGGCTTATTCCCGCCGGACGACTTCGACCTGGTCGAGGCCGCCGATGCCGAATCCGGCTGGCTGACCTTTGAGAAAGAACAGCCGGAGTTGATTATCCTGGATGTTCAGCTTCCCCGCGGCCACGGGTTCGACCTCTGTCAAAAGATCATTCAGGCCTCGCGCCTCAACAGGATTCCTATCATCATCGTCACCGCTTTTGACACGGAGAGCGATACCCTTCTCAAGAAACTGGGCGCCCTGGACATCGATTTTATCTTTCCCAAGCCCGCTCCCCCCAAGGAGCTTCTCCAAACGGTGACCCGCCTTCTGGACACGATCCAAGAGCCGGCCCCTCCTCCCCCGCCTCAGCCGAAAGCCAAGGCAGCTGACCCTAACCTGGACGTTGAGGCCGAGCCCGATTCCGCTTCGGCCGATATCGTTTCTGTCCCGGCCAAGCCGGCCATATCTGCGACCCGCCGTCTGATCCTGGCCGACGACAATCCCATCACCCGCCAGATCGTCCAGCGGGCGTTTTCCCGGGAAAACTTCGAAATCACCGTCCTGGCCAACGGCCCGCAGGTCTTGGATTCCGTTGAAAAAATCAAGCCGGATGTCATCTTGCTGGACATCAACCTTCCCGGAAAAAACGGCTACGAGGTCTGCGAGTTCATCAGGAACAAGCCCGCCTTGAGGGAGACGGCCGTTATTTTCCTGAAAGAACAGTATGAAAAGGTTGACCAGCAGAGGCTGAAGAACTTGTCCTGGGATGATCTCATCCACATACCGGCCCGGTCATCCGAATGGGTTGACCGGGTCAAAAAAGTCCTGGCCAGGAAAGCCTGACAAAAATTGACCGGCCTTCCGCGGCTGTGATATAAACCTGGCATGCCGCCAAACGTTTCGGGAAGAATCCCCCTTCTCAGAAAATGGCTGGTGGCATTGCGGCCATGGTCCTGGCCCGCCTCCACCATGCCCGTCGTTTTCGGCACATCGCTGGCCGTGGTCATCGGCGGCGTCCCCCTCTTAGCGGGCCGTTTTATCCTGGCCTTCCTGGCTATGGTCATCCTCCATTCCGGGGCCAATATGCTCAGCGATGTCTTCGACTTCCGGAGGGGATTAGACCGGGAGGCGACTCCGGTCAGCGGAGCCCTCGTCCGCGGCTGGCTGTCCGCGCGGGCGGTGGCGGCAGCGGCGGCGTTGTTCATCTTGCTTGGATCGGCCACCGGCCTGCTCCTGGTCCGGATGACCGGCCGGACCCTGTTGGTCATCGGCGCCGCCGGGCTGGCCGTCGGGGTGTTTTATACTTTCCTGAAATACCGGGCCTTGGGCGACCTGGCCGTGTTCCTCAATTTCGGAATCCTCGGCTCGCTCGGCGCCTGGGTTGTCCAAACCAGGACATTTTCCTGGCTGCCCGTTGTCTGGACGGTTCCCATGGCCATGCTGGTCAGCGCCATTCTTCACGCCAATAACTGGCGGGATACGGTCACCGACCGAGAACGCCGGATCAGGACGGTGGCCTCCTGGCTGGGCGACAAGAATTCCCTGTTCTACTACGGCCTCCTGATATTCGGGCCTTTTTTCATATTTCTCGGGCTGATGTTCATCCCCCGCCTGATCGGAAGAGAATGGATTCCCCTGCCCTGGACCTTCGTCCTGGTCTTAGCCGCCTTTCCCCGGGCGCTGGCCTTATGGGCACGGGCCCAACGGCGTCACGCGCCCCGACAGCCCATGGACTTCATCATCCTGGACGGCGCCACGGCCCAGTACAATCTGATCTTCGGGCTCTTATGCACGGCCGCAGTCTGGTGCCAATACCTGCTGGCCGCGGTTCTATGACGCGCCACAGCAGGCCCAAACTCATCCTGACGGCAGCCATGACCGGCCTGGCCTTTCTTCTCTTCGTCCCCTTGTTCATCCAGGGCCGGCTGGGCCCGCTCGGTTTCTGGTGGGGCCTTTCCTTCAGCATCCTGGTTCTTTCCGCCTCGGCCATTATTTTCGACCAGGATCTCCGAAAGAGGATCGGGTCCGATGTCCGCAGCGGGCTGCTGAAGAAAATCGCTCTGGGCCTGACCTCGGCGGTGGCCCTCTATCTCATATTCGCCCTGGCCGGAGCGCTGGCCAAGCTTATTTTCCCTGCGGCCGGTAAGGCTATCGGCCGCGTCTATGCTTTGAAGGCCGGTTTCTCGGCCGGCCGAATATTCCTTCTTATGCTTCTGGTCATCGGCCCGGGTGAAGAAATCTTCTGGCGGGGATTTCTTCAGAACCGCTGGCAGGATTTGCTGGGCGCGTCAAAAGCCTGGCTGACGACTTCCGCTCTCTATGCCGCCGTCCATATCGGGAGCGGCAATC
Organism: Candidatus Aminicenantota bacterium; assembly: GCA_963702835.1. GTDB lineage: Bacteria > Acidobacteriota > Aminicenantia > Aminicenantales > JAFGAV01 > JAFGAV01. The sequence continues at coordinate 1,119,196 of OY969762.1, forward strand.
ATATCCTCATCCTGGCCGCCGCAGCGGGAGGGCTGTTCTGGGGATGGCTTTTTAGGCGATATCGGTCGCTGCTCCTGAACGCCGCCAGTCATACCCTGTGGGACGTAGCCATCTTTCTCATCCGGCCGGTCGGCTGAAGATCAGTTTTCATCGCTGGACCATATTGGATTTACTCTGACTTCCCTAGACCAAGCCAGGACGGTCCGGCCTATTTTCTTATGTAGAAGCTGTGAGCGGAGCCCTCTTCGTTGCGGTCCGTAGCGCTCTGGGGCTGGGGCGTTAGGGCCGAAAGTTCCCCCCGCAACTCAGGGGTCAGGTTGATATCCGCTGCCCTCAGGCAAGTTTCCAGTTGCTCCTGGTCGCGGGCGCCGAGGATGGGCGCCGTGACAGCCGGATGGCCGGCCACCCAGGCGATGGCCAACGGGGCCGGTTCATAGCCCCTCTGTTTGGCGAAGGCGGAGAATTTTTCCGCGGCCTCGTACATCCATTTCTCGCCGTAGCGGGTTTGATAGATTTTGTTTTCCACCAGCCGCCCCGATTCCGGCAGGTGGGCCACGCCGTACTTTCCCGTAAGCAGCCCGCCGGCTAAAGGGTTGTAGGGCAGGACGCTCAAATTCTCCGACAGAGCCATGGGCAGCAATTCAACCTCGGCCTGGCGTTTGACCAGGTTGTACATGGGCTGGATGCATTCGAACCGGGTCAAGGATTCGGCCGCGGAGAGGCCCAGGGCTTTGGCCGTTTGCCAGGCGGTGAAATTCGAAGCGCCGATGTGCAGGATCTTGCCCTGCCGCACCAGGTCATCCAGGACCCGCAGCGTCTCCTCCAGCGGGGTGGTGTCGTCGAAGCGATGGATGAAATAAACATCGATGTAATCTGTGGCCAGCCGCTTCAGGCTGGCCTCGCAGGCGTGGCGGATATGTTTGCGTGAAGCGCCGCTGGCGTTCACATCATTGGAAGTGGGGAAATAGAACTTGGAAGTGATGACCACTTCCTCCCGGCAATCCTGAATGAGGCGGCCCAGGATCTCCTCCGAACGGCCCTTGTTATAAACATCGGCGCAGTCGAAAAAATTGATGCCCCGCTTGCGGCCCAGGCGGAACATTCGGGCGGAAGCCTCCTCGTCCACTTCGCCTCCGAAGGACATGGTGCCCAGGCAAAACCGGGAGATCTTGATCCCGGTCCTGCCTAGAAACCTATATTCCATCGACTTTATTTGAAAGAAGCCAAAAGTTTTTTCAGATTTTGGACGATCTCCGGCGCTTTGGCCGTTCTCTTGATCAGGATCTCCCGGGCGCTGATGGTCGGGTCTCCATAGAATAGGCCGTTGGCCTTGCTGTCGATCATGAGGGAGGCGCCCTGGATGGAGATGCCGGCAAAAAGCCCCCGGCTTTGGGAATAGGAATAAATTTCCTCCTTGAATTCGAGGTCGGTGCTGGCCTCGGCGCTCTTGCTCCTGGGGCCGGCCGTCACCCGAACGTCGGCGCCCAGGGTCACTTTGCCCTGGGTGATGTCCTCAACCCCCTCGCGGCTTTTAAAGACAAGAAGGATATCCGCTTCCTGCACGCCGATCTGCCAGCCCAGGCTTCCGCCCGCCAGATGGATGAAGCAGGGGTCGCTCCACTCCCCTGCCTCGTCGCGGACAAGGACCACACCCTTACCGTACTGGCCCCCGATCCCGTAGGCGGCGCGGATGACCTTGGGAATAACGGCCAGGCCCTGGCCTTTGCGCATGATTTCCAGGGGAACGCCGTTCTCCGGTTCATTCACCATTTCCTTGAGAACACGGATGACTGTCTCGACTTTTTCCACCTCGGTGTCCTGGCCGGGAGAGTGCGCCGGAAACCAGACGAGTATAGATAGGAAACAGACAATAGCCGCTATTCTGTTCATGCCTCTCCTTCTCCACTCCGGGCCGAAAAAAACCCCTTTTTTTATACCACAGCCCATCAGCCTGGTCAATTTGCGATAAAAGGCCGATAGAGCATCTCCAAGACCGGTTGATTTGTCCCGCCTCCTATGAAATCATACGAACATGAAAGTGGACCTCAAGGGCGATTGGTACATCGAGCGCCTCACCCGCGACGAAATCCACGGCCACCGGGTCAAGAAGCGGCTGGCCAAGGTCAGGACAAAGTTTCAAACGGCCGAAATTATGGACACCGGGGATTATGGCCGCTGCCTGTTCTTGGATGGACTCGTCCAATCGACCCGGGTGGACGAATTTATTTATCACGAAAGCCTGGTCCATCCCGGCTTGATGCTCCATCCCCGGCCCGAGTCCGTATTCCTGGCCGGGGGTGGCGAGGGCGCCCCGCTGCGGGAGATCTTGAAACACCCCACGGTCAAGAAGATCGTCATGGCCGAGATCGACAGGGAGGTAGTCAAGCTTTCCCAAAAACATCTCCGGCCCTGGCCTGCCGGCGCCTTTAATGACCCGCGCGTTCACCTTTTCTTCGAGGACGCCCGGGCCCGCCTGGAAAAAAACGCGGACCGCTATGATGTCCTCATCCTCGACCTGTGCGATCCGGGTGAGAGCGGACCGGCTCAAAATCTGTTTACCGTCGAATTTTATCGGCTCCTCGTCAGCAGGCTGACGACCAAAGGCTTGGCCGTCATCCAGGCGGGGAGCTCAAATTTCAATATGCTCAAGGGATTCTCGGGAGTTTATCAATCCCTGAGACGGGTCTTCGCTCAGGTCCTCCCCTACCAGGTTTGTGTGCCGGCCTATGTCGGCCCCTGGGCTTTTTTCCTGGCCCGCCCCATTCCCTCCCGGGACTACCGGGACCTGAGCTTGCTCCGGCGGAGATATAAGGCCAGACGGCTGGCCGGACGCCTGTCGTTCTACGACCCGGATGTCCATCTGGCCATATTCACCCTGCCCCCCTACTTCCGGCAGCTCCTCAGACGGGGCCGGACGATATCGGATAAGAGCCCGCTGACTTTGCGCCGAGCGGTCGGAGGATTGAAATGAGAGGGAGCTGCGCCGCCGCTTTCATTTTGTTCTTGATCATTCCGGCTTCCGGAGGCAATGAGGCGCCCGGCCGGGATTATCCCATCCGTCCGGTGGCCTTCAGCCAAGTCAAGATCAGGGACTCTTTCTGGCGGCCGCGGCTGGAGACCAATCGCCGGGTTACCCTCCCCTTTGCCTTGAAAAAATGCGAAGAGACGGGGCGCCTCGACAATTTCTGGAAAGCCGCCCACCGGATGCCGGGCGCCTTCCAGGGCAAACGCTACAATGATTCCGATATTTATAAGGTCATCGAAGGAGCCGCCTATTCCTTGAGCCTGGAGCGCGACCCTGCGCTGGAGCAGCATATGGACAAATGGATCGAGGCCATCGCCGCGGCCCAGGAGGCGGATGGCTATCTGTATGCCGCTCGGACGGTGGACCCCCTGAATCCGCCGCCGGGCGCCGGCCCGGAACGCTGGTCGCTCCTCGAATCAAGCCATGAGTTGTACAACGTCGGCCATCTGTATGAGGCGGCGACAGCCTATTTTCAGGCTACCGGCAAGAAAACTCTTCTGGAAGTCGCCCTCAAGAATGCCGACCTCCTGGTTTCTGTCTTCGGCCCGGGCCGCAGGTACGGTTACCCCGGCCATCAAGAAGTCGAGATCGGCCTGGCCAAGCTTTATCGTCTGACGGGCAACTCCAAGTATCTCGACCTGGCCCGCTATTTCCTGGAAGTCCGCGGCCAAAGGCCCTATCCCAAGAGGTTCCCCGAAGACTCCCCCTTCGCCATATACAACCAGGCTTGGTACCTTCAAGCCCACCGGCCTGTCCTGGAACAGACCGAGGCGGTCGGCCATGCGGTCCGGGCCATGTACATGTTCTCGGGCCTGGCCGATGTAGCGGCCCTCACCGGAGACGAACGCTTCAGCCGGGCGGCCGACCGGCTGTGGGAGAATGTCACGGCCAAAAAGACCTACCTCACCGGCGGGGTGGGCAGCCGGAGCGAGGGAGAGGCCTTTGGCGATGAGTATGAGCTTCCCAATGCCGCTGCCTATGCCGAGACCTGCGCCGCCATCGGCAGCGTTTTATGGAACCACCGTCTGTTCCTGCGGCATGGACAGGCCAAATACCTGGACGTGCTGGAGCGCACCCTTTACAACGGTTTGCTGTCCGGGGTCGCCCTCAGCGGCGACTTGTTCTTCTATCCCAACCCGTTGGAATCCGACGGCCAAACGCCCTTCAATCAAGGCGCGGCCACCCGGCAGCCCTGGTTTGAAGTGGCCTGCTGTCCCACCAACCTGGTGCGATTTCTGCCTTCTTTGCCGGGCTATGTTCTGGCCTGCCAAAACGACACGCTCTATGTAAACCTTTATATCCAAAGCGAGGCGGCCGTCCGGATGGGGCCGGCCCTTGTGCGGCTGACCATGGAAACCGCGTATCCTTGGCAAGGATCGGTTCGGATCAAAGTCGAACCCGACCGGCCGGTCACCTTCTGCCTCAACCTGCGCCTCCCCGGCTGGTCGCTCGGCCAGCCCATGCCCGGCGGGTTGTACACCTTTGCGGATAATAGCCACAGCCGGCCCGTCATCAAGGTCAATGGAAAGCAGGCCGGCCTGGATATGGACAAAGGCTTTGCCCGCCTCCGGCGAACCTGGCAGAGCGGGGACGCGGTGGACCTCGAACTGCCCCTGTCCGTGAGGCGGGTCTTGGCCCGGCCGGAAGTCCGGGAGGACTCCGGAAAAGTGGCCATCGAGCGCGGCCCGCTCGTTTATTGCTTTGAGGCCGTCGACAACAACGGCCATATCCTGGACCGTTCCATTCCCGACAACATGGAATTTGAGGCCGTTTTCCAGCCCGAACTTCTGGGCGGGATCAACCTGCTTCGAGGCCGGACCAAGGATGGACAATTCCAATTGTCCGCTGTCCCCTACTATGCCTGGTCGCACCGCGGACCGGGCCAAATGGCTGTCTGGCTGCCGCGCACGGTTCAATAAAGAGTCATGTCGACCTCCCTGACCCGGCCGGATTTCTACGAAGTCCAGCGCCGTCAGTGGCGCATCAGCCTCCTGTACGCTTCTGTTCTGTTCGCAGCCTACCTCCTCATTTTCGGCCTCCTGGCTTTCCTCATCCTGGCCCTCTTCGACTTCCTCCTGGCCGGCTCGTTCAACCTGTCCTGGCCTCTGCTGGGCAGGGTCTTCCTGGGGACGACCCTGGCCGCCCTCGGCCTGGCCGGCCTCCAATTCATCTCGACCCGCCGCTCGGGCGCTTCCTTCATCCTGAAAAGGCTGGGCGCTCAAGAGCCCGACCCCGACGACCTCTACCATGCCCGCTTCAAGAACATCGTCGAGGAAATGCGAATCGCCTCCGGACTGCCGCGGACCAAAGCCTATCTGCTCCCCTTCCTGGCCGTGAACTGCATGGCCCTGGTCGAGGCCGACGGGACACCGGCCGTAGTCGCCACCGAGGGGCTTCTGGCCGAATGCAGCCGCGAGGAGCTTCAAGCTGCCACAGCCCATGAGCTGGCCCATATCCTGAACGGTGATATTTTTTACATCACCCTGCTCTGCAGCCTGGCCGATTATTTTGAGCGTTTAGCGGACAGGCTGACTCCCGAGGAAGCAGTGCCGGCCGGAGCGTTCGGCCGAGCAGAAGCTGCCGCGGCCGGAGGCCTGCCCGGTCTGGCCGCCCGGGGAGTGGGGGCCTTGGCCGCTTCGCTATCCGGTGCCGTCCTTCGCCTGCTGAGCCTGCTGGTCAGCCGTGAACGCGAGATCCTGGCCGATGCCACAGCCGTCGAGCTGTGCCGCGACCCGGCCGGCCTGGCCCGAGTCCTCTACAAGGCCAGGCTCAAGAACACCTTTGTGGGCGATTTCAGCCAAACCTACAATCCCTTATTCATGGTTTCTTCCGACCCCGCCACTGAATCGGACAGCCTCTCGGCGACGCTGTTCAGCACCCATCCGCCGCTCGAAAAAAGGATCGCCCTCCTGGCCGGAATGGCCGGGCAGGATACGGCCGATATCGCCGAACAGGTCTGGAACGGTCAAAAGGCCAGGGAACAGGCTAGGCGGCTCAGGCTGTCGAAGGAGGAATTGGAGGGTTTTCGTCCTCCAGAATCAGAAAAAACGGAAAGGACGGGGCGGCCGGCCGAGGCAGAGGACCGGCCCTGGCGGCTCAGGTCTGTCGGCGGGTCCTGGTCGGCTCCCCTGACGGCCGAGGAGCTTGTCAGCCACCCGCAGTTTTCGCCGTCCATCTTGGTGCGGAACGATTCGGAGGGCATCGAAGCCAGGGCCCGGGAGTTCCAAGCCGTTCGTACGACGTTGAACCGTTTCATCCATCGTCAGCTCAGGCCGGCGGGTTCAGGGGAAGCGGAGAAATGCCCTCACTGCCGGGCCGTCCTGGCCGATGACTTCTACGAGGGGGGGGCGGTCAGGTTCTGCCGGGCCTGTCGCGGCTGGCTGGTTCCGGCTGCGGGCGTGGATCGTATCTTGGCCCGCAAGGAGGTCGCCTTTTCAGAAGGCCTGGTCCGCCAAGCGGCCGATTTCAAAAAAACGGTCCTAAGAAATCCCCTGGTGACGGAGCAAAAAGCAGGACGCCGGCCTTTCGGTTCGCTAGTCTGTCCGCATTGCGGCGCCCGGATGATGCCCCGTCCCTACAACTACCAGTACTTCGTCCCGGTGGACAAATGCCTGTCCTGCTACCGAATCTGGTTTGACGCCGATGAACTGGAGATGCTGCAGATCCTGGTCGAACACCTCTAAGCCTCAGCCAAACTTATTCAAAGACCTTATCCAAAGCTTGGTATCGGGCGTGGACTTCGTTCACCGCTTTATCGATAGCGGATGGGTCGTTCCCGGCGCAGGCCAGGCCGAGGGCTTTGGCCGCCTCCAGGAGCGCCTGGGCTGCTTGACGGAAAGCTTCTTGCCGGGTTTCTATTCTTTTGGGCAGGGCGGCCTGGGCCAGGGCCTCGGCCTTCTGCACCAAGAGGGGTGACGCGGCCTTGATGGCGGCGAAATCTTTGGCGGGTAGGTGCTTGTGGAAAATGACATAAAGCTCCCGGTGGAATTCGTCCATTTCCCCGAGCGCCGGCCTCACGATGCGGACCAGCATCTCATAGCGGGCGTGGAGGACTTCGGCCGCATTCCAGACGGCCTCATCGGTTCCGGATGAAGCGGCGGCCGCATAGTCCTCCACTGCTTTCCTGAATTCGGCTAAGCCGCTTTCCCATTTCTCTTTCTTCTCGCGCAGGATGCCGGGCAGCTTGGCCTCGAAAATCTTCTGAGCCAGGTTCTTCACTTCGGCCGCGTAGCCGCGCAGGGCGGCATAATCCTTGCCCGGGTAGGCTGTATGCCAGATGGGATAGATAATGTCATGGAAGGCTTCTAGGGCCGGGACTCGGGCCTGGGTTTCATCCGTCTGCTCCTGGGCCAGGACCAGGGACAGGCCGAGGCTCAAAATGAGCAAAATAAAAAAAAGAGTGCGTTTGTTCATAACTGCCTCCTAAAATCAATCCTGGCCGATGGCCAGGGTCAACCCGAAATTCGCACGGAGGAATCCCGGCCGGCCTTCGGCCAGTGCATCATCGAGAAGGAAGAACAGCTCGATATGGGGCTTCACCGACAGGCTGTCGATGATCTGGAAGGCCAGGCCGCAGTGGACCGAGCAGGCGGTGAAGCTATTTTTCCGCATACCGAGATAAGCTTCGTTGAAATCAGCGGAAGCGAAGCTGAGGGCCAGGGCTGCTTCCCAGCTTATTTTTTCGGAAACTTCCCTCCCCGTCTCCAATCCCAGCTCGGCATAATAAGCGCCAGGGTAAGCCCGGATGTCCACGTCGTTCTCCAGACTGAGCCAGACCGGGCCGATGGGCAGGTAGAAAGTGATGACAGCCTCGGCCGTCCAGGGGCTATCTTCCCCTCGGCCGGGATAGGTATAAAGGTTCAGCCCCGGAACGACAGCCAGGCCGCTCCGGCCGGACGTCCCTTCAACAAAGACATCGATTTCGTTAAAACCGCGCCGGCCGGTATCAAGGCCAAGATCAGCGTTGGCCCAGGCCAATATATTGAACCCCAGCAGGCTTGACCAGACGCTGGGCTGGAGCACCGGACCTTGGCTCCAGGCCATTCCCCTCCATATGTAGCGGGAGTTGAGGTCCAAGGAGGCGCCCAGATAAGGCGCGCTCTCCTGGCCGCGAAGGCCGGCCAGCCCCGCCAGCAGAAATAAAAGGGCGGAAAGGCTGATGCCCGGCAGGCTGGAAGACTTGGCCAACCTCATGCTTCAGGAGGTTCTGCCCAAAGAAGATGAAATAATGGCCAAGCCGATGGCGATCAGAACCACCGGCCACCAGGTGACCAGCCCGTAGAGATAGCCGGCCCCCACGGCGAACAGGACGGCACCCGCGATGAGCTTGCCCCTGGGCCAGGGATTGGCCCGGTCAGCCAAGGCCCTGATCAGGGTTTCCAGCAAGAAGATGCACCCCAGCCCCAGGACGAAGTAGGCCCACCACTCCTCCCAAGGGATACGATGAAGATTGGCCAGCAAGAAAAGCACCCCCAGCAGGATGAGGACTAGGCCGCCGAATATCCTGGAAAAAGGGTCCCGCCTCTTGGCTTGGCTTTTTCCCGGCACTTCTTCCGTCATGATCCGTGACCTCCTTTGCCCAGCCGCGCCTCAATAGCGAGGCTGGGGAACAACAAGAGTATAATCCTCAAGCTCTATGACTTTGTAGGGTATCCCCGTCTTTCTCAAATTGTCCAGGAGAATATTTTTTTTGCTTCGGGATACCTCCTGGTACCAGTCCGGGACCGGATTATCTTCGGCGTAAAACAAAAATGCCTTCCGCCGGCGCGGCACCTTATCCACTTCCTGGCTCATGGGCCGGTAGAATATATCGATGCCCAGCGGGCCGAAGGATGAGGACACTTTGACCGTGCGGCCGGACAGAAAATAAACGTTATAGGCAATGTTGAAGTCGGTGGCCAGATAGCGCACCTTCTCGGCCCGGAGAGCGGCGGTCAATTCAGTATAGGCTTGCTGCTTGCGGCTGGCCTGTTTCCAAAAAAAGGCGCCATGGGGCAGTATGGAGGCCAGGAAAAAAACAGCCAGCAAAACGGCCGCCACCGCCCGGAGGGGATTCCGCATCAGCTTCCAGGCTGCGGATAGGACGAGGGCATAGCTGATCATGACCAAGAGCAAGATTTCAAAATTGTGGCGGGGCTCGAGGCGCGGGTTCAGGAGCAACGCCTGTTTGGCCAGAAAGCCGAGGAGCAGGAAAATGAAAAACACGGGCAGCCAGCTCCGGGAGTCAAACCGGTCCTTCTTCCTCAGCAAACGGATGAGCCTGGCCACCACAAGCCCGAGGCCCGCCAGAAAGACAGCCAGGCTGATGCCCAGCGCTGCCTGGTTGATTCCCCGCAGAGCAGAAGGGATACGCTCTCTGAACAAGGATTCCAATCCCCAGGAAAATTCATATTGAAACAGGTTCCAGAAAACGGTTTTTAAGGAATTGAACATCTTGGGCAGGAGGCTTAAGTTTACCTGCCGAAGACCGATCAGGCTGAAATTCTCCCAGCCGCCTTCTATGACCGGCTTGGCCTTGAAGAACAGAAGATAATAGAGCCAGTGCGCTGTGCCGAGCAGCAAGCCGGCGGTCATGAGCGCCAGACCGCGGAAAAAACGACGGGCGGCCAGCGACAAGAGGAGGGCGGTCAGGATAAAAGCCAGAACGAAGATGACCGCCAGTTGATGAATGTAAACGGCAAAGCCCAGAAAATAGGAGGCGGCCACGATGCGCCAAGCTTGCTTGTATTCAAAGTCAAAGAGCGCCGCGCCCAAAAGAATAAAAACCAGCATCTCCAGGTAGGTCCCTCCCCGGATGGACAGGGAGTAGTCGAAGGCCTGTTCAATAAAGGCGAAGTGGAAAAAAACCAAGAGGAAAATGACCGGCGGCGGAGCGTAGGGCTCCAGGAGTCGGGCCAGGAGATAAAGAAAGGCCAGGAAAAAGGCCAGTTGGACAAGCAGGTACAGCAGGTAGCGGCTTCCGGTCACATCCCACAGAAAGCTGATGCACATGTATTTGAAGGTTCCGATGTGGCTGATGGATTCCAGGAGGAAGAAGGGCACCGTCTCGGTCATCTTCATTTCCTGGCCTTGCAGGGCCTCGATGGCATTATCCGAAGTAGTGATCATGCCCTCCGGGACGTGATAGAAGGGAATCCTCAGGAGCAGGATGAAGAGAAGCACGAGGATTAGGCCTTTGCGGCGGGCCAGCAGCCGGACCAGGCTGCCCAGCAAGACGGCCAGCAGGATGAAGAAAACACCCTCGGCCAGCCGATAAAGGAACCGGGCCTTGGTCAGGACGGCAGCCTGAAAAAGAACGGTCAGGGTCAGCAGCCCGATGACCGCCGCCCGCCCGGAAAATATGCTCTGGAAAATCGGCCGGTGAGCCGCCTCCCCTTTCATATTCTTGAAACGCCGGAGCGACCGGCGAAGTTCCCAAACAATTTTGACCACCTTGACCAGGCGCCGTCGGACAAAGACCTTGGTGGGCCGCCTCTCCTGGACGGTTACCGGATCTCCGCCACTCGGTAGCCGAAGCGATGGGCCAGCAGGACCAGTTCCGTCTGAAAAACCTCTCCGCCGGTTTGGGAAGCGGCGCATATCCTCTTGGCTTCTTCCGTCCGGATGGCCTTGAGTCCGTGGGTATCGGTCCCGGGGAAGCGGAAAAAAAGCTTAAGCCCGGCGTTGAACAGAGCGGTCAGGGCTCGTCTTTTCCAAGGCCTGAAGTCTCGTGCACCGGCCGCCCGTTTCGAACCGACCACAAAATCGGCCTGCCCCTCCTCGATCAAGGCCAGGGAACTGTCCAGGAAGCTCGGGTCCAGGAAGTCGCATTCCAGGACGCAGACCACTTCTCCCCGCGCGCGCTCGATGCCCTTCTTGACCGCCTCTCCGTAGGAAGCCTGGCCGATGCGCTCGACGACCACGGTTCCGGGGAACTCTCGGGCCAAGCGCCGGCAGACTTCGTAAGTCCGGTCGCTGCTGCCGTTCTCAACGAAGACGACCTCTTTCACTCGGCGGCGACGGCCGGCCAGGTCTTCCCAGAAGGCGCGGAAAAGTTTCTCCAGCTCGTCGGCTTCGTTGTGAACCGGAATGACGAGCGAGGCTGTCAGGAGAGACCTCCTCCCTGCCCTTCAATGATCTTCCGGGCAGCGGCCACGCCCGACAGGATGGATTCCTCCATGGTCATATAATCCCACAAGCCGTAGCGGCCGGCCAAGTGGACGTCGTGGGCGGCCAGGACGGCCATGATTTCGGACCGGGCGGCCGGCCGTTGGGGAGTGAAATGGACATAGCCGCAGTCAATCCAGTTGGCGGCTATGACGCGGCAATCCTTCCGGTCAAGCCATCGCCGTTTCTCCAGCCAGGACAGGGCGCACTCCACCCGGCCGGGAAGGGACGGGAGGGGCTGGCCCGAAGCAAAGGCCACTTCGAGGTACACGGCTGTATGAGATTCGGGGACAGGAAAACCGGGGATGTTCGAATAGACCCCCATCCGGTAAAAAGGGATCGAGGGCTCCGGAAAATAAACCCACTGGCAGCCCTCGAAAATCTTGGGGAGGCGGCCCCGGACCAGAAGGTTCAAGCTGAGCACTCGGTTGTGGCTCAGCCGTCGGCCCAGGCTCTTTAAGCGGGCGCTATCCGATAAAGCGCATAAATCCCTCAGCGGGATGGAGGACAACAGCCGGTCGTAGCGCACCGGCCCGGCCGGCGTCATCGCCGTTTTGCCGGACAGGGACAGGCCGGTCACGGGCATCCCGGTCACCAAGCGGTCAAGGCCTCGGGCCAATCCTTCGGCCAAAAGACCGATGCCGCCTGCCCGAGGGTACCAGAACCGGCTATTGTAGCCGACCGGCCGGCCTTCTTCCCGGCGGGAATAGCCTTCTTCGATTTTCGTCTCATCGGGATGGGGGAAGAACCGGGTGGCGCTCTCGGCCGACAGGTCTTTAAGATCAAGGGCCTGTTGCTTCCGATTGTACGGAAACAGGAAGATCCGGCACAGGGCTCGGCCGAAACCGGACAGGAGGTAGGCCTCGAAGGAATCCGGGTGATCGAGCTTCTTTCTGCTCCGGAAGTCTCGGAGACACTGTTCTCTGACCTTTTTCGGCAAAGCAAAAAGGTTATATTGAATGGGCGCCGGAACCACCGTTCCCTGAACATAGACAACGGACTTGCGCTCAACGAGCTGCCAGTCGGCGTTCTTCTGGCGGGCCTGGGGCAGATCCTCCGGCGTCCGGCAGGTGTTCAGGCTGAGGTAATGGCCGGTGTAGTCGAACAGGGCTTGGCCCAGGTTGATGGAGCGGGTCAGGCCTCCCGGGGCCGTGTTCCTCTCCAACAGAAGATAGTCGAGGCCGCCGGCTTGGAGCTCCTGGGCGGCGGCGCAGCCGCTGATGCCCGCCCCCAGGATGAGGATGCCTGTTCGCTTGTTCATGGACGGATAGGGCTGAAAGAGACGCCATTATAGCATATCCCCACGGGGGGTCAGGAATTTCCCTGCCGGGGGATGAATAGGACATAATCCGGCAGACGGACGACGTGGAAGCGGATGTGACGGCCAAGCAGGGTCTGCCGAACTATTTCCTCGGCGCCGAAAGTCGCTCTCTTATGCCAAGGCCGGGTCGGATAATTGCGGGAATAGAACAGATAGGCTTTTTTCTGCGGAGGCAGGGCATCTACTCTTCGCTCCATATCCCGATAGAACAAATGAAGGCTCAGCGGCCCGATTGTATCGGACACGGCGATCCTCCGGCCCGAAAGATAATAGATAGGGTAAGCCAGTATGAAATCGGTCTCCACTGCCTTTACCCGGTTCAGCCGGAGCGTGGTCATCAATTGCTCGTAAGACAATTGCTTGGCGGCGGCCATGCGGAGGAAGGTGTGATAATGCGGAACAGCCAGGGCGGCCAGGAGGGCGGCCGAGGCTATGATTTTGGCCAGCCTGTATTTTCTGGGCCGAAGAAGGGCGGAAAAGACGAAGAAATAGCTTAACACCAGGGCTATGATCAGGTCGAAGTTATGTCTTGGCTCCTGGCGCGGTGTTTGGAGAAGTGCTGTCCGGGCCAAAAAACCGGCCAGGAGAAATAGGGTGAAAAGGTAGACCCAGGAATGTCCTGTCTCGGATTCTTTCTTCAGCACGAGCCGGGCCAGCCGGATTAAGGCCAGGCCGCAGCCCAGGACAAGAACGACCGCCGACAGATAGATCACCGTTCTGTTCAGGATGATTAAGACCTGCCGGCTGTTCCTCTCTCCAAAGAAATCAACCAAATAAGAAAATTCGAAGGAAAAAACATTCTGGAAAATCTGCCAGATATTTTTCAACAAGCCGGCCGCCCACGTTCCCAGGGCCGGAAAGTGTTTCATGATGCCTACCTCTTCCCAGGCGCCGGTCACCTTCGGCTTGGGATAGAAGGCCAGATAATACATCCAGTGCCACAGGCCGGCCGCCGCGCCGGCCACCGTCCAGAGGAGGGTTTTCCCCAAGGCCTTGGCCCGCAGGGCGGGCCAGACCATAGCGGCCAAAAAACTCAGGGCAAAGAAGACGGCCAGGGGATGAATATAGATGGAGAAAAAAATGAAAAACGCGCCAAGGAACAGCCGAAGGGAGCGGCCATCAGCGGCTTGAAAAAGATACACCCCCAGCCAGAAGAAGAGGAGCATTTCCAGGTAAGGAGCGCCCCGCAGATAGAGAGAATAGTCCCAGACTGTTTCGATAAAAGCAAAGTTCAGAGCTAGCAGCAGCCACAAGGCGGATTTTTCAATAAGCGGCTTGATGATTTCATAAAGGAGAATAAGCAGCAAGGCAAAAAGGACGGTCTGCAGGAGGACGATAAGGAGATAATGCGGGCCGAAAACTTCCCAAAGATAGGACACCCACAGGTATTTGACCGTTCCCTGGTGGGTTAAGGCCTCCTGGAGGAAAAACGGCGCCTGCCGGGTGTCCATGATCTGCAGAGACTGGAGAGCTTCGACGGCATTGTCCGATGTGGAAATCAGGCCGGAGGGGTGCACATAAAACGGAAGGCGCACGGCGAAAACAATCACCAGGAGAAGGAGGAGAGCTTTTTGCCTTAGGACCGCCCGGACGGCCAGCCCTATCAGCATCAACACCAACGCCCCAAACAGAATTCCCAGAATGAAGTAAAGGGCCCGGACCCTGGTCACCAGGAAAACCTGAAAAAGGATAAGATGGACGGCCAGCAGCCCGGCCAGAGCTTCCGGCCTCAGGATCCGGCCCAGGCCTCCTTTCAGCACTCTCCTCACAGCGCCTCCTCAAATTAATCCATTTTATTCATCTCCCCCGCTCAAGTAAAGCTTGTCTCCAAATCGGATAGTATCTCCAAATCGTCCTTGAAGCGCCGGTTGATTCTCATTATGATGTTAGGCATGAAAAAGCCCAGGCTGATGACGATTCTTTTCCTGGGCTTCGGCCTTTGGCTTTGGGCCGGCCAGCCGGAGAAGCCGCCCCTAATCATCTGCTGCGCCGGAGACAGCCTGATGCGGCCCATGCCGGCCTATTTCCGACAGCTCCTGCCCTCCCTCGCCCCGAAGTTCATCCTTCAAGAATGGGCTCAGGGCGGGCTCAACTCGGTGACTTACCAGGGTTTTTATCGCCAGCAGGCCGGACCATGGCGCCGGGTCACTCCGGATATCATCCTCCTCCAGCTCGGCACCAATGATGTTGTTCCTGTCCTGGAGGGTCGCGCCACTATTGAAGATTTCAAAATCAATATGACCGCCATCATCCGGGAATTCCAGGCCTATCGCAATGCCGCGGGGCAGAATCCATATATTCTGGTGGCCACCATCCCCCTTTTTTCCGACGACCCGGCCAACCAAAACAAAAACCGCTTGGTCAAGGAGGCCGTCAACCCAGCCCTTCGGGAAGTCGTTGAAAAAACGGGGGTGCGCCTGGTGGACAATTTCTCAATCCTGGAGGGCAGGCCGGAGCTTTACGATCCCGACGGCGTTCATCCTAACCCAGGAGGGGAAGCTGCCCTGGCCGCCAACTGGATCCAGGCTGTCCGGGCCTGCCTTCGGATCGGGATTGACAGAGAGGTGCCATGAAAAAAGTATTAATCACGGGAGGGGCCGGGTTCATCGGCTCCCATATGGCCGAAGAGCTGATCCGGAAAGGTTGTGAGGTTTCTGTCCTGGACGACTTGTCCACGGGCAGTCTGCAGAATATTCTGCATCTTAAAGACAGCTCCTCCTTCCACTTCACCCACGGCTCGATCCTGGACAAGGCCAAGGTCAAAGAGCTGGTAGCTGCCAGCGACGAAGTCTATCATTTAGCCGGCGTGGTGGGCGTCAAGCTGGTCATGGAGAATCCTATCCGGACCGCCACCGTCAACGTCGAGGGCACGGAGAATGTCCTGGAGGCCTGCTTGGAGTACGCCCGCAAGGTCCTTATGGCCTCGACCTCTGAAGTTTACGGCCGGACCATCAGCCCCACAACCAAAAAGTTCAACGAAGCCAATGATCTGTCGTTCGGAACGTCCCTGCGTTGGATCTATGCCTGCTCCAAAGCACTGGATGAATACCTGGCCCTGTCCCATGCCAGGGAAAGCGGCCTGCCGGTAGTTATTGTCCGCATTTTCAATGCGGTCGGGCCGCGCCAGTCGGGAGCTTACGGGATGGTCATCCCCCGTCTCATCCAACAGGCCCTGGCCGGCCAAAACATGACTGTATACGGCGACGGCCAGCAGACACGAAGCTTCCTGTGGGTCAAGGACACGATCACCGTCTTCCAGCAGTTGATGGCCGAGCCGGCCGCCATCGGCCAAACCTTCAACATCGGCAGCGAAGAGGAGGTCAGCATCAACGCCCTGGCCGAGCTGATCAAAAGCCTCTCCGGCTCGGCCTCCGCCATCGTCCATATCCCCTACGAACAGGCTTATGGAAATGATTTTGAGGATATCCGCCACCGGGTCCCGGATACATCCAAAGTCAAGTCCCTGGTCGCTTTCAAACCGAGCATGACCATCCGCCAGATCATCGAGCATCTTCTCCGGCCGCAGAAGAATCCCCAGCCCTAAATGTCCAGGCCGCGCCTCAGCATCGTCATCCCCTGCTATAACGAGGAAAAACGCCTGGAGCCCACCCTGTCCCAATCTCTAGCCGCCATGCGGAAGAGTTTTGGCCAGCCGTTCGAAGTGATTTTTGTGGATGACGGTTCAACGGACGGAACCAAGGACATCCTCAAGGCCGCCGGCCGGGCGTTCCGTCCCCTGCCCATGGTGACCCTCTCCTATGCTCCCAACCGGGGGAAGGGATATGCCGTCCGCACCGGCGTCCTGGCCGCCCGCGGGGACAAGGTCGTGGTCATGGACGCCGATTTCTCGATCGAGCTGGAGGAAACACCAAGGTTCTTGGAAAAGCTGGACCAGGCGGAGGTGGCCATCGGCACCAAAAAGCATGCCCAGACCCAGAGCCTGCGCCGTCAAAACTTTACCCGGCGATTCCTGGGCAAAGGCTTCACCGTGTTGACCGATTGGCTGCTGGGCTTGCGCTACACCGACATCACCTGCGGGATGAAGGGATATCAGGCCGCCGCCGGTAAGGATATTTTCCGCCGACAGCGCCTGGAGCGATGGTCTTATGACGCTGAAAGCCTGTTCCTGGCCCGGCGTCTCGGCTACCGAGTGGTCGAAATCCCCATCCGCTGGCACCATGTCGAGGGCAGCAAGGTCTCCGCCGCACTCAACGTCGCCCAGTCTTTCCGCGATTTGCTGCTCATCCGCTTCAACGCTCTTATCGGCCGCTATTCCCGTCCATCTTTCTAAGGAGGGCGGCCGCTACGACGTTGGCTAGCCGGCTGCGGAGGGCCACGATCGAGCCTTTGTCGTCCGGGTGGACACGGTTGGTCAAGAAGATCAGGAAGATATCGGTCTCCGGATCAATCCACATGGAAGTGCCGGTATAGCCGGTATGTCCGAAAGAGCGCGGGCCGAACAGGTCGCCGCCATTGGTCGAATAATCGGAATCGAGGTCCCAGCCCAGGCCGTATCCCGCAAAGGCCGCTTTGGGATAGACCTCGGTCATCCTCTCCACGGTCAAAGGGCTGAGTATCCTCTTTCCCTCGAATGTCCCCTTGTTGAGAATCATCTGACAGAAGACGGCCAGGTCGTCGGCCGTAGAAAAAAGGCCGGCGTTGCCCGAGACCCCGCCCTGCAGCCGGGCCAGCGGGTCGTGGACGATACCGCGCAATGGGTTTCCGTCCAGGACCTGGGTGGGCACGCATTTGTCCTTGAACGCGGCGGGCGGATTATAGAAGGTATGCTCCAGGCGCAGGGGCCGGAAGATGTGCTCCGCGGCAAACTGGGCAATGGTCTGGCCGGTGATCTGGCGGATAATATGGGCCAGGGTGATATAGCCCAGGCAGGAATAATGAAAGGCCTTCCCGGGCGGGTCCGACTTCTTGAGCTTGGCGATAATGGCCACTAGGTCCGCGGTGGCGATGGACGGGCCCAACATTTTTTCCAGCTCGGCCGGGTCTGTGGAGGACAGGTAAGGCGGCAGGCCGGAGGTATGGGTCAGGAGATGCCAGAGCCGGGCATCCTCGCCGGGTTTCCCCGCTTCATCCAGGTAGGGCTCAAACTCGGGGACATAGTCCTTGACCCTCTCGGTCAGGCTGAGCCGTCCCTGCTCGGCCAGGATCATGATGGACGGGGCCGTGGCTACCGGCTTGGTCAGGGAAGCCAGGTCGAAAATCATATCTTCGGCCATGGGCAGGGCCTGGGGAACAACCTGGCTTGAACCGAACGCCCGTCGATAGACCACCTTCCCCTTCCGGCCGACAACCACCACCGCACCCGGAATCTCGCCGCGCTGGATGGCTTCCTTGAGGATGACGTCGATCCTGTTGAGCTGATCTTGAGACATTCCGGACTCCGAGGCCTGGCCCGAGGGGAGGCGGGTTTTCTGGCAGGACATCCCCGCCAACAACAAGGCCAGAAGGATGAGGAATTGAGTTTTCGTTTTCAGCATGGCGGGCTACGGCTTAATGAGCAGGAATCTTTCCTGGCGGCCGTCAGCGAAGCGGCAGCCCTCCGCAGTAAAAACTGCCGTCTCTTCATAGGCGATACGGACGTCCCGGCCGCCCCATTCCGGGACAGCGGTCGTGCTGCTGAACTCGATGGCGTAAGCCGTGTCGGGATAAAGCGGATAGTTCATCCGGTCCAGGATCCCTTCCGGGGCGTCTCCTTTTGGCCTGGCGTCCATGGTGCAGCCGGCGCCATGTCCGTGGAAGCCCAGGGGGTGGGAGTAGATGAGCGGCCGCAGACCGGCCGCCTCGGCTTTGTTCATGGCCGATGTGACAATGTCCAGGCCGGTCCGGCCTGTCCGGAATTCGGCCATGAACAAATCGGCCACTTGGTTGGCCCGCCGCAGCGCTTCCTTCAAGCCTTCCGGCGCATCAACCTGGCCGGGCCGCAGGACATAAGCCTGCCACTGCATGTCCGTGCACAGGCGCAGATAGCGTAGGCCCACGTCGCAGTGCAGGAGGTCGCCCGGCCGGATGACCTTGCGGTCCTGGTCCTTAGCCCGTTCGGTTTCGGCCCTCTGGATGTCCACAGAAGGCTGGAACCATGTCTGCAGGCCCAGCTCCGTAATTCTCTGCCTAATCCACCACACCACATCGTCGGTGGTGGTGACCTCGGGGATGATGACTCGGTTGGATAAGAATTCGGCGATCAGGTCGTGGGCGATCCCGGCTAGATGGCGATAAATGCCGATCTCCTGCGGGCTGCGCGTCTCGAGCCAGCCCAGGGCCAGCTTTTCGCCGGAGACAAATCGGGATGAAAGCTCCGGGCCCAAGGCCTTCTCCAGTTCGGCCGCCAGGACGGCGGTGAGGCCGTCGCCGAAAGCCCAATCCTTGGACCTATCAATGGCGATCTTTCGTGGGTTGAGCTTCTTAATGACCTCGGCCAAGTTGACCAACTGCGGCCTGGTCTTGTCCGGCCAGGCCGCCTGGTACAGCCCGTCCAGGCCGTAGAAGCCGCCGTTGAGCCTCTCCACACCTTTATCCCCTCCCCGGTCGTGGAAGATGAGGATGGAGGTCCGGCGGGCGGACATGATCGGTTCCGGCACCAGGGTCAGATAGACGGGGTCCTCATTGTATTCGCGGTTTATGACCAGCCACAGGTCGATCCCCTCGCGGCGCATAATTCGGGGCAAAATGTTGTCCAGCCGCCATTCCAGCCAGCGGTTGACCAACTCGGCCCGGGCCCTTTCCGGAAGAATGTTGTCGATATCTCGGGCTTCAAGCGCAGGGGGAGGCCCGGCCAGCATTTGAGCTGCCGGCATTAGACAAAGAAAGATCAATAATTGCAGGAATATCCGGGTCACGGAACGAGAAGACATGGCTGCCTCCTTCTTGGCCGCCATTCTAGAATAGGCCTGTGGAGCGAGTCAACCAGGCTGGCCCTGATAAGCCATAGGGTATATTCGCCTGCCGTCAACCGCTCAGGCCGGCGTCATCAGGATCTGCGGGGCCGGGCCAAGTGAAAGCGGAACAACAGGAGCTCTTAAAACAGCGCACTAAAAGCCCGGTGTCAGAGTGAACTGGAAATACCACTTGGGGTCGGTCGGGTCGAGGCGACGGACATAATGGACCCCGGCGATAATATAGTTGAAGAGGTTGACCCTCAAGCCCAGGCCTGCCGAGGACATGAGCTTGCGCTCCATATTTTTATCAGGATTTTTCTGAAACGGGGGGTGAGTGCTGTCCCAGGCTACGCCCGAGTCGAAGAAGGCATAGGCTTCCACCGGGAAGATTCCGTAGTAGCCCCGGCCCAAGCCCAGGAGTCCGAACAGAGGGAAGCGGAGCTCCAGGTTGGCCAGCAGCAGGCGGCTCCCGAACAGACGGTCCATGTTGAACTGATTGTTCTGGCCTTGGAAGGAATAGTAGTCGTAGCCGCGTAACAGGCTCTCATAGCCGATGTAGAGGGGCCACAGCCTCTCATCTTCGCCCCCTTTTCCGTAGCGGCCGTAGTGCATAAGGCGGAAGGCCAGGGTGAAGGGCCGAACGGGCACCACGTACTTCCGATAATCGGCCAGGACCTGGGTATAGTTCAGGCTGCCGGCATAAGGAGTAACATCCAGTCGGTAGCTCTGCCCCAACAGCGGGCTGGCCGCGCCGAAGATGGAGCTGTCATAGACCAGGGCCGCGCCGACGTAGCCGAACCACAGGCTGTCGGGGGCAGGCTGGTTTTCTCTATCACTAAACAGGAGAGTATTATCGATGAGCGAATAGGCCAGGGTATTGATTTCAGCGTTGAAGTCGATGTAGGACGCCCCCCCGCTGAATTCAACCCGCTGGAATTGGCTGAAGGGATAGGAGATGAAGGCGCCCAGGTCGTAGTTGATCTGGCGGAATAAATATTCCTGCTCATAGTAGACCGGCTCTCCGCCAAATTCGCCGTAGCTATAGCCGTAGCTGCCGTAAACATAGGGGATGCGCTGGGCCACCGCGCCCCAGTTCCAGCGCGACTTGCTGTTCTGGTAGCCCACCAGGACGGCCGAATCGATCAGCCGGTTGCTCACCTGGAACATAGTAGCCAAATTGTGATAGCCCAACATGTCGCTCCAGAAAAAGGCCAAGCCCCCTCCCACGTAGGTCCCGAAGGGATCTGCGCCCACAGCCAACGACGGCTGGCTGACGTAGTCGAGCATCAGCTTGGAGCTGTAGGGTGAAACCTGGAAGGTGGAAGCTTCGGGCAGGCCGAAGAGCGGGTTCCTGATGAGCCCCAGGACTTCCGAACCCTGTCGGTCAGCCGGCGGCAGAACGGCCGGCGAAACCTTGCCCGTTGAGGCGGCCGGCGGATGGCCGGCCAGGATCTGGGTCGAGTCGATGGTGTAGATGCTGTAGTTCCCCTCTTCGTAAACGCTGTAGGCGACTTTGCCCGTTTGATCGGCTACGGACAGGGCCGGGCTGACGCCGGTGAGGCCGCTCACCCCGGTATACAGGTCGGTGACCTGGGACACGCGGCTGGAATCCAGGTCCAGCTTGTAGATATTCGTAATCCCGCTCTGGTCGGACAGGAAGAAAAGGCTGCGGGAATCGGGCGACCACTGCGGGTTGGTGCTTTTGGCGAACTTGAAGGTCTCCAGCGGCTTGATCTCGCCGGTGGCCGGGTTGATCAAGGCCAGTTGATAGGGGCCGATGCTCAACAGGGACATGTCCGTGTTGAACCTCTCCGTGGCAAAGGCGATCCAGCGTCCGTCGGGCGACCAGGACGGATGGATGTCTCCATAGACGTCATCGGTCAGCTTTCTCAGTTTCTCCGTATCGAAGTCATAGATGAAAAGATCGGTCACCCCCCCGGCCAGGGCGGAGAAGGCGACGGACTTGCCGTCGGGCGACCAGGTAGGGTTGAAGATTTCGCCCAGCTGGGGAAAGGAGATTTCCCGGATGACCTTGCGGCTGGCCGTGTCGAGCAGGGCCAGCAGGGGCTGTCCCTTGCTGACCGCTCCAAAAATAAAGGAAGTCCCGTCCGGCTTCCATGAGCCGGAGGAATAAATGAACTGCAAGCTCTGGAACTCGGGGTCGATGGCCGTCCTGGTCAGCTTCTGGGTCATCTTGCCCGTTTTGGCATCAGTGACGAACATCTCGATGGAGAAAATGTCCTTGGAAGACAGGAAAACGAATTGCTTTCCGTCGGGGCTGAGCGAGGGGGACACATTCAGCCCGATTTCCTCGCCCCCCTTGACCACCAGAGGGCCAAAATCCTTGGCCGGCTTGGCGGCTACGGCAACGGGCGCAAAGTCCTTTTCCAGGGCGGCATGCCAGTCAGTGGACAACTGCTTCAGGGAGACTCCCAGAACCCTTTCCATCGACTTCTCGAAATCTCCCCCCCGGCCGGCGTCCTTCAAGATGCGGGAAATGATCAGGTCGCCCCACCGGCCGCCGATGTAAGCCCACAAGGCTTGGCCGTAGCGGTAGGGAAAGTAGCGGGGGTTGGTGAGCTGCTTGACCGTGGGCATTTTCTTGCGCTGGACGGCGTCCCGCATCCACATAGCCGTGTGGGAATCCACCGGGCCGATGGACAAATATTCGGCCATGCCCTCGATGAACCACAGCGGCAGGCGGAGGGCGTTGGGCATGCCTGCCGCCAAGCCCGTATTGCCCTGCGAGGTGATGTCATACTGGAAAGCGTGAACCAGCTCGTGGCCGATGACATGATCGGTTTCGGCCAGGGTCCCGCCGACGGGCAAAACGATGCGCCGTTTGAAGACCTCGGTGAACCCGCCCGTCCCCTCGGTCAAGGTGTCCTGGACGGTGGTGGTCTGCACGAAATGGGGATGGGAGGCATAGATGATAAGGGGCTGCCGCTTGCGCAGATCATGCCGCAGGATCCGGGCCAGGCGGTTGTACCAGCGCTCGGCCATCCGGGCGGCGATCTCTACAGCTTTCTGTTCCTGGGCATAAAAATAGACATCAAAGTGATCCGTTTTCATGACCCGGAAATCAAACTTCTCATACTGGACCTTGTTCTGGCCGAAATACTGAGCTCCGGCCGGCCGGGCCAGCATAAGAACGGAAAGGGTCAACAAAAACAACAAAAAAGCAGAAGTCAAAGAGGAACGCTTAAGATTGGCTTTCATGAAAAAACTCCTCTTATGCAAAATAATATATCCTATCGGTTTTGTCAATTTTAGATCGGCCAAATTCACCACGCTCACTGAAGGAAGCAATTTTTATGCCAAAATTAATGACTGGCTTCATCCATTCACTCCGGTCCAGTGCGTCCCTAAAAAGAGACATTTGTCTTTCAAGCTGAACATTAAACTCATCCCCTCTATTAGACAAACTCCAGTTTGGTTTCGTTAGTTGCCGCGGGGCCGCTTCAGAGCATCAGTTGAAGTTCAAACCTGAGGAACGAGTAGCCATCGGCTTCCCGGCTATAGTAGCTTCCCGGCCTGAAGCCTTCATAGAGAAGATGTCCGGCCAATCGTTCCGAAAATTTGAATTCCAGGCGAACAGCCCACAAACTTCCCCTGACCCGCCCATTTCCGGCCGGCCAGCCCCCGCTTCCGGAAGAAGGCTCCGGAGCCATGAGCCGATGGAAGGACAGGCCCAGGGCGAGCTGTTTGGTCAACTCGAAATCAACCCGAGCAAAGGCTGAGGCGATATTTGTCCACGCGGCCAGCCGGCCGCCATGTTCGGCGGCCAGGGTGAAAATATAGGATTCGCTCCATTTAGGCCACCGGCTGAAGAGCGGCAGCCATCCTTCCCAGCGACCGCTTTCCGGGTTGTCTCCGGAAAGAAAGAACGCCCCCACCGCAGCCTGCCTGATGATAGGCAAGACAGGGGCTGCCGTCCAGCGCGATTCAAAATCAAGGCCCCAGGCCGCTAGGCCTGAGCCGCCCCGCTGTCCGACCTGGAGGGCGGCCTCCCCTTCCAGGGCCAAACCTTCCAGCGGCTTGAGCAGGCCCCGTCCGTCAAACGTCAGACAATTCAGCTCGGGCCACCCGGCTGAGGGATAAGCCTTTTTGTAGATCAGAGTTCCTTCCGCCTCCTGGCCGTCTCCCTTCCAAGAATAGGACAGACCCAGGCCAGCCTCCGGCTGCTCCACGAGCTGCCGGTTCAGGCTGTTGAGCACGGGAAGAAATTCATCTTTTTCGGGCTGGAAACACATAAATCCGGTCAGATATTGATTCCGGGCCAAGGATATATCCAGTCGCAAGGCGTTGAAATAGACCGAGCCTGTTTCATCCAACGGCGTTCCCTCGGCCACCAGAAGCCCCTCGCCCAGAAACACATCCTGCCGGCCGAGGGTCAAGTCGAGCGGGAGCCGGTCCGAGATCCTCCAACGGATATAAAGGTTGTCGATGAACAATTCGTTCAGGTCGAATTTATTCCCCGAGGGAACCAGGAATTGATGAATCTCGTTGGCCAGGCGAAGGCCGAGGTCCAGCCGGGCGGAGGGTCTCCAGTTCAGGGACAGCCGGGTTCGCAGAAAGAGGCCGGCTTGGCCGCCGTTCTGTCCCTTATCAAGGGTTTCGACGTTATCCCAGGTGACGTAGCGAAGCCTTTCGGAAAAACCCACCCGCCAGGGGGAAGGTTGATCTTTGCTATTAAAGAGCTCATCATCCTTGGACCCGCCCCGCTCCACCGAAAGAAAACCCACCGTCTTTGTCAACATTTGGCCTTCGGCCGGCTGGCCATGGATAGCCCGAACGACATCCATGCCTTCCACGACCCGGCCGAAAGCGGCAAATCCTTGGAGGTCCGGGTTTCGCTGGCCGCCGAAGTCGAGCTCGGGCTGGTCGCCCATACAGATAAAGAACTCCGAATCGGCTGTCCCGGGCTGGTCGCGGGCCATGGAGATAACGCCGTCTTTGTGAAGAATGCCGGTCGTCTGGGTGGTCTCCTGTTCGATAGGTGCAAGATGTTTGGGATTATCGAGCCCGGCCAAGCCTCCTTGGATGACTTCTATGAGGATTTTGGCCCCAGGCTGGTTGTCCAAACGGACCACACGATAAAAAGCGCCTCCCCTGAATAGACCCCGGTCCACATACTGCAGAAAATTGGCGACGGTCTGGGGGGCCTTATCCGGATAGAGCTCCAAGACAATATCGCCCAGCTCGGTCTTGATTTTGACCCTCGGCCGCTGGGCTTCCTGAGCTGCCCAAGTTATCCCCCCCACAAGCGCCAGCAGCGAAACTATGGCTAAGGCCTTCACTCCCCCCCTCCCCCCCAAGCCTCTTCTCACTTTCTCAGAAGAGCCAGCCGAGATTTGGCAAAGTCGAGAACCAGAACGAATCCGCCCAAGAATTCCCGGCCGAGCAAGCCGGCCAGGTCCTTTTCGACCGTCAGGCCGATCGATTCCACCAGGAACACAACCTGGGGCGACTCGACCCTCATCCCGGCCGCCTCGAACCATTGCAGGGAACCCGTCTGGGCCGCGATTTGACTGAAGTTAGTGCCGCTTACATTGACCGGCGCAGTGGGCCGATCCTGCAACAAAGCCATGGACGAGACCGCTGAAGAAAAGAACATGATGCCCAGGGGGGAGCGAAGGTCCAGGCCGAATTTCCCTTCCCGGTCTCCTTCGAACCGGCAGAGGACGGCGGGCAGGCCGCGCTGCACGCTGAATTCCTGCCAGGCCGCCGGGCCGCTTTCACTTTCATAGGAGACGGGGTCAAAAAGGCGGACCTTGCCGCTGCTCACTTCCAATTCCGCAACAGCCGATTGAAGAACGGCTGTGCCGATGACCCCGATGATACTATCCTCCTCGGCCGCCACGGCGGGCTGGTCCATTTCGGCAAAGTCCAGGCCCTCGGCCAGCAAGGGGCCGAGCTGAAAGATGGCGCCGGACCAGACCGGCCTTTCCTCGAGCTGGTTGGAGGAAGTGATGATCCGGATCGTTCCGGACTTGGTTAGGCCGAGCATTTCTGCCTGGGCGGCGGTTATCCTCATTCCCTGGACGCCCGGGTCAATGCGAAACCAGCCGGCTTCCTGGTTGTTTATAAGCGGCTGGACGAGGATATCGCCCGCGGCCGAGAGCTTGGAGGTGACTAAGGAATCAAAGCGCGCTTCAAAAGAGACCTTGGCCTGGACAGTTTCCTGGGCCGCCTCCTGGCCGTTCAATCCCAAGGAAAAACAGAGGAAAAAAAGCAAGATGGCCGTCAAAGAGGCCAGGCCGGGCCGATTCCAGGAAAGGGTTGAAAAAAACCGCCGGTTTTTAAATCGGATGATCATGCTGATATTCCCCTCTCAAGTATGCCATACTCCAATTAGATTTCCAACCCGACTCCCAGGCTCAATTCGGCGTTTTTCCCTCCGGCTCGGCTTCGGCCTTGACCCGGAACTTCTCGAACCAGGCCAGAAGGTAGAGCTGTTGCAGGAGCTGATGCGAAGGCCGCCGCCAGCCGTGATACTCCTCGGGCATACGCACCAGCAGTGTTTCTTTCTTGAGCATCTTCAGGGCCCGGTAGAATTCCTCGCTCTGTCCGATGGGCGTCCGCAGGTCGGCTTCGCCGGTCATGATCATGGTCGGCGTCTTGACCTTGGCCGCGAAGTGAATGGGCGAGCGCAGGGCATACTCCAGGGGATCTTCCCAGGGATAGGCCTTGAATTGCTTATACCAGGTGGCGCCGTCCGTGGTGCCGCAAAAAGACATCCAGTCGATGACCGGCCTCATGGACACGGCGGCCCGGAAACGGTCGGTATGGCCGACGATCCAGGCGGTTAAAATCCCGCCCCCGCTCCCGCCGCAGACAAAGAGGTTCCGGGAGTCGATGAAGCCCTTGGCCAGGGCGGCATCCACCCCGGCCATGAGGTCGTCAAAATCCTTGCCCGGGTAGGAGTACTGGATGCCGTTGACAAAATCCTGGCCATAGCCCGTGCTCCCCCGCGGGTTCAGGGTGAGTACGGCATAGCCGCTGGCGGCGAAGTTCTGCCAGCCCCAGTTGAAGGCAACCGAATACATGGACCACGGTCCGCCGTGGATCCACAGGACGAGGGGGTATTTTTTGGCCGAGTCGAATTCGGCCGGCTTTATCAGCCAGCCCTGGATGTCCAGGCCGTCGGGAGCTTTGAACCGAAGCTCTTCGGCCTCGCCCAGTTTAACGCCCTCCAGCACATCAGCGTTCACATCCACCAGGCGGCGCAGCAAGGCCGGCTGGGCGAGGCTGAAGGTGACGAGCTGGCCCGGGTGATAGAAATCGGCCAGCACGGCCGCGGCTTGTCCGGCCGGCGACAGCGTGAGGCCGCTGAGGACATGCACACCCGAGGTTACCTTCCGGCCGGGGCCGGCCAGGGGAATATAATAAAGGTTGGATTCCCCCTGCTCGTTCAGGGAGTAATAGACTCCGCGGCTGTCGGCGGCCCAGTCCAGGCCGGCGGGCGAATCGGCCAGGCCGCCGGCCCACAGGCGCTTCTGTCCGCCGCTCGTGTCCATTATGCAGATCGAGGCGAGATGGCTGGTGAAGTTCTTTTCATCAAACCCGGTGTAAGCGATCCATCGGCCGTCGGGTGAGGCCACGGGGTTTGAATCGGGCCCTCGGCGGTCGGTCAGGGCCTTGACCTCCAGTGACTTTAAATCCAGGGAATAGATTTCGGTGTCCCCGAATTGGTATTCCGCGTCCGGTTTACGGATGGCGCTGAAGTAGATCCTCTGACCGTCAGCCGCCCATTCAGGGTTGGAGTGCGAATAATCTCCGCTGGTCACCTGCCGGGGAGTGCCGCCCAGGTCGGCATCCACAATGAAGATATGGGCATATCCATTGGGCAGAGGCCCCCGCCCGTCGCTCCGCCAGCTTAGCCTGTCGATGAGGATGGCCGGGGCTGCCCATTTGGCTCCCTCGGGTTTTTTGGGCAGCTTGACCGGGAGGATGGGCTTATCATCGGGAATAAAAGCGGAAAAAGCGATTTTCTTCCCGTCCGGAGACCAGGCCACGCCGGAAGGAGCCCGCTCCAGGTGGGTCAGCGCAGCCACCTCGCGCTTGTCCAGCCACATGACGTAGAGCTGGCTCGTTCCGTCACGGTCGGAAAGGAAGGCGATCCGTTTTCCGTCCGGAGACCAGACGGGTGCGCTGTCGCGCCAACTGCCCGAGGTCAGGAGCCGCACGCGCCGGCCTTCCACGTCGGTGAGCCACAGGTTGGAAACCGGCTGATCGTTCATCTTGTCGATCCAGGTCCGGGAGAACAGAATGTTCTTTCCGTCGGGCGAGATGCTCGGGCTGACCACCGACTCCATGTCGAAGAAAGTCTCGGCCTCCAGCAGCCGGGCGGACTTTTGCCCGGATTCGGCGGCCCAAGATGCGGCCGCTCCTGCCGCCCACCAGATCATCAAGACCCAGATGAGATGCTTCTTCATGGGTACCTCCACTCATCTCCTATTTGATATCGGATTCTAAATAGAAAGGCTCCAACAGGCTTCGCCACTTTTTCATCAACTCTTCATTCAAGTCAGTCGGCGGCTGGGCCTCGGCCGGAGAACCGAAGACCTTAATGGTGCCCGGAAGGCTGTATTGAAGCAGGACTTGCTTCAGGGCGATGGCCGCTGCGGCGGCTGCCGTGCACATGGTGTTGTGGCCGCAGCCGTGGCCCGGCGCTCCCTCCACGACGGGGTCTTTTTTAGGGACACGGCCTTTCTGGGACAGCATGGGCAGCGCGTCGAACTCGCCCAGCAGGCCGATGACCGGCCGGCCTGAGCCGTAGCTGGCCACAAAACAGGTGGGCCGGCCGGCCGCTCCGCGCTCCAGGGTGAAGCCCTCGGCTTCCAGCCTGTCGGCCAAAAGCTTCGAGGACTTAAATTCCTGCATGCCCAATTCGGCATAGGACCAGATGGCATCCGAGATGCGGCCGAACCTTTCCACCACCTGAGGTTGGGCCAGCCAGTTGAGGAGAAATATTTTTTCAAGGGTGATTTTTTCTTTCTTGGCCGTTGCGTCCGGGGGGAAGATGAAGAAGACGCTGGCCGCAGCCAGCAGCAGCCAGGCCATCCTGTTGAGTTTGAGAGAAGATTTCATGGCCGCCTCTTGCCCTTGTTTGATCTAGGGCCAGAATCCTCTCCGGCCCAGCTTGCCGGACACTCGTCAAAATAGCGCAAAACGTCCTCCGGCCGGCGCACCACGGACCTGGCCCCGTGGGCCGTCAGCTCTTCCTCGGTCCGGAAGCCCCACAGCGCTCCGAGCGGAAACATCCCGGCGGCCGTGGCGGTCTGCATATCGGTGTCCGTATCGCCCAAATAAAGAAAATCCGAAACCGGGATTCCCGCCGCCCGGGCGATGAACAGGGCTCCGGCCGGGTCCGGCTTGCGCGGCAGGTCCGGCCGGATGCCGATGACCTGATCGAAGCGCCAGCGGCGGAGGAACGTCTGGGAGGCCAGCCGGGTGAACTCATCCAGCTTGTTGGACAGGATGTTCATGCGGACGCGGCGCGTCTCTAGAGCGTCGAGGAGCTCGGCGACGCCCGGATAGGGACGGGTGTGCCGCTTCCAGTTGTTCATGTATTCCTGGCGGAGCATCCGGCCGGCCTGTTCCACCCGTTCGAGCCGGGCCGCGCCGGGAGGGAGGGCGTTTTCGATGAGGGCTACTACGCCGTCACCGGTCAGGCGTTTGTAATCCTCCAGGGGATGAGCCGGATGGCCCAGCCTGGCCAGCACGGCGTTCATCGAATCGGCGATATCTTGGAGGGAGTCCAGGAGCGTGCCGTCCAGGTCAAAGATCACGGCCCGGAAGCGCTGGGGCGTTGCGGACATAAGGTGTCATTTTACTCCGGGCGGTCGCTGGAGTAAATTCCGAAAATATTTTGTTACACTTATCCCATTGACTTTATAAAATTTGTTGATATAATAAAGGCATATTACCTGCTTCGCTGGCTGGGCAGGTTTCTTAAGTCCCCCTAAACTCCTTTCTTGACATGCCAAAACCAGCCAGCGCTCTTTCCCTTTAGGCGGGAAATGATGAGGAACATTCGCAACCAAAATAGCCCCGTCCTTTTACTAAAAAGAGGAATATTATTCTTGATAAATTGTTGTCAAATAATTTCTGACTCGAAATTGTATCTATAATAAAAAGTGTCATATATCAGGGCTATGCCGGACCATGGCCCCTTCTACCATGTAGATGACATCCTCGGCGATGTTGGTGGTATGGTCGCAGATGCGCTCCAAGTGCCGCGACACCAGCAGCAGCGCCACGGCCCGCGGCGCGGTTGACGCGTCTTTCATCATAAAGTCTGTGACCAGCTCAGTCTGGATGAGGTCCCGCAGCCGGTCGGCTTCGTCGTCTCGCTTAATCACGCTCCGGGCCAGGGCCACATCACTGCGGACAAATCCGTCCAGAGAATCCCTGAGCATGCCGCGGGCCAGCCCGGCCAGTTTGGGAATGTCGATGAGCGGCTTGAGCAGGGGCTGTCCGGCCATCTCCACCACCCGCTGGCAAATGTCCACGGCCAGGTCGGCGATCCTCTCCAGGTCGGCGCAGATCCTCATGGCCATGGCCAGAAAACGCAGGTCAGCAGCTACGGGTTGATGTCGGATGATGAGCTCCAAGCACTTTTCATCAATATCCAGGTCGAGCCGGTCGATTCGGCTATCTTCTTCGATGATCCGGCGGGCCGCCTCGGCGTCCAGACGCTTCAAGGCCTCCACCGCCTGCTCAATAGCCTCTTCGGTCAGGCTGCCCATGTACAGCAATTGTTTCTTAAGCTCGGTCAATTCCTCGTCAAAATGCCTGTGCATAGATGCGCTCCCCTCTCACCTCATCCGTACCGTCCGGTGATGTAGTCCTCGGTCCGCCGGTCGCGGGGCGAGGAAAAGACCTGCCCCGTCTCCCCGAACTCGACCAGCTCACCCATCAGGAAATAGCCGGCGGCCTCCGAGACTCGAGCCGCCTGCTGCATGTTATGCGTGACAATGACAATGGTGTAGCGTTCCTTGAGCTCGAACATCAGCTGTTCGATCCGCTCCGTGGCCAGGGGGTCGAGGGCCGAGCAGGGCTCGTCCATCAGCAGGACCTCCGGCTCCAGGGCCACCAGCCGGGCGATGCACAGCCGCTGCTGCTGCTCGCCCGAAAGCTCCAGGGCGTTGACTCGGAGCTTGTCCTTGAGCTCGTCCCACAACCAAACCGACTCCAGGCTCCGGCGCAGCCGCTTGTCCACCGTCTCCCTGTCCTTCAGGCCGTGAACTCGCAGGCCGAAGATGACATTATCCTGCACGCTCAAGGGAAAAGGGTTGGCCCGCTGGAAAACCATTCCCACCTTTTTCCTGAGCCGGAGCAGGTCGGTCTCCGGCCGGTTGATGTCCTCCCCGTCGATTGTCACCCGGCCGGTGAGGCGCACCCCCTCGATCAAATCATTCATCCTGTTCAAACAGCGGAGGAAGGTGGACTTGCCGCAGCCGGAGGGCCCGATGAGAGCCGTAATCCGGCGCTCCTCGATCCCCAGGGTAATGTCCTTCAGCGCCTGGAAATTCCCATAAAACAGCGACAGGCCCTCAACTTCAATAAGGCTCATTTTAGCCGAACCTTCCCAGGATAAAGTCTTCCGTGCGCCGGTCGGCCGGCGCGGTGAAGATGCGCTCGGTGGCCCCGACCTCAATCAGCTGGCCGCCCAGAAAAAAAGCGGTACGGTCGGCCACCCGGGCCGACTGTTTTGTGTTGTTGGTGACCAGAATGATGGTGTAATCCCTTTTCAACTTCTGCAGGGATTCCTCTATTTTCATGGTGGAGACGGGGTCCAGCCCGGAAGTGGGCTCGTCCAGGAGAATGAAATCCGGCTTGAGGGCCAGGACCCGGGCTATGCACAGCCGCTGCTGCTGCCCTCCGCTGAGCTTGAGGGCGCTGGAATCCAGCCGGTCTTTGACTTCTTCCCACAAGGAAGTCTTCTCCAGGGAGTCCCGGGCCAGCGCGTCCAGCCGCTCCTTGCCCCGCAGGCCGGCCAGCCGCGGGCCGAAAACTATGTTTTCATAAACGCTCCTGGGCAAAGGCACGGGCGTGGCGAACACCATCCCCAGCCGACGCCGCAGCTCGGTCAGGCTCGTCCCGGGGGCATAGATGTTCCGGCCGTCGATTTCGACCTCCCCTTCCGTCCGGGAGCCCTGGACCAGGTCGTTGAGGCGGTTGAGCGAGCGGAGGAATGATGATTTGCCGCTGCCGGCCGGGCCGATGACGCCCAGTATTTCGTTCCGGTAGATTTCCAAGTTGACACGGTTCAGGGTCTGCTGCGGCCCGAAGAAATGGCTGAAGTCCCGGAGGCGGATGGCGATCATCCGTACCTCCGGATGAAGCGGTGCATCAGGCGATAGGTGACCAGGTTGATGAGCAGGATGGCGATGATGAGCACGGCCGCCGTACCGTAAGCCTTGGGCAGGGAGATGCCCTCCCGGGCCAGGATGTAGAAATGGACGGACATGGTCCGGGTGGAAGAGAAGAGCGAGGTGGGAGTCCGCAGGGAGCTGCCCGCGGTGAAGATGACCGCCGCCGTTTCGCCGATGCTGCGTCCGATGCTGAGAATGATGCCGGTGACGATGCCCGGCAGGGCCGAGGGGAGCACCACCCGGGTGACCATCTGCCAGCGGGTGCTGCCCAGCGAGGTGCTCACCTCGCGGTAAGACTGCGGCACGCAGCGGAGGGCCTCCTCACTGGTGCGGATGATGGTCGGCAGGATCATGAAGGCCAGGGTCAGGCCGCCGCTCAGGATGGACCAGCCGAACCCCAGCTTGATGACAAACAGGATGAAGCCGAACAGGCCGAAGATGATGGAGGGGATGCCGGCCAGGCAATCCGCCCCGAAGCGGATGATACGCGTCAGCCTGTTCTCCCAGGTATATTCGGTCAGAAAAACGGCCGTGCCCACTCCCAGCGGAGTGGCCACCAGGAGGGCCATGAGGGTCAGGATCAGCGTGCCGACAATGGTCGAAAAAATGCCGCCCGTCTTGCCCATCTCGTGGGGATTCTCGGCCAGGAAAGATAAGCTCAAGGCGGGCAGCCCCCGGCTTAAGACAAAGACAATGATGAACAGCAGGACGAGGACGGTGGCCAGGGTCATAGCCGTCAGCAGGACTTTGGCCAGGCGCTGCTCCAGCCGGGGGTTGAGGCGCATTCCGCCTACCTCGCTCTCCTCCGCCTGGCCGAGCTGAGGCTGGCCAGGAAATTGAGGACCATGATGATGATGAACAGAATCACCCCCGTGGCGAACAGCGCTTCCCGGTGGGCGCCGCTGGCGTAGGACATCTCCAGGGCGATGTTGGAGGTCAGCGTGCGGACAGGGTCCAGGGGCGAGTGGGGGATGGCGGCCGCATTGCCGGCGATCATGATGACGGCCATGGTCTCCCCGATGGCCCGGCCCATGCCCAGGATGATGCTGGCCACGATCCCCGAGCGGGCCGAGGGCAGCAGCACCAGGCGCACGGCCTGCCAGCGGGTGGCGCCCATGGCCAAGGCCCCCTCGCGGTAGCTGGGGGGAGGGCTTGGAGGGAATCGACGGAAATGCTGATGACGGTCGGCAGGATCATGATGCCCAGGATGATGGAGGCGGCCAGGACCGACAGGCCCGGGCCGCCCAGCGTCTGGCGAATGAAGGGCACCAGCACCACTACGCCGATGAACCCGTAAACTACGGAAGGGATGCCGGCCAGGAGCTCGATGACGGGCTTGAGGATGTTCCGCAATCTTTTGGAGGAGAATTCGGTCAGGAACACGGCGCAGGCCAGGCCGAAGGGCACGCCGATGACAAGCGCTCCGCCGGTAACCAGCAGCGAGCCGACGATCATGGGCAGCAGGCCGAAGCTCTTCTGGCTGGGGTACCAGTCCATCCCGAATAGAAACCGGCCGACCCCCTGCCGGAACATGATCGGAGTTCC
This sequence comes from Candidatus Aminicenantota bacterium, assembly GCA_963702835.1. Taxonomy (GTDB): domain Bacteria; phylum Acidobacteriota; class Aminicenantia; order Aminicenantales; family JAFGAV01; genus JAFGAV01. The sequence goes on from OY969762.1 coordinate 1,152,508, forward strand.
TGAGGCAAATATGAAAACAGTGATGACGGCCAGGATGGACACTGCGGAGAAGGCGGCCAGGAGCAGGGCCGCCCGGATGAAACGTTCTTTTCTTTCGATCCGGCTCATGATGGACTCAGCGGAGCGGAATCAGTCCTTCTTTCTTGACCAGGGCCTGCCCCTCCTCGGAGAGGACGAAATCAATGAAGGCTCGGGCCGGGCCGCCGGGCGGACCCTTGCTCACGAAAAGGAAAGGCCGCACCAGCAGATATTCCTTCCTCCGAATGGTCTCCTCTCCGGCCGCGACGCCGTCCAGCCGCAGGGCCTTGACCCTGTCGCTGACCAGGCCCAGCGAAATATAGCCGATGGAGTTGGGGTTGCCGGCCACGATCTCCCGGACTGTGCCGTTGGAGTCCTGAACAATGGCCCCCTTGAAAATTCGTTCCTGGCCCATGACCAGCTCCTGAAAGGCAGCCCGAGTGCCAGACCCTTCCTCCCTGGTTACCACGTCAATCTCCCGGTCAGGCCCGCCCAGAACTCGCCAATTGCGGACCTCGCCTCTGAAAATGGATTTCACCTGGAAGAGGCTAAGGTCTTGGAGAGGGTTGGCCGGATGGACTATGACGGCCAGGCCGTCGTGCGCGACCACAATCTCCTGGAGGTCTTTTTCCTCTGGTTTCAACTCGCGCGAGGACATGCCGATGTGGGCCGCGCCGCTGCGCACGGCCTGGATGCCCGCGCTCGACCCGCCGCTCTGGACCGTAACCACCGCCCCGCGATGTTTTTCCATATAGACCTCGGCCCAGCGGTCGGCGAACGGCTGGATGCTGGTCGAACCGGCCAGGATGAGACCGCTCTGGGAGGGGCCGCGGGAGCAAGCCAGGGGAAAAAATACCATCAGGCCAAGGCAAGATACGACCAGCGCGCTGTATTTCGATATCAATTCTCAGCCCTCGTCCGGAGCGGAAAATTTTTATAACATATAAGGATACATGAAGCAACTACATATGGATATGGAGATGCTATTCTTTCAAATGCCGCGCTTGCAAATCCAAAGTCGGCTGAGTAAAATGGCCGAAGGATAAAGTCATGACCTTGCCCATATTCTTTGTCCTGGCGATTATCATCCTGGCCTATGCGGCCTCCAGCCTCCTGAAGCGGCCGGTGGAGATCAGCATGTTGGTTGCCGCCGTGGCCGGCGGCCTGGCCGGGGCTTTCTTCAAAACACCTCAGCTGATTGAACTTCCCCGCCACCTGGTCGAAGGCGCATTCACCTACCTGGATGTCATCCTGGTCTTCTCCACGGCCACCATCTTCATGGCCATCATCAGCGAATCGGGCGGCGCGAACTATGTGGTTCGGGGAGCGACCCGGGCCCTGGGCCGCTTCCGGGTCCTGGCCCTCATCGTGCTCATGATCATCGTCCTTATTCCCGGCGCCTTGACCGGGGCCGGCAGCGTCTCCATCCTGGTGGTGGGCGCGCCGGTGGCCATGGCCTTGCTGTCCATGGGCATATCCCGAAAGCGCACGGCCGCCATTCTGTTCATCACCGCCGGCCTGAGCGCGGCCGCTCCCCCGGTCAACATTTGGGCCATGGTGCTGTGCGCCGGGACGGCTATTCCCTACGTCGGGTTCGAGCTGACTTTGGGAATCCCCGTTCTCCTGCTGGGGACCTTCACCGTCCTGGTGCTTGGCCTCAAAAGAGATAAGAAGGCCGAGGCCATCACTTTTCCCGAAGTTTCAGCCGGCATGGCCTGGTGGCGAGTGGCCATTCCCTTCATCGTATTTTTCGGCCTGATAGCGGCCTACCGCCTGTGGCCTTTCAACCTGCCCCTCTTGGGCCTTCCCCTGGAATTCACTATCGCCGGGCTCATCGCCTGGCTGCTAAGCCCCAAGAGGATCAACATCTGGCGTCTGTCGGGCCGGACCCTGAAGCGCCTGCTGCCGCTGCTGTCGATCATGATCATCGTCGGAATGCTCCAGCAGGTCATGACCATCACCGGCGTGCGCGGGCTCATCTCTTATGCCGTGATCAGCATCCCGCTCGTCCTGCTGTTCATCAGCTTCGCCGTCATCATCCCCTTCTCCGAGGGCATCCTGGCCTACGGCGCGGCGGCCATCCTCGGCATTCCCCTCATCTGGTACCTGAATTCCATCGGCATGCACGCCACGGTGGCCATCGCCGGCTTGAGCATGCTTTGGCCCCTGGGCGATGCGCTCCCGCCCACGGCCATCATCGCCCGGCTGAGCATAATGGTCTCGGAGTATAAGGGCTCGCTGTGGAGCGTCATCCGGACGATGTGGCTGCCCTGGCTGGTCCAGACCGCGGCGGGCATTTTGATGATTGTCTTCAGCGCCAAGCTTTCCTTCCTGGTGCGCTGGAGCATGTGAGAGGGAGATACTGCCATGATCCTGGCCCAAAACCTGGTCATGATCGCCTATTATGTCGTGTCCGCTTATCTGACTGCCGTCCTGATCCGGAATTTCGTCCAGGAGAAAAAAAGCCTGGACGAAGCGGTGCTCATCCTCGTCGTCCTCATCCCCCTGGTTCTCCGTCTGTTCAGGATCAAATAAATCGAGGAAAAGGCCATGTCCCGCATCACAGTATGGAAAATCTTTTTCGCTGCCTTCATCGCTTTCCTGATGGTGGCCTCGGCCATTCCTTTCTACGAGATGCGCCATTTCAAGGTGCCGGTGGTCGCCGGCCCGGGAGTGACCAAGGTCATCAAGCTCAGTCACTTCCTGCCGAACCTGCAAGGAACCGCGGCCGACACTGATGTCTTCTACCTGGAGGGCCAAGAGCCGGGCGGCAAGGTCCTGGTCATGGCCAACACTCACTCTAACGAGCCGGAAGGGCTGCTGGCCGCCCTGATCATGATCGAGAACGCCGTGGTGGAAAAAGGGACGCTCATCGTCATTCCCGTCTTCAACCGCAGCGGCAGCATCGACACTAAGCCGGGCGACGGGTACATGCTCTATTACAACATCCCCACGCCCTGGGGCCCCAAGAAGTTCCGCTATGGCAACCGCGACGCCTCCCCCCTCGACGTCTGGCCTGACCCCGACGTCTACATTCACTACCCCGACCGGCAGCTCCTGTCCTATATCGACATCCGGAACACCAACCGAACCTGGCCGGGACGTCCGACCGGCTCTCTCATGGAGCGGGTGACCTATGCCGCCATGGAGCTGATGCGGCGGGAAAAAGTGGACATAGCCATCGACCTGCACGGTGCGGAGACGATGTTCCCGGTGACCAATTGCATCGTCGCCCCGCAGAAGTCCTCCCGGTTGGCCACCCGGGCTTCGATTTACGTCAAGGCCCGGGAGGGGTTCGACAACCATGTGGAAACCTCGCCGGTCGGGTTCCGCGGGCTTTCCCACCGGGAGATCGGGGACTACTCCGACACCCTGCCTTTCCTCCTCGAAGCCCCCATCCCCTTCCTCGACCAGCCCACCGGCCCCAAGACGGAAAAACTTCTTCTGGACGGCAAGGATCCTTTCCTTCTGAGCTTGTCCAAAAAGAAGAAGCTGTTCGTGCCCTACGATGAGAGCGGCTGGCCCATGGACAAGCGGGTCGGCCAGCACAGCTCGGTCATGCTGGAAATCATCTTCCAGTACTCAAAAAAATCCCCGCAGCGCGCGATCCTTATTCAGAACGTACCCCGCTACGCCGAACTGGTCAAAAACGGAACGGGATATTACCTCCACGATCCGGCCAAGGCGGACAAGAGCCGCCTGCACAGGATCTAGTCGTGCCTCTTAGTTGTTCTGGGCCGCAAGGAGCACCACACTCTGAGGCACGACCGCCGGGCGGGTTTGAGTGGGGCGGAAATTATGAGACGGTGCACTAGCCCCCTGTCCGCTCCACAATCCTCGACCGGGAGCCGTCTGACCATGAAGAAGTTCTCCGGTCTGGTCCTGGCCTGCTTCTTGGTATCGACCTTGGTTGCAGTGCTCGCCCTCCGCGATCGGACGGCTCCGGGAGCGACGCTCCCGGGAGCAGCCACCGCCGATGAAGGACTCTCCCAGAACTGCACGGTCATCCTGGTGGGGAGGGCGGCCTCGGTTGACGGCTCGGTCTTCACCAGCCATGCCGCCGATTGCGGCGTCTGCGACTGGACCTTTCATTACGTGCCCGCGGCCGACCACCAGCCCGGCCAAAGGCGGCCGGTCTATAACATCGGCCAGATCCGGACCTGGCCGCCGGCCGAGGGCGGCAAATGGGAAATGATTAAAAAGGATCCGACCGGCCTGGAACTCCCCCAGCCGGCCCACACCTTCGGCTACCTCCACGGCGTGTTCGGCTATATGAACGATCAGCAACTGGCCATGGGCGAGTCCACTATCGGCAACGCCCGCAGGCTGACCAACCCCACGCCCGTGCCCAAGTTCAACATCACCATGCTGACCCTGCTGGCCATGGAAAGATGCAAGACGGCCCGGGAGGCCATCAAGCTCATGGGCACTCTGGCCGAAAAGTACGGCTACGGCTATCTGGACGGCGGCGAAATGCTGGCCGTGGCCGACTCTCAAGAAGCCTGGATCTTTGAGATCATGCCCGTCGGCCCGCTGTGGAAACCGGACAGCGGGAAACCCGGCGCGGCCTGGGCCGCCCGGCGCGTGCCCGACGACCAGGTGTCCGTCTGCCCCAACGAGAGCCGCATCGGGGAGATCGACCTCTCCCAGCCGGATTTATTCCTGGCCTCACCCAACTACAAGACTTTGGCCGCGGAGAACGGCCTCTATGATCCCCGCGGCGGGAAGCCGTTCTCCTGGAAGTCGGCCTATGCACCCGCCGAGGGGTCGGCGGCCACCAGCGCCCGCCGCTCGCGCATGTGGCGTTTTTTCAACTTGGTGGCGCCCTCCCTGGGGTTGAAGCCCGACCTGCCGAACATGGATTACCCATTCTCGGTCAGGCCGGATAAAAAATTATCGGTGGCCGATGTCATGGCCATCACCCGGGATAAAAGCCAGGGAACTCCTTTCGACCCGGTACGAGGCATCCGCGGCGGTCCTTTGGCCAACCCCAACATTTATAAAGGAGCTCGGCTCATCAGTGTCTCGGCCGCCAAATACACGACCATCACCCAGACCCGGAGCTGGCTGCCCTCTCCGGTGGGCGGCATCCTCTGGCTGGCTTTCGGGGCTCAGGATACGTCCTGCTATATCCCGCTCTATGCCGGGGTCACGGCCCTGCCGGTTTCATTCTCGGTGGGCGACCACTGGGAGTTCAACCGAGACTCGGCCCGCTGGGCATTCGATTACGTCGATTATCATACCCAGGCTGTTTATGCCCAAGCCATCCAGGATGTCCGGGAAGCGCAAGTCAGGCACGAGCAAACATCCCTGGCCCGCCTGAAGAATATCGACCTCGAGGCGGCTGAAAAATTTAAAACATCTCCGGCCGAGGCCGCGGCCCTCTTGACCAAATTCTGCCTGGCCAACGCCGAGGGCGTGGTCAAAGCCTGGTGGAAGCTGGGCGACGACCTGCTGGTCAAGTACAATCACCTGGTTTTTTATGAACCGGCCAACCGGTCGCGCGACCGGAGCAAGCCCCAGGCCGTGCCTCTCTGGGACAGAGCGGTCAAGATGGTTGACGTCCTGACTGAATCGAGCGATAAATAGAAAACCAAGAGATTGAAAGCGTAGCATAAGGAGGAAGACAGTGAAGATTAGGTCAATGAGGCTCCTAGCCGGAGTCGCCCTTATCGCCCTTCTTTTGTCCGGCTTCATTATTTTGAGGTCGCCAGGGCCTGCGGCAACACCCCCGCCGGCCGAAACGGCTCTGGACAGAGCGGAGGAGAATTGCACCGTGGTCATGGTGGGCAGGGAGGCCTCCACCGACGGCTCGATTTTTGCCACCCACACCTGCGACTGCGGTACCTGCGACTGGACTTTCCGGGCGGTTCCGCCGGCCGACTCTAAGCCGGGTGCCACGCGCAAGATCTATCACATCGACCAGTTCAAAGCCTTCCCCCCCTCGGAGGGTTTGAAATGGGATGCGGTCCTTAAGGATGCAACCGGCCTGGAAATTCCCCAGCCGGCCCATACCTTCGGCTACATCCACGGCATGTTCGGCTACATGAACGACCAGCAGGTGGCCATCGGGGAATCCACGCTGGGCAACGTGCCCAAGCTGACCAACCCCACGCCCACCGTCAAGTTCGACATCACTATGCTGACCCTGCTGGCCATGGAAAGAAGCAAGACCGCCCGAGAGGCCATCAAGCTCATGGGCAGCTTGGCCGAAAAATACGGCTACGGCTACACCGACCGGGGCGAAATGCTGGCCGTGGCCGACGCCAAGGAAGTCTGGATATTTGAGATCATGCCCGTCGGCCCGCTATGGAAACCGGACAGCGGAAAGCCCGGCGCGGTATGGGCCGCCCAACGCGTGCCCGACGACCAGGTGGCTGTCTGCCCCAATGAGAGCCGCATCGGCGAGATCGACCTCTCCAAGCCCGATTTCTTCATGGCCTCCCCCCACTATTTGTCCCTGGCCATCGAACAGAAGCTCTATGACCCCAAGAGCCGACAGCTCTTTTCCTGGAAGAAGGCCTATAATCCCACGGAGGGCTCGGCCGCCACCAATCCTTCCCGCCGGGCCCGGTTGTGGCGCTTCCATAACCTGGTGGCGCCCTCGCTCGGCCTGAAGGCCGACCTGCCGAATATGGACTATCCTTTTTCGGTCAAACCGGACAAGAAGCTGTCGGTTTCGGACGTGATGGCCATCGTCCGGGACAAGTGTCAGGGCACGCCCTTTGACCCGGTGCGCGGCGTGCGGGGCGGGCCCTTCGCCAACCCCAATTTTTACCGGGGGACGCGCCTCATCAGCGTTCCCAACGTGGAATACACCACCATCACCCAGACGCGGAGCTTCCTGCCCTCGCCCGTGGGCGGCATCCTCTGGCTGGCCTTCGGCCCCCAGGACACCTCCTGCTTCGTTCCCCTCTATGCCGGCATCACCGACATGCCGCAGTCCTTCAAAATCGGCGACCACTGGGAATTCAATCGGGATTCGGCCCGCTGGGCATTTGACTATGTCGATTTCCACACCCAGCCGGTCTATTCTTACGCCATCCAGGATGTCCAAGAGATGCGGGCCAAGTATGAGCAGTCCATGGTGGCCCGTATTCCGGAGATCGACCAAGAGATCATGGCCCGCTTCCAAAGGTCCCCGCAGGAGGCGGCCGGCTACATGACCGGGCTCTGCCTGGCCCATGCCGAGGAAGTGGTCAAGGCCTGGTGGAAATTGGGCGACGACCTGCTGGTCAAGTACAATCACCTGGGCTATTACGAAGCGGCCAAGCGGTCGCGCGACCGGATGAAGCCCCAGCCCGTTTCGCTTTGGGACAAAGCGGTCAAGATGATGGATGTCCTCACCGAACAGGGTGAGGCCAGATAAGCTAAAAGTGATGCCTCCCCGATTCCATTCCATGATTCAAGAGAGGGTGAGGCTTTAAAGAGAAAGGAGATAAAAAACTATGAAAGTATCCAAGTCTGTCCTTATCGCTCTTGCCTTGGCAGCCCTGGTCCTGAGCCTCCCGGCCGCCCCGGGACCGACTGCTCCGCCCAAGGCTAGGCTGCCCCTGCTCACCACCTCGGCCGGGCAGAGCCAGGATGTGGTCACCGTCAACATCGTCCTGGAAGAGGCCGGCCTGGGCTACGACTACTGCGATGTGCCCACGCCCGAGCTTGTCGGCGCCGGCGTCGGCCTGTCCGGCAAGGAATCCGGCGAAGGGTTCCATGTCGAGGTTTACACCGACCTGGCCAAATTCCCCAAGGGCACTCCCTATAAGACCGTTCTCTTGGCCATCGGCGCCAGCATGAAGGGCATGGGCGCTTCGGGCCTGACCGTGGACAGCGAGGAAGCCAGGCTGAAGAAAGTGATCGAGTTCTGCAAGCAGAAGAAGATTTTCATCATCGCCGTCCACGTCGGGGGCAAATCCACCCGCGGCCCCAAGGGCAGCGACCATGAGCGGATGATCGACACGGTGGCGCCCTCGGCCGATTACCTGATCGTCACCAAGGAAAGCAACGCCGACGGCAGGTTCTCGGCCATCGCCAAGGCCAAGAATATCCCGCTGACCGAAATCGATGCGGCCCTGGACATGGTCGGCCTGCTTAAAAAGATGTTCCAGTAAAAGCCGCCATCCTTTTATCGACCGCCTGGTCATTGGCGGCCGGGCTGTCTTCTGCGCAGCCAAGCTAGAGAATGACAAACTAAAAAATAACTAAAAAATAACTGTTGACAGCGGCTTGGGTTCTATTTAAACATAAACGTATAAGTTTTGTATTAATAAATTATCCGTAAACGTAAAGGTTCGTTATGGACAAGGACATATTCACTCAAAAAGAATTGCTGACCCGCTTCGGACTAGCCCGGGACACCCTGGTGGAGTGGACCAGGTTGAAGCTGGTGAGGCCGGAAGGATACACCGATGGCCAGGAACCCCTCTTCTCCGAAGCGGCCGGCCAAAGGATCGTCCATATCCAGAAGCTGATCGCCCTGGGATACCGACACGACGAGATACAAAAGATATTCAAAAAGGTGGGCGTTCCCCTGGAAAAGCATAATAAACAGGAACGGAAATCAAAGGAGAAGTATCTGACCGTGGGGAGCCTGGCTGAACAGTCGAACCTAAGCCCGAGGACGATCAAGCACTGGGAAGACAAGGGGATCATTGAACCCGACATGCGGAGCGAGGGAGGATTTCGCCTTTACCCTAAGGTGTACGTCTATCTGTGCCAGTTGATCAAGGACCTGCAACTCTTCGGTTATACCCTGGAGGAGATAAAGATCATTTCCGCATATTTTCGAGACTTCCTGGCTTTGCAGAGCGACATAAGTTCGTTTTCCGGGCGGGAGGCAGCCTCCCAGCTGGAAACTATGTTGAAGGCCATTAAGGCCTTTAACGACAAAATGAGCCTATTCAAGGAAGGGATCGCGCGCTGGGATGATTTGCTCAAGAAAAAAAGAAAAGAAATCATGATCTTGAAACAAAAAAACGAGAAGCGGACAACTTCTCGAAACGGAGGCCGACATGCCTAAAATCGTTTTCATCGAGCCCAAGTCACCTAACCTGCACATTTTTTCCCTTTACCCGCTTCCACGGCTGGGCTGCTTGATCCTGGGCACAATGATGAAGCAGCAAGGCTGGGAGGTGGAGGTCTATATCGAAGAGGTTAGGAAGATCGACCTGGAAGAGGTTCGAAGGGCGGACCTGGTAGGGATTTCAACCATCACTTCCACGGCTCCCCGGGCTTATGCCCTGGCTGATAAAATCCGGGAGATGGGGGTCCCGGTCATAATGGGCGGGCCTCACGTGACCTTCCTGGCCGAGGAGGCTCTGGGCCATGCCGATTTCGTCATCCGGGGGGAGGGCGAGCAGACCCTGTTGTCCTTGATCAAGGCCAGAGAATCAGGGGCTGATTATTCGGGCATTGCTAATCTTTCTTTTTGGAATAAGTCCGGCCGGGTGCACAACCCGGCCCGGCCTATGCCCCAGGACCTGGACGCCATCCCCTATCCCGACCTGTCCCTCTTAAAGCCGGATCACGGCTGGAGCGGGCGTCCGGTCATCCCCATCCTGACCTCTCGGGGCTGCCCCTTCGATTGTTCCTTCTGCTCGGTCACGGGCATGTTCGGGAAAAAATACCGTTTTCGTTCTACAGAAAACGTCATGGCCGAGCTGAAAAAATACAATCACCCCAGGAACAACATCTTCTTCTATGACGATAATTTCGCCGCCCACCGCGAACGGGCCAAGGCCCTCATGCAAGCCATGATCCGGGAAAGGTTCAAGTTCCGCTGGACGGCCCAGGTCCGGGCCGATATCACTGAGGACGAAGAGCTCGTCAGGCTGATGAAGAAGGCCGGCTGCCACACCCTGTTCATTGGGTTTGAATCCGTGAACCCGCGGAGCCTGCAGGAAATGAAGAAGAAGCAGACCCTGGAAGGGATCACCCGAGCGATCCGCATTCTGCGGAAATATCACATCCATATCCACGGCATGTTTGTCTACGGCTTTGATGAAGACGACTGGCAGACCATCAAGGACACCGTGAAATTCGCCAAAAAGACCAAGCTGACTTCCACCCAGTTCCTTATTCTGACCCCCTTGCCCGGGTCCGAGTTTTACCAGAAGATTTCCTCCGAGAACCGCATCGCCTTCCGCGACTGGGCGCTGTACGATGCCCATCATGTGGTCTTCCAGCCGGCCCATTTCACCCTTTTCGACCTGCAGAGGGCCCAGATTTTCAGCCACAAGAAATTCTATTCAATGAAGCAAACGGTCATTAGGTTCTTCAAGGGATGGTGGCTGGACATCGGCCTGGCCGCCTACGCCCGGAAGATTAACCGGCTGTGGCAAAAAAAGAATAAAACCTTCCTCAAAGTAGTGGACCTGCTCAAGCCCAAGCCCGGGGCCAAGATATCGATCGATTATAAAGAAGAGATCGTCCTATAAAAAAAGGATGACTCATTATTTCGCTTCCATCGGGGTGACCTCGACCTCGCGGCGGTCCTTGAGACGGATAGTGACCAGGGGGAGCGGCCGGCCGATGGGCCAATCCGCCAACAGCTTGAAAATATCGTCAACGCTTCCCACCGGCCGGCCGCCGGCGCCGACGATGATGTCTCCCGGCAAAAGGCCGCCGCGGCTGGCCGGACCGCGGGGGTCTAGCGAGGCGATCTCCAGGCCGTAATCTGAGCTCAGTTTGTAAAAACGGACCAGACGCCGGTCGAGCTTGCGGCGAAAACCCACCAACCCCACATAGCCCCGCCGAACACGGCCCTGGGTCAGAAGCTGGGTGACGATCCAGCGGGCCGTGGCGGAAGGGATGGCGAAGCCGATGCCCTGGGCCTGGGCGATAATGGCCGTGTTGACACCCACCACCTGCCCCCGCGAATCGAGGAGCGGGCCGCCGGAGTTGCCCGGGTTGAGGGGCGCCGTGTGCTGGATGACGTTCTCGATGAGGCGCCCCTCCCGGCTGCGCAGCGAACGGCCCAGAGCGCTGACCACGCCCGTGGAGACCGTGGACTGGAAGCCGAAGGGATTGCCCATGGCGATGACGAGTTGCCCTACCTGCAGTTGTGATGAATCGCCCAGGGAGGCATAGGGCAGCCCGGAGAAGTCCACTTGGATGACGGCCAGGTCGGAAGAGGGGTCGTCTCCGACCAGCGCGGCGGGGAGCCTGCGGCCGTCGGTGAATATGGCTTCGATCCGCTTGGCGCCCGAAGCGACATGGCTATTGGTCAGGATGTAGCCGTCGGGAGTGATGACGAAGCCGGAGCCCGCGCCCTCCGGTTCAAAGCCGGCCGGGGTGGAAGCCTGGCCTACAGAAATGGAAACGATGGCCGGGCCGACGTTGTCCACCACGCCGATGACCGCCCGGGAATAAGCGTCCAACAGATCGGAATTTGACAGTTCGGACAGCGGGACGCGCGAGGCCGGCGGCGAGGAATCCCGGCCGGCATCTTCCGCCTCACCCGACAGCCAGGCCAAGGTTTGCGGTTCTTTGTTTTTTTTCAAGAAAAATATTCAGAATTGAAATCGAATCGGATCAGCCCTGGCGGGGCGATCGGTTCCCGCCCCCCTTGAGGAAGCCCTCGACCTTGGCCTTCAACTCCTGAATGTTGATGGGCTTGGCCACAAAGGCATCGGCCCCGCTCTGGCTGATATCGTGCTTAAAATAAAGGCCTTTGTAAACCGCGCTCATGACAATGACTTTTGTCTCGGGGAGGAGGGGGTTTTCCTTGATCCTGCGGCAGAGATCAAACCCGTCGATCTGGGGCAGCAAAAGATCGACGATCACCAGATCCGGCATTTCCCGGCTGACCAGGGTTAAGCCCCCCAGGCCATCAAAAGCGGTAAAAACCTGAATATCGTCGCCCCGCAGGGCCTTTTCCAACAAAGCCAGGGTCACCCGGTCATCATCCACCACAACGATTTTGGACATCCTGAAGGTTTCAGCTCCGATTTTTGTTTCTACCAGAGAAGAGCACTCACTGTCAAGCGCAGCGCGGTTCTTCAAACCCTCTTCGCTTTAATGAAATAATACCGGCTCTTCCCTAAGCTCCTTATCGAAACTGAAGCCGTTGTCGTTAAAGACACTGAGGCAGGCCTTGACCACTTGCGGGTCATAAAGCCTGCCTTGGCCCTGGGCGATCTCGTCCAAGGCCTTATCCAGGCCCAGGGCCGGACGATAAGGACGGTGCGAGGTCATGGCCTCGACCACATCGGCCACGCTGAGGATTCTGGCCTCCATGAGGATCTGCTCGCTTTTCAACCCTTGAGGATATCCGGAACCGTTTAACCTTTCATGATGTTGCAGCACCATGTCGGCAATCGGCCACAAGAAATGAATCCCTTTCAGGATGTCAAAGGCGACCCGGGGGTGGGCCTTGATCAGGTTCATCTCGGTATCGGTCAGACGGCTCGGCTTGCTCAGGATCTCGGCCGGCACGGCGATCTTGCCCAGGTCATGGATGAGGGCGCTGTAGCGGATCCCTTTCAACCGTTCCTCATCCAGTTCCATTTTAGCCCCGATGGCCCCCGACAGTTTGGCCACTCGCCGCTGATGGCCGGCGGTGTAGGGGTCCCTTGATTCAACGGTGATTTCCATGGCCCGGAACACTCCATCAATGGTCTGACGGAGTTCTTCCAAAGCGACTTCCAGCTGCTTTGTCCGGGTCTTAACCACGTTCTCCAGGCTGCTTTGGTACTGCCGGTTGAGGCTCTCCAGGCGTCGTTTGTCGTCCTCCAGCTTTTTAACCTGGGCGGCATGGCCGACCGCCCGGAGGATGGCATTCTTGGTGACGGGCTTGGTCAGGTAATCCCGGCCGCCCGCTCGAACGGCGGCCACCGCCGTCTCCACGGTCGGCTCGCCGGTCATCAGGATCACCTGGACTTCCGGGGCGGCCTGGCGGAGGGTCTCCAGCAGGGTTATGCCGGAGATTCGGGGGAGAATAATATCGGATACGACAACGTCGTAGCTGGCCTGGCCCAGGAGTTTCATGGCCACATCGACATCCTCGGCCACATCCACTTCATAGCCCTGGTCGGCCAGGAAGGCTTGCAGGGTATGGCGAATGCTTTTTTCGTCATCGACGATCAGGACTCTGGCCATAGTTCTCCTCCTTCCCCGAGCACGTCTTCTTCGGACCCCAGTTCCCAGTCGTTATCGATGAGCAGGTCGAGGTGAACGCGGGTGAATTGTCCAGGCTGACTTTCCACCTGCAACTCGCCGCCATGCTCCTTAACGATACCTTGACTGACCGCCAGCCCCAGCCCGGTGCCCTTGTCGCCCGGCTTGGTGGTGAAAAACGGCTCAAAGATCCGTGGCCGGATCGCAAGGGGAATGCCCGTTCCCTTATCCTCGACGGTGGTCCGGATCCAGCGCCGGCCGTCTTTTTTTATCAACCCCGTCCGAACCGTAATTATCTTGTCCTTATGGTAGCCAGGGTATTTCTCATTAAGGGCGTCCCGGGCATTGGTCAGCAGATTCATCAGCACTTGCTGGATTTGCTGGCTGCGGCACTTGACCTTGGGCAGGCCGGGCAGCACTTCGATTTCCAGGGTGATTTGGTCGCGCCTGGAAATAGTCCGGATCAGCGATAAGGCCGCCTCGACGATGTCTTGGATGCGGGCCGGGCTGTACCGAGGTTTTTCGTGCCGGGCGAATTGAAGCAAGTTGCGAACGATCAAAGTGATACGCTCCGCTTCATGGATGATTTCGGCGGCGAACTCGGTTGCCTCTCTCTCCCGGTCAGCGAGCCGCTCGATGATGAGCTGGGAATAGTTCAGAATCCCGTTGACCGGGTTGTTAATCTCATGGGCCACGCCGCCGGCCAGGGTACCCAGGGCCTCGAGTTTTTGAGAATCACGAAGCTGGGCTTCCAGGCAGGAACGCTCCTGCTTCGCCTTCCGGCGCTCGTTGATATTCTGAGCTTCGACCGCCCGGCTGAAGAATCCGAGCCGCGCGAAACGCCAATTGGCAAACAAGGCCAAAACGAGGCTGAGGGCCAACAGGCCGGCAGAAATGACAGAATATCGCCTTCCCGGCCAAGCCTGTTGAGCACCGAAGACAATCATGATAAAGGCCAAAAGGTTCAATAAAGTTAGAAAGATAAGGGACCAAGAAACATATCGAAAGGAAGGATCTGCCCGGCTATTTTCATTATTTCTAGACATGGTAGAAGACAATATTTAACCTCAAATAATTCTAAAACCCCTCTTGTCTTTAGTCGCGGTAAGTATTATCAAATTGATAACACTTAGTATTTGAATTATGAAGCCAAGCTATTCCAAAGTCAATGCCCCTCATTCCTCTTGAGCTATAGCCCGAGCAGCCGAACCTCGTTCCCGCACCAAGCCAGGAATCTCTCGAAGTCGGCATAAGAAAGGCCGAAGGTGACGGTATTGACATTGGGATGGAAATTGACAAAACCGGCTTTTTTCAGATCCTGGTCCACAATGACTATGACCTCTTTTTTTTGATCGTTGATCAGGCCGAAAGGCGAGACCGCTCCGGGTTCCAGGCCCAAGTACCGGCCAAGCCGCTCGGCTGAAGCGAAGCTAAACCTGTCCTCGCCCAGCTTCCGGGCTAGAATCGTCAGGTCGGCCTTCTTGGACGCTTCCAGGATGATTAGGTAATGGCGGTTGCCTTTTTGGTTCCGGACAAAAAGGTTTTTGCAATGAGCTCCGGCGAGGACCTGCCAATGGACCTCGGCCTGCTCTACGGTGAAGACAGGCGGATGCTCATACCGGCGGAAGGGAATTCCGAGACGGTCCAACGCCTCCAGGACTGATTTTTCCCTGTCGTCCATGATCAGTTGAATAGTATAATCTAATTTTAATGAACTTTTTGCCCGAACCCTTCGTAATTATATAAGGCCCTGTTCCTGCTGCCGGCCAAGATCCTGGGCGGCTAGCCCTGAGGCCGGCCAGCGGGCTTAAGAAGCCTGAACATTTTTCTTCAAGATCCTTGACCTCCATAGAAAAGCCAGCTCGCGGCGGCAAATAAAAATTGCGGGAATAACAAAGACCAACATCTCCAGGCCGAAGGCCGTCAGGTTTCTTAGGGTCAGGACCTGCTCCAAGTTGCCGCGCCGGACGTAAGGGAAAAAACCGAAACTGACCAGTAGCCGGGAGAAAGGCCAAAATGGCCGGAAACCAACGGGCGGCACATCGTCCACGACAAAGACATCCATCACCAAATGGGACAGCCCGACGAGCACCAAGCCCCATCTCTCCCGGGACGACCTCAGGAGAGGAAAAAAGAGAAACGCTGAGGCCAGGGCTATAAGGATATTGTGGCTGTAGAGCTGATGGCTGAATAGTCGAGGCCGGCCCAGGATATTATAGAGCACGAAATCCAGGTCCGGCAGACAGGAGACCACTAAAAAGGCCGTCAGCGCCCGGAGGTCATCCCGTCGAGAGAGGAATTTCCAGGCTACCAGGCCGCCCGCGGCATGGGCCAAAGGAGTCATGATCTCACCGGAAGGGGCATTATAGCACACCCCTTCCGAGCCGCTTGGGGTGGGAGGTTTTGTTCCTGGTGCGGGCGGGGGCTGTCCCGGAGAGGGCAGCCCCCGCTGAAAAACATCAAGGGGGAGGGTTTAGGGTTGGAGTCTTTTGACTTTTTGAATAGCGTTCCAATTATTGACGACCGCATAAGTCAACAGCCCGTTGGCCAAGGTGGTGGCCACCCAGGCCAGCACCGGGTTGTTCTTACGAAGGCTTTGAAGATAGTGAACGCTGAGGTAGCTGATGCCCAGCTTCACCGCAGCGAATACATAAATATTTTTAACGGCCAGTTGCATGAGGGGATTGCCCTCCCGGCATTGGGGATATTTCAGGGCTTGGACGGTCAGATAATAATCCGCAGCATGGAGCCCGACCAGGCTCACCATCGTCGCCGCGAAAAAAACGTTTCCTCTGTTCTGAGCGTGTTCGGTCTGGGTGAGATAAGGACGCAGATCGGACAGCCGGACCGTTTGGCCCTGAGTTTCAAAATTCGCTGACTGAGAATCGTTAAAATCGCGAACCGGCAATCCGGAAGCCAGGTTGAAACCGTTGCTCAGGCTGAAAGAACTTATCCGATCGGCAGCCGGTTGAACTACTTCAGCCCGATCCCCTTCCCTGGCTGCCCCTCCCACGGCTAGAACAGGTCCAGCCAACAAGAACCCGAAAATGATACACCTAACAAGCCCTCTGAAAGCCGTTTTCGTTATTTTTTCCATTTCCCTTCTCCTTGTGTGCTCCCCGTACGGATCTCTTAAGGGCAAGAAGAAGGCCAGGCGGAGAGAAAAGGCTAATTAATTGATTATAAATTAATTAAAAAACGTTTTAGCTAAATCAAATTGTGTCCGAAAAATAGACATATTTGAGTTAAAATCAAAATAAAAGATATAAATCATTGGCCGGATTGATTTTACGTACTATGTGCGGGTTCAGGACATGCCGGCTCTAATTGGACTCGAACCTATTTGGCACTCCGTTCAAAAGGAATTTTATATTTCTTGATTTTTTGGTAGAGGGTCGAACGGGAGATGTCAAGCAATTTTGCCGTTTGACGGATGTTATTTTGGTTGGTCTTTAGGAGATAAGCAATATACTCTTTTTCCAGCTGCTGAAGGCTGGCCGCGTTTTGAGCCCCGGAGTACAATCCCTCTCCCCCTGCGGCCGACAAGTCTTGGAGATATTTCGGCAGGTCGCCTATATCCAAAAAATCCCGGCTGCACATCATGGCCGCGCTCTCGATGAGGTTCAACAGTTCCCGGATGTTTCCCGGCCAGGAATACTTCAGGAAAAGCTTTTGGACGTTCCGCGATATGCCCCGGATGGTTTTTTGATAATTCTGGTTGCATCTGTCAAGAAAAGCTCTCATCAAGAGAGGGACATCCTCCACCCGGTCCCGGAGGGGAGGAAGATGGATCTCCACTTTGTCGAATCTATGGAAGAGGTCCTCCCGGAAGGCGCCCCGGGACGCGTCCCGGCGCAGGTCGCGGTTCGTCGTGGCTATAACCCGGAAATTAATTTCCCGGGGCTGGTTGGTTCCCAGGGGACGGAGCTCCCTCGTCTCTAAAACGCGCAAGAATTTGGCCTGAGTCTGAAGCGGCACTTCTCCGATCTCATCCAAGAAGAGAACCCCGTCCTGGGCTTCCTCCACCAGCCCTTTCTTATCCCGGTCCGCCCCGGTGAAAGCCCCCTTGACGAAACCGAACAGCTCCGACTCGAAAAGGTTGTCCGGGATGGAAGCACAATCGCAGACGACCAGGCTCCTGTTCCGGACGGGGCTCAGGGTGTGGAGAGCCCGGGCCGCCAGCTCTTTGCCCGTACCCGTCTCGCCGGTGATGAGCACCGTGCTGAAATAGCGGGCCACCGTCTCGATCCGATTGAACACATCCAGCATGAACGGGCTCTTGCCGATCATGCCCTGAAAAATGTATTTCTTCTCCAGCTCCTTTTCCAGCAGATAAGTCTCTTGCCTGAGCTGGCTCTTTTCCCGCAGCCTTTCCAATATTAAAGTCAGGTGACGCGATTCCAGAGGACTCAGGAGGTAATCCGAAGCGCCGCGGGCGATCCAGTCCATGATCTTCTCCGCGGGAACGGCCGGGCCGAGCACGACCGTCTCGATCAGATTGTCGAAGGCCTTGATCATCTCCAGGAGTTTGAAGTCCCAGGCCTCCTCGGCACCGATATCAAAAAGGACCACTCGGACAGGATGGTTCTTGAGAACCTGCAGGATATTGTCCTGTTTGCGGCAGGAATGAATGTGTCCGCAGCCCGGCCCCAGTTTGTCCTTGATCCAATCATAGGCCGTACTCTCGTCGGCCAGGATCAACAGATCGGGCTTGAACGACACGCCTGTTCGTCCTTTACTCCCGGCTCACTTCCTCCCGCCGCCGGAAAACAACTCCTCCACTATCTTCAGCAGATCCCCGAAATCGAAGGGTTTTTTTAGGAAGCCTTCCAGGCCGTATTTGGCGATGTCTCTCTGGATGTCAGGACTATCCGAGGCCGACATAGCGATAATGGGGATGTTGAGCGTTTTGGCCGAGCTCTTCAGGTTCTTTAAGACCCCGGCTCCGCCCCCGGCCGGCAGTTTGATGTCGAGCAGGACCAGGTCGGGCGGTTCCCGATGGGCGATATGGACCGCCTGGAATCCATCGAAGGCCGTTAAGACTTGATGTCCGGCCTGGGCTAGTTTTTTAGTCAACAACAGGACAAAATCCGCATCATCATCAACGACGAGAATTTTTTTCCCCATGCCTTTTCTCCTTAGCCTCCGGCCTGCCGCCCTTAATTTTTTCAGATTCCCCGACCTTTATCAAGCCCGGGTTGGAAAGGCAAGAAGCCCTCAGGAAATCATCGAATTCCGACAAGGCCTCCTCCACATCTTCTCCCCCGCCCCCCCGAGCCCCGGCCTCAAGCCGGCCGGCAATCAGGCCCAACTGATCCAACCCGAAAGCCCCGGCCGAGCCCTTGACTCGATGGCCGATCGCTCCGACCGCAGCTCGATCTCCGGCAGCCCAAGCGGCCCGCATGTCGGAGAGGTCCTTCTGCCGGTTTCGGATATAGGCCGGGAGAAGCTCCACAATGTCCTGGTCCAGGCCGGCTGGGCCCAAAGGGGACGGCTTGGTCTGGAGGTATCGCTGGAATATGTCGATGATGTCCGATTTCCGGAAAGGCTTTTGCACAAAGCTCTCAAAACCGAGGGCTCGACATTTTTCCCTGTCTTCGGGAAAAGACGAAGCGGACAGGGCGATTACGGGAGGCCAGGCCCGGCCCAAGCGGCCGGCCTCCTCCTTCATTTTTTCAAAAAGGCTGAACCCATCCTGGCCGCCTTCCAGAAAAAGATCTAGGAATACAAGGTCGTAGGGTTTTGTCCGGAAAAGGGTCAGGGCCTCCCCCGCGCTGCCCACGGCATCCAGTTCCCCTCCCTCCTCCCGGGCATATTTCTGAAGGATTAGCCGGAGCTCCGGCGAGTCTTCCACGACCAGGATGCGGCGGTTCGTCATGCCTTGTTGCGGGAGGCCAGAAATTCTTTGAGCCGTCCGAACTCCTTGTCCATCATGGTCAAGGCTTCCTCGGCCAGACGAATGTCCTGGTCCCGGCCCGCCCTTTCCATCTGAAAACAGGCTTCCTGGAGCGGCAGCAGGCTCAGGTTGGAGGAAGCCCCCTTGAGTGAATGGCCGATTTCCCCGACGGCGCCGAAATCCTTGCCCAATACGGCTTTCCGCAGGCGGCCCGACTTTTCGATGAAATCCTCGGTGAACATATCCAGCAACGAGTCCAGAAATTCCTTGTCATCGCCGACGCGCTCCAGGGCGGAAGGAAGGTCGATGGGCTCAGAACTCATGTCCGTTCTCCTTTGGGGTTTGTCGATCCGAGGATCTGCTCATGGCTTCCCGGACGGCCTGAGACAGGTCCTCGGACCTCAGGGGCTTGGAGAGATAGCCGTCCATCCCGGCCTCCAAGCAGCGTTCCCTGTCCCCCTTCAAGGCATGGGCGGTCATGGCCACGATGGGGATGTGTCCGCCCGTCTGCTTTTCCCTGCTCCGAATGGCGGAGGTCGCTTCCAGCCCGTCCAGCCCGGGCATCTGCACGTCCATGAAGATGAAGTCGAAGGCTCCGGCCGCCAGCGCCTCCAGAGCTTCCTGTCCGTTACTGACCACTTTGACGCTGTGGCCCAGCTTGACCAAAAGGCGCTCAGCCACTTTCTGGTTGATGACATTGTCCTCGGCCAGCAGAATCTGCAAGCCCAGCCCGGCCTCCCGGAGGGTGTGTCGGGTGATCAGCGGCCGGGCCTCCGGTTCCATCGGTTTCATGCCGAAGGCGGTCAGAACCGCGTTCAGCAAGTCCGCCTGGCGGATGGGCTTGATCAGATAAGCGTTGATGCCCAGTTCGCGGCAGCGCACGGCATCCCCCCGGACTCCTATGGAGGTCAGCATCATGATGATGGCCTCACCCAGATCATGCTGTTGCTTGATCTTGTGCACCAGGCTGAACCCGTCCATGGCCGGCATCATGGCATCCACCAAAATCAAGGAAAACGGCTTTCCGGCCGACTTGGCCGCTTGTATCTTTTCCAAGGCATCCGGACCGTCGTCCGCCTCTACCGTGTTCATCTTCCACAGGGACAGGGTCTTGACCAGAATTTTCCGGTTCGTCAGGTTGTCGTCCACGACTAAGACATGCAGCCCGGCCAGGTCGTTCAACCTGGCCAGGGTCATTTTTTTCTCGACCGCCCGGGCCTCCCCCAGCTTCACCGTGAAATGGAACTGACTGCCCTGGCCCACCTCGCTCTTGACCCAAATCTTCCCCTTCATCAGGTCGACCAGTTGAGAGGAGATGGTCAGCCCCAGTCCCGTTCCTCCGAAGCGACGGCTGGTCGAGCTGTCGACTTGGGCAAAGGCCTCAAAGATCATCTTCTGTTTGGCCTCGGGAATCCCGATGCCGGTGTCGGCTACCGTGACGTGAAGAGTGATTTCTTGACCGGACTGGGATTCTTTGCGGACATCGACCGACACCTCGCCCCGCTCGGTGAACTTGATGGCGTTGTTGATGAGGTTCAAGATAATTTGGCGCAAGCGGCCCGGGTCGCCGACAACCCTTTCCGCCTGCCCCACGTCGATTTGGGTGATCAGCTCCAGGCCTTTCTTGTGGGCCAGGGGGGCCGTGCTGATGATGGAGTTCTCCACGCAATCGCGCAGGTCGAACTCGACGGATTCCAGCTCAATCTTCTTGGCCTCGATCTTGGAGAAGTCAAGGATGTCGTTGAGGATGTTCAGCAGGGATTGGGCCGAAATCTGGATGGAATTCAGATAATCCCGCTGCTCCTGGTTGAG
Organism: Candidatus Aminicenantota bacterium; assembly: GCA_963702835.1. GTDB lineage: Bacteria > Acidobacteriota > Aminicenantia > Aminicenantales > JAFGAV01 > JAFGAV01. The sequence goes on from OY969762.1 coordinate 1,173,347, forward strand.
GGAAGTCTCCTGGGCCAGCTCGAGCATGCCGAAGATGCCGTTGAGGGGAGTGCGGATCTCGTGGCTCATATTGGCCAGGAACTCGCTCTTGGCCCGGTTGGCCGCCAGGGCCTCCTGGCGGGCCACTACCAGTTCGGTCACGTCCACTATGTTGAAGAAAACGCCCTCGTACTGACCGTTCCGGTAGATGGGTTGAAGCCTCATGACGACTTCCAGGTTGGCCATAAGACTCTGCCTGACGACTGTTCGGCTGCCGGAGTCGGACTTGAAACGGGTCAAGATCTGCTCGATCTCATTGACCGTCATTCCGCTGTGCATGTCCCGGACGGGGCGGCCTACAAGCTCCTCCCGCCGCCGGCCCATCAGTTTGAGAAAATAATCGTTGACCTCAACAATTCGGTCCTGGGCGTCCACCAGGAGCAGGCCCTCCTCCATTCCGGCAATCAGGGCCGACAGTTTGGCCGCTTCTTTTTGCACGGCTTCTTCGGCCGTTTTGCGGGCGGTGATATCGCGGTAGATGGCGTAGATGGCCTGGACGCGTCCGTCGACGACAATTGGCGAGCCCAGGAGCGAAACATGGATGGCCGACCCGTCCTTGCGCCGGCGGACTGTCTCCAGCGCAGTTTTTTCTCCCCGTTCGATCAGGCGGGTGATCCGCTGGGCGGCCTGGTATTCGTCCTTCCCGGCGATAAGATCGTCGATTTTTTTCCCCAGAGCTTCCCTGGAGAAGTAGCCGAACATGCGGGTGAACTCGTCGTTGATCTGCAGGACATTTCCGGCCGGGCTGGTCAGGACGATCCCCTCCGGAGCGCTCTCGAACAGCTTGTCCAGGTAAACCTTCTCCCTATGGGATTCTTCTTCGGCTCTACGACGAAGGGTGATGTCCATCCCGGAACTGAGCGTGCCTCGGAAGCGGCCCGCCTCGTCCCGGACCTCGCTATTGGTCCATTCCACCAGCCTTTCCTGGCCGGTTTTAGTCAGCACCCTGTTCTCTACCGTCCTGAACTCGGCGATCCGCCCCGCTTTGATCCTGCGGAATATCCGCTCAACTTCCTTCTTTTCTTTGGGGGCAACAAAATGAGAAATCCAGAGTCGGCCGAGGATGTCCTTCTCTGGGTAGCCCAATATTCGACAGGCGGCTTTGTTGGCCAGCGTGACCCGGCCCCGCTCGTCGAGGGCGATGATCATGGCCCCGGCAATATCCAAATACCTCCGGGTCATATCTCTTTCTTTGCGCAGGGCCTCCTCGGCCTTGAAGCGTTCGGTGATGTCGCGAGCGATGCCCAGGACGGAGGTCTTACCCTTGATCTTGAAAGGATAGGTCCGGATCTCGGTTTCTATCCGCTTCCCATCCTTTCGGTTCAATGTCAGTATATCGGGGCCGGTGGGCCGGCCGGCTATGCTCTTGGCCAGAAGGCGGGCCGCCTTGGGGATCTGAGAAAAAGGAAGAAGGCGAAGCTTCAAAAAACTCTTGCCGATCAATTCCTCCCGGCCATATCCGGTCAGCTTTTCGGCCGCTCGGTTGCCGTCCAAAAAAACTCCCTTCATATCGTTGATGTAATAGGCGTCGGGCGCATAGTCGAACAGAATCTGCAGCCGTTTTTCATTCTCCCTGAGGCGATCTTCCCTGCTCTTTGACTCAATCAGCCGGGCCGCTTTCTCGGCTACGAGGCGCAGGAGCGCCTTCCGTTCCGGCCGATTCGCGGTGAAATGGACTTCCAGGATGCCCGCCGGCCGGCCGAAGATACGCAGCGTCTGGGAAATACGCCAGGCCGAAGCCTTGAATCGTTTTGTGCGAAAGGCCTTGCCGTTATAAACCAGCCTGGCCCCCGTGACCTCGCACTCACGGCAGGAGCCCAAAATTGTCTCGACGATGCGCTGCAGGAAGCGATCCATAGACAGAACGGCGGCGTCCGGAAGGAAAAGGCGGTCGAGGCAGGTCAAGGCCCTGGATTTTTCTTCCGCTTGTCTTTGGATGGAGGTCAGCTTGTTTTTGAGAACAGAGACTCTGTCCGAGTGTCCCGCTGAGGCCCGCGGCGGGGCTTTGGTCATGGACTTTTCCTTCCTGTTCCGGGATGAATAACGGTCGCGTTCCGGCCATGCCGTTTGGCCTGGTAGAGGGCCTGGTCCGAAAAATGGAGCATTTGTGAAGCGGACAATTCCAAATGCTTGCCGGTAGTGACCACTCCCAGGCTGACGGTCACCTCCAGGGCCCGGCGCGCTATCTTGAAAAGATGGTCACCGATGGCGGCCCTGATGCGCTCGGCCACCAAACGGGCCTCTGCCTGGCCGCAATTGTAAACGATCACCAGTAGCTCATCCCCGCCGTAGCGCCCGATCCGGTCATAAACCCGAACGGCCTTTCTGATCCGCCTGGCCATTTCAACCAAAACTCTGTCGCCCACGATATGGCCGAAGCGGTCATTAATCTTCTTAAAGTGGTCTACATCCAAAAGGATGAGGCTGGTCGGGTAATTATCTCTCTGGCCCCGGGCCAATTCCTCTTTCAGAAAATCCAGAATCTTCCTCCTGTTCCACAGAGCGGTCAGGGCGTCAAAATAGGCCATTTTCTGCAGAGTCCGCTTGGCTTTCCTTAGATCCTGCTCGAGCCGGAGGACCCGCACCCCGGTTTGCAGACGGGCCTTGAGTTCCGCCAGGTTAACGGGTTTGGTCATGTAATCATCGGCCCCCGCGGATAATCCCTCCACAAGGTCCTGGCGGCGGTCCCGGGCGGTCAGGAGAATGAGGTACACATAGCGAGATTTCATTTTCACCCGAGCCGAGCGGCAAATATCCACGCCGCTCATCCCCGACATCATCCAGTCCAGGACGGCCAGGGAGACCCTTTTTCGGCGGAGGACATTCCAGGCGTCATTCCCGTTTTCAGCCACCAGGACCGTAAAACCCCACTTGCTGATGGCCTTTTCCAGGATATTCCGAGTGACAGGATCGTCGTCCGCGACCAGGACTCTCATCATCATTTTCATGCTATTTTTCCATATTGATTCCCATCGATAAATAAGTCAAGGCCGCTTCCCTCTTCATGCTCAGAGAAAGCGCGCCCGGCAAGACTTGAACTTGCGACCTTCTGATTCGTAGTCAGGCGCTCTATCCAACTGAGCTACGGGCGCGCCGCATAAGGCCAAAAAGCGTCCTCAATATAGCCCAGCGGCTCTAAATTTTCAATCATGGTGCGACCCGATCAAACCAGAACGGAAAAGACTTCGGGCAGAAGAATATGCTTATTTTAGGGAACCAGAACGGCCGCGCCGTTTATGCGGCCCTGCTTGAGCCTCAGGAGCGCCCGGTTGGCCTCCTCCAGGCGGAAAATTTCGGTCGTGGTCCGGATAGGGATTTCGGCGGCGGCGGCCAGGAACTCCTCCCCGTCGCGCCGGGTGGCGTTGGCCACGCTGCGCAGAATACGCTCCTGGTAGAGGTGCTTGACGTAATCCATCTCGGGGATGGCCGTCATGGTGATTCCGGCCAAAGCCAGGGTGCCTCCCGGCTCCAATATGCTCAGGGCGTCAAGCACAAGTTCGCCGGCCGGAGCGAAGATTATGGCCGCCTGGAGTTTGGCCGGCGGTTTGTCTTGGGCTGTTCCGGTCCAGGCCGCGCCCAGGCTCTCGGCCAGCCGGCGGTGCTCGGCACTCCGAGAAAACACAAAGACCTCGCTGCCCCACTGCCGGGCCAGTTGAATGGCCACATGAGCCGAGGCGCCGAAACCGTAGAGGCCCAGCCTCTGCCCCGGCCGGACCCCGCTCAACCTCAGCGCCCGGTAGCCGATAATGCCGGCGCACAGCAGGGGCGCGGCTTCGACATCGGCAAAGACCGGAGGGATGGTATGGACGAATTTCTCCGGGGCGACTAGATAGGCGGCGTATCCGCCGGGCACATGGTAGCCGGTGAAGCGGCCGTTCAGGCACAGGTTCTCGTCGCCCCTCCGGCAGAATTCGCATACTCCGCAAGCGAAATGGAGCCAGGCCACGCCCACTCTGTCCCCCTCCTTGAAGCGAACCGCGCCCTTCCCCCCTTTTTCAACGATTCCCACAACCTGGTGCCCGGGGATGACGGGCAGCCCGGCCTCCGGTAGGTCACCCTCGACCGTATGGAGGTCCGTGTGACACACGGCACAGGCTAGAACCTTGATCCTGACTTCGCCCTCGGCCGGCTCGGGAAGCGGAACATCCAGGAATTCCAGGGGGGAGGTTTCTACGGCCGCGAAACGGCGCAAAACCATGGCCTTCACTGTCCTGGCTCTCCTTGCCGTCCTTTGCCCTTTCGGCCATAGCCGGAAGTTTGAATAGAAAGTTTTCGGTCGGCCTTGGCCTTCAGCCTCTTTAGCCTCTTGGAGAAATCCTGCTGCATCCTCGAGTCGAGTTGCCGTGACAGCATCAGACCCTCCTCGACGATGCGGATGGCCTCTTCGACTTTTTTCTCCCGGTGTTCATAATAGATGGCCAGCTCGCGATAGGACGAGAGCTGGTTCTGGGAGGACATCTCCTGCCAGATGGCGACGGCCTCCTTCCACTTCCCTTCCTTCTTGAAGTGATGGGATAGCTTTTTCTTGGCCCGCAGAGCCACTTCCTCAGTCAGGCGTCCCGCCAGGGCGCGCTGGAAGAGCCTGGCCGACTGCTCGGACCGGCCGGCCCGGGCATACAGGTTGCCCAGGCCGTAAAGGTCCATGGCGTCTGCCATTTCGCTGAAGAATTCATTACCCCGGCCCTCGGCGGAGAGGGTGGCGCCGGTGATGACCAAACCGAGCAGGGACAGAATATCCTCCTGATTGTGGTAGAGGATGGGTTCGATCAGCGAAAAATCGCGTGAGCGGATGTATTCGAAATAGCGGGGAGGAATTTCGGCCGAGGGGATGTCCTCGGAGCGGTCCGCTTGGACCACTTCCCTGGCCAGGTGGAACAGCCGGCAGCTCTCGTGCTTGTGCTTCCACAGGCTGCGCGCGGCGAACAGGAAATCGAGGTGGGGCAGGCCCGCCAGGCCGAACGGCTGGCGGTTGAGGATGAAGCGCGTTTCCAATATCGGCAGGTCGAAGGCCCGGCCGTTGTAGCTGACGACCGAGCGGAAATCCATTTCCCGGAAGAAGCGGCCGAGCTCCTTCATCATCAGCCCTTCCTCGGCCAAGTCATGGAGAAAATACTGGACCACGCGGAACAGCCCGTCGCGATAAAATCCCAGGCCCACCAGGAAAGGCACCGTGCCCGTGCCCCCGGCCAGGCCGGTCGTCTCCAAGTCGATGATTAGGGCCGAACCCAGGTCGAGCTGCTCGAATTCCGGGCTCCGGCCCAAGAAGCTCAGCACGTCCCCTTTTACCTCCAAGCCCCGGCCGAGGACCGTCCGGCCGTAGCGGACCTCCAGGCCGTAGGAATTCTCGAAGACTTGAAAGGGCTCGGCCGGAGGCGGAGGAGCCTCCAGGGCCGGCCGGCGCGGCTGCGGCCCGGGCTTCTTTTCAGTCAGCTTGATCAGCCGCTGGAGCTTTTCCTTGGTCGTCAAGCCTTCCTGATTACGGTCGATTTTTTCCCAGGTCTCGTTGATCTTGGTTGAACGAGCCTGGCTCCGGCTGCGGACCTGCCGCTGCTTTTTAAGCAGCTCCAGTTTGTCCTTGATGTCCATCACTCTCCCAGGAACTGGAGGTGAAGGGTCCGGGAGCGAGGCCGGTTGTCGAAATCGATGAAGACGACCTGCTGCCAGGTGCCCAAGCTCAACCTGCCCTCGTCAAAGGGGACGGTCAAGGAAGGGCCGACTAAAGCCGCCCGGACGTGGGAGAACCCGTTGCCGTCGCCCCATTTTCGGTCGTGCTGGTAAGGCACATCGCTGGGAACGACCTTCTCCAGGACGGCGGAGAAATCCTCGATGACGCCCGGCTCGAACTCGATCGTGGTCAGGCCGCCGGTCGAGCCCGGAACAAAGATGGTAACGATGCCGGACTTGAGGCGGTTGGCCAGGAGCCGCTGGGAGACCATCCCGGTCAGGTCCTTGACGTCATTGTATCCTTCAGTGGTGAAGTGGATGGAATCGCTGATGACCTTCATAATGCTCTCGCCGCCCTTATCATATGCAAATTACGGCCCATTTTCCAGGCCCCGCTTTTCATCAGCGCGCATCCTCGCTGAACCGGCGGGAAGCATCTCCGGTTGGGTTAAACGGAGAAGCTTCCTAACAAGCAGATATTATTGACATTCTTGACACGAAGTGATACTTGATGAGCATGCGTTTCATGGACGCGCAGCAGATCCCCTGCAAGATCTTTGTGGAGGCCGGCAGCGGGATCTTCGACCAGCTCGACGTGGAATACAGGGTGGACCCCCAGCAGAACCTGTCGAGGAAAATGGCCCTGGAAATCGAGCAGAATCCGATGCGGACCATCTTTTTTTACTATAGCGGCGGTATCATGCCCGTCCAGGGCTCCTTCATCTGCCTTCCCTTCGACGCCAGCCGGCCCTTCAACCAGGCCTACCTTTACGAAAGCAAAATGTACCCCAAGACCATGTCCCTGGAGATCCTCCAGGACAGCCCGGCCGGCCCCGGCCTGCACATCGTGGGGAAATACCGGGACGCCGTGGCCAAGACGCGTCTCCAGCAGATCATCGACAAGAATTCCGCGCTCCCTTTGTTTTTTATCCAGAAGGTCGTCATTCCTCTCCGGTCGGGCACCTTTGAGTGGACGCCCGAGCTGAAGGACAACATCCTCATTCTCCGGCTATGGAACAATAAGGTCCTTCGCTTCGCTGAGGCGGCCGAGGCCTGAACCGGCTAAAACAAATATTTTCTAAACAACCGGGCCGCCTGGGCATAGGCCTGAAGCGTCTGGCGGATTTGGTTCTGCGTGTGGGCCGTCGAAACCGCCCCCCCGCCATGAACCACATGAACGCCTTCCACCAGCAAGGCCAGCTTTAACACATCTTCCCTCAGAGGCAGGTCCACGTAGGCCGGGTCAGCCAGGATCTCGGGGCTGAGCCCCGGCCAGGCCCGGCGGGGAAAATGGACCATGAACAGGGAGCTGCCGGGAAGGCTGTTATCGGCGTAGCCGGTGCAGGCGGCTTCCACCCCTTCCTTCCGGAAAGCGGCCTCGATCCCTCGGCGCAGACTTTCCCCGGATGCGGCCAAGCGCGGATAGATTCGCGCGGCGTTGGCGATGAGAGTGCGCAGCATAGCCACGCCGGAGTGGGTGTATTCCGCGTGCGAGGAGAACGTGCCGCCCTCGAACAGCACCCGCAGCCGGCCATTTTTCTTTGTTTCGCAGTGCTCCAGGATGTGCCGGCGCCCGACCACGGCGGCGATGGTGTGGCCGCCGCCGATCAGCTTGCCGAAGGTGGATAGGTCCGGGCGGACTCCATAAAGCGCCTGAACGCCGCTGGGGCAGAAACGGAAACCGGAGATGATTTCATCAAAAATAAGGACGATGCCGTAACGCTCGGTCAGCCGGCGGGCCAGCTCCAGATACTCCCGGGAAGCCGGCAAGAAACCGCCCACCCCCAGGAACGGCTCAAGGATGAAGCAGGCGATGGACTTCCCCTTTCGCTCGAGCAGTCTCTCCAGAGCCTGGCTGTCGTTGAAGGGTGTGACCAGGGTCCGGCGGAGGACCTCCGGCGGGACGCCGGCCGATTCAACCCCGTTGAAACCCGTCCGGGGATCGTGCTTGATGCCTTTGAGCAAATAGGGCGAGGCGCCGTGCCAGCCGCTGGCGATCTTGAGCACCAGGTCCCGGCCGGTATGGGCCAGGGCCAACATAACGGCGTACATGGTGGCCAAGGTGCCGGAGGTGGTGAAGCGGACCCGGAGGTCCCCGTCGCTGAGCCGGCGGATTATGAGTTCGGCCAGCTCGATTTGAGACTCGGATTCAAAACCGGTGTGCAGGGAGCCTTCAGCTTCAGCTTTCTTCAAGGCGGACCTGACCGCGGCCGGATTATGGCCGAGGATATTGGCGTAGTGGCCCTGCCAATAATCGAGGTAGGAATTGCCGTCCACATCGGTGACCCAGGCCCCCTGGGCGCTTCGGATCTGGAAAGGATAGGGATGATAAAGGCGCAGGCTGTGGCTGCCGCCCCGAACCATGACCTTTTCGGCGCGGCGATGAACGGCCAGGCTCCGGCGGGTCTTCTTCCGGTAGCGGGACTCAAGCAGCGCTACCAGCCGGCTGATATCTCTGTGACTCATGATGATCTTTCGCTCATAAATTTAAACACTTTAGCAGTCGTTGCGGTCCTTGTCAAACTTGGTCTAAAATGAAGCGACTCCATAGATGATAAGGATTTGATATCATGGATATTCTCAATAACGAAGTGCGCCTGGCCACCAAAAAGAAGTTCGATGAAGAAATGGAGGGGATGGTCACCCTCCTCCATTTCACCCAGGAACCCGGCCGGCTGGTTTTGCCCGACAGCCTTAAAGGCCAGGACTGCCTGTTCTGCCGGGAGACGAAACAACTCCTGGAGGAAGTCAGCAGCTTGTCGGAAAAGATTGAGCTTCAGGTCTTTGACTTCTCGGCAGACAAGGATAAAGCGGCTGAATTCGGAATCGACAAGATCCCGGCCCTGGTGATCATGGGGGAAAGGGACCACGGCATCCGCTTTTACGGAATTCCTTCGGGTTATGAATACACTAGCCTTGTGGAGGCCATCGTGGACGTTTCGCGGGGTCAGACTTCCCTGTCGGACAAGACCAAGGAAACCCTCCGCGCGCTCGACAAGGATATTCACTTACAGGTGTTCGTGACGCCAACCTGCCCCTATTGCTCGATCAGCGTGCGCCTGGCCCACCAGTTCGCCCTGGAGTCTGTCCATATTAAAGCCGACATGCTGGAGGCTACCGAATTCCCGCACCTTTCCGACCGCTTCAGCGTCATGGGCGTGCCCAAGACGGTCATTAACGGGCAGGCCTTTATCGAGGGCGCCCTGCCCGAGGATCGCTTCCTGGCCGAAATTCTGAAAGCCGTCCAGGCACCGGACAAAACTCAGACCTAACCACTCCAGCCATGCTTTTTTAAGCATTTTTTGGGGCAAAAAACAAATTTTAAGGTAGAAAAAACGCCTTAAATCTTGTCTATTTATATTAGAAAGAATTATTTATCTGGGTCCGACCCCAAGGATTTTAATCTTATTGATATCCATTTCACCCAGCCCCATATCATGGGCAAAGAGGATGAAGGGAATCTCCTTGGCCTTCCTCCCGATGAGCCCGGCGCCGTAGGCGTCCATGGCCACAGGGTCGACCCCGACCAGGACTTGCCCGACGTCGAGGAGTTTGCCCGGGCCTTTGGGCCCGTTGGTGGTCAGGACTTTAAGAGCGTCGGCCACGATGAGAGTCGGCTTGATGAGAGTGGCGATATCGGCAATCCCCTGATGGAGCCCCAGGGGGGTGGCATGGACGGCGCTCATGTTCAAGTTAGCGCCGATGAAGTTCTTCATGCTGGCCGTATAGCCCGTGGCATAATGGACTTTGATGACCGGAAGATTGATCAGGACGTTGCAGTCGAGCACGCTCTTCAGGATTTTGGCTTTCTGCAGGGACTTGGCCCCGGGCAGGGCTACCTCCCGGTAGGCCTCGGCCACATGCCCGGAAAAAACTTTGGCGCCCGCTTTCTCCGCAGCAGCCTTGATGCCGCTCAAACTGAAACAGAGGTTGAAATCGTCGCAGGTGTGATCCCAGACCTCCACCCGGCCCGCCCCTGCCTCCCGGCAGAGCCTGGCCACGGTGTACACGATCTCGGGGTTCGTATTGCAGGCCTGCTGTGGGGTTCTGGCCCAGGCCACGTTCGGCTTGATGACGACGTAATCTCCCTTTTTGACGAACTTCTCGATTCCGCCCAGGGCCGCCAGGCCGGCCTGGACAAGGGCCGCAGGCTCGCCCTTCTCGGCCACGATAAGGTCCGGACTCTCCCCCGCAAGATCCTGCCTCGAGCCCGGCTCCCCGCGCCGGTCCCCATGGCGCGGGCCAGGACTTAAGCAACGGCGCCGCGCCGAGGACCGCTCCGCCGATGGCTATGCTCTTCAGAAAATCCCTTCTTCTGATTTTATTCATGTTTTCCTTTCAGGGCTTCAACTTCAAAAGGAGCTGACTGACCCCGGCTCCCGTGCCGAACCATACGGAGAGCCCATCGATGGCCACGGCATTGACCAGGGAGTCAATCAAGCCATCGGCCGAGGTCAGGCCCAGCCATTTTCCGCTGGGAATGTGCAAGCAGCTTACTCCGCCGTCGCGAGCGACCCACAGGAAGGTGCCGTCGGTGGCCATGGCCTTGATCCATTTTCCCTCCAAGCCGTCATTGGTGTCGACCGCAATCCAACGGGCTTCCTTTTCGGAATAAAAGGCCAAAGATCCGTACGTTCCGCCGGCCCACATGTACGCTCCGTCAAAGGCCAGGGCTTGGATCGTATCTTCGGGAAGGCCGTCCTTTGACTGGAATGACTTCCAGGTCCCCTTCTTCTTGTCCAAGATGACGATCCCCAGGCTTGTGCCCAGCCAGACATCTTGGCCGCGGCTGAGAACGGCATTGACGTACTTTCCGGGGATTTGTTTGGAGGATCCGAAGAACTTCCACGTGCCGGTTTTTTTCATATAGCGGCCCAACCCCTTCTGAGTGCCGACCCAGACGGAATCGGGATCGATGGCCAGGGAGGTAATATCGTTGCAGGCCAGGCCCTGGGCCAGGCCGTAGGTCGTCCACTTCGGAGCAGGACTCCCGTCGAAACGGCTCACGCCGAAGAAATCTCCATATCCGTAAAATGTCGTTCCAAACCAGACCCCGTTATCGGGATCAACGGCAATGGCCGTGACATGATTGTCTTCCAGGATGTTTTCCCAGGTCAGGCTGGAATGCGTTTTCTTGGCCAGGGACTTCCCCCCCTTGGTCGTATAGGCGCTCCACTGTCCGCTCGCCTTCTGGAAGCAGGACGCTCCTCCGGCAAAGGTGCCGCACCAGACGTTATCGCCCTCGACCCCGAGGGAAAGCACCACGTTGCTGGATAAACCGTTGTCCGTCGTATAGTGCTTCCATTGGCCCCTCAGCCAGCCTTTGTTTAAAAGCGCCTGATCCGCCTGACCCGAGCCGGCCCAAGCCGGAAGTCCGGCCAGCACAAAACAGAAGAGTGTATAAAAATAAAATACCAATCTTTTTTTCATCTTCAATGTCGCGAGAAACTCCATTTAATACTCGACCAAAACGGTATTGTCAAGACGACGGGACTTACTTCAGGAGCCGCATAACGGCCAGAAGAAGGAGAAAACCGCCGATAAACCCCCAGGTGGCTTCATGCTCAAAGCCGTGGCTGTGGCTCTCCGGAATCAGTTCGTCGGAAACAACGTAGAGCATGGCCCCTCCGGCAAAAGCCAAGCAGAAAGGCAGAATCGGCTTGCAAAACGCGACCGCGCTCGCGCCCAGCAGCGCTCCGGCAGGCTCTGAAATGCCGGAAGCCGTAGCCCACAGAATGCATTTCCACCGAGACAACCCGCAGACGCGGAATGGGCCGGCCACGGCCATCCCTTCCGGAATATTGTGCAAGGCGATGGCCAGGGCCAGAAGAAGGCCGAAACGCGGCTGGGCTATGTAGCTCGTGCCCACGGCCAATCCTTCCGGTATGTTGTGGAGAGCCATGGCCGTAAACAGCAGACGCCCTCGCTGGTAAGTTCGAATGTCCGTGCAGCCGACGGGCACATGCTCATGGGGCAAAAACCGATCGAGAAAGAACAAGGCGGCCGCGCCGACGCCCACCCCTAGCAGGGCCGCGCTGGTGCTTCCTCTGGTGAAAGATTCATGGACTAAGCCCAGGGTGGCGATGGCGGTCATCACTCCGGCGGCAAAGCCAAGAAGCCCGTCATAGGCGCGCATGCTGAGTTTGCCGCGTATGATGATGGGGATTCCTCCCAGGCCAGTAGCCAGTCCGGCCAGGAGACTTAACAGGACGGCATTAAGGATATTCATTTCAATTTAAGGGTATACAATATGCGCCGCCGATTCCTCCGTCAAGATGAAAGCATCTCCGCTTGTGTATTGCCCACATGTAAGAAAGCAGTAACGGCTTGGGTATTGGTCGGAGCGAGCATCAGGCCAATACCCAAGCCGGTCAAGCTGAGGCATTGGACGGATCTGTCCGGCCTTGTTATAATGAAATGTTTTTGACGGACATGGTAAATAAAAAAACAAAGCCCCGGGTGTGCGTCGTCGGCCTGGACGGCGTGCCGCACGGCCTGCTCAGCCGGCTGGCCGGGGATGGGACAATGCCCGTCACAGCCGGGCTCATCCGGAACGGCCACCTGCACCGGATGAAGGCCAGCCTGCCCGAAATTTCGGCCGTAAGCTGGACGGATTTCATGACCGGCGCCGATTCCGGCGCTCACGGCATCTTCGGCTTCACCGACCTGAGGCCCGGGACCTACGACCTGCGCTTCCCCAACTTCCTGGAGGTCAAGGCCGAGACATTCTGGGACACCCTGGGCCGGCGCGGCCGGCGCAGCGTCGTCATCAACCAGCCTTCCACCTACCCGGCCCGGCCCATACCCGGTTCACTGGTCTCGGGTTTCGTGGCCATCGACCTGGCCAAGGCGGTCCATCCCCTGTCCCACAAGGCCGCCCTGGACAAGATGGGCTATCAAATCGATATCGATACGCTCCGGGCCCGGGACGACGCCGAGTTTTTCTGGCGCGAACTGGACAAGACTTTTCAGAGCAGCCGGCGCGCTCTCGATTATTTTTGGAAGGAAGACTGGGATTATTTCGAATTCATCATCACCGGCACGGACCGCCTCCACCATTTTCACTGGGACGCGGGGGCGGATAGCCATCATCCTTTTCACAGCCGATTCCTGGACTATTACCGGAAGGTGGACGGGCTCATCGGCGAAATAGCTTCAAGGCTGGACAGCCTGAAAGCGGGGCCGTCCTCCCTTTTCCTGCTTTCCGACCATGGCTTCACCGGGATCGAGCGGGAGGTTTATCTCAACGCCTGGCTGGAACAGCAGGGCTACCTGCAGTTCGAATCGGTAGCTCCCCAGGACCTGGCTTCGATCTCTTCCTCCAGCCGGGCCTTCGTCCTGGACCCCGGCCGGATCTATATCCATTTGGAAAACAGATTCTCCCGCGGGAGCGTCAAAGAATCGGCCCGGGAAGCTTTAAAAAAGGAAATCAGCGCCGCGCTGGCGGAGCTGGAATATCAGGGGAAGAAGGTCATCCGCCGCGCTTTCGATTCCGGAGAGATCTATCATGGCCCTTTCCGAAGCCAAGGGCCGGACCTGGTCGTACTGTCTGAGAACGGGTTCGACCTCAAGGGATCAGTCAAAAAGAAGGAAGTCTTCGGACTGTCCGGCCTGAAAGGCATGCACACCTGGGATGACGCGATCTTCCTATCCGCTGAGGATCACGGCCGGGACCTCAAAATCTCCGACCTGGCCAAAATCATCCTGGGCCAGTTCTCATGAGAGAGCCCAAGACCCGACCCCATCCTCTTTTCCTCGTCCTGGGATTCCTTTTGGCCTTGGCCGTTCCGGCCGCGGCTTACATCGGGCCCGGCGCGGGCTTCGCCTTTCTTTCTTCGTTCCTCATCCTCTTCCTGACTTTCCTGCTGGCCATTTTCACCTTCTTGTCCTGGCCTTTCCGTTTCCTGTTCCGGCTGCTCAAGGGCCAGAAGCCCTACCGCCGGAGCCAGATTGAACGGGCGGTCATTATCGGCCTGGACGGCCTGGAGCCCTCCCTGGCCGAGCGGTATATGGACGAAGGCCTGATGCCCAACCTGGCCCAGCTTCGGAAGACGGGCTCCTACGCCCGTTTGCAGACAACGACGCCGGCCATCTCGCCCGTAGCCTGGTCCTCCTTCATGACCGGCTCGAACCCGGCCAAGCACAACATCTTTGATTTTCTGAGCCGCGACCCGAAGACCTATCTCCCCGACCTCAGCTCGGCCCGCATCGGAAAGCCCAGCCGGGTCCTGTCGCTGGGCAAGTACAATATTCCGCTGTCCAAGCCGGTCATCAAGGGACTGCGCAAGAGCATCCCCTTCTGGAAGATCCTGGGCCAGCGCGGAATCTTCAGCACTGTTCTCCGCGTGCCCATCACCTTCCCGCCGGAGAAGTTCTCCGGCCACCTGCTCTCCGGAATGTGCGCGCCCGACCTCAAGGGCAGCCAGGGCACGTTCTCCTTCTACACCTCGGACCCGGACAAGATTCAAAAGCGGGAGGGCGGGCTGGCCATCCCCGTCAGGGTTGAAGGGGACACCGTCACAACCACCATTTCCGGCCCTGAAAATTCGCTCCTTAAAAAAGCGGAGGAAATCCGGCTGCCCCTGAAGGTTCGCCTGGCCAAGGATAAACAGTCGGCGGTGGTCGAGGTTTCGGGCCGGAAGGTCCCCCTCAAACTCCGGACCTTCTCTCCCTGGGTGCGGCTCACCTTCAAGCCCGGCCTGGGCATGAAAATCAAAGCCATCTGCAAGTTCTACATCTCCCGGCTCGAGCCCCACTTTGAGATGTACATGACTCCTCTCAACATCGACCCGGAAAAACCGGCCCTGCCCATCTCCCACCCTTTCATCTACTCCGTCTACCTGTCGAAGCTCCTCGGCCCTTTCATCACCCTGGGCGAGGCCAACGACACCTGGGCCCTGAACGAAGGGGCGCTGAGCGAGGAGGCCTTTCTGGCCCTCACTTACGCCAACCATGCCGAGTGGGAGTCCATGCTGTTCAATGCCCTGAAGAAGCTCAAGCGCGGCCTGACTGTCTGCGTTTTCGAGACCACCGACAGCATCCTGCACATGTTCTACCGTTACCTGGACAAAGGCCATCCGGCCCTGAGGCCCGGCCAGGACAGCCTGAGCGCCGAAGTCATCCGCGAGCTCTTCCGCAAAATGGACGACCTTATCGGACGGGTTTCGGCCAGGCTCGGACCCCGGGACCTGCTGGTGGTCATGTCCGACCACGGCTTCAAGTCTTTCCGCCGGGGGGTGAACATCAATTCCTGGCTCTACCGCAACGGCTACTTGGCCTTGAAAAACGGCCGCCCCCGGAGCGAAGAATGGTTCAAGGACGTGGACTGGACCCGGACCAGGGCTTATGCCCTGGGGCTGGGCGGGCTGTACCTCAACCTGAGGGGCCGGGAGAGCCAGGGCGTAGTGGCGGCCGGAGAGGAGGCGCGCCGGCTCAAAGACGAGCTGATCCGCGGGCTGCAGGGACTCCGGGATGAGGCCGGGGGAGAAACGGCCATAAGCCGGGTCTATGACCGAGAGGCTCTCCCCTCCGGCCCCTACCAGGAAAACTCGCCCGATCTCATCATCGGCTACAACGTCGGCTACCGGGCTTCCTGGGATTCGGTCACGGGCAAAGTGAACGACATCATCATCGAGGACAACACCAAGGCCTGGAGTGGAGACCACTGCATCGACCCGGCCCATGTGCCCGGCGTGTTCTTCAGCAATTTTAAAATCAACACCAGGACACCCTCTATCATTGATATTGCGCCAACCGTGCTGTCGCTGTTCGGCCTGGCCGTGCCCGGTCACATGGACGGCCGGCCTCTGGTCGAAGCCTCACAAGCAAAGCCGGCCCCGGCCGAGAGGCCGCCCCAATCGGGCCAAAAAAAGGAGAAATCCAAATGAACCGGAGACAATTCTTAAAGGCCGGGGCAGCGGGTGCCGCCTGGCTGGGGTTGGGGTCGGCCTCCGGGCTAGTTCAGCGGGTCACCGGGAACAAGGAAACAGCCCGCAAGGTCATCATCCTGGGCTGCGACGGGATGGACTCCGGCCTCGTCCAACGCTGGCTCCAGGAAGGCCGCCTGCCCGCCTTCGCCAGGCTCCTCGGCCGCGGCGACTTCCGGCCCCTGACCACCAGCATTCCGCCCCAGAGCCCGGTTGCCTGGTCGAACTTCATCACCGGCTGCGACCCGGGCGGCCACGGCATCTTTGATTTTATGCACCGCGACCCGCAGAAATATTTCCCCATCTTCAGCGCCTCCCTAACCGAAGACGCCAAACGCAGGCTTCGTCTGGGCAGCTTGGTCATCCCGCTGTCCGGCGGCCAGGTCATCAACTTGAGGAAAGGAAAAGCCCTGTGGCAGGTTCTTGAGGAGCACGACATCCCGGCCACCATTTTCAAGATTCCGGCCAATTACCCTCCCGTGGCCACCCGGCAGAGAACGATCTCCGGGATGGGCACGCCCGACATGCTGGGCAGCTACGGAATCTGCAACTACTACACCACCAAGGTCACCGAGGTCAACGAGGACATCGGGGGCGCCCGGGTCCATGAGGTCTATGTCATCGGCAACCGGGTGGACGCCAAGCTGCCCGGGCCGGTAAACTCCTTCCGCCAGGAGCGGCCCGAGACCTCGATCGACTTCCAGGTCTGGGTGGACCCCGTCCACCCCGTGGCCAAGGTCCGCCTCCCGGACCAGGAATTTATCTTAAAAGAAAAGGAATGGAGCGGCTGGAAGCGAGTCCGCTACCACCTCATCCCCACTCAAACCGTGAGCGGCATCTGTCTCTTCTACCTCAAGGAGGTCCGTCCCGAGTTCAAGCTTTATATTTCGCCGGTCAACATCGACCCGGCCGACCCGGCCCTGCCCCTCAGCACGCCCGAGGACTACAGCCGGGAGCTCGACCGGGCCTTCGGCCCGTTCTTCACCAAGGGGCTGCCGGCCGATACCTCGGCCCTGGACAACGACCTCCTGGATGAGGATGAATTCCTGGCCATGGACAACCGGGTCCTGGAGGAGAGCAAGGCCATGCTCGACTATGAGCTCCGCCGGTTTGACTCAGGCCTGCTCTTTTTCTACATTTCCAGCACCGACCAGCGTCAGCACATGTTCTGGAGGCTCTTGGACAAGGACAGCCCCACCTATGACCCGGCCTTGGCCGCCCGTTTCGGGAACGTAATCCCCGATATCTACGTCGAGGCGGACCGGATTCTGGACAGGGTGATGGGCCGGGCGGACAAGGATACAGTGATCATGGTCATGTCCGACCACGGGTTTAACCCCTTTAATCGAGAGTTCAACCTGAACACCTGGCTCTGGCAGAACGGCTACCATAAGCTCATCAAGGAATGGAAGGGCGGCGATATGCCCTTCTTTGAAAACACGGACTGGTCCAGGTCCAAGGCCTACGGCCTGGGCTTAAATGCTTTGTACCTCAATATGAAAGGACGGGAAGCGGAGGGCATCGTCAACCCGGGCGCTGAAGCTGAGAACCTTCTCCGGGAGATCGCCTCTAAGCTGGAGCAGACGGTGGACCCCAAGACCGGCCGCCGGGCCATCCGCAGGGCCTTCCTGGCCAAGGACGTTTATCACGGCCCCTACGTCGCCGAGGCGCCGGACATCATACTGGGGTTCGACCGAGGCTATCGCATCTCCTGGGGGTCGCCCACCGGCCGCCTGCCCGAGCAGGTCTTCGCCGACAACCTCGAAAAATGGAGCGGCGACCATATGGGCGCGCCCGAAGTCATACCCGGCATCCTGGCCGTGAACCGCAAGGTCCGGGCTGAAGCGGCGGCGCTTTATGACCTTGCCCCCTCGGTGCTGGACATTTTCGGCATCAGCCGGCCTAAAGAGATGAGAGGAAGGACGATTTTTTAAGCGAAAAGGAGGCAACCTCTCCAACCGTGTGATATATATCGCCTAAAAGGAGATGCTGCCCGACAAGGAGAAAGCCATGGGAACAGCTAAAGTCAAATTGGACAAAGACCTGCTGGACAGGGTCAAAAAATACGCCCAGCTCTCCGGATACACCTCGGCCGAGGAGTTCATCACCCACTGCCTGGAGAAGGAGATAGACAAGCTCGAAGGGTCGGACTCGGAAGAGGAGATAAAGAAAAAGCTCAAAGGATTGGGCTATATTTCCTGAGAAGGGCTGGAGGGTTGACGGGGAGGCCGCCGGACGATGTCGGTCGTGAACAACGCTCTGAATAAACTCTTCGACCTCCTCTGCTATCCTTTTTTAAATATCAACCCCTGGTGGTCCATGGCCTTTCTGTCTCTTCTCACCGGCCTGCTGATGCTGGTCGTTTTCCGCTTCACTTCAAACCAAGCAGGCATCCGCCGGGCCAAAGACCGTATCCTGGGGCACCTGCTTGAATTCCGCCTGTTCCAGGACAGCGTCCGGGTGTCTCTGCAGGCCTTCGGCAACATTCTTGTTCAGAACCTCCGCTACCTGAGCTACACCCTCAAGCCCCTTCTGGTGATGATCATCCCGCTGCTGCTCATCCTGGCCCAATTGAACGCACGGTACGCTTACCGGCCGCTGCGGCCCGGCGAGCAAGCGATCTTGAAAGTAAAGACGATCCAGGGAACGAATCCCCTGGATTTGGATATAACCATCGCCCCGGCCTCCGGTTTCGCCGTAGAGACCCCTGCCCTACGCCTCGAGGAAGAGGGCGAGATCGACTGGCGGCTGCGGGCCGTCGAGCCCGGCCGCCACGACATCGTCCTACGCTGGCAGAATCAGTCCGTAGTCAAAAAAATGGATGTCGGGTTCCCTAGCCTGAGACCTCTCGCGCCCCGCAAACCGAGCCGCGGGTTTTTTGACCTTTTCTTCAACCCGGCTGAGCCCCCCCTGCCCAAGGGCACACCCCTGGCCTCCATTGAACTGGCCTACCCCGGCCGGGGCCTAAGCCTCCTCGGCTTCAACGTCCACTGGCTCCTGGCCTTCTTTGTCCTGTCGCTCATCTTCGGCTTCGGCCTCAAGGGTCTGCTCAAGGTCGAGATCTGAAGGAGGGTCGCCATGAAAATCGAACAGTTCAAGATGGAGCGGATGCAGTCCACCTGGGAGAACGTGGTGGACTACAACCTGTCGGAGAGCGGAGTCTATCCTTTGAGCCTGGCTGAGCTCATCTCCGAGGAAGAGCGGCAGGACCTCCTGCGCCTGGAGCTAGGCTACACTCAGACCAACGGCACTCCGCCCCTCCGGGAGAACATCGCCCGACTCTATCCGGGCTCGAGCTTGGAACAGATCCTAGTCACGGCCGGCTCCTCGGAAGCAAACTTTCTGCTCATGTGGCGCACTCTTGACCCCGGCGATGAGGTCATCTTCGAACTCCCCAACTATATGCAGATGTACGGACTGCAGCGGGCCTTCGGGGCCAGGCCCAAATACTTCTGGCTGAAGGAAGAGAACAACTGGGCGCCAGACCTGGACGAGCTCGCCCGGCTGGTCACGGACAAGACCCGGATGATCGTCCTGACCAACCCCAACAACCCCACCGGCGCCATTTTGAGCCAGAAGGACATGGAGGCCATCGTCCGTCTGGCCGGCCGAGTGGGCGCCTGGATCCTGGCTGACGAGGTCTATCAGGGCGCCGAGCGCGACGGCCGGCAGACGGCCAGCTTCTGGGGCAAGTCCGACAAGGTCCTCGTGGTCAACGGACTCAGCAAGGCCTACGGCCTGCCCGGCCTGCGCATCGGCTGGATGATTGGCCCCCGGGACTTCATCCTGGACACCTGGCCCTACCACGACTACACCACCATCTCCGCTAGCGCCCTGAGCGACAGGCTGGCCACTCTCGCCCTGCAGCCCCGAAATCGAGAGAAGATCCTCAGCCGGACGCGGAGCATTCTCCAGAAAAATTTCCCGCTGCTGGAGACGTGGCTCCAGGGCCACGGCCCGCTCTTCCGCTTTGTCCCGCCGCAGGCCGGCGCTATATGCTTCGCCCGCTATAACCTGAAGGTCAACTCGACTAAACTGGTGGAGAAGATTATCCGCGAAAAAAGCATCCTCCTGGTGCCGGGAGACCATTTCAAGATGGACCACCACCTTCGCTTCGGGTTCGGTTCTGGGGAGGAGTATCTCCTGAAGGCCCTGGCCCGATTGGACGAGGTTTTATCCCAGGTCAGATAAAATGAAAGTCCGGGTCCTGACCGAGTCGCAGATCAAAGGGTTGATCGACTGGCCCGAAGCGGTGGAGGCCGTGGAGAAAAGCCTGGCCGCCTTCTCCTCCGGAAAGGTCATCAGCCCTGAAGTCGTTAACCTGGACCTGCCGCGCTTTGAAGGAGAGGTCCATATCAAGTCCGCCTACCTTCCGGGCGAGGAATTCTATGTGATCAAGGCCGCTTCGGGATTCTACCGGAACCCGGACCTCGGCCTGCCGGTGGGCAACGGCTTGATGCTGGTGTTCGAGGCCAGGACCGGACGGCCCCACGGAATCCTTTTCGATAACGGCTACCTGACCGAGATGAGGACGGGAGCGGCGGGGGCTGTGGCGGCCAAGCACCTGGCTAAAAAGACAATCTCCATCGCCGGGCTCATCGGCGCCGGAGCTCAAGCCCGCTTCCAGCTTCGGGCTTTGATGGAAGTCCGGAGGCCGGCCGAGGTCCGGGTCTGGAGCCGCGAACCGTCCCATGCCCAAGCTTTCATCAAAGAGATGAAGCCTGTCTGTGCCGCTGAATACATCTCCGTCGGCAGCCCGGCCGAGGCGGTGGGTGGGGCGGACCTGGTCATCACCGTGACCCCCAGCCGCGCGCCGCTGGTCAAGGCTTGCTGGCTCAAAAAAGGAGTCCACATTACCGCCGTGGGCAGCGACGGCCCTGAAAAGCAGGAGCTCGAGCCCGAAGTCCTGGCCGCGGCCGACCTTATTTATTGCGACTCGGTCAAACAGTGCACCCGCCTGGGCGAAGTTCATCACGCCCTGGAGAAAAAGATCATTACCCGCGCCAAGATCAGCGGAGAGCTGGGCGATATCATCCTGGGGCGAAAGCCCGGCCGGTTCGATGACGAACAGATCACCGTCGCCGACCTGACCGGCCTGGGCGCCCAGGATGCGGCCGCGGCCGCCTTGATCTATCGGAAAGCCTTGAGCTCAGGCGTTGGTACGCTTCTGGATATCTAGCCGTTCGCTCCGCCGCGATCCTGCCTTCCTCTCTGGTTGATGACGCGGCCGCCTAGGCGCCCATCTCATTCAAGACAATATCGTGAATGCAATTCTAACAGTCATGCCGTTGAGCCGGGCCAGAGTCCTGCGGGCCTTGTCTTCCTCTCCCAGCCCCCAGAAAAGCCCGAAAGCGCTCCACGGCGTAGGCTCCTGAAAACGCCGGCCCTCGGCGTTGAAAGCATAACAATAGAACCTTTTTCCTCGTCCCAGAATTTTATCCGGAAAGATGCGGCGGCCTTCAAGGCGGCCGGCCGGGCCCGGCTGGCATAAGTCTCGTCTTCCGCTACCGCCGCCAGGAAGACGTCCGTCTGGATGTCAGTCAGAGAGCCGAACTCCAGAGCGCCCAGGCCGGCCCGGCGGTTGTCCATCAGGCCGTCCCCGTCCTCGTCCGTGGCCAGGCACTAGTCGAAGGCTTTGGCTATCGAAGGCCAGGCCTCCCGAACAAAAGCCGTGTCACCCGACAGCCTCCAGTAATCATATACGGCGGCGATATAGAGCGGCGTCGTGTCGGCGTGGATATACCTTGTTTCTTTTCGCGCTCTTGAATGCCCTGTTGTTCTTTGCCAAGAGTACCCGATCCTCCTCTTTGGACAGGAGTATTCTACACCAATGCTTCGCTCAAGCCAAGTTCGGCGACCCATGGGCGGCCTGCGGAGCGAGGCGGGCTGGGCGGCCCTGCGGGTTATATTCGGCCCGGCCGCTCCGAGCGGGGGCCGGCCGAAGCCTTGCCCTGGGCTGATATTGCGTTCGCCGCCTCGCGGTTAATGAAAATTCTCGTGCCGCACGACGCGCCGTTCATTTGACGAAACCCGCCGCCCGTTTCATCCGTATCCATTATTGACAGACGCCGGAGTCTGTCATAAAGTCTTTTCCGTCGGGCGCCCCGATGGTCGAAACGCGCGTGCCGGACGAATACATCCGGCTTTCGGGCCGTCTCAAGTGGAGCGCCCCATGACCCTCGAACCGGGACTCATCCTTGGTCACTACCGGCTCATCGAAAAGCTCGGCCAGGGAGGCGTGGGGGTGGTCTGGAAAGCCCATGACCTCAAGCTTGACCGGACCGTAGCCGTCAAGTTCATGCCCGAGGGTTTGGCCGGCGACCCCCAGCGCCGGGCCTTGTTCGAGCGCGAAGCCAAGGCCATCGCCGCGCTCCATCAGGCGAACATCGTCACGGTCTACACCATTGAAGAGGAGGAAGGTCTCAGCTTCTTCACCATGGAGTTTGTCGACGGCGAGACCCTCGACCGGCGAATCGCACCGGGCGGGCTGTCCCTGGAGGCCTTCCTGAGGATCGCCGTTCCGCTGACCGAGGCCGTAGCCGCGGCCCATGAGCGCGGCATCATCCACCGGGACTTGAAACCCGGAAGCATCATGATCGACCGGGAGGGGACGGTGAAAGTCCTCGATTTCGGACTGGCCCGGGTTCTGAAAAGACTCCTGCCTCCGCCCCGGCCGGATGAAACGAAGACCGCGGCCGATTCCGAGGGGATCGGCGGAACGATCCTCTACATGTCCCCCGAGCAGTTGCGGGGCGAGGTCCTGGATCATCGGGCCGACCTCTTCTCCTTGCGTATCATCCTCTACGAGCTGGCCACGGGCAGGCATCCTTTTGCCGGCCGAACGGGCGCGGAAACCATTGCGGCCATCCTCAAGACCGACCCGAAGCCGGCGGTCGAGCTCAGCCCGCGATTGCCCCGGCAGTTCGATAGAATCCTCAGACATTGCTTGGAAAAGAGCGTTCCCTACCGTATGGCCTCGGCCGTCGATCTGCGGGAGGAACTGACGAAGCTGAAACGGGAGGGGCCGGGTGGGCTCGAGGACGCTCTCCCGTCCATCGCCGTCCTGCCCTTCGCGGACATGAGCCGGGAAAAGGACCAGGCCTATTTTTGCGAGGGGATCGCCGAGGAGATCATCAACGCTTTGTGCCGCGTCCGCGGCTTGCGCGTGGCTTCGAGGACGGCCTCCTTTCAATTCAAGGACGCGAACCTCGAGCCCCGGGACCTGGGACTGAGGCTCCACGCGGAGACTCTGCTCGAGGGCAGCGTCCGCAAGTCGGGCAACCGGCTCAGGATCACGGCTCAGCTCGTGGACGCCGCGGGCGGGTTTCATCTCTGGTCGGAATCCTACGACCGCGAGCTTCGGGACGTCTTCGCCATCCAGGAGGAGATCGCCCGCAGCATCGTCCGCGCCCTGCGGGTGACGCTCAGCCCTCAGGAGAAGGACGCTCTGGAAAGATCGCCGACCCGGCACGTCCAGGCTTACGATTACTATCTCCGCGGACGGAGCTTCTACTATCACTACGGCAAGCGGGACATCGAGTTCGCCCTCCAGCTCTTCAGCCGGGCGACGGAGCTTGACCCCGGGTATGCTCTGGCCTATGCCGGACAGGCGGACTGCTGGTCGTACATCTACCTTTATTCCGAGCGTCGCGATAATGTCCGCCTGCAGGCCGAGGCGGCGGGTCGCCGGGCCGTCGAGCTCGACCCAAATTCGGCCCAGGCCCAGGCCTCGCATGCTCTATCCCTATCGATCGGGGGCCATCTCGAGGACGCGGAGCGCGCATTTGAGGCCGCAACGAAGCTCGACCCCCATCTCTTCGAAGCTTGGTATTTCTACGCCCGCCACGCCTTTGTCAACGGCGACCTGGAGAAAGCCGTCCGATTGTTCCAAGCGGCCAGCCGCGTGCGGCCCGACGATTTTCAGGCGCCGCTCCTTGTCGCCCAGATCTACGACGCCCTGGGACGGAAGGAAGAGGCTCGGACCGCCCGGCTCCGCGGGGTGGCCCAGGTGCCCGATCGCATCGAGCTTCATCCGGACGATGCGCGAGCGCTTTACATGGGCGCCAACGGACTCGTCGCCCTGGGCGAGCGGGATAAGGGCCTGGATTGGGCCCGTCGGGCCCGGCTCCTCGAGCCCAACGAGCCGATGCTGCTCTACAACCTGGGGTGCATCTATTCTCTGGCCGGAGAACTGAAAGAGGCCCTGGATTGCCTGGAAAAAGCCCAATCCCTGGGGCTGACCCAGAAGGGATGGTTCGAACATGACAGCAACCTCGACGCCCTCAGGTCCCACCCAAGGTTCAAGGCGCTCATGGCCAAGCTCGGATAGTCATCCCCCCGAGTCCTATTCATTGAGCGCTTCTCGCGATATCAGCAATCCCGGCACGAGGCAACTGTCTAAAGCACTGTTGTGATGATGGCGAATGATGATTTCTGGAACCTGAAGCTCTGACCGCTAAGCTGCCCCCTATTTCCATCTCATAACAACGCGCTTGTAATATTCCGCTTTTCCCACCAATATGTTTATTTGGTTAAAGACATTCTCCAAAACTGCAGCCAAATCGTTATTAATAGTGTTGTTTAAGTTTTCATAATTAGATACGCTGTAATCTTCCGTGTTTAAAAGAGTCCACCCAGCCGTGGTTTTGATATCCATCATTATCTTATCACCCGGTACTTCAGAAACCAATATCTGAAATTTGTAATTGCCCTGAATCACAGATTTGTATCCGCTTGGAGTGAATTTTTCCTCCTCAGTGATAATGAGTCCGCTCTCCTTGCTCGTTCCCAAAGGATAAATGGTCAAACCCTGCATCTGCAAAGCTACTAAACATGCGCTATAGACCTTGTCTTTGGTCGTATTGGACCATATGGCCTGCCTGATGCATTCATCGGGTATAACGCGAGGAGCTGGTGTTACACATCCTGCCAATAGCAATGCGCACAACCAAAATAGATTCTTTTTCATTATTATTCCCTCCTCTTTTGCGAACTGCCAGGAAAATCAATCTCCAACCTGCTTGCAGTTTGAGGATAATAATCTGGAATGTCAATAGGCAATTTCGTCCTACCCGCTTGCAATGCACAACCTGCAAAGTGAAAGTCCGAGGCTCTGATATGGCCAGTTTAAGGGGCAGGCGCTGATGGCGAAACTTGGATAGCCCTCCCCTCTCGGGAGAGGTTCAGTTCGATTTTACCCGGCTCGGCGCGGATCGATCAGCCCAACAATTTTTTCAGGGCTTCCAGGCCGGAGCCCGTAAGGGAGATGGGCTCGATAGTGCCCTTGGGCGTCAGTTTATCTATAACCTGCGGGAGCAACTAGGACAAGGCGTCCGCGGCAGCCCCGCGCGACATGCCTGCATCCTTGGCAATCTGCTTGACCTGTCCCTTGCCCAAGGCCTGCCGGATCTGCTCCGGAGAGATGGGCAGGTTCTGGCCTATAAGAAATTGATTTTCGGCAGCGCCTGCCTGCGGGCCCCGTTTCGCCTCGATGATCCCATCCAACCATGGTGAGGAAGCATAAATCCGCAGCTCGGAACCTGTCAAGGACGGCTTGAGCACGGGAAGGGCGACCGGGAAGCCGACCGTGGTGCCCGATGAGCCGGAAATCAACCGGACCTCCCCCTCCGGCATAAACGAGTTTGATGATCAATAATAATCCGCGTTTTCGGTCGCTATGAGAGCGACCTGTTCAAAGACATGCGGAGGCGGTGGCTTTTCGGCCACAGCTGCCCCATCGGGCTAGAGAGGCCAGACGATACGGCGGGAATTCTTGCGGATCCCAGCGGCCGCTTTCTGAAGCGCGACGACGATCTCGATCTTTTTTTCAAAAGGGAGATTTGCCAATTGGCGGCGCCGGTCGCGTTTTTTCAGAAAAATCTTCTCCGCGGCCTCATCGTTCATGGAATTGCTTCTCGAATTTCTTAAACTTGCCGGCCAGCCCTAAAGATCCCAGGGTTCTGGAAAGAAAGGTCCGCTCACGGGCCTGCCGCCGGTTTTTTTGGATACCGCTGCTAGTCCTATTGCTTGACCAGTTCGACCCGGCGGTTCTTGGCCCGGCCCTCCTCGGTGTCGTTGGACGCAACAGGCGCAAACGGGCCGCACCCGGAAGCTCGCAGGCGGGCAGGGGCGATGCCGTGGTCGCGGACGAGCGCCTGCAGGACGGCCTCGGCCCGGTCTTGGGAGAGCTTGATGTTGCTGTCCACGCCGCCCACGTTGTCCGTGTGGCCCACCACATAGACCTTGAGGCTGGGGTCGGATGTCAGGAGCTTGGCAATCTCCCCGATGGCCTGGGCCGACTCGGGTTTGATGGTGGACTTGCCAGTGTCGAAGTAGATGCCGTAGACCGCTACGTGGCCCGTGGCCCGGATGTCGTTGCCGAAGGCCGCCGCGTCCGCCACGATGTACTGCTCCATCGCTTTTTTCTCGACGATCCGCAGCCAGATCTTGCCGTTCCCCTTCTCGACCTGCGCCCACACTTCCTGGCCGTCCTTGACGATCTTTCCGTTCACCCACCTCTGCGGGTCGCTCTGGAGGATCGTGCCACCCACCTTTCGGATGGCGTTCTCGTAGTTCCGGACAATGGCGAGACCGCTCGGTTCGCTGGCCTGTTGTCCAATGAAATCGTAGGTGAGGAAGGTGAACTTGCCTTCGACTGGGGTCTTCGGGCCCTTCGTCGCGAAGAATTCGTAGACCCCGAAATCCTCGACTTTGCAGGCCTCGATGCGGTATTCCGGCATGCGCGTGGGGAACAGCGGGTGGTCCTTACAGCCGGCGCGGTCCGACTGCTGGGCGGCGACGCCCGTCGCCAGCAAGAGAAACACCGCGCTCATCAGAACGATCAATGCCTTTTTCATGGTCTTTCTCCTTTTCCTTTAGTCACCTTATCAGGCCGCACGTCACTTGCCCTTCGTTACCTGGCTGAAGTCGGCCTTCCCCAGATTGCGCGGCGTGGGAAATTACCGCTCCCGGTGCTGAATCAACCGTGATAATCACGCGCGAATAATATCGCCGGAGGCGGGGCGATGTCAATGCCATTCAAGGCGTAAAAAGTGGAAAGTGTTGACGCGGCCCCAAAAAATTAGTTGCCGTTTGCCGCGTGCAATTCTACCCCGCTTCTTTTATAGATCCATCGTCAAGTACTCGAAGAGTGAGCCAATCATAGTTGCCTCGACTGATGATTTTTTCTATTGAGTTTTGAAGCCGATTTGCCTCGATAATTCCATCCAACCATCGTGAGGAAGCATAAATCAGAGCTCAGAACCTGTCAGGGTGATCATCAACCCGAAATCCTATTCAAAGTCTTAGCTCCGGCGGATGAATCTTCCATGAGCCTGAAGACCGGCTGTTTACCGGCAGAGCAAGACGACTTTCTGCTCGACATAGCCCGGCTTGGCCGCGGCCGGGAA
Organism: Candidatus Aminicenantota bacterium; assembly: GCA_963702835.1. Lineage (GTDB taxonomy): Bacteria > Acidobacteriota > Aminicenantia > Aminicenantales > JAFGAV01 > JAFGAV01. The sequence continues at coordinate 1,200,384 of OY969762.1, forward strand.
AGTGATTTTCAAGCGGCCCTTGTCCAGGGCTGCTCCCTTGACCGAATCGACCAAATGGGAGTTCTGGAGGGAAAGATAATAGCTCTCCCCGGCCAGCCCCTCCAACAGGAGCTCGAGCCGATTCTCATTGCCGGTGAGGTCGATGATCCTTAGCCCCCGGCTGAGGTCGCCGGTTTCGGAGAACACATAAGGCGGGACGACTTCTACGGCAGGCTTGAGGACGAAATCAACCCGGTCTTCTCCCGATAGAGAGAAACGGACCTCCGCCCGCGCGGCCCGTTCCGTCCTGACCTCATGGAAAGGAATTTCCTTGCCGTTGAGCCGGGCTCGCCTGACCCGGACCGCCGGGCCAAGGGCGGGAGAAAGCGCCATAGTCCAGCCCTTGGCTTCTCGGCTTCGGACCTCGATCCTCAACCCGACATCTTTACGAAAATAGGACAGGTCAAACGACGCTTCGGCCAGCCGGACACCTTGGACCGAAGCGGCCGGCCACCAAGCCGGAAATCTGGGCTCGAAGGAAATAACCTTGGCCGCTGCATCTCCGTCAAGGCCCAGAAGCCCCTTGATCAGGGGCAGGACCACTCCTCCCGTAGAGAATCCTTGATGGGCCACGGCTTCGGCCGGCCAGATGTTCTGGTGACCGGAGAACAGTTCGGCAACTTCGCCCAGGGCATTGTCGAAAGTGTGCTGAACATTGGCCATTAAGGCTATATAGCCGGGCAGGTTGAAGTCGTTGCGGAAAAGGGCGGCCGCTACCCAGCCGGTAAGGAACGGCCAAACAGCCCCGTAATTGTAGTTGAGGGGTTCATAATAGGGACTGGCCGAAGACATCATCCTCACGCCCCAGTCGGTCATCATGTCCGACCGGTTGAGCCGGGCCAGAGTCCTGCGGGCCTTGTCTTCCTCTCCTAGACCCCAGAAAAGCCCGAAAGCGCTCCAGGGCGTCGGCTCGAGAACACGCTGGCCCTCGGCGTTGAAAGCATAACAATAGAACCCTTTTTCCTCGTCCCAAAATTTTGTCCGGAAGGATGCGGCGGCCTTCAAAGCGGCCGGCCGGGCCCGGCCGGCATAAGTCTCGTCTCCCGCTGCGGCGGCCAGTTTTTCCATGGCTTGGGCTGCCCGGCACCAAGCCGCGGCCAGGAAGATATCCGTCTGGATGTCGGTCAGAGAGCCGAACTCCAAAGCACCCAGGCCGGCCCGGCGGTTGTCCATCAGGCCGTCCCCGTCCTCGTCCGTGGCCAGGCACCAGTCGAAGGCCTTGGTGAGCGAAGGCCAGGCCTCCCGAACAAAAGCCGTGTCACCCGACAGCCTCCAGTAATCATGGACGGCGGCGATATAGAGCGGCGTCGTGTCGGCGTGGATATAGCCGTAGGGATAATCCTTGAACCAGGGGATCAGGCCGGCCGACTGGGATAGCTCATGGGCCATCTTCCCGTCCTCTCTCTGCCAGCGCCGGTTGAAGGCCAAAACATCGCGGACCGTCGAAAAAGCGCCGAGGCCGGAGAGGCAGAAGGAATTGAGGAAGGCGTCGCCGCCGAAGAACCAGCCGAAGCCCGGCCGGCCGCTCGTGCCCGAAACCCCCAGCCCGGCAACCATCCCCAAGCCTAGGTCGGGGTTGTCCACCAGAAGGTTGTCGAAAGCGACCTTGGCCCACTCCAGGGCCAGGTTGAGCGCCTTCTCAGGCGTACGCAGTTGCGGCAGGGACTCGCGCAGCCGGCGATAGTGAGACTCGGTTTTTCGGTAATACGACTCCGGGTCAGCAGCCAGCCGGAGATAAACTTCTTTCACCGCCTGGCGGTCTCCCCTGCCGCCGGCCAGGACTACGGGAATGAACCGGCTTTCCGTCTCAGCGGGGTTCGAGATCACGATCTTGAACTCATTCGGCCTGTCGGACAACATGTGGGCCGGCGTGTAGGAAACGGGTTCGGCCGCCGGCGAGCCGACAAAACCATGGTTCTGGCGCGTCGGCTCGGAGATGAGATAAGCCCGCAGCTCCTTGTCCCAGGAAGCGTACTGGCCCCCCAGCCCGGCCGGCCACATGGGCTGCAGGACCGGCAGGAAGCCGCAGATGATGGTCAAAGGCTCAGTCGTGTCTACCGCCAACAGGATGACGGCGCCGGGATCGTCCACGGGCGTGAGGAATGAGGCCTGTATAGTAAACGATTGGTAAACGAAGGTCAGAGTGGTTACTGCCGGAGTCACCGAGACCGAGCGGACGATAGCCCCGCCCGGTATGGGCCGGCTGCTTGTGCCGACCAGGAAGGAGAACTCGAAGTCCCTCAGGATCTTCAAGGGGTAGGCCCAGGCTTCGAAGCATCCGCTCTCCGCGCCCAGGATAACGAACTTCCGGCCAGCCTTGTCAAAATAGGCGCTCGGCCGGGCCGGCCGCTTGAACCCGATATCGCACGGCTCAAAGGCGAAACGCGGAATGAGTCCATCAAGGGCCCAAGCTTTGGCTGCGGAACAAACCAGGATTAAGATGAAGAGGACGGTGGTTTTCTTAGCCATGCTCAGGACTCGGCCTTGTTCTTCAAGGCAGTTTTCCATCGCACCTCAAGCTCTTGGATTGTAAAGCCATATACTTTTTGGAAGGCCTTCCGGCTATCAGAATCGGCTGCCTGGAACCAAGCCTTCAATTTATCCCGGCCTTGGGTCCGGATCAGATAATCAATCACCGAGGCGGCCTCCAGAGAATAAGCCTTGTGATGCTGGGCCCTGAATTTGACCCCTTCCTGGAGAAGCGTCTGGAGGGGGACAAAATCCTTTGTCTGCACTATGGATAGGGCTAGCGCATCGGGCGGCGGAAGGAGCGGCCAGTTCTTGTAGAAAGACTGGAAATAGACGACATAGTCACCTATCCCCTCGTGCAGGAAAGGAGGAATGGGCTTGTAGCCGGCAAAGAACGCCTTTCTTAGGTCCGACTCGCCCCGCAGGGGCTGGGAGGCGAGCGGCCCCGAGTCAAAGTGGCCTAGGAAGAGCGCGGCATGGCCGATCTCGTGGTGGAGCACGGTCAGGGAGAATGCGTTGAGATAGAGGACGTTGACCCGTGCGGTCAGGCGGCCGGCACCCTGATCCTGGCCGGGATCCTTGACGATGGTCGCTCCAAAGCTCATGTTGCCCATCGAGCCCTTAAGCTGTTTGGCCTCGGGCAGCCGGCCTGGATAAAGAAGGACAGAAATCCGGCCGGCCTGGGAAGGGGCGGCCGGCTCGGACAAGCCCTGAGGAGCATCTGTCTTTAGAAGCCGAAAAGTCTTCTCCGCCTCTGTCTCCAAGCCCAGGCAGGAGACGATGGCGGTGAAGGCTTCCTCAGCGCTCCGCTTGATCAAATCCAGGTCTTTATCAGCCTGGCTGCCCGGATGGACAAAAAACGCAAAATGGGCCGTCTCGGCCGCTTTCCATGTTTTTAAGTCAACGCTCTTGTCCCCGGCCGCCTTCTCCTCGAAGAAGCTGAACATTTTTTCCCCAAAGTCTATGACGCTCTGGCCCAGGTGCTTCTCCAGGAGCCGGCTGAGCTCGGCCGTTGAGCCGGCCGCGCAGAGAGGCTCGAGCTCCTCAGGCTTGACGGTTGTACGGAGGTACTCGAAAAGCAGCCCGGTCAGCTTTTGAAAATAAACCGCCCGGTCGCCGGATAGTTTATCCTGGCTGATGACGCGCTCGATCATGGTTTGAACAGGATCCCAGCTGCAGGCCAAACTTCCGCCGGCCCAGCAGCCATTAGGAAAACAGCACAAAATCCTATGCCAGCAAATTGTTTGAGATTTTTTTTCATGGGTTTCCTCTTGCCGTGCTTTGATATTAGCGCGCCGCCAAAAGCGAATCAAGCGCCTCAGGGCTCTATGCCGAAAAGTGTGGTTCATTTGTTATGGACGCGGAGGGTCTGAGGAAAGAGCGAGGTGCCATGAGCAGTTTAGCCACGAAATCTCTTTGGAGGGGGAACCCGCTTCGCGTTTCCCCCTTCCAACGGGAGCTGCGCTCCCTGCCTCCCTTTCTCGGGCGCGGCTCCAGCCGCGCCCTGCGACCAAGGGGACGTCTCCCCTTGGAACCCCTTACGATCGGCTAGGCGCCGATCGTCGAGGGGTTTCGACTACTTCTGACATATTCTTGTCGGCAGGTGAGCATGTCTGAGCTTCCGCAGGAAGCGAGTTGCGCAACCGCCGAGAAACCCGGAGATTCCGCGGCGTTAAAAACCGCGGCCAGGCGCCGAGCCCTTCTCCAGACCCTTAGCTATTCCTTGCCACACTTTTCGCCAAAGAGCCGCGCCTCGAGCGCTTTGATCAGCATTCTCAAATATGATAAGAATACCATTCCCATGAGCGCACCTAACGGCCTGGCCCGACGGCTCGGCCTTTTCCCCCTGACCAACATCGTTATCGCCAACATGATCGGGGCCGGAATCTTCACCACCTCCGGACTGATCATGGCCCAACTTCACCATCCCCCTTTATTGCTCGGGCTGTGGGTCATGGGCGGCTTCATCGCTCTGTGCGGCGCCTTCTCCTACGGCGAGCTGGGCGCGGCCTACCCTCAAGCGGGCGGCGAATACACCTTCCTCTCCCGTCTCTACCATCCGATCTTCGGCTTCCTGAGCGGCTGGGTATCCTTCATCGTCGGCTTCTCGGCGCCCATCGCCGCCTCGGCCATAGGCTTGACCGAGTACCTGGCCCGAGCTTTCCCGGCTATCCTGGGCCAGGGCGGGGTCCAGGCGATTATTTTAAAAAAGGTCTATGCCATCCTGGCCATCGGACTTTTCACCTTCATCCATCTGCAGGGCCTCCGTTTCGGATCCGGCGTTCAGAATGTCCTGACCGGGCTCAAGGTCGGCCTGATCGTCGCGCTCATTGTGGCCGGCCTTACCGTGGGCCATGGAACCTGGTCCAACCTGACCGGGTTCGAATCCTTCGGCTTCAGCCTGGGCGGCTGGAAGGCCATCGGGTTGTCGCTGATGTGGATTATGTTTGCCTACAGCGGCTGGAACGCCTCGGCCTACATCGGTTCGGAGATCAAGAACCCGGCCCGCAACCTTCCCCGCTCGCTGCTGCGGGGGACGGTGGTGGTCATCCTGCTTTACGCCGGCCTCAACCTCCTCTATGTCTATGCCCTGCCCTGGCCGAAAATGAGCGGCGTCATTCCAGTGGGCAGCCTGGCGGCGGAAAGCTTGTTCGGCGTTTCCGCCAACAAAATCATCACTCTCCTCATTGCCTTCGCCCAATTCTCCTCATTGAGCGCTTTTATCATCCTCGGGCCCCGGGTCTATTATTCCATGGCCAAGGACGGGGTCTTCTTCAAGTTCGCCTCGGACATCCATCCCCGGCACCAGGTCCCGGCCAAATCGATCCTGCTTCAAGCGCTCATCGCAGCGGTCTTTGTCGCTTCGGGATCATTTAAACAGATCCTGACCTACATGGGGTTTTCCCTGGGGATCTTTCCCCTGTTGGCGGTGTTCGGGGTTTTCAAGCTTAGAAAACAAGGGCTCCTGCCCTACCGGATGCCGGGCTATCCCATCCTGCCTTCCTTCTACCTTCTGGCCGGAGCGGGCATTCTTTGTCTGGGCTTCCTGGAAAGCCCCGTCCCTTCCTTAATCGCCTTGGCTACTGTGGCCGCCGGAATCCCGGCCTATTATCTCTTCAAAGCCCTGGTCACCCCCCAAAACGGTTGAACCAGGCGATTTCCTCCAGGGACTTCTTGGGCCGCGGCCGCGGCTCAGGCGGCTCGGGGTAGCCCAGGGCGATCAGGCCGGCGATCTTGTAGCGGCGCGGGATCCCGAAGAACTTGCGCGCCCGGCGCACGTTGAACCAGCCGATCCAGCATGTGCCCAAGCCCAGCTCGGCGGCCTGGAGAATGAGCTGCTGGCCGCTGATGCCGATATCGAGATAGTGAAAGGGAATGCCCTGCAGGCGCTTCCCCAGCCGGTTGGCGATGATATCGGGCTTGGACAGGACCAGGATGAGCGCCCCGGCCCGATCGGCGAACCGCGTGCGGGCATAAATGCCGGAGAAGGCCGACCGTCCGAAGGCCCGTCTCAGGTCCGGGTCATCCATGACTACGTAGCGCCAGGGCTGGACGTTCTCCGCCGAGGGCGCCTGGCGGGCCGCTTCCAGACAGGCCAGAATCTTGTCCTTTTCCACCGGCTTCTCCTGGAAGCGGCGGACGCTGCGCCGGCGGCTGATGATCTGCTGCAGGGGCGTTTTGTCCATGGTGTCTCCTTGCGGCCCGAGAATCATCTTCATTTTAGTTTCATTAAGAGCACGATGCAATTCTTCTTGGATTGCAGCGGCCCGGCTTTTCTGATATATTTACGGTGTGCCTTCGACCGCACATATCCATTCAACAACCCAGGAGGGATCACTTATGAAAAAGACTATTGCCTTAGGCGCCTCTCTTCTTCTTGTCCTGTTTGCCTTCACGGCCTGCAAGCCGAAGGTGGGCGGCGTGGCCGACAAGGCCCAGGACCTGCTGACCCTGGTGCCGGGGAACGTCCAGGGCGTGCTTATGGTGGACGTTCAGAACGGGATGAAAATCGAGACCGTCAGCAATATGCTGAAAAAGGCCGAGAACCAGGAAAAGCTCAAGGAATTCACCGAAAAGACGGGCATCGACCCGCAGAAAGACATCCGCTTCCTGGCCGTCGGCATCACCCCCGGCGCCGTCCAGGGCGACACGGAGGGTGTGGGAATCATCAACCTCACCTACAAAAAGGACGCCCTCCTGGCCAACATGAAGAAACAGGGCGAAGTGAAGGAAGTCCCGTATGGCGGCTTCACCGTTTATGTCATGGAGGAAAAAGAGGGCCAGAAGCCGATGCACGGCGTTTTCCTGGACGAGGCCAACATTGTGGCCGGCTCGCCCAAAGCCGTGGAAGCTGTTATCGACGTCTTCCAGGGAAAGAAGGACAGCCTCCGCAAAAACGCGGAGCTCATGGGCCTGGTCCGGGAGGCCAACAAAAACGCGCTGGTGTGGGGCGCCTTCCTTATTCCGGCCGAGGCCCTGAGCAAGGTCGGCAGCCAGATGCCCATGCTGGCCGGGCTGGAGGGTTTAAAGTCCGCGCTTCTGGCCATCGACTACCAGAACAAGAACATCCTCATCGAGATCAAGGCCAAAGGCAAGGACGAAGCCAAGCTCAAGCAGATCGCCGACATGCTCAACGGCTTTAAGGCCTTCGGCGGAATGGCCGCCGCGTCGAAACCCGAGATCGGCGAGCTGGTCAACAAGATCGAGATCACTTCGGGCAAGGACTTTGTCCGCATCTACGCTAGCCTTCCCGAGGAGCTCATCAAGAAGCTGGCCGCTGAAGTGGCCAAGCCCAAGGCCGTGGAAGAGGTTCCCCAAGTCCCCAAAAATCAGCCAGACCAGAAGTAAAAGGCTAGTTCTCGAAAAGATATTCCTTCAGAGAAAACGTCAGACAGGCCGCCCCTAGAAAGACGACGGTCAGGCCAAGGAGGACGAAGACCGCCGTGAGGGGCGGGCTGGGCTCCAGGTTGAAGCGGAGGAAGGCGAAGCCTGAGCTCGGTGGCTGGGGAATGAGCGACTTCAGGTAGTGGGCTATGGCCAGTTTCTGGGTCAAGCCCGGGAAATAAATAAGGACGTTCTCCCAGCCGAAGCAGAAGAGAAGGCCGAAAAGCACCGCCCGCTTGAGGAGCGCCCCCAGGAAAGCGAACAAAGCCAGGTAGCAGAGCAGGCCCAGGTCCAGGACAGTCATGTCCCTGAGCAGGACCAGGTCCAATGACAGATCGCCGAGTTGCTCCGCGTTCAGGACCAGGAAGGAAGCCACCAGCCCGACGTCGATCATGGCCAGGGCCAAGGCCGCCGAAGAAGCGTATTTGCCCAGAATGATGGAGGTCCGGGGCAAAGGCCGGGCCGCCAGATAAGGCAGGGTCCGCCCCTCCACTTCCTCCAGAATAATCGAGGTCCCGTAGAAGAGGGCCAGCATCAGCAGCAAGAACTGGACATAGAACGGCAGCACGACGTTCGAATAGAAGAACAGGCCGGTCATGTTCCGGCGGGAGAGGGTCAGAACCTGTTGCAGCCTGAGGAATGCGGCCAGCAAGACCGGCAACAGGCCGAGAATGAAAAAGAACTTCGTCCGCTTGGCCTTCTTTCCCAGCTGGAAGAAGAAAGTGAAGACTCTTCCCGTAGCGCTCATCTCACTTGCCCACCAGATAATCGAACACGGCCTGCAGGTTGTCGTCGGGTGAGGTGATCTCATCAACGGCCAGCCCCATGTCCATCACCAATTCCGGCAGGAGGCTGAAGAACCGGTCCCGGTTGTCGGTCTCCACGATCAGGCTGTCGGGCTGCCCCCCCAGATGGACCTTGAGGATGAACGGCTCCCGGACCAGCCGGGCGGCCAGCTCGCGGGGCCGGTCGCAGCGCAGGGCGATGATGTGGGGATGGCTGTCGATCAAATCCCGAAGCTCATGAATGTCGCCGGAAGCCAGGATCTTTCCTTGATGGATGAGGATGATGTCCTTGGTCAGGGCTTCGACCTCCGGCAGCACATGGCTCGACAGGAGCACGGTTTTATTGTCGTTCTTAAGGTCCTTGATGAGGCGGATGATCCTGCGCTTGCCCAGCGGGTCGAGTCCGTTGAGCGGCTCGTCCAGGATGAGGAGGTCGGGGTCGTGAGCCAGCGCCTGGGCCACCTTCAGCCTCTGCCGCATGCCCCGGCTGTAGCCCCGGATGAGGCGGTCCTTGTCGGGCAGGAGCTCTACGGTGGCTAAGGCCCGCTCGGCCCGGCCGGCCGCCTCGGCCGAGGAGAACGGAAAAAGCCGCAGAAGCCCGGTCAGGAATTGCCAGCCCGTCGTTTGCTCATAGAAGCTGTCGTGCTCCGGGCAGTAGCCGATCCGGTTAAAAAGCCTGAAGTTATTCCAGATTTTTTCTCCCCAGATGAAGGCACGGCCCAGGCTGGGGCGGAGCTGGCCGGTCAGAATCTTCATCAGCGTGGACTTGCCCGCTCCGTTGGGGCCCAGCAGCCCGGTGATCCCCGGCCGCACCTCGAGCGAGACCTCGCTGAGTCCGAGGATGTTCCCGTACCATTTGGAAAGCTTGTCCGTCTGGATGGGGGCTTTCATCGGATCACGCTGACCCCTTTGACCTTTTTGACCAGGACCACGGCGGCCAGGGCAACGACCGCGGCCAGCAGGGCGGCCGAGTAGCCCCAGGGCAGGCCCAGGGGCGGTTTCAGCCCGAAAAGCGGCACGGCCAGCAGCTTCAGGTTGGTTCTCATGGACAGCAGGCCGAGATAGGGGCTGTGGAAGATCCCGTACAGGATGTTGAACAGCATATCGGAAAAAAGATAGACGCCGAAAATGAGCAGCGAAACCGCCCGCCCGTTCCGGCTGAGGGACGATAAGAGCAGGGCGTAAGCCGTAAGGAACAAAGTGAACAGGAGGGAATAGGCCAGGACCGCCAGCGGCAGCCAGGGGTTTTCGCGCAGGAGGCGGAAGCTGCCGGAGAAGATCAGCTTAAAGATGACGAGCAGCAGGCCGGGCACCAGGGTCAGCAAGAACAGAAAAAAGAAAACCACCGAGGCTTTGCCCAGCAGGTAGTCCCGTTTGCGGAGGGGCCGGGCGAAATAGAGCTGCAGGGTATTGTGCTTGAGGTCGTCGGCCACCAGGCCGGCCGCGCAGAAAACAAGGATGATGACGGCCATGAACAGAAGGAAATCGGCGGTCAGGTAGGCGCCGAAGTATTTGGCCGAGATGTTGAGCAGTAAGGATTCAATGCGGACCATGCCCCGGAAGTCTTCCAGCCGCTCGGAGATATAAATCCCGGCCAGGAACACGACGGCCGGCAGCAGGGACGAGCTGAATATAAATTTAAAGAATTTGCGCTTGAAGGTCAGCCGGATGCCCAGCCTGGTGATCGGCCACCAGGGATGACGGCGTTCGAGGAATTGGCCGTCCCAATGGTGGTAGCCCTTCTCCCGGATGGTCATCCTTCCACTCCCACGGTTTGGGCGAAGAGGTCTTCCAGAGAGGTCCGGCTCTGGAGAAAATGCCGGACCTGGACCTTTTCTTCGGCGGCCAGACGAAAGATCGTCCTCTTGTCCAGGTCGGTCGGCATGAAGACCCTCAGGACCTGGTCCTCGGTCTCCTCCACCCGGCAGCCGGCGGCTGCCAGCTTCCTCAGGAAGCCTTCCCGTTCCCCTTTCAACTTAAGCTCGAACAAATTGAAATGCGTCTGACGAAGATCGGCCAGCAGGCCCTGGGCCGCCACTCGGCCTTTGTTCAGGATGATGACCCGGCCGCAGACGGTTTCGATATCGGAAAGGATATGGGAGGAGATGACGACATGGATGTCCCTCTTGGAGGCAATGTCGATCATAAGCTCCAGGATCTCCTGGCGGCCCTGCGGGTCGAGGTTCGAGGTCGGCTCATCCAGGAAAAGGAGCTTGGGGTCGTGGACCAAGGCCTGCGCCAGCTTGAGGCGCTGTTTCATGCCCGCCGAGTAAGTCTCCAGCAGCCGGTAGCGGGCCTCGCCCAGCCCCACGTAAAACAGAACTTCATGGGCCCGTTTCATGGCCTCCTTGCGGGGCATGCCGCTGAGCTCGCCAAAATAAGAAGTGAAGGTGACCGCGTCCATGCCGGGCAGGAAGCAGTCATCCTCGGGCATATAGCCGACGCGGCGCCGAATCTCGGACTGTTGGGTCCGCATGTCGTATCCCAGGACCTGGCCTTGCCCGTGCTCCGGAACCAGGAAACCGAGCAGGATCCGCAGCAGGGTGCTCTTGCCGGCACCGTTGGGACCGAGCAGGCCGGTGGCTCCCGAGCCCAGGACCAGGCTCACCCCCTGAAGAGCGCGGATGCGGCCGTAACTGAAGTCGATGTCCTTGAGCTCGATGTTGGCCGGCGCTGAGATGCTCACGATTATTCCGTCATATGATTAAGGATCTCTGGGGGCAATTCTTTTTCCGGTATCAGGAAATTCTTTGTGGGGTCCTGTCGCGGCTCTTCCCCGGCCGTGCTCGGGGCCAGGCCGCTGCGCGCGGGCGGGGAGCCCCTTCGCCGCGCCACCCCTCCGCGACAATCCTATAACTCCGGAAAAAGAATTGCCATCGCTTCTTCTTTCTTGGATTATACGCATATCAATATTGAAAAGTTCTTGTCATCCGATCCTTCTCCCCTGTCCAAAAACGATGGCCTCATAGGCCTTCCGGACGCGACCCCAGTTCTCCTCACGGTCAAGCGGCCAAAAGCGGCCCATGACCGTGACCACCCGCCCGCAGTCCAGACGGCGGCATTCCTCTTCCACCTTTTCCAGGTAGACCGCTCCGCTCTCCGGCTTCTCCCCGCGCCGGCCGATGAAGGCATGGATGAAAACCCGGGAGACTCCTCTATCTTTGGCCAGTCGGAGCAAGGCAAAGAGGTGCCGGAGCGTCCCGTGCGAGCTGTAGTGGGAGACGATGCCCATGAAATGCAGGGCCCGGCCCGGCCGCTTGGCCTCCTCCACGGCCCACAGGAAGGCCGGGTTGGAAGCAAAGTTCCCCTTTTCCACGGCCCGGTCGATGCGGACCCGGTCAAGAAGGACGCGACGGCCGGCGCCCAGATGCAGATGGCCGGCCTCTGAATTTCCCACTGTGTTGGCCGGCATCCCGACCGCTTCGCCCGAAGCCCGAAGAGTTACGCCTGGACAGCTGGCCCACAGAGAATCGAAGTTAGGAGTCCGGGCCTCGGCAATCAAATTGCCATAGGCCTCTTCACGAATGCCCCAGCCGTCCAGAATGAGGAGCAGGAGACGGCGGCCGGCTGCTGGAGGCTGGCCTAGGATCAGGCTGCGTCCGGTCATGGCCCCGGGCTGAGGCAGCCCCAGGAGGCTGAGAATAGTGGGCGCCACGTCGGCCAGCTCCCCTTCGCCGGCTAGGGAAATACGCGCCGGGTCGGAGGAAGCAAAATCAGCCAACAGGAACGGCACCCGGCTCCGGGTGTGGCCGGTGTTGATTGTGCCGTCCGGATAGAGCCACTCTTCGACCGTGCCGTGGTCGGCGGTTACAATCAGAGTCACCTTGTTCGCCCGCGCCGCGGCTTCGATCCGGCCCAGCACGGCATCCACCGTCTCCACCGCGGCCAAAACAGACCTTTTATTCTCCAGATGCCCCACCACGTCCACGTTGGCCAGGTTGGCCACGAGGATGTCCTTGGATTCGTCGGCCAGGGCGGCACATACCGCCTCTCCGATTTCCCCGGCCTTCATCTCGGGCCTGTCGGCAATGTTGACCTCGCCCGGGAGCGAAGGAACGATGAGACGCTCCTCGTTGGGGAAGACATCATCCCGTTTGCCGTTCAAGAAGTAGGACACATGGACGGCCTTCTCCGACTCGGCGATCTTGACCACGCGGCGGCCGGAGCGGGTCAGGACCTCGGTGAGCGTATCCTTGAGCTGAGCTTCGGGCTCGAAGGCGACGCGCACCCTGAGGCCGGGGGCGTACTCGATCATGGTTACGAACTTGAGGCTGAGGCCGCGCCGCACGGGAAAATGAGGAAAATCGTCCTCGGTCAAGCTCCGGGTGAGCTCCACTTCCCTTTCGCCGCGGATATCGTAGAAGATCAGGGAATCTCCCGGCTGCGGCCGTCCGACCGGCTGTCCGGATTCGTCCACTAGGATGATGGGCTCAAGAGACTCATCCTCCTCCGCCCGGGCATAGGCTGAGCGGATGGCCTGGGGGAAGGTTAATCGCTCAAACACATCGGTCCTATCAAAGCTAAAAGAGCCTATACTATAAAAACGGGGGGAAGGGTTGTCAACAAACCCAAAGGAGACCAAATTTGCCGGCCTGCCGAAGGGGAGGTCCGGGCTATTGCCGCCCCTTTGGGCGCCGCGGACGGTTTCTGCGCCGGCATTCTCCGTTCTTTTTTCTTTTTCTTGACTCTTGATTTCAGCGGGGATAACATTTTTGCGCGATCGCACATATTCCCATAGCTTGATGGGCTTAGAAGTCATGAGTCTTAAGCGATCGCGCAAAAGGAAACCGTGAAGGCACGCCGGCGACTGAAGCAAACCGAGATTCTCAATCTCTCTATATCTATCATCATATGAGGTGTCGCATGAAAAAGATCGCTTTTTTGTTGCTGGTTATGGTTCTTCTTCCGGGAATTGTGCTCTGCCAGGAGAAAACAAAGGATAAAGGAATATTCGTCGAGCCCCAGAACCCCTTCTGGGATGAGATCATAAAAAGCACCCAAGAATTCGGCAAGACAAAGCCGGCACCTTCCAGGGCCTTCGTCGTCGACCTGGCGGACTTCGGGGCGCCCAAAGGCCTGGAAGGATTCAACGCCGTCTGGCACAACCCGCCGACGTCTCAGGGCAATACCAACACGTGCTGGTGCTTTTCAACGACATCCTTTTTTGAATCCGAGGCCTATCGGCTGTACGGAAAGAAGGTTCGCCTCTCGGAAGCCTTCACGGTCTATGGCGAGTATCTGGAGCGGGCCAAGAGGTTCATTCGCGAACGGGGCCGCTCGGCCGTGGCCGAAGGCTCGGAGGCCAACGCGGTTATCCGGGATTGGAAGCTTTACGGCTGCCTGCCCTGGGAGGCCTATTCCGGGTTGAAGCCCGGCCAGAAATTTCCCGACCATTCAAAGCTTATCGCCGAGGTCCGCTCCTATCTCGACCATCTCCAAAACGTCAACGCCTGGAACGAGGACGAGGCGGTCCAAACGGTCCAGTCCATCCTGAATTATCATCTGGGGGTGCCGCCCGAAAAATTCACCGTCGAAGGCCGAGAATACACGGCCCTCAGCTATCTGCGGGACTACCTCAAGATCAACCCCGACGATTACATCGATGTCCTGTCCTATAGGCAGCAGCCCTTCGGTCAGAAAGTGGAGTACGAAGTCCCGGACAACTGGTGGCACAACAAGGACTATTACAACGTTCCCCTGGACACGTTCATGAAGATTCTCAAAAATGCCTTGAGCCACGGCTATTCGGCGAGCATAGGCGGGGACATCTCTGAGCCGGGGAAAAATCCTGAGAAGAAGGTTTTTATGATCCCCACTTTTGATATTCCCTCGACTTTCATCGACGACAACGCCCGGCAGTACCGTTTCAGCAACGGCGCGACGACCGATGATCACGGCATCCACCTCATCGGCTACAAAGAGGTGAAAGGCCAGGGATGGTACTTAATCAAAGATTCGGGGTCGAGCTCGTTCAACCATGACCCGAAGGGATACTATTTCTTGACCGAGGATTATGTGAAATTGAAGATGATGAGCTTCCTGGTCCACAGGGATGCCGTCAAAGGATTCATCGACCTGAAGTGAAGAAATAAGAAGCCATGGGGGCTTTGAAGGAGCCTCAATCCTTTTCGGCATCCCGCTTGTCACTCCAGAGCCAGGCTCAGCAGCGTTTTCATAATTTACTTTTCGGCTATGCCTGCCCGGGGGCTCGGTTTCGCCTCATTGAGGCCGTAGTACCGATTCAGCGATGCGGGAAGTCGAGCGCGAAGTCGACAAGCGTATGGACATGGTGGAAGAAGGCGAGGTAGCGCCGCAGCATCTGCGCGTACGCCGCGGGCTGCAGGGCCGGGTCCTGGCTGTCCAGCCTTCGGCGCAGGTGGGCCATGAGCACGAACCAGGCGTAGTGCAGCGTCCTGCGGAACCGCCGGGGGTACCGCCCTAGAATGGAGGCGTCGGTCCGCCCGGCCCTCATGGCCTCCGCGGCGACGCGGCCCGCGATCTCGCCGCTGGCGAGGGCGAAGGCGATGCCGCCACCCGTCATCGGGTTTACGAGCCCCGCGGCGTCGCCCACAACCATCGCACCGTCGGCGACGAAGTCGCGCGCCATGTCTGATGTGACCAGCCCGCCGCCCCGCTGGCGGACCGTGCGCCCGCGCAGGTCTTCGCGCTGCTCGATGAACTCGCCCAGCCGCTCCGCCAATGGCGGCCCTCCTCCGTGCAGGGACCCGCCTACCCCCACCCAGACGCAGTCGCGCTTGGGGAAGAGCCAGAAGTAGCTCTTCGTGTAGGCCGTGTTGAGGAGAAGGTCGCACGTCGCGCCGTCGCCGTACGGGCCGTCGAGCTCGACGAAGATAGCGTGGCGGGTCCTCGGCCCGGGCCGGTGGCCGATGCCGTAAGCGTCGGCCGCGAGGGTCTGGGGACCGTCGGCGAAGAGGATCACCTGGGCTTCGACTTCGCCTTCCGCCCCGGAAACCAGGTTCCGAAGGCCGAGGCGCCGCGCGGAGGGGTCGAGGATGGACGCGCGGGTGGAGGTAAGAAGCTCAGCACCCGCGCGGACCGCGCGTTCGGCGAGGTACGTATCGAAGAGGGCACGGCGGAAGGAGATGTAGTGGGGCCGCTTGCCGCCGTACTCGTGGAGCGTGCCGTCGATAAAGAGCCGGGTACGCCGAATCTCGCGTTCGACCACCTCGTCGGGGAGTTCGAGCCGCTTCCGGTAGACCTGGGCGGCGAAGCCGCCACAGGCCTTCGTGGCGCCCGGCGTGGGATCCTTCTCGACCAACAACGGGCACAGTCCGGCAAGCGCGGCCTGACGCGCCGCTGCGGACCCGCCTGGCCCGGCTCCTACGATGACTATCTCTCGGCGCTCCACGCCCATAAACATTTTCCTTCGTGGAGGATTCTACGCGAAGCGAGGACTCGGGACAAGAACATGTGTTCCCCGCCTTGGGCACGCACAGCAGGTCGCTATAATAGTGCCGACGAGAGAAATCGTTCCGAGGAAACCCTCATCCTACACCTTCTTCTTTATCTATACTGATAGCGCAGGGATTGCAGAGACATGCCCACAAGAAAAAAAAGAGAAAAAACGGCCAAAATCCATAACCGCGGCTCTTGCCCGACAGAAAAAAAGAACAGCACGAAGGGCAGGATATAGAAAACCAAAAACGAGAGGCCGAGGTAGAACCAGGGCAATTCCCTGACCAAAGCCGATGGGCTCGGGGATTGGTTATTTTTAATTCTGTCCGCATAGATTTTGGAGAGGGCGATGGCCGCCGATAAGGCCAAAAGGACGATAGCTTGAATCAGGGCTCGGCCGGCGCGGACAATGATAAAGGCGGTCAGGCTGAGCAAGCAAAGCGAAGTGATGCAGGCGCCTTGTCTCAGCGACGATCGGGCTCGGTCCAGCCCGGCCCGAACCGCATAGCTCCGAGTTCCGTTCTTCAAATCCGCGGGATAATCAATGACCTGATGAAAATGAATCTGCATCCATTTATCCGACCCGACGGCGGCCGCCAAGAAAACCAGGGGCCACAGCCCGGCATTGAACCATGTCCAAGGGACCAAGACATAAATCATCATCGCCGACAGCGCATAAACAACAAGTCCCGCGGCCCCTCGCTCCTTAAATCTCAAAGGTCGCAGGGAATAAGACAGTCCGAGGAAAACGCTGGCCGTATAAGCGAGGATCGTTCGGAGAGACCCATTCCCCAGGAGAACCGCGGCCAGGCCCGCGGTCAAAAACAACAGAACGATAATAACACCGACAGGTTCGGGCAAAAGGCCGATCCATCTTTTTTTCCCGACAGCCAAATCAGCCCGCCTATCACTGAGATCGTTGATCAAAATGCTGAATTGGACCTTGCACAGAACGGCTAAAATCAAAAGAAAAGACCTGCCCAGCGCTGTTTTGGGGTCGGTCGTGGAGTCGGAAAGCAAGAACAAAGCCAGAGGAAGCCAGAGATGGGACATTTTATGAATCCCTCTCGCTCCAAAAAAAATCTCCCTGAGGCTAAATCTCCAGATAGATCGAACCTCAGAACTGTCCTGATTCATTTTTGCTGAAATATTCGCAATGGGGGTCGCTGGAGAGAACTCCTCGAGGGCCCGAAAGATAGGCTTCGTTGCGGCACCCACCGCGGCACATGGCTTGAATCTGGCAGCTTCGGCACTCGGGGACGTTTTTGTAAAGAGAGCGGAAGTTTTCGATCTCCGAGGAATTCCAAACCTCATCGATCGTGCGCTCATGGAGGTCCCCGACAATAAACTCCGCGGCGTCCTGGCAGATACAGGCGGATACCCTACCCTCATTGGTGATCTTGAGATTGAATTGCCCCGCGCCGCAGTGATGCAGCCGGATGTTCAGATGCTTGTTCCATTGGGCATAAACATCCGAACGCTGGAAGCAGGGAATACTCAAATCGATGAGTCGCGTGGGACACAGGTCGCTATAAACAGCAAACAAATGAGCGTACAGCGCCAGCTGCTCGTTCAGGGGAAGGACCAGATCCCAGTTCGTCTTTTTCGCGGGAACATTGGGGTAGAGAGTATAGGAATCGACGCCCAACTCATAGCACAGGCGCATAATGTCCCCTATTTCCCCGAGATTGGCCTTGGTCAGAACACTGGAGGCGACGACGCGCAAAGGTGAGTTAACGGCATATTTCATGTTCTCCAGGATGGCCTTGTGATTTTCCGGCGAGCCGCCGCTAAGATTTTTGAAAATGGCCGCATTGAGCGTGTCGAAGGAAAACTGGACGGACTGGACTCCAAGAGAGACCCAGCGATCAACAACCTCCGGCGCCAGCAAAATCCCGTTCGTGGCGATTTTGGGTCGATGACCGTACCGGCGGAACAACGTCAGGACTTCCTCAAGATAAGGATAGCAAAGGGGTTCCCCACCCGAGAGGAACCAATTCCTGACCCGGGGAGCCATCGCGGATTGGAAAATTTTTTCAATCAGCCCGATTTCCAAATGGGAGACGGGGAGGTTCAGCTTGTGTTGATTAAAACAGTAGCGGCATTTTAGGTTGCACCGGTTGGTAAGGTCCAGGAACATGAGGTTCAAGACACCGGGCTTATTGAATTCATCGATGTGCCGGTCATTGAACCTGAACTTAATTTTTTGCACGTTTGACTTTTATTGTTTCTTCAAGGATTTTCCCAGACGGTTTCCCAGAAATCTGTGGGAAGCGATGAGAAACCAGGGGGTGAACTCTTGAGGCGATCGACGGAGCTCTTCGGCGAGCCCGGTAAGGCTTACAAATCTGAATTCGGCGACCTCCGTGGGAACGGGGGAGATGTCTCGGACGTGCCCAAGTCGTGTTTGATAAACGTCACAAAGCTCGTGCTCGGTGCCGATATCTTTATACTTCGCCTGATATCGGAAACTGAACATCAGCTCCGGACAATCGCCGGAGATACCGATTTCTTCACGGAGTCGTTGGGCCACCGTCTCGTGGGGAGCTTTGTTTATCTGGTGGTGGCCGGCGACGGTTCCATCCCAAAAGAGAGGCCATAGCCTTTTATGCCTGCTCCTTTGAGCCAGCATTAATTTATCATTTTCATCAAAAACCATGACCACAAAGCCCCAATGGAGTCGCCCCTCTTCCTGATGACATTCCTCCTTATTTTCTTCTCCCAAAAAACGCCCTTGATCGTCGACGAGACACATGGCCACGGTTTCGTTGCTTAGTTTTTTCTGGCGGTTTGCTATTTTCGCTCGACGCGGCATGGCGGGCCACTTCCTCACAGTTTTTTTCTTCTCGATCATCCGCAATCATACCCTCCGAAAAAAGAGGGTGTCAAGACTAGATAAAAAACGCTTTTTTTAAAGCACGATCATTCGACAATGGTATGCAAGCCGGAGCTTTCTGTCACTGCAGGGATAGGCTTAGCAGCGACAGCGGGTCGACGCGGGCGTCCCGAAGTCGCACGCTCCAGTGGAGGTGTGGTCCCGTGGCCCGGCCCGTGCTCCCCACCAGGCCGATAAGATCACCCCCCCGGACGGCTTGGCCTTCCTGGACTTCCAGCTTAGAAAAATGGCAGTAGAAGGTAAAAACGCCCAGGCCGTGGTCCAGGATGACGGAATTACCCGCGAAATAGAGGTCCCTGGCCAGCACGACGCGGCCGGCGTTAGAGGCCGACACCGGCTCGCCCATCCCGGCCGAAATATCCACGCCCGAGTGCGGGGAACGCGGGTGGCCGTTATAGTATCGCCTTTCTCCAAAGTTGGGTTTGAGGCGGCCGGGGTTCGGCAAAATGAAATTCCCCTGGGCCAGCCACTCGGCGGCCGACTCGTGAAAAATTCTGGCCAGAAGCTGCTGCTCTCGAGCAATTCGCTGGGCGGCCTCGGGAGGAGGAGTGATCAGGCTCTCATCCGCAAGGATGATATTGGCCCTGGGAAACGATTTGGCCTCAATGCGGATGTATTGTTCAACAAGCTCTTCTTGGCCCGAAACGTTTTTAAACCCGGCCGTGAGCCGGTAGGAGCCGGGCTTTGACTCTAGGTCGATGCCGAGCAGGGCGAAGGGCAGGCCGGCCGGCCCGTTGGGCGTAAACACACAGCGCTTTCCCAAAAAGGCCAGCTCGGCGCTCCGGACATCGGGGGTGCCATGCAGAACCGCCAGGATGACTTCACCGGGTTGGATCGAGCGGGCAGTGAGTTCAATCGCCGCCCCGCTTTGCGCTTGAATCCGAAGCACAGCCTGATCCGCTGACAAGCTTCCGGCTAGAATCAGTAGAAATATGAGCAGATGAGTCACGTAATTTATTAAGCCCTGTTTCCCCTGGGGTAGCATCGCCAATCGCGAGATGCGTGGAAACAGGTTGCACGGCGCCAGGCCCCGCCCGCCCGGAGCGCATGCTGATGGGTGGGTGGGCTTTGCGCAAGGGTTGGAGGGGATGCGCCGTGCCTCCCCTCCTCTTCTTGAATGCAAGATCACATAGCTGGAGATGTTAGCTCCCTACAGCCAGCGGCTTGAGGATTTTGCCCGGCAAGCGGCCGGTGTGCTCTCCCCTTTCCACCACCACCTGCCCGTTGACCAGGACGTACTCGATCCCAACCGGATACTGATGCGGCTCGACCCAGGTTGCTTTATCCAACACGGTGTCGGGGTTGAACACGACCAAGTCGGCGAAGCAGCCCTTCTTCACCAGGCCGCGCTTGGCGAAATGAAATTTTTCTGCAGCGACCGAAGTCATTTTCCTGATCATCGTCTCCCAGGGCAGGATCTTCTCCTGGCGGATATACTTGCCCAGCACGCGGGGGAAAGTGCCGTAATGGCGCGGATGAGGCTTGCCCAGGCCCAGGGGCCCGTAGGGCGCCAGGGACGAGCCGTCCGTGCCCACGCTGACCAGCGGATGGGCCAGGATCCTTTTCAGGTTCTCTTCCTTCATCATGAAAATGACTATCCCCACCCGGCCTTTTTCTTCGATGAGGACATCGCGCATGAAGATATAAGGTTCCTTCCCAGCTGCCGCCGCCGCCTCCAGGATGTTTTTTCCCTCGGCAAACTTGTTTTTGGCCGAGACGACGTCGGAGATGACGACCTTGTCCCAAGAGCCGAGCTTCTTCTCCGCCTCGGCCAGGTGCTCGCGGAGTTTGGGCTCGAGCGAACTGTCCTGCAGCCGCTTGAGGAAATCCGCGTTGGTGCCCTCCCGCGCCCAGGCCGGGAAGTAGAAGCTCAGGCTGGTGGCGCCGGCGATGTAGGGATACCGGTCACAAAAAATATTCAGGCCCTCTTTCCGGGCCGCCTCGATCCGGGCCAGGGCCTCGTCGATCTTAGACCAATTCCGCGGATAGGCCACCTTGAAATGAGAAATCTCGAGGCTGACCCCGGACTCCCTGGCCACGCCGATCGACTCATCCAGGGATTCTAGCAACCGGTCGCCTTCATCCCGCATGTGGGTGGAGTAAACGCCGCCCTTCTCGGCCACTACCCGGCAAAGGGCGGACAACTCCGCCGGACGGGCGAAGCTTCCCGGCGTATATTCCAAGCCGCTGGACAATCCGACCGCACCGTCCAAAAGGTTTTGCCGGACGAGGTCCCTCATTTTGTCAAGTTCTTCGGCCGAGGGCGGCCGGTCGCCGTAGCCCATGGCCGAACCGCGGATGTCGCCGTGGCCGACCAGGGTGGAATAGTTGAGGGCCGCCCCGCGTTGCTCCAGCCGGCTCATAAAGCCTTTAATATCACGCCAGGTGAGCTCCAGGTCGTAAACCTCTTTCAGGTTGGCCGCTGCCTCATCATAGACTTGGCTGGGAATCGTGCATCCCGAGGAGCCGCAGTTGCCGCTGACAATAGTGGTGATGCCCTGGCGGATGGAGCTTTCAGCTTTGGGGTTGACCATTAGTTCGACATCGGTATGAGCATGCATATCGATGAAGCCCGGAGAGACGGCTAATCCCTTGGCCTCAACGACGGCCGCCGATCTACCTTCCGGGATCGGGCCGACGGCGGAGATAATCTCGCCATTAATCCCGATGTCAGCCTCGAAGCCGGGCCGGCCCGAGCCGTCATAGATGAGGGCGCCTTTGATGACCAAGTCAAATTCTTTCTTTGAAGAAGCTCCCTTGAGCAGCAAGCCGGGGCCGCTCAACCCCGCTGCCGCGGCTGCGGCCGCCGCAGCCGTCCCTTTCATGAATTCTCGGCGCGTGATCTTACCGGACATAGTAGATCTCCTTAAACCGATAATCCTCGTTCACTATAAATCATTGATTGCGGACCTGTCTAGAACTCGCGCCATAGACCTGAGTTTGATAAACGCCCTCAGCCATCTACTGAGAATAGTATTTTATTGACATGATGGATAGCATCTTGTTTTTTAATGTATTTTCTAGAATTGAAATGTCACCGTCACGCCTTGAGGAGAAACGGCCAGGCTAACCGAGGTTTTTTTTCCCTGGTCTTTGTTCAGGCCGGCGACCTCCCGGCCGATGAAATAGCCGATGGCCGAGCCCAGGAACACGTCCGAAGCCCAGTGCTCATTGTTATGCACACGGGAAAGGGCCACCGCGGCGGCCAGGGTATAGGCCGCCACGTCCACAACCACGCTGTCCGATTGTTCAGCGATAGAGGTCGCGACGGCGAAAGCGCTGGCGGAATGGCCCGAGGGCAGCGAGAGAAGGCTGGACCGAAAGCTAAAGGGTTCGAAATAATTCGGCCCTTTTCCGGTCTCCGGACGTGCCCGGCCGGCCAGGCACTTAAAACCTAGCACGACAACGCCTGTGATGGCCAGGCTCTCCAGGCCCAGGACGGCGGTCTTGCGGAGGCCCAAACTGGGAGCGATCTCGCCGACGGCATAAAGCCCGGCCAGAAAGGCCGCGATATAGCCGGCGTCGCCCAGGTTGGAGAAAAAGGCCATAGCCTTATCAGAACCGGCTGTCCTTCGGGCTTGGACCCAGTCCTGAATATCGCGGTCGAAGGCGTAGATCAGGCCGGAAGTGCCGATGACCGCCGCACAACAAAGGACGTCTGAGGCCTTCCAGGAAAAGGGCGAAATCAGGACTCCGGCGGAATCCTGAGCCAGGTGCGTGAAGAACTCGCCGTTCAGATGATAGGCGCGCGGCTCCTCACCAGCCGCTCTCAGCCCGGGGGGACAGGCCATGATCAGAATGAGAATGAGGGCCGCGGAAATCGAACAAGCCTGCTCGTTCCGACCTCTCCTCATTTTTTTCGCCTTCACCCGGACATCATGAATTCAATCGCCCGGAGGGTCCTGTCCGTCGCTCCCTGGAGGCCGTCCAATGTCCGTCGGGCCGAATGCCCCATCTTCGTCAGCTCGTCTGGATCGCGGAACAAAAACATGGCCTTCAAGTCTTGCGGACGGCTCACTTGACGGGCCCCTCCGCTGTGCAGAAATTGTTGAGCCAAGTAGGCAAAATTGTTCATATGAGGGCCGAAGAAGATCGGCTTGGCGTAGGCCGCCGGCTCGAGCAGGTTGTGCCCGCCCCAGGCCACCAGGCTTCCGCCGATGAAGGCCGCATCGCCGAGAGCGTAGACCCGGGCCAGCTCTCCAATCGTGTCCAGGAGAAGAATATCCCAGGCCTCGCCCTCGCGGACCTCGGTCCTCTTCCTGACCGAAAAGCCGGCCTGCCGGCAGGCCTTTTCCACCTCAGGAACCCGGTCCATATGCCGGGGAGCGATGATGAGATAGATATCCTCTCTTTCCCGCCTTGCCTCGGCAAACGCCCGCAGGAGCATTTCCTCCTCGCCCGGCCGCGTGCTGCCGGCCACTATTATCCTGCCGACGGCGGGCGCGGCCAGCGTCTTCCTGAACTCCCGCAAATCCTGGGCGGAGAAAATGGGAGGGCTGATCTCGCATTTGAGGTTGCCCGCCACTTCGACCCGCGCCCCGTCCACCCCGGCCCGGACCAATCGCTCTCGATCCTGGGCGGTCTGGACCAGGAATCTGGTCACCGAGCGGAGCAGGCGGCCGGTCAGAAAGTTTAAACGCTGATAGCGCCGAAAGGTGCGGTCCGAGACCCGGCCGTTTATGACCAGGACGCCGGTGGCGCGCCGGCGGGCCTGGCCCAAAAGGTTCGGCCACAGCTCGGATTCGGCCAGCACCAGCAGGTCCGGCTTCAGGAGGCGGAGAAACCTCCGGACCGCCCAGCCGAAATCAAAGGGGATATAAAAGATTCGGTCGCAGGCCGTCATCTTCTTCCGGGCGATTCGCATCCCGGCATTGGTCAGCACGGAGAAATAGACCGCCCACTCCGGATGCCGGGCCTTGACCTCTTGGACAAGCTTCTGCAGGGACAGCACCTCGCCAACGGAAACAGCATGAAGCCAGAGGGACTTCGAGGCCGCTGCGGGATTGGGCAAGGACAGCGCCAGCCGCTCGGGCAGCCCGAGACTCTCCCCTTTCAGGATTCGGAGCTTGATGTAATAAACGGGGAGGAGCAGGATCAGGGCCAGGCCGAGGAAAAAGGAATACAGAATATACACGGGAACCTGACTATACACAATTCATTACACCCGCGCAACCCGGCCGTTTCCCGGGCTACTTTAAAAAAATGATTGCCTCCCAGGGGAAAATTTGATATTATAATTAACGAGGATTTTCAATTTCTCTGAATTCCCGATAATTGAGTGTGAGGTATTAGACTATGGCCGACAAAAAAGAAAATGAAGCGGCGCCCAAAGCTCCCCAGCCCAAGCCGGAAAAAGCGGCCGCAGCGCCGACGGCCGAAGAAAAACCTGAAAAAGCCGAAGCCGCTTCTAAAAACAAGAAAATCAACAAGATGACCCAGGCCGAAGTCGAGGCCAAGCTCGAAAGCTTGAAGACAACCCCGGGAGGGATGCAGACCAAATATGCCCGGCATCTCCTCCATCGGATGAATTTCTTTAAGAAATAAACAGCTTCTCAGCCAAAAAACGCGTCTTGTTCATAACCTAAGGGATTAGCCTAAAGGATTATTATTCTTTACAAAGACGCGACCTTACCCGGATGTTTACTTCCCCGGGCATTTTTGCTAGTATAGAATTGAAATAAAAGGAGATAAAAAAATTGTTGACTAAGGAAATCAAGATGAAGATCGTCGGTGACAACCGGGTCCATGCCACGGACACAGGCTCGGCAGAGGTTCAGGTAGCCCTGTTGAGCGAACGGATCCGCACCCTGACCGGCCACGTCACCGGCTACAAAAAGGACCATTCTTCCAAGACCGGCCTGATGAAGCTCGTCGGTCAAAGAAAAAGGCTTCTGGTTTACCTCAAGAAAGAGGACCTGTCCCGCTACGAAAAGCTCATCCAGAAGCTGAAGCTGCGGAAATAAGCCTTCCCGGCTGGAATATCACCCATGTCTCAAACCATCACTATTGATATCAACAACCGTCTCATCTCCATCGAGATCGGAAAAATCGGCAAGCAGGCCGACGGATCGGCCCTGGTTCGGGCCGGCGAGACCATCATGTTCGTGACCGCCACCTCCAAGAAGGAGGTCAAGGAGCCCAAGCCCTTTCTCCCCTTGATCGTGGACTACCGCGAAAACACCTACGCCGCGGGCAAGATCCCGGGCGGCTTCTTCAAGCGGGAAGGCCGTCCCTCCGAGCGGGAGATCCTCATCAGTCGGCTTATTGACCGGCCCATCCGCCCCCTCTTCCCCGAAGGCTATACCTTCGACACCCAGATCGTGGCCCTGCTGCTGTCGGCCGACTTGATCAACGACCACGACATCCTGGGCATCATCGGCGCTTCGGCGGCGCTCTACTTCTCCGAAATCCCCTTTACCACGCCATTGGGCGCAGTCAAGATCGGACTGGTGGACGGGCAGTTCATCCTCAACCCCACGGCCTCCGAGCAGGACCACAGCACCTTGACCATGACTGTCGTGGGAACCGAAGAGGGCATCAATATGGTTGAGGCCGGCGCCAAGGAAGTGGATGAGGACAAAATCTGCGAGGCCCTGGCCCTGGCCCAGGAGCCTATCCGCAAAATCATCCAGGCCCAGAAGGAGGCCTTCAGCCGGCTCAACATCGTCAAGCGCAGCTTCGAGCCGCAGCTTCACGATCCGGCCAAAACTGAGGAGATGGCCCTCAAAATCAAGCCCGCCTTGCTGGAAGCCGTGCAGATCCGCAATAAAAAAGAAAGTGAGGCGGCCACCCGCACGATACTGGACGGGCTGTTGGAGGCCATCCCCGAGGATCAGCCGGAACTGCTCAGCCAGACCAGGGAAACCTTCCACTTTCTGCATAAGAAGATTGTCCGCGAGCTCATGCTCATTGAAGGCCGCCGGATGGACGGCCGCGGGTTCGACGAAATCCGTCCCATCCAGATCGAGGTCGGCCTGCTGCCCCGCACCCACGGCTCGGCCCTTTTCACCCGGGGCGAAACGCAGTGCCTGGCCACGGTGACCCTGGGCACCTTCGAGGACGTTCAGCGGCTGGACACGCTCCGCGACGAAGAGCTGTCCAAGCGATTCATGCTCCATTATAATTTCCCCCCCTTCAGCGTGGGCGAGGTGGCCTTCCTCAGGGCGCCCGGCCGCCGCGAGGTCGGGCACGGCGCCCTGGCCGAAAAGTCCATCCTGCCCTCCATCCCGGTCGAGGAGGTCTTTCCCTATACCATCCGCATCGTCTCCGATATCCTGGAGTCCAACGGCTCTTCCTCCATGGCCAGCGTCTGCGGCGGGGTCCTGTCCCTGATGGACGCCGGCGTCCCCCTGTCCATGACCATCGCCGGCATCGCCATGGGCCTGGTCAAGGAAAAAGACAACTACCGGATCCTGACCGACATCGCCGGCCTGGAAGACCATTTCGGCGACATGGACTTTAAGATCGCCGGCACCGAAAAAGGCATCACCGCCATCCAACTTGATTTAAAAATTTCCCACCTGACCCAGGACATCCTCCGCCAGTCAATCTTCCTGGCCCGGGAGGCCAGGCTCAAAGTCCTGGACAAAATGCGGCAGGCCATCGCCGCGCCGCGGCCGGAGATATCGCCCTTGGCCCCTCACATCATCACTCTGGTCATCAACCCGGAGAGGGTCGGCGAAGTCATCGGCCCCGGAGGCAAAATCATCAAGAGGATCACGGCCCTCACCAAGTCCAAGATCGACGTGGACGAGAACGGAAAAATTACCATCGCCGCGGTGGACAGGGAGGGAGCGGAAAAGGCCAGGGACATGATCCGGGAGATCACCACCGAGGCCGAAGTGGGCAAGATCTATGAAGGCCCGATCGTCCGGCTGGAGGAGTACGGCGCCTTCGTCGAAATATTGCCCAACATCGTCGGGCTGCTCCACATCTCCGAGGTGGCGCCCTACCGTATCCGCAGCATCCGCGATCATCTGAAGCTCGGTCAAGTCATCAAGGTCAAAGTGCTCACTGTAGACGAGGACAACAAAATCAGGCTGAGCAAGAGGGTCCTGGAAGCGGGCGCCGAAGGCCAGGAGGGCGCTCCAGGGCCAACGGATGCGGACCGGGGCCCGGGCGAACAGGACAACCGGGACCAGGGCCCAAGACCCTACCACAGGCCTTCGCCCTTCAAGGACCGGCCCAAGAAAAAGTTTTTCTGAGCTTCAGGCAAAGAGGAGGTCCTAATGCGGCCAGCCCCCGGACGTCGGGGATTCACCATAACCGAAATGCTGGTCACCGTGGCCCTCCTGGCCATCCTGGCCGGAGCCGCCATTCCCTTAGCCCAAAACTCCATAAAGAGAGAGAAAGAGATCGAGCTGTCCCGCAGCCTGCGGCTCATGCGAGAAGCCATAGACGCCTACAAACGGCTGGCCGACGAAAAGAAAATCAAGACTGAACAGGACGCGGAAGGCTACCCGCCCGACCTGCAGACCCTGGTCAAGGGGGTGGAGGTTTCCGGGGGGAGCGGAGAAGGCGCAGCTGAAAAGAAAACGGTCAGGTTCCTGCGCCGCATCCCCAAGGACCCCATGACCAATTCCTTCGACTGGGGCTTGCGCTCCAGCCAGGACGGGCCTGACTCGGACAGCTGGGGGGGCGAGAATGTCTATGACGTCTATACCAAGAGCCGGGCCAAGGCCCTGGACGGGAAGCAAATACCGGGACTGGTAGGAGCTATGAAGAGCAAACGGCCGGGATTCACGCTGATCGAGATGATCATCGTTTTCACCATGATCGGCATCCTGGTCGGGCTGGGGCTGCCGCAGTACAAAAACGCCCTTCGAAAAAGGCCACGGGAAGCCGTGCTCAAAGAGGACCTCTTCCAGATACGGAAGCTCATCGATCAGTACTACACGGACAAGGAAAAATATCCGGCTTCGCTCCAGGCTCTGGTGGAGGACGGCTACCTGCGCAAGATCCCCGTGGATCCCTTACCTGAATCCTCCGAGACCTGGACCGAGGTGCGGGAGACAGCCACCGAGGAGAACCTCGTCTCGGGGCAGACTCTCGGGCATCGTCGGACGTCCATTCCGGCTCGGAGGAAAAAGGGCTGGACGGAACGGCCTACACAGCTGGTGACGTTCCATGGCCAGCCGCCGGGGCTACGCCATCATCATGCTCCTGGTGATTGTATCCGTGCTGAGCCATCGGCCTGATGGTGGCCGTTCCGGTATGGCAGACCCAAATCCAGCGGGAAAAAGAAGAAGAGCTGATCTTCCGCGGCCGACAGATCGTAGAGGCCGTCCGGCGTCTACCAGGCCAAGAACCCGGGCCGCTATCCCCGCTCCCTCCAAGAGCTTTATGAAAAACGATGTCTGCGCCGGCTGTTCAGGGACCCCATGACCCCCTCGGGCGAATGGAACATCATCTCCTGCTGCCGCGGCCACGGCCGGCGCCTGGCGGCGGCGGCGCTCCCAGCAAGTCCTGCTCGTGCCCCAGAGCACGCTGTCCTCGCTGACCGAACCCGAAGCTCATCGGCGTGGCCAGCTCCTCCAAACGCTCCTCATTCCGGATCTACAACCAGGCTCAAGTCCTACAATGAATGGCTGTTCTACTACGGCCAGGACCCCCAGAGCCGGCCGGAGGTCATCCGTCTCGGCAAGTCCGGGCCAGGATCATGAGATTCCATCCTTATCGTGGCCGGGGAAAAATCCGGAGAAAAATACGGGGCCGGGCTCGTCCGGGCGTTCCGAAACGCTCCGGCCGCAATCCCGATTCTTCGGCATCGGCGGCCGGGAGATGGAGAGGGCCGGCGTCGAACGGCCTGTTCCCCATAGAGGACCTGGCCCTGGTCGGCCTCGTCGAGGTCGTCGCCCATCTTCCCCGTCTCCGGCGCGATTTTCCGCAGCCTGTGAGCAGAAGCGCGGCCCGGCGGCCTCGGCCGCCGTGCTCATCGACTCGCCCGACTTCAACCTGCGCCTGGCCAAGAGGCTCAAGGCGGCCGGCGTACCCGTCCTCTATTACATCAGCCCGACCGTCTGGGCCTGGCGGCGGGGCCGGCTGAAGACGATCAAAGAGACCGTCGTCCGCAAGATGCTGCCTCATCTTCCCCTTCGAGAAAGCCTCTCTACGACAAGGCGGGCATCCCCGCCGGTTTACGTCGGACATCCCCTCTCAGGAGTACCTGAAGGTCCGGTTATCACGGCCGGCCTTCCTGCGAAAGTACGGCTTTGATCCAAGAAGAAAGCTGGTGACCTACTGCCCGGCAGCCGCCGGAGCGAGGTCAAACGGCATATGCCGGTCCTGGTCCAGGCTGCCCGCCTTCTCCAGGAAACATTGCCGGTCAACATCGCTTTCATTTTGGCCGAGAACCTTGAAAGAGACATACTGGCTTCCCATCTTACGTCCGGACCTAAAGGGATCAAGGTCCTGGACAGCGACCGTCATGAGGCCATGGCCGCCAGCAGCCTGGTGTTGTCCGCCTGTGGAACGGCTAACCTGGAAGCGGCCATGCTGGGCCGGCCCTTGGCCGCGTTTTACAAGGTTTCTCCCCTGACCTATTGGGCCGGCCGCCGGCTGGTCAGGATCAAGCGCTATAGCATCGTCAACATCCTGGCCGAAAAAGACGTCGTAGCCGAGCTCATCCAGCGCCGCTTCACTCCCGATAACGTTTTTCAAGAAGCGCGACGGCTCCTGGAGGACAAAAGGGCAGCCCGAGTCCAGGAAGCAGAATTTAAAAGAATTCGAATGATGA
Source organism: Candidatus Aminicenantota bacterium (assembly GCA_963702835.1). Classification (GTDB taxonomy): domain Bacteria; phylum Acidobacteriota; class Aminicenantia; order Aminicenantales; family JAFGAV01; genus JAFGAV01. The sequence goes on from OY969762.1 coordinate 1,229,608, forward strand.
TGGGCCGAAAAAAGCCTTCGGCCCAAGCGGCCCGGGAACTCGACCGCTTGATCTGCGGCCGGTCCGCCAAGAGCCGCTCCTAGGCGCGCCGTCCTAAAGGTAGCCTGAGACGCGCAGCTCGGACAGCCGCTAGTTTTTCTCGGGCTTAACGTTCAAATCGACAGCGGCCAGCTTCCAGGCCCCATCTTCATTGAGAAATTTCATAGTGAAATAGGCCCGGGAAGCCTTGGAGGGATAGTATCCCTCCAACATAAGCCAGCCGTTCTCATCCAGGGCCGGTGCCTTGGTGAAGACGGGTTCGAGGTTCTGGAGCACGGTCAGGTCCAGGTTCTGGTCGGTGAAGGACCGGAAATTCGCGGCCAGGGCCTCTGCCGTGGTCTGTTCCTTCCACAACTTGGCGATCGTCTTGTAGAAGCCCCTGAAGTCCTTGGCCTTGATGGCAATGGCCAAATCGAGAACGGTCACGTTGACCAACTCTTTAAGGATTTTTTCCGAGGGGAGGGTCGGCCCGGCGGGGGTGACGTTCACCTCGATTTCGACCAGCTTCCAGGTTGCGCCTTCCTTTATGTATTTTAGGATGAAATTCACGGCCGAGGGTTTCGTCGGGTAGGCTCCCTCGATGACCAGCCAGCCCTGGCTGTCCAGAGCCGGTTTCTTGGAATAAGCGGGTACGAGATCATCCAAGACCGTCAGGTCGATCTTCTGGTCGATGAAAGACTTGAAGATTTGGGCCAGCTCTTGGGCGGAAGTCTTGGCCTGCCAGAGCTTGGCTATGTTTTTATAAAAACTGGTAAAATCCTTGGCCTTGACGGCCAGGGCAAAATCCAGCATGGTCGCCTTGACCAGGGAGCGGATCTGATCGGGCGCGGGAACATCCTGAGCCCAGACCGCGCCCAGGGATACCCCCAGAAAAGCTACCGCCGCTAAAATAGCCGGCAAGAATGACCTCTTCATATCTCCTCCTTTCAGGAGAAAATCTTTATTGATTATTTAAAATTTGTCCGGCCGGAGGTCCCGGGGCAGGATGAAGTCCAACCGGTCATAGAGCTTGAGCTTGTGGGCGGCCGCGCCGCCGCTGCGGATTTCCAGGACGAAGCGGGCCGGCTGGGACGTCGGATATGACGGGCAGGGGTCTTGGGCGCAGGCCGGGACCTGTTCCTCGACATGGACGATGCGCCGGTTCTTGTCCAGCCAGAGGATATCGATGGAAAAACGCATATTCTTCATCCAGAAGGAATGGATGCCTTCTTCTTCGAAGACAAAGAGCATGGCCTGGTCGTCGTTGATTTTCGGCCTGAACATCAGGCCCAGTTGCCGCTCCGCGTCGGTGACGGCCAGCTCGGCGGTGACCGCTGAGCCGTCCGGGAAAAAGACCTGGGCCGAACGCCGCGGCGCCTGTCCGGCCGTCGAAAAACAGCCGGCCAATAAAAGCTCGAGTAATAGGACGTTTGAGAATAAGTATATCTTTAAGTTAAGCAATCTCATTTTTTTAATTATAGCAATATCCCAACCTCTTAACAATGTACTTCTCCAGCAAGTATCCCTTTTCCGTGACAGAATCCAGACAGCCAAAGTGGATGGGTGGCGCGGCGAAGGGGCTTTTTATTTTTAAAGAGTCATTCTCTCCAGGGAGGTGGACGGGGCGGTCGCAGCGACCATCAGGGAAGGTTTAGCCTTCCCGAGCCGTCTTCGAAGGGACCCTGTTCTTCAGGGCGCCGAGGATGTTTGAGCCTCTTGATCATCACGGAAGATGACGGGAAAGCCAAGAGGTTTTGATATCACCGATTATTTTTGATGCGAGTTCCGCAGGCGCTGAGAAGACGGAGAGGGAACGGCGTTAAAAACCTTCCCGGGAGCGAGACCGCCCAGTCCACCTCCCTCCCCTCTTAATGGACCGTAATCAGCGGCACAAAGCGCACCGGCAGAAGCTCGGACTGACGGAACTTATTGCCCTCCCGGACCACGAGCACCAGCTCCTGGGAAAAGGTCCCCCTGGGCAGGATCAACCGTCCCCCGTCCTTGAGTTGACGCTGCAGCGCGGCGGGCACCTCCGGGGCGGCGGCCGTGACGATAATGCCGTCGAAGGGCGCAGACTCCTCCCAGCCCAGGTTCCCGTCGCCGACCTTGAAATGAATGTTGGAGTATCCCAGCCCGGCCAGAATGGCCTGGGCTCTTTGCGAAAGCGCCTCAACGACCTCTATGCTGAACACATCCCCAACGAGCTCGGCCAGCACGGCCGTTTGGTAGCCCGACCCCGTGCCGACCTCCAGCACCCGCTCCGGGCCCTTCAATTTAAGGGTTTCAGTCATATAGGCCACGATGTAGGGCTGGGAAATGGTCTGGCCTTCGCCGATAGGCAGGGGCTCGTCGGCATAGGCTTCATCGAGCAGGCCTTGAGGAACGAACAAGTGTCGGGGAACCCGGCGCATGGCTTCCAGGAGACGCTTGTCCTTGACCCCCCTGGCCGCCACCTGGGTCTCGACCATGTTCAGCCGCGGCTGCAGGAAACGGTCTGTCATGTCCCGGGGCACCCACTCCCCCACCGGCCTTAAGATCCGGACCGGCGCGAATAAACGCCCATCATCAATAGGCTCGGGCGAAATAAGCCAGTGTATCCGATTTCTTCCGACAAACGAGGCAGGTGCCGGCGGCTGCTTCCCTCTTATCCAGAGGCATGACCCGGATGTTGGCCATGGTTTCGTCCTTGACCCGGGTTTCGCATTCGCGGTCGCCGCACCAATGGGACCGGATGAACCCCCGGCGGGTTTCGATCAAGCGCTTGAATTCCTCATAATCATCGGTGGTGTGGGTGTTCTGCCGGAGAAAATCACGGGCCTGCTCCCTAAGCCCGGCCTGGATCTGGCCCAGGAGAGCGGGCACGGCTTCCGCCAGCGAGGCCAAGGGCAGGGCTTCCTTGCGGCGGACATCTCTCCGCACGGCCACGGCTTTTTGCTCCTTGATATCCTTGGGGCCGATCTCCAGCCGCAGCGGCACGCCCCGCATCTCCCATTCGGAGAACTTCCAGCCCGGCGTGAATTCTTCCCGGGCGTCCAGCCGGACACGGAGGCCGGCCCGGCTGAGTTCTTCTTCGACCCGGCGGGCCACGGGCATGACGGTCTCCTTCCAGTTGCCCAGGGAGATGGGGATGATGACGGCCTGGACGGGCGCTACGGCGGGCGGAAACCTCAGCCCCGAGTCATCGCCGTGGACCATGACCACCGCTCCGATAAGACGCGTGGAGATGCCCCACGAGGTCTGCCAGACGAACTGAAGGTTCTGGTCCTTATCCTCAAAACGGATGTTGAAGACTTTGGAGAAATTCTGGCCGAGGTTATGCGAGGTGCCCATCTGCAGGGCCTTGCCGTCCGTCATCAGGGCCTCGATGGCATAGGTCTGCAGGGCGCCGGCGAACTTATCCCATTCGGTCTTGAGGCCGGCCACCACGGGCACTGCCAGCTCGGTTTCCACGAATTCCTGGTAGAGGGCCAGGATGTCGAGCGTTTCCCGCTGGGCTTCCTCCAGGGTGGCGTGGGCGGTATGGCCCTCCTGCCACAGGAATTCGGTGGTGCGCAGGAAAGGCCGCGTCACTTTCTCCCAGCGGACGATGTTGGCCCACTGATTGATGAGGACCGGCAGGTCTCGGTAGGATTTGATCCACTTGGCGTACATACTGCCGATGATGGCTTCCGAGGTGGGGCGGACGGCCAGCCTCTCCTCGAGCTCATCCTGGCCACCCTGGGTGACCCAGGCCACTTGGGGGGCGAACCCCTCTACGTGGGCCATCTCCTTCTGGAGCAAACTCTCCGGAATGAACAGCGGAAAATAGGCGTTCTGGTGGCCTGTCGCCTTGAGGCGCCGGTCAAACAGGCTCTGGATGTTCTCCCAGACAGCGTAGCCGTAGGGCCGGATGACCATCATCCCCTTCATGGGGGCATAGTCGGCCAGCTCCGCTTTGCGAATGATCTCCAGATACCATTTGGAGAAGTCCTCGCTTTTAAGGCTGACCTGCTTCACCAATCGGTCTTCGTCGGCCACTTTCGTCTCCCTGGGGGCAAATGTCCGGCCCATTCTAGCCGGGGGTCCCCTGTTTGTCAACTTGGGAGTACGGGCCGGGGGGGGATGGAGGGCCTCTCCGGGGAGCTCAGCCGCCTGAGCGGTCAGAAAGGTCGGACGGCAAAGGTGAGAAATGATGAAGAAAAAATCACCCCTGATTTCATCCATAGGGGTGATTGACCCTTCTGCCCGGTCATGGCATTTTAGGCATCGAAATATCAAGATTCTATTATGGGCAAACCCAACCTCGACGAAATTTATAAAGCCCAGCCCAAAGACCAGGGATTCACCTTCCCCCTATCCACTGTAGTCGAAGGGCTGGACGATAGCGGCAAGGACTTCAAAGAAGCCACTGTCCTATCCTTCATCAGCCACCAAGGCTCCACTTTCCGGCTCAGAAGCCAGGTGTCCATCGGGACCAAGGTCAAGCTCATCATCGACCTGCCCAAGAAGCTGGCCGAAGACCAGAGCCTGAAACTGGCCATTAAAGGCCGGGTGGTGGCCATCGAGCTCGAAGAACGTCCGAACGCCAAGAAAAAAATCTCGGTCAAGTTCGAAAGCCGATACATCATCGCTCCGGAGTCCGGCGGCCAGAAATCCTGAGCGTCTTAAGGGGAGCCCGACTTGCCCGCCCTTTAATCCCATAAAAGATTTGACATCCCGAGAGGGGATGGACTAGAATTTGGCCGGCAGTGACACGATAGGGCCTAATCATGCCTAAAGGGCAAAAACAGAAGCCGAAAGCAAAGGCCGCCGCTCCGCCCTCCTCAACCAAAAAAATCAAAATCGTCCTGTACTGTCCATCGGAAATCATCCTGTCCGGAATCCTCCGGGCTCTGCAAGCCGCCCGGGATATGGAAATCGCCAGCATCGAGAAGACAACCATTGAATCCTTCATCGAGGCCATCAAGAACAGCCGGCCCAACGTTGTCCTTTTCTTCGGCAGCGAACCGCTGTTCAACATCCGGGAGATCTGCAAGGCCATCCGCGATCTGGCGGCCGTGTCCGGGAGCTCCAAGCTGCTGCTCATGGGCAACATTCCCAGCCACGAGGAGATCGTCTCTCTCATCAACTCCGGGGCCCGGGGCTATTTCGACCTGAACGACACAGCCGCCCAGCTGGCCGAAGCCGTGCGGATCGTGAACAAGGGCGAGATTTGGCTGCCCCGCGACAAGATGAGCAGCATCATGGACCGCATCATCTCCGTAGTCGGCCGCGACATGAAGGAGAAGACGCTCGACCAGCTGACGCCCACCGAGTTCCAGGTCCTGCGTTTGATCGGCCAGGGCAAGAGCAACGACGACATCGCCGGGACGCTGTTCATCAGCAAAAACACCGTCCGTTCCCACATCAAGAGCATCTACGCCAAGCTGGACACTCACAGCCGCCTCCAACTGGCCCTGTATGCCATCAACTCGGCCCTTTTCTAGCCGCCGGCCGGCGGAAGAAAGGACAGCTATGACCAGAGCCGCCCAAAAAAAGGCCAAGGCCGTTAAGGCTAAAAGGGCGGCCGGTGCATCTGTGGGCCCAAAAGATTTCGACCGCCGCCGAGAATGGCGATTCAACCTGCCCCTTCCGGCAAAAGTGGAAGGCAACCTGCCCAAGGGACAGCGGTTTCTGGAGAAAGCGACCATCGAAAACATCAGCTCCTCGGGAGCCTACTTCTGTCTCGAATCGGGAGTGTCCGTCGGCTCCCGGCTGAACATCATCATCAATATCCCCAAAGAAGCCGGCGGCCAGAAGAACCTGAAGCTCCTCTTGGGAGGGATCACCATCCGGCTTGAGGAAGCGAAAAAAAGAGGAAAGCGACAGGGGGTGGCCGTCCGTTTTCACCGGGATTACCGGCTCATTCCCTCCGAGGACCCCGAGTGAACCGGGAACGGCCGCCGGATCCATGCTGATTGTAGCCTTGACGGGCGGCATCGCCGCCGGCAAATCCGTAGTGGCCCGCTTCCTTGAGGAAAGGGGTTGCGCGGTCCATTCGGCCGACCAGGCCGCCCATGAGGTGATGGCCCCCGGCAGCGGTGCCTGGGAGCGTCTGAGGGCTCATTTCGGGCCGGGCATCCTCAACCCGGACCGGACCATCGACCGCCGCCGTTTGGGGGCCATCGTTTTTGCCGATGAAGCTAAGCGCCGCTTTCTCAACTCCGTGGTCCATCCTCTCGTCTTGGAGAAAAAAAAGGAAATCATCGCCCGCTTGGAGAAAGAAGGAAAAACCAAAATCTTCGTCTCCGAGGCAGCCCTGACCATCGAGGCCGGCTACGCCGGTATGTTTGACCGGGTTATCGTCGTTTATTGCCGGCCCGAAGTCCAGGCGGCCCGGCTGATGGCCAGGGACGGGCTCGACAGGCAAGCCGCCCTGCAGAAAATTCGGGCCCAGATGCCCCAGGAAGAGAAAAAAAAACAGGCCGATTACCTTATCGACACCTCGGACACTCTGGCCGACACGGAAATCCGGACGGGAATGGTTTTCCGGCAGTTGTTGCGGGACTGCCAGGAAAAGGAAAAAAAGAAGAAGGCCAGCTCTGGTATCTGAAGCCCGTCCTTAAATTCTAAAATTTCACAAACGCCGGGACTTCCCTCCATTTTTTTCTTATCTCTGTATCTATTTTCCCTACTATCTTGGCTATATATAAATATTCATCCGGAATGCTGAAAATCCAGGGACACGTTACCGAATGTATATTTTCCGGATGGCCAGCATTCATGATCAGGGGGCGCATTCGGTACATGACTCCTGCCACCAGCGCGCGTTGACACGGCCACCAGCCACGGTATATCATCCTGCCCAGGATTCATCCGGCAAGGAGGACGGCCATGAAAAAAATCTTGGCATTCTTATCTTTGGCTGTTTTCTTAACCGTGACCGTTTACGGAGCAAAGCTGTCGCTGAAGTTCAACGGCGGAGGAACGTTCCTAATGGGCGGCGATTTTAACACAGGGGCCGACGGATTGCGGGATTATGAAAAATCGGTCCTCGGTCCGGGGGAGAACTTCGTCGACAACTTGAAAAAACTCGGCTGGGGCTTCCAGTTCGACGGCGAGTTGACCTACGAATTGAGCTCGAGCTTCGCCGCAGGAATCGAGATCGGCTACCTGAGCGCTACTGTTAAAAGCGGTTTTGAAAGAGATTGGCATTCATACAAGGAGACGCTGACTCCGACCCTCTCGGCCATCCCCATAACCTTGAATATAAACTATTTCGCGCCCATTGCAGCGAAAATAAAGTTTCACGCGGTGGCCGGCGCCGGAGCATGCCTCTCTAATCTTAACTACATATACGACATCCAAGCCACAAGCAATCCCTACAGCGGGACCTGGAAACCCGACCAAAAGATCGTCTTCGGAGCCAAGGCCGGTGTCGGCCTGGAACTCGCGCTGGCGGGCAATTTCGCTTTGACCTTTGACTTTGCAGGCCGTTACGCTGAGATCACAGGCTTCAAGGGCGCCTGGAGCGGAATCTATAACGGCGTCCCAAAAAGCGGCACCGGCACTCTTTATTATTATAAATATGACGGGACATATCCGCTGATCGGCATTTGGGAGACTGCCCCCTCGGGACCTCATATCCAGAACTTGCGCGAAGCAAAATTCAGCCTCTCTGGAATATCAGCCCTGGTCGGCCTCAGGGTCTATTTATAATCTCGATTAAATCTAAAAAAGGCGGGGGCCGGAGTTCGTTCACCGTCATATAAATTTCTTTAGCGTTTTCCGGGAAAGCCTGATTTCAGCCCGGCGGCCAGCAGGGGGATCATAATCTCGTGGTGGCCCACAAAATAAAACCCCTTCCCCTTTTTCCCCACCGGCCGGAGCACGACATTCTGCAGCGGCCGATAGTGGCGGTGGAAATCAAAGACGGCCGTCACCAAGCCCTCCAGACGGTAACCTTGATTGCGGACGAAGGTCACGGCTTTGAGGAACACTTCGGGCAGGATGACGGCAGACCCGCAGTTGATGAACACTCCCCCGCCGTCAAGCTTCCGGAGGTGGGAGCAGAAAAGGAAGAAATCGGACAAGGATGACTGGCCCAGCGCCCCCCCGTCCATCCGGGGATGAAAGTGGATGGTGTCCGTGCCGACGGCCACATGCACCGTGGCCGGCAGGCCGAGCTGGTGGGCCGTCCCCAGCAGGCTCAGCTGCCGATAGGGCCAGCGCGAAGAAGCGATCATCCGGCCCACGGCTTCCCCCAGCCCCAGGCCTTCGGCGGCGGCCCGGGACACGGCCCGGCTCAGATGCTCGCCCGTTTCCCGGGCCATCCCGAACCGGCCGCGCCGGATATGCTCGCCCACGTCCTCCGAGGTTCGGCCGCAGAAAGCGATCTCAAAATCATGGATGATGCCGGCCCCGTTCAGGGCTAAGGCGGTGATCCAGCCGCGCTTCATCAAATCGATCAGAATGGGGTTAAGCCCGACCTTTATGACATGGGCGCCCAGCCCAAAAATGAGGCCCTTCTTCAGGCGGCGGGCCCGGGCCATCCGCCCTATCAGCTCCTTGAAGTCCCCGCCGGCCAGCGCATCGGGCAGGCTGGAGACCAGCCCGGCCAGGGCCGGTGAGGGGGGGATGATTTTCCCGAAATGCCCGACATTGACCTTGCTCCTCCGGCTGCAGAGCGATACGGTCTTCAAGCCGGCCGGGGATAAGGGCTGGTCCGCATTCTTTGTCATCCGGGACGGCTCCTTTGTTCCAGGCTGGGGGTGGACGGTTGCGCTATCGTCTTCAGGAAGCGTTGGAGATGTGCTTCAATTCCTGGCCGCAGCGGAACTTGATGCGCTTCCCCTCGGAGATCTTGATTTGCTTCTGGCGCCTGATATCGCGGCCGTAGCCCGTCTTCTTATCCACGATGCGGAAACTGCCGAAGCCGCGGATCTCGATTTTCTCGTCTCGGGCTAACGCGTTCTTGAGCTCTTCCAGTATCTTCTCCACGATCATCAATGACCTTGCCCCGTTGAACGAAGAGCTTTTCTCGATGGCCAGGGCAATATCATTCTTGATCATGCGCTTCTCCATGCGTCTCTATTTCTTAATTTATCGAGCAGAAAAAGTCAAGTCAAACGAGGCCAGCAAAAGCATCTCATTTTCCGTGATGTGCCAAGATCGTTACGGGGTGGCGCGGCGGAGGGGCTCCGGCCTTTCCGGAGACGCCATCGAGCCCCCTAATTTCTAGGGGGCTGGGGGGTTAATAAATAGAATAAAAGCAGAGAGGCGGCTCCGGCCATACACTCCGCCTGCGCGCAGCCTGGCATGGCCGGAGACACCTACGAATTCTCATTATCCCATTTATCCCCCTCTAGCCCCCCTTGCTGAAACAAGGGGGGCAAAGGTCGGTGTCTCCGGAAAGGTCGGCCGCGACAGGACCCCACACGTTTCTGTTTTCATCACGGAAAATAAGATGCTTCCGAGGCCGGCCTCGTTTGACTTGACAGGGGGGGGACCCTATAATGAAAAAAGGGTGAGCAAAAGATTCCTTGTCCTCCTGGGCGCTCTTCTGCTGCCGCTCTGTCTGCAGGCCGCGGTGTGGAAGATCACGGTGGATGCCCCCATTCACCCCGTAACCTCGGAATACATTCGCCACAGCCTGGACCGGGCCGAAGCCGAATCGGCTGAGCTCTTGATCCTCGTCCTGAATACGCCGGGCGGGCTGGACAGCTCGATGCGGGAAATCATCGAGCGCGTGCTCAAAGCCCGCCTCCCGGTGGCCGCCTACGTTTATCCCAGCGGCGGACGGGCCGCCTCGGCCGGTTTTTTCATCGGAGTGGCCTGTGACCTGTTCGTCATGTCTCCCGGGACCAGCACCGGGGCGGCTCACCCGGTGGGCATCTCCATCAGCGGCCAGGGGATGGATGAGACCATGACCGAGAAGGTCGTCCAGGACGCCGCCTCTTATATCAAGACTCTGGCCGAGAAGCGGGGCCGCAACATCAAAATGGCCGAGGACGCCGTCCGGCGCAGCCTGTCCTATACGGAAACCGAGGCGCTCCGGGGAGGCCTCATCGACCTGGTGGCCAAGGACGTTCCGGATCTCCTGGCTCAACTCGAGGGGAAGAAAATAAAGCGCTTTGACGGCCGGGAGACCGTTCTGACACTCCGCGGCCTGTCCGTGCGGGATATTCCCCTGTCCGGCCGCCAGAAGTTTCTCCTCACCATTTCCAACCCTAACCTGGCTTACCTGCTGCTGATGATCGGGCTGCTCGGCCTGTATTTCGAATTCGCCAACCCGGGCGCCGTACTGCCCGGCGTGCTGGGCGCCATCAGCCTGCTGCTGGCCATTTTCGCTTTCCAGATTCTGCCCATCAATTATGTCGGCCTGATGCTCATCCTCCTGGCCCTCGTCCTGTTCGTCCTGGAAGTCAAGGTCCACAGTTATGGTATCCTATCAGTGGGAGGTCTCCTGTCCATGATTATCGGCTCGCTCATGCTCATCGAGGCGCCCATTCCGGAGCTCAGGCCCAGCCTGCGCTTCATCATCCCGGTGGCCCTCGGCTTCGCCCTCATCTTCATTTTTCTGGTCTCCCTCGTCGTCCGCAGCCATCGGGCGCGGGTCCAGACCGGGCGGGAAGGGCTGCTGGGAGAGACGGGCCTAGCCCTGACTGACCTGAACCTCGAGGGCAAAGTCTTCGTCCACGGTGAGTATTGGAAGGCCCGGGCCGAGGAGCCCATCCCCAAGGGCAGCAAGGTCATCATCTCCGGCGTCCTGGACAACTTGACCGTCCGGGTAAGCCGATCCCAGGACCAGGGCTGACCGGAGGTCCGCCCGGTCCCTCGAAACGGCGGCAGGGGATCGATCCCGCCGTCGAAGGAGGAGAATATGACTTCTTATCCACTGTGGATCATCATCGGCATCGTCGCCCTCTACATCCTGAACTCCATCAAGGTCCTTCGGGAGTATGAGAGGGGGGTCATCTTCCGTTTGGGCCGAGTTCTGCACAAGCCCAAAGGACCCGGGATCATCCTGGTCTTCTCGCCCATCGACCGCATGGTCCGGGTCAGCCTGCGCCTGGTGACCATGGACATCCCGCCTCAGGACGTCATCACCAAGGACAACGTCACGGTCAAGGTCAACGCCGTCCTCTACTTCAGGGTCATCGACCCGCTCAAGTGCGTGATCGAGGTCCAGGATTATATCTACGCCACCTCCCAGCTGGCCCAGACGACCCTGCGGAGCCTCCTCGGTCAGGTTCCGCTCGACGACCTCCTCTCGGAGCGGGACAAGCTGAACTCCCGCCTCCAGGAGATCATCGAGCAGCACACCGACCCCTGGGGCATCAAGGTCCAGCTCGTCGAGATGAAGCAGGTCGATCTTCCGGAGAACATGATCCGGGCCATCGCCAAGCAGGCTGAGGCCGAGCGCGAACGCCGGGCCAAGGTCATCCACGCCGAAGGCGAGTTCCAGGCAGCGGACAAGCTCACCCAGGCCGCCGATATCATTTCCAGGAATCCCCAGGCACTCCAGCTCCGTTTCTTGGGGACTTTGACGGAAATCGCCAGCGAGAAGAATTCGACCATCATCTTCCCCCTGCCCCTTGAACTGCTGAAGGCATTCACCTACAATCCCGACAAAGACAAAAAGTGAGCCGTTCATGAACAGAAACAGAGAACCCCGCGAACTCCAGTTTACCAGCGCGCAGTTGGTGATCGTTTTTATACTGATCATCGCCCTGGGCGCCTTTATCTTCATCCTGGGCGTCTCGGTCGGCAAGAAGCAGGCTCGGCTGTCCGAAGGGCCCGCCCCGGTGCGAAAACCTACCGCGGAGAAGGTGGCCCAAAAAGTCAAGCCGCCCCTTGAGCCGAAAGTCAAGGCCGGCGCCGAGACAAAGACAGAAGCTGTTAAACCCAACCCGCCGGTCGGTGGAACGCCTAAGTCCGATATCCAACAGGAGATCGCCTCATTCAAAGCTCAGCCAAAAACAACTAAGACCACGGCCCAGGCCGCCAAACCTGCCGCTTCCAAGACGCAGCCGGCGGCGCAGCCCAAACCCGCCGCGCCCGAGGCCAAAACTCAGCCGGCCGGGTCCAAAACCAAGACCCTGCCCCAGCCGGCCGTGCCCGCGGCCAATCCCCAAGTGAAACCCCCGGCCACTCTTTTCTTCATCCAGGTTGCGGCGGCCCCCCAGAAAGAAGAGGCCCTCCGTCTGGCCGGCTCCATAAGAAACCATGGCTTTACGGCCATGGTCCTTGACCCTCTCCCCACGGATAGGACGCCCTACTACCGAGTCAGGGTGGGCGGCTACCAGACCGAAGAGGAGAGGAGCCTGGCCGCGGAAAAGCTGGCCGTGGCTCTCGGCAAAAAAGCGAGCGACTTCTATTATCCCCCTCCTGAAAAAACCAAGTGAAAAGAAACTTGGCCGACATTGGGCTGGCCATAGGCAGCGGCCTGTTAACGGCCCTGGCCTTTCCTAAATTCAACCTATCCTTTCTGGCCTGGATCTCGCTCATTCCCCTTTTGAACGTCATCTTCAGGAGCAGCCCCACAAGGTCCTTCTGGCTCGGCCTTCTGGCCGGGCTGTCCTTCTACGGCCTGCTCCTCTACTGGATCCCGGCCGTGCCGGCCCACTACGGCGGCCTGTCCGCCGGGTTCAGCCTGCTGGTGGACATCGTCCTGGTCCTATTCCTGGCTCTCTTCTGGGCCGTGGCCTGCCTTATCATGTCCAAGGTCAACGGCCAATGGCCGCTCCTCGGGTTCATTCTGGCCCCTTTCATCTGGGTCGCCCAGGAATACGGCCTCACCTATGTTTTAACCGGTTTTCCCTGGGGAATCCTGGGCTACAGCCAGCAGGCCAACCTGTGGCTGATCCAGGTCGCGACTTTGACCGGAGTGTACGGCGTGTCCTGGGTCTTGGTCTTTTTCCAGAGCTCTTTCGTTTATAGCCTGCGGCACAAAAAACGCATCCCTTTTGCCGTGGGGCTGGCCGTTTTAGTCGCTTGCCACGTCGCCGGCCTGATCTCCCTGGGCCGGCCGCAGCCCGCTCCCGATTCGTTCCAGGCCGCCGTCATCCAGGGCAATGTTTCCTCGGACATCCGTTGGGACCAAGTCCCCCTGTCGTTCATCCAGGGCCTGTTTGAAAAACATTATGATTTGACCCGCCGGGCGGCCAAGGAAGGAGCCCAGCTCATCGTCTGGCCGGAGTTATCCGTGCCCCTGTGCTTCTCCTGCAGCGACCCCCTTGACAATCAATTCAAAAAAAGACTTCTTTATTATGTCAGACAGACGGGCCGGACGTTGCTCCTCGGCACCAGCGAAAGCTCCGTCCAGGACGAAAAGACCGAATACTACAATGCCGCCCTCGGCCTCCAGCCCAGCCTGGCCATAACCGAGTATCACAAGATGCATCTGGTGCCCTTCGGGGAGTACACGCCTTATCCGGGCCTCTTCGGCTTCATCAAGCGCATGACTCATGCCATCGGCGAACTCACCCCCGGGGATACCACCACCCTCCACAACTTCGGCCCGCTCAGCTTCGGCTCGCCCATCTGTTATGAGATCATCTTTCCCGACCTCGTCCGCCGCTTCGTCAAGAACGGCGCCAATTTCCTGGTGACCATCACCAACGACGGCTGGTATGGGCCGACTTCGGCGCCCTATCAGCACTTCGCCATAGCCGTCTTCCGTTCGGTGGAGAACCGGCGCTTCCTGCTGCGTGCGGCGACTACGGGAGTCAGCGGCATCATCGATCCCTGGGGACGGGTCGTCCAGAAATCCAAGATCATGACCGAGACCTTCCTGACCGGCCGGGTGACACCCGGCCGCGACCTGACTTTCTATGCCCGCCACGGCGACCTCTTTTCGCTGACCAGCTTGACTTTGACCCTGCTTGCCTTTATCCTAAGCATCTTTTTTGGCCGACATGTCCGACAAAGAAAAAGAACTTACCGCAAAATATACTGACCTCGAACCCCGGCTGAACGCCGCTTTCCAAAAATACGAGGAAGTTCGAGGTTTTCTTTGACCTGACAACCAAGAAAACCGAGATCGAATCCATCGGCCGGGAGTTGGCCTCCCCCGAGACCTGGAAGAATCCCAGGGCTGCCCAGCCCCTGCAGCAGCGCAAGAAAAAGCTGGACAAAGAGGTCAAGCTCTATTCCCTTCTCCAGCAGAAACGCGAGGACCTGGACGTCCTGCTGGAACTGGCCGAGGAGGGCGAGGAAGTTGCGGCCGACCTGGCCCAGGCCCTGGCCGACCTTGAGCGTCGCTTGAGCGAAGCCGAGTTGCAGGCCCTCTTCTTCGAGGATGACGACGTCCGCAACGCCATCCTGACCGTCCACCCCGGCGCCGGCGGCACCGAATCCCAGGACTGGGCTCAGATGCTGCTGCGGATGTACCTCCGCTACGCCGAGCGAAAAGGCTACAAAACCGAAGTGTTGGATATGCAGCCCGGAGAAGAGGCCGGGCTCAAGAGTGCCACCGTCCGCATCGAGGGCGATTTCGCCTTCGGCAACCTCAGCCAGGAAACGGGCGTCCACCGCCTGGTCCGCATTTCGCCCTTCGACTCCAACAAGCGGCGCCACACCTCCTTCGCCGCGGCCTTTGCCTACCCGGAAGTGGATGATACCATCGAGATCAATATCAACCCCGAGGACCTGCGCATCGACACCTACCGCGCCGGCGGGCGGGGCGGACAGCACGTCAACGTCACAGATTCGGCCGTGCGCATCACCCATCTCCCCACCGGTATCGTCGTCCAATGCCAGAACGAACGGTCCCAGCACAAGAATAAGGCCTCGGCCATGAAGGTCCTCCAGGCCCGTCTGTACGAGCTGGAGCGGAAGAAAAAAATGGAGAAGATCGAGAAGATCGAGGATTCCAAGTCGGACATCGCCTGGGGCAACCAGATCCGGTCCTACGTGCTCCACCCCTACAAGATGGCCAAGGACCTGAGGACCCGGCTGGAAACTTCGGACGTGGAGGCGGTGCTCGACGGCGACCTGGATGCCTTCATCAAGGCCAGCTTGGTTCAGCGCAAGAAATCAGAACAGGCGGGCTAATCGCCCACTCCCCTATCCTTGGCTTCCTCCCAGAGCGCATCCATTTCTGGCAGGGAGGCCTGAGCCGGATCCCTGCCCTGCTCTCGAAGCCTGCTCTCCATATAAGCGAAGCGTTCCCGGAAGCGTCGGTTGGCCAGGAGCAGGGCGGTTTCCGGGTTGACCCCGGCCTGGCGCGAAACATTGGCCGCGGCGAACAGAAGATCGCCCATTTCCCGGTCAATAGCCTTCTGCTCCCCGGCCCGCAGAGCTTGTTTGAGCTCCTGGAGCTCCTCATCAAGCTTGGCCAAGGCTTCCTCCGTCCGCTCCCAGTCGAAGCCAACCAAAGAAGCTTTCTGTCCGATCTGAAAGGCGGCGGCCAGGGCCGGCAGAGTCCGGGGCAGTCCATCTAAGAAAGAGTCCCGATTTTTCTCCACCTGTTTCTGCCTGTGCCATTCCTCCACTACCCGCGTTGAAGAATCCAGCTTTGTGTCGCCGAAAACATGGGGATGGCGCCGGATCATCTTGCTGTTGATGGATTCCACCGACTCGGCCAGATGGAAAGCGCCCTTCTCTTCATAGATTTGAGCCAGGAAAACGACTTCCATAAGCACATCGCCCAGCTCCTCGCGGACGGACTCAGCCTTCCCGGATTGGACGGCCTCCACCACTTCATAGACCTCCTCCAGCAGATAGTTCAGGATGGTCGTCTCGTCCTGCTCCTTGTCCCAGGGGCAGCCGTTCTCTCCCCGAAGGGTCTTGATGATGTCAGCCAAGCGGGCGAACCCGGCCCCGGCTTGAAGCGTCGTGGCCATTGCAACCTCCAACTTTCCTCCCTTGAATTTCTCAAATGGCAATTGTAGAATGGGTCTTCCATTATACCATGGCTACTGATAACGGACAGCCCAAGAACAGCGCCGCTCAAGAACCGGCGGCCGAAGGAAACAGCAAAGAGTTCCTTCCCCTGTTCGATTTCAGCACGCTGGTCCTGCCCTTTTTCACTCAAGGCTTGGTCTCCTTGGGCTTATTGGAAGACCCGATCCGGAAGGAAAATAAAGAGAACCTGAAACTAGCCAAGAGGCTGATCGACCTGCTCGAACTGCTCAAGGAACGGACCAAGGGCAACCTCCGGCCGGAAGAGGAACAATTCCTGGAATCCTGCCTGCATCAGCTCCGCTCGGCCTACCTGGTTAAAGCCGAGATCCTCAAGCCCTGATCCCGGATGAAGATCTTCATGCGGCTCGAGGAAGCGGCCGCCCTCCGGCGGCCCAGGGCCGTGGCCGTGGGCAATTTCGACGGAGTCCACCTGGGCCACCAGAAAATCCTGTCCTGCCTGGTCCAGCAGGCCCGGCGCCGCCGCCTCTCTTCACTGCTGCTCACCTTTTCTCCCCACCCCGAAAATATTCTGGGCAAAGGCCGGATGCTCATGATCCAGACTTTGAGCCAGCGGCTGGAACGAATCGAGGAATCCGGCGTGGAAGCGGTGCTGGTCATGCCGTTCAACCGACATTTCTCGACGCTCCCGCCACACCGTTTCATGGACCTGGTGCTGGCCAAAGGCCTGAAGGCCCGCGCCGTTTGGGTGGGCCAGAATTTTCATTTCGGCCGGAAACGGGCCGGGTCGGTGGAAACCCTTAAATATTACGGCCAAAAGAACAAGGCCTTCGATGTCTGTATAATCCCTCCCCTTATTAAGGCCGGCGGCCCGGTCAGCAGCAGCCGCATCCGGGGCCTGCTGGGAGGCGGCCAAGTCGAGCTGGCCGGGGCCTTGCTCGGCCGGCCCTATGAGATCGCCGGCACGATTGTCCGCGGCCAATCAGTGGGCCGCAGGCTCGGCTTCCCCACGGCCAACCTCAAAGCTCAGAATGAAATCCTGCCCCCGGGCATATACATAAGCCGGGCCGACCTCGGGACAAAATCGTATCCCTCCCTCACCTACATCGGGAAGCGTCCCACTTTCGGCCGGGGCCGCCTTCATGTGGAAGCCTACCTTTTCAGCTTCAGGGGGAACCTCTATGGCCGTCAGCTAAGACTCCGGCTTCTCCGCCGCCTGCGCTCCGACCGCAAATTCCCAAACTCAGCGGCCCTGGCCCAACAGATCGGCCGCGACGTCAGCCAGGCTCAAGCCTATTTCCGTCGACGTTCGTTTTGAGTTTGGCGCAGGAACCGACTTCCTTGACATTTTTTCGGATCTATAGCATTTTGAAGAACACCCACAGCGCGAGGAGCCCTCATGGACGAAAAGATCAAAGCCAGGATCATGGATGCCAGCAAAATCCGGCGCATCCTGTACCGTATGGCCACCGAGATCATCGAGCGTAACCGCAATCTCCGCAACCTGGTCATTATCGGCATCCGCACCCGGGGGATCTACATCGGCAAGAGGATGTCCAAGCTGATCAAGGAGATGGAGAAGCTGGACGTGCCGGTGGGCGTCATGGACATCACCCTCTACCGCGATGATTTTTCCGAAATCGAGACCCAGCACATGGTCCACAAGACCGAGATCAAATTCCCCATCGCCAAGAAGGACGTGCTGCTGGTGGACGACGTTTTGTTCACCGGCCGCACCATCCGGGCGGCCATGGACAGCCTGTTCGACCTGGGCCGGCCGCGCTCTATCCAGCTCCTGGTGCTTATCGACCGCGGCCACCGCGAGCTTCCCATCCGGGCCGACTACGTGGGCAAAAACCTGCCCACCTCCCGCCGCGAACTCGTCCAGGTCCGCTTCAAGGAGGTGGATGGCGTGGACGAGGTGCTCATCACCGAGCCGGCGGCCCTGACCAAGGCCAAGAAGAAATAGGAGCGCAGTCACAGTGAAGCTGCTGCTGAAGAACGGAAAGGTCGTTTCCCCCGCCTCAGGCCTGGAGGGGACCCTGGATGTCTTGATCGACCAGGGCAAGATCCAGAAAATCCAGCCTCAGCTTACAGCTCCCGGGGCTCGGGTTGTCAACGTTTCAGGATTGGTGGTAGTCCCCGGTTTCATTGATATGCACGTCCACTTCCGAGAGCCGGGACAGGAAGACAAAGAGACGATCGAAACCGGCAGCCGGGCGGCGGCCAGGGGGGGGTTCACCACCGTCTGTTGCATGCCCAATACCGTGCCCCCCAACGACACTGCGGAGGTGACCCGCTTCATCCGAACCAAAGCCCGGGCCGCGGTGGTCCAGGTCCTGCCTATCGCCGCCGTAACCAAGGGCCTGGGGGGGGAGCAGCTCACCAATATGGCCGAACTCATCTCCGCCGGGGCCGTCGCCTTCTCCGACGACGGCCGTCCGGTCTCCAACAGCCAGGTCATGCGCCAGGCCCTGGAGCAATCGCGCCTCCTGTCCGCCCTGGTCATCGACCACTGCGAGGACAAGAGCCTGAGCGATGAGGGAGTGATGCAGGAGGGGCCCCAATCCCATCTCCTGAGGCTCCGGGGCATTCCCGCCGCGGCTGAAGATGTCATGGTGGCCAGGGACATCATCCTGGCCGAAATGACCGGCGGCCGAATCCATATCGCCCACCTCAGCACCAAGGGAGCGGTTTGGCTGCTCCGAGAGGCCAAGAAGAGGAAAGTCCAGGTCACGGCCGAAGTGACTCCTCACCACCTCTTCCTGACTGATAAAGCCTGCGCTTCCTACGACACAAACCTCAAGGTCAGCCCGCCCCTTCGTAGCCGGCAAGACGCGGCCGCCTTGCTGGCGGCGGTTAAAGAAGGCCTAATCGATGTTTTCGCCACCGACCACGCCCCCCACACGGCCGAGGAGAAGGGACGGGGGTTCGACCAAGCGCCCTTCGGCATCAACGGCCTGGAAACGGCCGTCTCCCTGTTCCTCGACCGTCTGGTCAACAAAAAAGTGCTGCCCTTGAGACAGCTTGTCCGGATGATGTCCGTCAGGCCGGCCGCCCTTCTCGGCCTCAAGGACAAGGGCGCCCTTCGGCCGGGCGCTGACGCCGACCTGACCCTGCTTGACCTCAAGCGGGAGACCGTGGTTGATGTCCAGTCCTTCGCCTCCAAGAGCCGGAATTCTCCCTTCCACGGCTGGAAACTGAAAGGCCTTCCCGTGGCCACCATCGTCGGTGGCCGGGTGGCCTATCCCTTTGACGGCCGCCTGCCCGGAGAGAAGGCCTGAGCCGACCATCCTGCACGACCGCCCATGAAACAGAATCTCAGCAGGGTTGAAAAGAAAATCGGCCATGTTTTTAACAACAAGAGCTATCTCCGGGAAGCCTTGACTCACAGTTCATTCGCTTATGAAAGGCCGGGACAGGGAGAACGGGACAATGAGGTCCTGGAGTTCCTGGGAGACTCGGTTATCGGATTGGCCGCCGCCGATATTCTCCAGGCCGCCCATCCCGGGCTCAGCGAGGGTGGGCTGTCCAAATTCAAGGCCATGGTCACCAGCACCGCTTCTCTGGCCTCCTTCGCCGAAAAGATCAAGCTGGACAAAGCCCTTCTCCTGGGCCGGGGCGAAGAAAAGAGCGGCGGCCGGGAAAAAAAGACAATCCTGGCCGGTGTCTTTGAAGCCGTGGTGGGCGCCATCCACCGGGACGCTGGGTTCGAACAGGCCCGGGCCTTTGTCGAGCCGTTCATGGAGGCTGCTCTCAAAAAAGTCAAGAGCGGGGCCTGCCTGATCAACAACTACAAGTCTGCTCTGCAGGAAATTCTCCAGAAGGACAACCTGCCTGCTCCGGTTTATCGGACTGTGACCATCACGGGTCCGCCTCATCAGCGCGTTTTTCTGGTGGAGGTCCTCTGTGCGGAGGGGCGGCCGGCCCGGGCCAAGGGAAAGTCCATCAAGGACGCCGAGCAGAAAGCCGCCCAGAAGGCGC
The DNA here is from genome assembly GCA_963702835.1 of Candidatus Aminicenantota bacterium. Lineage (GTDB taxonomy): Bacteria > Acidobacteriota > Aminicenantia > Aminicenantales > JAFGAV01 > JAFGAV01. Next base: position 1,249,435 of record OY969762.1, read on the forward strand.
TCAAGGAGCGGCTGGGCCGCAAGATTCGCTCCTTGCCCGGGGAGATGTTCTGGCTGAAGAAGGATTAAGCCTAAGACCAACGATGGCCAAGTGTGTCCGCTGCCGGCAGCGCAAAGCCAAAAGGCCTTGTCCGGCTCTGGGCGGCGACCTGTGCCCCTTATGCTGCGGACGGCACCGGAATCGCGACATTCGCTGTCCAGACGACTGCCCCTACCTGGCCCAACATTCTCCTTACCAGGAGCAGAGATCTCAGGAAAAAGAAGAAGAGGATATTTTTCAGGACGAGCGCCTGGTCTGGCTGGCCTACAACATCGAACTCCCCCTGAAGGCCCTGGCCGAACGATACGCCGCCTTTTCCGACGAGGGGGCTGTGTGGGCCCTGGAATACGCCCGGAACAAGCTCGCCCGCTCCCGCAGCCTGGTCATCCTCCCCGGTGAAGTCATCCGGCCCGGAAACGAGGCCGGGGAAGCCGTCTTCCAAAGCATGGAGAAATGCCGTTTCGAGCGGAGGGTCATTCTGCCGGGCTACCAGACGGGCTATACGCAGGAAGAAAAGCTGAAGGTCCTGGACCGCATGCTGCTCGCCGCCCGGTCTTTCCTCAAGGGGAGCTCGGACGGGCGGGCCTTCCTCGACCAGCTCCTGGCGCGGCACCGCCGGGCCGGAGAGATGTCCCCCCCTTAAGAACTCATCATCATGGCCAGCGACTTCAAGGCCGGTATGTTGGTGCAGACGATCTTGATGACGGCCAGGATAGGCACGGCCAGGATCATGCCCGGAATGCCCCACAGCCAGCCCCAGAAGATCAGGGAGAAGAAGACTAGAAGCGGACTCAGGCCCAGCCCCTGACCCATGGCTCTGACTTCCAGCAGCCCCATGGCCTGCTCCATCAAGAAAATGATCGCTAGCACCAAAATGCTCAACAGAGGACTCTCGAACTGGAAAAAGGCCATCAGGGCCGGGAAGATGGCGGCGAAGACCGCTCCCAGGTTGGGAATATAGTTCAGCAGGAAAGCCAGGAAGCCGAAAACGATGGCGAAATCCAAGCCCAGGACCAGCAGGAACACGGTGGTCAGCAGGCCGACGACCAGGTTGAGGACAGTCTTGATGACCAGGTATCGTTGGACCTGCTTTCTGATGTGCTCGATGATGGTCAGGATTTGCTTCGACCGCTCGGGCGAATAGGCCGCCGGCACTTTTTTCCGGAGCTTGCCGTGGCCGACCATGATAAAGATGAGAAAGAGAAAGACCAGGAACAGGTTGGTCAGGAAGGAGAAAAAGGGCCCCAGCGAGGCCGCTAGGAACGAGGCGACCCTCTTGACGTCCAGCTTGGTCAGCCATTCCAGGGGGTCCCATTCCCGGCTGGTGATATGCAACTTTTCGCGAAGATACTCGGCTAGGTTGTTGATCTTCTGGCCGTATCGTGGGAGATCATCGGCGAAGGCCTTGCCGCTGGAATAAAACAGGGATCCCAAGAGGTAAACGATCAGGAAGGTGACAATCAGGATCAGGATGACGGATACGGCCCGGGGGATTTTGCGATGCATCAGGAAATCGAGCACGGGGGCCAATAGAAAAGCCAGAAAAAGGGCGATGAAGAAAGGAAAGAGGACGGCCCTGGCCAGCCTGAGGATAAGCCCGATCATGAAGACGATCACCAGCACGGTCATGGCCTGGTTGAAGTTCCAAGCCAGCTCAGGTTTAGTCTTTTTCTTGGCTTTGGTCGGCATGTGGTCCCCTTTGTCGGCCGGGTTCACTTCGGGGGTCCCCCGAGTGCATCGGCCATCTCAGCCAGGCAGGTGTTGGCCAGTTCCTCCCTGCAGTCCGGAACCCTGATCAGGCCGAAAAGATAGCCGCCTGACCTGGCCACAAAGACATTCTTAAGGTATCTGTCCTTCCAAGTGAACACAGGCTGCGCCGCCGGACTATTTCCGGCCGCCACCCCGGCTCGGGATAGGAACTGCTGGAGCATCCCGGCGGCCCTGTCCGCGGCCCCCGCTTCGATAATGAAGCATTCAAATTCCTCGGCCACCAGCCGGTACTGGGCCGTGTATCCGGCTTCCAGAAAGCCCATTCCCAAGAAATTCTTCAAGATGAACTTCTCGCTGTTGGCCACTAGATTTTGTCGGGGGAAAGCGGCCAGGACGGAAGGAAAACCGCTCTGGCCGGAGATCCTGTCCGCTACCAGCCGGGCCGCCCCGAGGAGGACCTCCTCCGCCCCTGGGCCGCCGTCATAACACATCAACTTGACATAAAAGCGGCCGGCCAAAAAGTTCAGAGCGCCCTCCTCAACATAGCCCTGGACCCCGATAGGCAGGAAGCGGGATTCCGGATATCGCTCGGCGCTGTAGATGCCGAAGGCATTCCGGGGAGAGCCCATATCATAGACTTCCACGGTCAACGCCGTGGAAGCCCCGTTCTTCTTGTACTGGCCGACGGTAAGATGTTGGAAGTCATAGCTGAGATAGCTCTCCGCGGCGCCGTCGATGTACTCAAAAAGAGACTCGGGGATGTATTCCTGAAAATTCCCGTCCCTAACCCATCCGGCCAATTGAGGCAAGAGGAGCTCGGGGCCGGCCTTCTGTTGAGTTCCCCCGTCCCGCCCGGCCAGCAGGCTGAGGACCAAACAAAATCCGGAAACTATCATAGAGCGCTTGCTGCTAAACAGCCTGAACACTGATCACTCTTCCTGTTATTTAATAATTGGCGTTTTCATGATACCCGGTCACTCCGTTGTTTGCAAGAATCTCCGGGCAGAAGCTCAAGCTAGCAAGCATCTCCGTTCCTATGATTCATGGGGAGGGGTGGCACGGCGGAGGGGCTCCCCGCCCGCGCGCAGCCTGGCGAGCACGGACGGGGAGGAGCCGTGACAGGACCCCTCCTCTTCTTGAAAGTCTGATCAAGGAAAAGGAGATGCTAGCCCAAGTTGACAGCCTTCAACAACGGGAGTAATTTCTAAAAGATGCCGATTTCCAAGGTGGTCCTGGTCAAAGCCAAAGGGATATTGGCTTCGGACGGATCCGTGGACTCGGCCAGAGCCCGTCGGGCCATGGAGGCAGGACTCCGGGAGCTGACCGGCGCCGGCCGCGCCGTTGAGGCGGCCGGCCGGCTTTTCTCCAGGTCGGACAGGGCCGGGATCAAGATCAACGCCATCGCCGGCCGGAGCCTGACCACTAAGCCCGAAACCTCCCTGGCCCTGGCCGGACTGCTGACCGATGCCGGACTCCCCGCTTCGAACATCATCATCTGGGACCGGACCAACCGTGAGCTCAAAGAGGCCGGCTACAAACTGAACCTGGTCCTGGGGGGGCCAAAGGTCATGGGAACGGATACCAACGGGTTCGGTTATGAATCTGAGATCAGCTCCCACCGAACGATCGGCAGCCTGTTCTCGACACTGCTCACTAGAAACATTACGGCCTCCATCAGCCTGGCTTTGCTCAAGGACCACGGCATGGCCGGCGTCACGGCCGGCATGAAGAACTATTACGGCGCCGTCCATAACCCCAACAAGTACCACGATTCCGGATGCAATCCGTATATCGCCGATCTGCTTGATACTCCCGAGGTCAAGTCCAAACACAAGCTGACGATCCTGGACTGCCTGCTGGTCCAGTATCATCGCGGCCCTTCCCATCATGCCCGCTGGGCGGAGCGGCTGGAGACGATACTTTTCAGCCTGGACCCGGTGGCCGCCGACAGCGCCGGCTGGAGCATCATCGAACGCCTGCGGGCCGGGGCCGGCCTGCCCTCTCTCAAGGAGGACGGCCGGGAGCCCATTTATCTTGATACGGCCGAGCGGATGGGTCTGGGCAACGCCCGGCCGGAGAACATTCGGACGATGGAGCTCGAGGTCTGACCCGGGGAGGCTCAGGAAAAGAACGCGGAAGCTGTCTAACATGAAGATGAATAGAAGGCGGTTTTTTCAGACAGCGGCCGGCGCAGGGCTGGCCTTGGGAACGAATGCCGTCCCCCTGCTGACCCACCTCTATGCCTTCGCCGAACAAGCCAGCCTCTCCAGGGTCGAAGCCCGCCACTACCGCAAGCACCCGGACCAAGAGGTCGAATGTCAGCTCTGTCCCCGCAACTGCAAGCTGGGTGACAAGGAGCGGGGATACTGCGGAGTCCGGGAGAACAACGGGGGGACCTACTACACGCTCATTTACGGCAAGGTCTGCTCGCTCAACGCCGACCCGATCGAGAAAAAACCCTTCTTCCATTTTCTGCCGGGCACTTCGGCCTTGTCCCTGGCCACCGCCGGCTGTAACGTGAACTGCAAATTCTGCCAGAACTGGGAAATCTCCCAGGTCCGGCCGGAACAGGTCCGCAACATCGACCTGCCGCCCGCCGAGGCGGCCAACCTGGCCCGCCGCTACAATTGCCCCTCCCTGGCCTACACCTACAGCGAACCGGTGGTCTTCTTTGAATACATGATGGACACGGCCGAAGCGGGCCGCCGGCAGGGGCTGCGGAACGTTGTCGTCACCGGGGGCCACATCAACCCCGAACCCTTGGCCGAACTGGTCAAGGCCGTGGACGCCATCAAGGTGGACCTCAAGGGTTTCACTCAGGAATTCTACACGGACCAGGTCCACGGCTCGCTCCAGCCGGTGCTGGAAGCCATCAAGACCATCGCCCACAGCAAGGCCTGGCTGGAGATCGTCTATCTGGTCATCCCCACCTTGAACGACAACCTCGACGACATCCGCAGAATGTGCCGCTGGATCATCAAGGAAATCGGGCCGGACGTGCCGCTCCACTTCTCGCGCTTTCATCCGATGTACCTCCTCAAGAACCTGCCCCCCACGCCCATCGCCACCCTGGAGAAAGCCCACGCTGCCGCCCAGGAAGAAGGGCTTCATTATGTCTATATCGGCAATGTGCCGGGCCACCAGGCCGAAAATACTTTTTGCCCGAACTGCCGGAACATGGTCGTCCGGCGGGTGGGCTACGAGATACAGCGCCTTGAATTGAGGTCCGGCCAATGCCGGTTCTGCCGCCATCCCATCCCGGGAATCTGGGCTTGAAACGATCGCTGCCTCCCTTCCTGTTGGGGTTCCTGTCCATCTCCTTCCAGGTCATCCTGCTGCGCGAATTTTCCGTCCACTTCCACGGCAACGAAATGACTTTTGGATGCCTGCTGGCGGCCTGGCTGCTGTGGGGCGGGCTGGGCAGCCTGCTGGCCCATCGTTTCAGAATCCGGCCGGGGCGATTCACCGCGCTCCTCTGTCTGGTCCTAGTCCTGTTCCCCGTCTGTCTGGCCGGGCTGCGGCTGTCGCGGCTTCCGCTCGGCCTCCTGCCCACGGAGATCACGGGCCTGACCTTGATGCTGGGCTTTGCCCTGGCCCTCACCCTGTTCCCCAGCCTCCTCTGCGGGATAATGTTCGTGGCCGCCGCCGAGCTGCGCGGCGAAGATGCGAGCGGCGTTTACCGCCTGGAGGCGCTGGGGGCCACGGCCGGAGGCCTGGTGGTCCATTTTCTCCTCATCCCCCATCTCTCTAATTGGCAAGCTGCCGCCCTCATCGGCCTGGCGGCGCTGGCCCTGGGGTTGGTTGGCCGGGCCGGGAAAATTTCTCCCGCTCTTCCGGCCGCCGCGGGCCTGGCCCTGGTCCTTCTGGCCTTCTTTGATGGTCCGGCCAACAGGCTCTACTGGAATCCGCTGGAGCTTGTCCGGACCAAGGATACGCCCTACGGCAAGCTGCAGGCGGTGCGGACGGACGGTGAAATATCCCTTTACATCAACGGCGTGATGGCCTACTCCACGGCCGACCCGTCTTCAGCCGAAGAAGCGGTCCATTTCGCCCTGCTCCAGCGGCCCAACGCCCGCCGAGCCCTGCTCATCGGCGGCGGCGCAGGCGGCGGGCTGGAACAGGGGCTAAAGTACCCCGGCCTGCTCTTGGATTATGTCGAGCTCGACCCGGAAGTCATCAGGATGTCGAAGGAGCTTCTGCCTCCGCAAAAAAGGGCTGCCTTTTCCAACCCCCGGGTGCGAATCTTCACCCAGGACGGCCGGGCCTTTCTCAGCCGAACAGAGGAACGATACGACGCCGTGCTGCTCGACCTCCCCGAACCGTCCACGGCCCAGCTTAACCGCTTCTACACCCGACAGTTCTTTGAGACGGCCGCGCACAAACTCAGGCCGGGGGGACTTCTCTCTATGCGCCTGCCATCCTCAGAGAACTACATCAGCCCTTCCCGGCAGCGCTTCTTGAGCTCTCTCTACCAGACCTTAAAGGCCGTTTTTCCCCAGGTCGAGGTCGTTCCCGGAGCCACGAATATATTTCTGGCCTCGGCCTCACCCCTGACCCTTGAGGCTGAAACACTGAGCCGCGAGCTGAATAGCCGGGGAATCCTCAATACTTACGTCCGCAGCGAACTGCTGCGCGACCGTCTAAGCCCGTTCCGGGTCGAATGGCTGCGCCGGACGCTGGCCCAGGGGCCGAAGTCCATCAATACCGACCTTGTTCCCCTCTGCTACTTTTTCGTCTCCATCCTGTGGGCTTCCCAATTCCGCGGGCTGGAAACCGGAGCCCTGGAATATCTGTCGCGGCTGCCTCCGGTCATCCTGATCGGGCTGCCTTTGGCCCTAGCTTTATTGCTTCTTTTATTTCTCAGGTTCAGGAACAGACCGGCCGCATCTTTGCTCGTCCCCCTGGGCCTTCTCGGGTTCTCGGGTATCATAGTAGAGATCCTCGTCCTGCTGTGGTATCAGACCCTGTACGGAGCGGCCTACGGACGGATCGCCCTGCTATTGGCCTCTTTTATGGCCGGCTTGTGGCTGGGCTCAACCTGGAGCCAGAAATGGAAGCATCATTCCCTATCCCAGATTAAGCTTATTCAAGGTGGACTCTGCCTTCTAGTCGGCTTTATCATCCTCGCTCTCCGCTTCCAGCCTCCTCAGGCTGCCCTATTCGGGCTCCTCCTAGTTTTCGGCTTCCTCTCCGGAAGCTTATTCGTTTCGGCCAACCGCCTTTTCATCAAAAGTCGCAAGAATTTGGGGACGGGCTATGGGCTGGACCTTCTCGGCTCCTTCCTGGGCGCCCTGGCCGCCTCAGCCTTCCTCATCCCCCTGGCCGGCCTGCCGCTGACAGTAGTTCTTCTTCTAGGATTGAACCTTCTCGTCCTGGTTTTTCTCTTCACTTTCCGTCTAGCATAAGCCTCTAATCAAACCTGCGGCAATTGTTTTGATTTTTCCGGAACATAGAGCCCTTTTTGCCTGTTTTGCCTTGACAGGGTTGGGCATTTGTGATTAACTGGACAGTCCTTTTTTTTAAGAATACAGAGTTCGGATCTTCCGACGCTGGAGAAGGGTTTAACGCATGCGTACTCATATTTCCCGTAAAGAAATCCGCAATGACTTCGTCCGTAAGGTCGAGGAGCTGAGCGGACAAAATCTGCTGGTCTGCTACCAGTGCGGCAAATGTTCGGCGGGTTGTCCCCAGGCGGGCCAGATGGACATCCTGCCCAACCAGGTCATCAGGCTGGCCCAGTTGGGCCAGAAGGAGGATCTGGTCGGGTCCCAGACCATCTGGCTCTGTGCTTCCTGTCTGACCTGCAACGTCCGCTGCCCCAAGGGAGTCAAGATCGCCGAGGTCATGGAAGCCGTCCGCCAGATTGTGCTCCGCAAGCGGCAGGACCACCTCCACATCGAGAAGCTCACGGACGAACAGCTTGAATCGCTGCCGCCCATCGCCCTGATCGCCAGCTTCCGCAAGTCCACCTCCTGACAGCCGCTCGGTGATGCGCCTTTGACCGGACATCCTCCAGACATGAGGAAACCATCATGAACATCAGCTACTACCCCGGCTGCACTCTAAAAAACAACGCCAAGAACTTTGAAGATTCCGCTCTGTGCGCCCTGGCCCAATTGGGCCTCGAGGTGAAGGAGCTTGACCGCTGGAACTGCTGCGGGACGGTCTTCTCCCTGGCCGCCGACGACCTGATGCATCATCTGGCCCCCATCCGCAACCTCGTCCGCACCAAGGAAGCCGGCTCGGACACGATCCTGACCCTGTGCGCCATGTGCTACAACACCCTGAAACGCTCCAATGAAAAGGTCAAGGCCGACGCGGACAGCCTGGAGAAGATCAACGATTTCATGGACCGGGAAAAAGTCAAGTACGCCGGGGACGTCCGAGTCCTACACCTGCTCGAGCTGCTCCGCGATGAAATCACCTTCCCGGTCATTGCCCAAAAGGTCAAGAAGAAACCCAAGGGGCTCCGGGTGGCCAACTACTACGGCTGCCTGCTCGTCCGGCCCAAGGGCATCGGGCTGGACGACATGGAGAACCCGGTCATCCTGGAGGACTTAATGACCGCCCTGGGCATCGCCTCCGTGGAATTCCCTTACAAGACAGAATGCTGCGGAGCCTATCAGACGGTGGACCAGCCCGACACGGTGGCCGAGCGGACCTTCCACATCCTGACCTCGGCCCGGCGGCAGGGCGCCGACCTGGTCACGGTCAGTTGCCCGTTGTGTGCCTTCAACCTGGACCACCGTCAGAAGCAAGCGGCCCGGCTCTACTCTGAGTTTAGGCCCATGCCCGTCCTGTATTTCACTCAGCTCTTGGCCCTGGCCCTCGGCTGCCCGGAGGAAGCCCAACGCTTCGACCTCCACCAGGCGGACCCGCACCCGGTGCTGAAAGCGAAGGGGTACTTGTGATGGACAAAAAAATCTACTTCGGCAACCTCAAGCCCAAGAAGGGCCGAATCCACATCCAGCGGGACCAATGCAAAGGCTGCGGCTTTTGCGTCGAGTACTGCCCGCGGGATGTCCTGGAATTGTCCGAAGAGTTCAACAAAAAGGGCTACCATCCGCCCAGCATTAAGAAAGAGGAAGAGTGCTGCTACTGCCAGCTGTGTGAGGCCATATGCCCTGAGTTCTCCATATTTGTCACTCTCAAGAGCGAGGAGGAGGAAGGTGAAAACACGGAAAGCAGACCCTAAAGGAGTGTTGACCGGCGCTCACTATCTGGACGGCGACTTCGCCATCGCCGAAGGCGCTCTGGCCGCCGGCTGCCGGTTCTTCGCCGGCTATCCCATCACGCCCTCGACCGAGACGGCCGAGCGGTTCGCCGAGCGGATCCCCTTCGTGGGCGGAGTGTTCATCCAGATGGAGGACGAGATCGCCTCCATCACCGCGCTCATCGGCGCCGCCTGGGGCGGGAAAAAAGCCTTGACCGTCACCTCCGGGCCGGGCTTCTCCCTGATGATGGAGAACATCGGCCTGGCCTGTATGCAGGAGGTCCCCCTGGTCATCGCCAACGTCCAGCGCGGCGGGCCCTCCACCGGGCTGCCCACCCTGGTTGGACAGCAGGATATGATGCAGGTCCGCTGGGGATCCCACGGCGACTTCCGCATCATCGCCCTGTCCCCCGACTCGCCCCAGGAATGCTTCGACCTGACCATCCACGCCTTCAACCTCTCCGAGCTCTACCGAGTGCCGGTCTTCATCATGACCGACGAATGTGTGGGCCACATGCACGAGAAAGTGGTTATCCCGCCGGCCGACCAGATCGAGATCGTGGAGCGGAAATGGTATGAGGGGCCCAAGGACAAGTATCTGCCCTACAAACCCGATACCGACCTGGTCCCCTTCATGATCAAGGCCGGCGACGGCTATCGCTTCCACACCACCGGCCTGACCCATGACGAGCGGGGCTACCCCGTCATCAACGCCGAGTGCCAGGACTGGTGCGTCCGGCACCTGTGCGACAAAATCGACAAGAACGCCGATAAGATCATCAAGCTCGAGGAGGATCAGACCGAGGGGGCTGAGGTGCTTGTCATGTCCTACGGCATTACCTCCCGGGTGTCGGTCAAGGCCGTCCAGGATGCCCGCCGCCAGGGAATCAAGGTGGGAACGCTCCGTCTCATCACCGTCTGGCCCTTCCCCGAAAAACGGGTGGCCGAGCTGGCCAAAAGGGTCAAGGCCATTGTCGTGCCCGAGATCAACCTCGGACAAGTGCTTAAGGAAGTGGAGCGGGATGTCGCCGGCCGGACGAAAGTGATCGGCGTGCCGCACTGCGGAGGCTGGGTCCATGACCCCGACGATATTCTGAAAGTCATCAAGGAGGCGGTGAAATGAAGGCCGTCAACTCCCATACCGAAAAGAACCCCATAGAGAGTTACCTGCGGATGGACCGCATCCCTCACATCTGGTGCTCGGGCTGCGGCATCGGCACGGTGGTCTCCTCCTTCGCCGACGCCCTGTCCAGGAGCGAGCTCGACCTGGACAAGACGGCCATCGTCTCGGGCATCGGCTGCACGGGCCGGGTGGCCGGCTATGTCAAGCTCGATTCTTTCCACTCCACCCACGGCCGGGCCATCCCCTACGCCACCGGGCTCAAGCTGGGCAACCCCGAATTAAAAGTTGTTGTCTTCAGCGGCGACGGCGACCTCTTCGGCATCGGCGGCAACCATTTCATCCACGCCGCCCGCCGCAATATGGACCTGGTCATCATCTGCGTCAACAACTTCAACTACGCCATGACCGGGGGCCAGGTGGCGGCCACCACCCCCCTCCAGGCCAACCTGAGCACGGCGCCCTACGGCAACTTCGAATATCCCTTCAGCCTGCCCTACCTGGCCGATGCCTGCGGCGCCACCTACGTCGCCCGCTGGACCGTTCTGCACATGAGGCAGGTGACCAACTCCATCATGGAAGCCCTGAACCACAAAGGTCTGTCGCTCATCGAGGTCATCACCCCCTGCGTCACCCTCTACGCCCGCCGCAACCGCCTGGGCGACGGGCTCAACCTCCTCAAGTTCTACTACGAGAACTCCGAAGTCCGGCACGGCGCCGATACCCGGACGCTCGACATCGGCTACCAGAGCAAGATCATCTGCGGCAAATTTATCGACCGGGAGAAGCCCACCTTCCTGGAATGCATGAACCAACATCTGGGCAAAACCTTGGGCGGCAAATATGTCCCTTATGGAGTCAAGCCATGACCGAGATCCGCTTCTCAGGTTTCGGAGGCCAGGGGATCATCCGCCTGGGCCTTATCACCGGCAAGGCGGTATCCCTGTTCGACAACAAATGCGCCACCATGACCCAGAGCTTCGGCCCCGAGGCGCGGGGCAGCGCCTGCAGCTCGCAGGTGGTCATTTCTCCCGGCCGGGTCCTTTACCCCTACATCACCAAACCGGAGATGCTGGTGTCCATGTCCCAGGAGGCCTACGATAAATACGAGCCCGAGCTGCGCGAGGACGGCCTGCTGATCATCGACTCGGACCTGGTCAAGACCCATTCCCCCCGCGGCCGCATCAAGCTCTTCACCGTCCCCTCCACCCGCCTGGCCGAGGAGCTGGGCAACCGCATTTTCGCCAACCTGGTCATGCTGGGCTTCTTCACCGCCATTTCCAAGGTGGTCTCGGCCGAGGCCATCAAGAAAGCCCTGCCGGGCCTGGTTCCTTCGCGGTTTATGGACGTCAACATCAAGGCTTTTGAGCGGGGATACAGTTACGGGCTGGAGGCCCTGAGCCAGGACAAGAACTGAGCGGCCGGCTGGAGGCTATAACAGAAGAGAGGTGTAGTCATGAAGAAGACGGGAGTTTTCATCTGCCACTGCGGCATCAACATCGCCGGCACGGTCGATGTGAAGAAAGTAGCCCGGGAGTTGTCCCAACAGCCCGGGGTGGCCCATGCCGAAGACTACGTCTACATGTGCTCCGACCCCGGCCAGAACCTCATCGCCCAGGCCATCAAGGACAAGGGCCTGGACAGCGTCGTAGTGGCCTGCTGCTCCCCTACCCTTCACGAGACCACTTTTCGCAACGCCTCCAAGAGGGCCGGCCTCAACGCCTTCCGCTGCGAAATCGCCAACATCCGGGAGCAATGCAGCTGGGTCCATAAAGACATGTCCAAGGCCACCCCCAAGGCCGCGCAGATCATCAAGAGCACCGTGAAACGGGTGCAGAAGAACGAAGAGCTGGAGCCCATCAGCGTTCCCGTCACCCGGCGGGCGATGGTCATCGGCGGGGGCATCGCCGGCATCCAGGCCTCCCTCGACCTGGCCAACAGCGGCTACGAGGTCATCCTGGTGGAAAAGTCCCCCTCCCTCGGCGGCCACATGATCCAGCTCTCGGAGACCTTCCCCACCCTCGACTGCTCCCAGTGCATCCTCACCCCCAAGATGGTGGAAGCCTCCAAGCATCCCAAAATCAAGCTGATGACCTACAGCGAAGTTCAGGACGTCACGGGCTACGTGGGCAACTTTAAGGTCAAAATATTAAAGAAACCCACCTACGTGGACCCGGCCAAATGCAACCTCTGCGACGAGTGCAGCAAGGTCTGTCCCATCGTCGTGCCCAACGAATTCGACCTGGGGCTGACCGGCCGGCGGGCCATCTACCTCCCCTTCCCCCAGGCCATCCCCGCCTCCTACTGCCTGGACGACAAGAACTGCCCCTCCCTTTTCCCGGTAGCCTGCGGCAAGTGCTACCACGTCTGCAAGCCCAAGGCTATCAACTACGACCTGAAGCCGGAGATCATCGAGGAGGAGGTGGGGGCCATCATCGTGGCCACCGGCTACGACCTGTACGACAAGGAGAAGATGGCCGAGTACGGCCTGGGCCGCTACCCCGACGTCCTGGACGGCTTGCAGTTCGAGAGGATGTGCTCGGCCTCCGGGCCGACCCAGGGCAAAATCCTCCGGCCTTCGGACCAGCAGGAGCCCAAGGAGGTCGTCTTCATCCAGTGCTCCGGCTCCCGCGACCCGGAGCTCCACTGCGCCTACTGCTCCAAGATCTGCTGCATGTACACGGCCAAGCAGGCCATGCTCTACAAGCATCACGTCCATGACGGGCAGGCCTATATTTTCTATATCGACATCCGCTCGGGCGGCAAGAACTACGAGGAGTTCGTCCAGCGGGCGGTGGAGGAAGACGGCGTCGTTTACCTGCGGGGCAAGGTGTCCAAGGTCTTCCAGGAGGGCAACAAGCTCAAGGTCTGGGGCGCAGACACCCTGAGCGGAAAAAATATCGAGATCGATGCGGACATGGTCGTCCTGGCCATGGCCATGAGGCCGGCCCAGGGAGCCCAGGAGCTGGCCAAGAAGCTCAAGCTGGCCCTGGACAAGGACGGCTTTCTGGCCGAGGCCCATCCCAAGCTGCGGCCGGTGGAGAGCGTCACGGCCGGCATGTTCCTGGCCGGAGCGGCCCAGGCGCCCAAGGACATCCCCGAGGCCGTGGCCCAGGCCTCGGGCGCCGCCTGCAAGGCCATCACCATCCTGTCCCAGGACCGCCTCTACCATTCGCCGACGGTCGCCAAAGCGGTCAAGAACCTGTGCACGGGATGCGGCATGTGTGTGGCGGTTTGTCCCTACGACGCCATCGCCCTCAAGGACGGCAAGGTCGAGGTCAACGAGGTCCTGTGCGAGGGCTGCGGCACCTGCCAGGCGACTTGCCTGCGAGCCGCCATCCAGGTGAAGAACCTGACCCAGCATCAACTCCATGAAATGATCCTGGCGAGCCTGGGAGGCTGAGGATGACCGAGGAATTCGAACCCAAGATCATCGCTTTTCTGTGCAAATGGTGCTCCTCGGCGGGGAGCGACCTGGCCGGCGTTTCCCGGATGGAATATCCGCCCAACGTGGTCCCCATCCAGGTCATGTGCTCGGGGAGCATCTCGCCCCTGTACATCTTCTCGGCCTTCAACCGGGGCGCCGACGGCGTGCTCGTCTCTGGCTGCCACCCGGGCGACTGCCACTACATTAAGGGCAACCTGTACGCCCGCCGCAGGCTGGCCTTGGTCAAGAAGTTGTTGGAGCACCTGGGCCTGGAGCCACAGCGGTTCCGGATGTCCTGGGTATCGGCCGCCGAGGGACAGAAATACACCCAGGTCATCAAGGACCTGGTCAAGGACCTGAAACCGCTCGGACCCCAGACCAAGCTGAGGAGAAACGTCTGATGGTGAAGCTGGAAGACCTCAAAGAGGAAGCCCGCCGTCTGCTGAAAGAAGGGAAGGTCAAATACATCATTGCCTACGAGCGGAACCCCCTGGACGGAAGGGCCGTTCCCGCCTTTCTCAGGAAACCCGAGGACGCGGACAGGATCGCCTGGGATCCGACCTGCGTCCACAACCTGGTTCGCTTCCTGGTGGACGAAAAAAGACGAAAAGCCAAGGAGAAAAATCCGGACACCCGTCCGGTCGGCGTCGTGGTCAAGGGCTGCGACAGCCGGGCCCTGGTCATCCTGCTCCAGGAGAAATTTATAGAGCGAAAGGACGTCCATATCCTGGGCCTGTCCTGTGAAAAGACGGGCATGGCCGATGAGCGCAAGCTGGCTAAAAGGCTCAAGGGGAAAAAGGCCGTCCGGGTCGAGTTCGGTCCGGAAGATAATTTTACGGTGACCACCCCAGACGGAACGGTCATTGTCCCGGCCGCCGAGGTCCTGGCCGGCCGCTGCCTGGAGTGCATCGCTAATTTTCCAGTTGTGTCCGACCTCCTGCTGGGCGAGAAGACCAAGCGCACCGTAGCCAACGCCTTTGCTTCGGTCGAACCTCTAGAGTCCCTCCCCCCCGAGGAAAAATGGAAGTTCTGGCAGGAGCAGTTCCGCAAATGCATCCGCTGCTATGCCTGCCGCTCGGTCTGCCCCATGTGCTACTGCGACGAATGCGTGGCCGATACGATCAACTTCGCTGTAACGGCCGACACCCCGGCCGAGGAAAAGGCCCAGAAAATCAAGTGGGTGGAAAAATCTCCCTTGGATTCCGAGAACATCTTTTACCATCTGGTGCGGGCCATCCATCTGGCCGGCCGCTGCATCGACTGCGGCGAGTGCGAGCGGGCCTGCCCGGTGAACATCCCCCTCCGCCAACTCAACAAAAAAATGGAAAAAGAGGCCAAGGTTCTGTTCGGCTACGAGGTGGGCTTTGACCCGGACAAGCCGGCGCTCATCTCCTGCTTCCGGGATGAGGACCCCCAGGATTTCATCAGGTAAGACGATGGACAAGATACTACCAAAAAAGGATTTTCCCCTGTGGCTAAAGAACCTGTCGGCCTACGCCCTCTACGCTCCCCGGCTGGTTGATGAGGCTTGGTCCTACGAACTCGTCACCGACCCGGCCAGAGTCAGCCTGGATTATCCCCTGACCGCCGTTCCGGCCAAGAAGATCATCTTTCCCCAGCGGGAATCCTATTTCGAATTCAGCCAGGACGACACAAACGGCTACCGGCTCGCCGAAACCCTGCCCGAGGAGAATCCCGTGGTCATCTTCGGCGTCCGCCCCTGCGAGGGCCGGGCGCTGACCCTGACCGACAAGGTTTTCGGCGGCGAATTCGAGGACCTTTACTACTGGAAGCGCCGCCGGGCCGTGACGCTGGTAGGCCTGGCCTGCGGGACTCCTCCCTCCCCCAACTGTTTCTGCCTGTCCGTGGACGGCTCACCCCACTCCCGGGAAGGGCTGGACATTCTGCTCACCGACCTGGGGGACAAATATTATGTCGAGGCTTTTACTTCAAAAGGTGAAGACCTCCTGGCCAAAGGCGGGGCCGTTTTCGCCGTTCCCCTGCCCGAGGACAAAAAGGCCGCCGATAAAATTCATGCCGATTCAGAGAAAAAGCTAGCCCGTCGGCTGGAAAACATTAAAGACGTTCCCCGCAAGCTGAGGGGCATGTTCGACTCATCCTTCTGGGACGAGGAGTCCCTGAGCTGCATCCGCTGCGGCATCTGCACGTATCTCTGCCCGACCTGCCATTGTTTCGACATCAACGACGAGGTGGTGAGCGCCTCGCCGCTGCGGGGCCGCCGGGTCCGCACCTGGGACACCTGCCAGTTCCCGGACTTCACCATGCACTCCTCGGGCCACAACCCCCGGCCGGAAAAATCCTCCCGCCTCCGGCAGCGCATCAACCATAAGTTCCAGTACTTCCAAGAAGTCTGGCAGAACTGGCAGTGCACCGGCTGCGGCCGGTGCATCACCCTCTGCCCGGTGGGCATCGACATCGTCAAGGTCGTAGAAAAGGTAAGGGACCATGCCAGCTAACGTTTATCTCCCCCAACTGGCCAGGATCATCTCGGTCAAGGACGAGGTGGGCGGCCTCCGGCCGATCCGAACCTTCCGGACCGAGTTCCTCGACGGCGGGTTCGAGCACCGCTGCGGCCAGTGCGCCATGATCTCCGTGTTCGGCCAGGGCGAATCGATGATCTCTATATCCTCCTCGCCCCTGGTCAAGGACTATCTCCAGTTCAGCATCCTGAAGACGGGCCGGGTGACCACGGCCCTCCATGACCTGGAGCCCGGCTGCATCATCGGCCTCCGGGGTCCCTACGGCAACGGTTTCCCGGTGGAGGAATGGAAGGGCAAGAACATCCTGTTCGCCGGAGGCGGCATCGGCCTGGCGCCCATCTGGTCCGTCCTCCAGACGGCCCTCCTACGCCGGAGCGAATTCGGGGAGCTGACCCTCATCTACGGCGCCCGCACCTCCCCGGACATCGTGTTCAAAGAGGAACTGGCGGAACTTCGGACCCAGATCCCCGTCCACCTGTCCATCGACGTGGCCGAACCGGACTGGAAGGAGTTTGTCGGGTTTGTGGCCGCCAACGTGGCGGACAAGAAGCCCAAGCCCGATAACACCATGGCCATCACCTGCGGCCCGCCCATCATGATCAAGACGGTGATCAAGGCCCTCAAGATCTTCAGTTCGGGGATGAACAGATCTACACTACCGTCGAGAACAAGATGAAATGCGGCATCGGCAAATGCGGCCGCTGCAACATCGGCCGTCACTATGTCTGCAAGGACGGCCCGGTCTATTCCTGGGCGGAATTAAAAAATTTACCCCAAGAATACTGAGAAGGAGAGACCATGATGCCAATCAAAAAAGCCGTGGCCAAAAAATCCGCGCATCCTGCCGCCAAGTCCCCTAAGCCCGGACCCAAGGCCAAGGAAGCCGCTCCCCGTCCGGCGCTGGCCAAAAAAGAGCCGCCCAAGGACATGATCACCGTTTTCATCATGGGCAAGTCCTATCGGGTTCCGGCCGAGGCCACCATCATGGGCGCCATCGAATACGCCGGCTATCAGATCAAGCGCGGGGCCGGCTGCCGGGAAGGATTCTGCGGCGCCTGCGCCACGGTCTATCGACTGCCCAACGATTACCGGATCTACACCGGCCTGGCCTGCACCACCCTGGTCAAGGAGGGCATGTGGCTGGCGCAGCTGCCGGCCATACCCTCCCAGAAGCCCATCTACGACATCGAGGTCTTGCGTCCGGACGTCACCGCTTTCCAGAAGCTCTACCCCGAGATCTTCCGCTGCGTAGCCTGCAACACCTGCACCAAGGCCTGCCCCCAGGAGCTGGAGGTCATGGACTACATACAGTCCGCCAAGCGGGGCGACGTGGAGAAGATCATGGACCTGTCCTTCGACTGCCTGAGCTGCGGCATGTGCGCCATCCGCTGCCCGGCCGAGATCGTCCACTACAACGTGGGCATCCTGGCCAGGCGGCTGTACGGCCGGTATCTGTCCAAAAAAAGCCCCGAGTTGGAAAAACGGCTGAAGGAAGTCAAAGCCCGCCAGTACGACAGAGAGTATAAAGAAATGATGAGCATGAAGAAGGACGAGCTGAAAAAGAAATACTACGCCCGGGACACGGAATAAAGGAGCCGAGCCATGTACCCCGATTATATGAATGAGTCCCTGAAAAAGGTCGAGGAGACTCGGCCCAAGCGTCTGGAGCTCGAAAAAAGCGGCCAGCCCGTCTTCAAGCCCATGACCGCCGAGGAGCGGGACGACGTCCTCAACCGCTTCCATCCCGATTATCGCCCCGAGGCCAGGCGAAAAATTCACCTCGGGCCGAACAAGGGTGAGGACCTGACCACCGAGGTGGCCGACATCCTGGAAAGCCACAGCCGCATCCGGCCCGAGCTTTTCGACCTCAACCGGCCCGACCTGGAGACGGCTATGCTCATCATCGGAGGCGGCGGAGCAGGCTGCGCGGCGGCTATCCTGGCCATGCAGCACGGCACCTCCTCGGTCATCTCCACCAAGCTCCGCCTGGGCGACGCCAACTCCATGATGTCCCAGGGCGGCATGCAGGCCGCGGTTACTCCCCAGGATTCGCCCTCCATCCATTATCTGGACGCCATCGGCGGCGGCCACTTCGACAACAAGCCCGACCTGGTGCGGGCCCTGACCGAAGACGGGCCGGAAGTGGTCAAGTGGCTGGAGGAACTGGGAGTTGTCTGGGACAAGAACCCGGACGGCTCGATGTACGTGCTGCACGGCGGGGGCACCTCCCGCAAGCGGATGCACTCCTGCCGCGACTACACCGGGGCCATCATCATGCGGACCCTGATGGACGAGGTGCGCAATCATCCGGATAAGGTCACCGTCCTTGAATTCATGCCCGTCGTGGAGCTCCTGCTCGATGAGAAAGGCCGCTGCGCGGGCGGCCTGCTCTACAACCTGGAGACCGAGGAGTACTTCACGGTCAAGGCCAAGGCCGTCATCATCACCACCGGCGGCTACGGCCGGCTCCACATCCGCGGGTTCGACACGACCAACCACTACGGGGCCACCGGCGACGGGCTGGTCATAGCCTACCGGGCCGGAGCCAAACTCCTGTACATGGACTCCGTCCAGTACCACCCCACCGGCGCGGTCTTCCCCGAGCAGATCGCCGGCTTTCTCATCACCGAGAAGATCCGCGGCGCAGGCGGCCAGCCCCTGAACAAGTTCGGCGACCTGTTCGTTTTTCCCCGCGAGCCGCGCGATGTGGAGAGCGCCTCTTTCATCCGGGAGTGCCTGGAGCGGCACAACGGCATCCAGACTCCCAGCGGCCGATGGGGCGTCTGGCTCGACTCTCCGGTCATCGACATCATCCAGGGCCAGGGCTATCTTTTGAAGAACTTCCCGGCCATGGTCCGCCAGTTCATCCGCTACGGCATCGACATCAACAAGGAGCCCATGCTGGTTTATCCCTCGCTCCACTACCAGAACGGCGGAGTCGAGATCAACGACCGCTGTGAGACGAACATCCCCGGCCTGTTCGTAGCCGGCGAGGCCTCCGGCGGCGTCCACGGCCGGAACCGGCTGATGGGCAACTCGGTGCTGGACTACAACGTTTTCGGAAGACGGGCGGGCATCTACGCCGCGGAATATGTGAAGACGGCGACCCTGGGCAAGCTTTCCCTCGATCACATAAACGCCTACGAGGCTGAGCTGAAAAAGGCCGGCATTAAAACCGACCGAGTTGCGCCCGTGCTCCTGCCTTCCTACACGCCCGAGGACGTCCGGCGCCGCCAGCTCACCGCCCACTACGAAGGCACCCTGCGGTAAAATCGCTGTTAGAATCGACAACGCTTCCATAATTTCTTAATCTAAATCGTCTGCGCCTTTGTCTTACCAGATATCTATTTGACGATGTCCATTCAGGTGAGTTTAATAGGGGGAGAAATGAAGAAGCTCTACATATTGATCATCATGGTCTACTCCTCCTTGGTGGCCGTGTCTCCTATTCTAGGGACGAAAGTGGTGAATTTCTTCGGCGTCAAATTCACGGCCGGCATCTTCACTATGCTGGCCGCCTTCAGCCTCCTTGATGTGGTCAACGAACTGTGGGGGAAGAATGACGCCCGTTTTCTGGCCGTCTTCATCATTCTCATACGGATAGTCATCTTCGTAGGCATCATTCCCGTTGTGATCAGGTTGCCCTCCTACCTAGAACCATCCGGATATTCCAGCCTGCTGCGGATGAGCATCCGCACCTTCCTGGCCTCTGAAGTCAATACGCTCATACAAAATGTGCTTATTGATATCCCTATTTTCCATAGGCTGAAGCGGATAAAACTCGGATTTTTTTTCAGGGCCAATGTTTCCAACCTCATATCCTGGTCCTTTGGAACCGTCTGTTTTGTCCTCATTTCTTTTTGGGGCGCTGGGAAGGCACTGCTGCCGATCATGCTGGGCCAGACATTCATCAAGTTCCCGCTTTCGTTTATCTATGCCTGGATTGGGTTGATGATCGTCAATAGAGCAAAAACCACAAGGGCCGCCGAACCGATAGGGTACGGTTTGGCTGGATGAGCTGAGCGGCTATTTTGTCGTTTTAAGCAAATGCAGAATCTTCCCGGTCTGTGTCGTTCTCGGCGTTTGCCGCCTTATAGAAATGAACCCGCCGCTCTTCCACTGAAGGCTCATCACGCGCTCGGCGCCGGAGCCTTGGCCTATGGCCCGGTAAAAACAGCGGAGCACTTCTTGCGTATCGAGCTGTCCCACCTCGGGGCTGATTAAGAGAAGAATCTGAGGACTCCCCTCCTCCGTCTCTTCTTCGACGAGCTGGTAATCGAGAGGGGTGCCCCCAAAACGGGAAGGCAGAGTTTTTTCCAGGACGTGCACAATATCGCGGTCCAGGAAGGTCATTCCCCCGCTCGTCAACTTCTCAAAACTGCGAACCTGCCGAAAATGATTCGACCAGCCCAGCTTCTCTAGGGGGCATCCGCAAGGCCGTCGCTCCATATAGGCCTGGTCTCCCAGCGACACATTCAGAAGAAGGAAGGGTGAAGTCAGCCGGATGGACGACAGGAGAAGGGCTTCGGGCGGGAAGCCGCGCTGGACTCCCTCCTGCCCCGCCCGGATCACTGCGGTGAAATCGCTCATAGAATGGTAGTCGTCCGACGATTCAGGGTTCAGGCATCCATAGCCGATATACCCGCACTCTACGGACATGAATCGGGGAACGGCGACGGCTCCGCTTTTTTGGATCATGGCCAGGCGGGCGCCCGTCAGGGGTTCTCCCCCGACTGTAAATTGCGTGCCCGCTATATCAATTCTCAAAGAGGAGACTGCCTGGCAGACCCTGATAGCCGAGCTCACCCACGTCGTGATATGGGGTTTGTGTCCTGAATCCAAAACCCGGCGCAGCCAGTGAACAATGGGCCATGGGTCACTCAAAGGAACATATTCCGGCGAGGGCAAGGCGAACCCTGTCAGCCTGGCGGCCCAGCGCATAAGGCGTATGCTCCATCGATACCGCGGATGGAGGCCGGAGGCACCCGGATCAACTTGGGAAAACCAGCGGATGGAACGGGCTCCAGAACCGTGCAGCTCCAGGACTCTCACAATATCCGTATTGCCAGGAACCCCCCACACGGCAAAGCGCCATAAGGAGCCTTTCCGGGCTTCGGTCAGCAAGCGCTGATTAACCGAGCGTTCTCGAATAAAGGCCAAGTCCACCGGCACAAAGGTGCTCTGGCCGCTGCTGCCGCTGGTATGGAGACGCAGGTGCGATTGAGAAAGCGGATTGGATAGAACGTTTGACCCCACCTCTATGGTGGAAGTCCCCCTGAGGGTGGGAACACGGCCTTTGTACTCATTCACCGAGAGATAAACGCCGTTGCGGAACAAAACCCCCAGGGCTCCCTCCATTCCTTCTTTCTTGACAAGTTTGGCCAGGTCGCCATACTCACAGCCGGCCAGCCCGAGCATTCTTCGATAAGGGCTAAGGGGATTGGCATAAATGCCTTTTGCGGCGAGTGTAAGAAAATCGGATTCTCGGCTATTCAGACGTGAGAGCAGAACCTTCCTCGCTTCCTGAGTTGAAATGGAGCTTCGAAGAAATGAGGGCAGGCCGGCAATGAATTTCGTTCCGGAGATAATATCAGGAATGGTAAGGAATCCCTTGAAATTTCGGGGCATGAGGGAAGACTCAGAAATATGCCGACAACCGATGGAGGAAGTCAACACCGCCCTCAGTCCTCAGTCCTTCTTTTCCTTCTCCATCCGGGCGGTGCTTTCTCTCAGGTCGTACAGCAGCCAGTGCTTGCCGGCGATCTGCTCCCGCTCTTCCCGAACCAGCCTGAGGAAACGCCGGATTTCGATCGGCTCGTTTCCGTTGGCATGGACGAGGACGATGCTCCCGGGCTTGGGCCACTGGTTCTTCCCCAGCCAGGCATCGCTCCCGACCGGGATCAAGCCATAGGACAGGACCTGGTTAAAGATCCGGTCGTCGGAAACGAGCCCGGGAAAACGGAAAAAGACCGATGGGGTCAGGCCCTCCTCGATCATCTTGGCTTCCACGCCCAAAACCTCGGCCTCCACGTCGGTCCCTTTCTCCAGAAGAAAATTCTCCCGCAGCGGTAGGTCCGGGCTGACCCGGTGATGATAGGAATGGTTGATCCAGGTGACGGCAATCTCATTCTTCTGGGCCAGACGGCGAAGCCAAGCCAGGTCGTTCGGATGTTTTTCCATCCACAAACCGGTCACGGCCACAGCCAGCGGAACAGGCCCTTCCTCCCGGCCAAAAGCGCGGATAACCTCGGTGAAGAGGGCGCGGTCCAGGGGGCGGTGGGACGGGCAAAGGTCCACGGTCAGGTCGACGCCCATCTGCTTGGACAGCACATGGACGAGGCCGGCATTCTGCAAGGCGCCCGAATTCCGAGCCGCGTCGGAAAGGGCCCGGAGGTAAGGAGAATCGATGAAGCAGGCTTTAACCGCTTCCCAGCCCTCTGCGGCGGCCCGGACTTGGTCTGCCGGCAGGACAGCCGTCCTCAAGGTGACCGGGTCAACGGTGAGATAATGCTCATTCCCTTCCTGCTTGAAGCTGCGAAGGATGATAACGGGGGAGCGATCGCCGGCCGCGATTCCGACAGCGAAGAGCTGTCGGTAATCTCTCAGCGGTTCGCCGGGAGCCGCCCAGAGGATAGCCAGGGAACAAGCAATCGCCCAAAAAAAGATCTTTGGCCGATTATTGGCCAGGACCCTGAGAAGCGAAATCAACTGAAAAGCCATGCGCTGAAAGCCTGTTCTATTCTAGTTCACTATTCATGGCCCGTCAAAATTATTGGGGATAATTATAATGCTCATATCATTTTCCTTATTTGACAAAAAGGATATAATTATTTTATGAACAAGAAAAAGAGATTTTTTCTAACTGGTCTTCTGGTTTTGGGCTTAACCGGGCTTAGTCTGGCCGCCGTCCAGCAGGCAAATCCCTCCGGCTATCACCTGCTCAAAAAGATCGTCATCGGCGGAGAAGGCGGCTGGGACTATTTGGCCCTGGACGTTCAGACACGCCTCCTCTACGTGACGCACGCCACCGCCGTCGAAATCCTCAACGTCGATACTGGTCTCAAGAGCGAACCCATCCCCAACTTAAAAGGCGTGCATGGCCTGGCCTTTGCTCCGGAGAGAGGGCGCGGCTACATCTCCAACGGGCGGGGCAACAGCGTATCTGTTTTTGACCTCAAGACCCACCAGGTTCTGGAAGAAATCCCCTCAACAGGGCAAAACCCCGACGCCATCATGTACGACGCTTTTTCGGGCCGCGTTTTCGCCTTCAACGGCCGGACGGCGAACGCCACGGCCATCGACGCGGCCACAAACAAGGTTGTGGGGACCATCGACATCGGCGGAAAGCCGGAATTTGCCGTCACCGACGGCCGGGGGATGATCTTCGTCAACAATGAAGACAAGAGCGAAATCGTTGCCTTCGAAGCCAAATCGCTCGAGGTCAAGAAGAGATGGTCGATCGCTCCCGGGGAAGGCCCCAGCGGGCTGGCCATCGACCTGAAAAACAAGCGCTTGTTCAGCGTCTGCGACCAAGTCATGGTCGTCTCGGATTTCGAGAACGGCAAGGTCGTCACCACGGTGCCCATCGGCAAAGGCCCCGACGCGGTCCGCTATGACGCCGGGACCGGCCTGGTCTTTTCCTCCAACGGCGAGGGAACCTTGACCGTGATCCGCCAGGAATCGGCCAACACATACAGCGTCCTCGAAACGGTAGCCACGGCCCGCGGCGCCCGGACCATGGAGCTGGACCCCCGGACCCACCATGTCTTCTTGGCCACCGCGGAATTCGGACCCGCTCCGGCCCCCACGCCGGAGCAGCCTCGGCCCCGGCCGGCCATTGTGCCGGGCACATTCATGGTGCTTGAATTCGGCAAATAAACAAATCCATGATTTCCTGCCCAGGAGATTGAGCGCTTGCCGGAGCTCCAGGAAATCATCTCTCCCAAAGAAGAGCGTTTCCAGCACTGGCGGAGCACCATCGGGCTTTTTTTGGGTCCGCTGGCCGGCCTGGGCCTTTATCTCCTGCCCCTGCCCGGCCTGAGCCGGAAGGCACACATACTGGCGGCCATAATCGGCTGGGTCGTCAGCTGGTGGATCACCGAACCCATTCCCATTCCGGCCACGGCCCTGTTCGGCACGGTGCTCTGTGTCCTGTTGGGCGTGGCCGGCGCCAAAGAGGCTTTTGCTTCTTTCGCCGATCCGACGATTTTCCTCTTCCTGGGCAGCTTCATCCTGGCCCGGGCCATGGCTGTTCACGGGCTGGACAAGAGGTTCGCCTACAAGATCATGTCCCTCCGCTGGGTGGGCAACAGCGCGGGCCGCCTCCTCTTGGCCTACGGGGCCATTTCAGCCTTCATTTCCATGTGGATCAGCAACACGGCCACCACGGCCATGATGTTCCCCATCGGGCTGGGCATCGTCTCCACCATGGCCGAACTGATCAGCTGCCAGACCGGTAAAAAGGCCGACCTTCACCGGCTCCGCTTCGGAACGGGAATGATGCTGATGGCGGCTTACGCCGCTTCCGCCGGAGGGATCGGTACCCCCGTGGGAACCGCTCCCAACCTGATCGGCCTGGCCATGATCGAGAAATACACAAAAATCAAAATCCCCTTCTTCCAGTGGATGCAGTTCGCCGTTCCCCTCCTCATCGTGATGTTTATCCTTCTCTATTTCCTGATGTATTTCCTCCACAAGCCCGAGGTCAGCCGCCTGGAGGGCTGCCGGGAATATGTAAAGGAAGAGCTGAAAAAGCTCGGCAGATGGACGCCCGGCCAGAGAAACGCGCTGGCCGCCTTTCTCCTGGCGGTCTGCCTGTGGATCATACCTGGGTTCCTGGCCCTGCGCTTTGGGACTGCCTCGCCTATCTCCAAAACCTACCAGGCCCGTCTGCCCGAGGCCGCCGCGGCGGTGCTGGCCGCCAGCCTCCTGTTCATCCTTCCCGTTGACTGGAAGAAACGGGAATTCACCCTGTCTTGGAGGCAGGCGGTCAAGATCGACTGGGGAACCCTGCTTCTCTTCGGGGGAGGAATCACCCTGGGCGACCTTATGTTCAAAACGCAGTTGGCCGAGGCCGTGGGCCAGGGGCTTCTCAAACTGGTGGGCGCCCATTCGCTGTGGGGCATCACCCTGGCCGCCATTTTCTTGAGTATCATCGTCAGCGAGGCCACTTCCAACACCGCCGCGGCCACTATGGTTGTGCCGGTGATCCTGTCCTTGTCCATGGCCGCCGGGGTCAATCCCCTCCCCCCAGCCCTGGGCGCCACGCTGGGAGCCAGCTGGGGATTCATGCTCCCCGTTTCCACACCGCCCAACGCCATCGTTTTCGGCTCGGGGATGGTGCCCATCACCAAAATGATCAGGGCGGGGTTTCTGTTCGATTTGCTGGGAGGCTTTACCATCTGGCTGGGTCTCCGCCTCCTCCTTCCCCTGGTCGGGCTTGTTTGAAATGGCCCTGTTTTCGGCCCTGGAATCGATAGGCCCTTGAGTCATGATAATGGCCGGAGTCAAGCTGGGCCCCCATTGGTTGATTTTTTCCCCCCAAATAATTAAGATAAGTGCCTCCGTCGTCAGGGCGTCGAAAAACTTTTTTCCCAAAAGGATGCAGATGCTCGGGCGAACATATTGGAGCTCGAGGAGGAGGCTATGTCCAATATCGGATCCTATGAGGATAGGGTCAAAACGTTCGACTGGACGCTCTCGGAGAAGGAGCTCGGTTATAGAAAGGGCGACGTCCTCAACATCGGCTGGCACTGCACCGACCGCATCTGCCGATTGGGCCAAGCGAACAAGCCGGCCCTCATCTGGGAGGGCCAGGGGGGCAAGGAAAAACGTTACACCTTCAACGATATCCGGCTGGCCTCCAATACCATCGGCGGCTTCCTGCGAGGGCTGGGGATCAAGGACGGCCAGCGAGTGTGCCTCTTCCTGGACCGCGTCCCGGAGCTCTACCTAGGCTTCCTGGGCATTCTGAAGATCGGGGCCATCGTCCAGCCTCTGTACTCAGCTTTCGGGGATGAATCGCTATTCATCAGGCTGGAAAACGCCGAGACTTCGGCCATCATCACCCAGAAGAAACACCTGGCCAAGGTGCGCAAGATCCGCCATAAGCTGCCCCAGCTGCGGCATATCATCGTGGTGGATGCCGATGAGACAACGCCACTCCAAGAAGGCGAAAAGGCCTTCTCCTTGGAAAAGGCCGCGTCCGTGGAAAAATTGGACATCTTCCCCACCCTGGCCGAGACCCCTTCTGTCCTGCACTATACCTCGGGCACGACCGGCATGCCCAAGGGCGTCCAGCATGTCCATTATTCCCTCATCGCCCAGTACCTGACGGCCAAGTGGGTTCTCGACCTGCGCGACAACGACATCTACTGGTGCACGGCCGACCCGGGCTGGGTGACCGGCACGTCCTACGGCATCATCGGCGCCTGGGCTACGGGCACGACCCAGTGCGTGCTGGACTTGGGCTTTATGGCCGAGGCCTGGTATAAATTCATCGAGAAGCACCGGGTCACGGTCTGGTACTCGGCACCCACCGCCATCCGCTCCCTGATGAAGGCCGGCGAAGAAATCGTCAAGAAGCATGACCATTCTTCGCTACGGCACCTGGTCAGCGTGGGCGAGCCCCTCAACGCCGAAGCGGTTATCTGGTCGGAAAAGGTCTTCGGGCTTCCCTTCCACGACTCCTACTGGCAGACGGAGACGGGCTCGATCATGATTTCCAATTACCCCGGAATGCCCATCAAGCCGGGCTCCATGGGCCGTCCCTTCCCCGGCATCACCGCCGCCCTCCTCCACCCGGAAAAATACGAACCCATCAGTGAGGCGGGCCCCATCGGGCTGATCGCCTTCCGGCCGGGCTGGCCGTCCATGATGCGGACCTACTGGCGGAACGAGGAAACCTACCGGAAGAAGTTCAGGAACGGCTGGTACCTGAGCGGCGACCGGGCCCGCCTCGACAAGGAGGGCTACTTCTGGTTCGTCGGCCGGGACGACGACGTCATCAACACGGCCGGACATCTGGTCAGCCCCTTCGAGGTCGAGTCGGCCCTGCTCGAGCACGAGGCCGTGGCCGAGTCGGCCGTGGTCTCCACGCCAGATGAGATCAACATGGAGGTGGTCAAGGCCTTTGTGACGGTCAAGCCCGGCTACGCACCCGGGGCCGACTTGGAGCTCTCGATTATGAACTTCATCCGCAAGAAGCTGTCGCCCTTGGCCATGCCCCAGCAGATCGAATTCATGGACTCCCTGCCCAAGACGCGCAGCGGCAAGATCATGCGGCGGCTGCTCCACGCCAAGGAATGGGGCGAAGAGGTCGGCGACACCTCGACGCTGGAAAACGATTGAGACATAATATTATGAGCTAAGGAGTCAAGACATGGACGACATGCCAAAGATCGTTCTGGACTATGTCAGGCGGGAATACCTGGAGGACGACAGCCAGGAGATCAACTCGGACACCCCCCTCATCTCGGGCGGCATCGTGGATTCCTTTTCCATGGTCTCCCTGAAGCGCTTCCTGGAGAACAAGTACGGCATCTCCATCCCCGACGATAAGGCCACTCCCGAGGCCTTCGACACGGTGAACAAGATCTGCGCCCTGGTGCGCGAATTCAAGGGCAAGAAGGTACTTTGAGAAAGCATCCCCTAGCACATTACCAGCTCTCAATAAGAGGAGGGGTCCTGTCACGGCTCCCCCCCATCCGTGCTCGCAAGGCTGCGCGCGGGTGGGGAGCCCCTCCGCCGTGCCACCCCTCCCCATGTTATATGCGTATGGGGATGCTACCTCTATTTGAGGAGTAAGCATTATGGCTTATAGCGACCAAATCCGAGGCATGTATCAGAAGGAGTTGGATGACCTGAAGGCTCAGGGCCTGTTCAAGCAGGAGCGCTACATCCACACCCCCCAGGCGGCCGACATCGAGGTCGAGTTTCCGGAGGGCGCCTCCCTGAAAAAAGTCATCAACATGTGCTCCAACAACTACCTGGGCCTGTCCAGCCACCCCGAGGTGATCAAGGCCGCCCACCTGGGCCTGGACACCCGCGGCTACGGCATGTCCTCGGTGCGCTTCATCTGCGGCACCCAGGACATCCACCACCAACTGGAGCAGAAGGTCACCGAGTTCCTGGGAACCGAAGATACCATCCTCTTCCCTTCCTGCATGGACGCCAACGCCGGCGTGTTCGAGGCGGTCCTCACCGACAAGGACATCATGATCGCCGACCGCCTGGTCCATG
The DNA here is from genome assembly GCA_963702835.1 of Candidatus Aminicenantota bacterium. GTDB lineage: Bacteria > Acidobacteriota > Aminicenantia > Aminicenantales > JAFGAV01 > JAFGAV01. Next base: position 1,277,685 of record OY969762.1, read on the forward strand.
CCTCGATCATCGACGGCATGCGGCTGTGCAAGGCCCAGCAGGACACCTTCAAGCATTCCGACATGGGCCACCTGGAGGAGAAGCTGCAGCTCCACCAGGACAAGCGGCTGCGGATGATCATCTCCGACGGCGTCTTCTCCATGGACGGCGATACGGCCAGGCTGGACGAGATGGTCCGGCTGGCGGACAAGTACAAGGCCCTGGTCTTCGTGGACGACTCCCACGGCTCGGGCTACGTTGGCCGGACCGGCCGCGGCACTCACGAGAAGCACGGAGTAATGGGCAAAATCGACATCATCACCACCACCTTCGGAAAGGCCCTGGGCGGGGCCAGCGGCGGATGCGTCAGCGGCCGGCGGGAGGTTGTGGCCATGTGCCGGCAGAAGGCGCGGCCCTACCTCTTCTCCAACACCATCGCCCCGGTCATTGTGGCGGGCGTGCTGAGGGTCATGGACCTGCTCATGAAGAGCACCGAGCGCCGCGACAAGCTGGAGCGGAACACCGCTTTCTGGCGCACGGGGCTCCAGGAGGCGGGCTTCATCCTCAAAGAGGGCGACACCTCCATCGTGCCGGTCATGCTCTTCAACGCCAATCTGTCCCAGGACGTCTCCCGCGACCTCTACCAGGAAGGCGTCTATGCCGTGGGCTTTTTCTTCCCGGTAGTGGCCAAGGGACAGGCCCGCATCCGGACCCAGGTCTCGGCCGGACATGAGATCAGCCATCTGGAAAAGGCGCTGGACGCCTTCCGCAAAGTCGGGAAGAAGCACGACATCCTGGACAAGACCAAGGAACAGATTATCCAGAAATACGGTCTATGATATTGAGCCCTAAATGATCTTCCCCTATGTTCAATTTTGCGAATCACAGGGGCTTGTTGTTCGGCTCAAACCCGTCCTCGGCCTCAGCCACTACGATTCCACTAAACTTACAGTGGCCCTCCAAGAAGCTGCCCCCTGGCTGAAAGGCCTTTGGCAGAGAACGGCGAGCCCTACCGAGAGGAGGAAACCATGAAAAAACCATCATCGTTTGTGGGCCTGGTCTTTTTATTTTTAATAATGAGCGGCGCGGCCTTGGCCGATGAAATTAAGGTTCTGGAGCCGAAGGCCGGCGACTACAAGTTCGGGACGCCCATAACCATCAAATGGGATTACCTTTTCATGGAGGGTATGCCCCAAACCGCCGCCGAAAAAAAGATGAGGATCGAACTTTTGTATTTTACCGAAACCGGAGGGCCGGGCCACGGAGGCGGCAAACAGTGGACGCTGTATGGCACCCTGGCCGAGGTTGATGTCCTCAGCGTTAAATACGTGTGGAACGTCCCTGTGGGCGCCGCTGGGCCGAATCGGGTCATCAGGATCACCATGGTCAACAGGCCGGCGCTGACCGCGATGAGCGAGCCGTTCAGCATCACCAAGACCCTCGTCTTGAACATAAAAAAGCCCGTGGCGCTGAACGCCATCCTCATCTCCTCACCCGAAGCGGGCCAGACCTACTACATCGGCGATAAGGTCACCATCCGCTGGGCCACGAACCTCATCCAAAACAGCGGCACGATCTGGCTCTTTATTTGCTGGCCTGACCGGACCACCTGCGGGGGAGGCTTTCCGGTGTCCAATACGGGAAGCTATGACTGGACCATCAACGAGCCCCAGGAACATGACCTCGTGGTCAAAATCCTTTCCCAGGACGACAAGCATGTCGGCTACAGCGGCGTCTTTCATGTCAAAAAGAAAATGCAGCCACTCCAGAAAAAATTTTAGCTAGGGCTGCCGCCACGGGATCGGGACTTCCTTTTATTTCATCGATATCCAATGGCCTGGTCCATGTCCGAAGCGATCGTCATCGGCGCCGGGTTGGGCGGATTAGCCTGCGCGGCGAAACTGGCCCAAACCGGCCGGAATGTCCTCCTGTTCGAAGAAAATCCTCACCTGGGCGGAACAAGTTATATTTTTAGACGCGGCCCCTATGCCTTTCCCATGGGGCCGCTTTCCTTCAGCTACCCGGACAGGGTCAAGGCCATTTTTGAAGAATTGAAAACGGAAGCGCCGGCCGATTTCAAGCGAAATCACTATCAACTCATAGCGCCCGGCCTGGACATCGTCTATTCCCGGCCTTTGAGGATTATCCAGGAAGACCTTATCCGCTTTTTTCCCCCTGAAGCCGAGGGGATTAGGGCCGTCATTGCCACCCTGCAACGAATCATCGCCTCCCGGGGCCTAAAGCCGCTCCGGGGCGGCCTGCCCCAGGAAATATTATCAAGGCGCGCCAAAAAATCCCCAAAGACCGCCCGGAACCAAGCATTTCCGGGAGCAGAAGAACTGGCTTCTCCTTCGCAAAAATTTCTTAAACAACACCTCTCCAGCCCGGTCCTCAGAAATTTCCTCGGCTCACTGGGAACGGAAGAACCGGAAATGTCCCTCCTGAGCCTGGCCCGCATGTGGAACCTTGTGTCCGAAGTGGGGGTCTGGTTTCCCTCCGGTGGAATCCATGGCCTGGCTGACCGCCTCCATGCCTCTTTTCTGGCCTGCGGAGGAAAGACCCGCTTGGGAACAGCGGTTAAGGAGATTCTGGTTGAAAATGGAAAGGCGGTCGGCGTCCGGACCGCATCGGGCGAATACATCCGGTCGGAATGGGTCGTATCCAATGCCGACACCAAGCGCACGTTCCTGGAAATGATCAGCCCCCGGCATGTTCCGCCGGATTATCTGGATAAAGTCCGCTCCACTCCCTATACCGGCTCCGGGCTGTGCATCTATTTGGGGATCGATCCGCTCAAAGTGGATTTTTCCCGGATGAGCACGAATCACGCTTTTTTCAGAAAATGCCTATTCCCGGTAGAGGGGACCGGCCTGGAAGATTTCGGTAACCGGGATATCGAAATCTGTCTCTGGTCACAGAACATGCCGGATTCTGCTCCGGCCGGAAAAGCGGCCCTCCTGCTGCGGGCGTCCTTCCCTTATGACTATTTCGGCCGCTGGCGGACCGGTGAGAAAAGAAGGGCCGAGGGCTACAGAGCCTATAAAGAAGGCCTGGCCCGGAAGCTTATTCAAAACGTGGAAAGTTTTCTGCCCGGCTTGGGACGCAGCGTCGAAGTCATGGAGGTCGCCACTCCCCTCACCTACCAAGACTGGGGGAATCGCACCCAAGGTTCAATCGCAGGCTGGACCTGGGCGGCGGAGCACGCCGGCGCTTTCGGCCAAAACCTGCTTGGGCAAACCCCCCTGGAACGGCTTCTAATATGCGGTATCTATTCGGTCACTGAGCTTTTCTGGGGCGGCCTTCCCACCGCCCTGACCACGGGCCTGTGGGCCGCCGAACGGGTTCTGGCTTAAAACGAACCCGGTTCCCCTCAATCGCCCACCGTCAGTATCCCTCTAAGGCGAATGTCTTTCGACGAAGAACCGATCATGATTCGAAAATTTCCCGCTTCGACGACCGGCCGGAGATCTTTATTGAGCATAGACAGCTTTTCGGGCGTGATGGCAAAGCTCGCTTCTTTCGTTTCGCCGGCCTTCAGATGAATTCGTTCAAACCCCTTGAGCTCGATAACGGGACGGGCCACGGATGACACTTCATCGTGAATATATAATTGGACGACTTCATCGCCCTCCCTCGGGCCCGTGTTCCTGACCGTGAAGCGCACGACAGTCGAATCGGTCGAAGAGATCCGCTGTCGGTCAAAGGATAAGTTGTCGTATTCGAATGACGTGTAGCTCATTCCGAATCCAAACGGAAATAGCGGCTGACCGGTGAGGTCAGCATAATCATCACCCCGGCCGGAGGGCTTATGGTTGTAGACGAGGGGCAATTGGCCTTCGGCAACGGGAAAGGTGATGGGCAGCCTGCCGGCCGGGTTGGTGTCGCCAAACAGAACATCGGCCACGGCGGCGCCCCCCTGCTCGCCCGGATACCACACCTCCACAACGGCTGGAACGTTATCGAGCCATCCGCCCATGGTGACGGCGCTTCCGCCGACCAGAATGACCACGGTCGGTTTCCCCGTGGCGGCGACCTGGTTGATCAATTCCTCCTGCCGACCCGGAAGCCCCAGCCTGGCCCTGTCCCTGAACTCCCCTTCTTCAATTCCGGCCACTACGATTGCGACATCGCTCTGCAGGGCGAGTTTCACAGCATCGTTCATTTCGGCTTTCCCGTCAGAGGAAACCCCCACGTTCCACACGAGCTTGAGGAAGGCGTTGCCGGCCGGCTCAAAAAACTCGAGGCGGATGTCGTACTCCGTGCCCTTCTCAAAACGGTATTCGGCCAGGATGGCCCGGCGGGTGACCTTCTTCCAATTATCGATCACCGCTTGATCATTGATGAAAAGCCGATAACCATCGTTTCCGTCAACCCCGATCTTGAAGCTGCCGGTTTCCGGCGCCTTCAGCTTTCCGCTCCATCGCACCGAATAAAAATCGCGAGCCAGTTTCTGCGGATCGGGGGAATACAGCGTCCACTGGAACCGTATCTGCGGATCGATTCTCCCGAGCACCGGGTTTCCGCTGAGAGTGATGTTATCGAAATATTCGCCGAACAACCCCTGCTGAACCGTGCCTTCCGGAGAACACAGCAAGTATTCCGAGGGCACGGGTATATATTCAGGAGAATTCCGGTCACACCCCTTGGCGGTGACGACCTGCGCAGACTTGCCGACCGCATTCTGGATGCCCTCGAGAATGCTGATCTTTCGGATTCCCGGACCGCTGTATCCGCCCAGCCGGGCTTCGGTCGCGTCAGGCCCAAGAACGGCGATCATCTTGAGGCTTTTCTTTAAAGGAAGTGTTCCCTTTTCATTCTTCAGCAGCACAATCGACTTCTGCGCCGCTTCGCGGGCCAGCCGGAGATGCGGGTTCCGCTCCTCCGCAAGGGCCGTCTCGCTCGCATCGACATAAGGTCTCTCGAACAGCCCTAACTCGAACTTTGCCTTCAGCACCCTGGCGACCGACCGGTCAATGATCTCCGGGTCGATTCTTCCTTCCTGGAAGGCCTGCAGGAAGAGAGGATACTGATCAACCGATGTCTGAAAAATCACGTCCAGGCCGCCCTCCAGGGCGCGTTCGGTCGCCTCGCTGGTATCGCTTGCAGTTAAATGGAGCAGGCTGGCGCCGCCCACGGCGCCGGCATCGGAAATGACAAATCCGGCGAAGCCGAGCTCGCCCTTGAGCAACCGGTTGTTCAGCCAATCATTCGCCGTGCAGGGGGTTCCATCCAGGGAGTTGTACGAGGTCATGATCGACCGCGAGCCCCCCCGACGGATGCAGGCCTCGAAGGGTGGCAGGAAGATTTCTCGAAGCAATCTTTCGTTAGTGTGTATGGGGTAGCTGTCCCGGCCGCCGTCGCCTACATTGGCTATGAAGTGCTTGGGGGTGGTGATGACGCCGAGCCTCTCAGACTCCGATACATAGGCCAGGCCCATGGCCGCCGAGAGATAGGGATCTTCCCCATACGTTTCTTCGACACGCCCCCATCGAACATCGCTGGCAATATTCACCACGGGAGAAAGAACCTGCCGAATGCCGCGGCCCCTGCATTCAAGAGCTATTGCTTTCGACACCCTGCTCATAAGGGTCGTATCGAACGTGGCCGCCAGCGCAATCGCCTGGGGAAAGGAGGTCGCGCCCGCCTGAACAAGGCCGTGCAAGGCTTCATCGAAGGGAATGATTGGAATTCCCAGACGGGTGTCCTCGACAAAATGACGCTGGATGGAGTTTACGCCGGCCGCTGAACAGGCTTCACTGCCCAATGAACTGATCTGTAAGCCGAAAGCGCCGTTGGCACACTTCTTTACGGTGTCATCGAGAGGAGCGGACAGCATGAATAACTGCCAGAACTTCTCCTCCAAGGTCATGCGCGAAAGCAGATCCTTCACGCGCGCCTCGACGGGTGCATCGGCCTTCTTATATAGCTGCGCCAGGATCGCTTGGTTGCCGAGAAGCAGCATGATGAGGGCCACCAAACCCGTCCGGCACACCCGCCTGCCCAAGGACCGTCTCCGCCCCGATCTCTGCTCCATCAATCCGCCGAGCGCACAGATAGGCATGGAACGACTCCTATGATCATAATAGACTGATCCACCTCTGCTGCAGCGCGAATCACTCCGGCCTGAATCTGAACGTCCAGGCATAGCCGCAGGGCGGGTGAGCTCTCACCGATTCGGGCACATGAATTTCAAATCCCTTGTCGCTCACCGTCCAGGCCATCGGCTCCTTGACTCCGAGCATGGTGACCGAGCTTCCCTTTTGAGGCTTAAAGGAAAAGATCCGTATTGTCTCCGGAATCTGCTTCTCGCTTTCGTCAGCCAGATAGATGGCATTGATCGTTCCGTCGCCCATGCGCGTGAAGCCAATTTTGTTCTCCGTGTATGGGGCAATCGCCCGAGTGCTGTAGATGGCCTCCCCGTTGACCTTCATCCAGCGGCCGAGCTCCTTGAGGCGCTCGAGCGACACGGGCGGCAACTCTCCCTCCGGGCTTGGCCCGACATTGAGGAGCAAGTTGCCTCCCTTGGCCACAACATTGACCAGAATATGTATCAATTTCCAGGCAGGCTTGTATGTGTCTGCTGGCGCGTAGCTCCAGGAGGTGGCCATGGTCAGGCACGTTTCCCAGACACAATCAAGGGGCTTTTCGGGAATTTCCTGCTCGGGTGTCCGATAGTTCTGATAGGGGCCTTCCACGGCCCGGTCAACGATGATCAATCCCGGCTGGAGAGACCGGGCCATCGCGGCGATGGCGGGCATATTAATGTCCTGGCCGGAATTCATCGGCTGCACCCACCCGCCATCAAGCCAGAGAATATCGACGCGGCCGTAGTCGCTCATTAATTCTTTGATCTGGTTGAAGGTGAAGGCTTTGAAGGCTTCCCATTTCTGGGGATATTTCTTGATACTGTAGTTGACGTTGCGGTTGAAGGGCGGAAAGTACGGCCACCAATAATCAGGCGAGTGCCAGTCCGGCTTTGAGAAATAGGCGCCGATGCCGAAACCTTGCTGCCGGAAGGCATTGAAGATCTCTTTGGTGACGTTGCTCCGAGGGTTTGAGCTGAAGGGGCAACCGCGGTCGGTGATTTTGTAGTCGGTCTCCCTGGTGTCGAACATACAGAAGCCGTCGTGATGCTTGGTGGTAAAGACGATATATCGCATTCCCGCTTCTTTGGCTGCTGCCGCCCACGACCCGGGATTGAACTTGAACGGATTGAACGTGTTTTTCAGATTCTCATACGCTCGCTTATATTCGCTGTAATCCTTGGCCTGGAGGCCACGCCGTTGACACCAGGTTTCGTCCTCGGGGCAGATGCTCCAGCTCTCAACCACTCCCCATTGGCTGTAGGGCCCCCAATGGAGGAGCAATCCGAATTTCATATCCATGAACCATTCTAATTTTTTCAGAACGAGCGGATTCGTTTCCGCCTGCGGCGAGGACGCCGGCTTAACAAGGCCTGGAGTACTGACCAGCACAAGCATCGCCGCTACGGCGAAGACGCGTATCGCCCGCATCCATAATACCGATATGGAAGTTGAGGCACGCCCATACGATGGATACGATAATTTTTTTTGCCCGGCGTTTTGAATTGCGACTCCGGGCGATGTGGCTCCCCTCTTGATCACGCTGGAATATTATCGGGGCCGCGCGGCGATGTCAACAATCTCCCCAGGGATCCGTCGTGGGCTGGATTTGGACCTTCGTTATCGCGGGAATCCGGGGACTTTTTTCCTGCCCGTGACGACATACTCATCGGCCCCAATATCGGTGCCCGAGCCGTAAGGCCGGGGCTGTCCCTCGAAATCTCTGTCGGGCGCGCCCTCGGAGGAGCCGCTGTCGATGGCCGCAGAGGGCGGCAGAATGTGAAAATCTGCCCCGGCCGGATCCTTGAATATGGGGTCTCCTTGGACATAATGATCACCCAGAACCTCGTCCTCGCCGCCTCGAAAACCGTCAATCAGGTTGTAGGCGACGCTGAAGTTTCCGGCAGGCACCGCGCCATCCACGGCGATCTGGAATGAAAGATTCTGGCTGCAGATGTTGTTGAGGATCACCACGCCCGTTGCCTGTGGGTTCTCCAAGAGGATCCCCCCGCCCCACCCGTCTCCATTGTGGGCGAAGGTGTTGTTCACAATTCTGATATTGGCCAGGGGATGATTGGCGCTGCAGCATACTATCAGATGAAGGCCCACCCACTTGTTGCGATAGGCGATGTTGTTGTAGACCCGGATATTCTCCAACAGCCCTCCCTGCTCGGAGGCCAGGGCAAAACCGTTTGCGGCGATATCATGAACGACGTTCGCGAAAACTTCGATGTTGAAGGTGTGTTTATCCCGGGCATCGACATAAACGCCCACCGCTTCCGTGTGGTGGACGGTGTTTCCCCAGACACGTCCATTCGAGGAACCGTCTTTGACGGTAATCCCTTCTTTTTGACTGTAGTGGACCCGGTTGTTCCTGATTTCGAACATGTCCGTCCCCCCCACGGAGATGCTTTCATTGAACCCCTGGGTACAGGCCCCTTCGACCTCGTTGTTGTCTACTGTGACGTCATAACTGTTCCACACGGCGATGCCTGAGTCGCTGGTGTTCGAGACGAAGCTGCCCTCGACAATGATGTGGCTTGAATCCTCAACCAGAAGGCCCGGGTTGTGGGGCATGGGTCCGGCGTTCCGAATGCTCAGCCCCGAGATCCGGAGATAGCATTTGCCGACCACTTCGAATAAGCCCGCCCATTCGGGCAGGATGACCTCCGCTCCGTCAATGACGGCGGTCTCGCCGGGAGAGGAGGAGTAGACAATATAATTGTCGGCGGCGCCGGAATTTCTGGCCTCGACTCGCTCCCTGTACGTTCCGCCTTTGATATAGACGGTATCCCCCGCCCTCAAGGTGTCGGCGGCCTTTTGAATCGTGCGCCAGGGCCGTTCTGCGGTTCCGGGGTTCGAGTCATTTCCGTTCGTGGCCACATAATAAACATTGCCACTAACAAGAACAGCACTCGATACGGGCCCTATCGGCAATGCCTGGCCGGCGCCCAAGAACGAGGCAAACAATATTCCGAGAAAAAACTCCGGCCTCGGATTCCATAGCCCTTTCATCGGCGAAAAAATATTATGGGAATTCCTTTTTTGCGTGGCGTAATGAATAGCTGCTTGGGGCGATGAATCTCCCCTCTTGATCACCATGGAATAGTATCGTCGGCCGCAGGTCGATGTCAACAAACTCTGAAAGCTCATAAAAAATAATAAATGGAACCTAGTGCTCAAAAAATGCGTATATAATAATGAAATGGATCGCCGCCATTTCTATGGTTGAATTATGTACGCGGAGGATATAGACTACCCCTCTTCGTTTTACCCCTGACCTTAAAACACCTAGGAGGTGACATGTATAAAAAGATTATGAATCGTTTGGCCCTGGGGCTGCTGCTCCTGGGCTTGGCCTTTTCCGTGGGCCTGGCCCAGTTGCCCGAATTGATTCCGCGCTCTGTATTCTTCAGTAACCCGCAGAAGACAGGCCTTCAGATCTCCCCCGACGGCCAACGCCTGGCCTATATGGCCCCCTCGCCGCAGGGTGTGCTCAACGTTTGGGTGCAAACCCTGGGAAAAGAGGATGCTGTGCAGGTGACCAATGACAAGCACCGCGGCATCCGCGGCTTCGGCTGGACCGCCGACAGCCGCCGCCTGGTTTACGGCCAGGACATTGACGGAGACGAAAATTTCCATCTTTACTTGGCCGACCTGCAGACCAAGATCGTGCGCGACCTCACTCCCTTCCAGGGCATCCGCGCCGAGAATTTTTTCCTCAATAAAAAATTCCCCGACCAGGCGCTGGTGGGGCTCAACCTCCGCAAACGCCAGCTTTTCGACATGTACCGCATCAACCTCATAACCGGAGCCGTGGAGCTGGATACCGAGAACCCGGGGACCGTCATCGGTTGGTACGCTGATGACACCTTCACCATCCGCGCCTGCGCGATTATGAACCCTCAGGACGGCAGCACGGTCATCCGCGTCCGCGAGGCCAAAGACAAGCCCTGGCGGGACCTGATGGTCTTCCCCTTCGGCGAAAGCGGAAACCTGCTCGATTTCAGCCTCGACGGCCAGACCGCCTACATCGATTCCTCACTCGGCTCGGACACCTCCCGCCTGATACAGGTCGAACTCAAGACCGGCCAGGAGATCAAGGCCATTGCCACTAATCCCCAATGCGACTTGGGTGAGGTGATCATTCAGCCCGACCGGCACGAGGTCCAGGCCGTGGTCTTCGACTACCTGATGCCCGCCTACACCGTCCTGGACCCTTCCATCAAAGAGGACATCGCCTTCCTGCAAAAGGCCCATCCCGGAGTTATGGGCCTCAACGGCCGCGATAACGCCGACCAGAAATGGGTGATTTCTTATATGGTCGAGGACGGCCCGGTCAGCTACTATATCTACAACCGCGGAACAAAAGCCCTCGATTTTGTCTTCGAACACCGGCCCGACCTGAAAAAATACAAGCTGGCCAAGATGCAGCCCGTCGTCATCAAAGCCCGCGACGGCTTCAACCTGGTGAGCTACCTCGCCCTGCCCGTCGGCTTGAAGCCGGAAAAGCTTCCCCTGGTGCTCTTTGTCCACGGCGGTCCCTGGGCCCGAGATTCCTGGGGCTATAGCGGCTTCGTCCAATTCCTGGCCAACCGCGGCTACGCTGTGCTCCAGGTCAATTTCCGCGGCTCCGCCGGCTTCGGCAAAAAGTTTCTCAATGCCGGCAACTTGGAATGGGGCGTAGGCAAAATGCAAAATGACCTGACCGACGCGGTGAAATGGGCCATCAAGCAAGGCTATGCAGACGCCGGCAAGGTGGCCATCATGGGCGGTTCCTACGGCGGGTATGCCACTCTGGCCGGCCTAACCTTCACCCCGGAGCTCTACTGCTGCGGCGTTGACATCGTCGGCCCCTCCAACATCAAGACCCTCCTGCAATCCATCCCCCCCTACTGGGCACCCATGAAAAAAATGTTCATGCTGCGGGTTGGGGACGTGGAGAAGGATGAGGTTTTCAACCAGAAGATTTCACCCCTTTTCCATGTCGATGCCATCCGCGCGCCGCTGCTCATCGGCCAGGGCAAAAACGACCCGCGGGTCAACATCCGCGAGTCCGACCAGATTGTGGAGGCCGTGCGCGGCCGGAAACTTCCGGTCAAATACATCGTTTACACCGACGAGGGACACGGCTTCGCCAGGCCGGAAAACAACCTCGATTTCACAGGATACGCGGATGAATTCCTGGCCAAATACCTGGGCGGCCGTTTTGAGCCCTATAAACAGGTGAAAGGTTCCGCCGGCGAAGAGCACTGAGATTTATTGATACTGATATTTATTCCAGCCCCGGGAATTTTTCGGGTGGGCGGCGGTGCTGGGTCGCCTGCTCATAGGCATAGGCGATCCTGATGAGCTCGGGCTCGCCGAACAGCCTGCCCACGATCTGCAGCCCGGCCGGCAGATTTCCATGGGTGAACCCCATGGGGACATTGAACCCCGGCAGGCCGGTGTGCGGGGGAATGATCTGGCTGTTGTCTCCGGCCGGGCTTTTCATGTCCCCAACCTTGCGCGGAGGATTGCTCCAGGTAGGGTAGATGAACGCATCCAGCCGGCTCTCCTCCATGGCTTTCAAGACAGCCTCGCGGAACTTGATGTCGCGCGGTTCATGGTATAAATCCAGGCAGATCTGCTTTTCATCAACGGCCAGGGCTTCTTCCAGCCTCTCTTTAATATAGGGGGCAAAAAGGCCGGACTTGTAGATATCGGCCAGGGTCTTAATGGGAACCGTCGGCCCGCGCGAAGCGAGATACTGTTCGACGTCATGCTTGAACATATCGCACCACAGGTCTTTGGTCAGCGCCTCGAAATCAGGAATGATGAAAGGGTCGACGATTTCTGCGCCCTGGGCTTTCATATCCCCGATCGCTTTATCGACCAGAGCCTTGATCTGGGGGTCTGTTTCCGGCAGGTCGATGAAGGTCCTGAAAACTCCGATCCGCGCGCCCTTGAGGCCACCCTTATCAAGGAATTGGGTATAGTTTTGGGGCACCCTGCCGCGGCAGGCTTCCGTGATCGGGTCGGCCGGATCGTAGCCGGCGACGACCTCCAGGACCCTGACCGCATCTTCGACCGTGCGGGCCATGGGCCCCCCGATATCGTTGCGGAGGTAGAGCGGCACGATGCCGTCGCGGCTGGTTAGGCCCATCGTGGAGCGGATTCCGACTAGGCAGCAGTGAGAGGAAGGGCCGCGGATGGAATTTCCAGTGTCGGACCCCAGCCCGACGGCGCCGAAGTTGGCCGCCACGGAGGCGGCCGTTCCGCCGCTCGACCCGGCCGGGACTCGGTCAAGGTCATAGGGGTTGCGCGTCACGCCGGCCAGCGAGCTTTCCGTGACATAAGGGCTGAAGGCCCACTCGGCCATATTTGATTTGGCCAGGATGACGGCGCCCGCTTCGCGGAGCTTCCGGACCTGAAAGGCGTCGTCCGGCGGGATTGAGCCTTTAAGGGCCAGGGAACCGGCTGTCGTCGGCAGGTCTTTGGTGTCAAAATTGTCCTTGACGATGACCGGGATGCCGTGAAGAGGGCGGAGCTTTCCAGTCTTTTTAAATTCCCTGTCGAGCTCTTCCGCCGTCTCAAGCGCCCTGGGGTTGACGGCCACGATCGAATTCAACCCTGTCGGCTGGTCATAAGCTTCGATGCGCCTGAGGTAGGCGGCCACAAGCTCGGCGCAGCTCAGCCGGCCCTCCCGCATGGCTTCGTGAATTTCGGCAATAGTCGCTTCTACGACCGGAAAGGGGCGGCCTTTTCCCTCCGCTGCGCCTGGCCCCTGGCTGCGGCAGGATAACGCCGGAAAGGCGGCCAGGGCGAACAGAAGAATCCCTGATAGCAATTTTTTCATGGCGTCTCCAAGATTTATTGAGCCTTCTCCCCTTCCACGACTACCTGACTGTAGTCGGCGATCCGGGAGAGGAGGCGGCTGATGGCCTGGAGCAGGGCCAGCCGGTTTTGCCGGATTCGCTTCTCTTCGGCCATGACCAGGACCTTGTCGAAAAAGGTGTTGAGCGCCGGTTGCAGCCGGAAGACCATCTTCTGGGCCTGGCCGTAGTCGCCCTTAGCCATCATGGGAGTTGCGTTTTCCTTGACGATGCCGAAAACCGACCACAGCTCCTGCTCTTCCTTCTCGGCGAGCAGGGCATGGTTCACCCGTCCGGCCGGCTGGTCGCGGAGGATGTTGTTGACCCGTTTGGCCATGAGAATGAACGGCTCGAACTGCGGGCTGGACCGCAGCCCGTTCAGGGCGTTAAGCCTCAAAGAGGAGTGATGGATGTTGTCCAGGCCGGGGCCCAGGGCGGCGCTGACCAGGTCGTAGCGGAACCCGCCCTTCTCGAAGATGTAGCGGAGCCGGCCGGCGAAAAATTCGAGTGCCGCGGCTTTGACCTCGGCAGCGGGACGTTCGAGCTTCGGGCCATAAGCCTCCAGGGCCTTATCCAGGAACCGGCCGAAAGAGAAGTCTATTTTTTTATCCAGGATGACCTTGCACACGCCGTGGGCATTACGCCGCAGGCCGAACGGATCGCTGGAGCCCGTGGCCTGGATGCCCAGGCCCAGCGCGCCCACGATCGAATCGATCTTGTCGGCCAGGGACAGAATGGCGCCCAGGGTTGAGGCCGGCGACGCGTCCTCCAGGCCGGCGGGCTGGTAGTGTTCGTAGATGGCCCGGCCGGCCGCTTTGGGCAGCCCCTGCTCGCGGGCCAGCAGCCCGCCCATCCGGCCCTGGAGCGAGGAGAACTCCCTGACCATATCGGTCAGTAGGTCGGCCTTGCACAGCTCCGCGGCCAGAATCGCTTCTTTTTTCAGGTTCGAGACATCGAGCTTGTCACACAGGTAGACGGCCAGCTTCTTCATCCGCTGGGCCTTCTCCTCATAGCTCCCCAGCTTCTCTTGGAAAACAACGCGCTCCAAGCCTTTGGCCCGTTTCGCCAGCGGCGTCTTGAGGTCCTGCTGCCAGAAGAAGTCCGCGTCCTTGAGCCGAGCCTTGAGGACTCGCTCGTTGCCCTGCCGGATCAGGCCCTTGGCGTCGTCCGGCGCGTCGGCCACTCCGACGAATAGGGGCTGCTGCCGGCCGGCCTTGACCACAGAGAAAAGATGCTGTCCTTCCCGAAGGGCCGTGCTCAGGACCTCCAGCGGCAGGCTCAAAAAATCCGGATGGAATGAGCCGAGAAAGGCGTGGGGATGCTCGACGTCGTATGTCAATTTCTCCAGCAATTCCGGTTCAGGATGGAGCTGGGCGCCGAGCGGCTCCAGGAGCTTTTGCGTCTCGGCCTGGATCATCTCCCGCCGTGCGTCCGGCTCGATGACGACCAGCGCCTGGCCCAGGCTGCTCCGGTAATCCTCAAAGCTCCGGGGTTGAATCTTGCGATCCGGATGGAATATCTTGTGGCCGAAGGTGAAGTTGGAGGACCGCAGGCCGGCAACCTCAAAGTCCAAGGGCCGGCCGTCAACCAGGCCAAGGAGGTTCCTGATCGGCCGCGAGAAGCGAAAAGGATTCTCCGCCCAGCGCATCATCTTGGGGAAGGAAAGTCCGGAAATGCCCCGCGCCAAAATTTCGGGCAGAATTTCCTCGGCCGGTTTGCCCGGCGCGGACTTAGTGAACCCGATGTATTCGCCGCGTTCAGTGGCATAAACCTCCACTTGGGATATGTCAATGCCCCGTGATTTGGCGAAACCCAGGCCGGCCGGAGTGGGAGTTCCGTCGGGTTTATAGGCGGCTGCCTTGGGCGGGCCGATGACCTTCTCCTGGCGGTCCTTCTGCCGCGGGACGATCTCAGCCAGGACGACAAGCCGGCGGCAGGTCCCCATGACCCTAATGCCCTGCCCCTCGGACAGGCCGGCCGCGGAAAGCTCAACGCTCAGAGTCGCCTTCAACTGCTCCAGCCCGGCCCGGACATGGGAGGCTGGAAGTTCTTCGGTCAAGATCTCCAGCAGGAACTCGCTCATGAGGAAGCCCCTTCGGCCGCGTACTTCCGGGCCACTTCGATGACCAGGGCTCTGATTTCAGAGATGATCTTGACCCGCTCGGTGACGCTGATGGCTCCCCGCGAATCCAGCAGGTTAAAAACGTGAGAACACTTGAGACACAAGTCGTAGGCCGGCAGCAGCAGGCCTTTCTTGATGAGCGCCGCCGCTTCCCGCTCATAAAGGTTGAACATCTGCTGCAGCCCCTTGACCCCGGCCTGCTCGAAATTGTAGGCCGAGAACTCCTTCTCCTCGCGAAGGCGCAGGTCCCGGTAGCTCACCTCATCCGACCAGCGGAGGTCGTAGATATCGCCCTTTTCCTCCAGGAACATCTCCAGCCGCTCCAGGCCGTAGGTGATCTCCACAGGCACTGAGACGAGGTCGATACCGCCGGCCTGCTGGAAATAGGTGAACTGGGTAATTTCCAGCCCGTCCAGCATAACCTGCCAGCCGACGCCCCAAGAGCCGATGGTGGGCGATTCCCAATTATCCTCGTCGAAGCGCAGGTCGTGGTCTTCCAGCCGTATGCCCAGGCTGGTGAGGCTCCGGATATACATCTGCTGGGTGTCGTCGGGCGAGGGCTTGAGGATGACCTGGTACTGATAGTGCTTCTGGACGCGGTGGGGGTTGTCTCCGTAGCGGCCGTCGGCCGGACGGCGGGAGGGTTGGACGTAAGCCACGCGCCAGGGCCGCCGGTCCAGGACCCGGAAAAATGTGTCCGGCGTCATCGTCCCGGCGCCAACCTCCACGTCGTAGGGCTGGGCCAGATAGCAGCCCTGGTCTGCCCAGAACTTCTGGAGCCTCATGATCAGGTCTTGCAGCGTCATGTGAACCTCGTCCCTCTTCCGGTGCTCAGCCAGGCCCCCTTAGCGGGCCTGGGGCGGCTTCACACTCCCGGTCCATTTCAGAACGGGGTTGCGGGCCGCCGCCGTCTCGTCGAGCCTCCGCACAAAAGAGGTATGCGGGGCGGATTTAAGGAGCTCGGGGTTCTCCGCGGCTTCCCGGGCGATGGAGGTCATGGCCTGGATGAAAAGATCCAGGTCCCGCCGCGGCTCAGTCTCGGTCGGCTCAATCATCAAAGCGCCCGGCACGATCAGGGGGAAGGACATGGTCGGTGGATGGACTCCGTAGTCGATCAGCCGCTTGGCGATGTCGATGTTGGCCACCCCATGTTCCTTCTGCAACTTGTCGGAGAAGACGCATTCATGGAGAGTGGGCGCCTCGTACTTGAGATAGTAGAGGCCCTCCAGGCTGCGGCGGATATAGTTCGAGTTGAGAACGGCCACCTCGGCCATCTCGCGCAAGCCCTCGGGCCCGAGAGTCAGGATGTAGGCCAGGGCCTTGACCACGACCAGGAAGTTGCCGTGAAAACTATGCACCCGGCCGATGCTCTTGGGCCGGTCGCCCTCCAGGACGAACCGGCCGTCCTTCCGGCCCACCACCGGGCAGGGAAGGTATGGCTCAAGCACCTTTTTAACTCCGACTGGTCCGGAGCCCGGTCCGCCGCCGCCGTGGGGCGTGGAAAAGGTCTTGTGCAGGTTGATGTGGATGACGTCCACGTCCATATCGCCCGGCCGGGAAATGCCGGTCAGGGCATTCAGGTTGGCTCCGTCCATGTACAGGAATCCGCCGCGGGAATGGACCAGGCCGGCGATCTTCTTAATGTCCGTCTCGAACACGCCCAGAGTGTTGGGGTTGGTGACCATCAGAGCGGCCACCTCGTCGGTCATGGCCCGGTCGAGGTCGGCCAGGTCGATCCGGCCGTTCTGGTCCGAGTTGACGACTCTGACCTGGTAGCCGGAGATATGGGCGCTGGAAGGGTTTGTGCCGTGGGCCGAGTCGGGAATGAGCACCGTCCGGCGCGGGTTTCCTTTTTCCGTGAGCCGCGCCCTGATAAGCATCAGGCCCAGCAGTTCACCGTGGGCGCCGGCCGCCGGCTGGAGGGTGAAGGCGTCCATGCCGGCGATCTCGCAGAGGAACTCTTCGGTCCGCTTGAGGACTTCCAGGCAGCCCTGGACGAGCTCGGCCGGGGCCAGAGGGTGGGCGGCGGTGAAACCTTCCAGAGAGGCTGCCCGGTCGTTGACCTTGGGGTTGTACTTCATGGTGCACGACCCCAGGGGATAAAAACCGATGTCTACGGCGTAGTTTGTCTGCGACAGCCTAGTGAAATGGCGGACGACCTCCACCTCAGACACCTGCGGGAAACCCTCGACCTCCTCCCTGACGGGATAGCCGGACAGGAGGTCCTTCCCGAACGGCACATCCAGCTTGGGCAGCCGGAAGGCCCGCTTGCCTTTGTCGCTGATCTCGAAAATGAGCGGTTCGCGGATCATCGGAGCGCCTCCCGCAGCGCGCCGGCCAGACGGTCGATGTCTTCGCGGCGATGCATTTCGGTTACGTTCACCAGGATACAACCCTTGAGCTCCGGGTAGTCATGTTCGAGCGCCACCCCGGCCAGGATATTCTGCTTGCGGAGGGCGGCATCCGCCTCCGCCCATTTCCGGGGAAGCTCGAGCACGAACTCATTGAAGGGCCGCCCGCTGAAGCGGGCTTTGACGCCGGGCACCGCGGTCAATTGTTCCAGAGCGTAGTGCGCTTTCTGGATATTTTGACAGGCCATCTCTCGCAGGCCATCATGGCCCATAGTCTCCAGGAAGATCGTGGCCCGCAGGGCGCACCAGGCCTGGTTGGTGCAGATGTTGGAGGTGGCCTTTTCCCTGCGGATGTGCTGCTCGCGGGTGCTGAGGGTCAAGACGAAGCCGCGCTGTCCCTCCAGGTCGGAGGTTAGGCCGGCCAAACGGCCGGGCAACTGCCGCACAGAACCCTGGGCGCAGGCCATAAACCCCAGGTAGGGCCCTCCGAATCCGAGCGGCAAGCCGAACGACTGGGCTTCGCCGGCGACGATGTCCGCGCCCTGGCGGCCGGGCGCTTCCAGGATGCCCAGGGAGAGCGCTTCGGCCACAACGGCAACGGAAAGAGCCTGGTGTCCATGGGCCAGGCCGAAAATCGTTTCGAAGTCCTCGACCACGCCGAAATAATTCGGAGACTGGCAGACCACGGCCGCCGTCCGGTCGTCGAGCTTGGCTTTGAGGCCGGCCGCGTCGAGCCGGCCGGACTCAGTGAACCCCACCTCCACCAGCTCGAGGCCGAGGTTTCGCGTGTAGGTTTGTATCGCTCGGCGATAGTGGGGATGGAGGGAGCGGGCCACCAGGATTTTGGTCCGGTTGTTCAGCCGGTTGGACATGAGCACGGCTTCGGCCGAGGCCGTGGCGCCGTCATAGAGCGAAGCGTTGGCGACATCCATGCCCGCCAGCTGGCAGACGAGAGTCTGAAACTCGAAGATAACCTGCAGCGTGCCCTGACTGATCTCCGGCTGATAGGGCGTGTAGGGCGTGACGAACTCGCCGCGGGAACTGAGATGGTCCACGGCGACCGGAATGATGTGACGGTAAGCGCCGCCCCCCAGAAAAGACAAAAACCCTCCGTAAGCATTCCGGCCGGCCATCTCCCCCATCCAGGCCAGGAGCTCCGGCTCGGTCAGGGCCGGCGGGAGGTCGAGCTTCCGCTTCAGCTTGACTTGGTCGGGAACGCTGCGGAACAAGTCCTCCAGGGAGGAGACGCCGATCCGCTCCAGCATTTCCTTTTTGTCTCTATCGCTGAGAGAGATATAGCTCATTCTACTTTTCCAATCCCTCCAGGAACCGTTCATAATCGCCGGCCTTCATCAAGGCCTCCAATTCCTTAGGGCTGGCCAGTTTGAGCTTGATAATCCAGCCCTTGCCGTGGGGATCCTGGTTGACCAGCTCGGGGGAATCGGCCAGCTCCGCGTTGACGGCCGTCACCTCGCCCGAAACGGGCGAAAAAACATCGGACACGGCCTTGACCGACTCGATGGAGCCGATGGTCTGATGAGAGCCCAGCTTGGTCCCCACCTCTGGAACTTGGACATAGACCACGTCGCCCAGCTGTTTTTGGGCGAAATCGGTGATGCCGACGACCGCCTCCTGTCCTTTGACCTGGACCCATTCATGATCCTTAGTGTAGAAGAAATCGCCAGGATACATGACAACCTCCTTCGGCTGGATGATATTTCGTTCATCTATAAGGTCAGATGGCCGGCCGCTTGTAAAAGGGAGTGGGAACGACCTCGGCCCGCGCCCGCTGGCCGCGCAGGTCGATCTCGAAGGCGGTCCCCACGGCAGTCTGCCCCACGGGCAGATAGACCAGCCCGATGCTCTTCTTCAGGAAGGGCACAAACGTCCCCGAGCAGACTTGAGAGACCTGAGCCCCGCCGACATAGACCGGGTAGTGGGGCCGGGCGATACCCCTGTCCCTGAGCTCAAACCCGACAATCTTGCGCACCATCCCTTCCTCGGACTGCTTGAGCAGCACGTCGCGGCCCAGGAAGTCGCCCTTCTTGAACTTAACCACCCATTTAAGGTCGGCTTCGAGCACCGTGGTGGTGTCGTCGATGTCGTTGCCGTAGAGCATGAGCTTGGCTTCCAGCCGCAGGGTATCACGGGCGCCGAGGCCGACGGGCAGCAGGCCGTAGGGTTTGCCCTGCTCCAGGATGGCTTCCCACAGCCGGCCCGGGCTGGGGTCGCTGGTGTAGACCTCGAACCCGTCCTCGCCCGTGTAGCCGGTGCGGGAGACCAGGCTCGACACGCCGGCCACCCGGCCTTGGGCCGCGGCAAAGGATTTCATCTGGGCTAAGGGGATATCGGTGAGCGGCTGGAGGATCTTTTGGGCGGCCGGCCCCTGAAGGGCGAGCTGGCTGAAGGCGTCGCTCACGTTCTCGACCTTGACCTTGAAGGAAGCGGCATGGTCGGCCACCCAGCGGAAGTCCTTGTCTGAATTGGAGGCGTTGACCACCAGCAGGTAGAACGAGGGCTCCAGACAGTAGATGAGCAGGTCGTCCACGAAGGTACCGCGGGGCGTGGTCAGGGCCGTGTACTGGGCCTGGCCGGGAGCGAGGCGCGAGACGTCGTTGGGCGTGAGCTGCTGCAGGAAATCAAGCGCCTGCGCGCCCCGGACATGGATCTCGCCCATGTGGCTGACGTCGAACAAGCCGGCCTTCTGCCGGACGGCCAGGTGCTCGCTGATGATGCCCGTATATTCGACGGGCATCTCCCAGCCGAAGAACTCGATCATGCGGCCGCCCAGCTTCTGCTGGTAGGGATAAAAACGGGTTCGTTTCATGGCCAACTTTATGAATCCATGATGATGAATGAAGATATTTAGTATCATAGAATAGGGGGCCATTCAAGGGGAGGCTCAAAATGGAAAGCAATTCTTTTTCCGCCGCGCCACCCCAGCACGGCATTTGCGCGTTCCGCAAAAAGAATTGCAAACCATTTTGAAAAGAATAATAAATAAGATGCTAAAATATATCCATTCTGTTCTAGGGAGATCCCGAAAAATGGACGAGGACAAACGCCGTCAATTCTTGGACCCTTATCATCAGCGGAAAGAGCATTCCGAAGGCCGATCGTTCTGGCTCTCGTTCCTTCTCTCTTTGATCGCCGTCTTTGGCCTCAGCTTCAGCCTGACCTGCCTGTATCTCGGCATGCGCGGCATTATGCGCCTGGGCGGGTTTGTGGCAGCCGGCGGCCCCTACATGATCGCTCACCCGGCCCCGCGGTATGTCTGGATCTTCCCGGTCTGCATCTGGCTGGGGCTCATCTGTGTATTCCTCCACGGCGTTCAGGTCAGAAAGCTGGGAGGGCTGAACCTTGTGCCCTTAGCCTGGCCGGCGCTCTTTATCTCCCTGGGGTGGAACTTCCTGGAATTCGGCTTTCATCCCCCCGGCGGAGAAGGATTGGCCTGGGCCTGGCTGGTCTGCGGAGTCGTGTTCTGGCTGATGGGATTTATTCCGCTGATTTTGGTCCTCATATACGCTCGACAAAAAAATAGGGAGCGGAGGTTCAAAGAGAAACTCAACGAGCCGCCGGCATCCGGCCAGAGCGGCGGGGGTTCGTGGAAGCGGAGGATAATTTTCTTGTTCCAGCTCGCCGCTTTGTTTTTAGGGATCTACTGTGGGATGGCATTAATGAGTCCCCAGACTAGAGCCAAAGGGGCAATTCCGGCCGCTCTCAAATTCTCAATCACCGCAGAAGGAAATCGAGCTCAAACCGTGGCCGGCCTTTTCGTTCGAGTCCGGTAAATTATCCTGCCTTAGAGGCAGCCAGACCGGCCTTCACCCTGGCCGGGGTCAGGGGCAGGCGGGTGACCCGGGCTCCGCAGGCGTCGAAAACGGCATTGGCCACCACGGCGCCCGTGTTGCAGATGGCCGGCTCTCCCCCGCCCTGGGCCGCCAGGCCGGGGTTGTCGATGAGGACCGTCTCGATCTCTGGCAGCCAGGAAAAATGGGTGATTTCGTAAGTGTCAAAGTTGAGGTCGAGAATCTTTCCTCCCTGGAAATGGAGCTCCTCCGAAAGCGCATAGCCCAGCCCCATGGTCAGGCCGCCCTCGATCTGGGCCCGCGCCCCATCGGGGTTGATGACCTGTCCCATGTCCTGGACGCAGACCAGGCGCTCGACGCGGACCTTTCCGCTTTTTTCTTCGACCCGGACCTGAGCCATGGCCACCACATAGGTCCCCAAATAGTTGACCAGCGAGACGCCCTGGCCGCGGCCGCTGGGCGCCGGGGAAGGCTTCCAGCCGAAAGTTTCGGCGGCCGTTCGTAGCGCCCGGATCATGCGCTCGTCCTTCAGGTTCAGCAGGCGGAATTCGACCGGGTCGAGCCGCGCCCGAGCGGCCATAACGTCCATGTGCGATTCGCGGGCGAATGTGTTCGTGTTGCTGCCCGGCGCCCGCCAAGCTCCCACAGCAAAGGGGTGGGCGCCCTCGGCAGCCCTGGTCCAGCCGCCCCGCGCCATTATCTTGAAATGCGGGATGTCATAGAAGGGCTGGGAGGTCCGCTCTCCGCCGAAAAAGACCGAATAATCCCAGAGCGCAACCCGGTTTGAGCCGTCCAGCCCGGAGACGATCTTGACCACCGCGGCGGGCTGGAAAGAGTCGTAGAAGAACTCTTCTTCCCTAGTCCAGGCCACCTGGACGGGCCGGCCGGCAAGCTTGGATAAGCGAGCGGCCTCGACCGCTTGCAGGTTTCTGTTCTTCCCGCCGAAACCGCCGCCCACAAAGGGCGCGATGACCCTGACGTTCTGGAGGGGAATTCCCAAAGCCCGTGATACTTCCTCCTGGATGCCGAAGGGCCGCTGGGTCGAGGCCCAAACGGTGGCCGTATCGCCTTCGACCTTGGCCGTGGCCGTATGGGGCTCCAGGGGCGCATGGGCGACGTAGGGCGTCCGGTAGGTTTCCTCGAAAAGTGAGGCGGAAAGCTTTTTCCCTTCCTCCAGGCTGCCCTTCTCCTCAACCACATCCCCGGGAGGAGCCAGCTGGACGAGATGGTCGTAGATATTCTCGCTATTCAGAACAGCCTGAGGAACATCATATTCGGCCTTGGCCTTGGCTAAGGCCGCCTGAGCCCCGTCAAAAGATTCGTGGAGGACGGCGATGAGGTCCTTGTCCCGAATGATCGTCACCTCTTTCATCTTCTCGACCTCGGCCAAGTCCACGCTCTTCAAGGAAGCGCCGTGGGCGGGAGGGCGGAGGATACGGGCGCAGAGCATCCCTGGCAGCCGGATGTCGCCCGCGTATTCAGCCTTGCCCGTGACCTTGAGCGCGGCGTCCTTGCGGCCGGCCGGCCGTCCAGAAACCTTGTAAGCCGAATAAGGCTTGAGCGGCGGTTTGAAGGCCAAGACCCGCTCGATCCTCTTCCCCTGGGTCAGGCTGCCGAAAGTCACTTTGCTGTCCGGCCGGGCGATCTCATAAACCGTCCCGTCTTTGACGCCGAGCTCGGCAACGGGCTTGCTCAGCCGCTCCGAGGCCAGCTCCAAAAGGACCGCTCTCGCTTCGGCGGCCGCCTGGCGCAGGGGCGGCCCGAAATACTTGATGGAGCGCGAGCCGAAGGTGCCCATATCGTAAGGGCAGAGAGCCGTATCTCCGGCGATGACGTCCACAGAAGTGAGGGGCAGGTCGAGTTCTTCGGCCACGATCTGGGCCAGGGACGTAGTGATCCCTTGGCCCAGCTCCGCTTTTCCGGTCAAGCAGCTCACTTGGCCGTCCTCCCCGATGCGGACAAAGGCGTTGAAGTCGGCCGGCAGCTCCCGGCCGGCGAACTGGCGAGCGGGTTCTTGGAACCACCCTTCCGCGGCGCCGGCCGTTACCATAACGATGATTCCCCCCCCGCTGAGCTTGATGAATTCACGCCGGCCCAGAGTCCAGGATGAGGGGCCGAGCTCTTCGCGGAAATCAGGGTTCTTTCTTTCAGTCATAGCCGCCCTCCTCTCATCCTTGCAGCGGCCGTTTCGACGGCCTGCAGGACGCGGCGGTGAGAGCCGCAGCGGCAAAAATTATCGTCCATGGCCTGGACAATATCGGCCCGGCTGGGCCTGGGGTTCTTGAGCAAAAGGCTGTAGGCGCTCAGGATCATACCCGAGGTGCAGAACCCGCACTGCATGGCGTTGTGCTCGACGAACGCTTCCTGGAGCGGATGAAGCCGCCCGCCCTCGGCCAGGCCCTCGATGGTCAGGACCTCTTTGTTCCGGACCTCCTTCATGGGCAGTTGGCAGGACCGCTCCGCCCGGCCGCTGAGGAGGACCGTGCAGGAACCGCAAAAGCCTTCTCCGCAGCCGAACTTAGTTCCGGTAAGGCTCAGGTCGGTGCGGAGCACCCACAGAAGCATCCGGCCTGGGTCGGCTGAAACGCGGGCCGGCTTGCCGTTGAGTTTGAAATCAATTATTTCCTTCATGCGTCGATCCTTGAGCAAGGGATCTATTTGGGCTGCTCCCGGCCAACCACTCCCCTCTCGCTTACCAGATAAACTGCGAAAGAAGCAAGCCAATGGCCTCCCTCGTAGTGCTCTCCGGTCACCGAGCGCAGGCCGGAAGCGGCATGAGCCTGGGCCGCAGCGCGCAGCGAGGGAAGGCGCGGGTCATTCTGCGGCAGGCCGGAGGCGATACCCTCCAGCATCCAGGCCCGGCTCAGGTTCAAACCGTCGAGATGTACCAACTTGCCGTCGGTGGGGTCGGTGACCACCGCGGGTTCGAGCCAGGCGGCCGAACCGTCCTGGGGAATCCCGGGCAGGAAGGAGGCGAGCCATAAGCTGAATTCCGCCGGGCTGAGAATCCTCCTGACCAGGTCGGCCTCGGCCAGGCAGGGCGATAGAAAATCTTCGCCCGAAGGTTCATAGTTCAAGGGACAGCTTTTGTCGGCGAGGTACATCCGGCGAATGCGAGAATCGAGGAGTCCCAGAAATTCCTTATTCCCGGCCCGGCGAGCCCAGTCAACCACCAAGCCCAGGGCGAAGGCCGTCTGGCTGTGCTCGCCGGAACGGACCGGGTGCGACAACTTGGGCAGCCAGGTTTTCAGCCTGGCCACAGCCGCCTCCTCCAGGGGTTTTATCGCTTGAGCCCATTCCTTGGCCTGCGCGTCGTCCCATTCCCGAAGCTCGGAGGCCAGCTGCAGCAGCCAGGCCAGGCCGTAGGGCCTTTCGAAAGAAGCCCGGCCTTCTCCTGCTAGATAGGCGGCTTCGGCAGCCATATTCTCCGGAGTCAGGCTCCGGGCCAAGGCTTTTCTGGCCTCGGCGGCAAACCCGGCCTTGGGAAAAAGCCGGGCCAGCCGGGCCAGGAGCCAGTGGCCGTGGACGGACGAATGCCAGTCAAAGCAGCCGTAGAAAGCAGGCGTCAGCAGACGAGGGGGATGCACATCTTGATCGCTGTTGAGCACATGGGCGATTTTATTGGGATATTCCTTTTGCACACAGGCCAGGGCCATCCCGGCGAACTTGGCCGCCGTGGCCTCATCCAGCCGGCTCTGGACTTCGCCGGCAAACTTCCCCGGAGACGAAGCCAACAATAAAAAGACAAGAATGAGTCCAACTAAAGCCTGTGTCTTTGTTTTGATCATGGCCTACCCTTTATCCCTTCGGCCGTCTCTGCCTCTCCCAGTCATATTATTCCCCCGCCAAAATCAAAGTCAACAAAGCTCCCGTTGACAACCAATGGCACATGGCCATTGATCTTAAAAACGCGTCGGGATCCCCGCGCGCTGACAGGAGATCACATAAGCGGAAATACCTATTTAGACGAAGAAGTGGAATTGACACTCCGGGGTTATTTCTGCAGAATACAACGTTTTTCCCCAAACAAAATCGCGGGAGGCTTGACTTGAACGATCGCAATCATTTTAATCTCATTTGTTTACTTATGATGATTGATCAGAAGGTGCGCTTCGACCTCTTTCCCAGCCCGACCCGCTGTTATGAGAAGGCTTATCCATGCTTATAACGCTTCTTCTCCTGGGATACGCGCTCATCTGCGTGCTGGGCGCCTGGCAGGCCCGTCTCCGAGAGCAACGCGGAAAGCATCCCGGTTTCTTTTTTCACTACTGGAAGCACACCGCGGGCAACTTTCGGGTTGGTCCACTCCTGCTCCTGGCCCTGGCCACAGCCATCACCTGGGGGATGGTGGCCTCGGGCTGGGACCGGAGTATCCAGATTTTTTTTCAGACCGAGAACCCCCTGGGAAGCTCCCTGCCCTGGGTCATGCTGATCGGCGGCAATTTCTGGCACATGGTCCTGGCCGTCATTATCTATTTCCACGGAAAATGGAAGGCCAACTTTGCAGAGATGGGGGCGGGGCTGGCCGGCATCCAGGTTTTGTTGGTCACCGCCCTCCTGAACACCGGCCTCAAGATCCTAAGCGGTCGGCAGGGTCCGGACCAGCTGTTGGGCGGTTTGAGCCGCCGGCCCGCGCCGTTTCAACATACCAAGGACCCGGCCAATTTCTTGTTCGATTTCTGGAATCACACCCATCGGGACGGCCGCTTCATGTGGCCTTCCGGCCATACCATGGCCATTTTCGCCTTTGTTTCCACCTTACACACCTATTATCCCGAGAAACGTTGGATCCCCTGGGTGGGTTATCCCTTGGCCGTGTTCACCGCCCTGGCTATGGTGGACGGGGATTTCCATTGGGCTTCGGATGTGGTCGCCGGCGCCCTCCTGGGAGAAGTGACGGGAAGGATCGTGGGCCGAGGTTTCCGTCGGCGCTACCGCACTCCCCAGCCCGCGCCTTAAAACCACAACAATAAAAGCCGTGCCTCGAGAGCGACATTGAAACTTATCCGAATATCAACTAAAATTCTCTTTAGTTCCTTATGATTATTTCGGCAAAAGCGCTGAGCATCCTGGTAGCCATTTATGTGCTTTTGAATCCGGCTATTGATGCGCAACCCTCGAATCCCCAGGCTGTTCGCCAGGCTTTTTTGTCCTCCCTCCTGAACGTCGACCCCATTCCGCCGCGAGAGAATATTAGACGGACAGCGATTCTGAATACGCTGATAGAAAAGTTCAACTATCAATCTTACCTGGAAATTGGCCAGGGCCGGAAGCAAGCCAATTTCGACTGGGTCCAGTGCAAAACTAAAATCGGCGTTGATCCGAATAAAACGCTTGAGGCGGCTTATCCCCTGACCTCCGACGAATTCTTCGCCCTCAATAAGAATTCTTTTGATTTAATCTTCATTGACGGACTCCATCATGCCGACCAGGTGGAGAGAGACATCTTGAACGCGCTCAAGGTTTTGAACAACAAGGGCACGATTGTTGTTCACGACTGCAATCCAAAGACCGAGGAAATGCAAATCGTGCCGCAACAGCAAACGGTCTGGACCGGCGATGTCTGGAAAACGTGGGTGAAATTAAGGGCCACGCGTCCTGACTTAAAAATGTATGTGATTGATGGCGACTTCGGCTGTGGAATCATACAGAAACAGGATGGCACGCTGAAACCGATTAGGGTCAATACACAAATGGCCTATAGCGATTTTGCCAAAAACAGGAAAGAACTGCTGAACTTGATTGATGTGGCCGACTTCCTGAGAAGCCTCAAGAGCTAAAGCTCAAATAGCTCTACCTGAAGAATCGCCTTATTAGGGGAAAAAAGGTTAATTGGTATTGTGTCCCCAAAATAATTGTGCTAATCATAAGGCGCTATGGCGGCCGGACGCATTTTCTCTCCCGAGGTCTCGGTCATCCTGCCCACCTATAACGAAAAGGACAACATCGAGCCGCTCATCCGGGCCGTCCTCCAGAACACGCCGATGCGCACCGAGGTCATTATCGTGGACGACGACTCGCCCGACGGCACCTGGCGCCTGGTGGACCGTCTAGCCAAAAAAGATGAAAACATCCGTCTCCTGCGGCGGATAGGAGAGAGGGGTTTGACTTCGGCCCTGCGCGACGGGATCCGCCTCAGCCGAGGCCGGGTCTGCGTCTGGCTGGACTGCGACCTGTCCATGCCCCCCGAAAAAATCCCGGAGCTCTTGGCCAAGGTCAAACAGGGCAACGACATTGCCGTCGGCAGCCGCTACCTTCCCGGGGGCGGCGTGGAAATTATCTCCGGAGGCCCCGACTCCCTGACCGCCCACATTTTCAGCCTGTTTTTGAACCGATACCTCAGGTTTGTGCTGGGCTCCTGGTTTACGGACTGGACCAGCGGCTTCATCGCCGTCCGCCGCAAAGTCTTGGAGCGGATACCGCTGCGCGGCGGGTACGGCGAATACTTCATCGACCTTGTCTATCGGGCGCGGAAGCTGGGTTTTCGCCTCCGGGAAATACCTTACCTCTGCCGGGCGCGCCGGGCGGGCAGCGGCAAAACCTTCGTCAATCCTTTCGACTTCTTGAAAAAAGGCTGGAGATACTTTATTCTTCCTCTTCGGCTCCGTCTGACGAAAATCGCCGGAAACGATTGAACCATGGAAGGCGTGCGGAAGATCATCAAGGACGGCCAGATCTACGCCATTATTCTTAAAAAGGAATACAACCAGCCGGGAGTAAGCTTCCTCACTCCGGGCGAGTTCTCCCAGCAGCTGGGCCTCCTCCAGCACGACCGGGGCAAAGTCGTGGAGAGGCACCGGCACAAGCTGGTCAAAAGGGAGATTTTCCGCACCCAGGAGGTGTTGGTTCTGCTCAGCGGCCGGGTCCGGGTGGAACTTTACGACGACGAAACTCAGCTCCTGGAGACCGTTATCCTGGAAGGGGGCGATTCCATCCTCCTGGCCCGCGGCGGCCATCGCCTGGAGGTTTTGGAGCCGGCCAAGATTATTGAGGTCAAGCAGGGGCCCTACGCGGGCTTCGACGACAAGGAGTTTTTCTGACGGGCATGATCCCGGTCAATGAACCACGGCTGGCGGCCAATACCCTGGCCTATGTCGCCGACTGCATCCAAACAGGCTGGATCTCCTCGGCCGGCAGCTATATCCGGCGTTTCGAGGAATCCTTTGCCGCCTTCGTCGGCCTCAAGCACGCCGTCACCGCCACCAGCGGCACAACTGCACTGCACCTGGCCCTGGCCGGCCTGGGCCTCGGCCCGGGCGACGAAGTCCTCCTCCCCGACCTGACCATGATCGCCGTGCCCTACGCCGTGCTGTATACCGGGGCGCGGCCGGTCCTGCTGGACGTCGAAGCGGAGACCTACAACCTGGACCCGGACAGCCTGCGCGATTTCATCCGAAAGCACTGCCGCCTCGACGCCAGCCGGAAAGCGCTCATGGACAAGCGCACCGGCGACAGGGTCAAGGCCGTCATCCCCGTCCACCTCTACGGCCATCCCTGCCGTATGGACGAGATCCTGGCCTTGGCCCGGGAGAACAACCTGTTGGTCATCGAAGATGCGGCTGAAGCCCACGGCGCCCTCTATATTGCCCCCGGCCAGCGCCGGCCCCGTCCGGCCGGCTCGATGGGCGACGCCGGCTGTTTCAGCTTCTACGCCAACAAGATCATCACCACCGGCGAGGGCGGGATGGTCGTCACCGACTCGGAAGAAACGGCCGAGCGCTGCCGCCGTCTCAAGGACCTGGCCCACTCGCCGGAACGCCGCTTCCTTCATACCGAGCTGGCCTTCAACTACCGGATGACCAATGTCCAGGCCGCCATCGGGCTGGCCCAACTCGAGGAAGTGGACCGCTTCATCGACCTCAAGCAGAAAATGGCCCAGGCCTACGGGGAACGCTTGTCGGCCCTCAAGGGGCTCACCCTGCCGCGGCAGATGCCCTGGGCCCGGAGCGTTTATTGGATGTACGCCGTCCTGGTGGAGAAGGATTTCGGGCTGTCGCGCCAAGAACTTATGGACGGGCTCAAGGCGCGGGGTGTGGACACCCGGACTTTCTTCATCCCCGTGCACGAACAGCCCCTATTCCAAAAAGATGCCCTGGCCGCCGCCGAGTCATTTCCTGTCTCAACCGAACTATCCCGCAAAGGGTTCTACCTCCCCTCAGGCCTGGCCCTTACCTTGGAGCAGATCGACAGCGTCTGCCGGGCCGTCGAGGCCGTGCAGCAAGGCCGGCCTTAGGGCCGCAGAAGCCGGATCATGGAAAAGGACGAATACCGCAAGCACTTCGAGCTGGAAGAGAACTACTGGTGGTTCATCGGCCGGCGCTTGGTCATGGCCGAGGTGCTCAAACCCCTGCAGTATTCCGACAGTCGCCTGAAGATTCTGGATATAGGCTGCGGCACGGGCATCAACCTCGTGTTCCTGGGAAGCTACGGCGAGCCTTTCGGGTGCGACCTCTTTCCGGAAGCCATTGATTTCAGCCGCCGGCGGGGATTGAGGAACCTGGCCCGGGCCAGGATCCAGCAGCTTCCCTTCCCGGACGGGACGTTCGACCTGGCCACAACCCTCGACGTCATCTCCCATAAGGGCGTGCCCAACGCGACGGATGCCCTGCGCGAGGCGGCCCGCGTCCTGAAAAAAGGCGGGTATCTCCTCATCCTCGATTCGGCTTTCCATTTTCTTCACGGCCGGCACGACCTGGCCTGCCACATCATGCGGCGGTACGTGCGGAGGACTCTTGACGGGCTATGCCGCTCGGCCGGCCTGGAGCCGGTCCGGAGGGGCTATTTCAACTTCTTTCTTTTTCCAGCGGTGGCCGCCGTCCGTCTTCTTCAGAAAATCCAGAAGCCGAAATCAGCCCGCTACGTTTCCAACCTGCGGCCGATAAACGCCGGCCTCAACTCCATCCTGGAAAAGATCATGAGGGTTGAGGCCCGGCTGACCCGCTCCCTCAACCTGCCCTACGGCAGCACGGTCTTTTGTCTGGCGCGGAAAATTATCTAGGAAATTGCGTTTAGAATCGATAGCCCACTTATGAGCGGCGTCCGCGCAACGCGGAACCGCCTTTCAGCCCCTCAGTCCTTTTTGGTATGGCCCTGGGAGCCGCTCGAGGAGGAACCCGAGCCTGTCGAAGATGAGGCTCCAGAACTTCCTGTTCTCTCGCTGATGGAGGAAAGCGAGCTCCACACTGCCATAGACGAGGAGGACGCCGAAGAGCCTTGACTAGCGCCTCCTATGAAGGCATCTACGACGATCGCGGAGCGAAAGGGGAGGCCGATAACAGATACGACGCGAGAGGTCAATCCCAGCTCCGGACATTGGACTTCATTCGTCCGGCTTGAGTAGCGAACCGTCCCGCCGAACCGCGTGACCGATTCCAGGTCGGGATTCCAGTCCAGAAAGCGGACGGAGGGCGCTTGGATTTTTGGAGCGACCGTGCTGGCCGGGAAAGACTCAATTTCTTTGATCGGCTCTACGGCACGCCGAGAGGGCTCCTTAGCGGCCGTGAGCTGGATATTCTTCTTCCAATCCCAGACGACGGCGCTTGTGGGATTTTCAAGGCGGATCTTATCGACCGGGCTTGGCTGGGCATTTAAAAGTTCCGACGCAGAAGAAAGCTTGCTGAGAGGGATGGCCCTTTCAGCGATGTTTGGGAAATGAATGTCAGCTGGATATACAAAGACGATACGCTTGGCCGATTGTTGGAGGGAAGCGATAAGGCGGGCGTCTTGATTCTTCAGGGCCGCCGCAAACCGGTTATATACGGCCTTGAGGTCGTTGGGCATGGGTAAGGGCGGTTCGGGCTTTTTCAACTGCGCTTTGGAGATCTTCCTCAGCGTTTTGTCCGGGGTTGTAAAGTAAACATACCAGGACTGATAGCTATCATAATAATTGCGGCCCCAAACATTCCAAATCCACCAATCGCTGAATTCGTAGGGCCACCAAGAATAGTAGCCGTTGAAAAATCCCCAGCCCACCCAGGCCGAGGCAAAGACAGAGCCTGGGATCCAAACCCACCCCAAGTCCTTATCCCAAACCCAAACACCGAGATGATAAGGGGCCCAACCCCACGGCTCATCGGACACCCAGAACAATTGATCATAGGCTCTTGTCCAGTGGCCGTGGAAATAGGGCCGCCAGTTCATCCAGGGATAGACATCATTGTTGTCGGGGCGCCACACATAACCGTAGAGCATGTCATAAATCCACCTGCCGTACCGGCTGGAAAACCTCTCGGCCCAGGCGACGATGGTGGGGGAATAGCGCTGCACGGGCTTGGGCAGCAAGCTCAGGCCTTTATGCAGATCAATGAAAGCGGCGTTGATTTCTTCGTTCCAGCGCTCGAATTCCGTATCAGCGGCATAGGCCGACTTTTGAGCCAGGCCGTCTTTGGAGACGATGAGCCGCTCCAATTTTCCGACCCCTTTTCCCTTGGCCTGGGCCGCCGAAGGGCCATAGAGCGCCGTTGCTTTTCCTCGCTTGACCTGGAGCTCGGTCTCCCCGTCGGTCGAGGCCTTGACCAGAGCCACGGTGTCTTGACTGAGCTTAATGGCGGCCGCAGGGGTCATGACCTGGAAGAGCTCACGAAAATCGAATTCTTTGTACATGATGTAGAGCCGGCCTTTGGCCAGAACCAGGTTGGTCGTTCTATCCCTGGCTGACAATGTCTGGGCCAAGATTGTCTCAATCTTGAGTTCCGTATCGGTGTCCAGGCGAAGAATGGTCGCCGTGTCAAATTGGATCTCGCACCGCCGGATACCGGACGTCCGGATGACATCCCCCGGACCGATGGGTGCATTGAGGACAGCCGGCTCCGGCACGGGTTGCCCTTCCCTGAAAATCAGCGGGTCTTGACCGTCGTTTTTTATTTCTACATAAGAGATATGGCCGAGGTAGAGGTCGGCCGAGCTGAAGACAACCTTGTAAGGCTTTTCGGCGGATGCGACTGATGTGAATGCGATTAAGGCCAAAATCATAAGAAATATTAATATTGAGGCTTTTTGATGTTTGTTCATCTTTCCCCTCCTAAGTATATTAGCGTGCATATTTTATGCCAAATATTGAATGAAAAGAACTCTTAGATGATAGCAGACCTTGTCCTCGTTTTAGGACGCCTGTCATTTAATAGACAAAGGAATTCTTCCTCCCTCAACCTGCCCTTCGGCAGCACTATCTTCTGCCTGGCGCGGAAGCATTTTCAAACTACTGATGACTTGAGGGAAAGTTGTTGTCAAGGCTTGAATATTGGACGGAGCGAGCATCAGGCCGGATTTAGCCCTCCCGAAGCGCTCTTCGAGGATTTCCGGCATTCTTTTGGCCGGCTGGCGAGCATGTCTGAGCCCCCCGGAGGGGGCGAGTTGCGCAGCCCCCGAGAAGAGCGCAAGGAAGGGCGTGAAAAATCCGGCCAGCGAGCGAGGCCAATGTTCAAGCCGAAGGGCTTTTAAGCACACAAAAAAAGATGTTTGCGCCAGGCAAGCAAAATTTGAATTTTCGAGCCGGTTGATTTATCATTCTTCTCCGACCTGAACGATATCTGTGGAAACACGGACTCGGCTCCCTGCCCAACCCCGGAATCAGCGGTTCAGGCGAAGCCTAGAAATCCAGGAGAAAGCCGGGAGCGACGGGCGGAGGCGCAAGCCTCAGGAATAGGGTGACATAAGCGATGTTTCGGCTCAAGGACAGACTTAGGGAAGAGATCTTTGCCAAGATCAAAGATTCCTTTCCGGTCGAACCCGGAGACATCGAGCTGACCTCCACTCCCCAGGCCCGCTTCGGCGACCTGGCCCTGACCTTTCCCTTCCAGCTTGCCAAAAAACTCAAATCTCCTCCGCGGCAGGTCGCCCAGGAAGTCCTCTCGCGCCTCTCCCCGCTCGAGGGCGTGGAAAAAGCCGCGGTCGCCGGCGCGGGATACATCAACCTTTACCTCGACCGGCAGTCTTTCTTCGACTCCCGCTTCAGGCCGGCCACCGGCCCTGCCCGTCCCCCCGAGGAGCGAAAGATCGTCGTCGAGCATACCAACATCAACCCCAACAAGGCGGCCCACATCGGCCATCTCCGCAACGCCTGCCTGGGCGACACGCTGGTCCGCTGCCTCAGGCACCTGGGCGAGACGGTCGAGGTCCAGAACTATATCGACGACACGGGCGTCCAGGTAGTGGACGTGGTTTTCGGCTTTCTGGAGCTGGAGAAAAAAACGAAAGCCGAAGTGGAGGCCATAGCCGGGAAATTCGATTACTACTGCTGGGACCTCTATGCCCACGTCTCCTCCTACTTGCAGGACCACCTCGAGGCCCAGCCGCGAAAGGCCGCCATCCTGAAGCAGATCGAGCACGGGGCAGGCCCGGAAGCTGAACTGGCCCGCCACATCTCACGCCGGATCCTGCGGGCACACCTCCAGACCATGGCCCGTCTGGACATCGGCTACGACGTCCTGCCCTGCGAGAGCTCCATCCTGGCCTTCCGTTTCTGGGAAAAGGCCTTCAGCCGCCTCCGCGAGCGCGGCGCCGTGAGCCTGGCCCAGGATGGCCCCAACCAGGGCTGCTGGGTGATGAAGCTCAAGGATGACCCCGACAAGGAAAAGGTCATTGTCCGGTCCGACGGCACGGTGACCTATGTCGGCAAGGACATTGCCTATCAAATGTGGAAGTTCGGGCTGCTGGGCTTGGACTTCGGCTATGAGCCCTTCCTCCGGGAGAACGGCCGGACAGTGTGGATCACCAGCCCCACCCCAACCCCCGCCGCGGGCCCCTCTTTTGGACGGGCCTCCCGAGTCTATAACGTCATCGACACCCGCCAGGCTTACCTGCAGAAGGTCGTGGTCCAGGGCCTTCGGTCGCTGCACTATGAGGAGCAGGCCTCCAAATCTATTCATTTCTCCTATGAAATGGTGGCCCTCTCCCCCAAGAGCCTCAAGGAGCTGGATTACACGCCCTCGGCCGAGGACGCGGACAAGGCCTTCCTGGAGGTCTCGGGACGGAAGGGGCTGGGCGTCAAAGCGGACGACCTGCTCGACCGGCTGGAGGAAAAGGCCAAGGCCGAGGTCGAGAAACGGAACCCCGAACTTGCCCCCCAAGCCAAGGCCGTCATCGTCCGCCAGATCGCCGCCGGGGCCCTCCGTTACTTCATGCTCAAGTTCGCCCGGAACTCGCTCATCATCTTCGATTTCGAGGAAGCCCTGAGCTTCGAGGGTGAGACCGGCCCCTACCTCCAGTACACTTTCGTGCGGCTCAACAGCATCTTCCGCAAGCTCGGGGAGCGGGAAGGCCGGCCGGCCGCGGACATCCTGGCCGAAGTGCAACGCCGCATTCCCGCTTTGAGTTCCTTATCAAATAAGGAAATGGATGACCTGTGGGACCTGGTCGTCTTCGCCTCCCGGCTTGAGGAGGAAGTGCGGCTCTCGGCCCAGGCCCTGGAGTTCTCCCACCTGGCCAAGTTCGCTTTCGCCCTGGCCCAGAAGGTCAACGGCTATTATCATCAATACCCCGTCCTGGCCGAAGAGGACGACCGCCTCAAGGGACTGCGGCTGCTGGTCCTCCTTGATGTCCGGGACACCCTCAAGTCCGCCCTGTCGCTTATGGGCATTCCCCTGCCCGAGCGGATGTGAGGGCCACGAGGGAAAAAAGCAAGGAGAGTGAAGAGATGATCGTCGTGGAGCACCTGACCAAGAAATACGGCGACCTGGTGGCCGTCCGCGACCTCAGCTTCACCGTGGACAAAGGGAAGATCTGGGGTTTGCTCGGGCCCAACGGCTCGGGCAAAACGACTACCATGCGGGTCCTGACCGGCTATCTTTCGGCCACCGAAGGCCGGGCCTCGGTCGGCGGTTTCGACGTCTTCGAGCAGCCGAACCAGGTGAAAATGATTATCGGCTACCTGCCGGAGAACGTCCCCCTTTACCCGGAGATGACCGTCTCCGGCTACCTCCGCTTCGTGACCGAGATCAAGCAGGTCCCGCGGCCGAAGCGCCGGGAGGCCGTGGACCGGGTTTTGGAGGCGGCCGGACTGGAGCCGGTCCGCAACCGACTCCTCCGGAATATTTCCCGCGGCTTCAAGCAGCGGGTAGGCATCGCCCAAGCCCTCATTCACGACCCCCAGGTCCTCATCCTGGATGAGCCGACGATCGGACTGGACCCGGCTCAAATCGTGGAGATTCGGCAGCTCATTAAATCACTGCGCCGGGACCGGACCATTATACTCTCCAGCCACATCCTCCAGGAGGTCAGCCAGACCTGCGACGGAGTGGCCATCATCAGCGAGGGCCAGCTGATCGTTTCCTCCTCGCTGACCGAGCTGGCCTCCTCCTTCGCCGACCGGGAAGGCATCATCCTCAAAGTGCGCAAGGGAGGCCGGGAAGCAGCGGCCCTCATGCGCAAGGTATCGGGCGTGGATAAAGTGGAGCAGGACGGGACCGAGCTGCGCCTGGAATGGGCCAAGGGCCGCGACCCGCGGGAGGAGATCCTTTCCATCATCAGCCAGAAGGAGCTGGGGCTGCTGGAGATGCGGCCGATGACGCCGACCGTTGAAGACATTTACCTCAAAGCCATCTCCGGGGGGACCGCCCAATGAAAAACATGTGGTCGATCACCAAACGAGAGCTGCAAGCCTATTTCGTCTCGCCCATCGCCTATGTCGTCGGAGCGATCTTTTTATGCTTCTCCGGCTTGTTCTTTTATATTCAGGTTTTGCAGTATGAATATTATTCCAACTACTCCCAGCAGATGATGAGCTACGGCTACGGACAGATGCCCAACGTCAACCAAGTCGTGTACATCGGTTTCTTTTTCTGGCTTCAGCTCATCCTTATTTTAGTCATTCCCCTTCTGACCATGCGGCTTTTCGCCGAGGAGAAAAGAACGGGAACGGAAGAACTGCTCCTGACCTCGCCCCTGTCCGTGGGCCAGATCGTCAGCGGCAAGTTCCTGGCCTCCCTGCTCCTCTTTCTTATCCTTTTGCTGCTGTCCGGCCTGTCGGCCCTGTTCGGCTTCCTGTACGGCAACCCCGAGCTGCTGCCCATCCTCAGCGGCTACCTTGGGCTTCTGCTGATCGGCGCCGCTTTCATCTCCATGGGCATGCTCTTCTCGGCCGTGACCGAAAACCAGATCATCGCCG
Organism: Candidatus Aminicenantota bacterium; assembly: GCA_963702835.1. GTDB lineage: Bacteria > Acidobacteriota > Aminicenantia > Aminicenantales > JAFGAV01 > JAFGAV01. The sequence continues at coordinate 1,313,986 of OY969762.1, forward strand.
CCGTGCTGTCCTTCGGCACGCTGTTGATCCTCCAATTCTTGTACTATGTTTTTCTGTTCAGCAGCGGATTCTTCAAGGATATTCTCGGCTCCGTGTCCTTTACCTCACATTTCATAAACCTGATCCAGGGCAACCTGGACACGGCCGACCTGGTCTATTTCCTGAGCTTCACCTTTTTCGGGCTCTTCCTGACGCAGTCCGTCATCCAATCCCGGCGGTGGAGGTAAGACTATGGACTCGCTCAAGCGCTACGCTCACCTGGTCGGTCTGGGCCTGCTCATCCTGACCGTCCTGGCCCTTCTCCTGTGGCCCTTCCGCACCAGCCTGGCCCTTATCCCCGCCGGCCTCGGCCTCCTGCTTCTGGGGTTGTCGGCCTGGGCCAACCTAAAGGACCTGAAAGGTTTTCGCCGGAAGGCCTTCCTCTTCTCCTCCAACCTGGTGTTCATCATCCTCCTGGTGCTGGCCATCCTGGTCCTGGTCAACGTGGTCTTCAGCCGCTACCACGCCCGCTTCGATTTCACCGAGGACAAGGTCCACAGCCTGTCGCCGGAGACCATCCAGATCCTGAGAAACTTGAACAAGGATGTCAGCCTGCGCTGTTTCTTCCTGGAGAAGAGCGATTCTCGCTTTCGCATGGAACGCCTTCTCGAGCGCTACACCGAATACAGCAAGAGAATCAAGGTTGAGTTCATCGACCCGGACAAGAACCCGCAGGATGCCCAAAAAAATCAGGTCAGCGGCAACTTCACCACCACGATTTTCGTATGCGGCGACAAAACGGACCGGACGAGCTCGGTCAAGGAAGAGGATATCACCAACTCCATCATCAAAGTCTCGCGCTCCGGCCAGAAAGTCATCTATTTCCTGACCGGCCAAGGAGAAAAGAAAATTGACGACTCTTCCGAGAAGGGCTGTTCCTGGGCCAAGACCAACCTGGAAAAATTCGCCTACCAGGTCAAGACGCTCGAGTATGCCCTGCCCGGCCGTTTTCCCCAAGACTGCGCCCTGCTGGTCCTGGCCGGCCCGGAGATCGAACTTTCGGCCGACGAGTGGACCACCGTCCGCGATTATCTCCGGAAGGGCGGGCGCGCTTTATTCCTGATCGACCCCGGCCTAGTGCCCGGGCTGGTCGGCCACCTGACCGAATTCGGCGTCAAGCTGGAGAACGATTACATCTACGACGAAATGGCGGCCTTTATCGTGGGCGATGAGAAGTGGCCCCTGACCGCTTCATTCGAGAGCCACCCCATTACCGAGAGGCTCCGCTACGCGGCTTTCTTCCCCTATGCCCGGACCGTAGGCCCGGCCGAGAAGAAACCTGAAGAAGTCACCGTAACGGTCCTGGCCAAGTCCAACAACGCGCCCACGGCCGCAAACCCCGGGGCCTGGTCCGAGAGCGACCTCAATGAAAAGCCGGTCAAATTCGATAAAGGCAAAGACAAAGAGGGACCCCTGCCCATGGCCGTGGCCGCTACGGTCAAGATCAAACCCGAAGGCCAAGCGGCCACTCCCCCGTCCGGAAAGCCCGAGCCGCCGGCTAGGACCGAGGCGGTCCGCGAAGGCCGGCTGGCCGTGTTCGGCGATTCCGACTTTGCCACCAACCGCTTCTACTACTACAACAACAACCCGGCCAACGGGGTGCTCTTCCTGAATGCGGTCAATTGGCTGGCCGAAGAGGCGGACCTCATTTCCATACCGCCTCGAACTCTCTCGCTCCATGTCATGCAGCTCAGCGATGCCCGCAAAAGGGCCATCGTCTGGATCTGCCTCATATTCCTTCCCCTGTTCGTTCTGTCCATCGGCCTGTTCGTCTGGAATCGACGGAGGTCGCGGTGAAATTCAAGACGACGCTCATCCTGCTGACTGTCCTGGCCGCGCTTCTCGTCCTGGTGCTCTTTATCCTGCCCAAAAAGCCCGCCGAGGAAACGGCCAAAGGCTTCCAGCTTGCGGACCTCAAACAGGAGGAGGTGGAGAGAATCGTCGTCAGGTCGGGTTCGGAAACGATCGGCTTTAAAAGGGAAGGCAAAGGCAAGTGGCTGATCAGCGAGCCTCTGCAGGCCGCGGCCGAAAACTATGAGGTGGACCGCCTGGTCGAGGATTTTTCCGCGCTGCGGGCCGAGCGCGTCGTGGAGGAGAAAGCCCAGGACCCGGCCCGCTACGGGATTCCCCAGAAAGAGATTCTGCTTTGGACCAAAGGCCGGAGCGAGCCCGTCCACTTCCTAATCGGAAACGAAAACCCGGTGGACAACACTCTCTATGCCCAAAAAAAGGGCGACGGCCGGATCGTTCTTCTTCCCGGTTCGATCAAATCCGATTTGGACAAAAAGCTCCTCGACTTCCGGCAAAAGGATATTTTCAACTTTGAAACCAATCGAGTGCAGAAGATCACCCTCCGCTATAAGGGAGCTGAGTGGCAAGCCTCCAAGAAAGACGAGGAGTGGGTCCTGGAAAAGCCCGTAGCCGGCCTGGCCGACAAGTTCAAGATAGACAGCGTGCTCAACACGCTTTCGGGGATGAGGGCCGTCGAATTCGCCTCGGAGCAGAAAACGGAAAAAGAGCTGAAGGAGTTCGGCCTGGACAAGCCTGAAGTGGAAGCGGCTCTTTCGATCCCGGCCGCCGGCCAGAACCCCATCTTCCTCCTCCGGAAAAAGGACGATAAGGTCTATGCCACGACCTCGCTGTCCGGCAAGATCATCAGAGTCGAGCCGCAGGTGCTCACCGACCTCGATAAAAAGCCCGAGGACCTTCGGGAGAAGGGCGTGGATATCTTCAACGCCTGGGAAGCGGACAAGCTCAAGGTCAAGACCGCCGCGCTGGAGCTGGCGGTGTCCAAAGACAAGCAGGGCCTCTGGCGTTTCGAGGCCGGCGGGACGGGCGAGGCGGACCTGTCCATGGTTGAGTCCTTCATCCGGCAAGTAGACAATCTATCGGCCAAGGAATTTATCGACCGGCCGGGTCCCCTGGCCTCTTACGGCCTGGACAAGCCGCAAGCCGAGATCCGCATCCGGGTCAAGGAGCTTGAAGACAAGACCCGCGAAGTGACTGTCCTAGTGGGCTCGGAGGATAAGGCCAAAAAAGAAGTCATCGTCCGCAACCCCAAATTGAGCTACCTCCTGCGGGTGGACTCGGCTTTCCTCTCGGAACTTCCCAAAACTTCCAAGGACTGGGAAAAACCCAAAGAGGAGAAGGCCAAAGGCGTAAAGGGAAACTGACAGTCGGTGCCCTCCCCCCGCTCGGCTGAATTCGTCCGACGGCTTCTGTCCTGGTACAGCATCCATCAGCGGAAACTTCCCTGGCGCCGGACCCGCGACCCCTACCGCATTTGGATCTCCGAGGTCATGCTCCAGCAGACTACAGTCGAGACGGTCATCCCCTATTATCGCCGCTGGCTGACCCGGTTCCCCAACCTGAAAGCCTTGACCCGGTCATCCCTGTCTCGGGTGCTGAAATTATGGCAGGGCCTGGGCTACTACCAGCGCGCCAGGAACCTTTGGGCGGCGGCCCGGCTTATCGTCCGAAACCACGGGGGGCGATTCCCAACGACCTACAGGGATTTGGCCGGCCTGCCCGGCCTTGGGCCCTCCACGGCGTCGGCCGTGCTCAGCTTCGCTTTCGACGAAGCCCTGCCAGTCGTCGAGGCCAATGTTCGCCGGGTGATGATGAGGCTCCTGTGCCTGCCCGGCCAGTCCTCGCCGGCCCTGGACAAAAGGCTTCGGGAGCATCTGCAAAAGATCATGCCCCGCCGCCGAGCCGGCCTTTTTAACCAGGCCCTTATGGAGCTCGGAGCGCTCGTCTGCCGGCCTGCTTCTCCTCGATGCCTGGCCTGCCCGGTCAGGGCGCATTGCCTGGCTTACGCGCGGGGCGAGCAGGAAATCATTCCCCGGCCCAGGAAAAGGGAAGTCCTTCGGCTGACGGCCGCCGTGGCCGTCATTCGCCAAAACGGAAAGGTCCTGATCCAGAAAAGGCCGGAGCAGGGGCTGCTGGCCGGGCTGTGGGAATTTCCGGGGGGCAAGCTCCGGCCGGGTGAGACCCCCCCAGAAGCCCTGCGCCGTGAGATCAAAGAGGAGCTGGGCGTCGTCGTTAAGAATATGCGCTTCCTGGCCAGGGTCAAGCATGCCTACACCAAATTCCGGGTGGACCTCAATGCTTTCCTGTGTGAACTGGCCGAAACCCCCCGGCCCGACCGCCGCCGACGATGGGTGAGAGCAGCCGATCTGCGTCGCTATCCTTTTCCTTCCGGGAGCGCCCGTATCGTGGACCGTCTGGAGGAGATGGACCGGCCGCCGGCCCGGAAAGGCCGCACCTTGGGGCGGGCTTGAATGAACGTTGACTATCTTTTCGTCAACCACGGCGAAACGCTGGCGCCGAAAAAAGATACCATCATCCTGGACGTAGGCATGGACATGACGCTGGGTGTCATCGACCACCACCATCCCCAGGCCGAGGCCGAATGCACGGCTTCGCTCATCGTCAAATATCCGGGCCTTGTCTTGGAACATCTTCGGAACGGCGGCCGGGCGGCTCCCGAGTCCCTGACCGTCATCACCCACCGACTGCCCGATTTCGATGCCGTTTCATCCATATTTCTCGTCCTGAAACTTCTGGAGACGGGGCAAGTCGACGGCCCGATGGCCCAGATCGCCGGCTATGCCCGCATGGCCGATTCCGCCTCTTTCCCCAAAGACATTGACCTGGCAGCCACTCCCTTTGCCATCCTGCGGGCCCTGTTCAGCGACATTCACCTGCCCGCGGAGGAGGCCAATCGGGCGCGGGTGGAGGAGGGGCTGCGCTTGATGAATTTTCTCTACGCCAAGTCGGGAGAAGGCCAGGACATCGTCGAAAACAGGCTGCTGTATGCCGGCATTGACCGCTACCAGAAGGCCATGCGCCGCATCGAGGACGACTACTTCCGCTACCTGGCCGACCTGGAGCGTGGCCTCAAGCTGCGGATCTGGCTTCCCCTTCTGGCCGGAAACGACCGCCGCGAACTGGACGGGCTGGTGGCGGCCAATCCCCGGAGCTTTCTATTCAAGGAATGGGCCCGGCGCGACAAAACCCATTCGCCCTTGAGCCGGGGGTTTTCCTTCATCATGTCGAGCTTCGGCCCCGAGCGCTTCATTTTGGGGGTCGACACGGAAGAAGCGGTCAACCTCAAAGGCCTGGCCCCCCGGCTTGATGAGCGCGAGGAGGCCAAGAGGAAAATGATCGGCCGCAGCCCATCACCGGGCTGGTACGATGGAAACTGCGCCTTTTTCGAGCAGCGAATCGTCGTCTCCCCCAGGGACGGCACGGCCCTGATCCTCAAGGAAATTCTGGAGATTCTCCTCGATTACGGCCGGCCGTCAGACAAGCTCGACTCTGGATAAGACCCCGCCCCGTCGCAGGTTTCCGAACCTGGACCTCCGGCTGGGCCGCCGGAGGCGGTTCTCACTCGCTAATTTTATTGAGCAGAAACAAAGCCTGAAGAAAACAGGCCGCCGCGTTGTCGTATTCGTTCCGGCCGATATAGGTCGTGGCCTGAGATTTGACCTGCTCGGCATAGGCCAGCATCCAGGGGTCGGCTTGACCGGCGGGGAGTCTCCGGACCTCCGCCTCCTGGTCGGCAACCATCTGCTGCAGAGCGCCGGTGCAGGCCTTATCCCCGTCGAAGCGCAGGCTCTGGCGATAAAGCTTCTCCAGGAGGGCGTACAGCGTCCGGGCTCCGGAAAAATCGCCCTTGACCAGGGCCTCATCGGCGTTCCTTTCTTCGTAGCGGGCCAGCCGGTAGAGCAGATTCTTTTCGTCCCTGCCCGATTTCTGGGCCAGGAGCCTGGCCTCCATCATCATCAACTGTGTGTCTTGAGCGTGCTGTCTATCGGCCACCTGGGCCATGAGTTTCTGCATCTCCAGCTGGCTTTCCTTGTTACTTTTATCAGCCGCCTCGGCTCTTCCCTCTTGGCGCAACTTTTTGGATTCCTTGAGCTTGTCCGAAGCCTTGCTCAAGGTTTCCAGGGCCGGGCTCTCTTGCGGCAGGACACGCTTAAGGGCCTCCAAAAATTTTTCCGGCTCGGAGATATCAGAAAGACCCTTCATCCCCAGGTATCTCTGGACTTCGCTCCCCAACCTGGCCAGGGGGCTGGGACCCTCCGCGGCCGGCTTTGGAGCGGTCGACAGTGAAACTTCAGGAAGGGTGAGGCTCCGCAGTTCAACGACTTTCGGGTTCTCCCGCCTGTTATCCGGCGGAAATATGCGGCGCCAGAAAATGAAGGCCGCCGCGACGAGAGCAATTAAAATCAATGCCGAGAGCAGGATCTTTTTCATCCGGAACCTGACCGTAATTTCGCGGGAGGTTATCGGCTCGCGGCGAGTTGTACCTCTTTTTACGTGGGGCAGCCCCTGGGCGATCGAATTCAGATCAGCCTGGAGTTCTTCCGCGCTCTGATAGCGTTTGGCCCGGTCCTTGGCCAGGCATTTTAAAATCACTTCGGCCAGAGCCGGCGGAATATTGGGGTTGAGCTCCCGCGGATTCTGGGGGGGCTGGCTCCGGTGCTTGAGGGCTATACTCAACGGCGTCTCGCCTTCAAAGGGGACCTTCCCCGTCACCATTTCAAACAAGACGACGCCCAGGGCATAAATATCCGAGCGCGGGTCGACCTCCTTGAGCTCGGCCTGCTCGGGCGACATGTATTCGGGCGTGCCCATGATCGCCCCCGATCCGGTCAACCCTTCGGTTTCCAGAAAGCGGGCGATCCCGAAATCCATGATTCGTGCGTTGCCCTGCTTGTCGATCATGATGTTTTGGGGCTTTAAATCCCGGTGGACGACCCCCAGCCGGTGGGCTTCGGCCAACCCTTCACTCACCTGTTGGGCTAGGCTGACCGCCTTGGACGGCGTGATCTGGCCGGACCTCCGAATAAAGGCCTTCAAATCCTCCCCGGCCACAAACTCCATGGTGATGAAATGGGTGAAATCCTCTTCCCCGACATCGTACATCCGGCAGACGTAGCGGTGGGCGATCTTGCGGGCGATGCGGAGCTCGTTCTTAAAACGCTCAACAGCCTTTTCGCTGAGGCTGATTTCCGGCCTGATCAACTTCAAGGCCACGACCTCTTTAATTTTACGGTCATAGACCTTATAGACTTTGCCCATTCCTCCCCGGCCCAATTCCTCGATGCTCTCGTAGCGGCCGGCCACCAGGCTTCCCCGGGAGAGCTCGGCGATAAAGGGCAGGATGGTCTTGGTGAGAGGGGGGTTGTCCTGCTCCCCCGGCGTCAGGGGGGTGGCGCATTTACGGCAGAAACGGCTGTCCTCCGTATTTTCTTCAAGACATTGAGGACATTTCATCGGGCATCCGGAAAACTACATCTAACATGCCCTCTCCGGCCTTGTCAATTTTCAGGCGCATGGTCACACTCGCCCCTTTCCTCCGGTCGCTCGCCTGGCCGGAGGAGCGGCCGGCCGTTTGGCGGCCACCGTTATTGACTAGAGAAGAGCGATATTTTTTTTCGAGCACTCGGCGATGGTTTCTTCAGGCCAGACGCTCGCCTGGACCTCGCCGATATGGGCCTTTTTCAATAAAAACATGCAGAGCCGAGATTGTCCGATGCCGCCTCCCAAAGACAGGGGGAGTTCCCCCCTAAGCAGTTTTTGGTGGAAAAAAAGGTTTTCTCGCTCCGATGTTCCCGTCAGCTTAAGCTGCCTGCGCAGGGCCTGCTCGTCCACCCGGATTCCCATCGAGGACATCTCCAAGGCTGTTTGTAATCCGGGATACCAGACCAGAATGTCTCCGTTCAGGCCGGGGCCTTTCTCTGTCGGTGTCGTCCAGTCGTCGTAGTCGGGGGCCCGGAGGTCGTGGGGCGGCCCGCCCTTCAAGGGGGCTCCGATCCCGATAACAAAAACGGCGCCGTGTTTCTCACAGACGACGTCTTCTCTTTGTCCGGGGCTTAACCTCGGGTATTTCTCCTCCAGCTCAAGGGCATGGAGGAAGATGATCTTCGGGGGAAGGGTCGGCGAGATTTCAGGATATAGACCGTGGAGGAATAGTTCCGTCTTTTTGAGAACAAGATAGATCTGGCGGACGATGTCTTGAAGGAAGGACAGACATCGCTCCTGGCGGGAAATGACCCGTTCCCAATCCCATTGGTCCACGTAGAGGGAATGCAGGTTGTCGAGGTCTTCATCCGGCCGAATGGCGTTCATGTCCGTGTAGATCCCCCGGCCATGTCCGACTTTCAGAGAGGCCAGCTTGATTCTCTTCCATTTGGCCAGGGATTGAACTACTTCCCCCCTGGTGTTGTTCATGTTTTTGATGGGAAAAGAAATCGGCCGTTCCAGACCGCTCAGGTCATCATTGATTCCCATGCCCGCTTTGACGAACAGAGGGGCCGTAACCCTTCTCAGGTTTAATGCTTCGGCTAAAGCCGCTTCAAAAAAATCCTTGATCTGCTTGATCGCCCTTTCTGTTTCCTGGACATCCAGTACGGGGCGATAGTCCTTAGGCACCAGGCATTTCCGGTACATTACTTTTCTCCTTTTTAGGAATAGGGATATGAAAATTAAAGAGACGGGAAATGGTTTAGAGAAAAGGTTACTGGGCGGGTGGGTCCGCCCAGTTCGGATTGGCTTTGGCGAAAATGGAGATAGCGGGAATCGCTTTTGTTTTACCCGCCATTTTCCTCATGGGGATATTATATGTGGTTTCTTTTTACTGTCAACCGCATTTCTCCTTTTTTCCGGCGTGTTCGCGCCGGCGGCGACGCGTTTCGGCTCCAGCGCTCGAAGACGTTCCTTGAGCTTCTCCTGCTCCTTTAGAACATGGCGGATGGCTTCGGCGATGGGGTCGGGGAGCTTCCCGTGCTCCAGGGCTTGAAGAGGACGCCGGTGATCCTCGACGATTCTTCCCGGAACGCCGACCACGGTCGCCCCGGAAGGAACGGACTTGAGAACTACGGAATTCGAGCCGACCCGGACATTGTCCCCGATAGTGATAGCGCCCAAAATCACGGCCCCTGCTCCCAGGACCACGTTATTGCCGACGGTGGGATGGCGTTTCCCTTTCATCAGGGAGGTCCCGCCCAGGACCGTTCCCTGGTATATCAGGACATCGGCCCCCACCTCGGCCGTTTCGCCGATGACGACTCCCGCCCCGTGGTCGATGAAGAGACGTCTGCCGATTCTGGCCCCGGGGTGGATATCCACACCCGTCAGGAAGCGGCTGATCGTGCTGAGGAGCCTGGCCAGGAGGCGAAAGTGCCGTTTCCAGAGAAAATGAGCCAGGCGATGGAACCACATGGCCTGCATTCCCGGATAGCAAAGGACGATCTCCAAAGCGCTCCGGGCTGCCGGATCTTTGGCAAACACCGTCTGAATATCCTCTCTGAGTGTTCTCCACATAGGACTCACCTTTCTCCTTCCGGCGCCTCACCGGGTTTTTCCTGCGGAGCGCTCTGGAAAAGCCAGGTGGAAAGGTAACGTTCGCCGGTATCCGGCAATATGACAACGATTAGCTTTCCTTCGTTTTCCCTTCGGCGGGCTACTTCCACAGCCGCCCAGGCCGCCGCTCCCGAGGATATTCCCGCCAGGATTCCTTCTTCTTTGGCCAGCCTCCTGGCCGTGATCCCGGCATTTTCCGCGCTGACCTGGATAACCTCATCGACCAGGTCCAATCGCAAAACCTCGGGGATGAAACCCGCGCCGATCCCCTGGATCTTATGGGGTCCCGGCTTGCCGCCGGCGAGAACCGAAGAGTCCTCCGGTTCTACGGCCACGACCCGGAAATCCGGCTTTCTCTTTTTGAGAACGTCGGCGACGCCGGTGATCGTCCCGCCCGTACCCACTCCCGCCACAAAGATATCGATTTTCCCTTCCGTGTCCCTCCAGATCTCTTCGGCCGTAGTGAGGCGATGGATTTCCGGGTTGGCGGGATTTCTGAATTGCTGGAGCATGATGCGCCGCGGATTTTCGGCGACAAGATGCTCGGCCTTTTTCACCGCCCCGGCCATCCCCTCCACTCCCGGAGTCAAGACAAGCTCAGCCCCCAAAAAAGAAAGGAGCTGCCTCCGCTCCAGGGACATCGTATCGGGCATGGTCAGGACAAGCTTGTATCCTCTGACGGCGCACACGAAAGCCAGGGCCAGGCCCGTATTGCCGCTGGTGGGCTCCACGATCACCCTGTCCTTGCGGAGAAGGCCTTTTTCCTCGGCCTGGGCGATCATGGACAGGCCGATCCTGTCTTTGACGCTGCCCAGGGGGTTGAAAAACTCGAGTTTGGCGGCGACCCGCGCGCCGGTTCCCGAAGCCAGCCGGTTTAGACGGACCAGGGGTGTATTCCCGATCAGCTCCGTGATATCCCGGGCGATGCCTCTATGGGAAGCAGAGGTCTTGAGCAACTGTGTTGGTCTATCGTCTTTTCTGACAAATATTTTTTTTAGGCTCATTATTTTCTCCTCAGTGATTTTTTTCTCGACTGCCCTTGGATCGGATAGGCCAGGCCTTTGTGCGGTTTCAGATACCGCTAAGGCGGTCTTTTAGGGCTGTCCTTGAAAATAGTGCAGCTACAAAGATACTGGGTTGATTGGTAGCCCGAGCACAGGGTCGTTAAGCGCTGGGGTCAGCGGGCTCGGAGGGGGAAGTGTGTGTATCCCGGCACAGATTATTTCCGAGCTAACCCTGTGCTCGGGCTACACATCATGCAACAAGCTCTTATCGGCGAATATTCGATAACGGTCAAGTCCATAATGGTTGGAGTATATTCATCTTGCCTGTCGGAGTCAATCACTAAACTAACGCCTTCAGGCCTGAGGGTCTGTATCGAGAACTTCCTCATCTTCCGGCCGCCAGGCGGGGTCCACGATGCATAGAAAAATTAGTTCGGAGCGGCCTATGTTCTTGATGCGCTGTCGCGAATGGGGCGGGATGTAGATGGCCTGCCCTGGTCCGACCTCCCTCTTCTCCTCGTCAATGTGCATTTCACCCCGGCCTTCCAGGATGTAATAGACTTCAGAGGTCCGCAGGCGGTGGAGGCGGGTAATCTTGCCGGGGAGAACCTTGGCCCAGGCCAGGCTGTAGCGCAGGGCCAGGTCCTCCTTCAGGGGGTTGAGCAGCTCTCTGAGGACGGCCCTGTCGCCGGAGATGAATTCCGCGCAATCCTTGAGATCTTTGACCCGCATGGTCTAGCCTCCTTGGCAATTTTCGTAAAATATGGGGAGAGAGATCAGGTCGCCAGTCGCCACCTGCTTTTTCCCTTACTATTAACTCTCCCGACCTCCCTGAGCCATCAGGCTGGAGATCGACGGCGTCTCCCGAGAGGCCGGAGGGCGGGCCTAGCGCAAGAGCAGGCCGGCCAAGCCGGAGCGCTCAGCGGACCTTGCCGCGGGCCAGGGAGGCGAATACTCCCGCTCCGCACAGGCAGCCGAAAAGGAGGAAGGCCGTCCGCAGCCCTCCCAGGAAAGCGGCATGGTGCTCGGGGGTGATCCTTACCCGGCCCACGGAAAGGGCGATGACCAGGAGGGCCAGCCCCATGCTGAGCATCTGACCCGTGAGCCGCATGGTGGCCAGGGTGGCCGCGGCGATGCCCAGCTGGCGCTTGTCCACCGAGCTCATCACGGCGTTGGTGTTGGGCGAGGAGAACAGCCCAAAGCCCAGGCCGAGCAGGGCCAGGCAGCCGATGATGACGGCCAGGGTCGTGTTGGCCTGGAGGAGAACGAGCAAAATCAGGCCGGCCGCCGATATGGCCATGCCCACCGAAGCCGGCAGCCGCGGCTCGATCTTATCGGAGAGCCATCCGGTCAGGGGCGAGACGACGGCCATGAGCACGGGCTGGGCCACCAGGACCAGCCCGGCCTGCCGTGGGCTCAGCCCCTTGATGTACTGCAGGTAAAGGCTGAGCAGGAAAGCAGCCGCGGTCGTGGCGCAGTAATTGATCAGAGCCGCCAAGTTGGAGAAAGCGAAGGTCGCGTTCCGTCGAAATAAATCCAGGTTCAGGACAGGGCATGGGATTCCCGACTCGACCCAGACCAGAAGCCCGCCCAGGGCCAGGCCGGCCAGGATAAGCCACAGGCCCAGGAGATTGGGCAGGAGGGAGAATCCGTACATCAAGGACACCAGCATCAACCCGAAGAGGACTGAGCCGATGGCGTCGAACGATTCACCGCGGGCCTCCCTCCACTCGCTTTTCACCAGAAGGAAGGCCAAGGCCATCAGGACCCAGGCCAGGCCGGCGTTGACCAGAAAAATGCTCCGCCAGCCGAAACCCTGAGTCAGCAGCCCTCCCAGGACCGGGCCGAGCGATAGGCCGGTATAGACGGTCGCCGTGTTGATGCCCAGGGCCGTTCCCCTCTCCCCCGGCGGATAGGCCGAAGTCAGGATGGCCGTGCCCGTGCCGAAGATCATTGAGCTGCCCAGGCCCTGCAGGACGCGGCCGGCAATGAGCATGGGTCCCGAAAGGGAGGCGGCCGATAGGAGCGAAGAAATCGTGAAAATGAAAACGCCCGTGTTGAAGATTTTCATTCGGCCGGAGATATCGGCCAGTCGGCCGAAGGGGACGAGAAAAATGGCCGCGGCCAGCAGGTAGGAAGTGGCCACCCAGCCCAGGGAGACAGCGTTCATGTTGAACTCTCGGCCGATGGCGGGCAGGGCGACATTGACGGCCGAGCCCATGAAAGGAGTCAAGAAAGAGGATAGGCTGGTGATGAAGAGGATAAGGCGTTTATCGACACGAGAAGTCGCCAATTCCTGTGGAATCATTTTGGCGAGTATACAACAGCTTAATTATGGACACAATCTTATCTATACAGATATATAGCGTATTGATTTTGTTTTAATCCTAAATAACAAAGCAGAAATTATTATTGTTGTATACTACGACATATTTTATAAATATGATCAATTGGTCTGATCCAAACTCGGCTTGACAAGTGCTGTCAAGCGAAGTTCAATAATCTCATCTAAATCAAGGAGGGGTATCGTGATTATCGAACCATCGAATTTGGCTTCAAGCCGCAGGGAATTCCTCGCAGGGGCCTTATTGTGTTCCGGCTGTGGCCTACTCTCGGCTTCGAGCAGGCTTCAGAACAATTCCCAGAACAAGCCTGCCAAACACAAATTTCTTAACGACTCGGGCCTGACAATGAGAGAAGCCTTCAGGTTCGCATTCCTGTGGACTTACATCCCTATGATGCAGGCACTAGCTGCTCAAATCGGACAAGAAAAGCTCGTCGAGATGGTAAAAGAGGCCACCGGTATTTACTGGGCTCAACAAACAAGAAGCTTCGCCCAGCGGCTTCAAAAAAAGGATCTTGACGCTTTCTTCAGCATGGACACACTTGAAACAACCATCGACAACGCGGAACACAGAAAACACTTCTGGTCACTCGCCATCACCACTCAGAGTATCGAAGACACGCCAAAATCATACGAAATGAAGGTGACCGAATGTCTCTGGGCTCAGACGTTCCGGGAAGCGAACGCAGGGGATATCGGCTTTGCCAGTATCTGCTATGGGGATGAAGCGATGGCCGCCGCCTTTGACCAGCGACTCAAATTTATACGAACAAAAGCGTTAATGAAAGGCGACGATTGCTGCCACTTCCGCTATGTCTGGGAAGGATAGATTATCTTGATGTGGTCTGACCAAAACTCGGCTTGATAAGTAATGGCAAGTGAACTCCAATAATCTCATCAGAATCAAGGAGGGGTAAATGAAGCGTATTGCTATTGCAGTCAGCGTGGTCGTCTTGGTCCTCGCCGTCGCCGTCCAGGCGCAAACTCTGGCACAGACAAAGAGCGGCGGCGTCGAACAGGAGCTGATTAAGCTGGAGAACGAGTGGGCTGACGCCTGGGTTAAGAGCGACGCCGCATTCTTTGACCGGATTATGGCAGATGACTATACGTGGACGTCCCCCTGGGGCTGGGTCGTTACCAAGGCCGACGACTTTGCACTCGTAAAGTCTGGGGAGGACGTGATTACGTCCTGGGTGCTCTCTGAGATGAAGGTTCGCGTTTACGGAGACGCGGCGGTGGTCACTGGCTGCGACACGGTCAAAGAAACGTATAAAGGCAAGGATGTCAGTGGTCAATCTCGCTTCACGCATACTTGGGTCAAACTCGCCGGACAATGGCAGTGCGTAGCCGGGCATAGTTCGGAGATAGCCCAGGAATAGAGCATCGGCGAACGAGCATAATTTGACACTCGCTGTCTTGTCAAGTATTGGTCATACCAGATCAATAAGTATCATATTCCAAATAATTAGATTAATAAATATTATCTTCCACAATAGGCTTCAAGTTCAATAAAATGATTATATATTTTATTCATAATATTTAATTTCCTTTTTTATCAGAATTTATTAATTCGATTAGATGCTTCTTTTTCTCAATATTAATTTGGCTATTATGCATTAATTCCCCCCTTTCATTATTTTATTCATTATAAGAAAGTAATTAAATATTGTCCACTCATCGACCCATGTCAAATACCTAATTGAAATCGAATAACGATTCCTAGATATTCGGCAAACCTACCATAGAGAGCGTGCTAATAAGATTAAATTAGACCGTGTTAATAAAATATATTATTATCATTCACCCCGATTGAAGTGAGGCATGGACCAAGGAATCTCCAAGGAAAGCTCTATAAAACCGCCGTAGCTGCCGGACTCATACCAGGGCGCCTGATAGATGAGCTTTTTCCGCCCGGCTTTCTGTATAGGGTAGACGTTCGTCCGGCGCTCATCCATCAAGCTCTGAAGCTTTGACCGGGCCGGCTCGGGGTGGCAGTCCAGGACATTGGTGCCGACCAGGCTCCGCCCGCCGGAATCGGCGAAACTCTCGGCGGCCCGGTCATTCATCTCCAGGATGATGCCGTTCTCATCGCAGACCGTAACGGCGGCCGGCCATTCCTTCAACCAGTTGTCTGTCATTGAGCTGCTCCTCTCCGCGTCGGGCAAGGCGGGATAGCGGACCGCGGCCCGGATCAGGCCGAGGTTTTCTATTATACCTGGAAAGGCTTCCTGTCCGAACGGCAGAGGAGCTGGACGGCCTGCCGTCCGGAATAGAGGCAGGGTATGACCCCGCCGCCCACGACCCATTGGCCGGCCATATAAAAATCCGCCAGGCCCTTGATTGTCCTGGGCAGCGGCGTCCGGAAGAACTTGGGCGTAGGCAGCCAGGCCATATAAGCCCCCCGGTGGTTCCGGGTATAGCGCCAGATGGTGGCGGGCGTGGCCACATCCGTCATTTCCACCTGGCCGGCCAGGCCGGGATAGTGCTTTTCCAGCCGCTTAAGGACTTCAGCCGCCACTCGCTGCTTTTCCGCGTCATAGCGGGGCTGGTCGCTCCGGCGCAAGGCCTGCCAGTAATCGAAATCAGCTTCCATTTCCACCTGGATGACCGTCTTGCCCTTGGGAGCAAATTCGGGGCTGTAGTTGAGGATGCGCACAAACAGATTCTCAACCCTGCGGTTGTCTATGGAGAAGGGATGCATCAAGGAAATTGTGGTGAAGGGAACCTCCTGGGAGAATTCACGGCCGACACCGAAACTGGCCAGCAGGAAAGAAGGGGTGAGCTTCCATTCCCCGTAGCGCCGCAAAACGGCTTTATCCGCATACCGTCCGGCCAGCAGGTTGAACAGGGTGCTGTGGCCGTCTGCGGCGGAGATGACCGCTCCGGCTCGAAGCACCTCGCCGCCGGCCAGCCTCAGGCCGCAAGCCCGCCCGTCCTCGACCAGAATCTCCTCAACCGCAGCGTTATAAGCCAGTTGCCCGCCCAGGGCTTGATATTTTTTCTCAATGACTGAACGAGATCCTGGCAGCCGTTTTTTAGGTATCCCAGGTCGCCCTCGGCCAAGAGGGCCAGGATCAGGCAGACGAACCAGACCGGCACATCCGGCAAAAAGAGGTTGTTCAACAGAGGGCGCAGCCAAGGGTCGGAGCAGCGGCGGGTGAAATCGGCCATGGAGCGGGCACACTTGCCGAAAAGATATTTCCAGGCGCGCCGCGCTTTCCACAGGTCCTCCAGCCTCCCCCACTCCCCCGCCATTTCCGGAGACCGGCTCAGGCCAAGCTGTCCCAGGTCCAACCCCCTCAGCCGGCGCGCTCCTTTCACCAGGACGTCGATGAGGGGCGCATCATCGCCCGAGTATCCTTTGAGGTCGCGGGCCAGGCGGTCAAGGTCCTGCGTCACCTCGATCCGGCGTCCCTTGTTCTCGTCTATATAGCGGCCGTATGTTCTCATCTCGACAAAGCGGCCCTGAAAATCCAGACCCAGTTCACCATAGAGGGCTTGCAGAGAATGGCCGGGCTTGGTGCCCATTATAAAATGGATCCCGCCGTCGATAAGGAAATCCTTCCTCCGCCAGGAGGCCGCCACTCCGCCCGCCGCGGAATGCTGCTCGACGATCCGGCAGGGGTAGCCGCAGCGCCGGGCATAAATGCCAGTGGCTAACCCGGTCAGCCCGGCGCCGATGACGATGACCTGTCTATCCGTCATTCAAAAAATCCCTTTATATTTGACATACATTATCTTCTTTCCAAACAGCGTTCCCCTTTGCTGAAAAGCCGAAAAACAGGAATATGATATTCATCCAGCGGTAATTAATCAAGAAAAATTCCACTATGGGCAATTTTGGGCGGCGAGTAATGAGTTTTCGGCCCGAATGAGATATAATGCGTTCCAAAATGACGCGCGGCCTCAAGCATGGACATCATTCACTGGTCGGTTGAGCTTCGCTTCGCCCTGGCCCTGGCCCTCGGCCTGCTGGTCGGGCTGGAGCGCGAAGGCTTAAAGTCCGAGCACCACCGCCTGACCCTGGGCGGGGTGAGAACCTATCCTCTGATCAGCCTGTTCGGCTTCGGCTGCGCCTGGCTGAATAAGCTCCAGGCCGGCTTCATGCTGCCCGCCGGCCTGCTGGCCCTGGCCGCCCTGGCCGTGCTCTCCTACCTGGCCAAGATGAGGGAGTCCGAAAAATTCGGAATCACCACAGAGATCTCCGCCCTCCTGACCTTCATCACCGGCGCCCTGGCCCTGCAGGCCGACGTCTGGGTGGCCATGGCCCTGGGCGTCCTCAACGCTTTCCTGCTCTCGGAAAAAGCGGAGCTGGAGAACGCGGTCAAGCACCTCGACCGGGTCGAATTCCTGGCCGCCTTGAAATTCCTCCTGGTGACGCTCATCATTTTGCCCGCCCTGCCCAACCAAGAGTACACCCATTTCCACATCAACCCGGCCGCGGTGTGGAAGGTGGTCATCCTGGTGGCCTCGGTGGGCTTCCTGGGCTACATCCTGGCCAGCCGTCTGGGACGGAAGGTCGGATTATGGCTGAGCGGGCTTCTGGGCGGGATTGTCTCCAGCACTTCGGTGACCGTGGCCGCCAGCCGGCTGGCCCGCCAGAACCCCGCCTCAGCTCCCCTCTGCCTTCAGGCCGCCATCCTGGCCGCTTCCATGATGTACATCAGGCTCCTCGTCCTAGTGGCTCTGCTCAGGCGTGAGGTCCTGGCTGTCCTGTGGTGGAAGCTGGCCTTTCTGGCCGCGGCGGCCCTTCTGCTGACCATACGCAAACGGCCGGCGGGTCCAAGCGAAAACATAGACAAAGGATTTCCCATCACCAACCCCTTCGAAATCCGGCCGGCCTTGGCCTTCGCCGCACTGTTTGTCCTCTTGTCGATCATCACCCAGTGGGTGAAAGAATATCTGGGCAAATCGGGGCTCCTGACCTTGGCCGGCGTGGTGGGGGTGGCCGATGTCGATCCCTTTATTCTGTCTCTCGTTCGGAACCCGGCCGGCTTCACGGCCCTGAGCGCCGCCGCATTTCTCCTGGCCTTGCTCAGCAACACGCTCTTCAAGGGGCTCTATATCGGCCTGGCCGCGCCCAGCCTGCGCCGGGATATTGCCTGGCGGTACGGGCTGCTGGCCGCTCTGCACATCCCCCTGATCTGTCTCTAGTATGAAAAAGATTCTGTCCGCCGGACTTCTGGGAATAGCCGCTCTTTGCTTCTGCCAGAGCAACTTGCTCTGTCAGGAGCCGATCAGCTTGACCGGCCAGGTCAACCTTGAGACTCCCTGCCTGGGCGGCTATCTGATCACTGTGACTCTATACCTTTTCCGGGGCAGGACCCCGGTTGAAGATGCGGCCGTCCGTCTGGACGAGACGTTCGTTGTCTCTTATGTGGGGTCCGGCGGATATTTCCTGAGCACGGCCTATTCAAACCCGAAACCGGACAAGCCCTTCTCCATCACTATCGAAGCGCCAGGGTTGGCCCAGCCGATCATCATCATCGGCGATTTTGCAGCTTCCCTCACATTGAAGACTCCGAAACGGGAAGCCGTGGTCGACGTCTCGAAGGGCATTCCCTTTATAGCCTGCTGGAGTCTGGCCCAGAGCACCGGCTCGGTCCGAGCCGTGATCGAAAAACTGGATGAGGCCGGCGGCGTTGTTTCCGTGTATGACCAGATCGTTCCGGGGAGCTGCTTGTCCCTGCCCAGCCCGGGCCCTTTTTCCCCAAAAAATGTTTCGCGTCAACGTTTATAAGGATCTTGATTCTTGCAGCCTGGGGGGAGATTATTTTCCCGGGTCCGAGGTGACGCGCTCGGTGAGCGCCAGCTGCATTTTCCGGACCCTCTGACTTGTCCTCGTTTTCATTGACAAGGCCGGCCATTTTTGCTATGCATAGCCAGAACGGGAAAGGAGGAACTTATGGCAAACATTACTCGAAGAGATGTCATCCTTGTCTATGTCTTGGGCATCATCACTTTCGGCATCTATTTCATCGTCTGGTATGTCAAAACCAAGACCGAAATGAACAGCCTGGGCGCCCAAATTCCGACTGCCTGGCTGTTGATTGTTCCCATCGCCAACATTTACTGGTTCTACAAGTACGCTGAGGGGTTCTCCACCTACGTCAAAAAGGACAACAACGCCATACTGTGGTTTCTGCTGTTCTGGCTGGTCTCCATAATCACTCCGGCCATCGTCCAGAGCGAACTAAATAAGCTGGCCACAGCCAAGTAAGGCCTAACCAGTTATTCAGTTATTAGGCTGCCTGCTTTCTTGCGGGCCAAAGGCGGAATATTGTCCGGGAGAAAGTCTTAGGAGCTGACCTCGACCTCCCGGCATTCAAAATTCGTGCTCTGTTCCTCTAAAGCCTCAAGGTAGGAGAGGATCGCGCTTTTTATGTTTTCCAGAGCCTCATCCTCGGTCCGGCCGTAGGAGCGGCAGCCGGGCAGGACAGGCACCCAGATGGCATATCCTCCGTTGGTTTTGATCAGCCGGACTCTGTATTTCACCGCCGACCCTCCGCGCTCAAGATGTGGATATCTAATAGACGCGAAGAACAGCCGGCGGGTCTCAATCAAGTGATGATGTTCGAGGCTTTGACCTTGATCATCACCACTCCGCGGGCCGGCACTTTGGCCGAATAGCCGCTCAAGAAGCGGCCCAGGTCCTCCTTCAGCCACAGGTCTCGCACCTCGGCCGTCGAGGTCTCGACGGCCAATTCCTTCCAGGAGACGGAGATTACGGCCGGAGCCGGACCCCGATTGAGGAGCAGGACAGCCTTGGACAGGTCGGCCAGGGGTTTGACCCAGACTTCGGTGAGGCCTTCCGTCCGCAAGCGCCGGCCCTGGAGGCCCAGCTTGTCCTGGTCAACGGCGATGACGTCCGGGTTGGTCAAGATGAAGGCGGTCTGCTTAGATATAGACCGCAGGTCATTTCCGGCCATGAGGGGCGCGGCCAACAAGCACCATAAGCTGAAGTGGGCTTTGCTCTCCTCAAAGCTCAGTCCGCCGTTCCCCACTTCCAGCATATCCGGGTCGTTCCAATGGCCGGGGCCGGCATAGCTTTCCAGCCCCGCCTGGAGGTTGAGAATCTTGATGATGCTCTCCCACTTATCCTCGATATCCCCCGTCGTCCGCCACAAATGCCCGACGCCCTTGGCCCACCGCCAGGGCTCGCTCTGACCCCATTCGCAGATGCTGAAGACTATCGGCCGGCCGGCCGCTTCCAGGGCGGCCCGCATCTTCTTATAGGAGGCTTCGGCGGACAAGCCTTCCGTATGGCACCAGTCGTACTTGAGATAATCCACACCCCACGCCGCATACTGGCGGGCATCCTGCTCCTCATAGCCTTTGCTTCCCGGCCGGCCGGCGCAGGTTTTGGTCCCGGCACAGGAGTAAAGCCCGAATTTGAGCCCAAGAGAATGGACATAATCGGCCAGCGCCTTGATGCCCGAGGGGAAGCGCTCCGGGTCGGCCTGGATGTCGCCCCGCTCATCGCGGGAGACCTGCCAGCAGTCGTCGATGACGATGAACTCGTAGCCGGCGGCCTTCAGGCCGCGGGAGACCATGGCCTCGGCCATGCCCCGGATCATCTTCTCGTCCACGTTGCAGCCGAACTTGTTCCAGGAGTTCCAGCCCATGGGCGGTTTTCGGGCCAGGGCGTCAAGGACGCTCGGCCTAGACTGCACGGGCCGGGAATTTCGACCCTCTCTCCGGCAGGCGGCGGCGATAATCAGAAGGCCGCAGAGTCCTAAAACCACGGCGCGTTTGGTCAGGCCAGTCATTTTATTCCTCAAGCGGGCCTCGCGCCGCGGCAAGACTCCTCTCGCCTCATTTGTTTATTTCACTTCTAGTTTGAAGCTCTCCGAATGGCTGTTGAACTCGGGGGCGTACATGCATTCGATGTGGGCCAAGCCGTTCTGGTAGGACCCGCGATGGACCACCTTCAGCGGATACTCAAAGACATAAGTCCCCTTGGGCAGGAAATCAATAAAGAAATGGGTGGCCGTGTCCTTGGTGGATTCGTAGTACCACAGGCCGTCCTGATACTTGTAGTAAGACAGGACGTTGACCGGCTCCAGGCCGCTGCCGCGATGGTCCTTGAGGTGGAGGTATTCCATGTCCCGGTCGGAGCGCAGCTCAATCCGCACCGTCACCGTGTCGCCCACTTCCAGCGGCCCCGCGACCGGCTCGATGACCGGGCCTTTTTTGGTCAGGCGCTTGACGAAGACCGTTTTCTTCAGTTTGAGCGGGTTCTGGGTATGGGGCGTAACGGCGGCGATATCCTCCAGATAGCTCCAATGGACGCCGCCCCAGGCGATACCCTTGTCCTTTTTGACCAGAGTGATATCGGCCATGGCCGGCTTGATCTCCTGCGGGCCGTAGCTTTTTTCATAATATCCCGTTCCCGCTTCAGCTCGCTCCGGCTCGACTTTCTCCCCGCCCAGGGTCACCTCGACCAGCTCCTGGGAGGCCAGCAGGTTCTCGCCCCGCAGCAGCAGGCCGTAGATTGCGTCGGCCGTGGCTTTGGAGGTCTTCCAGTCCCTGGTCTGCTTTTGCTTGAGCAGCCAGATTTTGCACTCCTCGACCGCCGGCTGGTCGTTCATGACCTCGTCGAAGGCTTCGATCATCAAGGCCTGAGTCTCGATGGGCGCCAGGTACCACCACCAGGAGAACTCCTGTTCGCTCCAGAAACGGCCCATCTCTTCGTCCACCTGGCTCCTCTCCTTGATGGAGCGCATAATCTTCTGGGCCTCGGCCGGGAAGCCGAATCGGTTCAGGGCCAGGGCCAGGTGACCCTGGCTCTGGCGATAGCCCAGTTTCAGCCAAAAGGCCTTGGCTTGCTCCAGGAAGTAGTTGACCGCCTTCTGGGCCTTTTCGGGGATAGGCTGTTCCTTAAGGAAAAAGCTCCGGCCGTAGAGGTAAAGGGCGACCGTGCTGCCGAGGTTGTTTTCATTCAATCGCTTGTTTTTGACAATATCCTCATAGGACTCCACAACCCAGCCGTCCAGATGGTCGAGGGCCGCCAAGGCAGGCTTCTGAGACACGGACGTCACGCCCAGGTGCTTCAGCCGGCCGAACCCGGTGACGATGTAGAGGGTGATGTAGCTGTCGGGGCGGCCTCCGGGGAACCAGGGCCAGGCGCCGTCCTCGTCCTGCATCTGTTCAAGCTTGCGGAAAGCGCTCTTCAGCTCGGCGCTCATATGATTCTCGTCGAAAAGCAGTCCGACCCGCTGCTTGGCCTGGCTTTCGGCTTTGGCCTCGATGACCCAGGGCGACTCCTGGAGCAGGATGCTCTTCAGCTCTTCGTTCTTCTCCAGGTTGGACTTCAGAGCCTCGGTGCCCTTCCACTGGTCGAAGACCCGGCGGACCTTCGGGTCGGAGTCGGCGATATGCTGGGCCAGGCTGTTGGCGTAGAGCCGGTTGAAGACCTGCTCTGAGCATTCATAGGGGAATTCCATAAGGAAGGGCAAAGCCTGCACGGCGTACCAAGCCGGGTTGGAGGTCATCTGGACGGTCAGGCCCTGGTGCCGCAGGGTCGGGGAGCCGGCGGATTTGGCCAGCTTGGTGAAGGTGAAGGATTTCCGGCCCTGTCCGCTGATCCACAGGGGGATGGCTTCCTGGATGAAAATCCGGCGGCTCAGGACGGGCAGCCAGCCTTCCTCGCCGTCTGAGTTTTTATCTGTGGCGCCGACCGCCTTGAAGGCCAAGACCTCCAGGCCGTCCGGCACCTGAATCGTCCAGGAGAAAGAGCGTGATTGCTTGGCCGGAATAATGAAAGCCTTTTTTATGTCCTTATTCCCCAGGTCCGCATCGCGAGGCTTCTCCGAGACGGGATCGCTGAAATTGAGCTGGACCGCGCCCCGGGCCTCGGCCTCGGTCATGTTGGTGACTTTGACCGTGAACTCCAGCAGGTCGCCCTCCCGCAGGAAGCGGGGCGGGTTGGGCTGGACCATGAGGTCCTTCTGGGTAACGGTTGTGGCTTCCAGCAGGCCGGAGGCCAAATCCTTGGTATGAGCCAGGCCCAGGAACCTCCACTGGGTCAGGGCTTCGGGCATGGTGAACTCCAGGGAAACCGCGCCGTCCTTGTCGGCCAGAAGATGAGGGAAAAAGAAGGCCGTCTCGTTCAAGTTTTTGCGGGCCGCAACCTTGGACAGGTCGGGTTCGGCCGGTTTGGCTGCTTTTTCTCCGTCCGTTTTTTTATCCTTGGCCGGGGAACTGACGACCATCATTGCTTCAGAAAGAGTTGCCTGAGCGGCCGGGGCCGGGGGAGGAGGCCCCATCTCCGCTGCTCCGGCCATCGCCCTTTTCTCTAAAAACTCATACCCGTAAAAATCCCGCCAGACCTCCTCCGGAAAATGGACATAGATGCCCTCCTCATAGGAAGGGAAATTGGTGAGGTCCCGGCCATAAGAAGAAAAGGATTGCGACCGGTTGACGAAATGGGCGGACAGATAGGTCTGGTCCGTCGAGAATATCCCCAGCAGCCCGGGGAAAGAATGAGGGTAGAACTGGTCGAGCGAGGCGTCGTACAGGGAGGCCACCATTTCAGCCGCCGCCGGAAGCGCGCCAGGCCCCTTGATCTTCAGAGTCCAGGTCTCCTTCTGTCCGGGCAGGAGTTTGGAGCGGAAGGTCATCCATTCAAACTTTAGCAGCTTATCCGACCAGGGCACCACGGCGCGCGTCTGCTCGCGGTACATCCGGTTGTCCTTGACCAGGGAGGCGATGACCGTGAAACCGCCTTTATTCTCCGGCTTGACCGGGATGCGGAGCATTCCCTGGGTCTCGCCGGCAGGGGTCCACAGCCGCTGCAGCCTCTTATTGTCGCGGAACACCTCCAGGAGCACCGGGCCCCGCTCATAGCCGGTGGCCCACAGCATCTCAAAGGTCTGGCCGACCTCCACCCTGGAATTTTTATTAACGGTCAAGAACGGAAGAGGAACGCCGAAATTGCGGCTACCGGGGTCGAGGACGACGAAGAACTGGAGCGCTTCCACGGCCGCTCCGAATTTGTCCTTGGTCCGCAGCCTGGCCTTATAGGCGCCCGGCTTGAGGTCGAAGCTCAGGACGCAAGCCGGCTGGCCCGAGGCGCTCGTCGCGAAATCTTTCTTGGCCGCCAGCGCCCCCTCGGGCCATTTGCGCCAGTCGGAGGTGGCGGAAAATCCCGCTTGACCCCGGCGGCGGGCTTCGTTCTCCTGCACAGAGACCTCGCCGATCAGGTCCTGCGGCACGGGCTTATCCGGACCCCGGAGGGAGAAGACTTCAAGAATTCCGGAGGCCGCCGCCGGCTTGCCGTTCAAGGTCGTCGTGGTTACCGTCAGGGCCACGGGCTTCCCCTTCTCCAGCCAGTCGTCTGTCTTAAGCGCGGCCTCCAGGGAGACCGTGCCCAGGCGGAGCTGGCCTTCGGCGCTGCGTGTCTCGCCGGAGCTGTCTGTCACATCGGCGCTCACCGTATAGGTAAAGGACAGCTGGGATTCCTTGGGCACCGAGGGGTCGGGCCGGGCCAAGAAGCGGACGGCAAATTTGCCGGCCGCATCTGTGCGCGTCGTGCCGTGGGCGATCTCCTGACTCTCGCTCCATTTCCCGGAGCCATACCACCAATACCACCAAAAGGGCAGGTTGACTTGCCGCACGACCCTGTACCGGACAAGGGCCTCGTCCACCGGAGCGCCGGTGTAGGCGGTGGCCTCGCCCTTCACCTCGGCCTCCTGGCCCAGGCGAAATTCTTTGTCGGGGCTGTCGATCTTCACCTGGAACTTGGGCCGCTTGTATTCCTCCACTCGAACCGTGGCCGACCCTTCCGGGTTGGAGCATTCGATGGTCATTGCGCCCGTCAGTCGGTCGGTGGGCGCGGTGAACGTCCCGCTCACGGACCCGAATTCGTTGGAGACCAGGTCCAGGCTGGAGACTTTCTCAGCGTTCACGTCCAGCAGAGTGACGGTCAGCCTGCGGCCGGGCAGAAGTTGATAGTTGTTCGCCCCCTGGTCCACGCTCAGGCAGATGCCCTTGAAATGGATCATCTGGCCCGGCCGGTATAGCGACCGGTCGGTGAAAAAAACCGTGCGGGTGCCCCGCTCTTTTTCGCTGGCGTAGCCGTAGGGGATTTGGGTGTCCGCCACGGCCTCCCCTTTTTTGTCGGTGACCAGTATCAGGCGGTTGGTATAGAAATCAGAGAAACCCAGGCTGAAGAAACCGAACTCGTCGGTGTTCGCCCGGACCGGCTGTTTGAGCATGCCCTGGCGATAGTCCCATTCATAAATGGCCGCCTCCGCGGCCGGCACCGGTTCCCCTCCCTCGTTGCGGACGACATAACCCGAGACCTGTCTGCGGTCCGAAGCGCAGAGGATGAAGCCCAGGCTGCTTACCCAAAAAGAGGCTGCTTGAACCTTGTTCGAGGCGAAGGAAAAATCCTTCTTGAGGCTGGCCAGGACCAGGTAATAGCCGGGTTTCAAGACCGGCAGGGAGACCAGGGCCTCGGCCTTTTTAAAATCCGCTGTCGGCTTGAGATCGACTGTCCACTCGGCCGCAGGCGCTTTCTTCAGCAAGGCCTGAATGGCATTCTCGGAATAACCGAAAAAAGTCGCCGCTTGCTTATCCTGCAGGAGAGCCTGATAGTTCTCCGCAATCAGCCGGACATAAAGACGCTCGATGTTCCGGTAGCCGACGACCATTTTGGAGGGGCGGCCGGGCATGACCACGGACTCGGCCTTGAGCTCGAATTCTTTGGCCGTGATGCGGGCCAGGAGGGCCTGACAGTTCCGCCCTCCCAAAGACTTAGGGAACGCTTTCTGCCCCCGGCCGGCGACCTCAAAGGCGGCCGCCGGATCGTCCCTAGCGAAGAGCTCTTGGGCCCAGAGATACAAGGCCTGACTGCTCAACTCTGAACCCGGATAGGCCCCGGCCAGCTCCTTGAGCCGGGCGATGTATGTGTCGGACTGTCCCTCGCCGACGGCCACGTTCCGCACCCAGCGCAGCCGGGCCAGGTCGGCATCGAGGAAGGCGTCGCGACGGCCGGCCCCGCTATGGAAGTCCAGCAGGCTTTGGTAGATCTTGAGCGCCTGGAGTTTGGGCGACTCGGCGTCGGTCGTCTCCGGCTTGAAGAGCAGGAATTCCCTGGCCGGAGCGAAAGCCGCCGAATCGGCTTGGACCTCAAAAGCGTCCTCGGGCTTGGCCCCGGCCTGCTCGGCCGAAGTGTAGAACTCCAGGGCTTCCCAGGCGGCGAAATCATAGAGCGTCGGCCGCAGGGCCGATGGCTGGTCGCCTTCGATCAGGAAATCATGGTATTTATCCAAGGCGATGCCCTGCAGGGCTTTGTCCGCCTTGAGCACGTCCCGGTAGAGAGAATCGATCTCCCGGTAAAGACGGGGAAGGTCCCAGGTGGTGAAATCCTTCTCGTCCAGGCCGGCGGTTTCGGTCCTTTCCATGAACCGCCACCTGTTCCGCTGGAAATAGTGCCAATACCAGCGGGCCAGGACGAGCTTCAGCATGGGCTGGAGATCCTGCGGGGATGCGGCGATCTCCTCTTTAAGGTGGAGGATCCTGGCGGCCGGCTTATTTCCCTCGATCAAACCCTCCATGGCGATCTGCCGGATGACGGCCTTCAAAACCTGTTCGTTGGCCTTGATCTGCAAGGCCAGGCCATGGATATCTTTCAGGTATCCGATGGCCGTCTGAGGCAGTCCGTTCTGCTGGGCCTCATCCACTTTCTTCCACAGCTCTTGGATGCGAGTTTGGACCTCTTTGGTATCCTGTTTTTGTTTCATGGTAACTCCCAGGATGGAGATCACGCCCACGACCACGACTCCCAGCACGATCCAGCGCACGATTTTCATGCCGGCCCTCCTTCCCATATGATTTTCTTTCTATCATTCTATCATATCTCGCCCCGAGTGAACCGACTCAAATCCGTTTGAGAAAATAGCCGGAAGGGGGACGTCTCATCTCATGAAAAACGAAATCCAAGGAGGTGAATCATGAACATATTTGCAAGAAAAAGACGGCCTTTCCTGGGAACGGCCCTGGCCGTTCTTTGCCTGGTGTTGAGCTTGGCCGCCTTTGCCCCGGCCGCCCGGGGGGGAGTCTGCGAGGGGGCCCTGGCCGGCTGCATGGTGGATGCGGGGTTGACCATGGCCCACAGCCCCATGATCGGCCTGTCCTACATGATGTTTTGCCTGGACGGCTATTCGTTCTGTATCCAGTACTATGGATAAGAAAAATGAACAAAAGGAGGAAAATATGATGCGGATCGAATCGACTCTTCGAAAGCCCCTGGTCTGGGGGATGATCCTGTTGGCGGTATTCATCATTCTCAGCCCCGCCGCTCTCCGGGCCGATGCCTGCTTGGAAGCTCTCCTGCAGTGCGTCACCGACTTTCCGGCCTATTTTTTCAACCCCTTTCACTTGAGCTATTGCCTCAACGGTGCCCTTTTTTGCTGGGCCTACATCCCCAACTAAGCCGGAGAAAAACCCATGAGCCCACTCTCCCCCCAACCAGGAATGCGACAAAAGACATCCAGGACGAGGCGCCAGCGCCTCGTCCTGGCCTTTCTGGCCGGAAGCCTGATTCTCTCGACCCTCGGCCTCCAGGCGGCAGAGGAGCCCCGTTGGCGGCTCGAAGAAGTCCTGTCCATCGGCGGCCTAAAGAGCGACCTCTTGTCCATGTGGGTCGGGCTGGCCGTGGATGCAGACGGCTTCCTCTACCTTACCGACAATGTCCAAAACAGCCTGATGAAATTCGACCCGCAGGGCAAGCTGGTGAAAAAAACGGGCCGCCGGGGAGGCGGGCCGGGCGAGTTTCTGGCGCCCCGCCAGGTGGACGTCTCGGCCCAATCCGTCTACGTTGTCGACGGAAAAATCCCGGCCATCCAGGTCTTTGACAAGGATCTGAAGTATCAACGCCGCATCCCCTTGTCCTTTGCGGTCATCGAGATTCAAGCCCTTCCGGACAATTCACTGGCCGTGCCCGGCGTCCCCCTGATCAAGTCCGAAGCCGGAAAAGTCATCATCCTGGATCAAACCGGCCGGCCTCTCCGGTCGGTTGCCTTCATCCGTCCTGATAAAGCCGACGCGACATCCATGTCCAATTTCATCTTCGCCCCGGGAGGAGAAATGTACGCGGCCTTTTCCTGGCTGGACCGCATCGTCAAGGTGGATGCCCAAGGCCATACCGTTTGGGCCAAAAGCCTTTTTGACCCCGATCAGGTCAAGGCCAGTAAAAAATCTTTTTTGGGGATGTCCCCAAGCATGACCTTTAAGGACGTGGCCCTGGACCCCAAGGGCCGTCTGTTCGTCCTGGGCGGCAGCTTCAGCCAAAATCCCAACCGGGATGTCTATGTCCTCAGCCCCGATGACGGCCGCCTGCTCGAGACTCTGACCCTTCCCCAATCCAGCCACTGTATCACCATTGACCGCTGGGGGTATTTGTACAGCCGGGCGGATAAAGGCTCGACTTTGAAAAAATTCAGGATTGTCGCTTCAGGAGAAAAACAGTAATCGGACATGAAGATCAAGCGCCTGGTATCCTGGCTCCTCCTGGCCGGCCTGGCCGGCCAGCCGGTCTTGGCCCGTCAAGAGGCCAAGCTCTCCTTCGGAACTTCTCCCTTGGCCATTCTCCTGACGGATGAGAGCGTATATCTCTGCCCGCTGTGCGGGGACAGGTTTCTGTCGGTCTTCCGGCAATTGTCTTCCCGTATAGGCAAAGACAGAATCTGGGTGGCCGTATCGGGAGTGAAACCTGAGCATGAGGCCGATGCCGCTGGATTAATCTCAGCGGTCAGAAAAAGGATCCAGGCCTTCCTGCGTTCCAACGGCATCGTCTGCCCTGTCCTGGCCGACCCGGCCGGAGCGCTCAGGGGGCCGGGAGGCGAGCTGCCGGCCTGCCTCATTTTCGATACGTCCGCCGGCTCGGTGCAGAGCTTTAGCCTTATTAAAATGCCGAAAAAGAAACCATGAACTCTTTTATGGAGGCCTTGTTCCTGACGGGACTGGCCTTGAACATTGCCTTCTTCATCCACGGCCTGAGCCTCTTCCGCAAGCTGAGATCAAGGGCGGGAGAAAAGCCGGCCGGCTGGTCGAGAGTGAGCGACCTGTCGTTCATGGAAAACCGGCTCATCCTGGCCCTGCTTCTGGTCTTTGCCGTCTGGTGCGGCTGGCAAATCATCTATAGTCCGGCCTCCCCGGCCGGCTACCGGAGCCTCCTGGTTCTCTTGTTCGCCTTGGCCAATGGGCCGCGCTGGAACGTGGTGGTGGGCCAGGCCGGGATCGTTTACCGGTTGAAGTTCATTCCCTGGCATATCGTAAGAGAAAGGACCGTCATCACCACGAATTCTAGAACGCTTTTAAGGCTCCGTTTGGACCGAAACCCCCTCACAGAGATACCCAAGACTTTGACCATCCCTGTTCCCAAAAAAGTGCGGCTGGACCTGCCCTGAGGTATTTTCTGCGCCCATGGCTTCTGGCGGCATTCGAGCCTCGGCTTAAGCACCGGAAAGGCTATCGGATGTGACCTTGTCGGAGGGAACTGGCGGAGAGGGTGGGATTCGAACCCACGGTCCCAGCTTTAACTAGGACAAGCGCTTAGCAGGCGCTCCTGATCGACCACTCCAGCACCTCTCCGCGCTCGATGTGGCCAGCGTATTCTACCATTTTTCCATACCTCTTCAAAGGTTGAAGGCGGTCAGCTATTGAATTTTACAGGCCTAGGCAAAAAAATCTAATAGTATGGCGGAGGGAGAGGGATTCGAACCCCCGTTCCGGTTACCCGGAAAGCGGTTTTCAAGACCGCCGCCTTCAACCACTCGGCCATCCCTCCGACCTTTCCGAAAACGCCTTCCTTTTACCCCCTTGATTTCCAAGGGGGTAGGGGGGATTAATATAATATTAAACAATAAGAGGCGTTTTCGGCAATTCTATGTTTTTCACCGTATCCTCTCCAGCCCATCGAGATAGGGTTGCAGCGCTTGGGGGACGAGCACTGAGCCGTCGGCCTGCTGGTAGCATTCCAGGATGGCGGCCACCGTCCGTCCGACGGCCACCCCGGAGCCGTTCAATGTATGGAGAAACTCGGGCTTGGCTTTGGGCTCGCGCCGGAAGCGGATGTTCGCCCGACGTGCCTGAAAATCTGTGCAGTTGGAGCAGGAGGAGATTTCCATGTACTTCTTCCGCTCGGGCATCCACAGCTCCAGGTCATAGGTCATGGCGCTGGCGAACCCCAGGTCGGCGCTGCACAGGCTCACCACGCGGTAGGGGAGGCCCAGCCTTTTCAGGACCTCCTCAGCGCCGGCCGTCATCCTCTCCAGCTCCTGGAAAGAATGTTCGGGCAGGGAAAAAACCATTAACTCCACTTTGTTGAACTGGTGCTGCCGGACCAGGCCGCGGATGTCCTTGCCGTAGGAGCCGGCCTCGCTCCGGAAACAAGGAGTATAGGCGGCGAACCGCCTGGGAAGCGAAGAGCCCTCCAGAATTTCGTCCCGGAAAAGGTTGGTCAGCGGCACCTCGGCGGTAGGAATCAGATACCACTTATACCCTTCCAGCTTGAACAGGTCCTGGGCAAACTTGGGCAGGTTGCCCGTGCCGAGGAGGCTTTCCTCGTTGGCCAGGAAAGGCGGCAGGACTTCGGTGTAGCCTCCCTGGCCGGTATGAATGTCGAGCATGAAATTTATGAGGGCCCGCTCCAGCCGGGCGCCGGCGCCGAACGAGACGGTGAAGCGCGTGCCGGCAATCTTGGCCGCCCGGTCGAAGTCAAGAATGCCCAGGCGGCGGCCTATCTCCCAGTGCGGCTCGGGCTCGAAGGGAAAGCGCGGAGGCTCGCCCCAGCGCCGCACCTCAACGTTGTCTTCCGAACTCCGGCCCGGGGGCACGCTTTCGTGCGGCAGGTTGGGAATGACGAGAAGAACCGCCCGAAGCTGTTCCTCCAGCCCCCGAATCTGCTCTTCCAGGACGGCGATGCCATCCCCGACCTTTTTCATCTCGACGATCAAGCCCGCCGCCTCCCGGCCTTCCTTCTTGGCCCGGCCGATCTCATCCGAGGCCTTGTTCCGCGCCGAACGGAACTCTTCCGCCCGCTGCTGAAGCCCTTTCCGCTCTTCATTCAAGCGAGTCAGCTGGGCCAGGTCCAGATCATAGCCCCGGCCGGCCAGGCGCCGCCGGATATTCTCCGGATCATCCAGGATCGTCTTCAGGTCGAGCATGAAGTCCTCTCCTTCCCCGCGGCCTTCCTCCCTTCACTATAAGAAAAATCGCCGAAAAAAGAAACAAAAGTACAGGCCGGGCCGCCGCTGCCGTCATAACAATATAGCGGTTTGACTCGGTTAAGGGCAATCCCTTATAGTGAGGATGACCGGAAAACGATGACCGCCAAGCCCGGGAAAAAAGAATTCCAAGGCTATATCCAGGTCTATACCGGCAACGGCAAGGGAAAGACGACGGCGGCTTTGGGCCTGGCCCTTCGGGCCGCCGGACGCGGCCTGCGGACATATTTCGGCCAATTCCTCAAGGGCCAGGACTATGGCGAACTCCGGGCTGTCCGGGCCCTCTCCCCTCTCCTGACCATCGAGCAGTTCGGCCGGCAGGGGTTCATTCATGTCGGGGAGAACCCCGACCAGGAGGACTTCCAGCGGGCGCGGGCGGGCCTGGACAAATGCCGCGCGGCCATGCTCTCCGGCCGCTTCGACCTTGTCGTCTTGGACGAAGTCAACGTCGCCCTCCACTTCAAATTGCTTGACGAAAAAGACATCCTGAAATTCCTGGAGGAAAAGCCGGAAGCCGTCGAGATCGTTCTGACCGGCCGCTACGCGCCCCAAAGCGTCCTGGACCGGGCCGACCTGGTGACGGAAATGTCCTGCCTCAAACACTATTATGAACGCGGGGTCCGGGCCCGGGACGGGATCGAGCGATAGGCGTCGGAGTTCCACAGTGGACAGGCAGCGGTTCGAAGCGCTGGTCGAAGAGGCCGTACAAGGTCTGCCCCAGCGTTTCAAAAAGTATCTTCAGAATATCGCCATCATGGTCGAAGACCGGCCCAGGCGAGCGGCCTTGCGGTCCATCCCCGCCCGCACAATTCTGGGGCTCTACCACGGCCTCCCCTATAAAAACCGGGGGGCAACCTACGGCAGCCCGGTTCCGGACGTCATCGTCATCTACCAGGAGCCCATCGAGCGCCTGTCCTCCACCGAGGAAGAGGTCCGGGATAGAGTGCGCCGGGTGGTGCTCCATGAGGTGGGCCACTACTTCGGGTTGACCGAACAGGAGCTGAGGGACATCGAAAGGGAGGAACACGAATGAATCCGCGCTTCACCGGGGTGTACGCCGCTCTAACCACGCCCTTCAAGGACGACGAGGTCTGGCCGGCCAAGTTCAGGGATAATATCAGGGCCTTCGACCGATTCGGCCTGGCCGGCTACCTCGTCCTGGGGTCAACCGCCGAGAACGTCTACCTGTCCGATGCGGAATCGGAAGGACTGGTCGCCGCCGCGGTCGAGGCGGCCGCCCCGGGCAAGATGATCATCGTCGGCACGGCCCGCGAGTCCACCAAGCTGACGGTCGAATTCACCAACCGTATGGCCGGCCTGGGAGTCCAGGCGGCCCTGGTCCGGACGCCCGGCTATTACAAAGCCCACTTGACGGCCGAGGCTCTCAAGGCCTTCTATCTTGACGTGGCCGAGGCTTCCCGGCTGCCCATTCTCATCTACAACTTTCCCCAGAACACCGGCATCGCCCTGGACAGCGGCCTGGTCGTGGAGCTGTCCAAACATCCCAACATTGCCGGCATCAAGGATTCCAGCGGCAACCTGTCCGCCGTGGGTGAAGTCGTGCCCGGCGTGCCGGGTTCATTCAGTTTTTTGCTGGGCACGGGCAGCCTCGTCCTGCCGGCCCTGCTCATGGGCGCCTCGGGCGCCATCCTGGCCATGGCCAATGCGGCGCCGGCTCTGTGCGTCCATCTCTACCGCCTGTATCAGGAAGGAAAGCTGGACGAGGCCCGCCGCCTCCAGCTTGACCTAGTTCCGCTCAACAGGGCGGTCGTATGGGCCTACGGCATCGCCGGGCTCAAGCAGGCCATGGACCTCCTGGGATTTTACGGCGGCCCGGTGCGAAAGCCCCTCCTCCCCCTTTCCGACAAAGGCCGGGCTGAGATTGAAGCGATTCTTAAAAGCCTGGGATTATTGCAATGATCCCACCCGGCCAAGCCTGGCCGGCTTCAGGGACTGGGAAAAACGACCGTGCACCCCGATCCGACTGCTCTCTCCCCGTGTTGCCAGGACCTTCGGCTCCGGAAAGGCAACCTGAAGCCCAGGAAGCTGTCCTGTTACCGCTGCTCCCTTCCGGTCCTGACGGAGTTGGCAGGCCGCTCCTCGCCCAGGGCCCTGTCCTTCAACGCTTCCCGTCCCGGCACGAACCGGAAAAAGCGCAGCCTCGGCAGGGGATTCGACCCCACTATAGCGGGTTGTGGGCTGCAGGGCACCGCTAGCTCCCCGTCTAGCACGGTCGCCTTTATTATACCCTCTTTATACCCTCTTTTTGAATTATTCTTCTACCTTGTCAAAAACGCGGAAAGCATCTCCCCACAGGCGAAGACTTCTCATCAAATAAAAAGAGACGTTTTTGAAATCGCGGAGGACGCTCTAGAACCGGTAGCCCAGGCCGCCCCTTAAGTAGAACCCATCCCACAGGCCGGCCTCTCCGCTAACGGTCAGCCCTTTGTAGATTTCCACGTCCAAACCCAGGGCCAGCTGGAGGACGACAAAGACATCCAGCAGGTCAAAGTCGTTCTCCTCGGCCAGCTCTTTCAAGGTCATCTCATCGCCGTCGGAGAGGGACTCCTGGAGGCCGATAGCCTTGTAGGTGCCGATGTACTCGTAGTTCACCACTCCCTGGAAAGGGGTTATGCCCAGACCGACGATGAAGTAGGGCGACAGACGGCTGAGCGGAGAAATGTCCCAGCGGAAATTGATCAAGGTCGAGGCCAGGTCGAGGGTGAGCTGGCCGCTGGCCTCGGCCTCGGCTGAAGTGCCGTTGGTGAAGGACTGATTGACCTTTCCCGAGAGGGCCAGTCGGATGGTCGTTTGATCAAAAGAAAGGCCGAGGCTGAACGAGCCGGGCCAGCCGCGGGAGTAGTATCGGATCTCCAGGCCATAATTAGAGCCCCCGGAATCAAAGGACAGCTCCTGTTGGGAGCCGGCTTCGATGAGAGCATAATGGCTGGAGCGGACCTCTTGACTGACCTTGTGCAAGATCTCATGGCCGATCTTGTCGGCCAGCAAGCCTTCCACGATCTTAATGACGGGATCGAGAGTCCAGCCGGAAAGGTGAAACTGGACCTGCACATTCCCGCCTTTGCGGATTTCCGGGGCGGTGACTGAGGCGGGCTGGAGCGTGGTCAGGGGAGGCGGCGGAGAAGCTGGGGCCGGGGCCGGAGTGGCGGCTTTGTCCGTCAGGGGCGCGGTCACTTCCTCCGGAGGGGGAGGCGATCCTTTAAAGAAATCGTTTCTGACCCTCTCGAAGAATTGAACGAAGCTGATGGGATAGGCGGGCACAGAGACGTTGCGTCGCGGGTCAACTTCCAAGACCATCTTGGCCCACTTCTCGGCGGCGGCCAGATCCTTAAGGTAAAAATAAGATTGAGTCAGCCCCAAGTAGGCCCGCGCATAATCCAGGCGTTCCTTGGCCGCCTGGGAAGCAAAAAAATATCGCTCCACCGCATTGCGGTAATTTTTGTTCTGGAAAAGCCGGTCGGCCTGAGCTATGGACTCCTGGTAGGGGGTTATCCCCTGCCCGGCCGCAGGTTTCAACCCCCCCAAAAAAATCCCGATTGATCCCAGGATGAAAAGGACGTTGATCGTTTTTTTGATCATCAAGTTTAATCCTAAGTTCAATCCCCGCCCTTGTCAAACCGGGAGAGGCCAGCCCATCCTCCTTATATTTGACAGGCCAGGATATCCCTCCTATATTAGTCAGTCTGGAGGAAAAATGTCCGCTTGGGACTACACTTGGTTCTTTCTCATACCGCCCCTGCTGCTGGCCATCTACGCCCAGGCCAAGGTCAGGGGGCGCCTATAGCCACTACAGCCGCTCATGAGCGACAAGAGCCTGACCCTGAAAGGCGTGACCTGGCCCCGCGCCCTCAGTTTTTTCTCGGGACTGGGCATGATGGCCGCTTCGGTCCTGACCATCCGCCATTTTTTCCTGGCCAATTATCCGGCCACCATTTATCAGGGCTCCTTCTGCGACATCAACGCCTTCTTCAACTGCGACAGCTCCGCCTTCTCCCCCATCTCTCAGCTATTCGGCGTGCCCCTCGGCTATTTCGGCCTGGTGCTGGGACTCCTGGTGGCCTTGGGCGCGGTCTTCCCCTCGCCCTCCTTCGAAAGGACCAACGCCTCGCTCTCCCTTCTCAACGTCCTGGGGGTCATTGCCTTATTCGCCTATTCGGTCTTCGTTCTGCACAGCCTCTGTCTTCTGTGCTCGGGATACTACCTTTTTTCCATCCTCAGCTTTATCCTCTTTGCTTCATCCGGCCTGGGCCGAGGCCTGGGCCGATTCCTCAGGCCGTCCCTCAAGCTGCTGGCCGTCCTGGCCGTGCTGACCCTGGCCGGAGCTTACGGCTTTCTCCAATATCATCAAGTCAAGGACGAAGCCCGCGGCGGAAGCGGCCTGCAGATCGTCAAACAGTACTATGAGCTGCCCCTGGTCAAGCCGCCCAGCCTGATCTCGCCCTTCTGGACGGCTAAGGCCACCGACCGGTTCGAGGAGGCCCCCATCCAAGTTATCGAATACGTCGACTTCCTCTGCCCAGACTGCCTTGTGCTCAATCAGCAGCTCGACCAGTTGAAGAAAGAGTTTGAAGGCAAGATCAATATCGCCTTCCAGTTCTTCCCCCTGGAGGCCAAGTGCAATACGGTCGTGGCCAAAGACTTCCATCCTGGCGCTTGCGACCTGGCCTTCTTAGCCGCCCATGACCCGAGTAAGTTCCTGGCCATCCACGACGAGATTTTCGCTAACTTCAACTACGCCCGCGACCCGGCCTGGCGGCTGAACCTGGCCAGGAGATACGGCGTGGAAGAGGCGCTCCAGGATCCTCAGACCCAGGACCTTGTCCGGCGCATCATCAACACCGGCGCCGAATACGAAAAAACCTCGGACCGCTATGCTCACGGCATCCGCTCCACCCCGACCATGATCATCAACAACCGCCTGGTCATCGGCACCCTGCCCACCCAGGACCTCAGGGCGATCTTCCAGGCTTTAGTCGGGGAGAGGGAGGCCGGCAGCCGCAAGTTCCTGGAAAACTGGATCCCCCGGCCGAAGGGCAAAAAATAAGCAAGTTATAAGCCCGCACTAGAAAAGCGGGCTTCATATCACTTCTTAATAGAAGACGCAATACGGCTCTATGACGAATTGTGTGGTTAGTCCCATATGAACGCGGAGGGCCTGGGGAAGGAGTAAGGCGCCATGAGCGGTTTAGCCCGGAATCGACGGGTTTCGACGGCTTCTGACATGTTCTTGTCGGCAGGTGAGCAGCCTGAGCTTCCGCAGGAAGCGAGTTGCGCAACCGCCGAGAAACCCGGAGATTCCGCGGCGTTAAGAACCGCGGCCGGGCGCCGAGCCCTTCCGCAGGCCCTTATTTTCTCCTTACCACACTTTTCGAAGTAGAGCCGTTGAGACCTTGACGGCTGGAAAGACACATGATAGAAAGACATTTTACACTTCCTGCTAGGAGGTCCGCATGAAATCCCCAATGAAAGCCATCGTCCTCATGCTCTCGGCTTTGACGATTCTTCTGCTGTCCTCAGCGCTGGCCGCCCAGACTCCGCCCGAGAAGTTCCTGGGCCATCGAGCCGGCGAGGACCGCAAGCTGGCCGATTATGACCAGATCAAAGCCTATTTCGAGAAGCTCGACGCCGAATCGCCCCGACTGAAGCTGCTGACCATCGGCCAAAGCACCCTGGGCAAACCGATGATCATGGCCGTCATCACTTCGGAGCAGAACATGGCCAAGCTGGACGAGTACCGGGCCGTGACGCGCAAGCTGCGCGACGCCGCCCTGACCGAAGAGGAAGCCCGCCGCCTGGCCGACCAGGGAAAGATTATCGTCCTCATCACCTGCAGCATTCACGCCAGCGAGATCGCCGCCACCCAGATGTCCATGGAGCTGGCCTACAACCTGGTGACCGGTCGCACCCCCTTCGAGGCGGCCAAAGTCCTGGATGAGGTCATCGTTCTTCTGGTACCCACGACCAACCCCGACGGCCACCAGATGGTTACCGAATGGTACCGCAAGTATCTGGGCACCAAATACGAGGGCGGCAACATGCCCTGGCTCTACCATCATTACGCCGGCCATGACGACAACCGGGACTGGTTCATGTTCAACCTGCCCGAGACGCGGGCCGTGACCAAGGTCCTCTATCAGGACTGGCTGCCCCAAGTTCACATTGATGAACACCAGATGGGCACCACCGGGGCGCGCCTGTTCCTCCCGCCCTTCATGGACCCGCCCGTACCCAACGTCCAACCCCTGTTGTGGCGGAGCGTCAACCTGATGGGCGCCAGCATGTCCTACGACCTGCAGAAAAACGGGTTTACCGGCGTGGAGCACGGCCGCAGCTTCACCGGCTGGTGGATCGGCGCCTGCGACGACACCTCCTGGCTGCACAACGTCATCGGCCTGCTGAGCGAGATGGCCTCGGCGCGCATTGCCACTCCCGTTTACATCGAACCTGGCGAGCTGCCCGGCGATGTCGCCGAAAAGCGCATGAACTTCATCGACCCCTGGCCGGGGGGCTGGTGGCGGCTGCGGGACCTGGTCGACTACGAGCTCACCCTGTCCCAGAGTTTGATCAAAACGGCCTCCCTCTATCGGCAGGACATCCTTTTCAACTTCTATAAAATGAACCGCACCTCCATCGAGAGCCGGGCCAAGGGCGAGCCCTTCGCCTATGTCATCACGGCCAAACAGGCCGACTATCCCACCGCCCTCAAGATGCTGGAGGTGCTGATGACCGGCGGCGTCCAAATCCATCAGGCCAAGGAAGATTTCCAGGCCGAGGGAAAGCTCTACCCAGCCGGGTCGTTCGTGGTCAAGCTGTCTCAGCCCTACAAACCCTATGCCTGGGCGCTGCTCCAGCGGCAGAAGTATCCGGACATCCGCCAGTATCCCGGCGGCCCTCCCGAGCCGCCCTATGACAACGCCGCCTGGACCTTGCCCCTGCAGATGGGCGTCTCCTGCGATGAGATCATGACGCCCTTCGAGGCCAAGCTTGAAAAACTGGAAAGAGCCCCCTCCCCGGCCGCCGACCTGCCCAAGCAGGCGGCCTTCTATGCCCTGGACTGCCGGACAAACTCTTCCTATGCTCTGGCCTTCGGGCTGCTCAAATCGGGCGCCGCGGTCAATCGTTCCAAAGACAAGTTCAAGACGGGCCAGGCCGAGCTCCCGCCGGGAAGTTTCATCGTCAAGAATACGCCGGAAGTGACCAAGACCCTGGCCGAACTTCTGGAGAAATGGCCCCTGGGCGTCTTCGCCCTGGCCGAGGCAGCCAACATCCCCATGGCTCCGCTCCAAAACCCGCGGATCGGCCTCTATCAGTCCTGGCGGGGCAATATGGACGAGGGCTGGACCCGGTATATCTTCGACGATATGGGCATCGGCTTCACCACGCTCCACAACCAGGATTTCAAGCCTCCCAAAGATAAGAAAGGCCAGAAAGTCGGACCTGCGGGCTAGGTTCGACGTCATCGTCTTTGCCGACGAGGACGCCGACATCATCCTGAGCGGAAAGCCCAGCCCCACCTCCGAGTATGCCCGCTACTTCCGCCAGTTCACCGTCCCGCCCGAATACGAGGGCGGTATTGAAAAAGAGGGCGTCGAGGCGCTCAAGGCCTTCGTGGAGAAGGGCGGCATCGTCGTGGCCCTGAACGAGGCCTGTGTCTTCGCCTCCCGCGAACTGAACGTGCCGGCCCGCAATGCCCTGGACAAGGTGGAGCGCACCAAGTTCTTCTGCCCGACTTCGATCCTCAAGCTGGAAGTGGACAACGCCGTGCCCATCGGTTACGGCCTGCCCGAAGAGGCAGCGGCCATGTTCTCGGACAGCATCGCCCTGGACACCTGGGTTCCGCCCAACGAGTGGGACCGCAAGGTCGTGGCCCGCTTCCCCAAGGACAATATCTTGCTCAGCGGCTGGCTCCTGGGCGAAGACGTCATCAGCCGCAAGGCCGCCGTGGTGGACACCCAATACCAAAAAGGCCGGATCATTCTCATCGGCATCCGCTGCCAGCATCGGGCCCAGTCGCACGGCACCTACAAATTCCTGCTTAACGCCCTTCTCTATCCGAAGGCGGAATAAGAGTCCGCGGCATTCGGGGACAGCTTTGCTGCCAGGGGCTGTCCTCTTTAACCTAATCTTACATTTTCTATAAGTTCAATGTAGAATGGGATCAGGAGCGCCCCATGACTGACGAAAAGAAAAAAAAGTTGTCCATGATTGTCTTCAGCGGCGATTTGGACAAGCTGTTCGCCGCTTTCAGCGTTGCCGCGGGGGCCGCGGCTTCGGGCCTGGAAGTGGTCATGTTCTTCACTTTCTGGGGCTTGCGGGCTCTGAAAAAGAAGACCCGCACCGGCCGGGGCCTTTTCGGCAGGATGCTGGGCTGGATGTACGGCGGCGATATCGCCAAGGCTTCGCCGAGCAAATTTCGCTTCGGCGGCCTGGGCCGCTGGATGTTCAAGAAGATGATGAAGGCCAAACGCGTCCCCTCCCTGGCCGAGCTGAGACAGGAGGCCCTGGACCTGGGCGTCAAATTCTACGGCTGCCAGACGAGCATGGAGATCATGGAGATTCCGCAGGAGGCTTTGCTCGACGAGGTTCAGGCCTGCGTGGGGGTGGCCTTCTTCATCGAGCAGGCCCAGCAGTCGGATGTGTCGCTGTTCGTTTAAACCCCGAGAAGCACACCTTTTTTCATGATACGCCCGGATCTTCAGGGGGTGGCGCGGCGGAAACAAAGAAATTTTCTGGGGCAGGTCGCGTTTTGACATTTTCCCTTCTATCCCCTAGCATGGCGATGTATCGCTCGTAGCTTTGGGGAAGCAAAATGAGAAACTGGGCTATGAGTCGACAAGGCAATTGTTTCTCCTCAAGAATCTGTTTCGTTGTCTCTATCTTGCTGGCGGCCATGATATTTCCCTGGAAGGTTTTCCCAGTCCAGGAGAAGCCGGCGGCCGAGACAGAGACTCGCTCGGCGACCAGCCTGGTCGTCCTGCCGGTCATCTACTACACTCCCGAAACCCGCCTGGCCTTCGGCGCCGGCGGGATTTACACCTTCCGGCCCAAAGGAACAGCGCCTGGCGGCCGGCCTTCCTACTTTCAAGCCATGACTGTATATACCCAGAACAGACAGTTCACCCTCAGCCTCGAACCCAACCTCTACCTCAAAGGCGAAACTCTTCTCCTCAATGGCTTGCTCGAACTGAGAAAGTTCCCCGGCAAGTTCTGGGGCCTCGGTTCTGATACCCCCGACTCCGCCGAGGAGGATTACACGCCCGTCCAGCAGACTTTGCAGGTCACCCTCCAGAAAAAAATCATTCCCCGGGCCAACCTCTGGGCCGGCCTGGCCTACAACTTTGAGCACTACAAGTTCTTGGAATTCGAGCCGGCCGGGCAATTGGCCTCCGGAAACATCATCGGCGGACGGGGCGGCCTCATTTCCGGTTTGGGCTTGGTCCTCAACCTGGACAGCCGGGACAATATATTTTCAGCATCGCGGGGCAATTATTTCCAGGTCTCCGCCACACTGTTCCACCGCCTCCTGGCCAGCGATTATGATTTTCTCAAGTTCAAGGCCGACCTTAGGCGTTATTATCCTCTGTGGAGATCGCACGTCTTGGCTCTGCAGTGTCTATTCCAGGCCACGCCGGGGACAACGCCTTTCATGTCCCTCTCACAGCTGGGCGGCGACAGCTTGATGCGCGGCTATTACAGCGGCCGCTTTCGGGACAAGGTCCTGCTGGCCGCCCAGGCCGAATATCGCCTTCCCCTGTGGTGGAGGTTCGGCCTGGTCGGGTTTGCCGGGATGGGCGAGGTGGCGGACAGGATCGGTTGCCTATCCGCGGGCCGGCTCAAATACTCCTACGGATTCGGGTTCCGCTTCAGGGTCAACCCCGAGGGCGCCAAGCTGAGGCTCGATTTCGCCTACGGGAAAGGGACGTCGGGCGTCTATTTCACCGCCGGCGAAGCGTTTTAACTTACAGGCCACTTGCAATAAGGTTACGAATAATGTAACCTAATAGCACGATGCAAACCGTGACAGAGTTGGTCTTCCGTCTCTCGCCCCCGGGAGGCCTCTTCGATGAAACCGTCATCCGAAACCTTCTCACCGACCGGTCGGAAGCAGCCCAAAAAGTGCTCGTGCATCGTGCTGTCGCCGCGGGCGAGATCCTCCGGCTCAAGCCGGGATTGTTCCTGCTGGCGCCGGAATTTCGGAAAACACATATCCATCCATTCGTCGTCGCCGCCATCCTGCACTCCCCCTCCCATGTGAGCCTCGAGTCGGCCCTGGCCCATCACGGCCTCATCCCGGAAGCGGTTTATCAAGTCAGCAGCGTGACCTCTTCGCGAAGTCGCACGTTCAAAACCCCGGTGGGTATTTTCAGCTTCGTTCGGGTTCCCGCCGTAAATCCAAGAGCCGGAGTTCAAGCCCTCAAGATCGACGGCTGGAGCTGGGCCTTCGTCGCCACTCCCCTGCGGGCCGTCGCCGACCTGGTCTACACCAGAAAGGACGTGAGCTGGGAAAAGGACGGTTTGGCCTTCCTGACGGATTCCATGCGCATCGAGCGTGAGGATTTGAAAAACCTGGCCTGGGATAGCCTGAACGAGGTGTGCGGAAGCCTCCGCAACCGCCGGACGACGGATTATCTGCGGGGGCTCGCCCGGGAGCTTGAGAAATGATCCATCTGGTTCTAGAGGAAAAGATCAAGGAATATACGATCACGAGCGCCCTCGACCAGGAGAATGTCCT
Organism: Candidatus Aminicenantota bacterium; assembly: GCA_963702835.1. Lineage (GTDB taxonomy): Bacteria > Acidobacteriota > Aminicenantia > Aminicenantales > JAFGAV01 > JAFGAV01. The sequence goes on from OY969762.1 coordinate 1,355,731, forward strand.
GCAGGAGATCATCCAACACATGGTCCTGGCCAGCCTCTCCCGAGCCGGGCTCTTCTCCAAGGCTCAGGGGATTTTTCACGGTGGAACATGCCTCCGCATCGTTCACGGGATGAACCGCTTCTCCGAGGACCTGGACTTCTTCTTGAAGCGGCCGGATCGGGGCTTTTCGTGGCGGGGATACGTGGAGCTTGTCGTACGAGACGGAAAAAGCGAAGGTCTCGACTTCAGCCATCAGCTTAAGGCTGAAGATAGGACGGCGGTCAAGAAAGCACTTCTCCGGACGGACGCTTTCGGCCTGGACCTCGCCCCCGTCCTGCGGTATCCCAGAGACCCTCGGAAGCCTATCAAAGTCAAGCTCAAGATCGACGTAAATCCTCCACGCGGGTCGGCCTTTGAAACGCGCTATCTCGCCTTTCCCGTCATCACGGCCATCACAACACAAAGCCTTGAATCCGGCTTTGCCATGAAGATAGGCGCCCTGCTCGGCCGAACCTACACCAAAGGCCGGGATTGGTACGATTTCATATGGTATGTCGGCAAAAAGATCGCTCCGGACCTCGGACTCTTAAGCCGTTCAATCGACCAGCAGGGACCGTGGGCCGGTAAAAAAATCAAGGTCGATCCCGGTTGGTTAAAGACGAGCCTGAAAAAAAGAATCTCTGAGATCGACTGGAAATCCGCCCGCCGAGACGTCGAGCGGTTCGTCCCCCTCCGGGAACAGGAATCCTTGAGCCTCTGGGGCCGGGAGTTCTTTCTCCATCACCTTGCCCTCCTTGTGCAGCGCCTCTCGGCCTGACAGCGTCGAGCGCTTGTACGTCGAGAAGGAGCTGCGGCGCGTCCCTTCCAAGGGCTGGGCGGCCATTTCATAGAGAATTTCGCCCGACGGATTTCATCTTTACCGACTATGACAGCATCACTTTACAGGGAGACTACTCCGGCAATAGCTTACCTAACTCGCCCCGGCATCAGGGCTATCTGAACGTTGAGTATCGGATCGACGGCTATATGCTCCTTCACTTCCGGACCCGGGAATTCTTCGTCGGCCTGCAGGCCTGGTTCTGAGGCTTGCTCGATTAATTTTTATAGCGCGTCGGCGAGGGTATGGGCGCGCATCAGCCTGGCCATGAGCGCCAGCCTGGGCGCCTGGATATTGACCTTTGGCGAAAAGCTTATTGGACCGATTCGCCTTGCCTTTCCTCTAAGCAGAACAATGTATTTGCCCGTATCACGCCACGGCTTGATTGATCGTATTCGTCCATAGTGAGTAATATGACAAATAGGGGAAGTCACATAAAGAGCTATATATTTCAACCGCGGTTTGACTTTTTTTGAAATTCTTATCGCGTACCACCTATCCCGTCCCAAGAATTCCTTTTTGAAACCATCTTGGTGAGCCGGACAAACAATGGTGTCATATTCTCCACGCTTGCGTCGAATGGCGCGATCGGTAGACACTCGTGGCAGCTCTCCAAGGGTTATATCGGCCAGCTCTCACCTTTGAGATTCGACTATCCGTTGCCTGAATACCCGCAGAAGATCGCGGGAGCCTATAAATTTTCCCGTGAGCCTGTTGCCCTTTGGAGATGCGATTCGCAGGACCAACGATTCAAGCTCTTTGAGGTGTTCATCACCTTGGGTCAAATAAACGTTAAAGCGATCCTACGCTTCGGCGTGCCGGTCCCGAAGATGGCCGTGGAGTCTCGACCGCAGATTTTTGGCGAGGCCAACATAGTATAGATCATTGCCTTTATAAAGCGCATAGACGCCGCTTCGCCCTCTGGCGAATTCCGTAATGATTTCTGGGTAGCGCTTTATAGCGGTTCGCGAAATACCTTCTACGTGTTCGACGATAAGTCCTGTTTTGGCCCGTCGAGCCTCCTTCATTTTATCCCCCCTCAACGATTTTTATTTCTTCCTTCGTTAAACCATACAATTCGTAAACCAATTGGTCAATCTCCTTGTCAGTTGAGTTAAATTGGCGTTGGATGATTTCCTTCTGGGCGGCGGATTTAGCTTCGGCGAGCTGTTTGTGCAAGGAGAGCATGGTATCGATGAGCGATACCATCCGGTCGTGGAGGGCTTTATCAAAGTTCGGGATCGGCAAAGCGGCAAGCGCGGAGATATAAACCTGCGGGAAGTCGTCTTTCTGAGCAATCATTGAAGTGTTGACATAGAGCCATGAGATCAATTTGGAATTCAGTATTCCAAGGGCAAATGGCGCACTCGCATGTGGGCTGCGTGGAACGATATTGAGAACATTATCTGTGGTTATCATTGTTTCTACGGTTATAGCTGCCTGTAGGCGAAACTTGCGTGTTAGCAATCTTCGCAGAACGATACGTTTACCTTGAAACATTCTTATGGGGCGGCTCGATGCGATGCCGTCACAGTACCGGAGGTATGAATCCCGCTTCGGTTCAATCCAATACCGCGATAGCTCATTGCCCTGAAGTTCAGGCAGGTATTCCTTATTGCGTTTCGATTTCGCGTGCAGAAACCGTCGAGCAATCTGCTCCTCAGTGTGCTTCTTTCGGCTGTAAGGCTGAACTCCACGTTGAATATCAAACCAATCACCGAATATCGCCGGCGCGGTCTTCAATTTGGATAGGAGCGGCGCGGTCCCCTCCGATAGGACTACTGAGAGCCGGTTCAAAGGATCCTCTCGAATGCTCTCTATCGGCACCAACGTACCAATGCTTTCAGGAACTAAAGACAGCTTTTCCTTCTTTGGGAAATAGTGAATTAAGCAACCACTTGCCGGCAATGCACGAGAAAGGATAACAATTGCTGTATCAATATAGGCATCTTTGAAGACGTCAAAGGGCATTGCGTATGCTACCAACGGTGACATGGAACTGAACAAGGCTCGCCTTGACATTTGATACTTCTCGCCGGTCAACCACGAGGCAGGAATAATCATAGACACGCGGCCATTTGGCCTTAGCACTCTCGATGCCCTTAGGAGAAACAGTTCGTAGGTATCATACGCGCGTGACTCGTCTTTGAAATGCGCTTGCAAATATTGCGCCTCAGCCCCAAACAATGTAGCTCCATACGGCGGATTGCCGATGACGCAGTCGAAGCCGCCGGCTTTCATGGCCTCGGGGAAGGCCTGTTTCCAATCGAACGGATTGACCCGCTTAAGTTCATCAGAATCGGGAATCAGTTTGCCAGTGAAATAATCCGGCCCGATCAAGGAATTCCCGCACTTGATATTCTCCGCCAGGCTGGGCAGTGCTCGCTCCTGAAAGATCTTCATCTGCTCGCCGTAACTCTGGTCTGTTTCGCCCTCGAGCACCTTGAGCAGGAGAGAAAGCTTCGAGACTTCTACGGCTTGGGGGTCGATGTCCACGCCGAAAATATGCGCGGTCAGAATGCGCTTCTTCTCCTCGATCGACAGCCGCCATTGGCCGCTGCGCTGGTCTTTATAAACAGCTTTCTTATGAGATTCCGGCTTATTTTCCAAATACCAATCCAGGCAATGATTGAGAAGGCATTGGTAAGCGCCCAGAAGGAACGAGCCGCTTCCGCAGGCCATGTCGAGGACGCGGAAAGGCGGTTCTCTTTTTCCCCCGGCGAGTTGGACCGGGCTCTTGCCCTTGACCTGTTTTCCGACCGTGTTCTTGACGATATAGTCAACGATGTATGACGGCGTGTAATAAACGCCCCCGGCCTTGCGCACCTCAGGCTTTTCCTCGACCTTTGCCTGATGGCCTTCGGTCAGCCGGATGACCTTGCCCAGGAACCGTTCATAGACCGTGCCCAGGATTTCGACGGGCATAACGCCGAAATGATACGGTGACCCGTATTCAAAATAGAGCCCCTGCAGAATCGGCTTGACCACCTTGTCATCGATTTCGAGATCCGGGGTGATTTTGTCGGGGGCTTCGGCGATGCCGGTTTCCTTTTGAAAATGAAAGAGGCCCGAGTTGTATTTCTCGTCGGCTTTGCGGCACAGGCCGCGCATGAAGCGCGAATAGATCTCGGTCCCTTCGCACAGCTTCAGCAACTGCCCGTAGGGCTCGATCCCCCGGTCCTCGGCCATTCGGAGAAACACGATGCGGTCGATAGTCAATTGAACGGCCGCGTTCAAGTCGTCCAGGGAAAGGTCGGCGTTGCGCAGGGCGATGTTGCGGGCCAGGGCGTCCCGCCAGCCCTCGATTTCCTTCAGGAATTCGGCGTCCACTTCGGAAGTGCCGCGCTTGCGCTTGGAGGCGGCATACTGGTCGAAGAGGCCCGACCATACGGCTTCACGCGAGAACACATCCCACAGCTCCCTCCAGCGGTCGGGATATTCCTCGGATCGGAAATATTGAATGCGGGAATAGGAGGCTTTATCACCGATGCGGGGCCGGGGACTGCAGTCATAGACGCCTAGCTCTTCGAAGTCGGTCAGGAGCGACAGCGCCACCTTGGCGCTCCAGCCGTAGCGGCGGAGCTGGTAGGCGGGGCCTGGATCGGCGTTGATGTTGACCCCGCATTTTTTGGCCTCGGCGTAAAACTTGGGCTGGGAGCCGACGCGGAAGGTGTAATCGGGCGCCTTTTGCTGGCCCTCGACCTCAAGACTGTCCTCGGGGACGACCTCGCGATACTGGGGCGCGACCATGGCCGCATTGCGCACGTCCCAGCCGAGAGCCTCGAAAAGCGGGTCGATCAGGGATTGGCGGACATGGGCCTCCTTGATCCCGGGCGCCAGGAAGGCCTGACGGTTGGCGGCGAAGTAGCCGCACAGCTTGGCAATTTCATCCTTGCCCTGGTCGAATGTTTTGCTCATAAGAACCCGGCCCTTGCCACCTTATATTAGGATTCTAACGGCGCGATTTCAAGCCGCCTCCATCTTTCGATTAAATTTAGCAAGCTCGGAAATAAACATTCACACCTAGGAGCTTGGCTTGGCTTGTTTGACAATTTTCAGCAGCAATTCTATTATTAGTACGAAATTCGCGTCCAAACATGAACAGCCAGAAATTATCTAATCTCAAGAGGATTTTTGAGAAATTTCCTCAGGTCAAACTCGTCTATTTCTTTGGTTCGCAGGCTGAGGGGACGGCCGGGCCCCTGAGCGATTATGATTTCGCGGTTTATGTGGAAACAGCGCGGAAAAGTAAGTCCCTCGACATTCGGCTGCGGCTCATGGACCAAATTAGCCGCTTGCTGAAAAGTGATAAGGTTGATGTCGTGCTTCTCAACGAGGTCGCCGGCCCGGAAATGAAATACCTTGTTATTTCCACAGGCCGATTGATCTTCGAGCGCGAGCCCTACAAGGTTTTGGTTGAGCCGAAAATTCTTCACGAATACTTCGACTTCCGGGAGATGCTTCTTCGCTACAAGCTCACCAGCGCAGGATAAAGCATGACCACTAAGGCCGTCATAGAAAACAAAATCGCAGCCGCCAAGAAATACCTCAAGATCCTGGAAAGATATAAGGGGCGTCCCCCTCGGGATATCGAACGGGATATCGACCTGCGGGGAGCGGTCGAGCGCTATCTTTACCTGGCCGTCCAAGCCGCCATCGACCTGGCGGATGCCGTTATTTCCTTCAGGGGTTTCCGTAAGCCTGAAACCATGGGCGAAAGTTTTTTCATCTTATTTGAAGAAAATGTGATTAGCCAAAATTTAGCCGCGCGATTGACGAAAATGGTGGGGTTCAGGAACATCCTCGCTCACGATTATAGTAAGCTTGATTATGATATTGTCGGAGATGTCATGAGAGTCGGGCGCCAGGATATAGAAAAGTTCCTGGCCGAAGTATCGCGTCATATTCGTTAAACCATCCCTCGTCTTCGCCTAAGTAAGATTTTTCTTATTAGCCCAAAAGAGCAGTTTAAAGAGAAAAACCAGGATAAGAAGTATTTTATTTAATAAATTATGAATAAGTTAGCTTGGGCTGACCCCAACTACAGCCAACTACAGCATATTTCATAAGGACCTCCTCCCCTGGTCAGCTTTGTAAGCCAAAGCCAGGGCGGCGAACCATATGGCCCCGGCGACATTGCTCCATCCGCCGACGAGCGGCATACCGAGCGACGCCACCTTTTTTGCCTACATCCGCGGCCTATTTCGCGCGCCGGGAGTCTCCGCGGCGTTCCTCGACCTTCCACAGAGAGAACCCGAAATGTTTGTCGCGCTTATTCTGGATGGGGCTGACGACGACCAAGCCGCCCGATCGCAGGAAGGCAGCGGCCAGGTATTCCCCAGCGGAATCACAAATCGGAGGAAATTCGGGCGGAGTGAAGAACTGCCAGCTGTCGGGCCGAAACGGCGCCGATTCGACCATACGGGGCGGCGCTTCGCCCGCGCCGACGTCGATGCGGGCCACATGGGTTTGCCACGTCCCCGTCCAACCTGAAAACCACGTCGCCGCCAGCTCGCCCTGACCGCGCGCAACCAGATAGGGATAGTAGGGCACTTCAGGGCATTCCCTCAGCCGCCAGGTCGTCCAGGTCGTTCCGCGATCGGTCGAGCGCGCCAGCCAGATTCCCTTTAAATTCGTCCAGAACGAATATAGGGCACCTCCGGCGTCCCAGGCCAGCGGCTCCACCCAGCGGGGGACGGGGAACCCGAGCGGATTCCATTCACGAGTGCCGGGTGCCGCCTGCTTCTGCCAGGTCATGCCTCCGTCGGTGCTCACGGCTATAATGTCGACGCCTTCGTCGCACTTCATGCCTGCCGCCGAGGTGGGAGTCACGCGCACGGCGATTTCGCCGTTCGGACCTACGGCCAGATGGCTCGAACCGCCCTTGGGATGGATCCTGGCCCGTTCCGTCCAGGTGCGCCCGGCATCCCGGCTTACGGCGTAACACACTCCTGCGCCGTCGTTCCAGATCAGATGGGCCGTACCGTCCGGAGTCACCTTGACCCAGGGGCGGTCGTCGAACCGGGTTTTCGAAAGCAGCGACCATTTCCAGGTCGCGCCGCCATCCTTGCTGGCGCCGACGCTGATCTGCTTTCCCTCGTTCGCCTTGTTGTCATAGACCAAGGTCGCGAAATAAAGCGTGCCGTCGGGAGCCACGGCCAGATCCACGTCGGAGTTGCCGACCGCTCCGCCCGCCATCGTTCCGACATTCACCCGAGTCCAGGACGTCCCGCCGTCGCTGCTCTTCCAGAGAGGCGGCACATCCACTTCTTTCCCGCTCATGAAGGCCGCTCCGTACCCGCTCACGAAGAGCGTGCCGTCGGGATGCTCCACGATCATCGGCTCACGGGCGACCACGTCATAATGATTGATGGGCGGGGCCATGGTCAACATCCACGAAGACTCCATCCCGGGTGCTGCGCGGTCAACGTCAGCGGAGCGGCGGCATCCGGTCATAATGACAAGACACAGCACCATCACACCCGTCCACAATAACAGCCGAATTTTTCTTGAGTTCATGAAAGTCCTCCTCTCAGAAGCCCTTTGGCCGGCGGAAGCCGCCAAGGACTTCCTCAATTTTTATCGCCACATCAATGGGCGTGGCATCCTCCAAGTACGGACCGATGATTTGCATACCGACCGGGAGCCCTTCATCCGTCAACCCGACAGGCACAACCGCAGCGGGATGACCGGTATGGGTGGCAAAGGAAATCCAAAACCATAGATCGTTATAAGGTCGCGGGCCTTCGGGAGTTACCAGCACTCGGTCTTTCCAAGAAGGCCGGTGGTCATGTTTGAAGGCCGGCACAAAGGACGTCGGCAAGAGAAAGGCATCGTGGGTGTGAAAATAATCTTGCCAGGTCGCGCGCGCCCTCATCTGTTGGCTCCGCGCGGCAATGAAGTTCTTATGGGGTCCGGCCTGGGCCAGCGCGGTGAGGGCTTCCCAGCTTCCATCCTGCTTGTCCGCCCTGGCCCGCAGTTCGGCGAGCTTCTCGTCGGGCATTTCGTCTGCGAAAAAGGAACTCAGGAGGAATTCATAGTTTCGGTCCTCCGCCACGGGATTCACTCCGGGAGGCCAGCCTTCGGTCAGGATCGCACCGGCTTTGCTCAACGCAGCCACGGCATCGGCCAGCACCGTCCGCACATCGGAGGACAACGGGCATAGCTTCTCGTCGAGCATGTAGCCCATACGGTAATCCTTCAGACGCTGCCGCCGCGGCGGGGGAAGTTTCCAGCTATAGGCTACCGCCTCGTCGTCATCAGGACCTCCAAGGATCTCCAGGGCCAGCTTCAAATCTTTGGCGTAGCGGGCCAGCGGCCCAGCCACGGCGAGATAGTTCGGCTCGCTAAAATCATCTGGAGACAGTTGCATGTGTCCCCGAAGAGAAACGAGATTCAGCGTCGGTTTATGGCCGCATACGCCGCAGAAGTGTGCCGGGCCGCGGATGGAACCGCCGATATCGCTGCCCGGCGTGAGGTAGCCGATGCCGGCGGCGAGCGCTGCAGCACCCCCGCCCGTCGAGCCGCCCGGGCTGCGGGAGAGGTCCCAAGGATTGTTCGTCTGCCCGAAGATGTCGTTGTAGCTCTGGTAATCGGAGAGCATGAACGGCACGTTGGTCATGCCCAGCAGGACGGCGCCGGCGCGGCGAAGACGCTCGACCACGGCTGAATCCCTCGTAGGGATGTGGTCTTTGAAAGCAGGATTGCCGAAGGTCGTTCGGACGCCCTTCACGTCAAAGGCATCCTTGATGGTGATTGGCACTCCGTGAAGCGGTCCGAAGAACCTGCCCTTGGCGCGGGCCGAGTCTGCTTCCTTGGCGCGCGCGAGCGCCTCCTCTCGCATCTGAGTGACCACGGCGTTGATGCGCGGATTGATCGAATCGATGCGCTTGAACATGAGTTCAGTCAGCTCAAGCGAAGAGATTTCACCGCGGCGGATCGCCTGGGCCACATCGACGGCCGAAGAAAACGGCAAGTCTTCAATGTGCGCCCCGCGCTTCGGCGCGGGATCAACCGTATCGCTAAGCTTCATGAAAGGTAATGCCGCCGCAAGGCCGGCTGTCTTATTAAGGAATTCACGACGGGAAAATCTATTTAAGCTTTTCATGGTAACCTCCCGTGTGCCTATGGATTTCGGCTCGCTTGAGACTCACCGGCAACGCCCGTCTTCGATGGCACGCCGAGCTTATCGGGATCAAAGAGCCAGCCGCCCTTAATCACGCGCCAGATCGCCTCGGTGTTATGAACGTCCTCCAACGGGTTGGCTTTAAGAATAACGACATCGGCGATCTTTCCCGCGGCCAGAGTTCCGAGGTCGCCGACGCCGACCGCTGCCGCAGCCTCTTCGGTCGCCATCCGCAAAACCTCGAGCGGGGTCAAGCCCGCCTGCACGAAACGCGCCAGCTCCCAATGAAGCGCTTGGCCGGCGAAACAATCCGGTTCCGGGGAGCCTGTGCCCGCATGGAGTTTCACGCCGCGGCGGTGAGCCTCGCCGACACGAGCCAGCAAGTCGGCCACGTATCCACGCAGAGCAATATCATCCACTTTGCTATAGTAACTCCCATAAAGCGTCTCTCCGAAAGCCTGCTCCGTAATGAGCGACCGGAGCTTCGGGTCCGAAAGCTTTTCCGGTTCATCGCGCAGCAGCAAGGCGTCGGACCCGGAAAACGCCATCACCGGATCCCAGTGCGTGCCGGATAGCGAAAGCATCTGGACGACATCGTCGTAAACCTGCTCGGCGTCGCCGTACTCCAGGAAAAAGCAGCCTAATGTGACCCCCTTGGTGATCTCCTCAACGTCCGCGACATTAGCCACGACGGGAACGCCGAGCCGGCACGCCTCGTCCGCGACGGTACGCTGTAGCGGCCAAGACAATGAGACAGCCGCCACGCCGTAGAGCTTGATGAAATCGGCACCCCATTCCTTGTATCGGCGCACATAATCTCGCGCAACCTGTTCATCGTAAATTTGCAGGAAGCTGTCTCCCCAATCGGGATGCTCTCCCTCAAACATCCCTCCCGAAAAGAAATAGCGCGGAACCGGGCCAGCGGAAAACTCCCCCCGGTCCCTCAGGGCGTTCATCCAGAAGATGCTACCCTCCATATCGCGAAGCGAGGTGACGCCGTAGGCAATGAAGGGAACGGGCTTGTAGCCGGCGGTGTAGGTATGGAAGTCAAACAGGCCGGGGATAGCGAACCTGCCGGTGCAGTCGATCAATTCGGAATTGGTAGGAATCTGATGCCCGCTCTCGGGACCGATCCAGGCGATTCTCCCCTGCTCGATGAGCATGCTCGTCGGCGGGCCGAAGCCGCCCGATTCGAAATCCAGCACGCGCAGGCCGCGCAACAGGAGCGGCTTCGGCGTGAGCCGCGGCAACTCAAGTCGCACGGGGATTTGCTTGCGCCCTCCGCCCGCGAGCGGCTGCCGCCAGACATTGTTACCGGCGGAGTAGACCAGGGCCGAGCTGTCGTAAGTGAAGGCAAACGAATCTCCCCCTTGCGCGTTAAACTTGCGCACCTGATCATCCGTAATAGGCGGGCTGCCGAAGGGAGCGATCCAAATCTCCTTATTGCGGCGGAAGGCCAGCCACTTTCCGTTCGGGGAGATCAGCCCGTCGCTGACGTGGCGCGACAGGCGCGTGAGCATTTCCTCCTTGCCTTTTTCTTTGAGCGACAAACGATACAATTCACCCGTCTCGGACTTATCAGACGTGTAGTACAGCCACCGGCCGTCGGCAGAAAGATGTGGGCATGGCGACCACTTGCCGAATTCAGTGAGCTGTTCCTTCTTGCCGTCGGCGAGGGATACGGACACGACGTGGGGGGGATACCCGTACTCGGCCAAGATCAACTTCCGCCCGTCGCTGCTCCAACCGGGCTCCCAGTAGTACGTTCCCGAAACGATGGTGCGCATCTGCCGTGTCTTGAGATCGTAGGCTACGACCGATACCAGGCCTTCTTCGAACCGGAGAAAGGCCAGCCGGCTTCCGTCCGGCGAAAGCGAAGGGCAGTCTTCATATGCGTCACCGGATGAGATGCGTTCCGCCTTGCCGCCCGCAAGCGGCTGCCGCCAGAGAAAGCCGGCGGCGCCGAAGACGAGCGTCTTCCCGTCAGGCGTGAGACGCGGCGTCATGATCGAGCGGGGCGCCGCCGAACCGCGAGCTAATGCGGCCGGAGACGGCGGCAAGGGTGTTCCAATTTCAAGCTTGACGTGGGCTTGGAGGGGTATGGCCAGACGCGCGCCTTCAGGGAGCTTAACTTTCCACAGGCGGCCGGCTTGTCCGAAGTAGAGTGTCTTATTGTCGGGCGTCACCGCGAAGCGAGAACGCCCGCCGGTGGCAGGCAGAACGGATCTCTCGACGCCGTCGGGTAGGGACATAAAGACGATCTCGTCGATCTGCACAAAAAAAGACTCGTTCACCTGGCGGCGGAAGTAAAGACCGTCTCTGGCAGGACTGGCAAGGACGCGACGAGCAAGACCGTCAATGGTGGCGAGGATGGTTACTTCACTTTGCTGACCGACTGCTTCCACCCGGGTTTTCCACCGTGAGGTCTTCTCCTTACGTTCGGCCACGGTCCAGGCCAGACGGCCGTCCGGCAGATAGAAGAGTGAGCCGAAGTCACGCGCCGGAGAGCTGATCGTTTCTGCTTCCCCGCCCTTCAAGAAAATACGCCGAACAACTGCGCTTTCCGACCTTGGATTTCTGGGTTCGAAGCATAGATACACAATAGCCTGTCCGTCGGGCGACCACGCGGGCCGACTGGCCCGAGCCTCAGTCGTCAGAGGCGATACCTGTTTCGAACCGATGTCCAGAATGAAAATGTTGCTTTCACTGCCATCACGGTCCGATACGAAAGCGACGCGGGTGCCGTCGGGTGAAATGGCGGGGTCGGTATCGTAGTAAGGTCCGAAGGTGAGCTGCTCGGCGCTGCCGCCGGTGGCCGGGAGGCGGAATAGATGGCCGAGCATAGTGAAGATCAGGGTCTGCCCATCGGGCGTAACCGCTACGTCGGCCTGGGTGACTTGCCGCGTGTCGAACTCGATGGTTCGCACCTCTTGCATGCCGCGCAACGCGCTTACACTCAGGAACAACGCACACACCGCCAGTAAAAGCTGCCTTTTCATCAAGACCTCCCTTATAGACAAAGAGAAATTAGAGCCTTGAGGCTAAGCCCCTCGCAGCGAGGCGACCGCCTGTAGGTAGCGCCGGGCGAAAGCGGCCTCTTCCTCCCGTCCTGCGTAGTTCTCCGGCGGATCACCCCGGTACTCGTCCTTGAACCAGCGTACGGTTCGCTCGAGCCAGGCCGAAAAGGGGGTGGGCTTGAACCCCAGCTCTCGCTCGGCCCGCTCTACGGACAGTATGAACGGCCTCCGCGAAGAAAAGGGCGAGAAGCCGATCCCCAAACCCGCCTCCTCCAGGACCGGCCTCGGGATGTCCACCAGCTCAGGCTTAGCGCCCAATATCTGCGCGGCCTTAAGGACAAACTCGCGCAGGGTGATGATCTCCTTCTGGGCCAGGTTGTAGGCCCGGCCGAAGGAGGCGGGCCGGCCCAGGTTCTGAGCGATCGTCCGGACGACGTCGCCCTGGTAAACATGCGTGAAAGGACAAAGCCCCCCGTCCGGCAGGACGAGCGGCCGGCCGTCGCCGATCCGCAGTAAATAAGAATAGGCCCGCAGGGTGTAATCCCGTTCGCCCTCAATGACGGGCAAACGGTAGGCCGTCGCCGGAAAACCATGTTCCCGGTGGGCAGCGGACAACACCTCCTCGCACTGCCTTTTAAGAATTCCATAGAGCCACATCCCGTCGTTCTTGTCCGGCTTGGGACGGAGCTCCCGATCAAAATCCTCTTCGCTGATGGGGTTGGGATAATCTTTGGTGACGATGTATACCGCAGCGCTGCTGATGTGGATGTAGTGGCCGGTCCGTTCCCTAAAGGTTTCGATTGCCGACCGGCTGTCCTCTTCCCGGTAGGCGATGAGGTCCACCACTGCTTCATAGGTCCTCGGGCCCAACTTGCGGCGGAAATCATCGCGGTCCTGCCGGTCGCCCCGGATGCGCTTTACGCTCAGGCCGAAGTCGTCGGGAGTTTGGCCGCGGTTGAAGAGCGTGACTTCGTGCCCGTCCTGGAGCAGACGCCGGACGAGATGATAGCCCAGGAACCGGCTGCCGCCGATGACCAGGACGTTCACAGCTTGTCGAGGTCGGGGATCTTGAGCGGCTCGGGAATGAGAACGTGCGGAATGCGGCTCGATTCCAGGGCCGAGTTCAGCTCATCGGCTGTGTCGGAAAAATATTTGTTCACACTATCCAGAACCTCCCGAAATTCCATAACGAGTTCGCCGTAAAAAGCAACCTGGGCCGGGGTGGGAGCGGCGTTGACGCCGTCGATGGAGCTGAAGAGCGAAGAGATTCTATCCAGGACCCGCGGCCCGCTGGCCGGCGCTCCCAGGGCCATTCCTCTGGAGGGCCGGGCGATTTCGTTCTGCAGGGCCGTGATCTTTTCCAGGTGGCTATTTACGGCTTTGACCGTCGAGTCCTTCACGTTCCGGCCGAGCGCCTGGATTGTTTTTTTTCTTTCTTCCACCTGGCTTTTAAGCCCGTCGAAAAGACGCAGGGCGTCGTTGAGATCGGACTGCATCTCCAGGAGCCGCAGGGCGTAGCGATGCTGCAGGCGGAGATCTTCTTTGACCACGCTCAGGGTGGGGTCGAGGCCCACTTCCACAGGTTTTTCAGCGACCAGGCTTCCTGCCGTAATCCTGACAGTGTAGGCGCCGGGAGGAACCTGGGGGCCGCGCGGCCCGGTCATAAAGACGTCCTCGACGGGCTGCGGCTCCTGACGGAGGTGCGGCCCGTCCGTCCTCAAGTCCCAGGCTGTCCTATTCAGGCCGGCCTCGGCGGGGCTCTGGGTCAAGGTCCGGACCGCTTTGCCCGAGCCGTCCAGGATCTCGATCTTCAGCGGGGTCTCCTTGGGCAGCTTATCTTTGAAATAATAAGTGATGAGTGCGCCATAGGGCGGGTTGGGCCCCAAGAATTGTGCGTCGCCGATGCCGTAGCGGGTGAATTTCTGGCTGAAACGGATAGCCGGCCTGATGTCGAACAGATAGAGGGGCTGGTCCAGGACCGCGGCGTTCAACTGCTGGAGGGGAGTGATGTCGTCGAGGACCCACAGGCTCCGGCCGTGAGTCCCCAGGATAAGGTCATTGTCCCGGAGGTGGATGAGGATGTCGTGGACGGCCACCGGAGGAAGGTTTTTGAGATGGAGCTTGACCCAATCCGTTCCTCCGCTGAACGAAGCGAACAGCCCGAGCTCGGTCCCGGCGAATATCAGGTTGGGGTTTTCCAGGTCCTCGCGGACCACCCAGACATAGGCTCTGTCCGGAAGGTTGCCCGTGATGTTCGTCCAAGTCTTGCCGAAATCCTTGGTCTTATAGATATAGGGATGAAGGTCGTCCAGCATATGCCGGTCGAAGGCGCAGAAGGCCGTTCCTGCATCGGTCCAGGACGGCTCCACGGCCGAAACGGAGGAAAACGGCGGGAGTCCGACAATGTTCCTGGTCACGTTCTGCCAGGCCTTCCCCCCGTCCTGAGTCACCTGGACGTTCCCGTCGTCCGTCCCGGCCCAGATCAGGCCGCGCTGAAAGGGCGATTCTTTAAGGCTGATGACGGTGCAGTGGAACTCCGCCGACGTGTTCTCGGTCCAAGCCGGGCCGCCGGCCGACTTCTGCTTTTCCGGGTTGTTGGTGGTCAGGTCGGGACTTATGATCTTCCAGGTCGACCCGAAATCGGCTGATTTGAAGACCACGTTCCCTCCCAGGTAAACCGTTTTAGGGTCATGGGGGGAAGCGACCAGGGGGGCATTCCAGTTGAACCGGTATTTGAGCTCCGACACGGGAGCGCCGTCGGCCCGCCGGGCCTGGGGGCTGACCCCCTGCTGCTCGCGGGTGCGCATATCGGTCCGCAGGACATTCCCCCCCTGCAACTCGCTGAGGAAGAGGTCGGGATTCTCGGGGTGGACGACGACATGGAATCCGTCGCCGAAGCTGATCATGCGCCAGTCGTCGTTCATGATCCCGGCCGTTTCCCTGTTCCGGCCGGGTCCGTACCAGGTGCCGTTGTCCTGCAGGCCGCCGCCGAGATAGTAGAACGGTTCGCGGTTGTCGGCATAGATCTGGTAGAACTGGCCCACCGGAATGTTGTTGACGTACTGCCAGGTCTGGCCCCGGTTGAAGGAGACGGCTATCCCCCCGTCCTGGCCTTGCCACATCCGGGAGGGGTTGAGCGGGTCGATCCACAGGGCATGAAAATCCACATGGGTTGAGGCAGAGATGCGGCGGAAGGTCCGGCCGCCGTCGATGGACAGGGAAAGCCGGGAGGCCACGGCATAGACCCGATTCTCATCCGTCGGGTCGACTCGCAGGTCCGTATAGTAGAAACCGCGGGAGACGATGTCCCGCTCCTTGGAAACGAGCTGGAAAGTCTCCCCCCTGTCATCGGAACGATAAAGGGTCCCCTCCATGGATTCGGCCATCACATAGACCAGCTGGGGGTTGGAGGGCGCCACCTTCACGCCGAGACGGCCTATCAGTTTGGGCAATCCTTTGGTCATCTTCTTCCAGGTCCGGCCGCCGTCCACGGACCTGAAAAGGCCGCCCTCCTCGCTGCCGCTGGAGAAAGTCCAGGGCTTCCGTTCGAATCGCCACATGGCGGCATAGACGATATTGGGATTCTGGGGGTCGATGTCCAGGTCGGCCACCCCGTGGCGCTCGTCCAGGTAGAGAACTTTATCCCAGGTCTGGCCTCCATCCCGGGACATGAAGACACCCCGATCTTTGTTCGGCCCGAAAACATGGCCCAGGGCTCCGACATAGACCACCGACGGGTTTTTGGGGTTGATGACGATCCGGGTGATGGTCCGCGTGTCCTCCAGACCGAGATGGGTCCAGGTGGCTCCCCCGTCGGTGGATTTGTAAACGCCGTCGCCGAAGGAAACGCTGTTCCGGGGATTCCCCTCCCCTGTCCCGACATAGACGACTTCCGGGTTTCCCGGCTCCAGGGCGATATCCCCGATGGAAGCGACCGTCTGTCCGTCAAAGATCGGACGCCAGGTGACACCGGCGTCCGTCGTCTTCCACACTCCGCCCGAGGCGGTTCCCACATAGACTACGGCCGGGTTGCCCGGGACCCCCTCAATGTCGGCAATGCGGCCGACCATGTCGGCCGGGCCGATGTTCCGCCATTCCAGGCCGGCCAAGGCCGCCTCGCTGACAGCCTTCTCCTTAGAGCCTGCGGCTTTGTCCTGCGCTCCGGCCGCGGCCAGAATTGACAGGACAGTCAGGACGGCGAGGGCCGATCTCTCGATCAATCTTCTTGTGCTCATCCCAGACTCCTTTCGGCGCCCCTAGTCCGGGCGCTCCTCGAAGATCTTCCCCGGGTTCAATATCAATTGAGGGTCGAAAACCTTCTTGATTCCCCGCATCAGCTCCACTTGGCCCCGGTCAAGGGAGAACGACAGGAACGGTTTCTTGACCAGGCCGATGCCGTGCTCGCCGGAGATGACTCCGCCCCTCAGCCGGCCGTCCCGGTAGAGCTCCTCCCGGACCTGTTCAAAGATCTCTTCTCCGGCCGCTGGGGGCAGGGGGACCGGGCGGCCGTCCTCCAAGCGGACTCTCATGATGTGGGTATGGACATTTCCGTCCCCGGCGTGGCCGAAGGTCGGCAGCCAGATTCCGAAGCGCCGGGAAAGCTCCAGGACCTTCCGGACATGTCCGGCGATCTCGGAGAGAGGAAGTGAAACGTCCAATATCTCTACGGTCTTGTCCTTGATGGCCTCGTAGATTTTGCTCCGGATGTCGAGGACCGCAGCCTGCTTGGCCGGAGTATCGGCCACATAGACGTCCAGGCCGCCGCAGGCCAGGCAAGCCTCGGCCGCCTCCTGGGACAGGCGGTCCAACTCATCCTCCGAGGGAGCGTCCAGGATGACCAGGAGATAGGCCTCTCCCTGGTCGGATGGCCATTTTTTATTAAGATGGGCCTCCGCCGCTTGGATGACATCCCGTCCGACAAATTCCACGGCCAGCGGCAGGGACCGGCCGCGGAGGATGGGCGGCACGGCCTCCAAGGCGCGTATGATGTCCAGAAAAGGAATGACCAGAGAGCGGGTCACCCGCAACGGCTGCAAAAAGTGGATTACGGCCCGGGTGATGACGCCCAGCGTGCCCTCCGCCCCGATGAAAATCTGGAGGAGGTTATAGCCGGTGCTGCTCTTGACCAGCTTCCCGCCCAGGCGCAGGACATCGCCCGTGGCCAGGACAACTTCCAGGCCGCGGACATAGTTGCGAATGCCGCCGTATTTCAGGGCCCGGCTGCCGCCGGCGTTGGTCGAAATCAGGCCGCCGATCATGGCCCCCTCGTCGCCGGGATGAGGGGGGAAAGAGAAACCGGCCTCTTCCACGGCCCGGTTGAACTCGGCCAGAGTCAAGCCGGCCTCGACTTCAGCCGTCTGATTCTCCCGGTCCACCTCCACAACGCCGTTCATCAGCTCCAGGGACAGGACCAGCCCGCCGAGATGCGGCACGCAGCCGCCGCTCAGGCCCGTCCCCCCGCCGCGGGGCGTCACCGGAACTCGTTCGGCCGAGGCCAAGCGCAGGATTTCGGCAGCCTGGGCCGTGCTCCGCGGCCGGACCACGGCTTCGGGCGAATGGGCGATCGAGCGGACCGGCGACTCGTCGCGGCTGTAGGCCGCCAGCCGCTCCGGGTCAATGAGCACATTGGCCGGGCCGACGATCGATTCCAATCGCGAAAGCATCCCCCGGTCAACCTTTTTGTACATTAAAAACGCTCTTTGAGTGCTGAGAATCTTTTTTAAAACAACCCAGCCTCAAAGTCAAACAGGTTCGGAGGCTAGTAAGCCTCTCGCTTTCCGTGATGAAAATAAAAACATGTGGGGTCCTGTCGCGGCTCCTCCCCGGCTGTGCTCGCCAAGCTGCGCGTCCGGCCTTGGCCGGACGGGGGTTCCAAGGGGGTATGCCCCCTTGGTCGCAGGACGAAGTCCGAGAAGGGGAGGCAGGGAGCGAAGCGACCGTTGGAAGGGGGAAGGCGAAGCGCTTCCCCCTCCAAGGAGCGGGTGTGGGAGCCCCTCCGCCGCGCCACCCCTTCACGATCTGGGCGCATCACGGAAAGAGAGAGGCTTCCCGGAGGCTATCGTCAAACGCTAGCTTTTTGACATTTCACTAGGCGGATGGTGTAGAATATTAAGGGAAGGGTTTTATGGCAGCTTATCGCCGGTACGTCTTCTGTCTCGCGCTCCTCCTTGTCTTGCCCTTCCCTTCAGCCTCACCCTGTGCCTTGTCCGGCCAGGGCGGTTCTTTGACCGAGGTCCTGATCCAGGAAACCCTTTTCAACCTTCCTTGGGGATACACCTTGACGGACGAAGTGCTCGACCTCTACGGCCAAACGGCCCGGAGCACCGATTTTATCCTGCTCAACCCGCAAAACTACAATTTAGCCGGCCAGGTCGGCCGAGGCCACCTCATCTGTTTGGTCCAGCAAAGCTCGTTCCTATTCGACGTACCCTCCAGGGTCCCGGCGCGCTGTGAATACCTTTTGCTGCAGGACCAGATCCCGGAGGAAGAGGCCCAATCCCTCCGTCTGTTAGCCGATATGTATCATAAAAAAGTGGCCCTCTCACCCGAGGCCGGCCTGGCTCTGGCCGACGACGCCCTGCTGATCACTCATATCGCTCCCTATGCTCATCTCCTCATCATCCAAGCCGGACAATGGCTGGCCGAAGATACTTCTCCCACTCTCGAAACATTCCTGTCCAAGGTTCATACCGTAGCGGCTGCGGCCCGGGCGGCCAATCCCAGCATCCTGCTCCAGGTCCAACTCGGACACCCCCTGCTCAACGACGGGCTGACCGTGGACAGGCTCTATCTGGCCTTGTCGCGGCTGGCCGAAGTCTATCCCGGCGACCTCCAAAGCTGCTATCTATCCAGGGTGGACGCTTGGGACGACCCGGAGCAGGGCAACAACCTTCTGGTACAGATGCTGACCTTTCTGCGGGGGGAGGCTTGCTCCCGGCCGGGCGCTCCCCAGGCTCCCCTCAACTTCAAAGCTGCCGCTCTCGGTCCGAACGATGTGCTGCTGAGCTGGACGGATGCCTCCGCCGATGAGACAGGCTATCTTCTCAAGCGGGGACAGGGGCCGGACCGGCCGCCGGCTCGGGTCAGCGAGCTGCCCGCACTCCCCGACCTGATCTCCTTTCAGGACAAAGTCCCAACGGCCGGTTCCTATTATTACCGGCTGTGCGCCTTCAATGCCAACGGCCTTTCTCTCTTCTCGCCTCTGGAAGCCGTTGAGACGGGGGGCGGAAAAGCCAACCTCCCTCCCCGGATCCTGTCTCTGCCTCAAACGACGGTTTCTCGGGGAGTCCCCTTTGAATATGCGGTCTCCGCCGATGATCCGGACGGAGATTCTTTAGACTACTCCCTGTCCATCCATCCCGCCGGGATGCTTATCGATCCCAAAACCGGCCTCATCCACTGGCTGCCCGCCGCCGCCGGGCGCTACTCCGTATCCCTGACCGTCACCGACGGCCAAGCCGCCGGCTTTCAGTGGTTCGAAGTCGAAGTCAAAGAAGCCGGCCGCTGAGCTCAGAGCGAGCTTGACATCATATAAGCCGAAGGCCGGTTTGGGCCGGCCCGAACAAAGGAGGAGGCCGTGAGGGAGACATTATGCCATCAGTTGTGGAACACCCTGCAAACCCACCTAAAGGATGACCTTCTGTCGCACAAGAGCGAAGGGGTCTATGTGCCCATCCCCACCAAGGAGTTCGGGAGACTCATCGAGAAGTTCTGCCTGGGCTTAAGAGATCTGGGGGCCAAGGCCGGGGAGAAGGTCATCATTCTGGCCGAAAACGACCCTTGGTGGGTGGTTATCGATTACGCCAGCCTCTGCCTGGGCGGAGTGACCGTGCCCATCTACACCTCACTGGTCCCCGAGCAAATCAAGTACATTATCAATGACTCGGAAGCCAAGACGGTCATCTGCGGCAGCCTTGAGCTCTGGGAAAAAGTGGCCGCTGTCCGAAGATCCCTCCGGCAGGTCAAGCGTTTTATCCTGCTCCAGGGCCAGCCCCCGCGCGGCCTCCTGTCCCTGTCCCAGGTATTGGAACGGGGGGGAAGCCTGGCCAAAAAACAACCGAAACTTTTCGAGAAGCTGATTAACTCCGTCAAGCCGGGCGACCTGGCTTCAATCGTTTACACTTCCGGAACGACCGGGGTGCCCAAGGGCGTTATGCTCAGCCACGCCAACTTCACCAGCAACATCAACACCCTGGCTTCCATCATCGACTTCAACCCCGGCGACACCGACCTGGTCTTCTTGCCCCTGTCCCATGTCCTGGCCCGCATGGTGGCCTTCGCTTTCCTATCTCGGGGGACGAGCCTGGCCTTCGCCGAAAACCTGGAGACCGTGGCCCAGAACCTGCTCGAGGTCAAGCCCACCATCCTGGTCACGGTCCCTCGTCTTCTGGAGAAGATCTACGGCCGCATCATGGATACGATCCTGGCCGGTTCGGGGCTCAAAAAGAAGCTGTTCTTCTGGGCCTTGGGCGTCGGCCGGAAATACGGCAGCCTTAAGCTGGCCGGCCGGAAACCGGGGATCGGCTTGAGCTTCCGGCGGAGTCTGGCCCACCGGCTGGTCTTTGCCAAGGTGGTGGCCAAAACAGGCGGCCGGATCCGGTTCATGGTTTCCGGGGGAGCGCCCCTCAGCAAGGATATCGCTGAATTCTTCTATGCCATGGGCCTCGTCGTCCTGGAAGGGTACGGCCTGACCGAGACCTCCCCCGTCGTCGCCGTCACCACTTTTGAACATCTGCGCTTCGGGACGGTAGGCCGGCCCATCCCCGGAGTGACCGTCCGCATCGCCCGCGACGGGGAGATCCTGACCAAAGGCCCGAACGTGATGAAGGGGTACTATAAAAAACTCCGCGAGACGCGCGAAGTGTTCAAGGGGGGATGGTTTCACACCGGCGACATCGGACACCTGGATGAGGACGGCTACCTGGTCATCACCGACCGGAAAAAGGACCTGATCATCACCTCGGGCGGAAAAAACATCGCCCCCCAGCCCATCGAGAACCTCTTCCAAAAGAACCCTTACATCTCTCAGGCCGTTGTCGTCGGCGGCAGCCGCAAGTTCATCGCCGCTCTGATCGTGCCCAATTTCGAGAAGCTGGAAGCCTATGCCGCAAAAAAGGGCTTCTCCTTCAAAGATCGCCGCGGCCTGGTGGCCCGGCCGGAAATCTACGACTTTTTCATGGACGAGGTGGACCGCATGACCCCCCACTTGGCCTCCTACGAAAAGGTCAAGAAGATCGCCCTGCTCGACCAAGAGTTCGACATCGGCCGGGGGGAGATGACCCCCACGCTCAAGATCCGACGCAACATCGTCGAGGACAAATACAAGGACGTGATCAACGCCCTCTATAAAGAGAACGGCTAGGACGAAACCCATTCGTTCAAACCCGGACAAGGCGGACAGGGAGCCCCAGCCCTCGCCGCCCGGGCTGCGGGTGGCCCGGGTCCAGGCCAAGAACGTTTTAAACCCCTCCCGGATTTTCGATTATTGCTTGAACCCCTACACCGGCTGCCAGATGAGCTGCCGCTACTGCTATGCCGGGCTATTCATGCGGCGGTATTCAGGTCACAGCGAGCCCTGGGGAAGCTTCGTCGACATTAAAATCAACGCAGTGGAAAGGCTGCGCGCCCAACTGGCCAAGGCTAAAAGGGGAACCGTTTGGATCTCCTCGGTGTGCGACCCCTACCAGCCTCTTGAAAAAGAGTCGTGTTTGACGCGGCGCTGCCTGGAGGAGCTCCTGGAAAAACAGTTCCCCATACAGGTCCAGACAAAATCAGCGCTCTGCCTGCGCGACCTCGACTTGTTCGCCCAGTTTCGAGAGATCACCGTCTGTCTGACCCTGGCCACCGACGACCAGGACATGGCCGCCCTCTTCGAGCCCGGCGCCTCGCCGCTCGGGGAACGCCTCCAGGCTTTGTCCGAGCTGCGGGCCCGGGGGATCAGGACCCATGTCTTCGCCGGACCGCTGCTGCCGGGAGACCCTCTCAGGCTGGCCGGCCTGATCGCGGAGCGGGCCGACCATGTGCTCATCGACCGGATGAACTATGCGGATTCAATCCGGCGGTTCTACCAGGAGAACGGCTTGGCCGAATTCCTGACCCCCGGCTTTTTCCGGCGGCAGGCCGCCGCGCTCGGCTCGGAGCTTCGACGAAAGGGCGTCAGCTGCGAAATCCTCTTTTAAGCCAGGCGGAGCCTAGAGCATCCGGGCCGGCTTGGCCCTCAGCATGATCACGGCCGAGACTTGATTTTCCCCGCTCCCCTCGGGGCTGCCCTGGAAGTAGGTGTAGGTCACCGATGTCTGCTTCTCGATGGAGCTCTGGTAGGGCTCCTGTTTGTTCTTGAACAGGTCCTTGAGCAGGCCGTAGGCCACATTGATGGCGTCCAGGATGGAAATACCCCGGTTGTCAGGGTCAAAGGGGTCGTTGCTATGGGGCGGCTTGAACATCGGGTTGGCCCTGAGGTTGACGGGGGGGATGTTCAAGTCCAACGGGTTCTTGTCCCGGCCTGTCTTCCGGCTGGAGGCGACCTGGTTGCCGCCGACAAACATCTTCAGGCTGTACTCCAGGTCCATGGGCCTGGGCTGGCCGGCCGAAGCCGGCTCGGCGCTCAAGCGGACCTCGAGGGCCAGCTCTTTCCTGAGCTGGATGTCACCGGATTTGAAATCAAGGGTCAGGACATGTGTCCCCGACGCATCAAACAGCCCTTCGGCCTGGAGGGCGATAAGGTTCAGACCTCTGTGCAGGAGACCGCCCTGCCGCGGGCCTTTCTCATCCGAAAACTTGTAAAGAATTTCTACCGGAGCCTCGAGTCCGATGACCAGGCTCGTGGGAGCCGACAGAAAATTCTCGCCCTTATGGGTGACCAGGTAAACGCCGGACAGCCGGGGGTACTTCATGCGCCAACCGTTGAGGAAGGCCGTCACCTCGCCCTCAACGGCGATATCCAAGAAACTGAAGTCGGTGTTGGCTCCGGCCTGGGTCTCAAAGTGCTCCAGCAGCCAGCGGCGCTCGGAGTTGGCCTCCCCCTGCTTGTTGAAAATAAAAGCGAGCAGGGCGCTGGCCTCGGGCCTGTCCCCGGCCTCCAAACTCTGGTAGTTGCTGAGCAGATAGTCGCCCGCTTCCCGATATTCAGCCGAGCCCAAATAGGTTGCCACCTCCGTCCGCCAGGCGCCGAAAAGGCCGCCGCCGGCGGCCAGCAGCAGGACCAGGGCGGTCAGGATTTTATTTCGCATAGCAATCGAATAGAAAATAAGCTTCCAGATTTCCATCCGGAAAATCCTCGGGCAGCCGCGGAAAAGGCAGGCTGGCGGCTATGGCCGCCAAGGCGGAGCGGTCGAGGATTGAGATGTTCGAGGAGTTGACCAGGCGGACCACGGACACCGTGCCGTCCCTCGCCACGATAACGGTCACTCCAACTTTGCCCTCGGCAAATTCTTTCTTGGTCAGGGGCAGGATCCAGTGTCTCTGGATGGCCTCCACCGCCTGACGCCCCCAGACATTCAAGGCATTGCTGGGGAGGCCCGGAGAAACCTGACCGCGGTAGATGACCCGGTCGCCCGTCCCCGAGCGGGCCAGGGCATATCCGCTGCCGCCGCCCCCCACGCTTCCGGCCAGGACATCGGCGTTTGACTCGGGCCTGAGCCTGGAACCCGCCACGGCCGGACCTCCGCCGCGACGAGACCCTTCTGCTTGGGACTTGGCGGGTAAACTGAGGTCCAGGTCAGGCACCTTGTTTTTCTCCGAACCGGGCTTATAGCTGAGGACAAACCCGGATGAAGGTTGGCCCGGAATAACCACGATGCCTGGGGGCGAAGCGGGCAGCCGGGTCTTAAGGGAGGGGCCGGCCGGCGCGCCGCCCGGCCCGGCCGAGGGGGCCTGGCCTTGCCCGCCCCGGACGCTCCCGGCCGTCCCGCCGGATTCAATAAAAACGAGCGCCCCAGAGCCCTCGGCCGGGGGAAGTTTAGCCAGGTTGCGCTCGTAGTCCTTGGAAAGCTCCACTTTGACCCGAGGCGCCAAGTAGACTCGGGTGACCTTTTGTTTAAAAGGAACAATCTTGATTTCAAAACGCGCCGTGACCAGCCCGTAGACGAAGAGCGCATGGGCAACCAGCGTCACGGCCAGTCCGATTGTCCGGCGGGCCAGGCCCGGGGGCCGCTTCGCCGGCTCGATGTATTCGGAGAACAAAGTGATCTTCATCAGGCTTACTATTATATATGATTCGTTTGATGATTTCGTTTCATTGGGGAGAATCTTGACATCCTCCATATAGAGCCTTATATTCTTGAGGCCCAACATATTGCGCTTATCCAAGGCGGGCGCCTAAGGAGACAAAAATGTCAGGAGCTGCCGTTTTTTCTGAAAATGCGATCAAGATCCTGAAAGCCAGGTACTATTTGAAAAACGAAAAGGGAGAACTCCAGGACAATTCTCCGGAGGACCTCTTCCATCGCGTGGCCGAGGCCATCGCCGCTGCGGAAAAAACAAAAAAAGAGCGGGAGGAAATGTCCCGGCGCTTCTTCGACCTGATGAGTGCCCGGGATTTCCTGCCCAACAGCCCCACCCTCACCGGCGCCGGCCGGGATATGTGCCTCAGCGCCTGCTTTGTGCTGCCCATCGAGGACTCCATGGAGTCCATCTTCGACACAGTCAAGAATGCCGCCCTGGTTCACAAGGAAGGAGGCGGTACCGGCTTCGATTTCAGCCGCCTGCGGCCGGCCGGCAGCTTCGTTCGCAAAACCCAGGGCGTGGCCTCCGGCCCCATCTCCTTCCTCAAGGTCATCGACGCCGCCACCGAGGCCGTCAAACAGGGCGGCACCCGGCGCGGGGCCAACATGGGCATCCTGAGGGTCGATCATCCCGACATCGAGGATTTCATCGGTCTCAAGCTGGACATCAAGAGCGTCAACAACTTCAACCTTTCGGTGGCCGCCGACGAGACCTTCCTGGAAGCTGTCCGGACGAACCGCGACTACGACATCTTCGACCCCTACCTGCAGAAGAAAGTCGGCGTCAAGAACGCCCGCAAGGTCTTCGACCAGATCGTGGAGTCGGCTTGGGCCGTAGGCGACCCGGGCTTGATCTTCATCGACCGGATCAACGCCGGCAACCCCACCGCCGGCCTGGGCCCCATCCGGGCCACCAACCCCTGCGGCGAACAACCCCTCCACGAGTATGAATCCTGCAACCTGGGCTCGCTCAACGTGGCCCGCTTCTTCTCTCCACGGCTACCGGACCAGTTCGACTGGCAGAGGTTCAGCGAGGTCATCGGCCCGGCCGTCCGCTTCCTGGACAACGTCATCGACGTCAACAAATACCCCTTGCCCCAGATCGAAAAGATGACCCGGGCCAACCGGCGCATCGGCCTGGGGATCATGGGCTGGGCCGACCTTCTCCTCCTGATGAAGATCCGCTACGACGGGCCCCAAGCCCTGAGCCTGGCCGAACGACTGGCCGAATTTCTGCGCCGCAGGGCGGTCGAGGAATCCCGCCGGCTGGCCGAGCTGAGGGGCGATTTCCCCAACATCGGCCTTTCGATTTACAAGGGCCAGAAGATGCGCAACGCCACGGTCTTCACCGTGGCGCCCACCGGCACCATCTCCCGCATCGCCGGCTGCTCATCGAGCATCGAACCGATCTTCGCCTTCGAGATGACCTCCAAGATCATCGGCGGGGAGTTCAAGGACATTCATCCCTTGTACCAGGTATGGAAGGAGAGCCATCCCAACGCGCCGCTGCCCGACTATTTCCTCACGGCTCACCAGATCGCCCCGGAAGCCCATGTCAAAATGCAGGCCGCTTTCCAGAAGCATGTGGACAATTCGGTCTCCAAGACGATCAACTTTCCCCACAGCGCTACGGTCCAGGATGTGGAGAAGGCCTACCTCCTGGCCTACGAGCTGGGAACCAAGGGCATCACCATTTACCGGGACGGCTCCCGGTCGGAACAGGTCCTGTATAAGGCTCCGGCCCAGGCCCAGCGCCTTCCCCAGGACAGGCCCAGCTCGCTGCCCTCGGTCACGGACAAGATCAAGACGGGTTTCGGCAACCTCTACATAACCATTACTTATTTCGACAACAAACCCTTCGAGGTCTTCGCCAGCATCGGCAAGAGCGGCTATTCGACCATGGCCGACGCCGAGGCTTTGGGCCGAATGATCTCGCTGGCGCTGCGGAGCGGCGTGGACCCCAAAGAAGTGATCGCCCAGCTCAAAGGCATCGGCGGGTCGGAGCCGATTTTCACTGAGGGAGGGCTGGTTCAGTCCATCCCCGATGCCATTGCCAAGGTGCTCGAACGTTACCTGGGCGAAAACCGAAAAAATGAGAAAGATTTTTATACATTAATTTGCAAGGTCTGCGGCGCTATTCTTCCCGATGAAAAATGCCCCACCTGCCCGAACTGCGGGTGGAACAAGTGCGCCTGAGGCGGGAGCGCCGCGGACAGGAGCCGGCTTTTAGCGCCGCCGGGAGCCTCTCTTGGCTCTCCTGGGCCTTCTGCCCTTTCCAGCTTTTCTGACCGGTTTTTTGGCTTTTCTTGCCGCCTTTTTTGCTTTTCTGACCGGCTTTTTGGCCTTTTTCTTGGGCTTGGGTTTTGGCTTCCTTTTCGGCTTCGGCTTCGGTTTTGGTTTCGGTTTGGGTTTTGGCTTTGGCTTCGGTTTTGGTTTCGGTTTGGGTTTTGGCTTTGGCTTCGGTTTGGGCTTCGGCTTCGGCCTTGGAGTGGGAGCGGGTTTGGGCGTCTCAACCGGAGCGGCCGGCGGCCAGAGCGGTTTGGGCTCCCCGAAGGGTTGGACTGGCTCGGGTACGCCAAGCGGCTGGTCTGCGGGTTTCTTCTCGTCCTCAAAAAAGTCCGTCATGACCTCCCTCCTTTAATGGGACAAATTCATATATAAAATATTTTTCTCCAATTTGCAATATATTTTTGCGGGAGGCGGCCCCTTCACCAGCCCTTCATGATCTCAGCGAAACACTGCAGGCCGCTGCCCAGGACGGCGCTGTACCCTCCCCCCGGCCTGGTCCAGGCGCCCGCCAGCCAGAGGTTCTTTATAGGAGTGTTATGGGGCAGCCGCCGCGGCTCGGAATTGTCCAGGGTCTGGTCCCAGCCGTAAATGGCACCGCGGTAATTGAGGGTATAGCGGACATTGGTGAGGGGGGTCCCGATCTCCTTGACCTCGATGGCCCGGCGGAGGCCGGGGAGCAGCGTCTTATCGGCCTGGTCGATGAGGATGTCGGCCATACGATTTTTTTCCGCCCGATAGGCTTCTTTCCGGCCCTGGTGATAGTCGGTTTCAAACCGCTGCCAGGGTTCGTATCCCTGGAGGGTCATGAGGGTCAGAGTATTTTTGCCGGCGGGCGAATAGCCGGGATAGATATTGTCGTAGAGGGTCAGGCCAAACCCGCCTTCCACTTTCCCCTCCAGGGCCGCCTGGTAGCCGGCTTCGAGGTCATAGCCATTTTCATAAAAAATTTCGTAGTCCTTAAGGCCAGTTTCGCGGACCAGGTCTTTCCCCAGGCCTAGAAAAACGATGAAAGTGGATAAGCTGGCGCTGAACTTGTCCATTCGGCCCAGATAGTCTTTGAGATATTCGGCCTCCCCGGCCGCCATGGCGTGCACGGTGTCATAGGCGTTGGCGTTGGAGACGACAACCCTGGCCCGGTATTCTTTGCCGTCCGAGGTCCTGACGCCCTGGGCGGTATGGTCCTGGACCAGAATCTGGTCAACCTTCCTCCCGGTCAAGACCTGCCCGCCGTGTCCGGCGATGAACTTGACCAGGGCCTCGCTCAGGGCTTGGGATCTGCCGCGCGGATACCAGCCTCCCGCCTGCAGATAGCCTATGGTCGGCAGGGCATAATAGATGCAGGCAAGTTTGGAGGGGGGCAGGCCGTAGTAGCCCCACAGCCCGGACACCGCCGCCTTGAGCTTGGGGTCTTTGATCCGCTGATCAACCAGCGCGCCCCAGGTGCGATTGAAGCATTTGAACAGATAGGGAAACTCGGCGGGGACCTTGGCCATGTCGACCTTCCCGGCAGCCTGGGAATAGCGGCTCAAATCCGATTCCAACCCGGTCATATCCTGGAACAGGCCGGCGATGCCTTCCTGCTCCTCCGGAAATTTCTCGCTCAAGAGCCTGACATAGCCGGGAATGTCTTTGGCCGGCACATTGATGTCGAAGTCGGGGAAGATGATGCGGTAGAGGCTGGCGGACGAGACGAACTCGACCTCTTTGATCTCCGGGAAACCGGGGATGAGGTTGTGCAGCCCGTCCCTTTCGCCCACGGTTGTGGCGTGCAGCGAAACGTCAAAGACAAACCCGCCCGGCCGCTTGAAAGTGGTAGCGTACCCGCCGGCCTTGCTGTGCTGTTCCAGGACCAGGACCCGGAAGTTCTGCCGGGCAAAGGCCGCGGCGCAGCTCAGCCCGCCCAGGCCGGCGCCGATGATGATGGCGTCGAAGACATTCTCATCGCCGCCGGTCCCCTTCCCTTCGGGCAAGGATGCCCAATCCAGGGAGGCCAGCGGCAGGGCCGCCAGGCAGGATTTGAGAAAATCGCGCCGGTCTATTGATTGACCGCTCATCAGATTCTCCTTTTTTTTGTCAAGAAGGTTGCCGACCGGTCGGTGGCATAATATAAGCTCTTTTAAGACATTTCAACAGGTGAACGGGACAAGCTCATGGTTTTCATCGCCGGCCTGGCAAGTGTCCTCTTCTGCTTCCAGCGCTTGATGGATTGAGGTGTCGGTCAGATTGGCGGGGCAAAATGCCGGAGGAGGGAATCGAACCCACACCCCTGTCGCCAGGGACCGGATTTTGAGTCCGGCGCGTCTGCCAGTTCCGCCACTCCGGCGCGCTCCTTTATTTAGCATGTCCACGCTGAATGGTCAACCTGGCCGGCGCCTCGGCAGGCCTGGCCCCTGAAGAGGCATTATGCTATTCTGCCCATTCCTGACAGAGAAAGCTCATGACCTGCCGAGCCCTTTCCGCAATCGCCCTCCTCCTCGCACTCCCGGCCGTCGGGCTAAGATCCAAAAGCTCCGGCCTGAGCGTTTTCAAAGAAGAGCAGCTCCGCTGCGAGAGAGTGAGGAGCGCAGTCCATGAAAAAGAGGAATATCTGAAATCGCTCTTTGCCCGAATAGGCCTGGCCTATCCGCCCCGCCAAATTTTCATTCGCGCCTTCAAAGAGGAAAAGGTTCTGGGTGACCCCCTCTCTCCGGGCGGCGATATCTTCATCCACGGCAGTTGCCTGACCATCGGCTGCCTGCCCCTGACCGACGACAAGATCAAAGAAGTGTATTTGGCGGCCGTAGAGGCCAGGGCCGCCGGACAGGCTCAGATCCCGGTTCATATCTTTCCCGCCCGGCTCACCGAAGCCAACCTGAGCAGGCTCAGGAACATGCTGCGCAACGGCCGGCCGCCGGTCTCGCTTCCGCTCAAAGATTCTCGACCGCGGGGAGGACCTTCTAGCCTTCTGGCGCAAACTGAAAGAAGGTTATGACCGCTTCGAGCGGACGAAAAGGGTTCCGGCCGTTAAAGTAGACCAGGCCACGGGACGGTACCATTTTCTGTAGTTTTGCCCTGGAAACTGGCCTTGATTTTCGTTAAACTATCTCCTTTTGGCCGAAATGAACTTAAAATAAAAGGAGGTCTTTCATGACGCGTTTTTCATTTCATCGGGTGCCGCTTTTTCTGGCTCTGGCCGCCGTGCTGTTGCTGGCCGCTTCAGCCTTTGCCGACGAGGGCATGTGGACGCTGGACAACCCGCCCCTCAAGCAACTGAAGGAAAAGTACGGCTTCGAGCCCACGCCCCGGCCTGGCTGGAGCATATCCGCCTGGCCTCGGTGCGGGTCGGCGACGGCGGCTCGGGCTCCTTCGTCAGCCCCGACGGCCTGGTGCTGACCAACCACCACGTGGCTTTGGGCCAGCTGCAGAAGGTCTCCACGCCGCAGAAGAACTACGTAGCCGACGGTTTCTACGCGCGACGCCGGCCGAAGAACTGCCCTGCCCCGACCTTGAGCTCAACGTGCTCATCTCCATGGAAAACGTCACGGCCGGGTGCTGGCCGCGGTCAAGCCGGGCATGGAGCCCGGACAAGGCCCTGGACGCCAAGAAGGCTGCGATCGCCGAGATCGAAAAGGCAAAGCCTGAACAAAACCGGCCTGCGCTCCGACGTCGTACCGCTCTACCAGCGGCGGCGAATACTGGCTCTACCGTTACAAGAAATACACCGAAGTCAAACTGGTCTTCGCTCCCGAACAGCAGACCGCTTTCTACGGCGGCGACCCCGACAATTTCACCTATCCCCGCCACGACCTGGACATGGCCCTCTTCCGCGCCTACGAGAACGGCAAGCCGGCCAGGGTGGCCCACTACCTGAAATGGAGCGCCAACGGCGCCGCCGACGGCGAACTGGTCTTCGTCTCCGGCCACCCCGGTTCGACCAACCGCCTGATGACCCTGGCCCAGCTCCATTACCAGCGCGATTTCTCTTATCCCGCTGCGCTGGCTTCCTTGAAGCGCATGCTGAGCATCTACAGGGCCTACGCCGCCCTGGGCTCGGAACAGGCCCGCCAGGCCGCCGGTCATGATCTTCGGCATCGAGAACAGCCTGAAGGTCACGGCCGGCGAATATGACGGGCTGAAGAACCCGCAGTTCATGGAAAAGAAAGCAAGGGATGAGAAACGAGTTCCGCAGCCTGATCGATTCCAGGCCCGAGCTCAAGCAGGATACGCGGAGACCCGTTTGAGACCGATTGCTGCGGCCATCGAAAAGATAAAGCCGCGGCATCAATGAACTGAACTATCGCCGCCTGCCCGGGCATGCGTCTGGGGGGCATCGCCCTGCAGATCGTGAGGCTGGTGGCCGAGGTTAAAAAGCCCGACGGACAAGCGCCTGGAAGGCTACCATGACTCTCAGCTCGACTCGCTGCAAGTTCCGGCTTTTCTCGCCCGCGCCCGTCTACCCGGGCCTGGAAGAGGCCTTGGGCATCGACACCGTGAAACAGATGGTCGAAAAGCTCGGCCCTCAGGACCCCTTTGTCAAAGCGGTCCTGGAGCTCGGCCAGACGCCGGAAGAAGCGGTCAAAGCTCTGCTGGCCGGCACTAAGCTGGCCGACCCGAATGTGCGCAAGAGCCTGGTCGCCGGCGGCGAGAAAGCCGTGGCCGCCTCGGCCGACCCGTTCATCGTCCTGGCCCGCAAAGTGGACCCCATCCTGCGCGAAATGATCAAGTGGCAGGAGGACAACATCGAAAGCTTCACCCGGCCGGCCGGGGAAAAGATCGGACAGGCGCTCTTCGCCGTTTACGGCAAGATCGCTCTATCCCGACGCCACCTTCACCCTCCGCTTGACCTACGGCGCGGTGAAAGGCTATCCCATGAACGGCACGCTGGCTCCCTCCAAGACAACTTTCTACGGGCTCTACGACCGGGCCGTGAGCTTCGACAACAAACCGCCCTTCAACCTGCCCAAGCGTTACCTGGAGGGCAGGGACAAGCTCGACCTGTCCACCCCCCTCGATTTCGTCTGCACCCTCGACATTATCGGCGGCAATTCCGGGTCGCCCGTCATCAACCGCAACGGGGAACTGGTGGGCCTGGTCTTCGACGGCAACATCGAGAGCCTGGTCGGCCGGTTCATTTACGACGAGACCGCCAACCGCTGCGTGGCGGTCCACTCGGCGGCCATGATCGAAGCCCTGAAGAAGCTCTACGGCGCCGAAAACCTGGCCAAAGAGATCCTGGGCGAAAAGTAAGCCGGGGGATCGTCGGCACTCTGCAGAAGGGACGCGGCACCCCCGCGTCCCCTTTTTTTTGCCGGGTTATCTGGGGATTTCAGGCGACCCCGGCTGCTTGACTTCGGCTTGCCGAGGGGAATATATTTTTGATGCACTTGGACGTGGGGATCAGGCTTTAGGGAGAACTGATATGCCGGCAGAAGAACATTATCTGCATACCCGGGGCAGAGTGCTCGAGGACCTTTTCTTTTTTAAGCAGGACATTGTCCTGACTGAAAAAAAGCGACAGCTCCAAAAAATGGAGCTTAATCTCAAAACGTTGTCGGGAATTTCGGGAATCACCAATGAGGTGATCCTGCGGAAACTGACCGAGCTGAATATCCAAGTTGAAGTGCTCGCTACGCTCTCTGTCATTCCGCTCGTCGAAGTAGCCTGGGCGGATGGGATAATCAACGACAAAGAGCGGGAAACCATCCTTCAAGAAGCGGAGAGCTTCGGAATTTTCGAGGGGCAGGCCAACCGCAGCCTGTTCGAGCATTGGCTCCGGAATCAGCCGCCCAGGGAAATGATCGAGTCATGGATTTATTACATGCAGGGCCTTTGTCAGTTGCTCAGCGAAAACGAGCGCCGGGCGCTTAAGTCGGACCTTCTCCAACGTGTCAGAAAGGTCGTGGAAGCTGAAGGCGGGAAATCGGGTTCAAAATCCAGAGTCTCGCGCCGAAAAAATGATATATTGCTTAGGCTGGAGAAGGCCTTCGAGCCATAAAACGTGAGCGGCTCTCTTCCGACAAAAGAAATCATTTTCACATCCCGCTAGATCAGATAATAATAAACTTAAACCGGCCCGACTCCAAAATCTATTCAACGACCAAATAGGGACAATTTCGCCGGCTTGACACAGGGGGGGGATTACGATATTTTCACCTCCGACTTGCATTTCTGATTGAATTCCGCGCGCGAACATGAAAACGATAGGAAAATACAAGATTCTGGCCGAGTTGGGCCGGGGCGGGATGGGTATCGTCTACAAGGCCCTTGACCCGGACATCAACCGCGAGGTGGCCATCAAGACCATCTCCGAAAGCCTGCTGGACCAGGCCGCCGAGGGCGGCAACCTGATGGAGCAGTTCCTGAATGAGGCCCGGGCCGCCGGCCGGCTTTCCCACCCCAACATCGTCGCCATCCACGAGGCCGGCCGCCAGGAGGGCCAGGCCTACATCGTTATGCAGTTCATCGAGGGCCAGAGCCTGCGCCGGATGATCGAAGCGGGCCGCACCTTCACCCTGGAGGAGGTCATCCGCATCATCACCGGCGTCTGCTCCGCCCTGGATTACGCCCACCGCAACGGCATCGTCCACCGGGACGTCAAGCCCGACAACGTCCTGCTGGACAAAGAAGGCCGGCCTTATGTGGCCGACTTCGGGATCGCCCGGATTGAATCAGCCGCCCGGACCCAGCAGGCCGCCCAGACCACGGCCACCCCCAGCTACATGTCGCCCGAACAAGTCAAGGGCCAAAAAATCGACCGCCGCTCCGATATCTTTTCCCTGGGGGTCATCCTCTACGAGCTGCTGGCCGGCAAACGACCTTTCGTCGGCGAGAACATCGGCGCCATCATGAACAAAATCGTGGCCAGCGAGCCCGAGCCGGTGGACAAGGTCCGCCGCGGCCTGCCGGCCGGCTTGGCCGCCGTAGTCAAGAAAGCCATGGCCAAGAACCCGGAGGACCGCTACGCCTCCTGCGCCGAGGTGTCCGGCGCCCTGAGGGCTTTTCTCCAGGCCGGCGACCAGACCATCAGTTTCGACACTCAGAAAGTCCAACTGACTCAAACGCAGCCCATCGGGTTGAAGAAACTTCTTGCCTCGCGCTGGAAATGGGCCTGGCTGACGGGCACGGCCGCCGTCCTGGTCGGCCTGGCCCTTATCCTGGCCAACACCGTCTTCCGGCCCGAAGGGAAATACGCTCCCATCCTGTCCCTGGTCCAGTTCGATTACAGCGCGCCCGACGTGCCGGCCAACCTGATGGAATACCTTCTCAACCGCGGCCTGAGCGCCTCGACCACGCTCCCCGTATTCACCCAGGACGATTTCAGCTACTACAAAAAGACAACCCAGCCCCAGGAGGAGGTCCTGCCGCCTCAGGTCAGCCTGTCCGGCCAAGTAACTCCGGGAGTGGCCGGGTTCGACGTCCGGGTGACGGTCGTCAACAAACGCTCCACCGTGGAGCAGGTCTTCAACTGCCGCGGCTTCCACGACCTGCTGGCCAACCAGGTTGACCGCATCCTGGATTTCATCTCCCGCCACAGCGGGGGGACGGTGGGCCGGATCGAGGCCGGCCGCGATTTCACCAAGATCTGCACCGACAACTGGGACGCCCTGGACCATTTCCTCAAGGGTGAAGCGGCCTGGGCCAAGCTGGATTCGGACAAGGCCTCTGGCGAGTACAGGACGTCCATCGAGCACGACCCGGACTTCAGCCTGGCCCGGTTGAGGCTGGCCGACGTCCAGATCTTCCGGGGCGACCGCGAAGAGGCGACCCGGGAGTTGGAGGCGGCCCGGCAGAAGAGCGACCGGCTCATCCGCTTCGACCTGCTGCGGCTGCAGGCCCTGGACGCCCGCCTCAAGTCCAACCCCTCAGCCGAGCGGGAATCGCTCCGCCAGCTGGTGGAAGCCTTCCCCATGAAGCAGGAGTACCATTACGAATTCGCCGAGTCCTACTTCCATTCGGCCGAGGCCGAGGAGGCCATTAAGCACTACCTCAAGGCCCTGGAGCTCAACCCCTCCTACGCCCTGGCCCATAACCACATCGCCTTCTGCTACGCCTGGCTGGGCGATCACGCCCAAGCCGAGAAACATTTCCTGAAATACGTGGAATTAGACAACACGGCCAACGCCTACGACAGCCTGGCCTCGGGCTACATGTTCGCCGGCCACCTGGACAAGGCCGTGGCCGCCGTGGAGAAAGGCCTCCAGCTTGATCCCAACCTGGACTATCTTTACGGCAACCTGGCCTCCAATGACATAGTCAGGGGCGCTCTGGTCAAGGCCCGGGAAGCTCTCGACCGCGAGGCGGCGGTTTCCAGCCGGGAAACGACCCGCCTATCGGTCAGCTTCGATAAAGCCATGGTCCATTTTTTGTTGGGCAATTTCGACGCCGCCGAGGCTCTGCTGGCCGGCTTGCGCACCACCTACAGCGGGCCATCCTTTGCCGGCCGGCTGGACGAAAGCCCCAACCTTCCCTTCTGGCTGACGGGGGTCATCGCCGCGCAGAAAAATGACCGGGCCCTTCTGCAAAAAATGGCTGAGGCCCTCGAGCAGAAGGTCCGCCAGGGCAACGTCAACGCCACCAATTTCTTCCCCGTTTACAAGCTCAGCCTCCACCTCAAGCTGCTGCAGGCGGCCGCGGCGGCCAACGACGCGGAGATGCAGACCCTGGTCGAGGAGATGGAACGGATAAAGACCAAGTTGGGCTACTGGAGCTCGATCTACAACCTGCCCTACTTTCTGACTCAGGACGCCGAAATCCTGATCGGGTTCACCAAAATCGGCCCCCCCGGCGGGCTGTACAGCGAGAGCGAGGCCGGCCTCAGCATCCTCAATCAAGCCCGTCGGCTGCTCCAGGAGGCCTTGGCCTATGATTCGAATTATGCGCCGGCCCGGATCGCCCAAGCCCGGCTTCTGCTCAAGACAGGCGATAAATCGGGAGCGGCCAAGGAGCTTGAGGCGGCCCGCCGGCTGCTCGAGCCCGCGGACCGCGATTATCTCTTGAGGCGAGAGCTCGAGCGGCTGGAGCGCGAACGCTAGGGCCATGACCAGCCTGTGGATCGGACTGCTCAACTTCTTCTCCAACCTGGAATTCCGCATTGCCGACCGGCTGGGCGAGGCGCCGGCCATCCTCTTCCACTTCCTCTTGTTTTGGATCCTGCCCGTCGTCTTTCTCTATCTTCCGGTCCGCTTTTTCTCCTTAGTGGGCATCGGCCTGGCCGTATTCTACATTTTCATCCTCATCGGCGACATTTTCTTCTCCGTATTCGGCCACGAGAAGTTGGAGAAGAAACGGGGCATGATCGACATCACCAGCGTCCAGGAGATCAAGCAGGAGATTATCGGCGCCCTGGTCAAGTACTTCGGCGGGGTGATCAGCTTCGCTACCATCTTCAACGGCCTGCAGATCTTCCTCAAGGGGCAGGCCTTCGCCGTGCCCAACGCTTCGCCGACTCCCCTACTTCGACCTGTTCTACTTCAGCGTGGTCACCATCGCCACGGTAGGCTACGGCGATATCCAGCCCAGCCACTGGGTGTCGCGGGCCTTCACCATCACCGAGATCATTTTCGGCCTGGGGTTCGTTCTGCTGCTGTTCACTATGCTCATCTCGGTTTACATTGACATCCAGCAGAAGAAAAGGGTCAAATAAATAGAGGAGTGTTGAGCGAATGGTTCTGCTCAGAAAAAAGAAGGAAAACGGCGAATCGGGCCAGATCGTCCAGCTGACGATCACGACCGGCAACAACGACACCGAGGACTTCCCCGGCAAAGTTTTCTACCTGCCGTGCGGGAACAACTTCATCGGCCGCGACCCTCTCTGCGAAATCGTGCTCAACTCCAAGACGGTATCCCGCAAGCATGCCAACCTCAAGGTCAGTTACGACCGGAAAAACTACTCCCTGCACGACCTGGGCAGCGCCAACGGCACCATCGTCGGCCGGGCCCACCTTCACGGCGACAAGAAGGAGATCAAGTCGGGGGACGAGTTCCAGGTCGGCGAGATCATCCTCAAGCTGTTGGTCATCGACCAGGACGAATCACTGAAAACCATGAACGTCAAACCGGCCGAGCCCGGCCCGGCGGAGGAAAAATGACCGGCGGCCGGACAGCCGGGGACGCGCTGCGGCAGCGGCTCCTCGGCCTGATCGAGGCCTATCCCGGAAAACGAGTGACCGTCTGGGGCGACCTCATCCTGGACGAATACCTGTATGGAACGACCCGCCGCGTTTCGCGGGAGGCGCCGGTGCTCATCCTCAAATACGCCGGAAGCGAGTACTCGCTGGGCGGGGCGGGGAACGCCCTGCTCAACCTGAAAGCACTGGGGGCGAAGGTCGAGCCGGTGGCCGTAATCGGCCGGGACGAAGCCGGCCGCCGGGTCCTGGAGATCCTGAAGCGAAACCGAATTCCGGCAGCCGGCATCATCAGCCGGCCCGGCTTCCGAACGCCGGTCAAGATCCGCATTCTGGCCGGTGAGGAGAACACCCGCAAGCAGCAGATCCTGCGCCTCGACCGGGAAAGCACGGTGCCGGCCGCGGACGAGGTAAAAAAGGCCGCGCTCGGTGCTCTCCGCCGGGCGGCCCGGAATTGTGCGGCCCTCCTCATTTCCGACTACAACTACCTGACCGTCCAGGAAGACGTCTTCCGCCGCGTCCTGCCCCTTTTCCGGAGGGCTCACAAAACAGTGACCCTCGATTCCCGTTTCAGGCTGCTGCGCTTCCCGGGGGTCACGGCCGCCACGCCCAACGAACCGGAGGCCGTGGAGGCGGCCGGAACAGAGATCGGCGACGACCTCCACGCGCTCAGCAGAGCGGGCCGCCTGATCTTGAACCGGCTCGGCTCGCCGGCTCTGCTCCTCACCCGCGGGTCGAGGGGTATGGCCCTCTTCGAGAAAGGCCGGCCGCCCTATCTCCTGCCGGTGCACGGCACGACCGATATCGTGGACGTGGCCGGCGCGGGCGACACGGTCATCAGCGTGTTCACCCTGGCCTTGGCCTGCGGCGCCTCCTTCCGGGAAGCGGCCGTCCTGTCCAATATCGCCGGCGGATTGGCGGTCATGAAGAAAGGGACCGCCGTCCTCAGCCCAGCTGAACTCAAACAGGCGGTAACGTCTGAGACGTGAACAAGCTCCAGACGCTCGCCCGGCTTCAAGACCTCCTGGCTGAAGCAAGGAAAAAAGGCCGGCGGGTCGTCCTGGCCAACGGCTGCTTCGACCTCATCCACGCCGGACACATCCGCTATCTCAAAGGGGCCAAAGAGAAAGGCGACATCCTGGTCCTGGCCTTGAACTCTGATCAATCAGTCAGAAACCTTAAGGGCCCGGGCCGGCCCATCCTCTCCCAGGAGGAAAGGGCCGAGATTCTCGGCTCTTTCACCTTCGTGGATTACCTGGTTATCTTCGACGAGCCCAACGTGGAGAAGCTCCTGGAAGCCCTCAAGCCCGACGTCCACGCCAAGGGCTCAGACTACACCGAAGAATCCGTGCCTGAAAAAGAGACGGCCCGCCAAGTCGGCGCCGCGGTAGCCATCGCCGGCGGGCCCAAGATTCGGAACACCCGTGACATCATCAAGTCTATAGCCGAAGGGGCCGTGGCCGGGGGAGGCCGGGCTGGAAACGATCCGGAAGCCCAAGCCGCGGAGGAGTATCTTCTTATCCGGCTCAGCTCGCTGGGCGATATCATCCATACCCTGCCCGCTTTTTCCGCTCTGCGCCGCCATCGGCCCGAGGCCCGGATCACCTGGGCTGTGCAGCGGCCGGGCAAAGTCATCCTGGACCTCGTGCCCGGGCTCGACCGCGTCCTCGTCCTGGACAAGGGCCGCTGGCTGAGGCAGCTGCGAACGGCTAAGAACAAGGATTTTGTTGCTCTGGATTTCCA
Source organism: Candidatus Aminicenantota bacterium (assembly GCA_963702835.1). GTDB lineage: Bacteria > Acidobacteriota > Aminicenantia > Aminicenantales > JAFGAV01 > JAFGAV01. The sequence goes on from OY969762.1 coordinate 1,394,085, forward strand.
GGGTTTGGTCAAGTCAGGGCTGATCGCCTACCTCTCCGGAGCGCGCCGCCGAATAGGGTTCGACCGCCGCAACCTTAAAGAACTGCTGGCCGGCGTCTTCTACACCGAAAGGCTGGGAAAGATTCCCGAATCAGGCCAGGTCATCTCCAAAAACCTTCAGCTTCTGACCCGGCTGGGCATATGGGAACGCGTCTATGATTTTCCCCTGGTCATTCCCCAGGAGGCCTCGGCCCGGGTCCGCTCAGCTTTAGCCGAGCTCGGCTTCCACAAAGAGAAAGGCCGGAAGCTCGTTGTCTGCAACGTCGGAGCGGCTTGGGAGACCAAGCGCTGGTTCCCCGACCGCTGGGCCGCTTTTCTGGAGAAGATGAAGGCCAAAGACCTCTTCCTGCTCCTGCTGTGGGGCAACAAGGATGAACAGCGCTTGGCCGAGGAGGTCGGCCGGAGGTCGGGCGTCCCCCTGGCACCGTACCTTTCCGTCGTAGAGGTCATGGCCCTTCTCAAGGAGTCCGACCTGCTGGTCAGCGGCGATACCTTCGCCCTGCAGGCTGCCTGCGCCCTAGCCGTTCCCGTGGTCGGCCTATTCGGCCCGACCAATCCCAAGCGCAACGGCCCGTTCTCTAAAAAGGACCTAGTCGTCTATCATGAGCTCCCCTGCAGCGCATGCTACCAGCGGTCCTGTTCCAGCCTGGAATGCTTGAAGCGCATTCAGGTTGAGGAAGTCGTTGAGGCGGCGCTCGTGAGGCTCGAGGGTGCGGGCCGTGCCTGAAAGCCGCCTGCTGCGGTTCGTTTATCGCTGGCGGGTGCGGACCGCCTTCTTCGCCTTCCTCGTCACCCTGGTCCTGGCCAAGCCGACCGTCTGCTCCATTTTGATCGGAATCGGGATAAGCCTCATCGGGCTGGCCATCCGGGCCTGGGCCTCGGGACATCTGAAAAAGGAAAAGGAGCTGGCCGTCTCCGGGCCTTACCGCTACACCCGGAATCCCCTCTACCTGGGCAATTTAATCCTCGGTGTCAGCCTCGCGGTGGGCGGCCATTCCTGGTGGGTTTTCGGCATTTTCGTCGTCTATTTTCTGATGTTCTATCCGGCCATCATCTATACCGAGAGGGAGAGGCTTAAGCGGCTTTTCCCGGGTCAATACGACGAGTACTGCCGGTTCGTTCCCCTGTTTTTCCCCTTCCGCCGGCCCTGGCCCCGCCAAGAGGCCCCTCCTTTTAGCCGGGTGCTTTACCGCAAGAACAGGGAGTACCGGGCGCTCATCGGAGCGGCTGTGTTCTGGCTGATCATGGCCGGCAAAATCATTTTTCACTTGTGAACAATGCCCCCAGGGCATAAAAACAATATGCCGACAGAAAGAAGAATCGAGCGGGTCCGACGAGTGCTTGACCTCAGGCAGCCCGACCTGCGGGTAGTCTTCGAGTCAGTGGCCAACGTCCACAATGCTTCGGCCGTGCTGCGGACGTGCGATGCGGCCGGCGTCCTCCACGTCCATCTCATCGGCCCTGGAGAGGAGGCCTTCCCTATCAATACCGCTATTTCTACTCGGGCCGACAAATGGGTCGAGCTGCATTTCCATCCGACCTTGGCCGATTGCCTGGCTGAGCTTCGGAAGGCAAGCTTCCAGGTTGCCGCTGCCTGCCTGGAAGAAGGGTCGCTCCCCCACACCGACCTGGATTACACCCGGCCCACGGCCATCATCTTCGGCAATGAATCCGAGGGCATCAGCCGGGAGGCCGCGGAGGCGGCGGACGTCCGGGTCAAGATCCCCATGCTGGGCATGGTCCAGAGCCTGAACCTGTCCGTCTCGGTGGGCATCATCCTCTACGAAGCCCTCAAGCAGAGACAGGCCAAGGGGTTATTCGGGCGGAGAAGGCTTGAGGATGAGGAGTTCGACCGGCTCTACCATAGGTGGCTTAATCTCAGCCAAAACGACAAAACTGAGACGCAAGGCACCAAAGCCAAATAATCTGTTGCCGATGGCCAAGGGCTTCTCGCCGTGCAGCAGCTAGCGGCCGTGAAGATGGCTACCTGAGCACCAGCCTGGCCGGCATCGCAGCAATTATATTTTGGAAACAAAAAAAAGGGAGGGGACACATCCCCTCCCTGTAAACGGATCCAGACTTAGATCCTCTGTAGTGGCCAATTCCGGTACGTCGTTCGCAACCCTTGTTTCAACTCCTGGTCGAACTTCGTCCGGCCCTCTTCCAGTTGCTTGGCGTTCTCTTCCTCCCATTCTTTCCGCGATTTATCAAACTCCTTCATCTGCTGGTCATAATTCTCCCGGAGACTTTTCAGCAGCTTTTGATCGGGCTCAGAGAGCCGCTCCAGGCCCCTGAAATATCCCTCGTCCAGCATCCCGATCAAGCCCCCCGTTTCCTGTTCGGCGACCTCAACTGGTACGCTCAAGGCTTTCTTGTCCCTCATATACTCGACCTTGACCTTGTCGCCCTTCTTCTTGGTTTGGATCACCGCGCTCAGGTCGGCGACGGCAGCCACCCGCTTCCCGTCCGCTTTGAAAATAACGTCGCCCACCAGGAGCCCGGCCTTCTCCGCCGGCCCGTCCTTGGTCAGTTGGTTGATGAGCAGTCCGGCGCCGTCCTTCAGCCCGAAATAGCCGGCCAACTCTTTAGTTGTTTCTTGAAGAAAGACGCCGATGAACTTCCGTTTTTCCCACTGGAACGGCCGAGGGGCGGAGGGCCTTCCCATCCTTGGCGGAAGCGGTATTTTCGGACCTAGGGGGAAGTCGAACAGCAGGGGAAACTTGATGGCCATCTCTTTGCGGATGTTCTCCTCCGAGTACTCACCCAGCTTGACCTTGACCTCCAAGCTCTTGCCTTCCCGCTCGACGAGCAGCGTCACGTCCTGGCCCGGTTTTTTCTTGCGGATCTCGGAGGCCAGAATCTCGGGGCCGGTCACCGGCTTTCCGTCGATCTTGAGCACCCGGTCGCCCTCGCGGAGCTTGGCCAGGGCGGCGGGGCTGTCCTTGTCCACGTCGGCGATGACCACGTTGTTCTCTTCGTCTTCGGCGATGCCGACACCCAGCCAGCCGCGGGAGACCTTGCCCTTGTCCTTGATTTCCTGAAAGACGGCTTTGACCGTCTCTACGGGAACGGCCACGGCCATTCCGGCGGCCGGAGCTTCGCCGCGGCTGAAGGCAAACCCGGAGCCCTCGACCTCCCTCTCGCGGAACTCGAAGACCACGGGGTTATCGTCGAAGTACACGCCGCGCAGCAGGCCGATCATCCGGCCCTCGGCGTCCACGACCGGGCTGCCGCTCGAGCCGGGCACGACCCAAATATTCAGCCGGATCTTCTCCTCGGAGACCGAGCTGACGATGCCCTGGGTAACGGCCGGGGTATTTTCCGGCGAGATGCCGACCACACCGATCCAGGCGCCCGCCTTCAGGCCTGTCGTGCTGCCCAGGGCCACAGGCGCCGGGGTTTTGTCCTTGGCCTTGATCACGGCGATGTGGGTCTCCGGGTCCAGGCCTAGGAGCTCGGCCTGCAGGCGGCGGCCGTCGGCGGTAAGCACGCTGATCTTCTTATCCCATGAATAAATAAGGGCCGTGGTGACGATGCGGCCGTCGGCGTCCATGATGACGCCGGTGGCCACTTTCTTGCGGCCTTCCCCCTCCGTCTCAACCTTGACCACGGACGGATAGACCGACTTGGTCAGGGCCTCGACCTTCTTTTCTTCCAGGACCGGCCCCGTCGGGGCGGCCCCCATGGACAACACGGCCACCAGCAAAAATGCGGCCGCGATGACAGTTAGGTGTGTTCGGTGAACCATTACGTTCATCCCTCCTTAATATCGGATTTCCTGATAGGTCTTATCCGAGACGTTCTCCAGGATATAGATCGTTCCCCGGTCCGAGGCGAGACCGCGGACCTCTTGAGAGTAGTTCAGGGGTTCCATGACCCGGATGACCTCGGCCTTCAGGCCGGAGTTACCGGCGCTGCGGTCCAGACCGGATTCTCTACTCTGGTCGGCCAAGGTGCCCGGCTTTTGCAGGACGAAAATGTTGACCAGGAGGAAACCAATGACCAGGGCGGCCAGGGCACCGGCCAGCGAGAGCCGCAGCCCGAAGAGGGCGGCCGGCGCTTTCGTACTTTTTAATTGGGCCAGGCGGTCCATCACCCTCCGCTCAAAATCCGGAGGGGCCTTGACCTTTCCCAGTTTTTCCAGCAGGTTAAGCTCTTCCATTTTCAAACTCCTTGGCCAGGGCCGGACCGTCGCTGCCGGAAACAGCTTTCTCCAGATATCTCTTCAGCATGTGCCGGCCGCGGCTGATCCTAGCCTTGACCGTGCCCACGGGCCTCTTAATGATCAGGGCGATCTCCTCCTGGGAATAGCCCTCCACATCCTTGAGGATGACCGGAAGCCGGTAGCGCGGGCTGAGGCTGTCCAGGGCCTGCCGCAGGTTGCGGGCCAGCCCCGTGTCCGGGGCGTCCTCGCTGAACGATCCGGCCTGCAAGTCGTTCTGGATGTCTTCCAGGGAGACCACGATCGACCGGCGCCGTTTTTTCAGATCAGTTTTGGCCAGGTTGGCGGCGATGGTATAGACCCAGGAGGAGAAGGCCCCTACGGGCTTGTACTTATCTGCCTTGAAATAGACCCTCATGAACGTCTCCTGGGAGAGATCGACCGCTCTTTCGTATTCGCCGGTCAACTGGTATAGAAAATTCACAATCCTGTCCTTATACAGGCTGACGATCCTGGCAAAGGCCGCCTCATCGCCTTCCTGGACCCTGGACATCAGCTCCTGTTCGTCCATTATCAAATCCTTTAACCTTGGAACTAGCCGGAACGTTGCACGGCCGTATCTTATTATCTACAGAATCCTCTTGAGCTTGTGGCGCGATTCGGGGAAGAGGTCGTCCAGGCCGACGGACCGCCACTCGGCATAAGCGCCCATCCAAACAGCGCCTTCCTTGACCCAGCGGACCTCGATCCTGTAGTACTCGCCGGAGAAGCGGATGAGGCGGCGCAGGGCTTGAGCCGCGCCCGAAGAAAACACGACCTCGGCTTCAAGCGACGCTTCTTCCGCTTGGAGGTCCGTCACCCGCGCGCCAAGGACGTGGAGGACGATGCCGCTGTAGGATTCGAAGTGGCCTCGGATCATCTCCTTAGTCGCGGCCTTGTCGCGCCCCTCAAAGTCTCCGTATCTCTCGCTGAGGGCCTCCATGATCCCGGCCGTGTCCTCGTCCTCGGCCAGTTTGGCCATTTGCTTGAACCGGTCGATGAGCCGCTGCTCCTGGCTAACCCCAGCGCAGGAAACAAGCGACAATCCCAACAAAGCGCAGACGACTGCGGCGGCAAATTTGCTTTTTAATATCTTCGGCCGTGCGGGAGGCCGGCCGGCGCTCATCCGGCGCCCCCTCCCCCGCCCCCTCCTCCTCCACCGCCTCCGCCGCTGAACCCGCCTCCCCCGCCCGAGGAGTAGTGGGTCGCCGTAGCGCTGGCCTGCAGGATGGAGTTGGACAGGGATTCGATCCCCTTGATCATGTGCTCGATCCCCCCGCCCGAGCTAAGCCGGCCCGAGCTGCCCGCCCCGTAATACCAGGTGGGGACCGCCGCCCGCTGGTCGGGCAAAATAACGGGCAGCATCTTGAGGATTTTCTTGGCGCTCCCAAAAACGATCCCGAATACAAGGTAGCTCTCCCAGAGCTTATAGGCCTCGGGCGGGACCTCTTTGAAGTTGGAGAAATCGTGGAGAAAGTTGCGCAGCCCCTTCCAGCGTTCGTTCTCCTCGGCCCAGGCCCGGGCCCGCCGTTTGAGGGATGGGCTCAGGACCGTGATCATGATCAAGACGGCCGGATTAAAGAGAATAATGGCGATGGGCAGGCTCACGGCTAAAAAAATATTCCGGGCCCGGAGGCTCTGGGGCTCGATGAAGCCAAGGAGCTTGGCCTCCTCCTTAACCTTGGATGTCCAGGCCCTGTACCACTTCTGGAACTCGAGGGGCTTCTTCTTGAGGTAGCTCTTGAGGTCCTCGAGGTCGACCTGCGTCCCCGGCCGGCCTGCCCAAGTCGGCACCCGCTCGAAGAGAAGCTCGAGGTAATCCCGCTCGAAGGAGAGGAGGGCCCGCTTCGTGTCCACGGTCTTTTTGAGCGTGGCCAGGGTGGTAACGGCTTCCTTGGAACCGAACAGGCCGTGTTTCTGAGTCGGCCGGTCCTCGATCTCGACGTAGCCCCGCCGGGCCAGGTCGAATAGAGTCGCGGTAAATGAGCGTGGCGTTGGATAGCTGTATCCCGCTTCGTGGACCAAGACCTCGACCAGGGCGGGCGGGAGCTCCGAGGGAGGCTCACGCCAGTATTCGGGAATCCCCTCGAAACGGTAGTCGCGGCCGACCCGCTTCCAGACCTTATAGTAGATCGCCAGCCAGAGGAGAGAGCCGATGATAAGCCAAGCGATCCAGGCGACGGCGATCGTCGTGATCTGGCGACGGAGCCTCGCCCGCTCTTCGGCCGTGCGCTGGACCCGCTCGATCGTTTCCTGGACGAAACGGGCTTCCTCGGCTTTGATCGAGGCCCGGGTTCGCCCAGTCCCCGGAACGCCCTGGACCAGCCCGGCCGGCCAGAGCAGCCGGATTTCGACGGACTGATGGGAGGGGACGTCAGTCGCCGTGAAGCGGGCCGTCCGGAGGTCCACGAACTCTGCCCATCCGGTGAGAGGCCCGTGTCCGTAGACGAGGAGGTCGTCTCGAGAGAGGACTTCCCGGGGCAGCGAGACCTCGATCGCGACCGAGCGGGCGGGCTTATCCCAACCGCTCCCGATCGGCTGCCAGTAGAGCTCGGTCACCTCCGGATAAGAGATGACGCCGCCTTTTACGACATAGCGGATGTGGAAGGTCCGGCGTTCGTTGCGGGCCGAGTAATACCACTTCGCCTGGAAAGTCCCGTTCTCGACCCAAGTGTCAAGCCGGAGCGGAGTCCCCTGTTCGTCGGAGATCGAAAAATCCTCGATCGCAGCGTCGTACCGATAGCCCTGGCGGTCGACCCGGAGCGGGATCCAGAGCGTCGCCCAGGAGAACTTCCCCTGGAACTCGTAGGTCCGGAACTCATCGACTGAGAACGAGCCATTCTCCCGGACCTCGATCCGGATGCGGACTTCAGGAAAATAATAATTCTTGGTTTGCGCGGCCAGGGGGCCAGCCAGGCCAGCGAATAGAATGATGAGGGCGACAACCGCCGCGATCTTGCCGGTGACGCCTGTCCGGGTTTTCATGTTGTCTTCTCCTGGTGGCCCGAATATCAGAGCCAAAAAACCTCGCCGTGTTTGGCCGCGAGCACTCAACATTTCATGTTAAACGGAGAATATCAATTTGAACAAGGGCCGTCAACTTAATGGCCAGCCCGATCGCTTATCGGCACTCTTGGTTCTTGACATCCCTCAAGGGGGAGAGATAAGATTTTGCCATACGGGGGAAAATTGTTAGCGAAAACGTCTCATCTATTCGATTTAACCGCCTATTCGTTATCAACCTTGATTGAAACCCATATCTAAGGGAGGAGGAACGAGCATGAAAAAATGGGGATGCGTCGTCGGATTGGCCGTTTTGGTTCTTTTGATTACGGCCACAGGAGGCCTGAAAGCCCAGACCACCGGGCCCTTGCTGCCCGACCTGACCGTCGAGAAGATTTCACTAGTCCAAGGCTGCCTGGTGGCCGTGGTCGTGAAAAACCTCGGCCCGGGAAATATTCCGGATACGGCCTGGACAGTCCACACGCCGCAGAGTGCCGGCGTCTATCTTTATCGCAACGGCAGCAGCTGGGGGGGCGAAACCATCTGGTTGTTCGACGCAGCCAAACACCTGCAGAGCCCCGGGGGCACCGCAACCTTCATCAGCAACCTGAAGGTCTCGGGGACCGAGTCCATTAAGGCCGTAGTGGACCTGTGGAACGTCGTCAAGGAAGTGAATGAAAAGAACAACAGCCTGGAAGCCAAGCTCACCTGTCAGGCTCCGGGCGACAAGTGCTGCGTGGCGGGCACCTATAAGGGCATTCACCAGGACACGGCTTCATCCACCTGTCCCACGCCGGCAACAGAGGAATTCAAATTTGAAATCTCGCAAGCCAATTGCGGAACAGCCGTAACGGGGAAGATCCAAACACTGAAAGGCGGCGCCTGGACAGTGACCCACACATTCAAGGGGACAATTTCCACCGTGCAAAAATGCTGTCAGCTCCAGGGGGAAATAACGGAATTAACCACGGGCAAGGGCGGCACGATCAATGGTGTGCTCTGCTTCAACAACGGCAAATGGTCACTCACAAACGGCACCTACCAGACCCCGGGCGGCTGCGGGGGCACGTTCACCATGCAGCAAATCTAGCCGTCAGCCGGATTCGATCTCAATGTCTAGGCCTCCATTTCCGGATAGTGTTTTATTGGTTGATCGGCTTTCGCTTTATGTTCAATTGCCGGTCGCCTTTTTATTACGGGGACTCTAATATCGCGAATGATCCCGAAGTTCCCCTGCAGGGTTTTCTGGCCGGTGACCTTATCGATTCCCCATTTCCCGGAGGAATGCATCTCTACATAGATGAAAGGCTCCCGGCCGGAGGACGAAGGCCCCAGCAGCAGCTTGAGGATCAGGTTCCTGGTCATCCGGGGACCGGTCCTTCTCTCGTCAAACAACTTTGGGGAGCCCTGGTCGCCCGTCGACTTGCCTTTGTAAAGCTCCAATATGGTCTTGCGGCTCACCTGGCTGGACTCATCAGGGTGGATGACTGTACTGAAATGCTTTCCCAAGAGCTGTGCGGGGCTGTAGCCGGCTTCCCTGACCGCATCGCTGATGAAGGTGAACTTTCCTTCCTCGTTTAGCTCGAAAATGATATCCGGGATAGCGTCCACCAGGGTCTTGTACTTCTCCAGGGCTTGCAGGGACTTCTCTTCGGCCTCTTTCCGTCGGGCCACTTCCTTCCCGAGCTGCTCGCTATGATAGGCGCTGAAGACGGCCACCAGAAAAAAGAAGGGGATCCGGAGCAGAATGTAGGAGCTCAGCAACGATTCTAGGGAATTGTTCCTGAGGTAGAGGCTCATGTACAAGACCGCCGTCACCAAACCGGTGATCCAACTGCGACGGAGGCCTCCGTGCTGCATGGCCGCCACGAAAATGATAAGGAAATAGACGAGGTAGAGGTCCGTCTCGAACCCCTTGATGAAATAGATGATCGCGGAGATGAGGACGATATCTATAAAAAGGATGACCCTGGTGACCTTGAGCTTCTCGTAAGCTCTGTTGCTCATCAAGGAAAGCCCGACGTTTGACAGCAGGAAGATCGAAATCAACCCTATCAACAAACCGAACTTCTGGGGTGAGTATTTTTCCGGGCTGAAAACCACGAAGCACAGCAACACCAGGATCACCAGCCAACGAAAGACGACGGTGATGTCCTTGCTGTTCGGATCCCGCTTGAAAAACCGCCTCTCCAAAGTCCCCTCCCGCTTGAAAGCCGGATTCCAGGGCGACTTTATCATCCTCATGGACCCTTGTCAATATCGTTTTGATATCGTTTGGACGTGAGCGCGACCTGGGCAAAGACTCGCGGCGGAGGCTACTCTGGGATTTGGGTCTGGGATTTTGGGGGCGGCCCACCTTAATCTCTAGATAATAAATAAAATAGGCGATAATTCATGAGCTTTTTCTGCCTTATAGCGCAGTTTTCTGGGCTAAAAAGTGGACTCTAAATTATATCAGACATGCAGATTCATATTGCCAACTCTGACCACAAGATTCCTCTAACTGCAATTTTCTCATCAAAAAGATTATCTCATTCTATAGACACGCAATAGGCGCAGGGGGCGGGCGTCGGGGTCTTTCCGGACGATCATCACAAGGCATAATACTCCCTGCAGCAGAATTTCAGAATCATCTTGATAATAAGCGAGCACAACAGAGCCTCGGGCAGGAATCATAGATGGTCCTTTTCTAGAAATGATATCAAGCCTGACCCAGCAATTCGGATGTGAATCCAACTCGATGATCTGTTCTCCGATTGGCTCTTTCTGAAATATATATCGGACTCTGCCTTGGACGAAAAGGAGTCTTTTTTTCGGAATTACAAGGGCTGCGAGCTCATAATCATAATCATCCTTTGTTTCAAAGCCGAAAAGGTACAATTCACCATAATGATCATATCCAAACGTAAGAGCGATACTATGGATAGCGAGCAAAAAGTTAGATCCTTCGGCAAGCTTAAAAGATCCACGAACAACTTTATCAAGGTGAACCTTAACATATAGCCGTGAGTAAGGTGAGGTTCCAAAGAGAGGGAGATTTTTCCTATCAGCCTCTGTGGGTTTAAGTAATATTCCTTCAATAACAATCGGGATTTTAGCGTCTATTTGGAAGCGAAGAGAATTGTCAGTAACACACGGCAATTCTGACATAATGGACGGCACAAGCAAAAGCGCAAGAAACAAATGGTTCATGGATCTGGCACTATAAGAAATATTTTTTTGGCGGAGCTGGACGAGGATCCATTTTCTCCCAATTATCCCCCCTTATCATCTTGAGGAAGCATAGATCACGGTTAAAAAGGTGTCAAGGGCGGCTTGAGAGGGCCTTGATGTGTCAGAAAAGCCTTTCGCATTACCAGAAGAGCCTAAGATTGCCCAGATCCCCCACTCCAGCTATAGAGAAGATCAAAAATCATCGGAAAAGCGGCATGAAATGGTGGAGGCTTGTCCGCGACAAAGCTTAATTTCATACGGTGAGAAAGGCAATGACTCTTGCCGGGAGCTATTTATTAAAAAATGGGTAAGGTTCTAGAACTAGCCGGATTCAATTTCCAGGAGGGGTTTGCTGGTATCCACCATATCGCCCGCCGAGGCATGGATCTTCTTCACCGTGCCGTCGCCGGGGGATTTGATCTCGTTCTCCATCTTCATGGCCTCGACCACGGCCAGGGTCTGATTCTTCCGGACCTTGTCGCCCTCGGCCACCGAGAATTTGATGACCTTGCCGGGCATGGGCGCCGAAATGCGCCACAGGCCTTCCCTTGAGGCTTCCTCCGCCCGGCGGCCGCCGGCTTCCTCGGAAGGCTCCTGGACCAGGAACTGCTCGCCGTCCACCCAGAGCAGAAGCCGGCCTTTGTCCCGGGCGAAAAAAACCTGGTGCGAGCGGCTTCCGGCCAGGAGGGACAGGCAGTTGTCCGAGATGCGCTGGACGTCTAAGTCCTGGGCCCCATCCGGCCCTATAACCCGAAACGTTCCCTTACCGGACTCGACTGTGATCTTGTCTTTGTGCTTATCGATCAGAAATTCAAAGTCCATGGCCGTTCACTCTCCCAGCCGCCAGCGGCCGAGGCTCTTCCAGGGAGAATGAGCGTCCCCTGCCCCTGCCCCCGCTCCGGCAGCCTCCGGCCGATAAGCTGGCTTTTGGTCCAGGGACAAATAAGCGGCGGCGGCCAGGGCCAGGCGCTGCTTTTCCCCGTCCTTGGCCGCTTCCGCCCAGCCGTCCAGATGCGCCTTGATAAACCCCGTGGTGGCCTTCCCCTCCCGGAAAACCGGATGCCGGATGACGTCCTTGAGGAAAGGAATGGGCGTGCTGATTCCCAGCAGCACATAATCGTCCAGGGCGGCCAGCATCCGGCGGCAGGCCGCTTCCCGGTCTTCGGCCCAGACGATGAGCTTGGCCAGGATGGGGTCATAGTAGATCGGCACTTCCCAGCCGCTATAGATGCCGCAGTCGTGCCGGATGCCCGGGCCGCTCGGTTCCTTTAAATAAAGGATGCGCCCGGGCGAAGGCAAGAATTGGCTGGCTGGGTCTTCGGCGTAGATGCGGCATTCGAGGGCATGCCCCCTCTGGCGCAGTTCCTCCTGCCGGAGCTCAAGCTTCTGGCCCGAGGCGATGCGGATCTGCTGATGGACCAGGTCCACCCCGGTGACCATCTCCGTCACCGGGTGCTCGACCTGGAGCCTGGCGTTAACCTCCAGGAAATAAAAGCGGCGGTCTTTGTCCAGGAGAAATTCGACCGTTCCGGCATTGTTGTAGCCGGCGGTCATCATGACCTTGCGGGCTGTCTCGCCCATCTTGGCCCGCAACTCCGGGTCGAGGGCCGGCGAGGGCGATTCCTCGATGATCTTCTGGTGCCGCCGCTGAATGGAGCATTCCCGCTCGAAGAGGTGGACGGTGTGGCCGGCGTTGTCGGCCAGGACCTGGAACTCCACGTGCCGCGGCTCCTCGATGTATTTTTCCAGATAGACCGAATCGTCGCCGAAAGCGGACTTGGCCTCCCTCTGTCCCGCTTCCAGGGCCGGCCGCAGCTCGTCCTCGCGGCAGACGATGCGCATGCCCTTACCGCCGCCGCCGGCCGAAGCCTTGACCATGACCGGATAGCCGATCAGGCGGGCCTGGGCAATGCATTCCTCCAGGCCGGCGGCCACGCTCTTCATGCCGGGGATGATGGGCACGCCTGCTTTCTCCATGGCCCGCCGGGCCCGGACCTTGTCGCCCACCAACTCCAGGGCCGCCGAATTGGGGCCGATGAAAACAATCCCTTCCTTTTCGCAGCGCCGGCAAAAATCCGCGTTCTCAGCCAGGAATCCATAGCCGGGATGGATGGCCTGGCTGCCTGTCCGGCGGGCCGCCTCGATGATGCGGTCCATATTGAGGTAGCTTTCGAGCGACGGCGCCGGGCCGATCAAGACCGCTTCGTCCGCCATCTGGCAATGCAGGGCAGCCCGGTCCGCCTCGGAATAAACGGCCACGCTTCGGATGCCCAGCTCCCGGCAGGCGCGGATGACGCGGACGGCGATCTCGCCGCGGTTGGCCACCAGGATCTTCTTGAACAGCTCCGCTCGGGGCTTCATTCTTCCTCCACCCAGCGGGGCTTTCTCTTTTCCAGGAAGGAGGCCATGCCCTCCTGGCCCTCTGCGCTGACCCGCAGGCCGGCGATCATCCGGGCCGTGTACTCCTTGACTTCTTCGAAGCTCAGCTGCGGAGTCCTCTGGATCAGCTCTTTGCACTTGGCCAGCGCTTCAGGCCCGGAGCTGAGCAGGAGCTTGACCGTGCGCTCGACGGCATTGTCCAGCTCTCCGGCCGGAACGGCCCGGTTGACCAGGCCTATCTCCTGGGCTCGCCGGGCGTCGAACCTCTCCCCCGTCAGAAAATACTCCCTGGCCCGGCTTTCGCCGATCCGGCGAAGAACATAAGGGGAGATGGCAGCCGGCACCAGTCCGATCTTGACCTCGCTCAGGCCGAACTTGGCCTCCTCGGAAGCGATGACGATGTCGCAGGCCGAGAGGAACCCTGTCCCGCCGCCGATGGCCGCGCCGTTGACCCGGGCGATGGTGGGAATGGGCAGGGCGTAAAGCCGATAAAGGAATTCAGCGATGGCCAGAGATTCTTTGAGGTTTTGTTCATAAGAATAGCGGATGACTTCCTTCATCCAATTCAGGTCCGCGCCGGCGCAGAAGGACTTGCCCTGGCCGGTCAGAATCATGACCCGCGCCGACCTGTCCCCTTCCAACCGAGAGACGGCCTCAGCCAGCTCCTGGATCATTCGTCCGTTGAAGGCGTTGTGAACCTCGGGCCGGTTGAGCACGATCCGGGCAACATGACCCTGGCGCAGGACCTTGATCGTCTCGTAGGCAGGGGCGTCCTTGGCCATGGCTCACATCCTGAAGATGCCGACCTTATAGTCGGGAATGGGCGCATTGAGGCTCATGGCGATGCCCAGGGCCAGGGCCTGGCGGGTCTCCAGCGGCTCGAGGATGCCGTCGTCCCACAGCCGGGCCGTGCTGTAGTAGGGGCTGGCCTCTTCTTCGTATTTGTCCAGGATGGGCTTCATCAGCTTGGCCTTTTCCTCCTCGGTCATCTTGAGGCCCTCTTCCTGGAGCCGCTTGGCCTTGACCGTCAGCAGGACATTGGCCGCCTGCTCGCCGCCCATAACGCTGATCCGGGCGTTGGGCCACATCCACAGCAGGCGCGGGCCATAGGCCCGGCCGCACATGGCGTAGTTCCCGGCGCCGTAGGAGCCGCCCACAATCACCGTGAACTTGGGCACGTCGGCGTTGGCTACGGCATGGACCAGCTTGGCCCCGTCCTTGGCGATCCCGCCGTGCTCGTACTGCTTGCCGACGATGAAGCCGGTGATGTTCTGCAGGAAGACCAGGGGAACCTTGCGCATGGCGCACAGGGTGATGAAGTGGGCGCCCTTGACCGAGCTCTCGGAGAAAAGCACGCCGTTGTTGGCCAGGATGCCCACCGGGTAGCCCATGATCCGGGCAAAGCCGCAGACCAGGGTCGGACCGTAAAGCTCTTTAAACTCCTGGAAGCGGCTGCCGTCCACCAGCCGGGCGATGACCTCCTTGATGTTGAACGCCTTGCGCAGGTCGCGGGGGACGATGCCGTAGAGCTCCTGCGGGTCGTAGTGGGGGTCCTCGGGCTCGGCCCTGTCCAAGGTGAAGCGGCGGGGCGGGTCGAGCGTCTCGACGATGTTGCGGGTGACGGCCAGGGCATGGTCGTCGTCCTGGGCGCAATAGTCGGACACGCCCGAGATGCGGCAGTGAACATCGGCCCCGCCCAGCTCCTCGTCGGTCACTTCCTCGCCCGTGGCGGCCTTGACCAGGGGCGGTCCGCCGATGAAGATGGTGCCCTCCCGCCGGACGATGACCGTCTCGTCCGACATGGCCGGCACATAGGCGCCGCCGGCCGTGCAGGAGCCCATGACTGCGCAGATCTGGGGGATGCCCAGGGCCGACAGCCGGGCCTGGTTGTAGAAGATACGGCCGAAATGCTCCTTGTCGGGGAAAGTGCCCGATTGATAGGGCAGGAAGATCCCGCCCGAATCCACCAGGTAGATGCAGGGCAGCCGGTTCTCCAGGGCCACTTCCTGAGCCCGGATGTGCTTCTTGATGGTCATGGGGAAGTAAGTCCCGCCCTTGACCGTGGCGTCGTTGGCCACCACCAGGACCTCGCGGCCGTGGACCAGGCCGATGCCCGTGACCATACTGGCGCAGGGCGCCTCGCCCTCGTACATGTTCCAGGCGGCCAGCGGGCTCAGCTCCAGGAAGGGCGAGTTCCGGTCGAACAGCTTGTCCAACCGGTCCCGGACAAGGAGCTTTTTGCGCGACTTGTGCAGCTCGCGATACTTGGCCGGGCCGCCCAGCCGGACCTGGGCGAGGCGCTGCTTGTACTCCTCGACTATGCGCTTCAAGCTGTCGGCGTTTTCCTGGAAATCCCGGCTCTGGGTGTCAACCTGGCTTTCAATCCTGAACACGGCTATCCTCCCGATGAAGTATCTCCCCTATCCTGATACTCCATTCAATAAGAGGAGGGGTCCTGTCACGGCTCCCCCCCGGCTGTGCTCGCCAAGCTGCGCGCAGGCGGGGAGCCCCTCCGCCGTGCCACCCCTCCCCATGAACCCCAAGATGGGAGATACTTCATCCTCCTCTGCTTATACCGGAACAAACTTGTACCCGTAACAAATTACGCCCGCCTCTCCTTCCTGGTAGATCTTCCGGAACTCAACCCGGAGGGGAAGGCCGGCCCGAAGCTGCTCGAATTCGATGTCCACCACTTGGGCCGTCAGCTTAAACCCATTCTCCAGCTCCACGATGCCCACGGCGTAAGGCGCCTGGTCGGCGAAGGGATGGGGCGGGACGCGGATAATGGTGTGGGTGACCAGCTTGCCCCGCTCCGGCAGGACCACGGTCTCGAATTCGCGCGACCGGCACTCCGGGCAGATGACCCGCGGAGGAAAGGCGATGTATCCGCACTTCTTGCACTTTCCGGCCTCGAACCTGTAGCGCTGAGGGATCTCTCTCCAATTGCGTGATGGCGTCGGCATCGTCGTCCTCCTGTCACTGTCTCTCGAAGATATGGACCAGGCAGCTTCCGCCCGAGCCGCCCATGTTCTGGGTCATCCCCACCCGGGCTCCTTTGACCTGCCTGTCCCCGGCCTCGCCCCAAAGCTGCTTTACGACTTCCACGGCCTGGGCCACGCCCGTGGCCCCCACCGGGTGGCCCTTCGACTTCAGGCCGCCGCTGGGGTTGACCGGGATTTTGCCGCCGATCGAAGTCAGGCCCTGCTCCACAGCCTGGCCGCCCTTGCCCTTGTCCACGAACCCCAAGGCCTCCGTGACGCAGATCTCAGCGATGGTGAAGCAATCGTGGACCTCAACGAAGTGGATGTCCTGCGGCTTCCGGCCCGCCATCTTATAAGCCTGCTGGCCGGCCAAGTAAACAGACTCCAGCCAAGTGATGTCCTTCCGGCCGCTCAAGGCGATGGTGTCCGTGGCATGCCCCAGCCCCGTGATCTTGACCACGGGCTTCTTCAATTTCTTGGCCATTTCCAGCGGGGCCAGGATAACCGCCGCCGCGCCGTCGGTGATGGGTGAGCAGTCGAGCACCCGCAGCGGGTCGGCCACCAGCACCGAGTTCAGCACCGCCTCCACGGTGATGGGGAAGGGGTACTGGGCCAGCGGGTTCTTCGACCCGTTCAAGTGGTTTTTGACCGCCACCATAGCCAACTGCTGGCGGGTGGTGCCGTATTTTTCCATATGGGCCCGGGCCATCAAGGCATAAAGCCCGGGGAAGGTGATCCCGTGAAAGCCCTCGTATTCCTGGTCGGCGGCCGTGCCCAGGGCAAAGGTGGCCTCGTTGCCGGTGACATCGGTCATTTTCTCGACGCCTCCCACCAGGACCACGTCGCTCAGCCCCGAGGCGACCTCGAGGTACCCCATCTTCAGAGCCAGGCCGCCCGAGGCGCAGGCCGACTCGACCCTGGCCGCCGGGATGGGCCCATAGCCCAGGTAATCGGCCAGGAGGGAGGCCAAGTGTTCCTGGCCTATGAACAACCCGGAGGACATGGACCCCACGATGAGCGAGTCCACTTTATCCACTCCGGCGTCCTGGATGGCCAGCAAGGCCGGCTCGACAAAGATCGTCCGCAGGGATTTTTCCCACAGCTCGCCCCAGGGCGTCATTCCCACGCCGATGACTGCCACGTCTCTCATGGTCTCTTCTCCTTGCCCTACTCGGCCTTCCGGATCTTCTGCCGGAACTTGGCGTAGACCCCGTATTCCAGGTACCTTTTGTTCTTTTCCAGGAGGTCGCGGGTGCGGGGCGCCAGGTCGCGGACCTCATCGATCATGCCCGTCACTTTGAAGACGAAACCGTCGGAGCCGGCCCCCGAGCCGTAGCTGACCAGCAGAATCAGATCGCCCGGCTTGGCGATGTCGAGCGTCGCGGTCAGCCCCAGGGGCGAAGAACCGGAGTAGGTGTTGCCCAGCCGCGGCACCAGCCAGCCCGGCTCGATCTGAGATTTCTTGAAGCCCAGCATCTCGCCCACCCTCATGGGGAACTTGCCGTTGGGCTGGTGGAAGACGACGTAGGCGAAGTCGGAGGGCTTCAGGCCGGCCAGCTTCATGATGCCCTGGGCCGCCCCGGTGGTGTGCTTGAAGTAGGCCGGGTCGCCCGTGAAACGGCCGCCGTGCTGGGGATAATACTGATATTCCCGGCGCCAGAAGTCGGGCGTGTCGGTGGTATAGGAATAGGTGTTCAAGACTTCGGCCACCGGGTTTTCGCGGCCGAAGAGGAAAGCCGCCGCGCCGGCCGCGGCCGAGTACTCCAGGGCATCGCCCGGCGCGCCCTGAGAAGTGTCGGCGCCCACGCCCAGGCCGTACTTGATGAGGCCCGCCTTGACCAGGCCGAAGGCCACGAACATGCCCTCGGTGCCGGCCTTGCAGGCGAACTCGAAGTCTGCGGTATGGACCTCGGGGGTGGCGCCCAGGGCCTCGGCCAGGACCGTGCCGGAGGGCTTGACCGCGTAGGGGTGCGATTCCGAGCCGATGTAGACCGCGCCGATCTCCCGGGGATCGATGCGGGCCCGGCGCAGGGCGTTCTTGGCCGCCTCGACCGACATGGTGATGGTGTCCTGGTCGGGCGAGGGGACGGATTTCTCCTCGAGCATGAGGCCTTTCTTGAAACTGGGCGCGTCCGCGCCCCAGACCTTGGCGATCTCCTCGACCTTGATGCGGTTGCGGGGAATATAGGCGCCGTAGCCGATGATGCCTTCCATGGAGCCTCCTTTCGAGATAGATGCGTCACCGGAAAAAGAACAGGTCAAAAATCACTGACCTGCATATAAAATAAACTCACCTGATTTTCCGCGTCTATGCTGGCATATCCTGCCGGCGAAGTCAAGGACGCTTGGGCTATGGCCAAGCTGACACGGGAAAAGAAATTCTTGCCGCCTCAGGGGAGCCTGTTATTTTGCCAAATCGGATTAAAAGCAGGCTTGGCGGTCCAGCCGCGGCCGTCGAAATAGAGTATCTGTTTGGCCAGGGTCATGGCTAAGGCTGTCTCGTCCAGCTCGCCGGGTGCGATCTTTCCCATGGTTTGATAATCCCTGAATTTCCTACGAAACATATCGCTCAGTTGAATGCTGCTGACAGCCAAACGGGAATTCATTTCATAAATAATTCCGGATAAACTCGTCCACAAAGATATATTCCCGTTGCCCAAAACACTAATAAAATTAATGGGATCTCCCGAGATATCCTCGATAAGATCGACCTCAGTTTGCGGGAATAGAAGATAACATCTCTCCGTCCCCAGTCTGAGTCCGGGACATTGATACCGGTTCTTGAACTGCGGCGATCCCCCCTCTATCTTCTTAGGGTCCAGGACAAACAGGCACGGCTTTCGATACTCGTTGTTCTTTCCGCCGAAGGCGAGCTCTTTGTGCCCGTCTCCATCAAAGTCAAGAGCGGCGAAGTTCACGATCCGGCCTGAATTCCAATATTCGCCCAGAATTTTGCCCCGGGCATCAAGAACAGCGACCTGGGTCGGGAAATATGGGATCTGGTCGGCTACGACAATGACCTCCTGTTGGCCATCCCCCTCAAGATCACATAGGTCGAGAATCTGGACCCAATAATCGTTGGAATAGTGCTCGGGGCCATATGTCATTTCTCGGCCCGGCTTGAACTGCCAAAGCTTTCTGCCTTTATGATCGAAGCATATGACTGCGCCGGTATCTATGATGTTTTCGACTTGTGCCGTAAAAAGGACCTCGGCCCGCCCATCCCTGTTGATATCTTTGATTATAAGAAAAGGAAAAACCGGGCTTCTATTATAATCCAATATTTTTTTGTATTGAAAATGCTCCCGGTAATAGGACTCCTCTTTTAGCTGTTCGAATCCGGAATCATAGCTCCACAGCGCCCGGCCCTTGGCATCAAGGATAGTCAACACGGAGCCTTTGATGCGGAAATCAGCCGGCTGAGAAATCCCGTCCGGCCGTAAAAGGAAATAAAAGGCAGCCAGGGCAATCAAAACGGGCAGGGGCGCTAAAATCCAAAGCAGCTTGCGGCCGGGGCGCTTCGAAGGCGCCGGAGCGTCTTGATCATTCAAGCCGGAATTCCGGCCGGCCGACAGATTCAGGGGGATTGATCCCGGCTGCCGCGTTCTCAGCCAATCGTCCAGCTCTTCTTGGTAGGCAAAAACCCTGGAACGGCTGGATTCCGGATCGATTCGATGGATCGGCAGGCCAAGCTTCTTCTCCCACCTCAGGCAGGTTCTCACCTCATAGCCAAGGTAGTCGGCTATCTCCTTCCAGGACCCCAGGAGCTTGCCTTTGTCCCCATTCTGATTGTTCATGCCGATGGATTTATAGAAAATTCAATGTTTTAAGTCAAGATGATATCTATTATACGAAAATAATCGACAATAAGCGACAGCCGATGATTTTTGATTGACATTGAATGAATTTGATCATATTTAGCTGAAAGGAGGATTCTTATGGAAGGGCAACTCCGTCGCGGCTGCGGGCCGGAGACTGGGCGCAAGGCCGTCAGCGCATTCCTCGCAGCATCAGTATTGTATTTAGGCCTAGCCCAAAACAAGGTCAGCGCCAACGCTCAGCCTGAAAAAGACCAACCAGAGCAAACAGAGCTTTCTAGAGCAAAGCCATCCAAGTTTGAAGCCCCTGGTTACGAACAAATGTACGCCTCGCTAATAAAAGAAGGCACAGAACTGGCAGCAACGCCGGGGAAGAGAGGCGAGGCTGTTGAAACCTTCATGAAAGCCATCGGGCTCCACCCGGAAAAAGCTCAGAAACAACTCTTTGCTCTTGACGAGAAAGCAAGAAACATTTATCTCGAAGCAATGCAAAAGGCAGGAGCAGCCGGCCTGGAGGATGGCGCAAAGGGAGAGAAGAATAAAGAGGAGAAAAAGAATAATAAGACCTGGCTCTGGGTTACCTTAGGAGTGGTTGGCGCTGCAGCAGCAGGCTACGGGATATACAAGCTATTACACAAAGAGTCGCCTAAGCCAACACCACCGCCTCAGCCTGTCAAGGTAACTCTTGACTTTGATGTTTACAATCACACCAAGGGCTATCTAACACACTTCACCCGGTCAGACATCGTGGAAGGAAGCGCAGTCACAATCAATGTCAATGACCTGGGTGTTAGCGGAGTAGACCAGAACCATCTCATCCTCAGGGAGGACACAGTCGATAAAGTGCCCGGCGCCTTTGTCGGTTTTGACAAATCATCTGGAGCAGTCACCTTCACAGCTCCAAAAGCTAACAAGGATTATGATGTTTTTGTATTGAACAATACTCCTGGAGGAAACCTGTATTATCTTATTGACGAATGGGTAGATAAGGGATATGGTATTTTACGGTATAATCCTAGTGCTAAGTGGTGCAGAGAGGACAGGGACGGCATTACAGGTCCTGAGCAGTTTATCTTTGACGTGGTGAATGAGCTTAATGCTGCTCTTGATTATTCCTGGGCCAAGTATGGTGCTCTTGAAAAAGTTGATGCTCCTGTTGGCAGCGGAGCAGATTTTGGCATTGGCTATGGCAATTGTGATTTTCATCTGGGTATACATTCAGCTACTTGGGCTGGTGTTAATCCCAATATTGCCAGTAATGAGATTGCTAGAAGACTTACTTTTTTTGAGGAGGTTTTTGAGCTCATGACCAGGACTGATGATCTTAACGGCGATACTGCCACTCTGATTGCTCCGAATAGGCATCTTAATGATATAGGAAAGGACTTATGGGCTTATGTCTTTATCAAGGACACTAATACGCGCGCCAGCGCTGCTGCGAATGCTTTGAATGCTGTTAACCAGGTAGTGAGGTTTAATGTTGATTTGGGCAATGGCTTGAATATTGGTCTGGCTGGCAATGCAGTGAGTCTTGGCTACAAGGGAAAGCAGGTTAGCCTTGCCAATGCAACAGAGCTGGTTAATGGCGGGGTTAGGAATGCTACTAATGTTAATTATACTAATGGCAGCCTGAACGCTTCAATAGCAACAATAGTCTCGCCTACAGAGCAGGTTTATTCTGCGCAAGGAAGCGCCAGGCTGAAAAAGCTGGGTGTTGAGCTTGGATTAAGAGGAACATTTGATGCCAGGAATAACAACAACGCATTAGGCTTTACTATTGGCAGGAATAACGAGAATGCAGGCTTCATTTTCAGCTATGACTTGAGCAATGCAAGGAATAACAGGAGCAATGCTTTCAGGATGAGCACTAACTTTGACTTAGGAGGTAACAAGCTCGCATTAACAGGCGCTTACACTGACAGCAGAGGAGTAATGCCTGTAACAGCGCTGAGCATTGGGGCTAATGCAGATTTAAGCCAACTCTGGAATGGCCTCAGCATCAATGGAAGTTTCAACAGGCTCAGCCAAGGAGCATATCAAGGCTCAGTAGCATCATTAGGCTTGGCAAAGCAATTAGGACCTGGCAGGATTGGGCTCAGCATCATCGGCAATTACGGGAAAATCAGGGACTACGAGATAGCTTATACTTTTAGCAAATAAAAGCACGATTATTCGCGAACCGGGAATTCGGAAAAATGATATAAAAAATGCACGGGCGTCCGTGCGAATAAGGCGCGTTCGAACAATTCATCGTTGAAAACGACAGCCCTCTCCGGCGAGTATTTATCGATGTAGCTGTGCAAGGACTTTCCCGCCGCGGGCCTGGCCAGGGCCGACTTGACTTCAACGGGGACGCGTTCATCCACGACGAAGTCGACCTCGGCTTTGGATTTTGTCCGCCAGTACTTGACCTCCCGATTCGCCTTCAAAAACTCGGTAAAATGAAAATTCTCGAGAAGCGCTCCTTTGTCGGGCCTCTGATCGATGGAGCGAAAGTCGCCGGTGATCGAGTTCCTCAGGCCGGTGTCCACGAAAAAGACCTTGGGGTTCTTGACCAGCTCGATCCTCTTGTTGGAGAAGAACGGCTTCACCAGCTGCAGGATATATGTTTTTTCTAAAAGGTTGAGGTACTTCCTGAGAAGCGGCGTCTTCTGTTGCAGAAGAATGGACAGCTCATGATAGGAAACGATATGGCCGATTTGGAGGGCCAGGGCTTTGGCCAGGCCGAGCATTTGATAATCGTCGATCAGGCCGAGGATGTCTCGGACGTCTCTCAACAGATAGATGCTGAAGATGTTCTTTAAAACGGTTCGCCGCTCATCATCGTCTCCGGCGATAACAACGCGCGGATAGCCGCCGAAGACAATGAACTCATCGAGCAGGGCGCGGAATTTCTCCAACACCGGCTTCTGGAGTTTTTGCCTGCCGGCCGTCTCCTCATAGAGCCGGAAAAGCCCCGGGTTTTTGAAGCTCAGGAATTCACGAAACGACAAGGGATAAAGAGTGAAGGATAGGATACGGCCGGCGAGGTGTTTGACCGCCGCGACCGTGAGGTCTAAGGCCGAAGAACCTGAGACCACGATCTTCTTGCCGGGCACGGTGTCGTAGATGAACTTCAGGGATTGGCCCCCCCTCCGGGCATATTGAAATTCGTCAATGAACACGACCCGGTGCGGCTCGATGTAGAGCTTGAGGAAAGATTTGACGTCCTTGTCGAAGAGGGCGCGGAGTTCAATGTCCTCGAAAGTCAGGAAGGTGGATCCATCGACTTGCTCCTGAATATGACGAAGCAGCGTGGTTTTTCCTGCTTGGCGGGCGCCCACAACGGCAAGATATTCCGGCCCCTTTAGGTACTTTCGGATAACCGGCTCGAGCGTCCTATGAATATACATATATATCCCTGCCAAAATGAACTATGCGGTTATTTTAGCAGGGTTATTATTAATGTCAAGAACAATGTCGACAGGGGTTTCAGGCCGGCCCCGCTCCTTCTGCTATTCGACCTCGACGCCCAAGGCTCGATGCCCTTGAAGCGTTTTTGCGCGATCAGCTTGACCGAAAGCTGGAAGAGATTTATGTAGAGCCGTAGCTCGTTGGATTTATAGAAAATTCAATGTTTTTAGTCGAGATGATCTCTATTATACGCAAATAATTGACAATAAGCGACAGCCGATACTTTTTGATT
Source organism: Candidatus Aminicenantota bacterium (assembly GCA_963702835.1). Lineage (GTDB taxonomy): Bacteria > Acidobacteriota > Aminicenantia > Aminicenantales > JAFGAV01 > JAFGAV01. The sequence goes on from OY969762.1 coordinate 1,417,404, forward strand.
GACATTGAATGAATTTGATCATAAGTTTTCCAATTAGGACCAAGTAGTGCAGCGGAGGCGCTTTCTTCAACTTACGGCGGGAGGGGCGGCAGCCTTGGCCGCCTCGCGCCGCTTGTCCGCTTTGCCTTGGGATCGGCCTTTAGGGCAGCGCAGCGTCTTCGACGACGACTATCCTTTCCCCTACGATCCAGTCTATTTCGACGCCGCCGAACGCATCGTTTTCCTCGACAACCGGACGGCCGCAATCAGCGTGGTTCCCAGATCGGGGCAGAGCCTGGACCTCCGGCTTGTTTGCGATGAGAAGCTGCTTTCCTCCGGCCTGGCCGGGCAGGCGGCGGAGGGAGTCGGCGACAGCTTCCACTTCATTCTCTCCAGCCTCGGGGGGATGCCGGACTTCCGCTACCGGATCGAATATCGCGCCACAGGGGACAAGGATGGCTGGCGGGCCACGCCCTGGCGTTCCGTCAAGACGCCGCTTTTCGACCTGAAGAGCCGGCCGCTTCAGGTCATCCTCATCAGCGACGACCACACCTATGATGATGCGGACAGCGGGGATCTAGTCGTCCGGGACGCTTTTCTCAGGGAAATACGGCTGAATGGGGATTACGTGAATATGTTCGTCGAGGTGCTGCTCGGAGAGCCTGATTACATCCCCGGTCCCTTATCAGTCGTAAGGCCGATGATGAGCGGCTTCAGTTTGGCCAGTACGATCGCCCATATCCTGACGCACGAGAACCCGGACCTCATCCTCATCCTGGGAGATTCGACGGGCATCGGCGCCGGATACAAATGGGCCGGCCTGGGTCTCAAGGACCCGGACGCCGGCCTCACCGCAGAGGAATACGACTCCGCTTGTCGGCTGTTCTGGCTGAGGATGAGGAAGATGTACTCAGCCCTCAGCCCCACCATCCCCATGTATCTATGCCTGGGAAATCACGACGGCGAGTCGGGCTACGACGCCGGACGCGCTTGGGCCAAGGCTTATCGCCGGCTTTTCTTCCCGCAGCCGGGGCTTTTCCAGGGCGGGTCGCCCGACGAGAATTATTATTCCTTGGCCTGGGGCGGTACGCGGAGCGATGCGGCGCGTCCTCTCTTCATTATCCTCGACAGCGAGAGCTACACGACGCAGATCCCCCCACGGCCGGAGGACTGGACCCTGGGAGCGCAACAGCGTTTGTGGCTTGAACAGGTCCTGCGAACCTCGGAGTCCTGCCGGAAGTTTGCTTTGTTTCACCATGTTATCGGCGGCTGGCCCCGCGGAACCAACGAGTCCATCACCAGCTACGCCTACGGCCGGGGCCCGCTCTTCACCGAAGAGGACTACGCGGATTTTTGCCCGGACCCCAGGGCCGTCGAGCAGGTGGCCCTGACGCAGCTCATGGGCGAAGGCGGAGTCCGGGCGATTTTTTACGGCCATGACCATATTCATCATGTCGGGAGGATCTCCGGAGCCGCAGGCCCGTTGTCCCGGGCTAAGATGTCCGGCATCTGCGTCGGGTCGCCCAAGCCCGTCGGCGAGCTGGCCTGGTACAAAGGGGAGCTGTGGAAAAGGTTCTACGGCAGTTACGGGTGGCACTATCTCGAGCCGGCTCCAATTTCGGATCAGGCAGACTTTTTCGGTCCCTCGGGCTACACCAAGCTGACTATCACTCCGCGCGATATGACCGTGGAATACATCCGCTCCTTCTTCAATCATCCCGACACCAACCTCCCCCCGGCCCTCCGGAAAGGAGACCTCGTCTCGGCTACGGAACTCTAGAGGAGCGCTTATGCAGGCTACGACCATCATTTGCGTCCGCCACAAGGACAAAATGGCTCCAGCCGGCGACGGCCAGGTCACCATAGGCCAAGCCATTATCCAGCATTCGGCCCATAAGCTGCGGCGGCTGTACGGCGGCAAGGAAATTATCCTCCCTTAATCCCTGATTGACTACACACACTTGAATGTGTGAAGATATGTGTCGAGGTAAACCCCAATGGCGACCAATCTTCAAATCGAGGACAATCTCATCTGCAAAGCCGTCAAGCTGGGCGGCCACCGCACCAAGAAGGAGGCGGTCACTCAGGCGCTGTTGGATTATATCCACCGGCTGGAACAGGAAAAAATCCTCTCTTTATTCGGGAAGGTGGAGTTCGACCCTGCGTATGACTATAAAAAGCAGCGAGCCCGGAAGTGAAAGTTCTCGTTGATACGAGTATCTGGTCTTTGGCTTTGCGCCGAGGCAAACCGAAATCTGCCGCTCCGGTCCGGGAACTCCGAAGCCTGATCTCCGACCACCGCGTTCATATCATCGGGCCTATCAGACAGGAACTTCTCTCCGGAATTCGGGAAGAGGTCCAATTTCGGAGGCTGAAAAACCGGCTGGCGGCCTTCCCCGACTTGCCCATCCAGACAAAGGATTACATCACCGCGGCGCGTTTTTTTAATTTTTGCCGAGCCAGGGGCATTCAAGGCTCAAACACCGACTTCCTCATCTGTGCTGTCGCCGTGCGGTATCGCCTGGCCATTTATACGATCGATGACGATTTTGCTCTCTATGCCAGGCATATCCCCATAGCGCTTCATCAGGCTAAAGCGCCGGCGGGTGCAGATTAAAAATAAAGTGCCCCTCCCGGGAACTTTCAGGCGGAGAATCTCGTCTTTCGGGGTGAAGTGAGTGGAATTGAAAGCGGTTATCGAGAGTTGCTTGGAAGGACGCCCAGGAGCATGGGATATGCTGGTCAACGCGTATTCGCAAAAAATTCTCAACATGGCCTACCAGTTCACGGGAAGCCGCGCCGAGGCCGAGGACCAGACCCAGGAGATCTTCCTCAAGGTCTTCCACTCCCTGTCCAAGTACGACACCGAGAAGAACTTCAGTGCCTGGCTGCTGACCCTGGCCAGGAACCATCTCATCGACGCCTACCGCCGGACCAGATGGGAGAGGAAGAACCGGGACGACTTCGACGAGAATCTCCCCAGCCGGACGCAAACGGCAGACAATCCCGAGGACGCCCTTCTCCGTCGGGAGGAACAAAAGGTCTTGTGGCGGGGGCTGAATACCTTGCCGGCCGATATTCGCCTGGCCATCATCCTCAAAGAGATCCAGGGCAAAAAGTACGAAGAAGTGGCCGACATCCTGGGCCTTCCGCTGGGCACGGTCAAATCGCGCATCAATCGGGGCAAGCTGCAACTGGCCAAGCTCCTGAGGGAGCGCCAGGAGAAGGGCGATGACCTGTAAGAAAATCGAGGAACTTCTTCCCTTCTATGCCGAGAATGAGCTCGGCGCCGAGGACCGCCGGCTGGTCGAGGCTCACCTGGCCGACTGCCCGAGCTGCAGGCGCCTGTTGGACTGCCTGAAGCAGACCGAGGCGGGCCTGGCCCGTTTCCCCGAGGTCGAAGTGAGCCCGGCCTTGATGGCGCGCCTCAAGGCTATTCCCTCCCCCGAAAAAAAGAAGGCTCGATCCCGAATCCGAGTCCCGTTCTTTCAGGTCAAACCCTCACTCCAGCCTGTCCTGGCCGGCGCATTCTTCCTTCTTGTCTTCACTTCCGCCCTGCTGTTCACGCCGGCCGGCGGCCGCCTGCTGAAGTCCCTCGACCGGCAGCTCCACCTCGGCTACAGCCAGGTCGAAAAGCTCTACGCCAAAGCGGAATCGCTGGCCGATTCCTTGAATTCTAAAAAAGATGAAGTCATCGTCACGCTCAAGAACGCGTCGCCTTTGAGACGGGACGATAGCGAATAAATTTCATGACAACGGAGGTTCAGCCATGAACGACAAGGTCATCGTCAAGAGACCGCCCAAGTCCCCCGGCCTGGCCGGAGTGCTGGCCGGCTTCTTTCCCGGCGTGGGGGCCATCTACAACCGGGAGTACATCAAGGGGATCATCTACATCCTCATCTTCGCCGGCCTGGTCACTGTCCAGGAACAGGGAAGCGGCCAGCCTTTCTTCGGCATCCTGCTGGCCGGGTTCTGGTTTTTTCAGCTCATCGAGTCTGTCCAAACGGCCAGGCGGATCAACCTGAAGGCCCTGCAGATGGAAGAGGAGCCCAACGGCGAGGGGTTCGTCGTGGACACCGGCAGCGGCTCCATCCTGTGGGGCATCATCCTGCTCGTCCTGGGCGCCATCTTCCTGTTGGCCAACTACGAGATCGTCACCTATGCCCAGATCGCCAAGTTCTGGCCGGCGGCCATCGTCCTGGTCGGGCTCAAGCTCATCACCGACTACTTCCGCAAAAACAAGAAAAAGTGAAAAAGACCGGAGGCAACCATGTCCAGACCTAGACCGAAAGACCCGCTTTTCTGGGGGATCATCCTGATCCTCATCGGCGGCTTGTTCCTGCTCCGCAATTTCCACGTGGATGCCCTGCACCACCTGGCTCGCCTCTGGCCGGTGATCCTCATCGCCTGGGGCGGCTGGAAGCTCTTTCTCGGCCTGACCGAAAAGAAGGAGCCGAAAGCGGACGCGGCCCGGCCGAAACAAGGAATGTGATGAAGACCAAGGAATTCTTCCTCCTCATTTTGATCATCGCCGCGGGTATCATTCTCTACCATGCCGAGACGGGCAAGATCGAGGATTGGAACCTGGGCTGGGATTGGGAATGGGGAGGCATCTTCTCCGGATGGGGCCAGGAATACACCTTCCAGGAAACGAAGGAACTCACGCCTTCCCCGGCTGCCGCCCTGGAAGTGGTGAATGCCCACGGAAGCGTGGAAGTCCAGGGCAGCGCCACGGACAAAATCAGCGTCACCCTGGTCAAAAAAATCTGGCGGAGGAACGAAGCTGAAGCCCGCGGGACGGCCGAAGCCCTGCGGCTCATCACTCAGGACGACGGCCTCAAGGTGCTCATCACCACCAACCGCTATGAAGTCAAAAACCGCCGTTTCGAGACCCATTTCACCATATCCGTTCCTCAAGGACTGAAAGTCACCATCCAAAACTCCTACGACACGGTTAAAACCGTTCTCACCGGCGACACGATTGTTTCCAACCCGCACGGCGAAATTGTGGCCCGGGACATCCGGGGCAAATTCTCCGGCACGAACAGCTATGAGGACGTGGACGTGGCGGGGGTGGCCTCCGACTGCTCTATCCGCAGCCGGCACGCCGACTTGATTATCCGCCAGGCCCAGGGGCAGGTTCAGATCGACCACTCCTACGGGTCGGTCCGCCTGGAGGACGTGGCCGGCAAGGTGACCATCACCGCTCCCCATTCCGAGGTGAACGGCCTGCGCCTGGCCGGAACGGTGAAGGTCGAATCCACTTATGAACCCATCACCCTGACCGAGGCGGGAGGCGCTCGGGTGGATGGGCATCATTCCGACATCAAGCTGGAAGCCATCCGAGGGGACGTGGACATCACCGACAACTACGGAACGGCCGAGCTCCTCGACGTCAAGGGCAAGCTCGTGGTCAAGGGCCACAACCTGGCCGTGGTCGGCCGGCGGCTGGGGGGTCCGGAGATCTCCGTCACCACCTCCTACCAGGATGTCCTCCTGGCGGATTTCACCGGAAAAACGACGGTCTCCTTGAGGCATGCCGGGCTGAGGCTAGAACCCGGGCTGCTGGCCGGAGACCTCCGCGTCCAGGGCGAATACTGCCCCATCCGGCTGGCCTGGCCGGCCGGCGGCCGGTTCCCCTTTGAGTCCCAAACCCGGAACAGCGAAATCCGCTGGGAGCTGCCCACTCCGCCTTCCTTTAAATCCAACGACGGCCAGTCCGTGCTCAAGGCCTTTCAGGAGGAGAAGGGAAAGCCGCTCATCAGCCTGACCACGACCTACGGCGACATCATCGTCGCTGAAAAATTAGGGGAGGCTGAAGAAGACTGAAGACAGGACGACACAGGCTCAAGGCGCTCCGCGAGGGGCGCCTTTTTTTTAGCTGTGCTTGGTCCTGGCCCGCTGGATTTTGTGCACCAGCAGGCCGTTGATCTTGATATTGAAATAGGAAATGAGGTTGGTCACGTCCTTCTTGTACTTGGTCACGTAGCGCACGAAGTCTTTCTCCAGGCCGTAGCGGAGCACGTTCGCGAATTCCCCCACCTCGTCGTGGAGCTCGATGAGGAAGTGGTTGATGGCCCGGTACTGGGCGTTGATGTCGACCAGGTCCTTGCCGCTCGCCTTCTGGAAGTCGATGTGCGGCGGGAGCGATTCCAGAATGAGCGCGCTTTCCGACTCCAGCTCGTTGACCGATTCCTGGATTTCCTGGAAGAAGGACTTATACTTCAGGGGGCTCTTCAGCCACTCCTGGGCCTTGTCGATCAACACGCCGGTCTGCTCCTTGAGGGAGCTGATGAGGTCCTTCAGGCCGAAATATTTCCGGTTGAAGTTGAAGAGGTCCACAAAGTCCCGGCCGATGTAGATCTTGTCCTCGTAGTGGGTCATCAGCTCCATGGGGGAATTGGTGTAGAACTTGATCTCAAACCGGCGGCCGCCGGAATCCCGCTCGCGCAGGCGGGCCAGGACCAGGTGATTGTTCTGCTCGATGAAATAGCTGTTGACGTCGAGCAGGACGGAATAGGCGGCCAGGTTCTGGATGATGGATTCTTTCAGGTAATCGAGCAGGGGTTCGTTCCTGTTGAGAAAGTCGTTCACCGCATCGCTGGGCTGGGGATTGAGCACAGAGTAGGAGGGCGACAGCAGGAAAAGGATGGGCCCCGAGCCCAGCTCGAGGTGAAGGTTTTTGAGGACCTTATAGTGGAGGTCATCATAGAGGGCAGGAGCCAGGGCCGGCAGACTTTTTAGGTCGAGCTTGGCCAGCTCTTCAATCTCGTTCATGGCCGTTGTCTCCACAAGTCAAATGCTACCACCCGCTATTCCAAAAATCAACATCTGGGAAAAGCATGTCCGAAAAAGTGATAGCCCCTGTTAAGAAAGAAACAACGGCTTGGGTTTTGGCCGGAGCGAGCATCAGGCCGGATTTAGCCCTTCTGAAGCGCTCTTCGAGGATTTCCGGCATTATTTTTGCCGGCTGGCGAGCATGTTTGAGCCTTCCGCAGGAGGGCGAGTTGCGCAGCCCCCGAGATCATGCCGGAGACGCCTTGCCGTTTTCTCTCAAAGCCATTTACCCCTCCAACCCCCCTAGGGAAATAGGGGGGAGCTCGATGGCGTCTCCGGAGAGGTCGGAGGAAGGGCGTGAAAAATCCGGCCGGCGAGCGAGGCCAATACCCAAGCCGAATGACCCCTTAAAGCTTAAAAAGAAATACTCCCCATTTGAGAACAGCTGTTTACTCAGGCTTCGCCGTAGTCGGGCGGCTTGAAAGAGGGGTCCGAGGAAAGCACTTCCCTGCCCTGGACCGTATACCGGCCCTGGACCAGCACGCGGTAGGCGCGGCGGATCATCTCCACGGTGATAATGACCAGGCAGGCCATGATGATGATGGTCAGAACCGTATTGATCACTCCCAGGGACGTCTGGCCCGGGGCCGAGACCATGGGCAGGAAGTTGTCGAAGATATTTCGCCAGCCGGCATAGAGCGTCGTCACCGTGACAAAAACCATGGGGACCAGGCTGACCCAGACATAGCGGACTTTGCCGGCATTGATGATGGCCGCCGTGACGACCGCCAGGGCCACTCCGGCCAGAAGCTGGTTGGCCGTGCCGAACATAGGCCAGATAGTGCTGATATTCCCCGTCCAGATGAAAAAGGCCCAGCTCAGTACGACCACGCCGGTGGAAAAGAACGTTCCCGGCAGCCAGTGCGTCCTTTCCAAAGGCTTGTAGATCCGGCCGCCGAACTCCTGGACCAGGAAGCGGGCCACCCGCGTCCCGGTGTCAATGGTGGTCAGGATGAAGAGCGCCTCGAACATGATGGCAAAATGGTACCAGTAGGACATCAGGGCCCGCATGCCTGGCAGGCCGGAGAAGATCTGGGCGAAGCCTACGGCCAGCGACACGGCGCCGCCCGGCCGGCCGACGACGTTTTCGCCCACCTGGCGGGACAGCTCGATGATGTTGACCGGATGAAAGCCCAGGGCGGCGAACTTCTCCGGGGTGAGGTTGATGACGAAATAATCCCCTGGGTGGAGCGAGCAGGCCGCGATCAGGGCGATGACGCTGACCACGGATTCGACGAGCATGGCCCCATAGCCGATGAACCGGGCGTCGCTCTCCTTGGAGATCATCTTGGGCGTCGTTCCCGAAGAGACCAGGGAATGGAAGCCGGAGATGGCCCCGCAGGCGATAGTGATGAACAGGAAGGGAAAGACTTTGCCCGGGATGATCGGCCCTCCGCCGTGGACGAAAGGGGTGAAGGCCGGCATCTTCAAATTGGGGTGGACAACAAAGACGCCTACGACCAGCAGGGCGATCGTCCCGATCTTGAGATAGGAGCTCAGATAGTCGCGGGGGCAGAGGAGCAGCCACACCGGCAGGACCGAGGCGATGAACCCGTAGGCGGCGAGGGCGATGATGATGCCCTCGCGGGACAGGGTGAAGATATGGGCCAGGGAAGAATGGGCCACCAGGTTGCCCAGGATCACGGCCCCGATGACGCCGACCACGCCGATGATGGAAGCCTCGGCGATTTTTCCCTTGCGGATTCGGTACATCCACAGGCCGACGAAGAGGGCGATGGGAATGGTCATGGCGATGGTGAATGTTCCCCAGGCGCTTTCCCGGAGGGCATTGACCACGGCCAGGCCCAGCCCGGCCAGGGCCACGATGATGATGATGAGAATGGCCACCGAGGATACAGCGCCGGCCAGGGGGCTGACCTCATAGCGGGCGATCTCGGCCAGCGACCGGCCCTTGCGCCGCAGCGAGGCGCCCAGGATCAGGAAGTCGTGGACGCCGCCGGCAATAACGGCGCCCAGCAGCATCCACAGCAGGCCGGGAGCAAAGCCGAATTGAGCGGCCAGCACGGGGCCGATGAGCGGCCCGGCCCCGGAAATGGCGGCAAAGTGATGGCCGAACAGGACATACTTGTTGGTGGGGTGGTAGTTGGTGCCGTCCCGCAGAGCCACGGCCGGTACGATGCGGCGGTCGTCCAGGACCATGATCTTGGCCGCCAGGAAAGCGCTGTAATAGCGGTAAGCCAGGACCATGACCAGCAGGGTCACGATGACGATGGGAACAGCGTTCATCTCGTTTTTACAAAACACTATCATATAGCACAGGGCTGCGCAGACGGTCAATGATAAGCAGGTGTCCTGATAAAAAGATCAAGATGCCGGCGCCAGCAGGCGATGGAAGGTCCAGCCGGCGTCCTCATATTTCTGCCGCTGGAGGCGGCGGATGGCGTCGCGCTCTTCGGGGGTGAAAGCCAGGCGTTCGAAGGTCGCCCCGAAAAATTCGGCAAAGCCTTCCTGGAAGCGCTCGACCGCCCAGTCAAAGGAAACCTGGCTGCCCAGAAGCTCGGACAGCGAGGTCATCCGCATTCTTTCTCCCTCGGCCGGCAGGCGGGTGATGGAGCGCAGCAGCGCTTCATCATGCTCCAGGGGGATCGAACCGTGCTGGAGAAACATTTTCCCTATTCTTTTCTGAGCGCTGCCGACGATCTTCCTTCCCTCGGCCTGCAGCTCGTCGCGGCCGGGTAGGGAGAAACAGGGGACCGTGCCCCGGCTGTATTCTGCCGGCGGAGTTCCGGCCAACTCGGGCCGAAGGCCCATCTTCCGCAGACCCAGGCTCAAAGCCTGAGAGATGCGCCGATAGGATTCGGTCACGGTCGTGGAGAAAAGGGAATCATCCGAAGAAACAAGAGCGTAGGTCACTTCCCGGTCGTGGAGCACTAATTTTCCGCCAGTGATGCGCCGGACGATGTCCACGCCGCGCCGCCGGCAGAAATCCGCGTCCACTGCCTGAGCGGCGTCCTGGGAGCAGCCCAGCGAGGCGGTCGGCCTCTCCCATTGATAGAAGCGCAACGAGGTGGACGGCCTGTCCGTCAACCCGGACAGGAGAAACTCGTCCACGGCCATGTTCCAGGAGCCTTTCAGGGGCAGCCGGTCTAGAAAAAGATGCCAGGTTCGGGTCATGACTCCGTCCGATGAATGCGGCCTCAAAAAAATGGAGCGGGCAACGGGATTCGAACCCGCGACTCCGAGCTTGGGAAGCTCGCACTCTACCACTGAGTTATGCCCGCTCGTCGCTCCGCAGCCGAGCGCCCCTTAGTTTAGTGATTATCGCCGTCGATTTCAATTATAAAGAGGAGCGAATTTCTATTTATTGAACGGTAAAGGACCTCTTGTCGGAAATGATGTTCCCTCCCTTTTTGACGGCGACATCATAAGTGCCGGGCGACATTTGGGGAACTTTGAATATAATTTTTGAATTAGTCCAGGAAATGATATTCGTAACCTGGGTCGACCCCATCATCAGAACCTGACTCCCCTGGGGGGATTCCAGTCTCAATAAATACCCCTCGACTTGAGTGCCGACCGGGCCGGCCTTAGGCTTCGGCTCGCCGTCCCAATAAACAAGAAAACGGAAGGCAAACTCCGGGGAAAGAATCTTGAGCTGGGGAGGTTTCAGGAGAAGTGGCGGCTGAGGCACAAGCTCGCCTATGGCGAATTTATATATATGATCGTATATAATTATGGGACTGAGGAAACGCGTGTACATGCCGATGCCCGTATTTCCCCAGTCCAAATAGAGCTGCGGGTCTGTGGCCGGCTTGCCGTCCACAACCACGACCCGGCTTCCCCGCGTGCCGTTGAATCCCCAGCCCGCAATAGAGATGTCTCCACAATAATAGCCCATGTTCCAGCATTTGACCGAGGTAATATTGGTAATGAACGGGGGCTTCAAGGTCGCCTCAAGCTGCTTTTGCGCAGCCGGAGGCGGCTGCTGAGTCCTCAGCTGCGCCGCTGAAAAAGCGGCCAAACCGACCAGGAGCGATAAAGTCAGCAAGCCCATCATCTTTTTTCCCATGATCAAACTCCTTTGTGAAAAGATTAATCGATACCAAGGCCAAAGTCAATAAGACAAGAAATTCATCAGCGATGATGAGGAATCGCCTGGGTGATGTCCTCGACTGAAACACCGAGAAGAGCCTTGGCCACCCGGTTCAGCTCCGCCTCCGGCCCCTGGAGATGAATCGTCCGGTGGAGGTGGGTCATTGTTTCGCCCGGCTTGAGGGCGGCGGCCGGAGACGACGTTTCCAGCTCATAGAAAGGCCCCAGGGGCTTGGCGCCGGGCTCGGCCGGGCCGTCGTTGTAGCTGTTGACCACGTCGCCGCCGTAAGGGTTATCCTGGATCTGCCACATGGAATTGACATAGTCGGCAACGCCCGGCGAGAAGGTAAATTGCACCAGGGTCAGGACTTTGTGCTGGGCATCGTAGCTGCCCAGGACGGGCTTGGCCCGCCGCGGAGAAATGCCGATCTTGCTCCGGAGCAGGCCGTCGCCTTTGAAAAAGACGGCGCTGGCGGCCAGGGCCAGCCGGTCGGCCGGCACCTTGCCGAAGTAGGCGTCGTTGACCACGGGCCCCAGATCGGATTCGGGACCGGCCTGGAAGGGAATGACCACGGTTGTGGCCGGCCAGGGGTTGAACATGCCCAGGATCCAGATGGACAGCAGCCCGGTCTCCTTTTTCCATTCCAGCGGCCCCGTGTTTTTAATGATGTTGACCGTTTCAAAGGCCGTCTGCTTGACATCCGGGCCGAGGCCGAGGCCCAGGTGTTCCTGCACCTTTTCCCGGGTCAGCAGCCTGACTTCCCGTACCGCCTCCAGCTTGAACTCCGTTCCGGAATAATTCTTGAGGGATATCTCCTGGCGAAAAACGGCTCTGGCTTTTTCCGCCAGGACGACTTGGAAAGGGTTCCAATCGATGGCTGCCGGCACATACCAATTTTCCAGGTCGAACGGGCTGCCCGCCTCGAAAAAGATCGAGAACTGGCCTCCCTCCGGCCCCAGCCAGAAACGGTCCTCTCCGCCGAAGACGTTGATATGTTCCTGGTACCGGCCCGAGGCGATGAGTTCGCGATTTATCCAGCCGAAGCTTAGCCCTCTATCCCCGTCGGCCGTGCTGGTCACCACCCGCCCCTGCCAGTCGGCCACCAGGGCCACCCGCGAGCGTCCCGTCTCGTCCGACAGGATGATGACCGGTTTGAATTTTTTCAGGAATTCCACGTCGTCTTTAAAGGTCATCGTCTTCACCTTGTCCGTTCCGCTCCGGCAGCCGGCCAGGAGCAGGAGGGCCAAAGTCAAGATCCATACCGGGTTTTTCATGAGACCTCCTCAGGCCGCCGTCCGCCGGCGGCGACACGCGCCGGATTCATCGATAGCCTCGCCCTGGTGAGCTTGATCCGTGTCCCAATTCGGAGCGAGTCACCTATTTTCTTTAGTAGAATATCCTGTAGAAAAGCAGCCCGAGGTATTCGCTGATGGCCGTGGAGCAGCCCAGCAAGGCCTGAGCCTCCGGCAGGGCGCTCCTCCAGGAATACCGGATGGTGCGTCCGACCACATCAAAATCCGCCGGATAAAATTCGGCCGGGAAGCCGAGCTTCTTCAGGGAGAGCAGGATCCTCTTTCCGTGGAAGGCCGAGGAAACGATCAAGGGCCGCCGGAAACCGCGACGGCGGCAGATGTCCCGAGCCTGGCGCAGGTTCTCCAGGGTATCCCGGCTGTCGGTCTCCAGGATGACCATGTCCCGCGGCACTCCCAATCTTTCCAGGGCCATGGTGAAATTCTCCCTGTCCACCGCGCTGTGTTTGAGGCTGATGTAGCCCGAAAAGAGAATCGGCACTCCCAGCCTTTTCTGGAGCTGGATGGCCGGCCCCATCCTTTCGCCGTATCCGCTGAGGACAACGACAATATCGGCCTCCGTCAGCCGGGGCTCAGGAAGGCCTGTCTCCAGGCCGCGGGTCAGGAGGTCGGACACGGGAGGCGCGGACAGGCCCCAGATGACGAGGGCCAGGGCCAGTAGGAACAACGCAGTCCTCCTCGCTTTTCTGCGCCAGAGGAGGATGCCCGCCGCCAAAAGCAAAGTGATGAACAGGCCGGGCGGCACCAGGAAGGCGGCCACGATCTTCTTCAGGATAAACAGCACGGTTCCCCCCTTTTTTTGGCGATCTTCAGAGAAGACCTTTTATCACTTCCGTCCCCGAGGACAGCAGGCTGACGTAAAAAAAAGGCTCTCGGCCTGTCCGGTCGAGATAGTCTTTGCCCACCTTGCTCCGGAATTCCTCCAGAGCCCCTTCTTCCACCAAGTTGATGGTGCAGCCGCCGAACCCGGCCCCCATCATCCGGCTGCCCAGGACGCCCGGAACCTTTCCGGCAGCCTCGGTCAGGATATCCAACTCCCGGCAACTGACCTCATAGTCGTCCCGGAGCCCGGCGTGGGAGGCGTCCATACGGCGGCCGAAGGAAGCGAAGTCGCCCCGCTCCAAGTCCCGGCAAGCCGATTCCACTCGCTCGTTCTCACCGACGACATAGGCGCAACGCCGGAAGACGACGGGGTCCAGATCGCGGCGATGGGCCTCCAGAAAGTCCGCCGCTACATCCCTCAGGCTCCGCAGAGCGGAGTTGGTTTTCCTGAGGACCTTGACTCCCTCCTCGCACTGCGAACGCCGGATGTTGTACTCGGAAGAGGCCAGCTCGCGCTTGACCCTGGTGTCGCACAGAACGATCCGCAGGTCGTCCCGCTCAAAGGGATAGTAGCTGTGCTCCAGGCTGCGGCAGTCCAGCTTGAGGACCGTCCTGGGCCGGCCGAAAATGTTGATGAACTGGTCCATGATGCCGCAGCGCACGCCGACAAATTCGTTTTCGGCGCGCTGGGCCAGGCGGACGAGGTCAAGCGGCTCAAGCCGAAAGTCGAACAGGCGGTCCAGGCCGAAGGCCAGGCCGGCTTCCAGGGCGGCCGAAGAGGACAGGCCGGCGCCCATGGGGATGTCCCCGCCGAAGACGCAGCGAAATCCCGGAACCCGGCGGCCGGACTTCTGAATTTCGAGAACGACTCCCATCAAGTAGTTCGGCCAGCGGAGTTCGGTCCGGGCGATACGGTCTGGCCGGAAGACAAAGGCTTGAGCCAGGTCGTTGGCCTGCAGAAAGCATTCCTCGTTGCCGGAAGGGCCCAGGGCCAAGATGATGGCCTTATCCACGGCGGCCGGCAAGACAAAGCCCTCATTATAATCGGTGTGTTCGCCGATAAGGTTGACTCGGCCGGGAGAGCGGATGAGAAGGGGCTCCTCCCCGAAGATTTTCTTATAGGCGGCCCGGATGGCCGCAACCTTGTCGTCCACTTTCCCTTCCTCGCCTACTCCGCCGATGATTTCCGTCCGATAAGGATAAAGACCGTTCCGGCCAGGACCATGAACCCGCCCCACCAGATCTCGGGATGGAGCGAGGCCAGGACCTTGGGCGGGCCGAGGGGCCGGACCCACAGGCCGTAGAGGCCGGCCAGGAGGATGACCAGGCCCATGGTCAGCAGGATCAGGCCGACGAAGAACCAGATGGGCTTCATCTTGGGCGCATCAGGAGCCATGGTTTTTCACCCCCTCACCAGAAATAAATATTCAAAAGGATAAGCACGATCAAGGACAGCACGGCGTAGAAAACGGGCCGCCGATACCAGCTGATCCCGGCCTCGGCCGGCATGCGCTTCAGCCCTTTGACCAGGCCGGTCAGCTCCTCATCCGTCTTCCTTTTGGTGAACCGGCTGATCAGGATGGTGACCAGGGCGCAGATGAGCCAGGCCCACCAGGCCCGCCAGAAGTTGACCGCCATATCCGAGGAGATGCCGGACAGGACGATAAGACGCGCCGATATCCAATTGAACTTCACGCCCAGGTACATGGTGATCGAGGACCCCATCCCGGCGATCAAGCCCCAGAAGGCGCCGTCCGGAGTGATCCACTTGATGAACATGCCCAGGAGCATGGTGGCAAAGAGGGGCGCGTTGACCCAGGAAAAGATGGTCTGCATATAATCCATGATGGTGGGCATGCTCTTGGCCCAGTAAGCCGTGCCCACGCTGAGGAGGATGCCCACCACGGTGGCCGCCCGGCCCATCCGCAGCAGATGCCGGGGCGAGGCTGTCCTGTTGATGACCGAATGGTAGATGTCGTAAGTCCACACCGTGTTGAAGGCGCTGATGTTCCCGGCCTGGCCGGCCATGAACCCGGCCAGCAGGGCGGTGATGCCCAGGCCGACCAGCCCCGGCGGCAGGTAGCGGCCGATGAGCATGGGCAGGGCCGAATCATAGTTCACCTTGCCCGCGTCCGAAATCAAATGAAAGCCGCTGTGGGGGTCGCGAGTGAGGGCCAGGGCAATGAGGCCGCTGAGGATGACCAGGAACGGAACGGCCATTTTGAAAAAAGAGGCCAGGATGGGCGTCATCCGCGCGGAGCGGAGGTTCCGCGCGGAGAAGGCCCGCTGGACTACCAGGAAATCCGTCGTCCAGTAGCCGAAGGACAGCACAAAGCCCAGCCCCAGGACGATCCCGGCCCAGGTGATGAGCATGCCGTTGTGGGCCGGGTTGGCTGAGTTGGACCACAGCTTGGCGAACCCCTCCGGGACGCGACGCAGGATCTCGTCCCAGCTCCCGATCTCGACCAGTCCCAGCACTGAGACCAGAAACAGGCCGAACCAGATAAGGAAGAACTGGATGATCTCGGTGAAGATGGCCGACAGCAGGCCGCTCAGAGTGACATACACGGCCACGGTCAGAGCCGAAGCCCACATGCTGACGTCCCAGTTCCAGCCCACAAAAGTGTGCAGGACCAGGGCCATGGCATAGAGGTTGATGCCCGAAACGAGAAGGGTCATAGCCGCGAAGGAGAAGCCGTTCAGCACGCGCGTCTTCTCGTCGAAGCGGAGCTTGAGGTAGCCGGGAATGGATTTGATCCGGCTGCTGTAATAAAAGGGCATCATGTAGATGCCCAGGAAGAGCATGGCCGGGATGGCGCCGATCCAATAGAAATGGGCCACGTACATCCCGTACTTGAAGGTATTGCCGGCCATGCCCATCAGCTCCAGGGCGCCCAGGTTGGCCGATACAAAAGCCAGCCCGGCCACCCAGGAAGAATTCTTGCGGCCGGCCAGGAAAAAATCTTCCTCGCTCCGGGTGAACCGTTTGAGGTAGATGCCGATGCCCAGGACGAAAGCGAAATAGATGAGAATGATGACCCAATCGACGACGGTTAGGCCGATGGCCTGCATGCGCAAACTCCTTGCTCAAAACGGGATAATCCCTGACCCGGCGCAGTCGGCCTGGCGTGACTGTCGTATAGCACAGGGGCCGAGGCTAAGTCAATTTGGAGCTTATCTTTGGAGCTTATCTTCCGTTTCTTGCGGCTTAATATGTATAAGGTAGGGGATGGCCCCTTTGGCCATAAAGGGGGCGAAAGGTAGGTGTCTCCGGAAGGGTCGGAGGGAACGGCGTTAAAAACCCGAACGGGAGCGAGGGCACCCCGGCCGGCGCACCATATTAGATGAACAAGAGCCCCAGCTGCCTATTTCAGTTTTTCAGCGCAGTAAGGGCAAGTAGCCATACCGGGCTTTATATTTTCTTTGCAGTGGGGGCACTTGACCATGCCCGGAGGAGGAGTGGTGCTGGCGTTCAAGGCGGCGGGAGCCCCCTTGGTTTTATCCTTCATGACCAGGGCGACAATGAGAGCGATAATAAAGAACAGAAAGCCGAAAAGCCACCACAGGCCGAAGCTGTATCCCTTTTTCTTGGCGATGTTGGCCGGGATCAGTCCGAGGAGAGCGGCAACGATCAAGCCGATGATGAAAGCCCCAGAGTTGACTTGGCCGTACATGGAGTCCTCCTTTCAGATGATGGTATCACTCTATTCATCCCCGGAGCGGCTGTCAAGCCTTATTTGACAAGGAAAATGACGCGGTCTATAATCAGGCCTAAAAAGAGAAAGAGGCAACATGTTCGGACGCGATAGGAAGGACGAGCAGATGGAATCGAAGAAGGAAACAACCCCGGGAACAGCCTTCCTGGGCTCGGGCCATGTGGTCAAGGGCGAGGTCGGCGGCCAAGAAGACCTTATCATCAAGGGTTTCGTTAAGGGCAAAGTGGACCTCAAGAATCACAGCCTCATCATCGAAAAGGGCGGACGGGTGGACGGGGACATCATCGTCAACGAGCTCACTCTCCGCGGTTCGGTAAACGGCAACGTTTACGCCACGGGCAAGGTCTTCGTGGCCACCGAGGCCCTGATGCGGGGGGACATCACCGCGGCCCGCATCTCCATCTCCGACGGCGCGGTGTTCAAAGGCAGCATCAAGATGGAAGACTCGGTAGAGAAGGTCTTCCCGGCCAAGGAAAAAACAGACCTGAAACCGTCCAAGGATAAGCTCAAGAAAAAAGAAGAAGAGGATCTCCTCACCGGCTGAGGCCCGTTCACCTTCTGTCGCCCTGGTTTTCTGAGATTCGCACCCCCCACGTACCCGAATGCGTGTTAGGGTTCTGCTATAATAACTTGGATGCCTAAGTTCCGTCTCCACTCCGAGTTCCAGCCCCGCGGTGACCAGGTCGAGGCCATCCGTTCCCTCCTCAGCGGCCTGGAGGAGGGCGCGCCCCACCAAGTGCTGCTGGGCGTCACCGGCTCGGGCAAAACCTACACCATGGCCAACGTCATTGAAAAGGCGGACCGGCCTTGCCTGGTCATCTCCCACAACAAAACCCTGGCCGCCCAGCTCTACCAGGAGTTCCGCCGGTTTTTTCCCGAAAACGCCGTGGGCTATTTCGTCAGCTATTACGACTATTATCAGCCCGAAGCTTACCTCCCGGCCTCCAACACCTACATCGCCAAGGAAGCCACCGTTAACGACGAGATCGACCGTCTGCGCCTCAGCGCCACCAACGCCCTTTTCCAGCGCCGGGACGTGATCATCGTCGCCTCGGTATCATGCATCTACGGCATCGGCCACCCGGAGACCTACCGCTCCCAGAGTTTCAGCTTGAGCCGGGGCCAGGCCGTCGGCCGCCGGGAGATCCTGCGCAGCCTGGTGGACATCCAATACGAGCGGCAGGACGCCGACTTCCGGCGGGGCGGTTTCCGCGTGCGGGGCGACGTCGTCGACATCTTCCCTCCCTACGAAGAATATGCTTACCGCCTGGAACTGGAGGAGGGCCGGGTGGCGCGGCTGTCCTCCATCGACCCCCTGCTGGGCCGAACGCTCCAGGAGTTCGATACCCTGCTCATCCATCCCCGGACCTTTTTCTCCACTCCGCCCGATATCCTGGCCGAGTCGGTGGCCGGGATCGAAGGGGAGCTCAAAGAGCGGATCGCCTTTTTCAGAGAGCGGGGCCGTCTGCTCGAAGCGGAAAGGATTGAAACGAGGACTCTGTTCGACCTGGAGATGCTGCGCGAATTCGGCTACTGCCCCGGCATCGAAAACTATTCCTTGTATCTCAGCCGGCGTCGGCCGGGCGAGCCGCCCTATTCCCTGCTCGACTATTTTCCCCGGGACTTCCTGACCATCATCGACGAGTCTCACGTGACCATCCCCCAGCTGGGCGGCATGTATCACGGCGACCGCTCCCGTAAGCTGACCCTGGTCGAGCACGGCTTCCGCCTGCCCTCGGCCCTGGACAACCGGCCTCTCAATTTCCGCGAGTTCGAGGAAAGAGCCCGGCAGGTTCTCTATATCTCGGCCACGCCCGGCCCCTATGAGCTGCGCCTGAGCCGCGGCCGGGTGGCTGAGCAGGTCATCCGGCCTACCGGCCTGACCGACCCGGAGGTCGAGGTCCGGCCGGTCAAGGGCCAGGTGGACGACCTGCTGGCCGAGATTGAGAAGCGGGCCCGTCGCCGGGAACGGACCCTGGTCACGACCCTGACCAAGAAGATGGCCGAGGACCTGACGCAGCGCTATCAGGAACTGGGGCTCCGGGTCCGCTACCTCCACTCCGAGATCGTCGTCCTGGAGAGGGTCAAGATCCTGCGCGACCTTCGCAAGGGACTGTTCGACGCCCTGGTGGGCATCAACCTCCTGCGCGAGGGTCTCGACCTGCCCGAGGTGTCGCTGGTGGCCATCCTGGATGCGGACAAGGAAGGATTCCTCCGCTCCTCAACCTCGCTCATCCAGACCTTCGGCCGGGCGGCCCGCCATGTGGCCGGCCGAGTCTTGCTCTATGCCGATACGGTCACCGACTCCATGGCCAGGGCCATGGCCGAGACCGACCGCCGCCGCCGGATCCAGCAGGAGTACAACCGCCGGAACGGCATCACTCCCCGCTCCATCCAGAAAAATATCGACGAGGTGTTGTCCAGCGTTACCGAGCGGGACTACCTGGACACCAGCCGGGTAGCCGAAGAGAAAGACATCTATCTTTCTTCCGACAAACGCAGGGAGAAGATCGAGGCACTGGAGCGAGAGATGAAGGAAGCCGCCCGGAGCCTGGAATTCGAGAAAGCGGCCGAGCTCCGGGATGAGATCCGGAGGCTCAAGCAGCGGGAGCTCGAATGGGGAGCCTGAAATGAGCAGCCCGGCCCTCAAGGACAGCCTGTCCCGCCTGCCCGATAAGCCCGGCATTTATTTCTTCAAGAACAGCCGAAAGGAGATCATTTACATCGGCAAGGCCCTCTCCCTGCGGGACAGGGTCCGTTCTTATTTTCAGGATAATGCCGATGAAAAAGTTCGCCACATCCTGGCCGAGACGGCCGAGGTGGACTTCATCCTGACCGGGTCGGAGAAAGAAGCCGCTTTCCTGGAAAACAACTATGTTCAGCGCTTTCAGCCCAAGTTTAACTTGAGGCTCAAGGACGACAAAAGTTTCCCCTATCTCAAGATCAGCCTGCCGGACCGGTTTCCCGGTGTCACTTTGAGCCGCCGTGTCGAGCCCGACGGGTCCCGCACCTTCGGCCCCTATGCGCCGGCTCAACAGGCCCGCCGGACCATCCGCCTCCTCAACCGGTTCTTCGGGCTGAGGAGCTGCGAGGAGGCGGTATTCAAGAACCGCCGGCGGCCCTGCCTGGAATACGACCTCGGCTACTGCTCCGCGCCCTGCGCCGGCCTGATCAGTGAACAGGAATATCGCCGGAACGGTGAAAACGCGCTGCTGTTCCTGGAGGGCAGGGACAAAGAGCTCCTGCCACTCCTGCAGGAAAAAATGAAAGAAGCTTCCGAGAGGCAGGAGTTCGAGCAGGCCGCCCACTGGCGCGACTTCATCCGAACCTTGAAGGAGCAACGGCACAAACCCCGCTTCATTTCGGTGGGCCGGGAGGACAAGGACATCATCGGCTTCAGCCGTCAAGGCGGAGAAGCGGCCGTCCAGGTGTTCCTTATGAGAAAAGGCAAGGTCAGCGATTCTGAGGAATTCGTGTTCAGGAGCGCGGAGGAAAAAAAGGACGGCCGGCTGCTGGCTCAATTCCTGAAGGATTTCTATTCCGGCGGCCGCCCCCTGCCGGAGACCGTTCTCCTTCCCTCAGAGCCTGAAGGTCTGGCCGGCCTGGTGCGTGAATTCTCCCGGCTGAGAGGAAAGAAGGTCCGCCTCCTGGTCCCGGAAAAAGGCGGGAATAGGAGTTTGGTAGAGCTGGCCGTCCGCAATGCCGAAAGGGTCCTGGCCAAGCGGAGGGAAGCTGAGGTGCCCCCGGCACTGGTCGAGCTCGAGAAAGCGCTCGGGCTGCCGGCCCTGCCGCTCCGCATCGAGGGCTTCGACATCTCCAACACGGGCGGCACGGAGACGGTCGGCTCCTCAGTGTCATTCCTGGGGGCCCGGCCGGATAAAAACGAATACAGAAAATATAAAGTGAGGACGGTTGAAGGGCCGAACGATGTGGCCGGCCTAAAAGAGATCGTCGGACGCCGCCTGGCCCGGCTGAAGGAGGAAAACCGGCTTCCGGACATGATCCTGGTGGACGGAGGCCTGGGCCAGCTCCAGGCGGCCCGGGAAGCGCTGGCCGGGCTGGACTTGGCCAAACTGCCGGTCGCTTCCTTGGCTAAAAAGAACGAGATCGTCTTTAGCCCGGCGAACAAAGAAGGCCTGGCCCTGCCGCGGACCTCGCTGGCCCTGAAACTCTTGCAGCACATCCGCGATGAGGCTCACCGCTTCGCCGTTTCCTTTCATCGGAAACGCCGGGCCGGGAAGAGCTTCGAATCGCTGCTGGACGGCGTGCCGGGGCTGGGCCCGCGGAAGAAAAAAACGCTCCTGACGGAGTTCAAGAGCCTGGAGCAGATCATGCGCCTGAGCGAAGAGGAATTGGCCCGCCGCATCGGCCGCCGGGCCGCGCGCTCGCTTAAAGAAAAACTGTAGCATCTCCGAATGTGTGATATATAAAATCTTGTCGGAGGAGGCTGAGGATGATCGTCGGAATCGGGATTGACCTCATAGAAGTGGACCGGGTGAAAAAAGCAATGGAGGAGCATCCCCGCTTCCTGGACCGGGTCTTCACTCCGGAAGAGGTCCGTTACAGTCAAGGCAAGAAGAACGCCGCCCAGCACCTGGCCGCCCGGTTCGCGGCCAAAGAAGCTTTCTTCAAGGCGCTCGGCCGGCGGATCAGCTGGGCTGAGGTGGGCGTCGTCAACCTGCCCTCGGGCCAGCCGATGCTGCAGGTGACCGCCAAGGAAGACTTAGGTTTTTCCCAGGTTCATCTGTCCCTGACCCATATCCGTTCCTATGCTCAGGCCATGGTCGTTCTGGTTAAATAGGGGGCAGCCCCCGACATCTTATTAATAATAAATAAAATAGCCAATAATATTGATCCGGATTATGACTTAAACGAATGATTTTGAGCCTGTTTATCAAACCGGAGACAAATGGCCTATAATTATAACTGCAAGTTTTAACCTGAGGAGCCAACATGTTCAAAACCAAAAAACTCTTTTTGATTGGCCTTCTATCCTTTGCCCTAATCCTGCCCCTGGCGGCGGATGAGGGGATGTGGCTGTTCAACCTGCCGCCTAAAGACCTGCTTAAGGCCAAGTACAATTTCCTGGCCTCCGACGAGTGGCTGAAGCACATCCAGCTGTCCTCCGTCCGCTTCGGCGGCGCCTCCGGCTCATTCATCTCGCCGGACGGCCTTGTCCTGACCAACCACCACGTGGGCCAGGGGGCCATCCAGAACCTGAGCACGCCCGAGCGCAACTTGATGCAGGCCGGCTTCTACGCCCGGACGAGGGGAGAAGAGTTGAAATGTCCGAATATGGAACTTATGGTCCTGCAGGAAATCGAGGATGTCACCCCTATCATCAACGCCGCGGAGAAGCCGAGCATGACCGCGGCTCAAGCAGCTGATGAGCGGCAGAAGGCCAGGGCCGACCTGGAGAAGAAATTCTCGGAGCAAACAGGACTCCGTTGCCAGGTGGTCACTCTTTATTCCGGCGCACTGTACCATCTCTATAAATACAAAGCCTATACCGATGTCCGGCTCGTCTTCGCCCCCGAATTCCTGACAGCCTTTTTCGGCGGCGACCCGGACAACTTCACCTACCCGCGCTATGACCTGGATATCACCCTATTTCGTATCTACGAAAACGGCCAGCCGCTGCGCACGCCTCATTACCTCCGCTGGGCAAGGCGGAACATTGGGGAGGGCGATTTGGTCTTTGTCTCCGGCCACCCCGGTTCGACCGGCCGGCTCCTGACCATGGCCCAGCTCGAATTCCTGCGAGAGGTGAGCTATCCCTTGGCCATGGCCAATAACGAACGGCGCCAAGCCCTTCTCCAGGCCTACAGCCGGAAGGGCGTCGAGCAGGCCCGCGTGGCGCTGCAGTCCCTTTTCGGCATCGAGAACAGCTTGAAAGCCACTCGGGGCTATCAGTCGGGCCTCCTGGATAAAAAACTCATGGAGTGGAAGGCCGAAGAGGAGAAGGCTTTTCGCCAAGCTGTGCTGGCCGACCCGGACCTGTCCAAAGACTGCGGCCAGGCCTGGGACGAGATCGCTGCGGCCCAGAAAGCCTATGCCTCTTTTTTTAAAGCCTATTCTTTTTTTGAGCGCGGCCAGGGCTTCAATTCCAACTATTTCACCATGGCCCGCAACTTGATCCGGATAGCTATGGAGAAAACCAAGCCCAATGCCGACCGTCTGCGCGAATTCACGGACTCCAACCTGGCCTCGGTCCAGCGCCGGATCCTCTCCCCCGCTCCCCTCTACGACGAATTCGAGGTGGTTAAGCTGTCCGACTCGCTGGCCCAGCTCAAAGGAGAATTGGGCGAGACCCCCGAGGTGAAATGGATCCTGGCCGGCCGGGACCCGGAGACAGCAGCCAAGGACTTTGTCTCCGGAACCAAGCTTAAGAATATGGAAGCCCGGAAGAAATACCTGGAGGGCGGCCTGGAAGCCGTGTATCTTTCCCCGGACCCCATGATCAAATTGGCCCTGCTCATTGACCCTGTTTCGCGCGGCCTGCGCCTGCGGTATGAGCGCGAAGTCGATTCCGTGGAGGTCCGCAGCGGGGCGCTCCTGGCCCGCGCTCTGTTCAAGCTCAAAGGGACCTCGGTTCCGCCCGATGCCACCTCGACCCTACGGCTCAGCTTCGGCGTGGTCAAGGGCTATATGGAAAACAATAAGAAAATCCCGTTCCAGACAACCTATGCGGGCCTCTATAGAAAATCCGAGCAGAACGGGAATAAAGATCCCTATGAGCTTCCCCCCAGCTTCTTCCTCAAAAAAGCCGCGCTCAACCTCGGCGTCCCCCTGAACTTCGTATCCACGGCGGACTCGATCGGCGGCAACTCCGGTTCGCCGGTGGTCAACCGCAACGGCGAGGTGGTGGGCGTTCTGTTTGACGGCAATATCCAGAACCTGCCCACGCGTTTTGTTTATGAGCAGGAGATTTCCCGGTCGGTTATGGTTCACGGCCAGGGGATCATCGAAGCCCTGCGCAAAATCTACCAGGCCGAGCCCCTGGTGGAGGAGATCCTGGGTCGGAAATGAAATAAAAGAGGCAAACTCAAACTAAGGGAGAAAGGCATGATCAACAAAATTATACCCATGGCGGTCGTTATGAGTCTTGTCCTGGCGCCGGCGGGCCGGCCCAGCCTTCAGCAGGATCCGCCGCTTCCCGAATGTTGCCTGCACATATTCATGGCCGGCTTCAGCCTGGGAATGGCCTATGTCATAACCGAAGAGGGCGTTTTCTACGAGGATCTGGCGACCTTCCTGAGCAACGCCTCACGCTTCGTCCGGGCCGCTAATGCCGCCTGTTCTCGTATCAACCCGGCTTGGCCGGACTGGCAGCAGAAGCAGAACGACATCCAGCAGTGGACCGATCGATTGAGAAGAAACGCGGACAGCCAGGAATTTCCCAAGGCCAACGCCTATCTTCAGAACAGCCGCCAGAGCTACGGCGAACGGCTGATGGTCCAGATCGTCGCCAGCCGATATGTCCGCATGGACACCTGCGAAGAAAAGTATTTCAAGCTGGGGTTCGACCTGGCCAACGCCCGCGGATGCCTGATCATTGCTTCCGGCGGCTCGCTGTCCTCGGAGGCCCGCATGGATTACATCGTCGAGGCCCAGCAGGCCGTCGATCGGGCCCGGAACGTCCTCGACCAGCTCAGCCAGGTGGAGCCCGTCACCGGGTCCTGCGCCCCGCTTGGGGATCTCAAAGCGCTTATGGCCAGGTGGCAGGTTACATACGACAGCCGCCAGGTCACCAAGGCTAACGACGCTCTGATCAATAATGTTTATCAGGAAGCTCAGCGCATCCTGGGCGACTGCAAATCGAGTCTGGGCGGCGCAGCGGGCGCCGGCGGCCCGACCCTGGCTTCGGTCATCGGCCGATGGACCCTTACCGGCCAGAAATACAACGCCGCTTCCCGGCAGTGGGAGTATGCCTCCTACACCGACCATATTGAGTTCTACGGAACGCAGGTCCAGGGGGGCTATGAGGCCAGTGAAGGGAGCATCTGGAAGCTCGAGGGCGGAAAGCTGTGGGTTTGGGACCCTCAGGAGATCCGCGGTTCCTTTTGTTTTTACTACCAGGCCGACGGCACCTGGATCGGCTACGCCCTCAACCCAGATGGAACGTTTATGACCAAGGAGGCCCGCCTCGTCTTGACACGAGAGTAGCCCTGATTTTGGAGCCGGGGCTTATCCGCTGATTTTCCGCACACACTTGCGGGCGGTTGCCGCCGTCAGCACTACCCTAATCTGATTAGTTTAGCCCGAACCGCACAAACCTAGTGGCAAATCCCGAACCAGTATCTCGACGTCGATGCTGATGAGGTAGCATCTCCAAACATGTGAATCGTGGGGAGGAGATGCTACCTGCTGATGACGGGCAAATTGACTTACCCCAGCTGTTCTGGTAATAGATAATAAATGTTAAAGTGGATTATCCATAAAATCTTCGGGTCTCCGGACGAACGGGTCCTGAAGAAGCTGCGGCCGCTGGTGGCCGCCGTCAACGATATCGAACCCCGCCTCCAGAGCCTGAGCGAGGCCCAGCTCCAGGCCAAGACCGCCGAGTTCAAGGAGAAGCTTTCCCAGGGCGCCAAGCTCGACGACATCCAGGCCGAAGCCTTTGCCGTGGTCCGGGAAGCCGCCCGGCGCAAAGTCAACATGCGCCACTTCGATGTCCAGGTCATCGGCGGCGCGGTCCTCCACCAGGGCATGATCTCCGAGATGAAGACGGGCGAGGGCAAGACCCTGGTGGCCACCCTGCCCGCCTACCTCAACGCCCTGGAAGGAAAAGGGGTCCACATCATCACCGTCAACGACTACCTGGCCAAGCGCGACACGGAGTGGATGGGTCCCATCTACACCTCCCTGGGCCTGACGGTGGGCACCATCCAGCACGGCCTGGACGATCAGCAGCGGCAGCAGGCCTACGGCTGCGACATCACCTACGGCACCAACAACGAGTTCGGCTTCGATTACCTCCGCGACAACATGAAGTTCCGCCTGGGGGACCTGGTCCAGCGCGGCCACCGCTACGGCATCGTGGACGAGGTGGACAGCATCCTCATCGACGAGGCCCGCACCCCGCTCATCATCTCCGGCCCGACCGAGGAATCCACCTCGCTCTACTACCGGATCGACAAGCTGGTCCGCCGCTTCCGCCAGGACAAGCACTTCAAGGTGGACGAGAAGAGCCGGACCGTATCCCTGGTCGAGGACGGCGTGGAGGAATCGGAGAAGTTCCTGGACGTCTCCAACCTCTACGACCTGAAACACATGGAGCTCATCCATCACATCAACCAGTCGCTCAAGGCCCATTACCTTTTCAAGCGGGACGTGGACTACATGGTCAAGGAGGGCAAGGTCATCATCGTGGACGAATTCACCGGCCGGCTGATGCCCGGCCGCCGCTACAGCGACGGCCTCCACCAGGCCCTGGAGGCCAAGGAGAACGTCCGCATCGAGGAGGAGTACCAGACCCTGGCCTCCATCACCTTCCAGAACTACTTCCGCATGTACAAGAAGCTGGCCGGCATGACCGGCACGGCCAAAACCGAGGAGACCGAGTTCCAAACGATCTACGGGCTGTCGGTCGTCGAGATCCCCACCAACAAGACCCTCATCCGCTACGAGAATCCGGACGTCATCTACCGCACGGGCAAGGAGAAATGGCAGGCCGTCGTGGAGGAAATCGTTGAGAACAACCAGAAGGGCCGGCCTATGCTGGTGGGCACGGTGTCCATCGAAAAGTCGGAAAACCTCAGCGCCCTGTTGCGGAAGCGAGGGGTCAAGCACGTCGTCCTCAACGCCAAGTACCATGAGCAGGAAGCCCTCATCATCGCCCAGGCCGGCCGGGTCGGGTCGGTGACCATCGCCACCAACATGGCCGGACGCGGCGTGGACATCCTGCTGGGCGGCAACCCGGACTTCCTGGCCCGGGAGCATCTGCGCAAGGCCGGCCTCGACCCGGCCAAGGCCACGCCCGAGGACTGGGAGCGGGCCATGAACGCCGCCCAGGGGATCTTCCAGCAGGAGCACGAACAGGTCATCGGCTTCAACGGCCTCCACATCATCGGCACGGAGCGTCACGAGGCGCGCCGCATCGACAACCAGCTCCGCGGCCGGGCCGGCCGGCAGGGCGACCCGGGCTCTTCGCGTTTCTATATGTCCCTGGAAGACGACCTGATGCGCATCTTCGGCAGCGAACGCATCTCCGGGTTGATGTCCCGCATCGGGATGGGCCAGGGCGTGCCCATCGAGCACAAGCTCGTGTCGCGGGCCATCGAGCGAGCCCAGAAGCAGGTCGAGGGCCAGAACTTCACCATCCGCAAGCACCTCCTCGAATACGACGACGTGATGAACAAGCAGCGGGAGTCGGTCTATCGCCAGCGCCGCGAGATCCTGGAGGGAAAAGACCTGCGGGAGGACATCCTGGGGCTGATCGAGACGCTCCTGGACTGGTTCCTGGACAGCCACGCCAACAAGGACAAATCGCCCGAGGACTGGGACAGGGAGGCCTTGAAAAAGGCCATGCTGGCCCAGTTCGGCCTGGACCTCGACTCCCTGGGCCTCAACTGGGAGGCCGTGGTCTACGACGAGCTGCGGGAGAAGACGCTGAAGCGGCTGACCGAGATGTACGAGGAGAAGGAGCGGCTGCTGGGGACCTCGCGGATGAGGGAGTTCGAACGGGTCATCATGCTCCAGGTCATCGATACCCAGTGGAAGGACCACCTGCTGGGGATGGACTACCTCAAGGAAGGGATCGGCCTGCGGGGCTACGGCCAGCGCGACCCGCTGGTCGAATACAAGAAGGAAAGCTTCGATATGTTCCAGGCCATGATGGACAGACTCGAAGAGGAGGTCATCCGCTACCTGTTCTTGCTCCAGCCGGTGACTGAGCAGGAGCTGCCCGAGCGCCGGCAACAGGCGCTCTACTACCAGCAGCCTCAGCAGGCCGCGGCCCCGGGCCAGGGGCAGAGGATGAAGGAGGCGCGGTCCCTCATCCCCAGCAAGAAAAGGAGACGATAAGGGGGGAAGCCATGCTCGACGACGTGCTTAAAGAAGGCCTGACTTTTGACGATGTCCTCATCCTGCCGGCCCACTCCGAGGTCCTGCCCGCGGCGGCCGACATCTCCACCCAGCTGACCCGTCACATCCGGCTCAACATCCCCATCGTCAGCTCGGCCATGGACACGGTGACCGAATCCAAGATGGCCATCGCCCTGGCCCAACAGGGCGGCCTGGGCGTCATCCACCGCAACCTGCCCATCGACCTCCAGGCCGAGGAAGTGGATAAGGTCAAGCGCCACGAGAGCGGCATGATCGTGGACCCCATCACCATCCGGCCCAAGGACAAGATTTTGAAAGCCAAGGAGGTGATGGCCAAATACCGCATCTCCGGCCTGCCCATCACCGACGAGAACAACCGCCTGCTGGGCATCCTGACCAACCGCGACATCCGCTTTGAGACCCGAGACCAGCTCGAGGTGGAGAAAGTCATGACCCGGGACCTGGTTACCGTGCCGCTGGGCACCTCGCTGGTGCAGGCGGAAAAGCTCTTCCACGAACATAAAGTGGAAAAATTGCTCATGGTGGACAGCCAGGGACACCTCAAGGGGCTGATCACTTACAAGGATATCCTCAAGCGCATTCAATATCCCAACGCGTCCAAAGACAGCCTGGGCCGGCTGCGGGTGGGAGCAGCCGTCGGCGTGGGCGACGATATTCTCGACCGAGCCCGGGCCTTGATCGCGGCCAAGGCCGATGTCCTGGTCCTGGATACGGCCCACGGCCATCAACAGCGGATCCTGGACAGGGTCAAGCTGCTTAAAAAAGAGTTCCCCGAGCAGGAGCTCGTGGCCGGCAATATCGGCACGGCCGAGGCGGCCCGCGACCTCATCGCCCTGGGCGTGGATGCGGTCAAAGTCGGCGTCGGGCCCGGCTCGATCTGCACGACCCGGATCGTATCCGGGGCGGGCGTCCCCCAGATCACCGCCGTGGCCGACGTCTATGCCGTGGCCAAAGAGAAGGGCATTCCGGTCATCGCCGACGGGGGAATCAAGTATTCCGGCGACATCACCAAGGCCATCGCCGCCGGCGCCAGCACGGTCATGCTGGGAAACATCCTGGCCGGCGCCGAAGAGTCGCCGGGCGGGGTGGAGATCTTCCAGGGGCGCTCTTATAAGACTTATCGGGGCATGGGTTCGCTGGAAGCCATGCGGGAGGGCAGCCGGGACCGCTATTTCCAGGACAACCCCTTGAGCGAGAGCAAGCTGGTGCCCGAGGGCATCGTCGGACGGGTGCCTTACAAAGGCAGCGTCGCTCAGATCGTGCAGATCATGGTCGGCGGGCTCAGGGCGGGCATGGGCTATGCCGGCTGCCGGAGCGTCGGGGAGCTCCAGGCCAAGGCCCGCTTCATCCGGATCTCGCCGGCCGGCCTCAGGGAAAGCCACGTCCACGACGTGACCATCATCCGCGAAGCTCCCAACTACAGCCTGGACTGAGGGGGCCGGTCATGGCTCTGTTTACATAGTTCCTATAGGGTTTGGTTGACAGAGGGCCTGCCCCTCTCTTAAAATAAACGGAGAGGAACGAAAAATATGCCTCCTAAAAAATATTGGCGGTGCTTTATCTGCAACGACATCCACTACGGCCTCTTCCCGCCCGTCTTGTGCCCGACCTGCAAGGTCAAGAACGCCTATGTGGAAATCTCTGAACAGGAAGCCCGGAAAATGTCCCTGCCCGGCGCTGCCCCTTTCACCAAGGAGGACTTCCGACGGGCCATCCAAGCCTTCGTTGCAAAAAATGAATTCCAGGTCAACCCGGAGCAGGACCGCGTAGAAACCCTGCTGGAGGGAATCTTCGCCAATGAATCGAATCACGGCCTCAAGTACTGCCCCTGCCGCTTGGCCACCAAGGATTTCGCTGAGGATATAAAGATCGTCTGTCCCTGCAACTTCACCATCCACGAGACCTACCAGGGCCAGGAGAAGGGCGAATGCTGGTGCAGTCTATTTGTCAGGAGGACGAAAAATGCCTAAGCTGTTGATGTTCCATGCCCGGGAATGCCCCCACTGCCGGCGGATGATGCCGCTGGTCGAGCGCCTGGAGAAGGAGGAGGGCGTCGTCTTCGAAAAACTGGAGGTCTGGCACGACGAAAAGAACGCCGAGATGATGCGCTCCTACCGGAACATCCTGGCGCCCAAATGCGGGGGGCAGCTCCGCACGCCGACTTTCTTCAAGCCCGAGACCAACGACGTTCTATGCGGCGAGGTCGAGTACGATAAACTCAAGGGCTGGGCCGCCCAATAGCCGGCCTGTCCGCCCTAAAACTAATCCCTCCCCGTCGGCTTGACAGCTCCGGAGGGGATGGATAAGCTATCCGTTCCTATTTCCGCTCAGACCCAACACAGGCTTAAGGAGAAGCCATGGAATTCATCAACCAGGTCATCGATTTTGTCCTCCACCTGGACACGCACCTGGGCCACCTCATCCAGCAGTATCACAATTGGGTCTATGCCATCCTGTTCACCATCATTTTCTGTGAAACCGGCCTGGTGGTGACGCCCTTCCTGCCCGGCGATTCGCTCCTCTTCGCCGCGGGCGCTTTCGCCGCGGCCGGCTCGCTCAAGCTGGCCTGGCTGCTCCTCATCCTGGGCGCGGCGGCCGTCCTGGGCGATACGGTCAACTATTGGATCGGCAACTTCTTCGGCCCCAAGGTTTTTCACGAGGAAAGGACGCGTTTCTTCAAGAAGGAATACCTGGACCGCACCCATGCCTTCTACGAAAAGTACGGCGGCCGGACCATCATCATCGCCCGGTTCATTCCCATCATCCGCACCTTTGCCCCCTTCGTGGCCGGCATCGGCCGGATGAGCTACTGGCGGTTCATCAGCTTCAACGTCATCGGCGGACTGGGCTGGGTGGCCCTCTTCGTCCTGGCCGGCGCCTTCTTCGGCAACATCCCCTTCATCAAGAAGAACTTCAGCTTCGTCATCATGGCCATCATCCTGATCTCGCTGGTGCCGATGATGGTCGAGGCCCTCCGCCACCGGAAAAAGAAAACACGCCCACTCCGGAAGCCTCTTCCGCGCGGATAGCCAAAAAGCCTGGCCGGGTGGGCTGCCGGCCTGCGCCCCCAGGTTCCGTTTACTCCTGACGCCGAAACTTTTTGATTTCCGGGTCTTCCAGAACCTTCTCAAACTCCTTCTCGGTCTCCAGCCGTTTCCAATCCTTAAAGCCCGCGTTGCGGGCCTTGTCCAGGTATTCGGCGGCTTTGGCCGCCCTTCCCTGGCCGGCATAGACCTTAGCCCAGACGAAGTAAGTTTCGGGCGAGTTGAGTCCGGCGACGGCGATTCTGGCCGTGAAATCCCTTTGCTTTTCGAGATATTCGGGATCCAGGGCGACGCCCTGGGCCAGATAGGCCGTTCCCTCCTCATACTGTCCCCGGCTAAGGAGGAGGGTGCCCAGGCTATACAAAGCCGAGACGGAATTCGGGGATATGGACAAAGCTTTCTTCAAATACGATTCCGCTTTGCCCAGTTCGCCTATCATGAAACATGTATTGCCCAGGTTGACGTAGGCGGGCGCAAAGGCTTTGTCCAGGGAAATGACCTGGAGAAAAATTTCTTCGGCCTTCCTGAAGTTCTCCTGGAGAAAATAAGCGATTCCCAGCAGGTTGGTGGCCCGGGCTGCCTCGGGCTTGAGGGCGACGGCTTTGTTCAGCACTTCCACGGCCCGGTCATACTGCTTCTCCTTGAGAAAATCGCTGCCCTGGCTGAGGTATAGGTTGTAATCCCCGGAGACGCTCGGCACGACAGGTTTCGGCGGCAGGGCGCAGGCCGCCGCCAGACCCAGAATGAGGATGACGGATGATAATTTTGTTTTCATTATATCTCTCCCCTTTTCTTCAGAGGCGTTGTTTCCCATCTACTCTACCGGCTCTCCTTGATCCTATTCCGTTCATCCAGGATGAGGATCTTGGGCCTGAAGAATTCGGTCTCCTCATCATCGAGGAGGACATAGGTGACGACGATCAGCTTGTCGCCCAGGCCGGCCTTATGTGCGGCGGCGCCGTAAACGCCCACCGTGCCCGACCCCTCTTTGGCCTTGATGAGGTAGGTGGAAAACCTTTCCCCGTTCGATACGTTATAGACATAGACCTGCTCAAAAGGGATCATGTCGGCGGCCTTCATCAGGTTGTCGTCCAGGGCCAGGCTTCCTTCATAATCCAGGTCGGCGTCGGTGACGACGGCTTTATGGAGTTTCGATCGGAGAACGATCCTTTTCATGGGTTTTCACCTCTTCACAGACTTTCACTTCTTGATATTGGTCTCGGCTTTGGGCTTGATTCTGACCATCACGTTGTCGAGGAGACGGGTCCGGCCGATGAACACGGCCAGGGCGATGAGCGCCCGGCCCTTGATCAGGGAAAGCGGCTCCAGTTCCTCGGGGTCCACCACGGTGACATAATCCTCTCGGGCCAAAGGTTCGGCCTGGAGTCGAGCCCGTATCCGCTCTATGAGAACGGCCGTCTTCCTTTCGCCCTGTTCCACTAATATCTTAGCTTCTTTCAAGCTCTTGGTCAAAACCAGGGCCGCCTTCCTCTCCGCGGGGTTCAGGTAGGCGTTGCGCGAACTGAGGGCCAGCCCGTCCGGGTCGCGGATGATGGGCCTGACCTCGACCCTGACGTCCAGGTCGAGGTCACGGACCATCCGCCGGATGATGACCGCCTGCTGGGCGTCCTTCTGGCCGAAAAAGGCTTTGTCCGGCCCGACGATGTGGAACAGCTTGAGCACGACGGTGCATACGCCTCGGAAATGGATGGGCCGGCTGCGGCCGCACATCTTGTTCTGCAGCTCGTGGACCTCGACATAGGTCTTATAGCCGGGCGGATACATCTCCGCCTCCTTAGGGCAAAAGAGGATATCCACCCCTTCCCGGCGGAGCAGTTGGGCGTCACGCTGGAGGTCGCGGGGATATTTGGCCAGGTCCTCGGCCGGGCCGAACTGGGCCGGGTTGACGAAAATACTGACCACGGTCGCATCGGTCGAGGCTTTGGAGGCCCGGACCAGGCTGAGATGTCCTTGATGGAGGCAGCCCATGGTCGGGACAAAGCCGATCGTCCGGCCGGCCGCTTTGATCCGGGCCGAGGCCGCTTTCATCTGCCGCAGGGAAGTGATGACCCTCATAGCAGGTTTCTCACCTGGCGGACGCAGCGCGGGCGCCGGTGGCGGCCGGCCTCCCGCTCCGGCGGCCGAGTGCGGCCATGGCTTTCTTCTCCGCTTCGGCTAAATGGTAGGAATGCGCATCGCCGGGAAAGTCTCCTTGCCGGACGTCCTGGGCATAACGCCTGACCGCCCGGCCAAGCAGGCTGTGCAGGTCGAGATATTTCTTGACGAACTTGGGCAGGTAGCCGGGGGTGAAGCCGATCAGGTCGTGGAAGACCAGGATCTGTCCATCGCAGTAAGGCCCGGCGCCGATGCCGATAGTGGGCACGCTCAGCCGGCCGGTGATAAGGCGGGCCAACTCCAGGGGGACGCATTCTAGGACCACGGCGAACACTCCGGCCTTCTCCAGGTTCAGGGCGTCGTCCAGGATGCGGCGGGCCTCCTCCAGGTTCTTGCCCCGGACCTTGAACTGGCCCAAGTGGTGGATGGACTGCGGAGTCAAGCCGACATGGCCGAGGACCGGGATCTCGGCCTCGACCATGGCCTCGATGAGCTTCAGACGCTTCCGGCCGGCGCCCTCGATCTTAACCCCGCCGGCGCCCGCCTCCTTGAGGAAGCGGGAGGCGTTGCGGACGGTCTCCTCCGGGGAAAGGTGGAAGGAAAAATAAGGCATGTCGCCGATGACCAGCGCCCGCCGCACGGCGCGGGAGACGGCCCGGGTGTGGTGGAGCATCTCCTCCATGGTTACCGGCACGGTGTTTTCATAGCCCAGCACGACCATACCCAGCGAGTCGCCCACCAGAATGAGGTCCAGGCCCGCCTCGTCCAGCACCCGGGCCGAGGGGAAATCGTAGGCCGTCAGGGCCACGATCTTCTGGCCGGCCTTCTTCCGGGCCTGGAGCTGGGGGACAGTGATTTTGGAAATTTTGTCGTCTTTCATGATCATCCTTTCTCCCCATCCCGTCTTTGCACCGGGATTGAGGTAAAGTCTTATTCTTTAACTTTCACTTTCACTTTTTTCGGCCGGCCCCCTCCGAGTCGCTCAGCGGCACGTAGTAGAGCTGGCGCGATTTCATCTGCCGGACCTGGTGGACGATCTCGGCGAGGTCCTCTTCCCGGCCGAGGTCCAGGGTATCGGCTTTGATCACCAGCAGGGGCGCCTGCTGGTAATTGAAGAAGAAATAATCGAAGGCCTCGATGAGGTCCGCCAGGTACCTCTCCGAGATGTTCTTTTCCAGATGGCTGCCCAGCTTGGCGATTCGGCGCTGGACTGTGGGCAGGGAGATCTGGAGATAAAGGACCAGGTCCGGCTTGGGCACCCTCTCCGACAAGATACCGAAAATGCGGTCATAGACGATGAGCTCGTCGTCGGTCAGGGTCTGGTAGGCATAAACCTTATCCTTCTCGAAGAGGTAATCGCAGATGAGGCGCTCCTCGAAAAGGTCCCGCTGAGCCAGCTTCACCTGTTGGTGGTAGCGGTTCACCAGGAAGACGAGCTGACTGAGGAGGGCCGAACCCTCCTTTTCCTCGTAGAAATCGTTTAAGTAGGGATTGTCCGTTTTATCGGTGATGACCCGGCCGCCGAGCCTCTGGGACAGGAGGTTGGCCAGCAGGGTCTTGCCGGACTTCATCACTCCCTCTACGGCAATGTGCTTGTAGGGCAAGTCTTCTTTGTCGCTGTCCGGCATGGAAAATTCCTGAACGTCAGCCTAAAAAATAGCCGATACCTGACTATAAGTCAACCGCGGCTTGGTTCACCCCCCAGGCCATTTTCCTTTCAAGATTCGGACGTCCTCTTAGGTCTCGACTAGGCAGCGGCGAAGCGAAGCAGCGGTCTTGAATTTTCTAGTGCAGTAATTTGCGTTGTTCAACAGACTTCAAAAATCGTATAATGAACCGAATTAATTGCTTCCTGGAGAACATGATGGCCATCATCACCGTTCAAAACCTTAAGAAACGCTACGGGGACATCGAAGCCGTCAAAAATATCTCGTTTGAGATCGAAGAAGGAGAGATCTTCGGGATCGTCGGCCCTAACGGAGCCGGGAAAACGACGACCATCGAGATCATGGAAGGTTTCAGGACAAAGGATGACGGGCTTGTGCGCGTCAACGGCTTCGATCCGGCCCAGGGGCAAAAAGAATTCAAGGAAATGATCGGCATCCAGCTCCAAAAGACCGCCATCTTCCCCAATATCAAAGTCGAAGAGGCCCTCCTTTTCTTCTCCGGACTTTATCGAAAAAAAGTCGAGATCAAAAAACTGCTGGACATGTTTTCCTTGAGCGAAAGAAAGAAATCCGCGGTCAAGAATCTCTCGGGCGGGGAGCATCAAAGATTGTCCGTGGCCCTGGCCCTGGTCAATGACCCCCAGATTCTTTTTCTGGATGAGCCGACCACCGGCCTGGACCCCAACGCCCGCCGTGAACTGTGGGCCATCATCGAAGAAGGGCAGAAGTCAGGAAAGACCACCGTGCTGACCACCCACTACATGGAAGAAGCCGAGAAGCTCTGCCACCGGGTGGCCATCATCGACCGGGGAGAAATCATTGCCCTGGACAGCCCCCGGGAGCTTGTCCGTAAGCTGGAGGCCGACAAGAAGATCGAATTCTCTCTTGGAAAAAAGATCGATATGGATATTCTTCGCCGGAATCCTTACGTTAAGACCATCGAAGAAAGGAACGCCGAGTACATCCTGTTCACCGGGCATCCCCAGCCTGTCCTGGCTCAGATCCTGTCTCTCTGCCAAGAGCAAGGCCTGGAGCTCAAGGGGCTGAGGGTCATCGATGCCACCCTGGATGATATATTTGTCTCTTTAACCGGGAGGAAAATGGAATGAAAAAGTGGCTGAAGGTCGCCCTGATCGAGATGAAGCTCTTTTTCCGGGAAAAAACGGCCGTTTTTTTCACGTTCCTTTTCCCCCTTTTCCTCCTCTTCCTTTTCGGCAGCATTTGGGGAAAGCAAAAAGATTATTTCTCCTACTTGATCCCCATGCTCATTTCCATCGTCGCCTTCTCCAACTCATTGTTCGGGGTGGGGGTTGTGCTCGCCTCTTATCGCGAGTCGGGGATCCTGAAGCGAATGGGAATGACTCCCATTCCCGCCCGGACTTATATTTACGGGCTGCTGACGCAGCGCTTCTTCATCATCCTCGGCCAGTCCGTCCTTCTCTTCGTCCTGGCTAAGATTTTCTATACGGTTTCCATTAAAGGTAACCCGGCCAGCCTTGTCCTCGTCATCCTCATCGGCATCCTGTCCATGATCTCTTTTGGGGGCGTTATCGCCGGCTTTTCCAAAAGCCATGAATCGGCCATCGCTCTGGCCAACGTCTTCTTTACGCCCCTCTCTTTCCTCAGCGGCGCCTTTATCCCTATTTTTATTCTGCCCAAGTTTCTTCAGACTATAGCCAAAGGAAGCCCTATCTATCACTTCATAAAAATCATGCAGGATATTATGCTCCGAGGCCAGGGGTTGAAAGAGGAGTGGGTCAGCTTGGCCGTGATCATCGGCTTTCTGGTCATCTGCTCCTTCATCAGCGCCAAGACTTTTAAACTCAAGGAAGGGTAAGGGAGCCCAAGAGGACAAACGCACATGAATAAGGAAATTCAACCCAACCCGGACCGTCTTAAGAAAAGGCTCGACATCGAAACGCCCCTCATCGGCTTCTATGATGCAGCGGACCCGGCGCAGTTCGAACCGCTTGGTGCGCCCCGGGGTCGCGATTGTGTTTTTTCCTTCTTCAATCGCTGGGCCGAGGGAAAAACCCTGCACATCACCCGGGAACTTTATGGCTGCGGCGGCGCCGGCCATTGGATGTGGGGCCTGGAGGTCAGGTCCCGAAAAGAATTCATCAAGTTTCTGGTCGATGACGAAGGACTCAAAGCCTCTCACCAGCTTATGGAAAAGTGGATCGAGGCCTCGCGGACCTACCAAGCCGAACACGCCCATATCTTTATCGGACCGTTGAGGAGCGAAGCCTGGCCCTACCTCAAAACCGTCACCTTCCTGGTCAACCCAGACCAGCTCAGCGCCCTGGCCATCGGCGCCCAATACAACAGTGCGCCTGAGGCTCCTCCTCCGGTCATCGCCCCCTTCGGCTCAGGCTGCAGCCAATTTCAGCCGTTCAAGAACTTAGATATCGCCCAAGCTTCGATCGGGGCAACCGATATCGCCATGCGGCAACATTTTCCGCCCGAGATACTTGCATTTACGGTTACCAAGCCGATGTTCAGACAGCTTTGTGAGTTGGACGAACGGAGCTTCCTCTATAAACCATTTCTCCAAAGATTAAGAAAAGCCAGGGGTCTGCCGGAGGGCTGATTAACCAAAGGCCTTCAGTCAAAAGGCCGCCCTGCTGTCTTTACCCAAAATCAGAATTGGTCTAAGATGATTTTGGTCAGATGAATGCTTCCTTTTCCGAAATTGCCCCTCAGGTCAAAGTCTATGGCCCGGGTTCAATCGGGGGAAAAGGCGCCGGGTTGGCCAAGCTCAATGAGCTGTCCTTGCCCAAAGTCATAAAACTGAGAACCCATATCCTGCCGACTTCTTTCTTCGACCATTATGTGGAGGATGACCGGCGCTTTGGGAAAGATGGGCTCAACGTCGTCGCTTCCATTCTGGAAGAATTGGGTGAAGTCCCTTTGGGCATTCGTTCTTCGGCGACAAACGAGGCGGGCCTGGCGGAGGCAAACATCAGCCCTGTTCACGCCGGGGAGAATGCCTCCTTCATGCTGCCCAACAACCATCCCGACCCTCAGCTTCGACGGTCACAGGCCGTTCAGGCCATCTGTCACATTTACAATGATTTTCTACAAAAGCAGCCGGCCTCGGGCCGAGAAAAAATGGCCATCGTCATCAACCCCATTCCCGGAATTTTCGACGACACGCTGGCCGGCCCCGTCTATTACCCTTACATTTCCGGAGTGGCGAATTCCTTCTTCCCTCATGCCCTGAAGAACCAGGACCCCCGGGAGGGATTTGCCCGGATCGCTTTCGGCCACGGCTATGCCACGGTCCTGGATGATTTTCCGGTCATATCCATGGCCACTATCCGCAACCCCATCCCGCTTGAACTCCTGAGAATCGGAACCGGCCAACAATATTTTTATTCCCTGGATATGACCAAGAACAAGGAGCTCAAGGGAGAGGAACTGGAGACGATGAAGAAGCTCCACGTGCAGTTTGCCAGTTACCACAAGATCAGGCTGCTGGGGATCCAGAACAACCTCATCACCATCGAAGAGCTTATTCAGAACAATCACTTCGAGTTCAAGACCAGTTTGGTCGAGATCATGGACATTATCGCCTCCCGCATTTCCTCCCACTTTCAGATCGAATTTGTTTTCAACCTCGACTTCTCCCGAAAGGACAAAAGAGAGGGGGCGTTCCATATCGTCCAGTTGACCCAATTGCCCGAATTGAGATTCGAGGCCGTTCATCTGCCTCGACATATTGGCCACACCTACCTTTCCATCAGCAATGCTCAGGGGCACGGCCTGAAGAAAAACATCAAGCACGCTGTCGTCGTCTCTCCTTTTCGCTACTCAAAAGAAAGGCACGGGGCTCTCCGAGAAAAAATCGCGGAAGTCAATCGAGATATGCAGAGCTGCGGAGAAAAGTACATCTTGATCGTTCCCGGCCGCCTGGGAAGCAAAAACTTGGACTGGGGCATCAACGTCGATTTCAAGGATGTGGATCAAGCCGCGGCGATTTTTGAATATGGGGTGGATATCGCCGGCAGGTCTGACCCTCTGCCGGAAGAAGAAAATATGACCGGCGGAATATACGGCAGCCATTTCCTGTACATGATCCAGGGCGGCTACGACGAAGACCAGAAAAAGCTGCAGACCAGGATGTACGGGACCCAGGGGACTCATTTTTTAACAAACCTGGTGAGCAAC
The DNA here is from genome assembly GCA_963702835.1 of Candidatus Aminicenantota bacterium. Taxonomy (GTDB): domain Bacteria; phylum Acidobacteriota; class Aminicenantia; order Aminicenantales; family JAFGAV01; genus JAFGAV01. The sequence goes on from OY969762.1 coordinate 1,456,185, forward strand.
AATATCATCTACGGTTATATCATGCCCATGCAAGACACCTTTGACCCATGGCTCTTTTCCTGTCCCCGTTCCGATGACCTGCTGACGGTCTTGACCTTCCCCGGGCCGGTTACCGTCTATGCCGACTCTCTCAAGCAGCGCTGTCAAGTCGTATCCGGAAATGATTAAAAAAAATCGCCTTGAAGAATATCCGTTTGCTCCGAGAATCATCAATTCCATCAAGCTGAAACGGGCGGCCCTCATCGCCGCTGACGCCCAGCTCCGGGATTCGAGGAAGAATCTGGAAGAACATATGCCCTGGCTCAAGATGGACATTCTGTATGATCCACAAGCCGCGGCGAATTACAGAGCCCCCGAAGCGTGTGTTTTTCTCTTTGATGACACGGCCCTGGCCATGGTCGATACGAAAAATATTCGAGCCGGCAACAAGGACGCGATTCTTGTTCTGATCTCCTTTCAGCCGTTTGTCCATTGTTCGCCGCCTCAGGCGGCCGGGCAGAAATTTCCCTACACAGCCAAAGCCGACCTCGTCTTTGCCGTCAGCCGGGACGAATTCGCTCCCCACAAAATCCTTCCCTCCGTTGTGCGGGCCGCGGAAGATTGGCTCAATATCAAGAAATATTCCGAAGCCCGACGGTACATCTTTTATATCGTCGATGACGAACCCCGTTGGTTTTCCCAATTCTTGCCCGTCCTTTACGGCATCATCGGGCAACGCGCCGACGTCATGATCTCGCGCACCTATGAGGAGAGCCTAGCCTTCCTTTTTGATGTGGCCGAGGAGTCACAGATCGACGATAAGAATTACCTTTCGCGCGGACGCGGAGATGATGTTGTCTGCCTTATCACCGATATTTTTTTCCCAAAAGGCCCGGAGCTGCAGAGCCAAGCAGGCCGCGACCTCATTGGCCTGGTCAACAGATATTATCCGCGCATCCCGGTGATCATTGCCTCCAAGGCCAAAGAAGCTCAGGAACTCAAGGACTCCGGCTTCATCCTGCCCAAAGGCGACCCGGGAAGCTTGGGGAAGCTCAAACAATATATTCTTGACCTCACCGGTTTGGGCGATTTTCTCATCTTCGATCATGAAGGACAGGAGATACGTCGAGCCAAGGACATCCAAAGCCTTTGTCAAATCCTCGTAGAAGCCGAGCGGGATACTCGGACGGGACGCCTGCTCCGAAAAGTATTGGAGAGCTATGGAGAAAATGACAAATTCTCGACCTGGCTCTACATGCACGGCTGCCGGGAGCTGGGCGATCGTTTGCGTCCCTTGAGGAGAGGAGGCCGGCAGCTCATCACCCTGTTGAAAAGAAATTTTCAAGCCGAGATGGCCCGGATGGAGAGAACCCCCTTGATCATCGACGGTCAAAAAGTATTCAGCCTGGCCGACCTCCAGGCCTCTCTCCGGACTCTGTCCCCTGACCAGATTCAACCTTTCTCCGACAACGACATCATCTCCTCCTGGCTTGACCGAAAAGGCTATCCTGAGTTGGCCGAAGCGCTCCGTCCTATCCACGGCAGCGGGCCGAAGCTTGGCCAAACCTTGGCTCAAATAGTCGAGGAATGGATCAGCATATACCAGTCCAGAGGCCTGTAGGCCGACTATTTTGATTTCATTTGTCTTTTGTTTGGTTTTTGTTAATATAATATAACCGGAATAAAGCATCCATGAGACCGTCAGCCCAAGATGTTCGCCCCAAAGCCAATATCTTATGTGTGGAGGACGACGTCAATCTTCAAAAGAGCATCACCTTCATTCTGTGGAGAGAGGGCTACAAGGTTCTTTGCGCTCAGAACGGAGAGGATGCCCTAGAACTGGCCCGCCGAGAGAAACCCGATCTCATTCTCCTGGATTTGATCCTCCCCGGAATCGACGGAAACAAATTATGCAGCATCCTTAAAAAAGACCCTTGCACCGCGGACATTCTCGTCGTTATGTTGACTGCCAAAAAGCAAGTCCAGGAGATCGTGGCCGGGCTGAAAAGCTACGCCGATGACTATATCATTAAGCCTTTTGAGCCGGAAATCCTGCTGGCCCGCCTCCAAGCCCTCTTGCGCCGAAAGGTGAAATCAGAAGAAAAGGATACCACCACACAGGAAATCGATGACCTCCTGATCAATAGGAAGGCTTATGAGGTCCTCCTCGGCGGCAAAAAAATTCATTTATCCAAGACGGAGTTCGAAATTCTCTCCCTCCTGGCCAATAAGCCCAATCAGGTTTTCACCCGCTCCAGCATACTCGACCACGTCCGAGAGGACGGCTATCCGATTACCGAACGGATCATCGACTATCACATCACCGGACTCCGGAAAAAGCTCGGCAAGGCCAAGAAATTCATCCAGACGGTCAGGGGGGTTGGATATAAATTCGAAGCTGAAGAAAATTCTTAGCTCAGAAGAGTTGTCACCACGGGCCTTTTTCATTATCATCTTTTTGTGCCGCTTGCCTTCTTTGTCTCCGACCTTCATGGCAGCATCCCTCGCTATGAGAAGCTCTTCGCGGCCATTTCACAGGAAAAGCCCGAGGCTGTCTTCATCGGCGGCGACTTCCTGCCCCTGACTTGGCATATCCCTGAATCGTTCGATTTCCTCCATCAGGATTTTGTAAACGCTTATTTGGCTAAGAGATTCCTCGCCCTGCGCCAGGAGCTTTTGGACTCTTACCCCAGGATTTTTCTGATCATGGGCAATGACGACAGCCGGTTCGAAGAGGCGGCCGTCCTGGATGCGGCCGCCCTGGGTCTATGGGAATACCTCCATAATCGAAGAATCGTCTTCAAAGGATTCCCCGTCTATGGCTATGCCTATGTTCCGCCCACTCCTTTCCAACTTAAAGACTGGGAGCGCTACGATGTATCCCGCTACCTCGACCCGGGGGCCGTCTCCCCCGAGGAGGGCCTTCGGACTGTCCCCCTATCCGATCAGGAAATAAAATTCTCCACGATCAAGGACGACCTCGAGCGGCTGACCGGAAAAGACGACCTGAGCAAGGCCATCTTTCTCTTCCATGCGCCCCCCTATCGGACAAAACTTGATCTATTTGCCCTGGAAGATAAAATAATCGACCATGTCCCCCTGGACCGCCATCTGGGCAGCATTGCCCTGCGGCGCTTCATTGAAATGCGCCAGCCGCTCTTAACGCTTCACGGCCATGTTCATGAATCGGCCGGGCTCTCGGGTTCTTGGAAAGACCGCATCGGCCGGACCCATTGTTTTTCTGCCGCGCATCACGGGCCGGAGCTGGCCCTGGTGCGGTTTGACCCCGAGGATCTGGATTCGGCCACTCGCCAATTGATCTAGGCGGGCGCTCCGCTTGTTTGGCCGTCTTTTTTTTTGAGCGGCAAGGGCCGGGCGGCGTCCGTGACGGCGCCGATTTTCACGGCATAGCTCGTCTGCCGGACAATATCTTCATCGCTGACCATATGAACATCGAGGAGTCCGCTGCTCTGGTAGCCTGTTCTCTGGAAATTCAGTTCGGCCAGGCAAAGGCTCCAGCCTTCCAGCCAGAGCAGCAGTTCCAGGCGTTGTTTTTTCGTTCCCTGAAAATGGACCAGAAGATCGATATCGCTCTGTGGGCCGGCAGTGGCGTTTTTAACGCTGCCGATAATATAAAGAGCCTTGACTCCGAAGCGCCGCTCATCCATCTGAGAGGCAAGGTATTCCGCCATTTCCAGCCGCCAGGCCCAATGGTTCTCCGATCTTTTCTTCTCCTTATCTTTGAGGACGGTTGGAGAAGGGGGTTCGACCCGAGGGTCGACCAGTATACCCACGGCCTCATCAAGGTCGGCATTCATGAGCACGCGGAGCACTGATCCCCCCGTGACGGCGGGAATGTCGATCACCTTGAGGGTGTCCTCGAGGTAAGCAAATTCGGGGAGGACCTGAGCCAGAATGTTGGGCGATTTGGAGAAGAAACCCTCCTGGAAGACAACATCCTCCTCATCGGGATAAAGGGGCAGATAGCGGATTTCCGCTTCCACCAGGTCCTGGAAAAAGTGAGTGCCGAAGGAAAGGTCGGGAAGATAGCTTCCCTTTTTCCTGGCGACCTCGACCAGGGCCGCCGTGTTGGAGATATCGGAATAGGAGACCTTGACCCCCAGCTTGATGTCCCCCCGGCTTCCCCATCGCCCGGGCCCCATGAGAATGAAGCGACGCCGCGGCAGAAGCTTGTTCAGCCTGCCTACCGCGCGCCCGACTGCCAGCAGGGCCGCCCGGCTGGTCAGGCTATCGTAGCTTTGCGGATCAACATAGACGAGGTGGGTGATGTCGGGCAGGCTGCCGTTGGAAACATAGCGTTTCGCCTGGAAGAGGATCTTCTCCCGGGGAAGATCCTTGGGAATTAAAGCCGGCCCCCCGCCCTCCAGCGAGCTCTGCGGCCGGCATTGGAGGAGATAAATATTCTTTCCATCGGAAGCAAATTCAATATCCACGGGCGACTGGAGCTTCTCTTCCAGAATCTGCATAACCTGTCGAAGCTGAGGGATAAAAGAGGTGTCGCTGACCAGCCCTTCAAAGGTGACCGCTAAATTATCCTGGTTAAAATCGATAGCCCGGCCCACGGGCTTTCTGAGTTGCTGGCCGTCATAGAGGGAGACCATTTTGTCGATGGCCGGAATATTTTCGCCGATTTTTCTCAACAGCTCACCGACCTCGATGGTTTCAAAACTATTTGTTTTCAAGTTAAGGACATCCATTTTCTTAGGCGCATAGCGCACGAGTTCGTCGGCGGCGACGTTGACCCGCAGGCCGACTTGCCCGGGAGCGATCAGAACGGGGTGGTCGTCGCTCATCCTGTCGACGGCCCGCGTTCCCAGGCCGGGGACCATTCGCACCAGGCCATCTTCGCGTTTGATCCGGGGCGACCAACGGAACTCGTTAAAGCTGAAAGCAACGCCGGCGAAGGAAGGGAAAAAATAGTCCCCTATCTGGGTGCCCACAACCTCCTGGATCATGATGCCCATTTCCTCGGCAAAATCAAGCAAACCGCGCTCCGAGCGGTAGCCGATCGGGTCAGGTCCATAAGTCGAAGCATAGACCTCGGCGATAGCACTTTGGAGGGCTTCCAGTCGCTGCTGTTTACTGCCCTGGTTGGCCAAGAACAGGCTCTTGTATTTCCCGGAAAACGAGGATCCCACCCGGTCTTCGAGAAGGCTCGAGCTGCGGACGATGATCGGCTTGTCCTTGAAGTCGTCCAGAACCATGGACAGCCCCTGGATGATGTCCGTGGGAAAACGGGAGTTCTTAAACGTCTGCAGGATATGGGGGTATTCCAGCCGGACCTGGTTGATGTCCTTATATTTTTGCTCGACGACCTCGTTGAGGTTATTGGTGGAGAGAAAGCTCAGCAGCCCGTCCGAAGTGATATACCATGTTTTGGGTATCTTGATGTCACTGTATTGACTCAATAAATCACCGGACTTCTGGAGAATATGCTGAGCCAGGAAGAGCCCCGCGCTTTTCCCGCCCAGCCTTCCCTGGCTTTCCGGTGAAAAGACGATGTGGTCCAGGATTTCATAGAAATCATCGACCTCCAGGTGCTGGACGGCCGTGTTGATAAAATCCGGCTGGGCGGAGAGAAAACGACGGATCAGGGAGACGAGGACGCCGCGTTTGCTGGCCGGCGGGAGCTCAATGCCTTCCGCGGCGATGTGATGATAGCGACGAACGGCGTCGACAACCTGGGCCAGGGAGAGGCTCCTGTTGGTCACCTGGACCAGGAAGCCCAAGCGGTCCTCCTGGATCCACTTCCTGATGTTAAAGAGGATTTGATCGTTGGTCAGATGCTTGGCGGCCAGCCCGAATGTTTCATCGCTGAGCCCGTCGCTAAAGGCCGGCAGGCTCGTCTGATAGGGACGATTGTCATCTTCGAGGAAGTTGGGCGCAAGGCTTGCCTGTCCGGCCAATGATTTTTGGAGAATTGTTTCCGCTTCTGGGATGCCGCTCCAGCTAAGGAAATTGAGCATGCGGCGGGAAATGTTCAAAAAGAGGTTCTTGTTGGTCTGCCGCAGAAAATTTAAAGCCACCCGCCACTCTTCCGTCCGGTGGGCGGTGAGGTCCTGCCGGCCGGCCTGGTACTCTTGGTAAGCCTGTTTCGTCCGGGTGTACAGGATGTAATGTCCCAGCCGGTCGACGATCGTTCCCAAGAGCTTCGTTTCTTCCTTCAAGAAAGGGCCGTCATCGGCATGGGGCATCTCGGCCGTATAATAAACGCTCAACCTCCCGACTTTCTTATCCTGGACTTCAATATCATCAAATTGGACCCAGGGCGTCTCGGCGAAATTTTGAGATTGACAGGTGTGCCCCTCCAAGAAAATCCGGGCCACGCATATGTCAGGATACTGCCATCCCGGAGGAATGGCCTCAATAACTCCCTGGCAGATATCAGCCAGATTCGTGTCGGGCTTATTCAGAAGTTCTTCGATTTTGTAAAGGCAGTTCAGTTCTTTGGCCCGTTCGGATAGAAACCAAATCAGGTTGTCAATGTTCTTGGGCTGTTCAGTCATGGATAATGACTCCCCGGCTGGTCCTTCCGTCGACCTTGATCTTCAGGGGGGATCGCAGCCGGGCCTCCCTGATAAACTCCGTCTCCTGGACGACGTCCTGCCGATGCAGCCAATCCCAATCGATCTTGTACTTGTCCCCCTGGCCTACCGAGAAATAGAAGACTCTAAAACTGGTGATATTGTGGAAGAAGTGAGACCCCTGGCTGAGCATCGAACTCGTTTCGGGAAGCGCGGACTCCACGATGACCTTGGCCCCGCTGATCTGGCCGAAATTGACGGGAATGCCGGCCTGCGGGTCGGATGTCCCCCATCGGCCGAATCCGATCAGGAGATAAGGGCGGCCGGCCGTTACCAGCCGATGGTTCACCCGCTCCAGCTGGGAGGCAATCTCCTCGGAGTGATGGACATTGAATCGATCCGGCTTGACAAAAACGATGTCCTGGATGGAATGCAGGATTCCATTTCCCAGCGCCGACTCGGAACCCAGGAGCACGTTCTCTCCGGCCAGCTCGGCCAGTGAAAGATCGACCTTTTCCTCCGAGACGACCATGGGCCTGACCTGCAGGAAGCCAAAACGAGCGGAAATCCCCTGGTCGCCATCAAGAGTCACGGCGAATTCAACTTCGACCATTTTCTCCAGCATGTCCTGACAGAGCTTCAACAGCTCTTTGAGCAGCTTGTTGAACGGAATGAGGTCGAATTTCAGGATGGGCGCGAAATCGACGACTCGCGGCCCCTTTTCCGAAATCCCGTAGACGATTTTATCATCCTGCGACCTATAAGTGGAGGCCATGAAGCGGAGGACGCCATCTTCTTCGGCCTCCGCCAGTCTGAATTTGGCCATATACTCAGTTTCCTTAATGGGGTCGAACTCAGGAGGCGAACCCATATTGATAGCCCAAAATTCGTTCTGGGTCTGGTCCAGCAGGTCTTCCAGCGTGTTGTAGGGCGGGTTGGCCTGGGGATAAGCCGGCGAATAGGACCAGGCAATGCCGTCATCGACGATCGTCTTGCCCAGGCCGAGGGCCAGGTCGATGACTCCGTCGACGGGCTTGGCATGTCCGAGCGGATAAAAATTGAAGGAGCGGGCCACTCCCGACAGATGAGGATAAAAGCGCTGGCCATGCCGGAGGCCGACGACTTCTTGGATAATGACTGCCATTTTTTCATCGCCTGTTTTATTCTTGGTGGCCAGAATATAGTTCTTGGCTTCTTTGAAGAACGTCGAGGCGTAGACAAACTTGATGGCCTCCATCAACTTTCGAAAGCGGATGTCGGCGTCCGCCTGGTTATTGGGTATCATCTTTGTGGCATAGACACTGGCGAAGGGCTCGAACATGGCATCTTCGAGCAGGCTGGAGGATCGAACGGCCAAGGGCGAGTGGACCTGGAGGACAAGAGCCCGGAGGTCTCCCACCAGCTGGGCGGGAAGCTCAGCCTTCTGGAAAGCGCCGGCGATAAGGTCATCGCGGAGGCCGGACAGAGCCAGCCCATAGAGATCATTCTGTTTCATGAAGAGATCAAAAAACTCCGTGGTAATGACGGTCAGGGTCGGTATGGTGATATTGATGGCGGGACGAAATGAGGGAGCCAGTTTTCTCTCCAGGGCGTCCCTCATCAAAGCCAGTCCATGGGCCTTCCCCCCCAGCGAACCCCGGCCGATGGCCGTGAGCTTGTCTTTAGCGGTTAAGAAATGGCGGTCGAACTGGGCCAGGGATTGTTTATCCGGCAAAACTAAACCCAGCCCCTGTCCCGACAGGCTTGAACCACCCGGGCCACAGCGATAGAAAATGCCGCGTCTCTCAGAGAGAGCTTCTTTTTTTTCGCAAATTCAAGCACGGCGTTGAAGGCGGAGGTCATTTTGAGGTCCAGCTTGCCCAGGACTTCGTCTTTCTCCCAATAATAGTTCATGTTGCTTTGAACCTGCTCGAAGTAGCTGCAAGTCACTCCCCCGCCGTTGGCCAAAATATCGGGAATGAGGAGAATGCCCCGCTGGGCGATCGTCCGGTCCGCTTCGAGGGTGGTCGGGCCGTTGGCGCCCTCGGCGATGATCTTGACCCGGGGACGAATCGTTTTGACGTTTTCATCCGTGATCTGATTTTCGACTGCCGCCGGGATCAGAATGTCCACATCCTGGGCCAGCCAAGCCTCCCCAGGCAAGACTTCATATCCCATTTTCAGAGCCTTCTCTTTATCGATCCCGCCAAAACGGTCGGTGATCCCGGCCAGAGCCTGGGTGTCGATGCCGGAGTCCTTTTGGTAAGCATAGGAGGTCGCCTCCTTCTGATCCCAGCACGATACGCAAGTCACCTTTCCGCCGATTTGTTGAAAAAGCCGGACGGCATGCTGTCCCACGTTTCCGAATCCCTGAACGCTGGCGGTGGTGCCGCCGGGCTGGATGCCCAGCTCCTTAAGAGCCTCCCGCAAGGCAAAAATAAGGCCGTAGCCGGTGGCTTCCATCCTGCCCAAGGATCCCCCCAAGCCCACGGGTTTCCCGGTGATGAACCCCGGGGATTTTTCCCCGCGCATGGTTTCATATTCATCCAGCATCCAGAGCATATGCTGAGCGCTGGTCATGATATCCGGAGCTGGAACATCGACCCGGGGACCAAGCCCGCCGCCAAGCTGCCTGACCCAACCCCGGCAGAGCTGTTCCTGTTCCCGCAGGGTCAGATCATGAGGGTCACAGGCTATGCCTCCGCTGCTGCCGCCCAGGGGGATGTCCATGAGGGCACACTTCCAGGTCATCCACATGGCCAAAGCCCGGATGGTGTCGATGGTCTCCTGAGGGTGGAAACGAACTCCCCCCTTGGCCGGCCCCCGGGCATCGTTATGGACGACCCGGAAGCCGCGGAAGATCTTGACCTTCCCGTCATCCAGGCGGAGGGGGATGAGAAATTGATGTTCTTTGAGTGGAACGCGCAACAGCTCGCGGGTGGGCAGGTCCAAGTTGAGCCAATCCGCCGTCCGGTCAAACTGGAATTGAGCTATGGCAAATGAATTGTAAGAAGCTTTGTCCATAAAATCCACCCTCCGTCGCTTCCTTCTCAAAATAAGCTATGCTTCCTTCAAAGTCAAGGAATCCCTCCACTTACAGGGGAATCCTATAAAATCAGAAATCTAATTTTATTAAAATCCAAACTGAACCCAAATAATTCCATAACAATTGTAGGATAGAAAGGTGACGGAGATATATAGATTCATCGTCTCCTATGATTTCATTACAAAGGAGTTTTTATGAGCAATTATGTTAAGGATTTCATGGATGAAATTAAAGCCAAGAATCCTGCTCAACCCGAGTTCCATCAGGCTGTTTATGAAGTGGTGAACTCGCTGGCCGTCGTCCTGGATCGCCATCCCGAGTATCGCCAGGCCAAGATTTTGGAACGAATCGCCGAGCCGGAGAGGGTCATCATGTTCCGGGTAACCTGGATGGACGATGCCGGCCAGGTTCAGGTCAACCGCGGCTACAGGATTCAGATGAACAGCGCCATCGGCCCCTACAAAGGCGGCCTACGCTTTCATCCCACGGTCAACCTCGGCATTCTGAAGTTTTTGGCCTTCGAGCAGGTGTTCAAGAATTCCCTGACGACCCTGCCCATGGGCGGAGGGAAGGGCGGCTGCGATTTCGAACCCAAGGGCAAGAGCGACAACGAGGTCATGCGCCTCTGTCAGAGTTTCATGAACGAACTCTACCGGCACATCGGCCCCGATACCGATGTTCCCGCCGGAGATATCGGAGTGGGCGGACGGGAGATCGGCTTTATGTACGGCCAATATCGAAAACTAAGGAACGAAGTGACCGGAGTCCTGACCGGGAAGGGCCTCGACTGGGGGGATCTTCATCCGCACCGAGGCCACCGGCTACGGGGCCGTCTATTTTGCCGCCGAGATGTTGACCACCAGAAAACAGACCTTGGAAAATAAAACCTGCCTTGTCTCCGGAAGCGGCAACGTGGCCCAGTACACCGTCGAGAAGATCAACCAGCTCGGCGGCAAAGTCGTCACCCTGTCCGATTCAAACGGCTTCATCCATGACCCGGCCGGGATCAATACCGAGAAACTGGCCTTTATCATTGACCTGAAGAACGTACGGCGAGGCCGGATCAAAGATTACGCCGACAAGTATAAGGGAGTGACCTACACGCCGTTGACCTCGGGGTTGGACCACAACCCGCTCTGGAATATCAAGGCCGATTGCGCTTTTCCGAGCGCCACTCAGAATGAAATCAACGGGAAGGACGCCAAAAACCTGGTCAAGAACGGCGTCTACGTCGTGGCCGAGGGAGCCAATATGCCCACCACGGCCGAGGGGGTTGACGTCTTTGTAGACGCCAAAATCCTCTTTGCCCCCGGCAAAGCGGCGAATGCGGGCGGCGTGGCCACTTCCGGCTTGGAGATGTGCCAGAACAGCGCGCGGCTGAACTGGAGCAGAGACGAGGTGGATAATCGGCTCCATCAGATCATGAAGAGCATCCACAAGACCTGTGTCGAGGCTGCCCAAACCTACGGAACCCCGGGCAATTATGTCAACGGCGCCAATATCGGCGGCTTCCTTAAAGTCGCCCGGGCCATGATGGAGCAAGGCTTAGTCTAAGAATCATCAAGTCGATGACTCTATCTTCTCAACCTGGTGCGGGGGGGCTATAGCCCCCTCCGCGCCCAATTATTAAATTAAAATCAAAAAAACGAAATAGCCCAACTTCCGGGCGCTGTGACGCAGACAAGATATCTGTCGAGAGTTTGTTATTCGATACTGGAGCAAACGGGACAGGCGGGATTTTTTTCCCAATCGACCAGGTCAAAGTTAAGAGCTCGGCTGTCGTAAACGAGAAGGCGGCCGGCCAGGGTGCCCTTGACGCCCATCAAGTGCTTGCAGGCCTCGGCGGCCTGGATAAGCCCGATCGCCCCGGGAATGAAGCCTGCCACCGGGATCGGGCCGGCTGCGGGCGGAAGGGAGGGCATCAGGCAGGCCAAGCAGCCGGTCCGGGGCGGAAGGATGAGGCTGGCCAGGCCAACCCAGCCGTGGATGGCGCCATAGACATAGGGAATTCTTTTCCGGACGGAAAAACTGTTCAGGACAAGGCGCGTTTCCATGTTGTCTAGGCCATCCACGATAAGGCCACAGCCGGCGGCCAGTTGTTCGATATTTCGCTCGCTGATCTTTTCGGACAGCGCCTCGATCTTGATCTCAGGGTTGAGAGCGGCCAGCAGGTTCCGGGCTTCTTCGACCTTGGGCTTGCCCAAAGATCTTTCAGAATAAAGGACCTGGCGGTTCAGGTCGGAGAGTTCCACTCGGTCAGAGTCGCACAGCCGGAGAAGGCCCACGCCCGCGGCAGCCAAATAAAGGGAGGAGGCGCTGCCCAGTCCGCCCACGCCCGCGACAAAGACCTTGGCCGACTTGAGCTTATCCTGGTTCCATTCCTCCAGGCCGAGCTGCCGGAGGTACCTTTCTCCTTCCCTTTTCGACATGTGTCTTTTCCTCAGGCCCAACAGCTCATTCCGTCGCCGAAATCAGCTATCCCTATCCGCCCGAAACAGGCGGCTGCAGGGTGATGTTCTGTCCGTCCTGGGGGATATAATCGAGGCTGCGCAGCTTCCCTTCCGAGTAGGCGAAAGCTACGAAGGCGGGGTCCAGGCCTATCTGGCGCAGGATCTCCCGCAGAGTTTTTCCCCCTTCGGTCTCAACGCGCCGCGTGTAATAATCCACGTCCGGGTTGAGCTTCAGGCGCAGCTCGCTACCCGCTTTTAGAAATATAGTCATCATATCTTTACTCGTCAAACTAATGTTAACGCATTAGCAGATGTTACACAATCGACGTATTTTCTTGGGAGACCATGAGTGGACGGTTCTTAGGATGGCCAGCCAGATCAACTCCAGGTTTTCGAACCAGCGATTGGTCGTGGCTTCATATCGGACTTGTTTCCAGATTTGCTCTTGGGGATTCAACCCCGGCTGATAGCGAGGAAGGTACTCCATATGGATACGCGGGCGAGTTTGAAGGAAACACTCCACCGGTTCTCCCTTATGCCATCGTGCCCGATCAACATAAAGCCAAATCACATAACCGCGCAGACGCCGGTAGAGATGTCTCAAGACCTTAACAAACCCTTTCCGATCTCCCCGTTCCGTGCGAATCATTCCGTAGCGTCCCAGAAGCGGCGCCACCCAACCCGAAATATTAAGCCGCTGGTGATGTTGGCTGGTGGTAGGGATGCGAAAAGAATGTCCTCTCTTGGCCCACCCCCGTCCCAGCCGGGGATGCAGGGTAAAACCCGTTTCATCTTGAAAAACCACCGTCTCCCGAGGACCCAGATTCTGAAGTTTTTTTTAACTCGCGGCGAAACCGCTTCGCTTCTTCCGCCCGGGCCTGAAGATACGAATAACTGGCCCGTTTCAAGCGATATCCCAGCTGATGCATCCACATCTGGGCCTGCCGCACCTTCAGTTTCAACCCGTACCGACGTTTTAAGTGCTCGGCCAAGGTGGGGCCATCCCACCGGGCCCGGTTCAGGCCAAATTCCTGAGGCGATTGCTCTAAGTGCCGTTCCACCTCTTGCGCGATCTGGGGAGTCAGCCGAGACGGCCTCCCTGGTTTGGGCTTGTTCCTCAAAGCTTTCAACCCCCCGGCATTCACGGTCTTTATCCAGCGATTCAAGCTCATGCGCGTCAGACCCAAGACCCTGGCTGTCCAGCCCGGCCGCTGTCCTTCGACGATTAAAAGCAGGGCTGCAATCTTTAATCCCATCCACGCCCCCGGGATACTCTTGGCAAAAGCTACCAGGCTGTCCCGGGTCACCTCCGGATGCCGGATATCGATCGGTTCCATACAGCCAGTTTAACATAAATCAGCCCAATATGTAACAATTAATAATGCGTTTACATTAGCTCATTTTTTCAAAAGAGACAAGAGTCCTTCAAAACTCACCAAGTTTGCCGAAAGGACAATCAGTCCAGGGCGGTCAGACATTTCATTTCAGGGAATCAGAAGGCCTTGGGTTTGTACTTCTCCCCGCGCACCTTGGGGATGCCTCCGGGGATGGGCTCGCCCAGCCGTCCGATTTTTTCCAGGTTGTCCGCGGCATCGGCCAAGCCCAGATCTTCCAACACCGCCCGCGTGGGGTTGCCCCGGCTGTCCCAGCCGCGGGCGGCATAGTACTCGTCCAGCATCTGCTCCACCTGCTCCCGGCTCAGCCCCTTGCCCTTACCCGGGCCCGATGGGATCTTGTCCTCCCAGGAGCGCGCCGGCGGATAGTCGAAGGTCCGGCCGTCGGCCAGGTTGCGCTCCAGGTAGTGGCAGCGGTTCAGGTTCCAGATCATCTCCGAGGTCCGCAGGACCTCCTCCAGGCTGACCCCCCAGCCGGTGATGTGGTTGAGCGATTCGACGATCTCCTCAGGAGTGACGTCGAGCTCTCCCCAGAACAGCCGGCAGATGCACCAGGTGTCGAACAGGGGCCGGATGTGCTGCAGATAGACCACGATCTTGGCCCGGCCCTCGACCGACTCCCGGCCCTCGGCCATGTCCACGGTGATCGTCCAGGAGCGGTTGTGGTGGGCGCCGATGTCGGCGGTCATGTAGGACAGGAGCATGCCCGGCGCCCAGCGGCCGTCGTAGCCGGACATCTCCTGGCCCTTGACCTGCATGGCGAACTTCTCGCTGCCCCGGCCGATCTTCCGGGCGGCCCGCTTCGAGCCCTGGGCGAACCAGTCGCCGATGCCGCGCCGCGAGGCGACCATCTCGAGGAAATGCTCAACGTCGTCCACCGAGCCCCAGCGCAGGGGATGGCCCTCCAGGTCGGCCTCGGTGATCAGGCCGCGTTCGAAGCACTCCATGGCGAAGCCGATGACTCCCCCGCCCGACATGGAGTCCATGCCCAGGTCGTCCAGCAGCCAGTTGAGGTAGGCCACGTGGTTGATGTCCTTCATGCCCAGGTTGGAGCCGCACAGGGCGCCGGTCTCATACTCCGGCCCCTCCAGGTGGACCTCGGGCTTGCCGGGAATGACGGCCCTGGTGTATTTGCCGCAGTTCATCCAGCAGCCGAAGCAGGCTTTGTGGGTGATGAGGCACTTCTCCACCAACTGGTCGCCGTCGATCTTGCTAGTGTCCTCGTAGTAGGTCGTCTGGAAGTTATAGGCCGGGATGACGGCGTTCTCGTTCGACCACTGGATGAAGAAAGCGGTGCCGTACTTCTGCCAAGGCTCCATGTTGGGGTGCTTCTGGGTGCGCAGCATGATGCCGGTAACTTGTTTCTTGAGCGCTTCCAGGTCGTGCACCCGCAGCGACTTGGTGCCGCGGACGCAGATGGCCTTCAGCTTTTTCGAGCCCATGACCGCGCCCTGGCCGGTGCGGCCCGCCTGGCGGCCGAAGTCATGGGTGATGCAGGAGAAGAGAACGCCGTTCTCCCCGGCCGGGCCGATGGTGGCGACCTCGAAGTCCTCGCCCAGGTCTTCCTTGAGCGCCTTTTCGCAGGCCAGCGACCTCATCCCCCAATATTTGGAGGCATCGCGAAGCTCGACCGTGTCGTCGTCGATATAAAGATAGACCGGACGGGGCGAGATGTCTTCGAAAATGACCAGGTCGTAGCCGGCGAACTTGAGGGCCGGGCCGAGATGACCGCCCATGTTCGAGTCGCCGTGGCCGTTGGTCAGGGGGGAGACCGAGCCGAAACCGACCTTGGAGCCGGCGGGAATGAAGGCGCCGCTCATGACGCCGGCGCAGATGATGAAGATGTTCTTCGGGCCGAGCGGGTCGGCGTCGCGGGGGACCTCGTCGTAGATCAGCTTGGCCACCACGCCCCGGCCTCCCTGCCAGCGCCTAAAGAGAGACTCGTCGGTGGGCAGACGGCGGATGGCGCCCGTCTTGAGGTTGATTCGCAGGGTCGTCCCGGCAAGCCCGTCGGCCATGTCACACTCCCGCTTCGCGGGCGGCGGCCGCTTTGGCCGGTTTGGCCGGCCTCTCCCACTTGACGATGGCGCCCGTGTTGCACAGCTCGGTGCATTTCATACAGAAAGTGCAGATGATGACATGGCCCAGGTCAGGATGCTGAAAGATGACGCGGACCGGGCAGGCCTCGACGCAAACGCCGCAGTTGTTGCAGCGGGCCGGGTCCACCAGGTAGGCCCCGTTGTCGCTGCGGTGAATGGCCTCCTCGGGACAAACCTCGGCGCACTTGCCGCACTGGGTGCAGACATAAGGCTGGAAACGGCCGGGGTCGGGGAACCTGGCCTCTATGCGGAGTGCCGCTTTCTTCGGGTTGATGTCCCGGTAGTTTTCGATGGCGCAGATCTGCAAGCAGAGCCGGCAGCCGCTGCATTTGGCGCCGTTAACCTTGATCCTCATGGAACCTCCGAGACTGTCTCCGCGGGTATCCGGGTCAGCCGATGAACCGGCCGAGCGTCCAGGCCACGAGAATTAGAGCGGCTGCGCCGGCCAGGGCTGCATGGGGACGCCTGAGGACAAAGGCGCCGCCGCTCTCCCCCGCCCTGAGCCCCAGCGGAACCAGGAGGCAGGCGGCCAGGGCGGTGAAGCTGCCGCTGATCAATATGTGTCGGCTGAATTTCACCAGCCCGTCCCCGATCCAATACTTGTAGCGGGCGACGAAAGTCATCAGAACGGCGAAGAGGACATTTCCGCTGTAGGCGCTCAGCGCGCCGCTGAGGGAAGCCCGCCCCCAGCCGGCTTTCCTCCCCTGCTTCAGGAGCAGAGAAGCGAAAACGTCAAAAACCAGGCCGACAAAAAAGATCCCCAGCAGATGGCAGAAAAAGGGCGCGGCGTTGGCCAGTTTATAGAGCGCGGCTAAGGCTCCCACCGCGCTCGAAGTGCCGGGCCTATTCAGAACGCCGCGAGATACGGCCAGGACAAACAGGGCCCAGGCGGTGAGGAAGACCGAGGCCTGAGGGACCCCGTTTCGATGAAGAACCTCTCCGCCAACCACTTCCATCGCGCCCCACAGGGAGCCGAACAGCAGCAACCACAGCCAGTTCCTAGTGCTTTTGACCCACATGGCCACTCCTTGTTACAGTCAGGACAATTCGCCGGGGATCTTGGCCGATATCCTTGAGTGACGTCACCAAACCGAGCACAACCTGCTCGAAAACCTTCTGGACGAAGGGATTAAGCGGAACCGCCACGCCATCCACCTCAGCCGTCACAGCGGCTGCCGGACCACTGTCGTGCTTCTCGATGAAATCCGCCATGGCGTTCACCTCCTCCGGAGCGAAGACCCGTCGGCTCCAGGGCTGTTTTTTTTCGGCGACGACGGCCGCCACTTCCTCCAGGCCTGCCTCCCGTCCCAGCGGCTCTCCCGCGGCCAGGACCAAAAGCTTGGGGTATCCTGGGGAATTCTTCCCCCCTCGATGAGGATGATATCGGCGTCATAGAACTTCTCCTGGGCCAGGACGGCCAGGCTCTCCTGGGGGCCGGTCCGATGAAGGAAAGCGGTCTGGCCGGGACCGGCCAAGCCAACCCCGGACGCTCCCTTGTCCAGGAAGCGGTGGGAATCCTTGCCCTCCCGGTCCAGGTCGAAACCGTGCGGGCAGTGTTTGAGGACGGCCACCCGCCGGCCGCGTTTGTGGAACTCAACGATAAGACGCTCGATGAGCTGGGTCTTGCCGCTCCCCGAGCTGCCGATAACGCCGAAGATCTTCACGGCCGCGGCTCCATTCCCACGATCTTCCATTCAAGAAGAGGAGGGGTCCTGTCACGGCCGACCTTTCCGGAGACACCAACCTTTGCCCCTCTTGTTTCACCAAGGGGGGCTAGAGGGGGATAAATAGAATAAAGAGAAATCATAGGTGTCTTCGGGAGCCACCCCTCCCTATAATTCTCAGCGTGGGAGATGCTGCCGTTCACCATCGATCTAAGCCTGTCACTTCTCCAGCAGGAACGGATACCGATAATCCGTGGGCGGGTTCAGGTTCTCCTTGACCGCCCGGGCGCTCACCCAGCGCAGCAGGTTGAGGTAGGAGCCAGCCTTGTCGTTCGTGCCCGAGGCCCGGCCGCCGCCGAACGGCTGCTGGCCGACCACGGCGCCTGTGGGCTTGTCGTTAATGTAAAAATTGCCGGCCGCGTACCGGAGGGTCTTGTAGGCCTGGATGACTGGCCGACCGGTCGTTGGCCATGATGCAACCCGTCAGGGCATAGGCCGAGGTCGAGTCGCACAGCTCCAGGACATTGACGAAATCCTTGTCGGGATAAACATAAGAGGGTCAACACCGGCCCGAAGATCTCCTCTTCCATGAGCTTGAAGCGGGGGTTGGAGGTTTGGATGATCGTCGGCTCGACAAAGTAGCCCTTCTTGTCGTCACAGCGGCCGCCGATGATGATCTCGGCCTCGCTCGACTTCTTGGCATATTCGATGTAGGCCACGATCGAGTCGAAGGCCGCCTTGTCGATGACCGCGCCCATGAAGTTGGAGAAGTCGGCCACGTCGCCCATCTTGATGGTGGCGGCCTCATCCTTCAGACGCTGCTTGAGGGCCGGCCATAGGCTCTGTGGAATGTAGGCCCGGCTGGCCGCCGAACATTTCTGGCCCTGGTATTCGAAGGCGCCCCGGATGAGCGCCACGGCCACGGCCTCCAGGTCGGCTGAGGCATGGACGAAGACAAAGTCCTTGCCTCCCGTCTCGCCTACGATGCGGGGATAGCTCTTGTAGTTCTTGATATTGCCGCCGATGAGCTTCCACATATCGTGGAAAACGGCCGTGCTGCCCGTGAAATGCACGCCGGCCAGGTCCGCCTTAGCCAGCACCGGGTCGCCCACGAAGTGGCCCGGGCCGGGAATGAAGTTGATGACGCCCCCCGGCAGCCCCGCCTCGGCCCACAGCTTGGTCAGGAAATAAGCCGAATAAACGGCCGAGGAGGCGGGCTTCCACAGGACAACATCGCCCATCATGGCCGGCGAAGTGGGCAGGTTGCCGGCGATGGCCGTGAAGTTGAAGGGAGTCACGGCAAAGACGAACCCCTCCAGGGGCCGGTACTCCAGGTAATCCCAAATTCCGGCCGAGGAGTTGGGCTGCTCGCCGTATATCTGGGTCATGAAGTAGGGGTTGAAACGGTAGAAGTCGATGAGCTCGCAGGCCGAGTCGACCTCCGCCTGGTGGCAAGTCTTGGACTGGCCGAGCATGGTGGCCGCGTTCAGGATGAAACGGTACTTGCCGGCCAGCAGTTCGGCCGCCCGGAGGAAGATCGCCGCCCGGGAGACCCAATCCATCTCCGACCAGTCCCGCCAAGCCTTCTTGGACGCCTCGACAGCCATTTCCACTTCCCTGGCCCCGGCCTTGTGATAGCGAGCCAGGACATGCCCGTGGTCATGCGGGCAGCGGCAGTCGGCCAGGCTGCCCGTCCTGACCTCCTGGCCGCCGATGACCAGGGGAATGTCGACGGTCTCGGCCAGCATCTTCTGAAGCTGGTCCTTGAGCGCTTTTTTCTGGGAAGTCCCCGGCGCATAGCTCAGGACCGGCTCATTATAAGGAATGGGAATTTTCACGGTGCCGTTCATTAGATCCTCCTTAAAAAAGCGGCGGACGAAGGGTCATGATCAAGATGATGATTCATTATAAAAGAACAAAGAACGATGTTCAACTCCGCTCACTCGCCCGGAAGCATCCCTATTCCCGTGATAAAGGCAGATAATTGTGGGGTCCTGTCGCGGCTCTTCCCCGGCCGTGCTCGCGGCCGGGCCGCTGTGCGCGGGCGGGGAGCCCCTTCGCCGCGCCACCCCAGCGCGATCTTAACGAATCACGGAATTTGGGATGCTTATCGCACGGCCCGAAATGAAGAATTGTTATCGGGAGAAATCTATAATTATTATTAAGGTGCTGGCTCGGCTCGGGCTTCTACGGTTTCTTTGGGTAACCCACCGACTGGGCCAGCATGATCTTCTGGTCGGGCCGGAGGTTCATGGCTTTAGCCAGGGACTCTCTGTCCAACATTCCCCGGACCACCGTGGCCAGGCCCTCGGAGGCGCAATAAAGGTAGACATTCTGGCTGATGAAGCCGGTGTGGGCGGCCGAATAGAAATTTTTGTCCTCATCCGTCCCCCGGTTGATCTTCGAAAAATCAGCGACATAGACCAGGTCCAGGGGGACATCCTTGACGAATTCCTGCTTCCCGGTAGCAGCCCGGACATCCTGGTCGAGGACTGGTTTCAGGCTGTGCGCCTTGACATCATAGAGGTAGAGGCCGCTCTTGAGGGCAACGTAGATATCGATATTCTGCCAGTTGACGGCCGAGGGCGCCGTCCGCTTCCCCGACTCGGCCCGGTTGATGCCGTCAGCTGCCCAGAGAAGGTCGCCCAGGACCTGGAGCGGAAGCTCTGCGGAGCTGAACTCGCGCGAGGAGGCGCGGGCCGCCAGGGCCTGCATCAGGGGCTTGCCTCCCTCCAGGCGCGGTTTGGGGAGGTTGATTTCCTGGATCTCCGCCGCCTGGCAGAGGGCCGGGACGATGAAAGCGAAAATTAGAAGCCAAATGGTCAATGAAACGGTCTTTCTCATAATGTCTCCTTTATAATAATTGCTTTCCCACGACTGGACTTCGAACGGCCATTAAATATTTTATTCTCCGGGCACTGCTCCATCTTAGCCTTGCCCATGCCATTTTTCAAGACATCACAGCCCGATTCATAGCCCGATTCTTGACATCCCGGCCGGGCCAGACTATTCTCCCGACTAAGGAGGATGGGGCCCCATGATTATCCAGCCGAGCAGAAAAATTATCATAATCGTCCCGTTGTTTATACTGGCTGCCGGAGCGGTGATCGCCCTAGCCACGGCCGCCGGCCCGTCTGAAAACGGACCGGCCTCACCGGCGGCCTGCGGCGGAGCGGCCAGTGTCGTCCAGGATGCCATCATCATCGACCACACCTGCACGGACCTGGCCTCGATACCGCGCGAATGGATCGAGCAGGCCAAGGACCGGCTGCGAGTGAGCTACGGCCATACCTCCCACGGCAGCCAGCTTATCACCGGGATGCAGGTCTTAATGGACAATTCGTCCTATGCCGGGCTGTATGACTTCATCACCGACGGCTCGGTCGTCGCTGGAAACCTGTCCATCGCCGACGCCACACCGGACGGCGACCTGGGCAGCCCGGACCGGGTCACCTGGGCTTCCCTTACCCGCGCTTACCTGAAGGGCGCGGGCGGGGACCGGAATGTGGTTATCTGGTCCTGGTGCGGCCAGGTGAGCGATGCCACTTCCTCCGATATCGACACCTACCTCAACCGGATGAGTCAGCTCGAATCCGAATTCCCTTCGGTCACCTTCGTTTATATGACCGGACACCTGGACGGGTCGGGAGAGAGCGGAAACCTGAATCAGCGCAACAACCAGATCCGGCAATACGTCCGGAATAACCACAAGGTTCTCTTCGACTTCGCCGATATTGAAAGCTACGACCCGAACGGCGGCTATTTTCTTGACCGCGGAGCAGATGACGGCTGCGCCTATTACGGCGGGAATTGGGCCCAGGAGTGGTGCAGCGCCCATGCCGGCAACTCTCTATGCGCTTCCTGTGACTGCGCCCATTCGGAACCCCTGAACTGCAACCTGAAGGCGCGCGCCTTCTGGTGGCTCATGGCCCGCATAGCCGGCTGGGGCGACTCGGACGGCAGCGTTCCGCCCAATCAAATCCGGAAGGGCGGCAGCATCCGGCGGTAAATAAACAGCTGAGCCTGTTGTCGAGAGATTTTATCATCACAATTGGGAATGGGCGTAAATGACCGCATAGCCTGGTCAGTCTTCGCCTTTTAATTGTTCTGAAGTCCGTTCTTCAAGCCAAAGCCGACAGACATTTTTCCAGCCGATGCGGCGCCACTTCTTAAATGCGGATTTCAATTCATCGAGATTTTTAGCTCCCCTCAGATCATTCTGGGCGGCTTTTAGGTCTTCAAAAGACGCAAGCGCTGGCATTTTAGACTCCCCTTTCACATATCAGTCTGATCTAGGCGCAATAGGTTGCTAGCTCAAATAATGCTTTGAATTAATCCTAATAAAATTATCCTAATGTGTAAAGACGTCGTCGGTAGAGAGAACCTTAACGGGAGTCGGGATAGCAAAGCAAGGGACCGGCTAAAAAAGGCTTGCGTTTTGGCCCGACAATCAGTAATATCGGGCCATCCTATTAATTCTATAGGATTTTGTACCAATAGAATCCTAAGGAGGTTTCAATGAAGAAAGGGCAAACGTTTCAGGCGGTGTTGGCGGTCGCGGCCCTAGGCCTGGCTGTCCTGGCGGGCGCCTGCAGTGTCTCCACCGCCCATATCAAGAGCGCCAAGTTGACAACCGACAAGGAAGGGACGCAGGAGACGGCCGTGTTCGCCGCAGACCAGGTCTTCTATTGCATCGTCCAGCTGGCCAACGCCCCGGACGATACCAAAGTGAAAGCTGACTGGACGGCCGTTTCGGTCGAAGGCGCGACCCCGAACACGAAGATCGATGCGACTGAAAAGACGGTCGGCGACGCGACAATCACTTTCGACCTGACCAACAGCAAGCCCTGGCCGAAGGGCAGTTACAAAGTCGACCTGTATTTGAACGATAAGCTCGACCGCACGCTCGAGTTCCAGGTGAAATAAAGGCTCGCCCGCGTCAGAAGACGAACCGTGCGCGCGGGCAGCCGCTGCCGAAAAGGAAATTCTTATTTAAAGCCGAACAGAACGCCTAGAGTTTCGAGTCACTCGCCGTACATCTCGGTAATGATCCGCCTCAACGCTGAGGCTTCGTCTTCCGTCAATGAACCGATCTTGGCTCCCAGCCGAGATTTGCTGATCGTTCGTATCTGGTCCACCGCGATTTCCGCCTCCGGCCGGATGCATCGGACTTGCAGCCTGCATCGCCAGGAGGGATGCAACCGGCTGGTCAGCGGGCAGACTGTCACCGTCTGCAATTTCTCATTGAGCGCATCCAGACTCACGATAACCGCCGGACGTTTTTTGGCCATTTCCGCGCCCTGAGTCGGGTCCAGTGATACCCAACGAATCTCGTAGCGCTTCATGATTTCTTGGCCAATCGCCGTACCGAACGATAACGCCTTTTCCTTTCTGCTATCCTACCGCCCTTTCTGGTCTCCCAGGGAATGCTTGGCAATCCGTCCGCGTCCGCCGCGACCCACTCGCCCCAGTATTCGCGGCCGGCCGCCATTTCCGAGGCCGTATCTTCCCATGAGAGTTTCTCCACCACGGGGCCAACGGGCCGCAGGAAAATCCCCTCGCTCCGCTCCTCCATGAGGACCGCAGCACCGATGCGATAACGCCGCAGCGATGCTGCAGGCAACCGGACCCCGCGGGAGTTGCCGATACGGGAGACCTTGAGCTCAATCGTTTTCATGTAATTACTGTAATTACTTTTTGGTTGAAAGTCAAGCTGTTCTATACTTTGGGGTCGGACCGAGTGACTTTGTTCTAAACAAATAAGATACATAATATTTGCCCTAATTTTTTTGCCCTTAATCGCTATTTTGGGTGCAAAAAATAGAGATTCGATAAACTAGGGCGCGGCCCAAGATAAATATTTTAGGTTCTCTTCCATTTACTGTGGGTAGCTGAAGCTTAGCCGACCGGCGACAAGATAAACGATGGTCCGGAGATAGACGACTTGCTTGAACCCGTAGGCTCTTTTCATCGCGGTCTTGATTTTAGAGTTCAAGCCCTCCACCGTCCCGTTGGTCACTCGGGCATCGAGGAAGTTGATTACGCCTTTCCAGTAGCGCTTGATCGTCCGCGCGGCTTGGATCACGGGCTCGAGCCGACTGTGCGTCGCCCAAAAGAACCAGCTCTTCAGGTAAGCGACGGCCTGGAGCGGATTCCTGATCTCCCAGAACCGGGCCAGCGCCAGCTTGATCTGATAAGCCCGGGCCGTCCGCAGGTCCAGGCGTTTGAGCGTTTCCAGCCGGGCTTCCTGGTTCTCCGTCAGGTTCTTCGGATTCTTCAGCCAGAGGAACCGGCTCTTCTTCAAGATTCTGTTTTCCCGCTGCTCGTCGCGCCGGACGGCCTCAAGGGCCTTGTTGAGCAGGTTCATGACGTGGAACCGGTCGAAAACGACCGCCGCTTCAGCCAGGTGTTTCCCGATCCCGTTCAAGTAGGGATCCCACATGTCGCAACAGACGACATCGATCTGGGCGGGATCGATATCCCGGGATATCAGATCGCTGACGAAGCTCTTCACGACCCCTTTTTTGCGCCCCTCCCCCAGGAAAACGACCCGGGAGGCCTCGAGATCACTGAACGAGGTCATGTAGACGTGCCCCTTGCGGAGCGAGAACTCGTCGATTCCAAGTTGATGGAAGACGCTCAGGTCGACCGCCTTTCGGGCCCGTTCGACGTAGTGCTCCAAGATCCGCCACAGGCGATTGGCATGCTCGGACGTAAGCTCCGCCACTGCGGCGACCGACATCTCCCGGCAGAGAGACAGAACCAGGAGCTCGAACAGGAGCGTAAACCCGCTGCCGGGCCGCGCCCATGGCACCTCGACCTGCTTGACCCCGCACTTTCCGCAGCGGACCCGTGGGACCCGGGCGTGAAGATAGGTCTCATACTGGAAGAAGTTCAGATGTCGCCATGTCCGGTCCTGGGTGTCGTGGATCTCGCCTTCCCCAGTCTCGTCGCACGAGGGACAAGGGAACTTGGCGCCCTTAACGAAGTCGAGCCAAAGATCGAGCCGCCCTTCCTCCTTGGAGAACTTGAGATCGACGACCCGCCAGGGCTTGGCGATACCGAGAGCCAGGGTAAACAAGCTGAGTTCATCCATCGAGACGCATCCTTTCAATACGGGATTTGTCTCGAATCCTATCATGCCTAAAGGCCCCCTTTAAACCGTATCAACCCACACCGAATGGAAGAGAACCATATTTTATAATAAAGACCTTAACTATCTATTTTTACTAAATATTTCCCCTAGCCTAGTTTTTTTGGCGCAAAAAAACGCTCTTTAGGATCTAGCGCTCTATCTTGAACCAGTCAACATGCCCGGGCGTGCAGGTGCCCAGGCCGTATTTAGACTCCGCAATCTTCAGGTACTCGGGCACGGGCAGGGCGGCCGTTTTTTCTTCCTGCCTTTTCTCGTTGATGACCTGGTAGCCCACCCATTCGGCGGCTACCGGGTCCTGCCCCAGGATGAGTCCGCCCCAGTACCAGGGGACGCCCTGCTTATATGTCCCGCGCAGCCCATTGCAGATATTGAGGATAGTTTTGTTTTTGAGGCTGGGCTTGGCCAGCGTCGAGGCCAGAAAGTCCATGTTGCCGTGGCACTTGGGCATGTCCTTTTCCACCAGGCTGCCGATGTGGTTCTTGAAGAAGAGGCTTGCCCCCATCCCCTGCTCCACGCATTTGAGTGAAGCAAAATTGATAAGCTTGGTGCAGGTTGAAGTCGCAATCCGGCTCAAGAGTTCTTGATCGTCAAACCCGGCGCCCTCATTGCAGCCTATGAATCGCACCCCGGTAGTCGAACTGTTGCGCTTGAACCCGGACGACTCAAGGTCGGCGATAGAAGATTCATAGACGATGATGTTGTTGGCCGGGACAACCAGGCCCAAGCTGTCCGTGAGCGCCCGGAGCAGCTCGGCCGGAGGGGACAGGGTGATCGTCCAGTTGTTGCAGTTGATCTTGATTCCGACCACGTCGGCCGGCTTCAGGCCCAGGGCGGCCCACGCTTCTTTAGCCTCTTTCTTCCCGGTCAAGGCTTCCAGCCCCGCGGCCAGCATGGCTTTGGCTTCGGCCCCATCGACCTGGTTGCGGGAGTTGATGACCCTCGCGCTGCTGACGGTGACCACCTTGGATTTCGATTGCGGCTGGCCTTGGGTCGTCACACCCGCCGGCAATGCGCCCGCTGCAAACATGAATAAGCAACTCGCCGTCAAAATAGATAATAGACGTCTCATCCGGCAGATCATGGCTCCTCCTTGAAAAGCTGTTTTGAGAAATCGGTCAGAATCTCCGACCGGGCGTCGTCGGAAACGTGAGTATAGATGAGATAGCGGCCCTTAATAAAATAGAGAAAAAAATCGGGCTCGAAATGATAGGCTTTGGCTTCCGTCCCCACCGAGATCACGGTGAAGTCGGCCGGACAGATGGCCTCATCGGCGAAGGCGGCGCGGGCGTTTTGCGGCGTCCCCATATCGAAGATATCAACCGTCAAAGACCCGTTGGCCTTCTCGTCCTTATAAAGGAGGTGGGCCACGGCCCGGAACCCGTGGTTGAGATAGACCACCCCTCCGCCGTCGATAAAATTGAAGATATGGCCGTCGGCCAGGGGCTCGCTTTCCGTGCCGTAGTATTCAGGCGGCTGGGCCGGAACAAACCCGGCCGGAACCGTCTTGGGCAGGAACAACCGCTGTCGAGGTTCGGGCCCGCCAGAGCGCGCTGTCTGGAGGCCGAAAATAATGATTACGCTGAGTAGGCAGATACGTCGAGAGGGAGTCAATTGATATCCCCGGACCTTCCTGGTGACCTCTTCAGTCGGTGCCGGCTTCCCCCGGACGCGACAGGCTTTTTTCCCGGCCTCAGACCATAACCAGAAATTTACAGGACGGCCCGCCGCGCTTTGCCGTCTGGAGCGTTTGGACCTGGACCTTTTTCTGTGCCGCGGTTTCAAACATTTCCTTAATCCATCCTTCGGAACAATGGCAGTAGATCTCGGGGAGGCGGTCCGGACCGTCGGCCACCAGCTCGCAGTAACATTTCGGGAAGCTGAGGTGAACGATGTTTCCTTCGAGATAGCTCCCTTCTTTTCCCAGGAACCCGGCCAGGCGCATAACGAGTTTGCCGACATCGCCCTGGCAAGATTCGGCCAGCTTAATGGACGACCCGCTGCGCCGCGCGCAAGCCCGGCCGCAAGATTCCATAAGCTCGATTCGTTCCTTTGGGTCGAGCTGTTCCTCCATGTTCTGCATCAGGGTAGTGACCCAAGCCTCTTTGAATTTCTTGAGTTTTTCCTGACCATCCTTCTCCGGTTTTTGTTCCTGGCCGGCCGGCCGCGCCGAGGCGACATCCGGAAGCAAGGCCAAGCCTCCGGCGGCCAGACCCATCTGGACTGTGCGCTTCAAGAATTCTTTTCGCTTCATTCGCTCATCTCCTTTTGCCGGATGAAAAGCTGCAGTTTTCATGCCAGTCCGATTTCCTGGAAAAAGCGCTTGTTGGGCGTAAGTTTGATCAAACCGCAAAAAAATACTTTACGCGGATCAGAGGAATTTTACAATCCTCGGCCCCGTAAGATAACACCAATGTGATAGCATCTCTAAGCGCGTGATACGTGGGGAGGGGTGGCACGGCGGAGGGGCTCCCCACCCGCGCGCAGCCTGACGAGCACGGATGGGGAGGAGCCGTGACAGGACCCCTCCTCTTCTTGAATGCTAGATCACCCAATTGGAGATGCCATCCATCAATGCCTCCGCCTTGAAATGGGCCGGCCGGCATGCTAAATTGGCTTAATGATACATACCGCGGTCGTTCTGGCCGCTGGAATGGGGACGCGGCTGCGCTCGGTGATCGGCGAAAAACCCAAGGGCTTGTTGCCCTGGGAAGGCCGCTCCCTCATCGATCACTCCATCCTCCGGCTGCGCCGGGCGGCCGTCAAGACACTCATCATGGTAGTCGGGTATGAAGCCGAACAATACTTCCAAACCTTGAACCACGCCCCTTTGGCTGTTAAGTTCATCGTCAACCCGGATTACGCCTCCACCGGCAGCATGCACTCTCTATCCCTGTGCGCCGGCAAGGTAAAGGAGGATTTTTTTCTCCTGGAATCGGACCTGCTCTATGAGCAGCGCGCTCTGGAGACCCTCGGCCGAGCTCCGGAGAAGGACCTGGTCCTTCTCTCCGGGCCGACCCAGGCCGGCGACGAGGTCTATGTTTACGGCCGGAACGAAACGATCGAGGCCGTATCCAAGAAAAAGCTGGACCTTCCCCTGCTGGGCGAGCTGGTGGGCATCTCCAAAATCTCCCGGCCGCTCTTCGATAGAATGTGCGAACATTATAGGACCCGTCCGCCCGATCCCAAATATGACTACGAGCTCTGCCTGGCAGAGGTCAGCCCCTCCCATCCCGTCCGCGCCCGCACCCTTCGGGACCTGGCCTGGATCGAAATCGACGGCCCGGAACATCTGGAGCGGGCCCAGCGGCTGGTCGGCCCCCGCATCAAACAAAACGAATCCGCTTATGGTCAAGCGTAATATCCTCCTCAACCCCGGTCCGGCCACGACCACGGATACCGTCAAGAAAGCCCTGGTCGTGCCCGACATATGCCCTCGCGAGGTAGAGTTCGGCGAAGTCGCCCTGGAGGTTCAGAAAAAACTTGTCCGGGTGGTCAACGGCGGGGAGGATTACACGGCGGTCATGCTCATGGGATCAGGGACGGCGGCCGTGGAAGCGGCCCTCAGCTCGGTCATTCCGCCCCGGGGCAGGGTCCTCATCCTCGACAACGGCGCCTACGGCCGCCGGGCCCGCCAGATTGTGGAAGCCTACGGCATCGCTCACGCCGTTTACGAGCTGGCCTGGGGGGATTATCCCCAGGTGGAGGCCGTCCGCCGCATCCTGGACCAAAACGGCCCCTTCACCCATCTCTTCCTGGTCCACCACGAGACGACCACGGGCATGCTCAATCCCCTGCCGGAGCTGCAGGTGCTCGGCCGCGAGTTCGGCTTGGAGACGATCGTGGACGCCATGTCCTCCTATGCCGGCCTGCCCATCGACCTGGCCTCGCTGCCGGTGGATTATTTGATTTCTTCGGCCAATAAGTGCATCCAGGGCATGGCCGGAATCAGCTTTATCATCTCCCGCCGCGACAGCCTGGACAAGACGAAATCCATTCCCCAGCGCAATTTTTACCTCAACCTCTACGCCAACGAACAGCATCTGCGGGGGACCGGCCAATTCCAGTTTACTCCTCCAGTGCAGATCATTTATGCCCTGCGCCAGGCCCTGGATGAGTTCTTCGCCGAGGGCGCCGCAAACCGCTTCCGCCGCTACGCCCGCTCCTACCAAGAAGTGAGGAAGGGGCTGGCCGAGGCCGGCCTGGAATGCCTGCTGCCCGATTGGCAGCACTCCAAGCTGCTGACCGCGGTGCTGGAACCCAAAACCCCGGCCTACAGCTACCGGGACTTCCACGATCACTGCTACCGCCGGGGAGTAACCATCTATCCCGGCAAGTGCGCCAAAGCGGAAACCTTCCGCATCGCCAACATGGGCGCCATCGATTACCGGGACATCCGGGTCTTTAACGCCTTGATGAAAGAGTATTTCGGAAGGATCCTATGAAAACCAGCAAGACGACGCAGCTCAAACGGCTGGTCCTCAGCGACGATCTGGAGTTCCTGATGGAGGCCCACAACGGGCTGTCGGCCAAGATCGTCGAAGAGGCAGGGTTCAAGGGCATCTGGGGCAGCGGCCTGGCCCTGTCCGCCTCCTTGGGCGTGCGGGACAACAACGAAGCCAGTTGGACTCAGGTGCTGGAGGCCATGGAATTCATGTCCGACGCCACGACCATCCCCATCCTCCTCGACGGCGATACGGGCTACGGCAATTTCAACAACATGCGCCGTTTGGTCAAGAAGCTTGAGCAGCGGGGCATAGCCGGCGTCTGCATCGAAGACAAACTCTTCCCCAAAACCAACAGCTTCCTGCGCGGCACGGCCCAGCCCCTGGCCGAGGTGGAGGAATTCTGCGGCAAGATCATGGCCGGAAAGGACGCCCAGACCGACGAAGATTTCGTCATCGTGGCCCGGGTGGAAGCGCTCATCGCCGGCTGGGGCCTCAAGGAAGCCCTGCGCCGGGCGGAAGCCTATCGGCTGGCCGGGGCCGACGCCATCCTCATCCATTCCAACCAAAGCCTGCCCGATGAGATCTTCTCCTTCCTGGATGAATGGGCCGGCCGCCATCCGGTGATCGTGGTCCCCACCAAATACTACACCACGCCCACCGAGGAGTTCCGTAAGCGCCGGGTTTCGGTCTGCATCTGGGCCAACCACCTGGTGCGCGGCTCAGTCCAGAGGATGCAGGAGATCGCCCGGCAGATCCACCGCGACCAGAACCTGCTGTCCGTGGAAGACAACATCGTGGCGGTGAGCGAAATCTTCCGCCTCCAGGGGGATGACGAGCTCAAGGAAGCGGAAAAGAAATACCTGACCACCAAGGGCGGGGAGTACACGGCTGCCATCCTGGCCGCCAGCCAGGGCAGCCTGGGACGGCTGACCGAGAACATCCCCAAGGCCATGCTGCGGGTCGGGCCAAAGACCATCCTGGAGCATTCCCTGACGGCCCTCCGGGAGCGGGGGGTGAAAAGAGTCATCGTCGTGGCCGGCTACAAGCGGGAAGCCATCCGTCTGCCGGATATCGAGGTGGTGGAGAATCCCGACCATGCCCTGACCACCGAGCTCGATTCCCTGGCCCGGGCCCTGGACCGGGTGGATTCGAGATGTCTGGTCATCTTCGGCGATATCGTCTACCGCAAATATTTTCTGGACATCCTCCTCAACACCACGGCCCCCGTGACGCTCATCGTGGATTCGGCCTCGGGCCGCGTCCCGGACGACGACCCCAACTATTATGTCTATGCCTCCAAACCGAATCACTCCTCCGCCCTGTTCGAGGACGATATCCTCCTCTGCCGGGCGGTCTACGGGCCGCGCCCGGCCGACTGCCAGGGCGAGTGGACGGGCCTCATGAAGCTGGACGGCGTCGGCCTGGCCAAGGCCAAAGCGTTCATCGGCCGGCGGAGGAATTCGCCGGAATGGAGGAGCCTGCGCATTATCGATATGCTCAACGCTCTGGTCAAGGAAGACACGCCGGTTCGGGTCCAATACGTGACCGGCAACTGGGCCGATGTCAATAATCTCACGGACCTGCACAGCGCCGAGCAGTTGGAGCTATGATCGAGGCCGGCGCTCTTCTCAGCGAGCTGGTCCGGCGCGGGCGGACCTTTGTGGCCGGCACGCCCTGCACCTATCTCCAGCCCTTCATCAACCGGGTCATCGATGACCCGAGCCTGGCCTATTACGACGCCGCCAACGAGGGCGATGCGGTGGCCATGGCCGCCGGCGCCGCTGTCGGAGGCCGGCCGGGCTTGGCCCTTTTCCAGAACGCCGGCCTGGGCAATGCGGTCAATGCCTTGACCTCGCTGTGCTATCCCTTCCGCATCCCCCTGCTGCTGGTGGTGACTCACCGCGGCCAACCCGGCGGCCCGTCCGACGAGCCCCAGCATGAACTGATGGGACAGATCACCGCCCAAATGCTCGACATCATGCGCATCCCCTGGGAACCGTTCCCCCAGGATCCGGGCGCGGCCGCCGGCGTTTTGGACCGGGCCCAGGCCTCCATGGCCGAGCGCCGGCTGCCCTTCGCCTTGATCATGGCCAAGGGCAGCGTGGCCGATTACCAGCTCAGGAAAATTGCCCGGCCGGGCCTCCAGTCCTGGGATTTCCGGCACTGCGCGGAAGCGCGGCGCCCCACGGCCGGCCTGCCCCTCAGGCATGAAATCTTGTCCCGTTATCTGAAGCGTCAGCGGCCGGAGGATGTGGTCGTCTGCACCACGGGCTATACCGGCCGGGAGCTCTATACGCTCAAGGATGCGGCCAACCATTTTTACATGGTCGGCTCCATGGGCAGCGCCGCCTCGTTCTCCCTGGGCCTGGCCTTAGCCCAGCCCCGCCGACGCCTGATCGTGTTCGACGGCGACGGCGCGGTGCTGATGCGCCTGGGGAATCTGGCCCTGGTGGGGGCCAACAAGCCGGCACATTTTGTCCACATCGTTCTGGATAACGCTTCTTATGAATCCACGGGGGAACAGTCCACGCTCAGCCCTTATGTCTGCCTGACGGGAATCGCCCGGGCTTGCGGTTATGCCCAGGTATTTATGGCCGAAGACCTGGAGACCTTTGAACGACTCATGGCCGGGACCCTGCCCGGCCCGGTCCTGGTCCATGTCCGGGTCAGAACGGGCAGCCTGCCCAACCTGGGCCGTCCCAAGATCAAGCCCTACGAAGTCAAAGAGCGGCTCATGACGCTACTGGGCGTCGCCTGACTGCTGAAGTGAATCCCACTCCAAAAACTCTCTTGGCCTCAACCGTCATCTGGCTCGCTGTATGGCTTTCAACCTTCTCCAGCGGCCTGGCTCAAGACGAACACAAAGAGAACAAAGAGAAGAAAGAAATAAAAATTACCGAGGAGATCACCGTCGTCGGCCAGGCTCCCCGGGAGACTCCCCTGGCCTCCGTGACCCGGATCGATTCGGTTGAGGTGGCGCGGCTCAAACCGCGCGACCTGGGTCAGGCCCTGGCCCTGGCGCCCGGAGTGAGCCTGACCATCGGGCAGAAGAACGAAACCATTCTCCAGCTGAGGGGCATGGACGCCCGCCGGATCGTCCTCCTGCTGGATGGAATCCCGGTCTACGAGCCGTACTTCAGCTCGTTCGATCTGAAGACGTTCATGGCCGGCGACATCGACTCGATCCAGATCACCAAAGGTCCGGCTTCGGTCCTCTACGGCCCCAATGCCCTGGCCGGGCTGGTCAACGTCGTCACCGGCCGGCCAGGCGATCGGCCGTTTCTCTCCCTGAACGGCTCCTACGGGCAAGCCGATACCCGAAGCGCGGGTTTCCGCGGCGGCTTTCGCTGGAAGCGCCTGGCCCTGGCCGGAAGCGCTCTCTACCAGGACTCGGAGGGATTTTATTATCCGGACAGTTCCGGCTCCCGGAGCCTCAGGTCCCTGAGCGATTATCGGCGGTATAACCTGAACACAAAGATTTACTATTATCCCACCGAGAATTCCGAGGTCCTGGTCAGCGGCGGCCTGTACCGTTCCGCCTACGGCCTGCCGCCGGCCCTGCAAGTTCAGAAGCCCCGCTACTGGCGATTCAAAAACTGGGACCGGAACTCGTTTTCGGTGGGCGGCTTCCTGGGCCTCGGGCCGCGCTCCCTGCTGCGGTTCCGGGCCTATTCCGTGCAATACGACAACACCCTAGAACAATTTCAGGACAAGCAGCTTGATGCCCTCCAGGCCGTCAGCACCTTCGACAACTCGGTTTTAGGCTTCTTCGGCCTGGCCGAGCTCGGGCTGGCCGAGGACCATACCCTCAAGCTCAGCCTCAGCTATCAGGCCGACCGGGCCAAAACCCGCGACGACACCGGCCTTCCCTGGCAGAGCTATGACCAGGCCACCCTTTCAGGCGCCGTGGAAGGCCACTTCAGGCTGGCCAAACCCGTATTCCTCATCGCCGGCCTGAGCCTGGACAGGCTGCACAAGTTCAGGGGCCCGGCTGAAACAAGGGCTAATCCGCTGGCCGGGCTCAGGCTGACGCCGATCCCCGGCCTGGACCTCAGCCTATCCGTGGCCAGAAGGTCCCGTTTCCCCTCGATGCGCGCGCTGTATTCCACCAGCAACGGCAACCCTGACCTCTTGAGCGAGGAAGGCCTGGCCTTCCAGTTTGACAGCCGGCTCGAGCGCTGGGCTGTCTTCCAGGCCTCCGCTTTCCTCTATCAATTCAAGGATATGATCGATACCGTGCGGCTGCCGGACGGCACCCGCCGCTACATCAATATCGGCCGGGCCTACATCCGCGGGCTCGAGCTGGGAATAAGGAAGGACCTGGACAGGCTTTCGGCCTCAATCAATTACACCTTCCTCGACCACCGCAACCAGACGGCCGACCGGCCTCTGGACATCATCCCCAGGCACCTTCTCCAGGCCGACGTCTCCTGGGTTCCCCTGGAGAGCCTGCGGCTCACCGCCCTGGGGACAGCGGCTTCTTCCTCATCCTGGTACGACTCAAACCGCCAGGCCGTGCTGGCCGTACCCTCCTATTTTTATTTTGATGTAGTTTTGTCGTACGGCGGAGAATGGGGCGAAATCTATCTAAAAGCCGGCAACATTTTCGACCAGTCCTTCTTCACCGAGCCGGGATTCCCGTGGCCCGGCCGCTTCCTGGAATTGGGCTTTAAAATTGATGTATTACGGTAATGGATAATTAGATGACTGTCACCTTTATGAGTGACGCCGAATTTTAAAGCCCCAAGTCGGCGTCAATCCCCTGCATGGCCTTAAGGCAGATTGAGACAAAATCGTTGAGCTCCAGGCCCAGGTTGCGGCACTCCTCGATCTCCTCGCGCCGGGCGCCGCGGGCAAAGCTTTTCTCCTTGTAGCGATGCATGACAAATTCCAGGCTCATGCTCTTCAACTTTTTTTCCGGGTGCATGAGCGTGGCGGCGATGATCAGGCCGGTCAGCGGGTCGCTGGAGTAGATCGCCCAGTCCATGGCGCTCTCACAGGCCACCTTGGCGGCGTGGGCCTGGACGGCATGGATGACTTCCGGAGCTATCCCTTTTTCATTCAGGATCTTAACGGTTTCAGTGGTGTGCAGCTCGGGGCTCTTCTCCGTGGTCTCGTAGTCCAGGTCATGGAGGATGCCGGCCAGGCCCCAGGCCTCCGGGTCGTGGCAGAGGCGTCCGGCCAGGGCCCTCATGCAGGCCTCCACGGCTAAACAGTGCTTGACCAGGTTCTTGTTCTTCAGATGCTGTTTGAGCAGCTCCAAGGCTTCATTCCTGTTCATGGTCAACCTCCTATTCCTCAGCGGATGATGCGATAGGGCATCTCCGCTTCCACGGTCTCTTGGCTGTCCGAGACTCTGACGACGATCACAAATTCCCCCTCCTCCTCCGGGAACCAGGTCCATGCCTCCCGGGGAGAGGCTTCCTGAACAACCTTCTCCCCGGCGCCGCTCCGGAGCAGAAATTGGAAACTCGGCCCGCGGAAGCCCTTTGCCCCGGCGGTGAGTGTGATCTCTTCGGCGATTTTTTGCGGCGATTCTTTGGAGGCGCTCAAGGTCACCTTGGCCTCTCTTTTGAGAAAGATGAGGCGGCCTTCATCTTTCTGAGCGTCAAAGACATGGACCAGGAGGGATGGGTTTATCCAAACCGGGTTCGAGCGCAATTCGCCGAGGGCCTGGAACCGGCCGACTTCCTCGCCGTTGCGGGCATCGAAGCTCACCAGGCCCGAAGACATTAAGGCGGCGACGACCTGTCCGTCGGCCAGCTCCAAGTCAAAGCCGGAGCGGCTGGAGAGAGTTCTCCACCACAGGATCTCGCCGCTCCTTTTGTTCAGGCACATCAGGAGGCCCTGGGCGGTTAGAAAAAATATCCTTTTTTGGTCAGCCAGGGCCGGCCTGGCCGGAAGCCCGGCCAGCCGGAGGCGCCACTTCGTCCGGCGCCGATAAAGGTCCAGGCAGAGAAACATCTGGGCCTCTGTGCCGGCATAGAGCCTGTCGCCCTCCAACAGAGGAGGAACAGAGATCTTTCCGCCGCAGTCCATATCGCCGCGGAGCTGTCCCCCGGAGCTGAGGAAAAAAAGCCTTCCTTCGTCACCGCCGCACACGATGAAGAGCCGGCCCTGCCGGTCCTTCCACGGCAGGGCGCCGGTCCGCAGGGCGGCCTTAGTTTTGAACCTCCAGATGTCCTGCCCGGTCTCGGGCTGCAAACAGTAAAGGCTGCCTTGCTCAGTGCCGACATAAAGGCATCCCTCAATTTCCGCCAGCGGGCCGGCTACGGTTTCGCCCAAACCTCTCGACCAAAGGAGCCAGCCTGAACGATCCAGGCTGTAGATGATATTCTCATCATCGACAACATAAAGGCTTTCCCGGCCCAAGCTTACCGGAAGAGAAATCGGATGGGACGCTTTGAAATCCCAGGCGACTTCCCGCCGGCGGACATCTATGGCCAGCACTTGGCCGCGGTCGGTGGTGAAATAGTAATAGGCCCCATCCTTCAGGCCGGGCGGGATGACCTGGCCGCCGTAGCTGAGGGAACGGAATTGAACCAGGGGAAACACGGGCCCCGAGGCTAAGGGAACAGGCTTGAGGGAAAAAAAGGCGCAGCCGGCCGTAGCCGCACAGATGACCCCGGCCAGCGCGAGCTTGGCATTCTTCATGGGAATCCCATCTTACCAATTTCCGGGCGCTGTCACAAATTCAGTTTCATGTTGACTCCACTCCCGGCCGGATGGTAATCTTATCTTGTATTTATTGAATATTTTGGATTTGAGAGAGCGGGAGGCATGATTTTTCAGAAATGCCTTCTCCATCATTTTCCCTTTATCCCGGATCACCTCATCTCGGGTCGAAGTCCGACTCCCGGTGACCGGAAAGGAAAACCAATGAGCAAAAGAACAGGCCCAGCCAAGGCCCTTGGGTTTTTCATCCTGTTCTGCTTCTTTGCCGCTTTAATTGCGGCGGCGCCCCCTGCCCAGGCGGAGGGGTTATCTTTCCAACACCTGTCCATTGAGAACGGGCTCTCCCAAGGCTCGGTGCTGTGCATTCTCCAGGACAACCAGGGTTTCATGTGGTTCGGGACTGAAGAGGGCTTGAACCGTTATGACGGGAACAAGTTCGCCCATTTTAAATATAGGCTGGAAGACCCGGCCAGCCTGAGCGACAACTCGGTCTGGGCCATCTTCGAGGATTCCCAGGGAGTGTTATGGGCGGGAACGCTGGGCGGCCTGAACAGGTTCGACCGCCAAACGGAAAAATTCACTAGGTTCCAGCACAACCCGAATAACCCCCACAGCCTAAGCCACAACTCTGTCTATGCCATCACCGAAGACCGGGAAGGCAGGCTCTGGGTCGGGACCGAAGGCGGAGGCGTGAATGTTTACAACCGAAAAACGAACACATTCACCCGGTACATGAATGACCCTCTTGACCCCCGGAGCCTCAGCCACAATGCGGTCTATGCCATTTGTGAAGGCCGTTCGGGCGCTCTTTGGTTTGCCACGCAGGCGGGCCTGGACAGGCTCGACTCGAGGACAAAGACTTTCATGCATTTCCGTCATGACTCCAAAAATCCCGACAGCCTGAGCCTGGACAGGGTGAGAACGATTATCGAGGACCGCCAGGGCCGGCTGTGGGTGGGCACCGACGGCGGCGGGTTGAACGCCCTGGACTC
Source organism: Candidatus Aminicenantota bacterium (assembly GCA_963702835.1). Lineage (GTDB taxonomy): Bacteria > Acidobacteriota > Aminicenantia > Aminicenantales > JAFGAV01 > JAFGAV01. Next base: position 1,492,609 of record OY969762.1, read on the forward strand.
CAAGACGGGCAAATTCACCCGCTATGGGCACGACCCTCGGAACCCGAAGAGCCTGGTCCACGACTCCGTCAACTCGATCTATGAGGACAGCAGCGGATACCTCTGGGTTGGGACGATGGACGGACTCAGCCGCTATGACCGCCGGACTCAGTCGTTTGAAAACTTCCGGAACATGGGGACCGATCCCGACAGCCTGAGCACGAATTACGTGGTTTCCATTTTCGAAGACAAGACGGGCGTGCTGTGGGTGGGGACAAGAAGCAGGGGGGTCAACAAGTATGTCCGGAATAAAACCAAGTTCGTTCTCTTTCGCCATATTCCCGATGACCCGCGCAGCCTGGCCGCCGATGCGGTCCGTGCCTTTGCCGAGGACCAGGGGAGCAATCTTTGGGTTGGGATGGAGAACGGCGGAGTGGATTATTTCAACCGGAAAACAGACACCTTTCGCCACCTCCCCCAGGAGACGAACGCTCCCGGCTACCTGAACCAGGAATCGGTCTACTCTGTTTGCCTGGACCAACAGGGGATGCTGTGGATCGGGGCGCGCAGCCAGGGGTTGATCAGGTTTGACCCGAAGAAAAAGACATTCACTCAATTTGTGAATGATCCCCATGATCCAAGCAGCCTCAGCCATAACTTTGTACGCTCGATCGTCGAGGATCCCCAGGGAGCGATTTGGATCGGCACGGACGGCGGAGGAGTCAACCGATACGACCGGAGGACAGGAAAGTTCAGCCGCTATCAGAATGACCCGGGCGATCCTGACAGCCTGAGCAATGACTTTGCCCGAATACTCTTCGTTGACCGTCAGGGCGATCTATGGGTCGGGACTTTTGGCGGCGGGCTGAACAAGCTCGACCGGAAGACAAATCGATTCATCCGCTATAAGAACAAACCCGGAAACCCGGCCAGCTTGAACGATAACTTCATCATGTCCCTCAACGAAGATGCCGCCGGCGCTCTGTGGGTGGGAACAAACGGCGGCGGGCTGAGCAGGTTCGACCGGGCCAAGGAAACCTTTTCGGCCTATACGGAAGAAAACGGTCTTTCAAACAACATGATCTATGGGATCCTGATGGACCCTTCGGGGAACATCTGGATAAGCAGCAACCGGGGGCTGTCTAAGCTGAATCCCGCGACGGGAACGATAAAAAACTACGACCCCTCCGACGGCCTTCAGAGCAACGAGTTCAACGGCGGCGCCTCCTACCTAAGCCGGAAGGGCGAGATGTTCTTCGGCGGTGTCAACGGGTTCAACTGCTTTTTTCCGGAAGACATCAAGAACAACCCGTATGTGCCGACAGTGGTGATCACCGGGCTTCAGATAGGCAACTCTCCGGTAGCCGTCGGGGAGAAGGTCGAGGGCGTCAGGGTGCTGGACAGGTCCATTACGGAAACGAAAGCCCTGACCTTGCCTTCTCGATTTCGGGTGGTCTCTTTTGAATACGCGGCTCTGCATTATGTTGCCCCCGAGAAGAACCTCTATGCCTACAAGATGGATGGATTAGAAAAGGAATGGAACAATGCCGGGGGGCGCCGCTTCGTCAGCTATTCGAACCTCCCCGCGGGCCAATACACCTTCCGGGTGAAAGCCTCAAACAACGACGGCCTGTGGAACGAGAAGGGGATCTCCTTGAACATCAAGGTCATTCCCCCTTTCTGGAGGACGCGCTGGTTCCAGGGGCTCATCTTGCTGGCGGCGCTCATCGGAATAGCCGTGGCCTATAAAGCCCGGACCTCGGCCATCCGAAGAAGGAGCCTTCAACTGGAGCGCCGGATCCAGGAGCGCACGGCCGAGCTGCAGCAGGAAGTGTCCGAGCGCAAGCAGCTGGAGGAAAAGGCCAAGAGCCAGGCCCGCCGGGCGACGCTGATCTATGAGACCGGACGATATCTGAGCAGCAAGCTGAAGCTGGAAGAGCTTTTCCCGGCCGTGGTCACGGCCATCCGTGATACCTACAGTTACCATGGCATTATGCTGTTCCTTCTCGACGACGACAAGCAGGAGCTTTTCCTGCAATCCTATTCTGCTTCCGCCAAGTACGCTTTGCTTGACGGTTTGAGGATCCCCTCGGCCAAGGGATCATCGGCCACACCGCGGCAACCGGAAAATCTTATATCAGCGGGGATATCGACCGAGACCTCCATTTCCGGCGCCAAGCCGAGGAGGAGACGAAATCCGAGCTCAGCGTGCCCATCAAAACAGGCGACAAGGTCATCGGCATCCTCGACCTGCAGAGCGCCGCCCCTAACGCTTTCAACGAATCGGATGTGTTCGCCATGGAAACGCTCAGCACCCAGATTGCGGCGGCCATCGAAAACGCCCGGCTCTATAGACAGGCGGAACAGGAAATTTCCAGCCGCCGGAGGGCGGAGGAAGAACTGGAGACACGAAGAAAATACTTGGAGTCGGTTTTCTTTAACACGCCCGATGCCATCGTCACCACCGATGCCGCCCATAACATCACCGGATGGAATCCGGGAGCGGAGAAAATCTTCGGGCATAAGCTGGAGGAAGTGCTGGGAAAAAACATCGATGACATCGTCGCCCGGAGCGATGTCATGGCCGAGGCCAAAGCTCTGACCAGGCTGAGCCTGGAGGGAAAATCGTTCATCCCCCTGGAAACCGTCCGCTACCGGAAGGACGGCAGTCCGGTCAACGTCATCGTGGCCGGGTCGGCCATACGGGTGGGCGACAGACTCGAAGGGGTCGTCTTTGTCTATCAGGACATCACCGAGAAAAAAAGGGCGGCCGAAGAGCTGGAAAAACGCCAAAAATACCTGGAATTCATCCTGTTCAACGCGCCCAGCGCGATTGTCACAACCGATGCGCAGTTCCATGTCACGGAATGGAGCCCGGGCGCGGAAAAAATATTCGGCTATACCCGGTCAGAAGTCCTGGGGAAAAATGTGGACGATGTCGTGACCCGGCCGGATCACAAAGCTGAGGCCGAAAACTTCTCCAAGCTGACCTACAAAGGAGAGGCCACCGAGCCGATAGAATCCGTTCGCTATAGGAAAGACGGCTCCCCCATCCATGTCATCATCTCCAGCTCCCCCATCACCATCGGAAACGAGTTCATCGGCGGAATGGCCGTTTATACGGATATCACCGAGAGGAAAAAGGCCGAAGAAACGATTCAGCGCGAGGCGGCCAAGCTTTCGGCCATGATTACGGGTATGGAAGAGGGCGTGATCTTCATCGACAGCGACGACCGCATCCTGGAGATCAACGAATATTTCCTTAAGCTCCTGGGCAAAAAACGCGAAGAAGCTATCGGCCGAAGGCTTTGGGATTTTGACCCCTCCCTGGCCCAGGACAAGTTGCGGGACCCGGTGGAAAGCTTCAAAACCAAGCCTCAGGCCCTGCCCGAGTCCATAGAAATGCCTTTTCTTGGCCTGGAATCCATCTTCCGCCTCCAGCCCGTCTATCTCAACCTCAACTACGAAGGCCTCATCATCAACATGATCGACGTCACCGAGCTCGTCCAGGCCCGGAAACAGGCCTTGGAGGCCAGCCGGGCCAAAAGCGACTTCCTGGCCAATATGAGCCACGAGATCCGAACGCCCATGAACGGAATTTTCGGAATGACGGAACTGGCCCTGGACACTCGCTTGACGACGGAGCAGAGGGAATACTTGGAAGCGGTGAAGGTCTCAGCGGAATCCTTGATGACCATCATCAACGACATTCTCGATTTTTCCAAGATCGAGGCCAAGAGGCTCGACTTCGAGAACATCAATTTCAGCCTGCGGGACACCCTCCACCTCATCGTCAGCGGCCTGGCCTTGCCAGCAGAAAAAAAGGGGCTGGAGCTGGTCTATCGCGTCCCGGCCGAAGTCCCCGACCAAGTGGTAGGTGACCCCGGCCGGCTGCGGCAGATCCTGACCAATCTTCTCGGCAATTCCATCAAATTCACCAACCAGGGCGAAGTGGTCGTTTCCGCGGAGGTCGATTCGCGGGTTGACCATAAGATCAAGCTGCACTTCACGGTCAAAGACACGGGCATCGGAATACCGCCAGATAAGTTGGAAACCGTCTTCGAACCGTTCGCCCAGGTGGACAGCTCAACGACGCGGATCTACGGCGGCACGGGTCTTGGCCTGGCCATCGTCTCCCAGCTGGTCAGCCTGATGGGAGGGCGGATCTGGGTCGAAAGCAAGCTGGGCGAGGGAAGCACCTTCCACTTCCTGGTGACTCTGACTTTGGCTGAAGAAGCGGAAGAAGAACTCGTCCCGGTCGAATTTGAAGACATTCAAAACCTGCCGGTTCTGGTGGTGGACGATAACGCCACCAACCGCAGGGTCCTGTCCGAAATGCTGACCAACTGGAGCATGAGACCCCAGGAGGCGGAGAACGCCGCCTGGGCCCTAAAGATGTTGGAGCAGTGCCGGCAATCGGGCCAGGGCTTCCGCCTGATTCTGCTCGACGCCAACATGCCGGACATGAACGGCTTTGAACTGGTCGAGGAGATCAAGCGGGCCCCCGGCCTGGGCAACCCCCTGATCATGATGTTGAGCTCGGCCGGGTTTCGGGGGGACGCCGCGCGGTGCCGAAAGCTGGGGGTTTCGGCTTATCTGACCAAGCCGGTCAAGCAGTCCTTTCTATTGGATGCCATCCTGATGGCTCTGGGGACCACGCCCCAGAAACGGGCTAAACCGCCGCTCATCACCCGGTTCTCGCTGCAGCAAGCCCGCCAAAAATATTCCATTCTTCTGGCCGAGGACAATATCATCAACCAAAAAATGGCGGTGCGGATCCTGGAGAACCACGGCCACACCGTCAAGGTGGCCGGCAACGGCCTGGAGGCCCTTTCGGCCCTGGAGAAAGAGTCCTTTGACTGCATCCTCATGGATGTCCAGATGCCGCAGATGGACGGGTTCCAGGCGACGGCCATGATCAGAAAGAAGGAGAAAGAGACGGGCCGGCACATTCCCATCCTGGCCATGACGGCCCATGCCATGAAGGGAGATCGGGAGAAATGCCTGGAGGCCGGGATGGATGATTATATCTCCAAACCGCTGAAGCCTTTCGAAATCCTGAAGGCGGTTGACCTAGTCGTCAGCCAGCTCAAGCCGAAGAAAAAGGGTGGGGCCGGCCGGAGCTAAAGCTACAGGAGCTCGCCGCATATCTTTACATGATCCGGGAATGCTGATAATATACTAACCTTATCAAAATGGTAAATTACATACTTCTCTATAAAATCAAGAAAAAAGTCAAAACCATCATCAAGGACAAGATTTCCGATGAGGAGCTGGCCACCACGCCGAAATCCTGCCTGGACTGTCTGGCCACGGACATCAGCTGGGAGGTCTATTACCTGGTCAAGGATAAGGACAAACCCGAGTCGAGCTGAAACAGAGCTTCAGCCTTCCTTCTTTTCCGCCTTCTCCCGCCGGATCTTCTCCTTCATTTCCGCCCACCATTCCAGCCGCTTCTTGACGTCCACCTCGCGGCCCATGGCGCTGGGGACATAGTAGCGCCGGCCGCGGAGGCGCTCCGGCATGGTCTCCATGTCCGTGGTGGCTTCGGCGAAATCATGGGCGTAGGCATAGTCCTTTCCGTAGTCGAAGTCTTTCATCAGCCGGGTGACCGGGTTGCGGATGTGCAGGGGGACGGGCTCGAAGGGGCTTTTCTCCACATCTTCCCTGGCCTGGCCGAAGGCGGCATAGACCCGGTTGCTCTTGGCCGCGGCGGCCAGATAGACCACCGCCTCGGCCAGGGCCAGCTCGCCCTCGGGCGAGCCCAGGAAATCGTAAGCCTCCTTGGCCCACAGGCTGACGGCCAGCGCCTGAGGATCGGCCAACCCCACGTCCTCGGAGGCGAAGCGGACCAGGCGGCGGGCAATGTAGAGAGGGTCCTCGCCGGCGGCGATCATACGGGCCAGCCAGTAGAGCGAGGCGTCCACGTCGCTGTTGCGCAGGCTTTTGTGCAGGGCGGAGATGAGGTTGAAGTGCTCCTCCCCGGACTTATCGTAAAGAAGGGTTCGCTGCTGGAGGGCTTCCTGGACTCTCGGCCACCGTCACCCGCCCGGAGCGGGCCAGGCTGGCCCCGATCTCCAGGGTGTTGAGGGCCCGGCGGGCGTCGCCGTTGGCATAGTCCACGATCATCCGGCGAGCCTCATCATCGAGCACCAAGCCCTGCCGGGCCAGGCCGTTTTTTTCGTCGGCCAGGGCGTCGTCCAGGACCCGGACCAGCGCTTCCTCATCCAGCGGCTTGAGCCAAAGAACCTTCATCCGCGACAGCAGCGGGGCGATGACCTCGAAGGAAGGGTTCTCCGTGGTAGAGCCGAAGAGAATGATGTCTCCCCTCTCCACATAGGGCAGGAAGGCCGCCTGCTGGGCCTTGTTGAAGCGGTGGATCTCGTCGACGAAGATGACCAGGGGCTTGCCCAGCAGCTTCCTCTGCTGCTCGCTCTCGGCCATGACCGACTTGACCTCTTTGATCCCGGACAGCACGGCGCTGAAGAACACCGAGGGCAGGTCGAACCGCTCAGCCAGCATGGAAGCCAGGGTCGTCTTGCCCGAGCCGGGCGGGCCCCAGAAGATGAGCGACACCAGCCGGCCGGCCTCGATGAGCTCGGTCAATATCTTGCCCGGGCCGATGAGGTGCTCCTGGCCGTAGAATCGCTCCAGGCTGTGCGGCCGCATCCTCTCGGCCAGGGGCGTATGCTCGGTCTGGTGTTTCATCCGCTCACTCGGTCCTCATTATATCATTTTACGGACCTAGCCCTTTGTCCCGCTGGTCATAGGCCCCCATGCTTCTCGCTCGTTCCCCACTCGCCTTGACGGGGCCGGAGTCTCATGCTAATTTTAAGCTGAATTCAGACCAGGCTCCGGAGAAGCGGAGCCGGGCAGGTCTTTTTCATGGCTGAACCCAAAACGCCGGAAAAGCTCATCTACAGTCAGGAGGACGTCAGCCGCCTGGCCCAGGTGGAGGCCAAGACCGTTGACGCCTGGGAGAAGGAATTTCCCTTTCTCCGGCCCGGCTTCACCGGCTCGGGCAAAAAGATTTTCCGCCAGAAAGACCTGGAGATCATCCAGAGGCTCAAAGTCCTGCTGGAGAAAAAGGGCTACACCTTAGCCGGGGCCAAGCGCAAGATCGAGGAAGAGTTCGGCCTGCGGACTCCGTCCTCCCTCCATCCCGACCAGATGAGGAAGGCGCTCCTCCAGGTCCGCGATGAACTCCAGGAGCTGTTGAACCTCCTGGACAAGAAAACTAAAAAGAAAAGTAAAATCAGGACTTCTTTGATCGGGACGTGGCGCAGTCTGGTAGCGCACACGCTTGGGGTGCGTGGGGTCGGCGGTTCGAATCCGCCCGTCCCGACCATTTTTTTTATCATGAACGATATCAAGAAACAGGACTCGGCAGAGGACCTGCTGGCCCGCAGCCTGGCCCTAGCCGGCCTGGTCCAATACCAAGCGGGCGCAGTCGTCAGCCGAACAATCATCAACCGGAAGACGGGCACGGTCACCCTGTTCGCTTTCGACCAGGGCCAGGAGCTCAGCGAGCATACCGCCCCCTTTGACGCTATGGCCGTCATTTTGGACGGCCAGGCCGAGGTGGCCATCGCCGGCCGGAGCCAGGCGGTCCGCAGCGGCGAGATGATCATCATGCCCGCCCGCAAGCCGCACGCCCTCAAAGCGGCCTCCCGGTTCAAAATGCTCCTGATCATGATCCGGACATGAGATCAAAACTCATCCTCGTCACCAACGACGACGGCTACGAGGCGGAGGGGGTCATCGTCCTTTTCCGCAGCCTCCAGGACCTGGGCCAGGCCTACCTCGTCGCGCCCGACAGGGAAAAGAGCGCGACCTCCCTGGCCCTGACCCTCCGCGACCCGCTGCACGTCCGCCGGGCCGGGCCCAAGGCCTTTGCCGTAGAGGGGACTCCCGCCGACTGCATCTATCTGGCCGTGGAGAAACTGCTCCCGCGGCGGCCCGACTTGGTCGTCTCCGGGATCAACCACGGTCCCAACCTCGGCCGGCAGGACGTCTCCTACTCGGGGACCGTGGCCGGCGCCGTACAAGCCACCTACTTCGGCATTCCTTCGCTGGCTGTTTCAGCCCTTCCCGGCAGCCGGGGCGCCTATTCATTCGACCTGGCGGCCGATATATCCCGCCAGCTGGCCGCGCGCCTGCTGGCCGGCCCGCCATTGAAGGGGATCACTCTCAACCTCAATGTCCCGCCCCCGCCTTTCCAAGGGCTCCGCCTGACCAAGCTGGGAGAGAAACACTACTCACCGGAGATCATCATGGCCGATGACCCACGCCGCCGCACCTATTATTGGATCGGGCTGGGAAAACCAAGGCTGGTGGGGGACGGGGAGAGCGACCTGGAGGCAGTCCGCCGCGGCTATGTCAGCCTGACTCCGCTCCATTCCGACCTAACCGATTACGCTGCGCTCCAACATCCCTCTCTCCAAAAACTGGCCGCCCGGATCGCCGGTCCGGCCAAAAAAAAATAGGATGGACATTGAGCCTAAGCTTCAGGCGATCGAAAAAGCCCTGGAGCGTTTGGCCCGGCACGAGGCCGACTGCCGGCTTTGCCCGCGGGAATGCGGGGCCGACCGGGCCGCCGGCCGGCTGGGTTTCTGCGGCGCGGGCGTCCAAGCCCGGCTAGCCCGCGGCCTTCTCCATTATGGCGAAGAGCCGGTGCTGAGCGGCACCGAGGACTGGCCAGGCCATAAACCGCTCGGCTCAGCCCTGCGCCGCGGCTCGGGCACCATCTTCTTCTCCGGCTGCAGCCTCAAATGTCTTTTCTGCCAGAATTATCAATTGAGCTGGCTGGGCCAAGGCCTGCCGGTCACGGACGAGGAGCTGGCCGGCCTGATGCTCGACCTGCAAGCCAGGGGCGCCCTGAACATCAATTTCGTCACGCCCGGCCATGTGCTGCTTCCCATTCTGCGGAGCCTTCGCCTGGCCTACCGGAAGGGCCTGGCCCTTCCCTTGGTCTGGAATTCCAGCGGCTACGAGAAGGCCTCAACCCTGGCCGAGCTGGAGGGGATCATCGATATCTACCTGCCCGACCTGAAATACTTCTCCCCCCAAGCGTCACAGCGTCTGGCCTCGGCGCCCGATTATTTCCTCCAGGCCTGCCGCGCCGTGGAGGAGATGCACCGCCAAAGGCCCGCCCTCATCCTCGACGAGACGGGGATAGCCCGGGAAGGGCTGATCATCCGGCATCTGGTGCTGCCGGGCCAGCACCAGGATTCAATCCAGATCCTGAATTGGGTTCGAGAGCACCTACCCCCCTCGGTCTGCCTCAGCCTGATGGGCCAATACCATCCCGTTTTCAAGCCGCCGGAGGACCTCCGCCGGCCTCTCCCGCCGGAAGAGTACAGGCTGGTGTTGGACAAGGCCCAGGAATTGGGGTTCGAAACGATTTTCGCCCAAGCCGAAGCCTACGGGGCGGAGGAGCATCTTGTCCCGGACTTTGACCGGGAAGACCCGTTTGGCTGGGACGGCCCCCTTGGAAATCAAGGGGGAGCTTGATGATGTCACCGGAAAGGTCGGCCGGTGACGTCTAAAGTTTTTTCCTAATTTATTAATCCCCCCGACCCCCTTAGCCAATTAAGGGGGAGCTCGATGACGTCACCGGAAAGGTCGGCGGGGCAGGTCCTCGGCCGGAACGCCCAGGGCCAGGGCCATCTCGCGGAGCTTGAGCTGGATGGCGGATACGTTCAGAGGCCCCAGGCGTAGAAAGTGCTTTTGCGCCTCGCTCAAGCCTTCAAGCTTCGGGTCGGCAAACACGTAGGTCTTAACCTTCCTGTCCACAAGAATATCGCCTTCCACGACGGGCGTCTCCAGCAACTCGATCAAAGCTCTACGGAGCGTCAGGTCGAAATCTCGGTCGGGATAGCCCAGCTCCCGGTAAGCTTCCTGGATAAGGTTCTTCAGGCCTCTATAGAAACGGACGCAATCGCGAGCGTTGAAAGAGACGAAAGCCTCGGCGGCCGGGTTGTAGCGTTCATAGGAGACCGGGTTGATAATCTCACGGCCGCCCTTCTTCAGGACCTGGAATTTTCCCTGGGGGACGAAAAAGTCGATTTGTTTCTCCGGGCTGCGGCCCTCGGCAATGGCGTCCACCGCGGCGGCGAACTTGCGGATAATGTCCTTGGTTTGCAGCCAGGAGTCGAGCCGGGGGTCGGAAGACAGCTCCTTGGTCAGTTTGCGTATCAAGTCGTCGCTGTCGTTGAGCGGGGTGGGGGGGAAGACGGGTATGGCGCCCGCCGTCTCGGTCCCGACGGTTCCCGCTTTGGCCGGGGTCGTCCCGCTCTTCAGGTCCTCCACCGGCTTGATACGGAAAAAGAGCAGATAGAAGCCGACGGCCAAAGCGACCACCGCCAGCAGGGCCAGGCTGATGGCCAGGACACTCCGTTTTTCATCCATGGCTGACTCTCCTTCCCGCCAAAGGCCGGCCCCGCCTTGGGGCCAAACCGATTAGGGTCCTAATCCTGAATCTTTTTGATGGAAATGCGGCCCTGGACGGCGGCCAGGGAGACGAGCGCCTTGCCGTCTCCCAGCTGCCCTTTGATTTTTTGGTCGGCCGGCTTCTGGCCGAGGTCGAAATTGCATTCCACCCGGCCCAGTGATGAGCTGGCCTCGACCCGGGCGCTGGCGTTTTTTTCCAGGTAGAGGACGATATCGCCCGCCGTGGAAATGATCCTGACCTCATCCCCCTTGCGCAGGTCGAGGAGCTCCACCTCCGCGTTGCCCCGGCCCAGCGAGGCGTCGAGCGAACCCGAGAAATTCTCCACCCGGATATCGCCCTTTCGCAGATCGAGGACCGCTTTGCCGTAAACGCCGGACAAGAGGATATTGCCCTCCCGGCAGTGAATGGGGTTGAGGTTGACGGACACCGGCACATTGAGCAGAAAATCCAGGCCCTTGTCAGTCCCCTCCTCGGCCCGCGTCTTGATCTTGATCAGGTCATCAAAGCGGTCCACCGAAACCCTGGACCTGGCTTCGTTCCAGCCGGGGAACCCGAACCAATAGAAGCCCGGCTGCAGCGAGCCCGTGCTCCGGGCCACAACCTCCACCTCGCTCCGGTCCCAGCCGTAGATTTCAATGTCCCCCCCGGAGCTTTCCAGCAGGACCGTTCCTCCGGCCTGGAAAGGCAGGGTCCGGTGGAACTCTCCCAGGCCGGGGAAACGTCCCGGGTCGGAGGTGTCCACCACGGCCACAATGCAGGACGAGGCGGCCAGGCCGGCCACGCTCAGGACCAGGATCAAAATGATGTTTTTCTTCATGCGGCTCTCCTTACGAATAAATCATGGCGGCCCCGGGGGTCATTGGCCGCGGACCTGGGTGACCTTCCATTGCCGTCCCTTCTTTTCCAGGGACCAGACCTGCACGGAATCGGCCAGGACCTTGCGCTCGCCGGTCTTCTTGTAAACAGCGGTCAGCAGGCGGCCGAAGCGGGCTTCCGCCCTCCCGGCCGACGGCCAAACCAGGGAGATGTTGGAATGAACGGACAGAATCTGATCGTAGTAATTAAAAAGCAGCAAAGCCTCATCTCTTTTTTGACGGACCAGCTCGGCCGGGCCGAAGTCCTGAAGGAGGGAGGGAAGGTCCTTCTCCTCTTCGGCCAGCCGCTGTCTTTCCAGGAGGTTCAGAATATCTTGCCGGGCCAGGGCGGTCGAGGCCAGGTACCGGTACCGCCGCGCCTCGCTGTTCTGTTCGTCCGCAGTCAAGACTTCCTCCATGACCTTCAAGCAACCGGTGAAATCGCCCCGGCTGTAAAGGCCCGCTCCGGCAGCAACTTTTTTCCCCAGCTCGGCCCCCTTCTGCAGTTCCTCTTTCATCTGGGCCTGGCTTAATTCTGAGCTGCTTGGGGGCTTGGCCGGCTGGGGCGCCTTGGCCTGGTTATCCTGAGGAGAGCCGGCAACTTGAGCGGATGAGGCAGAGGCGCCGGCTTGCCCGGCGTTTTCGGGCGCTTCCAGCTGTTTAGAGGCAGTCTGGCCTTCAGCCTGGCCGGAAGCGGCTTTATCGGCGGTCTGTTCGGACCCCTCCGGCAAAGTGTTCGGTTTTGATAGCTGGCCTGGACGGTTTTGAACTTCCGCTGTCTCCGCTTCGGGCTGGGGAAGGGTCGCCTGGACCTTGAACAATTTAGGCAGGAACATGAAAGCGGCCACCGCCGTCAAAATAATGACGGTGATGAAGGAAGCAGCCGTTAAGAATTTCCGGCCGTCAGGCCTGGGCCGGGCCGAGCGCTTGAGCCGGTCGTCCAGGCGAACGAGCAGCGTGCTGCAAGCCTCCTCGAACACCGTCTCCAGGGCCATGGCCATCTTCTGGCCGGTTTGGTATCTTTTCTCCGGCCTTTTGGCCAGGGCTTTATTAAGGATCACATCGAAGCCGCGAGGAACATCGGCCTTGACCTGGGAGGGAGGGTCGGGGGCCGCGGTCAGGATTTTTTTCATGATTGTGGTGAGTTCCATCCCTCTTTGGGCGAAGGGTTCCGCCCCCGTCAGCAGGACATACAGGAGCACCCCCAGGGAGAAAAGGTCGGAGCGGCCGTCGATCTTCTCCCCCATAAATTGCTCCGGAGAGATGTAGCCGGGCGTGCCGAAGACCAGCCCGGACCGGGTCAGGTTGGCTTGGGCCAGCTTTGCCACTCCGAAGTCGGTCAGGTAGGGATGGCCCTTCTGGTCCAGAATGATATTGGCCGGCTTGATGTCCCGATGGATGACGCCGTTCTGATGGGCATAATCCAGGGCCCGGCATATGGGCATGATGATGTTCAGGGTTTCCAGGGGAGTGAACGTCCTCCCCGCGGATAAAAGCTGCTGGAGGTTTTTGCCCTTGACGTACTGCATCACAATGTACAGATTGTTGTTCTCCCGTCCGGTGTCATAAATGGCGATGATGTTCGGGTGGGACAGCCGGCCGGCCGCTTTAGCCTCCTGCAGGAACCGCAGCCGGAGGTTTTCCTCCTCCTGGCTCTGTCCGGCGGCGCCGAAATTGACAACCTTGACGGCCACCGTGCGGTCGATGTCCGGATCCAGGGCCTTATACACAAGGCCCATGCTCCCCTGGCCCAGGGTTTCCTCGATCGTGTACTTCCCGATCTTGTCCAAGGACTATGCTTTTTCTTTGATCCGGATATAGATGCTGTTCTGCCCGCTCTCTTCCAGGGTTCGCATCTCGAACAGCTCGGCCTGGGACTTGATGAGCTGGGAAAGCTGTTTGAACCCATAGCTCCGAGGGTCAAACCCGGGGTCCACCTGGCGGAGATAGAAGCCGATGGTCCCCAGGTTGGCCCAGCCGTCTTCCTGCTCGGCCATTTCGTAGGCGCCGCGCAGCAAGGGCACCGGGTCGAGCTCCTTGGGCTTCCGATCCCTATGCTCGCCGCGCTGGTTTTCGCGGCGCACATGGCCGGGCGTCTCGCGGGGAACAAGGTTCTCGGTGTAGATGAACAAGTTGCAAGCGTTGACGAAGGCCTTGGGCGTTTTTTGTTTGCCGATGCCCATGACGAACACGCCCATCTCCCGGATGCGGGTGGCCAGCCGGGTATAGTCGCTGTCGCTGGAGACGAGGCAGAACCCCTCGGCCAATCTGCTGTGGAGGATGTCCATGGCGTCGATGATCATGGCGCTGTCGGTGGCGTTCTTGCCGATGGTGTAGCGGAACTGCTGGATGGGCTGGATGGCATAGTTGTTGAGCGTATTCTTCCAGCCCGACATGTTGGAAGTGGTCCAGTCACCGTAGATGCGGCGAACGGTAACTGAACCGTGCTTGGCCGCCTCGCTTAGGATATGCCCGATCAGGGAAGGCTGGGCGTTGTCCCCGTCGATAAGCAGGGCGATCTTACTCCGGTTGGTGTCGTCAACTTGATCCATCATGATTTCACCTTCCTAATATGGAATTGTACTGATTTGCTAATATTATACCATAACTCAAAAGCAGCAAAGCGACCCTTGAAGCGGAGGTATCCCCGCTCTCCAGGCCTTATTTCAAGACTGTAAATAATTTTTACTTCTTTCAAACCAGAAAGTGTTCTTCTGCCTTTTTCTCCCTGGGAATATGCCCTGCCCCTGGCATATTTCCTGCTCCTATCCTAATTGGGTCGAAAATGACAAGGAATAATCGGGTCTCTCGGTTGTATGCATATGGGGAGCTCGAATGAGGCCGCTGGAACACGGCGAGGAAAAGGCCCTGGTGGCCAGGGCCAGGCAGGGTGACATGCAAGCCTTTGAGACTCTCATCAAGCTGTACCAGCGGGGCATCTACGCCCTCTGCTACCGGATGACGGGCGCTCATCAGGCGGCCGACGACCTGGCCCAGGAGACTTTCATCAAGGCCTTTGCCGGCCTGACCTCCTTCGACCAGGGCCGAGAATTTTTCCCCTGGCTGCGCAGAATCGCCGTTAATTCCAGCTTGAACTACCTCAAGTCACGCAAATGCGAAGAGCCTTTGGGGGATAAGGACGGCCGGGTCCCCGGGCAGGCTTGGGCCTCTTCATCTTCGACGCCTCATGATGAGCTCCAGAGGACCGAAGCCAGGGAGAAGCTCGACCGGGCCCTGAAGGCTCTTCCACCCAAGCTCAAGTCGGTTTTTGTCCTTCATGTCTTTGACGGCCTGAGCTACAAGGAGATCGCCCGGGCGGTCGAGGTCCGGCCGGGGACGGTCATGTCGCGGCTGAACAGGGCGCGCCGCAGGCTCAAGGCCGCGTTGTCCGGGGCGCCGGCAGGGGGTACACGATGAGACACGCCAGATGGAAAAAACGGCTGGGTCCGTATCTTGACCGGGAGCTGGACCCCGACGGCCGGAAGGCTGTCGAAGAGCATCTCCGGGCTTGCCCCGAATGCCGGCGGGAAATCGAGCTTCTGGAAGGCCTGGACAAGACGGCCCTCGAGTTTTCCCTGCCGGAGCCGGACGAAAAATACTGGGCGTCCTTCGCCTCCCGGGTCAAGACCGGGATCGCCGGCCGCCGGTTGTCCGCGCCCTGGAAGGAGGAGAACATGTTTGAGACCTCTTTCTTTAAACCCCAGAAGGACTTCAAGAGAAAAGCCCTGGTCGCTCCGATCGCGCTGGCCCTGCACGTCATCCTGGGGCTGGTCATTATCGTCATCCCGCTGCTCCACACCGGCGAGCTGCCCAAGGTGGAAATCTACAGCGCCTTCCTGGTGCCGCCTCCTCCCCCGCCCCCTCCCCCGCCCCCGGCCGCCAAGAAGCGCTCCGAGCGCTCGGCCCGCATCAAGCCCGTCCAGGCCCAGTCCAACGTTGAGGCCGGCAAGCTGGTGGCCCCCGTCGTGATTCCCGATGAGATCGCCGAGGAACAGCTCTCCGACATCGGCATCGAAGGCGGCGTGGAGGGCGGCGTTGAAGGCGGAGTGGTGGGCGGTGTGCTGGGCGGTGTGGTCGGCGGCGTCCTGGGCGGAGTGGTGGGCGAGGTGCAGGCCCCGGTCCGGGCCGGGGGAGATATCAGGCAGCCTCGGCTCCTGAAAGAAGTGGACCCCCTCTATCCCGAGATCGCCCGGCAGGCCCGGTTAGAGGGCGTGGTCATCATCGAGGCCACTACCGACATCTACGGCCGGGTAGCGGCCTGGAGGGTGCTGCGCTCGATCCCCTTGCTCGACCAGGCGGCCATCGACGCCGTGCGGCAGTGGGTCTATGAGCCGATGGTCATCAGCGGCCGGCCCCGCGGCGTCATCTTCACCGTCACCGTCCGCTTCAGACTGAAGTCAGGCTGACCGCACCGGTTTGCACTTCTTCCCTCATAAGGCCAAGGCTGCTCTCTTCTTATTCTTGTTTTCCTCAGCGGACCATAAACTTGATTTTTTGGGAAACGATTTCACCCCCCGCTGAATGAAGACATCGAAGACCCCGGCCGCACTACCGGGGGACCCGGCTCGGAGTTGAGAGGCAGGGGCGGTTTGTATTCTTCACCAAGAACGAATGGGAGTCTGCCCCAGGTGCTTTTCGGACGTACCATCTAACTTTCCAGTGGCAAATTGAAGGGAAAAAGGTCATAATAGCGTGAAAGGAAAATTAAAATAAAGGCCCACACTCTCTTTTTTACGATCAAAAACGAAATACTTATCCCCTCGGTGGTGCAAAGAATAACCAGATGAAAGCAGACAAGCCCTCTTTTCAGAAGATTGCCTTCATCGGGAACTACATTCCGAGGCGGTGCGGCATTGCCACGTTCACCGCCGACTTGTGCGAGTCGTTTGCCCGGGAGGTCTTGGATACCAACTGCGTGGCCGCGGCCATAAATGACACGCCCGAGGGGTATTCTTACCCCGATCGGGTACGGTTTGAAGTCGCCCAGAACGATGCGGATCAGTATCGGCAGCTCGCCGAGTTCCTGAACATGGGCCAGGTCGATCTTGTCTGCATTCAGCACGAATACGGTATTTTCGGCGGGCCGGCGGGCAGTCACCTCCTGACCGCGGCGCGCCGGCTGCGGATGCCGATCGTCACCACGCTGCACACTGTGCTCAAGCAGCCGGACGAGGCGCAGAAGCAGGTGCTGACCGAGCTGTGCAGCCTTTCGGAACGCATCGTCGTGATGAGCCAGCGGTCGGCGGCCTTTCTGCAGGAAATCTACGCCGTGCCGGCGGATAGGATCGAACTGATTCATCACGGCATACCGGACATGCCCTTCGTGGACCCAAACTACTACAAGGACTTGTTCGGAGTTGAGGGGCGGCGGGTAATACTCACCTTCGGCCTCTTGTCGCCGAACAAGGGCATCGAGTTTATGATCAAAGCCCTGCCCGGCATTATTCGCCGCTTCCCGGACGTGGTATACCTGGTGCTCGGAGTGACCCACCCAAACGTGAAGCGTGAGAAGGGGGAGGAGTACCGGCTATGGCTCCAACGCCTGGCGCGCGATATCGGAGTCGCCGATCACGTAGTCTTTCACAACCGGTTTGTAGACATCGATGAGTTGTGCCGTTTCCTGGGAGCCGCCGACCTTTATGTGACTCCCTACCTGGCCACAGAGCAGTCGGTGTCGGGCACGCTGGCTTACGCGCTGGGCTCGGGCAAGGCGGTCATTTCCACGCCCTACTGGTACGCTGAGGAACTGCTCGACAAGGGACGGGGCCGGCTGGTGCCCTTCCGGGACGCGGCAGCACTGGCGGAGGCCTCCCTCGAGCTGCTGGAGAATGAAGCCGAGCGCCATGCCATGCGCAAACGCGCCTATGCCTTCGGGCGAATGATGGTCTGGAAAGAGGTGGCCCGACAGTACCTCCAAACGTTTGAGCGGGCCTCACAAGAACGGCTCATCTCCCATACCAGAGCCAGCCTGGCCTGCAGCGCCGACACCTTGGATATCGAGTTGCCGGAGCTGAACCTCAGCCACTTGCTGACGCTCACTGACGACACCGGCATCCTGCAGCACGCCCAAAGGACAGTCCCAAACCTGGCCGAGGGATATACCACCGACGACAATGCCCGAGCTCTGATCGCGGTGCTGCGCGCCCAGCAGGTCGATCAGGACAGCGAAGCGCTGCGTCGCCTGGCGACGCGCTATCTTGCCTTCCTCGACTATGCCTTCAACCGCGAAAACGGCCGGTTCCGCAATTATCTCGGATACGACCGGCGCTGGGTTGAGCCGGCCGGGTCTGAGGACGCCCACGGCCGTGCGCTTTGGGCCCTGGGCTCGGTGGTCGGGGCGTCGAAGGATGATGGGATCGTGGCCCTGTCCATGAACCTGTTTGAGGCCGGGCTGCCCGCGCTTGAAACTTTTTCCAGTCCAAGGGCTTGGGCCTTCTCGCTTTTGGGAATCTGTTCGTTCATCAAGCGGTTCCCCGGCGCCAGCGAAACGCGGCGCCTCCGCGACTCCCTAGCCGCCCGGCTGCTGCAGCTGTATAAGGCCAACGCCCATAAAGAATGGCCCTGGTTCGAGCAATCGTTGGCCTATGAGAATGCCCGGCTGAGCCAGGCCTTATTGCGCGCCTCCCTGGAGATGGATAATCAGGAGATGGCCGAGGCCGGGTTGAAGTCGCTGGACTGGCTGGTTCAAGTTCAAACCGCGCCGGCAGGACATTTCATGCCAATCGCGCACGTCGGCTGGCGCCGGGCCGCTGAACGCGCCCGGTTCGACCAGCAGCCGGTTGAAGCTCAGAGTACGATTGAGGCCTGTTTTCGGGCCTACCGCATGACCGGCGAGCGGCGCTGGCGGGATTGGATGGCGCGTGCCTTTGAATGGTTTCTGGGCAGGAATGACCTGGGATTGCCGCTGTACGACTATGCCACCGGCGGCTGCCACGACGGGCTGCACCCGGAAGGCGTCAATGCCAACGAAGGGGCAGAATCAACGCTGGCCCTGATCTGCTCGCTGCTGACCATGCGCGTCGTGGCCACCATGATTGAGGATGCAAGCACATGACGGACAGTCCCTCCCCGGAGAATTTGCTCTTCACCCGGAACCCGCACAACCCGCTGCTGACCGCCGCGGACTGGCCCCACACCGTCAATGCGGTGTTCAACCCGGGCGCCGTCCGGCTCAAGGACGGCACGACGCTGCTGCTCTGCCGCGTCGAAGACCGGCGGGGGATTTCGAGCCTGTGGGCGGCACGGTCCGCCAACGGAGTGGATCATTGGAAAATTGACCCGGAACCGACGCTGCCCCCCGAGCCGGACAATAACCCGGAAGAAGTGTGGGGCGTAGAGGATGCGCGGATTGTCTGGCTAGAGGAGATGGGAAAGTACGCCATCACCTATACCGCCTATTCCCAGACCGGGCCGGCGGTTTCCATGGCGCTGACCGAGGACTTCCACAGCTTTGAGCGACTGCGGCTGATCATGCCGCCCGAAGACAAGGACGCCGCACTCGTGCCCCGGCGCTACCGGGGTTGCTGGCTTTTGATTCACCGTCCGGCCACCGGACGAGGTTGCGCCGATATCTGGGTGGCGGAGTCGCCCAACCTGTATCATTGGGGCAAGCACCAGATCCTGCTGGCGGCCCGACGCGGTGCGTGGTGGGACGCAAACAGGATCGGCCTGGCCACGCCGCTGATTGAAACCAAGCGCGGCTGGCTGATGCTCTACCACGGCGTTCGAGTGACCGCCTCGGGGTCCCTGTACCGATTGGGAATCGCGCTCCTTGACCTGGATGATCCGCGCCGGTGCCTGAGGCGCAGTAATGAATGGGTGCTCGGTCCGCGCGAGGCCTATGAACGGCAGGGTGACGTTGGCGGTGTGGTGTTTCCCTGCGGCCACACGATCGGCGACGACGGTGATACATTGAACATCTACTATGGCGCCGCCGACACCTGTGTCGGCCTGGCCACCGGCCGCATCTCCGAAATTCTCAACTGGCTCTTTACCCACGGCGACGGCGGGTCCGACCACAGCCCTATGATCTAGGCCGAGGGCGCGTTTTCGCCCGGATTATCCCCTCCGACCTTCGTCAGAAAACAAAAGGAATAATCGTGCGTTTCGATTGTATATAGGGTGGAGGCCCAAATGAGGCCGACAGGAGAAAGGCGAAAACGCTCTGAAGGCCTGGGCTGGAAAGAGCGAAAGGAGGAGAACATGTTCGAAACATCGTTCTTCAAGCCTCAAAAGAACTTCAGGAGAAAAGCGCTGGGCGCGCCGCTCTCACTGGCGGTGCATGTGGTCCTGGGGTTGATGATCATTGTCATTCCCCTGCTGCGCCCCGGCGAGCTGCCCAAGGTCGAAATCACCAACGCTCTGCTGGCGCCGCCGCCGCTTCCGGCTCCCCCTCCCCTGCCCCCGGCTGCCAGGAAGGGCTCTGGGCGCTCAGCCCGCATCAAGCCTGTCCAGACCCAATCCAACGTTGAGGCCGGCAAGCTGGTGGCCCCCGTTAACATCCCCGATAAGATCGCCGAAGAGCCCCTGGCCGGCCAGGGAGAGGGCGACCCGGACGGCGTAATAGGCGGTGATCCAAATGGAATTTTGGCCGGAATTGTGGGCCCCGTCTTTGAAGGCGTGGTGGGCAAACCCTTGGATCCAATTATTGCTGTAGGCAAGATCAGGCCGCCCAAGCTCCTGAAGCAAGTGGCGCCCATCTATCCCGAGGTCGCCCGGCAGGCACGAGTAGAGGGCGTGGTCATCATCGAGGCTACTACCGATATCTATGGCCGGGTGGCGGCCTGGAAAGTGCTGCGCTCCATCCCGCTGCTCGACCAGGCAGCCGTGGACGCCGTGCGGCAATGGGTGTACGAGCCGATGATCATCAACGGCAAGCCCCGCAGTGTCATCTTCACTGTCACTGTCCGATTTGTCTTGAGCAAAAACTGACTATCCGCATTAGATAGAATGGCATAGCTAGTCAGGGACAGTCCCCTTCAGGGGACTGTCCCGCCTATTCCCAATCCTATAGAACGGACCGTTTTCTAGGACGGGGTCACTGTTTCTTTCCCGCAAAAATGGTATAATCCTTCCGAAAAATTTCAGAAAGGAGCGCTCCCATGCCTCTCGTCGAGATCCATCTTCTAGAAGGCCGGACGGACGAACAGAAAAAGGCCTTATTGACCGCGGTCACTCAGGCCGTGCACACTTCTATCGGCGTGCCCCTGGAGTCCATCCGCGTCTGGATCCAGGAATTCTCCCCCAAGGAATACATGTCCGCCGGAGTATGGTACGCGGATAAGAAAAAAACCTAGTCGCCTTGCCGGCGCTCATGAACCAGATTCTTTTATCGCCTCTAGGAACTCCTCCAATGGTGTTCCAGCCCTTGCTATCAACCCTCTCAAAGTCCCGCGCGCAACTTCGGGATGGTTGGGCACCGACAGCGTGGCAATATGGTCTTTTTTTACGAGAATGATGTGACTTCCCTTCTGCCGTGCGACCTCCCACCCCAAGCGCTGAAAAGCCCGAATAACTTGCTTAGGCCTGAGCAGAGGGACGACGGGAGGCATCAGACATGGACCTCGACCTGTTTCACCGTTACAGTCAAAGGCATACCCCTCTCTGCCCGAACCTCCAAACAGGCCTTAATGGCCTCCTGGATGTTTTTTTCGGCTTCCCTCGGAGTTTTGCCCTGGCTCATACAGCCGGGAATGGAAGGGCATTCCGCGATGTAAACGCCGTCCTCATCCTGATAGATCGTGATCAGGAACTTCATTTCATGTACTCCCCGGCTCATATTATCTCAGACGCATGAGAAAGGTGCAATGCGTCATCATTTTTCAGGACGGTCCTTCGACCTCGATATCATTTTTCCCGGAAGGGGGTGTGCTTTTTGTAGAGGCCCAGCCTTTTTTTGAAACCCGCCCGGTCCTGGGCGCTGACGTCCGCAGGCAGGAGCGAAACGGCCTGTTCCTGCTCAATCCAATCCGCTCTTTTGTCTAAATTTAAAAAACACAAGGAAACGGTAAAGAGCTCCAGGCTCCGGCCAGTAAATGCAGCAGCACGGGGGCTGGGGCTATAAGGAGAAGAAAATTTTCAGTATTTTTCATGTAAAGAGAAAGGGGAATTTAGCCTTTTCAGCCGCGCCGTGAATCGCCGCTCCGGCCGTTGATTCCCTCCTCTCCACCGCGCCTGAAATATATCGCCGGCGCCGCGATTATGTCAACAGCCGCTTTTGCCGATCTGACGCCGAAAGCCCGGCCCATCTTCAGGGCCAGCCAGAATCATTGAAGTCAGGAATATTGACGTTTTCAATAGCCGGGCATATTAAATAGATAAATATGCTCGACTTAAGCAAAGGAGCAAATTAATGAAAAAGGCTTTTGTCTTGGCCATCTTCCTGACGGGAATTGTGTTCTTCATGGCCTGGGCTCAGGGAAAGGCTGTCCTGCCCGACCCGGTGAAAAAAATCTTCCAGCAAAGCTGCGCGCTGGCGGGCTGCCATCAGGGACAATATCCGGCCATGAACATGAATCTGGATCCGGATAAAATCATGTCCTCGACGGTCAACGCCGCCAGCCTGGAAAAGCCCCCGCTTAAAATCATCGACTCCGAATCTCCAGAGAAAAGCTACCTGTTGATGAAAATTCGCGGCAGCCAGGACATTGTCGGCAAACGAATGCCGCTCAAAGGCTCCTATCTAAAGGACGAGGATATTCAGACGATTCAGGATTGGATTAACGGCCTCAAGGCTGCGGGAGTTCAAGCCGCGGCTTCTTCGGCCCCCGGCCAAAATGGGCCAATTAAAATATTGAGGAAGCCCGCCTTCTGGGGAACCCGGCTGATCAACCTGCCGACAGCCCGGACCATCGATAAAGGGCATTTTCTCTTCCGGGTTTCGCACCGGTTTCTTCAGCCGTTCCGGAAGGGCTACGATTCGTTTTATGGCCTGGACGGCCCGTCGCTCATCCTCCTCGGCTTCGGCTACGGAATCAGCGACTGGCTGGGCCTGTCCCTCAGCCGAACAAACAACTATCAAGAAGTGGAGTTCGGCCTAAATTGGCTGATGCTCGACCAGGACAGCCCCAAAGGGCCCCCATTTTCCGCGGCGGTCTATGCCGGTGAGAGCCTGGTGACTCAGTCTTATCCCGGCCGGGGCTTGTTCGCTGCTGAAAATCTTAAATTCAACCTTCAGCTGTGCTTATCCAGCCGTCTGACCGACCGCTTCTCCGTTCTGCTGGTCCCCTGCTTTTCCACGAACGCCAATCACTGGGAGCCCAATTCGCAAAATACCATAACCATGGGCCTGGGGGGCCGGTTTATGGTCATGGAGGACATCTCCCTCATCGCCGAATGGTTGCCGGTTCTTTCGGGATACAGCGCCGGCTCCAGCGGCTGGGGAATCGGAATCGAAAAAAAGATCGGGGGCATGTTTTTCAGTTTTTTGCTTTGAACTCGGCCGGGTTGACCTCCGACCAGTTCATTCCGGGAGGCGACCTCCTGCTCAAGAACGGCGATTTTCGCCTGGGCTTCAATATATTCCGGACGTTTTGAGGCCGCCCGCTCGGCCGGTCGCAAATTTTTTTAAGGAGAGAAACATGAAGAGAAGAAACTTTTTGAAGGCAAGCATGGAGATAGCCGCAGCCTCCCTCGGGGCTCTATTAATGACGAGCTGCAATAACTCGACTTCTCCGAGTACCGACTCGCAAACCATCAACTCGATGACGGCTAGTACCGGTCCTAGCCATACCCATACGATTACAATCAAGAAGTCCGAAGTAGAGACTCCTGCGGCGATATCTCGCGAAACCTCTAGCTCCAGCGGCCACACGCATACTTTTTCTATGACTCAAGCCCAACTGCAGTCCGTAAAGGACGGAAACAACCAGACCATTACCACAGCCGCAAACGGATCACCCGCTCATACGCACGACTTCGTGATCTCTAAGTGGTATTAAAGCGGATTAAAGGGGTCAGGTAGTAAAAGCATTAAAGAGTAAAGCATTAAAGAGCATTAAAGGGGTCAGACCACGATATTTTATTGATATATCTATAGATACCAAAATCATATTGATTGCAGCTACTCTTAAATGAGGTTTTTTGCCCATCAAAAGTCCATCTAACCATGGTTCGGCATGGGTCATAATCGTCAGCCAGCGTGGACGCAATCAGAAAACAATTAGCAACTTTTCCTCCGTGTTGAAATAGCCGCTCAAGTCGAACGGCCACTGGCAGACTGCGGCTGGCCTTTAGACGATTTTCCACGGCAGGGAGGATATCTCCAAACGCGGTGCGCACGCCCGCAAAGGCAAGCTTGCTGCGGTCGATATCCTGACGGGTCCCGAGATAGTCGATTGTCCGATTGAATAGTTGAGTCGGTTTCTCATACAATGAACCCAAGGGGAATAAGATGCTAGTCCGATCTCATGGGGAATTGTTTTCTCAGTCTTTATGGCCAGAAACCTGGAACAGGCGCATCCCTAGGGCGCTTTTAGGCCTCATCCTTGCGGCCGGCTTGCTTATTTCCGCTCCGCCGCCCGCACGGGCTCAAGACGCCGATGCCGCACAGTCTCTCCTCGGCACTTGGGTCTGGATCCGGGACTCCGACGGACAGACCCCTGTCAAGGGAGCCGTGATCACAATGCTCTTGAAGCCCCAGGGGCTTGTCGATTTCTCCGCCTTCAGACCCGGGGAGGAAGTCGAAGACCACGGCCGCTGGTCGGCCGCCGCGGCCACCCCGGGCGGGGGGAAGATCTCGCTCGAGCTTCCCGAAATGGGCATCAAGGTCGAGGGCAAGCCCTACATCCTCAAAGGAGACGCCCTGACGCTCCCCTTTACCATCATCAACCAGGTCCCGGGGACCTCTGAATGGCGGAGACAGGAGGCCAAGCCCGTCAACCCCGACGATTTCATTGCGGTCGCTTACGACGTCTACGAACGAGCCCTGGAGGCTGGCGCGGACGACGACTCCGCCGCCGAGGCCGCGGCCGCCGCTCTTGAGAATCAGGAGTTTCCCGAGAATATCGCCCGCGCCGTCGGGATCGATGGCTTTGTCCAGGCCAAACCCCTGCACGGCCGTAGCACGGCAGGGATGCTGTTCGCCGCGGAAGCATCTCCCCTGCCCCCGCCGGCGCGCCGCAAGGCCAAGCTGGCCCAGGTCAAGCTCAATAAACAAAAGTCGGGCCTGGCGATCAGGAAGGAAAAGCACGGGCGCGTGTACTATATCCTCCTCAAGTTCAAGATGCCCAAGCTTGCCGAGTTTAAGACCCAATCCGCCGCGGGGCCGATCGTTCCCGGGTTCTTCGCCAACGACCCGCGGACCCACCTCTACATGCAGCCCGGGCCGGGCCGCAGCGACCCGCCTCAGCACACGGCCGTGCTTCTCTTTCCCATGAACACCCAGAAGAACTTCCGCAAGGGCCGCTACTTTATCTTCAAGAACCTGGGCGAAGACCCTGCCGTGCTGCGCAAGCAGCTTCTGCGCGGCGGCTACGGGGACGCCCAGATCCAGGTCGCGGTCGATTCCGAGGCCTCACCCAAGCTCATCGCCGAAGAGCTGCTCAAGAACCCCGGCGTTTTCTACATTTCCACACACGGCATGGAAGCGCCGATGCCGGACGGCGGCTCAGGCTTTGTCATGGCCAGCGGCACGAAAGTGAAACAGCGCGAAGGCCAGAGCCTCGAGCTGGCGCTCATCCAGGCCGTGCAAGCCCTGAACCTGCCCACTGATCTTCAGGAGACGCTTTCCCCCGTAACACTTCCCACGGATCGCTTTGACTACGATGTTTTTCTGGGCTGTGCCAACCCCTTCTTCGAAGCCCTGCGCGCCCGCGGCTCCTGGGATATGTCGCAGTCGCTCGTCTACCTGGATGCCTGCGAGAGCACGGCCAATTCCGGCGGCCAGGCAGGCACATCCCCGCCGGCGGTGAATCTGTTCAAGGCCAAGGCCCTTCTCGGCTGGCGAACGACATCAGACCCGTGGGTCGGGGTGCGCTACAGCCAGCACTTCTTCCGGCAGGCCGTCCGCAAAACCCACACCGCCCGGGAGATCTGGGATCACCTGGCCCGGACGATCAAGACACGCAAGTCCATGTACCAGGAGGACAAGGACCTGGACAGCGCGGACGCGACCGAACGGCAAAAGCTGGCCGAAGAGATCGAGTATCTTCGAGGGGTACGGGTCGGACCTCAAACCTTACCAGCGGCTGACGGATGTCGTCCATTGGCTCGTGTGGCTCGGGCGATGGAACCAGAACCCGGAAAAGGCCTCGGGAAACCTCGAAAGTTGCTACAAGGATGCCTGGTCCAAAAAGAAGAAAGGCCTGGGCATCAGCCCGCTCTGCACGGCGGGCTACTTGGGCAGCCACGCCCCCACGGCCGAGGAAGTCAAGGAGGCGCGTCAGCTCCTCAACGGCCTGCCGGAGGGAGCCGTGGGCGGCTGCTGGACCCTGGCCGACAAGATCCCCTATCTCCATCCCGTCGGCACGCCCTACGATAAATAGAAGCCGGCGAAGGGGACCCTCAGCAGTGCCGCCCCCGCATTGACCCGTTTTAATGTCCATGCTATAAGCTCAAAAAGAAGAGTTGCCGAATCCATGGATTTCGCGGTTCTACAGCAATTGGTCATCCTCCTGGCGGCCGCCGTCCTGATCATCTACCTTTCCCATAAAATCAAACTCCCGGCCGTTGTGGGTTTCCTCCTGACCGGCATCCTGATCGGCCCCGGCGGCTTTGCTTTAGTGAAGGACACGGACACCATCGCCGTCCTGGCCGAAATCGGCGTGGTCATGCTCCTGTTTATGATCGGCCTCGAATTTACCCTGGACGGGCTGAAGCGGATCCAGCGGAATTTCTGGCTGGGGGGCGGGCTTCAGGTCCTGCTGACAATATCGGCAGTGGTCCTCATCCTGGTCCTCCTCAAAGAGCCCCTCAAGGAGGCGGTTTTTTTCGGCTTCCTTGTGTCGCTGAGCAGCACGGCCGTCGTCCTCAACATCCTGGCCGGCCGCGGCGAGACGGACGCTCCCCAGGGTCAGCTATCGCTCGGCATTCTGATCTTCCAGGACATGGCCATCGTGCCGATGATCGCCCTCGTCCCCATCCTGTCCG
This sequence comes from Candidatus Aminicenantota bacterium, assembly GCA_963702835.1. Classification (GTDB taxonomy): domain Bacteria; phylum Acidobacteriota; class Aminicenantia; order Aminicenantales; family JAFGAV01; genus JAFGAV01. Next base: position 1,518,982 of record OY969762.1, read on the forward strand.
GCATCCAGGCCGCCTCGCCGGCGGCCATCCTGACCCGATTCCTGGTGGGCGGGGCGGTCATAGCCACGGTATTCACTGTCGCCCGCTTCCTCATGCCCCACCTCCTTCACCTGATCGTCGGGACGCGGATCCGGGAGGTTTTTCTGATCACCTCGCTGGTCGTCTGCTTGGGCATGGCCTGGCTGACCTCGTCGCTCGGCCTGTCCCTGGCCCTGGGCGCGTTTCTGGCCGGAGTGATTATTTCCGAATCCAAATACAGCCACCAGGTCGTATCCGACATCCTACCCTTTAAAGACGTGTTCAACAGCCTCTTTTTCATCTCCATCGGAATGCTGCTCAACACCTTCATAGTATGGCGGTACAGGCTCATCATCGCCGCGATCCTGGTCTCAGTCCTGATACTAAAAGCGGCCATTGTCATCCTGACCGTTCGGCTCCTCGGGTATAGCCCTCGAATCGCTCTGGTCACGGGCCTGGCCCTGGCCCAAATCGGGGAGTTCTCCTTTGTCCTGGCGGGCGTCGGCCGAGCCAGCGGCCTGCTTCCGGACGATATTTTTCAGATCTTCCTGGCCTCCTCCATTCTGACCCTCCTGGCCACGCCGTTCCTCATCCAGGTCTCACCGGCCTTGGCGGCCCGGACGGAGCGGACATTCAAATGGAAGGTCCGGGCCCCCAAAACCGGCAGGGAGGCCGCGGGGAAGCTCCAAAACCATGTGATCGTAGCCGGCTTTGGCCTCAACGGCCGGAACCTGGCCCATGTGCTCAAGGAGGCGGGAATCCCCTACCTCATCCTCGAGCTCAACCCGCAGACCGTGAAACAGGCGGCCCAGGAGGGGGAGCCCATTATATTCGGCGACGTATCGAGCCGGACGATCCTCAAGGAAGCGGGGATCGACCGCGCCCGGGGAATGGTCATCGCCATTTCCGACCCGGCCATAACCCGCCGGGCGGTCCGGGCGGCGAAGGACATGAACCGGCGCGCCTTTCTCATCGTCCGGACGCGGTATGCCACCGAGATCGACGAGCTGTTCAGCCTGGGCGCCGACGATGTCATCCCCGAAGAGTTCGAAACATCGATCGAAATATTCACCCGCGTCCTGGGTAAATTTTACATCCCTAAAAATATCATCGACGCCCAAGTCAAGGTCCTCAGGGGTGAATGTTATGGTCTTCTGCGCGGCTCGTGCGATGCGGTCAGGCCCTCTCTGGAAAGGATCACCGACCTCCTGGCCGCCGGGACGGCCGAGACGTTCTATGTCCAGAAAGGAACCTGGCCGGCCGGGAAAGAGCTCAAGGCCATCGACCTTAGAAAAAATACGGGTGCGACCGTGATCGCCGTGGTCAGGGGAAATGAATCTTTCGCCAGCCCCGGGGCCGATTTTTCGATCGAAGAGGGAGACATTCTGGTCCTGGTGGCCAGCCACAGGGATATGAACAAAGCCTCCCAGTTTCTCACTACAGGCGAAGCGGACTAGCTGTTGTAAACCCGATGCCCTCGAGCTTGCCGAAATTTTCTATTGTAACTCCCTCTTATAACCAGGCCGGTTTTATTGAAGAGACGATTCTCTCTGTTCTCGATCAGAACTATCCCAATTTGGAATATTGGGTTTTTGACGGCGGGTCAACGGATGGAACGGTGAAAATTTTGAGGAAATATGAAGGCCGCCTGCATTGGGTAAGTCGAAAGGATCGAGGCCAGTCTGACGCGCTCAACCAGGGGTTTCGACAGGCCAGGGGGGAAATCCTGGCCTATCTCAATTCAGACGACCGTTATGAACCCGGGGCCCTCTTGAAGGTCGGGGATTTTATGCGCTCCCATCCAAAAGCCTATTGGCTAACAGGCAAATGCAGGATTATCGATGCGGATGGGATCGAAATCCGACAGCCAATCACTTTGTACAAGAATTTCTGGTTGTTCTTTCGGAATTACAAAATCCTATTGATTCTGGATTACGTGAGTCAGCCGTCAACCTTCTGGCATCGGGAAGTGATCCAAAAAATAGGCATGTTTGATGAAAGCGTGCACTTTTCAATGGATTATGACTATTCACTGCGTGCGGGACAATTCTACAAACTATGGGTCATCGATGATTACTTGGCATCATTTCGTATTCATCCTGCGGCAAAGTCCGATCAGATCATCGATTATTTCAACACGGATTATGCCATGGCCCAAAGATACACCCTTTCACGCGCCCTTCAGCGCTTGCATCGATTGCACAATGCCGTTATTACGAGAACCTACACTTTGATGCGGAAGTTTAGAAAGTAGCATCTCCCCTCAGACCTAAGGAATAACTTCTTAATGCTGAGCAGGACGTCTTTCTACTGGATCTTTTTCAGGGTGATCGTGTAGGTCATCCAGTCGTGATATTTGCCCGTGATCGAGTAGCCGTTCTGGAGGACAAGATTTTCCCCTGAAATCACGCGCATGAATTCTTGTGACCCGAACCTCTGCCGATAGGCCGCCTTGCCCAGGAATAGCTTACGCGGCGAGCAGAGGAGACAATGAGACGGGTCGAATTTCGGCCAGGTCAAGGTCAGGTTCTTACCGCTGACCGTCCCGGCCAGGAGCGCTCCGGCCAGCCCGGAAATCTTGTAGGTGTCGTTGCAGCTCAGGATGGTGCAATTATAAAGGTCCGAAGCCTGGAAGACCAGGCGCGGCGTGAGCCCGGCCTTGGTGACTTGGCCCGCGTCGAAGGCAGGGTTTTTCTTGGGGTTGCGGATGATAAATTCTCCCTCCAGCGTCCAGTCGAATTCCATGTAAATGGGCAGGGTTTTTTCGAGGCCGGCCTGGGTGTAGCGTATCGGGGGACGGATAGTATCCTTTTCCCAGCCCTGGACCGTTACCCGCCACTTCTCCCAGTCCGAAGTGAACATGAGCTTCACCGTGGCCTTGACAGTCCGGCTCCCGCTCACCGGGAGGCCGGGCGCCGTGGTGGCTTGTTTATCGGTGAAAACCTCCTGGAATTGCCCGTCCCGGATGAGCCGGTCGATGTCCTCGGGCGTGAACCCGGGCTCCCCCCGGACATCGATCGAGTGAGTTTCACTGTCCAGCACTTCAAGGCCGCCGATGGTCTCGTAGGGCTTGGGCGCCGCCGCGCTTTTAAATTGAACCCGGGAAGAGTGGAAGTTGGCGTGGGCTCCCTCATCCTCGTTCCAGGTCAATCCCAAGGTTGTGTCCTCCGGTTTCTCAAGAGAGAAGTGGAGGGGATCGTTCGAGGCAAATAGCTTGCACTTCCTGCTGTCCGGCAAGCAGACAACCAAGACGACATCTGCGCTCTCGATCGAGGTATCGGCACTGCCCGGACAGCAGGGCGCCGGGGCCATGATTTGAAAACTCGCCAGCTCCTTGCTCTTGATTGATTTGTAGACCAGCTCGAGAGAGGCGGTGTATTTGTCGCGGATGCTGTAGTTGGCACGGGAAGTGCCGAGGCCGGCGGGATGATGGTAGATCTCCTGGACCTCCCAGAGAACTTCGACGGTCAGGGGCACGCAACGGATATATGAGGAATCAGCCCCCATGCTTTCGATATATTTTTTATTCTGCTTCGTCGGATAACAGGGGTCTCCGGACTTGAGCCAGGCGTCCTGAGCAGGATCGTCCAGGAATCGCGCTCCGGGCGAAGTCTTCAGCGCCACGAGCAATGTCGCCGCCGCCAGGGCGGCGGCCAGCCTGCGCCATCGGAATCGGATTCTGTTGGTCATAACATGTCCCCTTCGATAAAAGCAGCGGCGCTTTCCCTTCCGCTTGGGGATAGTTTAACACTTCGGCGAAAGGATATGTCAAGCTCCTAAAGCAAGGCGACAGGGATCCCCTGGGGACGATCGAAAGATAGGATCGATCTGAACGATTAGCTCATTTCCCCGGGCAACTGTGCCCTGACGGATGCTTATTGCTTCTGGTACCAGCGCCCGGTGTCATCCTGAAGCCAGTGACCCTTGGCCGCCTTTTCGGCGATCTGCAGCGCGCGGCGCTTGCCTACGTCTTGAGCCGACGCACCGGTTTTCTGGGCGATTAGGTTGTATACTTGCTGGCGGTCGGCATTCTCGGCGCTCACCAATTTTTCATTTTCCTCGTTCTTCTGCGCCGGATTGCGGAATTCCAGGAAACCAAGGTTGTTCTCACCGATGACCCCGTCGTTTTTCAGGCCGGTGATGGCCGGCAGCCGCTGCAGGAAGCGGGCCTTGATCTCTTCGTTCTGGGCGGCAGCCAGCCCGGAAATGAGAATGACCGAAAGAAAACCCCATGCCCATGCCCGGTGGTTCATTTTTCACCCCCATCTGTTTTTTGCTCTTCCTTTTTTTGGGAATCCTGGGACGCCGATCGGTCGATATCGGCAAAGAAATTCTGCAGTTCACGGTCAATTTTCAGCGTGATCTCCACCGTAACATGGATCGGTTCCACCGTTATGTCGTGCTGGATCCTGATGCAGTTGCTGGCCAGGACAGTCGCCAGGATCATGGCCGTCAGGCCGAATTTATTCATTTCGCACCTCCTGTCACTTTTGCTAGTCGAACAGATGCAATTGCGCGCCATGTTTCAAGAGGTAGGTCAGGTCGATGTCAATGAACTTCAATTCCAGATTCAATCCGCGCAATTCAACGTTGCGGCTGCCCGAGGGAGATTTGATAAAATTGCCAGTCTTGGAGTCATATTCCAACGGCAGTTTTTGCGCCGGGGCGCCACTGAGCTCGACGTTCATCTGCAGTAGGCCGTTCCGGGAATTGAGGCTGATGCGCACCCAGTCATAATTGAAGTCTTTGATCGCCTCTTCCACCAAGGGCTGCCCGCCGGAAAGCACGCTGTTCTTGGTGAACTTGAGGTTGCCGCCTATGCCCGGCGTGGTATAGAGGTATCCGTTTTCTACGGCGATTCCGGCATCGCTGAGCAGCACCGGTATACTCCCATTGATCTCGGCTTCCCCAAAAGCAAAGGGTGAACCGGTCAGGGTGTTCAGCAGGTCGGCGAAGCGTACGCGCTGGCAAGACAAGGTGAAGCGCAGCGGCTCTCCGGCTCCGGTATAGCGCAGCGGGCTGACTGCGATCCGGCCGCCGCACCAGGCCGCTTCGGCCGATTCGATGGAAATGATGTTTTGCCGCTCGATCATGAATGACAGACTGCCCTGGGTGAAGAGCAGGTTTCCCAGTTGCAGCCTAGCGAATTGTAGGCGCTGTGCCGGCGCGGAGACGAACTGCTCTAGATCGGTGAAGGAGAGGGCGCCTGAGAGGCCGGATATGGAGGCGGGCAGGGCCGGAATCTGCAGGGCAGCGTCGCGGACGGAGATGTCCGCGGTTGCCTGAATAGTACCCCCTTGGCGTGAGCCGTTCGCTAAAAAGCCGATCCGCCCGCCGCCGGATATTCCGGCCAGGAGCGGATGCAACACTTCCAGCTTGGTTGCCGGCGGGATATTTCCTTCCTCCAGCGCGAGCGAAACGAATGCATCACCGCTGGACGGAGACAGCGTCCCCTTGAAAGTGCAGGCCAGGGAGTCCAGGGGCAACCGGGCGGACCCATCCAGGAAGTATCCGTTTTTTGTCTGCTCGATACGGCCCCCGATATCCTGCATTCTGATCCCGGCCAGCTGCAGTTCCTTCAAGCTGAAAGAACCGACATCGACGGTGTCCAGCGGCTGCGGGCGCCAAGGCAGGTCCAGCTCCAGGCCATCCGCCTGCACCATCGTTTTACCTTTTCCAGAAAGACTCCCGTTTTGCAGATGCACCCGGATTTGGCCATCGGTCGGCGGCGCAGGAAAACCAGCCAGACGCCCCTCCGCCCGGATGCGGTCCACTGCCAGGGTCAGATCGTTCCAGCCGATTTCAACACGCTGTCCGTCCAGTTGACCGGAAATCTTTGCGCCTTTCCCTTCATCCCGGGCAAGCATGTCCAGGGCTAATTTGTTCCAGCCTGAATGAAGCCCGTTGCCGGCGATTGTACCCGACCATTGGCTGCGGCCCTCGATCCGCCAATTCCGTGGAAGGGGGAAAGCCTGCAGGTGGAAGTTGCCCAGCAGCGGGAAAATCGCCGGTTGGCAGTCGAAGGCCTTGAGCAGGGCAGCCGGCCAGAAGCGGCCCCGATAGGAAGCCAGGATTTCCAGGCTTTTTGGAAGGCCGTTCAGGGTACCGCGAATCATATCGATTTCCAGGGGCTGCCGTTCGGGCTTAACACCGACCACTTCGAAGCCCAGGGCGGCCAGTTCCCCGCCCTGGATGCGGATGGTGGCCGGGGAGTGCAAGACCAGCAGCCCCGTGTCTTGAGCGGGCAGGGTGGCCTGGAGGTCTATGTTGGTCAGTTTCATCCCGGGCAACAGTTCAGCCCGGAAATTGTAGGTTCCCGACAGTCGGACATCGGCCCCGGAAGCTTGCACGACCGCCTGGTCTACCCGGATGGCGGCGCGGTCCAGGCCCCAGGATGATAGCCCGATCTCCGCCTGCAGGGGAATGACGCCGGCAAGGCCGATGCCCTGAAGCTGCCCAAGCCGTGCCAGCACTTCTCCCAGGGGGAATCCGGGGACATCCAAACGCAGGGTGCCGCTACCCCGCGGGTGCAGCACACCGGTGAGGTGCAGGCTCCGCCCAAGCAGCATACCGTCGATCTCCAGGCCGTATTCTTCCCGGCCATTCATTTTTTGCATCTGCAGGTCAAGGGACATATCCCAGGCAAGATCGTTGACGACGACACGCAGCCGGGAATGGCGGACGATCAATTCGTTGAAGGGCAGGGTGGGCTGTGGGCCTGCCGGCAAGCGGGTCAGTTTCTCCAGACCCTTGATCCGCCATCCAGCCTGCCCGCCGGTCACCGTCAGCATCATGCCGGTAACAGTCAGCCGGTGGACGCGCCCTTTCAAAATTTGCGGCAGGGAGTAATCGAGCGATAGCCTGGGAATGACAAGGCCATCCCCAGAAGTGTGTATTTCGGCAATATCCACATGGCTGAAGCCGGCGCGGCGCACCGAGAAGCGGAGGTCACCCAGCCCCGCTTGCCGCGCCTGGGATGAGAGCCATCCTTGCAGCAGCGGCGTGGCAAATATCAACAGAAGTATGATCGCGGCCAGCAGCAACAGCAAGCCGAGAATCAGGATAAGGCGCCTGCGTTTCACTCCACGATTCCTCTCAACGCCTTTTTTTTCTGCATTACCTTTTACACCATAGCAAAAATTCGTCATGAATGATAGCAGTCACGATTGCGCCTCGATGATCCCATCCAAGCATCGTGAGGAAGCATAATGAGGGGATCTGGGCATGTGCGGCGATCGGCAAAAAGGCAGGAACGCCCTGCTGACTATAATCCCAGTTTGGGAACAAAAACGGGAGCGCCGTCGGCGAAGATGATGTCCTTGCCCGCCAGGTCGGAATACTCCCCTTTCTGGTCGAACCCTAGGAAGCGGCCGTCGCTCCCGGCGCTGGCGATCCGGTAGGTGTTGTTTTTGGGGTCGATCTGGACGATGAACTTATTCCCCCAGGCATCCGTCTCCTGGGGCTTGGGCAAATAATCGAGGCGAAGATGGATAAAGCAGTGTCAACGGCCTGAACGAGTTTACGATCGGCTATTTATTGTCCGGTTTGACATCCAGCGCCGCCAGCTGCTTGTCAAAATCAGCCTTGCGGGATTCGTATTCAGCCAGGACAGACTCGAGCTCCCGGTAGGCGGTGTTCGCTTCCTCTTGCCGGCGATGGATGGCCTTGGACAGTTCCACGATGCGCTGGCTGTCCTTCAGCCTTGAGGCCTCGGCCACTTCCAGGTTCATGCGCTCCAGCTCAGCCTCGCCGTTTTCCAGGGCCTTCTCCAGACCCATGATTTTCTTTTCCAATGACTTGAGAACCTTGGCGCGCTCGGTTTGGAGCTCCGACCTTCGCCTCCGCTCATCCTTCCGGCCGGCCTTGCTTTGGGTATTAGGACGGACTTGTTGAACCGGGCCTGTCGCCGCTTCCGCCGGCCGGTTCCCCTCCGCCGCGGCCGAAGGCCGGTCCGCCTCCTCCTTCCAGCCCAGCTTGTCCAGGAACCACTGGTAGCCGCCCTCGAAGACGAAGGCGCCACCTTCTTCGAAGACGATCAAACGCTCGGCCAGGGCGTTGAGGAACATCTCGTTGTGGGTGACCATGATGACCGCGCCCTCGAAGACGTCCAAAGCCTCCAGCAGCGCGTCGCTCGAATCCATGTCCAGGTGGTTGGTGGGCTCATCGAGAAGCAGGAGGTTGACGGGCGCGGCGATGAGCTTGGCCAGCATGACCCGGCTTTTCTCTCCGCCGCTCAAGATGCTGATTCTCTTCAAGGCTTCCTCGCCCTCGAACATCATCGAGCCGCTGAGGAAGCGGGCCTTCTTCTGATCCGCTTCGGGAAGGGCGGCGGCCACCTCATCCAGGACGGTGTTACCCTCGTTCAAGGTCCGGACGTTGGACTGTTCGAAATAGCCGACGGCCACATTCAGGGGGACTGAGACCCGGCCCTTCCCGGGCTGGAGCACCCCGGCCAGCAGCTTTAGGAGAGTGGTTTTGCCCCGGCCGTTGGGGCCTATGACAAAAATCCGGTCCCGGCTGCCGACGGTGATGGTCAAGTCCCGGAAGAGCGGCCGGTCCGGTTCGTAGCCGAAAGAAACCCCCTCCCCGCTCATCACGTACTTGCCGTGATAGGTTTTGGGAGTAAAGGCAAAATCGAGCGTGGCGATCTTCTCCAGTTTTTCCTTCTTCCCCATCTTGGCCAGCGTCTTCTTGCGCGACTCCACCAGGCCCTGGAGCCTGGCGCTGGCCCGGAACTTGGCGATGAAGGCCTCGATCTCCTTGGCCTTCCGCTCGTCGTTGATCCGGGTCTTTTCGTAGGTCTCCTCGTCCTGGGCGATCTGGGCGTAATACTTGGCCGTGTCGCCGGCGATTTTGCGCACCTTGCGGCGGTGGATTCCCAGGATATGCGTCACCACCCGGTCCATGAAGCTCCGGTCGTGGGTGATGAGCATGAGCTCGCCGGGCCAGGAGGCCAAGTGCCGGGCCAGCCAGCGGATGGAGGTAATGTCCAGGAAGTTGTTGGGCTCGTCGAGGAGCAGAAGGTTGGGCTCGGCCAGGAGCACTTTGGCCAGGTTGAGCCGGACCTGAAAGCCTCCGGACAACTCGGCCGGCGGACGCTCCAGGTCCCGCGGCTCGAAGCCGAGCCCGGCCAGGATCTTCTCCGCCCTCCAGATCTTGTCCGCCTCGGCCGGCGGCAGGCCCAGGGCGGCTTCCTGGAGCACGGTCGGCCGGGTGAAGATGAGCTCCTGCCGGACATAGCCCAGAGTGTAGTTCTTGGGCTTGGAGATCGTCCCTTCATCGGGCTCCTCCAGCCCGGCGATGAGGCGGAACAGGGTGGACTTGCCGTGGCCGTTGCGGCCCACCACCCCGACCCTCTCCCGGCGGTTGACCTTGAAGCCGATGCGGTCGAAGAGCTGCTGCCGGCCGTAGCTCTTGGATAAGTTCTCGACGATAATCATTTTTAAAGGTGTTTCATTATATATAAAACACTCATACTTTGCTGTTCAATATAATCCATTGCGTAACGACCTGGAGAGAACCTATAATCTTCCCCCATGAGAAAATTCCTTAAGCGGTTCCTGCTCGGCCTGCTCCTGCTCGTCTTGGCCGGGCTCCTTTATCTGAGCAGCAGCCTGGTCACCCCCCGGCTCGGCTGGCTCAGGGACAAGAATCCTGAGCTGACTTCCTTTCAGAAGCACCGCTTGAATGAATGGCGGGAACAGGGCAAGAACAGGAGCATCAAGCTTTACTGGCGGAAGCTTTCCCGCATCTCGCCCTACCTGCAGCAGGCCGTGGTCATATCCGAGGACGACAAGTTTTGGCAGCACCACGGTTTCGATATGGAGGCCCTGCGCGAGGCCATGAGGAAGAACTGGCAGAAGAAGACTCTCCGCTTCGGGGGCAGCTCCATCAGCCAACAGCTGGTCAAGAACCTATTTCTCAGCTCCTCGCGGAGCCCGATCCGCAAACTCCGGGAGGCCATCCTCACCTGGCGCCTGGAAAAAGCGCTGTCCAAGAAACGCATCCTGGAGCTTTACCTGAACGTGGTCGAATGGGGCGACGGCATCTTCGGGGCCGAGGCGGCGGCCGGCTATTACTACGGCAAAACAGCCGCGGCCCTGGCCCCCGGGGAAGCTGCCCGGCTGGCCGCCATTTTGCCCATGCCGCGGCGCTACTCCCACGCTGCCTTCCTCCGCTCCAAATACCTGGACCGCCGCGTGGCCGAGATCAACTATGTTATGGTCCGACGCGGTTTGATCCCGCCTGAAACCGAAGGACAGGTCAACGGTGAAAAAGCGGTCCAGGACAAATAGCGGTCGAACAATTTCATGGGCCGATTTTGCCCGACCCGCGCCCGATTGGGTGGCGCCTGAAATCGGCCTTAATTCTTGAAATACATGAAGTTCCGAGTATAATGGAAGCCCTGGCCGGGGAGTAGCGCAGTCTGGCTAGCGCACAGCGTTCGGGACGCTGGGGTCAGGGGTTCAAATCCCCTCTCCCCGACCATCACCGCCGAAAACAGTTCTTCTCACTTTTCCCATATCTTTTAAGATGCAATTCTTTATTCGTGGCGCGCCAAAATCCTTGTCGGGTGGCCTCGAAAAAAAATTGCATCCCATCCTGATTGAAGCCTTGCCTGTCCAAGCGCTATAATGGCCTCAAACCTAAAGCGAAAGGAAGGCTGAGCCATGGACAAACACCCCAAGACCATAGAAGACCTGCGAAGCCTGGACGACCTTATCCTGGTCGCCGGAGCGGGCGGGTTTATCGGCGGCTCTCTGGTCCGCTACCTCCGGGACAAGGGGTTCAGCCGAGTCCGGGCCGTGGATAAAAAACCCCTGGGCGACTGGTACCAGAGGACGCCGGGCGCGGAGAACCTCTGCCTGGACCTGAGCCGGGAGGAAAACTGCCGCCGAGCCTGCGAGGGCGCCGTCGAAGTCTATCAGCTGGCCGCCGATATGGGCGGCATGGGCTTCATCGAGCGCTTCCGCATCGAATGCCTGCGCAGTATCCTCATCAACACCCACATGATCGAGGCCGCCTACCGGGCCGGCGCCGACCGATACTTTTTCTCTTCCTCGGCCTGCGTTTACAACACCGACCTGCAGAAGGACCCCAAGGTCCGGGCCCTCAAGGAATCAGACGCTTACCCGGCCATGGCCGAACGGGGCTACGGCTGGGAAAAACTGCTGTCCGAAATGCTCTGCCAGGAGTACCGGGCCGAGCGCGGCTTCCGGACCTTCATCGCCCGCTTCCATAACGTTTACGGGCCGTGGGGAACCTGGGACGGAGGCCGGGAGAAAGCGCCGGCCGCCCTGTGCCGCAAAATCATCAAAGCCAAAGATGACGGCTCGCGCGAAATCGAGGTCTGGGGCGACGGCACCCGGACCCGCAGCTACATGTATATCGACGACTGCCTTAAGGGGATCGACATGATCGTCCACTGCGACGAGCTGACGGCCACCCCCATCAACCTGGGCACCAGCGAGCTCGTCTCGGTGAACGAACTGGTGTCGATCATCGAGGAGGTAGCCGGTTTCAAAGTTAAGCGTAAATACGACCTCACCGCACCGCTGGGCGTAGCCGGCCGGAACAGCGACAACACCTTCATCCGCAAGGTCCTGGGCTGGGAACCGGCCACACACCTCCGGGATGGGGTGGCCAAGACTTACGCCTGGATCGAAGAGCAGTACTACGACCGAAAAGCCGGCAAGAGAACGGTCAGCTAGGGAACCCCAATGGCATCTTCAAGCTTACTCATCACGGGGAGGGGTGGCACGGCGGAGGGGCTCCCCACCCGCGCGCAGCCTAGCGAGCACGGATGGGGAGGAGCCGTGACAGGACCCCTCCTCTTCTTGATTGGAATATAAATAAAGAAGATGATTATGAGGATCTTGTGTCCGGACCCTTGCCGGATTCCGGAGGGAGCTCGTCCTGATGCAGGACTTTCCAGGCGGGGCCGCCGGGCTTGAAGGGCGACTCTTTCACTCGGATACGGATGGCCTTGAGCGAGAAGACAATGCCCAGAGCCACCAGCGCTATGGAAAAGAGAACAAGAATGGGGATATTGACGATCAGGAAGAAGTCATAGGCGCCGTGGAGCAAGACCGGAACCACCAGGGCCAGGGCCAGCATCCCGGCCTTGCGCCTGGCAAAAAATTTCGCCCCGCCGGCGAAGAAACCCATGGTGATGCCGAAGATGGCGTGGGCCGGAACGGCTAGGAACATCCGGACAATGCCCACGGCCAGGCCTTTATCCAGAACATAATAAATATTCTCCAGGGTGGCGAAACCAAGGCTGATGAAGCCGGCATAGACGATCCCGTCGAAGGGTTCATTAATAACAGGCTCGGGATAGAAAAAGGCCATGAACAGAAAATATTTGCACAACTCTTCGGTCAGCCCGACATACAGAAAGGCCTCCAGCAAGGGACCGGCCTTGCCCAGGAGCATCTCGATGCCGGCCGCCACCAGCACGCTCAGGCTGCCCAGCAGAAAGGCTTTGATCAGCTTGCGGGACGGCTCTTTCTCATAGATGTCCCGGGAATAAAGATACAAGGCCAGGGCCAGGCCGGGGGCCACAGCCAGAGCGAGAAGAGTCAAATAGTACATGGGCGTTCAATCCTGTCCGATGAGTTCATAATCCAACGATCCCAGCCCGATTTTCTGACCATGCCGGAGCTGGATCGACCAGTCGATGTTGTAGCCGCGCCGGAAAATATCCCGGCCGGCGCGCTCAAGCACCAGGTCGGCCGAGGCCTTGTCCAGGGCCAGGGGATCGGTGGAGGCCAGAATCCCGATGTCTTTCACGATCGAGGGCTGGGCCTCGGCCATGCAGTCGCAGTCTTTGGTGATGTTCAGGAGGAAGTTCAGGTAGGCCGCTTTGTCCCGGAACAGCGTCTGGACAGCATAAGCATATTCGGCCATCTTCTCTTGGAGCCGGCCGGCGTCTTCATCCCAGCGCATCTTCACCGCCCCATACTTGCAAACGACCAGACACTCGCCGCAGCCGAGGCACCCCTCGTCCCGGATGAAGGCGCTGCCCTCTTTCTGGATGATGCACCCGGCCGGACAATAATCCAGGCAGATGCCGCAGTTACGGCAAGCCTTGGGGTTGATGCGAGGATGGACGTCGGAATGCTGCTCCAGCTTCCCGGCCCGGGAGGCGCAGCCCATGCCCATATTCTTGACCGCTCCGCCCAGGCCGGCGATGATGTGGCCGGTGAGGTGGCTGCAGCAGACCAGAAAGTCGGAATGGACGATGGCCGAGCCCAGCTTGGCCTTCCCCACCCGGCTCAGGCCGACCTTGACCTCTTCGCTGTCCCTGCCGATCAGGCCGTCGGCCATGAGGAGAGGGGCTTCCGCGCTGTCCGCGGAGAAACCGTGGTCCCAAGCCAGCTTGATATGCTCGACGGCATTCGAGCGGGGGCCGGTATAGAGCGTATTGGTATCGGTAAAAAAAACCCGCCGGGAACGCCGGTTGAGACGATGGACAATACGGACCAGCCATTCCGCCTTGAGGTGGCCCCGATTGCCCTTCTCGCCGAAGTGCGTTTTCACGGCGACGAAAGAATCCTTTTCGACCTTGTCCTCAAGGCCCAGCCGGAGAAACAGATCTTCCGCTTTCTTGGCCAGCAGGCCGGCCGGTTCATCGGCCTGGGCCGGAGCGAAATAGACCAGGCTTCGCGGCTTGGCTTCCCGGCTCCTCTTGGTCACTGCTTCATTCCCCCAGCACGGCCCGGGCGGCCCGGAGGCCGGAGCCCGGCTCGAAACGATAGCCCAGGGTTTTAAGCGTCCGTTCCAGCGCCTCCAGGGCAAAGAGGACCTGCGGTTCGGATAGATTGCCCATGTGGCCCATGCGGAAAACGAGTCCCGCGGTGTGGGCCAGGCCGCCGGCCACCACCACGCCGTTGTCAAAATAAGCGCTGCGGAAAGCCTTGTCCTCGACCCCCTCCGGATAGAGAACCACCGACAGGGTGTCCGCCAGGAACGGCTCCCGGGTGAACAAGCTGAAGCCTAAGCGGCTCAAGCCCTGCCTGATGGCCCGGGCATAGCGGGCATGACGCCTGAAACGAGTCTCCAGGCCTTCCTCCATGACAATCTTGGTGCTCTCGGCAAAGGCCCGGATTTCGTTGACGCAATGGGTGGAAAAATACTTAGTGGGGTCCTTCATGATGGGCAGCCAGCGCAGGATATCGGCATAATAGGCGGGCACGGAGGCAAGGCTTCTTCTCTTGGCCATGGCCTTCTCGGAGAAGACGCAGATGGCCAGCCCGGGCGGCGCGCCGAAGCATTTCTGGGCCGCCGTGAGCAGGACATCCACCCCCCAATCGTCCATTCGCTCTTCGATGCCGCCCGTGGCGCAGACGCCGTCCAGGACGAAAAAGATGTCCCGGCCGCGGAGCACCCGCACATAATCCGCGACCGGCGCGCAAGCGCCCGTTCCCGTGTCCACATGGGTGGCGGCCACGAAAGAGTAGGAGCCGCGGGCCAGCCTGCTTTCCAGTTCCTGGGGCAGAACAGCCTCTCCCCACTCGCTCTCCACCAGATCATGGGCGAACCCGAAGCTCCGGCAGATGTGGGCCATTCGCTCCCCGAAATATCCCTGGGACAGGATGAGGACCCTGTCCTTGGGCCCCACGGTGTTGACCAGGGCCATCTCCATGGACAGGGTGCCGGCGCCGGCGATGACGAACGGCTCTCCTTTTTCCGTAAACACGGTCTTTCTCAAGTTGTCCAGGGCGGCCTTGAACTCCGCGGCCAGCACCGGGCTGACGTGGGAAATCGTCGGCTGGGCCAGGCTGTGGATGATTCGGGGATGAACGGGGCTCGGCCCGGGGATCAAAATTAATTTCTCGCTAGACATGACAACCCGGCCATCTTTTTATTGACCGCGGCCTGGATGGGATAAAGCAACAGGATCCAGATTGTGCCGATGAAGACGGCATACCAGATGAAGACCATGGGCTTGAAGAATAGGGAAGCGACCAGAAGAACGAAGATATGCATGCTGGGGCCGACCAGGTTCCACAGCATGACCAGGGTTTGATTGTGTTTCCTGTATTCTTCCGGGTCATAGCGCACCGCGGCTTTATGGTTTGCGCCCAACTGGATCTTCGTGTAAGCAAGGTAGAGCCGGATCATCAATCGGTCCAAGGCCTTGCCCTTGGCCGGCTTCAAGCGTTCAAGTTCCCGGCTGAATACGGCGATTTCCGACTGGGGCCTGAGGTCCTGGCCCAGGACATGCGTCGCATATAGACAAGCGTAGTGGTCGGACAAGGCGGCCTGGACCAGGTGCCCGACCCCGGCCAGGCCGACCAACAGGAACGGATGGAAAGGAAGGCTGACCAGGTCGTTGTGCACGGCTCGCTCAAGGCCGATACCGAAGCCGGTGTATGCGGCGACCATCAGGATATGGCCCGCCACTCCGTCAATGATCCGGCCGGTCAACGTCCCGTTGGACTTCAGGCGGGCCAGCATGCCGTCGGTGCAGTCCAGGATATTGGCCGCGCTGCACAGCAACCCTCCCATGATGAAGCCTTCATGCGTGCCCAGGCCGAAGAAGATGCCGCTCACGATGCCGACCATCATGGCCAGGAAACTGATTTGATTGGGAGTGATGGGGAATAGGGTGCACAGCTTGACCAGGGCGTAGGAAATCGGACGATAAAGGACCAGGTCGGCTAGCTCGTCGACGGGCACGCCCTTGGTCGTTGACTTGTACTCGGCAAAAACGCTCATCTGGGCCCCAAGATTTTTCTCATTTTGACACTGATCCCAATATTTTTCAACTTATTATTTTCCAGGAGGACGAGCTTGATCATTCCTTGACCCGGCCGACCTCGAAGAGCGGCTCGCCCTGGCTGGTGGGGGGGGTGGCAATGATATAGAGAACGATGCCGCTGAACGGCGCCTGGATGTCCTCAACCCGGTGGCCGAGGAAATCGGTGATGAACCCGACCCGCTGGCCTTTCTGCACCCAGTGGCCCCTGTGGGTCAAGGGATGGAAAAGACCGTTGACTTGGGAATTGACGACTTCGTAGCGGTCGATCCAGACCGGGTCGGTCAGCGCCTCGACCGTCCCCTCCATCATCCCCAGGTGCCGGAGAACGTTCAGCGCTCCTTGAATGTTCAGGGAGATATATTCCTCTTCCGTGCCGCCCAACAGGCCGGCTTCGGTAGTGATGGCCGGTTTGTTCCTCAGGATGGCGGTATTGCCCAGGAACTTCGAGTCGGCCGGATCCTTGGGGCGGGTCGTATCGATGATGATGTGTTTCAGCCCGAAGGCCAGCGCCAGCTCCCGCGTCCGACGGTCCAGATCCTCTCGGCCGCTGATCATCCAATAAGAATAGGGCAGGAGGTCTTCATTGGCGTCCCCGCAGTGCATGTCCACCAGGACATCACAGCGGTCGACGACGTCCCTGGTGAGAATGAAGGCAATCCGCTGGGAGAGAGTTCCCTGGGGATCCCCCGGGAAGACACGGTTCAGGTTCTTCCCGTCCTGAGGAGTATAGTAGATGGTCCTTTTCTGGAAGGAGGGAACGTTGGCCACATGAACGAGGACCGCAGTGCCCGCCAACTTTTTGGGGTCGATCATATCTTTGAGCCGATAGAGGGCCAGGATGGGAGGGTATTCAGAGCCGTGCACACCGGCCACTAAAGCCAGGACAGGCCCCGGCCGCACTCCGTGCAGGACCGTGACAGGGATGAATGCGGCCTGCCCGTCCTTCTCCGGTACTTCCAAGTAGCCCGAAGCGGCCTCGCCCGGAGCGACCCGGAGGGGCCCCAGCTCGAACGCTTGTCGTTCAGGCCCCCCGGCGGCCAAGCCGCCCGCCAGCGTTAGAATCACACCCGCCGCCCCCAAGCATTTTAGATACCGTCTTACGCTCTCGGTCATATTCTCCTCCCCTAACAGATTGTCAAAAATATTCTAAAGCAAAAGAACCCCCCAGGCCAAGGCCCTAATCCCTCAATACCCAAGCCGATATAATCAGGAAGCATCTCCGATCGTGTGATTCACGGGGAGGGGTGGCACGGCGGAGGGGCTCCGGCCTTTCCGGAGACGCCATCGAGCCCCTTAATTTCTAGGGGGCTGGGGGGTAAATAAATAGAAAAAAGCAAAGAGGCGGCTCCGGCCATATACTCCGCCTGCGCGCAGCTTGGCATGGCCGGAGACACCTACGAATTCTAATTATCCAATTTATCCCCCTCTAGCCCCCCTTGGGGAAACAAGGGGGGCAAAGGTTGGTGTCTCCGGAAAGGTCGGCCGTGACAGGACCCCTCCTCTTCTTGAATGCCACATTACAGAAAAGGAGATGCTTACATTTAATCATGGGTGTTGCATATTGACAATCACCTTTGTTATAATGCGCCTCGCTCAATGTGTTGAAATTCTTTAGGGAGGATCTTCATGGGTAAATTTCTTGCCATCCTCGGCGGTTTGATCGCAATGGCCGGAGGCGTCTACCTGCTCGTATGGAGATGGTGGATGCCTTTTAAGATGCTGGCCAAAGGCGCCGTTCCTCTGGTCTTGATCTTCGGAGGTCTCATCGCCCTCATCGCCGGCATCAGCAGCATCAGGGACGCCGCCCGGACCAAGAAGCTTGAAGAGGAAGCCAAGCAAGAAGAAAAAAAGAAATAAGGATTTCCGCTGACTCTATAAATCATTTGAATCTCAGGGGGTTCCTTCTGAGGGTCCTTCTCTTGCTTCGCTAGAAAGCCCTGTGCTAGGATTTGGGCGGTGGCACATATCGGGCTATCCGTCGTTTCTCTCCTGCTGTCGCTCCTGTCGGCGGCAGCCATAGATGTGGAGAGCTCCTTTCTCGAAAACAGGCCTGACCTGCTGCTCTTCCATCTTTCCTCCCGCTCCGGGATCAGCCTCTCTCTTCCCGAACCCGTCTCCTTTTCCGACCAGGTCTCGCCCGAGCAGTCCTATTTTCTCTTCCAGGGCATCCTGGCCAGATTTCTAACCCAGGAATTTTTTTCGGAAAGCGACCTCCCCGCCTGGCTGGACAAGGACCGTCTCATCCTTAAAGCGCGCTGGTCCTTCCGCGACAATAAAACAAACAACCAGTACGCCTTTCGCTTGTTCATATTGTTCAAACTGGAGAAGCAGCCGGCCCAGTCCTCCGGCCGCTCGGCCGGAGGGAGAGACTCAACAAAACGCTCGAACCCCTGGAAAATTATTGAGATCAAGGCGGAGAAGATTTGAAAAAACTGCGCGCCGTCTGGGCGGCCTCCGCCGTCCTCAGCTTGATCCTGCTGGCGGCAGCCCTCTGGCTGCCCCGGCTGACGGCCTCCCCTGACCAGGCTCGAAACCTGGCCCTCCTCAGAGAAAAAGCGGAGGCCGTCCGGCAGGAGTTCCGCGGCCTATGGGAAGATCTGAAGCAGAAAGAATCGACGCTGGCCGCGGCGGCCGGGGCCGTGAAAGAGGAGGGCCTCTTCGCTGCCCTGCAGAAGCTCAACCTTCGCCGGGAAATTGAGGGCGCGGCCGCCTTCGGCCAAAACGGACGGCTGAAAACCTGGCTGGGAAACGTCTTGGACTTTGAGCCTCTTTTCCAAACGCCCGGGCCCGGACGCACCCTGATCGACAAGGGCCGCCCCCTGATCGTGGCGGATAAAGCCTCTGTCTTTGTCATCTTGCCGGCGAAAGTCGGCCAGGACACCGTCCTGCTGACCAGGCTTCTTTATTTCCGGACCCAGTTCCGCTCCCCCTATCTTCTCGATTATCAATTCCTCAAGCCCTCCCTCCGCTCGGGGTGCGATATAGACTACTGGGATTTCCGGGAAGACTTGGCCGGCTTCGAAAGGATCTTCGCCCGGCATAAAGACGAGTATCTCGGCCAGCCGAGAACGAGCGTGGGCCTGCCCTCCCTGATCTTTCCCCTGCGGCTGGAAGACCGGACGATCGCCGCCACCGTCACCCTCAGCGCCCCGACCGCCACAGCCGGGCAAGCCCGAGCCAGGGAGAAATGGCTTCTTTTTTTCTCCTTGTCTGTCTTCCTGTCGGCTGTGCTCCTGCTCATTCTCCTCGGCCGGGCCGCTGTCCGCGACTCTCGCCGGAGAACTCTCACCAGCTTTCTGTTTCTGCTGGTGCTGGTCGCGCTGCGCTGGCTTTTTTTAGTCCTGAGCCAACTCGGCGTTTTCGAGTCCCTGCCCATCTTCTCCCCGGCCTTGCTCAGCTTCCGTTCGCTGTCCGGGCTCACTCGATCTCCGGCCGATCTGGCCCTCACCGCTTTCTGCCTTCTCCTGGCCGCGGCTTTCCTGGCCCGCCTGGGACGCGGCTTTATTCTCAACCCGGGCAAGCCGCCGCCCTGGCCGGCGGCCGGATTGCTTTCCCTGGCCGCCTCAACTCTAGGACTCGGACTGCTTCTTCTATTCCAGATGGCCCTTCAGGCCACAATCTTTAACTCCAACCTGAGTCTGCTCCGCTTCTCCTTTTCAGCCTCATTTCTGCTCATCCACCTGAGCCTGCTGGCCCTGGCCCTGACTTTGGCCCTCGCTCTTTTTTGGCTTTTCCGCCTGTCTGTCCGCGTATCGCCGGGATGGCCGGTCCCGGCCGTCTGTCTGGCCCTGGCCGCTGCCATCCTAGCCATTTTTCTCCGGCCCTTCGAAGCGGTCCTCCACCTGGCGCTTCCCCTGCTGACCGCTTTTCTTCTCCTGTGGGCCGCTTTCCAGACCGGGCGCCTTCGGGCCGGCCGCGTTTTGTTTCTGGCGGCGGCCGTTATCTCTTTATTTATGGCGGTGGCGCTCAATATCCACATCGGCCAGCGGAACCGCAGCCTGGTTGAGAACACCCTAAAGGATACCATCCTGTCTCAGGAGGACTGGGCTTCTTTCTTCCTGCAAGAATCCATGGAGACGATCAACCAAAACCAGGACCTTCTGCTGACTGCTTTCAAAGGATCCCAGATTTCAGATACCGCCCAGCGGCTTTGGGGCAGGACCTTGGCCGCCCGCTTCAACTGGTACTCCAGCCTGGAGATTCTCAACAGCGGCGGAGAGACCGTTTCTCGCTTTGCCCTCAACGTCCCCCGCTCTTTTAAGCCGTCCGCCGACTTGGCCCCCAGCCCAGAGTGGACCGTTACCGCCCTGACCGTCACCTTCATCGGCCGGGAAAAAGAATTCCTGGTCGGCCACCGCGATTGGTTTGAAGGACAGAAGCTCCTGGGGAGAGCCGTCCTGTCCTTGTCCCTGGACTATGAACTGCTGCCTTTTCTGTACTCGGCCAATCCCTACTTCGAACTCTTCCGTGTCCATTCCCTCCCCTCCCTGGAGCAGCTCGAATTGGGCTTCGCTGTATTCGACCAGGAGGGCAAGTTCCTCTTCAACCCGAACCATCTGGCCGCCGGCCTGCCCGTCCGCAGCCTGCCCCGGCTGCTGAACGAACGGGACGGGCAGTGGGTCCGCTGGAAGGATAAGGGCCGGACGATTTCCGCATTTTGCTTTCCCCATCGGGGACGGCTGTTCGGCCTCTTCCTCCCCAGAAAGACATTGATCAACCTGGCCGCCGAATTCCTAAAGCTCTTTTTCCTCTACGGCCTGGCCCTGGGCCTGCCGGCCCTGCTGGGAGCGCTCCTCTTTACCCGGCCCCGAATACGAACCTTCCTGAAGTCCTTCTCCAACCGTGTCTACGCTTCGTTCCTGGTCATCGCTCTCGTTCCCCTCCTGTTGCTGACCATCTTCACCCGCAGCTATTTCACCCGGGTCTTTACCCGTCAGTTCACCCGGGCGGCCGAAGCGGATGCCGCTTTCACCCGCAACGTCCTTCAGGATTTCCTCTTTCTGCAGCAGGAGGAGAGGTCGGTGGTCATCCCCCCTCCCGAAGACCTCGTGCTATGGATCAGCGCCGCCATCGGCAATGATGTCAACCTCTACCAGGACGGCCGGCTGGTGTCCTCCAGCCGCCGCGAATTCTTCGACTCGGGGATCCTGCCCGAGCTCATGGACGGAGAACTCCACCATCGCTTCCAGACCGAGTCCGACCTCTTCCTGACCCAGCGGTTGAAGATGGGGCGCTATGCCTTCTACACCCTGACCATCCCCTTCACCGTGGGCTCATCCAAACTGTATATCTCCCTTCCCTTCCCCTTCGAACAGCAGGAGATCGCCGGCGCTGCCGCCGGTTTGATCGAATTCCTGCTCCTGGCCTCGGCCTTTTTCGTGGCAGCCGTTGCCTTCTTCGCCCGGGGGCTGGGCTCGGCCATTGTGACACCCATCCGCAAGCTTTTGTCCGGGACCCGGGAAGTGAGCCTGGGCAACTTGGAGATCTCACTCCACCATAAGCCGGACGATGAAATGAAGACCTTATTCCTGGGGTTCAATGCCATGGTCCGCAGCCTCAAACAGCACCAGCAGGAATTGGCCGAAATGAGCCAGAAGGCGGCTTGGGCGGAGATGGCCCGCAAGGTGGCCCACGAAGTCAAAAACCCGCTGACGCCCATCCAGCTCTCGGCCGAACACCTCCTGCGCGTCTATGAGGACGGGAAGACCGATTTCGCCCAGGCGCTCCAACAGTCGGTTTCCTACATCACCGGCGAGGTGGAGAACCTCCGCAAGATCGCCCAAGAGTTCTTGGAGATGTCACGGGAGAGCGCTCTGCACCGGGAGCCGGACGATGTCCGGAAGGTCCTGGAAGAGACCCTGGCTCCCTACCGGAGGATTCTCACCGACCGTATCACCATCCGGGAATCCTTTGGCCCTGAGCCGCTCCGCTGCCTGGTTGACCGGTCCAAACTCAAAATGGCCCTGCGCAATTTTCTGATCAACGCCCTGGAAGCCATCTCCGGCCGAGGAGAAATCGCGGTCCGGGCCGAGGGCCGGGAAAATCAAGCGCTCATCGAAATCCAGGATACGGGCTCGGGAATGGCCCCCGAAGTCCTCCAGCACATTTTCGAGCCTCATTTCTCGACCAAACCGCTGGGGACCGGCCTGGGTTTGCCCATCGCCAAGAAAATCATCGAGGACCACGGCGGCTCGATCCGGGTGACGAGCGAACCCGGCCGGGGCACCCTAGTCACCATACTGCTGCCCTTAATCGAAGCATAGCGGCGGCTGGATTTTTTCTGAAAGCTGTGGAAGAATATCGGCCATGAAGAAAACGCTGGTGACCTATTTCAGCCGGACGGGAAATACCCGCCTCATCGCCGAGGCCGTCCATCAAGCCCTGGAGGGGGCCAAGGAAATCCTGCCCCTCGACCAAGTTCAGAACCTGGATGATTATAAATTGATCTTCATCGGTTTTCCCGTCCAATCCCACAACGTGCCCTACAAAGTCGAGCTCTTTTTAAAAAAGATCCCCACGGGGCAAAAGATCGCCCTCTTCTCCACTCATGGATCTCTGGCCGGCGGGCGCCTGTCAAGGGAAGCCCTGGAGCACGCCCTGGTGCTCGCCTCCCAGGCTAAGGTCATCGCTACTTTCTCTTGCCGGGGAAAGGTCTCGCTGGAAGCCCTGGAGGTTCTGAAGAAATCTCCCGAACATGAAGCCTGGGCCGACATGGCCGCCTCGGCCGGTTCCCATCCCGACTCATCGGACCTGGAGGATGCCCGGGCTTTCGCCCGCTGGGTGGCCACCCTCAGCGCCCACGCTCTATCAGCTTGAATTAATCCCTTTTCCTGACTTCCCTAAGTTCCACCAGAACGCCGCCGCAGGAACGGGGATGGATGAAAGCGATGAGGCTTCCTTCCGCCCCCACCCCCGGCCGCTCCTGGAGGAACTGCACGCCCTTGGACTTGAGCTCGTCCATGGCCGCTGGAAGATCCCCGACCTCCAGGCAGAGATGATGGATCCCGTCGCCCCTGTCCCGAAGGAAATTGGACACGGCTGCATCCTCACTGAGCGGTGAAACGAGCTCCACGGCCGCTCCCTTCTCCGGTTCCAGCCGGACAACCCTCACCCCCCGCTCGGCCAGGGTTTCAATCGATGAAGCCTTGAGCCCAAAAAGGCCCTGCCACAGGGAAAGGACGGACTCAAGGTCCTTGACCGCCACGGCGATGTGATCTGTTCCGATGATCTTCATGATTTCAGCCTAGCCAGGATAGAATCGGCTACGGTGTAGGGATCGCTCTCCTTGCGATAGATCTTCTCTACATAGCCCTCCAGTTCTTGGAGGGGGAGGCCGCCGCTGACCAGGTCGAAGAGCTTGGCCTGGAGAATGTCCAGAAGGAGCCAGTGGATGAGGCGCTTCTTGCGGGCCTCGCGCAGCCCGCCGTCGCTTTTCCGGCGGAAGTCCTCCACGGCCCCGGCCAGCTCCTCGGTCCCCCGGCCTTCGGTGGCCACCGTCCTGACCACGGCCGGGATATCCTTATCCTTATGGCCCATCTCCAGCATGGCCTTCAACTGTTTTTCCAGCTGATCCGCGCCGGGAGAATCGGCCTTGTTGAGGACAAAGATATCGGCGATCTCCATGATACCGGCCTTGAAGGCCTGGATGTCGTCGCCCTGGCCGGGCGTCAGCACGACCAGGACAACGTCGGCCAGCTTGACCACCTCGACCTCATCCTGGCCGACGCCTACCGTTTCGACCAGAACCACCTGCTTGCCGGCCGCTTCATAAACAGCGATGGCTTCGCCGGTGGCCTTGGCCAGGCCGCCCAAGTGACCGCGGGTGGCCATGCTGCGGATGAAAACGCCCGGGTCGAGGCTGTGCCGCATCATGCGAATACGGTCGCCCAGGATGGCGCCGCCGGTAAAAGGGCTGGAGGGGTCAACGGCCACTACGCCCACCTGAAGAGACCGGCGACGATAATGCTCGATGAGCTGGTCGGCCAGAGTGCTCTTTCCCGAGCCGGGCGCGCCGGTGACGCCCAGGATGAGCGATTTGCCCCCGGCCAGAAAAATCTTCCGCATCAAGCCCGGGGCTCGGGGGTCCCTGTTCTCCACCAGGGTGATGGCCCAGGCCACGGCCCGGGGCTTTCCGGCGGCGATGTCTTCAAACAGGGAGGTCAATACTCTTCCAGTACTTTCTGGGCAATGATCCAGCGCTGGATCTCGGAAGTGCCTTCGCCGATAGTGGCCAGTTTGGAATCGCGGTAGAACTTTTCCGCCGGATAATCTTTGGTAAAGCCGTAGCCGCCCAGGATCTGGACGGCCATGCTGGAAGCCTTCACCGCCAGCTCGCTGGCGAAAAGCTTGGCCATGGCCGATTCCTTGGGGATCTTCTTGCCCCGGTCTTGCAGGAAGGCGGCCCGGAAGGTCAGCAGCCGGGCAGCCTCCAGCTCGGTGAAGCCGTCGGCCAGCATCCACTGGATGGCCTGGAACTGGGAGATGGGCTGATTGAACTGGACCCGTTCCTTGGAGTACTTAAGGGCCGTGTCCAAAGCGCCGGCGGCGATACCCAGGGCAAAGGCGGCGATGCTCACCCGGCCGCCATCCAGGATGGCCATGGCCGCCCGGTAGCCGCTGCCGGGCTCGCCCAGCATGTTCTCCGCGGGAACCTGGACGTCCTCGAAAATGAGTTCGGCCGTGTCGGCGGCGCGGATGCCCAGCTTGTCCTCTTTCTTGCCCGGCCGGAAGCCCGGCATCCCTTTCTCCAGGATGAAGGCCGAGATGCCGTGGCGGCCCTTGGACGGGTCGGTGAGGGCCATGGCCACCGTGATCTCAGCCAAAGAGCCGTTGGTGATGAACAGCTTTGTGCCGTTGAGCACCCAGTGGTCGCCCTTCTTTTCCGCCCGGCTGCGCATGGCCGCCGCATCCGAGCCGGCGCCGGCTTCGGTCAGCCCCCAGGCGCCCAGTGTCTGCCCGGACATAAGCCGCTTGAGGTATTTCTGCTTCTGGGCCGGGGTGCCGAAAAGATAGATATGATTGCAGCACAGCGAGTTGTGGGCGGCCACCACCAGTCCCACCGAGGGGTCCACCTTGGACAGCTCCTCCAGAATAAGGACGTAGTCCACATAGGAATAGCCCGAGCCGCCGAATTCGGCCGGAAAAGTGATACCCAGCAGGCCCATCGCGCCCAGCTTGCGGGTGAGGCCTTCCGGCCAAAGACCCTTTTCGTCATGCTCCTTGATCAGGGGCCGGACCTCTTTCTCGGCGAAAGTGCGGATCGATTGTTGCAGCATCTTCTGGTCTTCAGTAAGTAGAAAGTCCATTATCCCTCCTTGTGCGATTTTTTTTGAAAGTCCATATCCGATCTTCCCGGTCTTTTTATCTTACCGGCTCCCTGCCGCGGAATCAAGCAGGCAGGCGGCTCTATGACGAATTGTGTGGCTACGCCTATTGTCGCGGATGGCCTGGAGGAAGGGCGCGGCGCCATGAGCGGTTTTTAAGCCCGGAATCTCCGGGTTTCTCGGCGGCTGCGCAACTCGCCCCCTGCGGGGGCTCAGACATGCTCGCCTGCCGGCAATAGTATGTCAGAAGCCTTCGAACCCGTCGACGATCGGCGCCGAGCCGATCGTCGGGGTTCCAAGGGGAGACGTCCCCTTGGTCGCAGGGCGCGGCTGGAGCCGCGCCCGAGAAAGGGAGGCAGGGAGCGCGGCTCCCGTTGGAAGGGGAAACCGCGAAGCAGGTTCCCCCGCCAAAGAGATTTCGTGGCTAAATCGCTCATGGCGCCTCACTCCTCCTCCAGGCCATCCACTGCCTACCACGCACTTTTCGTCTATAGAGCCGCAAAGAGCCAGTTTGACAGGCAAGGCGTAGAAGGCTACATTGAAAGAATGATGGCCGGTCTGTTCCGCCTCATCTGGTACGCCTTCCTGGCCTATATCATCTATGCCGTGATCCGCTTCTTCAGCCGATCCTCCGGCCGGAAGAGCAGCCCCCGGCAGACGCCCGGGACAAGCCGGGCGGCGGGGATGATGGTCAAGGACGAGGTGTGCCATATCTACCTGCCCCGGGAGGACGCCCTCCGCGAGATCCAGGGCGGCCAGGAATATTTCTTCTGCTCCCAGGAATGCCGGAAAAAATTCCTGGAAAGCCGGAAGGAAAGCCCGCGGCCGGCCTCACCAGCCTCGTAAAACGACAAAACCTCTGAGCTCGCCCTGATAAGGGCCCCATTCGACTTCTATGTCTTCCACCCGGGCCTGGGGAGGCCCCTGGCGCAGCTTGGAAATAAGAGCTTGGAGGTCAGCCTCCTGGCCTTCGGCCAAGGCCTCCACCCGTCCGTCGTTCAAGTTCCTCACCCAGCCTGTCAACCCCAGCGAGGACGCCCAGCGCTGGGTGTGGTCGCGGAAAAAAACGCCCTGCACCAAGCCGGAGACGAAGAGGTGGGCTCTTTTCTTTTCGCTCATTATATTAATTTTATCACAAGCCCGTTACTGTTGAGCCTTATAACAATTTTAACAGAATCTTAACATCTTCTTGACATTTCCATGACAAGTTTCTCCAAGCCCTTCCTTACATTATGACTAGAAAGGATGGCATTAGGAGAAAAAAATGAAGACAAAAGCCTATTTCCTCATTCTGGTATTGGCCGTATTTTTCGGGCGGGCTGCAGCTTATGATTATGCTGCGGAAAACCTAAAACTGGACTTCAATTCTTGGTCATCAGCGGCGGCTGAACGGGAATCAGCGCCACGTCCGCCTCTGAATGCAGGGAGAATAGCTGGTGAAATTCTATCTGGGACCGTCTGCGGAATAGGTTTGGCCCTAGCCGGATGGGCTACATACAACCCAAATGCGGGACCTATCGTCAACCGGTTTTTACCAGGCGGAGTTTATGGGGCTTCCATTGGCTTCATCATTGGAACTCCTCTCGGTATATGGATTGTAGGAAGTATCGGGAATGAAACCGGGTCGTTTTTCGCAGCATTGGGAGGGAGCTTTTTGGGCGCTCTGACTGTCATTCTGGCAACTCAGAGTACTTCAAATCAGAAGATTTTAGCCTAATCTATTTAGCCCTCCCTATAGTCGGTTCAACAATTGCCTTCAATATGACTCGGAGATACAAGTCAGGTCATTCCGCGGCGTCCCTTGTGAATTATGATCAGGGACGGCTCTGCTTCAGCTTTCCGCGAATATATGTCAGGCCGTCTCTCTCTCGGCCGGGGGCCATGTGCCTGAGCCTGGACCTGGCAAGTGTCGGCCTATAAAAGCAATAGTTCTTTTTCTTAATTTGACAAGCCTGTCCGGCTCTGCTATCTAGACCAGAGGCAAGGCGGCTGACCGGATCGATGATTAAAACCCTTATCTCCGTGGCCGGGTTCGACCCTTCGGCGGGCGCCGGAGTGCTGCTCGACCTGCGGGTCTTCGCTCATCACGGCTTCCACGGCGCCGCGGTGCTGACCGCCGTAACGGCGCAGAACACCCAGGCCGTGCGGGAGGTGCAGGCCCTGCCGTCCTCCCTCGTCCTGAAGCAGTTTGAAGTCCTGGCCGCCGACCTCCACATCGCCGGGATCAAGGTCGGCATGCTGGGCGGCGGCAGCGGCATCCGGGCCCTGCGCCTGATCCTGGAACGGACCCGGAACATCCCCCGGGTCATGGACCCGGTCTTCCGCTCCAGCTCGGGTTTCTGGCTGCTGGATAAAAAATCTATTCCGGATTATCTGGCTGCCGTAAAGGGAAAAGCCTCCCTCCTCTCCCCCAACATCCCCGAGGCGGAATTGATCCTGGGCTCGAAAATCCGCGACGTGGTGGAGATGAAATCAGCCGCCTGCCGCATCACCGAGCTCACCGGGATCCCCTGCTTGTTGAAGGGCGGTCACCGGCGGGACGAAGGATATAAGATCAGAGATGTTTTTTACGATGGCCGGCGCTGCGTCCTCTACAGCCATAAAAAAATCCGGAAAGATGTCCACGGCACAGGATGTTTTCTGTCTTCGACGGCCTTGGCTTATCTGGCCGAAGGATACCCGCTCGAGCAGGCCTGCCGCCGGGCCGTGGAGGAGACGGTCCGGGCCGTAGCCCGCAGCCGGACCGTGGGACGGGGCCGGCCGATTATTGTTGTTTCTTCGGTACGGCCAACGGCGCGGCGATGACTTCGTCGGCCCGTTGGATGATTTCCGGAGAGAAACGAACTCCCTGCCGGGCGGCCGCGCCCTCGTTCAGGCTCAGCTTGATTTCGCTCATATTCTGAATAGGGATCCGGCCGGGGCTCACGCCTTCCCTGACCCGGATGGCGATCTCGCCCGTTTTGTAGCCCATCTTGGAGAAGTCCCAGCCCAGGGCGGCGCAGGCGCCCGACCGAGTCGAGCTGAGGAACCCGCCGAACAGGGGGATGCCGTTCTCCTCGGCGATACGACCCAGGACCTCGAAGGAAGCGTTGATGGCGTTATCCGAAATCTGGGCTATGGCTTCGATCCTTTTGCTCAGCAGGAACTGGGCCGCCATCGGGATTTCGTTGGGGTTGCCTATGGGAATGGCCACGATCTCAAAACCGAAGGCTCCGGAGTTCTGGCGGAGTAATTCCAGGTAATATTCCGAGTTTAGTTCGGCGGGCGTATAGAGAGTCCCCAGCCGCCGGGCCCGGGGCAGAGCCTCGCGTATGAAGGACAGTGTCTCTTTCACCGGCGCCGTGGAGGCGACGCCCGTGACATGTCCGAGATGTTCCTCGGCCGAGCGGCCGGCGCCGACCAGGTAGGGGTTGGCCACCGAAGAGAAGACGATGGGAGTTTGCGGCGCGGCCATGAGGGCAGCCTGCAGGCAGGGAGTGGACAGGGCCACGATGAGGTCCGCCTTTTCCTGGACGAAATCCCGGGCAATTCGATGGACCCGGGTGATATCGCCATCGGCGTTTCTCATCTTAAGCCGGATATTCACCCCATCCCGCAAGCCGTGGTCTTCCAGGGCCTGCAGAAAGCCCTGGCGGACTTCCTGCAGAGTGGGCGCGTTGTTGACTTGGAAAAGGCCGATGGTATAGACCGCATCCTTCTTCTCCGGACAGCCGGAAAAAAGCACAAGAGCGGGAAAAAGGACAACCAGAATTTTTTTCAAGGACGTCTCCGCCTGCCCTTATTGTATTGAAAATGGGGACACAATACCAACTTACCTTTTTTCTCCAGGCTCAGGCGCACCATTCCCTCCGCTGACCACCAGGACCGTCTTCCTGCCCCGGAATAGCCGGCCGTGCTGCAGGAGCGCCGCCAGGGCCAAGGCGCCGGCCCCTTCCACCGGGCGGCCATGGGCCTGACGCAGCTCCCGCAGGGCACGCTTGAGAACCGGCTCGCTGACGGTCAAGACTCGGTCCAGGTACATCCGGCAGAGCGGAAAAGTCACTGAACCCTTCTCGATCCCGCCGGCCACCGCCTCGGCCACGGTCACCTTTTCTTCGATTCCCACTAAGCGCCCGGCTTCCAGAGAAGCGGCCATGAAAGCCGAGACCTCCGGCTCGACCCCGATGACCCTGGCCGCCAAGCCAAGGGATTTCAGGTAGCCGGCCATACCGGCGGCCAGCCCCCCGCCCCCCACCGGCACCAGAACATCCTCCGCCTCGGCCAGTTGTTCAGAGATCTCCTTGCCGACCGTGCCCTGGCCGAAAATGACCTCCAGATCATTGTAGGGAGAGACGTAAAACCGGCCGGAAGCGAGCCCCGCTCGACGGGCCGTCATCTCGACCTTGTCACAGGGTGCCTCCACCAGGCGGAGGTTCACTCCGGCCGACCGAAGTTTCTGCAGCTTGGCCCCGGAAACCGAGGCCGGCGCAAAAACTTCAAGCTCAAGGCCTTCCCTCCGGCAGGCCTGAGCCATGGCCAGCCCGTGATTGCCGGTCGAAGCGGTGACCACTCCCCTGGCTTTTTCCACCGGGGTCAAGGTCCGCAACCTGTTCAGCGCCCCCCGGATTTTAAAAGAGCCCGTAAGCTGATCACTCTCCCATTTCAAATAGACCAGCGCGCCGGTCAGCCGGCTGAAGTGTTCCGAGCGTTCCAAGGCCGTACGCCTGATGTCCCCTCGGATGCGCCGGTAGGCACCGTCCACCTTGGCCTTAAAATCTTCTTGGGGAACAGGCATGAGGGCTCCAGCCTCGGGAAAAGCTAATCCGGGATTCCGGCATCCGGATTTCAAGAAGAATCGGGCAGGTTGTGGCTGATAATCGACAAGATGTAGCCGTCGTAGCCGATGACAAACTCGAACCTCCACTGCGTCAGGCGGCTGAGTTCTTTCCTCATCTCGGCGTCTTGGGGCTGGGAAGCGGCCACCACCAGCACATGATCTCCCTTTTTTTCGACCGGAACGACCTCGAATTTTTTCACCACCTCCGGCGGCAGACAAGAAAAGACCTCCGGGGGAATCGAAGCGGCGGAAAGATCGACCCAGCCGCAGCCCAATTGGGAGGCCAGGGCCAGACAGATGTCATTGGGCGTCAGGTATTTGAGGTCGACCAGGATTTGGCCCAGTCGTTTGTTCCGATATTCCTTCTGGATGCGGAGCGCATTCTCCAGCTGTTCCCGGGTGATGTATCCCGCCTCGATCAGGATTTCTCCCAGCTTGATGTTTCTGTCCTTCTGCTTTTTAAGGGATTCGTCGAGCTGGGTCTGGTTGATCATGGTTCTTTCCACCATGATCGCGCCGATCTTCTTGGTCCTCAGCTCCTCCTGCCGGTGGAGCGCTGTCTGGAGCTGATCGTGCGAAATTTTCGCTTGATCCAGGAGGTAGTGGCCCAGAAGCCTTTTCTGATCGACATTCTTGACAAAATGGGCATTGACGTAGATCCGCTCGCTCCGGTCTCCCGGATTCATGGGGATGACAAAGAAGCCCTTGTCTTGGCGGCTGTATTTCACGGCCGTGCCGGTGACCACCTCTCCGTCCTGGAATTCCACCACCAGCTTGAAGGCCAACGTGCTGGCGAAGGTGGATTGGTCGATGGTCTCCCGGTGGAGGTGCGAGCCGGCGCCGGCCCCCGGCTTGAGGAAGAGGATTTTCTTCACCTCATCCAGCCGGATGGTTCGACTCAAGATCCAGCCTTCTTCGGTCTGGACTTCCAGGGGGAAAGTCGGTTTCTGAGCGTTAAAAAAAACCGCCCGGCCCACGACTTCCGGCCCCTCGGCGAACTGGACGGCCACCCGGCTCATGTTTCTCCTCTTTGTATTAAAAATAACTCAAGATGGGCTCCAGGTCAACTCGATTTTAGTGCGGGATAGAATCTCCAAACGTGTGATACGTGGGGAGGGGTGGCACGGCGGAATTTGAGATGTCGTTGAACGGACTGGTTGGAATTGCCATCGGGATACTCTACAATATCCAAAGGATGACACAGTATTATGTCGGGCCGGCCGGCTGGAGCTATGACGATTGGGAGGGCATCGTTTATCCTCCGGACAAGCCGCGTGGTTTCCACCCCCTTTCCTATCTAGCTCATTTCATTGATATTATCGAAGTCAACAGCACCTTCTATCGGCAGCCGGCTGCAGCCCTGGCCCTGTCCTGGATCAGGAGGCTCGAGCCCTTTCCCGAATTCTTGTTGGCGCTCAAGCTCCACCAGGTCTTCACCCATGACCGCCAGAAGTTCGGCCTCAAGGACGCCGACGAGTTCAAGCGGGGCATTGAGCCGCTGCGAGCCGCCTCGCGCCTGGCTGCCTTGCTCATCCAGTTTCCTTGGTCCTTCATCCAGACGCCGGTCAACCTCCAACATCTGGAGCGCCTCTTTCGGCTGTTTGCCGGCTACCCCCTGGCCGTCGAGGTCCGCCATTCCTCCTGGGATACCCCCGGCTTCTATGAATTCTTGGCCGGCCACCAGGTCGGCTTCTGCAACATCGACCAGCCCATATTCGACAATTCCCTCAAACCCAGCGCCGTGTCCACTCATCCGGATTTCTCCTATGTCCGCCTCCACGGCCGGAACACAAAAGACTGGTTCCGCCAGGGAGCCGGCCGCGACGACCGCTATAATTATCTTTATTCCCGGGACGAGCTGCAGGATTGGGTGGAGCGCATCCGGGATCTCGGTCGAAAGAGCCCCAAAGTTTTCATCATCACCAACAATCATTACCGCGGCCAGGCCATGGCCAACGCCCTGCAGATCAAGAACATATTGACCGGAGAAAAATTGGACATACCCCATCTGCTTTTAAAACAGTTCCCCGTTCTCCGGGATATCGTGAAAAAGCTCAAGAGCGGCCAGCTCGACCTGTTCGAGGAGAAATAGAACCCCAACCGGCATTTATTAATTATTTTATAATCAGTTAATTACAATGATTTCCATTGACATTTAGCCGGAATTTGATTCAAATAAAAAAGAATTCCACCCTTGGGGGGAGGGCCATGAGTCTACCACAAGAAAGCGGCAATAAGACCCAGGAGCGGTTAATGGCTGAGCTGAAAAGCCTGCCCAAACTGGTCTGGAAGGTGTTGGACACCTGTATGGAATCGTTTTTATTCATCGATAAGAGCTTCAAAATCCAAATTTTCAACCGGCGGGCGGCCGAAAGGGCCAAGCTCATCACCGGCCGTGATATGCAGCTGGGCGATTCCATTTTTCTCTTCATCACCGAAGAAGAAAAAGACACCTTCAAACAGCATTTCTCCAGCGCTCTCCGCGGCGACGTGGTCAGTGTCGTAAAAGAGATCCAGCGGCTGGGCCAGCCTTCCCTGTGGTTCGAATCTCACTACACCGCCGTGACCGACGATTCGGGAAAGGTCATGGGCGTATCCCTGACCACCGTGGACATTACCGACTTCAAGAAAGCCGAAACGGCCTCCCTCAAGAGCGAGCAAAACTTTCGGGCTATCTTTGATGCCTCGGCCGTGGGGATCGTCCTGGCCGACACCAACGGAGTCGTCATTCACAGCAACCCGGCTATGCAGCAGGCTCTGGGATTCTCCGCTGATGAATTACGCGGCCAGAACCTTAATGAGATCAAACGTCTCCGTCGTATCACCGAAAACACTCTGGACCTGATCGCTCAAACCGACCTGACGGGCATCATTCAATATGTCAGCCCGTCTCACGAGAGGATCCTAGGCTACGAGCCCAATGAGATGTTGGGAAAATCCATATACGACTTCATGCGCTCCGACCATATTGAGCACGTGAAGGCGGCCATCCTCGAAGCGCAATCAACCCTCCAGCCCTGGAGAATGGAGGTCCGCTGCCGGTGCGCCGACGGACGCTATATCTGGCTGGAATCTATCGGCAAACTCGTGCCCAACTCGAACGGCAAGATCAACGGTGTTGTCCTGGGCAGCCGCGACATCACCGAGCGCAAGAAGGCCGAGGCCGATCTCCAGAAGTACTATGAGAAACTGCACAGCACCTTCGAGCAGACCGTCAACGCTTTGATCCTGACCTTGGGCAAGAGAGATCCCTTCACGGCCGGCCATCAACAGCGGGTGACCAAGCTGTCCGTGGCCATCGCCGAAGAGCTGGGCCTTCCCCAAGAACAGATCGAAGGGATCCGCCTGGCCGGCCTTCTCCATGACATCGGCAAGATCCTGGTTCCGGTCGAGCTCCTGTCCAAACCGTCAAAGCTGACCGGGGCCGAGTCGGACATCATCAAGACTCATCCCAAGGGGGGCTACGAAATCCTGCAATCGATCGAATTCCCCTGGCCCATCGCTCAGATCGTCCTTCAGCATCACGAGAACATGGACGGTTCCGGATATCCTCAAGGGCTGAAAGGCGAGGACATTCTTCTGGAAGCCAGGATCCTGGGAGTGGCCGATGTCGTGGAAGCCATGTCCAGCCATCGTGCCTACCGGCCGGAACTGGGGCTCGAGGCGGCCGTGGAAGAGATCACCAACAACAGGGGGATCAAGTACGACCCTCAGGTTGTCGACGTTTGCCTTCGCTTGATCCGGGAAAAAGACTTCAAGTTTGAGTGAAATCAGATATGCCCGGGGATCAATAGCCGTTTGCCTTATGAGGATTGGAAGGCGATGGCTCGAACGACATCCATGACCAGTCCGCCGGGTCACTTCTTTAAAAAGGACAGGATCTCTTCGATGTCCGGAAGCTGGGGGAGGTCATAGACCTTTATGAAAACGATCTTGCCGTCCTGGTCGAGGATGATGTTGGCCCTCTCGGAAAATCCCTCTTTGGCCCGGAAAAGGTCGTAGGACTGAGCCGCCACTCCGTGCGGCCAGAAGTCCGACAGCAGCCGCAGCCGGCTGATGCCCAGCTCCTTGGCCCAGGCCGCTTTGGAGGGCACGGCGTCCACGCTCAAGCCAAGGGGAACGGTGTTCAGTTTCTCTATCTCCTCAAAATGCATTTCCAGGGACTTCATCTGATCGGCGCAGACCTTGGTCCAAGCCAAAGGATGCCAGGACAGGAGCAGGCGCTTGCCCTTAAGCACCGACAAAGTGACATCATGCTTGGCCTGGTCTTTCAAGGTGAAGTCCGGAGCAATATCCCCTATCTTAATGAGTTGGCCGGAAGCCATCGCAGCACCTCCCTTCAACTTTCATATCCAAAAAATAAAATATCTTCATTTTGATTATAGCAGCAGGCCGCGGGCGTTTCAATGCAAACCGCGGGCTTTTCTTCACGTATTGTCGCCGTAAATAGATTATGAGAGAATAACAAAGGAGGATAACATGAAAAAGATACTAGGGTTGGGAAGCCTGATATTCCTGTCTTTACTCATCGGCGCCCAAGGCAGCGGCCCACAGGGCGAGACCCGGACGCGCAATTTTGTCCTTTTTTTCGAAACTCTCGATTATACGAGAGAAATGGGCGATGCGCTCTCCTTCTTCTTCTATAAGGTTTTGGCCCCGGGCGATCAGCTTATCATCTACACGCCGGCCCGGGTCTACGGCTTTTCTAAAATGACGCTGGCCAAGCCTAAGGGAGACTTGGTGACCGCCATGCAGGACAAGCTCAGGGGCGATACGGCCGCCTGCAGTTCCAGCTATAAAATCATCATGAACGATATGACCACCCAGGTTCGGGATATCGAAAGCAGCCAGACTTCCTCGTCCGACGGCCTGGCCGGGCTGAAAAGTTCCCTGACCATGTACAGCCAGAACCTCAATAATCTGCAGTCCTTGCGCAAGGTCAATGACACGCTGCTCAGGCAGATCGTCAAAATGTTCAAAACCCAGCAGGGGAAAAACCATATGGTCATGATCTACCAGGCTGAATTCAGGCCGATCCCCAACAAGGAGACCCTCAACCGTTTGAGGGCCATCCCGGTCATCTCTTTTGAAGTGGCCGAGCTTTTTGCCGGAGAAAACCAAAAGGCACCGCTGGATGCTGATGAATTCATCGACCTCTTCAAGGAAACGCCCATCAGCCTGCATCTCTTTTATATCAAGCCCAAGGATGTGTCCTTGGTTCAGGATTTCAAAGAGCAATCGGCGGATATGTACGATGTCTTTGCCCGAATGGCCAAGGGCTCCGGCGGCATCGTGGAAACAACGGCCAACCCGGAAGCGGCTTTTAAAGCCCTCCTCCAAGCCATCGAACCGGCCAAATAACGTTGCAGATAAACACGGGAGAAAGGATGATGAAAAAAACAGGATTGAGCATAGGCGTCATTTTTCTGACGCTGGCCCTGGTCGGCTGCGTCCTCCGATCCCAGGAAGGGAGGGGCCAGGGACGCTTGATAGGGAGCGTGGTGGATGAAGCCGGGAATCCCGTGGCCGGGGCGAAAATCACCCTGCGCTATCAGGAGTACACAAATACCTTGACGGCCACCACCAACGAAAAGGGACAATGGGGGTTCATCGGCCTGGGCCGGGGAAACATCACCCTGACCGTAGAGAAGGAAGGCTTTGCCCAATCCGTCATCCCCCTGCAGGTCAGCGGCATCAAACCGAACCCTCAGCCGAAAATCATCTTGAAGAAAAAAAGCGATGAGTCGGTGATCTCCGGCCTCAGTGACAGCTCCAAAGAGATGCTGCGCCAGGGAAATGCCCTTTTCGAACAGCAGAAATTCGCCGAAGCGGCGGCCCTATACCAAAAATTTCTGGAGGCCAACCCGGCCCTCTATCAGATCCGGCTCAGCCTGGCCAACTGCAAGATGGAACTCCAAGACTATGACGCAGCCATCGCCGAATACGAGAAGGTCCTGGAGGGGTTGAATGCCGAGCCCCCGGAGAAAAGGGACGACAAGCTCGTCGCCCAGCTCTATGCCAACATCGGGGAAGCCTATCTAGGACAGAATAAATTCCAGGAGGCGGAACAGTATTTCGTCAAATCCATGGACATCAACCCCTCCGACTCGGCCCTGGCTTATAACCTAGGCGAAATTCTCATGCAGGCCGGCAAACCAGAAGGGGCCATCCGCTACTATGAGATGGCG
Organism: Candidatus Aminicenantota bacterium; assembly: GCA_963702835.1. Taxonomy (GTDB): domain Bacteria; phylum Acidobacteriota; class Aminicenantia; order Aminicenantales; family JAFGAV01; genus JAFGAV01. Next base: position 1,555,093 of record OY969762.1, read on the forward strand.
ATTCAGATCAAGCCCGATTGGCCCAAACCCTATCTGAAGCTCGGCTACGCCTGGGTGAACAAGGGAGAAAATCAGAAAGCCATCGAATCCTTCAAAAAATTCCTTGAAATCGCTCCCGCCGATGATCCCGACGTCAGCCAGGCCCAGGACGTCATCAAGACGCTATCAGCCATTAAATAGATAGCCCGCTTCTGAAAATCCAGGCCACCATCACCCGCCGGCGTGATCTTATAAAGGCAACAATTATTAGCGACTCTTGCGTCTCAGGGGAAGCACTCAATTCATGTCCCGGATTTTCTTCCAAAAAAAAGGGAGACACCCTCTCGGGTGTCTCCCTTTTTTTCTTTTCTGACCGAGTTAATTAAAACTCGATCCTGGCTCCAAGCTGGAAAATCCGCGGGTCATTAATCGCCGTCATCACATACAACTTGTTGACTGTCTGGTTGCTGGAATTCATCCACATGCCGGTTTTGAAGGCTCTGTTGAAGACGTTGAAGCAGTCGGCGAAAATGCCCAGGTTGATGATGCTGACCCTGAAGGTTTTTTCCAGCCTCAGGTCAAGCTGCCAGAAATCGTTAAAGAGCGTGCTACCCCTTGGTTCAGCATAGATGGTGGTATTTCCCTGAGCCAGCTTGCTGGCGCCCGTCAGGCCCACAAGGTTGCTGGTAATGGTCCGGGTGGTGGGGTTGCCGGAAAGGTAGCGGAAATACCAGCCGCAGTTGACTCCCATCGGCCCCTTGACCAGGCCTTCCACTTTGAACTGGTGGCGTCTTTCCAGAGGAAATCTACCGAGAGCATTGACATGGGCATTAGGACTCTGGAAGAAGCCTGCGACGGCGCCGCCCAGGGATTCATCGGCCCGGGACGTTGTGATTAGGCCTGTGGATTTGGCATAGACGTAGGAAATATTCAGCGCTACGCCGTTGCTGTACCGCTTGTTCAGGGTAAACTCGAGACCGTTATAATCCCTGTTTGCGCCGGGAGGGTTGACGATGAAAATCTGAGTGGCCATCAGGTTGATTTTGCTATAGAAGGTGATGGGCTGACCGTTGTAGGGATCGGTGGTGGTGACCGGCGTCCAGTTCTTGCTAAAGTCGAGCTCGCCCGTGGACATCAGCTTATCCATATCCAGCTGGGCGGCATCCACCATGTTGGGTTGATCGCGGTCCCACTTGCGAATATAGCGGGCGCCGAGTGACCAGTCGGCCCACAATTCTTTTTCAACTCCCACCGTCAGTTCATCGGTGTAGCCGGCCTTCAGGTCATATTTGGTTCCGTCTGCGGCTGTATAGCCGAGGACGGCTCCGCCGTTCGAGTAGCCGCCGGGCATGGCCCAAGGAGTGGTCGCCCCGGGTATTTCTGAACCGTCAGGATTCAAGAGCTGGGTGTAGCCGAACCAGCCGTTGGGGTGGGCCAGGTTGATAAAGCCGATCTGGTTGGGAAGAACGTAGCGGGAGAAGCTGGCTTTGAAGAGCGTCTTGCCGTCGGAGAAGGGATCATAAATCAAGCCCACTCGGGGGGCCAGGTTCCACCACTTGTACATGACCGTGTCTGCGGTAATGCTGCGGTTGTAGATCTTTCCCTGGAAAAGAATGTCGCCTTCGTCGGCGTTCTGCTTGGGATAAACGATGCTGTTGTACTCGAAGCGCAGCCCCAGGCTGAGGTTGATGTTCCGGGTGAGCGCCCAGTTGTCCTGAACGAACGCGGCGTAATCGTTTAACCAGTCCAGGCGGTTAAACCCGCCGCCCCTTAGAATCAGGGTGTCGGCGTAGTTACCGGGAGCATTCATGTCATTGTAGCAGCCGCCGGTGACCGGGTCAGCCACGCCGTGGACCAGCCAGCTGGTTCTGGCCAATTGGGCCTCGCCGCCGAACTTGAGCTCATGGGTGCCGGCCAGGTTGTCCACGAAGGCCGTGGCATCGGCGTTGAACTGGAACCGGTTGCGGCCGTAATGGTCCTGGTTCCGCCAGGCATTGCCGCTAGAGACAGCGGTAGGTATCATATATACTTGGGCTTCGTTGCCTTTGGCGTCCAGGAGCAGCTGGTACAAGACCATACCGTATCTCACGTTCATAAAGAAGCTGTTGCTGAAGAATTTGGTCCACTGGGCATTCAGAACATGGCTCGGGGAGGTCTGCTTGATGGTGACGCTCTCGGTCGCAAATTTAGAGGCGCCCCGGTCATTGGTGATGCGGTCGGAGTAGTTGTAGGAGAGCATGAACTTGTCGTTGGGCCCCGGCTGAAAGCTCAACTTGGCATAGGGGTAGGGCAACATGGTTTTGAACGGTTTTTCCTGTCCCGGCGCCGCCATATCCGCCGGATAGCCGGCCACAAAAGCTTCTGTGCTGTCAAAACTGCCGTTCATGAAGAACCACAGCTTGTCCTTGATGATGGGGCCGCCCAGGGTCACTACCGGTTCATACTCAAGCTTATTGCCGCTCTTGGAGCCGGCCAGGGGCGTGCCCTGGGTATTGTCCCCCTTCAGCTTCTCGCTGTTCAAATAGAGGGAGGCCGTCCCGCTGAATTTGTTGCCGCCCGACTTGGTCACCACGTTGACCACGGCGCCGCGGACGCTGCCGTACTCGGCCGTCAAACCGGCGATCTGGATGGATAACTCGTCCATGATATCCAGGCCGAAATTGACGCTCTGCGTGCCGGTGGCGGCATCGACCAAGTTCACCCCATCCAGGAGGTAGGAGTTGTCCATGGTGGAGCCGCCGGCGGCCGTGTCACCCGTAACGCTCGGGGCCATGTTGAAAAAGGTGCCCAGGGTACGGGGCGCGGGGATCGACTGGAGAAAGATGCGGTCCAAATTGGCCGGCCGCGTCGTCCGCTGCTTATCGACCGTAGGCGACTGGCCGATAACCGTGACCGACTCCTCCAGAGTCCTCTGCTCCATGGTGATGTCGATGGTGGAAGTCAGGGCAACTGAAACCCTCACTCCCTTGCGGATCACCGTCTTCATGCCCTGCAATTCGAAGGTGACCTCATAATCACCAGGGGGCAAGCCCATGAAGCGGAAATTGCCCTGGGCATTGGTGGCCATGGTCATTGAGGGCAGCATCATGGCCGGGGACTTGATGGTGACAGCCACCCCCGGCAATGGTCCTTCCGAGGAGCTTACGGTGCCGACAATATTGCCGGTCTGCGTTGTCTGCGCCATCCCCAGCCCGGCAAGGCAAAGGATGGCGGCCACTAAGAGAAGCTTTTTAAACATAAAACCTCCTTTAAAAGATAAAAAGAACAAATCATAAAGAAAAATAAGCAAAAAACATGCCAGGTTGTTAACTAAAATTAAATCAATAATGAAAAGAAAATTCAATTATCTGGATAAATTATTCAATATTTTGATTTTTTTACAAAAAATTGAATCTATTAAAACTCGATCCTGGTTCCAAGCTGGAAAATCCGCGCGTCATCTTGAACAGGATCATGCCATATCCGACGTTCCGGCCACAAACTGTTCTTGGCTGTTGAAGCTGCCACTTTTTATGCGCTTGACTTAAATTATCGGCCGGAGATACTATCTTTAAAACTAATTCATGGAAACGCTCTCTCTTCTCGTTTTGATCTTCTTATCCATGTTCGCCTATTCCGCCGGGGCTGTCTCCGTCGGCAAAAAATACGAAGAACCGAAGCCGGGGATAACGGACTTATTTTTCATGCTGCTCATCTGGGCGGCCGCGATCTTTAGCCGAAAAGGCCTGGACTGGAACAAATGGCTTCTGACCTGCGGATGGGTCGCCTTGGCTTATCTGACCGGCCGGCTGAGTTCCCTTCTTAGAAAACTCACGGTGAGGCAGGCCGGGCCCGCTTCCGATAAGCCGGCCGAGCCGGCTCACAGAGTCAAGAAACTATGGCTCACCTGGAAGGCCTTATCAAAAAGATCCGGGAATTTCCAAAGCCGGCTGATCCTATCCTACTTCTTCTTCCTGTGTGTGACTCCTTTCGGCCTGGGCGTTAAAATCTTCGGGGACCCCTTGAGGCTCAGGCAGGGAGAAAAAACATCTTACTGGCTCCCCAAAAAAGATACGGCCGGCGACGTTGAACAATCCCGGAAGCAGTTCTGATGCACATTCTGGGAATTTCCTGTTTTTACCATGACGCGGCCGCCGCCCTCATTAGGGACGGAACGCTTCTGGCCGCAGCCGAGGAAGAAAGATTCACCCGGATCAAGCATGACTTCAGCTTCCCCAGGAACTCCATAAAATTTTGCCTGAGCTGGGCCGGCCTTTCGGCCCGGGACCTGGACTACGTGATCTTTTACGAGAAGCCTTTCCATAAGTTCGACCGCATTCTGATGACAACGCTCCAGGGCTATCCCCGGTCCTGGAAATCTTTCCGGGAGGCCATGATCAACTGGCTGGGAGACAAGCTGTGGGTCAAGAGCCTTATCAAAAACGAGCTGGATATGGAGGACAACAAAATACTCTTCAGCGAGCACCATATGTCCCATGCGGCCAGCGCCTTTTATGCTTCCCCCTTTGAAGAGGCCGCCATCCTGACCGTGGACGGCGTCGGCGAATGGACCACCGCCGCCCTGGGCCGGGGAAAAGGAACGCACCTCCAACTGCTCAAAGAGATCCCCTTCCCCCATTCGCTCGGCCTTCTGTACAGCGCTTTTACGGCCTTCCTGGGCTTTCAAATCAACGAGGGGGAATACAAGGTTATGGGCATGGCGCCTTACGGGCGGCCCCTCTATGCCGAAAAAATCAACGACAAGCTCATCCATGTCGGCCAGGACGGGTCTTTCCGGTTGAACATGGATTACTTCTCTTATCATTACTCCGATGAAAAGACATTCAATTCCAAATTCGAGGGACTCTTCGGAAAGCCCAGGAATCCCGAAATGCATTTTTTCACGTCGCGGATGAGATACCCTTCCTACTTTGGAGACAGGCCTTTGAACACCGGCGAACTCTGCCGTCAGAATGAGCACTACGCCGACGTGGCCGCCAGCATTCAGAAGGTCACCGAAGAGGTTCTTCTGAAAATGGTCCGCTCCCTCCACCGGGAGACGGGACTCACCAAACTCTGCCTGGCCGGGGGAGTGGCCCTCAATTCGGTGGCCAACGGGAGAATCCTCAGGGAAACTCCCTTCCGGGAGCTGTTCATCCAGCCGGCCGCCGGGGACAGCGGGGGCGCCCTGGGAGCGGCTCTCTATGCCTACCACGGCCTCCTGGGCCGGCCGCGGACATTCGTCCTGGAGCACGCCTATTGGGGCCAAGCCTACACGGAAAAAGAGATCAGAGAATTTCTGGAGGAGAGCGGTCACCCCTACCAGTACATTCCGGATGAGCCGTCGCTGGTGGACAGGGTGGTGGGGGCGCTCCTCAAGGAAAAAGTGGTCGGGTTTTTCCAGGGGAGATTCGAATGGGGCCCCCGGGCCCTGGGCAACAGAAGCATCCTGGCCGACCCGAGGGGCGAGGAGATGAAAGATGTGGTGAACATCAAAATCAAGTTCCGCGAGCCGTTTAGGCCTTTTGCCCCCGTCATCCTGGAAAAAAATGTTTCAGATTTTTTTGGCGATGACAACCTCGCCAGACAGTATCCGGCCAGGTACATGCTCTTGGTCATGCCGCTCAAAGAAGACAAGGCCGCCTCCATCGGCGCCGTTAATCATCTGGGGACGGGCCGGCTCCAGACGATCCGCCCAGAGTGGAATCCTCGCTACTACCGGATCGTCGAAGAGTTCGGGAAAGCCACCGGAATACCCGTGCTCCTCAATACCTCCTTCAACCTCAGGGGCGAACCGATCGTCAATACTCCGGCCGATGCCTTCCGCACCTTCCTCCACAGCGGCCTTGATGTCCTGGTCCTGGAAAATTTCTGGATAGAGAAATAGCGTGAAAAAATTCCTGAGCAAATTTTCTATTCTTGGGGAATTCCTGGCCTTTCTGTGGAAGCGAAAATTATGGTGGCTCATACCCCTGATGGTATTGCTCCTCCTTATCGGATTCCTTCTTCTTTTCGCCCAGAGTTCGGCCATCGCTCCCTTCATCTATTCTCTTTTTTGAACTTATTCTATTTTATAGATTCTATGACGAATTTTGTGGTTACCTGTCCATTGGTGAAGAGGGGCTGGGGGAGGAGCGAGGCGACATGAGCGGTTTAGCCACGAAATCTCTTTGGAGGGGGAACCCGCTTCGCGTTTCCCCCTTCCAACGGGAGCTGCGCTCCCTGCCTCCCTTTCTCGGGCGCGGCTCCAGCCGCGCCCTGCGACCAAGGGGACGTCTCCCCTTGGAACCCCTGACGATCGGCTAGGCGCCGATCGTCGATGGATTTCGAAGGATTCTGACATATTTTATATTGACAAAGCCTAATCATTCTGGATATTTTGGACTTCCTGGCAGAAATAGAATGAGGCGAGCTTTTTCAGCTATCTCCCCGCTGGCCTTGCTGGCCGCTGTCCTCATCTTTCAGCCCGGCTGCCGCCAGGGGAATCAGATTCCCAGGCTGAAAAAAAACGCAGACATCAACCTGCTACTCATCACCATTGATTCCTGGAGAGCCGACCGGCTGGCCGCTTTCGGCTTAGGCAAGGCCCGAACCCCCAACCTTGACCGGCTGGCGGAAAACGGGATCGCCTTCAGGAACTGCTATGCCGCCGCCCCGCTGACCCTCCCCTCCCACTGCACCCTCATGACCGGGCGGGAACCCCTGGCCCACCGGGTCCGCAACAACGGCCCCGACGTCCTGCCCGCCGCGGAGCAAACCTGGGCGGAAGTGATGAAAAGCCACAACTTCGAGACCTATGCCCTGGTGTCTTCCTATGCCCTCCATTCCAAATTCGGGTTGAAGCAGGGGTTTGACGCCTATGACGATTCACTCCATCTCGGCCAGATCATTAACACGGCCAACACGGCCATTCCCGCCGACATGGTTTTTCTCAGGTTCCGCTCCTGGCTGGAACAGAGAACCCCCCAAAAATTTTTTGCTTGGGTCAATTTCAGCGACCCCCAGGCCCCCCATCAGCCGCCCCCCGAATACGCCCAAGCAGATGAAAACGACCCGTACGGCGGCGAGCTGGCCTTTGTCGATCATTTTATCGGCGAAATAATGAACATCCTGGAAACCAAGAAGCTTACCGGCCGGACCGTGGTTGTCCTGGCCGGCAGCCATGGCGAATCCTTGCGTGAACACGGGGAGTTTGGCCACGGGCTGTTCGGCTATGAGGAAACGCTGAAGGTCCCCCTGATTCTATACAGCCCCGCGGTTTTCACTAAAAAACAAATCGTCGACCGCCGCGTCCGCCTGCTGGATGTTATGCCTACCCTGCTTGAACTGTTCAGGATGGAAATCCCGGCCGGGGTGCAGGGAGAAAGTCTTTGGCCTCTGCTCTCCCCCCCAAAAAAGAATCAAGAAACAGAACGGCCGGTGTATTTTGAAAGCTGGTACGGATTCGAGGAAATGGGCCTGGCCCCTTTGACCGGCCTCATCAGCAGCCATTACAAGTTTATCTCTCTGCCGGAGGCCGAACTCTATGACCTGCGGGCCGATCCGGCCGAAAGGCATAACCTGGCCCTCCAGGAAAATGCCCTGGCCGGAAAGATGAAGAGCTTGCTGCAGGCTTATCAAGACAGTCATGCGGACGGAAAACCGGGAGGGCCAAGGGAAGTCCAGGGCCTTGACCCGAAAAAAGGAATCGAAGCCATCGATCAACTGCTGAAAGCGGAGCAGATGATCTTGGCCAATAAGCTGGCTGAAGCTGAAAAAGAGCTGCAGGTCATCAGCCGGAACACGGAAGGCCGGAAATGGCCCCTGCTTTTTGATTATCTTTATCTTCTCTACCAGAAAAAAAATGACCCGGGCCGGATGGAGGAGACGTTAAAGCAAGCAGCCCAAAAATATCCGGACCTCAGCCGATTCGGGATCACCCTGGCCCAGCTCTATTCCAATACCGGCCGGCTGGCTGAGGCCGAAAGGATCTGCCTGGAGGAGCTGGCCAGGGATCCCCTCCTGAGCCAGGCTCATATCCTGCTGGGAAAAATTTACCAGAAAAGGGGCGAGGCCGGGCCGGCCCTCTCTCACCTGGAAAGAGCCTTGGAACTGGAACCCCTGAATTTCTCCCTGCAAGTGGAGTATGCTTCCCAGCTGGCCGAGCTCGGGCAAAGGGACAAGTCTTTGGAAATTCTGGAAAATATTTTGAAAAGCCGCTCCCTGGCGGCTGACTCGGAGAGCGCCGCGCTCAAGGCCGACCTGGCCGGAATCCTGATGAAAATCGGCGAAACGGAGATGGCCCATACGTTGCTCCTGGACATTGTGGCCAACGGCCAGGGCACAAGCAGGGTCTGGACCCAGATCGGGCTGGGATACCTCAATAAAGGAAATCTGGAAAAGGCCCTGGAGGCTCTGGAAAAAGCCCTCTCTCTGGACCGCAACAATGCCCTGGCCCTGAGCGGCATGGGCACTTTCTTCCTGACCCTCTACCGGGCGCAAAAACAGAAGGATAATCTGGAAAATGCGATGGCCTATTACAGCCGGGCCAAGGAAGTTTCCCCTCAGATGGTAGCGGCCTGGAACGGCCTGGGGGTAGCCTCCCGCTATGCCGGCGATAAGGAAAAGGCTATTGCCTACTGGAAGCAGGCTGTGCAGATCGACCCCGGTTTCACCAACACCTACTTCAACCTAGGTATTACGCTCATGGAAGCGGGCCGACGACAAGAAGCCCTTCTCTATTTGAACACCTGCCGGGAAAAATATTCGGCCAGGCTCAGCCCCAGCGAAAAACAACAGTTGGACACCCTGATCTCGGAAGCGAGACAATGAGCCAAGCAAGACCGGGCAGGCCCCTATGACCAAAAAGCCCCGTTTGCGCCTGTGGGCCTTTCGCCTCCTGGCCGCCATCCTGGTTCCCCTGCTTCTCCTGGGCCTGCTGGAGCTGGGGCTGCGGATCTCCGGGTATGGTTTTAATCCCGCGCCGATAATCCCCTATCAACTGAACGGCCGCCGGGCTTACTGCGACAACTACAAGTTCCCCTGGCGTTTCTTTCCCCGCGCCATCTCCCGAGATTTCGACCCTTTCCTCTTCCCGGCCAAAAAACCGGAAAATACTTACCGGATATTCATCCTGGGCAGTTCGGCAGCCCAGGGCCTTCCCGACGGATCGTTCAGTTTCGGCCGTATCCTGGAGGCCATGCTGCGGGAAGCCTTCCCCTCCCTAAAATTCGAGGTCATCAATACGGCCCTGACCGCGGTCAATTCCCACGTGGCTTTGCCCCTGGCCCGAGAGTGCGTCCGCCGTCAGGCCGACCTGCTGATCGTTTACATGGGCAACAACGAGGTGGTGGGGCCCTACGGCCCCGGAACCGTATTCAACCCCTTCTCTTCCAGCCTGGGGCTCATTCGCTTCAACATAGCCCTCAAAACCTTGCGCCTGGGGCAACTCATCAGCGGATTGTTCCAGGCAACTTCGCCGGGAAAGAACGCTCCCCGCGTCTGGCGGGGGATGGAAATGTTCCTGCACAGACAGGTCCCGGCCGATGACCCCCGGCTGGAAGCCGTTTACCGTCATTTTAAAAAAAATCTTGAGGACATCAGGCTCACGGCCCAAAGTCGCGGTTGCCCGATCATATTCTGTACGGTCGCCTCGAACCTTAAAGACTGTCCTCCCTTGGCCTCTCAACACCGCCGGGATTTAGCCGCGGGGCGCCGGGAAGAATGGGAGGGTTTCTATCGCCGGGGAATTGATAAAGAGGCCTCCGCTGATAGGGCCGCGGCCATGGGGGATTATCTGTCCGCGGCGGCCATCGACCAAAACTATGCCGACCTGTATTTTCGGCTGGGACGCAGCTATTGGCAGTCGGGCGATTATGAACAATCCCGCCTGTCCTTCCTGAAAGCCAGGGACCTGGATACTCTGCGTTTCCGGGCGGACAGCACAATCAACCGCTGCCTCCGGGAAATAGCGGCCGGCCGGGAAGGCCAAGGCGTTTATTTTTCGGATATCGAAAATATTTTCGCTGCCGAATCCACCGGCAGCATCCCCGGCCAAGAGCTTTTTCTTGACCACGTGCATATGAATTTCAGGGGCAACTATCTCCTGGCCCGGGCCCTGTTCAGCCGGGTCACCTCCCTGCTGCCGGAAAAAATGAAAAGAGCGATCAGCCCGGCGGCCGGAGTGCCGAGCCCGGAAACATGCGCCGCCCAGCTGGCCTATGGGGACTGGGACCGCTACCAGGTCGCCGCGGAAATGCTGGATGCTTACTTCCAAGACCCTCCCTTCACCAACCAGCTTGACCATGCCGAACAAATATCAAAAATGGAGCAGGAACTGGGCGGCCTGAGAGCCCGGCTCACCCCCGACGTCCTGCAAGAATCGGCCGCGCAATACGACCGCGCCATCGGCCAGTGGCCGGAGGACTGGTGGCTGCATTGGAAATACGCCCAGCTGCTCAGCCTGGGCCTGAACAAAGATCAAGAAGCTGTGGACCATTATCGGGCCGTGGCCAAACTGGCGCCGCACTCTTTCCGGGGATATTACGGGATGGGGTTCATGCAGTACCGGCTGCACGACGCGGAGGGGGCCATAGCCTCCTGTCTCAAGGCCCTGGCCATAAACCCCACCAAGGCCGAAGTCCAAAATGCCCTGGCCCTGGCCTACCAGCTGAAGGGCTGGCCGGACAAAGCCGAAGCCCGGTTCAAAAAGGCCATCGAGCTTCAACCCTCTTATGAAACGGCTTACGCAAACTTGGCTCAGTTATACGCCCGGGGCCATCGTCTCCCAGAGGCCGTCGCCGTTTGCCGCCGGGGATTGGAGGTTGAGCCCGATTCCCCGGAACTATCCCTGGCCCTGGCCGACTCTCTCAGCCAAATGGGCCGGCGGGAGGAAGCCATCGCCGAATTGAAGAAAGCTCAGAGCCGCGATCCCCGCAATGAGGCCGTGAACCAGAAGCTGAACGAAATGTTGTGGGAAAAAATCAACAAAAAAATCCCCTAGAAGCCCCTCACCAAACTTTTCCCCTCATTTTTTCGGCGAACCGCTGTCCAAAAGGATAGAGGTGCCCAATGCTCAAACACATCCGCCGGGCGGCCATCCGGGCCGCTGGGCTTGCCTTCCTGATGAGCCTGGCCTTTGCCAGCAGCGTGCCCGATGAATATCAGGACCTGTTCATCCATCTGAACACATATCTGACCACCCTCCACCAGGACCTTGACCGGAGGTGGGACCACCAGCTCCATCCCGGCTTCATCCCCATGGCCGGCCTCCTGCCGGCCAACAGCAACAGCGGGCTGGACTTATTGAGGGAAGGGAACCTGGAGATGACCGGCCTCTTTATCGAACGGCTGCGGGAAATGGGCTGCCGGGGAGTTCAGCTCGACATCCAGTTCCCGGTCCTGGACCCCAACTATTACATATTCGCCAAAGCGCGCGGCCTCCTGCCGGCTTCCAGCCCCGGGGCCGCCGAGATGCTGGCCTACTACAAAGCCGTCGTCCAGGAGGTCCGTCGCCAGGGACTGAAACTGTCGATAGAAAGCCAGGTTGTTTTCACTCAGCCCACCTTCTCCTCCTTGCCCGTGGCCGAATACTACGGATATTTCGATGCCGACGGCTGGGCGGGGCTGGCCCGCTACAAGCAATACAAGCTGGACATGCTGAAGACCATCGCCCTGGAGCTCCGGCCCGATTTCCTGACTATCGGTGACGAGCCCGAGACCGAGATGTGGCTGACCAAAATCCGACTGCTGGCCGACCCTGATAATTATTTCCAGATGACCATGGAGCTCACCGCCGGCGTGAAGCTGGTGAGGCCGGCCGGGCTCAAGATCGGCAGCGGCTTCCCTCCCCGGGACGGACAACTGGCATTACTGGGCTGAACACCTCAGCAGCCTGGACATCGATTTCATCAATATTCACATCTATCCCATCGACGTCTATCCCGACGACAGGCGGGACAACGTCACCCAGCGGACGCTGGAAGCGGCCGACATGGCCGCCGCCGCCGGCAAGACAATGGCTATGGGCGAAATCTGGCTCTACAAACAGGGCGCCCATGACACCAACGACCCGGTCGTCCTCTACGGCCGGGACTATTTCGATTTCTGGGAGCCCCTGGACATAAAGTTCCTGTCCTTGATGCTCAAGATTATGCACTTCAAAAAGTTCGAGTTCATGTCGCCCTTCTGGTCGCTGTTTTTTTTCTCCTACCTGAGCTATGAGGAGGCCCAAACCCTGACCACCGACCAGCGCCAGCGGCTCAACAACCAGCGGGCCGTGGCCAACCTCCGGGCCGGCGTCTGGAGCGACGTCGGCCGGATGTACAGCCAGATGATCACCCAGGGGCCGGACCTGGACCTGTCCAAGAGATCAAAGCTGAAGCACTAGTCTGGGAGAAGCCGGCCTTCCAGTTATCGAAGGTTGGCGGCTCGGAACAAGCGCCCTGGCTGCAAAGCCAGATATTTTTTATCACCCTCTTGACAAATGCCGGAATCATCACTATATTTACTTTGTAATTCAAAGTACTTTGATTCAAGAATTCATTTGGAGGCGGCTATGATCGATGAACAACAAAAGGAGGCCCTGGAGAACATCTCCCTCATCAAGGGCCTGATCACGGAGAGCAGGAAGGAATTGCAGTACACCGGGGGCGGCTGGATCTGCATTATTTGGGGGCTCTACAGCCTGCTGGGCTATGCCGGCCAGCGGCTTTTTGCCTTGGCCAGGCTCTACGACTGGGCAGGGCTGTGGTGGGTGGCCTTGAGTGTGCCGGCCTTCTTTTTTTCCGTCCTGGTCATAAGGAACAGGGCCAAAACCCAGTCCGTTAAGCTGAGGCGCACTCTCATCCGAGCCTTCCTGCTTTTCTGGGTTCCCCTGCTCATGCTCATGGCCGTCCTTATCGTGTTCTGCCTCGTTCTGAACGATTTGCCCGATTATTACCTTGGTCCCTTCATTCTGCTCGTAGTATCCACCGGCTATCTTATGCTCGGCCTCCTCTTTCAGCGAAGCATCCTGGTCATGGGCATTCTCGGCTTCGCCGTCACGCTGGTTGTCACCCTCTTCTTCATCAAGCAGGCCGGCCTCATCCTGAGCCTGTTCTTCGGGATTGGATTGATCATCACCGGACTGGTCCTTAACCGCAAAAGATGATCCCGTGAACGAGCATCCGTCCACCCAGCTCGACAAGGTCCTGACCCAGAAGGCCCGGCTGGGCATTATCTCCATCCTGATGGTCATGGAAGAAACCGACTTCAACTACCTGAAGGAAAAACTCAACCTGACCGATGGAAACCTGAGCACCCATCTCAGCCTTCTGGAAAAAGAAAAATACATCCGCCTGCGTAAAATATTTGACCGCAAAAAACCCAAGACCCTCTGTCAGATTACGGACAAGGGCCGCCGGGCCTTTGTGGATTATATGAACACCCTGGAAAGGATTATTAAAGACATCCCTCGGAAATGAAAGGAGCCAACCATGAAAAAGAAGCAAACGAAGTGGATGCTGATGTCATTCCTCATGGCCGCCCTGCTGGCCAGCGGGCCGCACCCGGCCTGGGCCGGCGCGGTCCAAGCCTCCGCCGCGGCCGTCAAGCCCCTGACCGCCAAGATCATCGAGGCCAGGGCCAAACTCCAGGAGGGCTGGGACTCCTGGAATGTCGAGACAATGAGAATGGGCCGGGACATGTTTCTCAAGCTCATTCTTGAGCAGAAAGCCGAGAACGCCGACCTCTATTATTACGCAGCCCTGAGCGACTGCCGGCTGAGCGTGTACTCGTTCACCACGGGCAAGACCGAGGAGGCCGCGCCCGACATCGCCGAGGCCAGAAAATATCTGCAGAAGGCCATGGAGCTCGACCCCGGCCGGGGCGAACTGTACGCCCTGGACGCCATTGTGCTCGGCTACCAGATCGCCCTGGACCCGCAGAAGGGCATGGAGCTCGGCATGCAGATCATCTCCTCCTTCGCTCAGGCGGAGAGCAAGGAGCCGGACAACCCCCGCGTCTGCCTCCTGAAGGGGCAGTCCTTGATCTACTGGCCGGTCGAATACGGCGGAGGCCCCGACAATGCCATCGCCATGCTGGACCGGGCCGTGTCGCTCTTCGAGAAAGAAAAGGTTTTGGACCCGGTCAAGCCTTCCTGGGGAAAAGAGGAAGCCTATACCTTTCTGGCCCTGGCCTATGTCCGGAAGGGTGTCAAGGACAAGGCCGCGGATTATTTGAAGAAGGCTCTGGAAATAGTTCCCGGCTATCGCCTGGCCCAGGATGAGCTGAAGAAGCTCCAAGCGGAAAAATGATCTGGGCGGCAGGACGAACCCTGGCCTTTATCCTGGCCCTGGCCGGCGTTCTGGCCGGCCAGGGCTCGGATTTTATCCAGGGCCGGGTTTTCGACAAAGAGACCGGGGATCCCTGCCCGCCTTTGTCAGCGTTTCCGGGACGGATCGGGGCGCCACGGCCGGGCGCGACGGCCGGTTCAAGATCGGTCTGGGCTCGGCCCTCCCGGCCGCCGGACAGAAGGTGAAGCTCACCGTCTGGCTCATCGGATACAAACGCTGTGAGGTGGAAGCCCGGCCGGGCGAGGATCTGGCCATCGGCCTCCAACTGGAGCCGCTCCCGGCCCATGAGGTCACAGTTTTGGCCGACAGCAGCGTGACCGAAGACCGCTCGCAGAGGACCGTCACCCTGGACAAAATGGACACCTACCGGCTCCCCGGCACCGCGGCCGACCCGCTCTATGCCGCCCATGTCCTGCCCGGCGTCAACTCCCTGCCTGATTCGTCCAGTATGCTCATCCGGGGCGGCGCTCCGGATGAAGTGGCCTATATTTTCGACGGTATCGAGGTCCCCCATCCCTTCCTCAGCCAATCCCTGCACGAAGGCTACTTCAGCATCTTCGACAATCAGATCATCGAGGATTTCAGCGTTTCCACCTCCGGCTTTTCGGCCGCCTACGGCGACGCACTGTCCGGGCTGATGGACATCACCGCCAAGGACACTCTGTTTCGAGGCGAGGGAGGGCTAGGCCTGAGCCTGCTCGGCCTCAACTCTTACGTGGGGCTTCCGCTTCGCAACAGCGGTACCTTGGTGGGGAGCTTCAACCTGAGCCGTTCCTATCTCATGACTGAGCTCAACGGCCGGCACGACCATTCCTTTGGCACGGAGAATGGCTTCGGCAAGTTGACCGTTCGCTTGGGGCGATTCCACACCCTCCGCCTGCTGGGTCTCTACGACGATTACCGATTCTCTGAAACGAGCGGGTTCCGGACCCTCTCCCGGAACGGAGTGGCCGGTTTCTCCCTCACCTCGACCCTGTCCAGGATCTTCGTCGCCCGGCTCACCTTGTCCGGAACTCTATACCGCGCGGAATACCACTTCCAGGACGTGTTCCAGCAGGAGTTTCAGGACAATACGGGACAGGCCCGGCTGGAGGCCTCGCTCGACCTGGAGAATCATTTTTTAGAAGCCGGCGCCGACCTTCGCTGGAGGAAACAGGCCGTGGAGTGGCGGTCTTCGACTTCGGGCAGCCAAGGGGTGAGTGGAACGCGGCGGACGGTCTTCCTGAACGACAAGTTCCGTCTCAAAGACAACCTTTATTTCACCGCCGGGCTCAGGCTCTCCTCGCTCAGCCTCGGCCGGCCCGACTGGTCGCTCGAGCCCAGGCTGTCGTTGGCCTATTTTCTGGGGAAGAACGACACTCTCAGGTTCTCGGCCGGCGTTTACCGCCAGTTCGGGGACTATTTCGTCCTGGAACAAGAGCCCGGCCTGCGGCCCAAGACAGCTTATCACCTTTGCTTGAGCTATGACCGGTCCACGCCGGAGGCCAATATCAGGGTGACCATCTACGACAAGGAATACCGCGGCCTGTTCCTCAACGCGCCGGAAGGCATTGATTCAAGCAACGGCGGCCGGGGGTTCGCCCGCGGCGCTGAGTTCTTCATTAAAAAGGAAGGCCGGCGGCTGGATTTCTTGCTCGTCTACAATTTCCTCAATTCGCAAAGGCAAGAATATGATGTCCTGACCCTGGCCCGTTCTCCTTTCGAGATCACCCACTCCCTGACAGGCATCATTGCCTGGAAGGGCAAAAATTACTCCCTGGGCCTGCGCTACTCTTACGCTACGGGCCTGCCCTATACTCCCCTGCTGGACAGGACCTGGGACGAGGAAAGTCAGGCCTACCAGCCTGTGTGGGGCGAGCCTTACAGCCTGCGATACCCGGCCTACCGGAGGTGTGATTTTAACGGCTCCTGGACGTTCCACGTCCAGAAACGTATGGTGGTCCTCTACTTCGGGATCACCAACCTGTTCAACGATCAGAACATTCTGCGCTATGATTATAACGAGGGTTATTCGGTCCGCCAGAAGAGCGTCTCCATATTCGGCCGGACTCTGTTCGTGGGGCTGTACGTTCCTTTCTTCTGACGAGCGTTGCTTGCGCTTCGGGGTTGGCCAGGGGGAACCGCCGCTTGCAATCTACGGCCAGTCTTTATTATCTCTGACGGAGCCCGTCCAGGACCTTCCGGGCCTGGGGGGCCATCCCGAAAAACTTCTCGAGCTTGGCGCAGCTATAGTCGGCGCAGGAGGCGCAGTTGGCCACTCCGCGCTCCAGGCCGCAAGCTCGGACGTCGCATTCGAAACAGTGAGCGCACTTGCGGCCGCCGCCCAGGCAGCCGTCGCACATCACGTCCTTGACGGTGATGTTCGGCACGTGGTACTCCGTGCGCCACTGCACCGCCGTTTTTTCCAGAGCCTTCTGGTCATTGGCCTGAGTGGCGATGTAGGCCGGGCAGTCCGAGCAGACCAGCCCGCAATAGGCGATGATTTTTTCCATCTATGGCTCCATTCTCCTTGTATTCTCGGTCAATCCAATCCGTCAACATTCAGGTTCCAGTTGACGTGCTTCTCATAATCATAACAGGAGATGTCGTGAGGGTAGGCGATGTCCGAATTGTTTAGAGAAAGATAAATATATGAGCCGTCCTCAAAATAGACTTTCGCCTGGCTGCCGTCAAAAATGACATGAACATAATAATAAGCCTGAGTCCCGTAGGAATAAGCCCGGGCATGATATTCATTGCCGTCGATATTCTGCCCCTTGTAGGTGGCGGCGGTAGCGACCGCTCCCACTCCCAACAAAAGCAACATGGCCAGACTTAATATAATCGTGCCCTTGAAGGACGGCCTTAGCAAATCTTTAGTAGGAATCATCATGGGGACCTTATCCTTTTTCCATCGTGATCCGAAACCGGCATTGATGGGAGCCGGTCAGGGCGGTTTCCAGAATATCAACCTTCACCGGTTGGCCCAGGACAGCTTCCCACCAGGTCCGGACGAACTTCCCTCCATAACCTTGTCTTTGACCTTGCTCCCGGCCAAGGCCGCCACATTCCGCCCGAATTCCTCGATCATTCGCCCAATTGAACTGGCCATTCTCGATCTCCAGCTTAAGAAGTTTTCAACAACTTATAATTAACGCAAAATCCTTTATCAGGCACTTCATTCCACACTTTGCCATCCAAAATACGGCCACTCTTCCATTTTTGTTTTCCACCCCATTGCTTGAAAAAAAAGGGAATCTCGTTCTTAAGGCAATTATCCCTTATGAATCTGACCCATTCGGGTTTAATCTCTCTGGCTCTAGGTCCAGATTCTCCCCCAACAATGACCCAATCAATTCCACTCACAGGAAGATGATGTATAGGCCCAAGCATAGGCTCAACAGAAATAAATCTGATATGGGCGTTAACTTTTTTTAAATGGTCAATTCTATAAATATAATCAGAATTTTCCACACTTGTCCCAATCCAAATATTTTTCGACCAATTCAACTTTTCACTTAATTCCGCCAGCCTTTCCGACCTTTTTGTGAGTATTTGAAAAATATGCCACCATGCAATATTCATAACTTTAAATACTTCAATAATGAACCTAGTTGGAATCTTTGGATGGAATAAGTCACTCATAGAATTTACAAATATCATGCGGGGTGTTTTCCAGCGCAAAGGTTCGCCCAACAGGTCGTGATGAAGGGCTAGTCCGAAACCATTTTTATATCGAATGTTCCCCATAGCTTTTAATCTTCGCGCCATGCGATCGGCATAACAATTTTTACAGCCCGGGCTTAGCTTAGAACAACCTGTTACGGGATTCCAGGTAGCCTCAGTCCATTCAATAGACGATAATTGTGCCATATTTTAGCTTACGAGAAATTTTAATCTACGCTGGGGATTAAGGCTTTTTTTAATTTCTCTCCAAAATCTGTTTCCCAATTCCCTGCGACTATATAACACAAGTCGATATAGGAGCAATTTCTTTTCATCAAAATATATTGGGACAGGGCTCTCAAGGCCCGGATCTTTAAAACCCAGCTCCCTCATGGACCGGCTAAACTCTTTGATGATAAAGCCTTCTTTTTTTATCCCTTTTTGTTCAGCTATTTTTAGCGATTCTCTCCAATCCTTCCTTCCAAGAAACGCATCAAGCTTCGTGCTTTCAGGGGCACGATAATATTTATCAACATTCCGAGCTGCATCCATACCGCTAGGAATCAAAACTAAAAAATCAATATATCTTGTTGATAGTCTTCTAATTGTTGCAAATTTCAAGTTATCAAGACTATAGGGATCAACAAAACAAAAAGTAAGCACACGAAAGTTTTTGGTAGGTTGAGGTATTAGCTGCAATAATTTATCCACCTCAGAATTAGCATCGCCGTTTACGGCGCTAATATCACATTCGCGATAATTGCGTTTTATTCTTTCGGCCAGAGCATTAAACGTTGCTTTATCTCTCTCGCAAAAAATATACTTATCGAACTTTTGATCTAGGCTCAATGCAATCATTGGTGAGCCGGGAATTATGCGATTAGCCCCCTTTATTTTGGATCTGCCAGCTCCAGAAAAAAGGTCGATATAAACAAGGCATTCCCATATTTTTCGCATGGACTTAATAAATACAGAGGAATAGAGTGCAACATGCCTATATTTTTCTATTCCCCATGGCCCTATATCAAGCGTTAATAGCCCATCATCTTCAAGGGTCGGAATCTCCATCATGCTCATTCCCCCTAACTAAATATATTACTAACGATAATTAATTGCATCAATTTTTTTCTCACACCTTCCAGAAAGAACAGCCATGGATCTTCGGGTGGCTACTCTGGCCGGCGGACCGCACCTCGCCTCTCAGCCAGCAGGCCGGCGGCGAGCCGTAGGTGGGGCAAGCCGACGCACCCACGCCCTCCAGTAGCCCCGTCTCGTCCTCGAATAAATAGAAATACTTCAGGCCGCCGGCCGTCGCCTTCTGCCGGGCGTCCACCACGCGCACCAGGAGCTCGACCCGGCGGCCGTCGAGCTGGGCCAGGTCCTTGATGCGCAGCGCCGGCCGCTTCCCGTTGTAGAGGTCGAGGGGCTCGCCCTGGGGCAGGAACCCCAGGCTGTCGTACATAAGGCGCGCCTTGTCCCGCGCCTCAAGGTCCGAAACCTCGCCCAAGTCCTCGATGCCCTGGAAGTAGCGCAGCACCTGCCGCGAGCGCTTGGGCTCGAGCGAGTCGAAAACGCCGGCCCGGATGAGCGAGAGGAGCTCGGCCCGCGTCAGCTTGACCCGGGCCAGGAAGTCCTCCATGGACAGGTAGTCGCCGCCGTGCCTCTCCTCGATGAGCTTCTCCGCGGTCTTGAGGGCCAAGCCCTTGATGGACAGCAGCCCGACCCGGATCCCCCGGCCCTCCACCTCAAACTGGTAGAGGCTGCGGTTGATGTCCGGGCCGAGCACGGGGATGCCCAGGCGCTTGGCCTCCTCGATGTATTCCGGCAGCTGGTAGTACCCGCCGCCGGCGTTGAGCACGGCGGCCAGGTAGGCCACCGTATGGTGGGCCTTGAGGTAGACGGCCTGGTAGGCCATCGCGGCGTAAGAGGCGCTGTGGGCCTTGTTGAAGGAGTAGGAGGAGAATTTCTCCATCATCCTCCACAGCTTGTCCACCTCCGCGGCGGCATAGCCCCGCGCCCGGGCTTCCTTGAAGAACCGCTCCTTGAGCGCGGCCTCCGGCCCGCCCCTCCGCTTCAGCCCGCGGCGCAGCAGGTCGCCCTCCTCCGGCGGCATCCCGGCCACGCGCTCGGCCACCTGCATGACCTGTTCTTCATAGAGGAGGAAGCCGCCCGTTTCGGGCAGGATCCGCTCCAGGAACGGGTCGCGGGCCACGGGCCGGCCCTCCCGGCTTCGGAGCAGCGCCTCCTTCATCCCGCTCTCGGTCGGGCCGGGCCGGATGAGGGCCAGGGCCTGGGTCAGCTCCCGGATGTTCTCCGGCTTCATCCGGCGGAGGAGGTTCATCATGGCCGGGCTCTCCACCTGGAAGCAGCCGATGGTCCGGCTGCTCCGCAGCAGCGCGGCGACCTTGGGGTCGCGCGGCGGGAGGCTGCGCAGGCCGAGACTCTCCCGGGTCTGGGAAATCGCCGCCAGACCCCGCACCGAGAGCAGGTCGAGCTTGATGAGCTTGAGGTCCTCGACCGCGTCCCGGTCGAAGTGGGCCATAACCGGCCCCTTGGCCGACTTCTCCAGGGGCAGGTAGCGGCCGGCCGGCGCGGGAGTGAGGATGATGCCGCCCACATGGAGCGATTTTTCGGCATAGACGCCGCCCAGGTCCGAGGCCAGGCGCCAGACTTCCTCGGCGCCCACCGGCGGCCGGCCGCGCCGCAGGGAATCCGGCTCGGCGAAGAAGGGGACCCGCTGGCTCAGGCCGCGCGCCTCCTCGGGCGGAAGGCCCAGGGCCCGGGCCGTCTCATAGACCGCCGAGCGGGCCCGGTAGTTCTTCAGGCTGCAAACGAAGGCCGCGCCCGTGCGGCCGGCCGCCGCGGCGCCGCCTTTTTCGTCCCAGTTCCCGCCGCTCCCGCCGCCGTACTTCTCCAGGACGTAGGCCAGGACCTCGTCCCGGCGCCGCGAGTCGAAGTCCAGGTCGATGTCGGGCGGGTCGTTCCGGCCGCGGTTGAGAAAGCGCTCGAAGTAGAGGTCGAACTCCACGGGGTTGAGGTGGGAGATGCCCAGCAGGTAAGCCAGGTAGGATGAGGCGCCCGAGCCCTTGAGGTTGTGGAGGATGCCGCGGCGGCGGGCGAACTCGACCACGTCGTGGACCACCAGGAAGTAGGGCGCGAACCCCGACTCCTCGACGGCGGCCAGCTCGCGCCGGGCCCGCTCCCGCTCGCGCCAGCCGAGGCCCGGCCGCTCGCCGAGCCGGGCCATGACCGTCTCGCGCAGCGGCACGGGGAAAAGGTCGGCCGGCAGCGGCGGGACGATGTCCTCGAAGCGGAAGGGCCCGCACTTCTCGGCCACCTCGAAAGTGCGGGCCGCTGCCTGTCTGGCCGGGGGGCCGAACCACTTGGCGGCCAGCGCCTCCTGGGCCGGGCCGAAGAGCTCGATCTTGGAAGCCAGCCTGTCCCGCTCCGGCGGGAAGGGAATCTTTTCGGTGATGGCCCGCAGCAGGACCAGCCGGTCGGGGCTCATGATAAACTTCAGGGGGTTGGCCCAGACCAGGGGCAGGCCGTGCCGCCGCGCCAGGCGCCGGGCGGTGCGGAAGTTGAAGAACTCGCAGCCGAGATAGACGTCCGCTCCGTCGAGCGCCGCCACCCCGCTCTCCTCCACGCATTGCTCGTCGCCGGCCTTGGGGATGAGGATCACGACCAGCCCCTCGGCCGCCTCGAGCTTCCGGCGGTTGAGCGTCTCCACCAGCCGCCAGTACCCTTCCCGGCTCTTCGGCAGAAACAGGAAGCGGCGGCCCCCCCCGAGCTCCATCTCGCAGCCGAAGAGGGGCTTGAAACCATGGTCCTCGGCGGCCCGTTTCCATTTGGCCCAGCCGTAGAGGTTCTCGATGTCGGCGATGGCCGCCGCGGGCAGCCGGCCCCGCGCCGCCCAGGAACCGGCCTCCTCGATGGTGATGGCGCCCCGGCCCCGGCTGTACACCGAATGGAGACGGAGGGGGATGAACATGCTCCCTCCCCTCCTACCTGGTCAAGGAGGCCGTCTTGAGGACGAACCCCCGCTCCTTCTCGAAACCGTAGAGCGGGTCGAGCATCCGCTCCCGGGCGGTGAGGAGCGAGCCGAACCCGTACTTCTCCCGCACTTGGTCCATGGCCGCGCCCAACTGCTCCCGGCGCGGGGCGTAGGGCTCGAACAGCGACAGGGGCCGGGCCCGCACCAGGTCGGAAGCCTTGACCCCTACCAGCCGCAGGGCCAGCCGCGACCCTTCGAACAGCGGTTGGAACAGCTCCTGGGCGATGCGGAAGATGTCGCCCATCTCCTGCCGCGGGGTGAGCAGCAGCCGACGCCGGGCCTCGGTGCGGAAGTCGGAGTAGCGCGCCTTGACCTCGATGATGTGGGCGTAGAGGCAGCCCTGCCGCAGGGCCAGGGTCAGACGGTCGCAGAGGTAGGCCAGGTGGGCCAGGAGCAGCCTCCGGTCCCAGAGGTCCTGGAGAAAGGTCGTCTCACGCGAGACCGACTTGGGCACGACGCGGGTGACGACCGGCCGGGTGTCGATGCCGCGCGCCTGGAGATAGAGCTCCTCGCCCTCCAGGCCGAACAGGGCCCGGAGCGAGGCGCGCGGCAGGCCCCACAGGTCGCCCAGACGGTGGATGTTGAGCAGGCGCAGGATCGTCTGGGACTTGGGGCCGATGCCGGGCAGGGCTTCGATGCCCAGGCCGCGCAGGAAGTCCTCCTCGCCGCCCGGTTCGACCTCGTAGTAGCCGCCGGGCTTGGCTCTTTTGGTGGCCAGCCGGGCCAGAATCTTGTTGGGGCCGGCGCCGGCCGAGACGCCCAATCCCAGCTCGCGCTCCAGGCGGGCCTTGAGGTCGCGGCCGGCCTGGGAGAAGGAGGGATAGAGATGACCGCAGCGGGTGAAGTCAAGGTAGGCCTCGTCCAGGGAAGCCTCCTCGACATCGGGCGTGGCCTGGTGGAGGAGGCGGAAAAACTTTTCGGAAAAGGATTGATAGACATGGTGGTTGCCCCGGACGAATACGGCCTGAGGGCAGAGCTGATAGGCCTTGGCCAGGGGCATGCCGGTGTGGACGCCGTAGCGACGGGCCTCGTAGGAGCAGGTGGAGGCGACGCCCCGCTCATAGGGCAGGCCTCCGACGACGACCGGCTTGCCCTTGAGCGTGGGGTCGAGAAGCGTCTCCACGGCGGCGAAGAAGGCGTCGATGTCGATGTGAACGATAAATCTCCGTCGGGCGTTCATGGCCTCACCTGTGAAATCCTTGGAATCCCCGGCGCCCGAGCACCGGGCGCGCCTCCTTGGAGGGGGAACCCGCTTCGCGTTTCCCCCTTCCAACGTTCGCTTCGCTCACTGCCTCCCTTTCTCGGACTCCGTCCTGCGACCAAGGGGGCTTACCCCCTTGGAACCCCCGGCATCCGGAAATGCACCGGATGCCGCGCCCCGCCCGGGGGAAAAACGGGAAGGGCGCGGCCTTGGCGCCGATGCGCGCCGGAACAAAACGGGTTATGGGGACATGTTCAATACTTGCGCAGCACGCCGATCACCCGGCCCAGCACCCGCAGCTCGCGGACTTCGATCGCCTGAAACTCCGGGTTCTCCGGCACGAGCAGGAGGCGGCCGTCCTCGCGCCGCAGGCGCTTGAGGGTGACCGAGCCGTCGTCCAGCCGGGCCACCACCATCTCGCCCGGGTTGGCCACGGCCGTCCGCTCGATGACCACGCGGTCGCCGTCATCGATGTAGGCGTCGATCATCGACTTGCCCTCGACACGGATGCAGAAGACGTTGGCCGCCCTCCGGCCCACCATCCAGTCGGGAACATCCATGCTCTCGCCCGGAAGGTCGAACACCTCGCGCGGCCAGCCGGCCGGCACCGGCCCGAGCAGGGGCACCCGGACCTGGCTGGCCTGCGGCGCGGCGAGGCCCGCCAGCCGCAGCTCGCCCGCCTCGCGCGCCAGGTAGCCCTTCCGCTCCAGGCTCTGGACATGCTTGAACACGGCCGAGGGGCTGGCGATGCCCAGCTCCTCGCCCAGCCGCCGGATGGTGGGCGCGTAGCCGTGGCGGAGGACAAAGGCTTCCAGGGCCTGGAGCACCCGCCGCTGCCTGTTGGTCAATTCCCGGCTGACTTTGTTCACCATTTTGTTCACCTTATATAAAATAGGCCTCCGGGAGCCGTTTGTCAAGGGGGGAAAATAAAAAAAGGCCCTATTTCAAAGCTATTAAATATTCAACATCATCGAACAACAGCCGCCGCCGAGTTGGATTCGATAAAATATTCAGCGGCGGCGCGGCTCAATTCCTTCCGGCTCAAGGAAGCCAATCCATTCCTGAGTTCTTTTGAATCGATGCCGAGTTGATGCCGACGGCCGAGCGAGAAGGCAAGCCCGTAACAATTTAAAGCGAGAGCGGTTTCCGGCAGCTCCTGCGTCCCGAGCAAGAAGCCGAACATGTTGTTGGCCAATTGAATGTCTTCGGGCCGAAGGGGGACTCTCAGGGCTCTGGACACGAAACTCTTGATGCGCCCCACGGCCTCCTCGGCTGATTCCCCTGTTTTGAGTTGTGCGCTGACGGCCAGCATCTCAGGGTCATCCAGCGGGGCGAAGTTCACCGAATACTGCCCGGCCTCAAGCTTCCAGGAATACGTCTGGAGCAGGGAGGCACACAGGACAAAGGCCGGATAAGCCTCATGGCCGGGCGAAGGAGCCCGGTAAGCGACACAGGCAACAGGAATTTTGGCGGTGCTGTCAGGCTGGATTATTTTTAAGGTTTTGCCTTTAGCCGGGCCGGGCTCGGCCGGCGCAGGCGCCCGTTCGCCCGGGGGGATATTTCCAAAACATCCTTCTATCAATTTTGGGGCATCCTCCAGGTCGAAATTCCCGGCCAGGATGACGACGGCATTCTTCGGCTTATAGTATCTGGCCAATCGCCCTTTGACCTGTTCGAGGGTTATGGAGTTCACCTGTTCAACCAGCCCTCCTTTGCGGCCGCCATTCGGCGTGGGGCGAATGAGCTCCCGAGCGTTGTTGTGGGCCGCCAGAGCGGGGATGCTAGTGAACATGTTGTTCAGCTCAGCCGCGTCCCGCGGTTTTTCGCGCCTCAAGTCCTGATCAGAAACATGGAGCTCTCTCATCCGTGAGCAGGAGTCGGCCATCTCTGCTTCTAGTCGCGGCGAAGGGAAAACAGTGGCGAAGACAGTGTACCGGTCTCCTGTCTGAGCATTCCACCCTTGCGGATAAAGGCTGATGAAATCCTGGATGCTGCGCGCCTTGGCTGTTCCCGCCGCGGAGGTGAGGGTGAGGTGCTCGAGGAGATGCCCCAACCCCGATGAGCCCGCCGGGTCATGGTCGCCCCCGAGGTTGTAAAGGACGACCAGGGCGATGTTCCGGCTTTGAGGAACAGGCCGCAAGATGACTTCCAGGCCGTTTTTCAACGTGTATTCTTTGATCTGCGGCGTGCTGCCGGCGCAGGAATTGGCACCTTTAGCCTCTCGGGGAAAACAAAGAAAGAGGACTGTTGAAAAAAACAAAGCCAATAACTTTTTCACAGTATTCATCTCACATCTTCCAGGCGCCAGCCACAACCAGATTGGCCCCGGTCACGGCGGCCGCCTTGTCTGAGACGAGGAACAGAACCGCTTCGGCTACGTCCCGGAAACCGCCCAAGAGCTTCACGGGGATCTTCGTCCCGGACGGGAGCCGGCCGCCCTGAAGCAGGCCCGGGGAGACCATGTTGACCGTGACCCCGGTCCCGGCCTCCGTGGCGGCGGCCGTGCGGGTGAGAAGAAGGAGCGAGGTCTTGGCCGCGGCATAGGGCAGGATGCCGGCAAAAGCAACGAGCTGCTCGGCCCGGTGGTAGCCGATGTTGACCACTCTCCCCCACCCCCCGGCCCTCATTCCCGGCAGGGCCGTCTTGAGACAGTGCCAGGCGCTGAGAAAATTGCCTTGATAAATATGTTCCCATTCAGGGGTGGTGACTTTTTCCCAGGGCTTCATCAGGAAAGGGCCGAAGTTGTTGACCAATACGTCCACCGGGCCCAGCCGCTGTCGAGCGGTCCGGACCAATCGGACACATTGTTTTTCCTGAAAGAGGTCAGCCCGGATGATGGCGCTCCGCTTGCCGCGGCTGCGGATGAGGCCGGCGACTTCGAGCGCCGCCTTCCGATTCGACCGATAGTGGACGGCGACGCCGCCGACCTCCTCGGCCTCGGCCAGCCGGAGGGCGATCTCTCGGCCGAGGCCGCGGCTCGAGCCGGTGACCAGGGCGATCCTTGTTGCGCTCATGTCTTTTCTCCTGCAGGCAGAAAAATCTGAGCAGCTTTCATTATTTCAGTTTGCCAATCGCGGTTTCCACGGCTTCCAGCACCTCGCCCGACTCGACCACTGCCTTAAGCTTGTTGATGTCGTCGCACAGAGGCCGGTCCTCCTCCAGATGGGCCACATGCCTGCGCACAACTTCGTGGGCGGCCCGGACCCCCCGGCTCGGCTGGAGCGGCTTCCGGAAATCAACGGCCTGGGCGCCGGCCATGAGCTCGATGGCCAGCACGGCCTGGGCGTTGTCGAGGATCTGCCGGGTCTTGAGCGCCGTGGTCATGCCCATGGACACGAAGTCCTCCTGGTCGGCCGCGGCCGGTATGGAGCCCGTGGCGGCCGGATGGCAGAGAATCCGGTTCTCACAGACCAGGGCGCCGGCCGTGTACTGGGACAACATCATGCCGGAGAACATACCCGCGCCCTTGGACAGGAAGGCGGGCAGGCCCACGCTGAGGTGGGGGTTCAGCAGGCGGTTGGTGCGGCGCTCGCTGAGGACGGCCACCGTGGTCACAGCCGTGCCCAGGAGCTCCAGGGCGAAGGCTTGGGGCACGCCCTGGAAGTTGGCCCCGGTGAGCACGACCTTCTCTTCGGGGAAGAAGACCGGGTTGTCGGCCGCGCCGCGAAGCTCAACCTCGAACATGGTGCGCGCCCATTTCAGGGCATCCCGCGCCGCTCCCACCACCTGGGGCGTGGAACGCAAGCTGTAACAGTCCTGGACCTTTTTCTTGCCGAGGCCCTCCAGCATCTCGCTGCCCTCGGTGATGCGGCGGATATTCTCGGCCGATTCCAGCGCGCCGGGGTAGCCGCGGACCTTGTGCAGCCGCTCGTCGTAAGCCTTCATGTTGGCGTTGAGCACCTCCAGGGTCATGGCCGCCGCGATCTCCGAGGCCTGAAGCCAGCGGCCGGCGTCGTAGAGGGTCAGCGCGCCCAGGCCGGTGATGACGTTCGAGCCGTTGATCAGGGCCAGGCCGTCGCGGGCGGCCAGCACCAGGGGCTTGATCCCGGCCTTCTCCATAGCCTTCCGTCCGGGCAGCCGCTCACCCTTGTAGAAGGCCTCGCCCTCGCCCATGACCACCAAGGCCATCTGGGACATGGGCGACAGGTCGCCGCAGGCGCCCACCGAGCCTTTCTCGAACATGACCGGCGTCACGCCCCGGTTGAGCATCTCCTGGAGCGTCTCCGCCACCTGGAGCCGCAAACCCGAATGGCCGTGGCAGTGGACGCTCAGCCGGCTGAGCATGGCCGCCCGGACCACGTCTTCGGTGAACGGCCGGCCGTAGCCGGCAGCGTGGCTGTAGACGATGTACTTCTGGTACTGCTCCACCTGCTCCGGGGTCAAGACAACTTCGGACAGCTCGCCGATGCCGGTGTTGACCCCGTACATGATTTCGCGCTTCTGGATCTTGTCCTCCAGCAGGCCGCGGCATTTCTGGATGCGGCTCTTGGCTTCGGCCGAAAGCTCGACTTTCTCCCCGCCGCGGGCCACCTCCACGACTTTCTCTATGGTCAAGTTCTTTCCGTCCAGGGTAAAGGCCATGACAGATCCTCCTTATAAATCCATATAAATGAGTGCTGGCCCGCCTCAAGCGGACACAGTAATTTAGCTAATTAAGCAGAATTAGGCAAGGCCGGAAGCATCTCCGATCATGTGATGCGTGGGGAGGGGTGGCTGCCGAAGACACCTTTTGATTTGCTTGAAAAAATATTAATCCCCCCCTACCCCCTTGGAATCAAGGGGGCAAGAGGTTGGTGTCTTCGGAAAGGCCGGCGGGGGAGCTCCGGCCTTTCCGGAGACGCCATCGAGCCCCCTAATTTCTAGGGGGCTGGGGGGTTAATAAATAGAAAAAAAGCAAAGAGGCGGCTCCGGCCATACAGTCCGCCTGCGCGCAGCTTGGCATAGCCGGAGACACCCACAAGTTCTCAATATTCTATTTATCCCCCTCTAGCCCCCCTTGGTGAAACAAGAGGGGCAAAGGCTGGTGTCTCCGGAAAGGTCGGCCGTGACAGGACCCCTCCTCTTCTGGAATGCCACATCACAGAAAAGATACTTACGGCATGGCAGTGAAAGTTGACATGAATAAAGGCTCGGGATATAAGTAGTCTTTTCCAAGATCAGCCATCCCTCATTTCCGGAGACCGGCATGCAAAAAGCGATTAAAAAAATCCTCGTCACCGGCGCCGGCGGACAGATCGGCACGGAACTCGTGGAGGCCCTGCGGCAGAAGTACGGCCCGGACAGCGTGGTGGCCACCGATATTGTCGAGCCCCCCTCCGGCTTCAAAGCCTCGGGGCCGTTCGACATCTTGAACGTCATCCGGCGCGGCGAAGTCGCCTCACTCGTGGACCGCTACCGCGTTGATACAATCTTCCACATGGCCGCCATCCTCTCGGCCAAGGGCGAGCAGAACCCTCAGCTCGCTTGGGAAGTCAACATAAACGGCACTTATAACGTCCTGGAAACGGCCCGGGAAAAAGGCCTCAGCCGCATCTTCTGTCCCAGCTCGATCGCCGTTTTCGGGCCGGAGACGCCCAAGGAGCGCACGCCGCAGGAAACCATCCTGCGGCCGAAAACGGTCTACGGCCTGACCAAGGTGGCCGGCGAGCTGCTGGGCGATTATTATGTGGGGCGCTTCGGCCTGGACGTGCGCGGCTGCCGCTTCCCGGGCATCATCAGCCATGAGACGCTGCCCGGCGGCGGGACGACCGACTACGCTGTGGCCATTTTCTTTGAGGCGGTCAAGCGCCGGCGCTATACCTGCTTCCTCAGCGCCGAAACGCGCCTGCCCATGATGTACATGCCAGACTGCCTGAAGGCCACACTGATGCTTATGGAGGCCGACTCGAGCCGCTTCAAGCACCACTGCGACTTCAACGTGGCCGCCATGAGCTTCTCCGCCGGAGAGCTGGCCGCCGAAATCCGCAAACATATCCCCGATTTCATGTGCGACTACCAGCCCGACCACCGGCAGGCCATCGCCGACTCCTGGCCCCGCTCGATCGACGACTCGGCCGCCCGGGAGGAATGGGGCTGGAAGCCGGACTACGACCTGGCCGCCATGACCGCCGACATGCTTAAAATGATCCAGCGCCGTCAGGCCGCAGGCAAGCTGAAGTAGCCAGAATAGCGGAGATGCTCTTAACAGATTGAGCAGGCATCTCGTTTTCCGTGATGCGCCCAGATCAGGGGGGGGTGGCGCGGCGGAGGGGCTCCGGCCTTTCCGGAGACGCCATCGAGCCCCCTAATTTCTAGGGGGCTGGGGGGTTAATAAATAGAAAAAAACAGGGAGGCGGCTCCGGCCATACAGTCCGCCCGCGCGCAGCCTGGCATAGCCGGAGACACCTGTGATTTCTCCTTATTCTATTTATCCCCCTCTAGCCCCCCTTGGTGAAACAAGGGGGGCAAAGGTTGGTGTCTCCGGAAAGGTCGGCCGCGACAGGACCCCATTCGTTTCTATTTTCATCACGGAAATCGAGATGCCTGCACAGATTGACTATTTTTCCCCCCTGTGATAATAAAAATCTACAATAAAAAGACTGGTTTAGGCTGGGGGCCAGGATTGATCAATTCAAGCCGTGAGTTTTTTGGCTTTGCCTTTCGTCGGCATGACTCAAAATAAATAAAAGGAGGTGCCTATGAGGAAACTAGTCCCATGCCTGTTGGTGGGGGGCCTGGTTTTGGCTGCGCTGTTGGCTTTCCAGGGCAATGGCGGGGCGCAAACCGGCACGCCAAATCTCTGCTGGTGCTGCGTCAACGGTCAGGTCGTGCAGGTCACCCCGGAAGTGTGCAAGGCCAAGGGCGGCAAGTGCTTCGCCACCATGGAAGAGGCTAAAAAGTACTGCGACCAACCCCGCTGTTACTGCTGCCTGCCCACTGGGGAAATCGTGCAAATGATTGTTACGGAGTGCAGGCAGAAGGGCGGCCAATGCTATCCCACTGCCGAAGAAGCTAAAAAGTATTGCGCTCAGCCCAAATGCTACTGCTGCCTGCCCAATGGAGAAGTCGTCCAGATGACCGTTGAGGAGTGCAAGCAGAAGGGCGGCAAGTGTTTCCCCACTGCCGAAGAAGCTAAAAAGTATTGCGCTCAGCCCAAATGCTACTGCTGTCTTCCCAGCGGAGAAATCGCCCAGATAACCGTTGCGGAATGCCAGCAGAAAGGCGGCAAGTGCTTTACCACATTGGACGAGGCCAAGAAAAACTGCCAGCCCACTCTGTGCTGGTGCTGCGCCAACGGGCAAGTCTTCCAGAGCACGCCTCAAGCTTGCAAGGAAAAACAGGGGGTCTGTTTTAATACCAAAGACGAAGCTTATAAGTACTGCACCAAGCAATAGCATCAGCCTAAAGTCAAGGCAGCATCTCCATCCCTGTGATGGATCATAGCGGTCTAAATCAGCGGACAATACTGCCCAGCCGTTCGTAGCCGGATACCGGAGAGATTTGACAAGAGGCCCTCAAAAGGCTTTCACTATCTAAGGCCTCTGCAGCTTTCTGGAAAACAGGGAGGAAGACTATGCGTCAAAAACTTCTGCTGATATCATTCCTTGTCCTCGGGCCGGCGCTCCTCTGCGCTCTTGAACCGGCGCGGCCGGTCCATACCTACTCCATCGTGGCCTTTGACCCGGCCACCGGCCAGCTGGGCGCGGCCGTCCAGTCCCACTGGTTTTCAGTCGGCGCGCTGGTGCCCTGGGTGGAAGCGGGGGTGGGCGCGGTGGCCACCCAGTCGTTCGTGGAGGTGTCCTACGGCCCTCTCGGCCTGGAGATGATGCGCTCCGGCAAGAGCGCTCCCGACGCGCTGGCCGGGCTGCTCAAAAGCGACAGCCACGAAGATGTCCGCCAGGTGGCTTTCCTGGATGCCAAAGGCCGGGCCGCGGCTCACACCGGCCGCAACTGCATCCCCGAGGCGGGGCACAGTGTTGGTCAAAACTTCTCCTGCCAGGCCAACCTCATGCTGCGCGATACGGTCTGGAAAGCCATGGCCGAAGCCTTCCAGCGCACGCCCGGCGAGCTAGTGGACCGGCTGATGGCCGCCCTGGAAGCAGCCGAGGCACAGGGCGGAGATATTCGCGGACGGCAATCGGCGGCGATCATCGTAGTCTCCGGCAAGCCCTCGGGCGTATGGTGGAAAGACAGGCTTTTCGACCTCCGCGTCGAAGACAGCCAGGACCCCTTGGGCGACCTCAAGCGGCTGGTGCATTTGGCCAAGGCCTACCAGCACATGAACCGGGGGGACGACCTCCTGACTGAAAATAAAACCGAGGAGGCGATGGAAGCCTATGCTACAGCCATGAACATGGTTCCTGACAACGCGGAAATGATCTTCTGGCCGGCGGTGACCATGGCCTCAACCGGCCGATTGGAGCAAAGCCTTCCCCTCTTCAAGAAAGCCTTTGCCCTGGACGCGAACTGGGCCGTGCTCGTGCCCCGGCTGCCCAAGGTCGGCCAGCTCCCCAAGGACGAAGCCTTGATTGAAAAGATACTATCTGTAGCGCCCCAGAAAGAAAAACGGGACTGACAGAAAATATAGATAGGGCATCGATTCCGCTTTAAAATTGGTTTCAAAAGAGAAGGGGCTGGCCGGGCCCTCACCGGCCGGCGGCCCGAATCTCGAGTATTCAGTGGAGGTCAGTCATGCGAGCCAGAATCTGGTTTCTGACGGCGATCTTGGCCGGCGCTTCGATCAGCGCCTTCCAGGAAACGCGGCTGCCGGCCACCCTGCACCTGGCCGCCTATCTTGAGGCTTTCAACTCCGGGAATCCCGCATCCATGCGAGAATTCATCCAGGCCCATTTTGCGGATTCGGCCCTGCGACAGACTCCCCTGGAGGAGCGCGTCAGCCGCTACACGACGGCCGCCTCTCGATGGCAATCACTCAACCTTCAGAAAATCGTGGCCGAGCGGCCGGGCCAGACGCTGGCCCTGGTTCGAACCGGAAAAGGCGAATACCTGCTTGTGCGGGCCGGCGTGGAGAAAGAGCCGCCTCACCGCCTCCTGTTCATCTATGTCGAGCCCGTCCAGGACCCGCAAAATGTCATCGTTCCCGAGCCAAAGGCCACCGACGAGGAACTGATGGCCGCGGCCCGCCAGCTTCTGGAGGCCGAAACCCGGGCGGACGAGTTCTCCGGCGTCGTGCTCATCGCTAAAAATTTCCAGGTTCTGTTTCAGCAAGCCTACGGCTTTGCGGACCGGGAGAAAAAAATACCGAATCAGAAGGATACCAAGTTCAACTTGGGGTCGATCAACAAGAATTTCACGCGAGCCGCCATCCTCCAACTGGAGAAACAGGGAAAACTCTCCCTGCCGGACCCTATCCATAAATTCCTGCCCGATTACCCCAACCGGCAGGCCGCGGAAAAGGTCACCATCCAGCAATTGCTGGACATGACTTCGGGGATCGGCGATTTCTTCGGCCCCCGCTACGAGGCGACGCCCAAGGAAAACATTCGGAGTCTCCAGGACTATCTGCCTCTCTTTGCCGACCAGCCTCTCGAATTCGAACCCGGGACGAACAACCGGTACTCCAACGGCGGCTACATCGTCCTGGGGGCCATCATCGAAAAGGCCAGCGGCCTGGACTACTACACTTATGTCCGCGAGAATATTTTCAAGCCAAACGGCATGCTCGACACGGATTCTTATGAAAGGGACAAAGCCGTCCCCAACCTGGCCTTGGGCTACACGCGCCGCGGACGGCCGGGCGGAGAGCGTGTCCTCAACCAGGCTACGCTTCCCGGACGGGGGAGCTCGGCGGGAGGCGGCTATTCCACCGCCGAAGACCTGCTGAAATACGTCAAGGCCCTGTCCCTGGGGAAAATCTTTCTCCCCGACATCGCCAACGGCCTGGGCATTGCCGGGGGGGCGCCCGGCATCAACGCCAACCTGGAGTGGGACCGGCGGAGCGGCTATGTCGTGATCATCCTGACCAACTTCGACCCGCCCACAGCCGGACGGGCCTCGCGCCAAATTATGAGTTGGCTCCCGGAATCGTAATGGAGCGAGGGGAACCCCCCTATCACCTGACGATAAGCTTCCGGCCGTCGCAGGGGACGATCCTCATGGGCATGTCGTAGACATCGCGGAGCAAACGCTCGGTCAGGATATCGTCCGGCCGTCCGGCGGCGGTCACCCTTCCCCCTTTGAGAAAGACCAAAGTATCCGAGTACTTGACGGCCATATCCAGGTTGTGGAGCGTGACCAGAACGGTGAGCTTCCGCTCGTCGGTCAGCCTCCGGATGAGCTCCAGCACGGCCCACTCATGTTTGGGGTCGAGAAAAGTGGTCGGTTCGTCCAGGAGCAGGACCTCGGCCTTCTGGGCCAGAGCCCGGGCGATGAGGACCAGCCTCCGCTCGCCGCTCGACAACTGGGAGTAAGGCCGGCCGGCAAAAGGCTCCAGCCCGACGAACTCCAGGGCCTCTTCGGCCGCGGCTTCATCCCTGGCCGAGGGCAGAGAAAAAAGCGCCAAGTGGGCGGCCCGGCCGGTCAGCACGAAATCCTGGACGGTGTAGCTGAAGACGGGGCTGTGTTCCTGGGGGACGTAGCTGATGAGCCGCGCCCGCTCGGCCGGATGGAGCGCAGCCAGGTCCTGCCGGCCGCGAAAACTGACGCGCCGGGAAACGGGGTGGATGGCGGCCAGGCATTTGAGCAGGGTCGTCTTGCCCGCCCCGTTCGGCCCAACAATGGCCGCCAGCCGGCCGCTCTCGAATTCCAGCTTCTCCACGCGCAGGGTGAAATTGCGATTGGTAAAGACCAAGTTTTCGACCCGGATGCTCACAGCCAAACCTTCTTCGACTTATTGAGCAGGGCCAGGAAGACGGGGATGCCGATGAGGCTGGTGAATATGCCGATGGGGATCTCGATCGAGGTCAGGCTGCGGGCCGCGGCGTCGGCCGCCAGGAGAAAGCTCGCTCCCAGGGCCGCCGACAGGGGGATTACGGAGCGGTTGTCCACGCCGGCGGCCATCCGGACGAGATGGGGCACAATGAGGCCCAGCCAGCCGATGATGCCGGCTACCGAGGTGGCCGCGGCCGTGATGAGCGTGGCGGCCAGGATGACCAGCCATTTCTCCCGGCGGACATCGACACCCATGGCCCTGGCCTCTTCCTCGCTCATGGACAGGACGTTCAGCCGCCAACGAAGCAGAAACAGGAGGGCCAGCCCGGCGGCCATGAGCGGCAGGGATATGGCCAGGTCCCCCCAGCCGGCCAGCGACAGGTTCCCCATCAGCCAGTAAAACAGGGATTGCAGGGCATAAGGGCTGGCCAGGAACTCGACCAGCATCAGCAGCGCGGAGAAAAAAGCGCTGACAATAACGCCGGTCAGAAGGAGCGAAACAAGGCTGGCCTCCAGGCGGCCGGCAATGAGCAGGACAGCCAGCACGGCCACCACGGCGAAAAGGAAAGCCCCGGCCTGGGGCGGGAAGGCCCGGCCCAAAAAAACAAGGGATAAGGCCGCGCCGAAAGCGGAACCCGAGGAAAGCCCCAGGATGTATTCATTGACCAAGGGATTTTTGAACAGGGCCTGAAGAGCGGCGCCCGAAACAGCCAGCGACGCTCCGGCCGCCACGGCCAGCAGCAGCCGGGGAAGACGGATTAAAAGAATGATGTCCCGGACAGCCGGCGGCACTTCTGAGCGGAAGGACGGCACGACCAGGGACAGGAGCGATTTTCCGACATCCCGGAGGGGAATGGGATAAGAGCCGACGTTGAGCGACACAAAAAAAAGAATAATGGGCAGGGCCACGATCACCGCGGCCAGGGCTGCGCGTCTCTTCCTGCGGTTAGTTTTCATGTTTTTCTATTATAGTGCTCTCCCCTATCCATGGATAGTCATTCTATGTTAAGCAAACATCTCAACTTTCATGATTCGTAAAGACCAAAATCTGTTATCCTCATAGAAATTGGGATGCTCCGCTGTATGTAAAACCGGGATAGGCTGACCTGACTACTTCCAGGGCCCGTCAGGGATGTCGAGAATGCGGCCCAGCGTATCGAAACCGCCCTCGATTCCGTAGAACGTCTTGAACACGGCGTTAGCCTCGCTCCTGAGGTCTAGAGCCCTGAAGCGCTGGGGATAAAAGAGTTTGGCCAGCATCAGCGTTTCGACCAGCACCAGGGCCGGGTCCCACCAGTACCAGAAGCCCAGGGTGTAATAGACCCTTTTGTCCTTAACCGCCCGGACTGAACGGAGCCTGGGGTCGTCGAGGACGCCCGAGGTCGTCACCTTCCGCTCGGCGGGGAGATAGCTGCCGTGGAGGAGAATGACTTCCGGGTCCCAGCCCAGGATTTTCTCCAGGCTGACCTCGGTGCCGAGAGTTCCCAGGTAAGCGGGCATAAGCCCTTCGGCCAGGTTCCGGCCGCCGGCGGCATTCACCGGCTCGTAGAAGACGGGCGTCCGGGTGAAAGACGACCAGAAGGAAAGATAGACCCGGGGACGCTGGCCGGCCGGGATATCGGCAATGGCTTTTTGAACACGGCCGAGGGTCTGCCTGAAATATCTGATCAATTCGTCCGCCCTTTCCTTCCGGCCCAGGGCGGCTCCCGTCCAGCGGATCTCCTCGAGCAGCCCGGAAAACCTGCCCATGGAGGCGAAGGCCAGCACGGGTATTCCCGTCTTGCTTTGGAGAGAATCAGAAACATTGACCTCCGAAGGAGAGGCAAAAATCAAGTCGGGGTTGAGCCGCATCACCAGCTCCAGGTAGGGTGTGCCGTCCGGGGCCGAGGCCGTCGGAAGATGCGACAGGCGGGGAGATATAATGGAGGACAGATGGTCGAACCGGGCGATAAAATCATCGCGGCCGACAAGCCGCTCATCTGCGCCCAGAGCAGCGATGATCCGGGTGATCTCGGGCTGAAGCGAAAGGACCCGCGAAACCCTGGCCGGGACAATGACCGTGCGGCCCAGGGTGTCCTCGACCGTCAGCTCCTGGCCGATGAGCTGGAGCGCCGGCAGGAGGAATAACAGCCACAGCAGCGGGAAGAGCGGCCCGGCCCGGCCTCTCAACCCAGCCTCTCTTTCAGCAGGTTGGGCAGGCTAAAAGCGGCTTCATGGATCTCCCGGCTGTAATAGCGGAGCCCGGGAGGCGGTTCTCTGCAGACGCGCAGCGGGTCCGACCGGTCGGAAAGATAATTATAGCACCAGGTGCCGCCGGGGTAGGTCGGCGCCGGCCCGAGGTAGAACCGGACGATACTGAACATCTTCTTCAGAAAAGCATTTTTCCTGCCAAAAGAATCCAGGTGCAGCAGCAGAGAACCAGCCTGGCTGGCGATAATGCCCTCCCCTCCCAGGATTTTTTTCAGCCGTTCGTAAAACTGCTTCTGGTGGAGAATGGCCGAGGGGCCGACCGGGTCGGAAGAATCCACCAGGATGACATCAAACTCTTCCCGGGAACGGAGGACATAAGCGTTGGCGTCGGCCAGGACAAGCTCCACCCGCCGGTCGCGCAGGCCGACTTCCAGCCAGGGAAAATAGGCCTTGGAAACTTCAATGACATCCCGGTCGATCTCGCAGAGGACAATTCTCTTTAAAGGATAAGCCAGGGCCTGATGGAGCAGGCCGCCGTCCCCGCCTCCGACAATGAGAAGCGACCGGGGCTGGGGATGCGTGGTCAAGGCCGGATGGGCCAGCATTTCATGATAGAAATATTCATCCCTGTCCGTGGTCTGGACCAAACCGTCCAGAAAAAGGACACGGCCGTAGGTTTTGTTCTCGATGACTTCAATCTTTTGGAAGGCGGATTTTCCGGAATAGAGCACCCGGCCGGCCTGAAAAAAGATTCCGCTGGAGGGGGTTTGGAATTCCCTGAACTCGGGACTCCGGAGCGACTTCTTCGGCCCGGCGGCGTCTCTTATTGGTCTCTTGTCTTTCCGAGGGTTGGCCATCAATATATTTTATCTATTGTAATGCCCCGGTAGTACTTTTTCAATATCATATCGAAGCGGCCTCCGAGCTGGGCCATCCGGAAGGCGCCCACCTGGCAGAGGCCCACCCCGTGCCCCCAGCCCCGGCCGGTGAAAACAAAATGGCTGATGAGTCCGTTCGGGCCGTACTCCCGGTCCACGGAAAACCAGGTGTCCCTGAGGCCCAGCACCCAGCGCACCTTGAGCCCGTTGACCGCCACCTGGTCCTCATCCCCGGCCACCAGAAGCTCAGTGACCCGGGGCGAGGCGCCCCTTTTCCTGGGGACAACATCCACAAGGTGGCCCAGGGGATAATAAAGGTTGACTTGGCGCTCGAGGTCGGCCTGGGATAAACGGACCTGCCAGCGGTTGTAGGGAGAAGACTTGTCCAGCACAGGGCTGGGGTCGGCCGCCGCGGCTTCCAGCATCCGCACAGCGCCGTCCTGCTCCAGAAACTGAACTTTCTCACCGCCCTCCAGGACAAGCTCTGACTCGAAGAACAAATCCCCCTCCAGGTTCCGGAGGAGGAGAGGGTCGGGGGCCAGCGGCCACGTTTTCTTGATTCCGTTCTGGATGATCTCCAGCCGGCCTTTATCCAGCTTGCTGAATGTCCCGGTTTGGAGAAGAGGTTTCTCCGAGGTCAAGATCCTGGCCAGGATGACCGCCAGCTCCGCCTTGGTCAGAATATGCGATTGGTCGGCCAGGTCGAGCGAAGCCGGCACAAAATCCTCGATGGCCAGATAGGCGGCATCTTTCCTCTCTTCTCCTCTGAGACGGGGCGCCGCTTTCAGGGCCGCATCCACCTCTTTTCTCAAGAGAAGGTTCTTGACCCGGTCCTGCCAGGCGAAGGCTTCCACGGCCAGGCCGGCGAAGGCGGAAGCGGTCAAGGGCTTGTCTTGGCTGATGGTGAAGTCCCTGTCCTGGCCGAAAAGAGCGAGCGCTCTCTTCAGCCATTCCGTCGCTTCCGGAGCAGTCACCAGGGTCCGGAAGTATGCCGGGTCCTTGACTTCGGAGGGAATGACCTTGAGGGAGGCCAGCAGGGCGACTTCCCGGCTGATGTCCCGGCCCATCCACACCACCGGCCTGAGGACTGTTGCGGTCTTGAGCGTCCATTCCGGGTGGAGCTCGGTCGTGCATTCCACTGACCGGAGATAGGGCGAGGGGCTTCCCCCAAAGACGTTCTCCACGTTTTCGGTCAGGCCGCCGCAGGTGCTGGTGTAGAGAGCGTTGATGAGCTGGCCCTGGTAGCGGGCCACCAGCCCGCGAGTCTCCGCCACAGCCTTGCTGCTGAGGGGATGTTCAGCCTGGAGTCCTTTATAAACCTGGGAAGACTGAGAATCGTCCAAGTCAAAACCCAAAGTTTCATACCGGCCCATATTCTTCAGGGCATAGGTTCGGGCCGCCACAGCCTGGGCCTTGAGCGCCTCCAGTTCACCAAACTGGTACGGGGAGAGCTCGCTGGGCACAACGCCCTTCAGGTAAGCGTCCAGGTTGAGGATATTGATCAGGACCACTCCTCCGGGGCTGTTTCTGACCACCAGGACGCCCCGGTAGCTGATGCCCTCGTAAGAGAGATAGCTTTCCGAGCTTAGGGGAATGAAAAACAGAGAAGTATTTTCAGCTAAGGAAATAAGCCGGTCATTGATTAAGATCCAGAGGGGATGGGATTCTTTCTCGGTGACCTCTTCCCTGATGATCCAGAGGTCCTTATAGCCCAGCCGGTTGAGCTGGCTGATGGACCGGAGGGCATCTCCCCTGGTCAAGAAATCCCCCACCCTGACCTGAAAACGGCCTGAGGAAAGATATTCCGGGTCCTCGATCACGGTCACGGAATAGCCGGTCTTAACTCTTATTTGTTGGGCGAGGCCCTGGGCCTCTTCGCTTTTCAGGGCCTGGCCGGCCTGGATAAGGAATTTTTCGCTCAGCTTCTCCTTATAGCCTTTGACCTGGGCCTCGTTCACATCCTGGGCCAGGAGCGTGAAGCTGGAGTCCTGGCGATAAATCTTCATCCCGGACGAAGACTTGATATTGATGCGGCTCAGGTTAACGCCGATTCCGACACGGATGACCGGCTTTTCTATGGAGTATCCCTGGAAATAGCTCTTCTCCAGGCCGAACTCCACGGGTCTGCCGGCGAACAGAAAAAAGGCCCCAAAAAGGGCTATAAAATATTTATAATGTTTAACATGGATTTTCATCGCTGACTCGCTGGATGGACTCTGTAGGTAATTATAAAACTACAAGATTGGTCCTGTCAAGAAAAATAATCTATATATGCTACCCTTTTTTTCTAACCACTATATTTTGTATTTTCATGATTTTGTCAAATAATATAAATAATTATCTACTTTTGTCTACTCAATGCCGGCATATAGAAAAAGATTACAATAGAGGCGACGAGGAGGAGTGCAGCGTTTATTATTACGGCCAGCGGCTCACCGAACTTATCTGAAGCCAGGCCGATCCACAGGGAACCCAAAGGCATGAAGCCGAAGAAGGTCAGGCTGTAGATGGACATTACCCTGCCCCTCAGCCGGTCCTCAACCAGGGTTTGGACAAGGGCGTTGGCCAGGTTGAAGACCAGGATGACCGCCGCCCCCGCGCCGACCAGGACCACCAGGCTCACCGGGAAGTCGCGGACCACGGCAAAAAGAAAAAGCAGCAGCGGGAAAGCAAAGCTTCCG
This sequence comes from Candidatus Aminicenantota bacterium, assembly GCA_963702835.1. Taxonomy (GTDB): domain Bacteria; phylum Acidobacteriota; class Aminicenantia; order Aminicenantales; family JAFGAV01; genus JAFGAV01. The sequence continues at coordinate 1,594,881 of OY969762.1, forward strand.
GCCGCCAGCAGACGGCCCTTGAAGTGGAAATGTCCGAGGGAGGCGATGGCCAGGGCGCTCAGCAAGGCGCCGGCTCCGCGGGCCGCGTGCAGCAGCCCGTTGGCCGCAGCATCCCGGCCCAGCACCTTGACCGCCCAAGCGGGAAAGATGGTGGAAAAGGACGAGCCGAAAAAGCCGGTGAACAGGATCAGCAAGATGATCGTCCGGATAATGGAGTGGCCGAAGACGTACTTGATCCCCTCTTTGACTTCCAGCCAGGCCGAGGAGCGATGGGTCCCCTGGGGCCTGGGGTGAACCCGCATGGCCAGCAGGGCGGCGATGACGGCAAAGAACGACAGCCCGTTGAAAATAAAACACCAGGCCGGGCCGGTCAGGGCGTAGAGGATGCCTCCCGCGGCCGGGCCTACCACTGCCCCGGCGTTGAACATGGTCGAATTGAGGGCGATAGCGTTGGTCAGGTCCTTGCGCTCAACCAGGTCCACCACAATGGACTGCCGGGCGGGCGCGTCAAAGGCGTTGGCCACGCCGAAACTCAGGGCCAGCAGGACCAGCTGCCAGGGCCGGACCAGGCCGGTGAAAGCCAAGCCCGCGGTCAGAAAGGCCAGGGCGGCCATGGCCGCCTGAGTCAGCAGCATCAGTTTGCGTCTATCGATCCGGTCGGCCACCACTCCGCCGTAGAGCATGAGTATCATCGTGGGGACGCCGCCGGCGAAGCCCATAGTCCCCAGGAAAGCGGCCGAGTGGGTCAGATGGTAGGCCAGGAAGCCCTGGGCCGTGATCTGCATCCAGGTCCCGAACAAGGACACCAGTTGGCCCCAGAAGTAGAGCCGGTAGTTCCTGTGTTTGAGCGCGGAAAAGGTTTTTTCCAGGCTGAACCGCCGGGACAACGGGACTGAAGGGACTCCGTCGGCGGTCGGCCCGCCGTTCATCTGTTGTTTCATGAACCGGCCATCATACAATAAAAACGCCCTCAAGGCGACGGGGCCTCCATCTTTAATTCCGGAGCCGCCTTTGTTAGACTAAAGAGCCGAGCCAGAAAAAAGGAAACAGAGTGAAAAAAGATCAAAGGGAGGCCGGCCTCATCCTCCTGCTCTTGGCCTTTTCTTGTCTTTATCTCTTCCAGGCTGTCGCGGCCGGACAGAGCGCCGCCGGCCAAGCCGGAGGCCTTCCCCCCGGCCAGGAGGAACAGAAAAAACTCCTCCTCTTCACTTTTATTCCTTTGGCCTCCGCCCCCTTGACCGAAGCCGACCTCCTCCCCCTGTCCCTGGACCCAGCTTCCCCGGTCTATGCCGGCCCAAGCCGGGCCCCGCTGCTCTTCGACGGCCCCGCGGGGAACAGCCGAAATTTCAGGCCTCCTTCAGGCTGGGCCGTCCTGGAGAATTCCCTGTTCACCGCCTCATTGCTCAGCTTCGTCGGCCTGAATATCGTCGACTACTTCACCACCAAAGAAATGGTCAGGGAGCTGGGCGCGGAGGCGGTCAGCCCTCTCTTCCGGCCCATGGTCAAGAATGATTATGCCTTCGCCGCCTTTAAGATCGGCCTCACCTTGATGAGCTGCCTTTCCTTCCAGAGCCTCCATGACGCGGATAAACCCATGGCCTGGGTGCTCAGCCTCCTCAGCAATTTCTTAGTGAGCTATGCCGTAGCCCACAACTTGGAGCAGTTAGAAAACAGCCGCACCCGCTGAAACGAATATTCCCCAACTTCGGTTTATAGAATCAGCTTCCATTAATAAGAGGAGAAAGCTGATATGCACACTGAATGTTTTGGCCGCCAACGGGTATGGTTCATTTTATTCTTTTCAGCCTCTTTGCTCTCCCTGGCCGGCTGCCAGGTCCTTGAGCTCAAGAGCAGCTGGAGGGATAGGGAGATCACTGTCGACGGGAAAAGTACCGAATGGCATGAGGCCTTAACCTACTTTGAAAAAGCAAGCATTTTGGTCGGCTTTCTCAATGATGAGGCCAACCTCTATGCCTGCCTGGTAGCCGATAACCCTTTTTTGCGGGCAAACCTCTTGAGGCAGGGGCTTACGGTATGGTTTGACCCAACCGGCGGGAATAAAAAAGCCTTTGGGATCAGATTCCCGATCGGGAGACAAAAATATTTTGATAAAGAGAAACGCGGGGAGGAGCCGGAAACCTATGGTCCGGACCGCTATGGGAGAGAAGAAGAGCCGGATGAGGAAGAGATGCAGGAATTCATCACAAAAACAATGACCGAACTGGAAATCCTCGGACCGGGCAAGAACGAGGCCAAGAGAATGCCGCTCTCAGAGGCCAAGGGCATCGAAATCAGCCTTGTCCCCTCCAGCGGATTGCTTGTTTATGAACTCAAAATTCCCCTTGTTCAGAGCGAGCAGCACCCCTATGCGGTGGGCGCCCTGCCGGGAAAGATCATCGGCCTGGGGCTCGAATCCCCAAGAATCAACTTGGAAAGAGGGATGAGAGGGATGGGCGGCGGAATGCCGGGGGGAGGCCTGAGGCCCCGCATGGGCGGAGGGCCCGGGCCGGGCGGATTCGGCGATGGAATGAGGCCCGAACGGCCCAGAGAATTGAAGCTATGGGCAAAAGTCCGCCTAGCGCCTGTCAATAGCTCGAAAAAATAACGCTTCAATATTCCAAGCCGCTGGTTTTTTCAGTATAATAAGCCCTGCTGACCGATAGGCGGCCAGGCTGTTCCGAAAGAAAACAGGAGGCCGGCCGAAAACCGGCAAGCATAAATTTTTCTGAGGAGGATTCTATGAAAAAGACATTGATCGGCCTGATGCTCGCCCTGCTGGCGGCCGGGTTCATCCTGGCGCCCGCTTCCGGTCAGACCGTGAAGGACGTTCTGGACAAAATGATCCAGGCCCAAGGCGGCCGGAAGGCCCTAGAAGCCATCAAGGACACCACCACCACCGGCAGCTTCGAGATGGTCCAGATGGCGATGTCGGGCAGCATGACCATGTACAACAAAGAGCCCAACCTCATGCGCATGGACATGGAGGCCCAGGGTTATCTCATCACCCAGGCCTTCGACGGCCAGACGGCCTGGGCCACCAACCCCATGACCGCGGCCACCGAAGTCATGTCCGAACAGCAGGCGCTCTATTTCAAGCGCGGCGCCCTGGGCAACGCCTCTCTTCTCGCCCCGGAGACCTTAGGCATCACCTATGAGCTGAAGGGAACGGAAAAGGTCAATGACAAGGATTATATCGTCGTCCTGCAAAAACAGGCCGACGGCTACACAATGACCTTTTACCTCGACCCCCAGACCTACCTGACCTACAAGTCCACAGGGAAATCCCTGGATATGATGGGCGGCGAAGTGGACGGGGAGACGGTCATGGAGGACTACCAAACAACAGACGGTATCCCCGCCCCTCGCTCCCTGACCATCTATCAGAACGGAGTGGAGTTCATCCGTATCAAGATCAGCTCGGTCAAATTCAACTCCGGCCTGGAGGATTCGCTGTTCAAGATGAAGCAGTAACGGCCGGGTTTAGCCGAGGAGGCTCAGCGCCATGAAAAACACTAAAAAGAACTGGGTACGTTTCCTGGCCCTTTTCGTCCTGGCGGCTTTGGCCGGCTCGTGCGCCATCAACCCGGTCACGGGCAAGAGGGAGCTGAGCCTTATCTCGGAGGAGGGCGAGATCGCCCTGGGCAAGCAGACCGATGCCGAGATCCAGCAGCAGTACGGGATATATAACGACCCGGCCCTGACCGCCTACGTCACCGCCGTCGGCCAGAGAATGGTGCCCATAACCCACCGTCCCAACCTGATTTACAGCTTCAGGGTTCTGGACACGCCGGTGGTCAACGCCTTCGCCGCGCCGGGCGGGTATATCTACGTCACCCGGGGGGTGCTGGCCATGATGAACTCCGAGGCGGAGTTGGCCGCGGTCCTGGGCCATGAGCTGGGCCACGTCAACGCCCGCCACACCGTCAGGAGGATGAGCGAGCTCATCCTGATCCAGGTCGGGCTGGCCATCGGCAGCGCCCTGAACGACACCTTCGCCGAACTGGCCGGCATCGCCAGCATCGGCATCCAGCTCCTGTACTTGAAGTTCAGCCGGGACGACGAGAGCCAGGCCGACGCCCTGGGCGTGGAATACGCCCGCAAGGCCAGCTACAACCCCGGCCCGCTCATCGGCTTCTTCGGCTCCCTGCAGAAGCTGGGCGACCTGCAGGGAGGGCACAGCCTGCCCGGCTTCCTGTCCACCCATCCCCTGGAGGCCGACCGCATCAAGAACGTAACCAAGATTCTCCTTCCCACCGACAGCAGTCTGGCTTTCAAGAGGGACGATTATCTAGGCCAGGTCAACAACATCGTCTACGGGGATGACCCGCGGCAGGGCTATGTGGAGAGCAACGCCTTTTACCATCCCACCATGCACTTCACCTTCGCCATCCCGGCCGCTTGGAAGGTGGACAACACGCCCAGCCAGGTGACCATTATCTCCCCCGATAAGCAGGGAGCCTTCATCCTGGAGGCCGAGCAGAGTCAGGCCAGCCTGCAGGACTACGCCTCCAAAAAGGCCCAGGCCATCGAGAACCGGCAGTTCCTGAACGAGCAGAGCCTGGTCATCAACGGCCTGTCCTCCTTCCACCAACTCTACGACATCCCCCAGAAGGACGCCGATACTCTTCGCCTCAGGCTGTCTTTTGTGCGCAAGGGGGGGATGATCTACTCTTTCACCGCCCTGAGCAGCGCCGCGAGCTTCAGCACCTACGACCCAAGCTTCCAGAACATGGTCCGCTCCTTCCGCGACCTGAACGACCCGCGCTACCTCAACCGGCAGCCGGTGCGGCTGCGGCTGGTGAAGCCCAACGGGCTGCAGAACCTGCAGGCCATCTTTCAGACCGGCAACATCAAGAAAGACTTTTGGACCAAGCTGGCCGTTCTCAACGAGATGGAGCTGGCCGAGGTTCCCCCTCCCAGCCGGCCGGTCAAGCTGATCCGCTGAGTCTGGGGCTGGAGGCGCCTTGGCTATACCTCGGCTTCCTTCAGGACGGCGTGAGCCAGCTTAAGGGCTTCCAGAGCCTCCTGGCCGGTGACCTTGCCGGAACGTCCTTCAATCTGGCAGCGGAGAAAGCTCTGCAGCTCCTTCTTCAGGGGCTCCTCCTTCTGGATCTTGAGGGTTTTGATCTCCGCCGGCCCGCCGTGAAGGGGAAAAACCTTGACGTCCTGGTCGATATAATCGACGGAATAGTAAGAGGTCGGCTCGAAAATCCTCAACTTGCGCACCTTGCCTTGATGGACGCGGCTGGCGGTCAGGGTGGCGATGCAGCCTGAGCGGAACTCCAGCCGGGCGTTGGCGATGTCGATCTTATCCGAAAGAACATGGATGCCCGAGGAGCGGATGCTCTTCACTTCGTCCTTGATCATGGCCCGGATGATGTCCAGGTCGTGGATCATGAGGTCGAGCACCACGTCGATGTCGAGGGAGCGGGCGGAGAAGGACCCCAGCCGCTGGACCTCGATGAATTTGGGGTCGGAGATCAATTTCTCCACGGCCTCCACGGCCGGGTTGAAACGCTCCAGATGGCCGACCTGGAAGACCAGGCCGTTCCGCTCGGCCACCTCGACCAACTCCTGGCCTTGCTCAACGGTCTCGGTGATGGGCTTCTCCACCAGCACGTGTTTCCCTTCCTTGAGCAGGTGCAGGGAAACGGCATAGTGCTCCGAGGTCGGGGTGGCCACGATGGCTGCGTCGATATCATCCAACATGTCCCGGTAGTCCTGAAAGTACTGCACGCCGTGGCGGTTGCCGATCTCCAGGGCCTTATTGAACTGCACATCGGCTACGCCCTTGAGCTCCGCCTCCTCCAGATAGGACAGGATCCGGGCGTGCTGGGTGCCCAGGTAGCCGACACCGATGATGCCCACCCTGACCTTGACCATACCTTTCTCCCTATTCTCTGGCAAAAATGATGATTCCGCTGCGGCCGGCCAGCTCCAGCGCCTGTTCCTTCTGGAAAAAAGCCACCCGGCCCGCTTCCAGGCAAATGGCCGCGGCCCCGGCCTGGGCCAGGCTGCGGACCGTGTTCAGGCCGATGGCCGGCACGTCCGCCCGCAGATCCTGCCGGCTGCGGCTCACTTTGACCGCCACCGTGCCCCGGCCGGCCAGCTCCCCGGCCCGGCATATGACGGCATCCGTCCCCTCGGACGCCTCCACGGCCACCACGGCTCTATCCTTGATGATGACGGTCTGGCCGACCTCCAAGTCGGCCAGGCGTCGGGCGATGCCCCAGCCGAACTCAGCGTCCTGTAGCACCGCGGCCGTGGGCGGCTCAGAGGAAAGCACACCGGCCGGGCAGAAAAACGGGGCTAGAAAGGGCCCGGGGTCCAAGACCTTCAACCCCTCGGAGCTCAGATAGCGGATGAAGGCTTGAATGAGCCCCGTGGGGGTTCCGTCCGCGGCGGAGCGGAGCCACTCCCCCGCTCCCCGGCTCAGTTCCTCCCGCCGAAAATAAGCCCGGGGATCGACCTTGCCCGCCAGGAGGATATCGGACACGCCCTTCTCCCGGAAAAAACAAAGGACCTCGGCCGGACGGCCGGCCTCGACCCAGGCGAAATCCGAAGCCCTGCCTTCCAGCTCCGCCGCCGCCTCCCCCCGGATGCCGGCCACCGCACAAGACCATCCTCTCCGCGAGGCTTCTTCCAGCGCCAGGAGGGGAAACGCGCCCGACCCGGCGATCATTCCGATTCGTCGTCCCATGGGCTGGTCACCTTGTGGGCAATTCCGCGTTTGGAGTCGCGGACAAAGGACAGCAGCTCGTCGCGGTCCGGGCCGGCCGGAATCTCCGCACCGATGCGCTCCAGGGCCTGGCCGGTGTTGAGCTCGGAGTAGAACAGCAGCCTGAACATATCCTTGAGGATCTGGATCCGCTCTTTGGAGAATCCCCGGCGCCGCAGGCCGACCAGGTTCAGCCCCAGGAGGCGCAAAGGCCGGCTGCCCACCATTTTGCTGAAGGGGACGACGTCCTGGGTGACGACGGAATAGCCGCCGATGAAAGCGTAGCGGCCTATGCGGCAGAACTGGTGCACGGCGGAGACGCCGCTGATCATGACGAAATCGCCCACCGTCACGTGGCCGCCCAGGGTGGCGCCGTTGATGAAGACCGTCTCATTGCCCACCCGGCAATCATGGGCCACATGGCAGTAGGCCATGAAGTAGTTTCCCTCCCCGATTTGAGTCAGGCCGCCCCCCTTGGGCGATCCGCGATGGACGGTCATGAACTCCCGGAAAACGTTCCGGCCGCCGATCTCCAGGCGCGTTTCCTCGCCGCGGTAGGAGACATCCTGGGGCTCCGTGCCGATGACCGAATAAGGGGAGAAATGGCAGTCGGGGCCGATGGAGGTCAGGCCGGTAATGAAGACGCTCGACTCGAGCCTGGTGTTGCGGCCGAGGGAAACCTTCTCCCCCACTTGGCAGAAGGGGCCGATCCAGACACCCGGCTCCAATCGGGCCCCGGGATGGACGACGGCGGTGGGGTGGACGAACGGCTCAAGGCCGCTCATGCAGCTCCTCGACAGTGACCAGTGACCCCATGGCCTCCGTTTCCGCCACCAGGGTCTCCCCGACATAGGCCTTGCCCGTGATTTTGAAGAAGCGGCTCTTCAGCTTGGGCATCTCCACCTCCAGGCGCAACTGGTCGCCCGGCACCACCGGCTTGCGGAACTTGGCCCGGTCGATTTTGCTCAAGAAGACCAGCTTGTTCTGAGGATCGGGAATGGAGTTGTAAACGAGAATGCCCGCTGTTTGGACTAGGGCTTCCACGATCAGCACGCCGGGCATGACCCGCAGGTTGGGGAAATGGCCCTGGAAAAAAGGCTCATTGCAGGTGACGTTCTTCAGGCCGATGATGCGCTTGCCCTTCTCCATCTCCAGGACGCGGTCCACCAGCAGAAACGGGTAGCGGTGGGGCAGGAAGTTGATGATCTGCTCGATGGAGAAGGTCATGCTCAGACTCATTTAGGGGCGGGTGCGGTGGCCTTGCTGGCGTCGTACCTCTTGATGACCTCGGGGGTGATGTCGATGGCCGGGCTGAAAAAGACGGCCCCGCTCTTGCTCAGGTCGAGAATAATCTCGAAGCTTCTCTCCTTGCCCAGAGCTTCGATAATGGGCAGCAGCTCGCCCTGTAGTTTGGAATACAGCCGGAACTGGAGCTCCTGAAAGTCCCGGGCGGCGTCCTCGGCAAAGCGCTGGCGTTCTTTCCTCTTTTTATCCAGGTCGGAGTTGAGCTGGAGGGCCGCCTCTTCGCTCAAGGTCAGCCGCTGGGTGTTGAGACGGGTCTCCAGCTGGCTGATCTCCCCGTCCAGGCGGGCCAGGTCTGTCTGGTTTTTCTTGTCCCGATCCTGCAGCCGATTATAGACCTTTAAGCCCTCGACAGATTTTTGCAGGATCTCATTAGAGTTGATGACTGCGATCTTGTTCCCCTGGGCGAACCCGGCCCCGGCCAGGATGGCTGACAGGAAAAAACCCAGGGCCAAAACGAGCATGATCTTCTTCATGGTCAATACCTCCTTGTACCGTCTCGGACGATCGCGCTTTCTCTAGAACGTCGATCCGATCGCGAAGCGGAAGGCGAAATTGCTGTCGCTCTCATTAATTTTCCGATTATTATACGCAAAAATCAGCCGGAAGGGAATACGCAAAGCCGGGACGAAAATGCGGGCCTCCAGTCCGGCCGAGGAATACATGTCCTTCCAAGATATTTTCTGCGCATTAAGCAAGGTGTTGCCCCGGTCGTAGAACAGGATCAAGTACAGCGGCCCGCCCACGGCAATGCTGTACTCGGCATTGAAGACGACCGACTTTTCGCCTCCTATGTTGGTGCCTTCGGCACTGCGCGGCCCGATGGTGTAGATCTCGTAGCCGCGAATGTTCCGCTCGCCGCCCAGGTAAGTCCGCTCCCAGAAGGGGACCTGGGCCTGGCCCAGGGGCCGGACGAATTCGTATTCGGCGTGAATGCCCAGGCTTTGGTTTTTGAAGATGGGCTGCCAATGAGTAAACTCGAGGCGCGGCTTGTACAGGTCGATCTCGCCGCCCAGGAAGGTCCCGGCGTACTTTAAGGAGGCCAAAATCATCGTCCCCCGGCTGGGCGTCAGGGGGCTGTCCACCGTGGAATAATAAATGGTCGGGGAGATGCTGCTGATCTTGTAGTTGCCCAGGCCGTACAGGGAATAGTAGACGGGGTCGATGACCGTATCGGTAGGCAGGTTGACGTTGACATCCTCATAGGTGTAGGTGACATTTGCCCGCCAGTAGCCGAAGAGCCGAGCCCCGAAGATGAGGTCTACGCCCTTGCCCTTGCGGTCGTAGAGGTAGGGATAGATGATGTAGCGGTTATAGATGTTGAAGCCCAGGCTGATGGGGTAATCGAAGATGTAGGGTTCCTGGAAGCCGAACGAATAATTCTTGGTCAGCTTGCCGGTCTGGAGGGTCAAGTTGAGGTTTTCGCCCGCCCCCAGGAAGTTGACCGTCTCGTAAGTCAGAGCGATGAAGGCCCCCTCATAGCCGCTGTAGCCGGCGGTGAACTGGATGTTGTTGCGCTGCAGTTCCTTGACCTTGACCGTCACGTCAAATTGGCTGGGGCTCTGGGCCGCGGGTTTGATGTCCGGTTCGCCCTCCAAATCCACCAGGCCGAGCTGCCTCATCCGCAGCAAGCTGTCCTTGAACAGGGCAAAACTGAACCGGTCGCCCTCGCGGAGGAACATCTCCCGGCGAATCACCTTATCTTTGGTGTAGATATTTCCCTTAAACTCCAGGCGGTTGAGGTAACAGACCTCTCCCTCGAAAACGTTGAAGGTGACATTGACCACTTTGTTCTTGGGGTCGAGACTCTCCACGGGCATGACCTGGCAGTAGAGAAAACCTCCGTTCCGGTACAGCTCGCCGATCTTCTCCACTGCCTTTTCCCTGATCTTGGTGCTGTAAATATCCCCGGCCTGGCAGGCGACCATGGCCCGCAGGTGCGGGACGGCGACGGACTTGGACCCCTCGATGTTGATTTGGCCCACCCGGTAGATATAGCCCGGGTTGACCGGGATGATGAGCTTCATCATCTTCTGCGGCTTGAAGAAAGGAAAGATGGTCCGCCGGGTGTACTCCTCCAGCCGCGGCTGGCCGATGGTGGCCTCCATGTAGCCGAATTCCTGGAATTTCTTCTTGATGTTGGCCAGTTCTTCCTGGACCTTGTTCAGTTTATAAACATCGGCGCCGGAGATCCAGGACATGAGGCTGTGGCCTTGGTTGGTTTTCATGGCCTCTTCCAAGAGGCTGGCCGCTATCTTGGTCCGGCCTTCAAAAAACACCTGGCCGACCCGGATTTTGGGCCCTTCCTCGATCTTGAACTGGATCTCGATCTCATTTTTGCCCTTGGCCGTTTCGGACAGATCCACCTTGGCCGCCATCAGGCCTTTTTCGATCAACAGGTCCTGGATGGTCCCTTGGATGCGCTGCAGTTTGTAGGGGTTGTAGTAGGAATAGGGCAGGATGTATTCATCCTTCTCCTTGAGTTTATTGGTGATGTCCTCTTCCTTGACCTTCTTTCCGGTTTTATAGACGACGGCCCGGACGACCGGGTTCTCCTTGACCGTAAGGCGGACGATGACACCGCCCGCCGCCGGCAGTCGTTCCAGCTTGAGATCCGAAAAAAAGCCCGTCGTCCACAGCACATGGAAATCCCCGCGGAGCTGATTTTCATCCAAGGGGTCGCCTTCCCGGGCGGAAATATAGTAGAGGATGGTTTCCTGAGAGACCCGGTCGTTGCCTACGATCTCGATCTTCTCGATGTTCCCCTGGCCGAAGAGAGGCAGGGACAGGGCCAGAGCCAGCAGGCCGGCGCCCACGATACAGGCGAACTTTTTCATGGCTTTTTCCTTATACCATAATGGATATGTTTTTTCCACCCGGCTTAGAGGAGCTGGCCGGTGCGGTCTCGCTCCCGGGAAGGTTTTTAACGCCGTTCCCTTGCCGTCTTCTCAGCGCCTGCGGAACTCGCACCATTGATTTCAGCTTTTCACGCCAGCTTATTGGGATCTAAACCCTCTTCCAAGATCATCAAAAAGCTCAAACATCCTCGGCGCCCCGCAAAACGGGGTTCCTTCGAAGCCGGCTCGGGAAGGCTAAACCTTCCCTCATGGTCGCTGCGACCGCACCGGCCAGCTCCTTTCTAAAAACTCGAGCAGATTACGCCGCTCCGGGTTGGGTCCGTCACATGGATTGTAACTCTAGCGGAGGGAAATTGGTTTCAGGCCGCCGGACTCCATCAGGTACAGCCGGTGACAGAAAGAAGCCACCTTTTCGCTGTGAGTGACTATAACCGAAGTCAGGCCGCGCCGGGTGTGGAGGTCCAGGATGAGCCGGAGGATCCGCTCGCCCGTCTGCCAGTCGAGGTTGCCCGTCGGCTCGTCGGCCAGGAGAAGGCGGGGTCCGCTGACCAAGGCTCGGGCGATGGCCACTCGCTGCTGCTCGCCGCCCGAAAGCTGGCCGGGCCTTTTATCGGATTTATTCTCAGGCAAGACCTCTTCCAGGAGACGCCGGGCCCGGGGCCGCGCTTCGGCCCAGGAAAGGCCGCCGATAAGAAGCGGAAAACAGACGTTCTCCAGGGCCGAGAACTCGGGCAGGAGATGGAAGAACTGGAAGACGAAGCCGATTTTCAGGTTCCGGAGCCGGGCCCTGGCTGCCGGCGGCAGAGCGAACACATCCTGGCCGTCGAGAATGATCTGGCCTTCGGTCGGCCGGTCAACGGCGCCCAACAGGTTGAGCAAAGTGGATTTCCCTACGCCGGAGACGCCCATGATGCCCACCACCTCACCCTGTCCGACCTCGAAGCTGAGCCCGCGGAAAACCGGATAGACGCCCCGGGCCAAAGGATAGTCCTTGGCCAGGTCTCGAACGGTGAGAATATTATTCATATTTTAAGGCGGTCACCGGGTCCACTTTGGCCGCCCGCTGGGCGGGGAACAGGGTGGAAACAAAGCTGATCAGCAGCGAGACGCCGATGATCAAGGCTAGTTCGGCCGGCCGGAGGCGGAAGGGAACGAAGGAGATCTGGTAGATGTCCACCGGCAGGTGAATGAGTTGAAAGGTATTGGCCAGCCAGCACCAAGCCAGGCCGAGGGCCGTTCCGGCGGCCGTCCCGATCAGCCCGATCATGGCGCCCTGCAGAAAGAAGATTCGCCGGATGTGGCGCGGCGTGGCGCCCATGGCCAGCAGGATGCCGATGTCCCTGGTCTTCTCCATGACCATCAGGATCAGGGTGGCGATGATGTTCAAGGCGGCCACCACCACGATCAGGGCGATGGTCAGGAAGATGATGGTCTTTTCCAATTTCAGGGCGGAAAAAAGCGACTTGTTGAGGTCCATCCAGGTGGTGATGTAGGCCGAGGGGGGAAGGAGCCGGCTGGCCTCCTCGGCCAGGCGGGGAGCCTGAAAAATGTCGTCGATCATGACCTGGAGATAGCTCACCCGGCCTTCCATGCCGAAGAACTTCTGGGCGGCGGCCAGGGAGATGAAAGCGGTCGTGGAATCGAACTCATAGAGCCCGGTGGCGAAGATGCCGGCGACGATGAACCGTTTGAGCTTAGGCACCTGGCCGATGGGAGTCAAGCGCGCGGCTGAAGTGTAAACGGTCAGAACATCCCCCGGGACGGCTCCGATCTGGAGGGCCAGGTCGCGGCCGAGAAGGATGCCTTCCCGGGCTGAGCCCGCCTCCGGCAGCCGGCCGCTGGCCAGCGTCCTGAGCCAGGGCGAGGTCTTTTTCTCCTGCTCGAAATCCAGGCCTTTGAGCACGCCCCCGGCGTTGCGGGAGAGGCCGGAGAAAAGGGCCATGTTGTAAACGACCGGGGTCACCGACTTCACGCCCGGGATTTTCTTCAGCTCGGCCGAGACCGCCTCGAAATCGGCCATTCCCTGGCCGGTGATGTCGGAGACCATAAGATGAGAGGTGGCGCCCAGGATCTTGCTCTGGACGTCGCCCTGAAAACCGGTGAGAAGGGCCACGGCGATGATCAGGGCCGCCACCCCGATCATGATGCCCAGGACGGAGATGAAGGTGATGACGGAGATGAAGGCCTGCTTGCGCCTGGCGGTCAGGTAGCGGCGGGCGATGAACAGCTCGAAGCTCATGATGCTCAGGCCTTGGGACGCAGCAGGGGGAAAAGGATGACTTCGCGGATGGAGGTCCGGTTGGCGAAAAGCATGACCAGGCGGTCGATGCCTATGCCCTCGCCGCCGGTAGGCGGCAGGCCGTACTCCAGGGCGGTGACGTAGTCGTTGTCCAGCCAGTGGGACTCCTCATCCCCCCGGGCCCGTTCGCCGGCCTGCTCGACGAAGCGCCGCTTCTGGTCGGCCGGGTCGGTCAGCTCGCTGAAGGCGTTGGCCACTTCCATCCCGCCCATGATCAACTCGAAGCGCTCGGCCTCCTCCGAGTTGTCCCGCGAGCTCTTGGCCAGGGGCGAGATTTCCCGGGGATGGTTGATGATGAAGGTGGGCTGGATGAGCCGGGGCTTGACCAGCTTGTCGAACAGGACGTCCAGGGCTTTGCCCCAGGTGGTCGGCTTTTTTTCGGGAGCCAGGCCCACGGCCATTTCCACGACCGAGCCAGGGTCGTCGAGCTTGCCCGGCGATAGGCCGCTCGAAGATTCGACGGCCTCCCGGAAATTCAGCCGTTTCCATGGCCGCCGCAGGGAAATGAGGTCCTGGCCGAAGCGGAGCTCATCCCCTCCCAGCAGCTCCCGGGCCAGGCCGACGATGAGCTCCTCGGTCAAATCCATCAGCTCCAAGTAGTCGGTATAGGCCTGATAGAATTCCAGCATGGTGAACTCGGGGTTGTGCTCCGAGGAGATGCCCTCGTTCCGGAAATTGCGGTTGATCTCATAAACCCGCTCCAGGCCGCCCACCACCAGACGCTTGAGGTACAGCTCCGGAGCAATGCGCAGGTAGAGGTCCAGGCCCAGGGCATTGTGGAACGTCTTGAAGGGCTTGGCCAGGGCGCCCCCCGGGATGGGGTGCATCATGGGCGTCTCGACTTCGATATAGCCGCGCTCGTCGAAAAAGCTCCGCAGCCGGCTGATGATCGCGCTCCGCAGCCGGAAGACCTCGCCCACCTCGGGGCTCATGATCAGGTCCAGGTACCGCCGCCGGAAACGGAGCTCGACATCCTGCAGCCCGTGCCATTTCTCCGGCAGCGGGTGCAGGCACTTGGCCAGAAAGGTGAAGGATTCGGTCTGGACGGTCAGTTCGCCGGTCTTGGTTTTGAACAGACGCCCCTTGACCGAAAGGATATCGCCGATATCCAACAGGGAGAAACGCTGGTAAAGGTCGGGCCCCACGGACTCCTCCCGGATATAGGCCTGGAGCCGGGAGCGGCTGTCCGAAATGTGGAAAAAAGTGGCCCGGCCCATGCGCCGGATGGACAGGATCCGGCCGGGGACTTCAACCGCGACCGGGCTGGCCTCCAGTTCTTCCCTGCTCAGCGAAGAATAAGCGGAAACGATATCGTGCACGGAATGGGTTCGCTCCGCCCGGCGGGGGAAGATGTCAACCCCCTCCTTCCGAAGCTTCTCCAGCTTTTCGGCCCGAGCCGCTTCCTGGTCAGGGAGTCTTTCGTCTTCGGCCCTCTCCGGTTTTTTGGGAGCGGGTTTGTCTTTTTGCTTGTTCATCCTTCTTCTCATGGCCGGCCGGCGCGGACAGCCCCATCTTCCGGCTCAGCGCATCCAGGATTCCGTTGACAAAGGCCGCCGACTCGGCGCTGGAAAACTTGCGGGCAATCTCGATGGCCTCATCGATGACCACGGCCGGGGCCGTCTTTTCCTGGACGAGCTCCAGGGCGGCGATCCGGAGCACATTGCGGTCCACCAGGGGCATTCGGTCCACCCGCCAGTTTTTAGACACGGACTGGATGAGCCCGTCGATCTCAGCCTGCCTGCCGAGCACCGAGCGGAAGAGATGGTCGGCGTATTCTCTCTCAGCCCCCGGCGCTCGTCTGGCCGCCCAGAATTTCCGGGGGGCCGCCTCCGGGTCAGAGGCTTTGAACTCAAGCTGATACAGAAGCTGTAGCGCGGCTTCCCGGGCTTTGCGGCGAAGGCCCATGGGCGGCCGTCTCTCTTATCCCAGGCCCGCAATCTTCAACAGGTTGAGAGTCTCCACCAGGGAGAATACGGCATCCCAGCCTTTGTTGCCCGCTTTGGTCCCCGCCCGCTCGATGCCCTGCTCGACGGTGTCCACGATCAGGACGCCAAAAGCGACCGGCATCATCTCCTCCATGGCCAGTTGGGCCAGTCCTTTGGTAACCTCGGCGCTGAGGTAGTCGAAATGCGGCGTGTCCCCCCGCACCAGCGCCCCCAGACAGACAATGCCGCTCACCTTTTTGGATCTGGCTAGTTTCTTGGCCACCATCGGGATTTCAAACGAGCCGGGCACTTTAAAAACGGAGATGTCGGCCGGCTCCGCGCCCAGCTTGTCCAGGGCGTCCAGGGCCCCCTCCAGCAGCCGGTCGGTCAGGAAGCTGTTGAACCGGCTGACCACGATCCCGATTTTCAGCCCTTTAGCTTGCAGTTTTCCCTGATAGGTCTCCATGCGCATCCCTCCTCGTGCACGGCCTTATGAGTTCCTTCAGCGGCCTCGAAAGTTCGGCTTTCTTTTTTCCAGGAAAGCCTTGGTGCCCTCGGTGCTGTCCTCGCTGGCGCAGGCCTGGCCGAAGTATTTGGCCTCTATTTCCAAGGCTTCGGCCAGAGGCCGGTCCAGGCCGTCCTGGACGGCCCGGATGGCGTAGCCTAGGGCCAGGGGCGCGTTGGCCGCCATTTCCTTGGCCAGGCTGATGCAGGCCGGCAGAAGGTCCTGGGCCGGGACTACGGCGTTGACCAACCCCAATCGATAGGCCTCCTGGGCGTCGATCGTCCGGCCGGTCAGGAGAAGCTCCAGAGCCCGGCCTTTGCCCACCAGCCGGGCCAGCCTTTGCGTGCCGCCGTAGCCGGGTATGAGGCCCAGCTTGACCTCAGGCTGCCCCAGTTTGGCGTTGGCCGAGGCGATCCGGACATGGCAGGCCATGGCGAACTCCGTGCCTCCGCCCAGGGCGAAGCCGTTGAGGGCGGCGATGACCGGCTTGGGGAACGACTCGATGAGCTCGGACACATTCTGCCCTACCCGGGCAAAGCGGCGGCCCTTATCCTCATCCAGCTCAACCAGTTCGCTGATATCGGCCCCGGCTACGAAAGCTTTTTCCCCGGAACCGGTCAGGATCACCGCCCTGACCTCGGGGTTGCCGGCATGGGCGGTGAAGGCCGCTCGAAGCTCCTCAATCGTCTGCCAGTTCAGGGCGTTGAGTTTGTCCGGCCGGTTGACGATGACCCAGCCGATTTTGTCCTCGACCTTGACCAGAAGATTATTGAACTCCACGTTCACTCCCCTTTCCATTTTTTCCCTCCCCGGCCGCCGCCCATGGACGGCTCAGGCGAGGGGTTTTTTATAAATGCGGTATTTTTTGTAGACCTTCCCTCCGATGGAGGCGTTGAAGCGGTTGATGGGTTCGTTGTCTTCGAGCGTCCAGGACGACTCGCACCACTTGTAGCCGTGGGCCCGGCCGTTCCGCTCCAGCGCGTCGTACAGCAGATAGCTGACCCCGCTCTGCCGGTAATCCTTGAGAATACCGAAGACCAGGGCCCGCATGCCTTGAATCTTCCTCTTGTAATAAAGGAACTTCAGGAGGGCCAGCGGCGTCAGCCGGCCCTTGAGATGGCGCAGGACTTCGTTGTAGTTAGGAAAGCCGAAGGCAAAGCCCACCGGCCGGCCTTTGTCCTCGGCCAGGATGACGATGGAGGGGTCGGCCATCTGGACCATCTTATGGACGGTGTGCTCCATTTCCTTCTCCGTCCAGGGCACAAACCCCCAGTTCCTCTCCCAGGCGTTGTTATAGACGGCCTTGACCTTCTCCGCATCCTCGGCCCACTTCTTCATGTTGAAGGGGCGGCAGGTCACGGTGGTGTTTTGCCGGATCGAGGCGACAATGCCCTGGACTTTTTGGGTCGTTTCGTGGTCGTGGCTGATCAAAAAGGCATAGAGGTCCTTGGCCTTGACCAGGCCGCACTTCTCCATCAGCTCCAGGTAGTAGGGCGGGTTGTAGGGCATCATCACCACCGGGGGGGAGTCGAACCCCTCCAGCAGGAAAGCGCATTCGTCGTTCAGGGAAATGTTGACCGGGCCGCGGAGCTCGGTCAGGCCCTGCCCGAGGCCCCAATCCGCGACGGCTTCCAGAAGAGCCCGGGCCGCCTCCAGGTCGTTGAGGCTCTCGTAGAGGCCGAAAAAGACGACCTTCTCGTTGTGGAAAGAATTGTGGTTGTGGTCCAGGATGGCTGCCGCGCGGCCGACGACCTGGCCGCCGCGAAAGGCCAGGAAGATCTCACGCTCGGCGTGTTCGTAGAAGGGGTTCTTCTTCCGGTCCACTTTCTCCCGGATCTCGCTCTCTAGGGGCGGGACCCAGTTAGGGTCGCCGCGATAGATCTTCCAGGGAAGGGCCAAAAAGTCCCGGAAGTCCGCTTTGGAGATAAGCTTTCGGACGCTTACTGTTCCGTCCATTGTCTGTTCCTCAAAATTTCGATCATTTTAACAGAATCCGGCCCATTTTGCACGCCATTTTCACCTAATATGAAAACCAATCCACTTAAGGTAAAAGTAGCAAATAATCCCTAAAAGGACCCTGGAAAAAAATAACGCGTCGGCCGGCAACAATGAGAAAAATAAAGGGAATACATAAAACAAGATTAATGCACCCATAAATAGATATCTCCAACGACTCTCGGCTTTGAACATAGAAATAAGACATAAGCCCAAAGACAAATAATAAGCAATCAGCCCATAGGGAAACATTTAAGCGATATTCCATAATTTCAGTGGAAAATGGCGACTGATCCGGATGAAATCCTCATCCTGATGAAGCAGATACAAATCATTCTCAATAGCCACTCTGGCGATGAGACAGTCGGCGGTGCTCCCTATGGTCAAGCCTTTTTTTCTCAGGGCAAAGAACATCCGGGCCGCCTCAGCATAGGGCTCTTTCCCCTTGGTCACATCAAAAAAGATTTGCGTTTCCAAATATCTTTTTAGTTTTCGGAAGTCTTTCTCTGTCCGGCTGCCCTGCAAGACTTCAAGATAAACCCACTGGTGAATCTCAAAGAGGATGTCTCGATGGAGGACTTCCTGAAAAGCCCGGGTGGCCGGATTCTCTTCATCCTTGAAATAGGAGATGAGGACGGATGAATCAACCAGGATCATGTGTATAATGAGGTGTCTTAATGGCCTTGTCAAGGCACGGTTTCCGGCCCAAGAAGAGAGGCGTCGAACAAAGTCCTCCGTCTCAAAAAACTCGGGCACCGCCAAGTCTTTCAGCTCTCGGGCCCGGGGTTGAGTCGCTGCAAGGGAATATGGTATGAGTAGCATAAGGAGACAGCCCATGGCACCAAAAACCAAGACCCCCTTTGCGGAGCTCTCCCCCGATAAGCTGCGTTGGACCTGCGACCCGGCCAAAATTCCATTCGCCAGCACCGCCGACCTCGAACCCTGCGATGAAATTATCGGCCAGGAGCGCGCCCTGCGGGCCCTGAGGACCGGCCTGGATATCAAGAGCCTGGGCTACAACATCTTCATCACCGGCATGGTCGGAACGGGGCGGACCACAACCATCAAGCAGCTCCTGGAGCGCCTGGAAAAAGCAGACAAGATCCCCGACGACATCCTGTATGTCAATAACTTCAAGAACGAGGATGAGCCGCGCCTGATCATGCTTCCCGCCAGCCAGGGCAAGAAGTTCGAGGCCGTCATCCAGAACCTGGTGGACATGCTCAAAGCCAACATCCCCGACCTGCTCAAGAGCAAGCACTATCTCGAGGCGCGGGACCACATCATCGAAAGCCAGCAGGAAAAACAGCGGGAGATGCTGCAGGCTTTCGAAAACAAGGTGGCCCAGGAAGGGTTCTCCGTCATCCAGGTCCAGATGGGCCTGTTCGTCAAGCCCGACCTGGTGCCGGTCATCGACGGCGCGCCCGTCCCCTTCGCCAAGGTCGATGGTCTGATCAAAGAGGGCAAGCTTCCGCCCGACACTCTGGAGCGCCTGAAGAAGAAATACGAGGAGCTGTCGGACAAGCTGGAGGCCATCTTCGGCAGCCTGCGCGAGATCGAGGAGGAGACTCGGCTCAAGCTTAAAAACCTGGACGAGGAGTCCCTGACGCCCATCATCAAGGCGGCAGTCAAAGACATCCGCGATAAATTCCCCGCCCCGGCCGTCCAGGATTATTTGACTGAAGTCGAGGAAAACCTGGCCCGCAACATCGAGCTGTTCAAGAACCAGAAGAGGGAAGAAAAGGAAAAAGAGATGGCCGGCGAACCCTTCCTGGAGTACCGGGTCAACCTCCTGGTCGACAACTCCGAGCTCAAGCTGGCCCCGGTGGTCATGGAAAACAACCCCACCTATACAAACCTCTTTGGCTCGATCGAGGCGGCCTCCGGCCGGACCTTCGGCTCTCTGCAGACGGACTTCACCAAGATCAAGCCCGGCTCCTTCCTCAAGGCCAACGGCGGCTACCTGGTCATAAACGCCCTGGACGCCATCGTCGAGCCCGGCGTGTGGGCCACCCTAAAGCGGACCCTGCGCAACCAGAGCTTCGAGCTGCAGAATTACTCCTCCCTGTTCCTGTTCCTGCCCAAGAGCCTCAAGCCGGAGCCCATCAAGTGCGACGTCAAGGTGGTCATGATCGGCGACGCCGACATCTACGACCTGCTCTACTTCATGGACCAGGACTTTAAGAAGATTTTCAAGATCAAGGCCGAGTTCGATTCGGAGGTCGTCAAGACCGAACGGACCATCAACGACTATGCCCGCTTCATCGGCAAGATCACCAAGGAGGACAACCTCCTGCCCTTCGACCGGGACGGCGTCGCCGCCCTGATCGAATACGGCACCCGGATCGCCGGCCGCCAGAAAAAAATTTCCACCCGTTTCCACATCCTGGCCGACGTCATCCGCGAGGCGGCCTATTGGGCGGTCCGGGAGCGCAAGACGTCCGTTTCCCGGAAACAGGTCGAGAAGGCCGTCCACGAGCGGTTCGAGCGGGTCAGCCTCCTCGAGGACAAGGTCCAAGAAATGATCGAGGAAGGGACGATCCTGATCGACACCCAAGGCGCGGTGGTCGGTCAGGTGAACGGACTTTCGGTTTACGACATGGGCCAGTTCGCCTTCGGCAAGCCCACCCGCATCACAGCCAAGACCTCGGTCGGCCGGGCCGGGGTCATCAACATCGAACGGGAGGCCGACCTGAGCGGCCGGACGCATAACAAGGGCGTCCTGATCCTGGGCGGCTACCTGCGGAGCCAATACGCCCAGGACAAACCCTTTTCGCTATCGGCCAGCATCGCCTTCGAGCAGTCCTACGGCGGAGTGGACGGCGATAGCGCTTCCTCCACCGAAGTTTACGCCATCCTGTCCAGCCTGTCCCGCCTCCCCCTCCGGCAGGACATCGCCGTCACCGGCTCGCTCAACCAGAAAGGCGAGATCCAACCCATCGGCGGGGTCAATGAGAAGATCGAGGGGTTCTATGAAGTCTGCCGGGCCAAAGGCTTAACCGGCACTCAGGGCGTCATCATCCCCCACCAGAACGTGCAGAACCTGATGCTGCGGCCCGATATGGTGGAGGCGGTGGCCAAGGGCAAATTCCACGTTTATCCGGTGAAAAGCATCGACGAGGGCATGGAGATCCTGACCGGCCGGCAGGCGGGGCTCCAGAACCCGGACGGAAGCTTCCAGCCGGGAACCGTCCACGACCTGGTGGACAAAGAGCTGCAGAGGCTGGCCCAGAGCTGGAAGGAATTCACCGAAGAAAAAAAAGACTGAAAGAGCCGGAGCCAGGCTTCGGCCCGGGCTCAGCCCAGACAGCGCAATTCCCGGATCGTCCAGTGCCGGGGATGGCCGCGGGTCAGAGTGAGACGCAAACGGCGGACCCGCTGTCGCATAAAAGAGACCACAACCTTATAACTGGAAAAATCCTCGACGGAACGGGCCGTGATCTCGGGCCAGCAGCTCCGGCGCTCGGCCAGCCGGCGCCAGGTCAGGCCGTCGGTTGAACCCTCGAGCACGAATCCCCGCGGGAAATCGAGCGGGTCGCCGTCCAGGTCCATCTCCAGCCGTTCCACTTCCAGTTCCCCGGCCAGGTCCACTTCAAAAAAATCTCCGGGGAATTGGGGATAGGCCGTCGTCCAGGCAGTGGACTCGCGTCCGTCAAAGGCCAACCCGGTCAATTGAGGATTCCGGTTCGAAAAAGCGCGCCAGCGGCGAGGATCGCCGCGACTGAACAGCCGGGCCGCCCCGGCTTCCCCCTTTTCCGGGGCCTTGGCCCGAATTCTGTAGAGATGATCTCCTTCGGCTGTCCGGGTCACCAGCTCAACCTCTGCCGGGAATGTGCTCATGTCCAGGACCGCCCGCTTCCCCCAATCATCCCGGTAGCCCCGGGTATGGATCAGGACGGTATTCACTTCGAGATCGCGCAGCAGTTTGAAGGCCACCGCCGAGGGGAAATCCTCCATGGCCTCGCGGACGATGCGGTAGCCGGGCGGGGCATAGCCGTTGTACCCGTTGACGATCCGTTTCTGATGATAAAGTGAATAGTACATGGGCAGCGACTCACGGAACTCCTCGGCATCGCTGGAGGGCATGGGCAGCTCGAGGAGAACGGTCTGCTTGGGCAAGGCCCTCACGGTCTCGTAAACAGCTGGGATGTTCCGGCCGACCCGGACCGCCGCCAGGGGCAAGGGGAGCATGGCCGCTTCGGCCAGAACCAGAAGAGCCAGCCCGGCCGCAACAGCGGCTCGGCCTAGCTTGCCGCGCCACCGCCCTTCGAGCCGCGCCAGGCCCCAGCCGCTGAGCACGGCCAGGGCCAGCATCATCAGAACCGCGAAGCGGGCCGGCACGCGCAGGGTCCGGAATCCCGGGACCCAGTCATAGAGCAGGCCGTACAGGCCCGGGGCCAAGGCGCGGTTGAAAATTTTGACCTGGGGTCCCAAGCATAAAAGCCAGGACAGGACCAGGAACAGAAAATAAAGCCTCTCCAGCGGCGGCCAGGCCTTCCAGGAAGCCAGCCTTCTCCGCCTGAGCTCCTTGTCCAGGATGACGCGGAGCGCTACGGATACAAGAAGCGCCAGGAAAGGCCTCTCCGGATGCCGGGCCGAGACGCTGAGGCCGGCCAAGTCAAAGCGGAACCCGCCGCTCAGGCCTATGGCCAGGACGACGGCGAACCAGACGCTGTTCAAGACGTCCCACCACAAGAAAAGCCGTTTCTTTTTTTTCTCCGCCGGCCGGGCCGTTCTGGGACGGGGCTTGGTGAACCACCAGGCCAGGGTCAGGAAGAGAGGAACGAGTCCCGGGTAGATCTGGGTTTCGGGCCCGCCCAGCTTGCCCAGCAGACGTCCCCACAATGTGTTCTGCTGGGGGACGGCCAGGAAATGCTGGAGCTGGGCGGAGAATTGTCCGACCTCCCACAGCGGCCGAACGAAATGCATGGCTTTATGGAGACGGATGTACGGCAGAAAATACCAGGCCAGCACCGCGGCGCAGAGGACGGCCACAACCCCGGCCCGCAGCCAGAAGCGGGGTTCCAGGTAAAGGCGCTTCTGGAATATAAAAAAGATGAAGACGAACGCCAGGAAGACGGTCAGATGAGCGCCGTAATAGGCGCAGCTCCAGACCTGGAGCAGATAAAAAAGAGCGGCGGCCAGGAGGTCAGGCCAGGCCAGGCTGTCGAAAAACCTGTGCAGATACAGAAGGCAAAGCGGGATCCAGGCAAAAAGAGAAGCTCCAGATGGGCCAGGTGAGCGAAGCGGAAAACGCAGAAAGCGAAAATCAAGCCGGAAAGCACGGCCGCCGTCCGGGATTGGGCCAGGCGGCGCACCAGGGCATACATGCCCGCCGCACAGAGAAAAAAAGACAAGAGGAAGAGGAGGTTGTAGGCCAGCACATAATTTCCGGTCAGACTCCCGATCGGCCAAGCCAGCAAGGTCTGGACGGGCAGCACATCGCCGTAGTAAACGGTGTTCCGCTGGGGATAGAAGATGTTGGCCTGGCCGAAGGGAGAGCCGTCCTCCAGGGCCTGGACGTTGCGGCCCAATAGCCACACCGTGCAGAGGGGGTCGCCCAGGTCGGAGGGGACATGGTCGTTGAGGTGCAGGATGAGCGGCCAAGTCATGGCCAGGCTGAGCAGGGCAAAAAGGACGAGGCCGGGGATGTCTCCCAGCCAGGGGACCGGCCGCTTCACCGCCTCATGTCCTTCAAGACTTCAGGCCCACCTTTTCCTTCAGGGCTCTAACCTCTTTGGCCGATAAGAACCGCCAGCGGCCGCTGGCCAGAGGCGAAAGCTCCAGACCACCGAAGGCGATGCGCTTGAGCATGGTCACCCGGTGGCCGACCGCTTCGAACATCCGCCGCACCTCGCGCTTGCGGCCCTCGTGGATTTCGACCCTCAGCAGGCTGGAGCCGGAACCGGCGGTCAGCACCCGGATGCGGGCCGGGGCGGTCTTCCCGTCTTCCAGGCGGATTCCTTTTTCCAGGCGCGCGACCTTGGCCTCCCCCGTCTCGCCCTCGACCTTGACCAAGTAGGTTTTCTTCACTTGAAAACGGGGATGGGTTAGGCGGAAGGCCAGCTCGCCGTCGTTGGTCAGGAGGAGGAGCCCCTCGCTGTCAAAATCAAGGCGGCCTACGGGAAAGAGGCCGGTTCGCACTTTGGGCAAGAGGTCGTAGATGGTGGGCCGGCCGTGCGGGTCCTCCCGGGTGACCAGGTAGCCGACGGGCTTATGGAGGAGGAGATAAACCAAGTCCTTCTGCAGGCTGACTATTTTCCCGTTGACCTCCACCTGGTCCTTGTCCTCCTCCACCATGCCCCCCAGGTCGGTGACCAGGGCTCCGTTGACCCGGACTTTGCCCGAGGCGATCAGCCGGTCAGCCTCGCGGCGGGAGGCGGACCCGGCCCGGGATATGAATTTGTTCAATCGGAGCGGCATCAATCCCCCGGCTCAGAAATGAATGTTGAACCCTCCGGTCAGGGTGAAGTCGCCCAGGCCCAGGTTGGGATGCAGAAGGCTGACGTCCAGACTGACGTGATGCCATTTGCCTTCGACCCCCAGGGAAAATTTCCTGCCCAGGGCCAGCTCCAGGCCGCCGCCGAAGTTGTAGCCGCCCTTGCCGTCATCGCCGATCTCGCTGATATTGGCCGTGTAGTAGCCGAAGCCGGCGGTGAGATAGGGACGGATGAGCACCTGGAAAAGATAAAATTTAAAGTTCAGGCCAAAGTAATTGTAATCCACGGTCTGGCCGTTCCAGTCGAGCAGGACCAGCTCATGCAGGCTGATATTATGGACGGCCCGGAACCAGCTGGCTTCGATGCCCACCATCAGGACCTGCAGGCCGACCTTGGCCCCGTAAACGAAAGCGCCGTCGGCGTCGAAAACCACATTGGGCAGGCTGAGATGCTGCGAGGAAAAGCCGCCGAACAGGCCGGCGTAGATCCCCAGTTGGCCGAAGGCCGGGGAAGCCGCTAGGCCAAAAATCAGGCAGGCGGCTAAGACCAGAGCGCTCTTTTTCATGTCACTCTCCTTGTCGTCCTAAGGCCTGGCCAAGCGCCGGCCGCCGTGTCAGCCCAACCTGGGCTTGGCCAGTATCTCCATGATTTGCAGATCGAAAAACGTTTGGGCGTTCGAGGGTTTGAGGAGGAGGGCCGTGTCCGCGCCTTCGCCCGTGCCCCCCAGGCTGAGGCAGGGCTCGCGGGTCGAAATGAGGCCGGCGTCGGCGGCCATCAGGGCGACCTCCACGGCAACTTTGACTCCCTGGCCGAAGACCCGGAGCGTGTAGGCCATGATCTCTTCGAGCTCATAGGTGGCCAGCTTCTTCCGCACCGCCCGTCCCAGGCCGCCGAAGGCATGCTGACAGGTCAGGATCCGGACGCCGGCCGCCTCCAGTTTCCGGCGCAACTCAGGCTTGAGCTCCTGATAATCGGGCCGGCTGAACCCGGCGGAATGGGTGACCACGACCAGGTTGCGGTCTTTAAAAAGCGGAACGGCCAGCAAACCCGTCCGGCCCGAGGTCGAGGCCACCACCACGCTGCGGACGTCCAGCTCCTGCGCCCGCTGCGCCGCCCGCTCCAGAGTCCGCCAGGTCGTCTCCTCGCCGGAATCTCGAAAATAAAGACAGGGCACTTCGAGCGGGGCTAAGCCTTTGACTTTTTTTCCGGGCAGGATTCCCTCCTCTCCCGCAATCATTCTCCCCCATTGTGTTCAGGCCGCCGGGGGATGTCAAGAGCACCTTAACACTGACGCAACTCTCCGTTTGATTCGTCGTATGTATTCTTAGTAGAATGGTGGTCCCATGGCCCGAACGCCCTTGAACGAATCGATGCGGATGGCCTTCAGCTCGCTGTGGTCCAACCGGCTGCGCACCTTCCTCACCCTGCTGGGCATCATGATAGGGGTGCTGACCATCATCTCCGTGGTGTCCATCATCCAGGGCCTGAACAACTACGTTTATACCAAGATGTCTTTTTTCGGGGCCAACGACTTCCGGGTGTCCAAGGTGTCTTTCGGGGCCAGGTCCTTCCGCGAGTTCCTGGAGCAGCTCAAGCGGAAAAACATGACCATGTCCGACATGGAGCTCCTCCGGGAGAAGTGCCGGACCTGTGATCTGGTGGGGGCCTCGGTCAGCACCAGCCGGACGGTCAAATACGGCAGCCACAGCCTGAAGGACGTCGAAATTCGGGGAGTGACCCATCTCGACCACATCATCGGCTCGATCCTGGAGCTGGAGCGCGGCCGACAGTTCCAGAAGGAGGACGAGGACCATTCCCGGCCGGTGTGCATCATCGGCCAGGATGTCGTGGACGAGCTGTTCCCCACCCTCGACCCGCTGGGCCGCTGGTTCAAGGTGGGGTCGGACAACTTGCAGGTGGTGGGCCTGGGTGTCCGCAAGGGCAAGCTGCTGGGCATGAGCCAGGACAACTTCGTCCGCATCCCCATCACCACTTTCCAAAAAATGTACGGCAGCCGGCGGTCGATCTCCATCAACGTCCACACCTCCTCCCAGGAGCAGATGGCCCGATCCGAGGAGGAAGTCCGCACCATTCTCCGCTCACGGCGGCACCGCTCCTTTAAGCAAGAGGACGACTTCTCCTTCCAGACCTCGGAAACCTTTATCCAGTTCTACCAGTCGGCCACCTCGGGCATCTACTTCGCCATGATCGCCATCTCCGCCATAGCCTTGCTGGTGGGCGGCATCGTGGTCATGAACATCATGCTGGTTACGGTCACGGAGCGGACCAAGGAGATCGGCATCCGCATGGCGGTGGGAGCCCGGCGCCGCGACATCCTTTTCCAGTTTCTCATCGAATCCTCGGTCCTGTCGGCCACCGGCGGGGTCATCGGCATCCTGCTGGGGTTGGGGCTGGCCAAGCTCGTCTCGGCCGCCACCACCCTGCCCTCGCGTCTCGAACCGGCCTCCATCGTCCTGGCCGTGTTCATGTCCGCTTCCCTGGGCCTGTTCTTCGGCATCTACCCCGCCAATAAGGCGGCCAAGCTTGACCCGGTGGAGGCCCTTCGCTCAGAGCAATGAGAGTCCGCACCGGTATCCTGCGCGAAGTCGTCGGCATGGCCGTGGACTCTTTAAAAGCCCACAAGCTCCGCTCCTTCCTCACCCTGCTGGGCATCATGATCGGGGTCATGACCGTCATCGGCATGGTTTCCATCATCCAGGGGCTGAACCGCAGCTTCCTGGCCGAGCTGGAGTCCACCGGCTCCGACCTGATCATTATCACCAAATTCCAGCCGGGCATCCGGGTGGGCCGCCTCCGCGAAGAGGAACGACAGCGGAAAAATCTAAGCTTCGAGGATGGCCTGGCCTTGGAGAAGGAATGCCCCCTGGTCAAGGCCGTAGCCGTAGACCTGCCGGTCAATCCCTTCCAGGCTCCGACCGTCAAGTTCCAGAGCATCAAAGCCCAGGACACCATGGTCCTGGGCATGAATGAAAAATTCCCCTCCGTGCTGTCCGTCTATCTGCCTCAAAAGGGGCGTTTCCTCAGCGCCTCCGATATCAGTCACAGCACCAGGGCCTGCGTCCTGGGCGTAGAGCTGGCCGAGACGCTTTTCCCCCACCTCAGCCCCCTGGAACGAAGGATTCGCATCGGGGCCGAGGAGTTCACCGTAGTGGGCGTTCTCCAGAAGAGGGGCTCGATCTTCGGCCAGAGCCGCGACAACTTCGTGGGTATCCCCATCACGACCCTGATGAAGTACTTCCCCTACGATTTGGAAAACCTGGAGATCATCGCCGTGCCGGTCAAACACGGCTTCATTCCCGAGACGATCGACCAAATCAGCAATGCCCTGCGCCGGCGCCGCAACGTCGGCTTCAACAAGCCCAACGACTTCTCCGTATTCACCCAGGACACCATGATGGACCTCTACAACCAGATCACCGGAGCCGCCTACCTGGTTATGGTCATCATCTCCTCCATCGGCCTGCTGGTGGGCGGGATCGGAGTGATGAACATCATGCTGGTCTCGGCCAAGGAACGGACCCGGGAGATCGGCATCCGCAAGGCCTTGGGCGCCCGCTCCGGCGACATCCTCAGGCAGTTCCTGATAGAGTCGGTGTTCCTGACAGTCACCGGCGGCCTGCTGGGCATCGTGCTGGGGTTCCTGGTGGCCCTGCTGGTCAGAAGCGTCACTCCCCTGCCCGCCTCGGTGACCCTCTGGTCGATAGTTCTGGGCCTGGCCGTCTCGGCTTCGGTGGGCCTCTTCTTCGGCCTCTTCCCCGCCCGCAAAGCGGCCAAGGTGGACCCCATCGTCTCGCTGCGGTATGAATAATTAAATTGAGGCAAAACGGTGAGCTGAAAACGTGCCGCTGTTTTGGAAATGGTTCATTCCCTTATCCTCAGTGGTGATCCTCTCCCAATTCCTGAACTTTGTGAGCTATCGAATTCTCAAAACACGCATCCTGCGCCGGCGGAGCTGGGACCTCAACATCTGTTCCGGCAAGACGGACGGCGGCGGCATCAATGCGGATATTGTCCCGCATGCGGACCTGCCCAATTTCGTCCGGGTTGATTCGGTCTATCGCCTGCCTTTTCAGGATCAACAGTTCGACACTGTTCTGTGCTCCCATACCCTGGAGCATGTTGAAGACCCCCAAGCCTTCTGGCAAGAGCTGTCGCGCGTCGGAAAACGGATTACGGTCATCCTTCCCCCTCTTTGGGATGTGGCCGGAGCATTAAATGTTTTCGAGCACCGCTGGATTTTCTTGACTTTCCGCAAAGAACACAACCGCCTCCCGCCCTGCGTGCGTCTGCCCCTGTCCCGAGTTATCCAGCGCCTTCTGGGACAGCGCATCCATGCCTGAGTCATGTCCCACCACGCCCTGGCCATGCTCTACGGAATCGTGGGAACGGTGCTCTTCAATATATCCAAGGGAATGCAGCGCCAGGGCATCGAAGCGGTCTCCCTGATTTTCCCGGCCCGCAGGAGGCCGCCCAGCCCAGACCGGCCAGCCCCTTCCCCGAAGATCATCGCTCTCTACATCACCGGCTTCATCCTGAACAACAGCCTGGGATTTTTCGCCATCCTGGCCAACCGGCATGCCCCCTCGTCCTATTTCACCTCGATGTTCGGCCTGGGCATCATCGCCCTGATGCTCTATTCGGGGTTGATCCTCAAAGAGCCCATTCACCCCCGGCAGTATGTCGGGGCGGCCGTGCTGGCCCTGGGCACACTAATCCTCGGCTACGACGGGATCGCCAGGGAAGATTTGACCATGGCCGGGATCAGCCTCACGGCCGTCGGAGTCATGGTGGGCCTTTCCTTTCTGACCGCTGCCCTTCTTCTCCATTGGGCCCACCGGACTCGCGGCCTCCTGTTCCTGGGCATGATCTACGGCCTGGTCATCGGTTTCACGGCCAGCCTGGATCCCGTGCTGAAGGGGATCGGCCAAACCCTGGGGGGAGGAGAACGTTATCTGCCCCGGCTTTCCTGGGGATGGGTTATCTTCCTGTTGAGCTTTCTCTTCGCCACCCTGTCCTTCGTCGCCTCCCAATGGATCTTCCGCCGGGGCGTCCGCGCCTCCGTGCTCATCCCCTCTCAAAATTTCAGCTATATCGTCTATCCCCTCTTCATCCAAGCCGTAGCCCTTCCAGGCTTCAGGCTGACCGCGGTGACCCTCTCCGGGCTGCTCATCACCTTCCTGGGCTTTGTCATCATGCACATCCCCGGGCAGCCCAAGGGCTTTCCTCTCAGGAGGAACGGCGGGACGTCAGACGAACATACTCCTTCAGGACAACCCGGTTGATCGTCTCCCAATCCCTGTTCTTGATATTGGCCAGCCCCGCCTCCCTGACCCGGCGGTAGAAGGCCTTCTCGGTCAGCAGCTTGCGGCAGCACCGAAAAAAGGAGCCGGCATCTTTGGCCCGCGCCACCAGGCCGCCGCCCGTCTTGCGTACAATTTCCTGGCAGCCTCCACGGTCGGAAACAACCGCCGGCAGGCCCGAGGCGATCGCTTCCTGGATGACGTTGCCGAAGGTCTCGGTGGTTGAGGGAAAAAGGAGTATGTCCGCGCTGGCGTAGGCGGCGGAGAGGTCCTTTCCCCCCAGGTAGCCGAGAAAAACGGCCTCGGGCATGTCTTTTTTCAGCTCCGCTTCAAGCGGGCCCCGGCCGATCAGGACGAACACCGGCCGGGGACCCTCTCTTCTTTGGAACATCCGGTAGACCTGGACGCAGACGAGCATATCCTTGAACCAGGCAAACTGGCCGCTATAGAGAATGACTTTTTTACCCTCGGCCCCCCAGCGGCGGCGCAGGGCCCCGCTGCGGAAGGAGGGATTGAAACTTTCCTCGGCCAGCCCGCGTCCCCAGACGGCGGCGGCCCGGATTTTCTGCCGGGCGAATTTAGCCGCGCTATCCTGGCTGGGCACCAGCAACGAGTCGGCCCGTCCATAAAACCAGCGGAGTATGGGCCGCCACGGCCGGCTCAAGTACCAAATGTTGCGTTCGTCGAGATACGAAACGAAATCGGTATGGTAGGAGATGAGCAGGGGAATGCGCTTGAGTTTGGCATAGCCCAGCAAGCCCATGCCCACAGCGTCGGGAACGGTCAGGTGGATGAGGCCGGGCTTGAAGGCTTCCATCTGCCGGACCAGCTTAGGCCCGGGCAGGGCGAATTTATAGTCGGGATAGAAGGGAAAGGGGATGGCCGGGACGGTGAAGACCGAGACGCCGGGCAGCCTGTCCGGGCTGGAAGAATAGGTCCAAACTCCAACTTGGGCACGCCGCCGCCGCAGCGAATCGACCAGCTTATAGAGCGTTTTGGTGGCGCCGTCATAATCCCGAACGAACATGCCCGCGTAAAGCGCCACCCGCAGCCCGGCCAGGGCGTCCTCAGGCCGGGTTATTCGGTGAGGTCGATGCAATGGCAAGACTGGGAACTCCCGTTACAGCCGAATTTGTCGAGGAATTATAAATCCCAAATCAAAGAACCGTCAAGGACGGCTCCCGAGCGCGGGGATATGCTCTTCTCCTAAGATTTTTTGGCAAAAAGCATCATGGCCCGCTAGGCAAGGATTCCGGCGTAAATGACTGAGTTTTTGAATTCTTTCGAGCGCTGTGTTATAAAAGCCGTGGGGAAAAACAAGCCCTTGGTGAGGAGGAGCCATGCGATTAAAAATCGGCTGGGTTCTCATCAGCGTGGTCTTGTTCGTGGCAGCCTTTTCTCTTCCGGCGCATGTTCGCCTCGGACAGGAGAGTGAGGAAGCCGCCTGGCTGAAGTCGGGCGACCCCTGCTGGCCCACAAAACAGAAGAAAGCCTTCATCAAGATGGATATGTCCTATATGACCTGCATCCCCATCTCCATCAACCTGACCTGGGACGTAGAGGAAACCTTTCAGCGTACAGGCCGCTTTGGAACCGACCGGGTCAACTTGAAGCTGAGGGAGGATTTTACCGCCTACCTGGAGCTCATCTACAATCAAAGAAATCGCAAGTTGCTGGATTGCTATGAAATCGTTGGGCCCGCGCCCTGCTGCCCCGGAGATATGGAAACTCACATCCTGGGCGTCAATGCCACTTTCCTGGTTTGCGAGCCTTGGAACTCCAATTGCCGTCCCTACTCGACCAGCCGGCCGAATGATTTTGTCGTCACTCCTGATGTAAATCCCAACATCTATATACACTGGACAAGGGACGGCGTGGGCGATGCCGGCGATTTGCATTCTTCCCACCTGGACCCCCGGGAAGACTTGGTTAGGGAGCCGTTAAGCATTGACGGCGACGTCTTTGAGCAGTGCGGCAGCGGCTTCCCAGTGAATCTTAATCGTAGCGATATGCCGACTTGGGAGGAACTCCAGGCGGGGCTGGAAAACGGAGAATTCCAGAAGGAATATCCTTTTCAGGATAGGACATTTTATCCCCGGGCGAACTATGTCCATGCCGTCAAGGGCAAAG
The DNA here is from genome assembly GCA_963702835.1 of Candidatus Aminicenantota bacterium. Classification (GTDB taxonomy): domain Bacteria; phylum Acidobacteriota; class Aminicenantia; order Aminicenantales; family JAFGAV01; genus JAFGAV01. The sequence goes on from OY969762.1 coordinate 1,626,374, forward strand.
TCAGGCTCTCAATCCAAACCAAGCTCGAAATGGAAAAATGGCAGGTGAACGTCGAGGGTTGGGAGACGGATAACTTGCAGCCATCCATTAAATTTATGGCTCCCAACAACAAGGAGACAGAAATACCCATTTCCGTCACATTTGACTGGAAACTCCAGGCCACGTTCGACTTGGCCAAAACCAAAAGCTCAAAGACTTTTAAAGGGGGAGGCATCGCCCAGGCGGCGGTTACGCAGAAGATTCTCATGGACCGCCCGGATCTTTGCACGTGTTCACTGACCAACTGTCCCGGGAAAACGGGCCCTCCGGATGCATCCAAATTGGCCAGCTGTCCCTTCACCTACGGAGAGGTTAAAGGCAACAGTGTCCAATTGACCTGGCCTGAATTTTCAACGGAAACTTGCGTTTTCTGCGTGCCCTATAGGTCCTATTCAGGGAAAGTTTCTTACAAACATGAGTTTGGCGGCAAGAATTTTATGCTCTGGCTTTCCCGAGAGCTGCTGCCCTTGAAAGACGGGGCCATCGTTACAGGTCAGCGGCCGATTTGGATGGGCTATAAAATCACGCTTAAAAAGATCAGCTAAAAAAAGAAGCTGGCCCTGATATTCCCTCCGCCGCCGCCAAAATCAGGCCAGCCGCTCTCGGACGAGCGCGGCCGCCAGGTCCAAGGCTTGCTCAAGCTTTTCTCTCCGGTCGGTGACAATTTCCACAAGAGAAGGGCCGCCGCCGCCCTTGCCTTCGACGAGCGTTGAAACCGCCCGGCCCACTTCCCGGAGGTCAATAGCAAGGCTTTCGGAACGGGCCAGGATGATATGGTCTCGCTCCGGGCCGGAGAGGCCATAGATAACGATAAAACGGCCTTGCCTGATAAGGTTCAGGGCCAGGAGTTTCGCTTCCTCGGGCAGACGATCCTTAAATATCTCCCGGATGAGGGGTCCTGTCGCCTTTCCGGCAATATCCCTGGCTTCATATTCCAATAACCGGGCCCGGGCTGCTTGAATGCTTTTCCGGAGGTTTTTGCCTTCTTGGGCGAGCCTCTCGACGCCTCCGGCCAGGTCTTGCTCAGGGAGGTTCATCCGGCCGGCCATCTGCCGGACCATCCGGCCTTTCCGGATGGCATCGGCCACGGCCCGGCCGCCGCACAGAAATTCAAAACGGAGATTGCCGCGGATTCGTTCCCAGCGCACGACCTTGATCAGCCCGACTTCTCCCGTCCGGCGGCAGTGGGTGCCTCCGCAGGCGGAATAATCAAACCCGGCCACTTCGACCACCCGGATGAGTCCTTCTTTTTTCGGGGGGCGGCGGAAGGGAACCTCGCCGATCTTGTCCTGGGTGACAAAATAAGTCCGCATTTCTTTATCCTCCTGGACGACTTTGTTGGCCAGGAGCTCGACTTTTGCCAGTTCTTCCTCTTCGACCTTGGCCAGCCCGATCTCCAGCGTCGAGAATTCAGCACCCAAGTGAAAAGATTGCGTCTCCCCGTCGAGAACCTCGAGGAAAGCCTGGGACAGAATGTGCTGGCCCGAATGCTGCTGCATGTGGTCGAAACGCCGCGGCCAGTCGATGCGGCCGACGACAGGGCCGCCCGCCTGGACGGCAGGATCAGGGTCTCTCTCAAGGACATGGAGGATGGTCTCCCCTTCTTCTAGGACGTTAAGGACGGGAACGCCGTTGATCGTGCCCGTGTCCCAGGGCTGGCCGCCCGCCTCGGGATAAAAGCAGGTCCGGTCAAGCGCCAGAGCCGGACGGCCTTCCACCACAGCGCCTGCCACGACGGCCGCTTCGAATTCCGTCCGGTAAACATCTTCAAAATACAGCCGGACTGTCTTTCTGTCCCTGCTGCGGTCGGTTTCAGGCATCGATAGCCTCTGGCGATTTCTTTTGTTTATTATGGCATGAAGAGAGTTCTTTGTCTCTAATGATTTATATTGACTTTTCATAACCTGAAAGGCCATTATCACCAGGAGCGCTGCGGCCTTCACCACGGCCGCCGGAGACAGCGCAGCCGGAAAGCAAATTCTTGCTTATTAAAGATCTTTTTAAGCTCATTATTTGAATTGACTATATAAATTGATTTCTCTACTATAAATGGAAAAGGAGGGGCATATGAAAAAAACCCTAATGGTCATTTGCCTGGTTATCTTGGCCAGCTGGCCTGCCTTCGGCAGCGGATTCAAGTTCTATTTCGGCCCGGCTATCACTAATATCAACCAAACGGGAATAGCCCTCCCGCCCGAGATCTATAACAAATCTATGGCCCAATTGACCGGGGGAGTGGGCTTTGAGCTCAGCTTCAGCTCCCACGTGGCTTTGGAGCTGGACTTGATGTATGCGCCGGGCGGGGCAAGATGGGAGGCAACTGTCGGAGGGACGACCTTATCGGAAACTTATAAAGCTTATGCTTTCTCAGTGCCGCTGCTTTTTAAGGGATTTTTTTTGACGGGAACGACGCCCTATATCCTGGCCGGCGGCGCCCTGGCCTACACCACCAGCCAGAGCAGCATCCTGGATTTCCCCCCCTCAATTTATCAAGTGACAGATATGACCAGCTCAGTCAACCGCTGGCAGTACTGCCTTATCATCGGAGGCGGCCTGAATATCGCCATCAGTTCAATGAACTTCCTGGTCGAAGTCAGATATGACCTGGGCTTGTCGGAGCTCTTAAAACATCCGTCGCCCGGCCATACGGCCAAGATCTCCAATATCGTCATTCTCGCCGGATACAAGTTCTGATAGGTAACGATGGGAGAAGGAAAACCGCCGGATGATTAGATTTGTTGCAGCGTGAACTTTCCCCCGCATCCGCCAGCGATCGTGTAGGTGCCGTTGGTGGCGGACCATTTGCCGTTTATGATGCAGAGGAGGGCGTTGATCGTGCCCTTCTGGCCTGTGGTCAATTCCGTCACTTCCCCCTGGAGCTGACAGCACTTTTGCATGGCGGAAATTGTCCCCTTAAACGAATGGGTGACCTTCCAGGCGCCGCTTTTCAGCGTTTGCATCTTCCCCGTTAGGGATGACCCGCAATTGACCTGCACGATATCAAACATGAATTCCCCGGTTTCCGGCGTGGGACAGGTGGCAGAAAGCGTGTCCTGGTGAACGCCCTTGTAGGTGCCCGCCACGCAGCACGTACTGCCGGCCGGGCAGGTGAGCTTAGTTTCAAGGCTGTTGTTCTTTTCATTCACTTCCTTGACGACGTTCCACAGGTCCACTACGGCCTTGATGGATTCGGTCCCCGTGACTTTCAGGTTGCTGACAAAGGTTGCGGTGCCGCCGACGCTCTGAAGGTGTTTGGCCGGGTCAAATAGCCAGATGGAGGCGCCCCCATAGTTGCTGCCGTTGCGATAGAGATAAACTCCGGCACTCTGCGGCGTGTGAACTGTCCAGACCGTATCGGGAACAGGTCCCGGGCCCAGGTTTTTCACGACCACGGACACCATACAGCCCTGGACGAGCGAAATGCTCTCGACGGTCAAGTCGGGCAGCAAGGGTCCGGACACCTGGGCATTCAAGCCTCCTGTGGCCGCAATCCATAGAATTAAGACGGCCAGGCCCAAGACACATCCCCATTTATTCATGCTTGTTCCTCCTTGCCTAAATATAGGTTTCAACCAAGAATTAGCGGTCTTTAAATTTCGCTGCTGCTGATATTGGATTTTGTCTCTAGCCCCCTGGCCAAAATCTTATCCCTCCCCTTCGAAGGATGTCAAGGGCTGTGAGTCTCTGAGCCTCCAGCCGTTTTTGCGCTATTGACACCAATCCGCGGCCCACACCACGGCCGCCGGGGCGAGTAGGATGCCCACGAATCCGCTGACATAGGTGAACACGACCAGGGCCATGTCCGGCCGGTCGGCCCCGAAGATGGGCAGGAGCATGGGAAACGAGATCCCGACAAAGCTCCTAAAAAAACAGATGGCCTTCTTGAAATACAAAAAATAGCTGACTAAAATACCAATAAGGAACCCCAGGAGGGGAAAATGAAAAAAAGCTTGTCATTCATCATCCTCGCCGTCCCGATCGTCTGGCTGCAAGTGAGAAGATGAATAATCAACGATCATTGTTGCCCAGCCGCGCCATCGACTGGCTTCTCCAGCCGGAAGACCCCACGACGCGCTATTTTGCCTTGCGCGATCTTTTGGGCCGGCCGGAGACAGCCTCGGATATGAAACAGGCCAAGCAGGCGATCATGCGCACAGGTCCGGTTCCGAAAATTCTGGCCAAGCAGAAAAAAGGCGGATACTGGGGCATCAAGGAGGATTTTTATATCCGGGCCAAGTATAAGGGCACGGTCTGGAACATGATTCTGCTGGCCGAGCTGGGCGCGGATGGCCGCGATCCTCGCGTTCGCGAAACCTGCGAGTTCGTCCTCAGATGGTCCCAAGACCGGAAGAGCGGCGGGTTTGCCTATCGCGGTTCGTCAAACGGAGGAAACCATTCCGGAGTCATTCCCTGCTTGACGGGGAATATGGCTTGGTGCCTTGTCCGTTTCGGCCGCCTGAAAGATCCCGAGTTCAGAAGGCTTTGGAATGGATCGTATCTTACCTGCGTTTTGATGACGGGAGCGGGAGGCCGCCTCGGGCCTGGCCGTACGACCACTGGGAAGACTGCTGGGGCCGGCACACCTGTCACATGGGCATCGTCAAAGCATTAAAAGCCCTGGCCGCGATTCCTCCCGCCGAAAGGACCGAACCTCAGAAGGACGTTTTGAAGAAAGGTTGTGAATTCCTGCTCCGCCATCACATCCACAAGCGAAGCCATGACCTAGGCCGCGTCTCTAAGCCGGGTTGGCTCAAGCTCGGCTATCCCCGAATGGCGGATACGGACATCATCGAGATTTTGGACATTCTGACTTCCCTGGGATACTGTGACCCGCGGATGCAGGAAGCTGTGGATATCATTTATTCTAAGCAGGACGAATCCGGCCGTTGGGCGTTGGAGCATACTTGGAACGACCGTTTTCTTGTCCCTATAGAGAAAAAAGGAAAGCCGAGCAAGGGGCTCACCCTCCGGGCGCTGAGGGTTCTGAAGAGGTGGTCAGCGCCCTAATGAGCATCCTTGTCCTCAGGCCAAGCTATAAGATAATCCGAAAGACCACTAACGCCAGCAGCGCGGCGGCCCAGACAACGGCCGCCGGGGCGCCAGCCGAAAATGCACAACACCGCCCGCACCTGATAAAAATTTAACATGAAGGCGTCGTTGTCCGCGGCCAAGACGCTTCAATAAATACCGAACATGGGGAAAGTGCTCATTTATTTGGCACCGCTCACCAATCGAGATAGACCGCGCCCTGATCGTACAGCAAGAGAATGATGCCCTCCTCGCTTTCCGGATTGGGCCGGATGCGCTTGGTGTCGCTTCGACAGAGCATTGGGAGATCCACCGTTTCCCAGTGCTGTCCGGAATCGCAAGACAGGTGCAGCCGGTCGCCGGCGGCCATCCTGAAGCGTAACGCTGCCCCGTATAGGTTCCGCTGCCGCCTGTCCAATCAGGATTGTCAAAACGGCAACGAACGCACGGACGAACGTATCAAATTATTGGAGGCGACACAGGTTTGATCTCATAGTCTTTCCCATCACGAAAAAAAGATATGGCTATCATCAGATCAATGTCAAGAACAAGACAACAACGTGGGGACGCTGCGATCGATCACCCTTTGCATCCAGCGGGGAATGAATCTATAGCGAACCGAAAGCTCCGTACTGGCAGCAACCAGGGTTTCCTGCCAATTGAGGTGAGGGCCGCAATCAGGGCGATGAAAATGGGCTCATTATGATCGTCGATACCCAGCCCTACGGCGCAAACGGCTTGAATTCAAGATTTCTCGGAGAAATCGCACTGATTTCCTTGACGAGGGTGAAATCCGGGTAACTGTATACCAATACCTTGTCGTTGGTTGCGACTGCGATGAACGCCGCATCGGATGATATCGCAACACTCTTGCCATTGTTGATGATCGGACCTTCGAACACATTCGGGATCTCGTTCCTGTCAAGGGGGCTGACTCCATAAACACGCGACACGTGGCTCGGCATTAAAGGGAATGTGGTGATATAGGCCGCCGCCTTGCCGTTAGGCGTCAAGTCAATATCTGAATTGGGCGCAACCCAAATGAGAACCATTTGTTCGATTCCGGCGCGTTTGATGGAGCGGGTAATCGCTGCGTTTGTGGCCAGTATCCTCCAATCCCCATCCTGGTACACCATCTCCCGGATATTTTCTCTGTTTTGGAGGTTTGGGCGCATCTCATACATGCCATTGGGCGGCAGGACGAGCTGGTCCCCGACCACGTTCCATTCACTCACCCACAGCCCGTATTGATTCACGGCCGGTGCCTGATCCGTAAACGTTGCGGAAATCTTCGTTCCGTCCGGCGACCAGGCGATCAAAGGCCTCGATATTCGAAGAGTGGGCGGGAATAAGGGCATATCAAACCTCGAAAGTTGAGTACTGCCCCTAAAGATGAATATGGCGTGCTGGTCGGGGTTGGAGACTGCGCTGCCGACAATGGCGTACTCAGTAGCATCGAGTGGATGAAAATCAATGTCGTACAGTTTGTAGCCTGCCGGAACCGGAAAGATATTCAGCATAAGGTTGGTCTCGGTATCAAAGATTCTCACTATGCCGGCATCGGGTGGAATGACCGCCATTCGGCTGCCGTCTCTGCTGTACTGGAAATGATAGGAGAGTGGATGGGAGTATATGATTGAGTCAAGGGAGTCATCCAGAAAGGTCCGTTTCTTAATGACCTGCTCTCCCGTCAACGTGTCCTTGCTGATGAAGGAGATAATCCGTTCAGAAGGCGCGACGGTCACAATGGTCTTGCATCTTTGAACTTCAGGCTCTAGGATCCAGAAGTACACTTCCCTCTGGCCAATAGTAAATTCGTCGGGCATGTCATCCAGTATCGTCACAGAAAGATCACAGCCGCCGGATACAGTGGGGTTTAGGTGGTCAGAAATCCTTGGATCGCTCCTTAAGATGCGGGTTTCTCCAGGCAAAAGGTTAACAGTAAAGTCTGCGGGGCAGTGAAGTGTCAAAGGCTGCTCTTGCACATAAAAATTGTCTATCATGCGGGTACTGCAGCCATTAGCCGCAATGGCAATGATCTTTAGAGCGTGAGGACCGGGTGTTAAGGAAGAGAGGTTGATCCCATAAGTGGGGTTAGGCCCACAATTCGAAGGACAGATGATGACGGCATTCGGATCGCTCAGGTCCGCTGTCTCGATATTTTGTGGATCGAGAACATAGCCGACTTGCGCCACATCGCTGCCATCGCTCAAATTCACGGAAAAATCCAGCTCAAGATTGCCATTCGTCAGGCAGTAATCCGTTTCGGTGGGATAGTTTATGCTTAAAAGGCTATAGTTGCCCTGTCCGTCCAAAAGAGATGCGCAAATATCGATTTCATCTCCGCAACCGAGAAAGCCGGTTTCAGGAAAGATGAAAGAGTCAAAATACATAAACGTTCCAGGACCCGAGGATTGACCGGCAGGCCGGAAATACAAACGGGGGGATAGGCTATATCGAAGACCTTCCGGCAGCGTCGCGGTCACTGTGGCAGTTGAACCGCTTTGGGAATAGTTGCTCGGTGTTCCGTATGCATAGCCCGATCCAAGTGAATAGTTCGTGCCGAACTCGCTTGAGCCCGAATCAACACCGTCTTGATAAACATATAGAAAGGGTAAATATATGGACCCCAGATTCGGGTTCACATGAAAATCCAACCTAACTTTTCCAAAACAGATTTTTTGATCAGGGAACTGGATCGGCTCTGTATTCGCATCGGCCAGAAGCGGAAAGTACTGGTTAAGTTTTAATAGATAATAACAATATCCGGTTTTCGGCGGAACGGTCTCTGTCACCATGTATGTGGATAGGCCTGCCATGTTCCATGGCGCCGGGCAGGCTTCTGTTCCGTTTGTTGAGGCGTCTTCAGCACTGAGTCCAACTAGAAGAAGCTCATAGTTCATATCCGCTACGTGCTGGGCCGAATCGTATGATCCGATCAGCCGCCCGCGCGATTGTCCCTTAAAGCCGCTGCTCCTGTTGCAGCATTCGGGAGTGTTTGAAGCAACCAGATTCACTCCTTCGGCCATCATGAAGGATTCGTCATAATTATAAAAATCAAGCAGAGGACTTGTCTGGATGCCCTTAAGATCCGTGAGGCCTCCGGGATCAGCCAGGATCACTTTGCCCCTGACAAGCGTCGGTTTGGCTACAAATGTTGAGCCTATATCCGTTGTCTGCTGTCTGACGATATGAACCTTTTGATTGAAGCTGTCTCTATGGGGAAATTCCAGCATAAAATTTCCCCCGTCCAGAACAGCCCTGGCGATAATTTCATAATCCCCCTCCGGCACCCCTTCAAATCTCCACGGGATAGTGGGAAGACTGCCTGCTGGAACTGGTTGAGCGGTCGTTTGATAGTACCACGGCATATCATCAATTCTTATCTCCGCCCTTGTTTCATTATGGCCGCTGACATCGAAGAGCCCTTGCAGGGGTCCAGCTGTCCTAGAAGTTGGCACGTCCACATCAATGGCAGCCGGCGGTTGGGTACCGCAAGCATAGGGCCCTATCTCTATCATAGTGCCAAGGGGCGTCTTTCCAGATGCAGGGTTAATAGGATAGCCTGTTTCGCCGTCTTTAATTTTAACTTCACATTCCACTCGGATCCACATGACGGAGTCGGAGGCTCTCACCAGAATCGGAAGAATTTGGCCATCGATTGTCTTCAAGGAATCAACGGAAAACACCTTGGTTGCTGATTGAGCCTGCGGGGTAAGATCTGCAGATCCCGGTTTTTCTTTCACATAGGCTGTTGCCGAACATATTGCCGGATAATTGGTGTCAATGGCATTCTTATCTTCATCACTTCCACTGAACCGGAGGCGAAGGGGCAACATCACGGCACATTCGCTGATGTCGCATTGGGTCCCATTGGGGTTGTCTGTCAAGGGCAGAACATCCTGGCAGAGGTGGTACGCTGATGATGACGATTCAACAGAGCCAAATATGTATTTGGCGCCATTGGACAAAATGATCGGGTTGATTTCGAGGATAAAATCTCTCCGTCCAGGCCCAACATTCGCGTAAATATCAAAGCTCGCGGCCCTGTATGTTTGGCCATCCGGTGTAGTATTGACAGCAGTGTAGGGAGCTGTGGCACTGCGAGCAACATTGAGAATGTGGTAGAGTCGGACGGGGAAAGTGTAAGGATCTGTCGAGGTCCAATTGGCAACTGGATTTGAGGCGAGATAGCCGGACACTTCAGGGGAAACGCTCGTAAAAGATATGTTTCCAACCACGCGGCCCGGATTGACAGTTGTCTGAGTGCTCAGATGACCAGCGAAATAAAAAAAATAAAATACTGCGAAAAGAATGAACTGGCTGGCCCTAAAAGGATAGTGATTTTTTTCCCTCTTGGGCATCTTAAGGAGAATCATTTTTTCCCCCCATAACGGGCAGAGTTCACATTCATGTGCCCGTTTTGTTTTATCCCGTTGTTAAGAATAATAAATCTTAATAAGATGGTATGTCAATTGAGCTAATAATCGCGGAAGCTAACCTAGAAATCATCCGGACCTCTCCTCCCCAGCAGAAACCGGAACGAGATCTTGGCCAGTCAGAGCATTGAGTTGGACCGCCAGATGCGTCAACGGATGTTGCCAGGTGGGCAGGCCAAGCTACAAGATGACCCGAAAGATCACAAGAGCCAGCAGCGCGGCGGCCCAGACCACGGCCGCCGGGGCGAGCATGATCTTGTACACATCGCGCAGCGTTGCCTTGAAATACTGCACCGTCGTAGCTAAACAAAGATGGACGGGCGAGAGCAGGATGCCGACGAACCCGCTCACATAAGCGAACATCACCAGGACCATATCCGGATTGCTCGCCCCGAAGATGGGCAGCAACATCGGGAAGGAAATTCCCACGAACGCCTGGTTGACGCCGGTCAGCCAACCCATGATGAAGGGCGCGGCGAAGAGCAGGATGTAGGCGCCGGCGCTTTGGGGCGGGATGGCCATCGTCACGGAGTCGAGCGCGCCGGAGACCTCGAGGATTTTCTTAAAGATCATGACCGAGACGATGAGCAGCCCGGACTTCCAGTCCAGGCTCTTGAGGATGAGGCCGGCCCGGTCCCTAAGCGATAGCCGGGATACGATCTGAGTCATCAAGGCTGTCACACCCAGGGCCAGAACCATGCTCAACCTGAGGCCGAAAATAAGAACGATGGCCAGCAGGATTGGCCACAGGCTGAACAGCAGCCGGCCGACCGCATCAAGCAGCCGGCCGTCATGCTTTTCCCTGGGCAGAGCAGGCACGGTCCGGAAAAGCACAACCCCGCCCGCCACGGCCGCTAAAATTGTGAACGCAAACTGGTGTACGGAAAGCCGCAAGATAGGAATTTTGAGAACGGCCGCGGCGATGATCAGGTTGGCGTACAGCGGCCAGCTATACTCCCAGATATGGCGGAACCAGTAGTTGAAGAAAGTTTTTTTGGCCGGCTCCAGGTTCCAGCGTCGGCCCGCCTCCTCGACCATGGGCGCTGAGAGCATGGCTCCGGCGAACATAGGGAGTAATCCGATGAAGGCCGGCGGCAGGGCCAGAATGAGCCGCTCCTCCGGGACGAGCCGCTTCAGGGCATCGACCATGATCCGAAAATATTCCTTCTTTTTGAGGAAATGCCCGAGATAGATCACCAACCAGAAGATGCCTACCAGGTTGAGCGTTTCCAGGCTCACCGCCCCTTTGAAAACGCCTTGGCCAAAACCTTTCACGCTGAGGCGGAAAAAAAGGGCGGTCAGGCCGGCGCCTATCAGCAGGACCAGCCCCAGGTCCCATTTCATCCTAATAAGAAAAAGAAGAACGCCGATGAGGAGGATGACCTTGAGAAGGCTGACCATCAGCCCCTATTTCGCCGCCTCTAAGATACGGGCGGTCATTTTAAAATGTACCTTGGCCGTGCGCTGGAGAACTTCCGGGCCGTGCTTGTGGATGAGTTTGACCGCCGCTTCCTCGACCAGGGTTGAGGCGCCCTTGAGCAGCTCCACACCCACCTCTTGAGATAAAAAATGGAGCCGCTTCAGGAACTCGGCCCGGGCCAGGAGGGAGGCGGCGGCCACGGCCGGGTCTTCCTCGGCCCTGGGCTTTTGGACAAGCTCAATCTTTTTGCCTTTTCTCATCAAGGCCTCGAGGACATAGGCCTTGTCCCCGAATTGATCGGTGACGGCCAGCTTGACGTTCTTCTCCAGCAGGATGTTCTCGATGACCCGGGCATGTCCCCAGGCCAGCAGCCGGTTGAGGTTCCTCAGCCGCTCGTAAAGTTGATTGTATTTTTCCGGGCCGATGGCCACCACGGAGTAGGTGTAGCCCCGCCGCAGGATATCAGCCAGTTCACTGGCCCGGCGGTCCGAGGTCTTCTTGCTGTCCTTGACCCCCAGCTTGCGGAGGACTTCCTCCTGCCCCTCGGGCAGGAAAAAGCCGGCCACCACCAGCGGGCCGAAATAATCGCCCTTGCCCGATTCGTCCGTGCCGATGCGGCCGGGGTCCTGGGGAAAGAGATCTGGCTGCTCCATCGTGCTCCGGGCCGGGCGGCTCAGCGGATGAGATGACGCGCCTTGGCCTCCCGGATCAGCTCCGGCCGGAATTTGGGGTGGGCGATGTTGATCAGGGCCTGGGCCCTCTCGTGCAGGTTCTTGCCGTGCAGATAGGCCACGCCGAATTCAGTGACGACGTAGCGGACGTCGCCCCGGGTGGTGACCACCCCGGCGCCCTGTTTCAAATAAGGGACGATGCGCGACATCTCGCCGTTCTTGGCCGTAGCCGGCAGGGCGATGATGGGCTTGCCGCCCTTGGATTGAGCCGCCCCGCGGATGAAGTCCACCTGGCCGCCAAAGCCGCTGAAGATATAAGTCCCGATCGAATCGGAGCAGACCTGGCCGGTGATGTCCACTTCGATGGCCGAGTTGATGGCCACCATGTTGTCGTTGCGGGCCACGTTGAAGGGGTGGTTGACGTAGTCGGTGGGATGGGCCTCGATGATGGGGTTGTTGTCGACAAAATCGTACAGCCGCTGGGAGCCCAGGGCGAAGGTGATGATCACCTTGCCGGGGTGGAAGGTCTTCTGCGTTCCGGTGATGATGCCGGCCTCAATGGCCTCCATGACACCGTCGGAAACCATCTCGGTGTGGATGCCCAGGTCGCGCCGTCCTTTGAGGGAGGCCAGCACCGCGTCGGGGATGCCGCCGATGCCGAGCTGCAGGGTGTTGCCGTCCTCGATCAGGTCGGCGATGAATTTGCCGATCTTCATCTCTACTTCGGAGAAGGGGGTCTTCTCCAGCTGGGGCAGAGCCTCGGAGACCTCGACTATCTTGTGGACCCGGGAGACATGGACGAAGGAGTCGCCCAGGACCCGGGGCATCTTGTCGTTGACCTGGGCGATGACCACCTTGGCCTTCTCTGCGGCGGCCTTGGAGGACAGCACCTCCACGCCCAGGCTCATGAACCCGTGCTCATCCGGCGGGGAGAGCTGGAGGATGGCCGCATCCAGGGGCATCTGTCCCGACAGGAACAGCCCGGGAATCTCGTGCAGGAAAATGGGTATATAATCCGCCCGGCCTTCATTGATGGCCTTGCGGTCGGCCGGGCCGACGAACAGCGAATTGTGCCGGAAGTGGCCTTCCATGTCCGGCGTGGACAGGGGGTCCTCGCCCAGCAGGAGCACATGGACCAGCTCCACGTTGTGCAGTTCGTCCTTCCGCTGGGCCAGGGCCTTCATCAGGACATAGGGCGTGGCCGCGTTGCCGCTGATGTACACACGCTCATGGCTCTTGATGACCGAGGCCGCCTCTTCGGGGGAGCACAGCCTTTTTTTATAGTCGTCAACCCAACTCATTGAAATCCTCCGTCATTTCGGAATCATCTCTTCTCTCTCAAATAGCGGTCCATCTCCATAGCCGCCACCCGTCCGTCGCCCATAGCCAGGATGACCGTAGCCCCGCCGCGGATGATGTCCCCGCCGGCGTAAACGCCCTCCATGCTGGTGGCCATAGTTTTGAAGTCGGCTTCGATGTTGCCCCATTTGCCCACCTTCAGGCCGGGCGTGGTCTGGGGAATGAGCGGGTTGGGGCTCTGGCCGATGGCCACCACCACCAGGTCCACCTCGGTGACGGTCTCCGATCCCGGGACGGGCACCGGCCGGCGTCGGCCCGAGGCGTCGGGCTCGCCCAGCTCCATGCGCAGGCACTCCATGGCCTTGACCCGGCCCCGCTCATCGCCTATGTAGCGGATGGGCGTGGTCAGGAAATGGAACTCGATGCCCTCCTCCTCGGCGTGCTTGATCTCCTCGTCGCGGGCCGGCATCTCCTGGCGCGAGCGGCGGTATATGATCTGAGCCGTGTCCGCGCCCAGCCTCTTGGCCGTGCGGACCGAGTCCATGGCCACGTTCCCCCCGCCGATGATGGCCGCCCGCTTGGCCCGGAAGATGGGCGTGTCGTATCGGGGAAAATCAAAAGCCCGCATCAGGTTGTTCCGGGTCAGGTACTCGTTGGCCGAATAGACGTTCACCAGGTTTTCGCCCGGAATCTTCATGAAGCTCGGCAGGCCGGCCCCGCTGCCGATGAAGAAGATCTCGAACCCCAGGCCCCGCAGGTCGTCCAGGGTGGCCGTCTTGCCCACCACGAAGCTCGTCCGGATCTCCACGCCCAGCTTTTTCAGGTAGTCCACCTCGGCGGCCAGGATGGCCTTGGGCAGCCGGAACTCGGGGATGCCGTAAACCAGCACGCCGCCCGAGGTGTGCAGGGCCTCAAAGATCGTTACCCGGTGGCCCATCTTGGCCAGGTCGCCGGCCACGGTCAAACCGGCCGGGCCGGCGCCGACAACGGCCACTCGATGGCCCGTGTCGGCGGGCGGGGGCGGAATGTAGACCTCACCCTCCAGCCGCTCGCAATCGGCGGCGAACCTTTCCAGGTTACCGATGGCCACCGAGATGCCCGTGGCCTTGCGCATGGTACAGACCTCTTCGCATTGCGTTTCTTGGGGGCAGACCCGTCCGCAGATGGCCGGCAGGGAGTTCGTCTCCTTGAGCTTCCGGATGCTGGCCGTGAAATCACCCTTCTCCATCAGCTTGATGAAGGAGGGGATGTCGATAGCCACCGGGCAGCCAGCCACGCATTGGGGGTTGGCGCAGTCCAGGCAGCGGCGCGCTTCCGCCCTGGCCGCCTCACCCGACAAGCCGCGGTTGACTTCGTTGAAGTCCTTGTTCCGCACCCCCGGTTCCCGCTCCGGCATTTTCTGGCGCGGGAGCTTCATCCGTTCCTTGACCGGGACCGCCCGGCGGAGCTCCTTCCGCCACTCCTGGTTGTAGCCGGCCTTGAGACATTCCTTGAGTTCGGCGGGCAATTCAGGTTTTTTTTCAGGCATGGTCGTCTAACTTAATCTCAAGAACTCCGAGTCCGACTTTATTCCTCCGGCCGCATTCAGCCTAGCCGCATATCTCCAATTTTTGGCTGGGCAGGCCGAACCGTTCGGCGATGTTTTTGCGGACGAGACCGCCCCGGTAAATATACAGGCCGCGGCACAGGGGCTCGTTCATCTTCAGGGCTTTGTCCAGGCCGTGCTCGCCCAGCAGGGTCAGATAGAAGATGGCGTGGTTGGACAGGACCTTGGTGGAGGTTCGGCTGACCGAGGCGGTCAGGTTGGGCACGCAGTAGTGGAGGACGCCCTCCTCGATATAAACCGGATGGTCCAGGGTGCAGGGCCGGCTGGTCTCGATGCAGCCCCCCTGGTCGATGGCCAGGTCGATGATGACCGCGCCCTTCTTCATGGTCTTGACCATGTCGCGGGTGATCATGATCGGAGCCCGCTCGCCCGGCCGGAGGACGGCGCCGATGAGCACGTCGGCGATACGGGTCAGGCGGGCCAGGTTGTACTTGCTGGCCATGATGGTGACGATCTTGCCGGCTAAAAGTCCCTCCAGCTCGTGCATGCGGTCCATGTGCAGCCCGGCCACGATGGTGTGGGCCCCGGCGTTGAGCATGGCCTTGGCCGCGCTCTTGGCCAGGACGCTGGTGCCGACAATGAAGGCCGTGGCCGGCGGGACGCTGACCACGCCGCCCAGGATGGTCCCCAATCCGCCGTTCTGAGTCTGGAGATAGTGGCCGGCGATGTTGGAGCACAACTGCCCGGCCACTTCGCCCATGCTCTCCAGGAAGGGCAGGCCGTCGTGCTCGTCCATGACGATTTCGTAGCCGATCATGGTCACCTTTTTGCGCAGGAACTCTTCGACGATGGGTTTCTTGGCTACGGCCAGATGATGGAAGCCGAACAGGATCTGTTCCTCCTTGACCAGCCTGCTCTCCTCCTCGTTGAGGGGCGAAATGTTGAGGACGACGTCGGAGCGGCCGAAAACCTCTTCCTTGGTGAAGACGACCTTGGCCCCCTGGTTGGCGTAATCCTCGTTGGAGTAGCCGGCCCGCAGCCCGGCCCCGGCCTGGACATAGACGGTATGCCCCCGCTCGACGACGAAGGACACGCCGCTGGGCGTAAGCCCCGCTCTGTTCTCTATCTTCTGGCTTTCATTGATGACGCCGATATTCATGAGTCCTCCTTTGACAAGGACAGGAAAAAAATGAGGCAGTATCATAGCAAAAAAGGAAGCCCTTCACAACTTGATGAATCAAAATGGAAGGCTCAAACATGCTCGCCAGCCGGCAAAAAGAATGCCGGAAATCCTCGAAGAGCGCTTCGGCAGGGCTAAATCCGGCCTGATGCTCGCTCCGGCCAAAACCCAAGCCCTTGCCGTTTCTGAAACCGTGATCGTCCCGCGTTTTAGGCGGCTGCCAATCAAAGTCGGAGCAGCTCAAGCTAAGAACAGCGGGATCCTCTGAAGGTCCTCGGGGATGATAAGCCGGCCGCGGTAGTGGCGCCGGATCCTCCTCTTCGACCTCGGCTAAAGTGAATACCACTTCTCCAAAGAAATGGCAGGGAATGAGACAGGGCACGGCCGCTTCCTGGGCCAGCCGGCCCAGGTCCAGGGCGCTGGTATGCATGGCCCGCAGCTGGGGATATTGGTCGAAGAAGCGCGAGGGCGCGCTGCAGTCATGGACGAGACCCGAGGCAGAAGCCGCCCGCCGAAAAAGCGAGGGCCGAGCCGGCGTGTCGCCGGAGAAGACCCACTCCCCGCCTTCCTCCTTGAAAAACAAGTGAAAGGCCAATGAAGCCGGCGTGTGAGGAACGCGGATTCCCTCCGCCTCCAAACGCTTGTTGACCTGGAAACGTTTGCCCGGCTCGACCGGAACCAGGTCGGTCCGCATCCGGATTTGTCTCTCGCGCAGCTGGAACAGGTCGAGATACCCGGCGCAAAAATCGAGGCTCTCCGCCGAGCCGAATATCCTGATCAGCCCCTCTTCTAAAAACAAGGAGTGGACCAGCGAGGCCAGGCCGTTGATATGATCGGGATGGACATGGGTCACCAGTATCGAGTCGACCTTCAAGGGATCGACCTGGACTCTCTTCAGCTTCTGCGACAGGCTGCCCGGACAATCAATAAGGGTGGCCGATGATCCTAGGTCCAGAGCGAAGGCGGTGTTGTCGCGCTCTGCGGTGGCCACCGCCCCTCCCGTCCCCAGAACGCACAGGTCGGTCATGAGCAATATTATTTTATAATCTCGCCCTAATATTTTCCATTCATAGTGCAAATCTGTCCTATGTGGGGTTTGTGAAAACATGATATAAATAACGAGGGAAAAACATTTCGAATCCCTTGCCGGCAGCCAAACAGTGCACAGGAATGCTTGACAGGATATTTCATAATTAGTACATTATTGTCACAATTATGAAAAGCAGTAAGAATCTAATCGCACAGTTAAGGTCCTTACCATACTTTAGTAAAAAGACTATACAGCAGCTTGGCAGACAGCTTGAGCTTAAAAATGTCTCGATTGATACCTATATCAGCCGCTTTTTGAAGCGCAAAGAAATAATCCTGCTCAAAAAAGGACTTTATGTGGCCGCCGATTTTTTTAATAAAAATAGGAGCGATATTTCATATTCATTTTATCTTGCAAACATTTTGCGGACGCCATCATATGTAAGCTCTTGGTCAGCCCTCCAATATTATAATTTAACAACTGAATCGATCTTCACCATAACCTCAATTACCCCAAAGGTAACCAGGATTTACAAGACAAAAGCAGGAACCTTTGCCTACCATTCGGTAAAAAAAGATTTGTTTTCTGACTTCTCTCTGGCCAAAGGATCGCCTGCCTCTCCGGCAGGCAAGTTTGATTTTTTTATTGCGTCGTCTCCCAAGGCACTTTTTGATTTGCTTTATTTTAAAACGCATCAGTTTCGTGGCGTGCAGCTTAAAGACATAAACATACTAATTGAGGAATTACGCATTGATATTGATGAAATGAATAAAAAAGATCGGGCCGCTTTTCACGCAATGATTAAAAAATACCTAAACCATGAGTAAACAAATTCTCGCTACATTAAATAGAACTCTCGAAGGCCTTTCCGCATATGGTGAGATTTATGCGGAAACAAAGCGTAATGCCCTAAAAGAAGAGTTGCAGTATTACGTTCTTAATTTTATTTATCATCACCCGGAATATAGCAAATGGATTATGTACGGCGGCTCTGCGCTTCGCGTTATTCACGATCTTGATCGCATGTCAGTTGATTTGGATTTTGAAATATCCCATACGATAACAGAAACGTTTTTAAAGAAATTGAAAAAAGACATCGATAAACATTTCGCGAACACTTATGCTACCGAGCCTGGTTTTCTCACGATAAAAACAACCACAGGTAGAGGATTGCTTCTTAAGTTTAATGTCGGCAAGGAGCTAAGCATTAGCCATCCCTCAAAGCAGGTACATGTAAAAATCGACCTTAATCATTTTGTCGCCCCCAAGGCGATAGTGACCGAGCGAAGGCCAATAAATCGCGGCCAGCTTTCATTTGTAATTGCCATTTACAATATATCCAGGCTTATGGCAAGCAAGATTGCCGCAATTTTCTTGCGCGCGACTCGCGGCGTGGGTGGGGCAGTGTATGAAGAAAAAGGACGCGATATTTATGATCTTCTCTGGTATATGAATAAAAAGGTAGTGCCCGATCTTGATTATTTAATCGCAAAAGGCATTGATGTCAGAGATCCGCGAGCGCTTTTTGACAAGCTTACAATTCAGATGAATAGAGTAAACGACAATAATCTTAAACAGGACCTGATACCGCTTTTTGTAAATCAAATCTATATTGGGAACTGGCTAAAGAACTGGCGAGAAACCTATTTACGCCTTCTTGATGAATACAAAATCAATTCCGTAGCCACACTGGAAAGCATTCGCGTTCATCAGGATTTTTATACTGACAATTTTTCTTTTGTGTATCTGTATAAAACGGAAGAAGGAAGGTCAGTGCGGATTGTCTACACAATCAGCAGCTACTGGATTGATTTTCGCGAGGGGGATTTGCAAATCAAAATAAATGATAAAATAGCCCAGTTAGTTGAGGGCGATTTGAAAGATCGGCTAAGCGACAAGCTAAAGCAGTATGTAACATTATTTTATGATAAAACGGAGGCGTACCTCAGAAAAACAAGCAGAATAATGCTAGGCGACAACATAATTACAAAGGTCATAAGAATGACGGCAGATAAACTTGATCAGAAAGAGCAGATTGTGCTTAATAAATCGGCCCTGCTTTCTTGTGAGCTGGATGATTTGTTGAAATAAACATGACTTTGCTGGTAGCAAATTGACAATATGAAAAAATATTGGGACAAAATTAACCTTTCAATTGTCAAAATTATTCAATTAAGAGCAAATATTGCAGGGGGTAGGCAAAGAGAAGCTTACATTGAGTCGGCTATCTTGCAGGCTTCACTGACTGAAGCGGCATTAAGAATCGCCATCACTGCAAAAGTGGGCAGTAAAAAGAAAGCCCTTAAAAAATATTGGGATGGGGATGCTTTTTTTTCGCAACTTATTAACTATTTCGAATTAGCGGGCGGACGGCCTAGCATAATTAAGAGACTCAGAGAATACAATAAAAATCGGAACAAAATCGTACACCATATTTTAGAATATAAAAATATTCACGAACTGGTTAGTGACTCAAAAAAGAATTATTCTATGGGCAAAAGATTAGTAATACAATTATTTAAGGAAGCAGGGCTGCCAAAGAAAAAATAAATCCAAATTACGTTGGTTATATGATCGATTAACCATACATTATATCTCTTTACAACTGCCCCCCATCTATCAATAATAGGTGTCTTATTTTGACTCAAGCGGAGGGCCCATGGGCGCTAGGATACTAAAGAAAGAGCTGATCGCCCCCAGCGTGTACCGCATCGAAGTCGAAGCACCGGAGGTGGCCAGAAAACATTTGGCCGGGCAGTTCGTCATCCTCAGGGTCAGCGACCGCGGCGAGCGCATTCCCCTGACCGTCCTGGAAAAAGATCCCGCATCGAGGCGTCATCACCATCGTCTTCCAGGTAGTGGGCAAGACGACGATGATGCTGGAGGACCTTAAGGTGGGCGATGAAATTTTGAACCTGGTGGGTCCACTGGGCAGGCCTACCGAGATCCGGAACTTCGGCCAAGTGGTGTGCATCGCCGGCGGCGTGGGCTGCGCCTGCGTCTATCCCATTGCCAAGGCCCTCAAGGAAGCCGGCAATCATCTGGTGACCATCCTGGGCGGCCGGACGCACCAGCATCTCATCCTGGAGGAGGACCTGGCCCGCCTCAGCGACCGTCTGGTCATCACCACCGACGACGGGTCGAAGGGGCTGCACGGCTTCGTCAGTGACGCCTTCCGGCAGATGCTCGACCAGGGAGAGAAGGTCGATTATCTGTTGGCCGTCGGTCCCGTCCTGATGATGAAGGCCATCTGCGACATCTCCCGGGAGCGCAATATCAAGACGGTCGTCAGCCTGAACTCCATCATGGTCGACGGCACGGGTATGTGCGGCGCCTGCCGCGTCATCGTCGGCGGCGCCACCCGCTTCGCCTGCGTAGACGGCCCCGAATTCGACGGCGCCGACGTCGATTTCCAGAACCTCATCGACCGCTCCCGGGCCTACAAAGAGCACGAAGACCGGGCAAGGGAACTCTACGCGAGAGAAAGGCCCTGACATCCATCCTAAAATTCGGTGACACCTGGAATTCGGTGACACCCAACGAACTACCAAAACCAAAAAATTACCTCATCGTCATCGAGCCTGGGCTTCTCTTGACATCTCTTCGAGCTGATACCTATACTTCCCCACAATGATTGGCCAGGCCTGGGCCGGGCCTGAGGAGGGGATGAATGGGTTCATTAGAGCAACATAAAAAAAGACATCAACACGGCATCATGGTTGGCAGCATGGCCTTGGCCGCGCTTTGCTATTTGACGTTGCTCTCATTATCGACAAATGATGCCCCAGAATTGCCGGGCCTGGTGGCTGCTCAGAAGCCAAGCCCACCCAAGACCACTCGGCTGATGTCCGCCCGCCAGGGGGGAGAACTGACCGCTCCTTCGGGCCAGGCCACACTCATCATCCCCCCCGGAGCACTTGCGGCCGATTCCGAGGTCTCCCTCACCGAGCTGCCGCCCGAGGCGGGCCCGGCGGTGGGCCCGGTCTACGAACTGCAGCCGGATGGGCTGCGGTTTGCGCAATCCGCGACGTTCATCATCCGCTACAAACCGTCGGATATGCCCAAGGGTTACAAGCCCGAGGACGTGACGATCATGCAGCTGCTGCCGGGGCCGGAGCCCCAGGGTCAAGGCGGCCTCGGGGCGGCAGCCGCCGCGTCGGCCCGGCCGCCCTACCAGAACCTGCAGACCAAGGTGGACCTGGCCGCCGGGACGGCCACGGCGCAACTGGCCCACCTCTCGCGCTATTCGGCCCGCGCCTACGCGACCTTCGACGTCACCGAGTGGAATGGGGTGTTGACAGGCTCGTTCGATTTCGGCCAGGCGCGCGCCGAGCACAGCGGCGCGGCGGATGCCAGGTCGGCCTACGACCTGCTGGGTGGGCTGGAAGCGATCGTACAAGTGCCCCCCGGCCAGGAAGGCCAGGGGTGGGCTTGGGTGTGTCTCTGGCAGACCTTCCGGGTAGGTCCGCGGATGCCGCCTAAGGAGGCGCCCTGGTACGGGATCCGGGACATCGAGGTCCCCATCACCCACAAGGGGACCGTTGCGCCGGGGACCAACACGTACGATGTCCACTACAACGTCTGGTTCGCCTCCGACTTTCCCGACCAGGCCGGCATCTCAGCGGGGATGTTCAAGCCGGAGGGACAGGGGCCCGGGGAAGAGGCCTTTCCGAAATTCCCGGACGCGGAGGGCTTCCCGCCCCTGCTAGCCTTTGAACTGCCGGGCGTCTACTGGCAGTCGTTTAGCCAGCGTCCCAGGGCAAAAACGCCCACTGCCTGGAGCCCATCACCCTACAGGGCCCAGCGCGGCTCGGTGGTGTTCCACAATGTTTCGCTGTACCGGGATCACTTCTACGCCGTCGGGGTGGCGCTCTTCGCGGCCATCAAGGGCCGCCCCGGCCGCGGGACGCGGCCCCCGGAGGGCGGCGCTATGAGCTTCCTTGTCGACGACTTCGTCATCCAGCCGATCCGCATCCGTCAACCCGCATCCCCTTCCGGCAGTTAACCTTGGCCAGGCCGAAGTCCCTGATCTTTGCTCGCCTCTAGCAATACTTCGATTTGACACCAAGACGCGTCTCGGCTACAAAATATCCATGCCTGAAGCCGAGTTGATCGTCTCCACGCCGGGCCGGATGTGCCTCTTCGGCGAGCACCAGGATTACTTCGGCCTGGCCATCATCGCCGCGGCGGTCAATCTGCGCATCACCATCTCCGGCCGCCGCCGCAGCGACCGCCGCCTCCATCTCGACCTCCCGGATATCGGCCAGACTGAGGACATGGACCTGGACCGGCCCATCCTCTACGACAAGAAGCGGGATTATCTCAAGAGCGCGGTCAACGTCCTCCGCCGCCAGGGAGTCGAGCTCCACTCGGGCTGGGACTGCCTGGTGCGGGGCACCATTCCCATCAACGCCGGCGCGGCCAGCTCCTCGGCCCTATGCGTGGCCTGGGTAAAATTCCTGCTGGAGGCGGCCGGCGACGCGCGGGCGGCCGAGCCGGACGCGGTGGCCGAACTGGCCTTCCTGACCGAAGTAGCCGAATTTAAAGAGCCCGGCGGCAAAATGGACCATTATTCCTCGGCCCGCGGACATGTGGTGTCCATCCATTTCGGAGAGCAATTCCGGCTGCGGGCCCTGCCCAACCCCCTGGGCCCCTTCGTCCTGGGGAATTCTCTGGAGAAGAAGGATACGACCGGGATGCTGAGTTTCGTTAAAGGGAATGTCCTCGGCGGCTTGGAGCTCGTTCGCCGGACGATCCCCGGCTTCAGCCTGCACAGCGCCCTCACCGGAGAGACGGAGCAAGTGATCCAATCCCTGCCCTCCCCGGACCAAAGGCGGCTGCTCAAGGGGACGCTCCTCACCCGGGACTTGGCGGCCGAGGGCGAAACGCTCTTCGTTAATCACGGTTTCGACCATATCCGCTTCGGACAATTGCTCAGCGCCCAGCACCGGGTTCTCCGCGACCATCTGCAGACCTCGACGCCCAAGATCGAACGGATGATCAAGGCGGCCCTGAAAGCAGGGGCCCTGGGCGCAAAAATCAACGGCTCGGGCGGAGGGGGCACCATGTTCGCCTATGCGCCCCAAGACCCGGAGCGGGTGGCCCGGGCCGTGGAGGCGGAGGGCGGCCGGGCCGACGTAGTGCGGACCGATGACGGCATCCGCCGGGAAAGCTAGGGAGCGAACGGCCGCTGCTGAGGGACCAAGGGGAAACATGATCATCGCCACCCAGATCCGCAAAGGAATGGTGCTCGACATCGACGGAGTTCTGTACAAAGTGCTGGAGGCGACTCATGTCGCTCCGGGAAACTGGAAGGCCATGGTCCAGACGCGGTTGCGCAACCTCAAGGACCAAACCCTGCAGGACTATCGCTTCCGCTCCGGGGACCGAGTGGAGCAGGCCTACCTGCAAGAGACGGAGATGGAGTTCCTCTATCAGAACGGCGACGAATATGTCTTCATGAACCGGGAGACCTTTGACCAGACCAGCTTTCCGGCCGAGGTCCTGGGCGACAGCGTCAACTACCTGATTCCCAACATCGTTTTCATAGCCGAGTTTCACCAAGGGCGGGCGGTCGGCATCCGGCCTCCGATCACGGTTGACCTGAAGGTCGTGCGGACCGAGCCTTTCCTCAAAGGGGCCACCCAATCGGCCAGCAACAAGCCGGCCATCCTGGAAACCGGGCTTCAGGTCAGCGTCCCTCAGTTCATCAAGGAGGGCGACGTCATCCGGGTGGATACCCGGGAAAACAAATACCTAGAGCGGGCCAAGGGCGCCTGATATATAGAAAACATCCCTTTTTCCGCGACACACCCGAATATTCAGAGTGGATGGGTGGCAATACCTTCGAATTCAGCTAAAAGATCTGCCGGAAAACAGCACGGTTGTTGTGGGCGTCCTTGACCATGATGGTTATCATGTTGTCCGCGCCGGCCGGAAGGTCAAGACTAAAAGAGAAGCTTTCTTTGGTCGAATCGCAAATCCCATCTGAGGGAAAAACTTCCTGCCAGGCCGAGGGCCGGACCAGGACCCTGGCTTCCAGGATAGGAGAAAGGGCATCCTCCGCCTGGAAGCTGACCTTCAATTTGGCCCCGTCCTTGGTCACCTGAACGTTCTGCAGGAGGGGCGCGGTGTTGTCGATGGTCAAGCGCCGGCTGACCTTCTCTCCCTGGAGGGCCAAGCCGGGAGGGTTGGAGAGCCTGTCCGAGGCAACGACCTTGAAGACATAGATACCATCGGGCAGGGAGACCGTGTCGATAGCGTAAATCTGCTCCGGCCAATCCTTCTCCAGGAGGCGCCACTGGCTCTCGTCCTCCCGCCGGGCGAATATGCTGTAAACCAAATTGTCCTCGTTCTCGTCATCGGCCCCCCAGACCAGCGTCCGGTATCCCTGGGCTTTGGACTTCTTGATACTGGCCAAAAGTCTGAGCGGGTCATCCTCGTCGTCTTCCGCTTTGACTCGGGATTCCAGGCTTTCGGGTCTGCCCCAGATGAGGTCTTTCGAGCCGGGCGGCTTAAGGTAGACTTCATTGGGCTCGAGGAAAACAAGCTTGTCCATCACCGGCGCCAAGTTGACCTGAAGATAGTAAACTTCGACTTTGCTCAATTTGGGGCTGAGGCGGCCCGAGTTGGTCTTGAACAGGGCCCGGAACTGGAGATAGCGGGCTTTGGGGCTGAGGATCTGCTCGCCCTCGGCCTTCTGGTAGGGCGGCGACCACTCGCTCCAGGTGGAGGACGGCTCGTTCGTGTTGCCGCTCCGCGTCAGAAGTTGAAGGACCGTCCCTGAAGGCCGCTCGCTCTCCCAGACGATTCGCCCCCAAGAGGAAAGTGTTTTAGCATCCAAGACCGGGCTCAGGTATTCCCCCTCCATCCTCTGCTCGGATAACAGGATATCCAGGCGCGCCGGGTTGTTGGACAGAATATAAGTTTTGCCGGCGGAGGGGACAAGACGGCTAAGTTGTTCACTGCTTTTTTGAACAATAAGCGAAGCCTGTCCGGCCGTATCCACCATATAGAGACGGCCTTGTCCGCCCGTGCCGAAGATGATTTTCTTCTGGGCCTCGTCCCAAACCAGGTCGTAGATGAGCTCGTCCTCGGAGCTCCACAGCTTCTTAGTCAGGCCTTCTCCGCTGACCTGAATCAAGGCCGAAGGGCTCCCTGGGGCAGCCGCCTTCTGGCTGGCCGAAGCCCGGTCGGCCGTCACGGTGATATCTACTGCCGTTGCTGTCGAATCCGCCTTGTCCGCTTCATCCTTTTTGGCCTTGATAGGTGTTCCGCAGGCGGCTAGAAAGATGTTGCCCTGGCCGTCCAGGGCGATTCCCTTCACTTCCTCGAAGGACGGCTCGGCCAGCACCGATGCTTTCCCCGCGCTGTTCAGACGGTAGAGCAGGCCGTTGCCCGAGCTGCCGGCCAGGAGGTCGCCGTTTGCCTGCCGGGCCAGACAAAGGATGTGCGATTGGCTGACTTTAAAAAGCGCCCGGCCTTCGCCCTGGCTGCTGATCTCATAGACGGCCCCTCCCTCGCCCACCGCGGCCAACATCTTCCCGCCCGGCCCGGGCAGCAGATCCCAAATATACTTTTCGTCCGGGTTGAAGAAGGTCTCGCCTTTGTTCTTGGCCGTGATTTTGTAGATCCGGCCGTTGGGCGAGGTTCCGGCATAGAGCAGGCCTTGTTCGTCCAGAGCCAGGCAGGTCACGTCCATTTCCGGGGCCTGGAAATAGAGCTCGGGCACAGCGTCCTTGGCCAGGCGATAGATCTTGCCGCCGTGTCCGGTGCCCAGGTAAAGCGTCCCGTCCCGGGCCTCGACCAGCGACAGGTAAAATTCTTCGGCCGGTCCCTCTTTCTTCTCTTCGCGGGCAGCCAGGAAGAGCGGGCCTTCGACGCCGGAGGCCACGCCAAAAAACTTGCCCTTCCAGAAATCTGAGCCGTCGGTCAGGCTCCACTGTTGGGGCACGATAGCCGCCACAACGCCCAGGCCCAGGATGAACAGGGTCGCGCCGAGAAAAAGCCTTTTCATTCCGGTCTCTCCTATTTCTTGATCTTCATCGGGATGCGGACCATTCCTTTTAAGACATAGGGAATGGGAAGCTGGTACTCGCCCTGGGTGGACAGCCCGATTTCCACGGCGTTGCTGGCCGAAGCCCGGGGCGAAGTGAACAGGGATTTCACGGTCAAGGGCAAGTTGGACATTTCTTCGCCCTTCAAGAACAGGCCCGGCCGGTTGGCCAGGACTTTGAGATAGATGCGGTTGTTCTTGCGTAGGTTGTTCAGCAGCCGAATGAGCTGCTCCAGGCTGCGGGGGACGAACTCCAGGCTCCGGTATTGGGCCGCCTCCACCTGTTGCATGGAGGCGGCATCGCCCAGGATCAATGAAAAACTCGACCCGGAGGGGAGGGCGGGCGCCGGAACCTGGACCTCTTCAACATCGACTTCCCCCCGATAGGTCCTCAGGAAAATCTTGATGTTGATCGGCTCCCCGGGCGAAGCTTCGTAACGGTCGGGGAGCACTTTTTCCAAAAGACAGACCTTGGGCTGTTCCACGGCCTGGATATCCAGGTCCAAGCGATGGAGACCCAAACTCTGAAATTCGTTGTTGTACAGAAAATAGACCACGGCCAGGACAAGGCTGGAAAGGTCGTTCACGGCGCTGTCGAAATTCCCCGAGTAAAGGTCCTCCACATGGACGCTCTGACCGGTGTTCAGATAAAAATCGCCCTGCACGGAAAGGCTCAGGTCGCCCAAAGCCCGTTCCGCATCGCTCAGGATCATGGACAGGGCCGAGCCGGTGAAGAAGGCGCCCAGAATCCGGTCATTGACCACCTGGATTTTGTATTCCCGCGACAGGAAAGGCCCTCCGCCGAGCTTAATGTTGACCGGGATCATGGAAGGCAGCCGGCCCAGCTCGCCGTAGGCGCCGGAGGACCTGTCTTGGACGAACGTCCCGACCAGGGCCCCTGGCGCGGCCAGCTTGAAGGACGATTCAAGGTTTGACACGACGGTCAGCACTTCGGCCCGGGCCATGCCGTACTCGACGGGGCCCAGGTTGTACATGGGATGCCCGAAGGCGTAGACCTTTCGGCCCTCCACATAAGTCACCGTTCCCAAAGCGGAGAGGTCCATATCCCCGCCGACCAGCTGCACGGAGACCGGGTCGCCGGCCTGGAGCGTCAACGGGCCGAGGGACGGGGAAGCCGCCGTCTCATTGATGACCTGGGCTGCGCTCACTGGAAGAAAGCCCATGCGGGCCAGGGCCGGCCTCACCCTGTCCAGGCCTCGGCTGGACAGCCCGCCGCACATGAGGGGGATACCCAAGGGGAGCAGCGGCCGTCCACCGGCCTCCACGGACAGGCGGGGGCCGAAGACGTCGGGAAAAAGAGAGCAGTAATCCTCCAGGCTGATCTTGCCCAGCGGAACGGACCGGGCGGCGAAGGAAGCGGGCGGGGCGGCCGTTCCCCCGGACAGGGACAGTATCTCCTCGATGGGCGTTAGGCCGGCAATCGCCTCTTTGGAATAAGGGAAGCTGTAGGCCACGGCGCCCACCAGCCGGCCGTCCACATAGACGGGGCTTCCGCTCATGCCCTGAATGACGCCGGAGTTCTCCAGCCCCTGCCCTTTCAGCCTGGCCAGGATAATGCTCCTTTTGGGCAGAGCGTTGGACAGGACGCCCAGGATCTCAGCCTCGAATTCCTCAACCTGGCTTCCCTTGAATACGCTCCGGCCCTTGCCCAGCAGGCCCGGCTTGACCTGGTCGAGCGGCAGGATGGCTGTTTGCGGCCAAACTGCCGCGGTCAGAGATAGGAGCAGGATGGCTGTCGGACAGAAGCGCAGGGCAGCCCTGGTGGCAGGTCCAAAAAGGCTCATGAGTTACTCCTCAAGGGATAGGCATCCGGTTTGACCGCCGAAGGCTTAAAGAATAAAATTCAAGCGCAGTGAAAGCGTTCGTCACGGGCGGAACGGGTTTTATCGGCAGCCATCTGGTCGAAGCGCTGTCGCGCATAGGCATCGAAGTATTCACTCTCATCAGGAACCCGAAAAAGCTTAAGTGGCTTAAAGGTCTCAACTTCCATATTCTTAAAGGAGACCTTTTTTCGATCCCGTCCCTGCCAGGCAATCTGGACGTGGTCTATCATCTGGCCGCCTTGACCAAAGCCACCAAAGCAAAAGATTATTATACCGTCAACCAACAAGGAACGGCAAGCCTTTTCGAATCCCTGTCGCGCCAAGGGCTCAGGCCCCAAATCATCCAGGTCAGTTCGCTGTCGGCCAGCGGCCCTTCGGCCTCATGGGTTTGAAACCCCGCCTGGTCCATATCCCCCTGCGGGTGGCCGGCGCGGCTGTGTGGATGATGGAATGGTCCGCCCTTGGATTTGGCCTTGACCGAGACCATCGCCTGGTACAGAGAACAGGGCTGGCTCTAAATAAGGAAGCACCCTTTTTTAGCAGCAACAAAAATAGCGAGATGGCCGGGACGGCTTTGCTCCCGGCGACTTTTACGGAGACACCTACCTTTCGCCCCCTTTATTGTCAAAGGGGGGCAAGGGGGGTTTAATAAAATTGAGAACAAATTTTGAGGTGTCTCCGGCATTCGTTCCCTGATGGTCGCTGCAACCGTCCCGGCCATCTCCCTTTATGATCGCCCTTACGGCTTGAAAAATAGCGAAAAAAAGGGATGCTTAGGGGAGGATCATTTGCTTATGGCCAGCTGGCGGGTGAAGAAAGACACCGAGAACTTGGCCGTGTTTTTGAGGCACCAGCCCTCTTTTCTTGAACGGGCGAAGTATTTGATCCTTCCCTCCAGGATGTGGCTCCCCCGCTTGGCCGAAGGGTTGACGGTGAAGGGAATCTCGATGGGCTTGGACATATTCAAGTACCGGTCACCGGCGTCTTCCACGACCTCGATGGCCAAGTCGGAATTGGTGTAGAAGCCCTTGGGGAAGAGAAGCTCCGGGCAGGGGCTGAATTCAATGGTGAAGGCCGGATGGGGGCTGAGGGTGATGCCCTCCTGGGTGATGACCTTTAAAACCACCCGTCCCTCCTCGCCGCGGGACAGGCTCTTCGGCCGGATGCCCGCCTCGATCCTCAGCAGGTCATCGCCCCCGGCAAACAAACCCGTCGGCGCGGCCATCAGCAGGAAGAAAAGGATGGATAGCGATGTCACGGTATTTCTGCGCATTGTCTCTACCTTTTTATTATCGTAATAAACCATTTAAAGCTGGTCAAGTGCTTCCCCTATTTCCTCTTTACTTTCCCGGCAAGGCTCATTTATAATTTGCCCCCACCATGAGCGGACGAGCCATTATCACCGGCACCGGACATTACGTCCCACCCAGGACGGTGACCAACGCGGACCTGGAAAAGCTGATCAACACCACGGACGAATGGATCCGGGAGCGCTCGGGCATCCTCGAGCGGCACTGGGTGGAGCCGGGCACGGGGCCTTCGGACTTGGCCGTCGAAGCGGCCAAGCAAGCCCTCGACCGCGCCGGCCTCGGCAAGGATGAAATCGACTTCATCGTTGCGGCCACCCTCTCTCCCGACTATTATTTCCCGGGTATCGGCGTCCTGGTCCAGGCCAAGCTCGGCCTGTCCAACATCGGCGCCCTGGATGTGCGGAACCAATGCAGCGGCTTCATCTATGCCCTGTCCGTGGCCGATCAGTACATCCGGGCCGGGACCTACAAAAAGATCCTGCTGGTGGCGGCCGAAGTCCAGTCCACTAATCTCGATTTCTCCGACCAGGGCCGGGACATGGCCGTCCTGTTCGGAGACGGAGCCGGCGCCGTCATCATCGAGCCCAACCCCGCCGATGACGGCCGGGGCATCCTGTCCACTCATCTCTACTGCGACGGCCGATTCGCCTCTGAACTGTGGATGGAGAATCCCTGCCCCAAGAACAGCCCGGTCTTCCAGCTGGAGATGTTCACCCAGGGGAAGTTCTTCCCCCACATGGACGGCCGGAAGGTTTTCATCAACGCCGTGGAACGGATGCCCGAGGCGGTCATGGCCGGGCTCCGGCATAACGGGCTGGATTTGAAAGACGTCAGCCTGGTCATACCCCACCAGGCTAACGACCGGATCAGCCAAATGGTGGCCAAAAAGTTGCAGCTGCCCGACTCCAAAATCGTCCGCAACATCCAGCGCTACGGCAACACCACCGCCGCGTCCATCCCCATCGCCCTGGATGAGGTCGTCCAGGACGGCCGCCTGAAGCATGGCGACCTGCTCGTCCTGACCGCCTTCGGCTCGGGTTTCACCTGGGCCTCGGCCGTCATCCGCTGGTAAGGAGTGTGCGAGCCCGCCTTGCGACCGATAAAGGGATATGTTACCATGGGCCAGGAGGGGTATCACCGAGAAATCGGAAGGACAACTCTCAACGGGATATATCGAAGGAGGTTCTGATGAGAAGACGACTCATCCCCCTGCTACTGGCGGCTTTTGTCCTTTTCTCCCTGGGCATGCTCATCTCGGCGCAGGGTCCCGAGGACTCAAAGTTCCAGAAATCGCTGGATGCCTACCTGGACGCTTACTGGAAATTCTACCCCACCTCCGGAACGCTAGCCGGCTACAACAAATACAATGACCGCCTGGAGGACCTGAATCCAAATACCGTAGAGAAGCGAAACAACGAGCTGGACATTTTCAACCAGGAACTGGTGACTAAAATCAACAAGGCCAACTTGAGCCCGGAAAATCAGGCCGACCTTGAGATACTGGTGGACGCTCTGGACCTGGAGCTCTTCCGCCACGAAAGCCTGGTGCCCTGGGAGTACAATCCCTTGTTCTATAATGAGATCCTGGCCAACTGCGTCCAGGGACTGCTGGGCAAGAACACTGCGCCTCTCGAAGCGCGGGTCAAGAGCGCCACCGATCGGCTGAAGCAGATTCCCGGCTTCGTCAAGCAGGCCAAGGAAAACCTTAAGACCCCGGCCCAAATCTACACCGAGACGGCCATCGCCCAGTTCCCCGGAATACTGAACTTCTATAAAAATGATATGTCGGCCCTGGTGGCCGGCGCTTCGGCCGAGGCCAAGAGCAAGCTCATGGCCGAGGCGGCCAAGGCCGTCACCGCCCTGGAAGATTTTCAGAACTTCCTTAGAAATGGACTACTGGCCCGCTCCACCGGAAACTTCCGGCTGGGCGAGCAAGCCCACCTGCGGCTGATGCGTTTGACCAGCCAGGGAGCCATTGTGCCCGACGATCTGGTGGCCCGGGCCAATGCGGACTTTAAAAACATCCGCCGCGAAATGGCCCTGGTCTGCATCCCCTTCTACAAGGTCATGTACCCCAACGTTAACCTGGAGCAGATGAATCGTCCGGAAGAGGAAATCCGCACCATTCTTATAAAGGGCGTCTTCGACAAGATCAAGACCGAGCATTTGAGCCGGGACGAATTCCTGAGCGGGGCCCGCTCCACCGCCGCCACTCTCAAGGCTTTCATCGAAGCCCACAACCTGATGGCTCTGCCGGAAGGGATGCCCGCCATCGAGGTCATGCCGGTGGAAAAAAGAGGCCTGACCTTGACCCGTCTGCAGGGCCCGGGCCCCTATGAAAGCAGCGGACCCTATACCTTGACCATTAGTCCCATCCCTGACGATTGGCCTCCCGAGGCGGTCAACTCCTTCCTGGAGGAATACCACAACTACATTTTCCCCTTCACCGTGGCCAGAAAAGTCTATCCCGGACCCTATGTGCCTCTGGTCATGACCCGCCAGAACCCCTCTCTCGTGCGCAAGTTGTATCCCAACCTTCCCCTGCTCAGAGGCTGGCCGGCCTATATGGAGGAGACGCTGGTGACTGCCGGCTACGGCAACTATGACCTCCGCCTCCGCCTGTCCCAGCTTGAGATGCAGCTCAAGGCAGCCATGGACTATTTGCTCGAACTCAATATTCATCAGGGCTCCATGACCGAAGAGCAGGCCATCAATTACATAACCAGGAGCGGTTTCCAAAGCGAGGCCGAGGCCAAACGGAAATGGAAACAGATTATCCTCAGCCCCGGCGAATCCGCTTACACCTACATAGGCTATCAGGAGATCCTGGATATCGAGAAGGACTACAAGAAAGCTAAGGGCGATTCCTTCAAACAGAGCGAGTTTCTGCAGAAGCTCTTAAGCTACGGCGCCCTTCCTCCTCGCCAACTCAAGACCAGGATCATGCAGTAAGGCCTGGGATCAAGGCCCAAGGCGGGCTCTCTGGAATCTGCGCCTTAAGAGAGGCCGGAGCGCCCGGATATCTTTTTAAATCTTTTTAAACGCGTTTCTTTGGCCACAAAACTATCCTCTGATCTGCTGATCCGATGAAAAGCACGGAGCCTACAGGCGCCCTTCCCCTAGTGGACTCCCATGCCCATCTGGACATGGACGAGTTCGATGAGGATAGGGAGCAGGTGGTGGAGCGCGCTTTCCTGGCCGGCCTGTGCGCCATCCTCTGCCCGGCTGACCTGACCGTCGAGCACAGCCTGGAAAAAACGCTCGGCCTAGCGGCCCGCTTTCCCGCTCTGCGGACGGCGGCCGGAGTCCATCCTCATCAAGCCGCCCATTTCCGGACCGAGCATCTCATCCGGCTGAAAGAGCTCTGCGCAGAAAATAAAATCTCTGCCGTGGGAGAAGTCGGCCTGGACTTCCACTACGACTTCTCGCCGGCCGAGTCACAGCGGCCGGCCTTCCGCGCCCAGACGGCCCTGGCCCGTGAGACGGGCCTGCCCCTCATCATCCATACGCGCAGCGCCGGCCAGGAGGCGGCCGATATCGTCGAGCAGGAGAATCCCCCGGCGGCCGGAGTCCTGCACTGCTACACTGAGGATTGGGCCCTGGCCAAGCGGATGCTGGACCGGGGCTTTTATATCTCCTTCTCGGGGATTCTCACCTTCCCCAAAGCGGACTCCCTCCGGGAAGTGGCCCGCCGCGTTCCCCTGGACCGGCTGCTGGTAGAGACCGATTCGCCCTTCCTGTCGCCCGTTCCCTTTCGGGGCCTGGTCAAGCGGAACGAGCCGCGCTATGTGATCGAAGTGGCCAAGACCCTGGCCGAGCTCAAGGGCATCACCCCGGAGCGCCTGGCCGAAGCCACCACCGCCAATTTTTTCAGGCTTTTCGGCTGAACTCGACCCCTCTCCCTTTTTGAAATTTTCTGCCTTTTTTCTAGGATTACGGAAGTATCTTTTATGATGATGTGATGCCCATAGTTAAAAGAGAAGCAAAGGCTTGGGTTTTGGCCGGAGCGAGCATCAGGCCGGATTTAGCCCTTCCGAAGCGCTCTTCGAGGGTTTCCGGCATTTTCCTTGCCGGCCGGCGAGCAGCCTGAGCCTTCCGAAGGAGGGCGAGTTGCGCAGCCCCCGAGAAGATGCCGGAGACGCCTTGCGGCTTTTTTTCAATTTTATTTACCCCTCCGACCCCCCTAGGGAAATAGGGGGGAGCTCGATGGCGTCTCCGGAAAGGCCGAAGGGCGTGAAAAATCCGGCCGGCGAGCGAGGCCAATACCCAAGCCTGATGACCTCTCATTACATAAAAAAGAGGTACTTCCGAGGAACTAGAAAAATTTGAAAAAAATACTACTCAATGCTAATATAGGGCGGCAAAGGATGAACGAAAAGGCCGGCCAACTCATTAAAGTCCAAGTCCAGAGGCAGGCCGACCTCCGCGAGCTTTACGGAGAGATCCAGGACCAGCTGGAGGACGTCGAGAAGAAGCTTAAGGAGCTGGCCCAATCCGCCAATCCCCTTATAGCCGAGATCGGCGGTTATCTCTTCCAAAAATCCGGCAAGCGCATCCGGCCGGCCCTCGTCCTCCTGTGCGCCGGGCTGTTCACCAGCCGGGGGGAGGAGCCGGTCCTCTTCGCGGCGCTGGTTGAATTCATCCATACCGCCAGCCTTCTCCATGACGACATTATCGACAACTCCGATACCCGGCGGGGCATGACCTCGGTTCATTCCAAATGGGGGCCCAACGTCACCGTCCTGTTGGGTGACTATCTCTACATCAAGACGCTCGGACTGTCCCTGGGCAGCCGTTTCCAGCGACTCACCAGAATCCTGACCGATGTGTCGGCCCGCATGATCGAGGGCGAAATTCAGGAATACGTCCAGAGCGGCAACCTGAAACTCTCTGAGAGAGACTACCTGGCCATCATCAATCAGAAGACTGCTTCCCTGTTTTCCGCGTCCTGCCGGATCGGAGGGATCCTGGGCGGCGCCTCGGCCGAGGAAGAGGAGGCGCTGGCCGCCTACGGGACCAGCCTGGGCCTGAGTTTCCAGATGGTAGACGACATTTTAGATTACTCCGGCCGGGAAGAAGAGCTGGGCAAGCCGGTCCTGTCCGACCTCGTCGAAGGCCGGATCACTCTGCCGCTCATCGATGCTCTCAGACAAAACGGCCGGGGTGACCGGAACAGGGTCGTGCGCCTGCTCCGGGAAGTCAAAGCCGACCCGGCCGCCCGGCGGGAGATCCTGGAGATCATCCGCTCCGGGCCCTCCCTGGACTACGCCTTCAGCAAAGCGGATGAATTTTGCCGGAAGGCGAAGTCCGCGCTGGCTTCCTTCCCCGCCGGCCCTCATCGGCAAAGCCTGAGTTTGCTGGCGGACTACATCCTGCACAGAAATAGATAGACCGCCGGCCCGCCCGGCCGGCCGGAAGCCCTGCCGCCATGTTGGAGATCGAAGTCAAAGTCCGAACAGACGACCTCCAGGCCGTCCGGGATAAGCTGGCCGGCCTGGGTGCCCAAGTGCTGCAAGAGCGGCATCGCGAAGAAAACACCCTGTACGATTTCCGCACCGGGGAGCTGACTCGTCGAAAACAAGCCCTTCGGCTCCGGAAACGGGGCCGCCGGTCGGTCCTGACCTTCAAGGGGGCGCCCCGTCCATCCCGGCGGTTCAAAGTCCGTCAGGAGTTCGAAACGGAGGTCCGGGACAATAAAGAGGCCCGCCGGATTCTCAAGGCCCTGGGGCTGGTCCCCATCTTCGACTACGTCAAACACCGCACTGTTCTGCGGATAGGAAGGGTCCGCGTCTGTCTGGACGAGACCGCCGTGGGGAATTTCTTGGAAATTGAGGGCGAGCGAAACAGGATCACCGCTCTGCTGAAATCACTGGGCATTCCCGGCCGGGCCATGATCAAGCGGGATTATGTGGAAATGTTGATCGAAGCGGGCCGGGCCAAGGCCGGAGGGCCGGCCTGAGGGATCAGGACTCTTCCTTTTCCCCTTCGAAATCTGCTGGCAGTTCTTCCGCGAATTCTGTTGCCGGTTCTGCTTCGACCCCGGCTTCCCCTTCCGATTCGGCAGTGTCCGGCGTCTCTTCCGTCTCCAGCTCGGGCTCACCGATCCCCACGCCGTCGCCGCCCACAAAACGCTCTTCCTTGGCTGGCGCCTCTTCTTCCGGCGAGGGAAGAATCCGAAAGTCGATCAAGCCTTCCTTGACCTCAATCTGGGCCAAGCGGATGGGGCTCTTGGATTTGGCCTTAATCTTGGGCTTGGCCCCCTTGAGAAGGGATTTGGCTCGCAAGGAGGCTATATGGACGAATCGAAATTTGCTGTCGATGTTTCCGTAAGTCGACATAAAAGGCTGTTCTTCTCGAGGGGCCTCTCTCTTAATGTCTTTTTTAACTTCTTTTTTTGCCGATTTTTTAGGGGTTTCCGTTTTCTTTTTAGTAGCCATGGGGGTCATAACACCTTAGCAGAAATCGAAGAAAAATTCAACATCCTTCCGGCCGAAATCGGACCTAAAGACAAGACAGCTTAAATTATGTTCTATATAATTTATAAAGTCAATAAATTTTATATTAACTGGTTTGGCTATCACTAGGGCTGGGTTGCCGCCAGCGGCAGGCCTCGGAAATTGACCTCCCCAGACGTATTTGGTATGTTAAGAATCCTATGCCCGGAGAAATATCCGAAAAGGAGTACCCCATGAACAGGAAACTTTTGGCCGTCGTCGGCACGATCGTCCTGCTCTTCTGTCTCTCTTGTCAAAAACAGGAGAGCCTCGTCTATCCCGTTACTCAGAAAGGGACGCAGGTCGACGACTATTTCGGCACCAAGGTGGCCGACCCGTACCGCTGGCTCGAGGATGACCAAGCCCCCGAAGTCAAGAAGTGGGTCGAGGCGGAGAACAAGGTCACTTTCTCCTACTTGGAAAAAATCCCCTTCCGGGAAAAAATCCTACAGCGGGTCAAAGCCATCTTCAATTATCCCCGCTACTCCGCGCCCACCAAAGCCGGGGATTATTACTTTTTCAGCAAGAACGACGGGCTCCAGAACCAGTCCGTCATCTACGTCCAGAAGGGCCTGGAGGGGACGCCGGAAGTATTCCTCGACCCCAACCAGATGGCGCCGGACGGAACGGTCCGGGTCAACCTCATCGGTTTTTCCAAGAACAACCGCTATGTGTCCTATTCCCGGTCCGAGGCCGGCTCTGACTGGCAGGAGGTCCGGGTCATGGACATCGCCGCCAAGAAGGAGCTGGCCGACCAGCTCCGCTGGGTCAAGTTTACCGGAGCCTCCTGGCAGGGCGACGACGGGTTCTTTTACGGCGGATTTGACGCCCCGGCCAAGGGGGAAGAGCTGAAAGGCCTCAGCCAGTTCCAGAAGGTCCGTTTCCACAAACTGGGCCAGCCCCAAGAAAAGGACATCTTGGTTTATGAGGACCGTGAGCATCCCCAGCGCTACAAGAACGTGGACATCACCGAGGACGAAAAGTACCTGTTCCTCACCCTGTCCGAAGGGACACACGGCAACGAGCTCTATTATCGGGACCTGGGCCGCCGGGCCAGAGATTTCAAGCCCCTCATCACGGGCTTCGAGTTCGACACCTCCGTCATCGACAACCTCGGCGATAAATTCCTGGCCCTGACCAACATGGAGGCGGCCAACCGCCGGGTGGTCCTCATCGATCCCCGGAAGCCGGATAAGAAAGACTGGCAAACCATCATCCCCGAAAAGCCGGAGGTCCTGACCGAAGCCTCGACTGTCGGCGGCCAGCTTTTCTGCACCTATCTCAAGGATGCCACCACCCGGGCCTACCAGTACGACCTCCAGGGAAAATTCATCCGGGAGATCTCTTTCCCCGCTCTGGGGACGGCCCGGGGCTTTTATGGAAAGCGGGCCGAGCCGTTCACTTTTTACACCTTCACCTCTTTCACCTACCCCCCCACCATCTATAAATACGACATCCCCAGCGGCATCTCCCAGGTCTTCCGCAAGACCGAGGTCACGGTCAAGCCCGAGGACTATGAGGTCCAGCAGGTCTTCTACCAGAGCAAGGACGGCACGCGCGTGCCCATGTTCCTGGTCTACAAAAAAGGCCTGAAGCGGAACGGCCAGGCCCCGGTTTATCTCTATGCCTATGGCGGTTTCAACGCTAGCTCGCTCCCCTCTTTTAGCCCGTCCATCTACGTCATCCTGGAGAACGGAGGCATCTACGCCGTGGCCAATATCCGGGGAGGCGGCGAGTACGGCGAGAACTGGCATCGGGCGGGAATGCTCCTGAAAAAGCAGAACGTTTTCGATGACTTCATCGCCGCGGCCGAGTACCTCATCCGCGAGAAATACACCTCCTCCCAGCGGCTGGCCGTCTCCGGGGCCTCGAACGGCGGCCTGCTGGTCGGAGCAGTCATGACCCAGCGGCCGGACCTGTTTCGGGTGGCCTTCCCGGCGGTGGGGGTCATGGACATGCTCCGCTACCACAAGTTCACGGTGGGTTGGGGCTGGTCGGTCGAGTACGGCTCAAGCGACAAGGAAAATGACTTCGAGAATCTTTACTCCTACTCGCCCCTCCATAACATTAAGGCCGACGTCGCCTATCCGGCCACCCTGGTCACCACGGCCGACCATGACGACCGGGTCGTGCCGGCCCACTCCTTCAAGTTCATCGCCACCCTGCAGGAGAAGAATAAGGGCCCCAACCCGGTGCTCATCCGGATCGAGACGCGCTCCGGCCACGGGTCAAGCTCCACGGGCAAGGCCATCGAAGAAGCGGCCGACAAGTTCTCCTTCATGTTCCACATCATGGGGATAACGCCCCAGTATTGAGCTGTCTATAGAATGTCACCGGAAGGGCGCCCGCTGTGGGAGCAGACGGGCGCCCTCATTCCTCCCTTTTTCGAGGCTCCCTCCACCCGCTATTAGCTGAGCTGCGAGAAGACTCTCTTCCGGGAATTCTTTCCCGGCCTCAAAGGGAAACGCCTCCTCAAGACCGACCTGTGGGATGAAGCCAAGAACACCCTGATCCTGAAATGGGCGGAAGAGAGGGGGGCCCGGGTCTGCGGAATCGACATCTCCTCCAGCATCCTACGCCAGGCCCACGGCCATTTCAGCCGGGGCCGCCGCCAGGGCCGTTTCGTTCTGGCCGACCTGCGCCGGATCGCCTTCCGCGACAACTCCTTCGACTTTCTCTATTCCATGGGCACGGTCGAGCATTTTCCCGAATATCGACTGGCCCTGGAGGAGTGCTATCGGGTGCTCAAGCCCGGCGGAAAGGCGATTATCGGCGTTCCCAATAAGTTTGACCCCTTCCTCAGGCCGCTCCTGGTGTGGTTTTTGAACAAGCTTTCCCTTTACGCCTACGGGTTCGAGAAATGCTTCAGCTTTAAGGAACTGGCAACGCTCCTCCGGGAGGCCGGGTTCAAGATCGAGGGCCGGACGGGCATCCTCTTCCTGCCCGGATGGCTGCGGCTGGCCGACCTCTGGCTTTATGTCCGCTTCCCCAAGCTCGGTTATTTCGTCGCGCCCCTGATCGCCCCTTTTGCCGCCCTTTATAAGAGGCTTAAGTTCCTCCGGCGATACGGCTATCTCATCGCCTGCGCGGTCCGGAAGCCCTGATATGACCTCGCCCCAGGATTCCTCCGGCCGCCTGTCGGCGGCCGACCTCCTGACCGGGGCGCGCTTTTTGAAGAAGCTGCCGGGTTTTTTAAAAAAACCCTGGCGGCTCGAAGAAGCCTCGGCCGTGCTGGCCGGGCGCTTCGCCGGGCGCGAAGCCAACTTCCTCCAAGCCGTCAAGCTTCTCATCTTTCACAATGGGGCCAGCCCGTATAAAAAGCTCCTCGACCTGGCCGGCTGTGAGTTCGGGGACATCGCCCGTCTGGTCGAAGAAGACGGGCTGGAAGGCGCGCTGAAGCGCCTCTGCCGCTCGGGCGTCTATCTCACCATCGAAGAGTTCAAAGGCCGGCGGCCCGCCGTCCGGAGCGGACAGACCATCCCCGTTTCCCCCGGCCTCCTGCTCAACCCCTTGGCCCGGGCTCAGCTGGTCATGAAGAGCGGCGGCAGCCGCAGCCCGGGGACGCCTGTCTTATTCGACCTGAGCTTCATCAGGGATTGCGCGCTCGACACAGGCCTGGCCCTCCACGGCCGCGGCGGGGCTGACTGGCAGAAGGCGACCTGGGAAGTTCCGGGCGGAGGAGCCTTGTTCTCTCTTCTCGAATTCAGCCAGTTCGGCCGGCCTCCGGCCCGCTGGTTCTCCCAGCTTGACCCCGGCCGGAAAGGTCTTCACCCCCGCTACCGCTGGAGCGGCCGGGCACTCTTATGGGGCGGGCGGCTGGCCGGAAAGGCCATGCCGGAAGCGCAGCACGTCCCCCTGGAAGACGCTCGGCCAATCGCCCGGTGGATGGCCGAGACAGTTAAAAAGGGAGAGACGCCTTACCTGTTGACCTATCCCAGCTCGGCCCTCCGGGTGTGCCAGGCCGCCCTGGAGGCCGGGATCGATCTCCGGGGCAGCCAGATGACCATTGCCGGCGAGCCCTGCACGGAGGCCCGTCTGAATTTCATCCGCCGCAGCGGGGCCGTCGTGTTCCCCAAATACGGAATCATGGAAACAGGTCCGGTGGGCTACGGCTGCCTGCGGCCGCAGCGCGCCAACGACATCCATTTGCTCACCGACCTGCACGCGGTCATCCAAGCCGAGGCGGAACACGGGCCGGCCGGCCTTCCTCGAAACTCGGTTTTGTTCAGCACGCTGATGATCACGGCGCCTATCGTCCTCCTTAACGTGTCCATGGGCGACCAGGCCGTCCTGGAGCGCAGGGCCTGCGGCTGCCCGCTGGAGCGGACGGGCTGGGCGACCCACATCCATACCATCCGGAGCTGCGAAAAGCTGACCTGCGGCGGGATGAACTTCATGGACGCCGATGTGACCAGGGTGCTGGATGAGTTGCTGCCGGCCCGCTTCGGCGGCGCTCCCACGGATTTCCAGCTCCTGGAGGGAGAAAAGGAAGGCGGCCGGCCGGAACTAAGGCTGCTCATCCATCCCCGGCTGGGTCCGCTCGACGAACAGGCGGCGGCTCGCTCATTCTTC
The DNA here is from genome assembly GCA_963702835.1 of Candidatus Aminicenantota bacterium. Lineage (GTDB taxonomy): Bacteria > Acidobacteriota > Aminicenantia > Aminicenantales > JAFGAV01 > JAFGAV01. The sequence continues at coordinate 1,666,301 of OY969762.1, forward strand.
GAAGGGATCGGCCGCTCCGGCGGGGCCGGCGCAGTGATGGGCTTGGCCTGGCAGGAAGGAAACATGCTGAAAGTGGAGCGCCGGCCGCCGCTCTCGACGCCGTCAGGCAAGATTCTTCATCTGCATGTCCAGGCGCCGGCCGGCGGGAGCGTGGGTCCGGAAGCGGGCGTAGCTCCGGAGGCGGAGCGGGCCGGCCAGGCGGAAAGAAAGAGTTCCAGATGAGAATCATATTGGCCGACCTCCCCGCTAAAGAGAGCTACTATCATGCCGTTTTCCCCAACCTGGGCCTTCTCTATCTGGCGGCCAGCCTTCATCAAAGATTCGGGCCCGGATGCCAGGTTCTCTTTGTTGATCCCCATCGAAGCCTCCGCGACCACCTGACGGCCGTGGCCGGGTTCAAGCCCGACCTCTATGGTGTTTCCTTCGCCTATTTCACCAAAAGCCTGGCCTACAAGGTCATAGACCAAGTGAAAGCGAGGTTTCCCGGACTGCCGGTCATCTGCGGCGGCCCCCAGCCTTCGGCTGCGCCCCGGGACGTGCTCCGCGATTGCGCGGCCGATGTCTGCGTCCGGGGAGAAGGAGAAGAGGCCGTCTGCGATCTGGCGGAACATTTCCTCACCGGACAAAGGAGCGGCCTGGACAAGGTCGCCGGGATCGTTTACCGGGATGCCGGCGGGGCTATCCTGGAGACAGCCAAACGTACGCCTATCGGCGATATCAACCGCCTCCCCTTTCCCGCCTGGGAACTGGTGGACCTTTCTCGATATCCGGGCTGGCATATCCACCGGGCCGGCCCCCAAGCCCATGTGCTGGTGAACCGCGGCTGCGCCTTCGACTGCAACTACTGTTCCAACCCGGTCTGGAAATACAACAAGCCCTGGGTCCGGCTGCGCAGCCCGGAAAACATCGCCGCCGAGGTCCGCCTGCTGGCCGACAAGGGGGCGCGGGAGATCTATTTATCCGGCGATGAGCTCAACGTCAACGCCGCCTGGGCCCTGGAGGTCTGCCGGGCCATCGAGGGATTGCGGCTGGGCCGCGTCTTTTTCAACTGCAACCTCAGGCCGGATAACATGACCGCCGGCCTGGCCCGGGCCTTCCGGCGGATCAACCTGTGGGTCGGCCATGTGGGCATCGAAAGCGGGAACCAGAGGACCCTGGACGGGGTGGGGAAAAAAGTCAAGCTGGAAGAGATCGTGGAGACTTGCCGGATTCTTAAAAGCGAGGGAGTCAAAGTTTTCGGGTTCGTCATGCTTTTCCATGCCTGGGAGGAGGACGGCCGGCTGTGCTTCGAAAACCTGGATGATGTTGAAGGGACCCTGGACTTCTGCCGGCAGCTCTTCAAGAAGAAGCTCCTCGACTACATTTCCTGGCAGGTGGCCACCCCCATGCCGGGCTCGAGGCTGCGGGAGACCGCCGTCCGCCACAACCTCCTCCCCGGCCATGAGATCAAGGGGGTGTTCGAGCCCAACCTGGTCCTGCCCGGAGTCAGGGGGTCGGATATCAGGAGGGCTGTCCGCCAAGGCCTTTGGCTGAAGAATTACTATTTAGTCCGCAACGGCAATATCAGCTTCCGCCATCCGAGGGCGGTGTGGGCCAACCTCAAGCTCATGCTCGGCCTCGGCCCTCCCCGCGGCGCCTACTGAAGCTTCCCTTTCTGGCCTATTGCAAAGTCAGGCTATTTTAGACACTATCATGGAGGAGGACAAACTCATGGCTTTCAAAACACTCTTTCTAGCCCATGCCCCGGACGCGGATAAAGAACGCCACCGCTGCTTCATCGACACGGGCAAATATCAGCTGGACGTGGTCATCGTCAAAAGCCAGGCTGAAGCCTTGGAAGTCATCACGCGTATGTTCCGGGAGAAGAAGATCGAATCCATCCTGCTTTGCCCGGGGTTCACCCACCAGGACATCGCCGAGATCGTCCGGGCCACGGAGAACAAAGTTGCCGTCTGCGTGGCTCGGGGCGATGGCCCAAGCAACAGGATCTCCCAAGAAGCGCTGAAGCGGGCTGGGTTTTTTTAAATCAAGAAGCCAAAAGTGGCTGCCAGGTTCAAGACCAGCACCCAGTAGAAAATGGCGCTCAAGCTGAAGCTGTTCCCCGGCGTGTTCGCGGTGTGCCGCCTTGCGCCTGAGGCGGCCATTCCGGAATGGGCGACGGCCGGGCCATTGACCTCCATCACCAGGACGCCGGAGGAGCTTTCCATCGTCTGCCTGGAGGCTCAAGTCCCGGCGGACGTCCTGGGGGGAAAAGGGATGGCGCTGCCTGAAAATTCAGGGCCCCCTGCCTTTCGAATTGACCGGCGTGCTTGCCTCCCTGGTCAATCCCTTGTCCGAAGCAGGGATCAGCCTGTTCGCCTTTTCCACCTATGACACGGATTATGTCCTGGTGAAGGAAACGACTCTTGACCGCGCCCTTCAGGTTCTGACCCGCGCCGGCCATTTGGTCGAAAATTATTAAGCTTCTGGTTCAGGTTCAAACCTCATTGACTTTCATTAAACATTCTTTTATTACTGAATTCAAACGGAGCAATAAGGAGGGGAAGATGAAAAAAGCAGCGCTTGTCGCGATCCCGGCGGCCGCAATCTGGTCACTCCTATCCATAAATCTCCTGCAGGGCACGGTTACGCCCAAGCCGGACCTGATTGTGAACGAACTCACAATTAGCCGAATTGCCTCCGACTACATCCCCCTGAGGGTGCATATTGATGTGAGTATCAAGAACCGGGGCAACATCCATACCCCTTCAGTCACGTGCCTCACCCGCCTGTACTACCGGCTCCACTCCACTGACCCGTGGCAGACGCTGCATGATTTCACCAGCGGCTCGCTGCCGGCGGGGAGCAGCACCCATTTCTCGCAAGATTTCGACTTCACCACCGGCGGGACGTACACTTTCAAAGCGGAGGTCGATGCGGGTCAGGCGATTGTCGAATCCTCCGAATCCAATAACACCAAAACCGCCACCAAGACCTTCGCCGCCGGCACGCCCGACCTGTCCGTGGAAAACCTGACGGCCTCGACCGTTCAGGTCTTGGCCAACGGAAACTGGAAGGTCCAGGTCGAGTGGGACGTCAAAAACATCGGCGACGGCAAGGCCCAGGGCTCCTTCACCACCGTTCTCAAGGTTTACAAGGACAGCAGCGTCTCCGGCGCCGACCTGCAGAGCTTCTCCCGCTCAAACCTGGAGGCCGGCCAAAGCCTCCATTTTTCCAAAACGACCATTTTCACCAATGTGCATTCGCTACGCTTCAAGGTCGTCGCCGACAGTCCCGACAAAATCCACGAGAGGCGGGAAGACAACAACAGCGCCCAGACTCCCATCCTGAACAAATCCTAAACGTCGGGGTGGATGGAGCCCGATCCCATCCTGCGCCAAGGCGCGAAAATTCAGGCTCGGGCCTTTCTTTTCCTCTTGGCCGCTGGCACGGCTTTCGCCCATCAGCCCCGTCTTGTGGACGATAAGCCCTTGATTGAGGTCCGCAACCCGGAAATCTCTCAAGGTTTCTGCGCCAGGCTGGCCGGCAGCCCGCAGACCTATACCATCCGGAGCGAAACCCCCTTGCGACTCTACATCAACATCCTCGTGCCGGACATCCCGGGAATCGACACCGACTACGAGGGCGCCATCGATAAAGGAACAGAATCCCCCGGCGGGGCTGGTCGCACTTTTTTTAATTCGGCGGCGGCACCGCCGCCGCGCGGCCGAGGCCAGGCACAAATCCCTAAGTTCAATCCATCTCAAATAATGCCTGTGGGCCGGGTCGACTATCGCTTTGGCGCAGTCGCACCGCGCCGGAAATACTGGCCAATTGGAGGAAAATGGGGCTGGGGAAAATTTGAATTGACCCGTGTAGGACTCGAACCTACAACCCGCGGATTAAGAGTCCGCTGCTCTACCAATTGAGCTAACGGGCCAAAAAGCTTCCCTAGTTTAGAAAAGTCGGGGCCGGTTGTCAAACGAACAAATCCTATTGGAAGCATCTCCGATCGCGTGATTCGAATGAATAATCAAAGAAACGAAGATGCATCCAACCTTATTTGCTCAGAATTTCCTCGACATCCCGGGAAGCCTTGGCCAGGACCTCGCGGGCCTGGCGCATCTTTTCCACACTGACCTTGCGGCCGTACTGGCGGAGCAGCCAGCCCAGCCGCCTCATCTCCTGTATCAGGTCACGGAGCTCATGGCGCATTCCGCCCTCGAACCAGTCTTTCATCCGGTCCTTGAATTCTTCCCGGCCCGCGCTTTTCTCGTCCAGGAACTTCCGGCCGGCTTCAGTGATGGTGTAAACTTTCTTGCCTTCCTGCACCTCGGAGGTTACATAGCCCAGCTCTTCAAGGTACTGGAGCGTGGGGTAGACGATTCCCGGGCTGGGTGTGTACATCCCCTGAAATCGCTCCTCCAGTTCACGGATGATCTCATAGCCGTAGTACGGTTTATCCTTAAGAAGCTCGAGGATGACGAACTTGAAATCCCCTTTTCTGAAAAAAGGGCCATGGGAGTGTCCATAATGAAATTCATGCCTGAAAAACATATCAAACCTCCACAAAATAATTGATATATCTTGTTATATCTCGATATATCTAGATATAATTTAATATCGGTGAGGCCTCTTGTCAAGTGTCCGGAATTCCAGCCCGGAATTCCAGGGACGCGATGCCAAAGCTGGCGATTTGGTGCATGCCGAGAAATTCATAGGGACACATCTCCGAATGCGTATTTTCCGGCAGGGGGAATAATTTTAAGGCAGGTAGCGCATTCGGTACATGTCCCTGAATTTCGCATTGCTCTCCCCTCTTCCCTTCTCTATAATGCTTTCAGGGGATAAAGAATATGATCTTAAACATCATCGCCATCGGCCTGTCCGTGATCCTTTTAGCGGTCGTTATCGTCTTCCTCTTCTCGCTCCGAGGCCGGCTGGCCGATCTCAAACGAGGCCAGACCGACAGTCAGGCCTTATCCCTCATGCAGCAGCAGATCGGACAGCTCAATCAGAACATGGCCCAACAGCTTCAGAGCATCAATTCCCAGTTCCAGAAAACGACGGGCGACATCCATCAAACCTTGGGCGTAGTCAAGGAGGACATGGGCCGCATGGAAACCGCCACCCAGGAGGTTCTGTCCAAGGCCAAGAACATCGCCCAGCTCGAGGAGCTGCTGCGGGCGCCTAAGTTTCGCGGCGGAATGAGCGAGCTGTTCCTGGCCGACCTGCTGGCCCAGGTCCTGCCGCCCGCCCATTTCGCCCTCCAGCACAAGTTCAAAAGCGGGGAGCGGGTGGACGCCGCAGTCCGCATCGGCTCGAACCTGGTGCCCGTCGACGCCAAGTTTCCCCTGGAGAATTTCCGCAGGTTCGTCCAGGAAGAGGAACCGCGTTCCAGGGAAACGCTGCGTAAGAAGTTTGCCGCCGACGTCAAGAAGCACATCGATGATATCGCTTCGAAATACATCCTGCCCGACGAGGGCACCTACGACTTCGCCATGATGTACATCCCGGCGGAGAACGTCTACTACGAGACCATCCTCAAGGACGAAAATTTGGGCGAGGAGGGCAGCCTGCTGGCCCATGCCATGAAGAAGCGGGTCATTCCCGTGTCCCCCAACTCCTTCTTCGCTTATCTCCAGGTCATCGTCCTGGGCCTCAAGGGGCTGGAGATCGAAAAGTCGGCCCAGGCCCTGCTGCGGGGCCTATTCCAGCTCCAGGGCGACCTGGCTCGCTTTAAGAACGAGTTTCAGGTGCTGGGCACGCACCTGACTAATGCCCGGTCTAAATACGAGGACTCGGAAAAACGTCTGGACAGGTTCTCGGACAAGCTGGAGCTCATACAGGGCAGCGCCGCAGCGGTTGCTCCGGCCGGCGGCGAGACGGCCGACAAGCTGCCGGAGGGGAAGCCGGAAAAGTAGGAATAATCTAAACAGCAGGGCCTGGATCCATTCTTCTGCAGCGATCTACCCCTAAAAACAAAAGCGTCAAAATATCCGGAGATCAGCGGATAACGTAATCTTTATCTGCCGATAGAAAAACGGCCTTGGTATAAGGTTCGTCTCGGACGAAGAACATAAACTTGGTTTCCCGCGGCGCATTTTCCGCCTTGATCGTGATGGAGCAAGTCGCCTTGCCGTTCATCGGGGCTATGAATTGATTGTACCAAAGGTTCTCTTGTTGTCCGGGAGGATCGGCTGAAAGGCACTTGCTCAGATGAAGGTACCAGGTGAACTTTAACTTTGTGACCGAGGAGGGAATATTCTCGGCCGTGGCGGTTAAGGTGAATGTTTGATTGGTGCGAAGGTTGTCGAGCACGGATAAGTCCAGGCGCAATACCGGCTTGTCCGTGCCGCCGCTAACGGGGACAGCCTGGAAGCAATAGGCAATCCGGGCGCCATTGCCCGAGTCATTTTCATTCCAGATGACAGCCGTAGCAGGCGTGGCGGAGACCAGAGTCTCTTGTGCCGGGAGGTTGGATTCCTCGAACAAAGCGACTTCCGCGGAACGTCCGAAGACGACGAAATATCTCTTGCCCCCTTTGAGTGTGACCGGCCCGTATTTCTTCCAAATCCATTTTTGCGGCGGATCCGGAGTCCGCGGCACATCGGCATAAACCAACCAATAGGTACCCGGCGCCTGTGCGGGTCCGGCACCCGCCAGGCGAAGGGGTTCGATGGGGCCCCAATAATGATCGCAGGGTTGAATAGCCGCTGGACCTATGGCCGCGGTCCAAGTTCCCGTCCATGTTCTTTTTCCGTCCGCCGTGGTGATCGTCAGAGTCCCGCGGGAGGCTACCGCCGCAATTGTCCCTTGGATCGGACCTCGCACCGTCCAGCGCATCTTCTGGCCGCCCTCCATCACATCAACCCAGCCTGTCATCATTCCATTCTGAATATTTCCGCCTTTATCGTAATTGCCTTGCCACTGCAACGAATAGAGGATCTTGTTAAAGCTGCCGTTGAAAACTCCATTAATAGCCCGAAAGCTGAAGGGGAATGTGTCTATCCCGACAATTGTGCAGGTGCCATTATATAATCCATCCAGTTGAGTGGGGCCGGCGGGAGGAAGGATGGCGTACGTCACCAGTCCGGCGCCATTGAAATCGACTAAAGTGCCGGGCGGATAAGTCTTTGAACCGCCGTCCCATGATTTCAAGGTCGCTTCTTGAGCCAGCGTCCCTTTCATCACGCATCCATCGTAGCCGAATTCGACCGTCTTCTTGCCCTTAAATGTCAGGGAAAACTTGCTGTTCGAAGCCGTGTTGACAACGCACAGAGACGTATCATCGAGAAGGGTGCCTTCTTTCACGCCCCCGGCTTGCTCAAACCTGATAAACCCCGGCCCGAAGCTCACTTTGCCCGTGGAGTTCCAGATTTGCAGGATCGCCGTCTGATCCAATATTCCGCTCTGAACACCCCCATCGAAGTCATCGACCCAGCAAATTCCCGGCGCAAACCAGAGTAAATCGTTTTTTGGCAAGCCGACGGGACGGAGCTGTGTCCTGACAGCTAACGTTTTCTGGGTACGCGCCTCCACGGGAAGATAGGCCATAGAGAGGATTATGAAACAAAAACACAATCCCAGCTTTAGCCCTAAAGAAACTCTTTTATTCATTGACTCCTCCGATACCTACTAGTTTTCACCCGCCTCAATCTACCTGAAAAAAACCATTAAGGTCACCCCTACTCGGCGGCCATCTTGCGGATGTCCTTGAGCATGGCCGGGTCGGTGATGAGGATCAGCACATCTCCCCGGCCTATAGCGGTTGTCTTGGCCGGGTTGAACAGGTAGTCCGGCCGGCCCGCCTGACGCATGGCCACCACCAGGGCGCCCGTCTTCTCGCCTATGCCGGACTTGGCCACCGTGCTGCCGATGAGCTCCGAGCCCTCCCCCACCGTCACTTCCTCAACGCGCAGCACCTGCTTGCGGTCGCGGAGCATCATGTCCAGGAAGGTGGCCACCGCCGGCCGGACCATCTCCGAGACCATGCGCATGCCGCCGATGTAGGTGGGCGAGATGACCGCGTCGGCGCCGGCCTTTTTCATCTTGAGGTGAGACTGGAGTTCGATGCCCTTGGCCACGATGCGCAAGCGGGGGTTCAGGCTCCGGGCCGATAGGGTGACGAACAAGTTATCTTCATCAGTAGGCAACGACAGCATTATACCGCGCGCCCGGCCGAGGCCGGCCCGCTCCAGGACAGCGTCCTCGGTCGGGTCGTCCCGGATATAGAGAATCTCGCCCAGCTCCTCGAGCCGGGCGATCTTATCGGCCGAGGGTTCAATCACCACAAAGGGCCGCTTGGTCAAGAGGAGCTCCTGGATGATGGTCTGGGCCGTCTCGTCGCCGCCGCAAACGATAAAATGATTACGCAAACGGGCGATCTTCTTGTCCATTCTCCTCCTCCCCAGATAGTCCTTGAGCTGGCCCTCGATGATGAAGGCCGTGATCGAGGTGATGGCGAAGGCGATAGTGCCCAGGCAGATCAGGTTAAAGACGACGGTGAAGACCCGGAGGCCTGGGTTGGCGCCGGCATCGTGGGCCTCCCCGTAGCCCACTGTGGACAGGGTGACGACCGTCATCCACACGCTGTCCAGGATCGTCCACTCCCGGCCGCCGAGGAGCTTGAAGCCGATGACTCCGACCAGGAAGACCAGGACAAAAGCCAGGAGCGCGGCGATGACCCGTCGGCCGGATTTCATGGTTTTCTCTTGGCCCAATTATATGAAAACAGCGGGAACAATGACAACAGTAGGAAAAAACTCCGTTCTTTCCTATCCTAAAACTTGCATATTTTGCCCTGAAAACAGGCATTTAAGACGAATATCTGATCTAAGAAATTAGCCTAACATTATCATTTTCAATTAGATAATTTGGGCCGCGTCCATTTGACCACCCTTTTGACCCCAGTCTTAATATAGAGACTGAAGAGGCTGCGCGAAGATCAGGCTGCAACACGTCACTCCGCCCTCGGCCTTGGCCAGCTCAGAGACATCGACGGTTTTAACTAAAATCCCCCTGTCCTCCAACCGCCGGCGCGTTCTTTCATGGGCCAGCGTATAGACAACGCTCTCACCGATCAGCAGCGCATTGGCGGCCAAGGGCTCTGAAGGATCTACATCCACAAGCTCAAGGCCTTGGAAAGAGCTCGTCTTTAGCCAGTCTCGGTTGATCAGAATGGTGTTGGGCCCCACTCGACTGACCGCCGATTTCAAGTGAAGGCATCCTTTGATCTCTACCGGCTTAACGGCATAGCCGAAAGGCTGGCAGATTGTTTTCAGTTGCTCAAGTCCGGCTTTGTTGGTACGGCTGGACAAGCCCACATACAGCATTTTGTCAAGCAACAACACATCTCCGCCGTCCAAGGTCGCGGGCGCCACAATGGTGTACAGCCTACGGTAATCCTTGAGCGCCTCGGCTACCGCCGGCGTTTCTGCTCGCCGCGACTCGGCCCCGGGCCGCATGATGACGGCCAGTTCGTCAAGCACGACGGCCGTATCCTCCACAAACACCGAATCGGGCAAATCCGGTTCGACAGGCAGGCGATGGACCTCGCAGCCGAGGCCGGACAGGCAGCTTTCATACCGGCGATGCTGTTCCCCGGTCGCCTGGACATCGATCGCCCGGCGCCGCAGGTGGGTGAGTTCGCACCGTCCGATGCTAGGGCTGACTTCCCGAGTCAAAGCTATGAGCCTCATTTGACAGGCTCGCGATCCAGTCCGCGATCTCCTTGATGTCGTAAATCATACCTCGGCCAAAAAAAATCTGTCAAGGCGCGGAAAAAGTGTCAATCGATCTGTTGACATGGCCGATCATCGTAATTTACCATCTTCCTTAATGAATCGGACGGCCACCATGGTTTCCGCAAAATCAGTATTGGCAGAATTGAAAGCCTGCGGCGTGACGCATGTCGTCGGTCTGGCGGATAATGCTTCGGCGGCTCTCGTGTCTCTTCTGGCCGGCGATGATTCTGTCCGGTACATCGCCGTCACCCGCGAAGGGGAAGCTTTTGCCCTGGCCTCGGGATTGTGGATCGGCGGGAAAACGGCGGTGGTGGTCGCCCAGAATACGGGATTTCTGGAGAGCGGGGATGGGCTTCGAGGAACGGCCCAGCGCATGCGGATCCCGCTCGTCAGTCTGATCACCTATCGCGGCTGCGAGGAGATGCGGCGTCAAAAAGCCGTGGCGGGGCCGAGGCCGTGGACCATCGAACAATTCAGCCGGACCGACCTGGACTCGGCGGCTATCGTCACGGAACCGACTCTCCAGGCCTGGAACCTGCCCTTTGATTTCCTGGAGACCGATGCCGACCTCCCTAGGATCGCCCAAGCGTTTTCCCGCGCGGTGAGAGAATCGAGGCCGGTTGTCCTTCTGGTGACCGAGAATATGACTTGAGCCGGCGGACGGGTATGGCCATGACCAAAGATCAGTTGCTCAAGCCCCTGGCCGAACTCCGGGGCCGGAGCGTCGTCGTGACCTGCATGAGCGTCACTCGTCCGTGGGGGACGTATTCGTCGAGCGAGCTGGATTTGGCCTCGGCCGACAGCGCCATGGGACATACAGCCGACCTCGCCCTCGGAATTGCCCTGGCCCAGCCGGAGCGCAAAGTCATCTGCTTGAACGGCGACGGAAGCATGTTGATGACCCTGGGCACTCTGGCGACGGTGATAGGCGCGGGGGCGGCGAACCTGGTGCTTTTTGTCGTCCAAAACGACACGTACGAGATCACCGGAAATCAGGAAATCCCGGCCGCTGGTCGAATCGACTTTGCCCTGCTGGCGCGCGGCGCCGGCTTCCGTCGGGTCTATAATTTCAAGGACCCGGATTTGTACAGAACGACTTTGCCCGAGGTGCTGTCCGGAGAGGGTCCCGTGTTTGTGGCGGTCCGCATCGAGAAAGGAGAGGAGGGGCCGATCAGCCGGAGCGCCAAAGAACAATCCCGCTACCTCCGCGTCTCCCTCGCCCAATCGGCCCACGATCTCAGGAAAGCGCTGACGCCTCCCCCTTTCCCAGCTCTTTGATGATCTGATAACGGCCGGCGAAGGTGGAGGCCGCGGCTGGCTCTTTGATGGACGTATGAAAGGCTCAGGCTCGATTCTATTGTTTCGAGCCGGAACTGCCGCCGGACTGGTGCACATGCCTCCAATCTGCCAGAGCCCTGTTGGCAGATTCCACAAATTGATCGCACCGGCTTGGAGAAATTCTGATGTTTAATCTATTCTTCCTGACGATTACGATTTGGCTCTTGTATGAGGTAATGCAACTAAATCCGCGCCGAGCCATTAATCCTTTAGCTGCCTCTATCGATTCGATAGTCTGGAAGGGCATATTCCATGAAAAACCGCCAAATTTCGTCTTTATTCCATCCTGAGAAACAGTAATCTTTCGCGGGAGGAAGAGCCAATAAACGGCCGCGGTCAAAACCGTAAAAAAACAGAGGACGACAAAAGCTATTCTTGATTCTCTGGGGGGCTCTTTTGGAAAAACATTCGAATGATGACCATCAATAAAAAATAATATCCCCAGCACAATGAGCAGAACCAGCGAAAATGCGAGAACTAGCTTTACCCAGGCATCATATTTGATGCTGTTTTCGAAAATTATCAGGTCCATATCTGCCTAGGAATCCTTCTTGGTTATTTTATAAGCTTACTCATTGTCACTTATCTAATTTATATTTCCCGATGAGGATTTTTCGAGCAAGCCACAGATACACAGAGGTAGGCAAAATCCGCACCATTCGATAAAGCAACTTCATGCGGAACGGGTAAATATAGACTTTTTTTCGTCGGGCCACCGCTTTGACCATCAGCCGGGCGGCTTTTTCCGGCGCCATCAACCAGGATCGATGGGGTTGCCCTTGATTGATCCCGACGTCGACAAAACCAGGATGAATTGTGGTAAATTGAATCTCCCGGAATTCGACGGCCAGGCTCTCCATAAAATAATGCAAACCGATTTTCGTTGAGCCATAAATCCCACCAGTTGGTATACCGCGCATCGTAACAGCCGAACCTATGCCGATAATTGTCCCCGCTTTTCGCGGGGCCATGATCTCCAGACAGGCTCGGATAGTGTAAACGGCTCCTTTCAAATTCGTGTCGACGACGGATTCAATCTCCTCCCAGTCCCATTTCTGGAACGACGAATTTGTGGCGACACCGCTATTAATCCAGGCCATATCCAAACTACCATCTTGTCGATAAAAATCATTGATGGCAGTCTGGACTTCTTTTCGATGGCGCACGTCACAGGCTTTGATCCAGAATGTGCTGCCGCTGTTTTTCAGTTTTTCGGCTAATCCCTCCGTCTTTTCCTGGCGACGGCTCAACAGGCAGAAATGGACATGGTAAGGAGCAAGAGCTTCCACAATGGCCCAGCCCAGACCAGAGGAAGCGCCAGTAACTAGGACGGATTTGTTTTGCCAATAGGATATTAATTGGGTGGACATTCGTCGCTTTCGGTCTAGATTTTATAGATTATGCGGGGAGAAAGCAAAGCGCGCCCGATAAAATCAAAACGAACAACAGGAGAACTTGTATCAGAAGATTCCGATGATGATATTTTTGGCCAATTCATTTATTGAATTCAAAGTAATAAACAACGTATCTTTTATCATTGGAAAATAGTACTTTTTCAGGTTTTCTATGAAGAGTCCATCCCGCTATTTTGGCCTCGTCAATATTTCTGTGCTGCAAAGCCTCCACCTCTTTTGATTTTATCGGATACTCCCATTTATAAGGAAAACTAAAAATAGCTCTGCGTGAAATACGCATGACTTCCTGGAAGGCCTCCTTTTGCTTGTCGCCCAAGTGCTCCCATACTTCGCATGAAATAAAAAGATCATATTTGTTGTCCGCCATGGGCCAGGGTATTTTAGTGGCGTCATGAAGGTAGGTTAGATTTCCAAGAACTTTCACGATATCCATAGTATCTTCCCCTTTAACAAGAGGGAGGCGATACGGGCCAAGCTCTAAAACACTTTCTGGTTGTATCTTTTGAACAAGATCAACCACAATACTTAAGTATGTCCATCTTCCTTTGAAATAGGGGTCCTTTTTTTCGACGTCCACAAAATCTTGATAAGTGATTGGCTGTAATTTATTTCTTGGGCCGCCTTGAAAAAGAACGGGATGTCCCACAATAAATATGGCCGTGAACATAATAATAAAAAGCAGGAAAGTGTGTTTGAGCTTCATTTTTTCCTTCTTTTAATAGCTATTTATAAACAAAGCAACAGAAAGTATCAAGGTCGTGCTTTGCCTCTTTTCGCGTCTATTGACATCGCCGTGCGGTCGACGATATATTCCCGAAATGGAGGGGTGATGTAGGCGAAAGATCAGGAAATCAACACTTGTTTTTGAGGAGGTCATCATGAAGGCGAGTATTGCGGTGTTTTGCTCCCTATTGGCTGTTTTGGCTGTCGGCCTGTCGGTCGCACAGCAGGAATCGCCGGTCACGGCAATCAAGGCGGGCCGGCTTATCGACCCGGAAACGGGGACGATAGCCGCCAATCAGGTGATTCTCGTCGAGGGCGAAAAGATCACTGGGGTGGGCCCAAATCTTGCGATTCCTTCCGGTGCGACGGTTATCGATTTATCTCAGCTAACCGTTCTGCCCGGTCTTGTTGACGCGCACACGCACATGGCGCTGACCTATAAGGAAGAACCGGAGAACAATTATTACTATCTCACCTACATCACGGACTCGACGCCTCTGCGCGCCATTCAGGCTGCATCCAACGGCATACAACTGCTCAACTCGGGTTTCACCGTAGTCCGGGACGTGGGAAACAATGCGCTCTACGCGGATGCCGCGCTCCGACAGGCTATTGAGCAGGGGTGGCTGCCGGGACCCACCGTGATCCCGTCGGGGCCGATGATCGGCAGCACCGGGGGACAGTACTGGCCAACGCCGGAAATGTACAAGTACCACAACATCATGTTCCCTGAATATATCGACGCCAACAGCCCGGATGAGATCGTACGCGCAGTCCGGGAGAACATGCTGTTCGGCGCCCGGACGATCAAACTTTGTATCGACTGCAAGCCCTGGGGCTACTCTGTTGACGACATCAAACTGGCCATCAGCGAGGCAGCCAAGGGCGGATGCAAGGTCGAGGGGCATGTGCAGACTGCGGACGGCGCGCAACGGGCTATCGACGCTGGGGTCTACATCATCGCCCATAACAATGCGCTCACACCGGAACACCACCGCCAGATGGCCGAGAAGGGGATCTTCCTAACAGGCACCGATACACCGTTCACGCCCTATCGGGGCAGTGAGGCAGCCTTCAAGCGGACGGTCGCGAATTTGCGTGATGCCTTCGAAAAAAAGGTGCTCCTCACCTATTCAACCGATTTCGATTACTGGAACGAACGGATGAAAGATTCGAAGACCGGCGAGTGGCTGACCCGCGGGGAGCTGACCATCAACTTTCTCGAAACATGGAAGGCCGCCGGCATCCCTCCGGCTGACATTCTACGGGCCATGACGATTAATGGCTACCAGGCCGCGGACATCATCAGCCAGCGCGGTCCGATCAAGCCGGGATTTTTCGCCGATATTATTGCGGTTCCCGGCAATCCCCTCGTTGACATCGACGCGTTGCGCCATGTGAGGTTTGTGATGAAGAACGGAATGGTATTTAAGAAAGATGGCGTGATGATGCCGGAAAAGTTCTTTCATCCCGGCCCGGTTAAAACACCGAATGGAAGGTGGACCCGGTAATCTGCTAGGAAGCTCTCCTTCAGAATTGAAGCTAATCCCGAGTGACGTTCAAGAAAACAGATCCTAACGGAGGTATCTTAATAACAAGGGTGCCGCATCACAAGAAAGTTATTGCCTTTGTAGTTCAAGACATAATAAAAAAGACCAAATAGCCGAAAAAAGAGTTTGAATAAAATATTCTTTTAGTTGCTACATTCTGCCTCACTAGGCAGACAAATTAGCCACAGCAATGCGCAATGCTGTCGCCTCCTAAGGCGAAGGAGTTTTCCCTTTTGGTCAGACTTCAGGCTATCTTATTTTTTTTCGCTTTTGGGCATAAGGAGATCGATGATGAGGACAACAGCGGCTACTCCGACGACGATATAGACGATTCGCGATACTATGCCGCCGCCGAAGAGTCTTGTAGACGAGATCAAAGCGGAATGCCCCAACCAGTCCCCAATTGAGGGCTCCAATGAGGACCAAAATTTGACAAATCCATCCCCAAAAGCCTATTTTTTTCATTAAATCCTCCTTGATGATTATAAGTTTATCAGCTTAGGGAGGATTTATCAAGCTTTATAAAATAAGATTTTTCTGTTTCGCGAGAACGCCATGTGCTCCTGTCAAACTCAAAACTAATATAAACGCATTATTAATTGTTACAATTTGGATTAATTTATGTTAAACTGTTTATATGGAACCGATCGATATCCGGCATCCGGAGGTGACCCGGGACAGCCTGGTAGCTTTTGCCAAGAGTATCCCGGGGGCGTGGATGGGATTAAAGATTGCAGCCCTGCTTTTAATCGTCGAAGGACAGCGGCCGGGCTGGACAGCCAGGGTCTTGGGTCTGACGCGCATGAGCTTGAATCGCTGGATAAAGACCGTGAATGCCGGGGGGTTGAAAGCTTTGAGGAACAAGCCCAAACCAGGGAGGCCGTCTCGGCTGACTCCCCAGATCGCGCAAGAGGTGGAACGGCACTTAGAGCAATCGCCTCAGGAATTTGGCCTGAACCGGGCCCGGTGGGATGGCCCCACCTTGGCCGAGCACTTAAAACGTCGGTACGGGTTGAAACTGAAGGTGCGGCAGGCCCAGATGTGGATGCATCAGCTGGGATATCGCTTGAAACGGGCCAGTTATTCGTATCTTCAAGCCCGGGCGGAAGAAGCGAAGCGGTTTCGCCGCGAGTTAAAAAAAACTTCAGAATCTGGGTCCTCGGGAGACGGTGGTTTTTCAAGATGAAACGGGTTTTACCCTGCATCCCCGGCTGGGACGGGGGTGGGCCAAGAGAGGACATTCTTTTCGCATCCCTACCACCAGCCAACATCACCAGCGGCTTAATCTTTCGGGTTGGGTGGTACCGCTTCTGGGACGATACGGAATGATTCGCACGGAACGGGGAGATCGGAAAGGGTTTGTTAAGGTCTTGAGACATCTCTACCGGCGTCTGCGCGGTTATGTGATTTGGCTTTATGTTGATCGGGCACGATGGCATAAGGGAGAGCCGGTGGAGTGTTTCCTTCAAACTCGCCCGCGTATCCATATGGAGTACCTTCCTCGCTATCAGCCGGGATTGAATCCCCAAGAGCAAATCTGGAAACAAGCCCGATATGAAGCCACGACCAATCGCTGGTTCGAAAACCTGGAGTTGATCTGGCTGGCCATCCTAAGAACTGTCCACTCCTGGTCTCCCAAGAAAATACGCCGATTGTGTAACATCTGTTAATGCGTGGACATTAATATGGCCTAGCACAAGATTATCCTATCACCGGCCACTGTACGGTTAAAGGGAAATAGGAAGCGCGCCTGAGAGGATTCGAACCTCCGACCTACGGATCCGGAGTCCGTCGCTCTATCCACTGAGCTACAGGCGCAGGGAGATGTTTTCCGGCAGTATTTTATAGCCCAAAACCGAATCAAAGGCAAGAATGCCGGCCAGCGCTGACGGAAATGATGCGATTGGCATAAATCCGGATAAAATCAATTACCGAGGTCTTTCTTATAAGCAAAGTCACAAATTGGCCACATGGCAGAATTATTGATATTCAAGTGGCATCCTCGACCTATGGAATGCCGGAGTCGGCATCCGCTCAGAGGTCGAGGAATTTCTGGAATGACTCTGCGACTTTGCCTCTTCTATTCTTCTAGATGTATGCTGATTATTCCAGATTCATTTTCCTCAGAAGTGCCTTGAACCTTGGCTCCGAACGCAGGCTGTCTAAAATGGGCCAAACCTTGAGAGCGGCCATAAGGGATTCTCTCTCCGGATAGGCCTTCTCTAGATTCTCCAGAGCCTTATTATTCTCGCCCAATCCCAACCACACTATCGCTATCCACAAGGACCCGACATAGCGATCCTTCGGCAACCCATCCAGCCGCTCCAGGATTTTAAGAGCTTCATCCTTCATTCCTGCCCAGCCATAGGCCAAACCTAATGTGGACAACGCAATTACAGATTCCGCGGAGAGTTCGACGAATTTTTGAAGCGTGGCGATCGCTTCGGTCCACATTTTTTTGACCATGAAATTAAACGACTGAAACCAGTAAGCGATAGAAAACTCAGGATCCGACTCTATAACCTTGCGGAGTTCTCCGATCGATTCGTCGAAACGCCGCGCCATGTGGAGAGCCAAGCCCACTTGGGTGGGGTTGACCGGCTCGAGAGGTTCCAGTTTCCGTGCCTCTTGCTTCTCCTGGACAGACTCGTCAAAACGCCCCGTGCACCATAAACAATTACCATACCATTGATGGGCGAGAGCGTAATCCGGTTTCATCCGAATGGCCTTCAAGAAATGTCTTTCAGCCACCGGCCAGTCCCAGTCATACCACATGGTGATCCAGCCCAGAGAGGCGTAGGCTTCGGCCAGCCCAGGGTCGATCTCCAAGGCTTTTTTCGTTGCCGCCTTTGCCCGCGAATAGGCCTGGTGGGGCGGCATAAAACTGAAGAGTCCGAGCGTTCCGAACGCGTCGGCTATTCCCACGTAAGGCAGAGCATAACCGGGATCCTTTTCGATGGCCTGCTGAAAATACTGGAGGCCTCTCTGCATGCCCTTCTCATAGCGTCGATTCCAGAAATAGCGTCCCTTCAGATAATAATCATAAGCTTCGTGATCTTCCGTGTGTCTCTTGAGGATCTTTTCCTTCTCGCCTTTCAACAGTCTGAGCTTTAGGTGATCCACGATGGTCAACGATATCTCTTCCTGAATGGCAAAAATATCTTTGATCTCCCTGTCGAATTGGTCAGACCAAATATGGTAGCCATCCTCAACGTTGACGAGCTGAGCCGTGATGCGTAATCTTTGGCCCGCTTTCCTTACACTCCCTTCGAGCACTTTATCCACATTGAGCGTCCGGCCGATTTCCCGGATATCTACGTCTTTTCCCTTGAACGAAAATGCGGACGTCCTAGCGACAACCCGCAATTCCTTTATTTGGGTGAGGGCGTTGAGGAGTTCTTCAGCTATGCCTTCGCAAAAATATTCCTGTTCCGGATCGGCACTCATATTTTTAAAGGGCAACACGGCGATGGAGTTTTTCCATTCAGCGACTTTTATGGCTCCCGTCTTTCCTTTGTCGATCCTATCCAATTCGGAAACGACATCTTCGGCGCTCTTATACCTTCTGGCCCGGTCCTTCTCCATACACTTAAGGATGACGCGGCTGAGGTCTTCAGGAATTTGGGCATTGACCAGCTTGGGATCTCGAGGTGCCTCAGTCTTATGCTTGACGGCTATGGCCAGAGGAGTATCGCCTTCAAAAGGCAGGCGACCGGTCAGCATCTCGTAGAGGATGATGCCCAGGGAGTAGATATCTGAACGCTGGTCAGCCTCTTTGCCTTCCACCTGCTCGGGACTCATGTATTCGGGCGTCCCGATCATGACCCCGGCCCCGGTGATGCCTTTCCCCTTGAGAGACCGGGCAATACCGAAATCCATGATCCGGGCATTCCCCTCTTTGTCGATCATGATATTTGAGGGCTTAAGGTCCCGATGGACGATTCCCAGCCTATGAGCTTCGGCTAATCCTTCGCCAACCTGCTTGGCTATGGCCATGGCTGTTCCCACTGTTAATTGCCGTGACCTTCTGATGAAGCTCTTGAGGTCTTCCCCGCTTACATACTCCATCGTGATGAAATGATTCCCTTCATCCTGCATGAGCTCGAACATCCGCCCGACATTCCTGTGGCCGATCTTCCTGGCCAGCTTCAGTTCATTGCCAAACCTTTCAATGGTCTCTTTATCTGAAGCGACCTCAGGCCTAATGAGCTTTAGGGCAACCTCTTCTTTTAGCTTCTTGTCCAGGACTCTATATACTTTACCCATCCCTCCTTTGCCGAGCTCTTCAATGACCTGGTAGCGACCGGCAAACGTCGAGCCAGTGGTCAGCTCTTTGACCGCCGTTTGAAAGGTTTCCGTCATAGCCGGCGCATGGTCTTTGGGCAAGGGGAGCTGCTTGCCGCATTCCCCGCAGAATTTCAAGGTATCGGGATTCTCAAAATGGCATTTTGGGCACTTGACGGCCACTGTTGGCCTACCTTTTCAGAATGAAATAAGACTAACAAGGAATGGGATCTTAGTCAAAGGAAATTAAATCTAGCCTTTTATTTCAGCTAAATCCCGAGATTCGACAACCCCAGGTTGTGACCAAATTGTGATCATCCTGAGTATACTTCGGCATACTTCCTGATCGAAGGGAAGGAAGCGGGACTGCCCTCAGCGGCTTGGGGTCGGCTTAACGGTCAGGCCAGCCTCCCCGTTCTTACTTTTTTTTATCCGGCGGGGAATTGTGGGTCGCTCGGGTTTGAAAGGTCTGCGGTCCGAAAGCTCGCGGCGGCCGAGCGGCCGTTTTTTGAAAGGCCTTAAGTGTCTCGTGCATCGCCTTATCGAAAATATAGGGTCTGGCCGTCTCGTAATCGATCTTCCCCTCTTTGCAGAGCTTCAACAAAGACTGGTCGAGCGTTTGCATCCCCTCCGACGACGCCGTTTGAAGCGTTTGATTCAGGAATTCCGTCTTTCCCGTCCGGATGTTGTTGCGGACGGCGGAGTTGACGATCAAAATCTCCGTGGCCAGACAGCGGCCGGGCAGGTCGATCCGCGGCAAGAGGACCTGAGAGAGCACGCCCAGGAGATTGGAGGCTAGCTGCACCCGGACCTGACTCTGTTGCTCCGCGGGAAAGACATCGACGATGCGGTCGATGGTCTGGGTCGCGCTCGTCGTGTGGAGCGTGCCGAAGACGAGGTGGCCGGTCTCGGCCGAAGTGATGGCGATCCCGATCGTCTCGAAATCGCGCATCTCTCCGACCAGGATGACGTCGGGATCCTGCCGCAGGGCGTATTTGAGCGCGTTTTTAAAAGACAGGGTATCGCCGAACGGCCCGACCTCGCGCTGGGTGATATACGATTTTTTGGAGTTGTGGAGATACTCGATCGGATCCTCGACAGTGACGACGTGGTCGCAGCGGGTGGCGTTGATCTCATCGATCAGGGCCGCCAGAGTGGTCGATTTGCCGCTTCCCGTCGGCCCGGTCACGAGCACGAGCCCTCTTTTGGCCGTGGTGAACAGCCTGGCCGATTCGGGGAGACCGAGATCGCCCATCTTGGGAATTATGCTGGCCAGGGCCCGGACGGCGGCCGAGACGGCGCCGCGCTGGCGATGGACGTTGATCCGGAACCGGCCGAGCCCGGCGACGCCGTAGCCGAAATCCAGTTCGTTGCGGTGTTCAGGATCGTGTTCGAAGCTGTTCTTCTGCTCATCGGTCAGGATGCTGTAGACGATCTCTTTGACCGCCTCAGGCAAAAGACGGGGATAATCCTCCAACGCTTTCAGTTCTCCGTGGACCCGGATGGCGGGCTGAAGGCCGGCGATCAGGTGAAGATCGGAGCCTTTCAGCTCGACGAGCTTTTTCAGGAAATCGAGCATGTTCATCATGGCCAAGCGTCCTTTACCCTCAACTTTTCAACATCATACCCATTTTTTTTAAAAAAACAAGAACGAGGTTGCCGCCCATGAGCGCCTGCCATGCCGCCCGAGTCAGAGTCCATCATGAACGATCCTGCGGGGATGAGGACGAATTCCATCCTCAATCCGCTCTCAGCGTTGATTCTTGGGACAACAAAATAGTTTTTGGCCAGGGGGAGGGGGCAACCTTTTTTTTGTTTTTCGCATCGTAATAATATATAAAGAAATTAAATGAACCCGATTGCCTTTCCCCCTGGGGCGGCCAAAGGCCGCGTATTATGAACGCAAACCGGAGGCAGTAATGACCAGGCGAAAGACTTTGCTGTCGGCCGTTATCCCGCTGCTGTGCGTCACCTCTTTGAGCGCGGCGAATTTGGAGCGAAAGGACCTTTCCGCCGTTCTGGAGAAGGAGATTCCCAGGCTGATGAAAGAAGCCGACATCCCCGGCCTCAGCGTGGCGGTCGTTGGCGACGGGCGGATATGTTGGAGCAAAGCTTTCGGCGTCCGCAACAGGGAGTCCAACGACCCTGTCGATGAGAATACCATGTTTGAAGCCGCCTCTTTGACCAAGCCCGTTACGGCCTACGCGGCGCTCCGCCTGGTCGACCAGGGAAGGCTCACCCTGGACAAACCCCTGCACGAGTATTTCCCAGGGCAAAAATACGACAAACTGGCTAATGACGAAAGGTACGCAAACATCACCGCCCGCATGGTTCTGACCCACACCACGGGGCTGCCCAACTGGGGGACCAAGCTCATTCGCGAGCCGGGAAAGCTCTTCGGCTACTCGGGCGAAGGGTTCCTCTATCTGGGGCGAGCCATCGAGCAGATCAGCGCTATGTCGCTCCAGGATTTTGCGAAAAAGGAAATTTTCGACCCGCTGGCCATGGCCCACACCAGCTATATCTGGAACGAAACCTATGCGGCTAACGGGGCTTCCGGCCATGACCGCCACGGATATCCCAACAGTCTGCGTAAAAACAGGGAGCCCAACGGCGCGGCTTCGCTTCTGACCACGGCCCGGGATTATGCCGCTTTTTTGTGCGCGGTCATGAACGGGCAGGGGTTGAAAAAGGAGACCGTCGCCCAAATGATTTCCCCGCAGGTCAAAGCGACCAGATGGGGAACGGCCGAGCCGGACGATCACGTGACCTGGGGCTGGGGCTGGGGCATCCAGCCGGGAGATAATGGCCTCGGTTACTGGCATTGGGGCGACAACGGCGACCTGCGGGGTTACACGGTGACCTACGTGGATCTAAAGACGGGTTTTGTCTATTTCACCAACAGCGAGAACGGCTTGTCCATTGTGGAAGCCGTTGCGGTACTCGTCTTTGCCGGGCCACGGCCGCAGTATTTCCTGAAATGGTTTGATTTCGAACAATACGACAACCCCAAAAGGGCGGCCAGGCTCGCCGTCGAAAAAGCCTTCCTGATTGAAGGGAAGGAAGCTGGCCGGCAAAAACTGCGGGAAGCGCAAGGCAAAATAGCGGAGCTTTTCAACGAAGATTCGCTGCTCGAGATGGCGGATTACCTGGGTGGCAAAGGCAAAGGAGAGGAGGCCGTTACGGTTTATCAGATTTGCCTCGAATCCTATCCCGAATCCATCAAGGCCCTCACCGGCCTTGGGACGTTTTACATGGGGATGGGACAAAACCAGGCGGCCGCCGAAAATTTCTCGAAGGCCTTGAAGATCAGTCCGGAAAACGCGATGGCCAAGCTCGGAGTCCAATGGGCCGATGAAGCCCGCCAGGCCGACATCAACCCGCTTGCCCTTACGGAAGAGAATATGGCCCGCCTGGCCGGGGATTACGGGCTCCGGCACATCACCCTCCGCCAGGGCCGGTTATATTATCGGCGGGAGGGGCGTCCCGAATACAGGCTCAAGCCTTTAAGCGCATCCACTTTTTGCCTGGAAGGGTTCGCCCCGCTCCGCATTCGCTTCGTGGCCGATGATCGGGGAGAAGTCCGGAAGATCGTCGGCCTCTACCTCGACGGAAACACGGACGAAACCCTACGTGACCGATAGCGAAAAACGCCGGACTTCCGACATTTCGCCGCGCCCGCGAACCCTAATAACCACAAAGAAAAAGGGACATGTCCCCTGCAGATTCCGCTGTGACTCTTGACAACCGTCCTGTACGGGGCTAAAAAGGTGATATGGGAGGGGACATGAAAAACAATATACGCGCGGCTTTTCCACCTGTCTTGATAATCCTGTGCGGCGGACTCGTCCTGGGTCTTGCGGCTTCGGGCTTGCCGCATGGCCAATCGGGGGGCGGCAAGACCGTCAAGGACATCGCCGTTGTCGACATCTCGGCCGACAAAAACGACTGCCGATTGTGGGTGACGTACCAGAACAAGGGCACGGTGACAATCCAGGCCACGCTGAGGGAGAGAACCTCCGTCCAGGGTGTGGGCGTAGTGGAGGACACCTTGTCGGCCTTCAACCTTCCGCCCGGTCAGTTTTTCGGCCACGGTGTCGGCGCCGACCCGGGCTACAAGATTTTTGGGATAAATAGAACCGTTACAACCGAGATCGACGTCGACAACGCCCTGGCTGAAATCAACGAATCCAACAACACCCTGACCAAAACCCTTAGCTGCAGCACCCTTCACCCAACCGGTCCGGTAGAGGCCCCGCCCAAGCCCGACCTAGTGATTCCCTATATCAAATTCGTTGTCGTTAAGGAAGGCGATGATGCGGGGGGCCATTATGTGATCTTCAATGCCATCGTCTACGTTAAAAACGTGGGCCAGGGCGGCGTCGGTCCCTTTCATGTTCTTCTCGAACACCATATCAACGGCGTAGGTCCTTATCTGACCTGTGCCACGTGCAAGATTCCCGTGTCGGGACTGTCCGCAGGACAAGGCCTGGAGCTGCCGGCCCGTCAGTACAACAAGCGCGGGACACAGACGTCCGGACAGGCCATTTTCTTCCGGGCCACGGCCGACTGCGATAACGTGCGCGTGGAGACCGACGAGACGAACAACGAATGCAAGGATTCCTATCAAGGTCAGTCGGGGCACAAATAGGGCATCGACACTACGATTCCCGCCCTGAAGAAATAAGCCTGAAGAAATAAGCAGGATAGCCCCTCCCGTTTCAAACTGTCCCCATTTCTATTCCTAATTTGAGAACTTTACAAAGACTCGATATAATCCCTTCTCATCATAAACTGGCCACCAGGGCAGCCGTAGCCACAGGAGTCTGATTGAAGCTAAACCCGGCCAATCAGCGAACGATAGGGGCTCGAACCGTCTCCGCCCGCATATGGGAAATCGATTTCCTCCGCGGCCTGTCCATAATCCTGATGGTTTTCTACCATGTGCTGTATGATTTGAGTGAATTGGGCGGCATGAGGACATTGTTCGGCCTCGAAATCAATTTATTCAGCGTCTTTTGGTTAATAGCCCAAAATTTCTTCGCGGGTCTTTTCATCCTTTTATGCGGGATCAGCAGCACTTTAAGCAAGAGCAATATCCGCCGCGCCTTGAAATTGCTGGGAGTCGCGGTCATTATCACCGCGGCAACCTATATTTATAATCCTTCATCGGCCATCCATTTCGGAATTCTCCATTGTTTGGGTGTTTCCATTTTGATTTACGGCTTGACCTTTGAAAAAGCCAAGCCTTTGGCCTGCCTAAGCGCGGCTGCGGTTGTCTTCGGCCTCACTGTGGCGCTCTCACTTTTTTTGAGAAACGTGCCGGTCCGATTTAACTGGCTGCTCCCTTTCGGCATCACCAGCCATACCTACACGTCTCTGGATTACTTCCCCCTTCTTCCCTGGTTGGGTGTCTATCTGGCGGGAGCGGCCTTAGGCAAGTCTATTTATGCCCAGAAGCAGAGCCTCATCCCAAAAAGATTGCCGGAGACAATCATCAATACGGCAGGCAGGCATTCTTTATTGATTTATGTCGTCCATCAGCCCATCATTCTAGCCGTCCTCTATGTCTCGGGCTTGATACGAATATAAAACCGGCCCATTGAGCCTGCCCCCAATCGTTATGCCCCCTTAAAGGTCAGGATGTCTTGGCGGCTAATGGGTATTATCTAGGTGTGTTTTCGCAGCAGGGCCTTGAAACGCGCATCATTCCACAGGGGCGCCCATTGCGGGTTGGCTCGCAGCCAGGCCGGTGAGACGAAGGAGGGAATCGAGAGCATGTGTTCGATTTCGCGAAATGCGGCGGCTTTATTACCGGTCATCGCGTAGATGACGGCGAGATCATGCATGTGCGAAAAACCGTACAGAGCATCCTTCTCCAGGGGAAGCAGCTCCGTGGCGCGAAGACCTTCTCGCAAGGCCTCGCTCTTGCGGCCGAGGGCCGCGTAGGCGATGCCCAGCGAACTGTGATAGCGCGGGTCATCAGGGTGCTTCGCCAGCTCGGCTTCGAGAAGCGTCCGCGCCGAGTCGAAGGCGGCCCGGGCGGCCTCGGGGTCGCTTAAAGAAAGGTTGGCGTAGCCGGCTAAGAGGGCCTTCGGCATCGCCCACATCTTCTGCCGGATCCACTCGCCGGGTGCGGCCTCGAGGCGCGCCAGGGCGTCGCGGTAGTTCCCCTCGATCATCTCTTCCCAGAACCAGGCCCACAGCCACCATTCGTGATCGCTTGAAACGAAGCCGAGCGCCGTTCGTGCTTCCCGGCACCCGCCCTTCCAGCTCCAGTAGTTGAAGGCCTTGGCCAGGAACGGCCAGGCTTGGTCGGGCGCCAGCGCGATCGCCTGATTGGCGCAGTCCAGCGCTTCAGGGTAGCGCCGGAGCCACCAATTAGTAATGGCAATCTCTTCCGTGATCCCGGAATCGCCCGGGTTGAGATCGAGTGCTTTCCGGTACCCCTCCAGGGCCTCCTGCCAGCGGCCGGTCATGCGCAGGGCCTCGGCCCTGGCGTCGAGGACCTCAGCGCTGTCAGGCTGTCTCCGGGCCGCTACATCAAACTCCTGCAGCGCGGCGCCGGCGTTGCGCTCGACCCAGAAATGGTAGAAGCCTGCGGCCAGATGGGCCTCCGGTGCGTCGGGGGCAAGACGCCGGGCCTGGTCCACGGCCTCCCGGGCCAGGGCTCGTCGCTCCTCCGACAGGTCCGCGCGGAAGTAGTAGAGCTTGGCGTGAACCTTGGCCAGCTCGGCATAAGCAAGAACAAAACGGGGATCGAGCTCGACCGCCCGGGCGAAGCTCTCCTGGGCATGCCGCCAGTTCTCTTCGGAGAAGTGAGGCTGCCCGGCGTAGTACCGGCCGCGCAGGTAGGCCTGGTAAGCCTCAAGGTTGTCGGTCGGCCGGGCGCTCAGCGTCTTCCGGCCCTCCTCGGTGAGCATGACCCCCATCCGCTCGGCGACGCTTGCGGCGATCTCCGACTGGACCGCAAAGACGTCGTCAGAATCACGATCGAAGGCCTGGGCCCACACTTGCGTGTCGTCGGCAACCCGGATGAGCTGCGGCGTGATTCTCACGCGACCCGGACCTCCGGCGCTGCGCTCCCAGCGCACGCTGCCGTCGAGCACGAAGTTCACGCCGAAGTCCTGGCCGATGTTTTTGATCGTCTTGCCTGTCCGTTCGTACTGGCGGGCGCTCGTCCGGGAGATGACGGCCAGGCCCCGCACGGCGGCCAGCCTGCTGGTGATCTCTTCGGTCATGCCGCCGGCAAAGTAGGCGTCATCGGGCCGGCCGAGGTTTTCGAAGGGCAACACCACGATCTTCGGCGGCAGAGCCGCCGTGCGGCTCGCCAGCCGCGTCAAGAAGAAGACGGCCAGTGCGGCGAGGACGAGCACCCCAGCGCCCGCGGCCAGCCACTCCCAACCAGGCCGGGAGGGGGCGGCCGCGGCAATTCGAGTTGGGGGAGAAGTGCGCGTTGGAGAGGTCAAGGCGGCCTTCGACACGACCAGCCCGCGCAATTCGTCGAGCTCGTTTCTGAGGTCGGTCGCGGTCTGGAAGCGGAGCCCGACGTCCTTCTGAAGGCAGCGCGAAACGATGCGGCCCAAATCGCCGGGGAGGTCCGGCCGCCGCTCGGAAAGAGAGGCCGGTGAGTCTCGCAGGATGGAGGACGCCAGCGAGGCCCAGCTGTCCCCCGAAAACGGCCGCTGCCCGGTTGCCATCTCGTAAAGGATGATGCCCAGCGAGAAGAGGTCGGAGCGGGGGTCCAGCGGCCTGCCCTCGATCTGCTCCGGGGACATGTAGGGCACTGTCCCGAGTATCTGCCTCTCCCGGGTCAGCGTCTCGCTCTGGAACAGAGGTTGGGGCTGCCCGTCGTCCGAACCGGCCTGCTCGCGCCTCAGCTTGGCCAGGCCGAAGTCGAGGATCTTCAGGCGTCCATCTTCGCCGACCATGATGTTGGCCGGCTTGAGATCCCGATGGGTGACACCCTGCCGGTGGGCCGCTGCCAGGGCCTCGGCCATTTGCACGGCGAGGCCGAGGAGTTTCTCGGCAGGCAGTCCGCCGCTGGGGATCACCTCGGATAGCGGTCGGCCGCGGACGAGCTCCATGGCGATGAAGTGGACGCCGTCGATCTCCTCGACCGAGTAAACGGTGACGATGTTGGGGTGTTCGATGGCCGCCAGGGCCAGCGCTTCTTGCTCGAAGCGCCGCAGCCGTTCGGCGTCTCCAGCCATCTCCGGCGGCAGGACCTTGACGGCCAGGTCCCGTTGCAGCCGCATGTCTCTGGCGCGGTAGACTTCCCCCATCCCCCCCGCGCCGATCAGGGAAACGATTTCATACGGTCCAAGACGAGTGGAGGGAGCTAAAGGCATAGCTGATGATTCCCTGACAATTCTACCACATCAGTAAGACCTATCGCGCCGGCCGGCCGGCGGGGTACACTGACCTTGCCCTATTTCTGCACCTTGACCGGATAGGCCGGCCGCTGCGGCCGGGCGGGGGGCGCCGCCGGCAGCTGCTTCATGATGATCTCGATGGCCTTCTCCAGCTGCGGATCATGGCCCTGCAGCACTTCGACCGGCCACTGCTCGACCTCGACGTCGGGGGGCACGCCCTCGTTCTCCACCACCCAGCCCGTTTCCGTCCAGATGGCCAGGTTGGGCGCCGTCACCGACCCGCCGTCCATGAGCGCCGGGAAGCCGAGAATGCCGACCAGCCCGCCCCAGGTCCGCTTGCCCACCAGCGTGCCCAGCTTGAATTTGCGGAACATCCAGGGCAGCAGGTCGCCGCCGGAGCCGGCCGTCTCATCGATGATCATCACCTTGGGCCCCTGGATGGAGGCGCCGGGCGACTTGATGTCCTGCCCGTAGCGGGTGGCCCACCAGGCGATGAACGGCCGGCGCAGAATGTCGATGTAATAATCGGCCAGCGAGCCGCCGCCGTTGAAGCGCTCATCGACGATAATCGCTTCCTTGTCGGCCTGCGGGAAGAAGTAGCGCTTGAAGTAAGCGTGGCCGAGGGTCGAGGTATCGGGCACATAGACATAGGCCACCCGCCCGTTGGTGGCCGCCTGCACCTTGCGGATGTTCGACTCCACCCAGTCGCGGTTGCGCAGGGCGGTTTCGCTGGCCAGGGGAACGACCGCGACGGTGCGGGCGCCGCTGCCGTCGGGGTTGGGGCCGACCGTGATCTCGACGATCTTGCCGCTGCTGTTTTCGAACGGGCTGTAAACGCTGACCGGGGGCTTCAGGTCGACGCCGTTCGCCGCCAGCAGGTATTCGCCCTCGCGGACGTTGACGCCCGGCTCGGTCAGGGGCGACTTGAGCTCCGGGTTCCAGTTGAGGCCGCCGTAGATTTTCTTGAAGCGGTAGCGGCCGTTTTCGATGGCGTAATCGGCGCCCAGCAGTCCGCCGGGGACGGCCTTGGCCAGGTCGCCGAAATCACCGCCCCCGCTGTAGGAGTGGCCGACCACCAGCTCGCTGCACAGCCACTGGATCAGCCGGTTCAAATCCTCGCGGCAGGATAGGTCGGGCAGGAAGGCGGCATACTTGTCCCACATGGCCTTCCAATCGGCGCCGTGCATGTTGGGGGCATAGAAGTAGTCGCGGTTGATGCGCCAGACCTCGCGGAGGATCTGCGGCCATTCCCGGGCCGGGTCGATGGCGACCTCCATGGCCTCGGTGTTGAGCAGGCCCTTGCCCGGCTCGATCTTGCCGGCCAGACCGGCGATGGCAAACTTGCCGCCGGAGGAGTAGAGCAGCTTGGCCTTGTCGGCCGAGATCAGGCACTGCCGGATTTTCTCGCCGATCACCTCGTCCTTGCGCTTGCCCAGGTCGTACTTATGCAACTTGCCTTCGCCGCTGGGGTCCCTGTCCAGGTAGTAGAACTCGTTTTCCTTGCCGGCCAGCAGGTTGCTGTAACTCCCGGAGGGGAGGCCTATGGCCAGGATGCGATAATTCAGCCCGTCGAAATCGACCGTGACGCTGGGTTTGGCCGGTTTCTCCGGCTCTTTCTTCTCGGAGACGGCTTTTTCCTTTTCCGCCGACTTAGGGGCCTCCTTGGTGGCGGCCGGTTTTTCTTCGTCGCTCTCCTTGGCCAGGGGCGAAGGCGTGTCCTTGCCCAGGACGGCCAGATAAACCGTATTGGTCTCGCGCATGTCGCGGCTGGAGAGGTCGAACCATTGCTTGACCGGCCCGGCGTCGGTGGAGGCGAAGAAGTAGAGATATTTGCCGCCGGAGTCGAACACCGGCTCGCTGACTTCGCTCAGGCCGTCGGTGACGGCCAGGGATTGCTCTTTTTCCAGCGAATAGAGATAGACCGTCTGGAAATAGGTGGTGGTGTTCAGAGTGTAGGCGATCCAGCGGGAGTCGGGCGACCAGGAAGGGCCGAGGCTGACCATCCCGGCCGGGGTGTAGATCTTTTCCGAGGCGATTTTTTTCACTGCCCCGCTCGGCACATCAAGCCAGTAGAGGGTGAGCGAATTGTCGCGGAAAGCGATCTTCTGGCTGTCGGGCGACCATTGCGGCGCCTCGTAGAAGCCGGCGCCCGGAAGCTTGAAGTTTTTCACAGCGCCTTTGCCGTCCTGGCCGCGGATGTGCAGCGCATATTCTCCCGACTCGTCGGAAAAATAGACGATCTGCCGGCCGTCGGGCGACCAGACCGGGGAGCGCTCGTGGACCGCCGGGGAGTTGGTCAGGTTGCGGGGATCGCCCTTTTCCGCGGGCAGGGTAATGATTTCGCCGCGGAACTCGAAGACGGCGCGGGCCCCGCTGGGGGATAGGTCAGCATTGCGAATGAAGCGGTCCCCTTTGGCGTAGCGCGGCCGCAGGCCGATCAGGTCGGCGGCCAGGCCCAGCTTCAGCCGCCGAACACCGCCCTCGGCCAGGTCGAGGAGGTGCAAATAGCCGGCCTGTTCGAGGATGATTTTACCCGCTGCGGCGGAGGCGCTCTGCACCGGAAAATCTGCAAAGCGGGTGAGCTGGGCGATCTGCCGGGTATGGGTGTCGTAGGAAAAAATATTGAATTCACCGTTGCGGTCAGAGCGGAAGTAAACCTTGTCCCCTATCCACATCGGGTCGGTGTCGTTGCAGCGGCCCTCCGGCTGAGGGATCTTCTCCACTGCCCGGTCGGCGAAGTTATAGAGCCAGATGAACGACACGGTGCCGCCGCGGTAGTGCTTCCACTGGGCGAAGCGGGGGGCGATGGGGTTGTAGGCCAGGCGCTTGCCGTCGGGCGAAAAAGCGGCGGTGAAGGCGTTGGGCACCGCCACCAGCTCCGGGAAGCCCCCCCCACCGGCACGGTGAACAGCTGAGTGTAGCGGTTGGTGTACACCTGGCGGGCCGAGGAGAAAAGCACCGCTCGGCCGTCGGGCGTAAAGCCGCGGACCAGGTCCGGCCCGGGGTGCCAGGTCAGCCGGCGCGGGAGGCCGCCCTCGGCCGGGACGACATAGACATCGGTGTTGCCGTCGTACTGGCCGGAAAAGGCGATCAGCCTGCCGTCCGGAGAAAAACAGGGGTTGGTCTCGTAGCCCGGCGACACGGTCAGGCGGCGGATGTTTTTCCCGTCGAGGCCGGCCACCCACAGGTCGTTGGCATAGGAAAAGCAGATATGGTCGCGGGAGATGGCCGGCTGCGTCAGCATACATGTGTCGGCGGTGTTGGGCCCGGCGGCGGGCAGCAGAATGAAGGCCGACAGCAGAATTGCGGAAATCAGAAAAATCCTCTTCATCTTATCCTCCTCTCCGCAGGGGGTGGGTGGCCGAGTGCCCCTGTTATTAAGTTTTGATGATATTCCCGACTCTAAATCGGTGTCAAGAATGAGGCAGCCCGGCCAGCCTTTTTTGGGCCTCCTCGACTTCGGGCTGGCCCGGGTCGGCGTCCTTCCAGAGGTCGAGGAATTTGCGGTAGTTATCGCGGGCGCGCGCCTTGTCCCCCTGCTGTTCGGCGATCTTCCCCAGCATGTAATATGCCCTGACGTAATTATCCTCATTGCCAAGCCGGCCGGTCGTAAGCAGCGTGATCTTTTCGTATTCTTTGCGGGCTTTGTCCAGCTCTCCTGATTCGTAGAGGGCCCGGGCCAGGGCATCAATGAACCTGGCGTGCACGAAAGCATCCACACCACCATAATTTTCGAAATCTAGCCGGCCGCATGCTCTACCAAAGAGATCCGCGGCCTGACGATAGTTCTTCTTCCCAAGCTCGATCAGTCCGAGGATGTATTCATAATCCCGCAGTTCCTTGGTGTTGATGCCCTTCTCGATCAAAAATCTTAGCTCTTCGGCCGTCTTTTTGGCTTCATCAAAGGATTTCATTTCTGCTTGCAATATCCCTTTGTATGAAATATCCGCCTTCTGCTGGCTCGGCAAATAGGACAGGACGGATTCGCCGGTTGATTTTCGAAACTCGGCGGAGAGCCTCAGATACTGACCAAACGCCTGATAGGCGTCTTCATAACGATCCGCTATAGATAACGCACTCGCCAATCCCCTATATGCGTCTCTTTCCTTTTCTTTGTTCCCTTTCGATTCCTCCAGGCTCTGCCGGCTCAGGTTGATGTTCTTATTGAATTGTCCGCGAATCATCATCAGAGGAAGCGCATCACTGCCCAGGATTTTCTCCGCTCCGGCGAGATCGTCTTTGCAGAGAAGGACATAGCCCATGATATACTTCAATGTTGGGTCAAGGAGATAGGCTTTTTCCGCTTCGGCAGCAGCAAGGTCGAACTGCCTCCGGCAAAGGTAGTTGCAACCTAACGTAAAGTGAATTTGAGCACTATCCTCGACGTCCTTGAGGAAGGACCGGCAGACATCCTCCGCTTTCTGATAGAACCCTTTGACCATATAGTAGGCGGCGAGGCTAGTGACCTGGTCTGCCGTTTTTTCGTTGTTGACAACGAATTCCTGGTGTTCGATGGCTTTGTCAAGATTACCCGCATAGAAATAACTTGCGCCCAGCCAGCTATTTCCCAGCATATGGCCGGGGTAGATCTTCACTAATCTTTCTAAGACCTCGATGGCTTTCGCATAATTTTCCTCCCCAACCGCTAGCCAGATGGCTTCGATGAGCAACCGCTCATTTTCAGGAAGACGGTCGCTCACATCAATGGCCTTCTTGTAAGAATTTCGCGCCTCAGCTACATGCCCAAGCATCTGGTGTGCAACGCCCATGGACCTATAAGCCATAGCGAATTCAGGGTCTATTTCCACCGCTTTCTCCATATAGGCGATGGATTTTTCGTTTTCCATATTCTCTTGGAGTCTCCGGCCTTCGATATAATATTTGAAAGCTTCGGGAGAGGACGTTGTTATTTTGCCTGCTTCTTTTTCGACTTCGCCGGCAATCTGAGCCGCAGTGAGGTTGAGCCCTTCCTTCACTTGACGCGTCAGCTCGTCCACCTTGGGGATGATGTCTTTCTCGTCACGGGCCTCGAGGCGAAGGGCACTCGCACTTTCCCCTGCGCCGGGTTTCTGGAGGCTGGCCGTGATGATGAAACTCTCACCGGCTTTGATGAAGTTGCCCCTCAGGACATGGGTGGCCCGGGTTTGGGCGGCGATCTTTTCGATGTCCTCGGAGGAATATTTTCGGGCTTCGGCTAGGCCGAGTCGCTTGAGGATCGTGTACATCTCGTCGCCGGAAATGACCCGAATGTATCTTGACTGGGAAAGGTCGGCGATGAGCAGTTCGGCCAGGGCATCGCGCCAGTTATCAAGTTTCGGGTCTCCTGATTTGTTCTCGAAATAGAGAACGGCGAGAGTGGGCCGGCCGGAGGCGGAAAGCGAAGGTGCGAGTTTCTTTGAGGGGAGAAGGCGCCAAAGGAGGACGCCGGCAGCAATAAGAACCAGGAAAACGATGCCGGGAACTATAAGCCTCTTTGGGCTGAACTTCAGGGTAATCTCGCGTGAGGTGACCGGCTTGCTCTCAGGAACAATGCGCTCTTTCGTGGGGATGCCTTTTTCGATCTTTTCCAGCTCGGAATGCAATTCGCCGGCAGTTTGGTATCTTTTGTCTTTGTCCTTCGCCAGGCACTTAAGAATGACGCTGCTTAAATCGTCAGGAATTCCGGGGTTTAGTTGTTTGGGGTCTTTGGGCGTCTCACCCTTGTGCTTCATGGCGATGCTGAGCGCGGTCCCGCCTTCAAACGGCACCCGGCCCGTCGCCATCTCGTAGAGGATGACCCCAAGTGAGTAGATATCCGACCTTGCGTCCACGTCTTTCGCTTCGGCCTGCTCTGGACTCATATACTCAGGCGTCCCGATCATCGTGCTCGCGCCGGTGATGCCTTTTTCCTTGAGCGACCGGGCGATCCCGAAGTCCATGATCTTGGCGTTCCCGCCCTTATCGATCATGATGTTCTGCGGCTTCAGGTCCCGATGGATAATTCCGAGGGAATGCGCTTCGCTCAAACCGTCGCACACTTGCTTTCCGATGCTCAAGACCGTTCCCATGTTCAGGCTGCCGGTCATCTGGATGACGCTCTTGAGGTCTTCGCCGCGAACGTATTCCATGGTGATGAAATGGGCGCCTTCGGCCTCGCCCAGGTCGTACATCTTGCAGATGTTCCTCTGGGCGACCTTCCGGGCCAGGCGGAGCTCGTTGCCGAACCGCTCCAGGGTTTCCCGGTCGGAGGCGATCTCGGGCTTGATCAGCTTGAGGGCAACCTTTTCCTTGATCTTGGTGTCGAAGACTTTGTAGACCCGGCCCATCCCGCCTTCGCCGAGCTCTTCGATGATCTGGTAGCGGTCGGCAAAGGTCGAGCCTGTGGTCAGCTCTTTGATGGGAGTCTGGAAGGTGTGGGTGCCGGATCCCCCTCGTCCGGAGCCGGGAGCGGGAGTGAAGCTTGCCCCGCACTCCGCGCAAAACCGGGCTGTGGGGGAATTGTCAGAATGACACTTGGGACATTTCATCTTAGCCTATCCAATCGCTGGCGGGCGTCAGCGACCTCGGGCTGGCCCGGGTCAGCGTCTTTCCAAAGGTCGAGGAATTTGCGGTAGTTCTCGACGGCCTTGGCCTTCAGGCCTTTGGCCTCATACAACCCGGCCAGCCTGAAATAATACTTGGGATGGATGAGGAAATGCTCAGCGCTCTTCGGGTCGAAAGTCGTCAGGCGCTCGTACTCAGCGATGGCCTTGTCCAGGTCGCCGTTCTGCTGGTAGGCCCGGGCCAGGACATCTTTCAAGAAGGGCATATTATAACCAATCAGCGTAGAAGTGTTCCACAGCTTAGGACAACGGAGAGGCGGGGTTTTTTCAAGAAGGGAAATCGCCTCGCCCTGTTTCCGCTCTGCCAGCAAGATCTCGCCTCTGAGGAAGTTGCCCCAATAAGGCGGTTCTGTTTTAACGAATCCAAATGAAGTATATTTTTTCCATCGGGATTTTGCGGAGTCGATCCGGCCTTGCCTTAGATCTATAAGTCCTAGTTGAAAACAGGCCCAGCTCTCTAGCGATTCTCTGGCTGACTGAGGGGCTTCCGGATATAATCGGGAGAACGCTTCGACCGTGTTCTGGAAATACTTGCGGCTGAGCTCGAGCTCTCCTGCCTCATTATAAAGATAAGCTTTTAGGACATTAGTTTCCTGCTTAAGATCCCTCATTTCCGATTTTCTCAGCGAGTTCTGCCGCCCGCTGCAAATCTTCCATGGCTTTCTTCTTGCTTCCCAGCCATGAGTGATAAAAACCTTTAAGCAAATATCCAGTTATGACCTTAAGCGAAGCCGCGATCTCCGCGGTCATCTGACCGATCAGCCTCATAGCTTCCTGATAGTCTTGCCTCAGAGCATATATATAGTGAAGGGCTAACAGTGATCCGTAGTAATCGGGCTTCACGCTCAAGGCTTCCTTAAATTTTGCCACAGCCTCATCCACCCTTCCCATCCCGAAATAGATGCCGGCCATGGTATCCAGGGGATTCGCCTCGCCGGGATAGAGAGAAGCGTATTTATTAATATATTTCAGTGCCTGTTCATATTCTCCCTTGTCCATATAAATGCCGGCCATAAAATTAAAAGCCGGGGCATAATTGGGATCAAGCTCCAGTATTTTTTGATTTTCTTCCAGGGCCCTATCCAAATTGCCGGTGTCGTAGTAAGTGTCGGCCAGTAAATCATGCGCCCATTTATCTTTGGGATATTTCTCTACGAGCTTCAAATAAATGTTAATAGCTTGGGTCATTTTGAACTGAAGCTGGAGGTCCATGCCTTCGATATAAAGTCTTTCTTTATCAGTGGCTTTTTGGGAAAAGTCCATGGCGTTTTTAATAGCCTGGCGAGATAATTTCGCCTCGCCCATCTGCCAATATGACCTACCTAGATAAAAATAAGCCATGGCAAAGGTGGGGTCGAGCTCGACGGCCTTCCCCAGAAATTTCAGGGCACCGTAAAAATAGTATTTAAGAAATTCCTCTCTCCCTTTCAGAAAATAGTTATAGGCCTCCAGAGAACTAGTCGTCACTTCGGTCACTTTCAATGGGGCCAGCTCGACTTTTTCCGAGGCGATGCCGACCCCCTTGGCGATCTCCCGGCTGAGCTCGTCGATCTGGGTTTTCAAAATGCTGTCGATCCCCTCCCCCTTCCGGCTCACGCTCCTCAGGAGTTTCTTGGTCTCCACGTCCAGGACCTTGACGTCCGTGGCAAAGGTGTTTCCCAGCTTGGTGAAAGACCCCAGGACGATGGCCTGGACTCCCTCCAGGCGGCACAGCTGGAAGCCCAGCTGCCGGTCGATGACCTCCACATCACTCTTATTCAATTGCTTGAGAAGGTCGGAGAGGCGCTCCCAGGTCACGACGTAGAGATAGCCGGTCTGCTCCAGGTCGGTGATCAGGAAATTGGGAATAACTTTTTGCAGGTAGTCGTAGCTCTTGTCGCCCGTCTGGTTTTCAAAAGTGATGACGGCCACCGAGTTCGGAATCCGGGGGGCGAGAGGGACCTCTTTCTTGGGAATCAAGCGCGGGATGAGCACCGCGGCGGCCACCAGAACCAGGACGATGAGGGCCGGTACGAGGAGCTTCTTCAGCTTGAACTTGACCGTGATCTCCTTCGATGTAAAGGGTTTTCGCTCGGGTACGATGCGCTCGGTGGTGGGCAGGCCTTTTTCGATGCGGTCGAGGTCGGCGGCCAGCTCTCCGGCGCTCTGATATCTCTTGGCCCTGTCTTTTTCCAGGCATTTCAGAATGACGCCGCCCAGGTCGGCGGGGATATTGGGGTTAAATTGCCTAGGGTTCTTGGGCATTTCCCCCTTATGCTTCATAGCGATGCTGAGGGCCGTATCCCCTTCAAACGGCACTCGGCCGGTGGCCATCTCGTAGAGGATGATCCCCAACGAATAAATATCCGACCGCTGGTCAACATCCTTGGCCTCGGCCTGCTCGGGGGACATGTATTCCGGAGTCCCGATCAGCACGCTCGGCCCGGTGATCCCCTTCTCTCTGATTGACCGGGCGATGCCGAAGTCCATGATTTTGGCGTTCCCGCCTCTGTCGATCATGATGTTCTGGGGCTTCAAATCCCGGTGCACGACGCCCAGGCTGTGGGCCTCGGCTAACCCCTCGCAGATCTGTTTTCCGACACTCAGCACCGTTCCCGCGGTCAGGCCGGTGGACATCCGGATCATGCTCTTCAGGTCTTCCCCATGGACATATTCCATGGTGATGAAGTGGGCCCCCTCCGCCTCGCCCAGGTCAAACATCCGGCAGACGTTCCGGTGGCCGATCTTGCGGGCCAGCCTCAATTCATTGCTGAACCGCTCGATTGTCTCCCGGTCGGCGGCGATCTCGGGGTTGATGAGCTTGAGGGCGACTTTCTCCTTGATCTTGGTGTCAAAGACCTTATAGAGCCTGCCCATCCCCCCTTTGCCCAGCTCTTCGATGACCTGGTAGCGGCCGGCAAAGGTCGAGCCGGTGGTCAGCTCTTTGAAGGGAGTCTGCAGTGTTTCGGAGAATTCAGGATGAACCTCTTTTGCCGTAGTCAGCCTGCTCCCGCACTTGCCGCAGAAAGAAGTGTCGGGCGGATTGTCAAAACGGCATTTCGGACATGGGGCGGACAAGTTGATGCCTGTTCTTTATTTATAAAAATATAACAAGGGCTAAAAAAATAGTCAAACCGGGGAAGACATAGGAGTCAGTCTGTTTTGGCCGTCCGGCCCAGGGGCATAATGATCAAGGGGCGCTCATCCTCGGGCATTTGGAGAACCTTCTTCACCTCTTCGTCTTTAAAAGCGCCTATCAACACCGTCCCCAGGCCCAGGGCCACGCCCTGAAGGCTGACGTTTTCGGCGATGCTCCCCGCTTCTATATGGACATACCTTTCGGCCCGGTCGCCGTATTTGTACGAAGTCCTCTCATAGACCCCGGCCAGGACCAGCACCGCGGCGCCCCTTTCAATGGGCGCTTGCTTGAGGGCCGCATCGCTCAAGGCCGACCTTTTATCACCACCCATTATTTTTTTTAGAGAATGACTCTTGGGGACAAACTTGTAGACTCCCGTTGCCAAGCCCTCGATATTTCCAGCCAACAGATAAATTTCCATAGGATAGAGAGCGCCCGCCGAGGGAGCCGCGCGCAACCCGCCCTGCCATTCGTATTTCGGGTTCCACAGGCGCGGGGGGTCTTTCCTCTCTTGGGTGAATCCTTGAGCCGCCCAGAGAATCTGAGAAATTTCAACAATGGATAGAAAACCTTCGGCAAACTCCCTCACCGACCTTCTCTGGCTGATAGCCTTTTCCACCGACATACGGCTGTCCTGTCGGGGGGGCGGCAATGGGATGGTCTCGGCCTCAGAGGCTTGAGCATATCCAACGTTGACCAAGATCAGAATCAGAGCCAAGGCCAGAACGTCCGTCACCGAAATTCTTAGCAACATGTGAAACATGCTTCTGACTCCTTTAATGACTATTATATCACCCCTCCCTATTTATGATCCGTTCGGAGACGCTTCCCTACTTAGCCTGGCCGGGTTCGGTGTCGTTGAGGGTGAACCGGCCGCCGGGCAGAGTTGGAACGCCGGCCTCATCAGTCCCAAAATTTCCCGCAGGGGGAAAGTGAGCTTGGCCAAGCGGGTAAAAATCCAGCGCGCCTGCATTACGGCCGCTTGAACGTTCGACCGCCGATGAACTGCAGGGACAGCCCGTCTCCGGCCGAACGGGCGCTTCAGGCATCCCGGCGAGGAATGAGAATCAAGTCCAATAGATGAATGGATGGATTGTCCTGACGCCCTTGCGTTCCAAATTACGCTGGCGGGGGATTACTATCAACGGCAGAGGTCCGGCCGGCTTTGGTTTTGCGATTGGCCTGGCAGAAGGCCATCATGGCCGAGATGGCCTTCTGTTGGGCTTCGGCTGAGCCGTCCTGCCTGGCAAAAGCATTGACGAAGGCCATCAGGTCGGGCGCGGCCGGCCGCCGGCCGTAGTCATGGAGGACGTTGACAATGGCCGCGTCCAGGCCGTACTCCATGGCCTTGGCCAGGTAGGCCCGGCAGACCCCTGTCTTCCGGCCGGGCAGGTCGCGGACGGCGTTGGTGATGCCCAGCGAACAATGGACGCCTTTCATCTCCCGGTCGCGCTTGATCCGGCGGATCGTTTCGAATGTCCGGAAAGTGTAGCCGGGAGCATCGGCCGACAGGGGCATGTCGATGGCCAGGGGGAAGACGGTCGAGTCGAAGAAGATATCCCCGGGCTTGAAACCG
Source organism: Candidatus Aminicenantota bacterium (assembly GCA_963702835.1). Classification (GTDB taxonomy): domain Bacteria; phylum Acidobacteriota; class Aminicenantia; order Aminicenantales; family JAFGAV01; genus JAFGAV01. The sequence continues at coordinate 1,704,986 of OY969762.1, forward strand.
TACCGGCCCACGGCCGCCCGGAAGAGAGTCCTGGCCAGGGCCTGAAGCTCCTCCAGGCTGTAATAGGAAGATTGCGAGCCCGTGGACTTGATATCCACTAAGAGGCCGACGAATTTAAAGGGATAGCGGCTCCTCAGCGGCAGAATCTCGTCCATGGTGTAGGTTTTGACCGAATTCAGAAGCGGGGGGTCGGGCCGGGCCTGGGCGCCTTCGTACCAGGCCTCCAGCCCGGCCTTAAGAACAGCTGGCGAGGCGCTGTCCACGCTCACCGGAATGCCCTCGCTCTGCCGGCGGATGAGCCGGACATAATCCCTCATCATGGCCAGCCTGAGCTCCTGGTCGCTTTCGCCGAAAGCGTCCACGTTGATATCGACATAGTCGGCTTGGTGACGGACCTGGGCCTTGATCTGAGCGATGACATAGTCCAGCGCGCCGCTCGCTCTTTCCAGAGCGCCCGGCCCCGGCCCAGAAGCTCTTTCATAGCCGCCGCCATCCGAGGAATGCTGGCGTGAAGGTTCTCCCCGATCTGGATAAGCGGGAATTTCACGGCGTGATCTTTGCCGAAGAGGTTGTTCAGAATCGAAGACGTTCCGTCGAGCGCCGCCATCCGGCTGGGGTTGGCCGTTTTTTTCAAAGCGGCCAGCCCGGCCGGGCCCTGGCTGGCGGCCGCCTCCCAGATGAGCTCAGCCACGCAGCGGCGGGAGGGGTCGTGGCTGCACTTCCCCTCGGGGTCGGCGTCGCCGCAAGGCGGGTTGGGCAGTCCCTTGGCGCATTCCCCCAGGGTGCAGCGGCCGAAATTTTCGGGGAGGAAGCAGTCGCCGCATTCCCGGCAGTCATAGAGGACGGTTTTGGCGGCCTTCTCCCCGGCGAAGAAAAGTTTATAGAGCCCGCCCCGGCCCTTCCGCAGGGAGGAGCTGCTCCCCAGCAGCTTCTTGACTGCCGGCTGGAGGCCGCGGCCCGGCGTGAGCAGAGTCCGGTGCAGGATATCGAAGAATTTTTTGTGCAGCCCGGGATGAGGCGGGGATGGTTCGCGGCGCCGTCCGGCCTGGTCATAAAGATAGAACCCGGGCCTTCCGTCCGGAAGGCGTTTAAGGCCGAAGTCTAGTGAGGCCTGGCTCTGCCGCCATCCGGCGCCGATCTCTTCGGCCCGGGCCATGATCCTGGCCAGCGTATCGAAATCGAAAACCCCGCCCACATCGACCCCGGCCGCGCCCAGGTCCCGGTACATGGCCACCTGGACGGCGGCCCGCTCCAGGTGGTCCGCCGGCCGCTCCTTGAGGAGCGTCTCGAAAAGCTCCGCCGTCACCAGGCATCCGGGCAGCTTGCCCTCCCGCATCAGCCGCGGAGCGGGTGTCGCCCTGGACAGGAGATAAACGCTGCCGAAGACGGGGAGGCCAAGGTGTTCTTCCTCAAGATACCGGAACAGCTCTTCGCTCTTGCGCCAGTCCCAGCCCATCTGGGTGACGAGGGCTTCCGCTCCGGCCCTCAGCTTCTTCTCCATCTTCAAGTACTGCTGTCTCAGCGAAGCTTCGGTGTACTTGAACGGGGAGACGGCGGCCAGGATGGTGAACTGATGGGCTCGGTCGAGTTCCGCCGGCGCCGCCTGCAGGATCGACTCCAGGTTCATGTCCTTGATCAATTCGATCAAGCCGACGGCATCGACTTCAAAAACGCCCTTCCCCGTGCTGGGCTTGTCACCGGTCAGGGCCAGAACGGCCTCCAGGCCGAGCTGGCGGAGGCCGAAGAGCAAGGCCCGCAGGCCTTCCCGGTTGTGATCCTTGGCCGTCACATGGGGGATGACTTCCAGGTCAGCCCACAGGCCTTTTCGGTCGAGGAGCGAAAAAATATCGGCCGGGCTGAGCGAGGCCACGCCGCTGGGGCTCTGGGGCAGGGTGAGGCCGGCCAGGAGCGTGCTTTCAGGAAGGGCCGATTTTTTCTGAGCATAATCCTTTAGAAATTTCTCGATATGGCCGGTGTCCTGTCCGCCCAGCGGCAAAAACTCGGCCAGGACGAGAAACGGCCGTTCCTCCGGCGCTCGGGCCAAAACTTCTTTGAGACGGATCTTGGACATTTAAGGCAAACTAGACTGTATAGCGGTTTTCCGGCCGCAAAGCAATGGCTATTTTCCGCGATTCACCAGAACTCCACCCGGAGCGCCACCAAGCCGCCGCCCGTCTCATCCTCGTCGTGCTGGATGTTCGTTCGCGGGCCCTGGCGGTGCCATTGGGTCGTACCCTTCACCGTAGCCTGCAGTTCTCCCAGCCGCTCCACCGCATCCCGGTCTGGAAGCGTCCAGACCAGAGTGTCGCCGCTGACATTGGCCGGGCCGAACAGACGGTCACGCAGATTTTTGGGGGCGGCTATCGTTCGGGGCAGCCCGGTAGCCTGCCAGGGTCCCTCGAATTCGCCCCAGCTGTAGGCTTCACCGGTCACCGACCATTTGGTGAAGAGGGGGTTGGGGAAATAGGTGCCGTAGTCAAGACGGTAGAAGTTGCGGGGCAGAGCTTCGGGAACCAACTGCACGTTCTTGCCGGAAATGGGCTGGAACCGCACCAGGTCGCGCTTGACCCCGAGGGTCATGGCCCGCACCCATACCTCATCCTCGGGCGAGGCCGTCAGCCAGGCATATCCGGAAGACCCGCCCGGCCGCACCCCCCTGGGCTCGACCTGGTCCTCGGCTTTGACCTTCTGGGGATAGATCAGGATGCCGGCGACATTGGGGTCCAGTTCGGCGTTCTTGGGTTTGACATAAACTTCCAGGGCCATCCGCTCCGTCCGGTTGAACACGGTCACCCGCATCTCGGAGCGCGGCGTGCCGCCGTTGTCAGAAAGGTCCGTAGCCTTCCTCTCCAGGGCGCAGGTCAGCAGGCTCAGGGTGGACAGGGGCCCCCGCGTCCGGCACAGCGCCATCGTCTCCTGGGGAGAGGCCGCCGACAGGGCTTCGATCAAGCGGGCTTCGTCGGCCGGCGTATAATCCTTGCCCCCCAGCTGCACCGGCCGAGCCGGATCGGTCTGGCCGATGATCTTGTCCTGGATGACCCGGCCCAGGGCCTTGACATCCGGGGCAGTCAGGGGTTTGTTGGCGCCGGTCCGAATCCGGGCAAATTCCGATTTCAGGTAATCCAGACAGGGCCGGAGGCGGGCCTCCCATTTAGGGATGAAATCATTTTTCAAGTAGGCATATTTATCGTAGAGCCTCTGGTCGCGCGGGTCGGAGACCGCTTCCCGGCCGAACTTGAAGCCGGGATAGCGTCTTTCCCAGGTTTCCACGTCCATCTGAAGTTTTCCTGGACGGCTGCTGCCGGCCGGGGCGATCAGGGCGTTGACCCTCTGTTCGCCGGCATCAATGTAGCGCCGGGTGACCAGGAGCAGGCTGTTGATGACGGCCTGGCCCTGGGCCGCCTTGAGATCCAGGTTGATGACCTGAACAATGGTTGACTGGACCAGGTATTGCGTCACCAGCCAGAAATCAACGATGGCCACGCCGGGCGTAAAGAGCAAATAGGCGCTGAGCAGCGGAGGCGGCTCGGGCGACGGCACGTCGCCCATGATCTGAGCGCCGGCCTGGGTGGCCAACACAAAGACGAGCAAAATCAAAAGACACAGAAATTTTCCTCCACGACCTTTGACCATCTCACCCTCCTTGTCCCGTGGTACATTGGCCGGCAGCTACGGCCGGAAGGCCGCCCGCACGGCTGACTCCCAGTTCTCCAGTTCCCTCTTGACCCTCTGCAGGGTAGCTATTTTTTGCTCGTGCTTCTGAAGAAAGTCTTCCTCCAGGCGTAGGTAAGTCTCATCCATGGAATTAAGAAAGCTCGTCGCCCAATCCAGTTTTTTTCGGAACTTTTCAGCCTCCTGACCTTGGGCCGTCTCCAGAGCTTTCTTGTATCCCCGAATGTCTTCCTCGAGCTGCCCCTTCTTCGCCGTTTTTTGGGCCAGGATGTCGCTCTTGGCTCGGGCCAGGTCCAATTGCTTCTCTTTGTCCAGGCTTCCGGTCACGCTCCCTATTTGCGTTTTCAAATCGTTCAGGAAGTCGTTCAGGCTGGCCTGAGCCGCAGAGTTCATTCGGGCCGCCGGGCCGGTCCTCTCCCCCGCCACCAGGATGGAAATGGGGACGGAGAACGGCCCCTTGTAATCCAGATAGTAGTTCATCTCCGCCGCATAGGTCCCCGGCTTCATATCCGGGGGAATGATCAGTGCATAGGTCCAGCTGTTTTTCTGATCCTTCGGGCTGAGGCGATTCTGCAGATAGACGATCCCCTTGAGCGCACCCGTCACGGTCATGATCGGAAAGTCCCCGACATAATCGCTCCAGGCCACGGCCGTGCCGACCATTCGCCCGAGGTCACGGGGGAGAAGGACTTGGGAAGCCATGGCCTGCGCGGCGATGTAGGACCCGGTCAGACGGAAGGTGGACTTCCCGGTCATTCGGGCGGGTTCGGACCTGACCTGGATTCCCCCCATGTCCAGCTCGAGCTCGAGACGGTGCTCCTGGCCGTCGCTGAGACTGGTCAACCCCCTGAGATCGCCATCAATGAGACCCTGCTCCACTTGAAGCGAATAGGAGGCCGGATCCTGTTTCTCACCGTCAAGATAAAGAAAGGCGCCCTCTTTCCAGGCCCGCGGCTTGTTGTAGATCAAAGCCGCCTTGTCGGTGAATGGGCCGTGAGGAATATGGGCAACCTGACCCTTCAATTTTTTGGTCGCCGGATCCACCACTATGATCACCTTGATCCGGGGGATGAACCAGTCGATCAACTTCACCCCGCTGTACAAAGCCAGGGGAATGAGTCGGCCGCCCTGGCTGATGGCTACGGCTCTGTTCACCGCCCAGCCGCTTGGGCTGGTCCGGTCCTTCTGGCCCATGAAGACCTTGGTGCCGTCCGGGAAGACCCGGACCCGGTAGCCCCCCTCTTCCGGACAATCCTCCAGCCTCGGCGCGGCGTAGGCCGGCATTAAATTGGCCGGCTGGATGACTTTCCCTTGCAGCAGGCCGGAGAACGTGTCCTGGCTGAAAAAATTCCTATTAGTGATGTCGGCTACGGCCTGAAAAAGGCTTCGAATGTTGAGGTCAGAGGAGGATGGATTCTCCATGTCGGCGATGGCGTCAATTTTAGCGGCCAGGCTCGGGTCGAGATGTTGGCCCAAAAGGACGGCCGTCGGGTGGCGCTGTCCGAACAGAGGGTCATAAATCTCCGACCGGATCGTGGCCGAATCCAGAAAAGCTTCATAAGGATCTTTTTTCAAAGAGCCGTACTTGTCGGTCAATCCAGGAACCAACCCCAGGCGGGGGTGCGCGTCGTTCCGGACATGGGCCGGGACGGTCATATCGGCCAGGACATGCAGAGTCTCGCCCAGGGCCCTCCAGGCCGCGGCAAAAAGCCGGTCCTTCTGGTCCACGCTCTCTGCGTTGGAAAAAGCCCGCCGCATGTATTCCACACCCCGGTCCCAGGAATACTCATTCGCCTGAAAGCGTCCCCGGGCCGGGCCTTCAACCGCCCAATCGACGGCGTCGATCTGAGGGATTTCGGAGAACAGCCGGCCGGCGTTATTGGTGGCCCATAGCCCCCAATCCCGAAAGTCGCTCAGATAGCGCGGTGAGCCGGGAGCGGCGGCGGGGTCATAGAAATGCCGTAAGCCCTGCCACAATTCGGGCTCCTCCGCCGTGTAGCCGCCCTCCTCGATCCACTCCGAGCAGTTGAGGCTTTTTTCACCGGAACGGATTATCTTGAATAGGCCCGCCACATTGGCGGGAAGCCAGGGCTGGTCCCCTTCGTAGAGATCGCCCCTCTCCACGATGCTCTCGCCCTTGAGCGGCCTGAGGGCGGCCGGCCCCTTGAACACATAGTTCTTGAGGTCGGGATTCTGACCATAGGTTTGCCAGAGGATCCTCAAAGCCAGCCTGTTGATCATCTGGTGCGGCCCCTGGTTGTCATAGGCCACCAGAGAATGGTGTCCTATAAGCAAGAGGACAACAACCAAGCCGAATCGAGCGGTTTTTCCCGCAGGAATGCGCATTTTCCCTCCCCTACTATCTAGATTGTATTGTAATCTGGACAGATGACAGAAATCAATGAGTCATAAGCTATTGAACGATGTACCAGGCCAGGCCTTCCGTGTAATAAATATTTTTCGTTACGACATTGACGATGGAGTCATCGACCCATTGGCGCACCCCCGGCGTACCGCCCTTGACCTTGACATAGTAATCATGGAAGGCGATGATCCCGCCGGTTTTCACCAAAGGACTCCAATTCAGCCAATCGGCCCTGACCGCCTCGTATTTATGGTCGGCGTCAATGAACAGGAGGTCAATCTTTAGGTTTTTTGGCCAGGCGGCCGCCACATCGGTGGTGTACCCCTGATGCACGACCACTTTCTCTTTAAGCGGGGCGGTGTTGTCGTTGAATATATCAATCTGTTTCTTTCCCTGCAGTTCCCTCTTTATATAGGCATCCGGCATGGCGTCGGCGTTGAAGGTATCGACGGCATGGTAGCTCTGAGGATGGGTCAGATAGGGCGCCATCATCAGAGCCCCGCCCCCGATCCAGGCGCCCAGCTCGACGATGACTCCATCTTTTTTTTGCATGGCCAGCAAGGACAAAATGACCTGCTGGTATCTGTTGGTGATCGACGCCTTCCGGCCGTCCTCAAAATGGGGGTTCAGCCTGGCAATTTCCTGGAGATAGGCATTACTATCGGCCTCGACCATCTGGACCCATTGCCCATAATCGGCCTTATAGACTTTGTCCAGCTCCGCGCTGCCCGTCGGAGAGCGAGAACATCCGGCGGCGAACCAAAAGGCGAGGAACAGGTACAATATCCAGATAGCCCTGCTTTTCATACGATTATCTTAACAGTATGGATAAAAATAATAAAGGTTCCCTTCTATATCTGGCGGGACGAGAGGAATGCCGTCTTCGGCTCTATTCGGCGGATTTAGTCTCTAATGTTCGCAGGTAAGCCTTGACCACAAGAGGGTCAAACTGCGTTCCGCTGCATCTCTTCAGCTCGGCCACCGCCTGCTCTTGGCCCAAGGCCGGACGGTAAGGCCGGTGGGAAACCATCGCCTCATAGGCATCGGCCACGCACAGGATACGGGCCAAGAAGGGGATGTCCTCTCCCTTGAGCCCGTCCGGGTACCCCTTTCCATCAACCCGCTCATGATGATGCCTGATGATGGGGAGAACATTCCGCAAGGGCTTGATGGGCTTCAAGATTTCTTCTCCCTTGGCCGGATGGAGCTTGATGATAGCGAATTCATCAACGCTCAGGGGGCCGGCTTTGTCCAGTAAGGCCTGATAGGTCCCCATCTTTCCGATGTCGTGAAGAAATCCGGCGATCCTCAGCGTTTCCATTTCCTGGCTATTCATCCCCAGTTCCCGGGCGATCTGCAGGGCATAATCGGTCACCTTCTCCGAATGCCCCCCCGTCCAGGCGCTTTTGGCGTCAATGGAGTTGACAAAAGCATGGATGAGCCCCTCATACAGCTCCTTCATCTCTTGGTTGGAGGAATCCAGGTCCTTCAGCATGTTGAAAAAGGCCTGGCGGCTTTGGACTAGGTCATCTTCTTTCTTTTTCTGTTCAGTTATGTCCGCCAGGAAAAGCACAAACTTCCCGTCCATTCCATCAGCGATAAGAGAGACGTGTTCCCTAAAATAGCGGCCCGACCTTTCATGATGAAGCTCGCTGCTTTCCTGTTGACCCGTCTTCATGGCCTTGAGCAGCGCACAGTTTTTATCGGGCTGCTCATCGTTCAAAACCACCTCACAACAGCGCCGGCCGATCAATTCTTTGATGGGCAGGCCGAAATGCCCGGCCAAATATTTATTGGCTCTCAGAATGCGGAATTCTTTGTCGATGAGCATCGTCCCGTAAGGCATCGAGTCAAAAGTCGTCCGCCACTCCTGGGCGGCATTCAAGAGCTTCTTTTCGTAATCGAGTTTCAGGGCATTATCCCTGACGATGGCCCGGCTTTTCACAAACTGACCCCGGCTGTTGAAGATGCCGCTGGCTCTGATTTGAACCGGCAGAAAAGACCCATCCTTGCGGCGAAGGTCGTACTCGACCTGGTTGATCGTTCCGGCCTTCCTCAAACGCGGGAAAGTCTCATCATAGATCTTTTGTCCCTGAGGGGTGAGAAGGTCCCGGAGTTTGAGCCGGCCCTCGACCTCACTCCTCTGGTAGCCCAGCATCTTGAGCCATGTCTCGTTCACTTCCAGGATCGTGCCGTCCGGGCCCAGGGAATGGTAGCCGTCCGGGGAATTTTGGAAAAAATCCATAAATTTTTCCATATCTCTCATCTAGGCTCTCGTTTCGCGGCCGCCGTTGGATTTGGCCAGCTTCACTTCCAGTTTTTCAATTTCATTCTTCAGCTCAATCATTCTCAATTCTCTGTTGACGGCCATCTTGTAGAATTCCTCAAGCTCGGTCATTCTGTCCGCGGCCTCCTTCTCCATCGTTTTGCGCTCGGTGATATCCCTGGCCACTCCAAGGATTTGAGCCTCTCCGCCGATGGAAAGGGGGAATGTTCTTGTTTCCACATGAATTTCCCGGCCATCCTTCCGCGTCAGAATCAGCTCCTCGGGACCCGTCGGCAGATTCTGGGCGCTCCTTTCCGGGAGGCCGGCCACTTTCTCCTTTTGAGAAGTGGAAAAGAAATTCAAATCCCAAATGCTCTCGGCCATCAATTCTTCTCTTTTATAGCCCGACAGGACTTCGGCCGCGTTGTTGCAGGCGACCACCCGTCCCTGGAGGTCGGACAGAAAATAGGCGTCCGGAGCAAAGGCAAAAAGCAGCTTGAACCGCTCCTCGGATTTCTTAAGGGCCTCCTCGGCCAGCTTTCTCTTGGTGATATCCTCAAGCAGGCCGGTCAGCCCTACCGGCTTTCCCTCTTTCATGATCGGCCGGCTGTGGGTGCGGATAAATTTGGTTTCTCCATCCTTGTCCAGGATGCGGAAAACATAGGGCCGAGTTTCCCCCTTCAAAGCTTCGCTGAACCGGTACCTCAAGTCGGGGAGGTCGTCCGGGTGGATGAACTGGGCGAAAGGCTTGCCCATCAGCTCGGAAACTTTATACTTGGATATGCGCTCCACGGCCGGGCTCACATAATCAAGCTTCCCCTCTAAGTCAAGGCTGATCATGACTTCATTGAGACTCTCTATCAGATTCTGGTATTGCTCCCAGCTCAAGCGCAACGCCTCTTCCGCCCATCTGCGCTCAGTGATGTCCTCGACGGTCCCCTCATAATAGAGGGTCTGCCCCCCGGCGTCGCGAATAGCCTTGGCGCTTTCTCTGACGTACATCAATTTGCCGTCGGCCCGCTTCCAGGCCCACTCCAGGCCCCGCACCTCGCCTTCCTTTTCTATAAGTAGATGAAATCGGCTTCGCGGAAAGTCGGGAGCGAATCCCTCCGCTTCCAGATTTCTTCTTTCCAGCTCCTCGAAAGATGAGTGCCCCAGCATCCGGACGACTGCCGGGTTGGCCAGGAGGATCCGGCCTTCGGGCGTGGTGCGATAAATGCCGATCGTAGAATTCTCGAACAGGGTGCGAAAGCGTTCCTCGCTTTCCCGCAGCGCTTCCTCCACCCGCTTGCGCTCGGTGATGTCCTGGAATGTCGATTGAGTGTAGGTCTTGCCGCCCCGGGTGAAGTGCAGGCTCGTTGCATGCAATGTTCTGGTCAGCCCATCTTTGCCTAGAATGTCGTATTCAAATTCCGCGGGCTGCGGCTCCCCCCGGGCCAGCTTTTCCATGCGGTCGATGATGAGTTCACGTGAGGCGGGCGCCACGTGATCGAGCAAGGGGATCCGGGAAAATTCTTCAAGATCGTCGTAACCGAAAATGCGCAGCAAAGCCGGGTTGGCAAAGACGACCTGGTTCCCGCACGAAATACCTATGCCCATCAATGAGTTTTCCACAAGCAGGCGGTACCGCTCTTCGCTCTTCTGCAGTGCCTCCTCAGCCTGTTTGCGCTCGGTGACGTCGCGATTGACGGCGATGTGGCCGACAGACTGGCCCTGGCTATCCCTGACCAGTGAGACCGTCGACAGCACCGGGAAGCGCGTCCCGTCACGGCGATTCTGCGTGACTTCTCCTTTCCAGAAACCCTTCTCCAGGACCTGGTGAATGATCGTCTCCCGCGAATCCTGCGGGTACTCATTCTGAATGAAATCGCGCATAGGTCGGCCGAACACTTCTTCCGCCGCCCAGCCATACTGGACCTCGGCCGCCGCATTCCAGTAGCGGATGTTGTACTGCAGGTCAGTCGAGATGACGGCGTCCGTTACATGGGCCAGAAGGTCCGCTTGATAGCGAATCTGCTCCTCCGCCCGCTTGCGCTCGCTGACATCCTCGAGCAGGCCCGTAATTCCTACGGGCCAGCCGTCCTGATAGATCGGCCGGCTATGGGAACGGACATGGACGATGCCACCGTCCTTGTCGATTAGACGGTACTCATAGGATTTGATCTTGCCCTGGAGAACGCCCTGGAAGCGGTCCAGCAGGCCGGACAGGTCATCCGGGTGGACAAATTGGGCGAATGGCCGGCCGGTCAATTCATCAGCACGGAAACGACTGAACAGCTCGATGGCCGGGCTGATGTAGGTCAGCCTTCCCTCCAGGTCGATGCTGAAGATGGCTTCGTTGAGGTTCTCGACCAGGGCCCGGTGTTTCTCCTCGCTCTCCCGCAGAGCTTCCTCCGCTTTTTTACGCTCCGTGATTTTCAAAACAGAATCCATGAGCAGCGTCAGTTGGCGGATATCGGTGGCCTCATAATCTTGTTCTTTGTTGGCCACAACAACCAAATGGATTGTCTTGTCTTCCGAAAAAATCGGGATGGCCATAAATCTGGAAAGCTGTAGATGTCCCGGGGGGTATCCTTTCTTCCGCGGGTCGTCGGCTTTATAGTCATTGATAACAAGAGGTTCGCCGCTCCGGATGGCCTCCATCCAGATCCCCCCCTTCTCGACGGGAAATTCCAGAGGACGGTCCTTGATGTTGCACTCCGTCATGACCTCTCTCGACCAGGTATTGACGGTTAATGTTTGCCTCTCTTCCCAATAGATGCCGATCCATCCGATCTTGCTGCCGGTCAGACTGATGGCCTCCTGGAGAGCAAAGTCCCATAGGTCGCGAATGTCTTTGGGCTTAAATTGGGAGATGTTATAAAGGCTTTGCAGCCTGGCTTCCTCAAGGCGGATTTGCTCTTCCGCCCGTTTCTGCTCGGTGATATCGCGGACGTACTCGATGACACCCTTCATCCGGCCCGAGGCCTGGTCCACAAAGGGAAAGCTGTAGAGCCCCAGCCAGCCCACCGCCTTCCCATCCGGCCCCACCTTGGGGACGACTTCGAAGGCGGCCTTGGCCGTCAGGAGCGTTTTCCGCGTTGGACAAATATCGCAAACCGTCTTACGGAGATGGTAGGCCTCGTAGCATTTCTTGCCCGCCAGCGGCCGGGCGTGGGCGTACCACTCCTCCATAGTTTGGTTGACCCGGAGGATGGTGAAGTCTAAGTCGAGGACCGACAGGCCGTCCTGAATGCTGTCGAAGATGCCGGCCAGGAAACGCTCCCTGTCCTGCTTGGCGGACTCGGCCTGCTTGCGGGCGATGGCCTGAGCGACCTGGTCCGAGACAAACTTGAGGATGGCTTTGTCCCCCTCGCTGTAGCGCACTCCTGCGGTGTAGCTCTGCACCACCAGCACGCCCCGGGCTTGGCCCTCTATTTTGAGGGGGACGCCCAGCCAGTCGATGGAGGGAGTGCCGATAGATTCCACTTCTCCCCTCCGCTCCAGCTCGTCGAAGACGTCCGGGGAGGCCAGCAGCGGTTCGCCCGTCCGCAGGACGTATTCGGTCAGGCCCCTGCCGGGCTTCGCCCGAGCGGGTGCCGTGTCGAACTCGTCCACAAAATAGGGAAAGCTGACGGTTTGGCCGTCCGGGTCGAAAAGGGAGATGTAGAAGTTCTTGGCCGGCATGAGCTCGGCGATGATGAGATGGATGGAATGGAAAAGCTCATCCAGAGTGGAAGAGGCGGCCGACGCTTCCGAAATCCGGAACAGGCAGTCCCGCAGCCCCTCCGACCTCTTGCGCCCGGTAATGTCGATCATCATGCCCTGCACCGCCGGCTGGCCTTCATACTCGATGCGGCTGCCCAGAACCTCGGCCTCGAAACGACTGCCGTCCCGGCGTATGGCCCTGAGCTCATACTGGGAAAATTCTTTCTGGCCGGATTCCCGCAGCTTCACTTCCCTGTCGACAATGTCCCAGCTTTCGGGCGCCACCACTTTTCGGATGTTCAGCCCTATCATCGCCTCCGGCCCGGGGTAGTTAAACATCTCGGCGAAACGGCTATTGCAAAACTTCAAAATGTGGTTCTGGGTGACGTAGATGCCCAACAATGATTTGTCTACCAGAGACTTGTACTTGTGTTCGGATTCCAGGCTGGCCTGGAGCAACCGTTCGACCTTGTCAAGATCGGGATGCTGTTGGTAAGGCGGCATTGTCGCACCGGGATCTTCTTCGGCCCCTCGGCCTTCTTCCTCCTGGGCATTTTTTGATGCCCGTTAGTGCGGAAAGCAGCCCGGATAGCGGGTAGCAACTCCTCCAGGATGTTCAATTTTTGGACATAGCCGCAAGCCCCACATTCTTCAGCAGCTTGTTTGTCCTCAGGGTTATCGAAGACGGCCAGGATGATAACTTTAAGATGGGGCATCCTCTCCAGCAGCAGACGAGAAGCCTTGAAACCATTCAATTTGGGCATCCGACTGTCCATGAGGACAAGGTCGGGGTTGAGGGCTTCCGCTTGCTCCAGGGCTTTTCGGCCGTCCTCTGCCTCGCCGACGACCTCCAACCCCGGCTTGCCTGACAGATGATCTTTCAGAAATCGGCGAAAAACCGCATCGTCATCGACAATGAGAACTCTATTATTTTTCAGCTCCTCCCTCCCCGGAGATGAAAATAGACCGCGCTTAATCAATATGGGCGGAAAGGGACAGGCTGTAAATCGGGAATTCCCTGACTTTTTTAAGGGAAATGCCTGATTTTATTGAATTAATGCATTTCGGAAAAGGTCCTATTCGGCGCTGACAATGCCTTTGCGGACGGCGTATTTGACCAAATCAGCGGTGGTGCGAACTCCCAGTTTCTCTTTAAGGTTGGCTTTATGAGTTTCAACGGTTTTGACGCTGATGAAAAACATAGCGGAAATCTCTTTGTTCGATTTGCCTTCGGCAATAAGTTGCAGAATCTGCCGCTCCCGGGAGGTAAGCCTTTCCAAGTCATCAGGGGTGGCCAGCGCCGATATATTATGGAGATAATCCTTGACCACCTTTGTGGATACGGACGGGCTGAGAAAAACCTTATCCCCGGCCACGACCTCTATGGCTGATATCAAATCCGGATGAGCATCCTGCTTAAGAATGTAGCCGGAGGCGCCGGCATTAAGCGCCGCATAAATATATTCTTCGTTGGGATGCATGCTCAAAATGAGGACTTTGATATGGGGATATAGTTTCTTGATCTGACGGGTCGCTTCGATCCCATTGAGGATGGGCATGCTGATATCCATGAGGACGACATCGGGCTTCAATTCATCCGTTTTTCGGACGGCCGCTTGCCCGTCTTCCGCATGGCCGATAACCTCGATATCCTCCGACTGCTTCAATAAGGCCTGCAATCCCTCCCGGACTATGGTATGGTCCTCGGCCAGCAGCAGCTTGATTTTAGGCATCAATCATCCCCTGGGCAGGATAACATGAACGCGGGTCCCCCGGCCAGGCCGGGATTCGATGAGACATTTCCCGTTCAAAAAAGCGGCCCTTTCTCTCATGCCCAGAAACCCGACTCCATGTTTCTTCCGGCGGTCTTGCTCCACCTTGGCCAGGTCAAAACCGCATCCATCATCTTCGATCAGGGCTTCGATAGTGTTCTCACTCTGGGAGAGATGAATCTTGATTTCTTTGGCCCGGGCATGTTTGGCCGCATTGGTCAGGGTTTCCTGGATGATGCGGAAAAGGCTCAAGGCCAGGCCCGCCTCGACCGGTTCGCTCCAATTCTTCTCTGCCAGCCGGATCTCGAGGTTCAGGTTCTTGGAGAACCTCTCGGCGAACCATTTGACCGTGGGGAGAAGGCCCAGGTCATCAAGCATGTGGGGATGGAGGTCGAGGGTCAGTTCATGGATCTGCTCCAAGAGTTTCCGGATCAGCGCGTCGGATTCGTCGATCTTATCCCTGACCTTGGCTCGTTGGATCGAGCTTAACGTCTTTTTTAAAAAAGAAAAGTTGATGCTGACCATAGTCAGGGCCTGGCCCATCTCATCATGGAGCTCGCGAGAAATCTTCTTCCTTTCTTCTTCCTGGGCGCGCAGGAGCCGGCTCGAAAGACTCCGCAGGTCGGCCGCCCGCGCCTCTAGCTCCGTCTCCAGCTTGGCTTTTTCGGTGATGTCTCTGGCAAACATGGAAATTCCCGGCTTGGAGGGATAGGCGGTGATCTCGAATACGAAATCCCGGTCTTTCACCCTGAAGCTGAAATCCGTGGTCTGAGGGCGTTGGGTCCTCAACACCTGCCGGCAGGTCTCTTCCACCAGGCTTCCTTTAGCCGGGGGAAAAATCTCGAAGAGAGACTTCCCCAGCGCATCCTCCCTGCTCAGCTTGGACCTTTTTTCAGCGGCGCTATTCCAATAAGTGCATTTGAGGTCGGTGTCCAGAGCGAAAAAGAGGTCTTGAATGCTGTCCGCCAGCTCTTTGTACCTCACCTCGCTTTCCAGGAGCGCTTTCTCGGCCAGGAGCCGGGCCAGGGAGCCGCCGATAGGAGCGGCCATGGTTTCCAGCGCAGTCCGGGCCCATTCGGGCACTCGATCTTTGCTGTGGGAAGCGACGTTCAAACTGCCGATGAGGCGGCCCTCATGACGAATGGGCAAGATGGCGATGGCGCGCAACCCTTCTTTTTTTTGGGCCTCTTCTAGAGAAACGGTCAAGATCGGGAACTCGGAGTACTGGGGCAGGCTCTGCGCGACGAGCTGGGCGCGAGCCGAGTCGGCAGGATAATGCGATACACTTCTGACAAATTCGGGCGAGACGCCTCGGTGGAAAAATAGGTCGAGGTCCCCCGATATCTCATCCTTCAGGTAGATCCCTCCGCAATCCATATCCGAGACCCGGATGGCGGCGTCCAGACAGAGACGCAACCCTTCTCGGATGTCCTGGGCAGAGCTCAGGGCTAAAGCCAGGTCGCGCTGGTTTCGGATCAGGCGGTCGGCCCATACCTGGGTCGTGACATCCTCCACCGTAGCCACCATCCCGTCCACCCGGCCGGCCCCGTCAAAGAGCGGGCAGGCGTTGACGGACAACAGAATTCGCTGCCCGTCGGGATGTTCGATGGCATGGCGCACCCCGTAGACCGGCCGGCCGGAGGCCATCACCTGATGGAAGGGCAGCCTCTCCTCGGGGAAGGGTTTCCCCTCATAGTCGGTGATGCGCCAGTCGGGCGCGTTGTAGGTGCGCCGGGTGATCTCATCTCTGGTCAAACCCAGCACTTGCTCAGCCCGGCTGTTGGCAAAGGTGATCTGCCCCCGGCGGTCCACCATGGTAATACCGGCCGGGCTGGTTTCCGTTAGCCGGCTCAACAGATCATGCTCCTTGAGCAGCTCCTCCTGGGCGCGTTTCTGTTCGGTGACGTCCTGGAAAAAAACGGTCAGGCCGGCCGGCGAGGGATAGGCGCGGTACTCGAACCAGCGGTCCCAAGTCGGCGAATATTCTTCGAAATGAATCGGGCTCTGGTCCTCCATGGCCCGCTGGTAGGCTTTATAAACGGGACGGTCCTTGCCTTCGACGAACTCCGTCCAGAGGTGCTTTCCGATCAAATCTTCCGGCGGCCGGCCGATGAGCTCCCCGGCTTTCTTGTTGACATAGGTGAAACGCCAGTCTTTGTCCAGGGCCACGAAGCCGTCGACGATCCGGTCGAAAACGACGGCCAGGTCCGTTTGACCGCCTTCGGCTGCAAGAGTCCCCGATTGGCCTTTATCCTTGCGGTTTTTTTGGTTCATGGGCGCTCCAAACGGGATGACTCCCCCGTTTCTTTTTTCCCGATGGACGAGCCTCAAAAGGAAGGCGGCCAGAGACTTTCTTTGCGGCCTCATGTCTCGAATAGCTTTGATATCATGATAGTTGGCCCGGAGCCGTTTGGCAAGCCCGGCCCTGACTTTAAGTTCGGAATTTGCCTTATCGGTAGTTTATATCTATAAATACTTTGAGGCCAATTTCAAGGAGTAAAAAGGAGGTCCCATGAAAAAGACGCTATTCCTGACGGCCCTGGTCCTGGCCCTGACTATCATCCCGGCCCTACCCCAAGAGAAAGCCGGCCGGACACCGCCGCGGATGAAACCCGCCCTGCTGGTCATTGATATCCAGAACGCCTACCTGCCTATGGTCCCGGACCGGGAAAAAAGCAATGCCCTGGTGCTAATCAACGCCTCCATCGGCCTCTTCCATCTGTACGGTTTTCCGGTCATCAGGATTTACAATACGGATCCCCAGGGGGGTCCTCCGCCCGGCAGCCAAGAATTTGAATTCCCCGAGTCGGTGGCGGTCAAACCCGACGACCCCAAGATCATCAAAAACTACGGCAGCGCCTTCAAAAAAACCGACCTGGACAAAGTCCTCCGAAGCCGGGGCTGCAACACCTTGTTCTTATGCGGTTTAAGCGCCGTGGGCTGTGTGTTGGCTACCTACATGGAAGCCCTGGACAGCGACGATTACCGGCCCTTCCTGATTAAGGACGCCCTGATGAGCCACAACTCCGCATACACCGAGTTCGTGGAGGAGGCTTTCGAGGCCTTGAGTTATCGGGCTATGAGAGCCATGCTGGAGAACGCCCAGAAATAGAGCCCCCCAATCAGGACAGGGTCCTGACCGTGACCCTAAAGCGGAAGGGCGAATGGGCCGAGCCGATGATGACTTCGTTGTCGCCTTCCCTGAGGACGGCCGAGGCACCGTGGTGATGGCCTCCGATGGACAGGCCGTTGACCACCGTGCCTAAGTAGCTGCCCCGGTCGCGGATGATCGCCCGGCCCTGTTCCATATCGATGGACAGATGGTTCTTGGAGACGTGATAGGGGCTCTCGTCGGGCAAAATGAGGTCATTGATTTCCATGTGGTCATACCCCTTGAGTTCCAGAGAGGCCCTCCCGATGCGGAAAGGGAAGAGAGTCAAGGTCAATCCCTCCTGAGGCACGACCTGGCCGGCCTTGCTGGTCAGGGGGACGAGCATCACGGAGAAGCGCGTTTCGGCCTGGCCGGCCGTCTCCGGTATCAATTCCCCGGCCACCCGCGTGTTCATGGCCCGCAGCCGTTCAAAAAGAGTTTTTAAATACTTGAGGCTTTCTTTGGGCCGCTTGATGATCAGGGTGGCAAATTCATCCCGGGTCACGGCTTTGAGGCGGACCTCGGTCACGGCCCGGGCGGCCAGCGACCGTGGACGTTCGTCCACCAGCCCCATCTCGCCGAAGATTTGCCCCGTTCCCAGCAGGGCCAGCCGGATTGGGCTGTCGGGGAAACCTTTCAAGATCTCAACCTGGCCCGATTTGATAATATAGGCGAATTCGCCTCGGTCTCCGGGGCGAAAGATGACCTCCCCTGCGGCAAAGGATTTTTTGTTCGCCACTCTGCCCCTTTTTTGAGCTTGCATCTCAGTTCACTATGATCTGATCCAGGCTCCCTCCGCAATATGGCTCCCCAAAATTGCCGACAGGGTCTTTTCCCTTCTGGCCGGATCAAGAAATGGGGTGATGTTTGGACAAAGAAGAAAGAAAAGGCGGGAGCGAACCCACTCCCGCCCTGAAAAATCGAGGGATAATTTCCTGGGAGAGAAGCTGAAGGCTAATCCCTCATGACTTTGTTCAGCTCTTCCTGGGCTTTCTGGACTTCGGGGTCCTGGTTGTACTGGTAGGCCTTCATCGAGGCATTGATCATTTTGCTGCTCATCTCCTGCATCTTGGTCATCAAGGGCTTGAGATCCTCCGGCATCTTGGTCTCATCTTTGAGCTCGGGATACTTCTTGTCCAGGGCCTGCATTTTCGGCTTGAGGGCGGCCATGGAGTCCTTGAAGCTAGTGATGGCCGCGGCGACCGCTTTGGCGTCTTTGGCTTGGTCAATGGCCTTGACAAAGTCATCCATGGCCGTCAGGCTCTTGTTCATCAGATCCTTAGCCTCGCCGTATTTTCCGCCCGTGCTGCAGGCAAAGAATCCGGCCAATCCCACGGCCAGCAAAAAGACCAGTAATCCCTTCCAAAGCTTCATGAATTCCTCCTTTTACCCATCGCTAGATTATTTCCTCTCTCCTCGGCTGAAGAGAAAGGCCACTATAAAGGAGCCTCGCCTAAATGTCAACCGTCCGCCGGGACAGGCCTATCGACTTGGAGTTGACAGGAAGGGCCCGAATTTAATAGAGTAGAAAGCCATTTTATCGGATCATGATTCACCATCATGATTCAAATTCTGAGAAGGAGTCATAATTATGGGAGGAGATAAGAAAGCCGATCTGGCCGGACCCGGGGTCAGCACCTATCCGGAAGTCGAAAAGATCTTGCCCAAGGATTACCAGGCTCTCCTGCCGCCCTTGGAGCGGATGAAGGCGCTCTTTACCATTAAGGAATACATCGAAAAGAACCTGTGCCGGGAGTTGAACCTGACCATGGTCCAGGTTCCTCTGATCGTGGAGCGCGAGAGCGGCATCAACGACATGCTGGACCGGGACGGCTCGCGGACGCCGATCGAGTTCCCCTGCGGGCTGGGGCTGGAAAAGCGGCTCAACGCCCAGATCGTCCAGGCCGCCACCAAGTGGAAGAGGCCGGCTTTGGCCCAGTTCGGCTGCAAGCTGGGCACGGGTATTTGCACCGACATGAAGGCGGTGCGCAAGGACTATTTCCTCGATCACGACCATAGCGCCTATGTGGACCAGTGGGACTGGGAACGGATCATGTCCGCCGACCAGCGCAACCTGAATTTTCTCAAGGACGTGGTCAAGAAAATCTGGAAGGTCATCCGGGGGGCCGGCCAACAGGCCCAGGAGCTCTTCCCCCAGCTCAAGACGAGCAAGTATCCCGATTTTCCCGAGGAGCTCACCTTCCTGACCGCTGAAGAAATCCTGGAAATGTATCCAGACCTGCCCCGCAAGCAGCGGGAAACCCAGGTGCTGCAGAAGTATCCGGCCATCTTCATTATCGGCATCGGCTATATGCTCAAGGACGGCTACCCGCACGAGAATAGAGCGGCCGACTACGACGACTGGATCACCGATACGTCCAAGATGACGGGCAAGCCCACCCACGGCCTCAACGGCGACATCCTGGTCTGGAACCCGGTCACCCGCCGGCGGCACGAGCTGACCTCCATGGGCATCCGGGTGACCAAAGAGACCCTGGTCAAGCAGTTGGAGGCGGCCCACCTGATGGAAAACCTCAAACTCCCCTATCACCAGGCCATCATGAACGACAAGATCCCCTGAGCATCGGCGGCGGGATCGGCCAGTCGCGGACTTACATGTATCTGCTGCGGACCGCCCACCTGGGCGAAGTTTCGGTGACCATCTGGCCCAAAGCGCTTAAAGACATCTGCGCCAAACACAACATCTTCGTCTTGGAATAAGCGCTAAGAAGATTATTCGTTTGCCCGGCCCGTCTTCTGGATCCTGACCCAGGGGTCGCGCAGGGTGACTGTCCGGTTGAAGACCGGGTGTCCGGGCCGCGAATCTTTGCTATCCGCGCAGAAGTAGCCCAGCCGCTCGAACTGCCAAAGGCTGCCGGGGGCGGCCTCCTGGAGGCCGGGCTCGACCCGGCATCCGCTGAGAACCTCAAGGGATCGCGGGTTCAAGTTCGACTTCCAGTCCTGTCCTTCCTCGACCTCTTCCGGGTCGCGCTTGTTGAAGAGCGTATCGTACAGCCGGACCTCGGCCTCCACGGAGCGAGGGGCGGAAACCCAGTGCAGGGTGGCTTTGGAGGTGCGGCCGTCGGGGGCATCGCCGCCGCGGGTGGCCGGGTCGTAGGTACAGTGCAGCTCGACGACCTCGCCCGTCCGGGGGTCCTTGACCACGGAGGTGCAGGTGATGAAAAAAGCGTAGCGTAGCCGTATCTCCCGGCCGGGAGCCAGCCGGAAAAACTTCTTGGGAGGGGCTTCCATAAAATCTTCGCGCTCGATGTACAACTCGCGGGTGAAGGGCACCAGGCGGCTGCCGGCGGCAGGGTCCTCGGGGTTGTTGACGGCCTCCAGCTCCTCCGCCCGGCCTTCCGGGAAGTTGTCGATGACCACCCGCAGAGGCCTCAGCACGGCCATCATCCGGGGCACCGTCCGGTTCAGATCCTCCCGGACGCAGTTCTCCAGCAGCGCCAGGTCCACGATGCTGTTTCCCTTGGCCACCCCGATCAGGTCGCAGAAGCGGCGGATGGCCGCCGGCGTGTAGCCCCGGCGACGCATCCCGGAGATGGTGGGCAGGCGCGGGTCGTCCCAGCCCGAGACCCTTCCCTCCTGGACGAGCTCCAGGAGCTTTCGCTTGCTGAGCACGGTGTGGCTGACGTTGAGCCGGGCGAACTCAATCTGCTGGGGATGGTGGATGCCCAGCTGGTCCAGACACCAGTCATACAGCGGACGGTGCACCTCAAACTCCAGGGTGCAGATGGAGTGGGTGATGCCCTCCAGGGAATCGCTCTGCCCATGGGCCCAATCGTAGGTGGGGTAGAGGCACCAATCGTCGCCGGTTCGGTAATGCCGGGCCCGGCGAAGGCGGTACAGCACCGGGTCGCGCATCAGCAGGTTGGGATGGCTCATGTCGATCTTGGCCCGCAGGGTCCGTGAGCCGTCGGGGAACTCACCGGCCCTCATGCGCCGGAAGAGAGCCCAGTTCTCCTCGGTGGAACGGCCGCGGAAAGAACTTTCCCGGCCCGGCTCGGTCAGGGTGCCGCGGGTCACGCTCACTTCCTCCGCGCTCAAGTCGCAGACATAGGCCCGGCCTTTGCGGATGAGATTGAGGGCAAACTGATAGATCTTCGTAGTAATCCGAAGCGTAGTGCTCCCGATCCTCCCAGTCGAAGCCCAGCCAGCGCACGTCGCGCTTGATCGACTCGACATATTCCGTCTCCTCGGTTTCCGGGTTGGTGTCATCGAAGCGGAGGTTGCACAATCCTTTGTAATCGGCGGCCAGCCCGAAGTTGAGGCAGATGGATTTGGCGTGGCCGATGTGCAGGTAGCCGTTCGGCTCGGGCGGGAAGCGGGTATGGACCCGGCCCTGGAAACGGCCGCTCCGGTTGTGCTCCTCGATGATATCCCGGATGAAGTTCGTCTTGAGCTTGGAATCTTCCATCAGGCGGCGCTCCTCAATCGCCGGAGGACCCGATCCCGGCCCAGCAGCTCCATGATCTCGAACAGGCCCGCGCCCCGCGTCTTGCCGCTGACCGCAGCCCGGATGGGATGGATCAGGGCGGCGGCCTTCACCTTCCGGTCGGCCGCCAGTTCCCGGCAGAGCTTTTCAATGGCTTCCGGTGAGAAATCCCCTGAGCTTTCCAGCCGGGCGGTGAACAAGCGGAGGAGCTCCCGGCTTTCGTCCTTGGCCAGAGCCGCCTGGGCTTCCTCCTCCCAGAGGAAATCGTCGCGGAAAAAGAAATCAGCCAAGGGCAGGAACTCGTTGAAGGTCTTGATCCGGACCTGGTAAAGCTCCACGACCTTGAGGAGATAGCCCTCGCTGGGCGCGGTCAGACCGGCGGCCGCCAGCCGTTCCTTGATGGCCGGCAAAAGCGCGGAGGCGCTGCGGCGCATGATGTACTCGCCGTTCAGCCATTTGAGCTTCTGGACGTCGAATTTGGCCTGGACGTCGTTCATGGACTTGATGTCGAACATCCGCGCGGCCTCTTCCAAAGTCAAAACTTCGTGCTCCTGGCCCGGATACCAGCCCAGCAGGATGAGGTAGTTGGCCAGCGCCTCGGGCAGGAAGCCCTCCTGCTTATATTCCTCGACGGCCACCCCGCCGTGCCGCTTGGAGAGTTTGGCCCCGTCCGCTCCCATGATGAGGGGCATATGGCCAAAGCGGGGGGCCGGCCGGTCCAGGGCCTCGTAAAAGAGGACCTGCTTGGGCGTGTTGGAAATATGGTCGTCCCCGCGCAGGATGTGGGTGATGCCCAGGAAATCGTCATCCACCACGCAGGAGAAGTTGTAGGCGGGCGAGCCGTCCGACTTGACCAGGACCTGGTCCTTGATGTCGTCCGTCTGGAAGGTGATCCGGCCATGGATCATGTCCTCCACCACGATCGTCCGTCCGGGCTCGACCCGGAACAGGACGGCCTCCCCGTCGCGGTAGGCCCGGCCGGCGGCCACCAGGCCGGCCGCCTTTTGGCGATAGATGTCAAAACGATCGCTCTGGAGTACGGGCTCGGCGTCCCAGTCCAACCCCAGCCAACGCAGGTCACGGAGGATCTCCTCCAGGAATTTTTTATCCGAACGTTTGCGGTCCGTGTCCTCGACGCGGAGCAGGAACCGCCCGTTCTCATGGCGGGCGTAGAGCCAATTAAAAAGGGCCGTCCGGGCGCTCCCCAAGTGGAGATAACCGGTCGGGCTGGGCGCAAAACGAACCGTGATCATGCTATACGTTTAGCATAGGCCTCCGCCCCGGTCAATCAGCCGGCGAAAGCATCGGTTTTTCTGCGGTAAGAAGTTTTTCCAAATAGAGGACTGAGAAAATGAAAGAATGAGTAACGTCATATAATAAAAAGATAATATTGGATTTTCACGCTAGCCGGTAGCGGGTCAGTTTGAAAAAGGCTATATCAACTTGACAAGTATGATAACATTAAAGAGGTTAATTACAATGTCCAAGGCAATTGATTTATCAGAAATACTTAAACCCTATGAAAACAAATGGGTAGCCATTTCCGAGGATTATCAAAAAATCATCGTATGCGGCAAGACCCTCAAAGAAATTGTGCAAAAATGTAAAAAAACAAATTGCGGAAATCCTATTTATTTTAAAGTGATGCCATTCAATATGTCTATTATTCCCTTCGGCGCATGAAATTCCCCTATGTCCGAGTTCCTTGCCGATAAAGACTTCGCATTAATCTCAATGCTTCGTCAATTGAGGGCTTAGGCGGCTAGGGCCGAATAGAAAGCGAGATCTTTAGCACGCCGCGGTCCTCCAGGGGAGCAAATCGGCTGGTCGGATCGCTGCGCCTCTCCCAGTTTTTGTTGTAGACCAGGTAGATCTCGTTGCCGGGTGAGATTTGCCAGCGGAGCCGGGCGCTCCAGCCCAGCTCTCGGGAGATATCGTCGTACTGGATGTAGTTCATTAAGCCCAGGTCGGGGGAGAGGAAAAAATCGGCTTTGACCTGAAAAACGTTCTCGTTGAAATTCCCCTGGGGGAGACGGCCGCGGACAAGGTCGGCATTGAACGACAGGTTCAGGTATCCGTCCACCTTGGCTGTCAGGCCCATCGTCGCTTCGTCCAGATGGCCGGAGTAGAACTGGCCCAGCCTATAGCTCGCCTCAAGGAGGACCGGCCGATGATTAGCCGTATTGACCGAGAAGCGGATATTGGTGAAATCGTAGGAGCCCAGGGGGAGGACGACTCCCGAGGCGACCTCAAAGTCGTAGGGCAGGACATCGCGGTAGGGCTCGACCTCAAATTCGAAGCGGTCCCCGCTCTCGGTCTGGAGGCTCAGAGGGGTCAGGGTGATGTGGCGCGTTTCGAGATTTCCGGAAAGATCCCAATAATAGTCAAAGCTCGACTGGAAGAAAAACTGCCGGACGAGTCCGCCGAAAAATCCTTGTCCGGGCCTGGGCTGATAGGCCAGCCTGACATAAAATGTCTGCATGCCCAGGCGCATCATGTAGCCCAGGCCGGGGTCCAACGCTTCGCCGTAATAGGCATAGGTGGTCTCGACATTCCACAGATCGTTGGGGTAATTGGCCCGGAAGCCGAAGCCGTGATGGCGGCCCTCCGTCTGCTCATTCCAGTTGTAGGCGGCCCAGGCTACCAGCATGAGATTCTTGTTGCCGGCGAACTTGGAGGTCGAGTAGTTAAAATCGATGCCAGCCAGGGTGTTCCTTCCGCCGGCCGGGCTTCCGTTGGTGAAGACCCAGCCCACCTTGCTCTCGGCGAAGATATTCTGGGTCAGGCGGGCGGCAAACAGGTTGCTGCCCGGCAGTCCCGGATAGTCGCCGGTTTGCACATCCAGGGCGGAGATGTTGGTTTCGCCGATCTTGCCGTAAATCTTGGCCCCCAAGCGGACAGGAATCTGCTCGCCCTCGAAGAGGCCGATCCGGCGGCTGAAGAAGGGGACGAAGCTGATGCTCGAGCTGAAGCTGAAAGTATCGGAGCCCTCCAGGAAAAACATCCGTTTTTCCGGGAAGAAAAGGGGGAAGCGGGTCAGGTTGATGCGCCGCTCATCGGCCTCGGTCTCGGCAAAGTCCATGTTGTAGCTCAGGACGCCGACCAGGTTGGGGGTAAAGTTCTTGTAAATGTCGAACCCGCCGTCCAGCGAGTTCGACCGGCCGCCTGTCCCGGGCGGGCCTGTCCGGGAGCTGGCCAGGCCGTAAGGCCGGAAAGTGACGCCCATCCCCTGCCTAACGTTCTCGATTCCGGTCAGGACAGCCGCCTCCATGGGGTTGTTAAAATTGCTGTCCCGGTTCGTTCCAGCCAGCCGGATGGTCTCCAGCTTGCGGGGGATGACCCGCTCGACGTTGATCCCCCAGGCCGAAAGCCCGGGCTTGAAGGAGATCGTTTTGAAGGGGATTCGCAACTCAGCGCTCCAGCCGTTATCCAGGAGCCGGCTCTTGGCCTCCCAGATTCCGTCCCAGTCAAGGCTGGCGTTCCCGCCGTAGGCCAATCCTTCGCTCCGGGCGCCGAGCGGGTTGACGTAAAAAAGATAGGCATGCCGCTTGTTCTGGAAGGAATCGAGGAGAACGCGAACGAGGTCGTCGCTTGAACCCTGGGGGCCGTGATGGCCGCCGCCCCCTCCCCAGCCGCCGCCCCCCGAGCCCCCCGCGTTGTCGTGGGCCATAGTGTTGGCCGCAATCCGGCCCGGCTCGCTGTCGAGGCAGAGCAGCCCTAGGTAGAGGTTCGCCTCATCATACAAGACCCGCAGCTCAGTTTGCTCGCTCGGATCGGAGTTGGCCCGAGGCTCGACCATTCGGAAATCCGTAAACGGAACGGCTGATTGCCAGGCGGGGTCGGACAGAAGCCCGTCGATCTTGGGGCCTTTCTCGACCCGGACGGCTTTAACCTCAGCGGAGAGTCCGGGGCAGGCCAGGACAAAAGGCAGCCAGAAGGCCAGGAATAAGCGCTTTTTCATTGATCCAAAAATGACTCACCATTCTATAGATACCTTGCTGCATTTTCAATACCTGCTATTACGAAATCATCCGCTAAGTTTCAGGCCTTCGAAAATTTCAAAATTGCAAAATTGGGGTCGGGCCCGCCGAACCAACTGATAAACAAGGTAATCGCTAATTTTCGTCCATCCAAAACGGGTCTAAGATGAGATTAAGGCCCATCAAAACCGTCTTTTAGAAAATAGGAGGTTTTATTCCCTGCATGCCAAGAGCTAAACGCACATACATTCCCGGCCATATCTGGCATATTACGCAAAGATGTCATAAGCGTGAATTCCTCTTAGCCCGCCATCAAGACCGCAAGTGCTGGCTCCATTGGTTACTTCAAGCGTCACATCGCTACAGGTTGACCATCCTGAACTATATAGTGACCTCGAATCACGTTCATCTCCTTGTCATGGATGACGGTCCAAGGGGATCAATCGCCCGGACCATGCATTTAGCCTCCGGCCGGACGGCCCAGGAGTACAACATCAGAAAGCACCGAAGGGGCGCTTTTTGGGAAGACCGCTACCATGCCACAGCCGTAGATACCGATATTCACCTTCTGCGATGCATGTTTTATATCGACCTGAACATGGTCCGAGCTGGAGTCGTCGCCTATCCTGGTGAATGGGCATACTGCGGCTTCCAGGAAATAATGGCCATAAGGCAAAGATATAGAATAATCGATAGGCTTAAGCTTTGCCGGCTCTTGGGGGCTACCCCTTTAAGATCTAAAAAGCAACTATGGGCGATGGATCGTCGATTTTACTAAGGAATTACCCCTTGAAAGGGAGAGCCGCTGGACCGAAAGTCTTGCAGTCGGAAGAGAGGAATTCGTCGCGCGCTTTAAAGAAAAACTCGGCCCTCGGGCAAAATATCGAAAAATCTCAGGTGCTAATGGCTTCTATGAACTAAGAGAGCAACGAGGTACCTGGGAAAAAGGCGGGGGGTCGCCCTAGAATAGATTATTAAGCTTGTTTTTTAATCCTAAGGCTTTTAAAGGGAGCATAGCTTTGGGCTAATTGAAGTAATATCAATAGGTAACGGAGGCCCGACCCCCAAAGAAAAGTGCATACCCCCATTACGAAATTATTCCCTAAGTTTCAGGCCTTCAGCATGGGGATCTTGAGGCCGCTGCGTCGGGCGAAGCGGACGGCCTCTTCGTAGCCGGCGTCGGCGTGACGGGCTACGCCCAGCCCCGGGTCGCAGGTCAGGACACGCTGGAGGCGGCGAGCCGTGGAGGCCTGGCCGTCGGCTACAATGACCATCCCGGCGTGGATGGACAGGCCGATGCCCACTCCGCCGCCGTGGTGAACGGACACCCAGGAGGCGCCGCTCACGGCGTTCAGCAGAGCGTTGAGGATAGGCCAGTCGGCGATGGCGTCCGAACCGTCCCTCATGCCCTCGGTCTCCCGGTTGGGAGAGGCCACCGAGCCGGCGTCGAGGTGGTCTCGGCCGATGACGACGGGCGCGCTGATGCTGCCCTTGCGGACCAGTTGGTTGATGACCTCGCCGAAACGCGCCCGCTCGCCGTAGCCCAGCCAGCAGATCCGGGCGGGCAGCCCCTGGAACTTGACCTGCTTCTGGGCCTTGCGGATCCAGCGTTCCAGGGCCTTGTCCTCCGGAAATTCCCGCAGCACGGCCTCATCGGTGACGTAGATATCCTGCGGCCGGCCGGAGAGGGCCGCCCAGCGGAAGGGGCCCTTGCCCAGGCAGAAGAGCGGCCGGATATACTCCGGGACAAAGCCCGGGATGGCAAAGGCGTCGGCTACGCCCGCCTTCCGGGCCTGGCCGCGGATATTGTTCCCGTAGTCGAAGGTTCGGGCGCCGCGCTTCTGGAGTTCGAGCATGGCTTGGACGTGAACGGCCATTGAGGCATAGGCCCGCTTGATATAGTCCTGCGGGTCGCCAGCCCTCAGGCGGAGGGCTTCGGCATAGGGCAGGCCGTGGGGGACATAGCCGTTGAGCTCGTCGTGGGCCGAGGTCTGGTCGGTCAGGACATCGGGCCTGATGCCGCGCCTGACCAGCTCGGGCAGCACGTCCGCGGCGTTGGCCTCCAGGCCGACCGACAGCGGCTCTCCCCTGTCCTGGGCGGCCCGGCAAAGTTTGAGCGCCTCATCCAGGTTGTCCACGGCCTTATCCAAGTAGCGCGTCTCCAGCCTGCGCCGGATGCGGTCTTTGTCAACCTCGACAACGAGGGCCACGCCCTCGTTCATGGTCACGGCCAGAGGCTGGGCGCCGCCCATGCCGCCCAGCCCGGCTGTGACGGCCAGCTTTCCCTTGAGCGACCCGCCGAAGTGCTTGCGGGCCACTGCCGCCAGAGTCTCATAGGTGCCCTGCAGGATGCCCTGGGTCCCGATATAGATCCAGGAACCGGCCGTCATCTGGCCGTACATGGTCAGGCCTTTGGCCTCCAGTCGCCGGAACTCGTCCCAGGTGGCCCACTGGGGCACGATCATGGCGTTGGAGATGACGACCCGGGGCGCCTCGGGATGAGTTTTGAACACGGCCACCGGCTTTCCGGATTGGACGGCCAGCGTTTCGTCGTTTTCCAGCTTTTTAAGGGCCTTGACCAGGGCCTCGTAGCATTCCCAGTTGCGGGCGGCCTTACCCGTGCCGCCGTAGACGATGAGCTCCTGGGGCTTCTCGGCCACGGCGGGGTCGAGGTTGTTCATGAGCATCCGCAGCGCGCCTTCCTGTGACCAGCCCTTGGTATGGAGACTTGTTCCCCTGGGCGCTCTTACTGTCCTGAATTCAGTTCTAGAAGCCATGTTTTTATCCTCGTCCCATTTATATAGCACACCAATAAACGTATTTCTATGAGCAATTTGTTGTTTAAATACCGTCAATTTTAGTAACGCATGAATTTAGTTCTGCCTTGACATGGTGCACAATTGTGCATATAATTGAAATGAATTATCAATGGGATTCAAAAAGGCAAAGGCCAACTTAAAGAAGCATGGAATAGGTTTTGCAGACGCGGTTTCTGTTTTTTTAGATGAACACGCTATGACTATTGATGATGACTACTTTTACGAAAAAAGACATGTGACAATTGGAATGGATGCTTTTAGCAGATTATTAATAGTTGTTTATACTTGGCGCGATGACGAAATAAGGATTATTTCGGCAAGAAAAGCCACAAAAAAAGAGCATAAACATTATATGGAGAAGTCATGAAAAGAGAATATGATTTCAGAGGAGGCAAACGAGGTGCTATTGAGCCAATCCCTCCAGGAAAGAAACGCATAACGATACGTCTTGATAGCGAAATAATCGAGTGGTTTCGACGCAAAGTTGAGGAAAAAGGGGGCGGTAACTATCAAAGTATGATCAATAGTGCGCTTAAAGAACATATTGATAATAGGCGGGAAACCTTTGAGGCCATTATCAGGCGCGTTATCAAAGAAGAGATAAAAAAATCAATTTTTAACAAACCAACTATTTTAAATAGGGCTATTTATGAAAATGCCGGAACAGATATCCGCAGTTTTAAAAAAGATCAAGTAAAATAACGCCGCAAATTCGTCACTTCCGGATCTTCCGGACGTCCGTTTTCTCCACGGCCAGCGCCTCCTTGGCCACGCGGGCGATGTCCTCATGGGTGGCGAACCAGACTCTTCCGCGATAGAGCATGTGCTGGATGAGCTTTTCCAGCATCATCATCCGGCTGCGATGTCCGATGTACTTGGGATGCATGGTCAGGACGAACAGCGTCCCCTCCTCGTAAGCTTTGTCGAACTCCGCGGCCCAGATGGACAGGACCTCATCCGGAGTGATGTGGGGCCGGACGGCCGTGTACCGGTCGAACCCGAAGTAGGGATAATCATCCAGCAGCCATTCCACGGGCAGCTCCACCACGCCCGTCGGCCGGCCGTTCTCCAGCAGTTCATAGGGACGGTCGTCGGCCATGAGGCTGGAATCGTAGAGCAGGCCCATCTCGCGGATGATCTTGAGGGTGAAGGGGCTGAAATCCCAGGAGGGGGTGCGGAGGCCCACCGGCGGCTTGCCGGTGAAGCTCTTCAGCAGCTCAAAGGATTTTCGCATCAGGCTCATCTCCTCCGCCTCGCCGAGCTGCGAATTGCGCTCATGGATCCAGCCGTGCAGGCCGATCTCATGACGGCCGGAGGCCAGGATGGCCGTGATCTCCTTGGGGTGGAGCAGAGCGGTGACGGCCGGCACGAAGAAACTGGCCGGCAGGTGGTAGCGGTCGAGCAGGGCCAAGATTCTGGGCAGGGCCGCCCGGGCGGCATATTCCCCCTGGGACAGGAGGCCGGGCGAAAGCTGGCCGTCGCGAAGCGCACTGGTCTCCGCGTCGAAATCGAAGGACAGGGCCACCGCCAGACGGGCGCCGTTGGGCCAGGCCTTGGGCGTAAGGTTCTTTCCGGCGCGAACCAAGTTGACTCCGGCTTTAATCCCCTCCGTGCTCCAGCGCCAGGGTTGATCCTCCTCTTTGGCCTGACCGGCCAAAGAGCCGGCGGCTAAAATGAAAATTGACAACACAGCGGCAATGAATGCTTTTTTAGACATGCTTCCCCTCCCTAATATCAGCAGCCCTTTCTCGGTAGCGGGGAAACCTTTCACCGCGCCACCCCTGCCCGGCACAAATCTTATCACGGAAAATGAGCTGCCTGCCTCGAATTTTCTATCAAGATTCCCCTGCCAGCCGAGCCGTAACAGCCCGGTGGAGGCCACGGAGGTCCTGGTGACAGCGGATATCCCGCCAGCGGCGGTCGAACAAAGCCAAAGCGTTTTTTCGCTGACCGGCTCCGATTTCCAGGATCAGCGACCCGCCCGGTTTTAAGTAAGCGGGGCTTTCGCGGACGATCCGCCGAACGGCCTCCAGGCCGGTCGGGCCGGGGACCAGGGCTTTCTTGGGCTCGAACCGGCGGAAAGTGGAACTCATCCCCCGCCACTCCTTCTCTGAGACGTAGGGCGGGTTGGAGACGATGACATCAAAACGCGGCCGGGGCCGGCGGCCGCCAAGACCGGAGAAGAACGAAGAACGGAGGAACGAAACCTTCCGGATTTTATGCCGGCGGGCATTGAGCCGGGCCGTCTCCAGAGCTTTGACGGAAACGTCCAGGCCCAGAATCCTGGCCCCGGGAACCTCCCCGGCCAGGGCCAGGGCGATGTTGCCCGCGCCCGTGCCCAGGTCGAGGATGAAGGGATCCGGCCGGGGAGCACGTTCGAGGGCCAATTCCACCAGAAGCTCGGTCTCCGGCCGAGGGATGAAGACTCCCGGCCTCACCGCAAAGTCAAGGGACCAGAATTCTTTCCGGCCGATAAGATAGGCCAAGGGCTGCCCGGCCCTCCGGCGGGCGACCATTTTCAAGAACCCGGCCGCCGTCCTTTCCGGAACGGGCCGTTCGGGCTCGCTGAAAAATTCCAACTCGCTTAAGCCGCAAACATCAAGAAGGAGGATCTTGGATTCCAGGCCGGGCCGGGCCGCCCGTCTCAAGAGAGAGGCCCCCTGCCGGTGCAACTTGTCGAGGGTGGTCAATTAGGATGGGCCAGGTCCTGGGCCTGGAAATGGAAGCTTAATTTCTCCAGAAGCTCCGAAAGCTCGCCGTCCAGAATGGCCTGCAGGTTGTGCAGGCTCAAGCCCAGGCGATGGTCGGTGACCCGGGATTGGGGGAAATTGTAGGTCCGGATCTTCTCGCTCCTCTCGCCCGTCCCCACCTGGGAGCGGCGGTCCGAGGCGATCTGCTGGTGCTGTTCCTGCTGAGCGATGTCCAGCAGCCGAGTGCGGAGGATGCGCAGGGCCTTTTCCTTGTTGCGGTGCTGGGACTTCTCATCCTGACAGGAGACCACCAGGCCCGACGGCCGATGGGTCACCCGGATGGCGGTGTAGTTGCGATTGACGTTCTGGCCGCCCGGGCCGGAAGCGCCGAAGGCTTCGATCCTGAGGTCCTTGGGGTCGATCTTCACATCGATCTCATCGGCCTCGGGCAGAACGGCCGCGGTGGCCGTCGAGGTGTGAATGCGGCCGCCGGCTTCTGTTTTGGGCACGCGCTGCACACGGTGGACTCCGCTCTCATACTTGAGACGGGAAAAAACTTTCTGGCCACGGATATTGAGGATAGCCTCCTTGAGCCCCCCCACCGGCGACGGGCTGGAGCTCAAGACCTCAACCTTCCAGCCCTGGGATTCGGCGAAGCGGATATACATGCGGAAGAGTTCCTGGGCGAACAGTGAGGATTCATCCCCGCCGGCCCCGGCCCGGATTTCCAGAATGACATTCCTGTCGTCCCGGGGGTCTTTGGGCAGGAGCAGGACCTTGAGTTCTTTTTCCAGCCGCTCCAGCCGCCGGCGAAGTTCCTCCCCCTCGGTCTGGGCCAGGGTCTTGAGCTCCGTCTCCGCGCCGGGATCGGCCAGGATGTCCTCGGACTGCCGGAGCTCAACCTGAGTCTGCCGGTAGACCTGGTAAACCTTGAGCAGCGGTTCCAGCTCAGCCCGCTCCTTGGTCAGTTCCCGAAGCTTCTGGGGGTTGGCCAGGACGGCCGGGTCAGAGAAGGAATCAAGCAGAAGGCGGTATCGTTCCTGGAGGCCCTCAAGCTCTTGAAACATGGCGCTTATTTCTTGGTCGGGCCATATTTCTTCCTGAATTTCTCGACACGGCCGGCGCTGTCCAAGAATTTCTGTTTCCCGGTGAAGAAGGGATGGCAGTTGGAACAGATTTCCACCCGGATCTCCTTTTTGGTGGAGCGGGTGGTGAACGTGTTGCCGCAGGCACAGACGACCTGGCATTCCTGGTACTGGGGGTGAATGCCTTTCTTCATGTCAGCTCTCTCCTAGGACGCTATTATAGCAGAAAAAATCAGGCGGCACACTAGGGCAGCAGGCCGGGCACTTCGGCCGCCTTGGCCCGGAAGCACTCCCAATCGACGGTGAACTTATGGCGGCTCCGGCTTAAGCGGGCCTTCATCCGATACAGCCGCGAGCCGAAATGTTGGCGCAGCGGCCTGGCCAGGGGGCAGACCTGCTCCTCAGCCCTCCATTCATAGGGCCGGCCCGACCTGTCGCGCAGGCAGCCCCAGTGGATGATCCAGGCCTGCTTCTTGATGGGGACATGACGGAAAGCGTGCTGGATGGCTTCCACCTCCCCGGCTTTTTCCGGGTTAAGGAAGTTAAAAGACTTGGAAAAAAGAAGGGCATTGTGGAAATAGGCCGGGTAGGCCAGCAGCCCGTCCTGGCCCATCAGCCTGGCCAGGTAGATGAACAGGTCCATGACCTTTCGGCCCATGCCCAGGCCGGGATGGGTCTGGCCGGGCAGGGGGGCCCGGGATGACCTGAAGTCGAGGAGGGGGTTCTGCAGGGTGAGCCATTCGAAAATCAGCACCTTGTACTCATGGCGGGACAGCCCCAGGGTCAAGTGATTCTTGACCTGGAAAAGGCCCCCTTTGATTTTGAGGTCCACGATGAGATTGTCGGGGTCCGGACTCCGGTAGTAGATCCGAAAACGCTGCAGCGGATATTCCGAGGAATCGATGTCGAAGGCCAAGGGCCACAGACGGCGCTTCTTGGCCTCCTTGAAGAAATTTTTGCGGCCCAGCACAGTGATGACCTCGGCCAGGGAGTACTTGCCCAGAAACAGGGATGTCCCCTTGACCCGGCCGTCGCCGGAAAAAAGGTCCCCCTCTTCGAGGAGGGGCTGGACCGGCCTCAAATCTATTTCTTTTCCCAATTCGTCGGCCATCGGTTCATCCCACTTTTTTAGTCGCCGTTCTCCGGGTCATTTTGGGTAGCTTAGAAAAAGCAGGGTGTCGTCGCCCAGAGTGAGGTCGCGCTGCACGGTGAAGAACCTCGGCTCAAACTTCGTTTTGCGGTGGCGGCGGAGGACAATCCTCCCCCCGGGCTTAAGGATGTCCCTCTTCTTGATGACCTTCAACGGGTTCCGCTCCTCCAGGAGCCGGTAGGGCGGGTCGAGAAGAATCAGGTCGAAGCTCATCCTCTCCCCGCTGAGCTGGATGACCGCCCGGTTGAACTCCCGGTGAAGAATGTCCGCCCGGTCCTCGGCCCCGCACTGGGCCAGGTTGTGACGGATCATCTTGACCGCCGGCCACAGCTCCTCGACAAAAACGACCCTCTCGGCGCCGCGGCTGAGCGCTTCGATGCCCACCGAGCCCGTGCCGGCAAAACCGTCCAGGACCACGGCGCCCCCGACCTCCGGATCCAGGACATGGAAGAGCGCCTCCTTGAGCTTGTCGGGCATGGGCCTGACGCGGGGATCGGGCAGACGCTTCAAACGCTTGCCTTTATACAGACCACGAATGACCTTAATCATGGACGAAATGAAGGCTTGGCGGGCCGGCCTGCCGCTGAGAACGGAATTTAGTGCCTGTAAGCAGATGCCGGGGTAGGCGGCTCGACGATGATATAGACGATAGCCGTTGTTCCGGTCAACACGGTGGCCATGCCGATGGGGGTCAGGAAAAAGGCGGCCAGGCCGCTTTTTTCCTTCAAATATACCCAATCGTTTATCAAGGCCGGCTTCTCCAGGGGGAAGTTGTAGTACTGGCCGGCCAGGGCCTTTTTCTGAGCATAGCCGTTCTGCTTGATGGTATTGGCTTTCTGGTAAAAATCGGTCTCGCTGCCCTTCTGCTTGTCGCCCCTGACATGGATGGTATCGCCCAGGTTGCACTCCCCCTTCTCCACAAAGACGCGGGCGTCCAGGGTGGAGGTATTGAACTCAACAACGCGGCCCAGGAACTTCTCGCCCCGGATGGCGGGAGGTTCGGTGCTTGAGCCGGCCGGCCGGGTATTGGCTTGGACGTTCAGGGCTAATGACAGCTTGGCCGTTGTGTTGGCTTCGATGCCGATGACATCAGAGGAGTTGAACTCCCCCTGGTCTGTCACAGCGCCGAAGACATAAAGCCCCCGGTCCAAGGATTCCACCTTGAAATATCCCAAGTCGGAGGACTTGGTGCTCTCGAAAACGGCGCCCGTGGCCAGGTTTCTCAGTTTGACGACAGCGCCCTGGGCCGGGGTCGTCCCGTCGCTTTGATAGACATATCCAACCAGGCTGCCATTCTGGCCGGGCTGAGCCCAAAGAGCGGGCTGAGCGGCCAGAACGAATGCGACAAAAATGGCCATAGACAAAGCTTTTTTCATTGTTCTTTGATTAGACATAATTCCCTTCCGTTTCTCTTCTAGGTGAGAGTCTATTATCAACGATATAATAGCCGTTGTCAACACTTTTGCTTAGAAATAAAATCACCCCCAAAGGCTAGTCGATTATTCAACTTCCGGAACCGCCTGCGTCCACTTCCAGCCGAGCAGACGAACAGGCCGATTGACGGGAATGATGTCCAGCCGGTTCAACCCCGGAGTCGCCTCGACCTTCAGGACCAGTTCCGCAGAAGCCAGGGTGTCTTCCCAGATAACCCGGCCGTTGAAAAGAACCGAGATCAGAGGGCGATTCTGTCCTTCCGGCGGCTCAAAGGACAGGGTCAAAACAACGGAACTGCAATCGAGAATAAGAGGCAGCGTCCGGGTCTGTTCTTTGCCGATCAAGCTGTCGGACGGGACAATAGCCGGGGGCGTCAGCACCCGCGACAGGGCCTGATTGACCCGGGCCGTCTTAGTCGCGTCATTCATCCGTTCATAATAGCGGCGGAGCTTCAACAACACTTCCCAATCGTCGGGAACGGCTTCCAGGGCGTTCTGATAGAACCGCTCCGGCTCATAGACGAAGTTGAGCTTGTCGAAGGAGTCGGCCACGATCATCAGGATCTCCCGGACGTATCTTTTTTGAGGTTCGCCGGCCACGATCAGCCCGCCCCCCAAGGCCGTCCCCAGGCCGGTGATCTGGTTGTATTTGTGGGCGCAGAACATCAGGAAGAGCTCAAAGGCCAGATTGCGGAGGTCCCCCTGGACAGGCCGGACAGCCTGATCGCCCTGCACCAGGTTGAGCTCCTTGAGATAGGATTCCAGATCCAGGATCTCGCTGTAATCAGTTTCCAGCTTCAAATAGGCGCGCAGGTCCGACTCCGCCTCCTCCAGCTTCCTCGTCTTCATCAGCCGCAGCTTGGCCCGGCTCAGAGTGGCGGCCTTGACCAAGAGTCGATACCTGATCAACTCCGGGGTGATATCTTTCTTTTCGGCCAGCGCTGAGTAGAAATGGATTCCGTCTAAAAGCTTCAGACACTCATCCGGACGCCCGGCGTCGTTCTCCCGGACAGCCTGGTTATAATCGAGGTCCTCCGCCTTGGCCAGCAGCCTCTGCCTGGCCTCGAGCGACAAGGACATCTCACCCAGGAACCGGGCATAGGTCCGGTAGAGATTGGAGGACTCGGGCAGGATGCTGTCCAAGAGCTTCTCGTCCTTGACGTTCAGGAACCACAGGTGAAGGAGCGTCTGGAACCGCGCCTCATTGCCTTGGGCCAGGATCTTCTCCAGGCGGTGCAGGGTGAAATGGCGCTGCTCAGAGGAGAGAGAAGGCCATCGGTCGAGAAGGGCTTGGACGATGTCGAAGTCGAGGGAAGACCGGTCACCGGCCAGGCGGGCCGCTTTCCACAGCTCCGGAAGACTATCGGGCACTTCCTTCTCGGATATAAAGCTGAGGTACTGGAGCGCTTTGGCATAATAGAAATGGTTCTCGGAGGAGGCCGGGTTGAAACGGAGCGCCCGCCGCAGAAGGATCTCGGCCCGCTGCAAGGAGCGTCCGGCCTGTTCGACTTGGGCCAGGTTCTCCAGGGCGATTCCCAGATGGACTTTTCCCTCCTCGGCCAGGGTCTTGTCGGAGATGGGCATCAACCTGTTGGCCCATTGGAGGCGAGTCAGGTTGCGCTCCGGAGTCAGCCCCTTTTTCTTCGACTGATAATACAGATCAATGTTCACAAAAAAAACCACCGCCGCAGCGGCATAGGCCAGCAAGGCCAGGACGAGGAGGGACTTCTTCATGGCGCTCCCCTAAGCCTCCTCACGGGACAGCGTCGAGGAACGGTGGTAGACAATGGCCGTGGTCAAAGCCAGCACCATGGTGAAGACCAGGGCGTTAGCCGGAATATGAAGGTTGAAATCCGTGAAACTATGGATAAGGATCACCACACAGGAGATGAATCCCCCCATGGCCAGGCCTTTGATCTCCAGGCTCCGCCGGGCCCGCCACATACGGAAAATCTGAACCAGGGTCCAGACGATCCCGCCGGCCAGAAGGAGGAAACCCAAAATCCCGGTCTCGGCCGCCAGCTCCAGGTAGTCGTTGTGGGCATGCTCCAGGAGCAGCCCTAGGCCGGCCGGCTCGTAGGCGGGATAAACCGAGACGAACGTCCCCAGGCCCGACCCGAACAGGGGGAAATCGCGGACCATGGGCACGATATTCCTCCAGAACAGCGTCCGGCCGCCATGGAACAGCGTGTCGTCGGCCAGGAACCGGTTCAAGACCGCGGTCATGCCCACGGCCAGGGAGAAGATAACCACGACCAGGAATGACACGTTGATCAGGTTTCGGGCCAGGCGTCTCCCCTCCCCGGAATAGCTCAGATGAAAGAGGACCATCTCCAGAAAAAGGAGGAAGGTCAGGACCATCAGGAAAACTCCTGCCCGGGATTGGGACTTGACCACGGCCACGGCCATGACCACCGTCGCCGCGGCCAAGAGGAGGTTGACAGCAAAGGACTTCCGGGAAAAATGGGCGAAGATCTCTCGCACCGCTCCCGGAGAGCCTTTAACCCGGAGGGAGAAGAAGCCGATGCGGGCCACCAGGAATCCCAAGGCCAGGGGGATTATCATCTCCAGGTACCCGGCCAAGTGGTTCCGGTTGACGAACGTCCCGGTGACCGAATCGAGGTTGTAGAGTTTCTTATAGAAGAGGATGTGGGGCTGAGCGGTGGACAGCTCGAAGAGCCCGTAGAGCGCCTGGAAGACTCCGAGCAGGATGAGGACGGTGACCATCCTCTCCATCTGGCGGAACCGGTTTATGACCCGGAGGAGGAGCATGGCCGCCAGGACATAGGCCAGAAGCTCCAGCCCCGTCCGCAGCGTGCTGGCCGGGACCAGGGATATGGTCAGGAATGCGGAACCCGGCAATTGAGGGCCAAAGGCCTGATGAAAATGATATGAACCCGGCGCCAGGATTTTCACCAGGAAGGCCGGCAGGGGGATCACCTGAAGTAGGACCAGCAGGAAGAAACCGGTGATCAACCAACGCGGCCCGCGCATGGGCTTGCGCCAGGCCGGCGCGTAAGGATCCCGGTTGCCGGCGAGGTAGAGCAAGGCCAGCCCTACAGCCGTCAGCTGGATGACCAGGATGGACCATTCCCAGGCCGACCCCTGGGGAAGCGGGCTGAAGATTAAGAGGGCGATCAGACCGAACTCAACAACTTTTTTCCAGGAAGGCTGTTGGCCGGGCATGACAAAAGAGGCCGGCCGGAGTTTGGGCTTCCGGCTCTGGGGACGCATCCGCAGAGCCATCAGTCGGCTTCGTCCTTCCGCTTGAAGGAGAAGAAGGGCAGCTTGATCTTAAAACTTTTTTCTTTGTGAACGGGGTTGAACGGCTCGGGAAGGAAAGGCATGCTTTTATCATCCAGGACGGCCCGCGGGTTGTCCTCGACCAGGGCTCGGGCGTTTTCCGGACCGATGATGGGTTCGATGATCCGCAGAGCCTCCTTGAAGCGGGGGGCTCGGCTGGTGCTGTTATGAGCATCAGTGCCCAGGACATGGATCAGCCCCCAGCTCAACATTCGGACAGCCGTCTCTCCGACGACCTGGCCATAAAGCCCGGTGAAGCTGCCGCTGTTGGCCTGGCCCAGGCAGCCCATCTCCACCAAGTCGTAAAGCTGGCCGGGATGGCTGATGAATATCGAATTGCGCTCGGGGTGGGCGATGATGGGGATAATCCCCTCGCTCATCAGCTCGAAAAATACTTCCTTGACCCCGGAATAAACATAGTCAAAGGGGAATTCAATGAACATGTAAGAGCTGGTGTGGAGGACCAGGGCGCGCTTATTCCGCTTGATCTCCTCAATCAGGTTATGGGAGAAGCGGACCTCGACGCCGGTCAAGATCTTCAGCGACAGGCCGGCCTGCCGCAGGGCCGCTTCCAGCTCCTGCTTCTTCCGCCCCACGGCGGCCAGGTCGGCCAGCCCGACATTCCCCCGGAAGAGATGGGGTGTGGCGACGATGGTCCGGATGCCCTCCTCCTGCGCCAGGCGGGCCATGGCTACGGACTCGGCCAGGTTCTCCGCCCCGTCGTCCAGGGCGGGCAGGATATGGCAATGGAGGTCGATCATGTCCGTTCCTCAGGACTTGTGCAGCCCGTCGTCCTCCTCGGTCTTATAGCTCCCGTACTTGTAGCGGTAGTGATAGCGGTAGTGGTCGGCGTAGTAGGTGTTCTTCCTGATGTTGACGTCGTTGAAGATGACCCCCGCCACCTTGGCCTTGGCCTTGGCCAGCTCGCCGACCATAGTGAGGAACGGCTTGCGGAAAGCTTTTTCCGGGCGCAGGACGATGACCGTGCAGTCGCAGATGGAGCTGACGATGGCCGCATCGCTGACGAACAGCATGGGCGGCGTGTCGACCAGGACGTAGCTGTATTTCGTCCGGAGCAAGGCCAGCAGCTCCGCCATCCGGGGGGAGTTGAGCAGCTCGGCCGGGTTGGGCGGGATGGGGCCGCTGGGCATGATCTCCAAGTTCGGCACCAGGGTGGATTGGATGGCGTCCCGGGGCTGGACCCGTCCGGTCAGGACGTTGCTCAAGCCCACGATGTTCCGCACCTTGAAAATCTTGTGGATGCGGGGCTTGCGCAGGTCGGTATCGACGAGCACCACTTTGGAGCCCAGTTGGGCGAAGCTGACGGCCATGTTGGTGGCCGTTGTGGATTTGCCCTCCTGGGGAAAGGCGCTGGTGAAGCTGAATGTCTTCAGTGCCTCCCGGTCGGTCTGGGAGAAAAGGATTGAGGTCCGGATGGTCCGGTAGGCTTCGGAAATGGCCAAGTTGGGGTCATAATGGTTGATGAGCTCGATGGCCGAGGCTTCCGTCCCCGGGTTGGGCGAGGCGGGGCGTTCGCGCTGGCTGTAGGCATAGTAGTCCAGGTAAAGGTTCCGGCTGTCGGCGGCATAGCTGGGGATCAGGCCCAAGGAGGACAAGCCGGTCAGCTTCTCCACGTCCTCGGGCGATTTGAGGGAGGTGTCCATGAACTCCACGGTGAAAGCCAGGCCCAGCCCCAGAAACAACCCCCATAACAGGGAGATAAGGATGTTCCTCATGATGTTGGGAGAGACCGGATGGTCGGGCAACAGGGCCTTGTCCACGATGCGGATGTTGCTCGTCCTCTGGCCGGTCACCCTGGCCGAGACTTGGGTCTCTTGTTGCTTGGACTGGAGAAAGGCCAGCAGAGTCTGGGCCCCGTCCACTTCGGCTTTAAGGACGTTGTAGCGGACCTTGTTGGAGTTCGACTCCACCACGTCCTTGCGCTGGCCGGCCATCATAGTCTGCAGCGCCTCCTCCTCCTTGCGGGCGGCCCGGTATTCCGACTCGGCGCCGTCTAGGGCGTTGCGGATCTCGGTCTGGAGCTGGGTTTTCTGGCTGTCCAGCCGGTTTTTGAGGCGTTGCATGTCGGGGTAGGTCTCCCGGTAGAACTTGAGCTTTTCCTCGTACTCGATCTTGGTGCGGAGATAATCGGACAGCATGGCGCTGACCGTGGGGTTCGAGATCCGGGTGGGCGTGCTGACCGCGTCCAAGTTCAAGCCCTGCAGCTCCCGGAAGACTGATTCCTTGTTGACCCGCTTGATCTGGGCCTGCATGTAGGCGTTGTACAAGTTGGAGAACTCGCCCACGGTGGTGTCCTCTTGGTTGTTGAGGAACATCAGATTTTTTTCCTGCCCGAACCTTTGCAACTCGCGCTGTTTGATCTCCAGGTCGGAGCGGAGCTGGGAGATCTGCTCGGTCAGGAAATCGGAGGCTTGTTTGGTGGCCTCGTAGCGGGCCTCGATGGAATAATTATAGAACTCTTCCACCAGGGTGTTGACGACTTCGGTGGCCAGCTTGGGGTTGGAGGACTGGTAGCTGACTTGGACCAAGCCCGTCCGCTCCACGACGGTCGTTTTCACCCGGCCGATGATCTGGGAGCCGAGAACGGCGTTGCGCTCCATGAGCGCTTCAGGGCTTTCCGGCTCGGCCGCCTGGCCTGCGGAGGAGGGCTTCCCCCGCAGCCAGCGGAAGCTGAAGAAATGCTTGATCCCGCTGAAGATGGAAGTGGGGGTCACGGCCTTTTCCTGGAATTCGGGCCGGTTGAGAAGGTCCAGCCTTTTGGCCACGCGCTCGCCCAGGCCGCGGCTCCTCAACAGCTCCAGCTGGGTGTTGAAGTACATATCATCGTAGCCGTAACCGCTGAGCTGGTTGTTGCCGAGAAGGTCCTGGAGGGTAAGGTAATCCGAGCGGGGGCTCTCGATGAGGATGGTGGCCGTGGACTGGTAGATGGGCGTGGCGGTGAAAGACAGGATGGCCACCACCGTGACGACTATCAGGAGAAAGGTAAGAACGATCCACTTCCTCTTTAAGAAAATCCGCCAGAAATAGAGCAGGTCGATCTCTTGCTTGAGGGGTTTGGTGGCCATGGCTAGAAAATGGACTCCCCGACGATGATGACGTCCTCGGGTTCCAGGCGGACGTCTTTCTTTTTCCCGCTGAGGATTTCCCGGGCGTTGACCTTTATCTCCTTCTCCACGCCCTGGGCATCCGTCCGCCTGATGCGGACGTCCCCTTGATTGGCCCTGTCGCTGAACCCGCCGGCCTTGGTGATGGCCTTGAGCAGGGAAGGTATGCTGCTCAGCTTGACTGCCAGGGCCCCGGGACTCTTAACCGCGCCCAAGACATAGATGACCACTTCCCGGTCGGCGGGGATGTTGATGATGTCGTTCGGCTGGAGGGGGATGTCGAACCGGGCATCCACCGTGTACATCAGATCATCCAGGGAGAGGCGCAGCGAGGTCCCCTCCCCCCCGTCCTGTTTGCGGACGACGATGACTTCCTTGCCGGCATTGGTCGCCGGACCGCCCGCTTCCACGATGATCTCCAGCAGCGTCTGGCGGCTCAACAGGGGGTAGACGCCGGGCTTTTGGACGGCGCCGATGAGATAGACCACCTTGCTCTGGTAGCTCTTGATCAGAACCGTGAGCTGGGGATTGCGCAGGGTGGATTCGCTGAGCAGCCCGATCAGCTTCTGCTCCACTTCGGATTTGGTCAGCCCGTCTACGGCCACCTCGCCCAGAAGAGGGAGGGTGATCTTCCCCACCTCGGAGACCGTCACCTCCAGGTTACGGAGGGCATCTACGCCGTAAACGTCGATCTGCAGAACATCTTTCGGTCCCACCCGGTATGCGGTGGGGAGTTCGACCTGGGGAATTAAGGCCAAAGACAAGAGGACCGTTAGCAGGGCG
The DNA here is from genome assembly GCA_963702835.1 of Candidatus Aminicenantota bacterium. Lineage (GTDB taxonomy): Bacteria > Acidobacteriota > Aminicenantia > Aminicenantales > JAFGAV01 > JAFGAV01. The sequence goes on from OY969762.1 coordinate 1,746,714, forward strand.
ACCGGGCCTAGGCGGATGGTCATTTTCACGGGATTTAACATCAATTTCTTCAATATGTTCGACATAGACGCTTAATTATCCCCTAATTTTTTTTGAATTGCAATAGAAAAAGCTGCAGCCGAAGCCTGACCGATGTTATTGGCGGATGAGGTCTATCGTCACCAAATGTCCGTCCCTTTTGTCCGAAACGCCCGCCGGCCTCGTCCAATAATGATAAGAAAGACCCGCCCTCAGGCCGCGCAGGAGAGGGATGCTGAAACCTGCGGAGAAGTTGAAATAGCGGCCCGTCAGACCAGATGGAAGCCCCCCTCCCTCCTCTTCAGGCTCCCGCCGGCCGGAGTAGCGGAGGAGGGAATAGCTGCCGCCCGCCTGAACGGCCAGGAAGCGGCTTATATTCAAAGTCAGGGCCGTGTTGAACGAATCGCTGATATAGTAAAGGACGTTGGGCAAATAAGAGAACACAAGATCGCGGTAATAGCCGAGGGATAATGAAGTCGCTCCGCCCAGACGATAAGACAGCTGCGTATTGGCGATGAAGCCGGAATAGCCGTTCGTGCTGCGGTCCAGGTTGAGGAGCTTCCTGAACCCGGCGGCCAGGCTGCCGGAGAGTCGGCCCCGGGAAGGCAAGCGGAATCCGAAAAGAAAACGGACCGACTCGGAATCCTTCCAGCCGGCCGTTTCTTCCCGGAAAAGGTCCCGGCTATAGCCCGTTTGAATGAAAAAAACGGATGAGGTGAAGGCCTGGTATCGAGCCTCCAGCAGCCCGCTGTATTCCACCCGGTTCAGGTTAGGGCCAACCTGGTCCGGGGAGCCCTCCGGGCTGAGAAAATCGTCGTACTCCAACCGGCTGAACAGGCCGGTGAGGGTGAAAGATATGCGCCGGCCCGTCTCGTAGGACACCTCGGTCCTCACCCCCCGGTTGACGCTCTCCACCAGGCGGTCAACCTCGGCCACGGCCAAGGATCGCTGGTCTTGAGAAAAGTAGCCGGCGGAGATGATGAGCGACCCAAAAAATGGAAAGGAGAGTTCGGCCTGATAGTTGTTGGTAAAATGATTGTAGCGGTGGGACCTGAAGTAGATATGATATTCGGGATTCTCGGTGAAGGACAGTATCAAACGCCTTCTCAAGATGAAATAGATGTTGAGCTTGGGCGAAGGGGTGAGGACAAAATCGGAAATCAGTTGCTCCGCCTGGGCTTCACCGTAGATGTTGGAGACCCATCCCAACTGGCTGAATTCGAGGACGGGTTGAATCCGGAACGGCCCGATCTTGTATCTGGCTCGGGCCACGATGTCGTCCACCCTCTGCTCAAAGGTTTGGCCGGACAGGGCGGCCGCCGTCGTCAGGAACAGGCAGGCCCACAAAAGAAAACCGAGCGGGCCGGCGCAAATTCGTCTATCCGCGGATCTCATAGCTTTATCAAGAATAGAGAGCGGCTCGGCCCTATCAAGAAAGAGAAATCTTGGAGGGAAGGAAGGCTTTCCCCATGCCGGTCATGATCTTGAACAGAGAGGCTTTGCGCATTAAGGCTAGAATCAGGTCGGATTGCCAATCAAAATTCCCCTTTTCCTGAACAAGGGGGATAATCCCGTCATCCTGAGCGATGCGGAAGATCATTTCGATATGGGCGTCGCTGAGCTGAGACCAGACCCTCCGGGCGAAAAGCCCGACTTGAATCTCCCGGTGGAGGACTTTCCGGCATTGCCGCTCATATTCCGCCAGGCCGCCGGCCTCCGGCCGGCCGGACTTGAGTATTTCAGCGATGACTCGGGAAGCGATATCAGCGCAATGGACGCCGTAGCCGATGCCGCCGCCAGTGGTCGTTTTCACCTGGCCGGCCGCCTCCCCCAGGGAAATGACGGCCGGGCCGAAGATCCGGGAGGCCAGGCCTTGAGCAATGGCTTTGAACTGAACGCCGTCCAGGTCCGCCGGACTGAGCCGGCCCGGAAAATGGCGGGCCATGAAACGGCCGAAGGACTTCCTGGGGTTCTGCTCGGTGATCAGGCCGAACTTGACCTTGCCGTCGGCGGAAGGAACGGCCCAGGCGAACCCGCCGGGCGCGATGTCGGTTCCGGCATAGATCGTGGGGAAGCCGTCTCCTTCATGAGGGGCCTCCAGCTGGGCGCCGAACAAACGGCTGCCGGGTATCCCCAAGCCCAGTCTTCGATGAAGGTCCAAGTTGACGCCCGTGGCCAGGACGGCCATCCTAGCCGTCAGGGCGGCGGTGCTCCCCTTCGGCCCGCCGGCCAGTATCGAAACGCCGGCCTTGTCGGGGACAATATCCTTAACTTCATACCCGGTGCGGATCGAAGCGCCCTTGGCCTTGGCCTCCCCGGCCAGCTCCTGATCGAACATCCCCCGGTCCACGATGACGGCGAAGGGCCGGGGGTGGCGATAGGTCAGGGACAGGCCAGCCGGCGATACCATCCTCACTTCGTGAACGTCCCTGAGCCGGGACCCGGAGGGCAGGGAAAACCGCTCGAAGATCTCGCGGCCGATGATGCCTGTGCAGTTGACCGCCTCGCCGACAGCCCGCTTCCGTTCCAGCACAAGGACTTCCAGCCCGCTTTCGGCCAAACGCTTGGCGGCAAAGAGCCCGCTGGGGCCGGCTCCGGCGATCACCACATCGTACTTCGCCTTCATTTCAATCCAGTATTTTTAGCTGTATTATCTTTAACCGAGAAAACCTTGTCAACCGGAGAGGCGGGAGGCTAGATTTTTTTCTGGCGCGATTCCCACCGCCCGCGGAAGGTGATCCAGAAGGAGAGGGCCATGATGGCCAGGTCGCGCCAGAAGCTTCGGCGCCGGATGTAGAGGCGGTCGTAGCGGAATTTGAGGCGGCGCGGCGCGTCGGTGGGAAGATAAACCTGGGCCAGGCCCGTCAGGCCGGGACGGACGGCCAGCCTCTCCCGATAGCCGGGGATGGCTTCCATGCTGACCAGCCCACCGTCGCCGCGGGCTTCTTTCTCCTCGGGCCGCAGGGCCCGCGGCCCGACAAAGCTCATGTCCCCCTTGAAGATGTTGATCAGTTGGGGAAGCTCGTCCATGGCCGTGGCCCGCAGGACCCTCCCCAGCCGAGTGACGCGAGGGTCGTTCTCCACGGCCTGCACCGCGCCCCGCCCCTTTTCCGCATCCTTGACCATGGAACGGAACTTGATGGCCTTGAAAATACGGCCGCCCCGGCCGACCCGATCCTGGAGATAGAACGCCGGCCCTCTGTCCTGGACCCAGATGAGGAGGCTGAAAACAAGCCATAGGGGCGAGGAAAGAAGCAGGCCCAGGGCTGAGAGAAAAATGTCGAAGGGCCGCTTCAAGAAAAGAGCCCTTGTCCATTGAGGGCGACTTCCGGGTGGATGGTCGCCGGTCTTCTTACCTGAGGCGGCCACTGTTGCAAGCATGGCCAATACGCCCCCCGTATCCACGCCCCAGTCTATGAGAGACCCGTTCCGTCCCGGCACTAGCCGCTGGAGCGATTCATCGAGCAGCCCATAGGCCACCGCGAGAATGCCGGCCCAGGCCGCCCAGGATAGCTTCCATCGAGGCTCGCGCCGCTGCCTCATGGCCCGGTAAAGAAGGAAAAATAGGACGGCATATTCGACGAAATGGAAGGATTTGCGGACCAGGACGTAGATCAAGCCGGCCGTATTCTCGGCGATATGGGGCCAGAAGAAATGAAGGACATTCATAACGATTCTATAAATCCAGGGCTGGCTCAGGTAATGGTTCCCCAGGGGAAAGAAAAGTGCCGCCCAAACGATGGGCGGCAGCCAGAAGGCCAGGAACTTCTTCATGAGATAACCGGCTCCGCTATGAGCCCTTTTCGGCCAAAAGTTTTTCATATTCAGCCAGGATCATTTTTTTGGAAAAATGGCTTTCTGCATATCTCCGGCCTTGGGCGGCCATATTTCGCGCCTCGGACGGAGAATCCTTTATCTGAAGGAGGGCTTGGGCTATTTGCTCCGGCGCCTCAGGTGAAACACACCTTCCGCAGCCGGTGGAGGCGATGAGGCCGGCCACTTCCGAGGAGCTCGAGGCCAAGCCGAGTATGGGCCGGCAGGCGGCCATGAAATTGTAGAGCTTGGAGGGAACGGACAACTGCGATTTCTCCACGTCCAGGGGGACGAGCAGCACGTCGGCGGCGCTAAGCAAAGCCGGCAGGTCGGCATAAGGCTGGAAAGGAATAAAGATCACGTTGGCCAGGTTCAGGCCGGCCGCTTTGTCCTCCAGGCTTTTCTTCTTCAGCCCCTCGCCGACAATGGCGATCTTCACATCCTTCCTGTCCTTGAGCTGCTCGGCCGCCTCAAGCACTTTTTCCAGGGCCACGTTGCTGCTGATGCTGATCGTGCCCGCGTACATGGCCGTAAACGTATCGTCCAGGCCGTAGCGGCGGGCCACCGGATTATCCTTAGCCAGCGGCCGGAGAAAATCCGTGTCCACCCAGTTGGGCAGGATGTGGACCTTGCCGGGCGGGACGCCCTTGTCCAGAAGGTTGCGGCGGAACCCCTCGCTGATCACGACGATGGTCTCCGACTGGCGATAGATCCATTTCTCAAAGGCCTGGGCCAGCCGGATGAAAAACGGGTTGCGGAGCAGGCCCGATTCGATGGACAGGTCGGGATGAATGTCCTGGACGTTCAGAATAAAGCGGACGCCCTTCAGCCTGCGGGCCACGATGCCGGTGATCCCGAGTTGGAGCGGCGGCAGCCGCAGGAAGAGAACGTCCCCACGATGGACGAAGAGCAGGTTGGCCAGGGTGGCGGCCGTGTAGATGGTCCAGGCCACCAGCCGGCCGATGGGATGCTGGGCGGAATTCGTCACGAAACGTTTGACCCTGAACCCATCACGCTGCTCCCTGACCAGGAAACGGCCCCGACAGCCGCGGTTGAGGGGCGGACGGGGGATGGTGGTGACAACCTCCACCTCATGGCCGCGGCCGGCCAGGTAGGAGGCCAGCTCGTTCATCAGGATGGGCGCGCTGCCGAACTCGGGGAGGAAGTACATGGTGTGGATGAGAATCTTCATGCGGTATCTAATGGGTGACTGTATGCCCAAGAATAAATATAAGAAACCGCCGGTAGCAAAATCAAGAGGTCCACGCCGTAAAAGGCGGCCGTTGACTCGAAAAAGCTACGGGAAGTTAAAAATCCAGTTAATAAAATTGAACCCATGAGTAATCTTTTTTCATTTCCCGTCAAAAACCTCACCCTTTTTATGAGTTTGTGCTTGATGATCAAAGCCCAAACAACTATGATGGCTGCCGCAAACAGTATCCCGCCCAGAATCCCCGATTGGATCATTGAATGAAGATAAGAGTTGTGCATATGTTCTGAATCTAACATTAAACGATCGGCGTGGAATCCCCAGCCAAATATAGGTGATCGTTGAATTTGTTCCAACCCGCGTTCCCAGGTATATTCCCGTCCGGTGAGGTTGAGCAATCTTTCGAAATGCTCTTGGGCCCTCCACTTGTAGCCGGATATCCACAGGATATATGCGACCCCAGGACCGACTAAAAGAAAGCGCAGGTCTAAACCCTGCAGGAACACGAAAAGAAGGCTGACCACGGCAAGCCCCAGAAGGGCTGTTCTTGAACGCGTATAAGCTAGGGTCAGAAGCGAAATAAAAGCAAAAAACCCCCAAAAAAACTTAAATATTTTCCTGCCGTGCAAGAATTGAATAAAAGCAAATATGGCGACAATAAGCGCAAAACGGCCTAACCCATTAACACGTATATCTCCGAGGCCAAAGGGCAACTTGTAAAACGGGGTATAAGGTGCTTGTCCCCTCGCTACATTGATGGTTTGAGGAATTGTTAGAAGGATAACAAACATACAAGCATAGCAATTAATCCAAATCAGTTGGCCGATATGGATGAGCGGCTCGCTTAAGCTTTCAGCCAGCCAGGCTACCATTAGAGCGGAAAGAAATAGCCCGCCCCAATAAAGCGACGTCACGATCTGGGGGGAGACAACCAGCGAAGCCAATAATCCGATGACGCAGTAAATGATAAAGAAGCCGAGGGATGTTTTATATAAAACAAACCGCGTGCGGACCGCCATAAGCAGGAAGATACAAAAAAATAGAGCAAGGAGAGGAAAAAGCGCACGGCTGGCTTGAAAAAAAATGAAAAAGTCGGAAAAAACCTTAGGCGATTGTAAGTAATAGAAATCAGTAAACATCCCTGCCCAAATAAAAATCCAGAGAATGCCGGCGATACTCATGATGTCAATCGATGGCCGAACTCGACTTGAATCCCATTGTCCGCTGGTAGATCATGTCCAGACGACGCCCCAAAATATCCCAGAGGTAATACTCCCTGGCCCTTTTTTCCGTCGCACGTCCCAATCTTAATCTGAGGCCAGGTTGTTCCTTAAGCGCTATTAGGGCTTGGGCTAATCCATTAACGCATTCTTTAGGACTCCCAAGTTTGATTTTCATCCCCCAGTCATCGCGGATATGAAAGCCCGGACCTCCTGTGTTGAGACAGACTACGGGAAGCCCAGAAGCCATGGCTTCCACGACAACGGCTCCTCCGCCATCGCGGAAACTGGCGAAGAGGAAGACATCGGATTGCCGCATCTTCTGTAGCAAGTGCTGGCGTTCCAGCCAGGGGATGAAACGGACCTTTCCCTCAAGGCTCATTTCCTTCACTAGCCGGCCTAGCCGGCCTTCCTCAGGGCCCTGGCCGACGATTTCCAAAAGACTATCCGGATGAATTTCTGCCAACTGGGCGAAGGCTTCGATGCAAAGATCGAATCCCTTGAGCCGGATGAGACGGCCGGCCGTTAGAACACGGAAGGGCAAGGCCGGCGTCAAACGGTGTGGCAGGGCCGCATCTTCTGCGGAAATCCCATTAACCGGGAAAAGAACAATGCGCGGCCAAGCAATTGGAGGAAACTGATATTTCGTCTCTGCATTACAGACCAGTATTGCCTTAGCGCGACGAAGACACCGATGTCGCGAATATAAAGCATTTCTCCCTAGCCATTGAGCCATGTCCCGGCTTATCTCAGCAAACTGGCCGGCCAAAGAATAGTGGTTGAACAGTGAGGCTGGAGTTTTTTGGCCTCCTCCCAATGGTCCCCATACAAAAGGGACAGGAAGGAAGGCGCCAATGAAGCTCGGCATCCAGTAATTCCCGAATGTCAAATGGTGGGCGATATCAAAACGGTATTGAAGATGCAATCGAACGGCCACCCGCCAGGCGGCAATCTGCCAAAAATAGTAGTACAACCGCTCGCCAATCCCGAAACGGTACAGCCAGCTAAAAAAACGGGGCAGACTCACGAAGACGAAATGAATGTTCCTCAGGTTATCACCTGGTGGGCTGCTTTCAATTCCGGGACGATTATAGCTGTGGGTGATGACCCAAACCAGGTGACGGCGGGCCGCCTCCAGGGCCAGCATCCAACCCGTGAGATCCTCACCAGGGTGCAGTTGGAGAGATCCTGAAGGATTGCAGGCATAGGCCGATACCAAAACATGCAACCTTCTCATGTTCATTCCTTAAATTTTAATCTATTATCGTATCAATAAAAAGCAAAAACTACCCCACACCTTGCCCTTGATTCTCACCGGCGGCGGAGGGGAGCTTTTGGCAGAACTGCTCGAGGATGTTCGGCCAGGAATAAAAGGCCTTAACAATACGAAATCCTTTTTCGCCCAATCTGGTTCTGAGTTGGCTGTCCCGGAGAAGAATTAAGAGCTTGTTTGAGAAATCGCTTGCGCTCTCGGCCAGGAGGATGCTTCGGCCGTTTTCCACTCGGAGGCCTTCCGCACCCTTAGCGGTGGCCACGACCGGCTTCCGGGCGGCCATATATTCAAGAATTTTAAGACGGGTGCCGGAACCGGAAAAAATGGGCGCCACACAGACCGTACAATTCAAAATAAAAGCAGCAACTTCGGAAAAAGGAATACTACCGGGGTTGATCAACCAAGGATACGATTTGCCAATTTTCCCGCCTATCAAGGCTAATTTCACTTTGGGCCTGATCCTCAACAATTTCGGAAAAACTTCCTCCAAAAGAAAATGTATGGCCTCTTTATTCGGTTTGTATTCGGGAAGTCCCATGAAAAGGACCAGTTCCCCTCCCAGCCCGTACTTTCTTTTTATCTTCCCGGTCTCTGAGGGGCTTAGGCGGTACTGTTGGAGATCGACGCCATTGGGAAGACAAAAAGGATTTATGCCATAAAGAGACTGGAAATTCCTGATATCCACATCGGATACGGCGGTGACGATTTGCGAATGGCGGACTACATATTTTTCGGTAAATCCGGTGATCCAAGCCAGGAGAGAATCCTTTTTCTCCTTTCTTAGTATCACTTCGACATTATGGGCATGATAAATGATCCGCGAGGGAATTTTGAGCATTCTTAATAAAAACAGAAGCGGGACAAAATAGCCCGTCCAGGATGCGCCTTCCAGAAAAACCCAGGTGGGTTTCATAATACGGATGGTACGGACAAGATAAGGCAGTGACCGGAAGATGCCCCAGGCCTTTTGAATCGGGCTTTTCATCGAACAGGCGAAGGTCGCCACTTTGAGCTGCCCATCCAACCGAAGTTCATAGCTTGACTTGTCAATGAACTTAAAAATTTTTTCCCCGGGGAAATATTTGGCCGTATAGTAACTGACAGCGGCCGCCCCGGAATCTGGCGGATAGGCCCTATAAAAAGCCACAAAAAGAGATGTCATGGCACGTTTGACCATTCCAGCAGGTTTCATCGGATCAGAGCTGTCAGCCTCTCTTGAAGATATTTCGGGCCCCGACGAGCCAAGTATAGAAGACTCGCGGGTGATACCGCCGCTTGGACCAGAGCTTTTTTCCATTTTCTTTCTCGGAGGGCCGTCGTCAAGAGCCTTTTTGACATAGCCTTCCGGCTCCGGAGAATGGCTACCTTAGTTTCCTCGTCAATCCAGGGCAGCTTCATCAAATGATCTGTTGCGGCAATTTCTTGCTTGACCGATCCATAGCCTGAACTCAGGGATCGCGTTGTGACGCGGTATTTATATAAGGGCTGGTTGAGCACGACAATGGTTAATCCCGCCTGGAACAATCGAAAGATGAACTCTCGCCATTCAGGTCCACGCGTCTCTTCATTGAATCGTATTTTAAGCTTGTCCAGTACGGGATCTGGGGCAGAGGGGTTTGAGGTCGAACCCCGATCGGGCAAATTCCAGCATGGAACGGAAAAAAATGACCTTCTCCCTGCATTCTCGGGCGCGGCATATTGAATAGATTGGAATGAGCTGTTCATTTTTCCCGGAAAGACAAACCAGAACATCACTGGCCAGACATACCTTCCCTTGCTGGAGGTGGGCCAAGTCCATCAGCCTTTCCAGTCTTTCCTCCGCCCAACAATCGTCAGCATCAATAAAACCCACCCACTCTCCCTTCGCCCGAACAAGCCCAGCATTTCGGGCAAAAGCTGGGCCCCGGTTGTTTTTGAGCCTCACCAATCGGACTCTTAGATCTTTAAAGGCGGTCACGACCTCGGCTGTTCTATCCTTCGAAGCGTCGTCAACAACAAGGAGCTCCAAATTCGTATAGGTCTGTCCAAGAATGGATTCAACGGCAAAAGGGATATACTTTTCCCCATTGTAACTAGGGAGGATGACGGAGACCAACGGACGACGAGAAGCCCTCAGCCTGGCGGCTCTTCTCCGGGGCGAAGGGTTGGCGGCCATGTTGTTCATAGAGAAATTTGGGCTTTTCCCATTCTGCCCCAGAGTCCCTCCCAGGCGCCTTTCAGAACGATTTTCATCCGCATGAGTTTATGATCATCGTAGAGGGCAATCTGAAGAATCAAATGCAGTGTTCTTAAAATGCTGTAGGGAACCCATAACGCATGCCTGTTTTTTTTCATAAAATAGATGCCATTTCTGGATTCATATTAGCCAGGGACTAAAAAACCCTTCCAGGATATCCAAACGATCTTTCTCCCAAGGAATTTTTTTCGATTCTCTTGGATTGAGTGGAACTTCCCCATTTATGGAAATCAATGCACCTGTAATTTCGGATAAGTTTCCAGCCTCTGCGCCTGGCCCTCAACCTCCAATCCAGCTCTTCTCCATAGCAGAAATATTTTTCACCTATGAGGCCAATATCGGCAAGACAATCGGTCCTGACCAAAATGCTTCCTCCTATCAGCGATTCAACATCTAATTGCTGATCCTTTAAATAATAATCCTGATCTTGAATGTCCCTGTTTTCAATTATGCCGACTAAATTGGAAACCACCATGCTCACTCGCTTGTCTCGTTCAGCGCTGTTGACCAGCTCACGCAGGGCATCAGCAGAAACCCGGGTATCGTTGTTCAAAAGCCAAGCATAATCATACCGAGAGTAGCTAGCCAATTCCAAAGCCCTGTCGTTCCCTCCCGCATATCCTTGGTTCTCCTCAAGACAGATCATCACATATGGCCTACTGGAAGCTCCGGACGAGGGCCTCAGGGCGGTTAAAGATTTTGGATTCCAGGCCTCTTCTCCGTTCAAGACCATTGCCCGATGGCCCGTTTGTTTTAGCCATTGGACGATTTGCTGGCGAGAATCATCGCGGGAGCCATTGTCGAGGATCCAAATATAATGATTTTGATATTCCAGCCTTTCCAGCGAGGCAAGACATTCCAGCGTGTCCCCCCAATTGTTCCAATTCAGGACTATGATCGCTACGCAGGGAGCAGTCATTGCTTTTTCTATGCTCGGTTTTGCCGAATTCTAGTAGTATCTTGGCCCCCTGTCGGAACCACTGTCTTTCTTCCCTATTTAAGGAAAATGTCCACTGGCTAGCTATATATCCTCCTGAAACAAGTGCATAAACATAAGCAACCCAAAGACTTCTCAGCGGGACCAGGGCCAGGACGAGGTAAACGATAAAAATGGCGGCGCTTTGCATCACGCCCTGCTCACGGAAAGTGGCAAATCGAATTTTCCCCAGCGACAGCGAAGCCCATACCAAGACGCCCAAGTCCAGGCCGACCCGAATAGTTGATCCGGCGGCCGCACCCCTAATTCCCCATTTAGAGATTAAAAGCCATAACAACGGAAGATAGCCCACCACTTCAGCCGCATGAAATTTGGCGGTGATGGCTCTCTTAGCCCGGGGAGTTTTCATTCGTTTTTCTTTTAGCTAACGCGGTCATAATCTTTACCAGTTGATTTTTCTCGTTTTTATTAAGTACATAGAAGTAAGTCGTTATTGCCATAAAAGCAAGAATTAATAGAAGACCAAGTATACTGTTTTTTAATAATGAAATAGCTGGCATGGCCAATGCAAAGATAATAGTTGCTATTATAGCCTTTAGCACTCCCCATTCTAAAAACAGTGAAAATTCAATTTTTCTTATTTTAGAAGATAAAACGAAATATAAAAATGTAATAAGCAAAGCTTTGATGCCAAGTGCAAAAGCGGCCCCATTTATTCCCCAGTTGGCGATGAAAATAGTGGCCAAAGGGATATAGAAGATAATCTCTATAAATTGAATAAAAACAATTGATTTTACTTTTCCAATGCCAAAAAGGAAATTAAAGGGGATACTTGAAAGAGAAGAAACGATGAATCCTAGGCATAAGAATTTAAAAACATTAGAGCTCTCTACCGCAAAAAGCGGACCAAGCCAAAGACGCAGAAATGGTTTCGAATAATTAGCAAACAATAAAGCAATGGGCCCGATTCCTATAATGATGTATTTTATTGAACGCACATAAAGAATTTTTGACCGCAGGTCTTCTTTGCTACCAGCAAGAGTACTAAAGGCTGGAAATAATATCATTGATAAGCTTCCTGGTATAATGCTAAATCGGCTGACGATTTCTAGCGGCGCACTATAAAAACTTAACTCTTTTATCGTGAGTAAGCCGCCTATTAAAAAACGATCAGCAGAATTCATAAAATAGAAAAGAAGGCTGGATAAGCTTGCCCAACCTCCAAAATTTAGCAGCAACTTGACTGTTGCTATATGAAAATTGATATTCAGCGCTAAATTAGGGAAAAGCTTAATGCAAAAAAATAGCCAAGCAAGCAAAGATGCCGCTCTGGCCACTACAAAAAGGACAACAATACCTGAAAGATTAAATCCTAGCAATAAACCAAAAAGAGGTAAAAGGTACATCGAAATGCTGACAGGCACTTTAATTAAATTAATTAAATCGAATTTTTGCGCTGCTTCAAGAATTCCCCTAAAGGAAGAAGACAAGAGAATTATAGGAAGCGATAACCCCATGATTAGGAAGGCAGATTTGGCTTCTAGGAAATAATCATGGGGAATATTCAATAAGCGGCCAACCAGAAACGGTGTAAAAGCAATAAAAACGAGAGTGCCTATTATTCCTAATAAGCATTGCAGAAAGACTGTCGTCCAAACGAATTTCGGAATTTCTTGAATAGAGCCTCTACCTAAGGCTTCAGCAACGTATTTTGTTGTTGCTCTACTTAGGCCTAAGTCTACAATACTAAAATACCCTATAACAACCCAAATTAGGGAAAGAATGCCAAATCTTTCTAATCCAAGTTTGCGAATGATAATAGGGATGGCGATAAATGCTACAGCATAAGGAATTGCCAGTCCCCAAAAATTAATAATAGCGTTCTTAGCTAGCGCAGTGCCTCGAACATTAATAGATGTATTTAATGGAGATAACATTGTAGGTTTTATCTCACATGAGAGATGGACAAATTAAAAGAGATTTCTAGATCCCAAATTATATGAACAAAATATTCATACTTCATGTAAAAACTATGCTTTGGGACTCTTCTTTTTGCATAGATCAAAACATAGAACTTTTTAGGAATTAATTTTCTCTGCAATAAGAACTATATAGGGAGATAATAATTTGTTGTTTAAATTAATCCTCCACGTAATCTTAGATACTATTCTCAGTAGAGAATAAGATAATTTTTGCAATGATGATGGTCTTTTGTTATTCCACCAAAAATTAAACAAGCCGCCATAATAGCCGGCGTAGATCTTCTTAAGATTATGCTTCCGTAGCATGTCTATAAAAAACATTAAGTTCATCATTGAAAGGTTATGCCGCATAAAGTCGGCATAGTCCAACTTCTGATGCAATATTTTTTGCCAACCTCCAAAATTTGGTATTTCTATTATTATTACCCCATTCTTTTTGGTAAGCGAGATATGCTTTATTATCACAGGTTCAGGATTAATAAAGTGCTCAATAAAACCAAATGAGCACACAAGGTCGTACTTTTTATTCGCTTTCCACCCTAAGAAATCTTCTTCATATAATTTAAACTTTTTAATTCCCATATTTATTAGCGTTTGTCTGCAGATGTTTCTTGATCCTTTAACGAAGTCTATTCCCTCGGGAAAATAATGAAACATCTTAGATAAAAAAGCTAAGTACCGAGCAGGCAAGCACCCAATTTCTAGCATTGTTTTACGGCTATTTTTGTTATTAATATTTAGATAGCGGAAGAAGAGCGAGCTAAATTCAATATTCCTAATCTTTTTAAGAGGCTTTATTTCAAGATTCTCCCAATAAACTTTATCCGTAAGGTTATTCATGAGCGAAATTAATATTTAATATGCCTTTTTTGGCTTTTCCAAATACCCTTTTTCCCTCTGAACGATGTTTTCTAAAATGTGATTCATTTTACTATCTTAGAAGTTCAAATTATATCAATATATTAACCGTGTCAATGAAGAATACCGTAGAGGCTTATACTATAATATTATTCCGGTTAAACTGACAAACTGAAAAATAGATGGCTCAACAGGAGCTTCTGCGACTATTTTTAACCAATCCAGCTCGACCTTGAGCTGCCCGATCTGCTGGTAGAGCTCGGCTTCGAGATCATCGCGGGACTTCTCCTGCTGAGGCCGGCGCTGGGAGAACATCTCCGGCAGCATCTCCAGCAATGGCGGGCTTAAAATGCACTAATACCCCCTTCCGGTTTTTGGGGAGCGGCTCATTTGGCGAATCTTACAGCGATTTTGAGAGTAAACGACAACATTATAATCAAACCTATCAAATTATAATGAATATGCGCCCAGAACTTTATCATAGACGGCTCTTGACAATATCTGAGGGACTGCGTATTTTCTGGATAGAATGAAATTGAATATCGTATTCCCGCGTTTGTTTTTGAAAGCTTTAATGCGGCTCTTCCCATTTTACAGGGGTGGGGTCCGTATTGCCCAGAGCAGGATATTCAAACAATTTACTTCAACTGATGAATTGTTGATAACTCGCTTAAAAACTGGTCCTTATATCATGGTCAATCTAAATGATTACATCGGACGGTCAATATATTATTGGGGAGACTACGACAGAAAAATCACCTTTATCTGTATGCGGCTGTTGGAAAATGGAGACTGCTTTCTAGATGTAGGGGCCAATGTCGCTGAAGTGGGCCTCTCGGCTGCACAGGTGGTAGGGTCATCCGGGCAAGTTCATATCTTTGAACCACAGACCCAACTATGCGATTACATAAGAAAATCAGCAAAGCTAAATCAATTCACTAATTTGCATATCCACGAGGTAGCTTTATCGGACCAGGATAATGAATGCCTGATGTCTGTGCCTCACGAAAATTCCGGTGCTGCAACATTGTCATTCGGAAGAGATGTTATGGCTAACTCAATAAGGGTAATAGCTTGTCAAGCAACAAAATATCTAAGTAAATTGAATTTACCACAGATTAAAGCAATCAAGATTGATGTCGAGGGTCACGAGGGAACACTTCTGAAAGGAGCTTATGATTTTCTAGCTTTTAATAAGCCGGTTGCCATAATCTTTGAATCGCACGATAGTGAAATTCCTTTTTTTGATCGTTGCGAAGTAAAGATTCTGACTGATCTTGGGTATTCAATTTTCCAAATTAGGCAACGGCCGCTCGTTTGTGTCAATTTAAGGGAAGTAATTTCCAATGAAATTGAGACAGGATATGACTTCGTAGCTTTGTTGAAATCTGAAATAAACTACTATAGCAAAATCTTTTCGTTTGCTTGACCTGGAAAATATGAATATAAGCAAATGAAAAAAAGGACCCAATCCCCTTTTATAAAGCATAAAGTTATTTTGGGTTTTATAAAAAATAAATTAAAAAGGATTATTCCCGCCGAAATAAGATTCCAGATGAGGGCTATTTGGCAGTCAATAACGTGGCCATTCTATTCCGGCTCAAAATACTTCTGTCCCTGCTGCAAAACTGGTTTTCGTATTTTCCTGCATTTTTATGGGCAAGACAATGTACGGTGCCCAAGATGCAATTCTCTCGATAGGCATAGGCTGCAATGGCTATACCTTCAAAATAGGACAGGCTTTTTTTCTGAAAGCTTAAACGTATTGCACTTTGCTCCGGAAGCTGTTTTTTCCAGGAATTTTAAGCATATGCCGAATCTTAATTATATAACCGCAGACGCACTTCTCACTTTTATAGATGGCCTCTGCATAAGACCAGATATCGTGATGGACATTTGTGATATTAGATTCCCCAGCGAATCATTTGACGTGATCATATGTAACCATGTACTGGAACACGTGAAAGATGATCGCAAGGGATTGAGTGAAATATTTCGGGTATTGAAAGTGGGAGGTTGGGCTATCCTGCAGGTGCCTATTCGATTAGATCTAGAAAAAACACTTGAGGACCCAAATATCGTTTCTGCCGCGGATCGTTCTATTTTGTATGGAAGTCCTGATCATGTTCGCTTTTATGGTCGGGACTATAAAATCAAGCTCGAAAGCGTTGGATTTAGTGTAAATATCGATAAATACATTCAGGATATCCCACCTAATTTAGTTCGGCGATACTCTCTAAATCCACAGGAAGATTTATACATTGCGAAAAAAGAGCATTCAGCGTATTAAGCAAAATCATAAGATATTATGATTTACGGCGTAATGGACGGGATATTAAGCCGCCTAAATGATAGTCCAACATAGTTTGCAGCTAAGATGGATATGCTGCGAACTAGTGTATAGTGAAGTTCGCAATTTTTCACATCATCAACAACTTTGTTTCGTAGTTAGATATTTTACTATAAGATTCCTTATCTCTAATTGATATTTTTCTATCGAGAAACGATTTGATTGCCCATGTAAATGATCTCTTAGTTTATTTCTTAATTCACTATTTTGTAGGACTTCATGGATTTTTCTCACTGCGTCCTCAGTGCTTGAATAAATAAGAGAATCGTTTCCAACTATTTCCATTTGCCCACCGCCATTAGGTACCCAGACTAGATTTCCAGATTTGACCATCTCGGCCACAGCAATTCCAAACGGCTCGTTTTTCCGGGCAGATATTCCATATTTGTGGTCAGATAAAACATCCATCTTTTCTTTGCCAAATAGGGGTCCATTCAAAATTATCCATTTTCTATTCTTTTCCCATAGATGATATATTCTTTTCCCGTATTGAGAATTATCAATTGCTCCAAGAATATGCAGATGAATATTCCATCCCTTATCTCTTACTTTAAATAATATATCAATAATATGATCAATTCCCTTTTCCGGAGTTATTCTACCCAAACAAACAAACCCATCTTCTCTATCATCCCAACTTTTTTCATTTAAAGGACCCTGAACAGGAGGATATATGGTTAATGCCTCTAGATTGTAGGTGGCAAATAATAACTTTCTGCTCCACTCGGAATTCGCTATAGTGATATTTTTTTCCCATCTTTTTTTTGAGTTGCCCGAGAGTAATTCTCCCAATTTTAAATAAGCCCATCTTATCGGTGATTCTACATAAAATAATTTTCTAATCCCATTTGGACCATAATCTAGGCTTCTTCTTAGCCTATCATCAAAAGAAAAATCACCGATAATTTGAATAGCTTTTCTACTAAGGCCCATGACATTATAAGAAGATATTAACACATCATATTCTTTGCACTTTTTTTGGCAATATCGAACTAATCGATAGTTTTTTAGAGCATCAAATTTTATTTTCAATAAATAAGGAATAGGTATAACCTTAATTAGAATTTGATCAGCATATATCTGCGTACCATAACACTTATTTAAAATTTCAAAATTTGGTTCTACCATTGTAATAAGAGTAACGTCATACTCATCCTTTAAAGCTTCAATAGTCCAAAGCGCAACTGCCTCTGATCCACCACCTGCTTTTAGCCATGAATGAATAACTGCGATCTTAATTCGATTCTTTAACATCTAATAGACTTAAAAAATAATTATTTTATGCATTATTTCCCCTTCGATAGGGATTTGTATATTTTATCATATTCGACATACTTAATTTCCCAAGATAATCTTTTAGCAATATTTAATCGTAAAGAGCTTCGATCAATTCTACGTCTCATGGTTTTTACTATTTTATTTTTTAAATCCTCAGCTGTTTCCTTATTGGCATCAAATTTTTCTCCAATATAGTATCCGACAATACCCCGTAATTCATCAAGGGAATCGCTAAAACCAACAATTGGAGTGCCAGCTAAAAGAGATTCTAAAAATACCGATGGGAAAGCTTCTGACCTACTTGGCATTACAAATACATCTGCAAGATTATATAGTTCAATTAATTTTGGCAGCGGTTGAAAATCAAATATCTTCCCCTTGATATTGTATTTTAAAAAATATTCTAGGGCAATTTTTCTTCCCTTTTCATCTGCAATAATATAGAGGCATGTTGTCTCCCTAAGGATGTTACTTTTCTTATATGCATCTAATAAAATATCAAGCCCTTTTATCTTGATTGACTCGCAAATTCCAGAGAAAAAAACAACTTTTTCATTTTTTATTTCATAATTATTCCTTAATATGGATTTATCTTTAATAAGTGGAATCTTATTTGGATCAATCGGGTTATTAATAATATGTATTGATATAATATTACATTTATGAAATGTATTATTGTTAGGTAATACATATTTTGAAACAAAAATGAGGCTATCAGCACATCTCAGAATAGTAATAATTCTTTCTTGATCTCTTAATCTCCGCTTATACTTAATCTGGCTATGACAAGAAATAATTATCGGTATGGATAAAGAATACATTCTTATATTTATTGCCCAATTTATTTCTCCTTGAATATGAACGATATCCGGTTTAACATCTCTCATTATCTTTCTAATAAAGAAAGATCTACTAAATATTGCTATATTCTCTCTTAAAGAAAATGGAAATAAATATTCTTTATATCGTTTGGAGGCAAGTAGATATAGAAATGCACCATAAATTATTTTTGGCAAATCTAAGCGTTGAATTCTTATTATTTTAATTCCATTAATTATGGTAAAAGGCTCCCAAATATTGATATTTGAAAGGAAATAAACCTGATTGCCTCGTTTTTGTGCCTCATTTGCCAACTCCCAGCCATGAACAGCTGCGCCGCAAGCTAATCTTCCACCTATTTCTGGAGGAATTAGGCCTATATATAGAATTTTCAATTTTTAGCTCCTCGACCTTTCAAGTGGGTAAGAGGCCCAGATGACCGGCGATGAGGTAGATCATCAGTTTGAAGTTCTCCATGGACAGATAGCCGCGGGCGCGCGCTTTCGCCACCTGAATCAAGCTGTCCAGGCCCTCAAACTGACCCTCTCCCCATTCTTTGGACAGTTGAGGGGCTTTCTGAATGTGGACAGAGAGCCTTCCTCAATTAACCATTTTAATCCTTTCAACGCCCAAAAGCCATTTCCCGCAGGAAGCCGGCAAAAACGGCTTCACCAGAAGCCCCAGGAGCGACGATCTCGGCCCGATCCGTGTTAGGAACCACGGCCTCCGAAGACGGCGCTATCGCCGCCCGCGTCCCATAATAAACTTCATGCGGCGTCCGGTAGCCCAGCCTCTCGTGCGGCCGCTCGTTGTTATAAAACTCGAAATAGGCGGAAAGATGGGTCCTGGCCTCCGGGACCGTCCGGTAGTCATGCAGATAAACTTCCTCGTACTTGACCGAGCGCCAGAGCCGCTCAACGAAAATGTTATCATAAACGCGGCCGCGGCCGTCCATTCTCACTTTGATCCCTGCGTTTTCTAAAAGCCCCGTAAAATCCAGGCTCGTGAACTGCACGCCCTGGTCCATGTTGAAAATCTCAGGCGTCGAGATCCGGAGCGCTATCTGTAGCGCCTCCTGACAGAAGCCCGTCTCCAGTGTGGTCGAAAGCTCCTAGGAGACCACATACCGGCTGTACCAGTCCAGGATCACTACGAGATAAACGAATCCCTGGGCGAGACGAATGCAGGTGATGTCGGCCGCCCACGCCTGATCCGGCCGGTCGACCGTAACTCCTTTCAAAAGATAGGGATGAACCTTGTGGTTGGACCCATTGACCGACAGTCTCGGCTTCGGATAGATCGCCTCAAGCCCCATCACCCGCATCAACCGCCGCACCCGCTTGGAATTGACTCCGTAGCCCATCATTCGCAAGCGGGCCGTCATCCGCGGCACCCCGTAGAACGGGCGCTTCGTGAACTCCTCGTCGATCAGCCGCATAAGCGCCAGGTTGTAGGCATCCTCCCCCACGGGCTGCTAGTAGAACGTCTAGCGCGAATGCTCCAGAAGCCCGCATTGGCGGACAATGGACATCCTTGCCAATGTTTTCTCCACTTCGGCCCGTTTCATCGCGACAGGAACATCCGTGATTTTTTTTAAGCCACTCGAGCTCCATCTTGAGCTGGCCGACCTGCTGGTACAGTTCCGCCTCGGTTTCCTCGCGCTTTTTCTCCTGCTGCGGCCGGCGGCCGGAAAAAAACTCGGGAAGCTGCTCCATCAGATGCTTTCGCCAGCCGGATCTGATTGGGATGGACGCTGAACTCGCTCGCGATCTGCGTGATCGTCTTCTCCCCCTTGGCCGCTTCAAACACCACTTTGGCCTTGAAGGCCGCGTCGTACGTCTTCCTCATACCCGACAGCATACCATGCCTCCTTTTGAGATATAGCAGGCTCAATATTCACTTATACCCCCTATCCAGTTTTTGGGGAGTAGCTCAAATCTTCGAATCGGTGCTGCCAATATTGAACGCATCTCATTGAGGCTTTTTGCCAAGATTGCCTGACATTATTATAGAAATATAATGGGTGGCCTGCTAATCAATCGTTCTTCATTTATTCTTTTTTTTTAAAATATAATTAGTGCCTGATGAATAGGGCAAAAGTTTATACGAAAACTCGCCGCCATTGCGCAGGATATCATTCATCAATTCCTTGATTGTATATGTACCATGAAGTTCAATCAAAAGATTATTGACTTTCTGAATCCACTCTGAACAGTTTGAAAAGACTTCCGCCTCAACACCCTCGATATCGCATTTCAAAAGATCTATCGGTCCTTTAATATTATGAGTTCTTAACAGCATCGGAATTGTGATGGCTTCAAGAGTCTGGGCATCTATAAGTATTGATTCTATTTCCTCCATTTGAAAGTTGCTTTCAATAAGACCCAATTTTAGTTTTACAGGACGCGCGGATCCCCCAATACAAGCCCTGATGATATGAATTCGATCTAGGTGGGTGGTATTACGGTTGCACATTCTAAAATTATATTGTTCAGGCTCGATAGCCCATACTATCGCTTGAGGCCAACGGTGCTTCCACAATCTTACCGTAAATCCCACATTCGCTCCCAAATCAATAATAGTGTCGATTTTCCCCGTGTATTCCAAAAATATGTGATGATAGATCTTTCTTAAAAATATCTCTTCAAAAATATACCAGTCGGCCCGGCCTAGTCTCATAAAAAATGGTCTAGGAAAGTTTTTTATCCTAATCGAAATCAATTTATCAAAAAAGGGCAAGTTGAAATATTTTCTAAAATATCGAATCAAAGCATCATAGTAGCTAACCATCCAATATAAAATATTCTCGTATTCATTAGTATAGGCAAGCCTTCTCCGGAACATTCTTAGTATTGGAAGCATTTTTTTTGGATAAATCTTATCGAGTAGAGACATAAACTATTAATCTATAGATATCAAAGATTATTCAATTGCTTGAATCCCGTCAAGCCTTGTTTTCAGCCTCTAAGCCTGCGCAACCCAAATCACCTCGCCTGTCAGGCCTCGGATTCCTATGTTTCAAAGCCCAGCATAGCTTTTCCCAGTGTTAAAATTATTTCTTGATTGTCGCTTCTTTATTTACGGATAATAATTTTAAGACATTGAAAATCGGCCTGGATTTAATCAATCTTAGGGGATTGCAGGACGGCGTTGGCCGCCTCACCCGACAGTTGCTCGAAGGCCTCTCTCTTTTCGACAATAAGAATGATTATTTTGTATTTCTTACCCGCGATATTTGCGATAATATTCGACTCGATCCCAAACAATTCCATAAAATTGTTATCGGCGTTCCTAAAAACCGGTTTATCCCCCGCAACCAATTGTATTTCTCACTCCAATCGTTGTTCCTCTCTTCTCTGGACCTCCTCCATTCCCCGGTGTCCGTAGCATCACTCGCTCTGCTTCTTCCCGTCAAAAAGATTTTAGCCGTCGTTGATCTCGCCTTTGAACGCTACCCCGAAGCAAGTGCCCCTCTGACACGAAATTGGCAAAAAGTTGCCTAGCCATTTGCTTAAAAAAGGCTAGCCACATCGTGGCCATCTCTGATTCAACAAAAAATGATATTTTATAAATCTACCGAATTAATACGTTTGAGTTCATGAAACAATACTGAGCACACGGCCTTCTTGTCCCATTTTAATTAAAATGGCATCCATATTAATCAAGGCCTAGATGGATTCCTTTGGCCATCCCTGCCATTCGCGAGCAGTCTCCATAACATTATGGGTGAACGAGCCGACCGCCTTGGACGAGACTTCGTAGCTGAAAATTTCGTTATTGATAAAAGCCAGGATGTCCTAGTTCGTTATCCCCTTGGTAATGGCGGCCATTTATTTTGCCACTACAGGTTTGGGGAGCCGGCAGCAAATGAAGCTGTTGGCCCTGTGTGCGCTAGGTGTGACCCAACAGGTGTTCAAAATTCCTTAATTCGGACTTTATGCCTAGGCTAGCGGCATCAAGCACTGTTTCTTCAGTAGGATGCGGGAATAATGCTTATAATATCGTACCAAAGTCCGCTTTGTTCCCCGTTAAGTATCCAGCTGGGGGTCTATAATTCATAATACTGATTGAGATTCTATTAAAAGGATAAATATTATTATTTTGAGTAAGATTGGGTATAATAATGTTTAGAATCTCATACGAAGAGAATATAACCTTTGAACGGCAAACCAATTTCTATAATAAAAAGCGAAATAGAAAGTCCTCCTAATATATCCAAAACCGATATCATTAAAATCTTCATAAATTGGAATGAAGCAGATCAAACCATTAAGTGTATTGATGATTCAAGAAATAAAGCACATTTTCGATACACAACAATTATCATTGACAACAACTCATCTGATAATTCTATCGACAAAATCATCGCTCATTTAACAATTAATTTAGAATTAAAAAGAGAACCTATACAAGAATTTAAAGTCAATGGCCAATTTCAAGCACTCGTTCATCCTTTCGCCGGGAAAGCAGATATCGTATTGATCGAAACAAAAAAGAATTTGGGTGTGAGCGGCGCTTGGAATATTGGGATAAGATGGGCTCTCTTAAACAGAACACCTAATTATATCTTTATTCTTGACAACGAATCTCAGTTAGAATCAAATGCAATTGATATTTGTTTTTATCTGGCCAGGAAAACAAATGCCAGTGTGGTAGGATGTTTAATCAAAAATATGGACGGCAGCATTCAATTTCATGGCATATGGATTGTTCCAAATCTATTTTATTTTGACCAAGTAATAAAGAAGAGTCCGCTCTCATCCTCTCAATCGTTTTGGGATGTCGATTTTATCTCCGCTTGCGGCGTATTGATATCAAGGGAAGTACTGGAGCTCGTTGACAAAAAAAGAGGATGTTACTTTAATTCGAATTTTTTTTATTTGGCCGAGGACCAAGAGTTCTCTTCAATAGTGAAGCAATTGGGACATCGAACTATCATTGCCCGAGAGGCCGTTGCCTATCACAAGATCAACAGAAAGAAAGTTGGACTGGATACTGCCTATTATTATAGCAGCAGAAACAGAATCTATTTGGCCAATGCCTTTTTGTCTTGGCCTTGGAAAGTCCTGTTTCACATCTATTATCCTCTTTATCGATTCACAAGAGCGCTTTATTTGTTGATTAAAGGAGATCGCAAAGTTGCATTTGCGCATATCCAAGGATTATTGGATGGCTACAGAAAAAAAGGGGGGAAATGGGCAAAACAGGGCACTCAAACAACAAAATAATTAATGCTTTTCAGGCTAGCCGCAACCTGCGTTAACACCCCGGAAGACATCCTCATCTTGAAAGAAGAGCAATTGCGCTCATGACCGCCGCCCGCGACACGATCGTCGTCATCCCGGCCTACAATGAAGAGAAGAGCATCGGCCGTCTCATCGAACTGACTCGGCCCTGGGCCGATGTCTGCGTCGTCAACGACGCCAGCCGCGACCGGACCGAAGAGATCGTGAAGTCCTATCCAAGCGTCGTCTGCATCACCCACCAAAAGAATACGCACATCCCCCAAGCGGTGCTGGACGGGATGCGATACGCCGCGGGCAAGCCCTACCGCTACGTGATCACCATGGACGCGGGCCTGAGCCATGACCCCGGCGAGCTGGGCCGCTTCATCCAGGCGCCCGAGGCGGATGTCGTCCTGGGCCGGCGGGAGATCCACCATGATGTGCCCGTTTACCGCCGGCTGTTCAGCCTGGCGGCCAGCCTCCTCTTCAACCTGGCCTTTTCTTCCTGGAGATGGGGCGTTCCCCCCTCTCATTTCCGGGACGTGACCTCCGGTTTTCGGCGCTATTCCCGCCGCGCGGTGGAGCTCTTATTGAGTCGGACCTTCAAGGCGAAATCCTTCGATTTTCAGGTCGAAGCCTTGATGTTCGCCTACCGCAACCGGCTGCGTATCGTGGAGGTTCCCATCAGCTACAGGTTTACCACGACGTCATTGAAGACAAAGGTGGTCATCGACGAATTGAAAATGTTGGGGGACATGCTCCTCCGGCAGCGAAAGTAAAGATTTATTTCCCTCATCAAATGCCCATCGCGATGAAAAGGCTTGATTTGAAAGTTGCGTTCTATATTTTTGCCGCCTGCGTTTTTTTCTCATGCCTCACCTTCTTGAAGACGGAAGCCTTTTCGGCCCAAACTCCAAACCTCCTCTACCTCCGTCTCCATGTCGAGCTCCAGACCACGGCCGAGCGGGCGGCCTTCAGCTTTGAAAACGCCGACCCCATCCTGACCTCGCGCCTGGCCGCAGCCCAAGGACCTCTTTCCTCCAAGGGCTGGACCCTGCGGCGGTTCTGGGTCCGCTCGGCCCAAGCCGGCGCGACGGTCTCGGCCACCACGGCCTATGCCCTGTCCGAGGAAGCGCTCTCCGAACCCCTCCCCTTTTCCCTGGAAAAGTCAGAAGAGGGCGAGACTCTGCTCCGCATTTCGGTCATCGACAAAACAGGAGAAGCCCATCTCCTCCGGGAATGGCGGCAGACCGGCGCGGCGCGCTTGGAAGATTCGCTCGACCTGGCCCAAACTGCGACCTCATCCGATATTCTCCTCCTCTCCTCTATCCCCCTTATGGGCCGGCCGGCCCTCGTCGCCCCCCAGAAAATGCTCCTGGCTTTCTATTATCTTTGGTACGACCCCTCCGATTGGGACAGCCCTTATCTCCAAGACCGTCCCCTGACTCCCTATTCCTCCGGCGACCCGGCCGCCCTGGCCCGCCACATCGACCAGGCCAAGAGCGCGGGCATCCAGGGCTTCATCGCTTCCTGGTGGGGCCCGGACAATTCCATCGACCGGAACTTCCAGTCGCTCCTCGACGCCGCCCGGGATAATAATTTCAGGATCGCCCTCTACTTCGAGACCATGGACGCCGACCGGCCGCGCGACGAGGCGACGATTCTGAGCTGGCTGCGCTACGCTCTCAGCCGCTATGGAGGCCATCCCGCCTTTTTGAGAGTCAGCGGCAAGCCGGTCATTGTGGTGTGGGTTTCCTTCGCCGTAAAGATCGAAGTCTGGGACAGGGTTTTTCGTCAACTCCGGGCCGAGGGGCTTGAGGCGGTCTTCATCGGCGCCTACGATTCCCCGGAGCCGGACCTCGACCTCCTGGACGTCTTCGACGGCCTGCACAACTACAACATCCTGGGTATCCTCAACCGCAACGAGGAGGTCCCGGATATCCTGGCCGGCGCCTATGAAGAAACCGGCCGGGCCGTCCATTATTATCCCCTGCTGGCCGACACCCCTTCCCTCAAGATCTGGACGGCCACGGTCCAGCCCGGGTTCGACGACACGCTTATTCCCGGCCGGCGCACGCCGGTGCTCCCCCGCCTGGACGGCGGCCTCTATCAGGCCACCTGGCAGGCGGCCCTGGCCAGCCGGCCCGACTGGATTTTCATCACCACCTGGAACGAGTGGTGGGAGAACACTCACATCGAGCCCAGCCGGCTCTACGGCGACCAATACCTTAGGATGACTTGGGACCAGTACCGCGCCTGGAGAACCAAGGCGGCTGGCCCTCCGTATTGATTATTTTGGTTCAATAGCCGGCTTGCCAATCCAAGCGGAGCGAGCGTAAATTTAGTTTTTCGGGGAGAAA
Organism: Candidatus Aminicenantota bacterium; assembly: GCA_963702835.1. Classification (GTDB taxonomy): domain Bacteria; phylum Acidobacteriota; class Aminicenantia; order Aminicenantales; family JAFGAV01; genus JAFGAV01. The sequence continues at coordinate 1,772,293 of OY969762.1, forward strand.
CGCGCCCAAGTGCAGAGGCGAGAATTCATGCTGTGGAAAGACGGATGCGGCCGCTGTTATACCAGACCGGCCAGGAAACGGCCGGCAGAAACAACATGCACGCCGCGGTCGAGCTTGTGGACGGCCCGCTTTTTGATAAGCTGATAGGCAAACGGAATCTTCAATTTGTTTTTAAAATAGAGAAGGGACGGGGAAACGCTTTCTTCGGCGAGTTTGGCTTCCACGGCGAACCAGGGTTTCCGGTCGACGGTCACCAAGAAATCCGCCTCCCTTTTTTCTACATCTCTCAAAAAGAAAAGGTCCGCTCTGACGCCGTCCCGGTCATAAAGGAAATGGCAGAGCTTCAGGAGATGCCCGGCGACCAGATTCTCGAAGCGTGCTCCCTGGTCGGGAACCTCGGACCAGTCCCACACATAGAGCTTGGGCTCCTTTTTGATGGACCTGATCCAGCGACTCTCGAACGGAGGTATCCGGAAATGATAGTAGAAAGACTCAAGAATCATCAGCCAGTTGGAAACAGCCCTGTGGCTGACCTCCAGGTCTTCACGGACGGCGTTGGCTGAAAACAGCGACCCCACGCGCTCGGGCAGCATGTCGCTGAGAAGTTTCATCCGGCCCAGCTCCCGAACCTGCTCAACGCTGGCAATGTCGTCCCTGAACATCCGTTCGATTTTTTCGTTGTGCCAGCGGCGGAGGAATCTCGCATTCTGCCGGAAAAGGGGCTCGGGGAAACCGCCGAATTCGAAGAGCGAATCGAAATCGGAGGCGGGGGATTCTCCAGCGAGGGGTATTTCTTTGAAGGTTTCGACGGCGCCGCTTGTACCGGACAATTCCCCCAGGGAAAAGGGATGAAGCCGGTAATAATGGTAGCGGCCCTGAAGGGAATCCCCTCCCCGCCGGATAGTATCCAGCCGGGCGCTGCCGGTCACCAAAAATTTATATCGACTCTTAAGCTTGTCGTACTCGCCCTTGACCAGAGTTTTCCAACCGCGAAGCTTATGAATTTCATCAAGGATGATGAGGTCGGCGTCGCCGGGCCAGCGGGCGGCCATGATCTCCCGGCGGTCCCGGCGGTTATCCCAATTGAAATATGCCGGCGACCGAAACCGTTTCCCGAGGAGGTCGGAAGCAAACGTCGTCTTCCCGACCTGGCGGGCGCCGCCGACAAAGACCATCTTCTCCTGGAGGTCGTCGAAAACGGCTCCCGTAAGATACCTATCCCTCAACATGGATTGATTATAAGCCGGCTCTTGATCGATGTCAAGATTTTTTGCCTATAAGCAAAAAAATAGTGTTATTTTTTTGCCTGCCGGCAAAATTATCGGAGCCCGAACGCACCGGCCGTCTGGCCTTCGACTCTCCGGGAACCAGCACCGGCACTCTGAAGATCAAGGCGGCCGGTCCCGTGTCGGAATGTTGTATTTCTGGTATAATAAGCGGCTGAAAATCGACCGCCCGGAAAGCCCGTTTTCATTCAAGCGCTTCAGGAAAGGATGGTCATGGACAAACTGAAATGGCACGCCCTGGAGGCAGAGGCCGTCATAAAGGCTTTGGGCACCAACGCGGCCCATGGCTTGGACGAGGCCGAGGCGCGGCGCCGCCTGGCCGAATACGGCCCTAACGAGCTCAGGAAGGAGAAAAAGGCCTCGCCCTTGAGCCTTTTCTTCAATCAATTCAAGAACGTCCTGATCATTATCCTCCTTGTGGCCATCGTCCTGTCAGTGGCCATCGGCGAGGTGCTGGACGCGGTCATCATCGGCATCATCGTCGTCTTCAGCGCCCTGCTCGGCTTTTTCCAGGAATACAAGGCAGAGAAGGCGCTGGAAGCCTTGAAGAAGATGCTCTCCCCGACCAGCACCGTGATGCGGGAGGGACATGAGCGGGACATCCCCTCCCGGGAACTCGTCCCCGGCGACATCCTTCTCCTAGAGGCCGGGGACCGCATCCCGGCCGACGCCCGGCTGGTCGAGGTTCCCACCCTCAAATGCGACGAGGCGGCCCTGACCGGAGAATCGTTCCCCGTCAGCAAGAACGCCGGCGTGCTGCCGGAGGAAACCACGCTCAGCGAGCGACAGAACCTGGTTTTCGCCGGCACGGTCGTCACCTACGGCCGGGCCCGGGCAGCGGTCCTGGCCACCGGCATGGAGACCGAGTTCGGCCGCATCGCCGAGGAAGTGGGCGGCGCCGAGCAGAAAAAAACCCCCTTGGAGAAACGAACCGAGGAGATCGGCAAATGGCTGGGCCTCATAAGCCTGGCGATCTGCTTCCTGGTGGCCGGGATCAGCATCCTGCGGCAGGCCCTGACCGGCGGTTTGAATATGACCTTCGTTTTACACATGGTCATGTTTGCCGTGTCCCTGGCGGTGGCCGCCGTGCCCGAGGCCCTGGCCGCTATCGTCACCGGCGCGCTGGCCATCGGCATGCACCAGATGGCCAAGCAGAACGCCCTGGTGCGGAAGATGCCGGCCGTAGAGACGTTAGGCTGCACGACCGTCATCTGCTCTGACAAGACGGGCACCTTGACCAAGGGCGAGATGACGGTCCGCCGGGTTGTTCACCGCCGGAAGGGCGGTGGAGGTCACCGGCACCGGCTACGAGCCTCACGGCGAGTTCCGGGGGGAGGACGTCGAGCGCATCCGGCAGAGCGCCTCCTTCCGGCTGCTCCTTCAGGGCGGCATGCTGTGCAACGACTCGGGCCTCCTCCGGCAGGAAAACCTTTGGACGATCAAGGGCGACCCGACCGAGGCCGCCCTGGTGGTCCTGGGCGAAAAGGCGGGCATCGGCCACGAGGAGCTGGAGCTGGAATTCCCGAGGGTCGAGGAGATTCCCTTCAGCTCGGAGCGAAAGCGGATGACCACCGTCCACCAGGCCGAGGGGAAGAAAATCGCCTTTCTCAAGGGCGCGCCCGAGGTCGTGCTCCGGCGCTGCTCTCATCTGTTGGACGGAGACGAGACCAAGCCGCTGGGCGAAAGCGACCGGCGACGGATCCTGCAAGCCAACGAGGACATGGCCCGCGCAGCGCTGCGAGTGCTGGCCGTGGCCTTCCGCGAATGCCGAGCCGGGCCTCCTCTTTCAGCGAGGAGGACGAGGAGGATATGGTCTTCCTGGGGCTGGTGGGCATGATGGACCCCCCCCGCGAGGAGGCCATCCGTGCCGTCCAAGCCTGCGCGGCCATGAAGATCCGAACGGTCATGATCACCGGCGACAACGAAATCACGGCCATGGCCGTGGCCCGCGAGATCGGCATCTGGCGCCAGGGCGACCTGGTCCTGACCGGCGAGCGGCTGGAGAAGATGACGGATGAGGAGTTTGCCGGCATCGTGGACCGGGTGACGCGTCTATGCCCGCGTCTCGCCCATCGACAAGCTCAAGATCGTCAAGGCCTGGCAGAGCCGCGGCGATGTGGTGGCCATGACCGGCGACGGAGTCAACGACGCGCCGGCCCTCAAGCACGCCGACATCGGGGTGGCCATGGGCATCACCGGCACGGAAGTGACCAAGGACGCGGCCGACCTGGTCCTCAACGACGACAACTTCGCCACTATCCTCAAGGCCATCGAGCGCGGCCGCTGGATTTACGACAACATCAAGAAATACCTGGCCTACCTCCTGCGCTGCAACATCACCGAGGTGGCGGTCATCGGCGGCATCGTCCTCATCAAGGGGCCGGCCTTTCTGCCGCTGCTCTCGGCGGCCATCCTCTACATCAACCTGGCCACCGACGGCCTGCCGGCCCTGGCCTTGGGCGTGTCGCCGCCCGACCCGGACATCCTGCAGCGGCCGCCGCGCAGCCCCCGGGAGAGCATTTTCTCCAGGGAGGTCAAGGTTTATATCAGCCTGGCCTTGCTGGTGGAGACGCCTTTCTTCCTGTTTCTTTACTTCCACCAGTTCACCGACCTCACCCAGGCCCGCACCGAGATCTTCTTCCTGTTCATCATCGTCGAGCTGGTGCTGGCCTTGAATTTCCGCTCGCTCAAGTTCAGCGTCTTCCAGGCGCCGCCCCACCGGTGGCTTGTGGCGGCGGTGGCTTCTCAGATAGTGCTCATTGCAGTGCTGATCCAGAGCGCTGTGGTCCGGGACGCCTTCGGCGTCCAGAAGCCTACGGCGGCCATGCTCCTGATCATCGGGGCTTTCTCCCTGTTCGTCTTCCTGGTGACGGAGCTGGTCAAGGTCGGCCTGCGCCGCCGCTCCAATTAAGGGGACTTTAGGAAGAAATAAGTGATGTGTCCCCTTATGACCTCCCCTTATTACCGCGGCCGGAAGTCGCGCGTGATATCGTACACCAGGCTGCGGATAAGCCGCCGGTAATTCTCCTCCTGGTCAGGCAGGCTGAAGTCGAAGATTCCGCCCGGCCCAACGCCGATGCGGCCCGCTTCGCCCCGCCGCTCGGCCGAATCCGTCCACAGCACTCCCCCCGTGTCCGTGGCGGTCAAGGTGGCCGTCAGAAAGATGTTGAAGGTGGCCCGGACGCTCAGATAGCGGGCCAGCGAGAGGATATCCACCGAAGGCCGGATGTCGGAGGCCCGCAGTCGGCCGATGAAGACGGCCGCCACGCCGTAGCGTTGGCCGATGGCCCGCTGGGCCGCCTGGTCGGTCCGGTCGGCGCCCACCGACCGGAGCGCTTCCTCCCAGGAACCCAGCTCCACAATCTCCACCCGCTGCCAGCGAAAAATCTCCTCCATGAAATGCTGAGTGGCCATATCGGCCAGCGGCCCCTCGGCCTTCTCCAAGCTGAAGGTGGCCAGCCCGACCCTCCGCAGCGGGGCGAGGTCGAAAGCGGGAGGATAGAGATACGGAGCGCAGCCGGCCAGGAGAATACACAGAGCAAAGAGAAAGACGATCTTCGTGTCTATGTTTTTCATGCCACACACTCCCTGATGGAAATTGGCAGTCGCCCAGCCATCCTGAGGATAAGAAATTTCAGCGAATATTACAAGCAGTTGCATTTGACCCGTGTTTTATTCTTAAATAGCCCGAGAAAGATTGAGTGGGCCATGGGCATCCCCTCCGTTTCCGCTTTCGACCGGGCTCTGCGCCGGAACAGGCTCCGTCTTCCTCTCGGGCCGCGCAGCCGGGTCGTCATCTTCAGCGACCTCCACCGCGGAATCGGCGATGAAGCGGACGACTTCAGGCCTAACCAGCTCCTTTTCGAGGCGGCCCTCGAATATTACAATCGCCGCCGTTTCACCTACATCGAGCTGGGCGACGGCGACGAGCTGGTGGAGAACACCCGCTTCGAGGCGATCGTCCGGTCCTACGGCCGCATCTTCCGTCTCCTCGACCGCTTTCACCGGGACGGCCGCCTCTACTACCTGGTCGGCAACCACAACCTCCAGATGGGCAAGGCCCGCTGGCGGGAGAAGCACCTGGCCAAGGCCCGGCGGATCATCCCCGGGCTGTGGGAAGCGCTGGCCGCCCCGCAGACCATCCTCCTCGGCGACAGGATTTTTCTGTTCCACGGCCACCAAGCCGATGTCCTGAGCACTTTTGTGGCGCCCCTCAGCCGGTTCTTTGTGCGCACGATCTGGCGTTTTCTGAAGAATGTCTTCGGCTTCAAGAACCCGCTGAGCGTGAGCCAGAATCCCCGCAAGCGGAGCCGGGTGGAACAGAGAATTTTGGGCTGGGCGGCGCGGCGAGGGATGGTGGCCGTGGCCGGCCATACCCATCGTCCTGTCTTCATGTCGGTCGGCCGCCAGGAGAGCGAGGCCGGGCTGGCGGGCCGGCCTTATTACTTCAACTGCGGCAGCGGCGTTCATCCCGGGGCGGTCACCGCCCTGGAGATCGAGGCCATGACCATTCGGCTGGTCAATTGGCGCATCATGGCCGACCCCCGCGACCGAGGCCGGCTGCGAGCGGCGCGGCAGACCATGGAAGGCTGTCAGCGGCGGCTGCGGGATATTTTTACCCAGATGCAGGCCTGAGATGCATCGGAAAGCAGAACCGTCCTTATCATCGAAAAAGACAGGCTTAAATGTGATACAATATGAAGATAGAGAAATTATTTAAAAAGAAGGAGGGGACGTTATGAAAAAAATCCTGGCCTACACTCTGCTGCCTGTTCTTCTTTTGACCGCCTTCAGCTGCGCTTCGATGAACAAAGCCCAACAGGGCGCGGTCATCGGCGCCGGTTCGGGCGCCGTGCTGGGCGGGGTGATCGGCAAGATTGCCGGCAACACCATCGTCGGCGCTATTATCGGCGCGGCCATCGGCGGCGCGGCCGGCGCTTTCATCGGCAGCTACATGGACAAACAGGCGGCCGAGATGCAGCGCGACCTGGAGGGCGCCAAGGTTGAACGCATCGGCGAGGGCATCAAGATCACGTTCAATTCGGGCTTGATGTTCGACGTGGACAAGTCCGAGCTGCGCTCGACCAGTAAGCAGAACCTCAGCGACCTGGCCCGTATCCTCAACAAATACCCGGACACCAACATCCTCATCGAGGGCCACACCGATTCCACCGGGACGGAGGAATACAATAAGAGTTTGTCCAACAACCGGGCCGATTCGGTCAGCGCCTATCTGGCCGTGCTGGAGGTCAAGTCCGGCCGCTTCACCATGGTCGGCTACGGCGAGTCGCAGCCGGTGGCCACCAACGACACCGAGGAAGGCCGCCAGCTCAACCGCCGGGTGGACATCGCCATCATGGCCAACGAAAAGTTGAAAAAGATAGCCAAAGAGAAGACCCAAGGTTGAGCATATAGATTTTGGCAGACATATTCGTCAATGACAAAAATTGTCATAAAAGAAATATTAGAGTAAAGGATAGAGGGGATGTAATTTCATCCCCTAAATCACCCTTAGGGGTGATTGACGTTTTTTGGCCCAGATGAAATACATTAATAGATATAAGGCCTTTGAAGGCCTAATGCCAGTTTTTTTGGGATGAATGGGTAGAGCATGAGCGCAGAAAGCAAGTATGACAAATTCGAAAGGGATCTCTTGAACGCATCCGCGGCTAAAAAATCAAAGGACGAAACCGAGGTTGAAAAGACCGTGGATGATCTTCTCAGGAATACTCTGGCGGGGATCGGCATCGACCCGGAGAAAAGAAAACAAGTTCTTCGTGAAGCCGAAGAAGCGACCAGAGCAAAGGTGGAGCCCGGCAAACCTGAAATAACCAAGCCGGAGCCGCCCAAGCCGCCGACGTTCCCCATTCCCAAATCGGATGTCATCGACCTGAAGCCCCAGGACAAGAGCGCCAAGAGCGAAACCCTGCCCTGGCGTAAGGAAATTCCTCGGCCGGCCCCCTCCGCCCCGCCCAAGAAACCCGAGCCTCCGCTTTTTAAAGAAAAGGCCGAAATGCCGTTCCCCGGCCTGAAAAAAGAAAAGGTTTTCCTTGAAGAGTACGGCAAGGAAAAAAAGAAATCTAAGCCCATAGTCCCCATCATTATCGGCGGGTTGGTCGTGGTGATCGCCGTAGCGGCCTTTTTGATCTTTTCCGGGGGCGGGGGCAAGGGAAAACCCGCGGTCAATGCCCGAAATGCGGCCGGCGGAGTCAAGCCCAAAGAAGCCGTAACCGGCCTGACCCAACCCGGGTCGAACCCCGCCGACCTGACCACCAAGCCGGGGCCGGAGACGACTTCTTCGCTCGGGCCTGCCGGACAAAAAATCTCGGAAACAAAAACCGTGGCGGATAAACCGGGACCCGTGACGGAAAAGAGACAGCCCGTCGAGCCCAGCAGCAGCGCCGCCGATTCGTCCGTCGCGCCCATTATGCCCTCCGATGCGACGGCGGCCAAGGTCCAAGAGATCAAGCCCACGCGGACCACCCCATCTGACCAAGGTCAAAAACCAGCCGGTCAGGATGCCGGCGGGCCGGCCAAGCCGAAGGTGATGCTGGGCCAATTAGTGCCCGTCAATCAGGTCGATACGACCCCCGTCCTGGTCACCAGAGTTGAACCCGTTTATCCCCCGCTGGCCCAGCAGATGGGCATCCAAGGATCGGTCAAAATCAACGCCCTCGTCGATGAGACAGGCACGGTCATCCGGACGGAAGTTTTGCAACCCTCCAGCGGCGGGATGGCCTCCGGCTTCGAAAAAGCCAGTCAGGATGCGGTCAAGAAATGGAAATATAGGCCGGCAGTTAAAGATGGCATCTACGTGAAGGTTTGGATGCCGGTCCAGGTAACCTTCAATATCAAGAAATAAGGAGAAGGACTGTGGCACTCAACACTGAACAGGAAGCCCTTTATAAGAAGACCATGCAGGAAGTTCGGAAACAGCTGGCCTCCCTGGACGGCCAGATCGAGAAAGAGCTTGCGCTGGTAAGGGAAAAGCTGGCCGCCCTCCAAGAGCAGAAAAAGACTTACCGGCTCATCCTAGAAGGCACCGCTAAGCTGCTCGGCTTGGAAATGGAGATCGAAGAAGACGAGGAAAAAATCACTGATATGCCCAAGGTCTAGGGCCCGCTCGAGCCTCACTTGGCCTCCCGCGTTTGACAGCTTGTTTACGATTCTGATATAAGCAATCCGCTTTAATCGTCCTAAAGGATGAAGCCGGCAGCCGGGTCGCGGCCGGATGGCGGTTAAGCGACCAGTCAGAGTCGGAAATGATAAGCTCCCTCGTCTTGGGTCTGATCATCGGCTTTGTGGCGGCCATCCCCCTGGGCCCCATTAATATCTACGTCGTCACTCAGACGCTCAAGCGCGACTTCTTCCACGGCCTCCTGGGCGGGCTGACGGCCGCCCTGCTGGACATTGTCTTCTGCCTGGCCGCCCTGGTCGGCATCGGTCACATTATGTCCCTCATTCAACACTATTCTTCGCTGCTGAAACTGCTGGCCGCCCTCCTGCTGACGGCCATCGGAATCAGGCTCATCCTGCAGGCCCGCCGTTTCGATGAATCCAGCTGGGGGGAAAAGCCGACCCGCAAAACTCCGCGGCCGGTCCTGGCCGTCGTGCTTCTTTACATTTCAAACCCGGCGCTCTACGGCTTCTGGCTGGGGGCGGCCGGCATGGTGACGGCTCATGGCTGGGTCGCCGCCAGAAGCTCGGATGCCTGGCTGTTCTCTCTGGCCGTAGGGCTGGGCAGCGTGTTGTGGTATTTTCTCCTCGTCCGCTACGTGGTCAAACACCACCACCTGATCAGCGCCAAGACCTTCCGCAAGATCCTGGTCGGCCTGGCCATCCTCCTCTTTCTGTTCGCCGGGTTCGGCCTGGCCTCCATCATCTTTCCCGGCCTGACCCAACACATCTTGGAGCCCGCCCTCGGTTCATCTTCCACCGGCGGCTAGGGCGGGAATTTGTCCTGGCCGGGGAGATAGTCTCTAGGACAAGTAAGGCTTAAAAAATCGCTCATAATTTCGGCGGGATTGCTCTTGCTGTTCGAGCCTGTACTCTTCGGCGCGGGCTGAAGCTTGGAGGCTGAGCCTGCGGTATTCATCTTCATTGTTGATCAGGCTCTGCACTTCATTGAGGTAACGACGGCCGAGAGCTTGGATATCCGGATTCTCCACCCGGTCGATGTCGACCAGGATCCCGCTCCGGCCCAGGGCTTCGGGTATACCGCCCAACCGGCTGGCGATAACAGGAATGCCGTTGACGGCCGCCTCCAGTATCACCCGTGGAAAACCTTCTTCCACGAGAGAGGGGACGAGAAGGATGCCAATCGCGCCATAAAACCGGCTGGTATCGGGCTGGTCGCCTTGATAGATCAGGTTGGGCGGCACTGCCCGGAAACTATGGGAATAAGACCTGCCCACCACCAAGAATTTCCAGCCCGGGCTCTTCTCCACCAGAATATTCGCGATTTCGTCTCCCTTGTGGGGCCCGGCCGAATAGTAGCCCAGGACGTCCCGCTCAGGACTACGGGGAACGCGGTATTTTCCCAAGTCGAAGATAGGATACCAGGGCGCGGCCTCGATGCCCGAAAGCTTGGCGGACATTTTGTTGAAGAAACCGGCTGACCGCAAAGACGCGGCGCTTCTTAAGGAGTTTAGGGAAGAGGGAATGATTTTTAAAAGTTTCAATATAGGCCAAGGAATGGAAGAAATGGGCTCCCGGAATTCCGGTCAAAGACGCAACGAAGAGAGAGAGGAGGTCGTCCTCCTGGGTAATGATATAATCGGGCTTTTGTTCTTGGAGCTTTTCCAGGGCGGCCCTCAGGAAATGCCGGGACTGAGGATACAGTTCCTTTTCGCCGTGGGGCAACAGCTCAAGATAGACCTGGAGCCCCTGCAACTCGGCCGAATAACCGCGGAGGCCCTCCCCGCCCCGGCTGTCGTTTGAGCGGCCGCGCAAATACCGAAAAACATGTTGCCGGTAGGGCTCTTGCGTATAGAAGACGTCGATCCCGGCTTCAAGCCCCTGCGACTGCAGGTAGCGGAGAAGCTCCAGCGTTGAGTTGGAGACGCCGTCGCACAGAACGGGGTTGAAGCGGTTGATGCTCAGACAGACAATTTTCTTCGGCATTTCTTGTTGATCTCTTTTTATTTTAGGATCAGCAGGGAATATGAATCGGAGACAAAAATAAAAGAGTCATCCAGGGCCAGGGCCTGCGCGTCGCCGGGCGTGTTATAGGCGGCCACCAGCCGGGGAGAAGAAGGGCGGCTGATATCGAATTTCTTGAGGCCCGAGCCGGCGTCGGAGACATAGGCGAATTCCCCTTTGACTACAATGCCATTGGCAAAATCCTCGGTGGCGCAGGAGCCGACCACCCGGGGATCGGAAGGCCGGCTGATGTCCACTACCTGAAGGCCTCCCCCGCCGCAGGCCACAAAAGCATAATTCCCTGCCACAGCCAGGCCGGTGGGCTCCCCCTCAAGTTTCAAGGACCCGGCCGGACGCGGAGAGGACGGATCCCGGATATCGATAATATGAAAACCGGTATCGCTGTTGGCCAGATAGGCATAGTTGCCGCTGACCGCCAACCCATAGGCAAACCCGGGCATCTGGAGAGCGCCCTTGACTGAGGGCGAGGCGGGGTTGCCGATATCGACGATAGTAAAGCCAAAATTGTCGGCGGTCAGATAAGCCAGGTTCTTCCTGACCACGATGGCCCGCGGCACTCCTTGGGGGATAGCGAAAGTGCGGGCCAGAGAAATTTTATCCGGCCGGCTGATGTCAAAAATCTTTATGGACCAGCGGTCGGTCATATAAGCAAAATGGCCGCTGACCGCCAACCCCTGCACGCCGCGGTAGAGGCCGAAGGAGCCGACCGTTTGAGGGGAACGGGGGTTGGAAATGTCTAGGGCCAGAAGCCCCGTGATTTCGCCCACGACATAAGCGTAATGTCCCTGGACCAAGGCGGCCGTGACCGAGCTGGGGGTCGAGTAGATGCCCAGCGGAGCGGGATTTTTCTGGTCGGAGATATCAATGATATAAATGCCGGAAAAATAATCCACGACCAGAGCCACCTGGCCGCTGAGGGCCACCTCCCAGGCTTCATTGTACATCGTGTATCTTCCGGTCGTCAGGATGGCCGGAGATTTTTCATTCGTGGTATCGATGATTTGATAGCCTCCGTCATAAAGGTTGCCGACCAGGAGGCACTTCCCCCGGCAAGCCACGCTGTGGGCGTAGCCGGAGGTGGTTAAAGAGGCAAGGCCTTGGGGCCGGGAGGGGTTGCTGACGTCGATCACCTGAAGGCCGGAAGAGCCGTCCGCCACATAAGCCGTATTTCCGGAAAGGGCAATATCCTCAGCGTTGCCTTCCGTATCCAGGGAGCCGACGAGCTTCAGCGAAGCGGGGTCCCGGATGGAGAGAATTTGCATCCCGGCCTGGCCGTCGGCCAGATAAGCATAGTCGCCCCTGACCAGAATCCCCCCCGCCTGGCCAGGTGAATCCCAGGAGGATATCAGCCGGGGAGCGGACGGAGCGGACACTTCGAACACCTCCAGCCCGGCGCTCCCCTCGGCCACATAAGCATAAAGGCCGCTCACCGCGACATCCTTGGCCTCTCCGCCGGTCTGGCAGCTCGCTTTAAGGACAGGAGCCTTCGGGTCGGTCACATCGACGATTTTCAGGCCCTTGTCCCCGGCCGCCACAAAAACCAGATTCTCCCGGAGGGCCAGGCCAAAACCGCCGGCTAGGTAGAGCCGGGACAGGGCGACGGGTTTTTTTGGGTCGGTGATATCCAGAATCATAAGGCCGTTGAGAAAGGCGCAGTAAACGAGGTTGTCCCTGACCTCAACATCATAGGCTTTGCTCCACAAGGCCGAGCCCACGTATTCCAGCCGGCCTTCCTCGGCCGGAAAACCAGGGCCCAGCCCAAGCAGGCCGAGCAGGGCCAGAGCCGGCGCAAGCTTCGTGCTCTTTTTTCTCATCGGCAAGCGAGCTCTAGATCATCATCCCGTCCGTCCAGCCCAGCTTGACCAGCTCAATCCTGCTCAAGTCGCTTGTCCCCAAGCCGTATTTCTGGTCGGCGATCCGGATGTGCTTGGGAACGGGCGGAATTTCCTGGGCCGGGCCCAGTTCCTGACGCCGCTTGGCCATGATGAGGCTGAGCCCGACGGCGTCCACGGCCACGGGGTCCTGTCCGACGATGAGCCCTTTGTAGGCCCAGACGTACCTCCGGTTGAAGTGATGAGGCCCGCGGCCGTAGTACTGAGGCGTCAGGGCGCACAGGACATTGAGCCGGGTTTTGCCCTTGACCTGGGGCAGGAGGAACAGCGAGCCCAGCTCGGCGCAACTGTCGGGATGGAGGTCGGGCTGGGATTCGGCGAACATTATGTAATTCTTGAGGCAGCCGGAGATACCGGCCAGGTAATGCGTCCTCAGCGGCCGGACATTGATGAGCGAGGTGGCCTTCTGGAAGAGGGGGTTGACTCTGACGGTGTGGTCGTCGAGGCCGATATCTTCTTCCTTGATGCCCGCTTCCATCAGCCGCCTCTTGATGGCGCCTTCAACTTCGGGCGGGGTGGGCAGATAGGACCAGACGTTGCTTTTGATGCCGACCACTTCACCCGGCCGGACGAGGAGCGAAAAGGCTTTGGCCGGGCTGTCCTGGTCCAAGAGCCGCATCACTGCTTCATCCAGCATCTGCTGAATGACCTCTTCATTGACCTTGGAGGATGCGTCCAGGGCCCCCTCCTGCCGGATCAGGACCACCCGTGAACTTGGGGAGACATCCTGGCGGTCGCGGGGGAATCGGACGGCCGCTCCCAGGACGGCCCAAGAGGCGCCCCGGACGAATTCACGCCTGGTGATGACCTTGTTCATGGCTCGCTCATTTCTCCTGGAATTGGAGGGAAGAAAGAAACTGCTCAGCCCATTCCCGGGAGGGAGCATCAAAGGCAATGGCTGCATAATTCTTATAAACTTTGGCCATCGTCCATTTCTTGTTATCGGTCTGGGCCGCTCCGGTTTCCCGGCCTTGAGGAAGATAGGATTGGAGAAACGACTCCACGGCGGCCGGCGCCTGGCCTTCTTCAGGATACTGGACCACCAGGAGATGAACCGGGCCGGCCGGGCTTTGGCCGTACTCGGCCAAGAGGCAGTTTGTCTGCCGGCTCAAGTTGAGGATATTTTCGGAGGAGATGAAAAACCTGTTGTTGAGGTTGATGGCGCTGTGAAAATAGCAGGAACGGTTCGGCCGAAGGCCCTCCGGCGGCAGGCATTGGAGGAGGCCGGGCTTCTCCCCAGCCGGGCCGAGACAAGAGGCGGCCGCCCGGCCCAGGGCCAGGATGGCTTTTTCGGCTTCCCGCTCATCGCCCCCCACCGTTACGCTGACAAAATACGGCCCCTGCCAAAACCTAAGCAGGCCCGGGCCGTACTCGGACTCCTGGCCGATTCCGGCGTCTTCATCCTGCCGGTCACAGGAGAAAACGCCGAAAGCCTCCGCGGAAGAGCCCATGTCGTAGATGTCCAAGGCGATCTCGTTTTGGCCCGGCCCGGAGTATTTCCGGACGAAGGCCTGTTTGAAGTCGAAGGCTAGATAGACTTCAGCGCCGCCGTCCAGGTAGTCATAGAGAGTCTGGCGGTCATAGACGGCGTCTTTTTGGACAGCTTCCCAGCCGAGAATGCTCTTGGGCAAAATTTTGGAAAAATCAGTCACGGTTCCTCCGGCCTGAGGCATCAACAGGCCAAACAATAAAACGAAGGAGGGGGACAGCATAGCCGCCCTCATCGCTCCGGGGCGTCCACCAGCGATTGAGCCGGCCGCAAGGACGGGACTTCATTGGCCGCGGTGACGGCCAGGACGCGGATTTTGTCGTTGTCCGGCAAGGTCAGGGTCGTGGCCCCGGCCGGAACATCAACGGTATAAGCGAATAAGTAGGAATAAGCATAGGGCTCGTTGTCGCCGGCGGCGGCATGACGATGCGAGGCAAACCAGGCCACGGCCGCGGGCTTGACGTATCCCGGCCTCAGGCCGGCATAGTCCATAACGGTCCGCATCCGCGGCGCGCCCCCCGGAGGCTGGGCCGGCTCTCCCGGCCGCGTCGGCACAGGCTCCTCCCGCGTGTTCCACAGCCGGTTGTCCCACTGCCCGATATAACCGCTCCAGTCCTGGATGGTCAGCTCTACGGAATCGCGGCCGATGCGGAAGCGGGCTTTCTGGTCGCCTTCGGCCGAGGCCGCCAGAATATAAATGCGGTTGAACGGGCCGGCCGGGAGGCTAATGGTCTGGCCGCGGGCAATGACCGCGTTGGGCCGGCCGGAGGGCGCCAGGCGGAAACGGATTCCGGCATAGGCCATCTCAGCGGGCAGCATCTCGGCCGGAAGGCAGCGGCCCGAGGAATCGAAACCGCCCTTGGCCCTTGTTTTATCGCGGCTGGCCACAATCTGATCATAGGGCAAGGCGACCGGAACAACGGCCGCCGCGGCGGCCTGAGCCGGCGCCGGGCCGAGCTTCAGGGCGAAGGTGCGGACCTGGAACGGCCCAAAATCGGCGGCCAACTCGCCGCCCATGACGGTTGCCTCGCCGACGGGCATCTCCACGCCGTTGACCTCGCGGGCGGAAAGAACCGGGACGGCAAACCGAAGGCGAACGCCGCGGGCCGGCCGTCCGTCCATTTCCACGAGGCGGACGATGATCTCGTCGCTCTCTTCGGCTTTCTTGAGGGCCAGGGCGCGGATCCGGCTATGGCTGATATTCATAAAGGAGAAGGACTTGCCCAGCGCTCCGGCATGGCTCGGGCTCTGGAAAGCCAGCAGGGGCTGGTTGAGCCGGAAGCCCTGCCAGTCGGTTTGTCCTTGACGGAAATCGCCGGCGTGGCCGGCCAGGCCGTAAACGAAATCATGGCGGCCCCAGTCCTGTGTGCCCTGGTCGGAGTAACCGCCGCGGGTGCCGGGCGTGCGGACAAGGGTCAAGCGGAGGGTGTTATCGTCGGGTTTATCCGACCCGTACTTGCAGTCGGACAATATGGTCACCCCGTAGACTCCGCTCTCATCGGTGAGGTCGAACCACTGATGGGAAGGGACCTCGAATTTCCTTGGCTCGTCGGTAGACCGCTCGATAGTGCCGATGTCCCAATTATAAGTCGCCTTGGGGTTCGAGGCGGTCAGGGGGAAGACGGCCTTGAGGTGGGCCTCCTTGCCCCGCCAGTCGATGACGTTGCGGAATTCGATGCGGCGGCCGGCCTCGCCGGCGGCCAGGCGGATGGTCTGGACGAACCGGGAGCCCTCTGTCTCGCGGGTGACCTCCAGGGCAACGCGGGCCGGGCCGCTCTCCACGATGCGGAACCGGGCCGGCCCCTGGACAAAGGCGCGCGGCGAGCGCGACTGGTCTTCCCAGTCCATGTTCCAGGCGGGCCAGTGGGCGGGATTGTCGGTCTTGATCTCCAGGCGGGCGGGGGCATAGAGGAGCTCTTTGGACAGCGCCTTGTCGAAGATCCCGGCCAGGTCGCCGTTCCGGTCCAGGGTGAGGCGATAGGTGTCGTTTTCCAGCGTCGATTCGGTAACTTTGAGCGGCGAGCCGGCCCCGGAAGAGGCGGCGGGCTCGACGGGCTCGACATCATAAACGGCAAAGCCGACC
This sequence comes from Candidatus Aminicenantota bacterium, assembly GCA_963702835.1. Lineage (GTDB taxonomy): Bacteria > Acidobacteriota > Aminicenantia > Aminicenantales > JAFGAV01 > JAFGAV01. The sequence continues at coordinate 1,788,205 of OY969762.1, forward strand.
GAGGGCATCTTGGCCGGGAATATGACCTTTCCCGAGGCGAGCTGGGCCGGAACTTCCCGGCCGTCCGGCCCGAAGACGCGGACGGCCTTGGGCCCGCCGCCGGGGAAAGACACCTCGGCTTCCACGATGTCCTCGCGCTCAATATTCAGAGGGTTGTACACCACCAGGGCAATGCCCTGGCCGCGGGTGTCCAGGGCTGAGGCAACCGAGTCCGCGGCGCTCTCCAGCACGCCGGCGAACTGGTTCATGGCCAGCGCTTCATCGTTCCAGGAGTACTCATAGGCCTTGGGGATGCTGGTGCCCGGGAGAATGTCGTGGAATTGCCCGCCCATAACCAGGGTCCAGGCGTCGTTCAGCCTGCGGCGCGGATAGGTCCGGCCGGCCAGCCATTCGGCGGCCAGGGAAGCCTTCTCGGCGCCGTCGGCCAGGACTTCGTTGAGGCGGTTCCACCGCTTCATATAGGCCTGGGAGGTAATCGAGCCGGCTGAATGGTTGGTCAGCTCGAGGTCGCCCTTGTAGCGGGGCAGCCGGGCCGTCTGGCCGGGTTCAATATCGAGGAACATCCGGTCCGAAGCGGCGGAGACAATTTTAAGAGGGCCGTCGCCCTTTTGCTTCTTGGTCACTATCGCATCCAGGAGCTTGACCGAGGCCTCGTCGGGCGCGCCGCCTATATCACCGGTACCGTAATACATGTAGTCCGTGAACAGCCCGCTGACCTGGCCGTTCAACTGGACGCGGGCCGGCCAGTCGGTAAGCTCACCCCGCCGCGCCTCTCCCTCAGCAGCGGGCGGCGCCTTGGATAGGTCATAGGTGATCGAGCCGTCGTAGCTTCCGGGGTTAAGGGCGGCGATCACGCTCCGGCCGTCGGGCCCTTCCCACAAGCCGACGTTGAACGGCGTCCCGGCCGGCGTTTTTTCCGGGGAGTGGGGGCCGCCCACCAGGGCCAAGGATCCCCAGACAAGCTTCTGGGTCGAGAACCCCTTGATCCCGCAGTGAGCCAGGATAGAGGGCAGCGAAGCCGGGAAACCGAAGCAATCGGGCAGCATGAATTCGGCGCTGGTCTGGCCGAACTCTCGGCGGAAATAGTGTGTGCCGTAGAGGACCTGCCTGATGATGGATTCGGCGGAGGTGGCGTTGACGTCGTTTTCCTCCATGGACGAGCCGGACGGATACCAGCGGCCGGCGGCCACATATTTTTTGACCTTCTCGTAGTCAGCCGGATAGTATTCCTTCATCAGGCGATAGCGATTGGCCCCGCTGAAATTAAAAACGTAGTGAGGGTACTTCTCAAACAGGTCGAAGTTGAGCCGCATCGTTTGGACCAGGTACTCCCGAATGGTGGTGACGTAATCCCACCGCCACTGAGTATCCAGGTGAGCGTAGCCGACGACGTAGAGCGTTGGCTCCCGAGTGAGATCGGGCTTTGTTGGTGATGGGGCTGGAGTTCGCTGGACTCGTTCTTGGCCGTCAGCGGCCGCAGCGGTGGCGGACTTCAGCGGCCAAGCCAGAAGACAGGCCAATAAACAAGCCGACAGCCAGGGGGATTGACGGCGAAATCTTGGGGACATGGGCACCTCCCTTCACCGGTTTTGGGGAGCAAGATTTGTAAATCCGGCTCATGTTATCTCCGCCGAAACGTCGCTGTCAATGCGATCAGCAGGCTTTAACCGCGGCTTCGGCCGCATCCTGCAGCCAAGACAGGAATTGGGCTTGGGGCAGGAAGCCGGTCAGCCTGTTCACCTCCCGGCCTTTATAAAAGAGGATTAGCGAGGGAATGGCCATGATCCCGTATTTCTGGGCCAGGGCGAAGTTTTCGTCGGTGTTGAGCTTGACCACCTTGACCCGGCCGTCCATCTGCTCGGCGGCCGCCTCCAGGACGGGGGTCAACATCCGGCAGGGGCCGCACCAGGGCGCCCAGAAATCCACCAGCACCGGCCCGTCGGCTTGGAGCACTTGCGTCTCGAATTCCTTCTCGTTGATCTCGGTCAGACAGCTCATTTCTTTCGCTCCTCAAAGATCAATTTTTTTAATAGGCTTTTAGCCAGCGGGTCCACAATCCGGTAACAGATTCGTGTTTTATCCCGGCGGCCGGCCACGATTCCGGCCTTCTTCAGGACATTCAGGCTCTGGGACACATGAGGCTGGGACAGGTTCAGGCAACGCTGCATCTCTCCAACGCAGCATTCCCCTTCCATCAATTCGGCCAGCAGGCGCAGCCTCCCGGGATGGGACATGGCCTTCAGCTTGCCGGCCAATCGCTTGAAGTCTACAGCCCTGTTCATGGCGGCCACCTTTATATATTCAATATTTATTATATAACTATTTTATTATTTGTCAAGATTAAAATGGCCCTATGGCGAAAAGTGTGGTAAGGAATAGCGGAGGGCCTGGGGAAGGGCCCGGCGCCTGGCCGCGGTTCTTAACGCCGCGGATTCTCCGGGTTTCTCGGCGGTTGCGCAACTCGCTTCCTGCGGAAGCTCAAACATGCTCACCTGCCGACGAGGATATGTCAGGAGCCATCGAAACCCGTCGCATCCGGGCTAAACCGCTCATGGCGCCTCGCACCTTCCCCAGGCCCTCCGCCTCAATATATAAGCCACACTATTCGCAGATTCGATTGAAAAGCCCGTAAACTACGGTATGGGAGCTGAAAGGAAGAAACAGGGCAAAGTCTTGAAATTAGAAGCAAATAAAATGGGGTGAGCAAGGGACCAAATATCGAATTTCTTCTTTTGCCTTCTATATCCGCCATATCAGCATAGCTCCACAGATAATCGAATTGAGCCAAGTCCTCAGAATTAGATAGGAAGCTTCCAATATATTAATCACAGCTGATGATTGACTCTTTCCGCAGTTGCTGTTATCTATTAATCAAAGCTTAAAAGGGATTGGGAGATGAAGTGCCCCAAGTGCCACTTTGATAATCCTGGCGATACCTATTATTGCGGGAAGTGCGCGGCACCACTTCCTTCGGCCGAGGATATTCCTGATCCCAAAACCGAAACTGCAAACATGCCCATCAAAGAACTCACCACCGGCACGACATTCGCCGGCCGCTATCAGATCATCGAGGAGCTGGGCCACGGTGGCATGGGCCGGGTTTATAAGGTCTTCGATACAGACATCAAGGAGAAGATCGCCCTCAAGCTCCTGCGGCCCGAGATCGCGCTCGACAAAGAGACAGTCGAGCGTTTCTCGAACGAGCTCAAGCTCGCCCGGAAGATCAGCCACCGCAACGTCTGCCGGATGTTCGACCTCGGCAAGGCCGAAGGCACGACCTTCATTACCATGGAGTTCGTGCCGGGCGAGGACCTAAAAAAGTTTATCCGGAAGACGGGTCAGCTGGGAGCGGGTCGGACTGTATCGATCGCCAAGCAAGTTTGCGAAGGCCTGGCAGAGGCCCATCACCTCGGTGTCGTCCACCGCGACCTGAAGCCCCAGAACATCATGGTGGACGAGGACGGGAACGCCCGGATCATGGATTTCGGCATCGCCCGTTCCATCAAAGCTAAAGGAATCACCGGCGCCGGAGTGATGATCGGCACTCCCGAATACATGAGCCCGGAGCAGGTCGAGGGGAAGGAGGTTGACGAGCGAACGGATATCTACTCGCTGGGGGTCATCCTCTTCGAGATGGTGACGGGCCATGTGCCGTTCGAGGGCGACACGCCGTTCACCATCGGCGTGAAGCACAAGAGCGAGCGGCCGCGCAACCCGCGCGAGCTTAATTCCCAGCTTCCCGAGGACCTGAGCCGGGTCATCCTCCGCTGCCTGGAGAAGGACAAAGCCAAGCGCTATCAGACGGCGGCGGAATTGCGGGCCGACCTAGAAAAGGTCGAGCAGGGGCTGCCGACAACCGAGCGCGTCATCGCTCCCAAGAAGTCTTTCACTTCTCGGGAAATCACCGTTAAGTTCAACTTGAGAAAACTCGCCGTCCCTTTATCAGCCATCATCGTGCTGGCCGCCGCGGCCGTCATTCTTGTGAAATTCATCCCTCACCAAAAGGCGCCTGCCGCGCCCAAGATCGAGAACTCCATCGCCGTCATCAGCTTTGAGAATCAGACAGGAGATAAAGCCTTCGATTATCTGCAAAAGGCCATTCCTGACCTTCTGATCACCAGCCTGGAGCGGAAAAGCGGGCTCTATGTAGCCACCTGGGAACGGATGCTTGACCTTCTTGAGCAGATGGGAAAAAAGAACGTTGAAGTCATCGACGGGCAGCTCGGTTTCGAGTTGTGCCGGCGGGAGGGCATTAAAACCATCGTTTTGGGGAGCTACATCAAGGCCGGAGAGACCTTTGCCACAGATGTGAAAGTGTTGGATGTGGACACCAAAAAACTCCTCAGGAGCTCCAGCTCAAAGGGAGAGGGAGTTTCGAGCATTATCAATAAACAGATCGATGAACTGACCAGGGAAATCTCCGAGGGCCTAGGCCTGGCGCAAAAAGACATGGGATCCGCAGAGAGGCCCATGGCTGATGTCACAACGAGTTCGATGGAAGCTTACAGATATTATGTGGAAGGAAGTGAGAATCTCAGAAAGTTCTATTTCGATGATGCGCGGATCGCTTTCGAAAAAGCCGTTAAGCTTGACCCGGATTTTGCCATGGCCTATTTCAACCTCGCTTATGCAAATCTTAATCTTGAAAATATTGAAGCGAGGGATACCGCCATTAAAAGAGCCAAAGCTTTGTCGCTCAAGACAACCGAAAAGGAGAGGCTCCGTATCGAGGCGTATTATGCAGACGTAGTAGAGCACGATCCAGAAAAAAACTACCGCATTCTCCGGCAGATGGCCGAAAAATATCCTAAGGAAAAAGAAATATTTAATGGTCTGGGGTTTTATTACCAGGATGGGGGAGCCTCTGACAAAGCCATCATAGAGTTTAATAAAGCCCTGGAGCTGGATCCCAACTATGGATACGTCCATAATCAACTAGGCTATGTCTATCTCGAGATGGGGGACCCTTCAAAGGCGGTTGAGTATTTAAAAAGATATGTGTCTTTAAGCCCGGGTGAGGCCAATCCGCTTGATTCTCTAGCTAATGCATATTTTGCAATGGGCCGGCTGGATGAGGCCATAGCGAATTACAAAGAAGCGTTAAAGATCAATTCTGGTCTTGATAGTTCCTATTTTAGTGTCGGGTACATTTATGCCTTGAAGGCGGAGTATGCCGAGGCGATGAGATGGATCGATAAGTTCATCGCCATGGCTCCTTCTCCGGGGATTAAAAGGGCGGGGTATCTTTGGAAAGGGTTTGACCGCTTCTGGTTGGGGAGTTGGAAGGACTGCGATTTTTACTTTCGTGAAGCTGAAGAATCGTCGGAGCCGGGGTATGTTTGGGGGCGACCGTTCATAAACTGGGTGAAGGCGTTCATTTATTATGACCGGAGAGAGCTTGATCAAAGCCGGAGGTCTAATGAAGCCTGGCTTAACGATTTTATTAAAGTCTATCCTGATAGAAAATTACACTATCAGGGAGTCTATAAATTCCTATCGGGGCTATTGGAACTAAAAGCCGGGCATATGGATTCGGCCAAGAATATCTTAGCGGAGATGAAATTGCTCTATGCAAAGATGCCGCCTTATCGGAAAGAATGGGTGTCGTTCTACATGAATTTCTTAAGTGCCGAGTTGGCGATAAAAGCCGGATCCCCCGAAAAGGCCATCGCCGTTTTAAAGGAACAAACACCCTTACGCCCACCAAGCCTTAGTTTTCAAGATTCAACGATGTGGTATAACCTGCCCATCATGAAGGACGTCTTGCCCCGGGCGTATGAGCAGAAAGGCGATATCGACGGAGCCATTGCCGAATATGAGCGGCTGATCACCTTTGACCCCAAAAACCCCTCGCGCTATCTCGTTCATCCCAAATACAACTACAGGCTGGCCCAACTGTACGAACAAAAAGGCCTGAAGGCGAAGGCAGTTGAGCAATATCGGCGCTTCCTCGACCTCTGGAAGGATGCCGATGCGGGATTGCCCGAGGTCGCGGATGCGAGGAAGAGACTGGCTGAGCTGAAGGGGAACTGATGGGATCCCGAGTTCTTCTTGCCATGATTTTCCGAAAAACCCCGTTAGAACTCCCCTAATATCTTGTTTTTAACTACTCGTCAAAACCGTCTAACGCATTCATATATAATCAATTATGTCGTCTATGACTTTCCCCGATAGCTTGACTCCGGATCCAAAGGTCGGAGGTTCGAATCCTCTCAGGCGCATGCATACTTAACTATTAGCGAAGTTGCGGACCACTGCATTTAATTCGTGTGGATAAATTGTGGACAGAACTGTCCACAATGGCTCAGTTTGGCTTGCTCAGGCTAAAAACGACTATCAGGCTAACTGATGAAAATTAAAAGAAGACGAATTCCCGTGTCATAACTGTCAGAGAGCCGATTAGAATTCGGCTAAATTCGGCGCCAGTCGAGGCACTGCCGAAATAGCTCTGCTCTTATTTCCGTAATTGGATGTCCTTCACCAAACTGGTCACTAAACTGAGTTGTCCGCAGGCGGCCTGAATGTCTACGCCCTTGGACCGCCGCAGGGTGGCCCGCACCCGCCGCTCCTCCAGCCGTCGGAGGAAGGCCACTGCCGCCGGCCGCGGGGTCGATTCGTAGCCTGAACCGCTCGTCGGGCTTAAGGGAATAAGATTGACTTTAGCTCGGGCGCGGCGGGCCAGGGCCGCCAGTCGGTCGGCCTCCTCGGGGGTATCGTTTACCCCTTTCATCAAGGCGTACTCCAAGGTGACCTGACGGCCCGTCGCGCGATTGTAGTCCTGCAGGGCCGGGATGAGCTTGGTCAAAGGATACTTCCTGTTGACCGGGACGAGCCGGTTGCGGAGGTCGTCGGAGGCGGCATGCAGGGACACCGAAAGCTCCACTTGCAGGCCGAGCTTCATGAGCTTTTCGATCCCCGGCACAAGGCCGCAGGTCGAGACCGTGATGCGGCGGGCGGCCAGGCCCACTCCCTGCGGCGCGTTCAGGAGGCCAATGGCCCGGCCGACGCTGTCGAAATTGTCCAGCGGCTCGCCCATGCCCATGAAAACGGCATGGCTCACCGGCCGGCCCGAGGCCCGGCGCACGTACAGGAGCTGGTTCACGATTTCGGCCACGGACAGGTTGCGGGAGAAACCGGAACTCCCCGAAGCGCAGAACGGGCAGGCGAACCGGCAGCCGACCTGGCTGGACAGACAGACCGTGGCCCGGCCCGGGCCGGGAATGAGCACGGTCTCGATGAAGCGGCCGTCGCCGAGCCGCAAGAGGAATTTTTCCGCCCCGTCGCGGGAACGGAGATGCTGGGCCAGCTCCGGCCAGCTGACCGTAAAACGGCCGGCCAGCTTTTCCCGGAGCGTCCGGCCGAGGTCGGTCATCTCCTCGAAGCGGGCCGCGTCTTTTTTATAAAGCCAGGCCGAAACCTGGCCGGCCCGATAGGCGGGCTCCCCCATCTCCCGCAGGACCGCCTTCAGGTCCTCGAAGGCCAGCTCCTTGATGTCCGTCCTGTCCATTTCCGTTACAGCCGTCGGAACTCCCATTAAACACATTCCAGGCCGGGCTGTCAAAATCGGCGGCGCCCACCGCATTAAGCAGAAATTGCGTCGTTTTAGCTCGTGGCATGTTCTGGTATAGTAGGGCCTCTTAAAATACGGACGCGACGATGACTTATCTCGGAGAAATCCTGGCGCTTCTTTCCGGCCTGACCTGGGCGGGCGCCTCCATTTTCTTCCGGCTCAGCGGCCAGACTGTTCCTCCCCTGGGGCTGAACCTGTTCAAAAACGCCCTGGCCCTTATCTTGCTGACTCTGACCATGCTCCTGGCGGGCGAGGCTTTTTTCCCGGCCGGCCTGGCGGCGGCCGATTATGCCCTGGTCCTGGCCAGCGGAGCCATAGGCATCGCCGTCTCCGACACCCTTTATTTCGTCAGCATCAACGCTCTGGGCGCAAGCCTTTCGGCCGTAGTGGCCACGCTTTACAGCCCGTTCATCATTTGTTTTTCGCTGATCTTTCTGGGAGAACGGCTGAGCCTTAAGCAAACGGCCGGCGTGCTTCTCATCCTGGCCGCGGTGCTGATCATCAGCTATAGGAAAGCGGACCGGTCGCTGTCAAAAAAGACGCTCTCGGCCGGGATAACGGCGGGCGTGCTGGCCCAGCTGGCCACAGCCGCGGGGATCATCATCCTCAAGCCCAGGCTGGGCCACTACCCCCTGCTGTGGGTGACGAACATCAGAGTGGGGAGCGGGCTCCTGTTCCTGGCCGCGCCCATCCTGGCCCATCCCGGCCGAAAGCTCCTGCTTGGGCCTCTCGTCCGGAGGGCGAACTGGAAGTTCCTCGTCCCGGCCACAGTGCTGGGGACTTATCTGAGCATGATTTCCTGGATGGGCGGAATGAAGTACGCCCAGGCTTCGGTGGCCGCCGCGCTCAACCAGTTGAGCACGGTCTTCATCTTCATCCTGGCCATCATATTCCTCAGGGAAAAGGCCACCCCGGCCAAGGTGGCCGCCGTGGCCATGGCCGCCGCGGGAGCCATCCTGGCCTCCGCGCCCTGAAACATACGCGATCCTTGACCGTTGAGGCACAGCCGAGCGCTCATCTCGGATATCCTGAGCACAAATTTACAAATTTCTGCTGACAGGCTTGCTTCGCTCCGGCAAGCGGACAGGAATCGGGGGCGAAACAGGGAGGCTTGATTCGGGTCTAGCCGGCCAGAAGGTTGTTGACCAGAGTCACGGCCGAGGCCGCGTCGGGGGCGTAGCCCTGGGCGCCGATCCGGTCGGCGTATTCTTGGGTGAGCGGCGCGCCGCCCACCACCACGGGCGCAGTCAAGCCGGCCGACCTCAAGGCCTCGATGATGGCCTTCATGTTGACCATGGTCGTGGTCAGCAGGGCCGACAGGCCGACCACCTGGGCGCCGTTGGCCCGGGCCGCCGCCACAAACTTCTCCGGCGAAACGTCGGTGCCCAGGTCCACGATTTTGTAGCCGGCTCCGCGCAGCATCATGGCCACCAGGTTCTTGCCGATATCGTGCAGATCGCCCTTGACCGTGCCGATGATCACCAGGCCCCGGGGCTGCACCTTTTCCTTGACCAGGAAAGGCTCCAGCTTGGCCAGGCCGGCCTGCATGGCCCGGGAGGAGACCAAAACCTCGGGAATGAAAATCTCATTGTTTTTGAACATCTCGCCCAGCCGGTCCATTCCCGCCACCAGCCCTTCATTCAGAATGCGGGCGGCGGGGAGGCCGGCCTCTAGATACTGCTTCACCAGCCTCTCCACCTCATCTTTATTGCCGGCCAAAAGGGCGTCCTGGATGTCTTCAAACATGGGTCAGATTCTTTCTCAAACCCCCAAACCCTGTCAAGCCCGGCTCAATATTTGGCATCAGCTTTTGATGCATAAGGCTCTCTTTCATTTTATATGGAGAATCGTAAATACGGAGATAGCCGGGAGGATCGCAGCGACCATCAGGGAAGGTTTAGCCTTCCTGAGCCGGCTTCGAAGGAACCCCGTTCTTTGGGGCGCCGAGGATGTTTGAGCTTCTTGAATATCAGGGGAGATGATGGCGAGGCCAGGAATCTCTTGTTTCAAGCTATAATCATGGTGCGAGTTCCGCAGGCGCTGAGAAGACGGCGAGGGAACGGCGTGAAAAACCTTCCCGGGAGCAAGACCGCCCGGCTATCTCCGCACACCTTCCTAATATGAAAGGGAAGAGAACCAATCATAATAGCTGGGCTTTACACTAAAAAGGTAAATTGGTATTGTGTCCCCATAAATAAGGAGGACCACATGTCCAAGATCAGGGACAATCAGGGCAGCCTCTTCTGGGGCTTCCTCATCATTGTCATCGGGGTCATTTTCCTGCTGGGCAGTCTGGGCCGTCTCGACACCCGGGATGTTTTTCACCGCTACTGGCCGGTCATCCTCATCGCCCTCGGCCTGTGGCAGATGATATCCACCGGTTTCCGCAATGTTTTTCCGGGGATCCTGCTGCTGGTCGTGGGGTCCGTGTTTCTCGGCCATAGCCTCAATTCTTTCCCCCCCAACATATGGATTTATGTCTGGCCGCTGGCCGTCATTTTCGTGGGCCTGTGGCTTATCTTCGGGCCTCGCTTCCAGCGGCCGGCCGGCTCCGGCCCGCCCATCGAGGCCGATGAACTTGACACCACGGCCATACTGGGCGGCCTGAAGCGCGTCGTCGACACCCCCTCTTTCAAGGGCGGACGGGCCACGGCCATCATGGGCGGGATCGAAATAAAAAATTAGAATGAAAAAAGCGCTTCTTTGGGTATTGGCTGTTCTCCTCACCCTGGCCTCGGCCGTCTACCAGCGGATGACCGGACCGACCAATCCCCTGCGGGGCCAGGTAACGCTCTGCGGAAAGGAAATCTCCTTCCGCCTCGAACGAAGCGCCGAGAACAAGGAAATCCATAAGGTTAAGGTCAGGGCGCCGGAGCCGGTCATCGGCTTCGTGGAGTTCATGCGCTTCAAGCAAGGCGACGAGTGGAAACCGGAAAAAGGAATCCCCATGATCCGGGAAGGCGAAACGCTCGTTGCCCCCCTGGCCTGGCCTCCCTCCGACAGCCGGCCGCCCCTGGCCGCTAAGCTGGCCTACGCCGTGTTCCTGACCTGCCGCCGGGAGGCTGTGAGCCTGACCGGGCCGCGGCCGACCATCATCCGTTTCAAAGGCTCTGTTCCGGGCTGGATCCTCATCCCCCACATCCTGGTCATGTTTCTAGCCATGCTGACGGCTGTCCGGGGTGGGTTGGAAGCGCTTTCCCGCCAAGGCCGGACGCGAATTTATGCCCTGTGGACCGTCGTCCTTCTCTTTATCGGAGGGTTAATCCTTGGCCCATTGGTCCAGAGAATATCCTTCGGCCAATGGTGGACGGGAATCCCCTTCGGCTTCGACCTGACGGATAATAAGATGCTTATCGCTTTTATCGGCTGGCTGGTCGCTTTTCTGGCCGGCCGCAAGGGCCGCAACGCCCGCTGGTGGGTGCTGGCCGCCGCCGTGCTGATGCTCATCGTCTATCTCATCCCTCACAGCCTGCTCGGCTCGGAGCTGGACTATAGCAAGGTCGTGCAGTAAGAGCACATTCCTCTGTTCATGCCTCTGACCTCGAAAAAATTGCGCTGATGACACGCCCGATTATAAAGTCTTTGATCGCAGCCGGTTTGCTTGCGGCGCTGGCCGGCCTGGCCGACGGCCAGGACCGGGAGCTGGGGGCCGGCCTGGGGATCGGGCTCGGCGACTTCCATAGCTGCCCCGCCTTCGGCCTGACGGCCGCTTTTCCCCTTTCTCCGCATCTCTATCTCGAGACGGAGTCCGTCTATTACTTCAACCCCGCGGAAAAGAAAAAGAACCCGCCGGCCGGGTTCCACCAGAGCAGCATGGCCGCCGACCTGGGCCTGAGCGGAATCTGCCGCTTTGCCCAAAAAAGAGCCCGGTTCATCCCTTATGCCGGGGCAGGAGTCGGATATCTCTACTCATCGGTCTTGACCAACCGTCCCCCCTCCCCCAGGACCATCGAATCCCGGAGCCGGCTCCTGGCGGCCTTGGCCGCCGGAGTTCTTATCCGCATCAGCCGGCTGGCCGGCCTGAGGCTCGAGGCGCGCTGGCTCATCATCTCGGCCCGAGGAGGCCGAGTTCTCCGGATGACCGCCGGCCTTTTTACATATTTTTGAGCGGGCTCAGGGCGATTTTGATTGATTTTTATGATAAATATCTTGTATTGTCTCTCTCTTGAAAACAAAATAGGCAGCGGGCCATGAAGAAAATGCAGGCAATCCTGGCCGTCTTGTTTATGGCCTGCGGCTTGGCCGGCGGCCAGGCTTCCGACAAGGTCAAGGACAAAGAACTATCCCTCAGCCTGGGCGACGGCCTGGGCGATTTTCACTCCTCGTTCGCCTGGGGTTTTAACTTCAACTTCGCCCTCAACAAAATGCTCCGGGCCGAGCTCGACATATTTTATTATTTCAACCCCACCGAACTGTCCACCGTTCCCGGGCTGGCCATCACCGGCACCGGAGTGAGCCTCGGCCTGAGCGGACTTTACCGTTGGACTTTGGCCCACAGCCCCATCATCCTGGAGGCCGGTTTGGTATGGGGACAGATGGTTGTTTCGGAAACCTGGAAATATTCCAGCCCCAAGCATAAAAAATCCAAACGCTTCAGTGAACCCTATGTGGGGCCGGGGGCCGGCCTTCAAGTCCGGCTGGACGGCCAGTCGGGCGTCCGCTTCGACTTCCGCTATCTCTACATTCCCTATGACAACCGCCATATCCCCCGGCTGTCCATCGGCTACGCCTTGTGGTTTTGAGCGGAAAGATGAAAAAAGCATTCATCAAGGGAACGGCCCTCCAGTTCCTGGCGCTGATGGGGCTGTGGCTGCTGCTGAGCGGGCACACTGACGCCTTCCACATCGGGGCGGGCCTGTTTTCAGCCCTGGTGGTCACCCTCATGCATGTCCGCATCAACCGCTACCTTTATTATAAAAAAGAGATAGCCGGAGTCCATTCCCTGCGCCTGGCCCGCCTGGCGCTCTATATTCCCTGGCTGATGTGGCAAATCGTCCTGGCCAGCCTCCAAGTGGCCTATGCCGTGCTCCATCCCCGGATGCCCATCGACCCGGCCCTGGTCCGTTTTAAGACTAAGCTGCCCAACATCGCCGCCAAGGTCATCCTGGGCAACTCCATCACCCTGACCCCGGGCACCTATACCATCCGCATCCGGGAGGATGAATTCCTGGTCCATTCCCTAATGGAGGTCTCCCACTCCGGGATCATCGACGGTTCGCTGCCGGGACAGGTGGCCAAGCTCTACGGCGACAAGCCCTCGGACGTTGTCAGCGACGTCAGTATATTCCGCAAAACGAAGAATGTTTGAACATAGCTTTTTCGTCATCCTGGCCTCGGCCTTAACGGTCATCATCTTCATTCCCCTCTACCGCGTGCTGGCCGGCCCCCAGTTGCCCGACCGGATGCTGGGCGCGGGCGCCATCGGCACTAAGACCATGGTCCTCATCCTGCTCATCGGTTTCATCTTCGACCGGCTGGACATGTTTGTGGACATCACCCTGGCCTACGCCGTGCTGAACTTCATCGGGACGATCGCCATGGCCAAGTACCTCTCCTCCCGCCGGGAGGGAAAGCCATGAGCCTGGTCCACATCCTGGCCCTGCTGGTCCTGGCCGCCGGGTCCTTTTTCCTGCTGGTGGGCAGCATCGGCCTGATCCGTTTTCCAGATTTCTATTCCCGTTGTCACGCCACCGGCAAGAGCGACACCCTGGGGGTCATGCTGGTCATCTTCGGCCTGGTCCTCATCGAGGGACTCACCCTCAACTCGGCCAAGCTCCTGCTCATCCTGGCCTTCGTCGGGCTGACCAACCCCACCGCCACCCACGCCCTGGCCCAGGCCGCCTTCCGTATTGGCCTGAAACCCTGGTTCCGTAATCCGCCCTCCGGCCGGCCGCCGGACGGGCCGGATGAGGAGAACTGAATGCATCCAGAGCTGGAAATCGTTCTGCTGGTCGTTTTGCTCATCGCCGCCGTTATTGCCCTGACCGTGCGCAACCTTCTGGCGGCCGTAGTGGCGCTGACCGTCTTCAGTTTCACCTCGGCCCTCATCTACGCGGCCCTGGGCGCGGTGGATGTAGGGTTCACCGAAGCCACCGTGGGCGGCGGGGTCACCGGCGTGCTGCTCCTGGTCCTCATCTTCAGGACGACGCGAAGGAGCTCGGATTGAAAGTCGTCAGCTATCTGATCCTGGCCGCTTTCTGCGGGCTGCTCATCTATGCCTCAACCGGCTTTCCCAACCGGGGGGATGCCCGGGCCGTCTATAACCGTCCGGCCAGCCCGGCCGGCACGCCCAACGCGCCGACGCGCTACATCCAGAAGTCCAAGGAGGAGATGAACACCGACAACATGGTCACCACCATCCTGGCCGACTACCGGGGCTACGACACCCTGGGGGAAGAAACGGTCATCCTGACTGCCGGCCTTATCTGTTTCCTCCTGCTGCGCAAGGAAAAGGAGAAGAACCGCCATGACCCGGAATGAGGACGACCCCATCATCACCCTCATCAGCTCCATCGTGGCGCCCTTCATCATGCTCTTCGGCCTGTACGTCATTTTCCACGGCCACTACAGCCCCGGCGGCGGGTTCCAGGGGGGGACGCTGCTGGCGGCGGGCATCATCCTCCTCCGCCTGGCCCTGGGCAGCGAGCTGGGGAAAAAACAGTTTCCCAGCCGGCTGGGCATTCCCCTGGGCTCGCTGGGGGTGTTGATCTACTACGGCACCGGCCTGGCCGCCCTGCTCCTGGGCGGGACGTTCCTCAACTACGCCTTCATCCCCTTCACCCGCCTGGCCTCCCACAACCGATACTGGGGCATCCTGTCCATCGAGATCGGCGTGGGGCTGGCGGTCATGGCCGTCCTGGTGGCCATCTATGACGACCTCCTGGAAGGAGAACCGCGTGTCTGATTTCCTGGTGGGCCACTATTTCTACTGGTTCGTCTTCCTGTTGATGACCATCGGGCTGTTCGGCATCGTCCTCAAAAAAAACCTTATCAAGAAGGTCATCGGCATGTCCATCTTCCAGGTGGCCATCATCCTCTTTTTCGTGGCCAGCGCCTCCAAATGGGGAGCGACCGTCCCCGTCCTCGACCCGAAGCTGGGCGCGGCCGACACGGCCAAGTACATCAACCCCCTGCCCCACTGCTTGATGCTGACGGCCATCGTCGTCGGGGTGGCCACTTCGGGCGTGGCCTTCGCCCTGATCATCAGCATCTGGCGTCGCTTCAAGACCCTGGACGAGCCCGAGCTCCTGGAAAAAATGAAACATGATCCCGACTAACGCGCCGGCCCTCACCCCCCTCCTCTTCCTGTTCACCGGCCTGCTCATTCCCCTGGCCGCTTTCAAGCTCCGCCGGCTGGCCTACTGGCTGGCCCTAGCCGCTACGGCCGCAGCCTCGGCCGCGGCGGTGTCCAACATCTTCCGCGTCTTGGACGGAGGAGCGATCCACTACCACTTCGGAGGCTGGCTGCCGCCCATCGGCATCGAGTACGTCCTCGACCCGCTGTCGGCCTTCGTCACTTCGGTCATCAACGTCATCGCCCTCATCGTCCTCATCCACGCTCGCCGGACGGTCGAGGCCGACCTGCCCGAGGGCAAGCACGTGCCCTACTACGCCCTGGTCATGCTCATGATGGCCGGCTTCAACGGCATCGTCGTGACCGGCGACTTCTTCAACGTGTACGTCTTCCTGGAAATCTGCTCCCTGGCCCTCTACGGGCTGGTGGCGGTGGGCGACCGAAAATCCCCGGTGGCCGCCTTCCGCTACCTGGTCCTGGGCATGATCGGCGGCTGTTTCTATCTGCTGGGCGTGGGCTTCCTGTACATGAGCAGCGGCTCGCTCAACATGGCCGACCTGAAGGCCATCCTGCCCGTGCTGGGCGCGCGCCCCGAGGTCATCGTCGCCCTGGCCTTCATGCTCCTGGGCTTCGGCCTCAAGATGGCCCTCTTCCCCCTGCACGGCTGGCTGCCCGACGCTTACACCTACGCGCCGACGGCCACCTCATCGCTCATGGCGCCCATCGGCACCAAGATCGGAGCCTACGTCCTTATCCGCATCCTTTACTTTGTCTTCGGCCTGGGGTTCATCACCAAAACAGTTCCAGTGGCGACCATCATCGCCTGGCTGTCCGCGGCGGCCATTCTCTACGGCTCGATCCAGGCCATGGCCCAGGACGAGCTGAAGCGGATGCTGGCCTTCAGCAGCGTGGCCCAGGTGGGCTATATCGGCCTGGGCATAGGCCTGGCCAACGCCTGGGGGCTGGTGGGCGCCCTGCTCCATGTCCTGAACCACGGGCTGATGAAGGCCTGCTTATTCCTGGTGGCCGGCAACTTCCGGATGAAACTGGGCCATTCCCGGATATCCCGCCTGGACCAGGAAGCGCGGCGGAGAATGCCCTGGACCACGGCAGCCTTCACCCTGGCCGCTCTGTCCATGATCGGCCTGCCGCCCACGGTGGGCTTCTTCAGCAAGTGGTACCTGGCTTGGGGGTCGATTCGGAACGGGAGCTGGGTCTTCCTGGCCGTCATCCTGGTCTCCAGCCTGCTCAACGCCGTATATTTCTTCCGCGTCGTGGAGCGGCTGTACTTAAAGCCGGCCGACCGGCCCCCCGAAGCTGAAAAATCTGGCGGCGCGGCCGGCGGCCTCAGCGAGGCCGGACCGTCCATGCTGATCCCGACCCTGGTCCTGGCCGCCGCTCTGCTGGCGGCCGGGCTGCTCAACGCCTTTATTGTGAAAGGGGTCCTGCTGAAAATACTGCCGCCCGGCCTGGCGGGGATGAACCCATGAATCCAGCGGGGGTTTTCTCCTCCTTGATCCCCCTGTGGGCTGTTCTGGTTTCCTTGGCCGCTGTCCCTTTCATCCTCCTCAGTTCCCGACGGCCGAACCTGCGCGAATTCTGGACGCTGGCCGCCGGCCTGGTGATGTTCGGCTGTGTCCTATCGCTCGTGCCCGCGGCTCTCCGGGGACAGACAGCCGCCGCCGAACTGTTCGAGGTCGTGCCCGGCGTTCGCCTGGCCTTGCGGGCCGATCCCCTGGGGGTTTTTTTCGCCCTGATCGCCTCGGGGCTGTGGGTCCTAACTTCCTTCTACTCGATCGGCTATATGCGGGGACTCAAAGAGCATAAACAGACCCGCTACTTCGCCTTCTTCGCCGTCTGCCTGTCGGCCACTATGGGCATCGCCTTTGCGGCCAACCTGGTGACCTTCATATTATTTTATGAGATCCTGACCATCGCCACCTATCCGCTGGTCATTCACCAGGAGACGCCGGAGGCCATCCGCGCCGGCCGCAAGTACTTGGCTTTCACCCTGTCGGCCGGGGTCCTGCTCATCGGCGCCGCGGTGTGGACCTACCAAATCACCGGGGGCAACCTCGACTTCCGGCCGGGCGGCCTCCTGGCCGGCTTCACCCTGGCCGGGAAGACGGCCATGCCGCTTTTCCTCCTGTTCCTGGGCGGCGTCGGGGTCAAGTCCTCAATCATGCCCCTGCACAGCTGGCTGCCGGCGGCCATGGTCGCGCCCACGCCGGTGAGCGCGCTGCTGCATGCCGTGGCCGTGGTCAAGGCCGGCGTATTCGGAATGATCAGGGTAACGGCTTTTGTCTTCGGCCCGGACCTATTACGCCGCTTCGGGCTGGATACCGTTCTCATCGTCATCACCGTCACCACCATTCTCCTCGGCTCGCTGCTGGCCCTGCGGCAGGACAACCTCAAGCGCCGGCTGGCCTATTCCACCGTCTCCCATCTGTCTTACATTATTCTGGCCGCGGCTCTGCTCAGCGGCCCGGCCCTGGCGGCCGGGCTGCTCCATCTGGCCTTCCACGCCACCATGAAGATCACCCTTTTCTTCTGCGCCGGAGCCATCGCCGTCAGCCTCGGCCGAGAGAACGTCTCCCAGCTCAACGGGGTGGGCCGGGTCATGCCCTGGACCATGGCCGCCTTCACCATAGGCGCCTTGGGGTTGAGCGGGCTGCCGCCTATCGACGGCTTCGTCTCCAAGTGGTATCTGGGCGCGGCCGCGGTGGGGGGCGGCCGGCCCTGGCTGGCCGGTGTCCTGGTCTTAAGCGGCCTTCTCAATGCGGCCTATCTTTTTCCCATTGTCCAGCGCGCCTTCTTCCGCCGGGGGGTGGGTCTGGAGGGCCGCCGGGAAGCATCGGCCTGGATGGTTGTTCCCCTGATCTTGACCGCCCTTCTGTCTCTTGGCCTGGGCCTCTATCCGAATCTCTTCTTCGACCTGGCCCGCCGAGCGGCGGCTGGAATTTTCGGGGGGTTCTGACATGAATCAATGGTGGAACCGTCTGCCGGGGTTCGCCGGCCTTTTCGGCTTCCTCGGCTGTCTCCTGCTCATCGCCTTGTCCTGGGGCTTGGGCAAGATCCTCCTGCGCAAGAATGAACGGTATTATGATCATGAATGAACTGGCCCTGCCCCCGGCCGTAGTGCTCCTGGCCGGCGCCCTCATTCTGCCTTTCCTGGCGCGCAAGTTGCGCTCCAGCGCCTTTGTGGTCTTCACTCTGGCCGCCCTGGCCCTGGTCATTCTCCTTCCCGATGGAGCTCGCTTATCCGTCCGCTTCCTGGACAATGACCTTGTCCCTTTGCGAGTGGACGCCCTCAGCCGTGTCTTCGGCCTGGTCTTCGCCTTCATCGCCCTGGCCGGAGGCCTGTATGCCTTCCACCTCCGCGACACTGGCCAGCAGTGCGCCGCCCTGGTCCTGGCCGGGGGCGCGTTGGGGGCGACTTTTGCCGGCGACCTTCTCAGCTTCTACGTTTTCTGGGAGATGATGGCCGCCTCCTCGGTCATTCTCATCTGGGCCGGCCGCAACCGGGAATCGCGCCGCGCCGGGCTGCGCTATATCTTTTACCATGTCTTCGGCGGGGGGCTTCTCCTGGTCGGCATCTTGATGCAGGCCGGCCGGAGCGGGAGCCTGGCCATCACCGCCCTGGCCCCCGGCTCATCGGCCGCATCCTGGCTCATGCTCCTGGGCCTGGCCGTGAACGCCGCCGTGGTCCCGCTCCACACCTGGCTCTCAGACTCCTATCCCAAAGCCACCATAACCGGCGCCGTTTTTCTCAGCGCCTTCACCACCAAGACGGCGGTTTATGCCCTGGCCCGGATTTTCCCCGGCTGGGAAGTGCTGCTTTGGGCGGGTGTGGTCATGGCCCTCTACGGGGTGGTCTTTGCCGTGCTGTCTGACGACATCCGGTCGATCCTTGCCTATCACATCATCAGCCAGGTCGGCTTCATGGTGGCCGGCATAGGCCTGGGTACGGAAATGGGACTCAACGGCTCGACGGCCCACGCCTTCAGCGTCATCCTCAGCAAGGCGCTGCTGTTCATGGCCGCCGGGCTGGTCCTGCACACTACGGGCCGAAGCCGGTTGAGCGAGCTGGGCGGGCTGCGGTCAAGGCAGCCGGCGGCGCTCGTCCTCTATATGATCGCCGCCTTCTCCATTTCCGGCCTGCCTTTATTCAACGGCTTCATCAGCAAGGCCATGACCATCAGTGCCGCGGGCGAAGCGGGACAGGAGGCGGCCAGGCTGCTCATGATCCTGGCCTCGGTGGGGACCTTCCTCAGTGTCGGCCTCAAGCTTCCCTATTTCACCTGGTTCGGCAAGGCCCGGGGGCTCAAGCCGGAGAAAGCGCCGCTCAACATGTACCTGGGCATGGGCCTGACCGCCGCCGTCTGCGTCCTGCACGGCCTCCGGCCGGGGCTGCTCTATCGCTGGCTGCCCTATCCCGTAAGCTACCGGCCTTATGCCTGGCCGCACCTCAGCGAGACCGTGCAGCTCCTCGCCCTGACCCTGGCCGCTTTCTGGCTCTGCCGCCGGTTCCTCGAACCGCATGCCGGCCTTCTCCTGGATGTGGACTGGTTCTTCCGCCGGCCGGCCGGCTTTTTACGAAGGGTTTTTGTGGAGAGCCCCGGTCGCCTGTTCGACTGGACGACCCGGATCGCCTCTGCCTTAGTGAGGCGGGGCGCCGAGTTCAGGGACAACCCCTATCGTCTGGCGGGCCGGGATCCCGGGAGCAGGGCGAAATATTCTCAGGACCGCTACCGCCCCCAGACCAGAACGCTGGTCACGATCCTGTTGGCCGTCTTCGTCCTGTTTGTTATATTGGGCCTGCTAGCAACGCTTTAGAACCGCAAGGCCAGTCCGAAGTTCAGCCTGAATCCGCTGAAAATATAACATAGAGAACCGTCGCCGTCGAAAGAGGACAGCCTGAATCATCGGCATTGAAGACAAGATAGATTGCTCCGGCGCTGGCTTCCGCCGCTACAGAAGACAAGAGGGTAACGCAAGAGTGAGGGAGAAGTTGGGGGGGGAGATGGCGGGGAAACGAAGCCTAAGGCTTCAGATCTCTGAAGCGAATAGATCCCACGGCGACACCCAGGCGCCTCGGGTCGGGAACTCGGAGCGCTTTTCTGGGGATCCAGGTTCTGTCGACCTTGAAAAGCAAGATTCCGTTCCGGCCGATGTCTTCCGGGGAAAGGGAGAATTCGTAGTTCTTCCAGTTCGCGTCCTTGATCCGGATTTCGCCGAGGAGATGTTTTTCTCTAAAAAGACGCTTGACGAAATAGACTTTCACGTTGACGGGACGTTTCGTCACGTCCGGATGCGAGGCCAGGAGGGAGACCTCAAGCTTGGCTTTCTCGACGAGGATCTCCGTCCCGGCATGCCTGCCCGTCCATCTAAACTCGCGCCCATCCGCGGTTTTTTCTTGTTGGTAGAACCCGAAGTCCTGCTTGAAACCATACTTCGAGGCCCGGCTCTCGAGGGAGAGCGCATGGGTAGAGTTCCAGAGATGAACGCCTGAGAAGATGAGGAGTGCGACCAGAGTCAGGGCCCCGGCTACGCGCTTTTTCCGGACCGGAGCTGCTTTTTCTTGAGGCCCCTCGGCGTCCTCGCCGCGCTGCCCCAAACAGAATACCAGTCCGACCAGCAGCCAGAACGTGTAGTGGATCTCATAGCTCCAAATGAACGTATGAACGAAGCTAATGAGAACGAAAACAAAAATACCTCCCATCAAACCGATGAGCAACCGGCGATCCGCCGCCAGCCTCGATTTGGATTTCAACTGTCGTGCAATTTGCTTAATTATTTCCCAAAATATCCAAGCCGCGATCAGGAGCCCGACTAGGCCGAGTTCCGACCCAATCTGAAGGGCAGAATTCTCGGCGGATTCCGGTGTTCCGATTTCCATGTTCCGGTCCTTCGCGTAGTTCGATACCTCGATGATGTAGGCTCCCATCCCGATACCCGTGATTGGATAGTCTTTAATCATATCGCCGGCTAGAGGCCAAAGTGTATCAGCCCGCCACCAAAACATTTTTTTGAGAGATAAATTTGATGCCATCAGTTTCACTCGTTGCACGGCTGAGGAGTTGGCGACGGTTTTCAGAACAACTTCTTTTTTGAGGTACCCAACCAGAGCAACAGAGCTGATTATGATAATGCTTACAATCCAAGCTCTCGCAGGGTATTTCTTCCGTCTATCTCCCTCCCTTTCCAACTCGGCCTGGGATTTGACCGAATGGGAAGCCATCATAATCCCACAAAGAACGAGTGCTGCGGAGAGCGCAAGGAGTCCGCTTTTTGACCCCGAAAATAAGATCATGAAACTGGACAGGAAAAATAACGCAAGGCAAAACACACGCAATCCTTTTCGAAACCAGAAGGTGGCGAGCAGAAACAAAGGGGCGACCATCGCCAGGAAGGCCCCGAACGACATGGCATCCTTGAAAGTGCCATTGATAAATGCGTTGCTGATACTAATCGGATTGTTGCCAAACTTCGGATTCACAAATTGCTGGAAGATTGCGAAAGCCAATGATAAAGCTGAGCTGATTGCCAGGCACTCAATTGCTCTTTTGATTAGAGGGCGAGAATTCAAGGAAGTGATCAAACACAGAAAGAAGCCGATACCCGTCAGATAGTTCAGGGCCGTGAAGACGACGCTCATGATCGCGCCGCCTGAAGTGACGTGATACATATTGGTCGTCAGTTCGTAAATGCCATCGCTTATGAAAGGAAAATAGTTAGCGTAACGGAAGAACGTGATCAGCGCCGACACGGAGACAAGAACGGCGAAAAGGCCCATGGGCCTGAAGATCGGATAAGGTTCTGGACGGACCGGGCCTCCAAAAGCGCCACGAAGAAGATGAGCCCATAAATAGAAAAGGCAGAGCACCAAAGCCGTCGGTGCAAGAGGAAGCGGTTCCGCCAGGCCGAAGAAATAGGGTAGGTTGTTGATAAGAGGAAAAGCGAAGATAAAGAGTAGGGTTCCCCAGGCTGGCCGGATGAGCGTAGCGACTACGACTGCAAGGAGGATGGGCGTCAGCGCTCTCTGGAACGGCCCGACTAGCGGGACGTAGCGGACATAAAATAGGTGAAGCGCCGGGACGGCCAGCATAGCCATCCCGACATACGCCCAGCGGCTCATTTTCATCGATTGGGCCGTTTTACCAATGCAAAATGGGGACGGCCGCGACGTCCGGCTTGAACGTGGGCACTATTTCTTTCAGGCAGCCGATGATCTCCTCCCGGCGACAGCTGCCGGAACACAGGTCAATCAGCCTGTGGATTTGGGCGATAAGCTCGTGCTCGTCCCTAGCGCGGGAATTCCTCGCTTTATAAACCTTGGCGTGCGCCGTCGGCTCGGTCCCTTCCTCCGCACCCAACAGTTCCTCGCACAGCTTTTCCCCCGCCCGCAGCCCCGTGAAGACGATGGGGATATCCACGTCTGGTTCGTGCCCGCTGAGCTTGATCATCTCCCGGGCGAGATCGACGATCTTCACCGGCTCTCCCATATCCAAGACGTAGGTCTCCCCGCCCTGGCCGGCCGCAGCCGCCTCGAGGACGATGAGCACGGCCTCCGCGGTCATCATGAAATAGCGCTTCATCTCCGGATGCGTTACCGTCACCGGCCCGCCCTTCTTGATTTGCTCCATGAAGACCGGGATGACGCTCCCCCGACTGCCGATGACGTTGCCGAAGCGAACCGAGATGAATTTCGTCCCGTTTTTCCCGTTCAGGATCTTGAGCAGTTCCTCGCTGACCCGCTTGGTCGAGCCCATGACGCTCGTCGGGTTGATCGCCTTGTCCGTCGAAATGTTGACGAACCGCTCCACCTTATATTTCAGGGCCAGCTCGCCCAGGTTCCGCGTCCCCATGACGTTCGTCTTGACGGCCTCCTCCGGGTAGAACTCGAGGATGGGAACGTGTTTGTAGGCGGCCGCGTGAAGAACGATCTCGGGCCGGCATTTTTCGAAGACCGCCTCCATTTTCATTCGGTCCCGGATATCGCCGACGACCGGAATAACTTCGGCGGATGTCGCCTTAAGCCGGTTTAAAAGATAGAATATTTCCGTTTCGTCGATGTCAAGTAGAATGAGCTTCTTCGGCTCGAACTGGAGCACGGTCCGGGCCAGCTCTCCTCCAATGGACCCGCCCGCCCCCGTCACGAGCACTCGTTTTCCGTTGATGAAACTGCGGATCGCGGCGTAATCGATCTCGACCGGCTCCCTCCCCAGCAAATCCCCGACCTGGATCTCCTGGATGTCCCTAAGAGTGACGTTGCCATCCATGAGATCGATGATCCCCGGCAGGATCTTGATCTTCTTTACGCCGCCGGCATTGCGGACGATTTCGACGATGTCCCGGATGTCCTTCGATCTCGCCGACGGAATGGCAACGAGGACCTCCTCGACGCGGCTGGCTTTCAGGACCTCCGGGATATTCTCCCGCGTTCCCAGGATCTTGATCCCGTGGATGCTTAACCCCCGTTTGGCCGGATCGTCGTCGATGAACCCGATCGGGAAATACTTCGATTTCCTGTTGTTCAGCATCTCCCGGCCGATCTGCTCGCCGGCCCTGCCCGCTCCGATGATTAGGATCGATGTCCTTCCCCGCTTCAGCCGGCCCGTCTTGTTGAGATACTCCCTGACGCCCCGTTTCGAGATTCTGAGCGTCCCGATCATGCCCAATGTAAATATATAATCTACTAGGACGACCGATCGCGGAAATCCCTGGAATGGCCTGTATGTCTTGAAGAAGAAGAGGAAAATCGCCATCACGATCGACGACATGGTGACCGCGCCGAAGAGCTTGAGGAATTCCTTGAGCCCGAAAAACCGCCAGGAGATGTTGTACACGCCATTGACGATGAGCATAAATATCTTTATAAGCAGGGCCAGCAGGAAGTAATACCAAAGGTTCTTCAGATATTCGCCTGGGATATCTCCGTCGAATCTCAGCCAGAATGATACATAAAGAGACAGCATAATTAGAAGAATGTCTGCAAGCAAGAAAAACGCTCTCCTCTTGAAGGCTGTCGTTTTCAAAGCTTTTCTCATAAAGAAAGATATTTTCTTCTTCATCCCATCAACCCCCGATAATAACTGCGAAAGGGACCACCTCGGAATGGCCGCAATATCAGATAAAATTTAGAGACAATATTTCTGCCATTAAGACTAATTTTCTTATTAGAGTCCTTTTTCAGCATGCAAGCTAGAGCCGTCATAATGAGCCGCAAATCCAGCCCAAAACCGCGATCTCGAATATATTCTTTGTAAAGCCTCAATTTATGGGGCATGATTTCCCGGGCATACGCGGATTCTGGATTGACCCTCTCCCCATTCTTTGAACAGCTAGGGGCCTTCTGAAGGTGTATTCCCGGCAGTGCCGCCCTACACCGTCGCGAACATACAGCAATCTTCACCTGAAGTCAACTTGGCCCCCGACCCGGAAACAGTCTATGCTTTTACTGAAGACTCGGGGTGTTTGAACCAATAGAACACAGCTCCCAGATATTCCCAAAGCAGCAGGCGGGTTTCTTGCAAGGTCCCGGCTCCCGGCATGAAACTGAAAAGCCCCAGCTTTCCCGAATCGGAAAAACCACAGGGGGCCGGGATCACGGATAGGCCGAATTTGGTAAATGTGGCCACAGCACGGGGCATATGCGATGCGGTGGTTACTAGAAACACCGCTTCCGTTGATTCACTTTGCACCGTTTGCAATACAAACCGGGCTTCCTCAAATGTTGTCCGACTGGATGTTTCCAAACGAACATCGCTGGCCGGAATACCCATTGAGATAAGCCATTCTCGGGATACGACACTTGCTGCATATTTGTTACCGAAAAAACGTCCGCCGGTGAGGATGATGGAGCAACTCCGTTCTTTAGCCTTGATTCTCCGGTATAGCCGGATGCTTTCGCTAAGCCGCACCAAAGCCAAAGAACTGGGAGCGGCCGGTAGCTGCGAGAAGCTTACCTGCACCCCTTCAACAATACCCGCGCTCAACACGATAACGGCATTTGTTTTTTTGATGTGCAACTCTTTAAGCGGCGGCTATTTTTTCCCCAAACCGCTGGCCAGCAGCTGCAAAACCGGTTGGATGGACAGCAGGTACAGCCCTGCAGCACCGATAAAGGCAAGCGTCCGCAGTTTTTTCCGCAACGATTGATCGGTAATGAGCCGGGTTTTATAAGCGCAATAAACGAATAAAAGAATAAAACACCCGGGAGGCATGAGCCATGCGACAACTATTTTATAGAATACAGTCAGCATCAAATCTCCTCGTCAGCACTGGCTATTTCCGGAAATGAGCCAATGTTCTTTTTTTTAGAGACGCGGCAAGGTTTTTCAATTTCCATTTCCGCACGAGAGCATGCCTCTGACAAAATAGCCGCCAAGCACAAACAGAACAAACCAACTTGCCAGCACAGCCAGCACAACTGCAACGCCAAACGTTTTGGTTATCAAAACGCTTACACCCACCAGCAATTGAAAAAAGCCATAACCTGTAGATATCCGCCAGTGCGGAATTTGTCGTTCATTAGCCAGCAGCTGATAAATGTGTCGTCGATGGGGTTGAGTTAAGTTCTCGCCAGCGCGCAGCCGGACAATCATCGTCGTCAGTTCATCGGCATAAAACGGAAATAGAAAAGAGGTCATGCACAGAAAATCCAACAGTGTGTGGGACGCCATATATACCAGCCCGGCAAATACTCCGCCCAATACAATGCTGCCAACATCGCCCATGAACACCCGCGCCCGGGGGAGGTTGAACGGGAGAAAGCTCAGGCAGGCCAACGCCATACAAGTGGCCAGGAGACCGACCTCGGGTTGATCTTTGTACGTTTCAAACGCCAGCAGTCCGAACCCGACCGCTCCGCTAATGCCGGCGATGCCGTTGATGCCGTCCATAAAATTGTAGAAATTGGCTGTTCCCACGATAAATACGGTCCAAAACACAATCAGTAGAACAGCCGGGACACTCTGAGGTATTCCCTTCCATATGCCGACAACCAACGCGCCCATGAGGAGCAACTGTACGGGCAGCCGTAACCTGGACGAAAGATCCATCCGATCCCCCACAAACGCAAAAACAGCCATAGCACCCAAAGGAAGCCAAAAGGTGCCAGGCATGCCCGCCATAATCGAAGTCAGAAGAAACGATGCCACAATGCCAATGCCCCCACCTTTCGGTATAGCCCCTGAATGGGAACTGCGCGCAGTCGGCTTGTCAATGAGGCCCAGGCAACAGCCAAAGCGACTGACAATGAAGGCGCCGAGAGCGCTAAGGGCAATGGCGAGCAAGCCAAGGGTTATTTCACGTTCCACGTTTCGCCTGTTCCTCCAAATACCATTTCAGGGTTTCAGTCAATTCCTTTGCCATCATTTCGCCGCTACCGAAAAAAAGCTGAAACGGGGTGAACGGATTATCTTCACAGCTCACCGGCATGGCGCATATCCTCAACGGTCTCGCGCCAACCAGACGCTAGATCATATTGCGGGTTAAAACCCAGTAGGTGGTGAATCTTGTCGCCGCTAACAGCGATGTCTTCAGTGTACTTGTCGATCGTGGCGCGCACAATGGGTGACTGACACCCCATGAGTCTCGCAGTTTCTTCTACCAGCCCCGCCGCCCAACGCACCGGTCTTGCTGGCAGCGAATAGCGTGGTGGGGTTCGCCCCAATGCCAAGCTCATCGCCGCCACAATTTCCTTCATTGTGTGAAATCGGCCATCGGTCACATTGAAGACCTGTCCCGCCGCCGCAGAGTGCGACACGGCCAGCACGGCAGCACGCGCCAAGTCTTTGTCATAGATCAACGTACGTCGATTCGATCCATTGCCCACTGCTATAAATCGACCGCGTGCCAACGTCTGTAACAGGCGCCGATAGTTGCCTTTGATACGAGACCCATAGACCGCACCAAAACGCAGTACGGTTCCAAGAGGCTGGCCATCCGCACGCCTGGCATTCAAAACAATTTTTTCGGCGGCCAGTTTGGTCTGACCATAAAAAGTATCTGGAAAGGCGTTAGACCCTTCATCAAGCACTCGACCGCCAGACGGGCCATACACGGCGATCGTGCTGGCCAGCACCATGCGTTTGACGCCCGCCTGAACTGCCATATCCGCCACCATGGCCGTACCGCCGACATTGATTCGTTCGTATTTTTCGCGTAGCTCAGGTAATGGGTTGACGATGTGCACGAGAGCTGCGAGGTGAACCACTGCGTCTACACCCTGCATCGCGCGCTGAACCGTTGCCATGTCAGTCACATCGCCCAAGCGCACATCCACGCCATCAGGCCACGCGCTCGTTGGCGGCGCATCGAGCGACAGAGTACGAACTGAGCATCCGGCTTCCATCAAGGCGCTCACGACTCGAGGCCCCACCGCACCGGTTGCGCCAGTAACGAGAACAATTCTCTCCATCTGTAACCCCTATGCCTTCACCTAAAGGAATTCTCAACCATGCTAATTTTTAAAGCCTGGCTGTAAAAATCTTTTCTTAGAGGGTTTCCGTATGGACATTGCTAAGTGAAAAACCATAAGGACATTAGGTAGCTCAAACACATTCCCTATAAACCTTAGTATACTTCTCTATCAAGTTTTCTTCACTGAAAAGCTTTGCGCGCTGCAGGGCATTACGTGAACAATTTTCATAAAAGATAGGCTCATCACATAGTCTTTTTATAGCAGCAGCCAAAGCTAGTGGGGAACGGGGCGGGACTGTTATGCCGGTTACTCCATTCAAACTCACGAACGGCACGCTTGACGATAAATTAGTGTTAATCACCGGTAATCCATAAGACATGGCTTCGGCTTGAACAATGCCGAAAGCTTCGCTGGCATCGATTGAAGGTAGTACAAAAAGATCGGCATTCTTGTACTCATCGGGAAGATGTTCATTTGGGGCGTTTGCTAAGAAGCTTACGCGCGAATCAATTCCCAGCTTGTTGGTGAGCTGTCTTAAATTACTCATCTCTTCGCCGTTACCAACAATGCGTAGTAGTACTTCTGGCAAATGGGGCAGGGCGCGTATTAGATACTCCACTCCTTTGTATTTTCGAAGCTTACCGATAAAGAGAATGATGGGACTTTCCGGATTAAGCTTCCGTACTGTTGATATAGTTTCAACTCCCTTAGCATGTGAGTAGGCCAATGGGATGACGTCACACTTGTGTTGATACGGCTGCAATGTGGGGGAGTGTTCAAGCAAGTTGGGACCTATCAAAATGATTTTGCGTGCCATTTCTAGAACGCGAATCAGGGCCAAACGGAAAAGAGGGAACAGTTTTCTCCAGCGGGTATTGACCGGATCCGCACACCAGGTTACAACCAGCGGTTTCGAGGCAAAAGAATTGCTTAGCATCTCAGCGTTTGGAAATGGGCAATGTAAATGAACTAAGTCAGTCTCCGAAATGAGATGCCTCATCTCCTGCCCAAAAGACAAGCTTACGGGCTGACTAAAAAGCCTAAGTTGGCAAGCTACACGCCGCACTGGAACTTGGTCGATTCTCTCCCAGGCTGTTTTGATGCGCGCAATATTGTTGATTGTTATTACGCGGGGCTCAATTCCATGTTTACGTATTCCACTGCAGAGCTGCCTGACATAAGTTTCCATGCCGCCTACAGACGGATAGTAGTACTTCACAATATTAAGTACTTTCATTATAGCCTCTTCTAAGGATTTGAAAACGCACATGGACGTACCCAACTGAGGATGGGGATAACCTTATTTGGCGCATGATTGGAGAACCCCCTACTTTAAAATTGTATTTTCTTATGATAACTTCCAAAAATCAGTTATATCTTTTAGTGAATCTTCAAGCAGATATTTGCGATTCCATCCTAAGTCTTTTAATTTTCTATTAGAACCAACAATCAACATATTATCCCTCGGACGGATGCGCTCCGGATCTACTTTAATAATTACCTCTATGTCTAAATATTTACTCATAATTTGAATTATATTTTCTAATGAAATACCAACTCCACTACATACATTATATATCTCACCTTTTTTACCCTTATTAAGTAGCAAGTAATATGCGGAAACAACGTCTCTCACATCGGTGAAGTCCCTGACAATATTTATGTCACCCGTAATTAACATATCCTTTTTTTCAGCCTTATTGCTGATTTCAAGTAGTTGCTTGACGATGGATGATACTACAAAAATGTCTTTCTGAAATGGACCAATATGATTAAACGACCTTGTCATGATTATATCGAGATTATAGCCGTTAGTATATATTTGCGATAGCAGTTCTTGCGACACTCGGGCCACGGCATAGGGACTAACAGGTTTTAAAGGATGATCTTCGGTCAGTGGCAAATCCGTCTTTTTGACTTCACCATATTCTTCAGAAGAACCAACGGATAGTATTCGAGTAGATAAATTTATCTTTCTGACTGCCTCTAATAAATTCAAGAATATATTTATATTATTTTGAAAACTTAGAATAGGTTCTTTCCAACTAAATGCAACGCTGCTGAATGAGGCAAGATGTAGTATATAATCGGGTCGAAATTCAAAAATGATATTTTTTACTTTCTCTTTGTGAAGAAGATCGACCTTTTCAAAATCATATTTTATGAATTTAAAAGATTCTCTATTAAACTCAGGATTATGAACATCCAAGCCTTTGATCGACGCTCTTATCTGATTTATTTCGAGATATTCTAAAAAATGGCGACTGACAAAACCTGAAAATCCTGTAATTAAATATTTCTTCATTTATTTTATCCTCATATCATCCGATGGTTACCCTTGACCATTGCTTCTAGAAGTACGACCCCGAACATTTCGCTTTTGTAAATTGCATATTCTGGCCCAATCCGGCCACTAGGCTACAACTAAGATGCCCAGCGTCGCTTCGCTCCGAGGGGTGGCCGCTTTCGTTCGGAATAGGTGGCCGGAATCAGCGGAATACGCAGCTTTCTTAAATACCTTCTTAAACACCTTAAGAGAGGATTTGTTTTACTTTGGGATGGCGGTACAATTCATAGGGCTAAAACGGTTAAAGAATTTCTTAAAAAACATAATCAAATTCGGAGCTATAGATTTCCGCCTTATGCGCCTGAACTTAATCCGGATGAATTCATCTCGAGTTATCTTAAACGTTCTGTCGCCAATTGTATTCCAAAAGATACTCAACATCTTAGACATATTCTCAAAGCTCCGGTACGAAAACTTAAACGATCGGAAAATCTTCTATGGTCGTGTATTCGAGCTTCGGAACTTCCATGGGAGTGAAAGAATTCCTATTACTTATGCGTAAGTCAATAGTTTACCAGTTATGATCGCTGATTTAGACATTTATGCACTTATGTCTCTAAATACCTTAATATACTCTAAGGCTGCTTTATGCCAACTAAATTTCCTCAGTTGCGCTGCATATTTTTCATGTGAAAAAAAGTTTCTGTTGGCTATAGCTTCATCTAACTTTTGTGCCATGCTATTTACATCATTTGGATTGCAATATAAAATTGCCTCACCTCCAACTTCTTTTAAGGACGCAGCATATGATGATACAATAGGAATGTTAAATTTCATAGCCTCTAAGAGCGGAAGACCAAATCCTTCATAACGCGACGGGAAGAAAAAAATACTTGCACCTGCATAGTATTCTTTTAGTTTTATATCAGTAACATGTCCGGTAAAGATAACCTTATCCTCAATTCCTTTAATAAGCTCACTAATATTATTATAACCTGTTATGAATCCCTCTTTCTTGCCCACAATTATAAATTTATAATTTGCGTGTTTAGCTGAAAAGATTTTATATGCATTTAATGCATTTTCTAAATTCTTATGAGGTTTGATGTTTCCAACGAAAAGTATATAATTCCCTTCGATTGCTATACCAGACACGTTGTCTGAAAATTTTTCATCTACTGCACAGTATATCATCTTAATTTTATTTATCTTGATACCTGTGTATTTTAATAACTCATTTTTGGAAAATTCTGAGATGGTAATAACTCTTGATGATAAATATATGGCTGCATTAGTGACTATTTTCACATATAGTTTTTTTAGTAATGAGAGCTCATTAAAATGAGATAGCTGATATATATCCGGTATGGTAACGATCCTTTTTTTAGCTCTGATCGGTAAGAGCGGGACATTGTATTGAGGGGACCAGAAAATATCAGTTTGGGGAATTTTAAGGGGTAATTCTAATTGCTCAGATATGCTAAATATTCTGGATCTCACATGGACACAGTCAACTTTCTTTGACCATTCAAAGTTGTCGAGCCTATCATGGCATAAGCAGTATACTTTAAAGTCTTCTTCTTTAACGAGGCGTGAAATTACTTTTTCAATATAAAGTCCTATGCCTGAGGCATTTATCATTCTTGTATCTATTGATATTGTAGGCATTATAAATTACCTTCAACTTTGGCTGTAAGTCTCATCTCAATTATTGAGAAGCCTCAACCCAATTTATATAATCCCTTGAGCAGCGATCCCACGAATAACGCCCGCTCACAAAATCCAAACATTTCAATTTAGTGCCTTTGTCATGAAGCACCCCTGATTCGATAAGTTCTAAGAGCTTCTCTGCAATGATATCAGGCTTCAGCTCCGAAAGAACAAATCGCGAATCAAATTGATCCACTACTTCTCTTGGGCCTCCCCTCGGTGACACCAAAACTGGAGTTCCGCACGCCATAGACTCAAGTACAACAAGACCAAATCCCTCCAAATCACGGGAGGGAAGTATAAAAAGATCCGACAGCGAAAGATACTTTCTCAACTCATTCTCTGGAATAAAACCCAGCATTCGGACGTTCCCAGAGCATCCAGTGGCGTGTATCAAATTCTTCAGGTAGTCAAACTGTGCACCCTTACCACCGATCAACAGTATGAAATCGGGAAATCTTTCTTTCAGAATCGCACATGCACGGATGAGTATATCCAAGCCCATTCGTTTTTCTAAACGGCGAACTGTCAGAAACACATATACCCTACCATCGGCAACGCGTGATCGCAATACGTGGTCCTCCTCGGGGTAAAAAACATCAGCATTTACACCAGCAGGGATTACGGATACTTTATTTAAGTCGACACCATAGGTCGAAACAAGGAGATTTCGCATATAGGCGGATTGAGTCGTAAAACGATGACAGTTAGCTAAACATCGCTTCTCTAACATTCCCCCCACTATCTGTATAAACGGCTCAATAAAAAAACGAGATAAAACCCGACTTATAAGAGACTTGCCGTCCTTCTTTCCTGAAAAGCC
This sequence comes from Candidatus Aminicenantota bacterium, assembly GCA_963702835.1. Classification (GTDB taxonomy): domain Bacteria; phylum Acidobacteriota; class Aminicenantia; order Aminicenantales; family JAFGAV01; genus JAFGAV01. Next base: position 1,820,316 of record OY969762.1, read on the forward strand.
CTGGCGAGCCTCACCGGCCCAAGGGCCGTGGAACGTATACAGGATTCGCCGCTTACTTGACAACTTGCGTAAAGCGAAAATAGCCGGAAGGTAATTAATATTAATAACATCTACACTCTCCTCCTCAAGAATTTTTTCAACAGCCGTCCTGAACCCCATAAAAAGTGTGGCAAACTTTCCCGCAAGTCCACCGCCACTTCTTGGGAAACGTACAATTCGGAACCCATCGCGATCAAACCATCCAGAACCATCATGGGCCATATGTGCTTCTTTACTAATTTCGGGGACCAAGCAGGTGACCTTGTGACCATTTTGTGCAAGAACCATTGCCAGTTCATAAATCATGCGGTGTGATCCTCCCATTGAGAAAGGATATATACCGTCAGCTACAATTAATATTTTCATTAATTTATTACCCTCGTTATCTTTCTGAGAACCAGAGGCGCTCCGAAAATTGCGCCTATTAGCCATCCGCTTCCAACACCGGAAATATTCTGTTCGACCAGTCCAACCACCCATACGCAAATGTGCAAACATAATATACAGCCGAGAATAATCCTAATTTCATGACCATGCTCGAATGTGCGCCACAAACGATAAGTGATAGTGATAAGCACTGAAGCGCACAGCATGAACGCTACAAAACCAAAGAAACCGGCACTGTAAAAAATGTGTAAGAATATATTGTGCGGGTTGTCGTAAAATTCCAAATCTATTGGATTAAAAAATGAATACGTCCCGAATCCATTTCCAAAAAAGAATTCAGGAATTCCTGCGAAAATTTTTTCCTGAATGTCTTGATAGACAAGCAACCTTTTAATATTATAATCCATGTTTGCAATATCATAAATGCGCTCCCGTAAAGGAGTAAAGTCCGATAAAAAGAAAATGGCCAAAACCAACATTGAACCTATAAAGCTGAACTGAAGAAGCCGTTTTTTGCTGCGCATACGATATAAACTGACTAGTCCGAGTAATGCAAGGACTACCAAGGCGCTCCTGGACATACTGAGTAACATTAGTACTACATACATCACTTGAGCAAACAGCCGCAGTGCCTTCTTCTTAATAGTGGACGACAAAAGCAAACCCACTGTTAGTTGAAATACATAGTCATTAGGAGAGACGTTTAAGCTCTTTACCCGGAAGAACTTTCCGTTTGCTACTAATACCAAACCGTTTTCAAGAATCCATCTGTAACTTTCATATATTCCAATCCCAGCATTTATGGAGCATCCCAGGATTAATACTTGTAACCAGCGCTGGTAATCCTCCTTATTTGTAATGATTAAGTACGTCAGAAAGATAGAAAGGAAGAAAATCATTGTTTGAGAGTACGAACGAAAAGACGAAAGTTCGACATTTGAATAAAAAAAAGAGATGCTGGTGCTAGCAAGGAAAAACAGGAAGCAGAGGCTAAATTTTTCAGGAATAGCCCATTTCCCTTTAAGGAACCATCTTAGCACGGCCCAAACTATTAATATGAGAAGTATAACGTGATTTAGGTAGACTATTTGCCAAATTTTCACGCTTCCCGTGACAAACATTAATAAGTAAAAAAACCAGAATATATGCACTACATCTCTCGTTTAGATTAACGATGATTTCGATAAACTTAAAGATATGAGCTTTGGCACACAAACCTGATTTTATTTTTTATAGGCAATAGTGAGTATGTTGGCGGTGTATATTCTGCCCATAGAAAGTTGATTACCATAAACAATTAACATAAAAACAGAGATAACCGGTTTGATCAATACATGCCATATAGCTTTTCTCCACAAGCTTATTAAATGCTCTGAACAACACTATAGTTGACAGGGATCAACTACCCCTTCGAAATTGGCGTCAAGTTTCTTCTGACTCACTAGCTCCAACCCGGCCAGGAAAGTCGCCATCGGCGTCCTTCCCTGACAGCGCTTCCCTTGATGGGTGCGCTCATTATTGTACCAGGCAACCCACCTCAAAGATCTTTTCCTGAGATCCTCCACACAGGATGTCGGCCGAAGCAATGGGCACCTTGGCCGTGTAGAGCTTGGCGAAGGCCAATGAAGAGAACGTATCCAAGGCTGTTTGTTGATAGATCCGGCCCACGCCCTTTAGATAACCGACATAGAGGGTGTCCTGGGCCAGGAGATAGCTGGGATGCTCCGTTTCGATCTCCTCCAAGTCCATCTCTCTCTCCCGCTTGAGGACTTCCAGCGCCCGGAGCTGCTCCTCGGTGTAAACGATGCCTTCCTTGGCCGCTTTCTCTTCAAGCGCCCGCAGCCTCTTCTTGAAGGTCTCCAGGTTATGCCTCAGCCAGATCGACCTCACTCCGCCCGCGGAGACCAGGATCCCTTTCTTTTTCAACTCGTTGGAGGCTCTGGTTTGCCCATAGGCCGGATATTCCAAGGCCATCTGCAACACGGCCTCCTCCACCTCCGGCGCAACACGATTTTTTAGGCAGGGCTTACGTCGGCTCTTCTCCGTTAGGCCTTCAATCCCTTGCTCTTGATAAGCCTGCCTGATGTCGTAGAAGTGTTGGCGGGAGCAGCCGTTGATCCGGCAGGCCTCCGAGACGTTCTTCAGGAACTCAGCTAGCTCTAGTATCGAGAGCTTCTTTTTGATAAGCTTGTCCTGGGTGGTCATTTAATCCTCCTTTTTGTGATTTGCTCAACTTCGTTGGAGGTAATTTGACCACCTGTTTTCCTATAGTGTCAACTTAAGTTAATCCTCAAGCACCTAAACCTCCTTCTTGCTTTACGTATCATACGCAGCAAAGAACCGGGCAATAAGACCAGAGGCAGACACAGCAGCCAAAATGCCAAACAATCGCGGTAATATTTCCATAGCTCTTCATAGATATCGCGCCATGCACTGCCTTCCATTTTCTGATATATTATCCACCCAAAAATATAACGCCGAATAGTTCTATTCTTTGCCGTCAGGATACTGGCAGATGAATACCCTAAAGTTCGCTGTGCCTCTATAAGCAACGCCATGTTTTTACAAAATGTCTGAATCCAGGTAGCATTATCACAAACAGGGTTTCCCGTCCGGTTCAGCACTAGCGAATCAGGAACAAATTCCGCATTGCATTTTTTTGTCATATCCGCATAAATAGCCGGTAAAAAAGGAAACCTATAATCTATGCCTGCTTGCAACCTATCATCTACTCGCCCCTGCACAATACTACGATGCATCACAATTGCCGAAATGAGGCCCAACGTTGTACCAAAGGTTTTTAAAAGCAGATCATGATTATTGAACCGTAGCGGCAGGCGGACGGAATAATAAGAAGACCTTGACTGTCGGCTAAAATCCGACGAGTGACATGAAAAATTCAGCACAATCAAATTGCAGCCACGCGATATTCGCTCCAAGACGGTTGGTACTGCTCGTTTGTCTACCTTGTCATCATCACCAAACACCCAAATATACTCCCCCCGACCCAATTGGGCCACTCTGACGATATTCGCATTGCCTTCAATAGCCACATTACAATGATAATGAATATTACTGTTTCTGTCCTGAAATCCCTTGACCACCGCTGCGGTATCATCAGTAGATGCATTGTCGGAAATCACAATCTCTACTTGTTGCTCATAGCCTGCGCAAGACACAATAATGCTTTGCAAGCATTCGCGCAACAATGGAGCACGGTTATAGGTGGGAATACAAATAGAAAGTATATCTCTTCTCATTTGATTCATCCTTAATACAGATTGATGACATCGCTATCCAGTTTCAACACATATCCTCTTCCGGCTACCAGCTTTTGATTAACGGTTACTCCCGTCATTGGTTTAATTCCCTAATGTACCTATCGAAAATGCGTTGTGCCATTGCCGCCTATATCGTTTAAGAAGCGAATAAACCCAGAAGGACAACACACCGCTGCTTATGGCCTGCACGATGCCGATATATAAGAGACCTGCATGCCGGGACGCAAAATAAACTAGTAAGAGCGTAATGATTGCGATTGATATGTTAGCTGGAGCTGTAACCTCGCGTTTATGGGCGCGGAGATAGGCCGACCCTGCGATGTTTGGGAATGCCATCAAAACAGCAAGAATCAACAGCGCGGCCGTCGTCGGATCGGCCAAACGGACGGCAAAAGACGGTATAAGCTTATTTACGGCTACTATCATAATGATGATACCCGCTGATAAGGCCAGCATTACGGAAAACGAATGCCTGCCGACAGTGCGAAACGTTCGATCGAGTTCATCATATTTCTTCAGGGCTACCAGATTGCAGAACAGGGGAACCTTCGTAGAGATCCAGACCATGGAAACCGATAAAAGCGCGCTGGTTATTGAAAGAGTCATTCCTAACTGCCCGGCGACGACAGGCCCCTGGGCGGCAAACACGATCGGGATCATCAAGGATGAGGCGAGTAAGCTCGCAATCGAACATACAAGGAATCGCCATTGGAAGGGCCAAATTTCCTCGCTAAAGCTGATTTTCCGGCTCATGTTCGTTGATTTCAGGTCAATTAGGAATCGCCTTCTAAACACAAGCAGATAAATCAGGAGCACGGTGACCCTCGTGAAGAACAGAGCCGGCAACGCCAATAACTTAAGTCCGGAACCCAGCGCAATCCAATAGACCAGAGCGCCAACAGAATCCTGTATTATCCGGAAAGCGGCGACCTCGGCGACCTTGCCGCAGCCTTCGATTATTCCTAAGATGGGAGTGAATATCATCGAAATGGAGGCGGCCGTGCATATAAGCATCCAGGGCGCCTGCCAGTTGACGGGGTTTTGCGCGACCTCTTTACTCTTAAAGAAAATGTATCCCCCCGACGTCAGTAGTACGAGCATCAAAACGGCAGCGATCGAATACCACTTGAAAGATATTCTTATTAACGAGGCCAACCTGGATTTTGCGGCCGATTCGCCCTCTACTGTCCCCTGCGCCTGCCATTTCAAATGGGCCATTTCATGGCCGGCGAATTGGACTAAAACAGCGGAAAGGCTCAAATCGAACAGGAGTTGAAAAACCAATAAGCTCTGAAAGGTGTATAAATAGCCCTGCTCAGAGCGCGTTATGAAGCGGGCAATCAAGATGATATTGACGACGCCGACGACTATTAGCCAAATTTTTCCTGCCACAGAATAGGCTACAGCTTTATCTATGCCTAGTTTTTGAGATAGCCATCTTATCAGAGGAAATCTATACATAATGTTTTTAATCATAGATATTTTATTGCTTTTCTGTAATTATGGGGTTTGGATGAGAGTTTAGCTTATCAATTTATCAATCGTTTTCACAGGCTATCACGCTTTATCCTGTATCTGACCGTTATCTAACTGTCACTCAAACCCGTCACGCGTAGTGCGATAGATCAGCAGCTCTTTATTTTGGGCAATATCACGCGAATATATACAGCTTTATAATTTCATTCTGTAGCCGCAAATCATCCCGGATTTGTCGTTCAATTTCCGATTGAAACCCTCTCGACGAGATGAAAATCGCATCCGTCCGTTCCTTCAGATCAACCGGGGCGATGATCGGAAGCCCATTCAACTGTTTGCCTTGATAGCGGGGATTCGAGTCCACGAATGCGCGAATGTTGGCTTGCGCCAGCCGGCTGGTCGCTAAGAGCCTGAGCGTATGTGCGCCAGTGCCCCAGACAATAATGGGCCGGCCGTTTGAGGCGATGTCATCGATGATCCGTCGAATATGATTGTCGAATTGACGCGATTGGCTGATGTAGGTCATCAAACCGCATTCAGTCTGCGTGTCCGGGATTGCACGAATGCTTGAAAGATTTGTTGCGTCTTTTTTAAAAATGGCTTGGATGGCTGGGTTTTTTGTTCGGTAATTGGCTTCCATCAGGCTTTGTCGGCAAAAAATCTGAGAGAACCCACTCGCGCGCATCAAATTCGCTAGCGAAGTCGGCCCAAAGAAGTTGATGTGCTCAACACTGAATTCCTGATACGGCGCATCTTCACCCTGTGCATAACGGGACGCATCCGGGACCGCGATATAGATACGTCCTCCCTCCGATAGCATATTCCAAAGCTGAACAAGAGTTGCGCTCAAATCACAAATATGCTCAAGAACAGCCACTAAAATTAGAAAATCAATGGACTGGTTTTCGATCGCGACGTCCGACAAGGCATTAGCCATAACCCGTACGCCATAAAGTTTGTGCGCAGTCTCAACGCAGACAGGCGAGGGATCGAGTCCCAATACCTTCTTATAACCGCTCTGCTTGAGCAAAGACAATAACCGCCCCGTCGCACATCCTATTTCCAGGATGCGCATTTGGTAATTTGGCAGAAACGGTTTGATGACAGAAATTACTGCCTCAAAGCGGGCTAAATCGTATTTAGATTCCTGTCCGCCCTGGTCTTGGTGTTCATACTTGGACACGTCGCGATAATACGCGTCGAAAGCCGCCTGTTCGGGGATGTGGTCCGCGAACCCAAAGCCGCACTCGGCGCACACGACCACATCGTACCCTTGCAGCAGACTGCCGCTCGACATTTCAGAGAAGGTTTGTCGAAATAGCAGTTTGATCGCCGTGCTGCCGCAGACGGCACAGGCGCGCCTGGCATATCGCCGATCAAAAGGTGTCTTGCTCACGGTTTTGATCGTTCGAACGACTCAACCCTCAGTCGGCTTATTGGCACAGCGTAGCAAACCAGTTCCCAGCCTTCTTCATTATGAGCCCTAAGAAAGAAACGATACCGATTGGAGAGCGATCGTATCAATGAAGGAATCCCCCATAAATGGTCCTGTTGATGGTAAACACAAACATCCAGAACAGGGCAATCTCTTTCAATTATAGTCCGGGCGCCGATCAGAGCGTCCAGTTCGGCCCCTTCGATGTCCATCTTAATATTAAGTAGAAACAAAATCGCTCAAAACACTATCCAGAGGGACCGATTCGACCTCAACGCTTCCATCCATGCTTATGTGTGAAGAACATGTTCCGGAAATATTAAATCTCAAATAATCCGCGTCCTCCCCGACGACTTTCTTCAGCAGAATGATCTTCTCACGTATTCCTGTAGGCAAACCCTGAACGTGCGTCTTCAAATTCTGAAAGTTAATCGGATCGGGCTCAAATGCAACCACACGATCAAAACGGCTTCCACTTTTCTCAAGGAATATCTTAATTGTATCGCCGTCATAAGCACCGCAATCCACAAACACCTCATTCGCACGCACTGAGAAAACACCTTCTGGAAAATATTGTGTTTGGATCGTCCGGCCCGGAAATCCGTGAAGACCTCTTCGTGTTCTTCGTGGCCCTTGGTGGCCCTTCGTGAATGATCATTTCTTCGTCGTTTCCCCTTCCAAGTGGCGCTCGTGTCCTCGGCGCAACGGAACTACGGCACCACGTACATCACGGTGTCCTCGCCTTCGTAGGCGTGGGCGCGGAGGTAGTAGTGGTAGGGGCGGGAAGCGTGCTCGGCGAACCACAGGGGCAGCTGCCACAGGTCCTCGGAGCGGTGGTAGACACACACGGCCCAGCCTGGATGGTCCTGGGCCAGAATGCGGCGGGCGCCTTCCAGGGTGGCCAGCTCCGCACCCTCCACGTCCAGCTTGATGAGGGTCGGGTGGAAGCCGTGGAGCGCCTCATCCAGGGACACGCACTGGATTATGGTCTCTCCTTCCTCCGTCAGGGTGCTGTTGAGGCCCCCCACAGCCCGGAAGCGCAGCTGGCTCGCCTCCCGATGCAGGCCGCAGGGCCAGGCCGTGACGGGGAAGGACAGGGCCTCCAGCTCCTGCCGCATGCGTGCGAAGTTCCGGGGATCGGGCTCGAAGGCCGCCGCCGCTTCCACTTTCAGTCTCCGCTTCTCAAGGTCCGCCAGCGTGTCGCCCTGGAAGGCCCCGCCATCCACGAAGCGGATGGGCTCGGACCAGGCCGGGACATCGGAAGCGAAATAGGAGTGGGGATCGGGACGCCCCAGCACCGAGTCGTCCAGGGTGCGCCGGAAGGTGACGAGGGCGTCGTACAGCTCGCGGCTCTTGGCGTCGCACCAGAGGCTGCGCGCCCGTTCGATGGCCTCGGCATGGTCGCGATAGAAGGCGTCCGTCTTGCCCCAGAAGAGATCGCCGAAGGTCTCGCGATGCCGTGCGTTGAAGGCGGCGAAGCTCAGCACCGCGCCCCATCCGGCGGGCGCCAGCTGGGCCCGCGCCTCGTGCGGATCGAATCCGGGATTGCGCACCGCCAGCACCACCGTGGTGTGGGCCCGCTCCTCGGCCGTGAGAGCCGAAGCGGGACGCTGCACGGGAATGCCCTCCACCTCCTGTCCCGGGTGATGGTTGTCAAGGAAGCAGGCCACCGGCACACCGTGCGTGCGGCAGTGGCCCAGCAGCTTGCGGCCGATGAAGCCCGCACCGAAGATTGCAATCGCGTGGGAACTCATGGGGTCTCCGAGAGTACCTGAAAAGATTCAGCGCGAAGGCGCAAAAACGCCAAGAAAAGAGCGCTAAGAAAAGCCGCGGACATCCGTCCCGCAGTCGCCGGACCCCGCGCCGCGGGGTCTCCGCTGCCTCTGGCAGCGGATTCCATCTCTATCGCAATAATCTGGCGGAAGGTCGAACCCTGGCGTTGAATAAAGTTTCTGACGCTATCACCATCAAACGCCCCACAATCCACGAAGACTTCTTCTGAGGAGAGCGAAATAAGATCGAGGGGGAAGTAATTTTGCCCCATTGGAAGAGGAGGCGGCAGGCTATCGGAATCCAAGAATAATCGCAATCGCAATTGAGCCAGATACTCGCGGCGGGAGACCTCGTCTGTCCATAGCGAAAGTGACTTGCGAACGTCGTCCGCTTCCATGTGAATCTGGTGGGGCTTATCCAGGCTTGCATGGGGCAGTAGGGTTTCAGGATATTTCCAGAATAGGTATGCAAACGGAGCCACTCTGGCGCAGTTGAGATTTCGCAGTTGCTTTCTAACGCCTGAGCCGTTATAAATTGTGACTGCAAAAACAGCCCGGTCGCGAAACTTTTGCGCCGCCTCTTGAGGGGAGAGCACGTCAAGTCCATTCATTGCCTTGCCCCACAAGTCTGAGTTGTTGTCAGCAAAAGCGAGTGGCTCAATACCTAAGCGGCGCAATCCGGCGAGTGCTTTCTGTCCAACCTCGCCAGCTCCGACTAAAACGATGGCATTTGCGAAGGGTCCTGCCAATTCATCGAATTTTGAGCGGTTCTGGTTAAAATAGAAACAGGATCATTCTCTAAAAGTTCTTCTAATTGGCTCTCAAACGTCTTCTCCATCGTTCACCTCGCAAAAAGCTGCTTTTCAACATTGCCACTGACGAAATGCCAGATAAATTCTTGGCTTATATGAATCCGAGGCATATCGACTTGCTCGCATGGTTTTTTATCCGTTTTCACTAATAAATCCTACCATCGTCATGCTACGCAACTGGGTGACATCTAATACTTTCAGGATAATAGCAGAACTATCGTTTGAACTGATCCAGGCCAGGATATCTCCTTGCACCGCCAGAGGCTTCTCCCTGCTGCGAAAAGACATCCTTAGATGCCGAATCGTTGCCTATATAGGCAAGAATCAAAGTATCTGCGGTGAGAGCGATCGCCGGTAACGCGCTATGATTAAAGTAGAAGCAATTGACTAACTCTGTAGCTATTTGCTGAGCATCGCCTTCACTTCTGCTATTAGGGCAGAGCAACAGCTTGTGCTTTTGCCAGAAGCGCTGGCTGATATGGCTGGCAAGATCAGCACTTAGCGCCATTGAGGGCGTCACTGAATAGCCCAACCGTGTTCGCACTTTGTAGTAGCTCGCATCGAGGGCGCCTCAGGCAATCAACCGATTAACGGGAACCGCATAGCAGACGAGATCCCAGGATTCCTCATCATATGGCCGCAAAAAGAAACGATACTCGTTGGATAATGAATGGATAAACAACGGAATTCGCCACAAATGATCCGGTCGGTGATATACGCAAACAGCTAAAACCGGACAAGCATATTTAATGACATTACGGGCTCCACTAAGGGCGTCGTATTCAGCTCCTTCGATATCCATTTTAATGAAGGTAGGTCCATGGTTGTTCAGGATTTCGTCTAAAGAGATACAATCGACTTCTAGCTCTCCAACGTCGGACACGTAAGACTGCACAGTCCCTTTGGCCTCAAAATGGATCTTTCCTTTGCCTGCGCCGGCGGCCAGATTCAATGCGGTTATCTTTTCCCTTGATGGATGATCCAACGAAAGAATATATCTTTGCAACTTTTCATAATTCTTTGGGTCGGGCTCCAAGGCAAAGATGCTATCAAAGTCCGATCCGTGCCGAATTAGAAAATCCCCTATTGTATCCCCATCAAAAGCGCCGACATCGACAAACCTCTCCTGTTTAGCAAAGGAAAATATATCATCAGGAAAGTATTGTTTATGCGCAACCGGCGGGGGCAAACCATCAAAGTCCAGGAGCATTCGGAATCTTAATTGAGCGAGATATTCATGTCGGGAGTCATCATCCGCCCACAGGTAGAATAACTCTCTCAATTCATCAATATGCTGAAAGAACTTATGGGGCACATCTAAACAGTAATGTGGCAAGTATATCTCGGGATATTTCCAGAATAAATAGCCAAATGAAACCACCTTGCGGCAGTTGAGATCTAATAGCTGCTTTTCTCTGTGAGCTTGCCTTTCTCCTCCCAAGGCTCTCCAAATTGTAATAATAAATACAGCGTTTTGCCCAAAACGCTGAGCTGCATTTTGAGGAGATAGTACTTGAAGCCCATCAACAAGCTGATTCCATAGAAGCCTATTATTGTCTGAAAAGGCCAACGGCTCAATCCCTATTTTGCGCAGACCCGCAAGGGTTTTCCTGCCCAGATTCCCGGCGCCGAAGAGCACAAGCGATTCGCCAAAAGGCCAGGCGAGTTTATCAAAGGCAGACCGCTCACGCTCGATCACAAAGCTCATATCTTCGCTCAATAGTTTTTCAAGCTCAGCTTTAAACGACATCCGTTCCCTCATTTATATTGCCCTTACGATATCGGAAACTTTAAGTTCACAAGCTTCCTAGAAGTCCTAGGCACAGTTCGGTCAGATAATCGTCCAACCGCCATCGACGACCAGGGCATGCCCGGTGACGTAGCTTGACGCCTCAGACGCAAGAAAGACGAGCGCGCCGGCCAGCTCCTCGGGCCGACCGATTCTGTTGAGGCAGGTCCGCTCTTGGAGCCTATCGATAAAAGGATCACCCGCGCGGACGCTGTTCGGGCCGGCGTCCTGGGTGTTCGAAAACGGTCCGGGGAGGATAGCGTTCGCCCTGATGCCGTACTGGCCCCAGAACGAGGCGACGTATCGGGTAAACGCCAGAAGCGCCGCCTTGGACGCCGAGTATCCGGGAGGGTTCAGGTAGGGCGTGTCTTTGTAGAGCCAAGGGCTGGGAGCCACGAGGGCGTACATCGTCGAGATGTTGATGATGCTTCCCTTGCCGTGGGCGATCATCGCCTCTCCCAGCTTCTGGACGGTGAGGGCGGCCCAATAGACGCCTCCCGTCAGGTTGCGCGTCCATTGATCGTAGGAAGCGGCTTCTAGAGCGCCGGCGGGCGAGTTGAAGCCCGTCCCGGGCCCGAGTTCGTGGGCATTGTTGACGAGGATTTCGATAAATGGCTCCTGGGCCACGATTTCGTCCAAAGCTTGCCCGAATCCGGCCAGGTCGTACATATCGGTCTGGCGGGCTCGCACGCGGTCGGCGCCGAATTCCGCCGCCCACTTCCCCGCTTGCGCCATCAGCCTGGCGGATTTTCCGATCGCGATCAGGCGGGCGCCGTTCTCGAGCAACGCCTGGCCGAAAATCCTGCCGAGGAAACCAGAGGCGCCCGTGAGGAGCGCGGTCCTGCCTTCGAGTGAAAAAAGCGAGTCCGCTTTGAGATTCACCAGCAACTCCTTCCGCCGTCGACGACGAGGTTCGTCCCCGTCATATAGGACGAGGCGTCCGAGCACAGGAACAGAATCGCTCCTTGGTACTCGTCTATGTGGGCCATGCGCCCGAGGGGAATCAGGTTCGAAAGGCGCTTGACGAAGGCCTCGGGCTGGCCGTTGTAGACGCCGCCTGGCGATATGGCGTTAACCCGGATGCCTGACTCCGCCCAATAGGTGGCCAGGTAGCGCGTCAGCCCGACGAGCCCGGTTTTAACCACGGAATAGGACACAGGCTTTACCGGTTGCCTGTCATCGGGCACGCCCACTTGGCGATATAGGCGCTGGTCGGGCGCGATGACCGCGAGGTCCGAGGCGACATTGATAATCACGCCCTTCTTACGGCGCACCATTTCGCCGCCGATAATCTGACTGCAGAGAAAGGCTCCCGTCAATCCCACGGCCAGGTCGGCGTCCCACACGGCCAGCGGGAAATTCTCGAGGCGCGACCAGGCCGCGCCGTCGGGCAACTCCACTTTGGGATTATTCGCGGCGTTATTGATCAGGATATCCACCCTGTTATAGCGCTTCAGGACGGCGGCGAGCAGGGCTCGGACCTCGTCGGGACGGGTGATGTCGGCCGCGAATCCCATGGCCTCCGCACCCCAGACGCCGGCCAGTTCGCGCGCCTTGGGCTCGGGCGCCGCCGAAACAAGGTCGACGAGCACGGGACGGCCGCCGGCGCCGGCGATGATTTCGGCGTGTCTTTGTCCGAGGAGCCCCGCTCCGCCGGTGATGACGGCGACCCGGTCCTTCAGGCTGAACAATTCGTTCCACGTTTTTTTCTTTGACGTCATGGTCATAAGCCCCGCGTTTGCCCGCCGTCGGCCACAACGCAGGCGCCGGTGATGAACGACGCGCGGTCGGACGAAAGAAAGACGACCAGGTCGGCGATCTCCTCGGGGCGGCCGAATCGCTGCAGAGGCACATTGTCCGTGATATTGCGCATGATGGCTTCGCGGTGTTCGGCCAGGCGTCTTTCCCAGGCCCCGCCCGGGAAGAGGATATTGCCGGGAGCGACGCAGTTGATCCTGACCTTGTGAGGCCCGACCAGGCGGCCGAGGTTCTTGCTATAGTTGACGAGGGCCGCTTTGGCGGCGCTGTAGGCCAGGGGCGCGCTTGTGCTTTCGACCCCGGTAATCGAGGTGATGAGGACGATACTCCCGGCCTGGGCTTGCGTCATTTCGCCCAGGGCCTCGGTGACCAGGCGTATGCCTCCCCACAAATTGGTCTCGAAGCTCGAAAACCAGTCGGCGTCTCTCAGGTCCCAACCTGGCTTGCCCCGGCCGTGCCCGATATTGGCGACCAGGCAATCGATCCTCCCCCACGTCCGGATTTTGCCTAGAGTTTGCTGGATGACGTCGAGGCGCGTCAGGTCGCCCTCGATGGCCAGCACCCGACCCGGTCCGAACTCCTGCGTGAACTCGGAGGCCGTCTGGGCCAGCGAATCGGGCCGGCGGCCCGAGATGGCCGTGCGGCAGCCTTCGGCCAGGAACGCGCGAGCTATGGCCTTGCCGATACCCCGCGAAGAACCTGCCACCAACGCGACCCGCCCCGACAGGTGTAGGTCCATTCTAGCTCTCCTGCTCCAAGTGTTTCAGGACAAAGGCCCGGTTCCGCCGGGCCCAGACGACTTCCTCACCCGGGGTGCCGCGGGCCACCTGCAGGATAAAATCCCCTTTATAGTCGACACGCTTCAGACCGTTAAAAACGGCTGCGAGGTCGGCGTGGCCCGTTCCGAGCGGAACTGTCCCTCCCCCGAGAACGCGGTCCTTGATGTGGACGCTCCCGACGCGCGAGCCGTAGGCCTCGAACTCCTCCTGGGGACGATAGCCCAGCGAGGCGCTGTTGCCCGAATCGTAATTGACCTTGAGCATAGGATGGGAAACCCGGCGCAGCAACTCGGCGAAACGGGAAGGCGGGAGAGAGGTTTCGAGGTGGATTTCAATCTTCGTGTCTTCCGCAGTCTTCAGGGCGCGCTCGAGCGTCGAGACAACACTTTCAAATTCGGCGTCGGTATCGATGCGCGAGGCGTCGACGAAGGGCAGGACGAGACGGTTCACGTCGAGGCGCTTGCAGCGGCGCATTAGCCAGCGGAGCGTTTCGAGGCGTTTTTTCAACTCCCCGGCGTCGGCCCGGACGAGAGGCTTGTCCATGAAGTAATCGGCGCAGACCGAGAGGACCGGAACCCGGTTTGAAGCGGCCAGGGAATGGATGGTCTCGAGCCCGGCGTCCGTCGCGAGCGGGTTTATGTCGGCGCCATAAACGTCATAGATCCACTCGATCGAGTCGAGGCTGGCGGAGGCGGCCAGGGCGAATTCGTTGGCCCAGCCCTCGCGGGGAAAATACTGGATCCGGTTGTCCAAGGGCGGAAGCAAACGGCCCTCCATGATCCCGATTCTGGACATTTGAGCCTTTTTATTCATTCGTCGAGCGGCGGAATCAGCATGTTGGAGAGGAATTCTATGCGGTCGAGAAAGGGCCACAGGTCTTCAAGCGGTTTGGAAACGATCGAGCCGTCGGGACGCTGCATCGAGGCGAGGCGCGGGGCGCGGACCTCGTCCGGAGTAGCGATCACTTCGCAGACGACCGGTCCTGGCGTCTCTAGGACGCGCTTGATTTGTCCCCTCAAATCCGTCTGATTTTCAATACGGGCCGTCGCCAGGCCGTAAGCGCGGGCCACTTCGACGGTCGGCGGCAGGGTCATCCCGCTTGTCGCGTCCGCGGCGACAAGACGGCCGAAGTAGTTTGTCTGAGAAGCCCGGATCGAGGCGTATCCCCTATTATTGATGACGAAGAATTTGACCGGGAGCTTGAGCCGGGTCAGGGTTTCGAGTTCCTGGATATTCAACTGGAAGCCGCCATCGCCGTCGACGGAGATGGTCCGTTTCCGTCCGCTCGCGAGGCAGCCGCCGATCGCGGCGGGAAGGCCGAAGCCCATGGCGCCCAGACCCCGGGCATGAAACACACGTTGGCCGGGCTTGGCCTTGAAAACGAGGAAGAAGTATCTCGACGGCGTTTCCCGAGCAGCCGGGCATGATCACATCGTCGCCGGAGAGTTCCTCGGAAAGGACTTCCGAAAAGGCATACGTGCTGACGTTTTCCTTCTGATCCCGATGCTCGGGGAGGACGACGGGATACCTGGATTTCCAATCACGGCATCTTTCGCGCCAAGCGGGCCAGCCGTTCTTTTTGACCTTGCCGCTTTGAGCGATAAATTCTTTGATAAAGGCCTTGGCGTCCGCGGCGACTGGGAGCTCGACGGGAGTTTTGACTTTTTCGATCTCGGTCGGGTCTATATCGATGATGATCTTTTTCGCCGCCCGGGCGAGCTTATCATAGGCATAGCCGATCATAGCCATGTCGAGGCCAGCGCCGATCGTGAGGAGCCAATCCGCGTTCTGGAGGGCGAAATTCGCGCCCCGAGGCGCCATGCCGCCGGGCCTCCCGAGTAGAAGTTCGTGAGAATCTGGGATGAGATCGAGACCGAGCCAGGTCGTCAACACGGGAACGCCCAGGGCTTCGGCAAGGCGCAAGAAGTCCGATTGCGCCCCCGCCAGGCGAATTCCGTTCCCGGCTAGGATGACGGGCCGGGAGGATTTGTTTAGGAAATCGATGGCCGCGGACACCTTAGCGCGGAGGTCTCTATCGCTCGCAAGCGCCTCGGACTTCTCCGGCCTATACCGCTTGAGACTGTCAGGATCGATTATCGCGGCCTGAACGTCGAGGGGGATATCGAGCCAGACAGGACCACGGCGCCCGGAGGTGGCAAGATAGGCGGCTTTCTCCAAGTGATATCTGATTGTGGCGGGGTCGGTAATCATGACCGCGTACTTCGTGATCGATTTGACGATGGAGACAATGTCCAGTTCCTGGACGCCGAGCTGCCGGACGCCCAACCCGGTCATGAGGTCAGCGCGTTTAACCTGGCCGGAGATAAACAAGCAGGGCAGCGAATCCAGCCAGGCCGCCGCGACACCGGTGATGGCGTTCGTCCCGCCCGGTCCGGAGGTCACAAGCGCGACCCCGAAATTATTCGTAATTCCGGCGTAGGCCTCGGCGGCGATGGCACAGGCCTGCTCATGGAGGTTGCAGACGAACTCGAGGTCGGGATTACGGCCTAGGGAGTCCACGAGGTGCATCGCGCCGCCGCCGGGGAGCATAAAGACGTGCTTGACGCCGAGGCCGGCGACGAAGCGGAAAACATAATCAGAGAGTTTCATCGGGTTTCAGCTTTAGCCTTTCTTGGCTATGAGCCCGTCGAGTAATTCGCGGATAGCGCCCCGGCCGCCGCTGTGCTGCGTGATAAGCTTGACCTTCAGCCGGACGACATCTTGGGCGTTCGCCGGTGCGGCGGACAAGCCGGCGAGCTCGAGCGCGGGCAGGTCGTTGACGTCGTCGCCCATGTAGCAGACTTCCTCGAGATCGAAGCCGTGCGTCTTGGCGAAGGCTTTAAGGGCTTCTCCCTTGTCCTTCCAGCCTTTATAGACATCGTCGATCTTGAGTTTCGCGGCGAGGCGATCCACGAGCGGCGATTCCTCGCCCGAGATCAGGCAGAAAATGAAGCCCGCCTTTCTGGCCAGGGAGATGCCCATGACGTCGGCGAAGTGAAAGCTCTTCGTTTCCTCGCCGCTCTCGCTCCAGGAGAAGCTCCCATCGGTCAGCACGCCGTCCACGTCCAGAGCGACGGCTTTGATAGTTGCCACGATTCTTATCCTTTGCGCCGAAGTTTTTTCATAATGGGCAGTTCCCGATCAATAACTCGTTTGATTCCATCTCCCATGGAAGTTTCTACCAGGCGTATTTCCTGAACAAGCTTTATGATTCCGTTCGGTCCCAAAGAAGCAGCATGATCCGAACCCCACATGGCGCGGTCAAGAGTGATGTGGCGTTCTATCACGGATGCTCCAAGTGCTACGGCCGCTGCCGAAGACGGTAATCCTGTTTCGTGTCCGGAATAGCCAACCGGAACGCCATACCGTTTTCGTAAAAACGGAATTACGGCTAAATTTAACTCGTCATAGTTCGAGGGATATGTGCTCGTTGATTGCAAAATAACCAAATCCTCTTTGCCCAGAACATCAACTGCATGATCAATTTGTTCCAATGTGCTCATACCCGTCGAAAGGATGATAGGACGTCCTTTTGCGCGCGTATGTCTCAATAAATTATTGTCGGTAAGACATGCGGAAGCGATTTTATAGCAAGGAACGTCAAATTGCGATATAAAGTCCACGGATTGTTCGTCCCAACATGAGGCAAACCAAATAATATTTTTTTCACGACAATATTTTTCAATTTGCTGATACTCTTCTAATTTGAATTCCAAACCATACTTCAAATCCCTGTTTGTTTCGCCAAAAGGGCTTTCCCTGGGCTTATCCAATTCTTCTTTCGAATAAACGACATCAACCGTACGTTTTTGGAATTTCACGGCATTGCATCCTGCGACTTTTGCAAGATCTATGAGCTTCTTTGCGATTTCAACATCACCGTTATGGTTAATTCCAATCTCCGCAATGACAAAGCAGGGATGTCCATCGCCTACGGGAACATTACCAATTCTAATTTTAGACATATAACCTCCTCCAAAATATTGATTTTAATGAATGGCTTGTGGCTTAGACCTCTTTAAAGACCGTGAACCATTGTATTGTTTTTTGAATTGCGGTTTGAATGGGAATCCAGACACTGAGGTTGAGTTCATTTTCACTTCGATTAATGGAGGGAATATAGAGCTCTTTCGCTTTTCCGGGGTTTGCCGTTTTGGCAATCTCGACAGATAAAGCCGGAGAGAAGGCATGTGCGACTTTGAAAGCAATCTCCGAGATTGTGAAGGCTTGTGGTGAGCCCACATTGTAAGGGCGTACAGCATCGCCCCGAAACAAAATCGTCCAGAGCCAAATGGCCAGATCGGCGGCATAGAGATAAGAACGATATGGCCTTCCATCGCCTTTAACGCGGATCGGGCCGCCGTTAAGACCGTCTCTGATAAAGTTTCCTATGGCATAATGGATATCTAGAGGCAAATAAGGACCCACAAACGCAAAACACCGTGCGATTTTGGTTTCCAACCCATATTGTTTTGCATACAGCGTGCACAATATTTCGGCGGCGCGTTTGCCCTCACCATAGGCCGAGTGCGGATCGGTCGCGTCCGGCCCGCCTCGATAGTCTTCTGGAATATGAGTCAAATCTGGCGGCTGTTTTCCATACACTGCGCCGGAACTCGTCAGTAGGAATTTTTTTGCGCCACACTGCCGGGCAAAGTTGAGCGTGTGCCGTGTTCCTTCCACAATCGTATTGAACATTTCTAATGGATTTTCTTCATTCAGCTTAGCGTTAGATTCTGTGGCAGCATGGATGATATGCAAAAATTTACCGTCTGGAAAATCAAAGTTCCTAACATCACCGCTGTAAAACTGAATGGCCGGATGACTTGCCAGGTGTGGCGCCCTCCTCCTAAAAGCTTCTGGGTTTCTCGTCAAGACGAGGGCCGAAGCGTCCAATCCCAATTTGTCATTCGCCCAGGCAAAACTCTCCAGAAGCCAGCAGCCAAAGAAGCCGGTTCCGCCGGTTATGAAAATGCGCTGCCCTCGCAGCTCCTCCCAAAGGCCTTCAGTGTGAGCGAGAATGTGATCTAAATCACTTGCCAGAAGGTTAGCCATAGGTCCTACAAAGTAGCCAGCTTCACCAAGTCTTCCATGGCGGCTTCCCGCTTTCCCATAGCGATTCTAAGTATTTTAAATCTCTTAGAGTATCCATACACTGCCAAAATCCCTCGTGTTGATAGGCGAATAATTGGCCATCAACGGCAAGACGTTCCATGGGCGCATGTTCCCACATAACGTCCGCCTTGATATAATTGAGTGCTTCAGGTTCGACAACGAAAAAGCCGCCGTTAATCCAGCCTTCGTGCAAAGTGGATTTTTCCTTGAAATGACGGATGCGATTGCCCTCGAATTCCAGCGCGCCAAAACGAGCTGGCGGTCGAACGGCGGTAAGAGTGACCAAGCCTCTTTGTGAGCGATGAAAAGACAAGAGCTTGTCCAAGGCGACATCGCCCAGGCCATCGCCGTAAGTCAACATAAAAGTTCTTTTGCCGATCAGATGTTCCAATTTTTTCAGCCGCCCGCCAGTCAAAGTGTCCGCGCCAGTATCTACAAGATGTACGCGCCAGCGTTCCATGCTATTGTGCTTGAGTGTCTGAACCTGCCCATCTTCTAGCGACACGGTGAAATCCCGGCTGAGCGTGTGAAATTCAAGAAAGTAGCGCTTGATTTGTTCACCTTTGTATCCCAGCGCCAGAATAAACTCTTTGAAACCGTAGTGGCAATAGTGCTTCATGATATGCCAGAGAATGGGCTGTCCGCCGATTTCGACCATGGGCTTAGGCTTGAACTCGGTTTCCTCACGCAGTCGCGTCCCTATGCCCCCGCATAAAATCACGACAGGAATGTTCTGTTCAGTCATTCTTCACCTTCTGCTCATGGTCATCGTTGGTCGCGTGAAAATACTGCTCATGCCACTGAATAGTGGCCTGAAGCGCGGTTTCCAGCGTAAATGACGGCGGCCAATTCAACATCTCTTTCGCCTTACAACTTGGCTATTCCCATGCGTCAATTTTGATTGCCCCTGCGCCTATGCCCATGCTGCGCAGATCTTGCGAGATGACTTGCAGCATGGAAGGTGGCCCGGAGATGTAATAAGTGGCTTCCCTAGGGCGCCGGATTTTGGGCCACATGGCAGCCACCGACAAACGTCCGATGCTATCAAGTCCGTCAGATTCCTTCATCGCCGGGCGAGTCTTAGTGTCTTGCTCGACAAAATAGGACAAATGCAGCGAAGGCACGGTTTGGACGCGCTGCTGAACCAGTTCACGATAGATCAACAAACCCTTGGTTCGAGCGCCATACGCCAGGTAAACTGCGTGTCGAGAGTCAGGCGTCAGTCCTTCCAGAAAAGCAGTGAAAGCCGTAATCCCTGTACCTCCGGCGAATAGGACGACATCTCCGGTATTGTTCACCACAAATTCGCCGTAGGGCATCTTGACCCAAACCTGGCCGCCTTCGGCAAGTTCTTTTTCCATTCGCGCCGTAAATCGGCCGCGCACCGAATAGGAAATGCGCAGTCGATCCCTTTGCAAAGGCGAGTTAGCGATTGAAAACACGCGCGACTCAGGCCAGAAACCACTAGGGTCATAATCGTCGAGCGCCAGATGCAAGAATTGCCCGGGGCGAAACCTTGGAGCTAGCCGCTCTGGCCGCAAGGTCACAGTATACACGTGATCGCCGTGGTTGATAATTTGCTCGACTCTACACGGCAGTTTCTGTGCTACAGCCATGCGTTCATCACAAACGGAATTTGTCTTCCATCTATCACGTACGTTGCCCGTGCATGAACCTGGCAAAGACAAGGATCGGCATTTTATGCTCTTTTAAAGAACTCTTCGAACACTTCTAAGATATAATCAATCTGCGCTTTCCCGATTCCCGGAAAGAGGCCGATGAAAAAGGTATTGTTCATGATCAGATCCGTATTCTTCAAGTCGCCAAATTGTCGTTTCTTGATGCCCAGGAAAGCCGGCTGCCTGATCAAGTTGCCGCAGAAAAGGTTCCTCGTTTCTATGCCGTTTTGCTCCAGGAAAGATGTCAATTTATTCCGAGAGAATCCTGCGTCCTCTTTGACCGTAAGCAAAAAACCGAACCAGGACGGGTCACTGTGAGGGGTTGCTTCGGGCAGGATTATTTTATTCTGATAAGGAATCAGGCCACTGTAAAGGCGGTCAAAATTCTCCTTTCTTCTCCGGACAAACCATTCGAGCTTATCCAGCTGGGCTACCCCAATTGAAGCCTGCATATCGGTCATTTTCAGATTATAACCGATATGGGAGTAGACATATTTATGGTCGTATCCCGGAGGGAGTGTGCCAAATTGCTGGGAGAATCGTTTCCCGCAAGTGTTGCTTTCTCCCGGATTGCAGTAGCAGTCTCTTCCCCAATCGCGAAATGACCTGGCGATCCTGGCCAATTCCTCATCATTGGTGACGACACAACCCCCTTCACCTGTCGTGATGTGATGAGCAGGATAGAAGGAAACGGTAGAGAGATGTCCGAAAGTCCCGGTCAGCCTCTCACGGTATTTGCTTCCCAGCGAATCACAATTATCTTCGATGAGCCAGAGATCATGCTTTTTTACTAGCTCTAAAACGGCATCGACGTCGAACGGATTTCCTAAAGTGTGAGCCAGGAAAATCGCCCTTGTTTTTGGGCCTATGGCCTCTTTCAATTGCCCAGGAATGGCATCATAAGTCCCTAGGTTGATATCAACGAAAACAGGGATCAAATTATTTTGGACTATTGGAGCAACAGTTGATGGGAAACCCGCCGCTACTGTAACGATTTCATCGCCCGGCTTGAGCCGCCGATCTCCGAGCTTGGGAGAGGTCAGTGTACTTAGAGCCACGAGGTTCGCCGATGAGCCGGAATTGACCAGAATGGCATCTGAAACATCGAAGTATTGAGCGAATTTCGACTCGAACTCTTCTGCGTATCTTCCCGATGTCAGCCAAAAGTCAAGGGAGGAATCAACCAGGTTTATGATCTCTTTTTCATCGAAGACGCGGCCCGCATAGCGGACCGGCGTCTTTCCTGGAATAAATGATTTTCCCTGATACTTTTGCTTATAAAGCTTTTCCACTAAAGCAAATATCTCTTGCCGGTATCTTCTTTTCTTCTTCTGTCATCGGATTTACATCTTTTTCATGTATTCTTGGTATCTGATTATTACAGAGCTCCAGTATATTCTCGTTGGAATGAGCGGCCTTATACCATATGATCGTGTTGAATACGGCCTCCTCGATCTCCAGACAGGGTTTCCAGCCAAGCTCGAAATGGGCCTTATGGGTATCTAAAGATAAAAGGCCGGCTTCGTGCGGCTTGCTTTTTTCCCTTGTATGCAGCCATTTTCCCTCACCCCAGTGACGGATAGCCAGTTCGACCAGTTTCTGGACAGAAATAACAGATGATGTCTCAGGACCGAAATTCCATGCCCCGCTGTACTTTTGAGGCGCAGTTGCCATATAAGCTCCCAGGAGTAGATAACCTCCGAGAGGCTCTAGCACGTATTGCCAGGGTCTTATCGCCTGAGGGTTTCGGATTTCGATGGTTTTTTTCTTTTCCAGAGCGCGTATGCAATCTGGGATTATTCTGTCCTTTGCCCAGTCTCCGCCGCCGATGACATTTCCGGCTCTAACCGAGGAAAGCGATTTGCCGTGAGACCGGCAATTCTCAGGATTAAAGAAGGAATTCCGCCAGGCCGCTGTTATGATCTCAGAGCAAGCTTTCCTCGAGCTATAGGGATCGTATCCTCCTAGCGGGTCCGTCTCCCGATATCCCCATATCCATTCTTTGTTCTCATAGCATTTGTCGCTCGTCACATTGATGATGACCCTGACCGACTTGGAGGCTCTGCAACTCTCAAGGACGTTGACCGTACCACCGATATTGACGTCGTAGGTCTCTTTGGGATTTTTATAGCCTTCCCTGACCAGAGGCTGCGCAGCCAAATGGAAGACAAATTCGGGCGAATATTCCTTAAAGACTTTTTGGAGTTTGCGGTAATCGCGGATTTCTCCCCTTATGTCGATCATCGAGCGTGAGAGATGAGATAGAACGAAATTGTCCTTATGAGTATAGGGATCAAGCGCATAGCCTATGACTTCGGCTCCCAGCTCTTTTAACCAGAGAGACAGCCAGGACCCTTTGAAGCCCGTGTGCCCAGTAATCAGAACACGCTTGTTTTTATAGCACTTTCTCAGGATAGTTGCGGCTTTGCTCATTTTATTGCCGGATTCTCCAACGAGAGTCATTGAAAGGCGTTCCATTCCAATTTTTTATCCCGGACGGCCTTGATTCCCCGCCCTGGGCATTTGAGGCCGAGAGCCTCTATGTCGGAATCCATCATGGTCCAGACAAGTTCCTTGAAAGATATCTTGGGAGTCCAATTCAAGGCATCCCTTGCCTTCCGGAAATCCGCCCTCAGTTCCTCCGCTTCGGTCGGAGGAAAATAGTTAGAATCAATTTCAACATGCTGTCGCCAATCCAATTGGACATAGCCGAATGCTTCTTCCAAAAAATCCCGGACGGAATTCATATTTCCAGAGCCGGCGACATGGTCACCCGCGCGTTCCTGCTGAAGCAT
The DNA here is from genome assembly GCA_963702835.1 of Candidatus Aminicenantota bacterium. Classification (GTDB taxonomy): domain Bacteria; phylum Acidobacteriota; class Aminicenantia; order Aminicenantales; family JAFGAV01; genus JAFGAV01. Next base: position 1,843,433 of record OY969762.1, read on the forward strand.
CAACCACATGGCTTCGATATATTCAGGAGCATAGCCCCAGTCTCTTTTGGCATCCAAATTTCCGAGATAAATCTTCTTTTTCTTTCCGGCCATTACCCCGGCGATACCGATGGTGATTTTCCGGGTAACAAAGGATTCTCCCCTTCGGGGTGATTCATGGTTGAAGATGAGCGCTTTTTTCATCAAATTGATAAGGCAATATCAATAATTCTTATTTTTCTACTTTTTTGTTACTTCTGATTTTTTATTATTGCCGGCTTTTTGTTTTTCTATATATTCGATGAAAAAGGCGAGCATCGTGAACATAAACAAACCCAGCCCTCCTGCTATGGCTACGTTGATTTTCTTCCTCGGCGAAACCGGATAAAGCGAGACCATCGGTTCTTTCACCATCTGGGTGTAGTCGATGCGCTGCTTCTTTTCGTTCAGCAGTTCGATGTCGCTCCGGAAGCCGATGATCTCCTGGTTGATCTTTTCGATCTGCGTCTTCAGTATCTTTAATCTCCTGCTCCTTTTCACGCATGGAAAGCCGGAGGTTTTCCTGGGTTATTTTTTCTGCGCTCAGGTTCTCTTCCAGGGTATTGTAGTAACGGAAGTTCTGCTGGACCTCGTTGGAGTAAAGGAGAAGGCCCAGGGCTTCCACATTGCCCTGCTTCTCGGCCAGAATCGTTTTCTGTTGCTTTTCGATCTCGTCGATCCGCGTCTTGACGCCCTTCATCTCCTCGACAAGGCTGCGCGAGCGCTCTTCCGAGATCTTCAATTTGTTGCCGGCGGCGATGATTTCCTGCTGGGTTTTATCGATCTCGATGTTCTTGGACTGGATATCAAGGGTCTTTGTTTTGATGTCATTTTCTTTAGCCGCGACCTGAGTTGTGATGCTTTTGATCTCGACGTCGATCTTCCGGTCGAGTTCGCCCTTGAGGTGCTGAAAGAGCGAGTTGAGAATCGCCTGCGCTTTCTCCGTTTCTCCGGTCCGGATGCTCACCCGCACGAGTTTGGTGTCGCGCAGATTTTCCGCCTTTAACTTAGGGAATTTCCTCGGGTCAAGATTCAGTTCGGCGCTGATCAGGCGATTGTAGGATTCCTGATTGATCTGGCCCGCGATTTGTTTGGGATCCATGACCACGACTTCGCTGAAAGCTCCCTGCTCTGTCTGGACGAAGAACTTGCTCGGCTGGATGATGGCATCCACTTCCCATTTGGGCGGGATAAGGAAGCTGACGATGCCGGCGATCAGAGCCAGGAGGATGGTGGGAATCACGATGAGCCACCGGCGCTTCCAGAGGACGTTGAGGTAGTCGCTTAGCTTAACTTCGGGTTCATATTCGACCATATACACCTCATCGAATCGGGGTTGGCATTTGAAATAATTTTACCGAAAATCCGACCCGCGGGTCAAGGGCCATCGCGCAGGCGGCCGGCTCACTGCTTGTCCAGCCGGACGCACGTTAGCCGATAATCTTTGTAATCCTCGATCGAAGCCCGGCCGACCTTGAGCCAGCTCCCCTCGGGGAGATAGGTCGCGCGGGCGAAAGGCGTCGATTTCTCGGCTATCTCCTTCAGCTCGCCTTCCAGAAAGAAGTGGACCGTAAAGCTGTGATAGGTCCGAGGCCGCGCGGCGATCGTCTCGCGGACGATGGCCGTGGCCAACTCCTCGAGCTTGGGACCAGCAGGCTTCTCGGCGACGGCCACCCAATAGAACTTGTGACGGGGCGATTCCCCGAGCGCCTCGGTTTTGATGACCCGGAAGCGAACGCCCACATCCGCGGCGATCTTCTCCGAATCGATCTCCCCCGCGACCGACGCCGCGATTTGCTTCTCCGTCCCCGTCTCCTTGCGGCAGGCAAGAAGCGATAAGATGATGACGAATGCAAGAACCGGAACCCAATGTAATTCACCTCTCTTCATGTTCCCCCCCCTGAGATCAAAGATTCGATCTTACCTCATGTCACCCCTAAAAGGAATATTATGAGGCAGGCTACCGCCCTTCCAGCCCTTGGCTGTGGAGTAACTGCTTCCTCTCATGCCTTTTGGCCCGTCTGTTCTACCTTAACGCTCAGGGATGTACGCGAACGGATCGATCCGTAGCGAAAAAAATCATGAACACTACGGTTGTATTCGACGCTGCTCCCTCCACCCGAGTTCTCTCTACTTTCTCGAAAGAGAACCCACGGGCTTCTCCACTTGCATAGATACTCTAGCCTATTTTGTGCAATTATATGCGATGGCGCGAGGCGAAGTCAAGAGCTTGAACTCGAGCCTCCGTCGATCTGGATGGCCCGGATGGGGCGGGTTTTTCGGTCCAGGCCTGCACGCCTGGCCGGGTCAACGAGAAGGGAAAGGGAAACCTTGGTCTAACCGTCTTCCGCGCCCTCGTCGAGGAGGACATCCCGTTCAACACGGGCCTGATGAGGCCCCTCCGGAGATTCTCGCCTTACGGTCTTCGAGGCGGACGCCGACAAACCCTGGATTCCAAGGTCAATGTCAAGCTGCAGCCCGGAGACATTATCAGGATCGAGATGCCGGGCGGCGGCTACGGCCGCCCGAAGCGCTGATCCCCGTTTTGACGGGCGGCGAAACAGGACCGCTCAGATTTTCTTGAGCTTCTTTTTTTCGATGAGTAGCATTCCCTGGTAGGAGACATAGTTCAAGAAGATCATCACCCGTTCCTTGTCTCCGGCCTCTTTTTTGAAAACTCCCTTGAATCCTTTAAGGGGGCCTTCCACGACCTCGATTTCGTCCCCGATCCAGGGTTCCTCACCGTACTTCTCGAGGACAATCAGGCCGTTCAATTCTCGGTTCCTGATCGCCTGGATGGTCTCCTCGGGCATGGGGATGGGACCTTCTGTGTTTCCGACGATCCGCTTCACCCCCCGCGTGTATTTCACCGTCTGGTATTGCGACGGATAGTCGAACCGAAGAAAAGTGTAGCCTGGGAAGAAGGGCCTAATCACGCGCTCCGTCATATGTTTCGGGCAATAAATGACGAATCCCCCCTCTTGGAAGAGTTTTTCCACCTGGTTCTCTTTTCTCGACTTCGTGTTGATGACGTACCAGTTCACCATGGCTCTTTTCTTCCCGGCCTTCCGCCGATCCCCAGGCGGTAGTAGACCTCCGGGCGCCTGTCTTCAAGAAAGTGCTTACGGGCATGGCAGTCCCGCTTCTTGCGGAAATCGCACTCCGCGCAAAGGATTTGGTCCAGGCCCGCCGGCACTCTCGCGATCATTCTTCCGTCCGGAGCGACGATAAACATAAGAATTTGCTTTTCGGCAAGGATGGCCGATCGCGTGTCTTCGTAGCGATTTTGCCGCCCCCTGCTTATGAGAGATGATAAATCATGGCGAAAAGGGGTGTCAAGCCTCCGAACGAGGCCTTCCCATTCAACCTTGACTTTCCTCTTAAACTAATAAATCATATATCTTAGAAGATATGGGAAATTCATTAGGGTATCAACATTCATCCATCGAGAACCGATAAGTCTAGTCCTTATCTAGCTGCCGGATAAGAAGGCCTGAATAGAAACCCTGCGCGGCGGGTAGGCCTCCGGCAGAGAGGGGTTGGTCATGAAAAGCGCGATTCATGGCTGGGGGCGGGGGGGATTTGACCATGGAAAGCGGCCCTAGAAGAGAAAGGCGCCCATCGGTTTTTCTCATCCTGATTTTAACAGCTCTGGCTGCGGGCATCATCATAGCCGGGTATTCTTATTACAGGAATTACGCCAAGAATTACCAAATCGCAGTTGAGCATCAGTTATCGGCCATTGCGGAGCTGAAGGTGGGCGAGCTCGCTCAGTGGAGAAAAGAGCGTTTGGGGGATGCCGCCGTCTTCTACGGAAATGCCGCCTTTTCCGCTCTGGTCCGGCGCTATTTCGAAAAGCCCACCGACACGGAAGCGTCAGGACAGCTTCGTTCGTGGCTGCGGCAAGGCCAGGAGCCACTACGGTATGATCGGATCTTCCTGCTCGATGCTCAAGGTGTCGCGCGGATGGCTATCCCCGACACGCCCGAGCCGGTCGCGGCCCACCTATTAAAAGATGCTCCAGAAATTATTCGGTCGGGTCGGATGAGTTTCTTGGATTTCCACAGGGATGCTCCGGATCAGCCTGTCCACCTAGCGATCCTGGTTCCCATTATCGGCGGAGGAACGGACCGCCGGGGGGTGGGAATCCTCGTCCTGAGGATCGATCCCCGGACCTATCTCTATCCCCTTATCAGCCGCTGGCCGACGCCCAGCCGGACGGCCGAGACCCTGCTCGTCCGCCGGGAAGGAAATGATGCTCTGTATTTGAATGAACTCAAGTTTAAAAAAAACACCGCCCTCAAGCTTCGTATTCCGCTTGACAAAAAAGAAGTGCCCGCGGTGAAAGCGGTTCTGGGACAGGAAGGGATCGTAGAAGGCAAAGACTACCGGGGAGTGCCGGTGCTGGCCGACCTTCGCGCCATCCCAGATTCTCCCTGGTTTCTGGTAGCCCGCCTGGATAGGGCCGAAATCCATGCGTCGCTGAGAGAAAGACTCTGGCTGACAATCATTTTCGTGGGAGCCCTGCTCCTCGGCGCGAGCACGGCTGTCGGCTTCATCTGGAGGCGGCAACGCCTCCGGCTTTACCAGGAGAGATATAATGGGGCGGAATCAGTGCGTGCCTTATCCTCTCGCCAGGAGGACATCCTGGCCGCCGTCCCAGACATCATCATGGAAGTGGACAACAACAAAGTGTACACCTGGGCCAACCAGGCGGGCTTGGAGTTCTTCGGCGAGGAGGTGATCGGCCGAGAAGCCTCTTTCTACTTTGAAGGCGAACAAGAGACCTATGACCTGGTCCAGCCTCTTTTCAACGGGAATAAAGACATGATTTATGTGGAAAGCTGTCAGCGCCGCAAGGATGGACAAAAGCGGCTGCTCGCCTGGTGGTACCGCGTGCTCAAGGATGAGCGGGGAAACGTCAGGGGGGTACTCTCTTCGGCGCGCGACATCACCGAGCGCCAGCTGGCCGAGGAAGACCTCAAGCGCGCCCTGGCCGACCTGGAACGCTCAAACAAGGAATTGGAGCAGTTCGCCTACGTTGCCTCCCACGACCTCCAGGAGCCCCTGCGCATGGTGGCAAGCTACACGCAGCTTTTAGCCGAGCGTTACGAAGGCCAGCTCGACGATAAGGCCAAAAAGTACATTGATTACGCGGTGGACGGTGCGGTCCGCATGCAGAGGCTCATCAACGACCTCTTGACCTACTCGCGCATCGGAACAAGGGGCAACCCGCTAGAGCCCACGGACGCACATTCAGCCCTGGGCGAGGCCATCAAGAACCTCGCCGCCACGATAGAGGAGAACCGGGCGATCATCACCAATGACGAGCTGCCGACGGTGCGCGCCGACGCGTCCCAGCTTTTGCAGGTCTTCCAGAACCTCATCGCCAACGCCATCAAGTTCCGTAGAAAAGACATCCCGCGCGTCCATGTGTCCGCCCAAGACCATGGCCACGAGTGGGTCTTCTCCGTCCGGGACAACGGCATCGGCATCGATCCGCAGTACGCGGACAGGGTCTTCCTGATTTTCCAGCGCCTGCACACAAGGCAGGAGTACCCCGGCACCGGCATCGGCCTGGCTGTATGCAAGAGGATATTGGAGCGCCACGGCGGCAGGATATGGTTTGAATCCGAGCCGGGAAAAGGCTCGACGTTCTTCTTTGCGATTCCGAAGTAGGAAAAGGAGGTGGCATCCATGGACGTCTCAAAACTTGTTAAACCAATTGAAATTCTCCTGGTTGAGGACAACCCCGGGGACGTGGACTTGACCAGGGAGGCCATGAAGAACAACAAGATGCATGTCACGATGCACGTCGTCGGCGACGGCGTCGAGGCAATGGTTTTCCTCCGGCGCACGGGGAAATACGCCAACGCCCCGCGTCCGGACCTCGTGCTTCTGGATCTCAACCTGCCCAAGAAGGATGGGAAGGAAGTCCTGGCCGAGATAAAGGCGGACCAAGACCTGAAGCGTATTCCGGTCGTGATCCTGACCAATTCCGAGGACGAAGAGGACATACTCAAGAGCTACAACCTCCATGTGAATTGCCACATCACCAAGCCGATCGACCTGAGCCAGTTCGTCAAGGTTGTGAAATCCATTGAGGATTTTTGGCTCACCATAGTCAAGCTCCCGCCGAACGGATCAAAAAAATGACCGAGAGACTGCGGGTCCTCTTCGTTGAGGACAACTCGGCCGACATCGACTTGATCGGGGAGATGCTGCCCGAGACAGGGCCGGTAAGTTTCCGGTTGGAGTCCGTGTCGCGGCTTTCCGAGGCTTTCAGCCGGCTGGAAAGCGGAGACATCGATCTCGTCCTGCTTGACCTCGGCCTGCCCGACAGCCATGGGCTTCAAACCTTCCGCAAGCTGCGGGAAGCGGCGCCCGACATCCCGATGGTCGTGTTGACAGGAAATACAGATCAGGAAACGGCCATTGCCGCGATGAGGGAGGGCGCCCAGGATTATTTTATCAAGGGTGAGGTCAGTGGAAGTCGGCTAGCGCGTGCGGCGAGGTACGCCGTGGAGCGCCAGCGGGCCGAGGAGGCGTTACGGAAATCCGAACGGCAATGGCGAAATACGTTCGATGCCATCAATGACTCTGTTTGTCTGCTTGATTCTGAAGGCCGGATTGTTAAACATAATCACGCCACGGAGGCTTTCTTGGGAAGGCCCGGCAGCGAGATAGACGGCCGCTATTGCTACGATGTTATCCATGGCGCTTCTAAGCCCATTGTAAACTGTCCCGTCGTTCGTATCAAGAGTACTAAACATAGAGAAAGTTTGGTTCTCGAACTCAAGGGGCGCTTTCTTAAGGTCACGGTTGATCCCGTTCTAGATGACAATCGGAAGCTTGTCGGGGCTGTCCATATTATTGAAGACATCACCGACAGCAAGCAAGCCGAGGAGGCGCTGCGCAAGAGCAAGGGGCACCTGACAAGCATTCTGCACTCAACCGCCGACGGAATTTTAGCCGTCGACAAAAAGGGCAAAGTCCTCTTTGCCAATTCGCGTTTCAGTGAATTATGGCGTATCCCCCGGGAACTGCTGGAACGAGGAGACGACAAGGCCCTGCTGGCCTATGTCTTCGATCAGCTGGCCGACCCCGTGGCTTTTATGACCAAAGTTCAAGAGCTTTATGATTCCGGAAAGGAAGAAACAAGCATTATATCGTTCAAGGATGCCCGGGTTTTCGAGCGATTTTCCAGTCCCATGGTCGAGAAGGGGGAAATAATCGGCAGAATTTGGTCATTCCGCGACATCACCGAGCGAAAAAAAACACTTCGGGCTTTACAAGAAAGCGAAGAAAGATTCCGTATCAGCGCCACCAGCAGCAGTGATTTGATATGGGACTGGGATGTAGGGCAGGGCAAACTGGATTGGTTCGGCAACATCGACGAAATACTTGGCTATGCCGCCGGCGAATTCCCCAGGACAATTGAAGCCTGGGAAAAAGCGATCCATCCTGAAGATCACGATAGAGTCATGGCTACGCTAGAGAAACACTTGAAAAGTCAGACTCCTTATTTTGAAGAATACCGCATGATGCGGAAAGACGGGAGTTTTTGCTACTGGACAGACTGCGGCACTGCCATGCGGGATGAAAAGGGAAATGTCTATAGAATGATCGGGTCCTGTAGCGACATCACCGAGCGCAAGCGGGCGGAGGAAGCGCTGCGACGAACGGAAGAGAACTTCCGCCGCTCTCTGGATGAGTCCCCGCTGGGCGTCCGCATCGTCACCGCCGAGGGGGAGACCCTCTATGCCAACCGGGCTATGCTGGATATTTACGGCTTCGATAGCATCGAGGAACTGGAGGCAACGCCCGTAAAGACGCGCTATACTCCGGAGAGCTATGCCCAGTTCCTGAAAAGAAAGGAACAAAGAGATCGAGGCGAGCTTGACATCTCTGAATATGATATCAGCATCATCAGGAAAAACGGCGAAGTCCGCCATCTCCGGGTCTTCCGCAAGGAAGTGCTATGGGACGGCGAAAAACATTATCAGGCCATCTACCTGGACATCACCGACCGCCAGCGGGCGGAGGAGGCGCTGGGGGAGAGCGAAAGGAAACTAAAGACCCTTTTCGAGATATTACCGGTGGGCATCTCTATTCTCGACACAGAACGAAAGATCGTCTATGGGAATCCTGCCCTGGCAACGATTTTGGACATTCCCGGGGAAGGTCTATTCAGGGGAAATTACGCCAGGCGAACATACCTCAGGCCGGATGGGACGCCCATGCCGGCCGAAGAGTTTGCCAGCACACGGGCGATCAGAGAGCAAAGAGCGGTTCACGACGTTGAGACCGGCGTCGTGAAGGAGGATGACACTGTTATCTGGACTAATGTGAGCGCAGTCCCCGTTGCATTTCCAGATTGGAAGGTGGTCATCGTCACTTCTGACATTACCGAGCGCCGGGAGGCTCAGGAAAAACTGAAGGAAACGCTGGGTAAGCTGCAATTGTCCCTCGGGGGGATCATCCAGGTCATATCCCGGATAGTGGAAATGAGAGATTCTTACACGGCCGGGCATCAGAGGCGAGTGACAGCTCTGAGCAAGGCCATCGCCCTGGAGATGGGGCTGGCCGAGGACCGAGTGGAAGGGTTGGTTATGGCCGGGGAAATTCACGACCTGGGCAAGATATTTGTGCCCACTGAAATCTTGAGCAAACCCACCCCCCTGACGGAATTTGAATTCCAGTTGATCCGGAATCATCCCCGGGCGGGCTATGACATCTTTAAGAAAATTGATTTTCCCTGGCCTATCGCCGAGATCATCCTCCAGCACCACGAACGAATAGACGGGTCCGGATATCCCCAGGGGCTGAGGGGAGCGGTTATTCTCCTGGAAGCCCGGATCCTGGCCGTGGCGGATATCGTAGAGGCCGTCGCTTCTGACCGGCCTTACCGGGCCGCTTTGGGGATCGAGGCAGGCCTAGAGGAAATCGAGCAGAAAAAAGGGATTCTTTATGACCCCGAGGTGGTGAAAGCTTGTTTGACTCTATTCCGGGAAAAAGGGTTTACTTTTCAATAGCCGGCCTCTCTGGCGAGGGCTGAGACTAAAGCGGCCCGTACCCGTAGGCCCTAGAACCTCAAGGTCAAGCCCAGGTTCAGGGCGAACCCGCTGAAATCCACGACGGCTTTCCTAACGTTGAGAAAGGCCGGGCCGGAGGGTTGTTCATCCAGGACGTCGACGACAGAGAAGACGGCCCCCTCGGCCAGCTTATAATCGATGAGATAAAGAGTGCCTTCTTGGAGGATCGCCCCTCCCTCGCTCGAGGTACGCTCCAGGCTTCCGGAAAAATTCGAGATGCGGGCAAAGCGGGCCTGGCCTTCCAGGAAGACCGCTGCCCATCGGTTCAGCCTGAGCTCGAAGCCGACCCCGCCTTGATAGCCCAGCCCGGCGGACTTCAGCTTATAGCGATCCTTCTCCCAGTAGCCGTTCCAATCCCTTGCATATTCCGCTTCAACCCTGACCAGGTAATATGCGGCGCCGGCCTGGAGCCGGATTTCCAGGCGGTCAGTGAGGGGAAGAAGACAATGAAGGCCGGCCCGCAGCGGCACGGCCCAGGCCCGGACTTTGATCTCATGGCTCGAGGGAACAACATCGTTTGATGGAAAATGGCTTTGAGAACTGACCGAGGCGCTGATAGAACCGGCTCCCAATCCCAGGGACAGCCAGGGGCCGAGAGGAATCAGGAGGTCGGCCCCGGCCTCGATTCCCCAACGGGCGCCGTCGAAGTCGCCCCCCGGTGGGAGGCCATTAAGCTCCGCCGTATGGTTCCACAGGTCGAGCCAGCCGGCCAGGCCCCGATTGAGATCGCTCGGCTGAAGGGTGCTCAAGCCGCCATAAAAACGCAAGCTCAACGATTCCCTTGAATCAGGCTGGGATTGACCCTCCACTGATAGAAACGAGGATAAAGCCAAAAGAAAGAAAGCAATTAATATAGGTTTTATTATCCTTCTCATTCAGTTTGCTTTTTAAGCTATACTCAGAACTATTTTTTTGTCAATTGCATAAGGGTGAAGAAGCAGCCACTTCAAAGAAAACTCAAAAAAAAGGGCATCTCTTTGCCCCTTGCTCAGGGGAAAGAGATGCCCCCTCTCGGCGAATCAGCTCTGCTTCAAACGATCAGAAGTGGATGACGAGACCGGCGAAAAAGGTGAAACCGCTGAAATCGACACTGGCCAGGCGACCTCCGGCAGGCATTGTGTCTTCGACAATGACATAGGTTCTGCTGCTGGCATCATAAGCATAAAGCTTGCCATTAACCGTGAAATTCAATGCCGGAATCGTCGGGAATATCCAATCCACGGACCCCTCGAAATTGCTGAAGCTGGCATACCGACCCTTCAGCTCGGCGACAATCCCGATCATGGGAGAGAGTCCAAATTCCAGCCCGAGTCCGCCGTGAAAGCCCAGGCCGCCGCCCGTGGTTTTGGTCTCGTTTGTTATCGGCGCGAGGAACCAGAAATCATGCTTTATGTCGGCCGTGGCCAGGTAGTATCCCAGGCCGAGGTCAAAGAAAAACTTCAGGCTGCCGCCCGAGGGGAGGAAGTAATAAAACGAGAGGGTAATGGGGATGGCGCTGACCTTTGGCTCCCAAGCAAAGAAAATGCCGGTTGGAAGAGCCGGGGTGGTTTTCAGGGTTGTGGAGCTAGAGGCCTGGATATACCCGACACCCAAACCCACGCCCATACTGGGTGAAAATTGGAATATAAATTCTCCCCCAAAGTTCATACCCAAATTGGCGGCCGCGAATTTGTTGCTGACAGAGTAACCCGACCCCTCCACGAAATCAGTCCAATCCGATCCGTATCCCTCCGCGGCTTTGCTGAGTTCTCCGCCACTCAGGTAGTTCAACCCGCCGTAGAACTTGAAGGCAAAACGGCTCGTGTCATACTGGGCACTGGCCGCGGTCGGCAGAACAAAGAACAAGAGAAGAACGATTGCACACGCACTTAAGAGTTTTTTCATGGGACCTCCTATTCAATGAACCCGATGATAATATAAAGTTGCTTCTTTGTCAACTTTCTTTTGTTGATCTAGAAAAGAGAGCCAGCGGGGGGATTCGAACCCTCGACCTACTGATTACGAATCAGTTGCTCTACCAGCTGAGCTACGCTGGCCTTCGGGGCCTTGGACAAGAGCAGATAGACATTAAAGGAATCCCCTTGGCCTGTCAAGAAATTGGGCCCGCTCCGCTTCCCAAGAACGCCCCAATCGATTACAATAGCACGTCCCCTATCCGAACATGAGCGGCTCGACCATAAAGAAACTCGAAATCCAGGGCTTCAAGTCCTTTCCCGAACGGACCAAAGTCCTTTTTCACTCCGGCATCACGGCCATCGTCGGCCCCAACGGCACGGGCAAGAGCAACATCGTGGATGCCTTGCTGTGGGTCCTGGGCGGCCAGCGGCCCCGCTCGCTGCGGGGGGAAAAGATCGACAACATCATCTTCAACGGCAATATCAAAAAGGCCCCCCTGGGCATGGCCGATGTGACCATCAGCCTGAATGATCCCCAAGAAGAACTGGTGGTCAGCCATCGCGCCTTCCGCTCGGGCGAAAGCGAATACCGGCTGAACGGCAAGCTTGTCCGGCTTAAGGACATCCAGGACGAGCTGTGGAAGAGGTCCATCGGCGAAAAGGAATATTTCGTCATCGAGCAGGGCACCATCGGACAGTTCGTCACCTCCAAGCCGGCTGAGAAACGGCTCCTCCTGGAGGAAGCGGCCGGCACGGCCTTCTATAAGGACAAAAAACGCCAGGCCGAGAACAAGCTGGAAACCTCTGAGCAGAACCTGGTCCGTTTGGAGGATATCATCGAGGAGATCGGCCGGGCCAAGAATTCGCTCCAGCGCCAGGCCCAGGCGGCCAACCGCTACCGCAAGATCCGGGAACGCGTTAGGGAGCTGACCGCGCTCCACTACCGCCGCAAGCTCTTCCAGCTCGAGCACAGCCAGGCCGAGGCCTCCGGCCAGTTCCACGATTTCACCGTCCGGGAAAAGGAAGCGCTGGCCCGGCTGGCTGCTGAAGAAAAGGAGCTGGCCCGGACCCGCCGTGAGTTTTGGGATTTGGAGAAGGCCCTCAAGCTTGACCAAGAGGCGCTCTTCGGCCTGCGGGCCCAGGTCACCCGCCTGGAGAGCGAGGCCGGCTCCGAGCAGAAGAGGCTAGGCTTTTTCGAGGAGAGACGGAGCCGCGCCCGCCGGGACATCGAAGAAAGGCAGCAGGAGCTGGAGCAGCAGAATAAAGAAGAAACAGAGTCCGCTGGACAGGCTGAAGCCCTGGGCCGCGAACTGGCCCGGAATAAAGAGGAAGGAGAGGCGGCCGAGCTCAAGATGAAGGATCTCCAGACGCGGCTGGAGGGCGGGACCCGCGAGCTTGAAGAAATGCGCCGCCGGCATCTGGAGGTCATGTCCGCACTGACCGGTCATAAAAACGACCAGGCCAAGCTGGAAAAAGAAAAAGAGCTCATTCTCCGCCAAGAGACGAAGCTCAGCGAAAGACTGACCTCGGCCCGGGTCCGGTTTGAGGAGCTGGAGGCCCGGGTCCGGCAGGGCCAGGTGGAAAAGGATAGCCTTAGCGAGCGGATCCAATCGGCCGAACAGGAGACCGCGGGCGCCGGCTCCCAGCGGGAGGCCTGCCGGCGGGAGGCAGAAGCCCTACAGGCTGAAGCGGAGAGGCTCAAAGCGCAAAAGAACGAAGCCTCCTTCCATCTCCAGGCGCTCAAAAAGCTCCTCGAAACCCGGCCGAGCCCGGAGTCCGGACTTCTGCCGGACGGCTCCCCCGGCCGGCTGGCCGACTTGATCGAGACGGATTCGGAGACGGCCGGCCTGCTCGACATCTTGTGGAAGGAGGAGGCCGGAGCCCCCGTTTTATCGGCCGAGGACCTGCTGAAGGACCTGGAGGCCAGAGGGCTCCGGGGAAGATTCCTGCTCCTCCCCTCTTCATCTGACCAAGAAAAACGCCATCCCTCCTCAGACGAGCCCGAAGTGCTGGGCCGACTCAAGCTGCGGCTCAAGGTCCGGCCGGACGTCTCGGGCCGGCTGACCCGCCTCCCTGACGCGGCCCTCGTCCGCGATCTGAAGACAGCCGTCTCCCTGTGGCTCCGTCACCCGGAAGGCGCCTATCTGACTCTCGGCGGCGACCTCCTCACTCCTTCCGGGCTTCTGCGCGCCGGATCCAAAGAAGAAGGAGCCTTTACCCTCCACCGAGAGGCGCGGGGACTCCAGGAAAATTTGGAACGCCTGGAGCAAGAGCTGTCACCCGTCCTGGCCCGTTTGAAAGAAAAACAGAAGGAGCAGCTCCGGCTCGAGGATAGGCTGGCCGCCTGCCGGTCGGAGCTGGAAGAGCTCGGCCGGAGGATCCAGGAGGCCGAGCGCCGGAAAATGCTCGACCAGGCTGAGAAGGAAAAGGCCGGAGACGACCTGGCCCTTTTAGAAAAAGAAATGGCCATCCTGCTCAGCGACAGGCAGAGCCTTGAGCCGCGGGTCATGGACATCGGCCGGCGGGTGACCGCTTTGGACGAGGGGGACGGCTCTCTCAAAATCAAGATAGAAAGCGGAGAGAACGGCCTCCGGCTCTCCCGCCAGCAGAGCGGCCAGGCCGAGAAGCTTTTTTTTGAAATACAGGGAAGCCGCCGGGTCCTCCAAGAAAAGCTCCGCAGCCTTGAGCGCCAATCCCAGAGCCTCGGCCTGAGGCGGGAAGCGACCCGGACCAGGATCCTGGCCGCCGAGGAGGAGATCCGCTCCTCGAACGATGAGGAAACCCGCAGCCGGGAAAACACCCGGCGCCTGGAAGCCGAAGCAGCCGAGCGAGAATCCGAGCGCCTGGAAAAAGAAAACAGGGTCGGCCAGGAGGAAATAAAGCTGGCTGAGCTCCGCAAGCAGCAGGAACAGCTCGAAGAGCGGGCCAGCGGCCTGCGCCGGGCGGTGGAAGCGCTCCAGGAGGATCGGGTCAAGAAAGAAGTCGGCAAAGCCGAGGTCGAACGCGACCTGATCAACCTGGAGGAGACCTGCTGGCAGGAACTCAAGAAAACCCTGGCCGAGATCAAGGTTGAAATCCCGGCCGAGAGGCTGGGCGGCTCGGAGGTCGAGGAGGAGCTGGAACAGGGCAAGGAGGACCTCCTTAAATACAAGGCCGTCAACCTCATGGCCGAGGACGAGTACCAGGCCCAGAAGGAGCGCTTCGACTTCCTGGTCAAGCAGCGCGACGACCTGCGGGCTTCAATCTCCGACACCAAGGAGGCCATCCACAAGATCGACGTGGAGAGCGAAACCATGTTCCTGACCGCGCTGGCCGAGGTCAATCGGAACTTCCAGCAGGTCTTCAACCTCCTCTTCAACGGGGGCACGGCCGAAGTCAAGCTGACCGAGCCGGAGTCGCCCATGGATAGCGGGGTGGACATCGCCGCCCAGCCTCCCGGCAAGAAGTTGCAGAGCCTGACCTTGCTCAGCGGGGGGAGAAAAGCCTGACCAGCCTGGCCTTTCTGTTCGCCCTCTTCCGCTACAGGCCCACTCCCTTCTGCCTGCTGGACGAGGTGGACGCCGCCCTGGATGAGGTCAACCTGGCCCGCTTCCTGGAATTGATGAAAAAACTCAAAACCGAGACCCAATTCATCATCGTCACCCACAACTACAAAACCATGGAAGTGGCCGATTACATCTATGGCACGACCATGTCCGAACCCAACATCACCAGTCTCTATTCGGTGAAGCTGGAAAAGAAAGAAGAGGCCCTTCAGGCCAAGGACTCCTAGCCTATGCGGGTCCAGCTCTTCATACCGCCGGGAGGCTACGCCGCCGAGCGCTGGACCAAGGGCTCATCCATGCCGCCCCTGGGCATCCTCTATCTGGCCGCGGCCCTGGAGCGGGAAGGGGTGGAGGTTCGGGTCGTCCCGGCCGAGGTCCTCAAGTTGAGCTGGCCGGACCTGGAGCGGGAAGCCCGCGACTTCGCCGCCGACATCATCGGCGTCACTTCTTTCACCGAGAACCGCTTCCAGAGCTTCGAGCTCATCCGGCGGGTAAAGAGGGCCAGGCCGGAGGCCCTGACCGTAATGGGCGGGCCCCATGCCTCGATGGCCGCCGAGGACACCCTGGCCCACCTCGGCGAGCTCGACCTGGTCGTCCGGGGCGAGGGCGAGCTGACCATAGTCGAGCTCTGCCGGGCCCTTCCAACGGGCCGCGGCCCGGAGGTCCTGGCCCGGGTGGACGGCCTGGTCTTCCGCGGGAAGGACGGCCGGGTGACGGCGGCCAGGCCCCGGCAGCCCATCCTCGACCTGGACCAGCTCCCCAGCCCCGCCTTTCATCTAATCCCTTTTGAGCGCTACCATTTCACTTTCGAGGTTCCCGGCCAAGGCCGACTGCCGGCGGTCAACGTCATGACCTCGCGCGGCTGTCCTTTCAACTGCAGCTTCTGCGCCACGCCCATCAACTGGGGCCGCCGGGTCCGCCTGCGCAGCCCGGAGAACGTGGTGGACGAGATCGAGAACCTCGTCCGCCGCTACGGCGTCCGCATTATTTTTTTCTATGACGACACCTTCAACGCCGACGTGCGGCGGGTGGAGGCCATCTGCGACCTCCTCCTTAGGCGCAAGCTGGATATCTTCTGGAAGTGCGACGTGCGGATAGACCTCATGACCAAGCCGCTCCTGGCCAAGATGAAGCAGGCCGGCCTGTTCCATCTGTCTTTCGGCCTGGAGGCCGGGTCGGAGCGCGTTCGAAACGAAGTGGTCAACAAGAAGATCGACATCCGCGATTTCCACAACCTGGTCGGCTGGTGCAATGAGATGGAAGTGGTGCCCAACGTCTTCTTCATCTTCAGCCATCCCACCGAGACCTGGCCGGAGGCCCAGGAAACCATCCGCCTCATCGAGGAGTACCGCGGCCGGATCGAAGGCTCGATCGCCATCCTCCATATCTATCCCGGAACGCCCCTGGAGCGCACGGCCAAGGAGAGGGGGGTGCTGCCCGTCGATTTTTCCTGGACACAGAAGGATTTTTCCCGGATAATCACTTTACCCATGGCCCAAGGTGAGGTGCCCTTGTTCGTGGACCGGCTGAGCTGGGGGCAGATCTCCGAGCTTGTCTTCCGCTGGTCCTTCTCCTCCGGCCGCGTCGCCGTCCTGCGCAAAATCCCCCAGGCCCTGAAGCACATCCATTCCTGGGGCGATGTCCGCCGCTACCTGGTCATGGGCTGGGTTTATCTCCGGCTGAAAGTGGCCAAAATCTTCCGGCCCCGGGACCGGACCTGAAGGAGGGGGGTTCATGTCATTATACTTGTACATCATCCTGGGCTATCTGCTGGTGCTGACCGCCTTCAATTTCCTCCGGGCTGGGCGCATCAAGAGCCAAGAGGATTTCATGGTAGCCGGCCGCAAGCTCAACCTAACGGTCATGGTCTTCACCCTCATCTGCACCTGGATCGGATCGGGGACGTTCATCGCCGGCGCCGAGTATGCGGCCAAGGCCGGCTGGTCGTCGCTGTGGCTGCCGGCCGGGGCCTGGTTCGGCATCGCCGTCATCTATTTTCTGGCGGCCAAGATCCGCACTTTCGGCCAGTACACCGTAGGCGACATTTTGGAGGTCCGCTACGGCAAATTCGCCCGCCTCTTCGGCGCCATCGCCATTATCGTCGCCTTCACCACCATCGTCTCCTACCAGTTCCGGGCCGGCGGCTATATCCTGAATGTCGCCACTAACGGCGCCGTCTCGGTCGAGGCCGGCCAGACCATCGCCGCCCTGTTCGTCATCCTCTTCACGGCCCTGGGCGGGATGGTGGCCGTGGCCCACACCGACCTTCCCAACGGGCTCATCATCCTCCTGGCTTGCTGTGTGGCCTTGCCCTTTACGGCCCTGGCGGCCGGCGGGTTCAAGGCCGCGCCCGCCGCGCTCCCCGCCCAGCATTTCGCCTTTTTCGCGGCCGACTTCGGCCAGTATCCCGCCCTCAAAGCCATCGGCTACTTCCTGGCCACCATGCTCCTGCTGATGGGCGTCCAATCCATGTACCAGAAGTTCTATTCGGCCAAGTCGCCCCGCGAGGCAAAGCGGGCCGTGGCCATCTGGATCGTGGGGACCATCCTGGTGGAGACTCTGGTGGTGGCCATCGCCATCTACTCAGCCGCCGCCCATTGGAAGGACCTGAAGGCCTTCGAGATCGTAGGACAGGTTAAAAGCGAGGTGGCGGCCAAAAAACAGCCCCTCGCTCCGGAACAAGCCCTGCCCCGCTCTTTGGAGCTGCTCCGGGAAATGGAGGCCGCCGGAAACTTCAAGCCCGGACAGGCCGGCCAAGTGGCCGGCGCTCTCCAGGCCGCCCTGGCCGGAGCGGACACTCCCGAAAAAATAGCCGCCGTCCGGGCGGGGGTCGACCCGGCCTCGGTGGTCCTGCAGGCGGCCAAGGATATAGGCTCCAAGGGCGGGATCAGCCTCATCGTCGGGCTGCTCCTCCTCGGAGCGGCCTGCGCCGTGGTCATTTCCACGGGCATGAACTACCTCCTCTCCCCTTCGACCAATATTATGCGCGATATCTATCAGCGCTTCCTCAAGCCAAACGCCGACCAGCGCAAAATGGTCGCCCTGCAGAAGGTTTTTGTGGTCATCCTGGGCCTGTGCGCTTTCCTGATGATCTTTGTTCCCACCGTCCTCCATGCGCGCATCTCGGTCCTGCGCTATGCCTTTTTCGCCTACACCATGTACGGGGTGTCCATTACTCCGGCCCTGCTGGCCGCCCTGACCTGGAAGAGGGCCACCAAGCTGGGCGGAGTGGCGTCCATCGTCTCAGGCGCCGTAACGGCCATTCTTTTCGAGCTGGTCATCCCCAACGCCTTTCCCAATGTGCTCAAGGGGGGAGACCCCTGGGGCATCCCCAGCATCTACCCGGCCCTGGCCGTTTCCTTGCTCTTCTTAATCATTGGCAGTCTGGCCTCGCCCAAGCCCGGGCCGGAACAGTTGATCAAACTCTTCCCGGGAAAAAAATGACCCGGCGGCCTCCTCCGGGCCGGCCCCGGCCGCCGAGCACCGTTACGGGTAGGAGGACAGCATGACCATCCGCACCGGCCTCGTCCGGGACCGGCGATTCCTGGATCACACCATGGGGCCCGGCCATGTGGAGAGCCCTCTTCGACTGGAAGCCATCAGCGCCATGCTGGCTGAGGAAAAACCGGACAATCTCACCGAGATAGCGCCGCGGCCGGCCACTGAGCAGGAATTGGAGCTCATTCACACCGCCGCCTATGTGCGCTCCATACGGGAAACCGCTGGAAAGCCGCTGGTCGTTCTCGACCCTGACACCTCAACCTCGGCCTTGAGCTGGGAGACGGCCCGCCTGGCCGCGGGCGGGACGATCGAAGCCGCCGAGGCTATCCGGCGGGGAGAGGTCCGCAACGCTTTTGCCCTAGTCCGGCCGCCGGGGCATCATGCCGAGGCCGGACGGGCCATGGGCTTTTGCATTTTCAACAATGTAGCCGTGGCCGCCGCGCACTTGGTACGAAACGCCGGCCTGAAAAGGGTCCTCATCGCTGACTGGGACCTCCACCAGGGCAACGGCACCCAGCAAGCGTTCTATGAGCGCCGGGACGTCCTCTACTTCTCTACCCACCAGTACCCCTATTATCCCGGCACGGGCTTCTGGGATGAAACCGGAAAGGGAGAGGGCCAGGGCTTCACGGTCAACATCCCCCTGTCGCCGGGCAAGAACGACTATGATTACCTGTTCATCTACCGGAACATCCTCGGCCCCATCGCCGCCGAGTTCCGGCCGGAGTTCATCCTGGTCTCGGCGGGCTTCGACATTTATGGCGGAGATCCGCTGGGCGGCATGGAGGTGAGTCCGGAAGGCTTCGCCGCCCTGGCCGCCGAACTTCTCTCCCAGGCCGCGCATCTTTGCGGCGGCCGGATCCTTTTCGCCCTGGAAGGGGGGTACAGTTTGGCCGGGCTCAGGGAAGGGGTCAAACAAGTATTGCTGCAAATGAACGGAACCGGCAAAGCTCCTTCCCTGCCGGCTGAAGCATCCGTCTCAACGCTAAAAGAATTGGCTCCCGCGCTCGACCACCTAAGAAAATATTGGCCAATCCCGTAGAAGGATTGTGTCATAATATAAAGGGCAGGCGTCCCCTAATGAGGACAAAAAAGCTTGGCCCGGCCGCTTTTTTCAGGGAAGAGAAATGGCATAGATTTTGCTAATTTTATGTGAGGAAGGAGAAAGGCCATGAAGAAAGCATTAATAATGGCGTCGATCCTGCTCCTCTCGGCCGCTTTTGTTTGGGCCGAGGAGGAGCCAGTCTATAACAACAAATCCGTTGCCAGGCTTAATTATGTCAACGGGAACACCTACCTCCAACGGGCAGCCGACCTGGCCTATGAAGAAGGACAAGTCAATGCGCCCGTGACCGAAGGAGACCGGCTGGGCACAACCGAAGGCCGGGCCGAAGTGGCTTTGGGCCAAGGCAACTACCTCCGCCTCAACATGGATACAAAAGTAGACTTCCTCAACTTCCCCAAGAAGAATGCGGACCAAACCCGGCTGAAGGTCTGGACGGGCAGCGTCTATCTCTCCCTCTACTCCCTGATTAAAGAAAAATGCTACGAAGTCCACACCTCCGATGCCTCGATCTATGTCCTGGAGAAAGGCCTGTTCCGGGTGGACGTCCTGGAGAACGAAAAGACCGAGGTCCAGGTCTTTGAGGGAGCGGTCGAAGTGGCCGGCGAAGGCGGTTCGAACATTCTCAGCAGCGGCCAGAGGATTGAAGTGGCCGGCGGCAGGTTCCTCTCCCGGCCCGACCGGCTCGTGGCGGCGGCCGAGGATAATTTCGATACCTGGAACACGGAGCGGGAGACTCTGCTCCGCAAGCAGTTGGCCCAGCATTACCTGCCGGAAGAGTTGTGGGAATACGAGCCTGAACTCGACCAGTACGGCGATTGGCGGACCATGCCTGCCTACGGCAATGTCTGGATCCCCCGCGGCCTCGGCCCGGACTGGCGTCCCTATTCCTTCGGACACTGGGCCTGGATTCCATTCTGCGGCTGGACCTGGGTCGGCTATGACCCCTGGGGCTGGGCCCCCTTCCATTACGGCCGCTGGCAGTGGGACGCGTTTTACGGCTGGTACTGGATCCCCACGACCATCTGGGGCCCGGCCTGGGTGAGCTGGTGGTGGGGCTGGGACTACTACGGATGGGCGCCCTTAGGCTGGTACGGCTATCCGGGGGTCATCATCAACAACCGTTATTATGACCGCTATAACGGCGATTATCCCTACAATTCCCGGGCCCTCACCGTCGTCCATAAGAATCAGCTCAAGGCTCCCGACGTGTCCAAGGTGATTGTCAGCTCCGATAAGTTGCGGGTCGCGGACAAGATTACCATGACCACCGATACCCGACTGTCGCCCAGGCCCGAAGGTTTCAAGGCGGTGTCCATAGAGAAATTGGACAACGGCCGGGTCTTCCTGCGCAATACCGGTTCGGCCGGCTCGGAAGAGCGCGTCATCCGAGGCCGCACCTCGAGCACGGGCTCGAGCACAAGCGGCCAGGAAACCGGGAAGGGTACGGTCATCCGCAAACGCGATTCCGCCGAGGGGCAGGATTCGGACAGCTCGACGCGACGGGTTACGGAAAGGCCCTCCCGGGACAGCGGCTCATCGAATACCGGCCAGGGACAGGGCACTTCCCAGAGCAATCCGGTTGAGCGCAAGATACGCAAGAAAGGCGAGGGCGATGAGTCTTCGGCCTCCGGGTCGTTCAGGCCGAACAGCTTCTCCGGCTACCCCTCCTCATCGGAAGGAAGCTCTTCGGGATACACCAGCCGGTCCTCATCCTTCTATCACAACATATTCCGTTCCGGATCCTCAACTCGTTCGACGACCTTCAGCAGCCCTTGGAGAGGATCGAGCTCTCGCTCTTTTTCGGGGACTTCTTCCTCCTCCCGCTCTTCCTCCTCCTCAAGAAGCAGCCGCTCGTCCTCCAGCTCTAGCTCCGGACATTCCCATTCGTCCTCGGGAAGCGTCAGGAGAAAAAATTAAGCTTAGAAACGGTGAAGCTTAGGGACAGCCCCCCGGGGACTGTCCCTTTTTTATTTTATTGATTTAGGGCTGGTGGTCCCGCTCTTCGGAAGCCTTTTCCACCCCGTAATAATCCAAGATCATCATGTGGTCTTCGATCGTGCAAAAGCGCGTGGGCCCGGTGCCGGCCAGGAAGGCCTCCCGCAGCGGCCAGAGGCAGGCGGGCGTGGCCAGGAAGCCCGTCTTGCGGTCCACTTCGATGAAGTCAATGCTTGGGGGAACTCGGAATTCTTCATGAGGCGGTAGCTTCTTCTCCTGAACAGCCTTGGCCTTCTCCGCCTCGATGAGCTGTTTGAAGAAACCAATCCAGATGGGCAGGGCCGCTACGGCGCCCGAATGCCGGGGCGCAATCTCCTGTTGGGTGTCCCGCCCTACCCAGACGCCGGCGCACAGCGAGGGGGAGAATCCGATGAACCAGGCGTCACTGAAATTGTCAGTGGTCCCTGTCTTGCCGGCTAGGGGTTTGTCCCTGGTCAGGGGCGCGGCCGCCCAGCCTGTCCCCCCTCCCTGGACGACACCCTGCAGGAGGTAGGTCATGAGGTAGGCGGTCTGGGCCGAGATGACATCCTCGGTCTCGACCTTGGCCTCTTCCAGGATGTTTCCTTCTTTATCCTCGACTCGGGCAATGAAATACGGTTTGACCCGAACCCCTTGGTTGGGGAAGGCGGAGTAAGCCGAAACAAGTTCCAAGGGAGTCACCTCAAAGGTGCCCAGGGCCAGAGACAGATAGGGATAGATGGGCGAGCTCAGGCCGAACTTACGGCAGTATTCCACGCCCGTTTGGGGCGAAATGGAATCCAGGATCTTGGCCGTGACGATGTTCCGCGACTCAGCCAGGCCGATGCGCAGGGTGACTGCCCCTTTGTACAGCCCGTCGTAGTTGGGCGGGGACCAGGGCTTGCCCGACCACTTGTCCAGGAAATCGGTCGGCTCATCGATGATCCGGCTGGCGGCGGTGAAACCGTTCTCCAGGGCGGCGGTGTAGAGGACGGGCTTGATGGCCGAGCCCGCCTGCCGCAGGGCTTGAGTGGCGCGGTTGAACTCGGATTTGCGGAAGGAGTGGCCGCCGATCATGGCTTTGACCTGACCGGTCTGAGGGACGATGGCCAGGAAAGCTGCTTCGACCTGAGGTTCCTGGTCGAGCGAGACTTCCAATTCCTTCTTGGCCTCGTCCACTTTCCGGAGAACCACCTGGATAACGTCCCCGGGCTTGATGAGCCGGTCGAGAGTGCGCGCTTTTGTCCAGGCGATGTCCTTGTTGGTCAGCAGGCCTTTGTATTCTTTGATCCTGACCGTCGCCTCGGCCTTGGCTGCGGTCAGGACCACGGCCTCCTCCACGGTGTCGGCCTCGACCTGGGAAGAGGTCCAGGCCTCCAGCCAGACCTTCTCCGGGTCCATCTTCTCCGCCAGCAGGTTTCTTTTATCCATCCGCCAGCCCAGGCGCTTGTCGATCGTCCGCAGCTGAGTGTCCACGGCCTTCTCGGCATAGGTCTGCAGCTCCGGGTTGAAGGTGGTGCTGATCTTCAGCCCCTGGCGGTAGAGCGCTTCATAGCCGTACTGTTTCTCGATATAGCGGCGGACCTCTTCGAAGAAATAGGCGCCGAAATCCGAAAAGGCCCGGCTGAGGGGGAGGACGGTCAGAGGTTTCTTCATGGCCACCTGGGCCGCTTCCCGGGTGATGTACTTCTCCTCCATCATCCGCTTCAGGACATGATTGCGCCGCTGGAGGGTGAGGTCCGGTGCATTATAGGGCGAGTAGATGGAAGGCCCGCGCAAAATCCCGGCCAGCATGGCCGCTTCTTCCAGGGTCAGGTCGGTGACGCTTTTGCCGAAGAACAGGTTGGAGGCCGTCTCCACGCCGTAAACGCCGTGGCCGAAATAGAACTGGTTGCAGTACATCTCCAGGATCTTCTGCTTGGAGTAGCGGCCTTCGATGCGCATGGACAGGACGGCTTCCTTGAGCTTGCGGCGCAGGGTCAGCTCGCGCCGCAGGAAAAGCGAGGTGGCCAGTTGCTGGGTGATGGTGCTCCCGCCCTCGGGCCTTCCCCGGCGCCGGCCGATCCTGAGGTTCTCCTTGACCGCTCGGAGGACGCCGATGAGGTCCACGCCCCGATGGCTGAAAAAACGGGGGTCTTCCGTGGCGATGATGGCCTTCTTCAGCAGGTCGGGGA
Organism: Candidatus Aminicenantota bacterium; assembly: GCA_963702835.1. Taxonomy (GTDB): domain Bacteria; phylum Acidobacteriota; class Aminicenantia; order Aminicenantales; family JAFGAV01; genus JAFGAV01. The sequence continues at coordinate 1,866,680 of OY969762.1, forward strand.
TCTTGGCATAGGACACCTCCAGCCGCCGCTCGACGGCAAACTCTTTGACCAGCCGGCCGTCGTCGCCGTAGACGGAGGTGATGATATAGGGCTCGAAATGCTCCAGCTCATCCACCGAGGGCAGGTTGCGGGTGACGGTGTAGTACCCCCCCAAGCATAAGCCCAGGAAAGCCGCGATCAGAAAAAAGCAGGTCTGGCCCATAACCCGAAAAATTTTCTCCCTCTTCTCCGGGCTGGGCCGGCGGATGCGTATCTTCAGAACTATCTTTTTCCAATCGGCCATGGGGGCAGGATACACCAGACGGCGGCGGAAAGACAAACTCACAGGTGGCCCGTTGGGCACCAGGCCGCATGCTGTCGCATCATGCCCGAGCGGTCATGGCCTAGGCTCAATGAACCTCCTCCGCCTTGCCCGGAGGATGGCCTTGATTTATAATATAAAAATGAGTAGGAAGATTTGGCGCAGGAATTTCTCCGAGTTCCCTGAAGCCCGGCGTTTCGACCGGACCTATTATCTAGCCATGAGTCCCCAAGAAAGGCTTGAAACAGTCCAAATCCTTCGGGAACGCGCGCATAAAACCGATAGAGGCCTGGGCCATGAAGGCCGAAAAAGACTTCGAAGAATTATTCGCATTATTCAACAAGCATAGAGTCCGATATTGCATCGTGGGCTCTTATGCCGTGGCCTTCCATGCCAGGCCGCGCTACACAAAGGATATCGATATCCTGATCGAAGCCAGCCAAAAAAACAGCCGCAGCGTCGTGCGCGCCCTGAACGAATTCGGGTTTAAAAGCCTTAGGCTGTCCGATAAGGATTTGCTGCCCGACCTCAGAAGCTCCAGGAGCAGGAGTACCGGACCTCGGGAGCCAAGGCTTTCCCGGCCATACTTCCCAGGCTGAGGATGAAGACGCCCGGGCCTATCGGCTTGCCTATGCCCAGGCTTGCTGTCTTGTAGAGCCCTGAATTGGTGTAATCTCTGATAATCCTGATTGGCCCTATGGGAGTTTGGTTGAGCTGAGCATCCAGTCCTAGAGCAGTGAAGTCTGAAAGGATGTTCTTGGCGTAAATTCCTCTGAAGCCTAAAATGCCGACATCTTTTAGCGTCTGTTGTTGGTTCCTGTTAATATGTATTGCAATTTAGATAAACCTAAACTATTATACATATATGCTCAAGAGCGTTCTGAACCCTCTGGAGTACCGGGAAGTGTTCCATCTCGAATTCCTCCGCCGGCTCGGAGGGAAGCTCGACCCCAAGGCCTTTGCCCTCAAAGGCGGAGTCAACCTGCGCCTCTTTTTCGGCAGCGCCCGCTACTCCGAAGACCTCGACCTGGACGTCGCCGGCTGGCCCGTCGATCGGCTCAGATGGACCGTCATGTCCATCCTGAAGTCTCCCTCCTTGGCCGACACCCTCGCTTCCTATGGCGTCCGGGACATCCGCCCTCCCGACCCCGCCCGCGCCAAGCAAACCGAGACGACCCAGCGGTTCAAGGTCCATTTACTCACCGCGGCTGGTGAAGAGCTTTTCACCAAAGTCGAGTTCTCCCGCCGGGGACTGGGCCGGGGCACCGAGGTCGAACTTATGCCCGAAGCCTTTCTTCGCCGCTACGGCCTGTCGCCGCTCTGGGTCCCGCACTACGGTCTGGCCTTCGCGCTCCGTCAGAAAGTCGAGGCCTTGGCCTCGAGGGCAGCCGTTCAAGCCCGCGATATTTTCGACCTTCACCTCCTCCTCTCCCAGCCCGGCGCCCCAGAGGCCGCGCCGACCCTGCCCGGCCGGTCCCTCCTGCGCCAAGCCCGGGAGCGGGTCTTCGAGGTGGGGTTCGAAGTCTTCCGTGACACGGTTCTTTCCTACTTATCGCTGGACGACCGAAAAGCCTTTGACCGCCCCGAGGCCTGGGACGGACTCCGGCTGCAAGTGGCGGAGTTCCTGGAGAACCCTGGAGGGCGTCATGGCTAGGGAACCGCTCTTCAAATACGTCCGGAAGCTCCCGCGTCCCGTGTTCACGACGCGCGCGCTGGCCGCCCTGTCCGGCAAGTCGCTTTCGGCCACGACTCAAGGGCTCGCCTATCTGGCCCGCCAGGGGCTCCTGCTCAAGGTGCGCCGCGGGCTCTGGGCCGACGTCTGCGACCAGCGCCTATCCGCCCTGGCCTTGGTGCCCTGCCTCGTGCCGGGTCACCGGGTCTATGTCTCCTTCATCAGCGCCCTTCATCTTCACGGTATCGTCGAGCAAATTCCCCGAGTGGTGACTCTGGCCTCGACGGCTCATTCAAGAACGATCCGGACCGGACTGGGGGATTTCACCCTACACCGGCTCGCGCCGGCGTTTTTTGCGGGCTTCGATTGGTACCGCGGAGAGAGATTGTTCCTCATCGCCTCACCGGAAAAAGCCCTGGTGGACAGTCTCTATCTTTCAGCCCACAGAAAAAAGCAATACCGCCATTTCCCTGAACTCCGCTTCCCGAGGTCATTCAGTTTCCGGAAGGCGGCCGATTGGGCGCGGCGGATCCCGTCGGCGAGGGTCAGAGGGCGAGTGCTCGACGACCTGGAGCGCTTGAGAAAAAACCATAATGAGGCCGCAGATTGAAACCTTTGTCGCCCAAGTCCCCTCTTGGGAAAAACGCGCTCATCGCTTAGAATTCTACGAATCTTCCAATTGGTTTATTTTTGGCGCCGCAGGCGGATGAGCCGCATGACCCGCCGCTGAATCAGTTCAGCTATTTCTTTCTTATCCCTCGAGCCGTCCAAGTGGATGAACCTCCGGCCGCGGAAGCTCCGGAAGATCCGCCGCACGCGGGCCAGATAGTTTTCCCGCTCAAAGAGGGGTTCTTTTTTGGGCCGGCCTTCGATCCGGCCGAGCCCTCGGGCCGGGTCGACATCCAGGACAAAAACGAGGTCCGGCCGGGGAGCGAACTTCTCGTTCAAACGCCGGATGCGCTCCCGGGAAAGCCCTCTGGCGCCCTGATAGGCGATGGTCGAGAAATAATAGCGGTCCAGAATCACCGCCTTTTTCCGTCGAAGTGAAGGGAGAATGTTCCGGGCTACGTCCTCCTCCCTGTCCTTGAGGAACAAAGTCAACTCCTCCTCCGGGGTCAAAGAATCTGGCCGCCGGGCTTTCTTCCGGATTTCCCGCCCCCAGCGGCCCCGGCTCGGCTCCCGGAAGGAGAGGGCCTCCAGGCCGGCCCGGCGGAGCGCCGCCGCCAGGAGGCGGGCTTGGGTGGTTTTGCCGGACCCGTCAATGCCCTCCAGCACAATGAGCAGGCCCCTTTTCAGCTTCATCTCTGGCTCATTCCTCTAGGCCGATATTATCCTGGCCATCAATATTATTGCAACGTTTTTCGATTCTTTATCGTTCGATTTTGGTTAGGGAATTGCTTTCGTCTATGCCGCACGCATTGAATTGAAAACAAAGGTATGCTACCTTAATTTGTCGATACCGACGGAGGAAAATCAATGAAAAAGATCGTCTGGATCGTTTTAGCCAGCTTCCTGCTGGGCCTGCTGGCGGCCGGCTACGTCCTGGTCGTCATGCCCGACAAGGGCAAGGCCCGCCAGGCCAACTTCCTGGATAGACAGGGCTCCGGCTACCCCGCCGACCTGTATGCCTCTGCGGACGCGGTCAAGCCCGACCTTGATTTCGCCAAGATCGCCGAGATGGTCGGCCCGGCTGTGCTCAGGATCGAGACAGAAAAGGTGATGAGGCAGGAGATGTCCGGGTTCGACCAGGACATGCCCTTCGACGACTTCTGGAACAGGTTCTTCGGCCAGCCCGGCCCGCGCCAGCCTCGCGAGTACCGGGCCCAAGCTCTGGGCACCGGGTTCTTCATCTCCGCGGACGGCTACATCCTGACCAACAATCACATCGTGGAGAGCACCGCCTCGGTCAAGGCCATCACCGTCCAGGGCGATGACTACACGGCCAAGGTGGTGGGCACCGATCCGCGGAGCGACCTGGCCCTGCTCAAGGTCGAGGGCAAGAACTTCCCCTTCGCCGAGCTGGGCGATTCGGCCAAGGTCAGGGTGGGTGAATGGGTCCTGGCCATCGGCAACCCGCTGGGCATGGACCACACTGTGACGGCCGGCATCGTCAGCGCCAAAGGCCGACAGCTGGGCGTGGGGAGCAACGTGCCCCAGCTGGAGGACTTCATCCAGACCGACGCCGCCATCAACCGCGGCAACAGCGGGGGCCCGCTGGTCAATATGAAGGGGGAGGTCATCGGTATCACCAGCAACATCCTCACCCCCACCGGCGGGAACATCGGCATCGGCTTCGCCATTCCCTCCTCCCTGGCCAAGAAGGTCGTCGTCCAGCTCAAGGAGAAAGGCCGGGTCGTTCGCGGCAAGCTGGGGGTGACCATTCAGAACATCGACGAAGGCCTCAAGGAGCAATTGAGGCTGCGGAGCAAAAAGGGCGCCCTCATCGCTTCCATCGAAACCGAGGGGGCGGCGGCCAAGGCCGGCCTTAAGCAGTACGACGTCATCGTGGCCATCAACGGCCAGCCGGTGGAAAACATGAACGACCTCCGCCTCAAGATCGCCGATAACGCCCCCAACTCCAAGGTCGAAGTGACCGTTATCCGAGACGGCAAGGAGAAGGTGGTGACCGCCGTCCTGGACGAATTGGACGAGGAGGCGGCCAAAGGCCAGGCGGTGAGCTCGGACAAGGACATCGGCCTGAGCCTGACGGCCATGTCTCCTTCCCTGGCCCGACGCTCCGGCTACCGCACCGGGGAAGGGCTGCTGGTGACCGAGGTTCGCCCCTACAGCGAGGCCGCCCGCCGCGGCCTGCAGGAGGGAGATATCATTCTGGAGGTCAACAGACATCGGATCAGCTCGGTGTCCGAGTTCGAGGGCGTCCTCAAGCGGACGGCCTCCGGCGACTACCTGATGCTCCTCGTCCGCCGGGAATCCGACGGCTCCAGCCAGGACACTGTCCTCACCCTGCGCCTGCCGTGATGCCTTTCGTCAAGATTCATTCCCTGGGGAATGACTTTCTGTTCATAGATCAGGCGGATTGGGGCGTCCTGCCGGACATCAACAACTTCGTCTGGCGCATCTGCGATCGCCACACCGGCGTGGGCGCCGACGGCCTGCTGCTGGTCTCCGTCACCGACACGGAAAAGGGCTTGGCCCGTTTCCGCATTTTCAACGCCGACGGGACAGAGCCGGAGATCTCCGGCAACGGGCTGCGCTGCGCGGCGGCCTGTCTTTGGTACCAGAAAAAGATCGCCGTTCCCCGAATCGTATTTCAGACCACGGCCGGCGACCGGGAGTGTCACCTTCTTCAGGCCCAGGAGAACCACTACGAGATCCGTATCGAGATGGGCACGCCCCGCCTGGCCTCCCGGGACATTCCTTTCGACGACGGTTCAGTTCACGAGTCGATTATCGATTATCCGCTGTCCATCAACCAGAAGATCTATCCGGTGACCGTGGTCTCGGTGGGCAACCCCCACTGCGCCGTGTTCGTGGAACGCTTTCCGGCGCGCATCGAGTGGCACCAGATCGGCCGGGAGATCGAGTCCCACCCCTTCTTTCCCAACCGGACGAACATCGAGTTCATCCGGGTGATCAACCCCGAGGAAATCGAGGTCCTCTTCTGGGAGCGGGGTGTGGGCGAGACGTTGTCCTCGGGGAGCGGCTCCTGCGCCGCGGCGGTGGCCTCCATACTGAAAAATAAAACCGGCCGCCGGGTGACCGTCCGGACAAGCATGGGCGCCCTCATCGTGGATTGGGAGAAAGACAAGCTCTTTCAGTCCGGGCCGGCCGAGGTCGTCTTCGAAGGGGGGCTGATCTCCAAGATGTCCGGCCTGACCACGCCCGACCTCAGAAAGAAAAGATAAGCCTCAGCCTCGATGCCTAGCGCGGGCCCGGACCTCTGATATCCGGATTTCGGACTTCAAAAAGCGAAGGACAGCCCCAGGCCGATCACCCGGACCTGGAGGTTGTACTTTTCCGTAAGAGGAATGCCCATGACCAGGACATTCTTCTGTCGCTCCTCGCCGATGCCGTAAACATAGGCGAAATCAATCGTCATCCGCCCCGTCCGGTAGCCGATACCGCCCAGCAGGGTGAGCTTGTCCACATCGATGTTGGTCGGGTTGAGGTTCTCCGCCGGAGAAGCGAAGCGGTCCCGCCCCACCCCGGCCCGTAAGGACAGGCCCGAGGGGAAAGCGTATTCCGCGCCCGCCCGCAGGACAAGGATGTCCCGGAAGCTCATATCCTCGTCCAGGCGCAAGTCGCCGTTGAGGGGGATGTCGTGGATGGCTTTCTCCACCTTGTCCAGGACCGACCACATGGTGTACTGGGCGCTGGCCGACACGAGCAGCCTCTCGCTCAGCCGGTAACAGATGCCGGCTTCTATGTCCCAGGGCAAGTTGAAGGCTGTGTCGGACCCCAGGTTGACCCGATAAACATCGAAGGTTAGCGTCGTCTTGCCGACCAGTTTCATCCTGGCCGGGCCGCGGATGCTGAGCCCGAAGCTCAGACGCTCGATAGGCCGGTAGAAGAGCCCCAGGCCGGCCGACAGGGCCGACCCCTCTTCATCGGATTTGAGCGGACCGATTCCGGGCATTTCCGTATCCAGAGTGAAGACGGCCCGGTAGAAGTTGATGTTGAGGCCCACCGATAAAGTCGGGCCAAGGTTGTAGGCGATGGTCGGCGTCAGGGAGATGATGCCCATGGTCGTCTTCAGCGGGTAGCCCAGGTCTCTCGCCTTCCAGTCCACGCCGCCCCCGGCGTAGGGCGCATACATGCCGAAGCCCAGGGTGATCCGGTCGCTCCAGCGGTAGGTCATAAAAAACTGCGGCAGGGAGGTGTTGAACCGACTGCGGATGGTGTTGCCGCTGGCGGTGGTGAACTCATGGGTCGGCCAGATGTAAAACCCGTCCAGGGCCAGGTTGAAGCGGTTCTCCTGATGGACGAGGCCGGCCGGGTTGTAGAAGATGGCGCTCGGGTCGTTGGCCACGGCGCAGAAGGCGCCGCCCAGGGCAATGGCCCGGCAGCCGATGAGAGTGTTATTCCAGCCCCCGGCCTGCAGCCCGGCCGAAAGCGCGCTCAAAACCGAAACGATGAGAATTGTCTTTTTCATCCCTCCCCTCCCAAAAAACTTGATACTGGCCCCTATTTTAAATATCCGCCGACGTTTGTCAAACTCAGTTGCCTGGGCGTCAGGCTGTGGCCTCTGGCTGCGGCGAAAACCACTGCGCATCCGCGGGGTCGACCAGCAGCGCCGTATCGATGAATATGGAAGCGATTTGGGCCAGGTTTTCGATGACCGGCTCAAAAATGTCCATGCCCTGATGGGTGACCAGGGACTTGTCACCTTAAAAAATGCTGCCAGCCGCGGGCGGGCAGAAGGCGTTTCCTGCGGCCGGGACCGACGAGGATGATTTCCCGGCCGCGGACAACTCGCCCGATGGGAGTCAGTGAAAAAGACCGGCTCAGCTGCTTGAGGCCCGGCCACGATCGGCCAGGCGCGGCGAACAACAATTGAAAGTCCTCGCCGCCGTGCAGGGCCAGGTTCAATGGAGAGGGAAAAATTTTTTTTAACTCTGGAGACAGCGGGATGTTCTCCGCCCAAATCTCGGCGCCGACCCTGCTCTCGCGGCAAAGGTTGTGGACATCCGTGGAAAGCCCATCGCTGATATCGATCATGGCTGAGGCCAAGCGCCGCTCGGCCAACTTCAAGCCAAGCTCTACTTGAGGATGGGGGTCAAGGAAGGCTTGCCGCAAACGAAAATCCAAGCCATGCTCGAGCCGGCGCTTGAGCCGCAATCCCGGCCTACCCGCTTTTTTAAGAAGCCGGAGCCCTCCGGCCGCGTCGCCCAGCGGCCCGGAAACGAACAGGGTATCGCCGGGCCGGGCGCCCCGGCGCGTCACGACCCGGCGCGCTTGGCCGGCCACGACGACCGAGATCATGATCTTGTCCGCCGCGGAAAGGTCGCCGCCGACAAGGAGCACATCCTCATCCCGGCAGGCCGAACGGAAACCGCGGAAAAATTCTTCGACCCAACTTGTATCCAGGTTGCGCGGCAGGGCCAGGCCTAGCAGGGCCCAGCGGGGCCGGCCGCCCATGGCGGCGATGTCGCTCAGGTTGACGTTGAGGCTTTTCCGGCCCAGAAGGTAAGGCGGATGAAAAGACCGCCGGAAATCCACATTTTCCACCAGGAGGTCGGTGGTGAGCAGGAGCTTCCCCACCCGGCCGGGCCGCAGGACGGCCGCATCATCGCCGATGCCGAGCTCAAGGCCTCTCCCCTTCCCGCCGAAATCCCGGCGGATGGCCGCCACCAGCTCGGCCTCGGTGAGGCCAGCCAGCTTCATGGAAACATCTCCATTCGTCTTTTGCGTGGGGAGGGGTGGCGCGGCGGAGGGGCATCCCCACCTCCTTGGAGGGGGAAGCGCTTCGCCTTCCCCCTTCCAACGCTCGCTTTGCTCGCTGCCTCCCCTTCTCGGACTTCGTCCTGCGACCAAGGGGGCATACCCCCTTGGAACCCCCAGTCCGGCTGAGCCGGACGAACGCGCGCAGCCTGGCGAGCACGGATGGGGAAGAGCCGTGACAGGACCCCTCCTCTTCTTGAATGGAAGATCATGGGGTCGGAGATGCTTCCCGGCTTCATCAGGCTTTTGACTTAGCCTTCCTGGGCTTGGCCTTTTTCCCGCTCCGGCCGTTCTGCACCAGGGCGTTGTCAAAGACCTGCTTAATGTCCTCGACAAAAATGAACTCCATGTTCTTGCGGACGGCCTGGGGAATATCGACCAGGTCCTTCTTGTTGGGCAGGGGCAGGATCATGCGGGCCACGCCGGAGCGCTGAGCGGCCAGCACCTTCTCCTTGACCCCGCCGATGGGCAGCACGTTGCCCCTCAGGGTGATCTCGCCGGTCATGGCCGCGTCCCGCCGGACCTTAACATTGGTGCAGACCGAGATCAAGGCGGTGGCGATGGTGATGCCGGCCGAGGGGCCGTCCTTGGGGATGGCGCCCTCGGGGATGTGGATGTGGAAATCGTTCTCGGCGAAAATCTTGGCCTCGATGCCCAGCTCCCGGGCGTGGGCCCGGGCATAGCTCAGGGCGGCCTGGGCCGACTCCTTCATCACCTCGCCCAGCGAACCGGTCAGGGCCAGCTGGCCTTTACCTTTCATCTTGGACGCTTCGACGAAGAGGATTTCGCCGCCCGCTTCGGTCCAGGCCACGCCGGTGGCCACACCCACCCGGTCGTTCTTGAGGAGCTGGTCGCGGAAGATGCGGGGCGGGCCGAGGAAGCTCTCCAGGTTCCGGAGCGTGATCCGGTTCAGGCCCCTCTTTCCCTCGGCCACCTTGCGGGCCACCTTGCGGCAGACCGCGGCGATCTCCCGCTCCACATTCCTCACCCCGGCCTCGCGGGTGTAAAGGCTGATGATCTTCTGGATGGCGCCCTTGTTGAACTCGATGAGCTTGGAGTTCAGGCCATTCTCCTCGAGCTGCTTGGGCACCAGATGCCGCAGAGCGATCTGGAGCTTCTCCTCCTCGATATAGCCCGGGAGATGCAGGATTTCCATCCGGTCGCGGAAGGCGGGCTGGATGGGGTCCAGCAGGTTGGCCGTGGTGATGAACATCACCCGGCTGAGGTCGAAGGGCACGCCCAGGTAATGATCCCGGAAGTCTTTATTCTGCTCCGGGTCGAGCACTTCCAGGAGGGCGGCCGAGGGGTCGCCGCGAAAATCGGCGCCGATTTTGTCCACCTCGTCCATCATGAACACGGGGTTGTTCGAGCCGGCCCGGCGCAGCCCCTGGATGATCCGGCCGGGCATGGCCCCCACGTAGGTGCGGCGGTGGCCGCGGATCTCGGCCTCGTCCCGGACGCCGCCCAGGGAGTTGCGGATGAATTTGCGGCCCAAAGCCCGGGCGATGGATTTGCCCAGCGAGGTCTTGCCCACGCCCGGCGGCCCGACGAAACAAAGGATGGGTCCCTTGAGCTTCTTGGAGATGGAGCGGACGGCCAGATACTCCAGGATGCGGTCCTTGACCTTCTCCAGGCCGTAATGGTCCTCGTCCAGGATGGTCTTGGCCTTGCCCAGGTCGAGGTTGTCCACGGTGCTCTTATTCCAGGGCAGGTCGAACATCCAGTCCAGGTAGTTGCGCACCACGGCCGTCTCGGCCGACTCGGGATGCATCTGGGACAGCCGGCTGATCTGCTTTTCCAGCTCCTCCTGGACCTCCGGGGCGACCTTGAGCTTGCCCAGCTTGTCCTGGTAAGCCTTGATCTCTTCCTGGATCTCCGACCCCTCGCCCAGCTCCTTCTGAATGGCCTTCATCTGCTGGCGGAGGAAGTACTGCTTCTGCATTTTGTCCATCTCGCCCTTGGCCTCGCTGGAGATGCGGGATTGGACGTCCAGCAGCTCCAGCTCCTTGGCCAGCAGCTCGTACACTTTCTTCAGCCTCTGCAGGGGGTCCGCGACCTCCAGGATGGCCTGGGCTTCGGGGACTTTGAGGTCCAGGTTGGCCGCTACGAGGTCGGCCAGCCGGCCCGGCTCCTCGACGTTGGCCGAGATGATGAGGACCTCGGGGGGCAGGTTCTTGCCCAGGGAGACCGCCTTCTCCAGGCCGGACCGGACGTTGCGCACCAGGGCTTCCTTCTCCACGGATTTGTCTTCGGCCTCCGGCTCGGCGACCACCTGGACCTGGGCCACCATGGCTTCCTGTTCCTCCTCGAAGGTCTCCACCCGGGCCCGGACCAGGCCCTGGGCCAGGATCCGGATCCGGCCGTCGGGCAACTTCAGCATGCGCATGATGAGGGCCACCGTGCCCATGTCGTAAACATCTTCCCGCTTGGGATCCTCCACCTCCATGTCCTTCTGAGTCAGGAGAAGGATCATCCGGTGGGAGGACAGGGAACGGTCCACCGCGTTCTTCGATTTTTCCCGGCCGACGTACAGCGGAACGATCATGTAGGGGTAAACGGTGATGTCCCGCAGCAGCAGGACGGGGAGCTTGGAGGGAACTTGCAGCTTGTGGTCCTTATCTTCGAGAATCTCGTCCAATTGTTCTTCTGAATTGTTGTCTTTCTCGGCCATCTTTTCTTCTCTCTTTTTAGCTCTCTTCAGCTCTCTCTCATCGGCCTTCCCTCCGGCCGGCCTTGATCAGGATAATAACCAGGACGCCGTTGTCCAGGACGGCTTTGGCCTTGTCCGGCAGAACGGCGCCGGGCAGGGCCACCACCCGGCGGAACGGCCCGCTCTCCCTTTCCAGGCGGAGATAGCGGGCGGGTTCGGTATGGTTCTCCTGTTTCTTTTGCCCGCGCAGCTCGATGCGGTTGTGGTGGACCAGGAGAGTGATGTCGCGGGGTTCGACCCCGGGCAGTTCGGCCCTGACCACGATCCGCTCCTCCTGCTCATAGACGTCCAGCGCGGGTATCCACTGCTTCTCCAGAGAAAGGCGGCTCCGCTCGTTGAACAGGACCCGGCCTTGGACGCTGGCGATCTCCCCCTGGGCGGAGACCAATCGGCAGACGGGGATATTCTTGCGGACCATCAGCGGCGGATCACTTCTCTTTGAGAAGGGTTTCCAGCTCGCGCTTGAACTCGGACACGTCGCGGAACTCGCGGTAAACCGAGGCGAAACGGACGTAGGCCACCTTATCCAGCTCCTTGAGCCGCTCCATGACGTACTGGCCGATCTCCGAGGAGCGAATCTCCTTATCGGCCCGCTCATGCAGCTTGGACTCGATCTCCTCCACGATCTCCTCGACTTTCTTGATCGGGATGGGTCTTTTCTCGCAGGCCTTGAGCAGCCCCCGCAGGAGCTTCTGGCTGTCGAAGGGCTGGCGGCTGCCGTCCTTTTTAACGACCATATAAGGAATCTCTTCGATCTTCTCGTAGGTGGTGAAACGGCGCCGGCAGGCCAAGCACTCCCGGCGGCGGCGGATGGACAGGCCCTTCTTGCTCTCCCGGGAATCGATGACCTTGCTCTCCTGGTCGTCGCAGTAAGGACACTTCATTCCTGGAATTCCTCGCCCATCTTTTTCAGTTGAAGGAGGGAAAGCCCTTCTTTCCAGATTATAACAAAACCGACCAGGCAAGTCATCACGACCTGGATGGCATGAACGATCAGGGTCATGCTGGCGGCTTTGGTGGCCAAGGCCCGCATCACTTCCCGGCCGGCGCCGGCCGGGATCTTGCGGCTGAAATAGAGACGCATCAGCGCCTCCTTGCTGAAGTAATCGAACCCCCCCACCATGCCCGGGGTGGGGATGGAGGCGCCGACCATGGTCAGGAAGACATAGGGGATGACCTTGTAGTAAGCCTGGGGCTCGTGGTAGGCCAGGAAGAACAGCCAGTAATAGCCGACAATGGCCAGCCAGACGACGAGCGACAGGCCGAAGAAGCGGAGCAGGTCCTTGACCGAACGGAAGAAGCGCAGCCCCTGGATGAACTCCTCGGTGAGCCGGCGGATCTTTCCCCCCATTTTTTGGGCAGGGGCCGGAGAAAGACGGCGATGATCTTGAGGGTCCGCTCCCGGAAGAAATGCAGGCTGAGGACCACCAGGAAAACAACTATGTCGAACCCCAACCCGGCCGTGCCCCAGATGAAGAGCCAGCGGGCGTTGGACGGGCTGAGGGGAAAGGAGGAGCTGTACAGGGGCCGGGCCAGGAGAAAGACGGCCAGCAGGAAGACCATGGCGATGATATCGAACAGGCGCTCCACGACTATGGTGCCCAGGGCGAAGCCCGCGTTGATGTTTTCCTTCTTGGCCAGGAAGAGCGGCTTGACGATCTCGCCCAGGCGGCCGGGCAGGATGAGGGTCACCGTGAACCCCACGGCCTGGCCGGCCACCAGGTTGTAGAGCTTGACGTCCTTCTTCTCAGGCAGGATGAGATACTTCCAGCGCCAGGCCCGGGTGATGAGGTGGACGGGAGCGAGCAGGATGAGGAGGACGAAAAAGACGAGGTTGACGTCGGCCAGGTTCGAGAAAAACTTGCTCCATTCGACGCTGCGGAAGAAAAAGAAGAGCAGGACTCCGGTCAGGACCAGAATGATTCCGTAGCGAATGATCCTTTTTCTCATTTTTTGCGGCCCATCTTATCATCATCATCCAGGCCTGTCAACGAAATCGGGCTGCCGCATCATGCCGATTTGATGTGATATCAATAAGTTTCATGATCCTTCCTATAACGACGTTTTCAAACAAGCAACCTCGGGGCAGAAGGAGCAGGACATTAATCCGCGCCCCTAGCTTTATGAGGATGGATGGTTGAAATAAGAGGCCAAATCGACTATTATGGCCTTCCTTGCTGGGAAGTCGTCCAATGGCAGGACACATGACTCTGGATCATGGAATCAAGGTTCGAATCCTTGCTTCCCAGCCAGCTTATTTTTCTGTGTTTTCAGCCTTTTAATCCTTTTTTGTCTTTCAATCCTGATACCGCAGTTTCAGTGCTTTTCAATTAATTTTGTCACACATTTGGCCCACCCGGCCCCATCAGTCCCTTGCCTGCCAGACACCTCATGAATATTATCAGTCCTGGCTTAAGGAGCAAAAGCCTAAGGCATTACTCATGTAGTGGACGAGTTCAGGTCATTGACTTTTCGAATTAGAGCGTGCTACTTTATCATCAGAAATCCAAGGAGGGACCATGAAAAAACTCTCATTCCAGAGAAAGTCTCTTTCATTCGGTGCGGTGATCGTGCTGTCCGTCTTGGGACTCCTCGGCCTCACGACATTGTCGTCGAGCCGTCCGCCGGCGGCTTTTTCGGGACAGACGTTCGATCCGCAGAATCCGCCCGCTAACACAGTTGTCTTTTTTGAGGACACCAATTACCAGGGCCGTTGGTTCGCCTCTCCATACGACCGCGACTATTCCGACCTGCGCGGTATCTACCTTGGAGAAAATCAGAGCAGCGGGAATTGGAACGACCGCGTCTCCTCGCTCAAGATCGGGAAGGACGCCTGCGTGACGCTGTGGAAGGACATCAACTTCAAGGGAGATAAAAGCGCCCTCCAGGGGAACCAGACATCGACCAACTGCATCAGCTCGCTGGTCCCCAGCGGTTGGAACGACAAGCTCAGCTCGTTCAAGGTCCGCATGAGGAACAACTGCGCGCAGAAGTGATCCACTGAACGAGCTCCGCCCCGGCGCTTCCGGGGATCGTCATGAAAACTCAACCTGAAGGGCAAGATGCTCTATCTTTTTTGCTCTCAATGAATTAGTGATGCCCAAATCTCATGGCTGACCTGACTCTGGATTATGGAATCAAGGTTCGAATCCTTGCTTCCCAGCCACCCTGATTTTCCTTCAGTCATTGTCATTTTATCCCTCCTTGACGATTGGTTAGTATCCTAAGCAAAAATTCCTTTATCTCGCTTTCCCGAACATTAAATATCGCGCCTGCTCATCTAGGCTTATCCAAAAAATTTCAAAACAGATATGTTTTTCTCGACTAAATACTACGCCCGGGCGCTTCAGGCGCGTATTTTATGCCCGGCACCGGCGACCATGACCCTCATCAGCATTTTAGTCAAGCCTTCCCGCTGGCCCGAAACGAAAATGGTCGGGAAGATTCTTTTTCTACTAGGGGTTGGGTTGCTCACCTTCAGCAGCACATGCCTTTTGGGCTTCAGGGATTTCTGCATAGAGCATTCCACCGCCATCCTGTCCATCTTGGTGACCTCTTTTGTGCTCATTTTGGCCGGCGAATCGATTATAAACTTGGCTGGAAATATTGAGCCCAAGCCCGGCCGGAGCAGATCTTTTCTTCGCTGGCTGGCCGAGCCGCTAAACCCTATGAACACCCTGAAAATCTTAAAGCGGGACTTTGAACACAGGTGCTTTTTCTGCGGTATCGACTTTGTTCTCCCCCAAGTGTCCGAGAGCCAGGAGGAATCGCAGGAAAGAGATTTTGATAGATTGATGTTCGGCATCTGCCTTGGATGCGGAAAGGCCGTCTGCCCGAGGTGCGCTTATATGAAAGGATTGGAGATGAAGGTCAAATCCCTTCACTGCCCGGGCTGCGGCAGCTTCGTCCTCTAAGCCGAGCCTCAGGGGGCTCGCCCCGTCACTCCCGAATCCCCATTATCCAGGTCGTGGCCGGGTTGACGTTCGGCGTAAAATTAATATATCGTTTATTTTAACCATGAAGACGGAGAGCTTGAAGAACTCTGCCCCTCGAACCAGGGAAGGCCAGATCTGGGCCATGGCCGGCGGAAAAGGCGGCACGGGCAAAACCTTCCTCGTCAGCAGCATGGGCACCTACCTGGCCAAGAAGCAGAATTCGGTCACCCTGGTGGATTTCGACCTGGGCGGGGCCAACCTCCACTCTTTCCTCAACCTGGACCAGCCGCGGCAGACCCTGACCCGCTTCTTCGACAAGTCAGGCGCACTCCTCGACGACCTGGCCCTGCCCACCGGCATCGACAACATGTCCCTCATCAGCGGCGACCTGGAATCCATCTCCTCGGACAGCATCACCTTCAGCCAGAAGCTCAAGCTTTTCCGCCAGATGATGAAGCTCCACACCCAGTACATCCTCATCGACCTGGGCGCCGGCTGCCACAACAACACCCTGGACACCTTCCTCCTCGCCGACAAGATGATCACCCTGGTCACCCCCGAGATCACGGCCGTGGAGAACATGTACCGCTTCATCAAAAGCGCCCTCTACCGCAAGCTGAAGATGACGCTCAAGGCCTACGGCTTCAAGGACACGGCCCGGCTCATCTGGCAGAAGCGGGAGTCTTACGGCATTACCAACATCAAGGAATTCATCGACCACCTCCGCCGCCAGTTGACCGACCTGGCCCCCATCCTGGACCATGAGCTGGACGGGTTCAAGGTCTATATCGTGGTGAACATGACCCGCGACAGCCAGGACATTCTCCTGGGCGCCTCGCTCAAGAGCCTGCTCCAGAAGTTTCTGGGCATCCAGGCCCTCTACGCCGGCTACATCGAGCACGACGACGCCGTGTGGCGCTCCATCCGGGAAAGGCGGCCGTTCATGATCAACTACCTGGCCAGCCGCTCTTCCAAGGAAGTCGAAATCCTGGTGGACAACCTCATCCAGGATAAAGAGGTCCAGTTGCTGTGGAGTTAAGATGAGCGACCCGAACAAGGAACGCGATTTCAAAGTCCTGGAGCTCGGCCCGAAGGCCACCCTGGCCGAAGTGAAGAACGCCTACCTCAGGCTGAAGAAACTGTATTCGGCCGACTCGGCCCTCCTCTCCCCCATCTCCCAGGAAATTCCCGAGGACAAGCGGCTCCGGATCCTGCTGGAGGTCGAGGAGGCCTACAAGAGTCTTCTCGAATACTTCCGGGAGGAAGCCTCCTTGAGAGCCGAAGGAGGAGGGCCGGCGCCGGCCGCCGGTACCCGGCCGTCGGCCGTCTCCGGAACCTCCCCAGAAAAGAGCGCGGCCGCCGGCGAGGAACTGACCTTCTCCGGCCCGGTGCTGAAGAGGATCCGGGAGAGCCTGGGCATCCCCCTCCATCTGATCTTCCACACCACAAAAATTCGGGTCGAGCAGCTGGAGGCCATCGAGGAAGAGAACTTCGCCAAGCTCCCCGACGAGGCCTATATCAAGGCCCACCTCAAGGAATATGCCGGCCACCTGTCCCTTAATCCAAAAAGGGTCATCAACGACTACCTGAAACGGTACGCGGAGTGGAAAAAAATTCACCGGCCGGAGCAACATTAGAAAAAATACTGAGGAACCCTGCCGAGAGGCTTGCCCGCAAAGTGAACCGCCCAGGAACTGAAACCAATATAAAACGTATCTGGATAGTGGAGGTCAAGATGAGTCTATCCACTTTGCTAAAATTTTTGATACTTTTTCCGGCTGTCGGCCTTATCCTCGCCTGTGAGCCGGCCGGAGAGACGCGCACGGACACTCGTCAGGTCGCCCTGGCCGGAGCTGAAACGGCCGAGGTGAGCATCCGCATGGGCGCCGGCGAGCTGCGGGTGGAGGGCGGCACCGGGGACCTCATGGACGCGACTTTCCGCACCAACCGGCCGAGCCTCGAGCCGGAAGTCGACTACAACGTGGTCAACAAACGGGGCATCCTCACCGTCCGCCACAAGCGCTACACCCGCCTCGGCTTCGGCCGGACGGTCAACGACTGGGACATCCGCCTGAACCAGGAAACGCCCATCAACCTTCGGGTAAACCTCGGCGCGGGTGAAAGCCGGCTGGACTGCCGGGGGATCAAGCTCGACCGGGTGAGGGTCAAGATGGGCGTAGGCCGGATGACGCTCGACCTGTCGGGGCCCCGGGCCACAAGCCTCGACGTCAATGTCGAAGGGGGGGTGGGCAGCGCAACGATTTACCTGCCCAAGGAAGTCGGCGTCCGGGCCAGAGTGCACAAAGGGCTGGGCTCGGTCGAGGCGGAAGGCTTGACTCGATCGGACGGCGTCTATACCAACCAGGCCTACGGCCGGAGCGCGGTGACCCTGGAGATCAGGGTCGAAGCCGGCATCGGCAGCATCCAACTCGAGCTGCGCTAGGCCACTCAAGACTGGTTGTCAGCTTTTCAAGCGTTTGGATTCCTTTTCGATCGACCGGAAGCCGAGAGGCTCATCAGGCTCTTTAGCGGTCTTAATCTTTTTAAGAATAAGCGGCTTACCGGTTTTGAAAAACTGGAGAGGGCCGGGATTCTCGATGAAGCGGAGGATCTTCTCCGGGGCGTCGGTAATGAAAATGTCGTCGCCGTGCGGATCCTGCTTGACCTCCCCCTCTAGCTTTCCCTCCTCGACGGCCTTGGCGAAGACGTCCTCGTTGGGAAACCACAGCAGAAGCTCGTCCTGGTCCGTGAATTTATATTGAAGCAGATAATAGCGGTCCATCCACTTCCCGTCCTCCTGGAAACGCACCGATAGAAAGTTGTTCTTCTTTCCCCTGGTGATGATCATCTCGCCCTGGACCATTTGAAACTGGTCGTCTTTCCAATCCAACCCGGCCAGACGGGCGACGCCGCTCGCGGCAAATCGGATGAAGACGACCTCTTCTTCGCTGAGCCAGGCGCCCTCGAACTTATCCCGGTCGATGGGTTCCGGCGCCGAGGAGAGGGGCTGCCTGGTCGTGACAAAAGAGCAGCCGGAAAGCAACAGTAAGAGGGGAATAAAAAAGAGCAAGAGACAGGTTTTCTTTATAATACTCATAGGTTCACTCCAGTCCCTTCACCTCGCTGAAGATGGAGCGGAACTTAACGGCCGGGTCCCTGGGGACCGCTTCCACTTCGATGATCTCCAAACGGATATCCTACCTTAAAAGCTTCATTATTTCCTCCGGAAGCCGGCCCGAAAAAACGGCTGTTGGCCGAAGATACAGGGTCAAAATCCATCCTGGGTCATGACCGTTTTAAGAAAAACGGAATAAATTCAGCCTCCCCCTAAGCCTGCCTCTTGACATTGCCGTTTGTCCGCTTATAATAAAACTATGAAAACTAAAAAAGTTTTATTAGTTTCCAGCCCGGCCGTCCCAGTCCAGGACGCTCTCCGGCTCCGCCTCCTCGATTCCGCCCGGGAGCTATTCCTGAAAAACGGCTTCAGCCGGGTGACCACCGACGACGTCTCGGCCGCCCTGGGTATCAGCAAAGCGACTCTTTACAAGATATTTCCGAGCAAAAAGGATCTTCTGTCCGCCATCATGAAGCGGATGATGCAGACCATCCTGGCCCGCGTTGAAGAAATCATCCAGGACGAAAAGCGGGATTTTATCGAAAAGCTCGTCACCCTCATGACCTACCTGGGAAATCAGCTCTCCCGCTTGGGCCCGGTTTTCGCCCGGGACATCCAGAGGAGCGCCCCCGGGGTCTGGCAGCAGGTCGATGAATTCCGGAGGGACAAGATCATAGAGAATTTCGAGGCCCTCATCAGCGCCGGCATCAAAAAAGGAGTCTTCCAGGAAGGCCTCAACCAGAATCTTCTGGCCCTCATGTTCGTGGCCCTCATGCAGGAATTCATCAACCCGGAAACGCTCTACCGCCATTCGTACCGGGCTTCGGACATCTTCGAGACGATCATCGGCGTCTTTTTCGAGGGGATCTTGACCGATAAAGCCAGAAATACATTCCACAAAAAAAAGCTGTTTTCCGCCGTGCCCAAAAAGGAGGCATCCTCATGAGACATCTCGGAAATAATAGAATCCCCACGGCCTTCTGGCCGGTTGTCGTTTTATTGGGCGGCCTGATCCTCTGCGGGGCTTGCGCCGGGAATAAAAATAAATCCGAGATCCAGGCTTCGGGAACGATCGAAGCTACGGAGGTGAACGTCTCGGCCAGGGTGAGCGGACAAGTCCGGGAGATCCGCGTCGAGGAGGGGAGCCGGGTGAAAACCGGCGACGTTCTCGTCCTTATCGACCATGATTCCCTCGACATCCAACTGCGTCAAGCCGAGGCCGGAGTGGCCCTGGCCGAAGCCCAGCTCCACTTGCTCCGTGCGGGAGCCAGGGCCGAGGACCTGGGGCAGGCCAGGGATGGCTTGCACCAGGCGGAATCGAATTTCAAGCTGGCTGAGGCGGATGCCAAGCGGATGCGGGAGCTGGCGGCCAAGGGCAGCGTGACTCCCAAACAGAGGGACGATGCCGAGGCCCGCTTGACCGTGGCCGCCGCCCAAAAGAACACGGCCGGCGAAGCCCTAAAAAAGCTCCAGCAGTTCGCCAGGCCGGAGGAGCTCAAGGCGGCCCAGGCCCGTCTGGACCAGGCCGTGGCCCAGGCGGACCTGCTGAAAAAGGCGATCGCCGACTGCACCATAGCGGCGCCTGTCGGCGGCGTGGTCACCCGCAAACCGGTCGAAGCGGGTGAGCTGGTCCAGGCCGGGGCCACGGTCTTGACCATCTCCGACCTCGACCGGGTGAACCTCATGATCTACGTCACCGAAAAAGAGCTGGGCCAGGTGAAGCTGGGCCAGACCGCCGCAGTGACCATTGACTCGGCGCCGGGACGGATATTCTCGGGCAAGGTCACCTATATCTCTTCCGAGGCCGAGTTCACGCCCAAGAACATCCAGACCAAAGAGGACCGGGCCAAGCTCGTCTTCCGCGTCAAGGTCGAAATCGACAATCCGGAGGGCGTCCTCAAGCCCGGCCTTCCGGCCGACGCCATCATCCCCGTTCCGCGGACCGGGTAAGACCGGCCAGGGCACCATGGCTGAGCTCGCCGTCCAGACCTCAGGCCTGTCCAAGAGCTTCGGGGAAATTCAGGCCGTCACGGGGCTCGACCTGGCCGTGCCCCAGGGCGAGATGTTCAGCCTGGTCGGGCCCGACGGCGCGGGCAAGACGACGGCCATCCGGATGCTGTGCGGCCTCCTCCTGCCCAGCGCGGGGAGCGGCCGGGTCCTGGGCTACGACCTGGCCGGGGAGAGCGACAAGATCAAGCGCTCCATCGGCTATCTTCCCCAGAGGTTCAGCCTCTATGGGGATTTGACTATTGACGAGAATATCGAGTTTTTCGCCGAGATTCACAGGGTCAGAGGCTTCGGCGCGCGGCGCGATGAACTCCTCGACTTCACCCGGCTCAGGCCTTTCCGCAAGCGGCTGGCCGACAGGCTTTCAGGCGGAATGCGTCAGAAGCTGGCCCTGGTCTGTACCCTCATCCACACTCCGCGGCTGCTGTTCCTCGATGAGCCGACCACCGGCGTCGACCCCGTCTCCCGGCGGGACTTCTGGAAGATCCTCTCCGACCTGCTCAAGACGGGGATCACCATCGTGATGACCACCCCTTACCTGGACGAGGCCGAACGCTGTTCGCGGGTGGGGCTGATGAATGAAGGGCGGCTGATGACCGCCGCCCCGCCCGCGAAGGTCAAGGCTCTGATGAAGGGGACAGTCGTTGAGATTGTCTGCAACGACGCACTCGGCGCCCGGGCCGTTCTCCGCGGCCTGCCCGCGGCCAGGGAGGTTCACCTCTTCGGGGACAGGCTGCATATCGTCGTTGACGACATGGAAAAGGACCTTCCCGCCGTGGAGGCCCACCTCGGCCGGGCCGGCATCGCCGTCCTCGACCGCCGGGTCGTCCCGCCCTCCCTGGAGAATGTATTCATTTCCGTGACCAGACCCGCAGCCAAGGAGGTATCGTCATGAAACGGAATCCCCCGGCCTTCAACCTTTTCGTCATTGGGGCGCTGGCCCTGGCCACGGCCGCCGGGGCGGCGGAAAAAAGTACCTTGACCCTGGAGCAGTGCCTCGAACTGGGCCTGGCCAACAGCAAGGGGCTCCACGCTTCGCAGATGGCCGTGGAAGCCTCGGCCGAAAAGCTTAAAGAAGTGACCGCCTCGCGGCTTCCTTCGCTCAAGTTCAGCGCCAACTACACCCGCCTCAGCGAGGTGCCCCCCTTCGCCGTGAGCCTGCCCTTGGCCGCCGCTCCTTCCGGTTCAAACACCTTTGTCATCTCGCCCTCTTATTTCAACAACTATACGCTCAAGCTCTCCTTCCAGCAGCCGCTTTTCACCGGGTTCAGGCTCCAGGCCGGCGAAAGCATGGCCAGGCTCAACGCCGGCGCTTCGGAACAGGACTTGTCCCGGGACAGGAGCGAGACCGTTTTTGCCATTCAGAACGCGTACTGGTCTTTGGTCAAGGCCAGGGAATCCCGGAAAGTCGTCGATGAGAACGTCGAACAGGTCAAGGCCCATCTGGCCGACGTCCGCAGCTTCTTCGACCAGGGCCTTCTGACCCGGAATGATGTCCTGAAGGTCGAAGTCCAACTTTCGAGCGTCCGCCTGGCTCAACTCGACGCCAGAAACGCCGAGGAGATGGCGGCCGTCTGGCTGAACAACCTCATCGGAGCCCCCCTCGACCAGGATATCGAGCCTGCCGCCTCGAACGAAATTCTGGCGGCCTCCGCCCTGGCCGTGCCCGAAGAATGGTCAAGCCTGGAAAAGCTCCTGGCCAAGGCTCAGCAAAGCCGGCCCGAATTGCGGGCCATGAGCCTGCGGGTCCAGGCGGGCGAGGAGGGGGTCAAGGTCGCCCGAGCCGGCTGGTACCCCCAGGTCCTGCTGACGGGCAATTATTACAGCCTGAGGCCCAACCCGCGGATTCTCCCGGCCCAGGACAAGTTCATGAACACCTGGGATGTCGGCCTCACCGTGTCCTTCGATATCTGGAACTGGAACACCGCCGGCCATCAGACGAGTCAGGCCAAAGCCCAACTGGCCCAGGCCGCCGACGCCTTGGGCCAGATGAAGGACGCCGTGGCCGTGGAGGTTCGGCAGAGCTGGCTGGCCTTTCAGGAGTCGAAGGAAAAAATCAGCCTGGCCAAGCTGGGCGTTGAGCAGGCTGCCGAAAACGTCAGGGTCACGCGCGACCGGTTCAAGGAAGGCGTGGCCATCAACACCGAGGTGCTCGAGGCCGAGACGGCCCTGCTCCAGGCCGGCCTGAGCTACACCCAAGCGCTGGTGGACAGCGAGCTGGCCCGGGCCAGGCTGAGCAAGGCCGTGGGCTTATGAACGGTCCGGATTATTCCATCGAGGTCAAGGAGCTGACCAAGGCTTTCGGCCGGTTCTTGGCCGTTGACAAGGTGAGCTTCCGGATCCGGCGGGGAGCCATTTTCGGCTTCCTGGGCGCCAACGGCGCCGGCAAGTCCACCACCATACGCATGCTCTGCGGCCTGCTGAGCCCGACCTCCGGCACGGCCACGGTGGGCGGGTTTGATGTCAAAGGCGAGCCGGAAAAAGTCAAGAAGCACATCGGCTATATGTCGCAGAGGTTCTCTCTCTACGAGGACCTCACCGTCGAGGAGAACATCGCCTTCTTCGGCGGCATCTACGGGCTCTCCCGAAAACGCCTGGCCGGCCGGATGTCCTGGGTTCTGGAGATGGCCGGCCTCAGCGGCCGCCAGCGGAGCCTGACCCGCGAACTGGCCCAGGGCTGGAAGCAACGGCTGGCCCTCGGCTGTGCCGTCCTCCACGAGCCAGGAATCGTTTTCCTCGATGAGCCGACCGGCGGCGTGGACCCTGTCTCGCGCCGCAATTTCTGGGAGCTCATCAACCAACTCTCGGAGAAGGGCGTCACCGTCTTCGTCACGACCCACTACCTGGACGAGGCTGAATACTGCCATGACATCCGCTTCATCCACGCCGGACGGATAGTGGCCGCCGGCAGCCCCCAGGAGCTTAAGACAAATACCATCCGCCACCCCATCCTGGAGGTCGACTGCGACAGGGCTGTGGAAGCCCTGGCCGCCCTGCAGAAGGAAGCCTGGGTGCTGGAAACCTCGATCTTCGGCGCCTATCTCCATGTCAGCGTCAATTCCGAGGCTGAAGGGAAGAAGCTCATTGGCCCCTTCCTGGCCGCCCAGGGCATCACCGTCAAGCGCATCGACCGGATCATGCCCTCCCTGGAGGATGTCTTCATCCAGCGGATCGAGGAGGAATCGCGGACCCAGGGCCGGCCGGCCGCGGCACCGGAGAAAAAGGCCCCCGCCCCGGAACCGGCCGGAAGGGAAGGCAACCTCCCATGCTGAGAAGCATTTGGGCGGTCATCAAGAAGGAGCTGCGGCAGCTCCGGCGCGATCTCCGGTCTTTGGCCTTCCTGGTGGGCATCCCGGCTTTCATGCTCTTCATGTTCGGCTATGCCTTGAACTTCGACGTCAAGCACATCCCCCTGGCGGTCTGCGATAATGACCTGAGCCCGGCCAGCCGTGAGCTCATCGACAACTTCAGCCATACCGAAACCTTTGACCTGAAATACCGGCTTTCCGAAACCCATGACCTCGACCGCCTGATCAACGAGGAAAAAGTCCGGGCGGCCCTGGTCATCCCGAAGGGCTTTGCCGCCGACCTGCTGGCCGGCCGGCTGGCCCGGGTCCAGATCATCCTCGACGGAGCGGACGCCACGACCGCCTCCACGGCCGCGGGCACCATCAACGGTATCGTCCAGAACTACTCCAGCCGGGCGACGGCCGAAGTCCTGGCCCGAAGCGGGCGGGGCGCCCCAAGCCCGCCCCTCCAAGCCGAGACGCGCGTCTGGTACAACCCCGAGCTGAGGAGCTCCGCCTTCCTCGTGCCGGGGCTTATGGCTTTCATCCTCATGGTCATCGTGGTGATATCGACGGCTTTTTCGGTGGTCCGGGAGAAGGAGCGGGGAACGATGGAGCAGCTGCTCGTCTCCCCCATCCGGCCCGTCGAGCTCATCATCGGCAAAACCGTGCCCTACATCATCATCTCCCTCATCTCCTCGCATCTGGTCCTGCTGCTGGGGTATCTGCTTTTCGGAGTGGCCATCAAGGGCAACTACTTTTTACTGCTTCTGGCCATGACCCTCTTCCTCATCGGGGGGCTCGGCCAGGGCCTTTTCATTTCGACCATCACCGGAACCCAGCAAGTGGCTTTCCAGTTGGCCGTCCTGTCCACCTACCTGCCCACCTTCATCCTGTCCGGGTTCATTTTCCCCATCAAGAACATGCCCCTTGTCATCCAGGCCATAACCTACGCTGTCCCGGCCCGGTATTTCCTGGCCGCCCTGCGGGGCGTCATCCTCAAGGGCGCCGGGCTGGCCGCCATCTGGGAACAGCTCCTGGGCTTGGCCGGTTTTGTGCTGGTCACTCTCACCCTCAGCACGCTGAGGATGAACAGGGCCGGGTTCAAAGAGCGGAGACGGAAGAGCCGGAGGGCGGGGAGCGCGGCCTGATGAAGAAGATTTTCCACATCATCCGCAAGGAGTTCATCCAGGTGCGCCGGGACCCCAAGCTCTTCCCCATCCTCCTCTTAGCGCCCATCCTGCAGCTCCTTCTTCTGGGCTACGCCGTGAACCTCGACACCAAGGACATCCCCGGCGTCGTCTGTGACCTGGACGGGACGCCGGCCAGCCGGGAGTTCATTTCCCGATTCTTCCACTCCGGCTACTTCAGCCTCAAGGAGCGGGTGGCCGCGGCGGAGGATGTCGGGCGATTCCTGGACAACGGCCGGGCCTCGATAGCCTTTGTCGTGCCGCGCGGTTTTGGAAATCATCTAGCGGCGGGCCGGACGGCCAGCGTCCAGGTTCTGCTGGACGGGACGGAAAGCCAGTCGGCCACGGTCGGAGCGGGCTATGTTTCCCTGATCACCTCCCGCTATGCCCAGGAGAAATCCGGCCGAATCCTGGAAGGGCTCAGGGCCGCCGGGATAAAGCCCGTCCAGGTTGACCCTGAGATCCGGGTCTGGTACAACCCCGAGCTCAAAAGCCGCAACTTCATGGTCCCCGGCGTGCTGGGGCTCATCCTGCTGGTCATGACCATGATGCTGACGTCCATGGCCGTGGTTCGGGAGAAAGAGATGGGAACCATGGAGCAGCTCAGCGTGACCCCCATCCGGCCGCTGGAGCTCATCGCCGGAAAGCTCCTCCCCTTCCTGATCATCGGGATCGTGGACGTCCTGCTGGTCACCGGTGTGTCGGTCTGGCTGTTCAAGGTTCCCATCCGGGGGAGCGTCTGGCTCCTTTTCGGGCTGAGTCTTATCTTTATGATGTCCACCCTCGGGCTGGGGCTTTTCACCTCGACCATCTCCCACAACCAGCAGCAAGCCATGCTGATGACCGTCTTGTTCATGATGCCCATGATTTTTTTCTCGGGGTTTGTATTTCCCATTGACAACATGCCCAAGGTCATCCAGTGGTTTACCTATCTCATGCCGCTGCGCTACTACTGCGTCATCATCCGCGGCATCTATCTCAAGGGCGTGGGCCTGGCCGAGCTGTGGGGACAAGCGCTGGCCCTGCTGGTGTTCGGCCTGACCATTCTGGCCCTGAGCGTGCTGCGCTTCAGCAAGAAAGTCGGCTAGCCCGCCGAAATCGGCTTTTTTTCTTCCTCAATCCGAAAAATAACCTTGGCCAGCGGGTCGGGGCACTGAAATTCCCGGGTGATATTTAGAATGTCGTTATCCGGGTCGGTGGGAATGCCGGCCGCGATGATGGGTTGAAGGATGCTGCCCAGGGCAAACAGGCAGACTCCGGTTCCCGGAGGGATTTCCAGTCGCGCATTGCGCACATAAAAATAATCCCCCTCTGTGGACCGGCTGCAGGGCCCTTCAACTTTGACGATGGTGACCTTGAAGTTTTTTAGTTTCATCGTTGTTTTTGACCTCCTGAGCCGAAACGCCTGAACGCTGCTATTTTTTCAGATTTCGGAGTCGGCCGGCAAGAGCCAATTTTCCCTGCCAATTGCTTCGCCATGCTTTCCGGCAATTTTATAGTACAATTGGGCGGAATGGCTCCCGTGCGAATGGTCAATCGGATAAAATAAGCTTATCGGATGCGGACCTCGAATATGCTTCCACAAGGTTGCCGAGGGGATTTTTCATGAGGCGTAAACTGCTTGCCTTTCTTGTTTTGTCAGCGGTTTTGACCCCCTTCTTGGGAGCAGGCCTGGAGGAAGCCTGGCAGATCTATTTCGCCCAGGCCGATCAAGCCCTCCTGTCCTCCAAATACCAGGAAGCCATTGGATATTACCTTAAGGGGATTTTCTTCGCTCCGCCCAGCGAGATCCCCAAAACTTGGGACGATCTGGGCTATGCCTATCTGCAGATGCGCTCTCTGAAAGATGCGGTCGAATATTGTCAGAGGGCCCTGGCCTGGCATCCGGACAACTATGACCTCCACCTCTATCTTGCTCTGGCCTATTTGCTTTCCGATGACCTGAAACGGACCGACCAAGAATTGAAATGCATCGAACAGAAAATCTATTTCACGGAGGGTTGGGTTGAAAAAGCCCTGGGCTTCAAGCCCAAAAACAAACAGGGGGAGGAGGTTTCCAGGGAACAACTGGAACGGCTCAAGAAAGAAAAAGGGATAGGTCTCTTCCCGGACACCTCTTCCTCCGTGACCGTGAACTTGGATGCCTTCGATGAGAGGAATGAGGGAGTCTTCTATTTTATACGGGGGCTGGTCGACGCACAAACGGGGGATCGGAAGCAGGCCCAGGAGATGTTCCGGGCCGCCGTCGAGGCCGGCTATGATCCGGAGGCCGTCCGCCTCGGACAAACACATCCTCCACGAGAGATTCCCCTCAGAATTTTTCACAGGATCTGGGAACATAACAACAGATTGGCTTTGACCTTACACGAGAAATTCGTGAAACAGGTCGAGGGCGGCCACATCGAGAAGGCGATCCAGACGCTCCAGGAAGCCTTGGAAGTCTACGAGCAATCCTTTGAACTCAATTACAATTTGGCCATACTCTCCTACGATGTCCACAACCTGGACCAGGCTGAAATCTCCTGCGCCCGCGCCTTATGGTTTAAGGAGAGCGATCCCGCCGCCCATGAGTTGATGGGGAATATCTATTTCAACCATAAGGCCTATGATCGGGCTCTCCTGGAATTCAGACGGGTGATTGAAATCGACGAGCGCAACGCCGCCGGCCATTTCAACCTGGGCTCGGCCTATTACCAGCTCGGCGATTCGGTCCTGGCCGAGACTCACTGGAAAAAGGCGGTGGCCTGCGACCCGGCCGGCATGAACGAGGACAAGGCTCAACCGGGCGCTGAATTGCACTATTCGTCCCTTGTCAAAAAGACTCCCATCGCCCATAAAGCCCATCTCGCTCTGGGGAATTTATATTCCGAACGGGGCCGCCCGGAAATGGCCATAACGGAATTCGAGGCCTCCGCCCGGCTCAAACCCGAAGACCCGGAGCCGTATTGGCATCTCGGGAAGCTTTATCTGGAACAAAAGGAAACGGATAAAGCACTGGCCTGTTTAAAGAAATATCTCTATTTGGGCGGACAGAATGAACACGAGGCCAACCAACTCTTGGACTCAATAAAAAAGAAATAGACAGTCGGGCGCTCGATCCGGCCAAGCCCGTCATTCGGCGGATCGCCCTGAAGCTGAAATACATCCCTCTTACTTGACTTCCACGACCGGCAACAGGACGTGCGAGGGAAACTCGGCCGTGTGGTAAATCCTTTGCGCGGCCTTGCAGAATTTCGTCTCCTTCTCGTTGTGCCCGCCCGTGTTCAAGGAAATAAGGTGACAGTTATCCAAATACCCTAATTATCAAGACGTAATTTCAGTAATTAGATGACTGTCACGTTTATTCACATCGTGCCGAGCGGCCATTCCACACGCCGCGAAAAAAGTAAACTCCTATCCCTCAAGAAACCCTAAGAGCGGGGTCGCGGCGTAGCGCCTATTGACAGGCGTCTGATTCAGGCCTAAGCTTTTTACGAACTCAGCGCAATGTCTTCAGGGATGGGAAACATATCTGGAAGGAGGAAAGGATGACGAGGAAGGTCCTAATCATGACTTTAACGGCCGGCCTTGCCTTAGGGGGGATTATCGTGGCCGCTCAGATCAAGACGACGTCTTCGCCGCCCGATTCACAGCTTCTAGCGCCGACGGACCCGAATTTGCCGGACCTCATCGTTGAAGAGATCAGGTTCACCATCGAGTCCTCAGGAAGCGGCGGCACGAACGTGCGGATCTGGTACACGATCGGCAATCAGTCCGATTTCCTCTCGAGATGCTGCCCCACCGAAGAAGGAAAAAAAGCTTGGAAGAATAATCCCGTCGAGAATTGCCTGTTCCACGTCTCCTTGGAGGAAAGGGACTACCCGAGCGGTAGATACCACTGCATCGCCAGCAGTTCGACGGAGTTGACGCCTCACCAGAATCAGACTTTCAACCAGTTGGTTGTCGTTCCCTCCGGAAAGCAGAGACAGTACAGGGTCAAGGTCGATCCCGAGAATTGGATCAGAGAGAAAAATGACGCCAATAATGAAAAAGAGGCCCGCTGGCCTATTCCAGCGCTCCAACCGCCCATTAAATAAGGAAACAAGGTGACAGTTATCCAAATACCTTAATTATTAAGACGTAAATTCGGTAATTAGATGACTGTCACCTTTATTCCAGCGGACGAGTTCACCTGCTTAATCGAGCAGACTTTATCGCTTATTAATATAATATCTAAGAATATTTAAGGGAGGGTGGCCGAAATGCCAAAGAACGCGGCCTGTATCAAGCTTCTTCTCTGGGTCGGGATTGCCATATTCCTGCTTTGGTTTCTAGCCTTTTCCATCGCGCCCGAACGCCTGCTCCCCGCTCTGGGTCTCTCCGAAAATCATGGTTTCATCCCACGTTTGTATGGAATCTTCCAGTTGAGTTGGGCCATGTTATTCTTTTTCGCGTTGAAAGACATCGAAAAGAATATCGCCATCATCAACGGCGCCATAATCACCGGAGCCCTGACGGTTATTTTTCTCGTGGCTTACCACATCGCAAAAATCAAAACAGGCTGGTTCCTCTTGGCAAGCGCGGCCGTTCTGCTCATCTATACCGCGCTGCTTTATATTTGTAAGCCAAAAGCCACGCGGCCGTAAATCAGCCGGCGACTCTACAGGGGTTTGCTTTTCGGCCTCGCCTAAAAGGTGAAATAAGATGACAGTTATCCAAATACCCTAATTATCGAGACGCAATTTCGGTAATTAGATGACTGTCACCTTTATTCCACTCTAGAGTTACTTCTTCAAGAATCGATCAAACCAGTCAACCGTCCGCTGGATCCGATCGATCTGGTGGTTCGGCTCTTGGAAGCCGTGCGGCTCGCGCGGATAGCGGACCATTTCCGTCTCGATGCCGTTCTTCTTCAGAGCCATGTACATCTGCTCGCCCTGCTCGATCGGAACTCGGCGATCCGCCTCGCCGTGCAAAATAAGCGTCGGGGCCTTGGCTTTCGCCACATTCGTGATGGGTGAGCTGCGACTGGTAGATCTCGACGGCTTCCCACGGTCTGCCGGTCATGTAGTAAACGGTGAAACGCTGAATATCCGTCGTTCCGAAGAAGCTGATCATGTTCGACATGCCCGCCCCGGGTACGGCCGCCTTGAATCGATCGCTGTGGGTGTTGATGAAGTTCGACATATATCCGCCATAGCTCCAGCCCTCGACTCCGAGGCGGTCCGGATCGGCGATGCCTTTGGCGATCACGTCATCGACTCCAGTCATGATGTCCTGGAAGTCGACCACGCCCCATTTCCCGACATTGGCTTCGATATGTTTTCTTCCGTATCCGTCGCTCCCGCGGAAATTGGGCGCAAAGACGACATAGCCGCGTCCGGCCATGACCTGCCACATGCCGTTGAACCTTGTTGACTGAACGCCCGCGGGTCCGCCGTGGGGCTCGACGATCATCGGGTATTTTGTGCCGGGCTGATAATCGACCGGTTTGACGAGCAGGCCTTCAATCTCGCCGCCGTCGGGGTTCTTCCAGCGAATCACTTCGGTTGTCCCCAGCTTGAAATCATCCACCTGAGGGTTCATCTTGGTCAGCGCCTTCGCGTTCGTCCCGTCTGCGGCGGCTATCCAAACGTCCGCGGGACGCAGCGGGTCGCTGAGCGTAAAGACGAGGATTTTTCCGTCCTTCGATAGCCGTCCGGCCCCGATCACCCGCTCTCCGGAGATGAGCGGCTTGACGGGTCCGCCGTCCGCCGGGACCGAGAACAGATGCGTGTTCGTGCCCATGCCGGCCTGAAAATAAATCGTCTTGCCGTCGGGCGACCAGACAGGATTGGACTTCGTTACGGTCGAAAGCCTCCGTCAGGTTGCGCGGCTGACCGCCCGTGGACGGCATGACCAGAATATCATTCTGTCCGCCTGACTGGGGCTTCGTGCCGGCCAGGTAAGCAATGAAGCGGCCGTCGGGCGACCAGCGCGGGCTGGCATCCGGTCCCTCATTTTTCGTCAACATCACGGGCGTCCCTCCGGATGCCGGTATGACCATGATGTCTCCAAGGACGCCGTCATCGGCTTTGGGACTGGGGCGCGTCACATAGGCGATTTGTTTTCCATCGGGCGACCACTGGGGATCGGTGGCGTCCAATCGGTCATGGGTCATCTGATTTGCCTGTCGGCCGGCGATGTCAATGACCCAGAGCTGGCTCATCTTGATATCCTTGTCCACGACGATCATGTCCCGCTTCTCTTTCATGCGTTTCTGCTCTTCGTCGCTGGCGGGCTCGGGCGAGACAAAAGCGATCCTTGCGCTGTCGGGCGACCAGCTATAGCCCCCTCCGCCAAACCCGGCTGCGGAGACGCCTCCTTTGACGTCCGTCAACTGCTGAGCCTCCCCTCCCGCGGCCGGAATGATCCAGATTTGGGATTTCGCGGCTCCATCGCCGTCCGCCGCGCGCTTCCCCTCGCGGTTGGAGATGAAGGCGATCCATTTCCCGTCTGGAGACCATTGGGGCGCGCTCTCGTTTTTTAAGCTCCAGGTGAAACGGTGCGGCTCACCGCCGGCGGCCGCAACCATCCAAAGATGAGAAAAGGACTCATTGGCTTTAAGGTCTGCCTCCGACATGACGAAGACCACCTGTCTGCCGTCAGGCGAAATCTGAGGGTTCGAGACAGCCTTGAGGGTCACGACATCCTCGGCTGTCATGACCCGCTTCTGGGCGGGTGCCGCCATCGCGAATAAGATACACAGCACCGCAATCGACAATAGAACTCTTCGCAGTCTCAACATCAAAGTTTCCTCCTTAAGGGATAGTTAACATGCCAACGCGCACTTCATCTTCAAGCAATATTCGAACGCTTGCGAATATATTATAATATTGTTGATTCTCTTGCATTAGCTAGAGAGAAATCTTTATGGAAATAAGGTGGAAATCAGGATCAATCGTATCTATTTTATTGCCAAGGGCCACCCGCTGGCCACTTAAGATTAAAGGGCTTATCATCGATCAAAGCGGCGGCGAGGGGCGTAAGGAATCGACGGAGAGCTTTTACTACCCTCTCGAGGCTCGGAGCGGATGAAGCCCGGCCGATGCGTTCTAAAAAAGCCCTCCATCGCCCCTGATTTTCGGCGCTGTTATAAAACTCCTTCGACAAACCGAGAGGCAATGCCGCCGGCAGTTGTGTTCTTCGCGTTTTGAACGTTGCCTCCACGGCTTTAGACAAAGTACTGCCCTCAAAACCAAAATTCTGCGACATCTCAAAAAGATCAAAATAGTCCTTGAGGCGGCTGTTGATCATGCCGAAAAATACGACAGTCTGATATTTCTCCGCGACAACAGACTCTTTTGAATAAATCTTGATTCGTGGTTTAGGCAGGCCCAAAAGAGAGGGAAACGATTGGATCGTTGGGCGCGGGATTATTTTATCGCCGAATCCGATATCAAATTGAAGCGGTGTCCGGGCTGTCCCCAGATGACCAACGACTCGGACTCTTAGCCCTCCATAAAACTGGCCTTGCCGTGTAGGTTCCGTTCTGATCGTATCAGCGTCAAATGTCATCCCATCTGTTTTAAAAGTCTGGCGGCACACGGAAGAAAAGATCGCCTCCATATGGCGGGCCTTGGGTTCTCCAAAACTTAGAAAATCCGCGTCTCGAGTAGGACGGCAAGCGGCCGGATTCCATATTTCGAAGAGAAACGCACCCTTGAGAACGAGATTCTTAGCTAACCGGTTTTGGCCCAAGCGGTAGAGAAAACGTTCAATCGCATACCTATTCAAAGTCCGTTGAAATTCTTCTTTTCTGTCACGGGAGATATTGAGCAATCTCTGCCGGATCGAAGAGGGAATGTCCGACAGGCCGGTTGTTTTCAAACCAGAGCTTCCAAATATGGCCGGATAATTTTCTCGACTCGGCAAACCTTAGCAGCACGATATAGGGCATCCGAGTTGAAACGCCTTTCCCGCCAGCCCTCGCGCAACGCTTCGAGCGCGATATCCAGACCGATTTTATTTCGAAACTTAAAGCAATCAGCCACAGTCTTGGCCGGGCTCGTTATGGATACGGGGATGGCATGAATATTATGGTGTTCCACTCCATAGAGGAGAGAGGATTTTGAGAACCTGACAATTTTAAGGCTAATACCCGTGTTTCGCGGCTTTCTGGCTTTACGGTCAATGGCCAGCCATATCTGATGAGGATTCTGAGTTCCGATTTCGTGATATCTCAAGGCCGAGAGCAAGCATATAACGCCGTGAGGCACGCGGAGGCTAATCTCCATCAACATCTGCTGTTCTGATGTGATTTTTTCCGGCAGGTAGACAATTCCTCTTCCCGTGGAAACGATCTTGTTTTTTTTCAAAAGACGGAACACGACCATAGGCGGGATTCCAAGCGCATCGATATCCCTCGACCTCATCATCGGCCTTTTTTCAAGGATCTTGAGAAGACGCTTTTCTTGGGTGATTTTTGTCATATTAATCTTTGTTAGCAATAGTCGGCACTTATTATTTTGTGCCGACATATTCTAACACGACCGTAGAGGGAGTCAACTCCCGAAAGAATTGCACAATTAGGCAACTTATCTCAGGCATTTGACA
Organism: Candidatus Aminicenantota bacterium; assembly: GCA_963702835.1. Classification (GTDB taxonomy): domain Bacteria; phylum Acidobacteriota; class Aminicenantia; order Aminicenantales; family JAFGAV01; genus JAFGAV01. The sequence goes on from OY969762.1 coordinate 1,899,873, forward strand.
TTTAATAGATCGAGCCTTGAAACGGGGTGGCGTTATTTCCTTCTCGGTCATGCTGACCGACGACTGGTACAAGACGCATCACCGCAGCGACCATCCCGTATCCCCGCGCCTCTGGCTTGAATGGTTGATGGCTCAGGGCTTTGATCCTTGCGACATGGTCTGGCGCAAGACGGTATTCGGTGTGATCAGGGCTACAAAGGCTTAGGTTTAGTTCATTCGCGGGGAGAAGATTGGTAGCGCTACGGGGATTCGAACCCCGGTCTGATGGCTGAGAACCACCTGTCCTGGGCCTCTAGACGATAGCGCCGAAGGCCTAGGCAAAATAGCAAATTCCAATTAGCCTGTCAATCGGCCTAGATATATTCGATGGTGGCCGGGGGTTTGGGCGTCAGCTCGTAGCAGACGCGGGTTACAGTGGGCAGCTCCTCGGTGATCCGTTTGGCGATTTTGTTGAGCACGGTCCAGGGGAGCTGGGTCGGCCTGGCCGTCAGGGCGTCGCGGCTGTCCACCGAGCGGACGACGATGATGTCGCCGAACTTCCGCCGGCCCTCCTCGACTCCCGTGCCGCGGTCGGTGAGCAGCACGGCGAAGGCCTGGAAGGCTTTTAGCCTGGCGGTCTCCGCCTCGACGATGGCCGTCGCCCGCCGGACCAGGGCTACCCGCTCGGGTGTGACCGGTCCCAGGACTCGGGTGGCCAGGCCCGGCCCGGGGAAAGGCATCCGGCCGAAGATCCGGGCCGGGAGGCCCAGGGTTTTGGCCACCAGCCGGACGTCGGGCTTGAACAGGTCCTTGAGCGGCTCGATGACCCGGAAGCCGTATCCTTTTTCCGGGTCGATGCCGATTTGTTCCAGGATGTTGTGCTGGGTCTTGACCCCGCCCTGGGTTTCCAGGATGTCCGCCTTGATGGTGCCCTGGATGAGGAAGCGCGCCCCGCTGCGCTTGACCTCCCGGCCGAAAACCTTGTAGAACCGGTCGCGGAAGGCCTTGCGTTTCTTTTCCGGGTCGGTCTCTCTCTTGAGGGCCTTGAAGAACTCCTTCTGGGCCTCCACCACTTGAACCTCGACGCCCAGCTTGCCGAAGACCTGCTTGACTTCCTCGGCCTCGTTTTCCCGCATCAGGCCGTCGTCGATGAAAATGACCTTGATCTGTCCGGCCAGGGCCCTGGCCGCCAGCATGGTGCAGGTGGAGCTGTCCACTCCGCCCGATAGCGCTGAAACGGCGATATCCGCCCCGACCGTGGCCTTAAGATCCTTGATGCCGTTGGCGATGAATTTTTTGACGTTCATGCGGTCCCTCCCTTCCTCCGAATGAGGCCTATCATACATAAGAGCACAGCTCTTGTCACGGCGCATGGCCGGTGAGCTTGAGAGGAAGCCGGTGAGAAAAAAAATATAGGCGTGCGTCATTATCATCAAGGAGGGCTCACCCAAGACGTACCCCTAAAATCCGGGCGGGAGCTAAGCCTCTCGCCCCCCTCCCTCTCCGGAGTTCAGGGCTTGAGTAGAAAGGACCTGGCCCAGAAGACGAACAGGCCGCTCAACCCGCCCAGGATCGGGCCCCACTGGTAAAGATAAAGGAAAGAACCCAAAGGAGGGCATAGCGCAGAATGGTCATGGCTGCGGCGGGGGAACCACTTATTCGAACATCAGGCAGACGGCCACGACCCCGACCCCGTTGTGGACGCCGATCACCGGCGCGATGTCCTGGATGAAGGCGGGCGGCCGGCCCAAGAGGCGCGTCAAGCGCTCGGCATACACCTCGGCCCGCGGCCGGTTCAGGGCGTGGACCACGGCGTAGTTCCACAGGCCCCGGCGGCCGGCCTCTCCGGCGGCCATCTTCAGAATCTTCTCCATGTTCGCCCGGCGGCCGATCGACTTGCCCCAGGCCACAACCTTGCCGCTCTCGTCCAGGCTGATGATGGGCTTCAGGTTGAGGATTTTTGCCAGGAATCCCTTAAGCGGGCTCACCCGGCCTCCCCGGACCATGTAGCGGAGCGTCTGCACATCGACCAGGAGGCGCGTCTTGCGGCTCCACTCTTCGGCCAGGAGGGCGACCTTTTCGGCGCCCATCCCGCGGGCGGCGGCCTCGGCGGCCCTCTGCACGATCAGGCCCTGGCTGGCGGACAGGGTCTTCGTGTCGATGACCCTGACCTTGCCGGCCGGGAAGTCGGCGGCGGCCCGGCGCAGGGCGTCGCAGGCGCCGCTCAGCCCGGAGGAAATGGAAAAGACCAGGATGGACTTGTAGTGATCGGCCAAAAAGGACAATTGGCTTTGGACCAGGGACGGGCTGGGCAGCGAGGTCACCGGATGCTCGGGCCAATCCCGGAGAAGCCTGTAAAACTGTTCGGGCAGGATGGTCAGCCTGTCCAGGAACTGCCGCTCGCCGAAGGACAGGCTGAAGGGGAGGATATGAACCCGGTGCTTGTCCAGAACCTCGGCCGGCAGGTCGCAGGCCGAATCCGTGACGATGGCCAGCCGGTGAGGACGGCCCCGGACGGCCTCCATCTGCCGGCGCATGTCGTCCACCTTGAGGTGCTGGGCCGGCCCCATTCCCAGCAGCTCGAAAAAGAGGTCGGCCGGCCTGTCGGTGTGGATATGAAAGCGGGCCTTTTCTTCGGAGCCGGCCACGATGGCCGAATCTCCGCAGGCCTCGAGCGAGCGGCGCAGCCTGTTCAGGTCAAGGCCCGGGCCGGACAGGACGGCCTCGGCGCAATAGCGCCGGCCGAGGCCGCGCTTAAAGGAATGGATCTTGGGCTGCGGCTTGAGGTCTTCGGCCCGGGGCAGGGGCAGGCTGCGCAGCCGGCCAGCCCGGACAAAATCCATCACCCCTTCGACGAAATCAACGAAGCCTTTGGCCCCGGCATCCACCACCCGGGCCCTGGCCAGCACGGACAGCTTGAGGGGGGTTTCCCGCAGCGAGCGCCGGGCCGTCCGAAGGGAATGAGACAGCAGCTCGACGAAATCGGTCGTCCTCTGCCGGTAGTGGAAGACGGAGTCGGCCCAATCCCGCATCACGGTCAGCATAGTGCCCTCCACGGGATGGAGGATGGCCTCATAGGCGTGGCGGACGGCCCTGGCCATCAGCTCCCCGAAGGACAGGGTGGTCATCCGCCGCTCGTTGGACGCCTCGCGGCTGAGGCCGTGGAGAAACTGAGCGAAGATCAGCCCCGAGTTGCCGCGGGCGCCGAGCAGGGCGGCGTCGGCGATGGAGCGGAGGGTGTCGCGCAGGGAGCGGCTGACCTTGGTGCCCAGGGCGATGGAGCGCATGGTGGAGGCCAGGTTGGTGCCGGTGTCGGCGTCCGGGACGGGGAAGACGTTGATGCGGTTGAGGGTGTCCTTGTCCCGGATGACGGCCGTGCCGCCGGCCAGGAAGGCGTAGTAGAGGCGTCGCCCGTCGAGATATCGTATTTTCATGACCGGTTATTTTTCCTGTTCCAGCCTGACTTTCAGCAGGAAAACAGCGTCACTCTTGAGATGAACTCGGGTCCAAGCCTTCTGCTTTTCATCCAGGAGTTCGCCCATGCCCGAAAGAATTGCGCGATCGCTTGCGGATTCTACGAAGGCGATGCATTTCTTCAGATGGTCTTTAAAGCGTGTTTCAGTCCGTTTCTCCACAATCTCCTTATTGACCGGCCAATTGTTTTTTAAGAAATGCCAGACATCGTAGATATCCCGATTGGCCGCCTTGGTTCGCTCCAGCATGGCCACGAGCTTGTGGGCAAACATATCTTCCTTAACCATCACCAGCATGGAAATGCCCAGATAGTTTTTCAGCTCATAGGCGGAGCCGAAATCTCTTCGATTGATTTCGACTTTGATGTTCGGCGTTTTCTCATCATAGGCAAGGAGGAAAAACAGGGTATGCAGCTTTTTGGATTTCTCCTTTATGGTTCCATATTCCCGGAGAATTCTCTCCACTTTCTCAAAAACAAAGTCTTCTTTAGCCCCGTTTAAGAGATCAAAATCCAGGTCAATTGAAAAGCGGCTGAGGTTGTAGAAAAAATGAGCGGCTGTCCCGCCTTTAAAACCCAAAAGCGGGCCGAGCGAAGTATCCGCGTAGATATCTTTCAATATCTGAAGCAGGATGGACTGGTGAACGTCTCGATCCAGCATTGAGCTTAATCCCCTTCAAAATTGAGGCACTGACAGTTCTCCACCGCGCATTTATGAATGAAGGTTTTCTGGCTGCCGCCGGCCGTCGGCGCCGATTCGGTTTGAGAATGCTTGGCGAAGGGATGCCGACACCTTTTGCATTTATACGACTCAAACCTCCTGGCCATGGCCTGGTTGCGATAAATGGGGAGCAATTCCAGGCACTTCTTCGGGTCCAGGGGACTCAGATTGTCAAAGTGATAGCTCTTATTCAGATAGAGGGTGTCCAAAAAAGCCCTTTCCGCCGAAGCTATCGCATAGTTTGGCTTCATCTCTATGCCCGAGGGATTGGCCAGGATCATCTCTTTGATTCGCCGGAAGAAATATTTCCGGCCGTCGCAGGTAATTTCCCTGGTTAAGTAGCTGACCACGAATATCCGGCCATAATGCTGGAAAACGATGCCTTCCCTGGTCAGGACTGTTTCCAAGCTGATATAGGCGGGGGTGAAGAATCTTGGACGCCAATTCGAACTGATCGTAGTTCTTATCTTTGGCATAAATACCCTTGCGGATAGAATAAAGCTCGCCTTTTTGGATATAGTAATGAATGCGCCTTTTAAGAAGGGAGGCGTTGGTTTCGCCGGAAGCCAAGAGGATGTCTTTAAAGGTAAAGACGGTATTCCCCCGGCGAAGTATGCTTAGAATCCCTGCTTTTTCCATAATTATGAACCGTAGGTTACATGTAGTGTTACCTATAGTTTAAAGTTATCTAAATAAATGTCAAGTCTATTATCTTCCAGCCTGGCCGGCCGGAGTTCATTCCGGCTATCGGCCACATCGCTTCCCCCTGTTCTTCACGGTCATTTATGAAGCGGGGCGGTCGGCAGCTTCAGGTTATCCGGATCAAAATATTTTCTGGGCATCTTCTCCGGGCGCATGGCCGCGTTGTAAACGAAGGCCGCCACAATCGAGGCCGCCTGCATCAGGTCGCCCCTGGAAACGTGATCATAAACGTCCATATTGGAATGATGGGTGAGCGTGTCGTATTCCAATTCATCCTGAATAAATTGGAACCCGGGCAGTCCGGCCGCGTCAAAGGAAAGATGGTCGGTGCCGCTTGTGTTTCGAACGCTGACCGTGCCCGCGCCGAGATCATGGAAGGGCTTCAGCCACTCTTCAAAAATCGGCATGGCCGCGATGTTGCCCTGGGCATAGATACCCCTGATCTTCCCGCTTCCGTTGTCGAAGTTGAAATAAACGGAGAACTTATCATAATCCGGCTTCTTCTCCCTCTTAAGCCGATCGCCGAAATGTTTCTTGACATATTCGCGCGAACCCACCAAACCCTGCTCCTCCGCATCCCACAGGGCGATTCGAATCGTTCGCCTCGGCTTCAGGCCGATGGCCTTTAAAATGCGGACGGCTTCCAGAGCCACCGCACAGCCGGCCCCGTCGTCGGTGGCCCCTGTTCCGGAATGCCACGAATCAAAATGCCCGCCCAGCATGACGATCTCATCTTTCAATTTCTTGTCGACGCCGCGAATTTCAGCAACGATGTTGGTGCCGAGCGGATTGCCCTCCAAGAAATTTGCCTGAATTTCTATTTCCACCGTAAGCGGAATTTTCTTTTGAAGGATGCGGACCATTCGATTGTACTGTTCGACCGAAACGACGACAGCCGGCAGAACGGGCGGGGCATTCTGAAGCTGCGACCCGCCGCCCTGGACAAAAACCGTGCCATCCTTTCCGCGGCTGGGCTCCAGGAGAACGGCCGCGCCCTCATCTTTCAAAAATTTGGACACCGCCAGTTGCAGCCTTTGACGGGCGAGCATCTCTTGCAGACGGTCGGCGAAAGGCGATTTGGCCCCGGGTTCGGCGGCCATTTCCAATTTTTTCAGGTCTTCCTCGGTTTCTCTGGTGGCGTTGGGGTCGAATTTCATTTCAAGCTCTTGCTCGCCCTGCACCAGCACGATGGCGCCCTTGACTTTGCCTTTGAATTTATTCAAGTCTTCGGGTTTTTTCACATCCAGCAGGACCGGCTCTCCCTTGAGCAGGCCGTTTGTTCCCGGCGTCCAGGCTTTGGGATAGCCGATCAAGGGCATGTAGCGGGGCGCGGTCATGGCCGCATAATACTTCTGGAGTTCCCAGCCTCGGCCGAAGGTGCCCCAGGGCTCCAGGGCCGCATTCTCCAGGCCCAGTTCTTTGAGTTTGTTCACCGCCCATTCGCCCGCTTGGCGATACTGAGGCGACTCCGAAAGGCGGGGGCCGTAGACGTCGCAAAGATAGCTCAGGTATTCCATCACCCGGGAATTCTCCAGACCCTCTTGGCGGATGCGCTGCATGATTTGAAGATCGACTTTCTCCTGGCCGGCCAGGTGAAGGGCCAAGAGAAGAATCGCCATCAGGCCAAAGAGCCGGCGCGCGGCGTGATTTTTGTTTGTCTCCATCGTCTCCTCCTCGATTAACGAGAAGCTGATTTTACAATATTGCCGGGACTTCCTCCATCTATTTCTTGTGTGGGAGAGCTCCTGGTCCTCGACTCCTTGACAGAGGCTCCAGCCGCCTCTATAGTGAGGGGCGCGAAAACAAAGAAAGGGGATGCCCGGAAGGAGCCCGCGCATGAACAAGACCGAAACCCTCAAGGACGGGGCGTCCGTCGTCGTCCGCGAGCTGAAAAACGAGGACCTGGACGGGCTGATGAAGTTCTACCTGGCCCTCCCGGAGGAAGACCGTAAATACCTCAAGGTGGACGTCACCGACCGCAACGTCGTCCGCCAACGCATCGCTCTCGTCGAGCAGGGCAACGTCTTCCGGCTCATCGCCCTGGCCGGAGACCGAGTTGCGGCCGACGGCATGCTGGAGCTTTCCCCCGAGGAATGGCGCCGGCATCAGGGCGAGCTCCGGGTCATCGTCGCTCCGGACTATCGGCACAAAGGCCTCGGCCTGGTCATGATGCGTGAGCTGTACTTCATCGCCGCCGGCCGGAATGTGCAAATGGTGGTGGCCAAGTTCATGCGGCCGCAGGAGGGAGCCCGGCGGATTTGCAGCCGGCTGGGGTTCCACGAGGAAAGCATCCTGCCCGACTACGTCAAAGACCGGAGCGGTGAGGTGCAGGACCTGGTCATCATGACCGCCGATATGAAGGAATTCTGGAACGACCTGGAAAGCTTCTACCACGGCACCGATTGGGAACGCTGCAAGTAATTAAATAATAGCAATCGCGCCGCCCCTTATAGATTCTCGTGAACTTCGGAAAAAATTGCTATAGGACAAGCATGCGATTCAAATTAATGTTTTTTCGCACTTTCCAGAAGCAAATCGCACAGCTCGCGAACCGCTCCGTGTCCGCCGCGCCGGCTGAGGAGGAGGTCGGCCTGCCGCAGCACTTCGGGCTCGGCATCGGCCGGCGCCGCGGCACAGCCAGCGATCTCGAAACAGGCGAGGTCGTTGACGTCGTTGCCCACGAAGACCACCTGGGAGGGGTCCAGGCCGCGCTTCACGAGCAGAGACCTTAAAGCCTCGGCCTTGTCCTGGATGCCCTGAACATAGGGAATGTCGAGCTTACGGCAGCGGGCGGCCACCACCGGGTTGACCTCCGTGGAAAGGACCATCAGCTCAACGCCCGCTTGCCGCAGGCGAACCAGCCCCATCCCGTCGCCGCGAGAAGCGGCCACGTATTCGTGGCCTTCTCCGTCCACCCAGACGCGGTTGTCGGTCATGACGCCGTCAAAATCGAAGACAACCAGCCTGACTTCGGCGGGCAGCGGCCGGCGAGCCCGGCCGGGCGAGACGGCCTCCGGCCCGGCCTGCCGCAGCAGGCTCTCGGCCAGCGGCCACTGGGAGGGCTTGTCGAGGTCCACGGCGAAGCGAGAGTCCACCACCAGGGGCAGGATTCTCCTGCCGCTCATCGAGCCCTTGTCCAAGATGACCGACGGCCGGACAGCGTCCACATGCCCGGTCTGCCAATAGGTGGCCGGCAGAGCTTGGCGGGGCAAATTGAAAGGCTCGGGGAGGCCTTTTACAGTCAACAGGGGTTTGAGGCTGCCGTCGGCGGCCAGACGCCACATCTTGTAAGGATTCTGCTCGGAGGGAATGACCGTCCGCACCGAGTCGGCCTCGGGCCGGCTGAGGAGAAGCCGGACGGCATCGTCCACACAGTTCTGGGGCCGAAGGGGCGAAGTCGGCCTCAAGTGGACCACGATCTTGGGCCGGTAATTCTCTTTCTTCTTCAGCCAGGTGAGGGCCTGCTCAAACACGGGCCGGTCGGGGGTATCGTCCCGGGCCAGCTCGGCCGGCCGGAGGAAGGGCACCTCGGCGCCGTATCGGCGGCCGACCTCGGCGATCCGCTCATCATCGGTGCTGAGGATCAGGCGGGTCACGGTCCGGGCCTGTCGGCCAGCGGCGATGCTGTAGGCCACCAAGGGATGCCCGGCAAATAGCCGGATATTCTTGCCCGGGATCCCTTTCGACCCTCCCCTGGCCGGAACGACGGCCAGCACTTCCGCTCGGTTTTTCATAATGTCTTTCATTTTACCCTAACCGCCGCGATTGGCAAGTCGCGGCCGGCCCTACGTTGAGTTGTGTGGTTACCTCTCTTTTTCTGTAGAGGGCCTGGGGAAGGAGCGAGGCGCCATGAGCGGTTTAGCCACGAAATCTCTTTGGAGGGGGAACCCGCTTCGCGTTTCCCCCTTCCAACGGGAGCTGCGCTCCCTGCCTCCCTTTCTCGGGCGCGGCTCCAGCCGCGCCCTGCGACCAAGGGGACGTCTCCCCTTGGAACGCCTTACGATCGGCTAGGCGCCGATTGTCGACGGGTTTCGACGGCTTCTGACATATTCTTGTCGGCAGGTGAGCAGCCTGAGCTTCCGCAGGAAGCGAGTTGCGCAACCGCCGAGAAAACCGGAGATTCCGCGGCGTGAAGAACCGCGGCCAGGCGCCGCAGCCCTTTCCCAGGCCCTTATCCACGTTCCTACTGCACATTTCAACCAAGAACCGTCGCAGCCAAGCGCTCAAAACACCCGAACGATGAGATAAGCCCCCATGACGACCAGCACCGCTCCCAGGGCCCGGCTGACCAGCTCCAGGACACGGGGCTTAATGACTTTCCGCGACTTGGCCAGCAGGCCGCATTTGGACATATCCAGGCTTACGGCCGTAACGATCAGGCCGGCGCTGAACAGCGGAAGGGAAGTTTTGGGGACGCCGAAATTGAGATGGGCCAGGCTGATGATGTTGATCCAGAAAAACACGCTGATGGGATTGCTCAGGGTCAGGAAGAAGCCGCTCAGGTAGCACCTCAGCGAGGCGTAGCCGGCCCTCCGGCGGCCAGCCGGTTTCTCCGGGCCGGAGGGGAAATGACTGCTGATGATCTTGACCGTTCCCCAGACGATGATAAAACAGCCGTTGACCAGGGACAGGCCGAAACGGAGATGCGGGTTATCGAGGAAGCGGACGAGCCCCAGATAAGTCGCCGTGGTGATCAGGAGGGCGCAGGAATAGAGGCCGCCCACCACCGAGGCGCAAGCCCGGTAGCCGGAGTTGACCCCTGTTTCGACCTGGGCGATAAAGCCCGGCCCCACGCTCAGGACCAGGGGCAGGGCCACCAGGGCCCCTTCCAAGAACGCCATCATCGCCGGGCCGGCCCTCTTTGCCGTCCGCTCCTAGAAATCGGAGACCCGGCGGAGCCTTCGCTGGGAGGGGATTTCGCTCTCATAAACGCGCTTGATGCCGTCGCCCAGGGCCTGCTCGGAGACGCGGATATAGCGGACCAGCCGCTCCAGTCCCTGGGGCTCGATGGAGGCCGCTTGATCGCTGCCCCACAGGGCGCGGTCCAGGGTGATGTGCCGCTCCGCGATGCAGGCCCCCATGGCCACCGCCACCACCGTGGGGATCAGGCCGACTTCGTGCCCGGAGTAGCCGATGGGCGTCGAGAAGGTCTGGCGCAGGGTTTGGATCACGCGCAGGTTCAGCTCGTTGACATCGCAGGGATAAGAGCTGGTGGAGTGGAAGACGATCAGGTCTTCCTCACCCAGCAGCTTGACCGCGGCCTTGATCTGCTCCATGGTCGACATCCCGGTCGAAAGGAAGATGGGCTTCCCCATCCGGCGAACATACTTGAGCAGCCCTTTGTTGGTCAGGAGGGCCGAGGGGATCTTGTAGCAGGGCAGGTTGAACTTTTCCATCATATCCACGGAAGGCTCGTCCCACACCGAGACGAACCAGGGTATCCCCAGCTGGCGGCAGGTCCGGTCGATGTCCCGGTATTGCTCCTCGCCGAACTCCACTTTGTAGCGGTAGTCGAGGTAGCTGATGTAGCCCCAGGGCGTCTCCCGCATCTTATTGCGCTGTTCGGGGGGCACGCACAGCTCCGGGGTCCGCTTCTGGAATTTAACCGCATCCACGCCGGCCCGGCGGGCGATCTCGATCAGGCTTTTGGCGATCCCTAAATCGCCGTTATGATTGATGCCGATCTCGGCCACGATGAAGGTCGGTTGTCCATCGCCCACCAGCCTATCGCCGATGCGGACCGTTCGGTTCATCGTTTTTCTCCCGTGTTCAGGCGATTATAGGTTATTGCTACCAGGCTGTCCAGCCGCCGTCCACCACCAAGTTCGCCCCGGTCATATAGGATGAAGCGTCCGAGGCCAGGAAGAGAAGGGCTCCGTTCATTTCCTGCGGCTCGGCCATGCGGCCCAGCACGGTCCGCGCCGAATAGGCCTTCAGGAACTCGTCGTCATGCCCCTGATACACCCCGCCCGGGGTCAGGGCGTTGACCCGGATGCGGCGGCCGGCATAGTAGGCGGCCAGGTAGCGGGTCATTCCCAGCACACCCGCTTTGGTCACGGAATAATAAACCGGCTTGTAGGAGGTCTGCCGTCCCTCCCGTTGATAGAGGCGTTGATCCGGCCCGACCAATCCGTAGGTGGAGCAGATATTGATGATCACTCCCCGGCCCTGGGCCAGCATGGGCCGCGCGGCGGCCTGGCAGCAGAGGAACATCCCGGTCAAATTGACGTCCAGGGCCTGTTTCCAGGATTCCAGGGGATAATCCTCGAAACTGCCCAGGGGCGTCGCTTGTCCGGCCAAAGCCGCCGGGTCGAACTTGGGGTCCAGGGCGGCGCTGTTGACCAGGACATCCAGACGCCCGAAGGCCTTCAGGGTGGACTGGACCATGGCCTGCACTGAAGCGGGATCGGTGATGTCGGTCTTCGAGCCCAGGGCCTTGTATCCATCTTTCTCCAGCTCATCGGCCAGGGCGGCGGCCCTTCGGCCGTCGATATCGGCGACCACCACCGCCGAACCCGCTCCGGCCAGCGTCCGGCAGAACTGCCGGCCCAGCAGGCCCGGGCCCCCGGTCACCACGCTGACGCGGCCGGTGAGATCGAACTGGGCACAAACCTTAGGGTCCATCATCGTTCCTCCTTGATATCAGTGACCTGACCGGGCCGGATTCGCCGGAAACCTCTGGAGAGTGCCCGTCCGTGCCGACTCAAGCGCGGCCAGCGCCAGCTCCAGCGCCCGCCGTCCGTCCTCCAGGGTGCAGGCCGGCTGAGACTTTCCCCGAACGGCGTCGAGGAAATCTCGCATCTCAGCCAGGAACATGGCGTTGCGCTCGAACCCGTCGGGCGCGGAAAAAGTCTGCCACTCCCCTTCCCGCTTGTCCAGCGGGACGGCGAATAGCCGCACGGCGCCGTCCTCATTATCCCAGACGATGGTTCCTCGGCTGCCGACAACTTCCAGCCGGTGGAGGGGAGGCCGCTGGTCGTAATTTAATTGCACGCTCCCCAGCAGGCCGCTTCGGAAACGGAGGCCGATCTCGGCCGTATCCTCTACAGGCAACGAAAGGCCGGCCCGCCCGGTGAAAGCCCACAGGTCCTCGACCTCGCCGAACAGCCAGTGCAGATAGTCCAGGGGATGACAGAGCGTCAGGACCACACCTCCGCCCAGGTCCTTCCGGGCCGCATACCCTTTCTGATAATCCTCCCAAGGATGCCAATCGGGAAGGTACTCGCCCCAATGCGCCCGCGCCGCGAGAGGGAGGCCCACCGCTCTCTCGGCCAGAAGCGAGGCGACCTTCCGCAGGCCGGGATGAAAGCGGAATTGGAAGCCGACCGCCACCTTCAGGCCTCTTTCCGCCGCGGCCTGTTGGAGGGCCTGCACTCCTTCGAGCGTGTTGGAAACCGGCTTCTCCAGGAATACATGACAGCCGGCCCTGACAGCCGGGAGGGCCACCTTCAAGTGCAGGGAGGAAGGGTTGGCCACGATGACCGCGTCCGGACGCCGGGCCAGGGCGGACTCGAGGTCCGTCTCCACGGGAAAGCCGTCCAGCTCCTCGTCCGGCAAGGTCGCCCGGCGCGTCCGATAGAGCAGCAGGTCCTTCTCTCCTAGAGCCAGCAGGTTCCGGAGGTGTCGGCGACCGATTGATCCCAACCCGGCGATCAAAATCTTCATTTTCATCAAAATTAACACAGGACGGCGCTTATTGGCAACGAAGCGTGTACTTTTGCTAGAATGGACGCTTAACATGGATAAGGTTCTTGTCACCGGCGCCTCCGGGTTCATCGGCAGCCACTTGGCCGAGGAGCTGGTGCGGCGCGGCTGCCGGGTGTCCTGCCTGGTGCGCCGGGCTTCGCGGGTTAGCGAGCTCAAGCGGCTCCCAGTCCGGTTGGTGGCTGGGGATTATATGGACCCGGTCTCGCTGGAAGAAGCGGTCCGCGGCCAGGACGCGGTCTTTCATTTGGCCGCCGTCCTCAACGGCCGGGACTGGGAGACCTTCTACCGGGCCAACACCCTGAGCACCCAAAACCTCCTGAAGGCCTGCCTGAAGGCCAACCCCGGCTTGAGGTCGTTCGTCTTCGTCTCCAGTATTTCGGCGGTCGGGCCCAGCTCCGGCGGGCAGAGGCTTGACGAACAATCGGCCTGCCGGCCCGTCTCGCTCTACGGCCGGAGCAAGCTGGAAGCCGAGCAGGCCGTCAAAGGCCTTGGGAGCCGCCTGCCCTGGGTCATCATTCGGCCGCCCAATGTCCTCGGCCCCCGCCAAAGCGAGCTCCTCCAGGCCATCAAGCTGCTCCGCAGAGGGATCATGCCCATGGTCGGAAACGGGCGGCCCCAGACCAGCGTCTGCGATGTGGAGGACCTCATCCGGGCGCTCATCCTGGTTGCCGGGAAAGGAGAGGCGGCCGGCCAGACCTACCTGGTCACGGACGGAGGGGAATATGCCTGGCGGGAAATCACCCTGGCCTTGGCCGAGGAGCTGGGAGTGAAACGAATATGGCTTAAGGTGCCCTACAGCTGGCAATATGCCCTGGCCTGGTTGGCCGAGGGTGCGTCCCGCCTGACCCGGAGGCCTCTTCTTCTCAGCCGGGAGCTCTTGCGCTCCGGCCAACGCTTCGAATGGCTGTATGACGGCGGCAAGATCCAAAAAGAGCTGGGCTTTTCACCGCGCTACACCATGCGGGACTCCGTCCGCCGGACAGTGGCTTGGTATCGTGAGCAGGGCCGGGTATGATACAATTTATCCGTTATTGACATGGAAAAAGTGTTTATTACCGGGGCTAACGGCTTCATAGGCTCCTCCCTGTGCAGGTACCTGCTGGATAGAGGATACGACGTCTTCGGGCTGGTCCGGCCGGGTTCAGACCGGCATTTCCTGGAGGGCCTCCCGGTCAAGCTCATCACCGGCGACCTGCGCCGGCCGGACCAGATCGATATCCCGGCCGACCTGGATTTCGTGATCCACTCGGCTTCCGTGGTCTCCGACCAGGCCGGCCCGAAGCAGTGCGAGGCGCAGATCTACCAGCTCACGGTCAACCTGATTGAAAGGCTGGGCCGTCTTCACTGCCGGCCCAAACGGATCATTTATCTATCCACGGCTCTGACCCTGGGGTTCGGCGACCTGGACATCTCAGAGGCCAAGCCCGGCCGGTCGGCCATGTTCCTGGCCTACACTCGCGCCAAGAAGAAGACCGAGGAATACCTCACCGCCCGGTTTCGGGAGGAGGGCCTTCCGGTGGTCATCCTCCGTCCGGCCGACGTGTTCGGCCCCCAGGACCGCACCTCCTGCGCTCGGATCCTGCGCGGTTTCGAGAGGGGTGTGCCCATGATCGTCGGCCACGGGGACTGGTTCTTCGGATTCTGCTACATCGAAAATCTCTGTCTGGCCGCCCACCTCATCCTCCTGACCCCGGGGATTGAAGGCCGGACCTACACCATCACCAACGGACAGATGATCACCTGGCGGGACTTTTTCACCGAAATCTATAAGGGCTTGAACAAAAAGCAGCGGGTGTTCGTACCGGTCTGGCTGGCCATGACCGCGGCCGCCCTGCAGCAGGCCGTGCACAAGGTCATTCCCCGTTATAAGCCGGAGCTCAGCTATTATCGGATCAAGCGCGTTACCTCCCACACCACCTACGATATCACCCCGGCCGTCCGGGACCTGGGCTATCGTCCCGACCAGGACGCCGGCCGGCAGATCCAGTCCATTGTGGAATGGTACCTCGAAGAAAAACGAAATGGGCACATCCGCTGAACTGCCGCTGCTCTACCCCTATCTGGCCTTGGCCTTCACTCTGCTGGCCACCGTCTTCAGCCGCCGCCGGCTAGCCGCCCGCAGCGACGAGTTCAAGGCGACTCTGCTCTATTTTGCTTTCTTTTTCCTGCTCCTATTCGCCCTGCCGGTGATAGCCCTCCTCCTGACGGACAAGAATTCCCTGGATTTTCTGGGTGGAGTCGGGTTGAGGGTCGGAAACTGGCGCCTGGGGCTTGGGCTGGCCGCCGCGGCCGTGCCCCTGGCCCTGGCCGGAGCTCTGGTCAGCGGCCGCGATCCTCTGATGCGGGGCTATTACCCCTTCTCCAAGGCCGCCTGCCTCAGCCCAAAGCGCTTGGCCCTCTATGAAACTTCCTACTTTTTTCTATATTACTGGCCCTGGGAATTTGCTTTTCGGGGGCTGTTGTTCTTTCCCCTGGTGGGGGCTCTGGGGCTGGTCCCGGCTCTGGCCGTCCAGACTCTTCTTTCCACGCTCACCCACATCGGCCATCCGGATATGGAAATTGCGGCCACCCTGGCCGCCGGATTCCTCTTCGGGCTCATCGCCTATTTCACCCGGTCCATACTGTACACCGCGGCCATTCACGCCCTGTTCGGCCTCACCATCGACGTCGCCTTCTGTCATCGCTATCATCGGCGGAAATCATGAAGATCCTGGTCACGGGCGCCACGGGCTTTGTCGGCTCGGTCCTGGTCCCTCAACTGGTCCGCCAAATGGGCCGCCAGGCCTTGACCGCCCTGGTTCTTCCCGGCGACCCCCTGCCCGCTTCCTGGCGGGATGAGAAGATCCGGATCATTCGCGGGGATATCGTCGACCGGGAGACGATGGGGGAGGCCTGCCGGGGGCAAAGCCATGTCATCCACCTGGCCGCCTTCATTTCCTATTGCCACCGGGACTTGAAAAAGCTTATGGCCGTCAACCGGGACGGCACGGCCAACATCGTAGCGGCCTGCCTGGAACAGGGAGTCAAGCGTTTGGTCCATATCTCGACCGAGGGCGCCATCGGCTTATCGCACAACGGCCGCCTGGCCGATGAAACCACTCCCTTTAATTGGCCGAAGATCTTCCATTACATGGTCTCCAAACACGCCGGCCAACAGGTGGTGGAGGAGGCCGTTCGGCGGAAGGGCCTGGAAGCCGTCATCCTGAACCCGGCCGCCATCATGGGGCCCGGCGACCCGAATGCGGAAATGCCCCACAATCGGCTGTACCGCCTGGCCAGCCGGGGAATGCTGCTCGGCTCCTTCTCCGGAGGGTTGAGCGTGGTGGACGTCCGCGACGTGACGGCCATCATTCTCAAGGCCTTGGAAGGCGGGCGGGTCGGCGAGAAATACCTCTTGGTGGGGACCAATGTCACCTACCAGCAGGTCGTTCGGGCTCTGGGCCGGGCGGCCGGGCGCAGGGCGATCCCCGCCAAGATCCCCGCCCCATTTCTGGAAACCGCCGGCGTCCTCATGGAAACCCTGACCGGGGCGAGGGGACGCTCGCCCATTATCACCCGGTCCTATGGAAGGCTCAGCGGCTGGAAAATCTTTCACTCCAACGAAAAAAGCCGCAAGGAGTTCGGCCACACCTACATCGATTTGGAGACAACCGTCCGCGACGGCTACGAGTATTATATAAAGACATTTCGTTGAATTGACTTTTTTGCCTGTCCTTTTTTATAATTTTGGACTCGGCCTGAAAGCTAAACGAGAATCACCGATACCCTTAACCGTTCATGGATAAGAAAAAAGTTCTTTTCATCGTAGGCTCGCTGAACACGACCACCATGGCCCACCAGATTTGGGCCCACCTGCCCGAATACGACCGTTTCTTCTCCCCCTATTACACCGGCACCGTCCTGGATCACATCGTCCCCAAGTTCAAGCACTTCACCATAATGGCCCAGAGCCATCGGACCATGACGGTCAACTATTTGAAGCGGCACAACCTTCCCATCGACTATAAGGGCCGTTCCGGGAATTACGACTTCACGGTCATGTGCTCGGACCTCATCATCCCCCCCAACATCCTGGACAATCCGATCTTTCTCGTCCAGGAAGGCTTCATCCTTCCCGAAAATTTTTGGTTCTTCATGGTCAAGAGATTCGGTTTTCACCGCGTCATATGCGACACGGCGGCCACCGGCCTGTCCGACGTCTACGAGCTCTTCTTCGTCGCCTCGGAAGGCTACCGGGACCTGTTCATCAAGCGGGGCGTCAGGCCGGACAAGATCCGGGTGACCGGCATCCCCAATTTCGACAACGTGCAGAGTTTCGTGAACAATGATTTTACCTATCGGCATTACGTGCTGGCAGCCACCTCCTGCCTGCGCGAGACGGGTAAATACGAAAACCGCAAACAGTTCATCCTCAAGGTCAAGGATATCGCCGCCGGCCGGCCCATCCTGTTCAAACTCCATCCCAGCGAAAACATCAAGCGGGCCACGCAGGAGGTCAAAAAGTGGGCGCCCGAGGCCATGATCTTCACCGGGGGCAACACCAACCACATGGTGGCCAACTGCGATGTCCTGATTACCCGGTACTCCTCGGTGCTCCTGATCGGCCTGGCTCTGGGCAAAGAAGTGTACGCCGATGTCCCCCTGGAAGAGGTGTTGCCGCTGGCGCCCATCCAAAACAACGGCACTTCCGCCCGCCGTATCGCCGAATCCATCAAGGCTTACTTAGAGGGGCAGTCCTCTGAATATAAAGCCTACCACCGGACTTATGGCCAGGCCGGTTCAGAGAAGCAACCTCAATGACCCGGCCCTCAGCCCCTGGTACCCGGCGGACTTGGAAGGCTCCCTCATCACCCCCGAATGGATTTTTGAAAAAACGGACCTCAAAAGATTTTAAACCTCGTCGAGGGCGACGCTGATTCAATGACCACCACGGCCGGGTCGCCCTCTCTCCAGGAAGTATCGACCGCTGTGATCCAGTAGGTGTACTCTTTGTCCTTATCAACTCGACGATTCTGATACTCGAACACATCGGCCTGGACATTGGTCAGCAGGGTCTTCTGTCCGCCGTCCAGGAGATAGATTCTATACCCCTGGATATTTTCGTTGTCGGGGTTAGCCTCCCAAGTCAGGATATGGATATACTCCGCCTGGCTCAGAGACCGGTTGAGGACCTCTCGTCCGGAGGCATTGGAAGGGGGATAGATGATCCTCAAAAAATTGGCTGTAACGGATTTATTGCCGTCTGCGGTCACAGATACGGGGTTGGCGCTTCCCGAGGCGTGCCCGCTCCAATTATTGAACAGGTAATGGGTATAGGGAACGGCCTGGACAGTGACCACCGTCCCCGACTTGTGGGGATAACTGCCCGGGCTGGGGACAGTGGTCCCGCCGGTTGTGGCGTTGATGGTCAGCACATAATCGCTTTGCTCGCCGGCCCGATAGCCGGCCACGACGTTCTTGAGCTCCCTTAAGGTGCGGGCATTATCGCCGTTGGCCGCATCGCCGGTGGCCGCCCCCTGGTACTGGATGAGGGGGCTGGAGAAATAGCCGACGCGGGTGGGAATGATGCCGCTCCAAGCGTCCTGGTAGGACATCACCGAACAGTAGCGGGCGCTGTTGTCCCCGATCCAGCGCCAGCCGGCGGAATAGGAATAAATCCCGGGGCCAGGCTGATCCGACTGGTCCTTGCGGTGATGGCAGCCGAAATTATGTCCGAGCTCATGAACTAATGTGTAGCCGAAGGTGGCCTGCCTGACCCGGATCAGGGAGAAAGCATAATCGGGACGTCCGGAGGGCAACGTCAGCAGCCAGGCCAGCCCGCCCACATCATCGATGTCCTCAAACAGGTTCACCATATCGGCACCGAGCTGGCTGCGCCAAGTATGGACCTCGTCCATATAGCCGTCGCCGGGTTTGGTCAAACGGTCCAGGTCCGTATTGGAGGAACCCGATTCCTGGTAATTGACCTGGCCGGAATAGATCAGCCGGAGCTGGATGCCGGTGTCGCTGTTGTCAAAGGCTAACTGGGACATCTGCACCGCCTGGGAAATGACCAGGTTGATGCCGCCCGAGCCCGCAGCCCAGTCCCTGGCCGCCGGCGTATAGACGATCATCAGGTCTACTGTGGTATCGGCGGCCGCGGCCCCCGTGCCCTCTCCAGCCGATCGACCGGCCCGGCTCAAGCCCGCGGCCGGAGGAATAAGGGGCGGCCCGTCATCCAATTCCCTGGCCGCTTCAAGATCGATATCCTGCACAATATGCGCCCCTAGGCCGGGAATCGAATTCACCGCATATTCCAGCCCCCATTCAGGGACAATTAAAGCACCCAAGACACAGCCATCGGCGGCGGACAGCAGAAGCCATCCTCCCTCCGTCCCCTCCACCCTGCCCCGGAAGGAGAGGACGCCGTTGACATCGCTCTGGATTTTATCGATCACGCCCGCCAGAACTTGCGGACCAAAAGAAGCAAAGAGCAGGCGGTCGCCCATCCCCAGTCCCCCGTTTTGGAAGACGCGGGGGTTGATCTCCACGAAGCGATAGCGCACGGCCTGCGGCGCCAGCCGGTCATAGCCCGGATATTCGGCGCCGGCGTAGGTGAACAGAAGCACAGTCCGGGACCCGGGGCGGCCGAGTCCGCGGCCGAAGCTTGGTCCATTCAGGAGAGCCACAACGAGCAGAAGCAAGAACAAGGAAAGCCCGCGGGCGGTCATCCGAAGACCATTTTTTCTAGAAATCATGTCGCTTCCTCTTCACCTCTAATATAAACGCATTATTAATTGTTACAATTTGGATTAATTTATGTTAAACTGTTTATATGGAACCGATCGATATCCGGCATCCGGAGGTGACCCGGGACAGCCTGGTAGCTTTTGCCAAGAGTATCCCGGGGGCGTGGATGGGATTAAAGATTGCAGCCCTGCTTTTAATCGTCGAAGGACAGCGGCCGGGCTGGACAGCCAGGGTCTTGGGTCTGACGCGCATGAGCTTGAATCGCTGGATAAAGACCGTGAATGCCGGGGGGTTGAAAGCTTTGAGGAACAAGCCCAAACCAGGGAGGCCGTCTCGGCTGACTCCCCAGATCGCGCAAGAGGTGGAACGGCACTTAGAGCAATCGCCTCAGGAATTTGGCCTGAACCGGGCCCGGTGGGATGGCCCCACCTTGGCCGAGCACTTAAAACGTCGGTACGGGTTGAAACTGAAGGTGCGGCAGGCCCAGATGTGGATGCATCAGCTGGGATATCGCTTGAAACGGGCCAGTTATTCGTATCTTCAGGCCCGGGCGGAAGAAGCGAAGCGGTTTCGCCGCGAGTTAAAAAAAACTTCAGAATCTGGGTCCTCGGGAGACGGTGGTTTTTCAAGATGAAACGGGTTTTACCCTGCATCCCCGGCTGGGACGGGGGTGGGCCAAGAGAGGACATTCTTTTCGCATCCCTACCACCAGCCAACATCACCAGCGGCTTAATCTTTCGGGTTGGGTGGCACCGCTTCTGGGACGATACGGAATGATTCGCACGGAACGGGGAGATCGGAAAGGGTTTGTTAAGGTCTTGAGACATCTCTACCGGCGTCTGCGCGGTTATGTGATTTGGCTTTATGTTGATCGGGCACGATGGCATAAGGGAGAGCCGGTGGAGTGTTTCCTTCAAACTCGCCCGCGTATCCATATGGAGTACCTTCCTCGCTATCAGCCGGGATTGAATCCCCAAGAGCAAATCTGGAAACAAGCCCGATATGAAGCCACGACCAATCGCTGGTTCGAAAACCTGGAGTTGATCTGGCTGGCCATCCTAAGAACTGTCCACTCCTGGTCTCCCAAGAAAATACGCCGATTGTGTAACATCTGTTAATGCGTGGACATTAGTATCTTCACCCGCCCCTCCCTGTCAAGCGCCCGGGCCTGGAGGCCGGACATTGACTTCCGCCCCAAAATCGAATAGCTTGTGTTGAATTTGTCATGTTGAAATCATGGTGGTTCCGGGGAATCGGCCTGGCCCTCGTCCTCGCCCTCCTGGCCTCTGTTTACATCCTCTGGGTCAAGCACGACATGACGGACTTCGGCGTCTGCTACAAAGCGGGCGGACGCATCCTGACCGGCCGGATGCTCTACACCGCTTCCGACGGCCATCTCCAGTTCAAGTATTCGCCCCAGGCGGCCCTCTTTTTCGCCCCCCTGTCCCGGCTGCCGCTCGGAACGGCCAAACCTATTTGGTATGGGCTGAGCTTGGCCATGTTCTTCCTCATCCTCAGCCTGTCCTACGACCTTCTGCCCGTCAAGCGGCAGGCCAAGGGGGTGGTCATTGTTCTGGCCATCCTGAGCCTGGCCAAGTTCATCGGCCGCGAAATCGAGCTGGGCCAGGTCAATTTTCTGATCATCCTGGCCCTGACCCTGGCCGTAAAATATACGCTCGAAGGCAAGGACATCCCGGCCGGGCTGTGGTGGGGATTCTCCATCTTCTTCAAACCCTACGCCCTGGCCCTGCTCCCCTATTTCCTCCTGAAAAAAAAGTTCAAGGTGGCGGCCTCGGGCCTGGTTTTTTTCGGCCTGGGGCTGCTGGCGGCCCTCCCCTTCTACGGCTGGCCGGGCTATCGGACCGTGCTCCAGGAATGGACCGGCACGCTCTCCCGGTCCACCCCTGTTCTATTCACCGTCCAGGCCAATGCCTCGATCTATTCTTTTTTCTTGAAGGTCCTGCCCGCCGGGTCGGAGCATCTGGCCAGGGTGCTGCTCGTTGTCTCCTGCTTGATCCTGGCCGGGCTCGTCCTATGGCTGATGGTTGCCGGCCGGCGAAAAAGCTTGCTGAACCCCGAAGTGCTGGAGATCTCCTTCGTCCTCATATTGATCCCCATGCTCTCGCCCCTGGGCTGGTACTACAATTATCTCTATGCGCTTTTGGCCACCTTCATCCTGATCAACGACATCGACCGAATGCCGGTCTGGATGCGCTGGACGGTCGCCCTGAATTTCTTCCTGATCTGCGCCATTCCCATGGGCGCCCTGAGCAAGCCGTTGTTCCGCATCTATATGACCCATTCCCTGGCCGTGCTGAACTTCCTGTTCGTTATTTTTTGCCTGCTCTATCTGCGGGCCAGGCGCGTGACTTAGTTCAGATTTTCTTCTAAAAACCAGCGTCGCTGATCTTTTTTTCCCGGAAGGTCCCGAACTTCTGGAGCAGCGGCCTGATCTCGGCGGCCTTGCCCACCACCACCATCACGAAATCCTTATTGGGCAGCAGCTTGGCCGCAGACTGGCCGGCGGCCGGAGGGGTCACCTTTTCTACGGAGGCCAGGTAGCGGTCATAGTAGTCGAACCCCAGGCCGTAGAAGGCCAGCCGGACAAAAGCCTCGGCTTTGTCCCCGTTTTGTTCTAGCGATAATGGGAATAGCCCCAGAATGTAATTCCGAGCGCTCTCCACCTCCTTGTCGGCGAACCCTTTATTCTGCGCCTGGCCGAGCAAGCCCAGGGTGATGTCCAGCATCTCGCCGATCTTGTCGTTCTTGGTGTAGGAGGAAATGGCGAACAGGCCGCCCTGCTTCCAGGTCTGGAAGTTGCTGCCCGCGCCATAGGTCAGGCCCCGCTTGATCCGGAGCTCGGTGTTGAGCCAGGAGGTGAAGCGGCCGCCGAACAAGGTGTTCATCACCGAGGCGGTGGGGTGAACCGGGTCGGCCACGGCATAGCCGGGCGCGCCCAGCACGAAATAAGCCTGGGTGGCGTCGGGCTTGTCCACCAGGAGGAACGTCTTGCCCCTGGGGACGGGCAGCGGCGGAAGGCCGAGCGACGGCGCCGGGGTCGAGGGGTTCTTCCAGCGGCCGAGCGTCGCCTGGAGCAGAGCCTCAAGCTTGGCCTTGTCGATGGCGCCCACGACCGAAGCCAGGCATTGGTCGGGACGATAGTGCTCCCGGTAGAAGCGGAGGATGTCCGGGCCGGTCATCTTTTTCAGGCTGCTCTCCGTTCCGGATGACAGCCGGCCCAGGGGATGGGAGCCGAAATAGGCCTTCTGAAAATAAAGCCTGACCGCCTGGCGCGGATTGTCCTTGATGGCCGCGATCCGGTCAATCCAGCGCGACCTCTCCCGGGCGAATTCCTCCTCGGGAAATGTGGGGCCCGCCAAACAGGCCGAGGCGATCTCCAGGACTCGGGGAAAATGCTCGGCCAGGCTGTCGGCGCTGACCTGAGCGAATTCGTCCTCGGCGGACAGGGACAGGCTGGCGCCCATGAAATCCAGCTCTTCGGCAATGGCCTCGGCGTTCTGGGAGGCATTGCCCTTGAGCATCAATTCCGCGGCCAGGCCGGCCAGACCCTCCAGGCCGGCCGGCTCGTAGGCCGAACCGGCGCCCGCCACATACAGGCGCAGGCTGACCAGGGGCAATTCGGGGTTGTTGAGGTAATAGACCGTGCAGCCGTTGCCCAGGACGATCTTCTCCGGACTGGGCAGCTTCACCGTGCCGTCGAGGACGGCGGCCGAAAAGGCCAGGCCCAGAAGTCCGGTCAAAGCGAACAAAGCGATCCGGCGATTCATTGGGCACCTCCCTGGGGAATGAGCTTGCCAACCGTCTTCTGGCTGGGAAGGAGATATTTCTTGGCCGCTTCCTGAACCTGCTCCTTGCGGAGCCCGGCAAAGCGGTCCATGTAGGCAAAGGCCTGTTGGAAGCCGCCGTACAGGACCTCGGCCGAGCCCAGCAGGTTGGCCTGTCCGGAGATAGTCTGCAGCCCGAAATAGAAAGAGCTGCGGATGATGTTGAGGCCCTTCTGGAACTCACGGTCGGTGAGGCCCGCACCCCCGACCTTGGCCAGCTCTTCCTCGATCACTGCTTCGATGCGGTCCAGGTCGGCGCCCGGCCGCGGTTTGACATAGAAGGAGAAGAGAAGCGGGTCGATCGTTTCCTGAATCCCGCCGCCCACATAGAGGGCCAGCTTTTCCTCGCGGACCAGGCGACGGTAGAGCCGGCTGCTCTCCCCTTGCAGGAGCGCTTTCTCCAGGACGAACAGGGCGGGGAAATCCGCTTCCTTCCAGGCCGGGGCATGATAGACCATTAGAAAGCAAGGCGCCTGAGCCTCCTTGCGGATGAGGACCTGGCGCGGCCCAAGCTGCGGCGGCTCAGTGGTGGTCACCGGCGGCGGCGGGGCCGAAGCGGCGATGGGCCCGAAATACTTTTTGATTTGCTCCAGAGACCGGGACGAGTCAAAATCGCCGACCACGATCATGACGGCGTTGTTGGGAGCGTAGTAGGTGCGGTAATACTGGCTGACCTCGTCGCGCCGCCAGCTCAGGATGTCGCTCATCCAGCCGATGACCTCCCAGTGATAGGGATGGGCCATGATGGAGGTGGCCCGCACCGTCTCCTCCAGGAGGCTGTCGTTGTTGTTCTCCACGGCCATCCGTCTCTCCGAGGCGACGACGCCCCGCTCCGATTCGAGCACACCCGGAGTGAAGGTCAGGCCTTGCATCCGGTCGGCCTCCATCTCCAGCATCGGCTCCAGGGCGGAGGCCGGGAACCAGTCCGTATAAGCGGTCAGGTCGTCGGTGGTGTAGGCGTTGTTGGCCCCGCCGTGAAACTCCATAATCCGGTCGAACTCGCCCGGGCCGAACTTGGGCGAGCCGTTGAACATCATGTGTTCGATGAAGTGGGAGACGCCCGTCAGGCCGGTCCGCTCGTTGCGCGAGCCGACCCGGAAGAAGGTGTACAGGGCAATGTTGGGAATGTCGTGGTCCTCCAGGAGCAGGACCTTGAGGCCGTTGGCCAAAGTGTGGACCTTGATATCTTCCGGACGGAAGGCTCCTTCCAGAAAAATCGTGGCCAGGGCCAGACCCAGGAACACGCAGGCAAGCCTTTTGATCATCCATGACCTCCTTTAAAGAACCATAAGTAGCACATCCAGCCTGTGATTTCCAACCTTCTTCTGAATATATGATTAAAGATACTTCAAAACTCGATGGGCGCTCCGTTGTCCACGATGAATGCCACCCTCAGCCCCGGAGAAGGGCTGTTGGGAGGGATGAAAATCTCACGATCCGCCAGCTCAGCTTGCAGGTCATCGACTTCGAAGGCCAGGTGGGGAACGGTCTTGACCAGCTCGGGGAGGGGCGAATCCGGCTCGAATCGCATCCATTCAACGCCGTAGGGGCTGGTTTCGTACCCGGAACAGTAAACCCTAAAATGGGCCAGATAGACCTCGCCGGGCCGGGGCTGGTCGATCGGAATGCCCAAATGATGGTAGCGTCTCATTAGGTTCCTCCCCCGGTCGGACTCGAAGTTGCAGGTCCTGGGCCGGTTTGAGTTCTCAGCCGGCCGGCGGCCGGCTCCGGACTGCAAAGATCTCGATATCGATCTTGTACCGTTCTTCAGATTTATCAGCATTGGGCTCGGTCATTTCCGGAGCGAAGCTTTGGAAAAAACATATTCCGGGATGGAGGCGTCGAATTCGATGGACTCCACGATGAATTCCGTTCCCTGGCCGCTCAGGAGAACGTCCTTGAACACAGCCCGGTCCGGAATCCAGCGGCCCTGCATCCGACGCACGCTTTTAACCTCAGTCGTCTTGAGCAGCTTGCCGCTCTTGGCGAAGCGTTCCTCTTTCAAGACGACAAAGCGCTCTTTGTCCACCCACAGCATCCTCCGGGGATAGGAAACTTCCGATTTTTGGGCGGTTAGCTCCAGCTTCCAGCAAGGCCGCTCCAGGACGCTCTCCTCTCCGGCCAGCGCGGCCTCGTAGCTATTGGCCAGCACCGGATCTTCCATCATATCCTCGTAGGACAGGTCCGAGCCCATAACCGACTGTCGCAACAGATGTCCAGAAATGAGAATGGTCCGGTCCGTGGCCGGAGAATAGATCCACAACTGGCCGGCCAGCTTCAGCATCTTGGTGCCTTTTTCCCGGGGCGGGTCCAGGTATTCGGAAAACGAATGTTCGACGCCCTGGATCCAGGACTTGGTCCTGACCGAGCGGCTTCCCCGGCGGCCGTGAATAATCATATCCGAGAGGATGATCTTGTTGCCGGAGGTCCTGGTGTCGTCCACCCGTCCCAGGATCCAATCGGCCGAAGGGGCCTGGGCCGTGAGGGGGGGATGGCCCAGCATCATGACCGCGGCCAACAAGACTCCTACTGATATGCGTCGGAAGCATTTTATTTTCCGTGAGTTGCCGAGACCGCAATGGGGTGGCGCGGCGGAGGGGCTCCCCGCCTGCGCGCAGCCTTGCGAGCACAGCCGGGGAGGAGCCGCGACAGGACCCCACACGTTTCTGCTTTTATCACGGAAATGAAGAGGCTTCCATGTGTTTCTCATGCCTCCAGCTCCTTGAGGAGTCTCGATGTCTGGCGTTTGAATATGCCCAAGCCGGCGACTGAGGCGCCGGCCAAAGTGGCCAGCAGGCCGGGCACAAAACCGATGATGAAGCTCAACGGCGTCACCCGGGCCCGCATGCTCGTCGACATAAGCAGGGTGGCCTTCTCGAACAGCGAGCCGAAGTTGATCCCATTGGCCTGGAGGACATAGGCCAGGGCCAGGCCGAGGGCCGTGCCGGCCAGGGAGCCGAAAAGGCCCAGGATGAGTGACTCGCCGATCATCGACCGGTAAACCCGGCCCTTGGCTTCACCCATGGCCAAGCGGACGCCGATCTCGCCGTAGCGGCGGATGTTGCCCATCAAACCCGCGTTCCACAGGACGACGCACATGGCCAACACGAATATGGCTACCAAAGCTCCCACCACCGTATTCATCATATCCACCATGTCGCCCAGGCCGCTCTGCTGGCGAAGCGTTTCCATCACCGGAGAGAATGGGTCGTCGGCCTTTCGGGGCAGGGCGTTGAAGGCGCCGGCCAGCCTCCCGGCTTGGACGTCATCATAGAATCCTCCGTGTAAAAAGCCGAGAACCTCTCCGGTGGCATCCTGCATGTCGAGCACAAGGCGCACGTCTTCCAAGTCGGCCACCATCATCCCGCGGTCTATGGCCTGCACCCCGAAACGAATCGTCCCGGCCAGGGTGAAGTTGGCCGTGATGAGGCTCCCGTACATGCTGGAACCGATGAGGGTCACCGTTCCGCCGAGTTCCAGTCCCAGCCGTCCGGCTAGGTCATCGCTGACCAAAATTTCGCCACGCTGCTGAGGCAGGCGGCCCCGGACCAGCCCACCTGCCAAGTTGAGGATTCCAGGCTCCGAGCTGGAGGGAGAGAGCAGGTCCACAGCCAGGCCGGCCACAGGGGCTTGAGCTTTAGTCTCGCCTTTTTCATCCGGAACATCCAGCAGGCCGCCGAAGCGGATTCGCGATGTCCAGGTCAACGAGGGATGGTCCCGGCGCAGTTCGTCAAGCAGCTTCCCCGCGCCCAAAAGAGCCAGGTCATTGGGTATCTGGTCCGCCTCACGGGCATAGGCCCGGCTCATGACCTTGACGTGGCCCGCCTCGAAGCGGGCCGTAGTCTGGAGCATGTCGCCGACGATCCCTTGCATCCAGCAATAAAAAACAACGGTCAGGAAAACGCCGATAGCCACGGTCAGCAGGGGGAAGAGGCTCCGGGACCGGTCGCGCACCAATCCTTTGATAAGAAACTTGATCACGACAGCCTCCCCCGCAGCGCGTCGGTCGGCTTGAGCTTGGCGATCCGGCGCGTCGGCAGAAAGCTGACCACCGTGGTAACGGCCAGCACCAGAAGCGTCACGCTCAGGACCAACCCGATGCTCAGGACCGGGAAGATCTTCTCCCCGATGCTGAACCCGAAACCCTCCGTGCTGGAAGGCAAGACATATCCGTGGCGGTAAAAATAAATCATCAGCGGGATGCCGTATATGGCCCCCACCACCACGGCCAGAACGCCGTGGAGGGCTCCCTCCAGGGTGAAAAGACGGATGACCTGCCCACGGGTGAAACCCAGGGCCATCAACGTTCCCATCTCCTTGCGCCGGCGGAAGATGGATAAAACCTGAGTGTCAAAAACAGCCAGCATGCCCAGGAGCATCAGGATGCCGAACATGACGAGCCGGCCGACGGACTTTGTCTGAATGAGCTGTCGGATGTCCTTCAGCAGAAAGGCGAGATCTTTGAAGGACCATCCCTTCTGGAAACCGGCCCAGAGGACGTCCCGGCCCATCACCACCAGGGTGGCCTGTCCCTCCAGCCCCGTCATCTTCTGCAGCCTGTCCAGGGGAATCCACAGCTGATTCACATCAATGGTCTGGATCGTGGTGCGCATCACGCGCACGATGCGCGCCTCCCGGGCGTTGAACGCGCCGCCGGCCTCGCGCCAGCGGACGATGAAGGTGTCCCCTTCCTTGAGGCCCGCGGCCTTGGCCATTCGCGCGCCGATCAAGGCCGGAATTTCCTCGCTCTCCTGGTCCAGGACCGAGGAGGGAATGGACAGGACCTTCTGGGCCGGGTCTATGCCTTTGAGCAGCACCGACCTCATTCGGCCACGGGGGTAAATGGTGGCCTGACTGACCAGGATGGGAGCTGCCCGGCCTTGGCCTGCCATCCGCTCCAACGGCTCGGGCAGGACGGCGTGCGCGCTGTCCAAAGACAACGGGTCCAGCGGGTCATAGCTTTCCTGCCAGTACTGGCCGTTGCCGTATTCAGCCTCCACCGAAGCGCGGCTGGTCTGCTCGTCCGTTCCGAGGAGAAGGCTCTGGTTCCAGATGGAGGCCACCAGGGCCAGGGAAATCACGAAGGCGTTCAACCAGCTTCGGATCCCGGCGCCCAGCAAGTTTTTGACCGCCAGTCGGAAA
This sequence comes from Candidatus Aminicenantota bacterium, assembly GCA_963702835.1. GTDB lineage: Bacteria > Acidobacteriota > Aminicenantia > Aminicenantales > JAFGAV01 > JAFGAV01. The sequence continues at coordinate 1,928,170 of OY969762.1, forward strand.
AGAATCATGATCGGCCCCCGGCCGGCTGAAGCGGAGAGAGAGCTTCATCCCTGGCCACCTTTCCATCCACCAGAACAATCTTGCGGCGCAGGTAGCCGATGACTTTCTCGTCGTGAGTGGCAAAGAGGAAGGTTGTGTCCAGCTCCCGATTGAGCTGCTCCATGGTCCGCAGGATGTGGTGGGAATTCTCGGCGTCCAGGTTGGCGGTGGGCTCGTCGGCCAGAAGAATGGCCGGACGTTTGACGATGGCCCGGGCAATGGCCACCCGCTGGCTTTCTCCACCGGACAGCTGGGCGGGCCGGGACTTGGCCCGGTCCGAAAGACCCACCCAATCCAGGGCGTCCCGGACAGCTTTCTTCCGTTCGGCAGAAGGCATCCGCAGCAGCAACAACGGAAATTCCACGTTCTCAAAAGCGGTGTAAACCGGCAGCAGGTTGAATGTTTGAAAGATGAAGCCGATGTGCTTATTCCGCAAGGCGGCCGCCTGCCGGTGCGAAAGCTCTTCGACCTTCAGGCCCATGACCTGGGCGCTTCCCTGACTGGGGACATCCAGGGAGCCGATGATGTTGAGCAGGGTCGTCTTGCCCGAGCCGCTGGGGCCGACCAGGCCGGCGAACTCCCCGCGCCGGAAGCTCAGGCTGACCTGGTTGAGGGCCCTGATTTGGGAACGGCCCATGGGATAGACCTTGCTGAGATTTTCCGTTTTGATCAGATAGGAATTGTCCATGAATGCCTCCCCCATGTGCTCTTGGTCAATGATTAAAGACGATCATGACCTGGAATCCCTTCCCGGAAAAAAAATTGTTCCCGGCCTGGGTACTGAAAATCTGGAACCGCGATGGATTCCAGAAACCCATAACATACCAGCCCCAGCGGTCATAGGTCCGCTGCCAGCTCAAAAAATTGTAGAGGTCCCTGTTTTTCCAGTCGTAATAGACGATCCCGGACAACGTGTCCAGAAGCCCGAGAGGATATCTCAAGGATAGGCCGGAAAATCGCCAGCCCTGGCCTCGGCCCAAAACCCGGGCCGAGTCCTCCCTGAGGAAATGCTCGGCCAGGACGGTAAGCCCGTTCCCTAGCCCAAAAGTGTAGTCGGCGCCCAAGGTTAAAGCCGTTTGGCAGGGAAGCGGAATCTCCCGGCTATATTGTTTGAGGATAGATCCTTCGAGCCATAGGCCGATTCCGGCATCCCACTTGCCGTCCAGGGCCAGTCGTTCTTCAGGAACAATAGGGTCAAGGAGCATGCCGCTTCCGGACAGGTTGTGGCCCAGGTCGGCTTGCCGATGATGGAAGGTTATGGCCATCTCGCCCTTGAACAGGGGCCATTGGACCCTGCCGCCGAACTCCGGCCTCCGCGCGGCGGTCGCGGCGGATTCCCAGCCCTTGGGCTCATCGTTGCCGTAAAGCCCCCACAGCCAGAAGTTGGCGTTGTTGAGGAAATAATACCTGAGCAGAAGCCCGCTCGACGCCATCCGTGATCTGGAGGGGATCGCGGGGGTCCAACCGGTCGAACCACATCAAGGGCCGGAACAGAGAGGCCGACCCGAAATTGATTTTCTGCAGGCCGACTCTGGCTTCGAACCTTGAAGAGGATAGGCGCAGCCAGAACCGGTAGAGCTTGACCTGGGCTTCGGCCCGCAGGTCGCGCCAGCCCGGCGCTGCGGCGGTAAGGTCGGCATTGACCGCCAGCTCAGCATCCAGGGACAGGGTTTTCTCCCCGGCCCTCCCCAGGGAGAAAGTCGGAAGGTAGCGCAGGCCGAAACGGGGAGTGGACGGCTTCTCGTCATTAAGCGCCAGCCAGCCGGAAAGCTGCCCCTTGAAGTTTGCATCCTGGGCCCAAAGCCCGCCGGCCAGGAGAGCCAGCCCGGCCAGAAGCACCGCCGCCGGCCGGGGCAGCCGCCGCGGGATAGTCACGTCTCCGCTCATTTTCAGCATTCTTAATATGATCCTACAGATATCCTGTCCCTTCAAGTCAGTGAGGTATAGCTGCATAAATTAAGGCAAGGCAAATGAAAAAAGTAAACACTGGTTTTTGGCCGCTAAAACGAGGGTTTAAGGTCAAAAAAAGACCTCAAAATTTATATAATATGTTTGTTATATTATCTATGCCGCGGTCCGACCCCCATATCTGGCCCCATATCTGGCCCATATCTGGCAATGTACTGCACTCCCGACATCGTCACGGTGTCTTTGACGCCTAACGGTCGCGCTCACCCGCTTTGCGAAGCGCAGCGGAGCAAAGTCGGGCGCAGCGTGTTTTTAGGTTTTGTTGTTATATTCCAAAGTTATTACTACTTTTCCTCGAGCGTGTCCTTCTGCCAGATACCGGATAGCCTCATGGACCTCACTCAACCTGTAACGCCTGTCGATGACCGGTGTTACCTTTCCGGCCTTCATGAGGTGGACAAGAGTATTAATAACTGTTAAATCACCAACACCTTTATATCAGGGTAGCCCATCAGCTTGAGGATAAAATAGTTGGCTGCCGCTTCACCGGGATCATCAGAGAAGCAAACAAGCTCCGCATATCTCGGGACCCCGGCCTTGGCCAGGATGTTCCAGATATCTTTTGCGGCTTTGGGCGTGCCGTCGGCATTCAGGAGATCCGTGTACGGGACATGAACAACTTTGCCGTCCTGAGCTTTGGCAGGCACATTCTTACCCGAAGCAATAAATACCTTGGGATAAAGTCCCTGGGTGCTCTTCGGGTCCGCAATGATCACGCCCTTGCGGAAATTCCTGGGATAAGTGGTGGGCGGTATGGATACGTCGCGGGGGGCCTTTTTGGGGCCCACAACAGTTGCATCCTTTGTCACGGCGAAACCAAGTTGTGCGCATTTATCCATGGAGTCCATGAAGACAGATACTTTTTTCTGTCCCAGTTTCTCCAGCATGACGAACGCCAGGGCCGAGTCTGTGGTCAAACCAGCGCCTGAAATTACAACCGCTTCGTGAGACGCATTGACGCCGGCCGGACCCAGAATTTCAGCCAGCTTGTCGGGATTGGTGATATTGCTTTTGAACACATCTGCCGGGATGTTAAGCGCAAAAGGCACATGTCCCTGGTTGAATGCGCCTGCAGGCCGCACATCCACGATGCTGACGCGTGTGCTTACGAACGTCCTTATCATCTGGCTGCTCCAAAACTTCAGCCAGTTTGTTTCCCTCATCAGGGACGGGGCATCATATGTCCAGTAAGGGAGTTCTCTTTCATCGGACAGCCATCCCATCTCGGATTCCGTGTAAAGTCTAACCTTGGGGTAATTCAATATGAACTTAAGGGCGAAAAACGGCACACTGGCGGCGACTCCGCCTCCGCAATAGGTGTAGATCTGCTGTTCAGGCCTGATGCCCAAATAGGCCAGCATTCTCCTTATTTCTTCGGCGGATTTGAAGGTCTTGTCAGGATTGTAAAAGTCGGCACTGGGCAGCAGGATGCCATTAGGGATATGGCCGGCCCTGGTAAAGGCCAGGACTTCTCCAAAATGCCAGTTGGCCCCAAGTGCTTCCAGCAACACATTGTTGACCGGGTCTCCGGATGCGGTAAGGAATTCCGGCAGCTTGACTTTCACATCTTCGTTAAGTTTCTTGATTTTGAAAGAGCCTTTCTTCGGGGCAGGTGTAATATCCTTCGTTACCGGCAATCCTTCCTTCTGCCACTTGAAAAGCCCTCCGTCCAGGATGAAAAGGTCCTTGGCGGGGAAGCCGTAATATAAGAGGGAGAAAAATTGCCTGGTGGCCCCCATGGTGCCGCCCTGATCGTACAATACTATCTTTTTCCCGGGGCTGATTCCCCAGGACTGGAAGAGTTGTTCCATATCGGCGACCGGCATTTCCTGAGCACCATAGGTAAACAGGTCGACGCTGACTGCGCCGGGAATGTGTTGTGCCGTGTAGTTCTGAGCGGGTGACGAATCGAGTATCAGGACATCGGCATTTTTAAGATTTGTCTTTAGCCAGTTGACATCGACCAGATTGCTCTTGATTCCTTCCGCCGCCAGCAAGGACTGCGCCAGGAGCAGGCAGCCTGCAAAGGCAAGAAGGAAGCAATACCTCGAAACCTTCGACATGTTAACCTCCTATTGTTTCTCGTTATATTCCAACATTATTACTACTTTTCCCCGAGCGTGTCCTTCTTCCAGATACCGGATAGCCTCAGGGACCTCACTCAACCTGTAACGCTTGTCGATGACCGGTGTTACCTTCCCGGTCGCCATGAGCTCGCGCAGGATGGTCAGGTCCTCTTTGCTCCGTCTCGCAATAAACATGACGAAGTTCTGGCTTACGAACCGTGACAACACAAGCGCTTTGAGCGCACGAGTCAGAACGATCCAGACTTTGCTCGGTCCTCCGGCGATGACGCATATGCCATTTGGATTTAAGACACGCCTGCATGCTGACAACGAATGGTTCCCAACGCAGTCGAAAATCAGGTCGTAACGTTGCCCACGTTTGGTGAAATCCTCTTGAGTGTAATCAATGACGTGATCTGCACCGATGGATCGCACCATCTCCACATTCCTCGTACTGCATACGCCGGTCACATCTGCGCCGAACGACTTGGCGATCTGCACAGCGAAGGTACCCACGCCTCCCGCCGCACCGTTAATCAAGACCTTCTGCCCCGGCTGAATCTGTCCCTTGTCGCGAAGTCCCTGCAATGCGGTGAGTGCCGCCACAGGCACAGAAGCCGCTTGCTCAAACGTCACGTTATCTGGCTTGATGACCAATGCCGACTCGGAAGTACACGCATACTCCGCGAAGGCCCCACTGCACGCGCCGAACACCCGGTCGCCTGGTTTGAACTGGGTTACGTTCCTGCCAACCGCTTCAACCTGGCCGGCCACATCAACGCCGAGTCGTGTGTCCTTTGGTTTGCGCAGCCCAGTCAGTATGCGAACGATGAACGACGTGCCTCGGAAGAGCCGGTCACGCGGATTCACGGAAGCCGCGCGGACTTTTATCAAAACTTCATCGTCCCCAGCGGTCGGCTTTTCAATCTCTTCACACTTGAGAACATCCGGCGAACCGTATTTACGACAAACAATAGCTTTCATGTGAATTCCTTTCAGGATTTACTTGATCGGGTCATTCTCAATATGCCTTTCAAGTGTCGTGATCGCGCCGCGGACGTGGCGCGCGCTACCACCGCTCGATCAAGGGGCAGGGGCTTCCAACGCCTGCACCTTTGCGCCCTTAATCAAAAGCCACAGCATGATCCACAATTCCCCCAACAGCGCCGGCATGGAGGCTCTGTAAACAACATTTCCGTAAGCTGGCAAGAGTAACGACGTAAAGCTTATGGCCACATAGGCAAAACAGTTAACAATCAGCAGGAACCCGAGGATGCGGGGAAGGAAGCGCGATCTCATCACCAGGAGACCAAAGGGGAAAAGCCAGAGGCCCCAGAAGATGTCGTTGACAGCAAGTCCCTGGCCATGCAGACGGAGGAAAAACATTGCCAGTGCTTCCCGCTGGGGTTTGTCGAACACCGAGAGATAATCGGCGCCACGGAAGAGGGTCAGGGCGGCTATGTTGTTCAGCTCATTCGCAAACGTGATCGCGACAGAGACCAGAACCAGACCCACCATCAGCCGGGCATGATTCTTGTTCACTCCGCTGAGCAAGCGGTAGAGAGCCATTGCCAGCAAAAGAAAAAAGACCGCAGCGACCAGCCAAGCTGCGATACCCAGACGGAAAAGCATTTCGGAAGCCAGGATTTTATTGGCGGTCTCCGTCGCATTTCCTAGCGCGATCAGCTTGTGGTTGACATAGAAGAAGCTAAACACAGCGGGTATTCCCATTAACGGATAAAGTAATCCCGCGACTCGTGCGGCTTTGTCGGTTGGGTGCATATATCTCTCTCCCTATTTCGCTATTGACGACTCGACACTCGGTGTTTGTATTCCCTTAAACAGAAGCCAAAAACCCGTTGCCATTTCGAAACTAGCCATAGGCGTATCGAACCACCACGGGTTAACTACCTTGGCGAAGTTGGGAATAATGATGTTAGCGAAAGCACACGTTACGCACCATACAGACGAGATCACCCCCCAGGCAGCCAATGCTCCAGGGATATAGCGCGACTTAAACCACAGGTAGCTGCAAACCGCGGATCCCAATCCATAAAACGGCAAGCCTATGCTATACGCGGGCACGCCGAGGTATAGCCTTGCCAAGGCCTGCAATCGATCTGTTTCAAATACTCGCAAGTAATCAGCGCCACTCAAGAGCCGCAGAACGTCAAAAAGATTGAGCGCAATAACAACCCACATCAAGGCATATGCGAGCCTCCAGAATGCCGCAAGCATGGCAAGGCTCCGATTTACTGGTTTGAGAATCACGTAAAGGGCTGTGAGGAGCACGACAACGCCTGCGAAGTAAATTAGATTGCAGGCGATGTTGAGACGAAATAGTAGTTCGTGCGCCATGATATTCCGAGCGGTTTCCGCAGCATTGCCCGCGACAATGAGACGGGCCTGGATACCAAGATAAGCAAAGGACACAATCGCCATCGTGAATAGGGAAGTAAATCCAGCGACTTTTGCAGCTTTGCGTTGTGACTCGTTGATGCTGTAGATCGTCATTTCCTTTTCTCCTGAATATAGATTTCTCCCACTCCCGTCTGCATCTCCGTCTTGCGGCGAAGCGAGATCAAAGGCCAAGTCCGTTTACTGTTTGGCATCTGACGCCTCTGCCTGGCCGGATTCGACCGGACGGACCGAGATCAAGGTCATGCCGAGATCGCGCACTTTTTTAAGCAATCCATGCAACGCGGCCTGATCGACCACCGGGCCGGTGATCAGCATATCCCCATTCTCTTCCGGAGTAATGGTCAGGCCCCCGAACCAGTCGGTCCATCGACGATCCAGAAGGCCCTTAATCCTGATTTGATAAACCATGGGTTCATTGGCGTTGCTGTCGTGATTGTGTGTCCTTGACATAGCCCTGTCCTTTTTGCAGCCGGTTATTCCAGTCTGTGCCATTTGTTCGATCCAGAGGCAATATAGACACTGGGAGTACTGGTTGTAAAGCGACCAAAGTACTGTTTTGGGTACTGTTTTTACTGAATCGCCAAAAAAGCTCCCACCCTTATCCAACATTTGCGGGCAGGAGGAGATGACTATTGCAAAAGCCCCAACTCGCGGGCACGGGCGACAGCTTCAGTGCGCCGCTGGACATCCAGTTTGGCGAAGATCTTCTGATTGTGCCCTTTGACCGTACTCAATTCCAGATAAAGCCGTTCGCTGATCTCACGATTCGAGAGCCCCTGGGCAATCAGTTGCAGGACTTCCAACTCGCGCAGACTCAATGGGTCGCGAAGCGGCTGGGCAGGTGCGGCCGGAGGCGGATACGAGGTGTCTTTGCTCTTCTGCTTCTCAGCTTCAAATGCAGTCAGCAACTTGGCTCTATAATCGGGCATCAGCCCTTGTGAAGTTGCTGCGGACAAGAGCCTGACCATCGGAAGACCTTCGTCCAAAAAGATACGGATGAAGCCGCCCGGTTCTGCCAGCGCCAGCGCCTCACCCAGCAGTTGCACGGCCCTCTCCTTTTCGCCATGTGCATGGAGAGCGACCGCCTGTAAAACCATCACCTTGAGCCGTTCATCCTGCCAACCCTTTGCTTCCATCTGCCGGCGCAAGGGCTCCAGCAATGCCAGGGCCTTGGACGTGTCTCTCTGGGCCAGGAGTACCCGGACCTGGCTGAAGGGGAGTTTGTGTTTCTCAGTTAGTTGAGCGGCTGCCTCCAGATTGCCCTGGTGAAGCAAGGTAAGCACTTGGGCGGCAGCAACCTCAGGCATCCACTGCACGAAGTGATGCTGGCGCGCAGACTGACTGGCCTGAGCTAGAATAGCGGCCGCGCCGGCCACATCTCCCCGGGCAAGTTTCAGGCGGGCGAGAAACACCTCACAGATAACGAATCTGTCAATAACGCTATCATACTGCCGCGCCAGTTGGAGACTCTGCTCTCCGTGCCGCTCGGCGGCATCCAGGTCATTCCATTCGTAGTATATACGGGCCAGGCCAAGATGCGCTTCGCAGGCAGTCGGCAGCGGTTGATCACCAAACAGTTGCAGTCCACGCCTGTAGGTCTCGGCCGCCAGATAGAGCTGGTTTTCTGCTTCCTGTACTTGACCCAGGCCGATGGTCGCCAATATGGTGGTGAAGATATCCCCGGATGCCTGGCTGAGAGATATGGCTTCAGTAAGGGCCCGGCGGGCTGCGGCACGGTCTCCCTGGAGGAGGTAGGCATACCCCAGCGTCCAGTTAGCGGTAGTGCGGAATGACAGGTTGTTAGGGTGCAGATACTCCAGGGCGCGGCGCGACTGGGCAAGCATGGTTTCTGCCTGGTATCGAGTGAGAGCCAGCGTCGCCCTGGCGGCGGCAATTTGCCCGATAAGGTTTCGGGTCTTGTCGTCCGCCTCGGCGCCTTGCAGGGCGGCTTCAGCAGCTTGTAGTTTCTCTTCCACACCGGTCGTTTGGCCATTAACCAGCAACAACGAGGCATACATCGCCCACAACGAGGGTCTGGCATCCAGAACCGCCTTCGGCAGCGACGCCAGCCAGTTCAATATCGGAGTCACCACGCCACGAAAGTGCAGGGGCATCCGCTTTCCTTCGATCAGGCGCACGGCGCGCTCGATATCATGGGCGGCAGCCGCATGGTGAAACGCTTCCATCTCCAGGCCATTGGCTTCATACCACTGACTGGCGCGGATGTGGAATTCGGCCACGCCCTTCCCCTCATCCCCGGTGGATGAGGCGGCGCTCTGGTGCAGTCGCTGCCGCAGCAAATCAGCAAAGAGACGGTGATAGCGGTACCAACGCCGCTCGTTGTCCAGGGGGACGATGAACAGGTTGGCCTGTTCGAGATATTCCAGGGTTTTTTGCCCGGAAGCAGAGGGGTTGAGCAGAACGGCATCACAAAGGGGGCCGCACAGGCGGTCGAGGATCGATGTGCGCAGCAAGAAAGTCTGGACGCTTTCGGACTGCTGTTGCAGGACTTCTTTAAGCAGATAGTCTAGCACGAAATGGTGGCTGCCGGTGAAAGATTTGATGAAGCCGGTGGCGTCTTGATGTCCCTGCATTGAAATCGCGGCCAATTGCAGACCGGCAATCCAGCCTTCGGTGCGGGTTTCCAGTGCGGTGATGTCTTCCGCCGAGAGGTTCAGGCCCATCACCCGGTTGAGAAATTCGGCGGTTTCGGAGAGGGTAAAACGCAAGTCGGTGGCACGCAGTTCGATCAATTGGCCCTGGACGCGTAACCGGGCCAGGGGTAGATGTGGGTCCTCACGGGTGGTGATGACCAGGTGCATATGCGGTGGCAGGTGCTCGAGAAGAAAGGTGAGAGCCTTGTCAACCGGTTTGGCATCTATAACATGGTAGTCGTCAAGGACGAGGACGAAATTGTCCGGGACCGTGGTGATTTCATTGAGCAGGGCTGTTAGAATTGATTCGGCTGACGGTGGCTGAGGGGAATGGAGCACTCTCAACACTCCTTCGCCGATATTTGCCGCAGCCGTCTGCAACGCAGCAACGAGGTAAGCCAGAAAGCGTGTGGGGTCGTTATCCCCTTCGTCCAGCGACAGCCAGGCAGCCGCCCGCTGGCAACCTGCAATCCACTCGCTGACCAGCATGGTTTTACCAAAGCCGGCTGGGGCAGAGATGAGTGTCAGTTTGCGTTGCAGCCCCTCGTTCAGCCGCTCGATCAGGCGGGGCCGGAGGACAACCTTAGTCTGAAGCGGAGGGATATACAGTTTCGTAGCTAAAATTGGCGTGGACATAGGTCAATTATAAACTACACACCCCAAAACTAAAAAAGCGGCAAAACCTAACGGCAGAAATAAGGCGCGGGGGCAACTGCCTTTGCGAAGAATCACAGGGGTCTATTCCCCGTCGCTTTAATTGATTTGTTAACCAGACGATTTCTTTATTTTCTCGTAATCAAACTGAATAGTCTTAACACCCTCACGTAATTGAGTATTTAGGCATAAAGGCATAAGAAATTCGTTTTCGGCGGAGATGGCCGCGCGTGCGTTTTCGTAGAGATTTTGCCATCCTCCGCTCATGAAGGATAGTAGCTTATGGCGAAAAAGAATGTCAACTCGGGACTGAGGGTGCGGGGAGATAGCCCAGAAGCCGTTTGAGGCGCCAAAAGAGCCGCAAATCAGCCAGCCCTCTCCTGCCGGTCAAAGAGAAGATCATGAAAAATATTCAGCTTCAGATGATCGATAATTCGGTCCACCACGGCATACTCTGTGAGGAAGGCGATGATCTTCATCAGGCCGCCGCACTTGGGGCAGAGCATCGGGTCCCCGCCTCGTCCACGCCGCCCTCGGTCACCAGGAAATGGAGGTGCGGGTGAAAATTGATGCGGTCTCCGAAAGTCTGAATGGCCGCGACGACGCCGGCCGTAAGCGCGCTCCCGGTCTCAACCTCGAAATATCGGGTCAGGGCCCGGAGGGCCAAGCGGCAAAGATCCCCGAGGAGCTTGCGCTTGTACTTGAAGAAGACCCGCAGCCTCTTGGGGATGGTGAAGACGACCTGGCGATGGGGCACGTCCAGAAGAAGCGTCTCCCGCATCCACTCGCCCCATTCCTCAAGCCGTTTGGCATGGCACGACGGGCAGAATCCCCTGGTGCGGCAGGAGAACATGAGGAGCCGCTCCTCGCCACAATCCGGACATCTTATGCGGGCAAATCCGCACTTTGGGTTGCCGCAGTCGAGGTAGCGCTCAACGACCTCCTTGACGATCGGTCGGAAATACCCGTACTCCTTCTCAAAGCGACGCTCATACTCGGCCAGGAAACGCTCGAAGTAATGGAATAACACTCGATAAAGAACTGTCCGCTCCGGATGCCGGGGACGATACACTCCCGCCATATCAGGAGAAATGTCCCCAGAAACGGGCCAACATCACGGATAAGGACGCATCTCCTTGAAAAGACGCCAAGAGCCCAAGCTCGGCGTCAGGAGTGGAGGGGAGAAACGTCAACCGGCTTTGACGCTCGACCAGAAGTAATGGAAACGGCGGGAGACAATCAACGGCAGCGGGACGCCCAGGCGATGCAGGCCGGGAGGGACAGGGGGGAGAATTTAAAATGTGCTAGCCGCCGGCTTTGCCGTCTTTGATTGATCATTCATAGTGCGTCCAAAGGCGGATGATTTTTACGATCTTTTCTTTTTTGAGCACTTGATAGACGAGACGATGTTGAACGTTGATCCGTCTCGAAAAGGCGCCCGCCAGGTCCCCCACTAATTTTTCAAAAGGCGGAGGCGTCTGATAGGGATTGCCTTCGAGGATTTCGAGCCATTCGACGGCCTTGTCCTGGAGACCCGCCGCCGTCAGCTTCCTGGCGTCTTTAAGCGCTTGGCGTGTATAGACGAGCGTCCATTTTACCAGGCGATCTTTTTGGCGCATTTGGAAATCGGCGTTTTCAACCCTTCGACAATGGATTCGCGCATACCGGGAATGGAAAGAAGAAAGAGCGTCTCCTGAACGGCCCGCCAATCCTCTTCGGAAAGAAGAACGGCGTTTCGACGTTTTCCGGATATAAGCACGGGTTCATGGGAGAGAGCCGCTTCGTCTATGAGACGGTACAGCTTGGCCCGGGCAGTGCTGGCTTTAAGAACAGTCATAATAACCTCTGCCTGATATCGTACGTTATTACGTACGCATTGTCAAGGCCAGGTGACCCGGGCGGCGATCGTCAATGTCCTTTACAGTCCTTGTTGGGCACGCCGGCAAAGGCCTCCCCTCTCATCTTCTTTCGGCGAGATGGGCAAAGCTCGATCGCTTGGCCGAGAAAGATGGGGTTATGCCTCTATTTTTTCGGGGCAGCGGCGCCTTTGACCACACGGAAGCCGGTGTAATCCGCCGCCGCGGGGCGCGACTGCGTTTTGGAATCGGCGGGCCAATCGGCACTTCCGCCCATCGTCTTTCCAGTCCCCTCTCGAGTCATTATCCACTCCGCCACGTTGCCGCCCAGGTCGAAGACCGGCTCTTCAGTCTCCTCGCCTTGAGCTTTGAAACTTCCGACCTCTTTAAGTAGTGCGGCCGCCCCGCCGAGCTCCTTGACCTTCGGCTCGAGACGTCGGGCGTCGTCGGGGTTCAGGGCATAACCGGCCCAGTAGTCGAGTGTGTTTTCCTCACTGCGGTCTTCATAGAGCGAAGCAACCTCATCTTCAAAAGGAAGGCGCCAGACTTGGCCGGTCAGCTTGGACAGCCAGTCGGCATAGGCCTTGGCCTTTTCGAAGGGGATGTTGTTGGCCGGATAGTTCTCCCGGCCCGCCTCGAACGAATAGGCCGGGTCGAAGGCCGCATACTGAGCCCGGGTCACTTCGAAACGGCCTAGCTCCAGGCTGCCGCGTTTGACCGTCTCGGGGATGAGCGTCTCCGCGGCGGCGCCGCCGGCCGCCTGGCCGGAGGCCGTCTTCCAGCCGACTCCATAGCGGCCGCCGTTTTGGGCCGCTTTGTTCCGCCGCAACACCTGGGCCAGGGGCGAGTCCTTTTTTAGAGCTTCGTTCTCGGCCTTCTCGGTCTTGAAGAAATATCGGTTGAACCAGGCCATCTCTTCATCAACCTTGCGGCGCTGATGGGCGTAGGTCCTCAGCCCGTGCGGTTCGCCCGGAAAGAGTAAGAACTTTACCGGCACTTTGTCCAGATGATAGAGGGCCCGGTAGTGGGTCCAGCCCTGACTGGTGGGCACGTTCCTGTCTTCTGTGCCGAAGAAGATAATGGTGGGCGCCTTCATTTTATCCATCTTGAACAGAGGGGAAATCCGCAGGTAGAGCTGGGGGTCCTCGAGTGGCGATTTGCCGAGGTAGTAAGTGTCGAAAGCCTGGCCGAAGTCCACGTTGGCCCAATCGCTGATCCATTCCACATCGCCGGCGCCGGCGCCCAGGACTTTGTAGCGGTCGGGGTTGGCCAGGCACAGGGCGATGGACAGGATCGAGCCGTTCGACCAGCCGAAGGTTCCGACCCGGTCCGGGTCCACCAGCCCTTGGGCGATGAGCGAATCCACCCCCTTCTCGATATCCTCCACGGGCAGGTCATAGTATTTCGTCCCCCCGCTGATCGATTCGGCGAAGGCCAGGCCGTAGTTAGAGCTGCCGTGATAGTTCGGCTTCAGGACAAAGGCGCCGCGCTGGCAGAGGAGCTGCTGGGGATAATCATAGCCCTCGTACCAGGCGTCTAGGTCCGCGGCCAGGGGGCCTCCGTGGGGCGCGGTGAAAAGGGGATATTTTTTCCCCGGCTGGTAGTCATGCGGATAATAAAGAAGGCCCTCGACCTCTTGGCCCAGGGCGCCCTTCCAGCGGACAACCTCGGTGCGGGCGATAGGCCTGTCCTTGAACCCGGAATTAAGGTCGGTGATCTGGGTGCTGTTCGTCAACCGGTTTCCTTCGAGCTTGGCCCTGAACCACTGTTCCGGCCGGCCGGCCGCCGAGCAGGAAAAGACCACTGTCTTGGCCGCGGGGTCAACGGCAAAATCGAAGAAATTCTTCACCTGATCGCCCGCCAAATCCGTTCTTTTCCAGGCCAGGCCGTTTTTCACATAGCGCGCCGGAATCGTGCGCACTCCGGACGACAACATCGTCAGGAAGCCATCCGGCGTGACCTCCACTCCGCTCTCCAGGCCGTTCTCCCAGCCGAGGTCCACCCGGTAGTGTTTATCGGTTTTAAGGTCGTAGAAATAGAGGACGGTGACGGTGGCTTGAAAAAAACGGGGATCGGTCGAATAGGGAGCGGCCACGTAGAAGCCGCTTCTGTCCGTCGCCCACTTGACGTCGCCGGGGACGATGCGCTGGCCGGCCAGGATTTCCCGGCGGCTTCCGGAGGCCAGGTCGCACAGGTAGGTCTTGGGCAGGAGCTTCTGATCCCATTCGTAGCTCAGATACTGCTGGTTGACGGTCACCGCCAGCTTGCCGTCCGGGGAGACGTCCCACTGGCTGATGAAATCGATGTTGTCCGTCAGCCGCGATACCTTCTTATCCTTGACCTTCAACTTGTAAAGCCGGACGGGCGGTTCATGGGCCGTATCGTCCACCGCCTGGGTGTCATCCTTGATCTTCTCCCTTTCCTTCTCGAAGAGGGCGGGGTCTTCCTTGGCGCTGAAGACGAGGGTCCCCTCCTCCAGCCATTTGAAGCGGTTAATGTCCCGAATGGATTCGGTGAGCGGATAGGGCTCGCCCCCCTGGAGGCTCATCAGCCACAGCTGCGGGCCTGCTCCCTTTTCCTCATCCTTGTCTTCAGCCTTGGCCTTGGGCAGGGGCCGCTTGCTGAGGAAGGCGATCATTTGACCGTCGGGCGACCAGGCCGGCTGCGAGTGGTTCTCCGAGCCTTGTGTCAATTGGAATTCTTTCTTGGTCTCCAGGTCGGTCAGAAACAGGTTGGAGACGCGGCCGTTCTTGTCCTTGTCCATGTGCGATTTCACCCAGACCGCCCGCCGGCCGTCGGCTGAAATATTCCAATCCGAGGCGCTTTCCGCCAGGATGATGTCGTCGGCTGTCCATAGCTTCTTGGCCTTCTCCTGGGCCGCCGTCTGTTCCGGCCCGGCCGTGACAAAACCGAAGCCCAGGACGATCAGGACCGCCGCCCAGAAGATGATTCGCCTTGTTCTCATTTCCTTACCTCGCGTTTTTAAAGATATAAAAAGTATTTTTATCAAACCGCACGGAGTTTGATGGCCTCGGCGAAATTTTTTTGACCCCTCTCCCCCAATAGTAAGATATCCCCAGGTTGCTTTCCGCCCAGGCGTTGCCGCCAGCGGCGGACTTCCAGTACCAGCAGAATGCTCTCTCTGAATCCTGCTTCACTCCCAGCCCCCGCTCATACATGATCCCCAGGTTATTCATAGCCCACGAATTGCACTGATCGGCGGACAGGAGATGCCACTTCAAAGCGTCCGGGTAGCTCTTTCCGACGCCTTCTCCGAAATTATAAGCATAGCCGAGATAGTATTTCCCCAATCGTCACCGCTGACAGCCGCCGGTGGGCCAGGCCCACAGAGCCGAGCATCAGGCACACGGCCATAACTGTTATCGTTTTCATTTTAGCTGCATCTTTTACTTGCAATTTGTTTTCAGCCAGGTTTCCAGATACTTGATCTTGGCCTCGTAAGCGCTCACTTCTTCCTGGCTGAGCTTGGCCGGGAAACTCATGTCGGCATCATACTCCAGGGGATTCCCCCTTTTCTTGCAGTTCGTTTCATGCACCTTTTCATGGGCCAGGTCGGCCTCATAGCTCACTTCGGGAAAACCTTTATCCTTATATTTTTTCTTGTCCCAATAAATTTTAATCTGGCAGGTGGTGGGGTCCGTCCACATGGGGGATTCAGCGGTTTTGCCGGACGGGCCCAAAACCTTTTTGTTCACTTCCTGCGTGTATCTCTGCGCATCCCAATCTTCCTTTTTGGCCCGTTCCAGCAATGTTGGATCTTTGAATGCGTCCCTTAGTTTTTTGGCCTCGCTCAAATCCTGTTTGATGATATCGCAAGGGGTTTTAGCGCTTTTATCAGCGGGTTTCCTATACTGGGCCAGGGGCACATACTGTTTTTCTTCCGTCGGCGGCGGGTTGACTGGGGGGGCCGGGCCGGCTTTTCCGATTTGCATTTTGATATCTATGAAATTGTCAATGGTGGACTTTTCGCCCGGCTGGGAATCCCGCCATTGGAATGTTTTTTGAAATTCTTTTTTGGCCACAAACTCTTTTATCATGTCCGGGGTTACGAAAAAATGTATTTGCGGATGATTCCCGCATACCTGGGATGTTCCCGTATCCAGCAACCAGTTTTCCGACTCGTCTTGGGACTCAATAACCATTGGGTCAAAGCATACATTGGTCGTCATGTCCTGGCTTGGGGGATAATAAATGCTAAACTTGAACGGTATCCTAATATTGACCCGGCCTTTCGGGAAATTCTCGGTATGCCATTTTTTCTTGGCATCCACGCCTTCCAGGGTATACCAGGTATGTGATCCTTGAAGCTGAAGGATACGGGTGCCGGCCTCCGTTCCTTGGGCATTCACGGAAAATTCCGTAAAATCTTTTTTATAAATTATTTCACCCACAGCTTCAGCCGTGCAGCTGAAAATAAAATATTTGGCCGTATATTCCTTCTTATTGCAGGGGATCACCCCCGACGGGTCGCAGTAGGAGTCTATAACTTTCGTCTCTTCAGTGTTGGTGACGATGACCCTGACCGGCAGGCAGGAGGGCAGGGAGGGGACTGCGCCGGGCGCGGGATATCCGGCGCAGGGTTCACGCTGCCCGGTGGACAATAAAGTCCCCCCTGCCGATTTTCCCGGTTTCAAATAGTTGGGACTGGCCAGGACGATGGGCAAAACCAGGATAAACATGGCCAGGAACGATGAAAGAGAAAATAGGGCAGCAGTTTTGTTTCCCTTAATGTTTATCATGCTCGGACTCCGGGCCAGGCGGCGAATCTCTTTTCCTAACTCTTCAGAAAGATATCACCGGCCTCCAGCCGGCGTCAAGAAATCCCAAGACCCGGGCTTGTGGCGGCCGGGGGTTGGCAGAAACGGCGCGCCGGATTGCTAGATAAGGAAGGGAACGAGCGCCTTCCGCTCCGGCGGATAGTCGGGGAAGGTGCGGCGGTACCAAAGGTGATGGCTGCGGGCGCGGGGGGCCAGGTTGGCCACGGTCCATACGGCGAAGCCCAGCCCGGCCAGCGACCAAGTGGCCAGGGCCCAGCCGAACCATTCGACGATCTCCCCGAAATAATTGGCGCAGGACACATAGCGAAAAAGACCGCCCTGCGGCACCCTGTAGCCGCTCTCGCCGGGCGCCCGGAGGCTTCTCAGGAGGCTGTCGGAATGAAGGTTGATGATCAACCCGGCCACAAAGAGCGACGCTCCGAAGATAAAGCGCAGGCCGGTCAGCCAGGAAGCGGAATACCCGCCGGAAAATTTATACAGCCAGCGGCCGTTTAGGTAGCCGTTGAGAGAAGTGAAGGCCATGGCCATGACGATGACCGAGAGCGGAACGCTCTTTTCCCGGCTGCGGATCAGAAAAGGATAAACCAGGCTGCGCTGGACATAATGGCCTTCCCACAGGAGAAAAAAGATGAAGGCCAGCAGCCCGCTGCTGTTCGGCCCCAAGAGGAAAACAAACAGGAAGACAAAGAAGGAAGGGCTCTCCATGAGGAACCAGCCCCAGCGTCCGCGAAGCAGGTGCCCCCAGCCCGGCCGGCGGTGGCGTCCATAGGGGACGGTGACGAAAAAAATGGCGGCGCAGGCGGCCGCGGCCAAGCCCAAAAAAATAAAAAGCAGGATGCGGTAAACTTGATATTCCGACATGCTCGGCCTACATTAATTCAACACCGGTTTCCAAGTCAATCAATACCGGTGCCTGACACCAGATGAAAAAATTTCGTGCTATAATGCCAGTCTGTCATGGACTTTAACGATCCTTTTTTCCAGAAAGTCTTCTTCGAGGTCCACAGCGGCCTGCCCCGGGAAGGGCCGGGGGATGAGGAATCCCTGCGAAGGGCTTTGAGCCTGGTGTCGGGCCTTCCCCCCAGCCCGCGAATCCTGGACATCGGCTGCGGCCCCCAGCCGCCAGACCCTGGACTTGGCCGGGATCACCGCGGGCCTGGTC
This sequence comes from Candidatus Aminicenantota bacterium, assembly GCA_963702835.1. GTDB lineage: Bacteria > Acidobacteriota > Aminicenantia > Aminicenantales > JAFGAV01 > JAFGAV01. The sequence continues at coordinate 1,945,789 of OY969762.1, forward strand.
GTCGGCCTGGACAATCATTTCCCATTTGTCCGTGAACTGGCGGGAAAGATCGCTGCCGGCCGTCAGCCATTGGCCGAATCCGACGACCGATTTCAGGAGTTTTCCTATGAAGCCTACTGTGATTATCTCCGGCAGAACAACCTGCTGCGGTCCTGTTCAAAGGACGCGGGCGGGCAGAGGCCCAAGGTCAAGACCACCCTCCTGCCAACGATATGTCCGGTGCTTCAATATTACGAGAAAGTCCCCATCCCGGAAGAGGGGAAAATCCATTTTCTGATCATATCGAAGACGACTTCTCGTTTGATCGGCTTGACCATGAAATCATTCATTCCGGCCTCCAGACATTTTTCCCGGTCCTCTTCCCTGGCCGCGGCGGTCATGGCCACGATGGGAATCTCCCTAAATCCCTTTTCTCTGATGATTCTGGTGGCCTCCAGCCCATCCATCTCTGGCATGGAGATATCCATAAAAATGAGGTCGAATCGATCCGGCGCGGAAATATATTTTTCAACAGTCTCTCGGCCGTTGTTGGCCACTTCCAGGCTATAGCCCGCCTTGGACAGCATGGCCACGGCCAGCTTCTGGTTGATGATGTTGTCTTCGGCCAGAAGGATCCTTATGGAATGTTTGAACTCTTCGGTCAGGGTGTGCTGGGTGATGACCGGTGTTTTGTCCTTTTCCTCAACAATTTGCTGCCGGTCCCCCAGCAGGCGCCTCATCATCAGCAGCAGCTTGTTTCTATCAGAGGGTTTGGGCAGAAATCCGTCAAAGCCCTGCTCCCGGAAGGCTAGCATATGCCTGGAAACGGATGACGATAAGGCCAACAACGGGAGTTTAGCGATCCGAGGATTGGAGTGGCCCTTGATCAGCTTGGCAATCTGGTAGCCGCTAATGCCCGGCATCTGGATATCCAGGACGCAGATGTCAAAAGATCCCCTTTGGCCAGGGCCTCTTCCAGCTTGTCAATAGCCAAATGCCCATCCGCGAGTTTCTCAACCCGCATTTCCGATCGTATCAGGTAACGCTCGAGAATTTCCAGGTTATTCAGGTTGTCGTCAATAATCAGAGCCTTTTTTCTGGAGATGGTTTCCAAGGAGGGTTTCTCAATGACGCGTTTTTCGGATTTATGGATCCAGGCCGTGAAATGGAATGTGCTTCCTTTCCCTTCCTCGCTTTCCACCCAGACCTTTCCATTCAATTGACGGGCGATCTGCAGGCAAATGGCCAGCCCCAGTCCGGTTCCGCCGTATTTCCGGGTGGTCGATCCATCCGCCTGCTGGAAGAGTTTAAAAATGACCTCTTGCTTGTTTTCCGGGACGCCGATCCCGGTGTCCCGGACAGAGAGGTGCAGCTTAAGCTGATCGTCCATTTCTTCACTGATATCTACAGAGAGCTCGATTTCTCCCTTTTCCGTGAATTTAGCCGCATTGACCATAAGATTGAGCAAGACCTGCCGTATCCGACCCGGATCGCTTTTCACATAGGCGGGAACCTGCTCTCCTATGCGGCAGAGCACTTCCACGGGTTTGTTTTCGAGGCGGGGCCCGATGAGATGGCAGACGTCGAAGGCCGTGACTTCGATGTCAAAATCGATATCTTCAAAGACCATTTCGCCGGCTTCAATCTTCGAAAAATCAAGAATCTCATTGATGAGGGTCAGCAAAGCCTCCCCGCTCTTGGTGATCATTCTAACGAAATCCGACTGCTCGTCATTGAGAGCGGTGTCCATGAGCATATCGGCGAAGCCGATGACCGAGTTCATGGGCGTCCGGATTTCATGGCTCATCCTGGCCAGAAACATGGATTTGGCCTGATTGGCGACTTCGGCCGCTTCCTTAGCCGATTCCGCTTCCTCTTTGGCTTTCTGCATTTCTTTCTGGGCCAGCTTCCTGTCGGTCACTTCCTGTTGGAGCTGCTTTTTTTGATCCTGAAGATCCTGTGTCTGTTCGGCGACAAGCCTTTCGAGTTGCCTTTTGCGGGCTTTGATGCGGCGAATTCTCACTTGAAATGCCAATAAAACCAGCGAAATGACGGCCAGGCTCAGGAGGATCCTGAACCAGAGTGTTTCCCAGAAGGGGGGGACGATGACAATGCTTAAGGACACGCCTTTCTCGTTCCAAAGGCCGTCATTGTTGGAGGCGATGACCCGGAAGGTGTATTGTCCGGGGTCGAGATTGGTGTAGGACCCGAATCTCTGAGCGGCGGAGGTATGGATCCAGTCTTTGTCAAAGCCCTCCATTTTGTAAGCGTACTTGTTTTTCTCGGGAAAAACATAATGCAGGGCGGCGAATTCGAAAGAAAACATGTTGTCCCGATAAGAGAGTTCCATCTCCCGGGTTTCCGATATGGATTTGTGGAGCGGCGAAGAAATGCCGTTCTTCTCTCGGCCGATGGGGACGACTTTATTGAAGATACCTGAAGTCGGTGATGACCACCGAAGGGATATTTGTATTGTCGATGATGTCTTCCGGGAAAAAACGGCTGAAACCGTTGGTCCCCCCAAAAAACATCTCCCCTTTCGGGCTTTTGTAGCGCGCCCCGCCGTTGAATTCGTTGCCCTGGAGGCCGTCGTCGTAATCGTAGGGCTTGAAGGAGTCGGAGCGCGGGTTGAATTTTATTAGCCCTTTGTTGGAGCTGATCCAAAGGTTGGCCTGACCGTCTTCCAGGATTCCGTACATGGCGCCTCCCCACAGATCTTTGGCTTGGTCATAAGTCCTGAAGGTTTCGGTCCTCGGATCGAACCTGTTGAGCCCGGCGTCGGATCCGATCCAGAGAATGCCGTTGTTGCTTTCATAAAGCGTGGTGACAAAGTCGGAGCTCAGGCCGCGCGGATCATTTGGATTGGAGTGGAAATGGGAAAACTCGCCCTTATCCGGGTCAAATTTATTGAGCCCTCCCCCGTAGGTCGCAATCCACAGGAAGCCGGGCCGGCTTTTGATGATGCACCACACTCTATCGTGGCTGAGGCTGCCCGGAACGCTGGGGTCGTTCAGGTACCTTGTGAATGTTCCCTTTTTGAGGTCGAATTTATTCAAGCCCCCCCCGTCTGTCCCGATCCAAAGAGTTCCAGGATCGGACAGGCACAGGCTTCTGATTCGGTCATCGCTCAGAGTGTTCGCCTCGGAGGGTGAGTGCCGATAAATGAGGGCTTTGCCCGTCTTGGGGTCAAAGGCGTTGAGTCCGCCTCCGTAGGTCCCCAGCCAGAGCCAACCGGAGGGATCTTCGATTATGGAAAAAATTCGATCATTGCTCAGACTGTCCGGATTTCCGGGATCATGCCGAAAGTGCCTAAAAAGCTTTTTATCCGGGTCAAACCGGTTGAGACCCCCGCCGTCCGTCCCGACCCAAAGGACTCCGGATTCATCCTCATAGAACGATCTAACAAAATTATGGCTCAAGCTGCCGGGGTCTTCCGGGTTTGAGCTGAACGACTGAAACGGCTTCGGCCATCTGTTGAACTTGCAGACACCGCCGCCGTAGGTTCCCACCCACATCATTCCCGATCGATCCTCAAATAAAGAATAGATTCTGTTGGTGGTGAGGCTGTTCGGATCATGGCTGACATGTGTGTAAGAGACAAATTCTTGGCGCCGGCCGTCGAATCGGTTCAATCCGCCTTCATCGGTCCCGACCCATAGGATGTCTCCGCGGTCCCAATAGATGACGTGAATATAGTTGTCATTCAAGCTCTTCGGGTCGCCCGGAATATTTTTATACCTTAAAAATGACCCGGAGGCGGGGTCAAGCTGATTCAGGCCGTCATCGGTCCCGATCCAGAGCCTGCCGCGGGAATCCTCGCAGAGGGAGTTGATCCGGTTATGACTGAGACTGCGCGGGTTTCCGGGAATGAACAGATAGCGTATCCAGGTTTCTTTTTGGCGGTCGTATCTGTTCAGCCCATTGTCTGTTCCGACCCAGAGAATTCCAGAGGCGTCCTCCAAGATTGACCGAATATGATCATTGCTCAGACTTTGTGGATTGTCCGGGCTAGAATGGAAATGTCGGAAAGTTCCCTTTTCCATGTCCAAAAGGTTCAATCCGTTTTGCGTTCCGGCCCATAGCCGGCCGGCCTTGTCCTTATAAACAACATAGACCCTGTTGTCGCTCAAGCTTTTAGGGTCGGCAGGGTCATGCTTGAAGCGAGTGAATGTTTCTTTTTCTCGGTCGAACTTATTTAAGCCGTCTTCAGTGCCGATCCAGAGATTCCCTTGATGATCTTCTTGAATGGAATATACCCAGACATTGCTCAGGCTGTTCAGGTTGTTTGCCTCAGTCCCATAATTGACAAGCTTGTAGCCGTCATACTTGTACATCCCCGCTTCAGTGCCCATCCATAGGAACTCCCTGCTGTCCTGTATGACACAATGGATGCTGTTTTGAAGCCCTTGCTCCGCCCCCATGCTTACAAATTTGATGGAATTTCCTTGAGAGAAGAGGGAGGAAGAAGAAGAAAAAAGAAAACATAAGGAAAGCAAAAAAGCAGAGAGGCTGGGGATGGCTTGCTTGTCGTTTGCTCCTGGATTTGGCATCCAGATTTTCTTTTCACAAGAAGATTAACAATGTGAAATTGCTAATGTCAACATATAAATTCTGCCTCTGAACGGATCCCTCGCCTTGGCCGGGGGGTCGTTTTCCAGCCCGTTCCTCGATAGCGAAGGTGATATGTCAGATCAAGAAGGGAATCAGGGCCTTGCGCTTGGGCGGATAGTCGGGGAAGGTGCGGCGATACCAGAGGTGGTGGCTGCGGGCCAGCGGCGGTCGTCAGCCCTTGGCCGTCCCCTTCCCGCCGATGGACATCTGGGCCACCTTGACCGTGGGCCCGGCGATGGTGTCGTTGAGCTCCAGGTCGTCGCCGACCATCTCCACGCCCTTCAGGACATCGGCCAGGTTGCCGGAAATGGTGATCTCGGCCACGGGGAAAGCGACCTCTCCCTTCTCGATCCACAGCCCGAAAGCGCCCGTGGAGATATCGCCCGTAGTGGGCACCCGGCCGAAGCCGATGGTGCCGGTGAGCAGAAGCCCTTTGTCCACGGACTTGATGATGTCCGCCGGCTTGCTCGTGCCCTTGGCCATATAGAAGTTGGTGACCCCGCCGGCGTTCCCGGAGGAAGCCATTTTCAACTTGCGGCCGTAGTAGGTGTTGAGCAGGTAGCTTTTCAGAAGGCCTTTATCCATGACCAGGGTTTTCCGCGTGGGGACTCCTTCGGCGTCAAAGGGCGCACTCCCGCGGCCGCCGGGCAGGAGCCCGTCATCGAAAATGGTCACCAGGTCGCTCCCGATCTTCTGGCCCAGCTTGTCCAGCAGGAAGGATTGCCGGCGGTCAATGCTGGGTCCGACGAGGCATTGGGCCAGGAACCCCAGGAGCAGGCCGGCCGTCACCGGGGGCTCGAAAACGACAGGCACATTCTGGGTCTCGGCCTTGCGGGCGCCGATGAGGCGAATCACCCGCTTCACGGCCTTGCAGGCGATGGCTTCCGGCGTGGGCAGGCCGGCCGCGGAGGTGGAAGCCTCGAACCAGCCGTCCTCCAGAAGATTGTCGCCCTCGCCGGCCTGGAAGCCCACGCCGCAGGCGACCGTAGTTCGGCGGAAGGAGCCGGAGAATCCCTTTGAATTGGCCAGATGCCAGGAGCCCAACACGCTGGTGTAATTGGAGCCGGTGGATTTCTTGATGCGTTTGTCGGCCAGGCCGATGGACTCCACCTTCATGGCCGCGGCGATCTTGTTTTCCGGCGAGAGATTCAGCACGGCCGGGTCATAGACCTTAAGCGCGTCGGCCGAGACCTGAATGGGCTCGAGCTCGGGCAGCCCGGCGAAGGGGTCGACGCCGCCGAGCCTAGCGCGGACGATGGCGTTGTCCACGAGCCGGTGAAGGGTCGTCTCCTCCAAATCCTGGGACCCAGCCGTGGCCAGCTTCCCCTCCACGAAGACCCGCAGGCCAAGGTCCTTGCTGCCGGCCTCGGTCAGGCGTTCGACATTCTGCTCGCGGACATTGACGTTGAACCGCGAAGTCTCCACCACGGTGACCTCGATCTCCGATGCGCCCTGGCGGCGGCCGTAGGCCACCAGGCTTTCGGCCAGGGCCTTGAGGTTTTCTTGATTGGTGCTCATGCGCGGCCTCCTACGGTCATCTGGCGGATCTTAAAGGTCGGCGTGCCCGCGGCCACCGCGGCGGATTGGCCGTCCTTGCCGCAGGTGCCGAGGAAATAGTCCATGTCGTTGCCGATGAGCTCGATGTCCTTGAGAACCTGGACGTTGGTGCCGATCAGGGTGGCGTTCTTGATGGGCTGGGTAAGCTTGCCGTCCTCGATGAGGTAGCCCAGGTTGACGGAGAAAGTGAACTTGCCGGTGTCCTCCACCTGACCGCCCTGATAGGTGTCGGCGTAAAATCCTTTCTTGACGGTTTTAATGACATCCAAGGGGGTCGCCTCTCCCCTGGCCAGCATGGTGTTGTTCATGCGACAGATGGGAACGACCCGATAGGACTCTCGCCGGCCGTGGCCGTTGGGCTCCATACCTAAGACCCGGGCCGACAGGCGGTCGAGCAGAAACCCGACCAGCTTGCCTTTCTCGATCATCATCACTTTCCGGGTGGAAGTCCCCTCGTCGTCGATGTTCATGCTGCCGCGCAGGTGGGGCAGGGTGGCGTCCTCATAAATGGTCACGCAGGGGCTGGCCACCATCTGGCCCAGCCTGTCCCAGACGATGGAAGTCTTCTGCCAAATTCCATCGCCCTCGAAGGGATGGCCCACCGCTTCATGGACCATCACTCCCGACTGGCGGCTGCCCAGGACGACGGGCTGGTCGCCGGCCACCGGATCGACGGCGGACAGCAGCGTGACGGCCTCTTGGGCGGCTCTCACCCCCACGTCCTGGGGAGTGCTCCCCGCTCTCTGGAAATAAGTCATCCCCACCCGGCCGCCCGCGCTTCCGTTGCCCGTGTTGCGCACCTTGCCCTCCTGGGCGGTGGCGGTGACTCCCAGGCGAACCTGGGGCCGGGCATCCGAAATCATCAGGCCCTCGCTGTTGACGATGGTGACGTACTGCATCTCATCGGCCAGGTTGGCTATGACCTTGACGATCTTCTTGTCGTGGGCCTGGGCGGCGGCATAGGCCTCTTTGACCAGGGTGATGCGGTCATCCAGGGGAGCGTCCACAAAAGGTTTCTCCAGAAGATAGACCTGCTTATCGGGCCGGCTCTCCTTGAGTTCCGGGGGACGCACCTTGCGGCCCGAAGCGGCGATGGCCGCCGCGGTCAAGGCCGCCTGGGTCATGCTCTCCGGAGTAAGGCTGCTGGTATAGCCGAACCCGGTCTGCTTTCCCTTGAGGACGCGGATGCCGACGCCCCGGACGACGTTCTCCGAGGATTGCCGGATAATGTCGTCCTCCATAAGCACATTCATGATCACCTTGTACTCGAAGAAAAGGTCGGAGAAATCGCCGCCCTTGGACAGGGCGGCCTCCAGCACCTTGGCCATGACTTCCTTGGAGGCGCCGAACTTATCGGCGAACAGGCCGGCCCCGGCCGCGGGCAGTACCCCGGCCAAAAGCCGGTCATGGAACAGGCCGGTGGCCATGAACGCTCCCGCGCCCGTTCCGGCGAGCCTGAGGAACTCGCGCCTTTCGATTTTTCCCATACGTCTGACTCCTTTCTTCTGCGGAGTGTAAAGTTTCTATTCAGGCCCCGCACTTTCTGAAAAGGACGGATAACTGAAAAAGAATGATAAGAAGGAAGATAAGCGCATGTCAAGCGGACTTGGCCTTTACAGCGGACTTGGCCTTGGCCTCTCCGGGAGGAGTCAGCGGCGAAGGGGGCGACGATCTCCTTGAAATTGACATTGCTCGGCGGCCGGTGATATATTTTTTTAAGCGATAGGGAGATAAAACGATGCGAAAACCGGCATTAGTGGCCTTGCTTTTGGCCCTGGTCATGGTTCCGGAGCTGGCAACGGCCGCAGCACAGACAAGAACGTCGGAGGGCGGTCTCTCTCCTCAAGCGCGGGATGTCATGTCCATCACAGTGACCTTGATCTCTCCCGCGGCCGGAGAAAAGTTGACCCGGGCTGGAATTTGCTCAATTAAATGGACTTTTAAGGGCAACCCGGGCGCTTCGGTAAACATTTTTCTGATGCAGGGGACAGCCACGGTAAAAACGCTAGCCCTCAACCAGCCGATCGCCGGCGGTCAATTCAACTGTCAACTCGATAAGGACATAAAGTTGGGCGATAATTTTTACGTCGTGGTGCAGAGCCAAGAACATCCCAAAATTATGGGGAAGAGCAACATCTTCTCTGTTTTCCAACCCGGCCTCTCAGCCGGGGCTACCCATGGGCCGGTATCGCCCTATACCCCCCCTCAGGTCACTATAACCCACCCTGAACAGGGAGCCACCTGGGCGGCCGGCGATCCGCAGTCTATTGAGTGGCAATATACCGGCGATCCACCGGGGCAGGCCAAAGCACTGCTGATGAAAAGCAACCAGGTTATAAAAACAATTAGTGCCGGACAAAGCTGGGGGCAATGGGGCAAGGGGTATATCATCCCTTACTATATGCCCTCCGACGTCCCGCCCGGCAGCGGCTACGTTATTAAAGTCGTCAGCACGACCGATGACAAATACCGCGGCACCAGCGGCCAGTTCACCATCACGCCCTATGCCCGCCTCATCGTCACCCAGCCGGCCAACAACGCGCCGCTGGCCAACTGGCCGGTCGGCAGCGCCCACACCTTGACCTGGACCTATTCGGGCAATTGTGGAACGCACGTGAAGATCGAATTGCACGGTGGGGTCAATGACGGGTGGAAGATATACCCACTAGCTACGTCGGTGCCGATCGGTGCCAACGGCAGCGGTTTCTTCCAGTGGACCGTTCCGCCCAGCGGCACAAACGGCATCACCTGGATACCGGGCAACCAATATCAGATAACCGTTACAGGCCTCGAAAATCAAAAGTGCTGGGATTGGACCGGCATGTTTACCGTCAGCCAATAGAGTGGGGCCTGCCTTACCCCGAAAAAAGGAATTGCCGCAACAGCCTTTAGGTGTTCTTACTTCCGGACGTGCTTTAAGGCCTCATCCGCGGCGGCCAGCAGCGTCTGAGTGGAGATTTTCGAGCCGACGGCCTGCTCCATCCACAGCTGGGGAATGATCCGGCCCTGGCGGCACATCCTCTCCATCTCCTGGCCCAGGCTCTTTCCCTCCAGATACTGGGCGATCTGGAATTCGATGATGTGGCCCAGCGGGTAATCGGGGAGATACAGCGCTGCGTCGATCATGTGCGAATAGATGGCCAGGATGGGCTGGTCCCTGACGCCGATGACGTCGGCATAGTATTTGTTCCAGATATCCTTGGCGATGGAGATGACCGCCTCCTTGAGTTGGGCCGGGGTGGCCTCCGGGTGCTGGTAGAGCCAGTTCCAGACGTGCATGTCCACCAGCGAAACGCCCATGATTTCATAAGAATCCCACAAGCTCTTGAGGGCCTTGAGATGTTTGGCCTGGGGAACCTCGCCCTTGACTCCCAGGAGGTCCAGGTCGTGGTCCTGGAAGACAAAAGCGAAAGCCTCGGTAAAAGCTGTGTTGGGAACCCCGCGCAGCAGGTAATGGTCCACCTTCTGCAGGGTCAGGGTTTGCTCCACGGTGTGGCCGAACTCATGGACGGCGATGTTGTAGCCCTTGTAGTTCATTCCCTGGGCCGGGATGCGGGTTCTCAGCCGCGCTTTGTCCGACCGCATCTCCGCTCCGGCGGCATGGCCCGCCCCGCGGGAGGGGTCCACCTGAATCCGGGGGGTGAGAAAGTCGACCTGCTCCTTGGAAAATCCCAGCTTCGTCAGAATGTTGCCCAGGTCGGCCTGGAAAGCTTCCGTAGTGGGATATTTCCGGGAAACGATCTTATCCAGCTCTTCCTCGGGAATGGCTCCCCCGGCCTTGAACCCGTTGTACCAGATATCGAACGGCTGGAGCGGCCGGCCCAGCCTCCGGTTGATGAGCTTGGCCACTTGGCGGACCTGGGGTGAGGAGATGAAATCGGTGAAGAGTTTCTCCACCTCGGCCTCGGGGATCTCCCGGGCGGCCTCAAACTTGCGCCGGATATGGGTGGGCAGGGCCGGGAAATAGGGGTCCAGCTTTTTCTGCGATTTAAAGATATCAAGGAAGACCTTGTAGCGGGTATCGGGCTCGGCTGCCGCCGGGGCTTCTTTTCCCCCGCTGAAAACCTTGTTGAAAAATGGGTTCCACTGGACTTGGGCGCTGTTGACGACGGCCTGGGGGATGTCCTGGCTGACGATGCGGAGCATGACCTGGTAGAGCATTTTCTGCTTGAACAGGCCTTGCCGGTCATTGTAGCGGGCCTTCAATTCATCCCTCAGGTTCCAGTGGGTGATGAGCTTGAGGTTTTCTGGAAAATAGGTCTTCATCTTGTCGTCGACCAGACGGCCGGCGAAGATATTGTAGTCGGCGATGTAGGCCTCGGCCGCCGAACTGGCCTGGAAAAGGCTTTGCTGGACATCGGCCGGCACGCGGGAAGTGAACAGGTCGCCCATCCTGGCCAGAGCCCATTGCTCGCGGCTCCAGGCCGGGCCAAGTTTTATTTTTTCCTCGAGCGTATAAGTGGGGAAATTCAAAAGGACGAGGAAGGCCAGCTTGTTCTGGAAAAGGTCGTCGGAGAGGTGGGCCGAAGGGTCGTACTGGCCGAAGATCACGTCCTGGGGGAGGATCTCGCCCCAGTCCAGGTCCAAGGGCCGCTTGAGGTCGAGGATCATTTTGTTGAAATGGCCGAACAGGACCTCAAAGTTCATCTCCAGCCTGTCGAAATTTGCCCGGAAAACAGCCGGTTGGCCGATGAAGTTCGACAGGCAGAAGTTCTGGAAGTCTTGGCTGCTGCCGTCTTCTGTTCTCCACAGCGAGGCTGCCTGGTCCACGCCGCGCTCGATCCTGAACTTGTCGGCCTCCCCATATTTCTGGAGGAGCGTGCTCTTAGCTTGTTCTTTGGTTTGAGTGTCGATAGCCGCCTCCTGTGCGATGAGAGTCAAGGATGAATAAAGAAAAAATAAAATGACGAGGATGATTGTTTTTTTCATTATAGCCTCCTCTCGAGATTATAATTCAGACCGACGGCCGAATAAAAGCCCGAAAGCTCGACAACATTTCGCGAGCTTTAGGGCTTGACATTCTACATTGTGTAGAATACAATCTTCGCATGAAATTATCATTCCTATCGAATAAGAAGAGTATAAGCTCCCTGTCGGACGAACTCGAGCTTCCCCTCATGGATATTCTTTGGACCAGAGGATCCATGAAAGGCCGCGATCTTTACGAGGAGATCCGCCTCACCAAGAACATCGCTTACACGACGGCCCTGACGGTCTTGGATCGTCTCTCCAAGAAAGGCTTCATAAAGAAAGACGGAAGATCGGGGGTCATTCTCTTTTCGCCCCGCATCTCCAAGGAAACCTATACCAGTGCGATCACCGAGAATCTCGTCCAGCAGGCTTTTAAGATGTCACCGGACTTGGCCGTTTCGGCTTTCGCCGACCTCTTTTCCAAAATGTCCGGGAGCGACATGGCCAAGCTCGAAGAGCTCCTCCAGGAGAAAAAAAATGGGCGCCGCGGCTAGAACAAAGAAACGGATCGGCCTCATTTCAGCCGCGCTCCTCCTGCTGTTCCTATTCGTTCTTTTCCAACTGGCCAGGCATCCAGAAACCTTGGCCCTTCTTAGGGCTCTGCCGAATCCCGCTGTCCTCCTCTGCAATATCCGCTGCCTGGGCTTGATGCCGTTTCTCCAAGTACTTGGAGAAACGGGCCGTGGCCTCATCCTGATTGTCATGTCGTTTTCCCTGCTCTATGCCTCGGCCAGGACGGGTTTACGGATGGCCCGGACGTGGAACTTCCTGGACCGGATCGATCGGAGAGCCGTTCTCGATAAGGATGTTCTCCGGCCGTCTTTCCTGGGCAAGGCGATCATTTTCGAGGACCCCCGACCCTTGGCTTTCACGGGCGGGCTCCTAAGGCCGCGGATCTTCCTTTCGACGAAGCTCTTGGAAACCTTGGATGAGGAAGAGCTCCGCGTCGTCGTCCTCCACGAGTCCCATCATCAAAGATCGAAAGACCCCCTGAAAAGCCTGGCTGTTTCGTTCGTTTCGGACTTTTTATTCTTCCTCCCGGTCAGCAAATTTCTGAAGAAAGCCTTCTGGCTTGAATCGGAGACGACCGCCGACGCGCGATCCGTCGAGCTTCGGGGGAACCTCCTGGCCATCGTCGGATTACTTTTAAAAGTCAGAAAGCTCGATGACTTGCAGGCCTCTTGGTTCTTAGATCCGACCACGGAAAGGGTCAAGCGTCTCCTCGGGGAGCGGACCAGGATCTTCCCGTCTTTCAAGAAAATCGTCTTGGCCATCGGCCTTCTGGCCATTACGGCCTTCATCGCTTTGGTTCCGCTCAAAAAGAGCCTCATTCCGATGTTCATCCGTCATAACCAGACATGCGTTCTGCGCTCGGGTCATCAATGAGGTCGATCCCTGGAGGTAACCATGAAAAAATCGGCTCTTCTATGCTTTCTTGTTCTCCTTCCGGCGAGCCTTCTCGCCCAAGAAAATCCCCTGCGCCTCGATGACCTCCTCAACCGGGCGCTGGAAAGAAATCCCAAGATTAAGTCCGTAGAATTCGAGGCCAAGGCTTCTTCCTTCAGGATACCCCAGCTTAAAACCCTGCCTGATCCGATGATCGGCCTCACCCTCAAAAATATGGGCTTCCCCGGTTTCACCATCGGCCAGGAGGCAATGAGCGGAATCGGCTTCTCCTTCAGCCAGGCCATCCCCTTCCCCGGTAAGCTCCGGCTGAAGGGGGAAATCGCGGAGAAGGCTTTCGCTAGAAAAGAGGAGGACCGGAAGGCGACCGTCCTGAGCGTCCTCAAAGAGGTCAAAACCCTCTATTTCGGGCTGTATTCCCTGCACAAATCGCTAATCATTCTCGGGGAACAGAAAGCCCTCCTCCAGAAAGCGTCGGAACTGACCGAGACGAAATACGCCGTCGGAGACGGGGTTCAATCGGATGTCTTGAAGGCCCGGGTGGAGATCTCCAGAATGGACGAAATGATCACGCCCATGGCGGAGATGATCAAGTCGCTCAGCGCCCGGCTCAACTTGCTTCTGGACTATCCTCCTGACAATCCGCTGGGAATGCCCCAAGACCAGAATGTGGACCATCTCCCCGTTTCGCTCGAGGAGATCAAGTCCGCCGCGCAAGAAAACTCTCCCATGCTCAAGGAGGCCTCGCTCATGGTCGAGGAAGGCGGCAAAATGGTCGATCTCGCCAAAAAAGAGCTCTCCCCCAATTTCGTGATCGAGGGCGGCTGGGAATATAAAGGAAGGCTTCCCAGTATGTATGAAATCATGATCGGGGTCGAGGTCCCGCTCTATCAGAAGACAAAACAATCCCAGATGCTCGAGGAATCGCTGGCGCTCCATCAGAGTTCGAAGAGCGGATTGGCATCCGCCCAGAACGATGTTGCTTCCATGGTCACCGAGGAATATCTCAAGGCCGAGTCGGCCGAAACCCTGATTAAGCTGTACAAGGAAAAGATCATTCCCCTGGCCTCGCTCACCGTGGAATCATCCCTGGCCAATTATCGGGTGAACAGGACCGATTTTTTAGCTCTCCTGGCCGATATCAATACGTATTTCTCCTACCAACTGGCCTACTACAAGGAACTCGCCGGGCTCTGGAGCTCGATCGCCGCTTTGGAGGAATATTCGGCCAAAGAAATCGTGAAATGGGGAGGACCTCATGAAGACAAAAATTAGGATCGCCATCCTTTTCGTGACAGCGCTCGCCGTCATTCTGTTGGCCAGCTGCAAAAAAAGCGGAGGGACGGCCGCGGCGGCCGGGCCCCAAAAGCATGAACAAGGCCAGTTGGAGAAAACGAAGCCCGGGGCTGAAAAAACGCTCTATCAATGCCCCATGCATCCAACCTACGTCTCCGACAAGCCCGGCGACTGCCCCATCTGCGGGATGAAGCTCGTGCCTGTGGAGCCGCAGGAAAAGCCAGCCAAAGCCGAAGAACCGCCGGCCCCCAAGAAAAAGGTCATGTATCGCTCCACGATGATGCCGAATGAGGTCTCCGACAAACCGGGCAAGGATTCGATGGGCATGGACATGGTCCCCTTCGAAGTCGAGGAGAGCGGAGCCGTTACCGAAGTCGGCGGGCGGATCCAGGTCAAAATCAGTCCAGAGAGGCAGCAGCTCATCGGGATCAAGACGGCGCCCGTGCAGTCCCAGCCCATCCATAAGCTCATCAAGGCCGTCGGCCGGGTGGATTATGCCGAACCGAACATATCGATCGTCAACCTCAAATTCGACGGCTGGGTGGAAAAACTCTTCGTGGATTCTACGGGCCGAGCCGTCCGGAGGGGCGAGCCCCTTTTCGATATCTACAGCCCGGAACTTGTCTCCGCGGAGCAGGAGTACCTCATCGCCCTCAAAGCCGGCGGGACGCTTTGGCGATGCGTCCTCCGTCCTCAAGTCGGCCAGGGAGAAGCTGAGGCTGTGGGACATCCCGGACAAGCAGGTCGAAGAGCTTGGACGCACGGGCGAATTCAAGAAAACCGTCACAGTCTATTCGCCGGGATCCGGAATCGTGATCGAGAAGAACGTCGTCCAGGGACAGAAGATCATGTCCGGGGAGAACCTATTCAAAATCGCCGACCTCTCCAGAGTCTGGATTCTCGGCGAGGTCTACGAGTACGAGCTGCCCTTCATCAAAAATGGGCAGGAGGTGAAAGTCTCATTGTCCTATTATCCCGGGGAGTCTTTCGCCGGAACAATCACATACATTTACCCCTATCTCAAGCCCGAGACGCGGACGAACCAGATCCGGATCGAAGTCGCGAACCCAGGCCTCAAGCTTAAGCCCGAGATGTTCGTCAACCTAGAGATTCACGTCGACTACGGGACCAAACTGACCGTCCCCTCCGACGCCGTACTGGACGCTGGAGACACCAAGATCGTCTTCGTGGCTAAAGGCGATGGATATTTTGAGCCCCGCCAGGTCAAGCTCGGCGTCAGGGGCCAGGACATGTACGAGGTCCTTAAGGGGGTCAGCGAAGGGGAGAACGTCGTGACGTCCGCCAATTTCCTCATCGACTCGGAGTCGAGCCTCAAAGCAGCCCTCAACCGAATGACCAAGCCCTCAGCCGGAGAACGCAAACATGATTGAAAAAATCATAGAGTTCTCGGCGAAGAATAAGTACATCGTCATCATCTTCTTCGCCGCGGCCATCGTCGGTGCGATCTACGCCATACGGAACATCCCGCTGGATGCCATCCCCGACCTTTCGGACACCCAGGTCATCATCTATTCGAGGTGGGACCGGAGCCCCGATATCATTGAGGACCAAGTGACCTATCCGATCGTGACGGCCATGCTCGGAGCGCCCAAGGTCAAAGCCATCCGCGGTTACTCCGACTTCGGGTTTTCCTATGTCTATGTCATCTTCAAGGACGGGACGGACATCTACTGGGCCCGCAGCCGCACCCTGGAATATTTGAGCAAGATCACGCCCAGGCTCCCGCAGGGCGTCCAGACCGAAATGGGGCCCGATGCCACGGGCGTGGGTTGGGTCTATCAGTACGCCCTCGTCGACAAGTCGGGGAAGAACGACTTGGCCCAGCTCCGGAGCTTCCAGGACTGGTACATGCGCTACTGGCTCCAGGGCGTCCCCGGCGTCGCGGAAGTCGCTTCGGTCGGAGGCTTCCAGAAACAGTATCAGGTCAATGTCAATCCCAATGCCCTTCAGGCCTATAACATCCCCCTGATGAAGGTCATCGAGGCTATCCGTGACGGAAACAACGACGTCGGCGGCCGGCTGGTGGAGTTCTCGGGGAAGGAGTACATGGTCCGGGGCCGCGGCTACGCTCAAGTCGGTCAAGGACATCGAAGACATCGTCGTCAAGAACGACATGTCCGGGACTCCGGTCCTGGTCAGGAATGTCGCCCAGGTCGTCCTGGGCCCCGACATCCGGCGTGGAGTCGCCGACCTCGACGGCCAGGGGGATGCCGTCGGCGGCATCGTTGTCATGCGCTCCGGAGAGAACGCCCTGAACGTCATCAACCGGGTCAAGGACAAGCTCAAGGAGATCCAGCCCTCCTTGCCCGCTGGAGTCGAGGTTGTGACGACCTACGACCGTTCGGAGCTGATCAAGCGGTCGATCGAGACCCTCAGAAACCAGCTCATCGAGGAGATGATCATCGTCAGCATCGTCATCCTGCTCTTCCTCTGGCACTTCCCCTCGGCCATCATTCCCATCGTCACCATTCCGATCTCGGTCCTCCTGGCCTTCATCCCCCTCTCGGCATGAAGCTGACCTCCAACATCATGTCCCTTTCCGGCATCGCCATTTCCATCGGCGTGCTCGTCGACGGCGCCATCGTCGAAGTGGAGAACGCCTACAAGAAGCTTCAGCTCTGGCAGGCCGGAGGCCGGAAGGGCGACTATCATGAGGTCCGGCTCAACGCCCTCAAAGAGGTCGGGCCTTCGGTCTTCTTCTCCCTTCTGGTCATCGCCGTCGCTTTCCTGCCCGTGTTCACCCTCGTGGACCAGGAAGGGCGGCTGTTCAAGCCGCTGGCCTACAGCAAGAACCTGGCCATGGCCATCGCCGCCATTTTGGCCATCACTCTCGACCCCGCCATGCGGATGCTGTTCACCAGAATGGACTACAAGCGTTTCCGCCCGAAGTGGATTTCGGGGATCGTGAACACGATCACGGTCGGCCGCTATTACCCCGAAGAGAAACACCCGGTCAGCAAGATCCTGTTCCGGATTTATGAACCGGTCTGCGAGTTTGTCCTCAAGTATCGCAAGGCGACCATCGCCGGGGCCTGCGTCCTGATGGCCGCAACGGTCCCCGTCTTTTTCATGCTGGGTTCGGAGTTCATGCCCCCCCTCAACGAGGGGACGATTCTCTACATGCCGACGACACTCCCCGGGATCTCGGTGACCGAAGCCCAGAATCTCCTCCAGACGATGGACAAGGTCCTCAAGGACACGCCCGAGGTCGAACGCGTCTTCGGCAAGGCGGGCCGGGCCGAAACCTCGACCGACCCCGCCCCGTTCAGCATGATGGAGACGACGGTCGTTCTGAAACCGGAAAGTGAGTGGCGGCCGGTGAAGCGCTGGTATTCCTGGCTCCCCCGCTGGATGCAAGGGCCGTTCCGGCATATTTGGCGCGACCGGATCACCTGGGAACAGCTGGTCAATGAGCTGGACCAGAAGATGCAGTTTCCCGGCGTCTCCAACGCTTGGACGATGCCCATCAAGGCCAGGATCGATATGCTGACGACGGGCGTGCGAACGCCCATCGGCATCAAGGTCTATGGAGCGGACCTGAAGGAAATCGAAAGGATCGGGACGAGCCTCGAAACGATTCTGAGAGACATCAAAGGGACGCGGAGTATCTTCGCCGAGCGGGTGACGGGAGGCTATTTCGTCGACTTCGACATCCGCCGCGAGGATATTGCCCGATACGGGCTGACCATCAAGGAAGTCGAAATGATCATCATGTCGGCGATCGGCGGGGAGCCGGTGACGACGACCGTGGAGGGTCGCGAACGATACACGGTGAACGTCAGGTACGCCCGCGAGCTGAGGGATGACTTGGACAAACTACGCCGGGTGCTGGTCCCCACCATGTCCGGTGCCCAAATCCCGCTGGAACAGCTGGCCGATATCCACCTGACGCTCGGGCCGTCCATGCTCCGGGACGAAAATGCCATGCTCGCCGGATATGTTTACGTCGATATCACCGGCCGCGATATCGGCGGCTATGTGTCCGAAGCCAAGAAGATTGTCAGGGAGAAGCTGACCCTGCCGGCAGGCTATTCCCTCCAATGGAGCGGGCAATACGAAAACATGCTCCGGGTAAAAGAAAGGCTTAAGGTGGTTATCCCTTTGACGATTTTTATCATCTTCATTCTGCTCTACATGAATACAAAATCCCCGGTCAAAGCGAGCATCGTCTTGCTCGCCGTGCCGTTCTCGTTGATCGGGGCCGTCTGGTTCCTTTATATCCTGAAGTTCAATGTGTCCATCGCCGTCTGGGTCGGCATGATCGCTCTCATGGGATTGGACGCGGAGACGGGGGTCTTCATGCTCCTGTTCCTGGACCTTTCCTACTACGACATGGTCCGGCAGGGGCGCATGAAAACATTCCAGGACCTCAAGGAGGCGATCATCCACGGGGCCGTGAAGCGGATCCGGCCCAAGATGATGACCGTCACGGCGATGTTCATGGGCCTCATTCCCATCATGTGGTCCCTGGGCGCGGGCTCGGACATGATGAAACGCATCGCCGCCCCGATGATCGGCGGCGTCATTCACGAGCTTCATCTTGGAACTATTGGTTTACCCGCCGATCTATGCCATCTGGAAATGGCGCCATGAGATGAAGCACGGAACAGTGGACGTCAGTAAACTGCCGGTTCCCCGCCTGAGGGGGCATTGAGAGAAGGCGATCCATATGAAGATCTCGTCAATCGACCAAGGCGATCGTTCCGAACATGAAGTCTCCATGCACCACGAGGGTCATTCCATGACCATGAGAACGGGGCCTGAAAATCGACAGGCCGATCACCAGGCTCACAACGTCGGCGACTTCAAGAAGCGATTTTGGGTATCCCTGATAACGACACTTCCCATCCTCGGCCTCTCGCCGATTATCCAGAGGTTTCTAGGGTTCGGGGACGCCCGCAGATTCACCGGGGATACCTATGTTCTCTTCGTTTTTTCGTCTTTCGTCTTTTTCTACGGAGGATACCCGTTCTTGAAAGGAATCGTGTCCGAGCTCAGGGCCGCCAGGCCGGGCATGATGACCCTGATCGCCTTAGCCATAACGACGGCCTATGTCTACAGCAGCGCCGTCGTCTTCGGGCTGGCCGGGGAGGTCTTTTTCTGGGAGCTGGCGACCCTGATCGATATCATGCTCCTCGGCCATTGGATCGAAATGAAATCTGTCAGGGGGGCTTCAAGAGCCCTCGAGGAGCTGGCCAGGCTCATGCCCTCGGAGGCCCATAAACTGCAGCCGGATGGGACCGTGACGGATGTTCCCTTGGAAGAACTCAAGGTGGGGGACAAAATTCTCATCAAACCGGGAGAAAAAATTCCCGCCGATGGAGAAGTGGTTGAGGGCGAATCATCCGCCGACGAAGCGATGCTCACGGGGGAGTCCCAACCGGTGGCCTTGAAAAAAGGCGCCACGGTCATCGGGGGTTCGATCAACGGCGAAGGCTCCGTCACGGTGGAGATCCAAAAGACCGGGCGGGCTTCTTATCTTTCCCAGGTGATAGACCTCGTCAGGCAGGCCCAGGAGAGCAAGTCGCGGACCCAGGATTTATCGAACAGAGCCGCGCTCTGGTTGACCCTGATCGCCATCGGCGCCGGTTCCCTGACTCTTTTTGTCTGGCTCGCCCTCGCCAGAAAGGGCTTCGCTTTCGGCCTCGAGAGGATGGTGACGGTCATGGTCATCGCCTGCCCGCATGCACTGGGGCTGGCCGTGCCCTTGGTCGTGGCCATATCGACCGCGATTTCCGCCCGGAACGGCCTCCTTATCAGAAACCGGGTCGCCTTCGAGAGAGCGAGGAAAATTCAGGCCGTTATTTTCGACAAAACGGGCACGCTCACGGAAGGACGGTTCGGCGTGACGGATATGTTAGTTTTCGACGGCGGGATGGATAAAAGCGAGCTGGTAAGGTATGCAGCGTCCGTCGAGGCCCACTCGGAGCACCCCATCGCCAAAGGCATAAGCGAAGCTGCGTCCGGAGCTGTTTATCCCGTCGAGGGGTTCAAGGCCATCCCCGGCAAGGGCGCCGAGGGACGCGTCAACGGCAGGGACATCAAGGTCGTGAGCCCGGGGTACTTGAGAGAAAAGAATATCGAGGCAAAGGACGCGAGAATCGAGCCGCTGTCAGCCCAGGGCAAGACAGTCGTCTTTGTCCTGCTGGACGGGAAGCCCGCCGGGGCGCTGGCACTGGCCGACGTCATCAGGCCGGAATCGAGGCAGGCCATCAGCCGGCTCAAGGAGATGGGCGTTCAGTGCATGATGTTGACAGGAGACAACCGTCTCGTCGCCAAATGGGTGGCTGAGGAGCTGGGGCTCGACGATTATTTCGCCGAAGTGCTCCCGCAGGAAAAAGCCGAGAAAGTGAAGGAGGTCCAGGCCCGCGGGCTCGTCGTGGCCATGACGGGGGATGGGGTTAATGACGCGCCCGCTCTGGCCCAGGCCGATGTCGGCATCGCCATCGGCGCCGGCACCGATGTTGCCGTAGAGACCGCCGATATTATCCTCGTCAAGAGCAACCCTCTCGATGCCGTGGCCATTTTGGGCCTGGCCCGGGCCACGTATCAAAAAATGGTCCAGAATCTCGCTTGGGCCACGGGCTACAATGCCTTCGCCATCCCGCTCGCGGCGGGAGTGCTCTATAAATACGGGATCATTCTTAGCCCCGCCCTGGGGGCCGTCCTCATGTCCTTGAGTACAGTGATTGTCGCGGTCAACGCTCGTTTCTTAAAAATCAAACAGAGCTGAAAGAGATCCTTAATTTCTTCGCGGGAATCGAACCCGTAAACCCCTTACGGAACAATGGATCTTAAGCCCCTGGCGTCTGCCAGTTCCGCTGCTCCTGACAGGCAAAACATAAAATCAGTGGATATCCCAAGCCGAGTTGGATTAATTTTTTTAAGAGGTCAATTTGACCCCTAAAAAATGCCGATAAGGCCTTTTTTCGAGCTTTTATAAAGCCCATTTATTGCATTATCAGCCGGATGCCCAGGTCCGACCCTGATATTAACTAAGCTGATATTAACTAAGATCGCTAGAGTTCAAGAGGGTGCCGAATTGACAATGACCCGGTATTTTTTTAGAATTCATCGCAGAAACGGGGATGACTGATTATTTCTACAAAAAGCTGCAGATAGTATTTTCCATTTTCTGGAATCCTCGAGTGATTGATAAAGAAAACATTCCCAGCCCAGGCCCGGCTGTGTTTGTCTCCAATCATCTTGGTTCCTATGCTCCCGTCGCAGTTCTTTCCGCCTTTCCCGTGCGTCTCTATCCCTGGGTTGAACACCAGACCACCGACTGGAAACTTTGTCCTGATTATTTGCGCCTAAATTTCGTCGAACCCGAACTGCATTTAAAACAGCCTCTGAGTCGCCTGGTGGCCTGGCTCATTGCCAAGCCCTGCGTCATGCTCATGAGAGTCATCAAAGCCATACCCGTCTATGAAAAAAGCATGAAACTGACGACAACCTGGAAACGCAGTCTTGAACTTCTCAAGCAGAAAAAATTGCTGATCGTTTTCCCGGAAAATGAGGCCATCCCTTTCAATGAGGTGATTAACGAGTTCGACCAGGGCTTTATCGGACTGGCCCCGCTGTATTTTCAAAAAACCGGCAGGGCCCTGAGATTTTTCCCGGTGGCCGTTCATAAAGCGGCCAAGGCCATTAAAATCGGGCTGCCGGTCTCCTTTAATCCCCAAAAAAACATCGCCTCCGAAAGAGAAAGAATCAAAACGGCCCTTCAGAAGAGCATAACAAATATGTGTTTTTCTTTATCATAATCAGAGAGTGCGGATTTAAATTTACTTTTCAACAATTTTCCCATTTGGATCAATCGTCACTCCCATCTTCTTGTCTTTGAACAGGATCTGCAATTCGAATTGGGTGACCTTACCTTTAATCAGCTTCTCAGCCTTGAGAACTTTGGAGTGGGGATATTCCTTGGCCAGAGTCTGCTGAACAGCGGCGGGCAGGCCGGCGGGAACAATGCCTTCTTCGATCTCGACGGCCTTTCCCTCAGCGGTGTAAAGGAGGTCGCGGTTGAGTTTTCCATCAACGCTTTCGACCTCATAGGTGGTCATGCCTTTTCCCGTTTCCCGGCTGGTTCCCTTGATCACGGCCTGGGGATAGGCCGATTTGAACGCGGCCAGAACCGCTTGGGGCAGGATTTTGAGGTCCACCGCGGGCGCCTGGCCTTCCGCCGTTTCTTCCTTCTCCCCGATTTCTATCTCGGCATCCGGGGCCTTGTCCTTAACGCCCTGAGCCACTGCCGCCGGGAGTTCACCCTTAGATTTTTCCGCTTCCTTGGCCTTCTCCCGGCAACTTATGGCCAAGATAAAAACAAACGCCGCTAGAAGCACAAAAAGGCTCTTGAGTCTCATGGCTGCCTCCTTATAAAAATAAATCGCTTTTTTAGCTGCCTAAACTATTAACACCAATTTATATCCCGGTTCAAGGAAGAAATTTGTATTGTTGTTTGACATCGCCCTTTTTGTCTTTTATCATCATCAAAAAAATGAAAACAAAAACTATTCCCCTGGCCATCCTCCTGCTTTCCGTCACCGGCCGCTTGATGGCCGGGCCGGCTGCTCAGATGTCTTCGGAAGCTCTGGAAAAAAAGGCCCAGGAAGCCATTGCCGCCTCGGCCAAAGCCCGCCAGGAGCTCGGCCAGAAGTTCCTGCCCAAGCCCGAGGCTCTCGGGACGGGATGGTACCTCCCCTGGCAGCTTCCGCCCGCGCTGAGAAAATGCTCTTCGGAGAATGAATTCTGGCAATCCAGCGCCGGAAGCTTCGCCAAAGACAATAAGGCCCTGCTGGCGGCCCTGATCTCTCTTTTTCTGGAGTTCAACCCGCAGGAGCTGGCAACCTTCCTGGATTTATGGGTCTCCCTGGCCGGCCGGGACGTGCCCGCCGGCCAGTTGCCCGAAGGGCTGAGCCTCCAGCAGTATGCCCTGGCCCCGATTCTTCTCCTTCTGGGGTGGGAGTTCTCGCCTTCTCTCGCCGCCAAAATGGACCTGCTGGCTGGTTTTCTCGAAGAATCTCAAAAAATCATGGCCCAAGCGGCCGAGGCGCGCTTCGGGACGGGAAAAAAGGCCGGCTCAACGGCCGTGTCCAGCGAAGGGGAGATGATGAAAGAACTCCTCTCCCGGTCGGTCAAAGGCCGGCCTCAGGAGAAGCTGAAGCAGGAGATCATGGCTTGGGCCGCCTCGGTCAAGGATATGACCGGGATGACCTATTCCCAGTGTGACAACTGGGTCGCCCTTCAAACGACGGATGAAACGGCCTTCCGCAGCCTTCACTTTCGCAACGTGGTGGTGACCCTGACTATTTTCGACCGGAACAAGATGGGCGAGGTGATCTCCGACCTGACGCCCAAGCAGGCCGTTGACCTGCAGCTTAAGCTGAATGCGCGTTTGGGCCAATTCCGAAATTTCGGCATCGAGGTCATGGGCCAGCAGGAGAAGGCTGACCTGGAGAAAAAACTGGCCGAAGAAAAAGACCCCGCCCGCCTTAAGGAAATTCAAGCGGGGCTGGCCAGGCTGCCGGAGTTCTTAGCCCAGCTTCAAAAGGACTTGCCCAAGGTCGATATCGAAGTCACCACCCGCGATTTCGGGGATAACTGCTACGTGGTCAACATGAAGGGCGACGTCAAACTGCCTGAATTCACGCTGCCGGCCACGAATTTGCAGGCCTGCCTGCGCAACGGCAACGCCGTGGTCTTCATCGGGCTGGGAGGCAACCACACTCCGGAACAGCTGAAAAAAGAGCTCGACCTGTTCCTCTCAGAAATGGACGCCCGGACCGCTTTCTTCAGACAATAGGGCGCTCTTCCCCCTCAATAGTTTATCTTGGTGGGTTTGATACTCCCAAACAAGCACATGAACCGGACGGCTGCCTCCACTTTGGTCTCTTCCTGCTTCTCCGTTTGGTCGTCAAGCTCGGGGAAGTACAATTTCATAGACAGCTGGGCTTCATAAAAGGCCTCCACCGCATGAAAGCTCAGGAACCCGACTTTAGCCTCGCATTCCGTAAGCGGGGTATTGTAGGGGATGGTTTCTTTCGGCTCCCAGTAGGGGTCAAAAGCGACTTTGCCTCTCATGGTTTGAAGGCTATCGACAGGACCTTCCAGCTTGTAAACCTTGAAGCTAAAATCCCGGACGAGGATTTTCTGCTTGACCGACTCTTGATATTCGTCCATGGCCGGAAGGAATTCGGGATGGTCCGGGATACGGAAAAAGGTCCCCTCTTTTCCCCAGATTTGGATGTGCCAGCGGATGTTGCACAGGCTTTTTTTGGGTATGTTCCGCAGCGGCAGCCCGTCCGCTGTTCCGTTCTGAGAGCTCATGACCACCAGGTCCGAGGCACCTTCAGGGCTGGCCTGAGTTTTCCAGCCGCTGATGACGGGCTCGTCTTCCGGCCAGAAGGAACCGCGCAGCCTGATCTTGACCATGGGCTGCAGCATTTCCCAGGCCTCGACCAGAGAAGGAATTTTTGGCGCCAGGGGAGTGTAGGGCGGTTCGAGATATACATAATAGCGTTCATCGACGACAAGAAATTCCGAAAGGACGGGCGTCCATTTTCCCACCGGGTTGATCGTGACCCTCTGGGCGGGCGAGGCGGCCGCGGCGGCCAGCCAAACCGCCCCGGCGGCCAGGAGGATGGGCATTCCGTATCCCCACAGAGCGATAAAGCTACGTGTCTTTAACGGTCGCCTGTTCATGACTCAGCCCCTTTCCTTTCCGATTTGAAAGTCGCATCCACATCCAGGATGATGCCGAAGTCGTCGGACCTTCGGCTGTTCTCTTCCAAGGCCGGGCCGAAGGCGGCGTCATCCAGGGAGGGGATGATAAGCACCACCTGGGCGCCCTGGGCCGGGGGGTCGTGAACCTCGAACTGTTCGAGCTTGGGGTTGAAGGTCGCGCCCTCCAGGCGGGCGAATGACCCCAGTAATCCTTTCAGCTTGATGGAGTAATAATCCACGCCGGGCAGGCGGAGGCCCTGAGCGTCCACGGCATACATCTTGAAACGCACCCGCGTCTCTTTCTTGGCCTGGCCTACAATATTGAGAAGCTGCTCCGGGCCGAGAGCCTGCCCCCCCTCCCCGCGGACCCATTCCAGAACCACGCTGGTCAGCAGGCCGTAGCGCCTGGCATTGCTGATGAGCCGGTTGAGGCGGCCCAGGATTTCCTGCTGCGCTTGAAGGGCAGGTTCCTCGGCCGGCCGCCGCAGGCTGGCGGTGAGGATGAAGCGGCTGTTTTCCAGGGTGGCTTCCACCTCGTTGTACCTGACTACCTCTGATTTCCGGACTTGCCGGAACCACACTCTAGCCCCGGTATCCTTGTCCTCGGCCTGGAGGTTCCAGCCCTCCTCGGTTTTCGGCCGCCGGTAGCGGATGGGTTCGGCGATCCGGAAATAGCCGCTCCCCTGGAACGTGTCGGCCGTGAAGCGGAAGGAATAGCTGTAGACCCCTTGCTGTTCGTCAAGGTAGATGTCGGGCCTGTTCATCAGTTCTTTCACCTCCCCGGGCCCGAATTGATACCGGTCACTAAGCGAGTTGGCCAGGGTCAGGGCGATCCTTTGGCTGAGGTTGAGGTCCCTGATGTTTTGGGCCGGCAGGAGGGAAACGCACACCAAAACCAGAACCATTAAGCCGGCCGGACGGAGAAGTTTTGAGGGAATTGACGCGTTCAAAGGTCATGACCTCCCTTTGAAAACATGGGCGGGTTCAGAATGAAAATAATTTCCCCGCTAATTCTAAAGGCAATCTACCACATCTGCTCCGGGCCTTCAAGCGCGAGGCCGGGCCAGGCCGGAGACACCTAATAAATTCTCTTTATTCTATTTATCCCCCTCTAGCCCCCCTTGGTGAAACAAGGGGGACAAAGGTTGGTGTCTCCGGAAAGGTCGGACGTGACAGGACCCCCCCTCTTCTTGAATGCCAGATCACACAATTGGAGATGCGTTTCCTGATATGTTTTCGTTTGACGGGAGGGAGATTTTAGGCCCAAAATAGTCCCATGTCTTTTTACCTGGAAGCGGTCATCTTCCTGGCCGCCATGTCCTGCGCCCTGGCCCTCTACGTTTTCTTTCGCATGATCATCGACCGAGGGCTCACCGCCCGGGGGAAAGCCTCCGGTGTTTTTCTGGCCCGGCTCATCCTGCCCGTGGTCCTTTTGGCCGCCACGCTGGCCTTCAAGCTCAGGGTCATCCGCGGTTTGTTCAGCTTCGGGCGCGGGTTCGACCTCTTCCTCAACGCCGCCCTTGTCTTCTTCATCTCCTTTTTGATCATCCGCCTCATCAACTCGGCCGTCCTGGCCTGGTATGGCCGACGCCGGCGGCCCTTCCCCCTGCCCCGCGTGCTTCACGGCCTTCTCCTGGCCGTCTTGTATCTCATCGTCCTCTTCTCCGTTTTTAAGAATATCCTGGGCATCAACATCACGCCTTTCCTGACAACCTCGGCCATCCTGACTATGATCCTCGGCCTGGCCCTGCAGGGTGTTTTGTCCAACATCCTGGCCGGCATGTCCCTCCACTTCACCAAGTCGTTCAAACGGGGCGACTGGATCAAGGTCGGCGAGAACGAGGGGGTGGTCATGGAGACGACCTGGCGCGAGACGCGCCTCATCGACCGGAACTCCAACATCATCATCGTGCCCAACAACATGATGGCCTCGGAGAAAGTCACCAACTACTCCCTGCCCGACAAGAAGACGGCCCTCAACTATATTGTCCGAGCGGGCAGCGAGGCCCCCCCGGCGGCGGTCCAGGAAGCGCTCCTGGAGGCCGCCCGCGACGTGCCCGAGGTCCTGGTTTCGCCCGCGCCCCAGGCCCACATCCGGGGCACCGACGACCTGGGCGTTTCCTATGCCTTGAAGTTCTGGGTCATTGACTTCGGCCAGAAGGACATCATCTTGACCAAAGTGGGCCGCCTCGTCTGGTACAAGCTCAGGCGGCGGAACATCAGCATCCCGCTTCCGCTGCAGGAGAGCCTCACCCGCCTGGTGGGAGCCATAGGCAAAAAGGAAGTGGAGCCCGCGGCGGAAAGGCCGGCCGGGGCCAATTTCCGCGACCTCCTCAATTCATCGTTCCTCCGCCGCCAGGAGGGCCCGACCGCAGGGAGGCTGCTGGTTTCGGCCCGCGAAATCCGCGGGCTGGCCGGGCGGGTCAGGAGGGGGAAGTACTCTGTCGGGGAGGTACTCTTCCGGCAAGGCGAGAAGGGCGAGACCTGCTACCTTGTATGCCAAGGGCTGGTCCGCGGCGAGGTCGTCTATGAAGAGAAAGGAAAACGCTACATCTCGGAGTTCAAGACCGGCCCCGGCGGGATCGCGGGGGAAATGTCGCTATTCACCGGCCTGCCCAGGACGGCCACCTGTTCGGTGGACAAGGAGTCCGAACTCCTGAAAGTCCGGGCCGGGGATTTCGCCGCTCTCCTAGCGGGGAATAAAAATCTGGCCGGGGCTATTGCCGGCATCGTCAGCGAGAGAAACCGGAAGAACCAGGAGTTCCTGGCCAAGATCAAGGAGCTCTCGGAGCAGGATGTGGCCGCTTCCTGCAGCAAGAAATCCATCCTGGCCTACCTCAAAAACTTCGTCCGCCTCTTCCGGACGGAATCGGCCGGGCCAAGCGGGACCTAGTTTATTCCCTATCGCGAATTAGAATTTCACTCCCAGGCCGAGGCCGGCCTTGAAACCGCCGGGTTTGACCGTCTCTCCTTCGACCTTGTCCGCAGAATAGTGGAGATGCTTCCATCACCATTTCATTAATCCGTGCTAGAATAAATTTATGGTGGCCAACATCCATCCCCTCCTGGATAAAGAAAAACAAGAGCGGGCCAGGCTCTACGAAAAGGAAAACCGGCTTTTGGGCCTGGCCGGCCTGCTGCTCTCGCTCCTCATTCTTCTGGCCTTTTATTATTCCGGAGCGAGCGGCCGGCTGGCCCGGTTGTTACCCGGCCAACCGATCGTCCTGCCTATAGTGGTCTATGCGGCGGTCTTTTTATCCGCCTTGACCCTGCTCACCCTGCCGCTCAGCTTCACTAGCAGCTATCTCCATGAGCATAAATGGCAATTCTCCAACCAGACGGTTAAAGCCTGGCTCTGGGAGAGGGCTAAATCTTTCCTGGTCAGTCTGCTCCTCGGATGCCTGCTGCTGGGCCTGTTCTTTTGGATTCTGGCCTTATCGCCCAGGTTCTGGTGGCTGATCTCCGGATTGGCCATGGCTCTGCTGAGCACGCTTTTCGCCACTCTCTTCCCCGTCGTCATCCTCCCCCTATTTAATAAATACACACGGATCGAGGACGAGGAACTGGCCGGCGCGCTGGACAAGATTCTAAGGCGGGGCGGGCTCAGGAGCAGCGGCTTTTTCAAGGAAGATATGAGCCGGCAGACCAAAAAGGAGAACGCCTTCCTGGCCGGGCTGGGAAAAACGCGAAGGGTGGTTCTGGCCGACAACCTGATAGAGAACATGGCCGTCCCCGAGATCGTTTCGATCATGGCTCATGAAGTCGGCCATTACCGGCACAAGCACATCTGGAAAAATATATTCATTGGGACAGCGCAGCAGATCGTCGTCTTCTTCTTCCTTGACCTGATCCTGAGAGGAATTTTCCCCGGGTTTTTGTCCTCGACGCGATGGAACCTGGAGCACTTTCCTTTATTCATCATTCTCCTGGGTGCTCTGTCCGGCCTGCTTTTCGGCCCTCTCAGCCTGGCTCTCTCCCGGAGGTATGAAAAACAGGCCGATGAATATGCGCTCCATAACATTGAAGATAAGCAGGCCTTCCTGACTGCCCTGGCCGGGCTGGCCGACCGAAACCTCTCCAACGCTTATCCTGCCTGGTGGGTGAAGCTGCTCTATTATTCCCATCCCCCTATCGGCGAGCGGCTGGCCAGGGCGGAAAAACTTATCCCTCAAACCCTTAGGGCTTGATGCCTTTTTCGCCCCCAAAAAAATGGCTTACTTGACGATCTTGCCCTCAGGGTCGATGGTCAGGCCCAGCTTCTGGCCCCTGACCTCGATGGATAACTCGAATGCTTTGATGCCGTCTTTGGTCAGAATTTCGGCTTTGAGGACCTTGGCCCCCGGATATTCCTTGGACAGAGTCTCCTTGACGGGCGCGGGAAGGTTCTCGGCTGCGATCAATTCCTCGATTTCCGTGACCTGGCCCTCGGCCGTATAGAGCAGATCGCGGCTGATCTTACCGTCGACGCTCTCGATTTCGTAGAGGGTCACGCCGTTTTCCGTTTCCGTGGAAGCACCCTTGATCTCGGCCTTGGGGTAGGCCGCCTGGAAGGCTTTGAGGACGGCGGGCGGCAGGATCTTGAGGTCCACCGTTCCTTCTTTGGGTTTGTCCTGGGCGGCGGCCAGGCCCGCCAGGGCCAGGCCGAGCACGAACCCGAGGAGAAGAAGAGTGCCTATGCGTTTCATGGAAATCCTCCTGACCATAAGTTCGAGCACAGCCATTCTATTCGCTGGCTCATGAGCGGACCATGAATGGCCCCCCGTTTTTCCGGCAACTCTCATTGCGTGCCGAAATACCAGACGAATTTGAGCATGGCCGCGGTCTTGTTTAGCCGCCACGTGCTGTGCGGGTCGAGCCTGTCGCCGAATTGGTTGAGCACGAAATAGAGCGCCGCGCCGGGCCGGGGATCCAGGTTACGCGAAGATTGAACAGGATCTTGTTCTCGTCGTTGTTCCATTGGGCAAAGACCGCGCCGAAAAGCTTGGGTGTCACCGAGACAGTCATCCGCGTTACGACCTCATCAATGGCCAAACCGCCTTCCGGCAGGCGGATGTCCGTGCGCTTATAGGACAGGCTCAGGCCGTAGTAGCGGGTAGGCTTCCAGGCCAGGTTGGTGTCCCACTCGACGCTCGACCCCATATAAAATTTACCCCAGTTAAGGCCGGCCCCCAAGACCAGCGGCCGGCCGTCGAAGGTCGAGAACTGGACTTCCCCGCGTGTCGTCCAATAGCGTCCGGCCGGAATGATATGCCCCTGGCGGATTCTCGAAATCCTCGGTCAGGTTTTCGGCATCGCGTATAATGTTGATCTCCAGCATTTCGCCGCTCTTGAAGAAAACGGCCAACGGACGGAATTCCATATAAACCGACTGCATTTCGCCTGTCCGGTCGTCGATGTAGTAATTGAGGTCGAGGGGCTTGAATTGGAGTTTCTGGATCCAGGGCAGAAAAGCGGGCCGCGGGTTGATGCGCCAGCGCGCGTTGAAGAGCTGATAGCCCGTCCGGCTGAGAAAGCCCACCTCGGGGTTGAAATCCTGGCCAACGCGCTCCCAGGACGCGCTGAGCTCGATCAGGTCATTGGGATAACTGAAAAACAGCCGATGGGCCGTCCCGGACGGCGCTTCCCGGTCCGACGTGTAGGTCGCCGCTAGAGCCCCGCCGAATTGCAGATTCTTATCGCCGAACAACTTGGACGTCGCCACGAGCAGGTCCACTCCGGCCGTGCCGTTGAACCGGCCGGACTGGGCCGCTCCAACGGCCAGGACGCCGATGGAGGATTGTTCGCCCAGGTCCTGCTTGTACCGGATAATTGAAAAATTCGTGGACTTGGCCGTGCCGGCCCCTTCAGTTTGAAGGACCATGACGCCGAGCGTCGTTCCTCCCATCTTGCCCAGAAATCGGCCTCCGCCAAGGATCGGGGATTCCTGTTCTTGATAATAGCCGATCCGCCGGCTGTAAAAGGGCCGGGCATCTCTGCCCAGGGGAAAATCGAAAAAGTTCTGGGCTTCCAGGAAGAACTGCCGTTTTTCGGGGATGCGGACGGAAAAGCGCGTCAGGTTGACGATCAAGTCGTCCGATTCGACCTGGGCAAAATCCGGATGGATGGTGAAATCGAGTTTGACGGTGGGGTTGAATAAGTAATCGAAATCCAGGCCGAGGCTGCCGACGGTGGCCGCGGGCGCTTCCGGGGCTATCTCCCCCCCGGCCAGGACGTACGGCCGGAACTCAAAGATCTTCATGCGGGTCAGGTCCCGCAGGCCGGTCAGCCTACCGGCCCGGTTGACCTGGACGATCGAGGCGTCCCGCGACCAGCCCTGCCAGAGGACCTGTTCGCGTTTGCGCCGGATGTTCCTCTCAAAATTGATCCCCCATTTTTGTTCGTCATCGGCGCTAAACTTCAGGGTCGACAGGGGGATGTCGATTTCCGCGAACCAGCCTTTGTCCGTCCTCCGGGCGGCGGCGTACCAGACGCCGTTCCAATCAACGTTTGTCCGCCGGCTGTTATCCACGATCAGGGCGTCATATTGCGCTCCGTTGGGGTTAATGGCCAAGAGGTAGGCGTTCCGTTTGTCCCCGTAGGAATCCAGGACGACGATGAAATTGTCCTCGGTCCCGTATTCGAAATCCCATTTCATCTTCTGGGCGACGATCTTGTCCGGCTCCGAGTCGAAGCACCACACGCCGATGAACAGATCGGTCTTGGTGAACAGCACGGCCACCTCGGTTTTTTCCGTGGCCGGCTGGCCTTCGGCCAGCTCTCTCTGGGTAAAATTGGAGACGCGCGGCACTTCGGCCCAGTCGGGCTCATCCAGAACCCCGTCCAATCGGATAGAGGCCTGGCAGCGAAGAGCCCGGATCGTGTCGGGCAGGCAGTGTTGGGCGGGCAGCGGGGAGGCCGCGGCGATCAAGGCCAAGGCGGCCACCAGGAAGGGGCGAAATTTTGGGATGTTCATGAAATTTTTATTAGGCCGCCTCATTATGCCACGAATTCCCATGAACGGATCATGAATTGTGGCGCGGGATAACGATGAGATAGTGCCGGGGACGGGAATCGAACCCGTATACCCCTTACGGGGCGAGGGATTTTAAGTCATTTTCAGCCATTCCTGGTTTCTTTGATGCCGATTCTCGCTGCGACTTAACATCCCTGATCAGGGGCCCGAGGCAATAGCGGCAGATGAATGCCGCTTCAGTGGGTCAACTTCATCTTTTTCAGCAGCTCCTTGTACCTCGGATCAGAGCGCAGATTCTTCAAAAAGGGATCAACTTTGATGCAAATCAGTTGACCGGCATGCTCCTCATAGGCCCGCCCGAGCCATTCGAATGCTTTTTCTTTTTCTCCTAAGCCTGCGTAGACTTCCCCGATATTATAGGCATCGACATAGCGTCTCGCTCTTAAATCCAACATGCGGTTTAAAACGTTTCTGGCCTTCTCCTGTCTTCCTGAGACAGCATAGACCCATCCCAAAAAACATAAAATCTGGGCATCTTCCAATGTCGGCCAAACAGATATCACTCTATCGGCCTGGGCAATGGCTTCTCCGTACATTCCCTTGCTTGCATAGATCGCTGTTAAAAATAGCTGTCCCAAATAAGAGTTCGGATCCATTTCCAGCGCTTTTTTGAGCTGGACAATGGCTTCATCACAACGGCCCGCCATGTAATAGCCAAATCCTCCCAGATATGTATAGGTCTGTGGCGAAGCTGGATCAAGCTCTACAGCATGCTTGAATCCAGCGATGGCTTCGTCAAATCTTGCCGCAAAGGCTAAATATATTGAGTATAGAATGTAGATATCCACGCCGCCGGGGTTAAGCTTGATGGCACGCCGGAAGTCGTGCTCAGCGCCGGCGAAATCCCAATCAAAAACCGCCTTAAGATAGCCGAGCGAGGCGTGGGCTTCTCCGAGCTCCTCATCGAGCTCAAGGGCTTTTATCACAGCTTCTTTGGCCTTTGGGTAGCTCTCCTTGGGAGCGAGAAAACCAATAGCGCAAAGCACGGTATAGCATGTTGCCTGACCCGCATAGGCCAGAGCATAGCCTGGATCCTTAGCTATGGCCTGCTCGAAGTATTTAATGGCTTTTTTTAAGTCTTCTTCAGTGGTTTTGTAGTAAAAAAAGCGTCCGAGTAGATAGAGATTATAAGCTTCAAGATTCTCGGTAGGACGCTTTATTAATTTAGCTCTTTCATCGCCCAATAGCGTGAACTTGAGTTTATCCACGACGGTTAAGGCAATTTCATCCTGGATGGCAAAGACCTTGGTCAGCTCTTTATCGAACGTTTCTGACCAAATATGATAGCTATCGGAGACATTGACGAGCTGGACTGTAATGCGGAGCTGGCTGCCTTCTTTCCTGATACTCCCTTCCAGCACTTTCTCGACATCGAGCTTCCGGCCGATTTCACGGATATCTTCAGCTTTTCCCTTAAACGTGAAAGCCGAGGTCCTCGCCGGAACCTTTAATTCTTTGATATTGCTCAGCCGGTTGATGAGCTCTTCGGTCATGCCGTCGCAGAAATACTCTTGGTCTTTCTGGGGACTCATATCGACAAAGGGTAGCACAGCGATTGAATTTTTCCATTGAGCGGCTGGGAAAGTCTCTGATTCGGGTCCTTTCAGGTGGAGAATGAGGTTAATGTCCAGAAGAACTGTCATTAAGAAAACCAGAGGGATTAAGACACGCTCCGGCTTGAATTTTCGAGTTTTCTCATGGCCAGAAAACCATCTCCAAATAAGAGTGCACAGGAGGGCGCCAAGGAGAGAGACGATGGTCATATCGATAAGTTTTTCCGGTAAGTGATAATGTGCAACAAGAACCCAATGAACGATTTCATAAAGAAGCCAACCGCCTCCAATAAATGCGCCGAGAGTCTCAAGAATCTTTCTCTTTCGCAGTTTATTGAGAAATGCTCTAAAAAAAGACTTATCCCCTTTTTTTGTCGGAGTTTTTTCTCCTTTTGACGAAACCATTGTCTCCCCGACGTATAGATTTTTTTAAAGTATAACAGTAATAAAACGGTGAATCAAATGCAGAAATGCCGGTGGCGTCATGTCAATTCGGGAGGGCCGGGGGGAGATAGACCATCATCAACCCCCCTTTTGCTGACAACAGCCGGCATCTTCGACTGCCCAGAGAGCGACATGACTTTCCAGAATTCCAGGGACGTTCCAGGGACGTAGACATGCCAAAACAGACCAATTTTGTCTGCTTACGTCTGTCTTGGCCTAAATTGTTCTGTCAGCGGTAAGTCAATCGTATCAGAGATATAAGAGGCGAAGAGAGTGCCGAGGGCCGGACTCGAACCGGCATGGAGCTTACGCCCCGAGGGATTTTAAGTCCCTTGCGTCTGCCACTTCCGCCACCCCGGCAGGATGGGCGTCAAACCTCGAATAAACAGCTCAAGACGTGCTCTCAATATAAAAGATTCCCGTTGTTTTCTCAAGGCAAGACAGCAGTCCAAGATGAGAAACGCTTAGGCACTCGGGCTGCAGCATTCTTTAAGGGAATGTCTATATCTTGGGGAGAAGCCTGCCCTGTCTCATTTGACATCATATTTTTTACGGAGTATTCTTTTGCCCAGCTTCAAAAATAGACATGGCATGAAATGCCCGAAGTGTCAAACAGATAATCCTCAGAATTCAAAATACTGCGCCGAGTGCGCCACTCGGCTCGATTCCTCGATCAGCCCCTCTTTCACCATGACCATGGACACAAACGCGGATGAGCTCACCCGGGGGCTTGTTTTCGCAGGCCGGTATGAAATCATCGAAGAACTGGGTGCCGGCGGAATGGGCAGGGTTTTTCGGGCTTTCGATAAAAAGATGGAGGAAGAGGTCGCCCTCAAGTTGATCAAGCCTGAGATCGCCGCGGACAAAAGAATCGTGGAGCGCTTCCGCAACGAGATCAAAATCGCCCGCAAGATCACCCATAAAAACGTCTGCCGGATGCACGACTTGAACGAAGACGGGCAGACCCTGTATCTCACAATGGAATATGTCCGGGGCGAGGACCTCAAGAGCCTTATCCGCAGGACGAAGCATCTCGCGCCCGGAACGGCTGTGTCCATCGTCCTCCAGATCGCCGAAGGCCTGGCGGAAGCTCACAAGCTCGGAATTATCCACCGCGATCTCAAGCCCCAAAACATCATGATCGATAAAGAGGGAAATGCCAAGATCATGGATTTCGGCATCGCCCGCTCGCTGCAGACCCAAGGGCTTACCGGAGAAAAAGCGATCATCGGCACGCCGGAATATATGAGCCCGGAACAGATCGAAGGTAAGGAGACCGACCCGCGCTCAGACATCTATTCTTTGGGTGTCATCCTCTATGAGATGCTCACCGGACGCGTGCCCTTTGAGGGCGATACGCCTCTCAGCGTAGCCCTTAAGCATAAGACAGAACCTCCTGAAGATCCTCACAAGATCAATCCCCAGATAGCGAAAGACCTTGGTCTCCTCGTCCTCCGCTGCCTGGAGAAGTCGAAGGAGAGCAGGTTTCAGAGTGCTGAAGAGTTGATAGCCGAGTTGTCGAGGATTGAAGAAGGCATCCCT
Organism: Candidatus Aminicenantota bacterium; assembly: GCA_963702835.1. GTDB lineage: Bacteria > Acidobacteriota > Aminicenantia > Aminicenantales > JAFGAV01 > JAFGAV01. Next base: position 1,980,904 of record OY969762.1, read on the forward strand.
TCAGCCGGAAAGGTGCTTCCTATAAAAAAATCCTTCACTTCAGAAGAGACCGCTAAAACATTCAAGAAGAGGTGGAGACTCATCGCGTCGCTTGTGATCCTGGCAGTCATGGCGGCCACCGCGGTGCATTATCTGACCAAAGAAACACCCGGCCCTTCCTCGGCCTCCAGGAAAAAAAGACTTGTCGTCCTTCCGTTCGAGAACATAGGTCCGGCCGAGGATGAATACTTTGCGGACGGGATCACGGATGAGATCATCGCCCGGATAGCGAATGTTGCTGATTTGAACGTGATCGCCCGAAACAGCTCCATTCAATACAAAAAAACGACCAAACCTCTCCAACAGATCGGCAAAGAATTGAACGTGGATTATGTTCTATCCGGAACCATCCGCTGGCAGAAACCAGGAGAGGGACAAGGCCGAGTGCGTGTCGTGCCATCCTTGACCAAGGTATCCGATTCAATTCAAGTCTGGGCCAATGTCTACGATGAATCGATCGTCGAATTATTTCAAGTTCAATCCGATATTTCGAAAAAGGTCACCGACGCGTTGGGGATAGCCCTTCTCGAGCCTGAGAAAAGGGCCCTTGAGATCATGCCGACCCGGAATATGCAGGCCTACGATTATTACTTGCGGGGCAATAACCTTGTCTTTCAATCCAACGATCAGAAATCGACATGGCTGGCCATTGAGAATTATGAAAAAGCCGTGAGTCTGGATCCAAACTTTTATCAGGCTTTCGCTCGTCTGGCTCAAGCTCAGGCGATGTATTATTTCTTTCATTATGATCACAGTCCGGGGCGATCGGCCAAAGCTAAAGACGCTGTGGACAAAGCGTCCAGGCTCAATCCTCAAGCCCCTGAGATCCATACCGCCCTGGGCTATTATTATTACTGGTGCCAATTGGATTACGAGAAAGCCCTGGAACATTTCGGTTTTTCATTAGAAAAACAGCCGCAGAACGCACCGATTCTTGAAGGCATCGCTTTTATCAAAAGAAGACAGGGGAAATTGGATGAAGCCAGGTCCTATCTCAAGAGGGCGTCTGAATTGGACCCCCTGTCCATAGATATTGCATTTCAACTCGGTGTGACTCACCTTCTGCTTCGCGATTATCAAGAGGCGGAAAAGTGTTTTAACCGTACCCTCATCTTGAACCCTGAACATGTCTTGGCTTACTACCGGAAAGTGTGTCTGTCCTTCTACCAGGGGGACACGAAGAAAGCTCGCCAGGTCTTGGAAACGGCAGCCCGTACATTCCGCGTCCCGGATCCGAATATCATCCTCTATCCCTGGGTGCTCGTCGATATTTTTGAAGCAAAATACGACGCAGCTCTCCAGCGGCTCGCCTCGGACGCATCCGAAGCTTTTTCATACCAGTTTTATTTTGTCCCCAAATCTCAGCTCCAAGCCCAGATTTACGGCCTGATGAAAAACCCTCAAATGGAAAAACACCATTATGAATCCACGGTCGTATTCCTGGAAGGTAAGATCCGGGAAGAACCCGAGGATTCGCGCTACTACAGCGCCCTGGGCATAGCCTATGCCGGCCTGGGCAGAAAAAAAGACGCCGTTCTTGCCGCCGAGAAAGCCACCGAGATTCTTCCTCTTTCAAAAGAATTCATGGCGGGAACATTCCGAGCCAGAGACCTCGCCCAAGTGTACACCATGGTGGCCGAATGCGATAAAGCCTTTGACCTGATTGAAAAGTTGCTCTTCATCACGGGAGAGATATCTGCCCAATTTCTCCGCCTTGATCCTGTCTGGACTCCCCTCCTAACCCACCCGCGCTTCAAGAGGTTAGGCAAGAGCGTTTACTGATAAGGAATCTGGAATCCGGAATCCGGAGCGGCTCAAGGAAAAAGGTCAAGGTAGGCCTTATTCGAGAGCCAGCATCGAGTCAACCACTTGGATCATCTCTGCCCAGGCTTTGGAGGGAATGCGCAGGACTAAGTCCTCAATTTCCGGTGTGAATAATTTGTGAATATTCATGGGGAACTATGAGGAACTTATCGAAACCTAGAGGTACCAAAAAGAACTTATAAATAATTAAAAAAAATGGAATTTACTGGTTTTAAAGAATATAGCTTAATCCTCATTTGCGGATTTTAAGTCCCTTGCGTCTGCCACTTCCGCCACCCCGGCGCTAATAGCTTGACTATGATGAGTCGCCCAGACAAAGATACGGCCTAAATTTCTTCGAGAATAATATAGCATGCGTTCTACGCCCAGATATTTTTCTTTTCATATCTAATTTTGTATTTATTGAAGAACTTCTCCATTCCATTTTTTGCTTTAAAAGGAATCATAATACACCCGGAAGCCAGCTTTTCACCACCGAGTTTCTGCAAAAGCCCTCTGTATTCGTACTTCTTTTTCGTTCTCGAATAAAACTCTCTATTAAATTTCGCCTTATTCTTCTGGCTTAGCGAATTTATCCTGAATGAAAATATTATGAAGGGCTTCTGTTTCAGCAACGCCACTGCAGAAATTTCAAAGAAACCGCGGAGGAAAAGAATCTTCCCCTCTCGCAATAGGTTTTGCAGTAATCCCGTATCCGTTTTCCGGAATTCCTCCCCAGTTCTAATGGTCGGCTGGATGTTCTTCCCGATTTTTTCCTCTATCTTAATAATGGCATTATGGATTTTCTCAACAGCATCGCTTTTTGAGATAAGAATGAATAAATCAACGTCCGATTTCGGGCTAAAGTCGCCTCGGGCATAGCTTCCGTATAAAACAACAATCTTGACTTCGCTGACTAGCGAAAGCTCACTTGATATTTCTTTAAATATTTTCTGCAATTTTCTCACCCAGTCTCTTGTTGAAGAAGTTCAGGATTATGCGCAAATTATCTATGACAAGCTTGGCCCTCTGGCCATTAAGGCCATCATATCCAAGGTCGCCATAAGCAAACCATAGCTTTCGCATGGCATCATTGACATCTTTTGGATATCTTTTGTTTGAATAGGCGTGCCTGTCTAAGTGCGTTCCGAAATGCTTGCCACCCTTAGCGGCGTCCGCTTCAATGAGCTGTTCACAAACCTTTGTGGCAAGATCGCCTACGACCGTGAAGTGTTTCTTATCATAAGCATCTTTTAGCGCCGACAGCTTTTCTCTCGCTATTTCCAGGTGTTTCTTGAAATCACCCATTTCTCCGCCTTTTCACTATATCGTTATAGTAACGAAAATGGTCTCAAATTGCCATTTTTTCGTTATTATATCGAAATGCTTTCAAAATTATATCTAAAAAACTAATTCATTTCAATAACTCGGCACTCCTTTTCTGGACACAGAATCCAACACATTATCCCTTTGCTATCCAATATCATATCCCAGAGCCCGATAGCCCAGCAATCTTCTCTTGTACATGCGTTCGAGCATTGGGACGTTTTGATTCACATAATCATAGATCCGGACTTCTCTTTTATTATAATGTAGCCGATGAAGTCGACCCGCATATTGGGCAAGAGTTCCTTTCCACGAAATCGGCAATGTTAAAAACAGAGTATCTAGGCGAGCGTCGTCAAAGCCTTCGCCGAGATATTTACCAGTCGCGAGCAATAAACGTTCATCATTATCCCCGATGCTATTTAATTGCTCGCGTATCTTTTGCCTCTGTCTATGGCCCATGCCCCCCTTAAAGACAACGATATTTTTCACGAAAGGACGCAAGCGTTCGGCGAGCGTTGCCAAGTGTTCTCTTCTTTCCGTTATCACAATCGGCGAGCGCTTTTCTACCGCGATTGACCTAATGATATCTTCGAATATCATTTCGTTTCGTGCTTTATCAGTCATCAAGGCATTGTAAATCTCGTGAATGGAAATCTTTCTATCCTTACTTGCACCTAGGGTGAATTTCGTGTGACGCAAAAAAACATGGTGACTGAAAGGATGCGCCTGAGTTCCCTGTTTCGCCCCGACGCGGAATCTCATGGGTCCACATTGCATGAAGATAATCGGATGATGGCCATCTTTTCGAGTCACGGTCGCCGAAAGGCCTAAAACATACTTGGACCTGCACCTTCGTGCCACTCGTTCGAAACTCACGGCCGGAATGTGATGGCATTCGTCAACGATCAAATGACCGTATTCCCCGACGATATCATCAACGATTCCTTTTCGGCAGAGGCTCTGAATAAGAGCGACATCGATAAATCTGCTGGGCTTATGTTTTCCGGAACCGATGCTACCTATCTCCTCCGCCTTTAATCTTAGAAACTCTCTGAGCTGAACGGTCCATTGATCGAGCAATTGCCGCCGATGAACGAGAACCAGTGTGTTGACATTTCTTTCAGCGATCATTTTGGCCGAAACTACGGTCTTGCCAAATGCCGTAGCTGCGGCCAGAACGCCGGTATCAAATTCCAGAAGCGCTTTTAGAGCGGCCTCTTGTTCAGGACGCAGCACCCCTTGAAATTGACATTTAATTTGATTACCAGAATATCGTTCGTCCCTAACGTCAACATTAATTTTCAGCGACTTAAGCATTTCAACAACTTCTTCAAGACACCCGCGCGGGAGGCCTAAATATTTCCCGAGATCCTCGGCGCAGGAGATTATGCGAGGCTTTCCATAGGTTGAAAGCCGCAAAGCTTGAGCTTTATAAAATTCAGGATTTTGAAAAGACGCGATACGTATAAGGCGACTTTGCAGAACGGGCGGGAGGCCTTCTCTTTCGATATAGATCAGATCCCCTAAGACAATTTTCACCTTTTCCGGCATGGGTCCCGATATGTCGATTTCCTTTTTTCGCCGAGATGGAGATATGCTCCAGGGTTCTAGATCCATTTCGTCTGTTATTGGAAGTCGAATGCCAATAATCTTTTTTCTCCGTCTCGCTTCTTCGACAATTTGATCGATTTCTATCATGCCCATTTTGCGTACAGATTCGAGATATAACCACTGATCGGAAAAAGGCATAAAATTTTCGTCGACAAAAACGCTATTGCCTTTCTCAACTGCTCTAAATTGAAGCGGCAAGGCGATAAGGTTGCCGAATCCTCCGTCAGGCAATGTATCTTGATTGGGAAACAGCCGATCATAAGAGCCGAGACCAATTTCCGGTCTTTGGTCAAGAGTTTCGGTGAGCAAAAATGAACCAAGCTTGCGAGCCAAAATCGCTGGAATGGACTCAGAGAAAAAAATCCAAACGTGCGCCCCGCTGCCCGAACGTGATCGTTCAACGGCCAGCGGAACATTGAAACGGCAACAGGTATCACGATAGGCAGATATATCGGCTCTCCACGACTCTTTATCGAAATCAGCCGCCAAGAACCAACATGTTTCATCTTGAAGCAAGGGATAAATGCCGATGATGAAATCTTTCGTGCTTCGTCGAGCCGTTCGATCCGCCGGATCAAATCCAAAGAGATGATGTTGAATAACGTTATCCGTAAGGGGCACAAATTCTCTAGCGGCACATTCGCCACATTTGATTTCCGGTTTTCGGCATACGCCCCTAATCCAATCGTTCTTACACACCGGCTGATATCCGGACTTGCCTGTTCTAAGGCTTTCCCATCTCCGGGCATATAAATCCTCTCGCCCCTTGAATAATGAACGAAAAAGCGTGATCTTCGGACCCACAGAGAATGCTCTTGAAACTCCCGCCTCAACCTTCAGCTCCGACGCGCTTTCAGAGACTGCAGACTCATTATGAATATGTTTGAGGCCCTTAAGTTTTTCAAGGATTCCCGTTCTCTTCGCCTCCAGGCCTTTGAGCTGATTTTCCAGCTCCGCGATAAGACCATCGATTTCTTCCTTTGTCAACTTAATTTCCCGATGTGAATAATTTGTGAATATTCATGAGGAACTTAGTGGTACTTATCGGAACTTTCCGGAACTCAAAAACAAGCCGATCCCATTGATATTTAAAGGAAATCGGGCCAAAACCAAGGAAAGCCTCAATCATCCTTTTTGGATTTTAAGTCCCTTGCGTCTGCCACTTCCGCCACCCCGGCAGGAACTCGATCGGCCCGATTATAGCACAGTTATCCGGACCGATTCGGTTTCGAGAGAGGGACGTTTTTCAGCTGAACGCTCGTCTGGGAACCTCAAATAAGCAAAAAACCGGTTCTAACCGCATTGAGAGAACGGCGGACAAGGTCCGCCAGCCGGCGAGGTTGCGGCTAAGGTGTTGGGACATGTTAAAATAGTTTAACGAGGAGGATGAGGAGGAGATGAAGGGGTTTCGCATGATCAAAACACGGTTTTGGCTTGTTGCGTTCTGGAGCGCGTTAGGGGTTTGTGTGTCCTTCAGTGTCAGCTTGGCGGGTCAGGAAAAACCGACATTCACTCCCCCCAACCATTGTCTCTTTCCCCTAGAACAGGGTGCCCGTTGGAAATACTCCATTGTGAGCCCGGAATTCTCTGCGACCTCAACCTGGTCGATCGACACAATGTCCGGAGCTCCGGGCGCCAAAACGGCCATCCTGTCTAAGCTGATCTCCATGGCGGGAATGAATAACCAGACGAAATCGGAACTGTCCCTGCGCCAAAATAGAGTGATTGAAAAACTGGTCGATATCGGCCCCGCCCAGTCCATGGTTGACGCAGAAGCGGCCGGGATGCTGCTCCCCGACTTGGCCAGATTGAACCGCGGTTATGCCTGGGAGGTCGATCTATCCGCGAAGGTTAATTTTGGAATCGTCGAGGGCCAAGCCGCCACCCGCATGTTCTGCAGGATCTTGGGGTGGGAATGGGTGACGGTTCCCGCCGGAACTTTTTATGCCCTCAAGCTCCTGTACCGCTTTTCTCGTTTGAGGGGCGATATCGTGTTGAAAGTACCCCCGAAAGACATCACCCTGGATAAATCTATGCCCGGAGATTATTTTGAATGGTACGCGCCCTTTGTCGGCTTGGTGAAATCGCAGGATACGGCACCCGATGGCGGTGGGACCTGGGAATTGCTTTCATGCACGCTCGTACCCGATCCCTGCGATACGGCTGTTATTTCGCTCACCGGGACAGCCAAGGTGAATGGCCGGCCCCCGGAAGCTGAAATCATCCATGGCCAGACGGTTGACGTCGAGACAGGCGAAAATTCAACGCTTGAATTGTATGAAGCCAACCGCGCCCTGATGAGGATCGGCTCCTCGACCACCTTGCGCCGGAGCTCCCGCTGCAGCTCGAAAAAGGAACCAGAACCCGTTCTCAAAAGCGTGACTTTGTTCTTGGGAAGGCTGTATCTCATCTTGAACCAGGCCTTCGGAAAACAAGAGTTCCGCTGTGATACTCCGTCGGCTGTAGTGGGAGTTCGTGGGACCAAACTCATGCTCGAAGTCAGAGCCGACGGCTCCACGCTGATCGAGGTTGAGGAGGGCGAGGTCGAGGTTACCGGGAAAAAAACAGGAGAGGTCGTCGTCTTGAAAAAGGGAGAACGGCGGGAATTCATTTCATCAAGATGACACTGAGCGGCACTCGATCCAACACGATCACGGGATAGCCTTTAAAATAGGGAGCGGGCGAAGGCTTTCCTCTAAAAAGGGAAAAGCCGGTTCCACGATAAGACGGTTGATTTCTTCGCTTGTCAACTTAGTTTTCCGGCGTGAATCGGTGTGAATTTTAAGTCCCTTGCGTCTGCCACTTCCGCCACCCCGGCATCGTGAGTATTGATTAAATCTGCGAATCTTGATACAAAATGAGAAAAGCTTCATCGAGGACACCATGAGAACAAAATTGCGGCCCAACGAAAACAAAATTCTTGAGACCAGGACTCACTGGATTACCGTAGTCAAGCCCTTCTTACTGTTTCTATTGTCCATAGCCCTGGTCGCCGTCGTTTTTTTATTTGTTCATAATCAAAGCGGGTTTCTGACACTTGTCCGCTGGATCAGCTGGATTCTCTTGGTCGCGGCCGGCCTTTACTTTTTTTACCGGGAATGGTACAGGCGGAGGGATATTTGGGCCGTTACCAACCTAAGGGTGATCGATGAGAAGGGGATCTTCAACCTTTACACCAAGGAAAGCCCCCTCGAAAAAATCAACAACGTTTCTTATTACCAGAATCTTCTGGGACGGGCTTTAAATTACGGAAACATTGAGATCCAGACAGCGGCGGAGGACGGAGCGACGATTTACCCCAAGGTGGCCAGCCCGCTGAAATTGAAAGATACGGTATCCAAATGTCGCGACGAATACAGCAAGGAAATGCAACGCCAGAAGGCCCGAGCCGGCGAGTAGCCTCACGGGTTATTTTCGGGTAAAGACGTACTCTCCGGAAGGACTTCTCTGCTTGAGGCCCTTGACCTGGCCGTTCTCTACGACAAACTCAAAGACCACGTCGGAATATTGCTGGATGCGGAACTTGAGGCCTTTGGTGGGGATCAGTTTATCTTCAGGCTGTCCGGGTACTGACAGGATGAGGCTGCCGTCTTCTTTGAGGACCACCTGGAACTTGACGCCGGTGGGAGTCTCGTAAGTGCCGGCCAGCTGCTTGAGGAGCTGGGGGTCGATGGTTTCGGGCTTGCGCAGGAAGGTGACCTCGGCCTCGTCCAGGGACATGACGGCCTTGTCCACATCGCCCTGGGGGTTGGTGAAGAAGTTGACCGACCACTTGCCGTAAATCTCGTTGTTGGGCGTGTCGAAGCGCTCATAGTGGAAGTGGGCCAGGGGGAGCTGGATTTTATGGAAGTCAAATTGGAGCTGCCCCTCCTTCAGCCCGATCTTCAGGAGGCCGTAGGCGGGGTGCTCGTAGGCGCCCGCGTAATCCGCCAGGGCATGGGAGGGCTTGGTGTTGGGGACACGTTCCGCCCCGGCTTTGGCCCGGGCCTCTGTGCCGGCCTGCTTGCCCTTGAGCCTCATCTTCAGCAAGCGTTCGCTCCAGGGGGTCTGGTCCAGGCCCAGCAGGCGCTCGTACACGTTGTAGCTGACCGTGTTGTAGAGGCTGGCGCAGTGGTCGCCGATCACGAAGACAATCACCCCGATCCCCTCGCGGGGCATGAAGGAGACCTGGGAGTGGAAGCCGTCGAGGTCCCCGCCGTGATAGGTCAGGAGGTGCCCCCGATAAGAGGCGGTGAGGCGGCCCATACCGTAGGCGGCGTTCAGGATTTCCCAGAACCCCATCGTCTCGGCCGAAGTGTTGGGGAGGGCCATGGCCGGCGCCAGGGTGGCCTTGAGCACCTTGGCCGGAAGGACCTGCTTGTCGCCGTACTTCCCGTCGTTCATCAGGGCCATGAGCCAATGGGACATGTCCTGGATGTTGGAGACGATCGCCCCGCAGGGGGCCATGCCGGCCGTATCCTCGTAGTAGGGAAGCTCGTAGAGCTCCGCCGTATCCCGCTTCTCGGTAAAGGGCACGCCGTGGTCGTCCTGCTTGAGCATTTCGGCGACGGTGAAGCCGGAGGACTTCATGTCCAGGGGTTTGAAGAGCCTCTCCCGGACGAACTCTTCCCAGGTCTTTCCCGACTGCAGCTCGATGAGGTACCCCGCCGCGGTGACCATCATGTTGTTGTAGAGGAAGGTCTGCCGGAGGGGCTCCCGGGGCTCCATATACTTCAGCCGCTCGAAGAGCTCCCGGCGGGTAAAGTCCGATTGGTACCAGATCATATCGTGCCGGGTGATGCCCGTGCGGTGGGACAGCATGTCCTGCAGAGTGACCGTGTTGTTCAGCTCATCATTGGTGAAATGGATGGCGGGCACAAGGTCGCGGACCGGCTTGTACCAATCCAGCTTCCCCTCCTCCACCAGCAGGCCCGCCGCTACGGCGGTGAAGAGCTTGGTGTTGGAGGCAATCTGGCACAGAGTCGACGGCGTGAAGGGCAGCTTTTTCCCGTAATCGCGATAGCCGTATCCCTTGGCCCAGACGAGCTTGTCTTTGACCACGATGCCTAGGGCCAGGCCCGGCGCGTTCCAATCCTTGAGGGTCTTCTGCATATAGGCATCAAAACCCTGCAGCTTCTTGGCGATTTCCTTATCCTGGGCCTGGGCTTGGAGAGCCGGGCTGAAGGCCAGCGCCCCAAGGCCGATGGCGAAAATCAACAAAACCGTCTTGGCCTTGAGCCAGGCCGGCTTGTATCCAGCAGTGACGTCCAATTGTTTAATAGTGACCTGCATAACAGAACCTCCTTATTTCCTTTTTCAAACGCACCGAATCATGGCCGGCTAGAAATATATGGCCCGCCCTGATTTAATGTCAAGAACGAATAGGCTCTCTGAGGAAAGGTTGACCGGCCGGTTAAGCCGAAGCGCCCGAATAATGCCTGATTCCCGCCCGCCAGAACAGACGGGAGGCGACAAACAGCACTCCGGCCAAAGCCCCCGCGCCGAGGAGGGTCGGCCAGGTCAGGCGGCCGGCCAGGGCCTGGGCGGGAACCGTCGTGGCAAAGGCGACGGGGATAAGGAAGGTCATAAAGAAGCGCAGCCACCCCGGGTAAAGGCTCACCGGCCAACGGCCGGCCTCGTACATGCTCTGGAAGATCATCAGAATGTTTTCGACCCTTATAAACCAGAAGGAGAGCGTGGCCAGGATCAGCCAGAAGCTGTAAACGATCACGCCGCCCGCCAGGAGGGCCGCGGCGAAGGCCGCTGCCTGCCGGACTCCCACCCTCGCTCCCATCCGGGCCAGGGCCACGGCCAGGACGCCGAACCCCAGGACAATGTCCGTAAGCTTCCAGATCTCCACGCGCTGGAGGCTGACCAGGAGTTGGGCATCCTCGGGCTTGGTGAGGGTGAAGTCCAGGGTTCCTTCGTGCACGGACTCAATGAGCTGCTCCATGCTCGGCTGGATGAGCAGCCGGATCACCCCTCCGACGAGGAAGTAGACGCCGACCAGGGCCAGGATCTCGTCGGGCCGCCAGCCGCCCAGGGTGGCCGTGTGGGAGAAGATCACGGCCATCCCGGCCAGGGCCGTGCCCAGCTCCAAGAGCGACTCAAAGAGTTGCACGAAAAAATTGGCGCGGTAGGCGAGCTCGCTCATCACCCCCACTCGGACAAAAACAAAGAGGAGGCGCAGGACCCTCATGCGCCCACCGCCGAATAGACCCTGAGGCCCGCGCGCCAGACGATGCGGAGCAGGACCAGGCTCAGGATGAGCCAGGCGGACTGGGCCGCCATCCCGGTCAGGGCCTGGACGGGCGTCAGCCGCCCCAGAAAAAGCTCGACCGGAAAGGCGACCGTCCAGCGGAAGGGCAGAAGGACCGAGGCCAGCCGCACCGGAAAGGGAAGGAGCGACAAGGGCGCGATCTGCCCCGACAAAAACAAAGCCGCTACGAAGTACACCTGGTTGACCGCGCTCACCCGCGTCGTCCAGAAAGCGGCCAGGGCCAGGGTCCATTCCACCAGAAAGCGCAAGATGAAGGCCAGGAAGAGGGCCGGGAGGAAGGCGGCCATGGCCCAGGGGACGAAATGGAAGGCCGGCCGGAAGACGACAATCAGTATCGCCGCCACGAACAACATTCCGGGCAGGGTGACCAGCTTGGAGGACACGTTATCGGCGATGTCGGAGTGAATCGGGTGCAGGGGCCGCAGGAGGACGGAGGAGAGCGTCCCCTGCCGGACCTGGTATTCGTAGGTGAACATGACCCAGGTGTAGGTAGCGTGGTTGACCAGCATGAGCACCAGGAAATAGGCGGCGAAATCCGCCGCGCTGAACCCGCCCACGCTGCCGCCGCTGGAGCGTGAAACGGCGGACCACACCACCAGGGAGATGAGCGGCTCAAGAATGTGTCCGATCAGCCAGATGACCAGGGCCGCCCGATACTGCAGCATCGAGGCGAAGCTGGTCTTGAACTGTTGGACATAGATGTCCCTCAGTTCCTTCACTTAGGCTCCTGGGCGAACACCCGCTCGATCACTTCCTCGATGGGCGGGTCCTCCACGGTCAGGTCGATCACCGGCAGATCGGCCAGCAGCCGCCCGGTGACCCGGGCCGTCTCGGCCTTGGCCACTCGCAGCGTGGCCCGGCCGTCTTCGTAGGAAACGACCTCGCCGTAAGCCCGGAGGTCGGCCTGGCAGTCTCCCAGCTGGACCACGATGGTCTTGTGCGCGGAGAAACTGCGCACCAAAGCCGAGAGCTGGCCATCGTACAGGAGCCGGCCGCGATGGATGACGATGACCCGGCGGCACAAGGCTTCCACGTCGGCCATATAGTGGCTGGTCAGGAGGACCGTCGCCCCGTTGCGGCGGTTGTATTCGGCGATGAAGGACCGGATGCGGCGCTGCATGGTCACATCCAGCCCGATGGTCGGTTCGTCGAGGAACACCACCTGGGGTCGATGCAGGAGTGAAACGGCGATCTCGCATTTCATTCTCTCGCCCAGGGACAGGTTCCGCACCGGCTTGCCCAGCAGCGGCTTCAACTCCAGCAAGTCGGTCAGCTCGTCCACCGTGCGGCGATAGTCGGCGGCCGGGATGCGGTAGATGGCCCGGTTGAGCTCGAAGGAATCAGCGGCGGGGATGTCCCAAACGAGCTGGTTGCGCTGGCCCATGACCAGGGTGATCTGCCGCAGGTAAGCCTTCTCCCGCTTCCAGGGCCGGTAGCCGAGAACGGCCAGCTCCCCGGAGGTGGGATGGAGCAGGCCCGAGAGCATCTTCAGCGTGGTGGTCTTGCCCGCGCCGTTGGGCCCCAGAAAGCCCACCACTTCGCCGGGGGCCAGGTCGAACGAGATTCCGTCCACGGCCCGTACTTCTTCCTTCCGGCGGTGGACCAGGCTGCGCAGGGCGGCCCGCAGGCCGGCTTCGCGCTTGGTGACGACAAAGGTCTTGCTCAGGTTGCGGATGCGAATGGCCGGCGAAGACTCCACCTCTTCAGCCCTCAGCTTGTCCGGCGGTCGATGTCATAAAGGAGCTCCGGCGATCCAGGGGCTTTCCTCTTCTCAGTCGGCCATGTATTGTTCGGCCGTCTCCCTCTCAATGGCCTGGAGAATCTTCCCGGCGACATAATCCGCGCTGTCGGTCGGAATGGAAGCCGAGGCCGCCGACCTTTGCCTTTGGCGAAGTTGTCGATCACCCAGGGAGTTCGGGCCGAAATCAGTGACCGTCGTCCGCGGAAAGACGGTCAGCACCCGGATGTTGTCCTTGTGGAGCTCGTCTCTGGCGGTCTCCGATAGGATGTTCAGGGCGGCTTTAGTGGAGGCGTAGAAACCGAGGCCGGGGATGTGCATTTTCGACACCATCGAGCTGATGTTCACGATCATTCCCCCGCCGGCCTGACGCATCAGGGGAATGACGGCCTGCATGGCATAGACCGGACCAAAAACGTTCAATTCGATAAGCTTGAGGTAATCTCCCATGTCGGCATTTTCCACAAAGCCGGCCATGCCTTGGCCGGCGTTGTTGATGAGGATGTCAATCCGGCCGAAGCGCTTGAGCGTCTCCGCCACGAGATGCTCGACCTCGGCCCTATTCCGCATATCCGTGGCCGCCATCAGAGCCTCCCCGCCCCCGCCTTTCAGGTTGCCTGTCAGCAGGCGCAATTTATCAACAGACCGCGCCGCTAGAGCCAGCCTGGCGCCGGCGGAAGCCAAGCCGAGGGCAGTGGCCCGGCCGATTCCCGCCGAGGCTCCCGTGACGATCGCCACTTTGTCCTGTATGTCCATCATTTTCTCCTGAGAGACACGATTTCTTCCACTTGATTACGACGAAAATATATCGCCGGCCAAGGACCGGTGTCAAGAAACAGCAGGCCGGGCTATTGACTCAGCCATTTCCCGGAGAGTAATATTTAGACAAAAGGGACGGCATTTTAGAGAGTTTCGTTTAAACCTTTTTTAAACGGGAATGGAAAATCGGGTCAAAACCAAAGCACAACTCTCGAATGAATTGGCGGGGTTGCGCCGGCGGAATGAAAAACTAGAAAAAACTACAGCCAAGCTCAAACAGGCGGAAGAGACGAAAAAAGCGATCCTGGAAGCACGTCGGGCCTCGGAGGAATTCAATCGGCGGCTGGTTGAGGAGTCTCCGGTCGGCATTCTTTACCTGGACCGGGCCGGCATGATCACTTATGAAAACCCGGCCCTGGCCCGGATGATGGGTATCCCGGAGGGGGCCAAATCCCCCGCCCTGGGGCAGAACATTCTCGATATGCCGCCCATCCAGCAGTCGGGCGCCGTCCCCCTGCTCAAACGGGCCCTGGCCGGGGAAGATATCGCCGGCGAAGTCTTCGACTATCGGTCTCTCCTGGGCCGGGAGCTGAGCCTGGAAGCCTACAGCTCGGCATTAAAGGACAAACAGGGCCGGCCGGAAGGGACCATTCTGACCATCCTGGACATCACCGAGCAAAAAAGGGCGGAAAAGATAAGGCATTCCATCTACAAAATTTCGGAGGCGGCCCAGTCGACTCAAAATCTCGAAGAGCTGTTCCGCTCCATCCATCAGGCCATCGGGGAACTGATGCCGGCCAAGAATTTCTACATCGCCCTTTATGACCAGGAAAATGAAATTTTGAGTTTCCCCTATTTTGTCGATGAATACGATAAAACGCCGGCGCCCCGTAAGCTTGGCCGCGGCCTGACCGAATACGTCCTTCACACCGGAGAGCCGCTGCTGGCCTCGCCGGAAGTGTTTGAGGAGCTCGAAAAAAAAGGAACGGTGGAGTCCGTCGGGCAGCCCTCCATTGACTGGCTCGGGGTTCCCTTGAAAAAAGAAGATAAGACCATCGGTGTACTGGTCGTTCAGAGTTATACCGAAGGGACCCGCTACGGGGAGGAGGACAAGAATATCCTTAAGTTTGTTTCCTCCCAAGTGTCCATGGCCATTGAACGCAAGCGGGCCGAGGAGGCCCTGCGCCAAAGCGAGGAGCGTTTCCGATCCCTAGTCCAGAACTCATCGGACATTATCACCGTCCTTCAAGCCGATGGGACAATCAGTTATGAGAGCCCTTCGATTGAGCATATTCTGGGCTACCGTCCCGAGGAGCTGGTCGGCAAGAACGTCTTTGAGTTCATTCACCCCGAGGACGCTCAAAAAATTTTGTCCATTTTTGCAGAGGGAATCCAGCGGCCGGGTTTCTCCGCATTCGGGGAGTATCGCTTTCGCCATGCCAGCGGCTCCTGGATCTACATAGAGTCTTTCGGCAAGAACCACCTGACTGATCCTGTCATTCGGGGTGTGGTCGTCAATTCGCGCGAAATCACCGAGCACAAACGGGCGGAAGAGGCGCTGCGCAGTCTGTCCCTCACCGACGAACTGACCGGGCTGTACAACCGGCGGGGATTCATGACTTTAGCTGAGCGACAGTGGAAGCTGGCCAAACGCTTGAACAGCCGGATGTTGCTCCTCTACGCCGATATCGATGACCTGAAAGGGATCAACGATACCCGGGGCCACCAGGAGGGCGATCTGGCCCTGGTTGAAACAGCCGCTCTCCTCAAAGACGCATTTCGCGACTCGGACCTTATCGCCCGAGTGGGGGGCGATGAATTCGTGGTCCTGACCATGGGAGTCCCCGAAGAAAATGCCAATGTCATCATGGGGCGTTTGCAATCAAACCTGGCAGCCCGCAACGCCCAAGGAGACCTCCCCTTTCAGCTGGAAATCAGCACCGGCCTGGCCAGCTATGATCCAACAAATCCTTGTTCCCTCGACGAAATGATGTCTCAGGCAGATGCCTTGATGTATGAGCAGAAGCGGAGCAAGAGCGGATAATATAATATAATAAGGAACTTACGATTTAGCGCGCGAGGAGTGGTGTATGAAAATACTCGTCCGGGGATGTGCCCTTTTCCTGTTCGTTGGAGCTTTGGCCCTGACCGCGGCGGGGGCCGTTATTCTGAAAATCAAGGTGACTTCGGCCAACCTGTGGACGAAACCCGATCTCAATAGTCAGGTCGGCGGGCTGCTCAATTCCGGCCTGATCATGGAATCCGGCCAAAAAACAGGCTCCTTCTATGCCGTCCGGCTGACGGAGGAAGGAAAGGCGGCGATTTCGGGTTTTCTGAATGAAGGCGCCGTGGAGGTCGTTTGCACGACCGAGGGGCCGGCGGCCGTTCCCCTGGCCGAGGCCCGGATCCTGCGCGTGAAAATCCCTTCGGCCAACGTCTGGGCCGAGGCTGATCCCAACAGCCGTGTCATCGACCGGCTGACCAACGGCCAGCTCCTGGAAGTCCTTCAGCGAGGCTACGCCTTCCTGGAAATCATTCATATCACGGCCGGAGGCCGGGCCATCGAAGGCTACGTCCACCGGGATGCGGTCGAAGGCGTCTGCCGGGGCGAAGAGCTGGCGGCCACACTCCCCACCGCCGTCCTGACGGTGAGGCTTCCCCGGGCCAACGTCTGGTCCGAGCCGGACATCAATAGCCCCATATTGGGCGAGCTTCGCTCGGGCGACCGCATCGAAGTCGTCCGCAAAGTGCGTACCTATTACGAAGTCCGCTTTCGGGCCAAATCCGGGACGCTGACCGGCTACGTGCAGGAGACCGCCTTGGCCGAAATTGGGGAAGAACCCGTCCTCTCGGCCCGGCGGCGTCGGGCCGCGGCCTTGTCTCCCGGCGGCCCTCTGCTTTTCGAGCTGGGGGCCTATTATTCAGCCCTGAATGGCTACAGCCGAGGTCCGCTCGACACCTGGTGGATAAATCTGACGGGAAAGAAGGCCGGCCAGGGTTCGGCCTCCTTTTTCATGCTGGAAGGTGCGGCCTACTATCCGGTCTGGACAAACAAACTGTATGTGGGAGCCGCCGCCTCTTTCCACATCCCCTTGCGCCATGCCATCTGGGGCAACGAGATGACTCTGGCCGGGCAACAAGAGATCGTCCTCATGCCCGGCCTTTTTTCTCTCAGCGCCCCAGTCCGCTATTTCCCCCTGCTTTCCCGTGCATTTTCTATAACGGCCGTCCCCTCCCTGCTTTTCGGCTGGGTGAGCGGGACTTTTCTCCATACCGACGCGGAAGGGTTGCCTAAAGAAAACTTCTCGCCCCGGATGAAACTGGGGGTGGGGATTGCCGCCGGGGCCGAATATGCTTTCTTAAAAAACCTGGCCGTGGCCCTGCGCGCCGGGTTCAGGGCGCTGACCGTTGACCTGGTCCGGGAAACAACCAAATTAAAGGAAACGACGGTCGACCTGGGAGGCGCATCACTGATTTTCGGCCTCGTCTTCCGGTTTTAGGCGCTGAGGGGGCTATTCCTTTTTCGTTTTTTCGTCGATATGCTTTTCGATTTTGTCCAGGTTGTTCTGCCCTTTCTTCTTGTCCTTGTCCCATTCGCTCTCGAAGTTCTGCAGTTCCTTCTCCAGCTTTTCGATATCGGCAGTGTACTTGTGCTTAGAGGAAGCGAGTTCTTCCGCTTTTTTATCTTCCGGTTTCTTTTCTTCGGCCATGGATCCTTCCCTCCTCTCTATCGATAAAGCTATAGTAAAAGAGAAATTCCAATATTTCAATAGCCAAATTTCCCCTCTTGCCAATTTTTGTTATCGGACTTTGAACTCTCCCGCCGCTTTAAGGTCGCCCTCTACAAAAACCTCCAGGCGGTAGCGGCCCGAGGCCAGGCTCTCACCCGCCTCCGGCATGGGATATTCCACCGACCCCAGGAGCCGGGCTTCGGCCGGTCCGTCCCAGTGTTCCGTGCGTCCTAGGCGCAGCTGCTCGATCCAGAACACCTGGCCGGGCAATCGCCGGTAAACCCGGCGGACAACCGACAGCCCTCGGCTCATTCCCTTGAGCTGGAGAAAAAAATAGGCGCGGCCGGTGGAGGCGGGAAATTCCTGACAGGCCGGGATGTCTATGATCTCTCCCCGTTTGTCGGTGACGGGATTGACGAAGAGAAGCGGTGCGACCGTAGCGGCTGCGGCCGGGTGACGGGTCCCCTTCCCCAGGGCGATCAAGACCGAAGCCTCCTTCAACCGCAGTTCCATTCCCTCCAAGCCCTGGGCCGGACTGATCTCTCTGAACCGCTCCAGATTTCGAACGAATATCCTGAAATAATTCGGGTCTGAAGCGAGCGGCCGTCCGGCCGCCTGGGCCAGCGCCGCCTCTAGAGCCGATTCCGAGGCGGGCTTCTTCCCCTCGTAGAGAAGGACGACCGCCTTCATGACCCCCAGGGCGAATCCCTGTTCGGGGAGCTCGACCAGGGCTCGCTCGATAGAAGCTTCGGCCTCAGGCCATCGGCCCAGCAACAGATGGACAAAGCCGCGCGTCCAATCGAGGTAGCCGTCGTTTTGGCCGGCCCGCCTGACCGTGTCGAGGTCGGCTAGGGCCCTGTCCATCTCCGCTCGTCCCTCGGCCAGGCGTCCGGCAAAGAAAAGAGATTCTCCCACGGCCGCTCGAAGGCGAGCCCGCAGCTCAAGGGCCGCCGGATAGCCTGGATCTTTTTCAGAATCCCGGCGATGATCCTCTCGGCCGGCCCGGTGAAAGGCGAGGCCGCCTGGAGGTCGCCGCCAAAATCCAGAATCAGCTTAGCCCGCAGTACTTCCCCTGAAGCGAGGGCCAAGTCCTTAAGGGACACGCTGGAAACCTCAGGCCACGGCCTCAGGGCAGCGGCCAGGCTCGACCCGGCCACCGCCGCCGCCAGGGCCAGCCCGACTCCGGCCATGGCCAGGCGGGCTTTGCCGCTCAGGACGAGCGAAAGGGTCAGCAGAAAAACGGCCACGGCGGCGACCGCCAGGCCGGTGGAATAGGCATCGACCTTTCCGTCCCAAAAAACGCTTTCCTTTTTCTTTTGCTCCTGGCTCTCCAGCAATTCGGCCGCTGGGACGAAGACCTTGTCCAGGAAATACTGGACCGCGTCAAAGGTATCCGTTTGAGGATTGTAGTAGGGCGGTTGGGTAATCCGCCCTTTCTCGACCAAAAGCTCCTTCAGCCGGGACAGGCGTTCGTGCGTCAAGCGATAGAGCCCGGCCTGGCTGCCCTTGGACATCTTTTCATAGGCTTGGGACTGCAGGATCAGGCCGGCCGTTTCTTGGGCCGCCACCATCAAGTCTTTTTCAGCGGCGATGTCCCATAACGAGCGGCCCAGGTGGGTCAGGTAGCGGATGGCCAGGATGCGGCTGTCGCGGACGGCCGCCGAGGCGCGGGCCGAGCCTCTGACATTGAGGAAGACGACCAGGCTGGCCATCATGGTGAGGCCGGCCAGGATGAGGATGACGGCGGTCTTGAACTGTCTGTCCTGAATGGATTTCATCGGCCGGCTCCCTCAGAACAGGACCTGGCCCAGGGCTAGGCCGATGCCGCAGGCATAAAAGACGATGCCGGCCGTCATCCAACCAAGCTTGCGCCCGATGTCCGTCCGGAGAGCCCCGGTAAACAGAAAAATGGCAGAGGTGAAGAGCAGGTTGAGGGCAACCAGGAAAACCGACTTCCGCCGCAGGGCGTCGGACTGATTCGTGAAAGAGGCCGAGTCTAGGGGCTTCTCGCTGGCGGCCTGGGCCCGCATGGCTTGGCCGTAGCGCCGGCTGTCAAAGACCTCCTGGCCGTTCTCCATTTTTAAAAAATCCGTGTTGAGTTGCAGATGACGGACCCGGGCCCGAATGATCTCGGACTGCCATTCGTCCAGCCAGCGGACGGGCACGGCCGGATTGCGCATGACTTCCCTATGAATGGCCCTGGCGTTCTCCAGATGCTGGCGGAGCTCCCGGGCGTTTGTCTCGAAGAGAAAGACATCCGAGGCGATGGACATCTCGCTGCCCGCCTCATTGAGCGCGGCGGTGATGGCTTGTCCATCGGCGGTGGCGGCCCTGCTGCCGAGTCGGGAGGCCTGCCAGGAAACGAGTGCCCCCGTGGTGGCCGCCAAAGCGATGAGGACGCTGAGCAACGTCTTCCGCAGTTCGGAAAGTTTGGGTTCGCCTTCGGACATGGGCTGCCTCCTGGTGCACCGTCATTTAAGCTTTTTTAGCTTCTCTTCCATCGGCCTGGGCAATCCTCAGGGACAGGCACAGACGTCCTTGAGGCCTGCCCGGCCGGGCTCAGGGATTCGGGCCCGTTGATTCCCCGGCTGCCGGCGACTCGGGCGGCGGGACAGCCTGCGCTCTGGCCAGGAAGTAGTCGGAAACTTGAATCCCGAACTTGGCCGGGTCGAGGGAGCGGACGATCGTCCGTTCAAAGGCGTTCGTTTCCGAAAGGACCGCCGCCGTATCGACGACATCGCCGTCAATCCTATGGCCCTGCCGGTTGGTGATGATCTTGACCTTTGGCCGGAAAGCCAGGGAAGGTTCCGGGTTGGGCTCGAAGACAATGGCCAGCTCACCCGTATCCAGCTGGACCAGAGTGCCGACCGGAAAGAGGCCCAGCATCTGGACAAAAACCTTCAGCAGGATGGGGTTGAAGCCGTCCCCCGCCTCGGCCATCATAATCTTCAGGACCTCGTCCCGAGTGAAAACCTTATCCCGGTAGGGCCTGGGCGTCGACAGGGCATCAAAGATATCACACATCCGGACAATTTTGCTGTAGAGGCTGATGTTCTTCTTCTTGTGATATCGGGGATAACCGGTCAGGTCCTCCCGGACATGGTGCTCGATGGCCACGTTGATGGCGCCCACCGGCAGGGGGCTGTACTCCTTGAGGCGGAGGAGTTTCTGGGCTCCGATCTGGGAATGGCGCTCCACCAATCGTCTCTCCTCGGCCTCCAGCTTGCCGGGCTTGTCCAGGATCTCCTTGGGGATCTCCATCTTCCCATAATCGTGGAAAAAGGCGCTGATCCCCAGGTCGCTGAGCTCGCTCTTTTCCAAGCCCAGCCGGCGGCCCAGGGCGATGGACAGGATGCAGACGTTGACCGAATGGTTCAGGGTGTAGTCATCAAAATTTTTGATGGTGGTCAGCCCCAAGGCAAAGGCCTCGTTGTGGGAAATATGGTTAAACAGGGAATGCATCAGCCGCCGGGTCATGTTCAGGGAAAAGGACTCGCCGCGCATCAGCCGGCCGAAGATCTCCTTTAAATGGGCGATGCCCAGGAAGAAGATCTTGACGACATCCTCCTCATTACCGGTAAAAACATCAACCAGGGAAAGCTTTTCCAGCCGGATGTTCTTGATTTCCTTCTGTTCCATATCCCTGACCAGGCCGTCGAAGACAGCACTGCCGGACGGCCTTTTAGGGGCCAGAATAAAGAGAAAGTTTTTCAGCTCCTCCTCGCTGAGCTCGGGCAGGAAGCGGAGAAGGCCGATGCTCCGCTTGCTCATCTCGCCGATTATGGACTTAACCAGGTCGTAATTGCTGAAGGAGAAACGGACGCGGGAACCGTTGAAGAAAAGTGTGGTCTGCCTCAGCAGGAGGACGGCTTCTTTCTGCGATTGGAGAAGGCTCTGCAGAAGGGAGAAGAGGAGATGGATCTGCTCATGGACGATTCGGTTGCCGGGGTCGTAGATCTTGGTCACTTTGAGGGTCATCCGGAGATAGCGCAGCAGATTGAGGGCTTCCCGGTTGAGGCGGGCTTCTTCCTGGCGGGCGTCCTCTTGGAAGATGTCCTTGTCCGTGCCGCTCATGGAGCCTCCGGCGGGTTGATCCCGCCGCGTTCATCCCCGAACTTCAGCCCGGCCAGGGCCGTCTGGCAGGCCAGGCGCAGGGTGCGGTTCCTCAGGCGCGCCCCCTGGTTGAGAATTTCTCTGGCCCGGGGCGTGGGGAACCGCTCCAGGGCCTGAATAAGACAGAGCCGAGTGGAGACTTTTTCAGTCCTGCCTAAAAAGCCCAGCCCCTTCCTCAATAAGCCCTGGAGCAGGTCATAGGCTGCCGGAGACCGGGTCCTTCCCAGTAGGTCGAATACAGCCTGCCGCTCGGCCAGGGTCTTCTTGTCGAAGTGCTTACCGCGGACAAGATCTTCCAAGGCTGACATCAAAGTGGAATCGGCCAGGATCCGCATGTTGTTGGTGGCGATGACCCGGACCTCTTCATCCGGGTCGTCCAGGAATCCCAATAGCGCCCGGCTGGCCTCGGGATTGCGGAACTTGCCCAGGGCTCTGATAGCCTCCAGCTTGAACGGCTTGGCCCACTCTCCGCGGAACTGGCCGAGCAGGGGGATGACCCGGCGGTCGTCCAGCCCTCCCAACACGGTGATGACATCCCGAACCAGGCTCGGACGCTGGGGCGTGACCAGGCCAAAAATCAGCTGGGGAGATTGACGTCCGACGTCCAGAAGATATCCGCTGATGCTCGACCGGAAGGAAGGGTTCCTTTCCGTATCGTAGAGCTCAGCCACCAGGCTCAGGCTTTCGGGGCCGAGGAGTTTGATGTATTCAAAAAACGGCTGGAACAAGACAAGACGGTTCTCCGCCACGGATTTCTTGAGAAGGGTCAGGGCCTCCTGGTCCTTAGTCCGCTGCAATAACTTTTCAATGGCCTGACGCTGGGGTGAGCTTGGATCGGGGATAGCCGTTTTGAGCTCCAGCACGTTCATGAGCAGTTGGGTCAGCAGGGGGAATTCGGCTTTCTGCACCAAGTCTTGCTGGAGGTGGAAGGCCACCTCCATGGTATTCCTGAACCTTTCGGGGGTTCTCTCCAAAATGAGGATTTCGTTGATCAACTGGACCATCTCTCCCAGGGGCGAGACTTTCCGGTTGTCCTGGAGCATCTCGCCCAGGCGGAGGTCCTCTTGATCGCTCAGGTAGGTATAAACCTCTTCCTGGTCACCGTCCAGCTGGGCGGGCTCATCCCCCTCCAAAGGCATTTGGACCGGGGGGCCAAAGCTTACATTCACGATCGGTACATCGCCCGTGGGCATTTCTTCAAAAGGAATGTCGATGACGCCCGAGGTGAGCTCCTCGGGTTGGGCCCTCAGCCGGGGTGGTTCTTTGTCGGCCCCGATCTTGGCTTCCAGGAAGGCGTCGGGGGCCAGACAGCGGATATTGGGCAGGTCTTTTTCCCAAAGCATGTTGACCACATCACAGGTTTCGGCCGGCAGTTCGAAGGCGGTGCGGACGACGCGCAAGAATTCAAGCAGCTCTTCCTCCCTCAAAGACTGGTGAAAAAAGAGCTTGGTCATCCCGTCCCGGTAGAACAAGAAGGGCAGGCTCTTGATGGCTTTCTCGTCCTTATAGACCACGCGGTTCAGAAAGACGAAGGAGAACTCTTTGACGCTAAGCTCCAACTTGGGAAACTTTTCCAAAAAAGCGCTTAGGCTCTGCCACAGGCCATGGATCAATTTTTTTGAGGATTCATGGTCCAGAGTGAAGATCTTGATGGAGGAGATCGTCTTGGCCAATTGAAGAAGAAGGCTGCTGACCTTGTCAAAGACATTGGCCTGCTTCAGCGGACCGGGCCTAGGGATGGCGCCTTTCGGAGTCGATTCCACCTCTCCTCTCCCCTGGGCTTTGAACAATGCTGAGTTCGATAATATTATAACCCAACACCGGAATTGTCAACAAAAACTCTCCACGAATCCTTTTTCAAGGAGGCTGAGAAAAATCAAAAACAGCCGTCGTCTCATCCTCTGGAAACGACATTAGAGGAGGATAGATAATGACTCTGGCCCATTTCCGAAGACATCGGTTTCAGAATTTTTCGGCGGCCGTGCTTATCTTGGCAGTGCTCCTGTTCTCGGCAGTGCTGGCCTCCCCGCCCCAGGCGGCAGGCAACGTGGATTGCCAATTGTGGTTTTCCGTCTGTATGCCCATGACTTTTGCCCATTGGTGCACAGGCTGCCTCATGGCTTGCATTGAAGCCTACGTTTTCTGTCTCTCTTACCTCCAGGAATAAGACAGTCCCCTGATTGGCTAAACCTCAGGGCCACTAAGTGCCGGGCATGCTGAGATCGGTCAGCCGCTCTACTTTTTCTCCTCGGGCACCAGCTGATTGCCGCGGACGAGCTCCTTGAGGTACCAGTCGGGGAATTTCAAGGGGTTGCGCTTCCGGGCGGCTGAATCGTAAACCCAAAGTTTGTTGTATTTCACCAGAAGCTGATCCCCCAGCTGCCACCAGGCGCTGACGACGGCGCTTGAGTTGCCTAGGCAATAGTCGGTCAAATAGCGGATGGCCTGGGCAGGATCCTTCTGGTACAGCTCCAGGGCGTTTTTATCAATCAAGGGCGTCCTGTCCACTGCCGGTTTTTCCCATTTTTCCTGGGCTTTCCGAACGTCCTGGATGGCATAGGCATAGAGGACCTGAGTGTGGAAATCGACATAGTCAAACGCCCAACGGGCCGATTCCCGGCTGAACTCCCAGTGGTCGCCGATTTCAAAGGAGTGGGGGATCTCGGTGATGCTGTTGTAGAGGGGGAAGAAGCAGGAGGTGTCCTGGGCTCCCCAGCACAGCCAGATGATCCCGCCGACGGGGTTGGGCAGCCAGCCTCGGCATTGGGTCACCGTGACATATTCGGCCCGGTTGACGCCGATCACCCGGGGGGCGTTGTATTTCTTCCCTTCCAGCTCAAATCCGTAGGGCAGGAAGTTGGGGTTGGAGAAGGCTCCGCCCTGCAAGCCCCGGGCCGGGTCGAAGGGCGTGCCCTGGCATTTGTCTCGGGTCATGACCATGACGTCATAGACCGAAAGTTTCTTGTCCGGCTTGACCGAGACCGGGAAGTCCTCGTTCAGCGTCTCGGGGCTGAACTTCTGGGACGGGGCCACCAGGTCCAGGAACCTCCACAGGCGGACATGGAAGCCTTTGCTGTTCGAGGCGCTGAGATCCAGGGGGTTATAGGCCTTTTTCCAGTTGAAAGGCTTGCCGCTCTTGGGATCGTAGAACTTCTGTTCCACGGCATAGGAGATGACGTTGGGTGAGGCCATGAAATAGTCTTTGTTGTTCAAGTCGATCTCCCCGATGCGGGATTCATTGGGGCAGACCGCCACTTGATCATCGGGGACCCGCTGGGCGCACCACACCGTACCGGGCTTGCCGCTCTTGGGCGTCCACAGGGGGCCGACCGGCATGACCTCGAAGATCCAAACCTCGTTCGGGTCGCTGACGGCCAGCATTTCGCCTTCATCGGTATGGCCGTAGCCGTATTTTTCCGCCATTTCACCCATGACCTTGATGGCCTCCCGGGCCGTCTCCCCCCGCTCCATGGCCAGCAGGGTCAGCTGGGTGATGTCGAACTTGGGCGTGGTGGTCTTGTTCTCCATCTTCGGCCGGCAACCGACCGTCGATTCGCCGATAGCCACCTGCCTGTCGTTCATATAGCCGAAAGCCCCCAGCAGATAGCCGTAGGTGTGGGGTACCTCGGGGATCTCCAGGCCGCTCAAATCTTCCTTGACCCGCTCCCACTTAAGGCCTTGGCTGGGCGGGATGGTGGTGAACTGGTCGACATAAAAAATCTTGCGCATCGACCCGGCCGGATGGTCGGCGGCGGGGACATGGCGCCAGGTCCAGTCGCACAGGCCGCAGTCGCAGGTGTGGGTCGAAATCACCGACCCGTCCACTGAAGCGTTTTTGCCCACCATGATGACCGTGCAGTTCTCCCGGTCGGCGGGGCTGGAACAGAGGGGACATGATCCTTGGTCCCGGCTCTGAGTGAAAGAAGGCCCGGTCAGGGCCAGCAGGACAAAAAGCATAAGAACGACGAAAGGTGTTTTGTTCAATTTCATCCTTTACCTCCAGCGATAGTTATTTTAAAATCTTTTATACCGAGGAAAAACGATTCTGTCAATCAGGTAAGCATCTCCATGTGTATGATCCTAGCTTCAAGAAGAGGAGGGGTCCTGTCACGGCTCCTTCCCCCTCCGCCGTGCCACCCCTCCCCATATATCACAGGGTTGGAGATGCTTCTGTCAACCAGCCGCGGTGAAAAAAGGAGGATGGCATGAAAATTCTCAATATCCCTTTTACGGTTACGGATTGGAGTTCGGTCAAACCCGTCGAACACCCGGGTGAAGGGGGAACATCGCATTGGCGCATTTTTGAGGCCGGGAACATCCGGGCCCGAATCGTTGAATATTCGCCGGGATATCGCTCCGACCACTGGTGCCCTAAAGGACATATTTTCCTCGTTCTGGAGGGCGAGTTCGACATCACCCTCCGGGACGGCCGCTCCTTCCGGCTCCGCCCCGGGATGAGCTTTCAAGCCGGGGACGACGAGGCCAACCCTCACCTGGGCCATTCGGAAAGAGGAGCCAAGGCCTTCATCGTAGATTGAACGGACCGGCCCCTATCGTCCGCAGCTATTTGTCCCGCAGCCGCCCTCGTTAGCGCCGGAACGCTGGCGCAATTTTTCCAGGTAGCGCTGGTGGTATTCCTCGGCCGGATAGAAGGTCGAAGCGGGGACGATCTGGGTGACGATCGGCCTGGCGTATCGGCCTGACTTCTCCACTTCGGTCGTGACCCGGCGGGCGGTTTCCGCCTGCTGCGGGCTGTGGGTGAAGATCGCCGAGCGGTACTGGGTGCCCACGTCCGGCCCCTGACGATTGAGTTGGGTCGGGTCGTGGAGGCTGAAGAAGAAGCGCGCCAGCTCCTGGTAGCTCACCCGGCTGGGGTCGAAGGCGATCTGGACGGCCTCGGCATGGCCGGTTTTGTCCGTGCAGACCTGGCTGTAGGTGGGGCAGTCGGCCGTCCCCCCGGTATAGCCCACCACTGTCGAAAGAACGCCCGGTCTGCGCCGGAACTGGTCTTCAACGCCCCAGAAACAGCCCGCCGCAAAAGTGGCCGTTTCGGTCTTAGTCTCCAGGCCGGCCGAGGCTTCCGCGCCGGCCGGCTTGAAGTCGAGGGCTGCGGAGTTAATGCAGTAGTGTTTGCCGGAGGGGGCCGGGCCGTCGTCGAAGACATGGCCGAGGTGGGAACCGCAGGCCGCGCAGCGGACTTCGGTCCGCTTCATCAGGAGAGAACGGTCCTCTTTAAAGACCACGGCCTCCTCGTCGAGCGGCGCGGTGAAGCTCGGCCAGCCCGAGCCATGATCGTACTTGGTCTCCGAACGGAACAGGGGGCTGCCGCAGGCGGCGCATACATAAAGGCCTTTAGCATGGTGGCCGTTGTACCGGCCGGAAAAGGCCCGCTCCGTGCCCCCTTCCCGCAGGATCTGGTACTTTTCGGCGGTCAAGATCTTCCGCCATTCCTCGTCGGACCGAATAATCTTGGTGCCCAATGTCTTATACCCTCCGTCCTGAGGGGCCAGGACTATGGCCAAAAGCGCTTTCAGGCTCCTCTGGTTCTCTTAGCCTATAAATTATATAGTATTAATATAATCAAAAAAATTGAGATGTCAAACCACTAGCCTCGTCTAACTCCGCTCTTCCCCGCATCCTCCTTCGGGCCGGCTGGCCCGGAGGTCACGCCCGGAGACGGATCGGGGCCCTTTCCTGGAGAAATCTCCGAAAAGGCAACTGGGAGCGGCGGGGTGCGCGAATCAGCGGGCCGCCCGGAGATAGGCCAGCGCGGCCAGGCCGTAGCATAATACTCCGGTCCAGAAGGAGGCGGCAATCCCTAAGCTCAGGGCGATGACCACGGACAGCACAGAAGCGCAGACCGATAAAGAGCCGTTGATGCCCCACAGCCAGGGAGTCAGGGCGGCGGACCGCCGGGAAGCAAGCTTCAGGCCCAGGGGAAAAGCCATCCCCATGAACACCCCGATGGGGGCCAGGAGGAGGACCGCCGCCAGGATGCGGACGGGCGTCACGGCTCCCTGAGCAGCCCTCAGGACAGGAGGGGTCAAAATGGCGAAGGCGGCCAGAGTGGCCAGGAGCAGGAAAAACCTCCGGCTGCCGGCGCCTCTCCATCTGCTCTCCTCGACTTTCCTGGTCGTATAGCTCCCCAGGCTGCTGGCCAAGAGCAGGGTGAACAGCACGACCGTCAGGCTGTAGCTGGGATGTCCCAGGAACACAATGAGCCTCTGCATCTGGGATACTTCGACCAGCATGAACCCCATGCCGATGCAGCCGAAATAAAGAAAAAGAGGAAAAGAGCCGCGCAGGACTCCCCTTTGGGTGGAGAGGGCCACCGGCACGATGATGAAGATAAGGGTCAAGGCCACCACCATGATCAGCAAATAGCCGAGAATGGGAACGGGGTTCGGCTGGAATTGGCGGATATGCTTCAGAATGTTCTTGAACCGCAGGATCTGAAAAAAGAAGGGGCTGTTGTCGGTCGGAGGAGAGATGTTCTCGGGAAACTGCCGGGTGAAGGCTTCCACATTGTGGCCGTCGGCCAAGGCAGCATAGGTCGGGTCCAGGGCGAACCTCGGGCTGAGAATGATCTCGAACTTCATTCTCCGGCTGACTTCTTCGATTGTGTCGATATCCTTTTCCCTGAAAGGAGCCCGGCTGACCAGGATCGTTCCGATGTTCTTGTTCTTGAGGATGAGGATGTGGCCCCGGGTCTCACCGGGGCCGACCCTCTGGAGCGCGGCGCCGGCCAGGGCGGTCAGACGATACATGAGAATCTCCCGCCTCTGGAGATACCAGCGCGAGAAGGTGAGGATGCCGGAGGGCCGGAGATGTTCCAGAAAGGTGGTCCAGGCCTCGACCGTATAAAGAGAGTTCTCCGAGAGGACAAAAGCGCCGGCCGCCGTGGCCGCCCAGGTGTCGACCAGCGAGGACTGGATAATGTCGTAGGACCTCGGGGAGCGGGTGATGGCGCTGCGGGCCTCGTCGTTGAGGAAGCGGACTTTGGGGTTGCGATCGAGATGGCCGGTGAAATTCCCGAAATTCTTGTTTACGGCGCGGAGGATGTCGTCGTTGATTTCGGCGCCCGTCACGCTCTTCTGCCCGAAGACCAGGGCGGTGAGAATGTCCCTGCCGCCGCCGGCCCCGATCACAAAGACATCGGCCTCCGGCCGGAGATAATGGGCGATGTTGGTCACGTCGTAGCGGAGGTAGTCGAGCGTGTCCAGGTCCCCGCTGAAGTTGGTCAGGACGGTGAAGGCGCTGGCGTCGATGTTCAAACCGAGCTGGCGGACCTGTCCGGAACGGCTGTAGGTCGAGCTCAGGCCCCAGCCGAAGGGCTGGGACAGGAGTACCGGGTCGTTGTAAATCCGGATGCGGGAGAACGAGTTCCATTTTTCAAACAGGGGTTTTGATTCGCGGGCACCCTTGACCCAACGCAGGCGCAGCAGGGAACGCTGTTGGCCGGACAGAATCGTGTTGGTCACGGCGAACCCCAGCAACAGGAGGCCGGCCAGGGCGGCCAGGCGGGTGAGGGAGACATGGCGGATATCGAAGGCAAAGAGAAAAGCCCCCAGGCTGGCCAGGAAGGCAACGGCCATGACGGCCGTCGGGCCGTCGGTGATTTTGAGGAGAGCGATGAGCAGAAGACAGCCAGCCGCCGCTCCGGAGAGGTCGGCCGCGTAGAATTTGCTGACCTGCCCGGGAAACTTGGTCATGGCCAGGCAGACACACATCCCGCTGAATATGAAGGGGACGGAGACGAGGCCGAAGGTGGCCGTCAGGGTGAACAGGGCTTGGAAGGAGTTGAGCGAGACCTGGGGCAGGCGGAGGTGGACCAGGAAGCAGGCCACCATGGAGGCCGAAAAGAGCAGCGCGGTCGAAGCCAAATGGAGGGGAGCTCGCTCCGGGGTGAAGAGCCTGGGAAAAAGATAGATGACCACCGCCCCCAGGGTCATCCCGAACATGGCCACCGAGATGGCCATGAAAGCGAAGTGATACCACATCGTCACGCTGAAGATGCGGGTCAAGAGGATCTCGTACATCAGCGCGGCCAAGGTGACCAGGAACAGGCCCAGATAAGTCCGCGGCTTGGCCTCTCTCGCTTCGGTCATGGGGTTGTCTTTTATCACAGCCCGAAGAGGCAGGTCAATCTAGGCCAGACTGGGGCAAGCATTTTTTCTGATGATAAGGAATCGAAGGGCTTGGGTATTGGCCTCGCTCGCTGGCCGGATTTTTCACGCCCTCCGGCCTCTCCGGGTTTCTCGGACGCTATGCGATAGGAAGCATCCCCCTCCCATGACCCTGCATTCAAAAAGAGGAGGGGTCCTGTCACGGCTCCTCCCCGGCTGTGCTCGCTAAGCTGCGCGCAGACGGGGAGCCCCTCCGCCGTGCCACCCCTCCCCATGATTTATGGCGAGGGGGATGCTTCCATTCATTGCCTTAAGTTGCCCTCGAACCCCGTCGATTCCTGGCTAAACCGCTCATGGCGCCTCACTCCTCACCCAGGCCCTCTACTCCAGTAGAGGACTAGCCACACTATTTGTCATAAAACCTCTAGCGCAGCCGAGGCCCGCTTCTAAGCTTGAGTTTGCTCATGCTCGGCTGCTCCTGGTCAGCTGATGCCGGCCAGGGCGATCACCGCCCGCATGAGCTTGAAGCCCTCGATGTAATCGGCTGTGGAGAAGGCCACCGAACGGGCGCCCGTCCTCTTGACCTGAGGGAGCAAGGAGGGCATTTCCGCCTGGCCGCTGTTCAGAAATTCCAGCTCGAACCGGCAGGGCGAGTCAAGGCGGAAGGGCTTGACCTTGGCCCTGTTGGCCAGCGCTTCCCGGGCTCCCTGGGCGAGGTTTTTCCTAGCCTCGTCCATGGGAAGCAGCGCGGCGGCGTAACGGCCCACGGCCTTCTTGACGGCTACGGTCACGACTCCCTGGCCCAGGAGGGCTTTGGCCTGAGAGCAGGTCTCCTCATCGCCGCTGAGCATGATGACTGGAACATTGTATGCGCCGGCTATGGCGGCGTTGATCCCCAGCTCGGGAAGCTCCAGGCCGTTGATCTTGACCGAACGGACCGTGCCGCTGGAGATGGTGTGGTCCAGGGTCGCCGCGCCCGTGCCTGCCTGAGCGTGATACCCGATGAACAGGCAAGCCTCGAAGGAGGCGTCGATGCCCTGCATCATGGACAGCGGCTTGGGGGAGCCCGAGATCAAAGTCACTTTGGGGTTGATCTGGTCGGCCAAGATGTTTCTCATGCTGCCGTGAGAATCGTTGACCACGATCTGGCCGGCCCCGGCCTCGAGCAGGCCGGCCACGACGGCGTTGACGTCCTCGGCCATC
This sequence comes from Candidatus Aminicenantota bacterium, assembly GCA_963702835.1. Taxonomy (GTDB): domain Bacteria; phylum Acidobacteriota; class Aminicenantia; order Aminicenantales; family JAFGAV01; genus JAFGAV01. Next base: position 2,011,615 of record OY969762.1, read on the forward strand.
CATTTGCGGGCCGGGCCGTATTCGGGCGAATCGGAATTTGTCTGATTCCACTGGACTACGCCCCAGATGCCCTCCATATCAACGGAGATGAAGACCTTGGGACCGGTCTTTTCCGCGGCCGGCAGGACGGCCGCCAGCACAAAGACCATAACAGACAACAGAAATTTTTTCATTATTGACTCCTTCGCTCGAAGTGGCGTTATCATCCTTCTCAAGTTCTGCGGCAGAGGATCACGAACTCCTTGGAATCCGGCTCGAGTGGCCCCCCGGAGAAATCGCCGTAGATTGTCTCCAGCTTCAATTTGGAGCGCTGGACGAGATGCTCCAACTCGTAGCGGAAGAAAAAGCGCAGAGTAAAGGTCCACTCCCGCTCGACCCGGCGGCCGCCCTCGTCCCATTCGAACTTCATCCGGACATGGCTGAGTTGGTTGACCAGGTCCGCGGACATATAGGTCGTGCGCTTGAACCGCCGGCCGGCCGCATACTCGCCCTCGAAGTCCACCAGGCCGTCCAGGCCCTCCGATATGTATTTTGGATTGGGCACATAAACGTCAAAGAGGAAATATCCGCCGGGCCGAAGATGGTCGTAGACCTTGTTCAGCACCACCAGCTGGTCCTCCACGCCGAGCAGATGAGAAAAGACCCGGAAGGGCGCGACGATTAGGCTGAACCGCCTGGCCAGGCTCAGGCGGCGGGCGTCCATAACTTGAACCCGGGTTTGGTCGGCGGGCTCCAGCTTGGAGCGGAGCACACCGATCATGGCCGGGCTATTGTCGATCCCGGTGATATCCGTCCCGCGCCTCAAGGCTTCCTGGAACAGGCGTCCTGTTCCGGTTCCGATCTCCAGGACCGGGCCTTTGGCCTCGGCCATGCGCCGGAGATAGAACTCGGCGTCCGTCCCCGTCCGGAGACGGTCATAGATGACGTCGTAGAAACGGGCCACGAAATCCGGATAGTCATTCTCGGGAGGCATGGACTGATTCTACATCAAAAAAGGGGGCGGCCCAAGATTACTTGCAGACATTAAATAAATTAACTCATTTTTCCCGCTTTAAATTGCCGTTAAACGAGGTTTTTGCGCCCAGAAATGCTGACCTTGCCAGATTTACATTGAATTTGAGGGGGGCATGAGAATGGCGCCGGATTTGAAGTCGCCATAGACTTCCGCTTTACCTTGAAGAAAGAGCTTCCCCACCAGGGCACCGGTGGCCGCATCCAACTCATGGTCGGAGGCATCCTGGCGCAGTCCTTTTATTCCGAGCTTCTCCAGGCCGCGCCGCAACCCGCGGAGGTTGCGCTTGGCCCTGGGCAGGCGCCAGACGTCCTGGGCCCCTCCCGGGTAGATCTCGACCGCCCGAATCCCCAGCCTCTGGATCTTGCGCTTCAGCCCGATTCCCCGCACGGTCAGGGCCCGCATCGGGCCGATGGTGATGGGAAAAAAGGGAATCCGCCGCCGCAAGAGCTCCTCGTCGGCGGGCCGAAGATGGCGGTCCGTCCGTTCCTCCATGGACCTCCGTCCCGGAGGAAGCGTCAGGGGGGCGTCGATGGCCACCAGGTCGGGGCAGATGCTTTTCACCAGCTTCAAAATTTCAGCGTCCGTATGGAGGAGGGATGTCTCCGCCCGGAATCCCCGCAGAACACACACCCCGCTCGGCCTATGCTCCACCCCGCCCAGATCGATTCCCAGAACACAAGGGGGCTTCCGGATCTTCCGTTCAGTCTGCGGCGAGGGCTTTTTTTTCATTTTTCTCTCAATATCAACCGACCCACCTGGGTGAAAAGCCGCGATCCCAAATGGCCCTCCGGGTAAGCGGCCAGCTTGGCGGGTGAGCTCTTTATGATCTTTCCGTTTTTATTGGGCGTCGAGTTGCGTTTGACAGGCAGCCCGGCCGTTTCGGCAGCGGCCTGGGCACCGCTCCTCAGGTCTTATGATGACCGCCGTGGGCGTGCTTGAGCCACTGGCGGGAGTAGCGTACCTTGTCACGCCGCTCCTCGCGGAAATCTTTGTACTTGCTCCCCCGGGAGATGAGGACCTCCGCGGTAATCTTGCCCTCCAGCCCTTTCTTCAGTTCCCGGCTGACCTTGTCCGTGTCGAAGAAGGAGCAGGAAAAAATATCGAAGAAGGCCTGCCCCTCGTTGGGGAAGAAGTGAAGGCTGATGTGGCTTTCGGCGATCATGGTCAGGATGGAAATGACTTCCTTTTTCCCCGCCGCGCTCCTCACCCCATAAGGCCTCATGATGGGCGTCATCCCGATGGCGTAGGGCAGGACATCGAAGTAAGCGAACAGGCTGTCCAGGGTGGACGGCCCCTTATAACCCTCCAGGTTCAGCATGAGGTGCGGGCCAAAGTCCTTTTTCTCATCGACCGCCGGCCGGCCCAGCCTGAATTCCTTCTGGCGCTCGACAAAATTCTGAAAAACCTTTTGAGCGGGGAAGGCTTCGTCGATATAGACCCTGAGATTTTCCGTGTCGAAAGCCTGGGGATAGAGCAAATCGCAGAAAAACACGCCGCGATAAGAAAAAGTATGAATGGTGAAATGCCCGCCCTCCAGGAAGACGAAGGCGCTCAGGCCGGCGTCCTCGGGGACAATGCCGTTGTAGTAAGGCAGGACGAAGGGCGGCATGACCGTCTTCAGCCCCATTTTCAGGGGGACCTCCTCCAGGAACTCGTGGATCAGGGTGATGTCGTCCAGCCGCGACCGGTAGCTCTCGTAGGCGTCAAATAGGAAATGGTACATTATTTCAAGATTATAAAGAAGAAATCAATCCAACTCAACCCGTCAGCCCAGATTGATTCCCGTCCTTGATTTTCCAGCGCTAAAGGATGTATTTTAGAGGACGTCTTCTCAAGCATTGATACCATGTGCACCCAGACCGAGACGGGCAACTCCTCAAAATCATCCTTCCGTCTCCTCCCCCCGGGCCTCCTTCTCAGGCTGCAGCGCCTCACTGAAAAGCTGTTCACTTTTTGCGCCAGGGTCAAACTCAACCCGAATATCTTGACCTTCGCCGGCTTGCTGGCCGGCTTGGCCGGCGGCGCCCTTTTCCTCCTGGACAAGCCCATGCTGGCCGGAGTGGCCGTTATCCTCTGCGGCCTGCTGGACATTGTGGACGGCCAGGTGGCCGTTCACACCGGACGCCGGACTCTCTTCGGAGCTATATTCGACTCAACCGTTGACCGCTATGCCGAGTTTTTCATTTATTTCGGGCTGGCCTTCCACTTCAGGGCAAGCTGGCGGCTGTGGGTTCCCCTGTGGACCTTCCTCGGCTCGGTCATGGTCAGCTACACCCGGGCCAGGGCGGAAGGGCTGGGCTTCGAGTGCCGGGAGGGGTTCATGCAGCGGGCGGAGCGCCTGGTTTTCCTCACCCTGGCCGCTCTCCTCGGACCTCCGCTCCGCATCTTCGACCCGGCTATGACGGCCGTCCTCCTCCTCATCGCCCTCGTCTCCAACATCACCGCCGTCCAGCGCACCCTCCTGGTCAGGAAATGGGAACGCCGGGCCGGCCCCCCAAAGCAAGAAGAAAAGGAACACCCATGAATAAAATCCGGGTCGCCATCATCGGCGTAGGCAACTGCGCTTCGTCTCTGGTCCAGGGGGTCGAATATTATAAGAATGCCTGCCAGGACGCCTTCGTCCCGGGGGTCATGCATGTCAACCTGGGCGGCTACCACATCAGAGATATCGAGTTCGTGGCCGCCTTCGACATCGACCGGAACAAAGTGGGCTTGGACCTCAGCCAGGCCGTCTTCACCGCGCCCAACAACACAACCAAGTTTTCGGCAGTGCCCTTCCTCAACGTCCGGGTCCACCGGGGCATGACCCACGACGGCCTGGGCAAGTACCTGTCCCAGATCATCCGCAAGGCGCCGGGGCCGACCGACGACATCGTGGGTATCCTCCGCCAGACCAAGACCGAGGTGGTCATCAACTACCTGCCGGTGGGCAGCGAGGAGGCCACCAAGTGGTATGTGGAGCAGGTCCTGGAAGCCGGCTGCGCCCTCATCAACTGCATCCCCGTCTTCATCGCCAGCGAGCGTTACTGGCAGCGGCGCTTTGAGCGCAAACAGCTGCCCCTTATCGGCGATGACATCAAGTCCCAAGTGGGCGCCACCATCCTCCACCGCACCCTGGTCAACCTCTACCTTGACCGGGGCATGCCTATCGACCGCACCTACCAGCTCAACACCGGCGGGAACACCGACTTCCTCAACATGCTGGAACGGGAGCGCCTCGATTCCAAGAAGAAGTCCAAGACCAACGCCGTGGTCTCCCAGATCAAGGCCCGCGGCCTGAGCATCGAACCGGACAACGTCCACGTCGGGCCCAGCGACTACGTGCCCTGGCAGAAGGACAACAAGCTCTGCTTCCTACGCATTGAAAGCCGCCATTTCGGCGACGTGCCGTCGTCGCTGGAGTGCCGTTTGTCGGTGGAGGATTCGCCCAACTCGGCCGGAGTGGTCATTGACGCCATCCGCTGCGCCAAGCTGGCCCTGGACCGCGGCTTGGCCGGCGCCCTGACCGGCCCTTCGGCCTATTTCATGAAATCCCCGCCCCGGCAATACACCGACACCGAGGCCCGGCAACTCACCGAGCAGTTCATCCGCCGCCACAGCCGGAAAGCCAAGCCAAGGCCGGCCAGGGCCGCTCAAGCGAGAAAAAAAGTATAGACCTTTTTCAACTTCCATAAGTCAAATTGGCCGCCAGCTCGAGGATAGAGAGGCTCGAGGGAAGATATCCCGAAGGGCTTCACTCCCGCCGAGCGCACATTAGGTATTCTGACCGGGGAGAGGAGGCCGCATGATTCGTAACAAATTCTTGCCTTTAATATTCATCTTCATTCTCCTGGCCGCGGCCCGGCCGGCCGCCGCCAGTCAAACGGGCGAGATCCAGGGCCGGGTCCTGGACGACCAGGGGAACGGGCTGCCCGGGGTGACTATCACCGCCGTCAGCCCCAGCCTGCAGGGAATCCGCACCGTCCTCTCCGGAAGCAACGGCATCTTCCGACTCCCGCTGCTCTCCGTGGGCACCTATACCCTGACTTTTACCTTGGAAGGATTCTCCAAGGTCGTCCAGGAAAGCGTCATCGTCCGGCTGGGACTGGTCACCACTCTGAAAGCGACTATGAAGCCGGCTGACATCCAGAAAGAGATCACGGTCATTGCCCCGGCCCCCCTGATCGACAAGACCTCCACCGATACCAGCTTCAACCTGGGCGCAGCGGACCTGGCCCAGGTGCCCGTGCTGAGCCGGACGGTCGTGGACGTGACCAAGTTCACGCCCGGAGCGGCCGGAGTGCGGGTCAGCACCCGCTACGGCAACTCCATCGCTGAGGGGCAGCCCAGCTTCCGCGGCGAGGGCGAGGAGGGCAACAACTGGGTGGTGGACGGCCTGACGGTCAGCGGCGTCCGGATGAAAGACGCCGGCATGGCCCTCAACTTCGACGCCATCGAGGAAGTCCAGATCATCTCCGACCCCTTCAGCCCGGAGTTCGGCTCGGCCTTCGGCGGCATCATCAACATGGTCACCAAGAGCGGCGGCAACGACTTCAGCGGCGAGGGCGCCTTCCTCTTCCAAGATAAAGCCCTGCAGGCCGCCCGCCGCCAGCCTCAGCTGTCGGTGGCCAGCGAGCCCGAGAACTTCTCCCAGTCCAACGGCTACCTCAACATCGGCGGCCCGCTCATCCGGGATAAGCTGTGGTTTTTCGTGTCCGCGAATTATTTTTCCGACACCGAGGAGACCAAGGACTTCACCCTGGACTATCTGTTCATCCCCCATGGCCAAAAAACCCTCCGCCGCAACAGCTTCTTCACCAAGTTGACTTTCTCCCCGGCGCCCAACCACAGCCTGTCCCTGACCGCCGCCCTGAACAAGACCTTCCCGCCGCGGGGGGGGACGGGCATCCCCGAACTGTATGAGGACGAGGATATAGCTGATTCCTTCCTCCGGCTAAACTACAAGGGCATTCTCAGCCCCTCGTCTTTCATCGAAGCCGGCCTGGGCCGAGTCACCCGGCACAGCTTCAAGCACCCCCGGGACGGCGACCTGGGCCCGGCCCAGTATTACATCGAAGACCTGGCCCAGAACCTGCACAACTCCTACGGCAACGTCATCGACGACGCGTCCCGGCTGGATTTCGGGGTCAAGTTCACTAAATACCTGGACATCCCTTCCTTCGGCCGGCACGAGCTCAACCTGGGCTTCGAGTACTACGCCCTGTCTTCGACGTTCAAGGTGGACTTCACCGGAAAGAGCGAGGACCTCTTCCCCGGCGATGGGTACGATGCCGGGACCAAGTACCAGTTCACCACTTGGCGGGGAGGCATGGGCACGCCCACCAATTATTTCGAATACAGCCCTTTTAACTTCATCAACTCCACCCGCGGCCTGGGCCTGTACGTCAAAGATAAAGTGACCTGGGGCCGGGTGACATTCATGGCCGGCCTGCGCAGCCAGACCCAGGTCTGCCTGGACGACAAGAAAAAAGAGTTGTGGTCCTGGGGTTTAGACGACTTCCTCTCCCCCCGCTTCAGCCTGACCGTGGACCTGACCGGTGACGGGGTCAACGTCCTCAAACTGGGCTGGGGCCGCTTCTCCGACCTCCTGACCACCCTGGCCCTGGGCTTCTTCAACCCGGGCGGGGGCCTCCAGTTCCAGACCTACCGCTGGCAGGGCCCGGCCTCGCCGACCGAGGCCGAGCTCCATGACCCGGCCAACTGGGTTTTTCAAGTCCAGCAATCCACCCAGAACTTCCAGATCAGCAAGGGCATCAAGCCCAATTTCCTGAATCGCTTCCTCGTTGAATTCGACCGTCGCCTGGGGCTCGACTGGGCGGTCAAGGCCCGCTACATCCAGGCCGACGCTTCAGACCTCCTGGAAGTGCTGCTGGTCTTTGACCCCGTCTCTACCTACAAGTTCATCTTCGACAACTTCGAGTACAAGCGGCGCAACTACAAGGGGGTCGAGGTCGAGCTCGACGGCCGGGTGGGCCCGGCCCTCTTCTTCAATGCCTCCTACTGCCATGCCCTGGCTAAGGGAACCAACCCCGGCCAGACCGAGCCGGCGGCCTGGTCCCAGGAGGAGGGCAGCACCAACTACGTCGGCTTCTTCGGCAAGCACATCTTCATCCCCAACCTGCCGGAATTGGCCGAAGTGAAAGCCTACTATGACTGGGCTCTGGCCGGCCTGGGGGGCCGCGGCATCGGCGACGAAGGCTGGTACGGCAGGCTTCCCTACTCGGTCGACCATGACGTCAAGGTCAACGCCGTGCTGGCCGCGCCCTACGGCTTTTTCCTATCCCTGGCCTTCGAATGGCTGTCGGGCTACTACTGGGAAAAGAAAGGTTATGTCCCCTATTTTGGAGGATATTACGCTTTCCCCGAGGGCCGGGGCACGCGCCAGACGCCGGCCCACTCCTACCTCGACGTCGGGCTGGAAAAGGCCTTCCGGCTGGGCGGCCGGCGTCAGATCTCCCTCAGGCTCGACGTCCTCAACCTGCTCAACAGTCAGGAGCCCGTGTCCTATGTCAAGGAGGACGTCGCCATCTTCGGGTCGGTCTGGGGGCGCCAGAATCCCCGCCAGGCGCGGCTGATGGCCAAATTCAAGTGGTGAGGAAGGAATGAATGCTTATTGTTAGCTGCTCCTCCCCATAGTCCGGACAGCGGAGGCGGGCGAACCCGTACTCCTTCTTGAAACGGCTCTCATACTCGGCCGGGAACCGCTCGAAATGGTGGAACAACACACGGCAGAGAATTGTCCGCTTCGGTGAGGAGCGATTCAATTAGGATAGAACAGCTTAACTAAAGCAATCTTTCGGCTTTGACAGTTTTAAGCTTAGGGTCATACAAAGCATACCCGATTTTTTTGCCGGTCTTATCATAGAACTGATAGGTCATCGAGACCAGCGCACTATTCTTGTGTCGGTTTTCCAATTTTACAGAAGTGCCATCCGGCCTGGTGATCGTTTTTTCCCAGATAAGAATTCTTTGGTTGTTCATCTGCTCTATTCGGCCGGTCCAGGTAAGATCTGCTGGATCAACAATATGACTGGGGTCCAGCTTCATTTTGATATATTCTTCAGGAGTCAAGAGATGATTCCCGCAGAAATCAAACCCGGCACCGCCTGTTCGGCTGCCTCCGCTTTCCTCGGACGGATTCGTCACCAGATCCCCTTTTTTTGTTTTCGCTTCAATTTCCCTTTGTGTGCCCATATGTATGACCTGTCCAGGGTAAGTCTCGGCAGGTTTGGGACCCGTTGAAGGGCCGGTGCCCTCACCCCCGGGTTGACTTTACTCCATATCATCCTCCGGACAAGCCCTTCCTTCTCCGCCCTCTCCATCTCTCCAATTGGGTCTTTCCAGTTAGGGATGACCTCGGCGCCTCCTTTTTCAGTGACGCATCCGCCGGTCACGCCATAAGGGTCGCAGTTTCCGCGTCTGCCTTCAACGTCGGTTTTGCGGTTTTCTAATGTCGATCTAGGCGCGACAGCTTTGGCCACCCAGGACCTCAATTTGCCGGCCGCTTTTTCAAGATAGGACTTATCCTGAGATTTATCAGTGATCGTTGCTTTAGATTCCGGACCAAGATCGAGCCTGGAGCCATCTTCAAATTCAAAAGAACATTTTTGATCTTTAGTTTTATTTTCGTAGGTAACCTGATTTCCTTCATGTTTGACATCACAGGCTGGAGTCCCATCTCCTGAGGATATTTACATTCTGCTTCTTCCCCCTCCATCAACTGTCCCTGTTTTCCGACATTGGCCACAGGCTTCCCCGGCATTCCCGTCGCTTCACCCGGACTTTTGATCTTAATATCTTTCCCGGGGATCGGAATATTTTTACTTTGTCTGGCACAGGGGTCATCACCGAATGAGGGAGTGCCGCCCAGCCCAGCCGAGGTTGAGGCCTCGTTGGCAGCGCTGCCCGCCCGGTCAGAAGAGACATTCCCCTTGCTGGCTGTCTTTGATGATTGTCCGAAATGGGTGCCCAGTCCCCAGAATATAAAAATGAAGAGAATGCCCAATATGATCAACATTTTTTTGTTTGACATGATTTCCTCCTCATAAAGGCAGGAATTTTCTTCTCATGGCCGGGGCGAGAAGCTAAAAAATTCCTTTTCGCCTACGATGGCTGAGGAAGCGTCTTTATCCCGGCTTTCTCATCAACCATCATAAGCAATAGTAAATCCCGGCCCCAAAAGCTGTCAAGGGCGGCTTGAGAGCACGGGGAAGTGTTCCTGAAGCCACTTGAGGCGCTAGAAGTGCCGAAACTCACCCAGACCTCTCCTCTCGAGGAAGGGATAATAATTTCCTTTTTGAAGCGCCGGCCGAGTGGGCGTCTTTGTTTCGACTTTCCCCTCAATCATCGAGGGGAAGTGTAAATCAAGACCCAAAAAGAGGTCAAGGGCGGCTGGAGAGAATGGAAACGGCAGTTGACTAGAAAACTTCGAAATAGGAAAGGATTGGCAGAGGGGCCGGCTCTAGATCTTCCGGTCGGCCACCCAGAGGTTGTCCAAAGAATATTAAGCAGAGATGTCAAAAAGGGTCAGGCGAGAGACCGTGGGAAAAAGCTATTTTTTACCCGCCACCCGGGATATCTTTGTCCGGCCGCGCTTCCGGCTCCGCTTGGCGGCCCAGCCGGGCCGCTCAATCTGACGGCCGCGCGAGACGGCCAGGGCGCCGGGTGAAACGTCCTTGGTGATGACCGAGCCGGCGCCGATATAGGCGCCCCGGCCCACCTTGACCGGCGCCACAAGCTCCGTGCCCGAGCCGATGAAGGCGCCGGCGCCGATATGCGTCGGGTTCTTGGTCAGTCCGTCGAAGTTGCAGGTGATGGTCCCGGCGCCGACGTTGACCTCTTCCTCAACCGTGCTGTCCCCCAGGTAGGATAGGTGCATGGCCTTCGAGCCGCGGCCGAAGTCGGTGTTCTTCATCTCTACGAAGTTTCCCACTTTGGACCCCGGCCGCAGGATGGTCTTGGCCCGCAGGTGGGCGAAGGGCCCGACCTGGACGCCCGCCTCCAGCCGGCAGTCGCGGATGACCGAGGAGCCCAGGATCCTGACGCCGTTGCCCACCTCGGAGTCGATAACCTGGATAAAGGGATGAAGGACGCAGCCGGCGCCGATCCGGGTGCGGCCTTCCAGGCTGACTGAGGGATGGACGACCGTATCCGGCCCGACCCGCACTTCGAGGTCGATCCAGGCCGTCCGGCGGGTCGAGAATGGACACCCCCGCTTCGGCCAGCTCCCGGGCTTTTCTATCCCTCATGATCTCGGCCGCCTGGGCCAGCTCATAGCGGGTATTTACTCCCACGATCTCCTCGGGACGGGGCGTTGAAAAGGGCTCCACTTTTCTGCCCGCCGCCGACAGGATCTCTACGATGTCCGTCAGGTAGAACTCTTTTTTCTTGTTCCGGTTGGAGATACGGGGCAGGCCGGCCAGCAGGTCCCGGACCTTGAAAACATAGACACCGACGTTGGCCCGGCGGATCTTCCGCTGCTCCGGCGTCGCGTCCTTTTGCTCGACGACCCGGTAGCGGCCGTTCTCCACGATAATGCGGCCGAATCCCGAGGGATCATCGAGGTCTGCGGTCATGAAAGTCAGGGCGTTGTGAGCCCGGCGGTGGCGGGCGATAATGTGCCGGAGCGGCTCAGCCGTGATCAGGGGAAGGTCGCCGTGGATGACCAGGACGTCGGCCTCCGGATGGGCCTGAAGCCGGGAACGGGCGGCCAGCACCGCGTGGCCTGTTCCGCGCTGCGTCCTCTGCCAGACGAACTCAACCCGGGGTCCGGCCACTTCAGAGGCGACATCTTCTTTCTGGTGGCCGACCACGACCAGGAGCTTCCTGGCCTTCAGGGCTTGGAGGCTGTCGGTCGTCAGCCGGATCATGGACCGGCCCAGTATCGTGTGCAGGACTTTGGCCTTGGAAGATTTAAACCGGGTTCCCTGGCCGGCGGCCAGGACAAGGGCGAGAAGATCGCGGCTCATGAGGCGTGGGTAATGGCTTTGAACCGCTTGTCCTCCCGGATGGGGTCGAACTCTTCCTCGTTCTGGGCCAGGATGCCGTAGAACTTGTCCATCTGAACGGCCTTCTTGAGATGCTCCAGGCAGGCTTCCTGGTCGTTGGTGAGACAGGCGAGTTCGGCCAGGAGATAGAAGACCCGGGCATCCTTGGGCTTGGCCTCCCTGGCTTTCTCCAGCATTTTCAGCGCGCCCTCATAATCGCCCATGTTCATCTTGTAAACGCCGAACAGATAATAATCTTCATCTGATTTGGCGGTCAGCCTTTCCTGCGGTTTTCCCACCCGCTCTTTAAGGATCTTCAGGTAAGTTCTGGCCCGGTCCACCAGCTCCCGCTCGTTGCCGTACTTTTCCATAAAGGAGGCGAATTGCTCCTCCGCCTTGTCGAACTTGCTCTGGCGGAAGGCCTTGACGGCTTCACCGTAGGAGGCCAGCGCCTTCTGGTATTCGTCTTTCTTATCGTCTTTCATCGCCACTCTCCCGCTTGGAGTTCACACATATTAACCCAGCTCAAGTGGTTTGGCAAGTTGGAGAGGCAGCCCTTTTTAGCGCGGCCTGGTCGTCCCCTTGCCGAACAATAGGCCCAGGTCCAGTTCCATTAGAAAAATATTGTAAGGCGTCCACAGGGACAGAGTGAAATACACAGTCCGGCCGGCGTCACGGTTCAACTCACGGAGCAGGTACCCTCCATAAGGCCCTCCCCAGTTAAGCTCATACCAATCGTGCTTGGTTGTCCCGTCAAAAACGAGCTTCCCCTCCGGCCAAGGCCCCCAGGGCTTGGCCGCGGCGCGCAGGGTGAGGCCGTAAGGCTGGGCTCCGAAATCAAAAAAGGCCAGCAGATATTTCTGCAGGTATTCATTCCAGACAACGGAGAGTTCGCCGACTTTGACTCCCCTGACCAGCGGAACCGCCTCATTTTGAGAAAAAGTCCACTGCGGCAGGTTATCCTGAAGGCCCTTAAAATAGAAATCCCTTCTATGATGATGTGATGCAAGGGGTATTTTTTATTTTCTTCTCCTTTCTTCTCTTGCCTTCTCTTTAGGTCTTGTGGACCATCCTTCTATCCGTGCCCTTAGCCCGAAGGCTATGTCCGCACACACGCTAACGTCAGGTCCCGGCCCCTTAACCTATAGAACAAGGCGGCCTTCCCAGGCCCATTAAGGAATTTCTCAAGGCGGCCGAGTTATCTCCGATAGGCAATGTAGTTCCGTCCTTCTTTTAAAACCTTATAGATGATCGTCAGAAGTCGTCGGGCCGTGGCCACTTTGGCTTTGTTGGCGCCTTTGCCGCGGGCCAGCCGTTCGTAAAAGCAACGCAGGTCAAAATCCGCCCGGATCGCCGGCCAGACCGCCTCCACCGCCGCCCAGCGCAACCAGCGATTCCCCGCCCGCACGATTTTGCCATGATGGGTCCTGTCGCCGGAGCTGTGAGTCGAGGGGATGACCCCCGCATAGGCATGAAGATGGGCCGGGTCGGCGAACCTGGCGAGATCCGCGATCTCCACCGTCACCAAGACGGATAAGAACTTCCCAAACCCAGGGATGGTCCGGACGAGCTGAGCCTCCCGGCTCTCCTCATAGAGCTTTTCGACAAGCGCGGTCGACTCCTCGATCCTCGTCTCTAAATGCCGATACGTTTTCAGCAGCGCCTCCAGCAGTCTCTTCTCCCCCCGAGCCATATCCAGCCCCAGGAGCACCTTCTGACCTTTAGCGGAAAAAATATTGGTCTCCCGCGCAACCTCCTCCCGCACGTCTTCCCGCTGCTGAGCGAGAAACGCATGAACCCGATTCTTCAGCGCCGTCATCGCGCTCACATAAAAAGCCCTCTGCCGCAAGACCCGCTGGGCTTGCCGGTTCTCCACCGACCGCCGATACACCTCCGGGATCATGTTCATCCGTAAAAGATGGGCCAAGACCTCTGAGTCCCGTTTGTCCGTCTTGATCTTCGCCCGAGCGATCGCTTTCACTTCATTCGGATGCGCGATCTTGACCGCAACCCCCATCTCTTCTAAGACATCCACCATCGTGTAGCTCGAGCGCCCCGTCTCAAGGACGGCTTGAACCGCCTCAAAGCCCTCCAGGAACTTCGCGATCTCGGCCTGAAGGTTGGGAACCCGGCCGGATCGAAGGACCTGTCCCCTTTGATCCATCAAGGTCAGATGCGAGTATTGACGATGATGGTCAATACCGACATAATTCATCTGTGCACCTCCTGAATAATGTTTCCAACGGGGAGTCTATCAAACTCCCCGGGGAGGTGCATCACATCATCATGTTACCTATTCGGAAACTCGATGTCTCCGGGTTCGGCGTAGGCCAGGTAGACGGGCGCCTCCCGGTATTTTCCTGAGCCGAAAAGGTAGACAACCTGATGGCCGGGGTCAGTGGGATGCTCGCCCAGGACCGGAGCGATATTGATAAATTTGTCATCTTCCGTGCCCAGCCAGACCTGCGAAAATGATTCGCCGTTGTTGGATGATTTGATGAGCAGCGGGCGGGCGCGAGTCTCCGGGTCGGGAATGTCTTTCCAGTGAGTGACGTCCATCATGAAGACATACAAAACGCCGTTCAGGCTTATAGCCCCGGCCGGGACGGTGGAATCGGGTTCAATCCGGAGAAAGAACATTTTGGGGTTTCCATCGAGCAGTGTGCTCCACCGGAGGCTGAGGCCGTCATGGGCGTCGAGGTCGGATGAGGTGGCCAGGGCGTTGGGCGAGAAAATGCCCAGCCCCATCGTATCGCCCGTCAGGACATAGACTTTCGGGTTATGGAAGACCAGGACGCCCAGGTCCGAGGTCCAATAACGCCCATTCAAATTCACGGTCTTACCCGCGCCCATGAGCATCTCCACAAGCCGAGGCTCTTTGTCGGCCGGAAAACCAAATCCCGGCTGCGCCCAGGCCAGCGCCGCCAAAAGCAAGAGAACTCCCCATGTTTTCACTCGAATCATGGCTGAACAAGGGCCTGCACGGCCCGGATGTGGAGGCGGTGGCCGGCGCGCCGGGCCGCCACCCGGCCGATAAGCGGCGCGCCAAGAAGGGCCAGGTCGCCGACAAGGTCCAGAATCTTATGCCGGACAAACTCATCCGGAAAGCGGAGGGGCGGATTGACGACGCCCCGCTCGTCGAGCACAACCGTATTCTCCAATGAGCTGCCCAGAGCCAGGCCCCGGGCCCGCAGCCCCTCCGCATCCTTGAGGAAGCCAAAGGTGCGGGCCGGAGCGACCTCGGTCCTGAACGTCGCCGGGTCAAGGGCCAGGCCGAGCTCCTGCTTCCCGATCAGAGGGTTGTCGTATTCGATGGCATAGAAGACCTCAAAAAAAGGATGAGGCTCCAGGGAGACCGTGCTATCGCCGTCCTCGACAACTAAAGGTTTCTCGATACGGAAGGGGCGCCGCGGCTCCGCCAGGGGCTCTTGGCCGGCCCGGAGAATGATTTCGACCAGGGGCGCGGCGCTTCCGTCCAGAATAGGGATTTCCTCTCCGTCGAGATCGACTTCGACGCTGTCTATCCCGCACATCATGAGGGCGGCCAGGAGATGCTCCACGGTCCTAACCTTCACCCCGTCTTGGGAGAGGACGGTGCACTGGCTCGCCTCGGCCAAGCCGGGGTTCACCAAGATTTCCCGGCCGCCGAGGTCCAGCCGGCGGAAAACAATACGGCCGGAGCGGGAAGGACGCAGGCTGACCCGGACCTGTATTCCAGAATGAGTCCCAATTCCACAAAAAGAGGCTTCCGCGGCCAGGGTTTGCTTCAGTTCAGCCACCATGGGTGTCGGTCACATCTCCTTTTCGGAGATGCCCCCATTGTAGTCTGACCTCTGGTCTCAGTCAAAGCGACTGTGCTAAAATCAGGCCATGAAGTCGCATCTGGAAGAGATTCTGAGAAAGGTCAGCCGCGGCGAGCTCACGCCGGAGGAGGCCCTGGGCAAGCTCAAGGATTATCCATATGAGGACCTGGAGTTCGCCAAAATCGATCACCACCGTGAGCTGCGCAAAGGCTTCCCCGAGGTTGTTTTCGGCCTGGGCAAGACAGACGCGCAGATCCTCGACATCGCCCGCCGGATCTTGGACAAGGGCAGCAACCTGCTCATCACCAGGATCGAGCCCGCTACCTTCCCCAAGCTGAAAGCCAAACTCAAGGGCCTGGCCTACAACCCGGCGGCCAAAGCCGTCTTTCTCAAAAAAAAGGCTCCCCTGCCGGGGAATGGCCGGATCGCCATCCTGACTGCCGGCACTGCGGATATCCCCGTGGCCGAGGAAGCCTTTGTCACCTGTGACCTGCTGGGCAACGAGACGGACCGGATCTACGACGTGGGAGTGGCCGGTCTGCACCGGCTATTTGGTGAATTCGACCGGTTGCGCCGGGCACGGGTGATCATCGTGGTGGCCGGCATGGAGGGCGCTCTGCCCAGCGTTGTGGCCGGGCTGGTCTGCGCGCCGATTGTGGCCGTCCCGACCAGTATAGGCTACGGCGCTAGCTTCAAGGGCCTGGCCGCCCTCCTGGCCATGCTCAACTCCTGCCCGGGCGGGGTGGCCGTGGTCAACATCGACAACGGCTTCGGCGCCGGTTACCTGGCCAGCCTGATTAACCATTTATAATAGAAATCTTACAGGTTTTCTATATTTTCTTCTTTTTCGTAAAATTGGGAAGCAAAGACTATTTTGGGGCCATAAAGTTATTTTTTGAAACGGAAACCAGGTATTTATCGTTAACAAATGGGAAAGAATGCCATTTTTTATTATGAAAAAGCGCAGCTTGGGGCCTAATTTTTTTGTTTTTTATGACTTAGCCGCTTGACAAGATGCATTCTCATTCCTATATTTTAACAAGGGTTTTTGTGTCAAAAATATGGATGTTGTCGATCAAATAAGACAGGCGGCGTCTATCTTAGATATCGCCTCTCAATACACAACGCTCCGAAAAAGGGGCGCTAAATACGTCGGCCTTTGCCCTTTTCATTCGGAGCGCGACCCTTCCTTCACCGTTGACCCCGATAAGCAGCTCTATCACTGCTTCGGCTGCGGAGTGGGCGGCGATGTCTTCGCCCTGGTCATGGAGAAGGAAAGCCTCAGCTTTCCCGAGGCCATTAAATACCTGGCCGACCGCTACCATATCCCTGTCCCTCGGCCGGGACGGGGTGAGGCACAAGCCCAGAAGCTCGAAGAGAAGCTTTTCAAGATCACCGAGGACGCGTTGGCTTTTTTTAAAAGAAACTTGTACGCCACGGAGGAAGGCAAGAAAGCCCTCGATTACCTCGGACGCAGAGGCCTGACCGAGGAGACCCTGCAGAAGCTTAAGATCGGCTATGCTCCCAACTCCTGGAACGCCCTCTTTTCCTATTTCCAGGCCAAAGAGATTAACCCCGACCTTCAAATGAAGGCCGGCCTTATCCTGCCCGGCCAGAAATCCGGCGGCTGGTACGACCGATTCCGCGGCCGGATCATGTTCCCCATCTTCAACCTGACCGGCAAAGTGGTGGCCTTCGGGGGACGGGCCATCTGGGACCAGGAGCCCAAATACCTCAACTCTCCTGAAACGCCCCTCTACTCCAAGGGCAAAATCCTTTACGGGTTGAACTTCAGCAAGGAGACAGTGCGGGACAAGGGTGAACTGATACTGGTTGAGGGCTACACGGATTTCACCGGGCTTTATCAGGCGGGATTTACCAACTGCGCCGCTTCACTGGGCACCAGCCTCACGCCCTATCAGGTCTCCCTGGCCCGGCGCTTCGCCCCGCGGATCGTTATCAACTACGACGGTGATGCAGCCGGACGCTCGGCCGCCCTGCGGGCGGCAGCCCTCTGCCTGGAGCAGGCCGTGGGCGCCTCCGTTGTCGTCCTGCCCGGCGACTCGGACCCGGACAGCTTCATCCGGAAGCAGGGCCCGGAGGCCTATGCCCAACTCCTGGCGTCGAGCCGCTCCGGCCTGGATTACCTGATCGACATGGCCGTGGCCGGGGGCAAGCTCGACACTCCGGAAGCCAAAGCCAAGGCTGTCCGGGAGGTGGTCAGCGAAGTGAACAAGGTCCCGGACACCATCCTCCGCTCCGAGTACCTCAAACAGGCCAGCCAGCGATTCGGCCTCAGCGAAGAGCTTCTGCGAAAATTGGCCCAGGAAGAGCCGCGGGCAGCTTCAGCCTCAGGAAGTTACCCGGATAAAAGCGCCTTCCTGCCCGCCGAGAAACGCCTGCTGCAGATACTGGTCTCCCATTCGAACCTGGCCCCTTATATCTTCGCCGAAGTCCGCGAGGAGGATTTTGCCGGGCTGGCCGGCGAGCCCATTTTCCGCTGCCTCCAGCAATGGTTCCGCGAGGAGAAGCCGGTCCGCCTGCCCGAGCTCGGCCAGGAAGTGGGCGCCGAGTTGAGTGGCCGTCTGTCGCGCATCCTGATTGAAGCGGAGGACCCACCCACCGTCGAAGAAGCCCTGGACTGCCTCTTTGCCCTGCGCCGGTCCAACCTCCACAAACAGTTGGAGGCGCTCCAGGCGGAGATCGTCCGTCTGGAAAAGAAGGGAGACCGTGAGGGAGTAGCGGCCCTGCTCTTCCAAAGGCAGGACCTGACCAAACAGATCTTATCCCTATAGGAGTCCGATTTGCCAGCCGACCATACCCACCGATCCAAAAACGAAGTCAATGCCCTTATCTCCAAAGGCCGCAAACAGGGCTACCTGCTGTTCGCGGACATCGACAAGACCTTCCAGGATGAGCTCGACTCCGAGGAGGACTTCAACAATTTCCTCAACTCCATCGGGGATTACGGGATTAAAATCCTCGACTCCAAGCAGCAGGAGATCGTCCTCCCCCGCCGCAAGCCCGACATCGTCTCCCTGCAAGGGCTGGAGCGAACGACCGACCCGGTCAAGCTCTACCTGCGGGAGATGGGCAACATCTCCCTGCTGACCCGGGA
Source organism: Candidatus Aminicenantota bacterium (assembly GCA_963702835.1). Taxonomy (GTDB): domain Bacteria; phylum Acidobacteriota; class Aminicenantia; order Aminicenantales; family JAFGAV01; genus JAFGAV01. The sequence goes on from OY969762.1 coordinate 2,029,537, forward strand.
GGGCGAGGTCGCCATCGCCCGGGAGATCGAGCGAGGGGAGAAGGGCATCATCAAGGCCCTGTCCAAGACCCGCCTGGTGCTGAACGAGGTGCTGAGCCTGGAGTCCAGGATCAAGGACAACGTCAACGTCATCACCGAGATGTTCGACGTCAGCGAGGACGATATCGCCGAGGGCAAGATTGAGGAGAAGAAGAAGCAGATTCTGGCTAAGATCAAAAAGATCAGGGAGTTGAGCGTCAAGCTGGACCGCATTCCCCAGCGAAAAAAATCCTTCATCTCCCGGGGCCGGAAGATCGTGAAGATCAGCCGGCATATCCGCGAGCTGAACATTCGCTCCATCCAGCGGGAAAAGATTATCGACATCCTCCGTCATATGCTGCAAGTCATCAATGACCTGGAAGGGCGGCTGGAAGAGGTTGGGGTGGCCTATAAGCAGAGCCGCAGCCAGAAGAACCGGGTCGCCCTGGAGCAGAAGAAAAGAGAACTCAACCGCCAGCTCAAGGCCCACCAGCGGGAGATCGGCCTCGACACTCAGAACCTGCGCAAGATCCTGCGGACCATCACCACCGGCAAGAAGGTCAGCGACCAGGCCAAGAAGGAGTTGGTGGCGGCCAACCTCAGGCTGGTGGTATCCATCGCCAAGAAGTACAGCAACCGCGGCCTGCAGTTCCTGGACCTTATCCAGGAGGGCAACATGGGCTTGATGAAAGCCGTGGACAAGTTCGAATACCGCCGCGGCTACAAGTTCTCCACCTACGCCACCTGGTGGATCCGGCAGGCCATTACCCGGGCCATCGCCGACCAGGCCCGCACCATTCGCATTCCCGTCCACATGATCGAAACCATCAACAAGCTCATCCGCGTCTCGCGCAGCCTAGTCCAGGAGATCGGCCGTGAGCCGACCAGCGAAGAGATAGCCAAGAAGATGGACTTGCCGGTCAACAAGGTCCGCAAGATCATCAAGATCGCCCAGGAGCCCATCTCCCTGGAAACGCCCATCGGTGAAGAGGAAGACAGCCATCTGGGCGATTTCATCGAAGACAAAATCCTGCCCTCTCCTCCCGACACGGTCATCCACATCAACCTGCGGGAACAGATCGAGGAGGCCCTCAAGACCCTGACCGAAAGGGAGGCCAAGGTCCTCAAGATGCGTTTCGGCTTGGGTGACGGCAACGAGCACACCCTGGAGGAAGTCGGCCAGCAGTTCAAGGTCACCCGTGAGAGAATCCGCCAGATCGAGGCCAAAGCCTTGCGCAAGCTCAAGCATCCCAGCCGCAGCCGAAAGCTCAAATCGTTCACCAACGGCACCACCTAAACCGGCGGCATCCTTTTTTCCGTAACAGATCCGGACAAGCGGAGTGAAAATTGCATCAGCCTCACCTTTATGATATAAGGAAGAAACCCCAGGGCCTATAGCTCAGCGGTAGAGCCACCGGCTCATAACCGGCAGGTCCCAGGTTCGAATCCTGGTAGGCCCATCTGCGAAAGAGGAAGAAATGTGGACGCTGATTTCGACAATCTGATCGAACTGCAGCGGCTTGATTCCGAAATCAGGAAGGTCCAATCTCTTCTGGATAGCATCCCCTCCCAGGTCGAAGCCATCGACCGACAGATCGAAGCCTCCGCCCTGGCCCTTGGCCAAGCCCGGGAAAAACTGGCTCATAACCAGAAAAGGCGACGGGAACTGGAGGGAGAGGTCAAGGACATCAAATCCCATGTCACCAAGTACAAGCTCCAGCTCAACCAGGTCAAGACCAACCGGGAATATCAGGCCCTGCTCAAGGAAATCGACGATAACCAGCAGAAAATAGATAAGATCGAGGAAGACATCATCACCGAGCTGCTCAACGCGGATCAAATCGAGATCGACATCCAGGCCGCCGTGGCCAAAGACGGCCAGGAAAAAATCCGCCTCCACCAAGAAAAGGAAGTTCTGGCCCGGGAAAAGTCCAGGCTCGAGGAAGAAATCACGAGCCTGGCCGCGGCCAAAGAAAAGCTGCTGCCCTTCATTCCCAAGGACCAGGTGGCCCTTTATTTGAGGATCTTCGACAAGAAGGGCGGCCTGGCCCTCTCCCCGGTCACCGACGATTTCTGCACCCTGTGCCACATGCGCGTCCGGCCCCAGATGCTGAGCGAGCTGGTGGAGAAAAACCAGCTCCTGCTGTGCGAGAACTGCGGCCGCATCCTGCACCGGGCCAAAGAAAAACCAGAAGCTGAAGAAGAAGCTCCCAGCGCCAAGTAAGCCCCGGGCTCAGTCCCTGAATTGAAATCCCTTTTGCTTCCTGATATGATGGATCCAAATCGAGGAGGTTCCTATGAAGAAAAAAATGTTTTTCGTTTTGGCCATCCTCCTGGCGGCCAGCCTCTTCTCTTGGGCCGGGGAGGAGAAGCCCCGCCTGGGCGTCTTGCGCTTCACCAACCATACCAGCGCCGGATGGTGGAGCGCTTCCGTGAGCGATGAGCTATCGGACATGCTGTCTTCGGAGCTGAGGAGCACCAGGGCCTTCCAGATCCTGGAGCGCAAAGAAATCGACTCCATCCTCTACGAACAGGATTTCAGCCAGACCAATCGCGTCAGCCAGGCGACCAAGGTCCAATTGGGCAATATGAAGGGCGCCAAATACCTGGTGGCCGGCACCGTGTCCGCCTACGAAGAACAGACCGGTCAGACGGGCGGCGGCGTGTCTCTAGGCCCCATCAGCCTGGGGGGCAGAAAAGACAAGACCTACCTCGCCGTGGACCTTAAGATCATCGACAGCGAGACGGGCGAGATCGTAGACACCCGGACGATTGAAGCCGAGGTCGGGGGCCTGGGCCTGGGCGGCGGGCTGAGCCTGGGCAGCTTCTCCATCAACGGCTCGGACTACCAGAGGACGCCCACCGGCAAGGCCATCCGGGCCTGCATTATCTATTGCTCGGAATATCTGGCCTGCTCCCTGGTGAACGGCCAGGATGCCCCCTGTATGAAGAAATGGGACAAAATGGACGAGAAGCGGCGGGAGCGGACTAAAGGCGCCATCGACATCAAGTAATCCCGCTCTCGGCTCAGAGTCGGACCCAAGGCCGATGAGGCCAAATGGCCTCATCGGCCTTTTTGACCATGATTAAATCACTTCGTCCCCTGGTCAGCCTGGCCGCCGCCGCGGCCCTCCTCTGCGGCGTCTCCTGCCGCCGGGAAGATTCAGTCGCCGACCGGGCTGTCTACCAGCCGAATCCAGACAAACCCGGAGAAACCCGCCTGGTCATGGATTTCAGCGGATTCTTGAAGCCGGCCGGCCTCCAGGAATTCAAGCCTGTCTATCACAGGCCTCCCGTCCAACAGGGAAACACCGGCACCTGCTGGTCGTTCGCCGTGACTTCACTCTTCGAGTCCGAGCTCAAACGCCTCCGCGGGCTGGAGGTCAAGCTCTCGGAGGTGCACACGGTTTACTGGGAATACGTTGAAAAGGCAAGGCGCTACATTCGGGAAAAGGGGGACTCGGCTTTGGCCGAGGGCTCGGAACCGAATGCGGTCGTCCTGCGGATGAAGGAATACGGCGCGGTCCGCGCCTCGGACTACAGCGGCCTTCTGGCCGGCGCAACGGGCCACGACCAGGCCGCCTTGTTCAAGGAGGTTGAGGCCTGTCTCCACGGATTCCGGGACCGGGGCGAGTGGGACGAAGCCAAGGCCCTGGCCGCGGTGCGGGCCATATTGGACCGGCGGCTCGGCCGTCCGCCCGCCACTATCACCGTCGAAGGCCGGTCTTACACGCCCCGCGAGTATGCGGAGCAGGTTCTGCGCCTGCCCCTCGATGACTATGTCGCTTTCATCAGCTTCAAGTCCCTCCCCTTCTACACCCGCGGCGAGTACAAGGTCCCCGACAACTGGTGGCACAGCCGGGATTATTATAACGTCCCGCTCGAGGAGTTCACTGCCGCTCTGACCGGCGCACTCCGCAAGGGGTTCTCCGTGGCCCTGGCCGGGGACATCTCCGAGCCCGGGAACAGCGGCCCGAATAACGTCGCCGTCATTCCGAGCTTCGACCTGCCGCGCGCCGCGATCAACCAGGACAGCCGCGAGCTCCGCTTCGTCAACAAAAGCTCGACCGATGATCATGTCCTGCACCTCATCGGAATGGCCCGGCGTTCGGACGGGGAATGGTTCCTCCTCAAGGATTCCTGGCGGACGGCCTGGCAGGGCCGGTTCAAAGGCTACTTCTTCTTCCGCGACGACTACGTTAAGCTCAAGATGCTGACCTTCCTTGTTCACAAGGACGCCGTGCCTGACCTCCTGGCCAAGTTCAAAGAACAATAAGAATCGGGTCGGACCCGCGGAACCACCTAATAATTAAGAAAATAGCTTGTCTCTCTGGGGGTATTTCTGCCCTTAAAGATAGTTTTTTGGGCTCGAAAAAAGATAATTAAAAGTATCAGAGAGCCGAAGCAAATTTTTTTATCGGAATAGAGGGCACTTATTAAAAAATGGTATTTCCGCGGGCCGCTCAAACTTGGTTGTCGAACTTCGCCTCCCGGTAGAGCGCCTCGATCTGATCGCTGTATTTCTTCTCCACGATGTTGCGCTTGACCTTCAGGCTGGGGGTCATCTCTCCCTTCTCGATTTCGAAATCGCGGTCCAGCAGCAGCACCTTCTTGACCTTCTCGAAGGAGGACAGCAGGGGGGTGGCCCGGTCCGCCTCAGAAGTGAGGAAGGCCGTCACTTTGGGGTTTTTGACCAGCTCGGCCCGGTCCCGAAAGGCAATGCCGTTCGCCCGGGCATATTCCTCCAGCTTCTCGAAATTGGGCACGATCAGGGCCGAAACGAATTTTCGCCGGTCGCCGATAACCACGGCGTTGGCGATATAGGGATTGGTCTTGAGGATGTTCTCGATGGGCTGGGGGGCGACGTTCTTGCCGCCGGCGGTGACGATCAAGTCTTTCTTCCGGTCGGTAATGATCAAAAAGCCATCCTCGTCCAGACGGCCGATGTCCCCCGTCTTCAGCCAGCCGCCCTCAAAAGTCTCCCGGGTCTCAGCTTCTTTTTTGTAATAGCCTTTCATGACGTTCGGGCCCCGGGCCAGGATCTCACCGTCGGGGGCGATCTTGACCTCGACGCCGGGGATGGGCTTGCCCACCGTGCCGAACCTAAGGGCTTGGAAAGTGTTGACCGAGATGACGGGCGCGGTCTCCGTTAGGCCGTAGCCTTCCATGATGACCAGGCCCATGGCGTAGAAGAACTCGGCGATGTCTTTGCTCAGGGGGGCGCCGCCCGAGACAAAAAAGCGGATGTTTCCCCCCGTTTTGGCCACGATCTTGGAAAAGACCAGCTTGTGGGCCAGGCTCCGCTTGAAGCGGAGCCAGCCGGAGATGGGCTGTTCGGCCAGTTTGCGCCGGCCGAAGTCCTTGCCCACCTTGAGCCCCCAGAAAAAAATCTTCCGTTTCAGCCCCGAGCCGGCCAGCACGGTGTCGATGACCTTGGAGTAGATCTTCTCGAAGACCCGCGGCACGGCCACCATGATCTGGGGCTTGACCTCGAGCAGGTTCTGGGCCACAGTGTCCACGCTTTCGGCATAGGCGATGGTGCAGCCCCGATAGACATAGGCGTAGGTGACCATCCGCTCCAGGACATGGGACAAAGGCAGGAAGGAAAGGACCGTGTCCTTAACGTTAAAATCAAGAAGCTCGGCGCTGGTCTTGACGTTGGAGACGAAGTTGCGGTGGGTGAGGAGGACGCCCTTGGGCAGGCCGGTCGTGCCCGAGGTGTAGATAATGGTGGCTGAATCTTCGGGCCGAACGGCCAGGGCCTTCTTTTCGAAAAGCCCGGGGTCCTTGTCCGCCTCCTGCCGGCCCCTCTCCATCACCTCGGCCACGAGCTTCACTCCGGCCGGCGCCGGGCCGTCCAGGATGAGGAAGTGCTGAACTTTGCCGAGCTGTGATTTTATCGACTCGACCTTTTTCCACAGATCAGCGTTCGAAACCAGGACAACCTTGGCGTCGCTGTCGTCGATGATGTACTTGATTTGTTCAGGCACCAGGGTCGTATAAATGGGCACGGTCAGGCCCCCGCAACACAGGGCGGCCAGGTCGGCCATGACCCACTCGGGCCGGTTCTCGCAGAGGATGACGAACTTATCGCCCGGTCCGAACCCCAGGGTCTGAAGGCCCAGGCTGAGATGTTTCACCGGCGTGCTGAATTGCAGGGTGGACAAGGGGACAAACCCCCCCTCTTTTTTATAAAGGACAAATTTATCTTTGGGATAATCCTTAATTGTATTGAGTAATATCTGGGGAATGGTCTCGCTCATGGACATCCCTCCTGGGCCGTGGTGGGCTCATTGTAGACGTCCGGGCGGGGGGTGTCAAGAAAAGAATGGTTCTAGGGTTATTCTTCCACGGCCACCTTGGCCACGGAGCAGACCTTGTCGCCCGACTCCAGGTTGATGAGCTTGACGCCCTGGGTGGACCGGCCGGCGGTCCGCACCTCGCTGGCCCGGATGCGGATGACCTTGCCCGCCTGAGTCATGAGCAGCAGCTCGGCCTCGGTGAGGCCCACCATGGCCAGGGCCGGGCCGATCTTGGCCGTGACCTTGAGGTTGATGATGCCCTTGCCGCCCCGGCTCTGCCGGCGGTACAGCCCGATTTCAGTCTTCTTGCCGTAGCCCTTCTCGCTGGCGGTGAAGATGAATTTGTCCGCCTCGCTGATCACAATCATGCCGATGACGGCGTCTTTGGCGGCCAGGGAAATGGCCCGTACGCCGGCCGCCTGACGGCCCATGGGCCGGATCTGTTTCTCGCTGAAGCGGATGGCCTTGCCCAGCCGGGTGCCGATGAGGATGTCCCGCTTGCCCTCGGTCAGGCCGGTGAACAGGAGCTCTTTCTTGGGCCGGATGCTCATGGCCAGGATGCCGCCCTTGCGGATGTTCTTGAACTGGTCGAGGGCCGTTTTCTTGATCAGCCCGTCCGAGCTGAGCATGAGCACGTAGCGGTCGGCGCTGAAGTCCTTGACCGCCACCACCGAAGTCACCCGCTCGCCGGCCTGGAAATCGACCAGGTTGACGATGGGCTTGCCCCGGGCGGCGATCCCCACGTCGGGAATGTCCAGGGCCTTGAGCCAGTACATCCGGCCTTGGTTGGTAAAGACCAGGAGGTAGCTGTGGGTGGAGCAGATAAAGATGTTCTCCACGGCATCCTCCTCCTTCATGCTGATCCCCTTGCGGCCTTTGCCGCCCCGGTTCTGGTAGTGGTAGGAGCTGAGGGAGGTCCGCTTGACGTAGCCGGAAGCGGTTTGGACGATGACCACTTCCTCCTCCTTGATCAAGTCCTCGGGCCGAATGTCGGCGATGACGCCTTCCCTGATCTCGGTCCGGCGGGCGTCGCCGAAGCTCTGTTTGGCCTGCTTCAACTCCTCGACGATGATGTCCTGGATGAGCTTGTCGGAGCCCAGGATCCTCCTCAGCTTGGCGATGAGTTCCTTGACTTCAACGTACTCCTTGTGGATCTTCTCCCTCTCCAGGTTGGTCAATTTCTGGAGCTGCATCTCCAGGATGGCCTGGGCCTGGAGGTGGGTCAGGTGGAACCGGGTGATCAGGCCGTTGCGGGCGTCTTCCACCGTCTTGGACCGCCGGATGAGGGTGATGATCTCGTCCAGATGGTCGAGGGCGATGGTCAACCCTTCCAGGATGTGGGCCCGGGCCTCGGCCTTCTTCAGCTCGAAGCGCGTCCGGCGCCGGACAACGTCTTGGCGGTGGGACAAGAAGTACTTCATCATGTCGATGAGGCCCAGGACCTTGGGCTGCTTGTCCACGATGGCCAGCATGATGATGCCGAAGGAGGTCTGCAGGGCGGTATGCTTGTAGAGGTTATTGAGGACGACCTCGGGCAGCTCCCCCTTCTTCAGCTCGAAGACCATGCGCATGCCCTCCCGGTCGGATTCGTCGCGGATGTCGGCGATGCCCTCGATCCGCTTATCGTTGACCAGCTGGGCGGCGCTCTCCAACAGCTTGGCCTTATTGACCTGGTAGGGGATCTCGGTGACCACGATGCGTTCCCGCTCGCTCTTGGGTCCGGCCGATTCGATGACGGTCTTGGCCCGCATATAGATCATCCCCCGTCCGTCGCGGTAGGCGTCGCGGAGCCCCTGCAGGCCGTAGATATGGCCGCCCGTGGGGAAATCCGGGCCGGGGATGAACTCCATGATCTTGTCCACCTTGGCCGCCGGATGCTGGATGAGGTAAATGAGGCCGTCCACCACCTCGCCCAAGTTGTGGGGGGGGATGTTGGTGGCCATGCCCACGGCGATGCCCCCTCCGCCGTTGACCAGGAGGTTGGGAAACTTGGCCGGCAGGACCTCGGGCATGGTCAGGCTTTCGTCGTAGTTGGGCACGAAGTTGACCGTGTCCTTGTCCAGATCCTCCATCAGGGCTTCGGAGATCTTCTTCAGCCGGACTTCGGTGTAGCGCATGGCCGCCGGAGGGTCGCCGTCAATGGAGCCGAAGTTGCCCTGGCCGTCCACCAGGGTGTAGCGCAGGCTGAAGTCTTGGGCCATGCGGACCAGGGTGTCGTAGACCGCCTGGTCGCCATGGGGATGGTACTTGCCGATGACGTCGCCCACGATGCGGGCGGACTTCTTGTAGGGCTTGTTGTAGTTCGTCCCCGTCTCGTACAGGGAAAAGAGGACGCGCCGATGGACGGGCTTCAGCCCGTCCCGGATGTCGGGGATGGCCCGGCCGATGATGACGCTCATGGCGTAGTCGAGGTAGGACCTCTTCATCTCCTCCTCGAGGCTGACCACGGACAGGTCGGCGGCGGCCGGGGGGAGGGTGGGTTGGGCCAGCCCCTTGGCGGGCTCTTTGTCTTTCTCTTTGTCTTGGTCGGGGGGGGGCATGGCTCGCGTCCTTTCGGCGGAAGCCGTCAAATGTCGAGGTTGGTGACCATCACGGCATTCGATTCAATGAAGTTGCGCCGGCGTTCGACATCATCGCCCATCAGGATGGAAAAAGTCTCATCGGCCTCGACGGCATCCCGGATGGAGACTTTGAGCAGGGCCCGACGCTGGGGGTTCATCGTTGTCTCCCAGAGTTGCTCCGGCGTCATCTCGCCCAAGCCCTTGTAGCGCTGGATGGACACCCCCTTCTTGCCCTTGTCGTGGAGGTAGTCGAGGAGCCTGGTTTCGTTCTCGATGGTCAAGGTCTCGCTGTCAACGAGGATCTCATAGGGCGGGTTGAAGCCCTCCATCTCCTTGTAGATTTTAAAGAGGTTCTTGTACTCCGTGGAATCGATCAAAGCCAGGTTGATTTTGCAGTTGATGGACACCCCGTTGATCTGGTATTTGAGGCCCAGCTCGTAGGACTCGTATTCCTCGTCCATGCTCAATTCGGTGGCCAGGTCCTTGTCCATGGCCTCGAGGAGCGACTGGACCCTTTTCATGGCTTTTTTATCCTGGAGGAATTCCAGGCCGTTTACTCCCTCCCGGATGAGGAGCTCGATCAGAAAAGGGGGGAAGTCCTTTCGCTCCAGGAGCTGCAAGTAGCTCTTCTTCTGCATGATGCGGAGGAAATGCTTGCGAAGTTTCTCTCCTTCGAAGACTTCTTTTTTGCCCTTGACCCGGACCTTAAACTCCTCCGAGATCTTCTTGACCAGCCACTTCTCGTAGGCCCTCTCCTCCTTGAGGTACTGGACCTCCTTGCCCTTGGAGATTTTGTAGAGAGGAGGCTGGGCAATGTAGAGGTAACCCTGTTCGATGAGAGGCTTCAGCTGCCGGTAAAAGAAAGTCATGATCAGGGTGCGAATGTGGGACCCGTCCACATCGGCGTCGGTCATGATGATGACCTTGTGGTAGCGAAGCTTGTCCAGGCTCGACTCGGCTTCGCCCGTGCTCACCCCCAGGGCGGCGATCATCATCCCGATCTCTTCGTTGTTCAGGATCTTGTCTTGGGCGGCCTTCCAGACGTTTAGGATCTTGCCCTTCAGGGGGAGGATGGCCTGAAAACGTCGGTCGCGGCCCTGCTTGGCCGAGCCGCCGGCGGAATCGCCCTCGACGATGAAAATCTCGGAAAGGGCGGGATCGCGCTCCTGGCAATCGGCCAGCTTCCCGGGCAGGGTTGTCGATTCCAGGACGCTCTTGCGCCGGGCCAGGTCGCGGGCCTTGCGGGCCGCCTCACGGGCGCGGGCCGCTTCCAGGGCCTTGAGGACGATGCGCTTGGCGTTGGTGGGGTTTTCTTCCAAATAAGCGGCCAGCTTCTCGTTGACCAGGGACTCGACGATGCCCTTGACTTCAGAGTTGCCCAGTTTGGTCTTGGTCTGTCCCTCGAATTGGGGGTCCCGCATCTTGATGCTGAGCACGGCGCACAACCCTTCCCGCGAGTCGTCGCCGGACAGCGCCCCGGCGCTCAGGTCCTTAAACAGATTGTTGGCCAGGGCATAGTTGTTGAGGCAGCGGGTCAGGGCGGCCTTGAAGCCGATGAGATGCGTGCCGCCCTCTGTGGTGTTGATGTTGTTGACGAAGGTGAAGATCGTTTCGTTGTAGCCGGCGTTGTACTGGAAGGCCAGCTCGACGATAATGCTGTCCTTCTGGCTTTCGAAATAGACCGGCCTCGGGTTAAGGACGGTCTTGTTCTGGTTGAGGTACTGGACGAACTCGACGATGCCGCCCTTGTACTGGAACTCGTGGCTTTTGTTCGTCCGCTCGTCGGCGATGGAGATGCGGATGCCGCGGTTGAGGAAGGACAGCTCCCGCAGCCTTTGGGTCAGGACCTCGAAGTTGAACTCGGTCGAGTCGAAGACCTCATCGTCCGGCCAGAAGGTGACTTTGGTACCGGACTTCTTGGTCTTGCCCACCTGCTTGAGCCGGGTGATGGGCACGCCGCGTTCATAGCTCTGGGTGTAAATCCCGCCGTCGCGCTTGACCTCCAGATCCAGCCTCCTGGACAGGGCGTTGACCACCGACACGCCCACCCCGTGCAGGCCGCCCGAGACTTTGTAGCTCTTGTCGTCAAACTTGCCGCCGGCGTGCAGCATGGTCATGACCACTTCGGCCGCCGACTTTTTCTCTTTCTTGTGCAATTCCACGGGAATGCCGCGGCCGTCGTCAATGACCGTCACCGAGTCGTCGACATGAATGAAGACATCGATGTTCTTGCAGAAACCGGCCAAGGCCTCGTCGATGGAATTATCCACCACCTCGTAGACCAGATGCTGGAGGCCCTCCGGTCCGGTCGAGCCGATGTACATGGCCGGCCGCTTGCGGACGGCATCCAGCCCCTTAAGAACCTTGATGCTCTCGGCAGTATACTTGGTCTCTCGGCGGGGCCTGCCCCTTTCCTCCGGTTCGGGAGCGGGTTCGGCCTTGGCGGGGAGAGCGGCGGGTGCGACGGGCGGAGGGAGCACCTTGTCGGGCTTGGCCTCGGCAGTCGTTTGGGCCGCTTCCGGCATCTTCTTTTTCCGCCCTGCTGCGGCGGGCCGGCCAGGCTTGGCTCGAGCAGATTTCGATTCAACCTTTAGCTTGGCTGAGGCTTTCTTGAGGTTCAGCTTTGGCCTGCTCGCCTTTAGCTTTGCTTTTTCCCTTTTTTTCATGATAATTTCGCCTAATTGATAAGGACGTTCAGAGGGCCATTTCTCGCTATAAATAGACTAAAAATCTTCGATAAAATTATAAACAAAATAATGACAAAAGTAAAGCAAAATTCAAAATATTTTGGGGAGGTACCGGAGTGAATCTACTACATATTGAGGTCAAGCCCGCAATTATAGCTATTGTGCAAATAAATCATTTTTCATAAGAAAGCAGAAGAAAATATATGTTTTTTATTTTTTTTCAAGGTTTTGGTGTAAACTGAGCCCATTTTTACATAAAAAATACCCTATCCTGAAGAAATATCCGGCAGCGATTATAAAGATGAAATTGATTGATTTATAAGCATATTTGTATATAAAAACAATATTTCCCTCGAACCTACGGCGATTTTTTCACGCCGCTTGTTCCTCCCAATCAATATTTTATCAAAGCGTCATTTTTTATCTTGAAAACTCAACGACATTTTTTGTATCTTATTCTCTTGAATTTATAGATTAGCGCTTGGAGGATCATACAGCCGATGCCGGCCAACCTGCCACCCCAATATTTCGAGGTCGAGAAAAAGCTCAAGACCGCTCGCAGCGCTCAGGAAAAGATCGAGGTCCTGGAGGAGCTGCTGGCCATCATCCCCAAGCACAAGGGGACGGAGAAGCTCCAGGCCCAGCTTAAAACCAAGGTCTCCAAGCTCAGAGACTCCGGCGATAAACAGCCCACCCTAGCTCGGCACAGTCCAAGCACCCTTATCGACAAATCGGGCGCCGGCCAGGTCATCCTGGTCGGCCTGCCCAACGCGGGCAAATCCTCGGTGGTCAAAGCCCTGACCGGAGCCAACCCCGAGGTCGGCAACTATCCGTTTACCACCCGGCAGCCGGCGCCCTACATGATGAAATTCGAGAATATCCGCATCCAGATCATCGACACCCCGCCCCTGATGGCCGATTTCATGGAGACCGGGCTGGCTGAAGCGGTCAAAGTGTCCGATGCCGTGCTCCTGGTGGCCGACCTGACAGCCCAGGACCCGGCTTCGGATTTGGAGGCCGTTCTCCTTCGGCTCAAGGAAAAAAAAGTGGAGCTGGTGGGCGCCCAGGAGCCTCTGTCCGGGCCGGTCCCGCCCTACCGGAAGCGGACGCTGGTGGCGGCCTGCAAAGCCGAAACGGAACGGGCCGCTGAAAATCTCGAGTCGCTGCGCATCCTGTTCAGCGACCGGTTCGAAGTGTTGCCCGTGTCCCCCCTAGCGGCGGAGGGAATCGAGCCGCTGCGTCGGAAGGTCTTCCTGCTCTTGGACATCATCCGGGTTTACAGCAAGGCGCCCGGCAAGAAACCTGATTTGGAGGAGCCTTTCACTCTGCCCAAGGGCAGCACCGTTATGGACCTGGCCAAAGCCGTGCACAAGGATTTCGCTCAGAGCCTCAAGTACGCCCGCATCTGGCGCGGCGATAAGTACCAGGGCCAGATGGCCAACCGGGACCACCTTCTCGAGGACGAGGATATCCTCGAGCTGCATCTCTGATCAGCAGACGGAATCTGTTTTCTGCCTCCATGACGATCTTCCTGATCCGGCAGACATAAAGAGGGATACGGCCCAGGGGAGAGCCCGAAAAGGCCGCGTTCACCGGACAAACGGTGCATCGTTCCACTTCCGGGCATAGAAAGCACTCGCCCCGAGAAGTCGCAAAATTGTCCACGGCCAGCCGCCCATAGTGAGGGGCCAGGCGGAGGCGAGCCTCTTCAGGATCCTTTTGGAACTCTTCCAGAGATCCGTAACAGTACCGTTGAAAGTCCGCCGATCCCTCCCTGCCCCGGAAATAGTCGCTGAAAAGGTGGCAGCCCCAAACCCGCCCATCGGGAGCCACCGCCAGGCGGTCCTTCCCCCGGCGCAGGAAAAGATGCCCTTTTTCCTGTTATCCCGGAAGCCGTCCACGGTTATATGGCCCGTCCTCCGATAATGACCGAGGAGGTGGCCGCCCGCCTTTTTCATCTCTAGGTCCAACTCACGGAGCGAGGCCCGGCCCCAGGGCCGGAGAACGGACAGGGTGAAGCTGATATCCGGGACGTCGAGGTCCAGGAGAAGCCGAAGGGAATCGGAAAGGCAGTGGACCGTAGCGGGGGTAAAGACGCTGTTGACTCTGAGCCTGACCCGGGGTTCATCTCTGAGGGCCGTGAGCCGGGAAAGGACCACAGCCCGGCTTCCCTGATGTCTCTGAATATCCTGGGCCGTGCCGTCAAAGCTAACCGTAACCGCGAACCGGTGTTGACGAAAAAAATGGAGGACGGCAGGGGAGATCAAGGTGCCGTTGGTGGTCAGGGAATAATGCGCTTTTTTGCCGAAGTCCCTGTTCCAGGCCTCGGCCCAGGCCACGATTTTTTGAACCAGAGCGAAGGACAGGAGCGGCTCGCCCCCGGTGAAATGGAGATGATATTCCTTGTTCAGAAACGGCAAAAAAAAACAAGAAGGCGCCGGGCCAGTGGGAATTCCAGGTAGGCTCGGGTCAGCTTCTTATAGCAATAGCTGCAACGGAAATTGCAATCTTCATTGAGAATAAACGTCAACCCCCTCACTTTCATGATGTTCCGTTCAAAAACCGATAGGTCTTATTTGATGATGCCCGTGTCAACGGGACATCCACGGCCTCTCAGGGGCTGGGGCTTGCCCTCGAAGCTCTTGGCCAAATAGGACAAAGCTTCTTGCGCCTGTCTGCGGAGCTCGCCGTCGGGCAGGCCGGCCACGGCCTTTCTCAGCACAGCCAAGCACTTTTTCAGGTTGGGTGTCACGCGGATGGTCTTGCTCTCAGCCATAAGGTTGGCTCCTTTCTATTGAGAATTTCCAGGAATTTGCCGTCTTTTCGGAATTTATCGAAATTCTTGTCGAGCTCGATATACCGATAGCGAATGTACCGTTCCCGGATCGAGCGGTCCTTGTGGAAGAAGGACTGAAGGTACTCATAACCGGTCTCCACCCGGCCCAACCCCAGGTAGATGGAGGCCAGTTTCAGCCGGTCGTCGAAGTACCGGTACTCCCCGGGCGACAGAAGGCTGATTTCCTCGACGTTCTTGAGCGCCTCCTTCTGTTCGCCCCTTCGGGCATGGATCATACCCAGATAAAACAACGAGATCAGCCGGAATTTTGTGGGCACTTCAAAGCTCTTGAAGATGGCTTCACTTTTATCCAGGTCGCCCCGGTAATAGTAGATTTCTCCCGATTGGAACTTGACCAGGTTGGACGTGTCTATTTTTCCCAGCAGCGAACAGACCTCCAGGGCCCGGTCATAGTCCTTGTTCAGCAGGAGAAGCTCGGCGTAGACGATGTTACTCAGGGCATAGGGATTCAGCCAGAAGCTCCTCTCCTTGAAGTGGACGGCTTTCTGCCAATCCTCCGGCTGTCCTTCTTTTCCGTATTTGTGAAAATGATAGGTGCCCACGATGGAATTGAGCTGCTGGTCATTCGGATATTTTTTCAGCCCGGCCTCGGCCAGCGCGGCTATTCTCTTCCCCCTGTCTTGGCCGAAACAGGAATCCCTCAGCAAGAGGACCTCGAGGCTTGTGCTGAAATAGCCCGGCAGGTCGGGATTCCAGGCCAGGGCTTTGGCCAGCATCTCCTCGGCCCGGTCCAGCCAGAGGACATTAAAGTCCCAGCTGAAATTCACGAAGTTGGCGTAGCAGGTCGCCAGCCCGACATAGGCCGGGCCGTAGCTCTGGTCGAGGCTGATGGCCTGCCGGAAAAGGCTGATGGCCAGTTCATTGTCCCCGGCCGAATATTTTGATTCGTAAAACTTCCCCTGATGATACAAAATCCAGGGGTCGTTCGACTCTCCGTTCAGCCGGGACAGAATGAAATTTCCCTTGAAATAGCTGTCTAGGGCTTGGCCGTTGTTGGGGCCCTCAGCGGAGGCCCGGACCTCCCGCTCCGGATTTTCTCCGCGATGGAGCTTCTGGCCTATATTGGACGAGATGTCGTTCTTGATGGTCCACAGATGGTCCAGCGGCTCCTGGTATTTCGAGCTCCAGATCAATTCATCGCTCCCGGCCTTAACGAATTCGATGGCCAGGCTGGCCCTGTCCTTCTCCCTCCTGATCTCGCCTTTGAGGAAATAGTCCAGGCCCAACTCCCGGCCGATTTGCTCGGCTTTGGCCGGGGGAACGGCCGTCAGGAGAGAGGGGAGGGGGATGATAGCGATACCCTCATGCCGTTGAAGGCAATCGACGATTTCCTGAGTGAGGCTGACGGACAAGTACTTATCGTATACCGCGCCGTCCCCGTCGACAAAAGGAAAGACGGCGATCTTCACCAGCCGGCCGGGGCCGGCCGAGGCGGCACCGGTCGATATGGCAAAAGGACGCACGAGGAAGAGAACCACCAGGCCGCCGGCCAGGGACAGGGCTCCGGCCATGACGCTCTTCCTAAGGAAAAAAGATGTCCTCCGCAGCTGATGGCCGTTGGTTCTCTGCTTCAGCCATTGATCGATTTCAGATTTATAAGCGAAAACCCTGGACCGGGTGGATTGACTATCGATCCGGCGAACGGGCAGGCCGAGCTTATTTTCCCACCTGATGCAGGTCCTGACTTTTTTGTCCAGGTAGCGGGAAATCTCCTTCCAAGAATCGAGGACGTTATTCTCGGTCACGGTACCCCCGCTCCTTCTCCAAATATAACTGTGATTTTAAACAAGTTAGGAAAAATGTCAATCAAATTTTGTGAAAACAGCCGGGCTAACGTTAAAATGTCATTTAATTTCAATTCATTTCACATTATTCGGCTTTTCTTTTTCGCCCTAGATTCTATATTTAAAGAGGATTGATTGTGGGGTAGGGGACCTAAGGTTGGGGTTCCAGCTTTAAAGAGAGCCGCACATAGGCCGACAAGACTGTCTGAGGGGCTTAGCCGGTTTGATTAACCGGACCAGCAGCCGGGAAAAAACTCAAGTAGAACTGCATAGAGCGACGGCCGTCAGCGGCGGCGAAGATGCCGGCGGCGAAAGCACCACAGGCCCACAGCTTCTTTGATGAGCGAGGCCTCCGAATATCTCGCCGCGAGTGACGTCGAGGGAGAGCCCGTCCACGGCTTTGACATCGCCGAAGGATTTGCTCAGGCCGCAAAGACGCCAGGCCAGGGCGGAGCCCGGGCCGGCCTTCAGGCCTCTCTCCCTGTCTTGCCCGGCCCGGCCGCCGCGCGCCGGAGGATGCCCAGATAATCCTCGACTCCGGCCGTCCGCGGGTTGGAAGGGTTGGAGTTATTGGCCGCCGCCTTCTGGGCGATCTCTTGGAAATGTTCCGGGCCAATCCCCAGCTCTTTAAAGGAAGGGATGTTGAGGCTGCGGCTCAATTCCTTGACCCGCACGATGAGCCGGCGGGCGGCCCGCTCGTCGTTATCGTCCGTTTCACCAATCAGGCGGGCCAGCTCAGCGTAGCGGGCCACGGACGCCGGCAGGTTGAATTCCATGACCAAGGGAAGAAACACGGAGCAGGCCGCGCCGTGCGGCGTGTCGAAAAGCGCGCCCACCGACTCGGCCAGGCAGTGAACGGCTCCCACATCGCTGTGGCCGAAGGCCAACCCGGCCAGAAGGCTTCCCAGCATGACCTTCTCCCGGGCTTCTTCATTCGCGCCGATATCCAAGAAGGCGGCTCGGAGATGGCCGAACAAAAGCCCCACCGCTTCTCGAGCGAATAGGTCCGTGAAGGAAGTGGCCGGTTTGACCGTAAAAGCCTCCAGAGCATGGGTCAGGGCATCCAACCCCGTCGAAGCTGCCAGCGCCGCGGGCAGCGTCCGGAGCAGGTCCGGGTCCACTACCGCCGTGGCCGGGAACAGGCCCGGCCCCTTGATGCTCATTTTGAAGCGCCGGCCGGTATGAGTGATGACCGCCACCCAGGTCACCTCACTGCCCGTCCCGCACGTCGTTGGCACGGCCAGGACCGGAAGGGGACGCGCCTTGTACCGGCTCCGGCCTTCATAATCCTCAATGCGGCCGGGGTTCACCGCCAGAAGGGCTACAGCTTTGGCCGAGTCCAGGGCGCTCCCCCCGCCCAGGCCGATGATGACGGCGGGCTTGAAGCGCCGGGCCAATTCCCCCGCCCTGTCCACGGTCGACTGCCTCGGGTTCCGCTCGACTCCGTCAAACACTTCGACCCTGGGCAGCTGGCGGATAATACGCTCAGCGATTCCCGAAGCGACGATCCCTTTATCCGTGACCAGGAAAGCTGGACCGCTTTGAGCCAGGAGCTCGGCTTCTTCTCCGACTCGTCCGGCTGTTCCGGCGCCGAAGACAACCCGGGTGGGGGCCTCGAAGGTGAACATCCCTCTCCTCCCCTCCCCAGCCATGGAAGGCACCCCTTCACTCACCTACCGGTTTCCGGGCGAAAATCCAGCTTGCCGGCCGAAGCCATGTCCATAACGGCCATCAACAGAAGCTGGGCCGCGTCCTCCATGATCTCGGGAGTGATGGTCGAGATGTCGTCTTTGGTGATGTGATAATAAGTCCGGCCGCCTTGGGAGCTGAGGGTGACGGAGGGCACTCCCTTCCACAGGAAGCGGGCCGTGTCCTGCCGGGGCCGGGCGATGTTGGCGAATGCGGAAGCGGTCATGATCCGGTGGATGTACTTCTGATTGGCCCGGTCGAGATAGCTCCACAGAGCCGGGAAATTCTTGCCGGCCAGAATATTTAACTTGTCTCCCGAGCCGGCATTCTCCATATTAATGAAGGCCATGGTCCTGTCTAGGGGGAAGAAGGGGTGGCTGACGTAGTATTCAGAGCCGACCACGCCCTGTTCCTCGGCGCCGAAGGCGATGAACATCACCGAACGGCGCGGCTTGACTTCGCAGCGGCTCAGGGCCTCGGCCAAACCCAGCATCACCGCCACGGAGGAAGCGTTGTCGCTGGCCCCGGGCATGAGCTCCCATAGACGGCCGAGGTGGTCGAGATGGGCTCCGACGATGAGGACCTCATCCTTGAGAACCGGGTCGGATCCGGGCAGAACGGCCAGCACGTTGAGGCCGATGCCCTCCGGGTGGTGCTGGGTGACATTCTTGATGGTCATGATCTTGCCCGTGGCGAAGGATTGGGGTTTGAGCGTCCGGGCGATCTTTTCCACGACCTCCTTGTGGTTCCGGCCGGTGCCGGCGAAGATATCGTCTACCACGGCTGGCCCGACGTGACTGTAGATAAAACCCTCCCGGTAAGAGTTGTTGGGGTTGCCGATGGGGCCATAGTTGTAGATCAGCCCCCGGGCGCCTTTATCGTCGGCGGTCTCCAGCTTATACTGATGGAAGGAGTAGGGCCGCCACTTTTTGAACAGCTCGGGGTCCTTGTCCGGTTCAACGGGCACCTCCCGCTCCATGAGCACGATCTTACCCCGGACGTCCACCCCCTGGTAGTCGTCATAGCCAAGCTCGAGCGCGGAAAGGCCATAACCGACATAGACGACCTCGGCCGTAATTTCGCCCGAAGCCGAGGTGCCCCCGGGGATGAACTCATCCTCGTATCGATAAGACTTCTTGATGAGCCCGTCCTTCCAGGGAATATTGAGGACAAGCTCGCACCCCGGAAAGACGAGCGTATAAGGGTCGGGGAAGGCCTGGAAATAGGTCCCCTTGTCGCCGGCCGGCTGCAGCCCCCATTTCTGAAATAGCCCAGCCACCCAGCGGGCGCAGAGGTTGTACTCCTCCGTGCCGGTCAACCGGCCGCCGTACTTCTCCGAAGCCAGCTCCCGGACATAATCGTAGAGGGGTTGGCTCTGAATGCCGTGCATGGCCGCCAGGAGCTTCTGCTCCGCGCTGGCCGCCGCCGCCGGCGGCTGTTGTTGAAGAGCAGCCCAGGACAGCGAAACACCAAGGACCGCGACGGCCAGCCCGATGGATAATGATTTTCGCAGGCTCATCCTTTTCTCCTTTTTTAGCTATTTTCATCTATTATAATAGCTCTGGCATTTTCTTTTCCACCTAAGATGTGGCCGGCCTCTCCGCTTCAGATATGGCCTTGACCGGGCCGCTTATGAGAAAATGTTAAATTGGTATTGTGTCCCCAAATCATGCTATTTTGAAGCGCCATGTTCAAAAAGAAAAGCTCAAAAAAGGTCGACCTGATCTTCGCCTTTTTCCACCTCTTTCTGCTCCTGGCCATCCTGGCCTACGGAATTATCGGACTCATCCATGGCAACCTCTGGCGCTTCGCCATCATCAGTGCCGGGCTGGCGGTCTATTATTTTGTCGTCCTGCACAAGCCGGCCCGGCTGGAGATCGCCCGCCGGAAAAAATTAAAGGAGTCACGATGAGAGCCGCCAAGCTTGTTTTATGTGTTTTGACAGCCTCACTTCTGATGTTAACCCCTCTGGCCCAGGCCAACCGGGACCCGGCCAGGCTGAAAAAGGGTCTGGAGGCCATCCGCCCCGAAGAAGCCTATGCCATCTGCAAGACCCTGGCCTCGCCGGAGTTCGCCGGCCGGCTGACCGGCCAGCAGGGCTATACGGCCGCCTGCCGCTGGGCAGCCCTCAAGTTCAAGGAATGGGGTTTGAAGCCCCTCAGCGCCCAAGAGGGGTATCTGCAGTCCTATCCCTCACCCTATACTCTTATAGACAAAGCGGACATGACGCTCCTCCTGCCGGAAAAAACGGCTGACGGTCCAGTCAAGCTCACCGAAGTGAAGCTCGAGGCGGGGAAGGATTTCCTCCCCCTGCTTTTCAGCGACAGCGGCCGCGCCGAAGCCGGCCTGGCCTTCGCCGGCTGGGGCATCTGCGCGCCGGAGCTCGGCTACGACGACTATGCCGGCCTGGAAGTCAAGGGCCGCTTCATCCTCTGCTTCCGCGGCACGCCCGACCCGTCCGACAAGCGTTATCAGGATTACGACCAGCATCGCACCCGAATGAAGGCCGCCAGGGACAAAGGCGCGCTGGGCTTGGTCTATATCTATCCCGAAGTATCGGCCAACCCCAACGGCGACTGGCTCCCGGGTTTCACCCCGGCCGAAATCTCGGAACAGACGGCCGACCTGCTCTTCAAGGACAAGGGGCTCACCTCGGCCGACCTCAAGAAAGACCTGGCCGCCACCAAACGGCCGCTTTCCTTCCCGCTTGAGGCCAGCCTCCGCTATAGCGTCGAGTCCCGTCATTTTGCCGACGGCCTCGGCACCAACGTCGTGGGCTGGCTGGAAGGCTCGGACCCCAAGCTTAAAAGCGAATGCCTGATCTTCGGCGGCCATTTCGATCATTGTGGCCGGCACCTGGGCATCCTCTTCCCCGGCGCCGACGACAATGCCTCGGGTTCGGCCACGGTCATGGAGATTGCCCAGGCCTGGACAGCCCTCGGCCGGCAGCCCCGCCGCTCGGCTGTCTTCGTCCTGTTCGGCGGGGAGGAGATGGGGCTCCTGGGCTCCAACTATTTCGCCGGCCATCTTCCGCCCCGTTTCACTAAGGTCACCGCCATGTTCAACTTCGACATGACCGGAGAGGGCGACGGGACCCGCGCCGGGGTAAGCCCTGAGCCGGCCGCTCTCCAGCAGGCGCTGGAGGAGGCTGACCGCAGAGTGAAGATCCTGCGCGGCCTGCGCCCCATCCAGGGTGTCGGAGTGCGCAGTTCGGACTTCGCCCCTTTTTTCCTCCAGGGAATCCCTTGCCTATCGTTCAGCTCCAACGGCCCGCATCTCTCCTACCATCAGGCTGGCGATACCATCTACCGTATCAACCCCGACATCATGGCCGATATCGCCAGGCTGGCCTTCCTGGCCGGTGCGGCCTTGGCCGACCGCTGAACCGGCGAGAGGGAGCCCGGCTGGGGCCGGCAACCATAAGGCTTCCACATTCGTTCCTTGAATGAGAGCAGGCGGATGACCGTATCCCGGAAAAAGAAAGCACCGGCCCGAAGATCCCTAAACCTTCACCGGCCGATCCCCCGCCGGAAAACGGCGGCCAAAAAAAGACCGCTCCTGCTCGTCCTGTCGCTGGTCGGCCTTCTGGCCTTCAGCTTAGCCGCCTATTTGATTTTCCATCGAACCGGACCTCCGCCCCAAAAAACTGCCGCCTCTCCAAGCCTCTCCTTGGCCCAATGGCTGAGGCTGCCCGCCCCTTACTCGGAGCGCAAAGAGGTCATCCCCCCGGGCCAGACTCTGGCCGGAATTCTGTCCGCCTATGGTTTCGGCCCGGCCGATGTCCACAACCTCATGGAGCAGTCCCGCTCCATCTTCGACCTGAGCTCCATCAAGGCCGGCCGCCACATGCGCTTTTACCAAGAATCCCCAGGGGCGGCTGGAGGTCATCGAATACGACATCAACGACACGGATTTCCTCCGCCTGCGGCGCAGCGGGGGCATGTTCCGGGCCGAAGTCCTCAAATTCCCGGTTGAGATCCGCTTGGCCGCGGTCGAGGGCCAGATTGAAGACTTCCTCATCAGCTCTTTTGACCGGGCTGGAGAAAACGGCCTTTTGGCCCTGGACTTCGCCGAGATTTTCGCCTGGGACGTGGACTTCTATATCGACCCGCAGCGGGGGGATCGTTTCCGGGTGCTGTTCGAAAAGAAGTTCAAGTGCGGCCGGCCGGCCGGCTACCGGAACATCCTGGCCGCCGAGTTCTGGAACCAAGGCCGGCGCCTGCAGGCCTTCCGCTTCACCTATCCGGACACGGGCAAGACCGATTATTTCGACGAATCGGGCCACTCCCTGCGCAAAGAATTTATGAAATCTCCGTTCAAGTTCAGCCGCATCACTTCCCGCTTCACTTCCAGCCGCTTCAACCCGGTGAGCAAGATCTACCGGGCCCACTACGGGGTGGACTACGCCGCGCCGGTGGGCACGCCGGTGCGGGCCACGGCCGACGGCAAAGTCCTGACCGCCGGCTGGAGCGGAGGGGCGGGCCGCCTGGTTACCCTCCAGCACAAGGCCGGCTACGAAACCATGTATCTCCACCTCAGCGGCTTCGGCCAAGGGATCGGAGCAGGCACCCAGGTCCTGAGCGGCCAGGTCATCGGCTATGTGGGGACGTCCGGAGATTCCACCGGCCCCCACCTCGACTACCGCATTCTCCAGCACGGGAAGTACATCAACCCCCTGGCCGGCCGCTTCAACCCGGCCCAGCCGCTCCGTCCGGAATTCCGGAAACCGTTCGACCGGCAAACGGCCGAGTATAATTTGATTCTGGATATTAACGTCCTGCCTGGCCGGGCGCTGGCCTTCCTCTCCGGCCTGTCCTTTCATTGATCAGGGAAGCATTCCAAAATTTATGATCAAGAGGCCTGCCGGCCTCGCTCTGTTGACATCCCCAAATTTCGCTTTTACAATGACCCCGCCTTAATACATTTAAAAGGAGGGAATCATGAAGATGACGCTCAGCGTATTGAAGGCGGATGTGGGCAGCATCGGCGGCCACCTCAAGCCCAGCCAGGCGCTTTTCCAGGAAATTGTTCGCTTTGTCAAGGACAACGGCAAGAACCTCATCATAGATGCCTATATCTCCAGCACGGGCGACGACATGGCCATGCTCCTCACCCACCAGAGGGGCGTCAATGACGAGAAGATCCACAAGCTGGGCTGGGAGGCCTTCCTGGCCGGCACGGCCGTGGCCAAGAAGCAGGGCTTGTACGGCGCCGGGCAGGACCTGCTCAAGGACTCCTTCAGCGGCAACATCAAGGGCATGGGACCGGCCGTGGCCGAGATGGAGATTGAGGAGAGGCCTAACGAGCCCTTCGTCTTCTTCGCCGCGGACAAGACCGACCCGGGCGCTTACAACCTGCCCTTCTACCTGGCCTTCGCCGACCCCATGTACTGCTCGGGCCTTATCCTCAGCCCCAAGATGGGCAAAGGCTTCACCTTCCGCATCATCGACGTCGCATACATCGAGAAAGACCGGATCATCGACCTCAACACACCCGAGGATCTCTATGACATCGCCGCCCTGCTCCGCGACAACGAGCGCTACGTCATCGAGGCCATCTTCTCCCGCAGCACGGGCGGCCAGGCGGCCTCCGTGTCCACCACTCGCCTCCACAACATCGCCGGCAAGTACACCGGCAAGGACGACCCGGTGGCCTTAATCCGAGTCCAGGGCGAATTCCCGGCCACGGGCGAGGTCCTGGCGCCCTTCGAGATCGGCCACCTGGTAGCCGGGTTCATGAGGGGCAGCCACACCGGCCCGCTCATGCCTTGCCAGCTCAACACCACCATTTCCTATTTCGACGGCCCGCCCGTGGTGACCGGGGCCGCCTTCTGCGTGCACGAGGGCAAGCTGACCGAGCCGGCCGACGTCTTCGACCATCCCTTCTGGGACCATGTCCGGGGACAGGTCTCGGAGAAGGCCCAGGCCATCCGGCGGCAGGGTTTTTCCGGGCCGGCCATGCTGCCCTACAGCGAGCTCGAGTACGGCGGGGTGGTGGAGAAGCTGGGAGCCCTGGACAAGAGGTTCAAGCTGAGAGGCTGACGGCCAGGCAACCGTGCGTTTTATGGTACAAACCCTGGCGAGTTAGGCAAGAATATAAGGGAAGCATTTCAAATTTCGTGATAGGCTAAGATAGTTCAGGGGTGACGAGGCGGAGGGGCTCCCCACCCGCCCGCAGCTTGGCGAGGACGGATGGGGAGGAGCCTCGGCAGGACCGCACACGAGTTTGTTTTTATCACGGAATTTGAAAATGCTCTTTTTTTAGGAGAAGGCTGTTTTGCCTGAACATCGAAATCCGGTCCCGACCGTGGACCTCATCATCGAGATGACCCGGCCTGACGGAAAGCAAGGCATCGTTTTGATCAAGAGGAAAAACCCGCCGCCGGGCTGGGCTTTGCCGGGCGGGTTCGTGGATTACGGCGAGTCGCTCGAAGAAGCGGCCCGGCGCGAGGCGCGCGAAGAGACTTCCTTAGAGGTGAGGCTCAAATATCAGCTCCACACCTACTCCGCCCCGGACCGTGACCCCCGGCTGCACACCATCTCCACGGTTTACGTGGCCTCCGGCCGGGGAGCGCTCCAAGCGG
The DNA here is from genome assembly GCA_963702835.1 of Candidatus Aminicenantota bacterium. Taxonomy (GTDB): domain Bacteria; phylum Acidobacteriota; class Aminicenantia; order Aminicenantales; family JAFGAV01; genus JAFGAV01. The sequence goes on from OY969762.1 coordinate 2,054,018, forward strand.
CCGACGACGCTCGGGAAGCCGGCATTTTTGCCCGGGAAGAAATCATCTTCCCCCTGGTTTTCGACCATCAAAAAATATTGAACGATTATTTCAGAGTCTCCCAAAACCATCAGGGAAAAATGTCTTCAAAGGGATAAAATCATGACCGAGCCTAATGATGATGAAGACCTGGACCTGGTGGAGGTTCACAAAGCCTGGGGGCCGGCCGAGGCGGCAGTGATAAAGAGCATGCTGGAAAGCTACGGCATCTCCTGCCTCATGAGGGGTAAGGTCCTTCAATCTGTGTTGCCGTTTACCGCGGACGGCATGGGCGAGATCAAGATCCTGGTCCCTAAAAAAGACCTGGCTAAGGCAAAAAATCTCATCGGGCAGAAAAACCATAAAGAAGAAGAATAAATTAATATTCTTACCCCCGGAACCCCATTATCGGCATATATAGTGCTGTTCTTGGCACCCTACAAAATATAGAAAATACCCTAAAAAAATCGCAAATTTTTGTTGTTTTTGCTTGACTTTCTGGATTTTCATGCTTATTATTTAGTTGCTAACGGGACGAAACGGGAAAAAATGGGGAATTTACTCCTGGGAAGCGGTACTGCGCGCTTAGACAAAAGCGGCCGGCTCAAAATTCCTGAAAAATTCCGCGTCGCGATCGAAGAGCGCTACGGTAAGGATGTCTTCGTCACCTCCCTGAACAACGAGGCCACCCACATTTTCCCCCTGCCCATTTGGCTCAAGCTGACGGGTATCACCCAGGAGGGCACTATCCAGTTCAAGCCATCCGTTCAAAACCTCCTCATCCGGGTCAGCCGCATGGGGTCTATCAGCCAGATCGACCCCAAAGGCCGGGTCCTCATCAGCCCCCATCTCCGGCAGAAAGCCAGACTCGACGGCGAGGTTGAAGTGTTGGGCATCAACGACACGCACCTCCAGGTGTGGAACAAGGAAATTCTGGACAAGACGATCGAAGCCAAGCCGTTGACCGACGAGGACTGGGAAAGCATCGCCCGCCTTTCGTCCCGGGGGCGCGATGAATGAGCGACAAGAATCACGTCCCCGTTCTTCTCAGCGAGGTTCTTTGCTTTCTGGACGCCGGCCGGGAAGGCCTCTACATTGATTGCACCCTGGGATTGGCCGGCCACGCCGCGGCCATCCTGGAGGCCAGCCCCCGCTCGAACCTGGTCGGCCTCGACCTCGACGAAAGGTCGATCGAGGCGGCCAAGGCCAGGCTGGCCGGCTGCCTCGACCGGATCACCCTCTACCATTCGGATTATCGCAACCTCCCCGAGCTGGATATCCCCTGGACAGAGGTCCGCGGCGTGCTCCTGGACCTGGGCCTGTCCTCTTTCCAGCTCGACGCGGCCGAGCGCGGTTTCAGCTTCAACCTGGAGGGCCCGCTCGACATGCGCTTCGACCTGCGAAATAAGACGACCGCCCATAAAATCCTGCACAAATATTCCGAGCCGAAGCTGGCCCAGCTCTTCCGCGATTATGGTGAGCTTCGCCAAGCCAACCTCCTGGCCCGCCGGATCATTTCCGCCCGAAAGGGCGACGGCTTGGAGACCACCACCCAGCTTCGCCGACTGGTCGAGGAGGTCTGCCGCTGGCATCCCCAGAAAGGCAAACTCCATCCGGCGGCCAAGGTCTTCCAGGCCTTGCGCATCGAGGTCAACGGCGAGCTGGAAGGCCTGGATCTTTTCCTGGAAAAAATTCTTTCTCTTCTTCCCCGGGGCGGCCGGATGGTGGCCATCGCCTTTCATTCCCTGGAGGATAGAATCGTCAAGCAGACTTTTTTGAAGCTGGCCGCCGCGGAAGGCCGGGGAATCCTCCTCATCCTGACCAAGAAGCCGGTCATCGCCGGCCCGGCTGAGCTGGCCGCCAACCCCCGGGCCCATTCGGCCAAGCTCAGAGCGGCCCAGAGGCTATGAATGGTCAGACAAAAACGATCCCGGCTGGCCCTGCTGCTGACCGTCCTGGCTGTGAGCCTGGCCATCGCCGGCCTGACCTTTTACCTGTGGCATCTGAATGAAATGACCCGCCTCGGCTACGAAGCCTCCCGGCTGGAGGAAGAAATCAACCGGGTGAAAGAGGAAGTTCGGAAGCTGGAAACAAAAAAAGCCGGTTTGTTGACCTTGGACCGTGTGGAAAAGATAGCCCGGCAAAAGCTTCGGATGACCGACCCGCAGCCGGGTCAGGTTTTCTACGAGGGCCAAGCCACCGAGCAGATAAAGGTCCACCCCAAGGGGCTGTCTCGATGAAGACCTATCGTTATTCCGCTTCCATGAACGACCCGCAGCGGAGACGGGTCAGCCGCCGCACCGCCTGGCTGGCGCTGGGGCTCGGCCTGTGGTCCTGTCTGCTTGTCCTGCGACTGATTCAACTCCAGGTCCTGGAGCACGGCCGCTACAGGACGGAGGTCATCGAACAAAGCCGCAACAAACTGCCCATCCGGCCGAGGCGGGGCACCATCTTTGACTGCAACGGCAGAATCCTGGCCCGCAGCCTTCCCGTCGAGTCCGTCTATCTCGCGCCCGCCCCCGACGGGCCTGTTTCTGCCGAGCTGGCTAAAGTCAAAGCGCTCAAGGACATCCTGAACCTAAGCCCGGCGGACCTCCAAGCCATTCACAAACGGATCGCCCGCAAGGAGCATTTCATTTACCTCAAACGCCAGGTTTTGCCCGAGACCGCCGCGAAGGCCGAAGCCCTGGGGCTGCCGGGGGTCTCTTCCCATGCCGAGACCAAGCGTTTTTACCCCAACGGCCGGCTGGCGGCCCATGTGCTGGGCGGCGTGAACATCGATGAGCAAGGCCAGGCCGGAGTCGAATTCGCTGACAACGGTATGCTCCAGGGCCGGACCGGCCAAGCCCTCGTCCTCCGGGACGCCAAGCGCCGCAAGTACCGCCTGGAGACGCTCCGTGAGTCGGAGCCCGGCCAGGACATCACCCTGACCCTGGACGAAACCATCCAGTACATCGTGGAGAAGGAACTGGAGAAAGCCGTCCTCTCCACCCGGGCGGCCTGGGGCACGGTCATCGTTTCCCAGCCCGCTTCGGGTGAGATCCTGGCCCTGGCCAGTTTCCCCAACTATGACCCGAATGACTATCCGCCGGCCCCTCCCGGAGCGGACCGCAACCGGGCCTTCCAGTTCAACTTCGAGCCCGGCTCGACTTTCAAGATCATCACCGCGGCAGCGGCCTTGGAGAACGGCGCGGTCAGCCTGGCCGAAACCTTTGACTGCCGGGAGAATTCGCTGGAGATCCCGGGCAAAGACATCCGGGACTATAAGCCCTTCGGCAGGCTGTCCTTCAGTGATGTATTTATTTATTCCTCCAACATCGGCGCTATCCGAGTGGGAGCCCGCCTCGGCGAGCCGGCCCTCCGCCGAATGATCCAGGCCTTCGGCTTCGGACACAAAACCGGCCTGGACCTGCCCGGGGAGGAAGAAGGGATTTGCCGTCCCCTGGCCCGCTGGACCGGGCGAACTCTCCCCTCTGTATCAATCGGATACGAAATATCGGTCACCGCCCTTCAGCTCCTCCAGGCCTTGAACACGGTGGCCAACCATGGCCTTCAGGCCCGGCCCTACATCGTCAACCGGACGAACGGCCGGGGGGCAGTTCCGGCCAACACGCGTCCGCTTCCCCAGCGCATCATCTCTCCGGAGACGGCCGACAGCCTGACCGCCATCCTGGAGAGGGCGGTGGAGGAGGGGACCGGCCGGGAGGCCAGGATCGACGGCTACCGGATCGCCGGCAAAACAGGGACCACCCAGAAATACGACCCTCAGAAAGGCGGTTACTCCCTTGAACGTCACTTGGCCTCGTTCGGCGGTTTCTTCCCCGCAGACGCTCCAGCCCTGTCCATGATCGTGGTCATCGACGAGCCTCAGGGACGGTACTACGGAGGCCAGGTGGCCGCCCCCGTATTTCGCGAGATCGGACGCCAGGTTCTCCGCTATTTAAAAATCTATCCGCGCTTCCAGCCGGGCCGAGGAGTCACGGCGGCCCCCCTAATCCCGGGAGGGACTCGGTGAAGCTGCGCGAAGTGCTGCAGGACATCCCGCTGGTCCACCTTTCCGGGAGCGGCGAGGAAGAGATTAAAAGCATCGTCTATTCCTCGGGCCGGGTGACGCCCGGCAGTCTGTTTGCCGCCCTGCGGGGCGGAAAGCGGGACGGGCTGGACTTCGTTGGGGAAGCCTTGAAGAAGGGCGCCGCGGCCGTTCTGGCGGACCGGCCCAAACCGCCGGAATTCTCGGGGGTCTGGGTACAAGTCCAGGATAGCCGCGAGGCCCTGGCTTTGTCCGCGGCGAACTTCTACGGCCGGCCCAGCCGGAAGCTGACGGTCGTGGGCGTAACGGGCACCAAAGGCAAAACCACGGTCACTCACCTCCTGGAATCCATCCTCCAAGAGGCCAATTTCCGGCCCGGCCTCATCGGCACCATTTCCTACCGCGGCCCCGGGTTTTCCAGCGAGGCGGAACGGACAACCCCCGAAGCGCCCGACATCCAGCTCCTGCTGCGCCGGATGCTGGAGGCCGGGGCCAGCCATTGTCTGCTTGAGGTGTCCTCTCACGCCCTCGACCTAAAACGAGTCTGGGGCGTCGAGTTCGACGTGGCCATTTTCACCAACCTCAGCGGCGAACACCTGGACTATCACGCTTCCATGGAAGAATATTTCGAGGCCAAGAAGAAGCTGTTCTTCCTCAACACCAAAAAGAGAACGGCCGTGGTCAATATAGATGACCCTTACGGCCGGAAGCTGCTGGAGGAGCTGCCCCTGAAAACCATCTCCTTCGGCTGCAACCCGGCGGCCATCGTCCGGGCCAGCCATTACTTTTTCGACCAGGACGGCCTGCGGCTGACGGCCCAATACCCGGGCGGCCGGGCGGAACTCAGCTCGCCGCTCATGGGCCGGCACAACCTCTACAACATCCTGGCCGCCCTGGCCGCCGGGCTGGCCCTCAACATTCCCCTGGCCAGCATCTCCAGCGGCATAGCCCGCCTGCGCAGCGTTCCCGGACGGCTGGAAAAGGTGGACAACGACCAGGGGGTGCTGGTTTTCGTGGACTATGCCCACACCGACAGCGCCCTGCGCCATCTGCTGGAGACCGCCCGCAGCCTCACCTCCAGCCGGGTCATCCTGGTCTTCGGCGCGGGCGGCGACCGGGACCGGTCCAAGCGGGAACGGATGGGCGCCGTGGCGGCCGACCTGGCGGACTGGTCTTTCCTCACTTCAGACAATCCCCGCTCCGAGGACCCGGCCGCTATTCTGGCCGAGATCGAAAAGGGTTTTCACAAAAAAGGCCGCAAAACCTTCACTTCGGTGGCGGACCGTCGGGAAGCCATCGTCCGGGCCCTGTCCTTCGCCCGGAAGGGAGATATCGTCCTTGTGGCGGGCAAAGGACACGAGCCATACCAGATCATCAAAGACCAGCGCCTTCCCTTCAATGACGCCGAAGTCATCCGGGAAGTCCTGGCCCACCTGAAAAAGGCCAATCATGGCTGAGCTGCGCCTGGATGAAATCGCCCGTGGCCTGAACGGCGCTCTGCTCCAGGGCGATCCCAACCGCACTTTCCGGACGTTCAATATCGATTCGCGCCAGACGAGGGCCGGCGAGCTCTTCTTTGCCGTCGTCGCCGGACGCAACGGTCATGACTTTGTGCCCGATGCCTGGCATAAGGGAGCCGGCGGAGCGGTCATTTCCCAGGAAATATCCATTCCCGACCCGTCTTTCGGCCTCGTCCGAGTCCCGGACACGGTGGCCGGCCTGCAGGCTCTGGCCGCCCAGACGCTCCGCCGGCAAGGCCTGCGCGTGGTGGGCATCACCGGCAGCGCCGGCAAAACAATGACCAAGGAATTCACCGCGGCGCTGGTCGGCGGCCGGTTCCATGTTCTCCGCTCCTCCGGCAACCTCAACAACCACTTGGGCCTGGCCCTGACCCTGCTCGGTCTGGAAAAAGAGCACAACCTGGCCGTCTTGGAGATGGCCATGAGCGGCCCGGGCGAAATCCGCCGACTGACCCAGGTGGCGCCTCCCGACATCGCCGTTATCACCAACATCCATCCCGTGCATCTGGCCTTCTTCAAGAACCTGGAGGAGATCGCCGCCGCCAAGCGAGAGATCCTGGAGGGGACCAAAGCGAACGGCAGAGCCGTTCTGAACCATGATGATCTCCTCGTCCGCCAAACGGCCGCCGACTGGCCGGGCGAGAGAATTTATTTCGGCTCGTCCCCGGGGTGCCCGGTCCGGGCCGAAGGCCTCCGCTCTAAAGGCTATGACGGCCTGGAGTTCACCGTGTGCCTGGGCCGGGAAAAAGAGAAGGTCCGCATCCCTTTCTTTTACGACTCCTTCGTCTCCAACCTCCTGGCCGCCTGCGGGGCGGCTTACGGCTTGGGCCTGAGCCTGGCCGACTTGCTGCCCCGTTTTGCCCTGCTCCAGCCCTTCCCCCAGCGCGGCGCTCTCATCCGTCTTCCGGGGAATAGAGTCCTCCTGGACGACTCCTACAATTCGAACCCCCGGGCCCTCGAGTCCGCTCTGGAAGGCGCGGCGCGGCTACCGGCTAAACGGAGAATAGCTGTTTTGGGCGACATGCTGGAACTCGGCCCGCGGGAGACGGAATTCCACCAGGAGGCCGGCCGGAAGGTGGCCCGGCTGGGCTTTCAGATGCTGGTGACCATAGGGCCTTTGACCCGTCACCTGGCCGAGGGAGCCGCCTCGGCCGGCCTGGACCGGAATCGGATCCATTCTTTTGACCAACCCCAAGAAGCGGCCGAGGCTGTCGGTCCCCTGCTCCGCCGGGGCGACCTGGTTTTGGTCAAAGGATCGCACGGCGTCCACTTGGAGAAGTTTGTGGCTAAAATCAAAGGCTGACCAAGGAGACCTGAAGTGCTGTACTTTCTGCTCGTCCCTCTTCGAAGCCTGTCCATCTTCTTCAACGTCTTCCGCTACATCACCGTCCGGACTGCCCTGGCCGGGATCACCGCCCTGCTGCTGAGCCTGCTCCTCGGCCCGGTCCTCATCAAAGCGCTGAAGAAGCGCCAGATCGGCCAGGAAATCCGCTCGGACGGGCCGGAGTCTCACCACGGCAAGAAAGGGACGCCGACCATGGGCGGCATCCTCATCATCGCCTCAACCCTCCTGCCCACCCTGCTGTGGGGCAACCTCAAGAATTCGTATCTCTGGCTGGCCATGGCCACCATGTTCTTCTTCGGCCTGGTCGGATTTTGGGATGATGGACTCAAGGTCCGCCACAAGAGGTCGCTGGGGCTGCGCTTCTGGCAGAAAATCGTTATCCAGATCTTCCTGGCCCTGGCGGCCGGCCTGTGCCTGGTGTTGATGGGGCTCCATGGCCAGTTCGACCTGCGCCTGAGCTTTCCCTTCCTCAAGAACTGGACGCCGATCTTGGGCTGGTTCTACCTGCCCTGGATCGCTTTCATCCTGGTGGGCTCCTCCAATTCGGTCAACCTGGCCGATGGCCTGGACGGGCTGGCCATCGGGCTGACCCTCATCGGGGCCTCGGCCCTGACCGCCCTGTGCTATATCACCGGCAATGCCATCTGGTCGCGCTACCTGGATATCACCTTCGTCCGGCCGGCCGCGGAGCTGACCGTCTTTGCCGGCGCCTTCGCCGGCGCCTGCCTGGGCTTCTTGTGGTACAACTGCCATCCGGCCCAAGTATTCATGGGGGATGTCGGCGCCCTGTCCATCGGCGGCACCCTGGGCATGCTGGCCCTTCTCATCAAACAGGAGTTCCTGCTCTTCACCGTGGCCGGCGTGTTCATCCTGGAGGCCCTGTCCGTTGTGATCCAAGTCTCCTACTTCAAGCTCAGCGGAGGAAAACGGGTCTTTCGCATGGCCCCCCTCCATCATCATTTTGAGAAATTGGGCTGGCCAGAGCAGAAGGTCGTCGTCCGCTTCTGGGTGCTGGCCATCATCTTCGCCCTCTTCAGCTTGACCACTTTGAAATTGAGGTGACCTGTGGAACTGAGCGGCAAACGCGTTCTGGTCGTCGGCCTGGGCAAGACAGGCCAGGCGGTCGCTCGGTTTCTGCTGGAGCGCGGAGCGCGGGTCAAGGTGAGCGAGAAGCGGAAGCTGGAGGATGTGGATCCGTCCGGCCGCTCCTGGGCTGAGCGGGGCGTGGCCGTCGAAGCGGGTGGGCACCGGCTGGAATCCTTTCTTCAGACGGACCTCATCGTGCCCAGCCCGGGCGTGCCCCCTCTTTGTGCCGAGCTGCGAGCCGCCCGGGAGAAAAAAATCCCCGTCCTCTCTGAGGTCGAACTCGCTTTCCGGTTCCTCAAGGGAACCGTGGCGGGCGTCACCGGCTCCTGCGGCAAGTCCACCACCGTCAGCCTGGCTCATAAAATCCTCCGGGAGGCCGGACAACCGTCCTTCCTGGCGGGCAACATCGGCCGGCCGCTTATTTCCTTTGTGGCCAAGAGCCGGCCTCATCACATCTATGTCACCGAACTCTCGAGCTTTCAGCTCTATTACATCGAGGAATTCCGGGCCCGGGTAGCGGCCTTCCTCAACATCTCCCTGAACCACATGGATTGGCATCCCACCTTCGAGGACTATTACGACACCAAGAAGAGGCTCATCCTCGGCCAGAGGCCGGGCGACACGGCCATACTCAACCGGGACGATCCCCGGGTGTGGGCCTTGAGCTCGAAGGCGGCCTCTACCGTACTCGGTTTCAGCCGAGCTAAACGAGTGAGCCGCGGCGCCTGTCTCGACCAAGATAAAATTATTCTGGTCGGAGAAGAGAGCGAACCCCTGATGGACATCCGGCAGATTCCGCTGCCGGGCGTTCACAACCAGGAGAACATCATGGCCGCCGCCCTGGTGGGCCTGGCGCTCGGCGTGCCGCCAGCCTCCATGAGCCGCTCCATCCGGACCTTCGCCGGCCTGGAACATCGACTGGAGAAAGTGGCCGTCATCCGGGGAGTGACCTTTGTCAACGACTCCAAGGCCACCACGGTCAATGCCGCGCTCAAGGCCGTGCAGAGCTTCAAACAGAAAATCGTGCTTATCCTGGGCGGCCGGGACAAGGGCGATGATTTCACCGTGCTGCGCGGCCTCTTGAAGCGGCAAGCCCGCCGGGTGATTCTCATCGGTGAGGCTAAGGAAAAAATCAAGGCCGCCCTGCGTGGGTCGGCTCCCCTGGAGGAGGCCCGGACCATGAAGGAGGCGGTTTCGCTCGGATTCCAGGCCGCCTCCCGCGGCGAGGTCGTCCTGCTGGCGCCGGCCTGCGCCAGCTTCGACATGTTCCGCAACTTTGAGGAGCGGGGCCGCGTTTTCAAAAGGGACGTTCTCCGCTTGGCCCGGAGCCGGAAGGTTAAGCCATGAACCGGATCGAGGAGACCTTCCGCCCCGGCTGCTTCGACCGGGCGCTGTTTCTGCTGCTGGTGATTCTCACCGGGTTCGGCCTAGTGATGGTCTATTCGACCTCGGGCATCCTGGCCAGCGAGAAATATCACAATTCGTTCCACTACCTGGCCAGCCAGGCCGTGGGGGCGGGAGCGGCCCTGCTGGCCGTGGTGGCCCTGCTTTCGGTCCGCCGAGCCTTCTACCAGAACATGTTCCTCGTCAACGGATTTTTCCTGTTGTCCCTCCTCCTCCTGGCCCTTTGCTTGGTCATGCCCGAGCGGGCCCACACCAACCGCTGGGTGGAATTCGGCGGGCTGCGTTTGCAGCCCTCGGAGTTGGCTAAGCTGAGCCTGGTCCTGTTCCTGACTTATTGGCTTGACCGGAAGAAAGACAAGCTGCGGGAGCTTAAGACGTTCCTCCTGCTCATAGCGGCCGTAGCCCTGGTCGCCTTCCTCATCCTTCTCGAGCCTGATTTCGGGACAGCCCTCTTTGTTTTTGTCCTTGGCCTGGCCGTTCTCTATCTGGGCGGGATCAAGCTGAGATACTTGGCCTTCATCCTTCTGCCGGCCGCCCTAGCCTTCGCCCTTTTTCTGGGCCGGGCGGAGTATCGCAAGGACAGGGTGGACGCTATTATGCATCCTGAACGCGACCCCCTGGGCAAGAGCTTCCAGATCAACCAGTCGAAGATGGCCGTAGGCTCGGGCGGCCTGCTGGGGGTGAGCATGGGCGAGAGCGTCCAAAAACTCTACTTCCTGCCCTCGGCCCACACCGATTACATTTTTGCCATCGTCGGCGAGGAATTAGGGCTGGTCGGTACGTTGGGGACTCTCCTGGCTTTCCTCCTTCTCTTATGGCGCGGCCTGGTTATCGCTCGCCGCGCCCCGAACCTGTTCAGCCAAGTTGCCGCGGCCGGGATCACTCTGAGCGTTACCGCCCAGGCCCTGCTTAATATGGCCATCGTCCTGGGGCTCGGGCCGCCCAAAGGACTTCCCCTGCCGCTGGTCAGCTTCGGGCGGTCGTCCCTGGTCTGCACCATCCTGGCCGTAGGCATATTGCTCCACATCTCCCAGCGGCGCCTTGTCGAAGGAGCGGCCGGATGAGAGAAAAGCGGGTGGTCTTCTGCGGCGGGGGCACTGGCGGCCATACCTTTCCGGCCCTGGCCGTGGCCAAGAAGCTGCGGCAGCTCCTGCCCGCCGTCCGCCTGGCCTTTATCGGCACGGGACGCCGGGTGGAACGGGAGATCCTGGAGAGAGCCGGGGAGAAAGAGTTCTACCCGCTTCCCATGGAAGGCCTCAAAGGCCGGGGCTGGCGTATGGTGAGGGGACTCTATCTGCTGCCGGCTGCTTTCCTAAAAACCTGCCGCCTGCTGCGCCGTCTGGGGCCGGACTTGGTGGTGGGGGTCGGCGGATACAGCTCGGGACCGGTCGTCCTGCTGGCTTCGCTCCTGGGCAAGCCGGCGGTCATCCTGGAACAGAACGTAAAGCCCGGCTTCACCAACCGGCTGCTCCTGCCTTGGGTGCGTCGGGCGGTAGCCGCCTTCGAAGGCAGCCTGCCTTATTTTAAGGGAAAGGGAGTTTTCCTGGGCAATCCGGTGCGCGAAGAATTCTACGACCTCCCGCCCAAAAAGCACGCCGGACGGCTCGTTCTCCTGGTTTTCGGCGGAAGCCAGGGCTCTCACTATCTCAACCGGGTCATGACCGCCGCTCTGCCCTTCCTCCAGGCCAGGCGGGGGGAACTGCGGATTTTTCATCAGACCGGGCCGGTGGAGGAAAGCCGCGTACAGGAGGCTTACGCTCAGGCCGAATTCAGCCAGGCCGAGGTCAGCGCCTTCATCGTGGACATGCCGGGCATGTTCGGCCAAGCGGACCTCATTATCTGCCGCGCCGGCGCCACCACCGTGGCCGAGCTCATCGCCGCCCGGAAAGCCAGCTTGGTGGTGCCTTTCGCCCAGGCCGCCGGCGGTCACCAATTGGAGAACGCCCGGGAATTGGAGCGGGCCGGCGGAGCGGAGGTCTGGACGGAAGCGTCTCTCAGCCCTGAACGGTTGGCCGAGCGCATTCTCTTCTATGTGGACCGGCCCGAGGAGCTCGACCGCCGGGAAAATAATCTTCAAGGACTGGGCCGCCGGGATGCGGCCGGCCGCATCGCCGGGCTATGCCTGGAGCTCATGGGACTGAACATCTAGGAGAAAAAGTGGTCAACAAGGCGTTTCTCAAGCTCCGGCGGATCCACATGGTCGGCATCGGCGGCTCGGGCATGAACGGCATCGCCGAGGTCCTGCTCAACCTCGGCTATGCCATCACCGGCTCGGACCTCCAGATTAACGAGGCCGCCCGCCGACTGAAGCGCTTGGGTGCCCGCGTGACCCGCGGGCACCGGGCCGAAAACGTCGAGAACGCCGATGTCGTCGTCATCTCCTCGGCCGTCCGGCCGGACAACATCGAGGTCCTGGAGGCCCGACGCCGGCAGATCCCGGTCATCCCCCGCGCCGAGATGCTGGCCGAGCTGATGCGGATGAAACTGGGCGTGGCCGTGGCCGGCTCGCACGGCAAGACCACCACCACCTCCATGATCGCCCAGGTCCTGGAGGCCGGCGGGTTCGACCCGACCATCATCGTCGGCGGCCGGCTGAACACTATCGGCGCCCACGCCAAGCTGGGCGAGGGTGATTTTATCGTGGCCGAGGCGGACGAGAGCGACCGCTCCTTCCTCATGCTCTCGCCCTTCCTGGCCGTCCTGACCAACATCGACCGGGAGCACCTCGACCAGTACAAGACTTTGGACGACCTGAAGAAGGCTTTCGCCCATTTCGCCAACAAGGTCCCCTTCTACAGCCCCGTCATTCTCTGCCTGGACGACCCCCAACTCCAATCGCTCATCCCCCTGATCGAACGCCGGATCACGACCTACGGCCGCTCCGCCCAGGCGGATATTTTTGTCCGCGACCAGGCCTTCGAGCAGTTTTCCAGCACCTCAACCATTTACTTCAAAAATCAATCGCTGGGCACGCTCCGCTTGAACGTCCCGGGCAGCCACAACATCCTGAACGCCCTGTCGGCCGTGGCGGTGGGCTTGGAGCTGGATATTCCCCTGGCCAAGATTCTCCAGGCCCTGGAGAGCTACAGCGGCACCGGCCGCCGGTTTGAGCTCAAGGGAGAGGCGAACGGCATCCTGGTCATTGAGGACTACGCCCATCACCCCACCGAGATCAGGGCCACCTTGAATGCGGCCAAGCAGGGATGGCCCCGGCGGGTGGTGGCCGTCTTCCAGCCCCACCGCTATACGCGGCTGTCCCTGCTGCAGGCGGAGTTTGCCACGGCCTTCAATCAGGCCGATGTGCTCATCGTCACCGAGCTCTATCCGGCCGGCGAAGATCCCATCCCCGGCGTCAGCGGCCGGGCTCTGTTCGAGGAGATCATGCGCCTGGGCCATAGGGCTGTCCACTTCGAAGCGGACCTGGCCAAGGTCCCCGCCTTGGTCAAGCAACTGGCGGCGCCCGGCGACCTGCTGGTCTTCATGGGCGCCGGGAACATCTACAAGATCATTCCAGAGACGCTAAGGGTGCTGGGGGGGAGGAAGAGGCCATGAGGTCTTTCCCCTGGTTCAGCCCTGTCCCCGCGGACGTCGAACTTCATTTCCGGCGCGGCGGTCACCCCGGACAGGGCCTGCGACGAAAGGTCGGCCTGCGGTTTTACCAGGCCCTGCTTTTTGTCCTTCTGCAGGCCGCCCTTTTCACCGGCCTGCAGCGCCTGTGTCTGTTTTTGTTGGATTGGGACCATCTCCGCCTGAACCGTATCGAGGTCATTCCCGAACAGAGCCAGGTCAAGGACCAGGTGGAAAAGGCCGCTTCCCATTTTCGCTCGGCCAGCCTGCTGGCCCTGGACACCTCGCCTCTGGCCTCGGAGCTCGAGACCTTGCCCTGGATTAAGGAGGCCCGCATCCGCAAGGTCTTCCCCTCGACCTTGCGGATTGAAGTCATGGTCCGGACGCCGATGGCCGTCCTGGACCGCGGCGCTCTCTTCCTGGTGGATGAGGAAGGGGTCTTGCTCGGACAGGCGGAGGAAGGGGCGCTCTCCCAGTGGCCGCTCCTGTCCGACCGGGGCGAATTCCAAGAAGATTACCAGGCCAAAATCGCCCTGGGCCGCTCCTGTCTCAGCGGCCTGCCGAACGAGCTCCGGGCCACAATCGAAAGAATCGACCTGAGCGATGTCGGCTGTGTGAGCCTCAAGCTGAGGGATGATCCCGCCGAGCTCATCTTGGGCACGGACGGCTTTGCTGTCAAATTGAACATCTACAATAGGCAGGCCGCCCATTGGGCGGCTTTTTTCGGCCGGCTGAAAACGGTAGACCTCCGCATCGCGGACCGGGCCTATCTGCGGCTAGCGGCGGGCGCAGCCCGGCCTCATCCGGCTGCCGGCCGGGGGGAGGTGATGTAATGCCCAAGACCGATACCATCGTCGGGCTCGACATCGGCACCCGCAAAGTGGCTGCGGTCATCGGCGAGGTCACCGAGGACCGCAAGATCGAGGTCATCGGGATCGGGACGGCCGAGTCGCGGGGCCTGCGCAAGGGCGTGGTGGTCAACCTGGACGCCACCGCGGCGGCCATCAAGAAAGCGCAGGAGGAGGCGGAGCTCATGGCCGGCGTGGAGATCGAGTCGGCCTACATCGGAATCTCCGGCGCCCACATCAAGAGTTTCAACAGCCGCGGGGTGATCGCCGTCTCCGGCCGGGACCGCCGCATCTCCCGCCAGGATATCCGGCGGGCTTTGGACCAATCCAAGGCCGTCTCCATTCCGCCCGACCGGGAGATCATCCACGTCATTCCCCAGGAATACATCGTGGACGAGCACGAGGGCACCAAGGAACAGCCGCTGGGCATGAGCGGCATCAAGCTGGAAGTGAACGTCCACATCGTGACCAGCGCCCTGACCACGGTCCAGAACCTGCGGGTCTGCCTGGACAGGGCGGGCATCGATATCGAGGGCCTCGTCCTCAATCAGATCGCCGCCAGCCTGGCCACCCTGACCGAGGACGAAAAGGAGCTGGGAGTGGGCCTCATCGATATCGGCGCCGGAACGACGGAAGTGGCCATCTTCGAGCGGGGCAGCTTGTGGTACACCTCCATCATTCCCCTGGGCGGCGATAATTTCACCAACGACATCGCCGTCGGGCTGCGCACGCCCATTCCCGAGGCGGAAAAGATAAAAAAGAAATACGGCTGCATCTCCAGCCCGCTCCTGGACGAACAGGAAACGATTGAAGTCCCGGCCATCGGGCCCAGCCGCAAAGCTCGCATTCTATCGCGGCAGCTGCTGGCCGACATCATCCAGCCCCGGGCTGAGGAGATCTTCCGCCTGGTGGAGAGCGACATCAAGCGCATGGGCTACGAGAAAGCGCTCAACTCGGGCATTCTGCTCAGCGGTGGGACGGCCATGCTGGAGGGGCTGGAGGAAGTGGCCGAGGAGATCTTCGACCTGCCGGTGCGGCGGGGCGACCCGAGCGGAGTGGGCGGCCTGGCTGACCGGGTCGCCACCCCCGACTACGCCACGGCCGTGGGGCTGCTGCTCTACGGATTGGAACATCGACGAGAGGGCCGGCCGGACAAAGACCGGGGACGGGGCCTGTGGAACCGGCTCCGCGATTGGCTCAAGGAAGGCTAAAAGGAGGAAGGGTATGAAAGACGACTGGGGAAGCAAAATCAAGTTTCAACCGGTAGATGAATCAAGCTACGGCGCCGTTATCAAGGTCATGGGCATCGGCGGGGGCGGCAACAACGCCCTCAACCGCATGATCGAGATGGGCATAGAAGGGGTGGAGTTCATCGCCATCAACACCGACCTCCAGACGCTCAACCTCAACCGGTCCAAGAATAAACTCCAGATCGGAGCCAAGCTGACCCGCGGCCGGGGCTCGGGCGGCCGGCCGGAGGTCGGCAAGCATGCCGCCGAGGAGGACACCGAAAGGCTGGCCGACGCGCTGCAGGGCGCGGACATGGTCTTTCTGACGGCAGGCCTGGGGGGTGGCACCGGCACCGGCGCCGCGCCGGTCATCGCCCGGCTGGCCTCCTCCATGGAACTTCTGGTCATCGCCGTCGTCACCCTGCCCTTCACCTGGGAGGGCAAGGTCCGAACCCGGCAGGCGCAGGAGGGGCTTCAGGAGCTCAAGTCGGTGGTGGATACGGTGATCGCCACGCCCAACGATAGGCTGATCCAGACCTGCGACCTCAACACCTCCTTCCAGGATGCCCTCAAGCTGGCCGACGACGTTCTACGCCAGGGCGTGCAGGGCATCTCCGACATCATCACCAGGCCGGGGCTGATCAACCGGGATTTCGAGGATGTCCGGACGATCATGAAGAACATGGGCATGTCCTACATGGGCCTGGGCACGGCCACGGGCGAAAACAGGGTGCTGGAGGCGACCCAGAAGGCCATATCCAGCCCGCTCCTGGCCGATATCTCCATCGAGGGCGCTCGGGGCGTGCTGATCAATATCACCGGCGGCCGGGACCTGACCCTGCACGAGGTGAACAAGGCCTCCGAGCTCATCCACCGCCTGGCCCATGAGGAGGCCAACATCATCTTCGGCGCGGTCATCGACGAGACGATGAAGGACGCCGCTTCGGTGACGGTCATCGCCACCGGCTTCAGCGCGGCGGCGGCCAAAGAGAAGGTTCCTTTGATCGAGCCGCCGGCCGTCGCCTTTCGCAAAAAGACGCCGCCCGCCTTTCCCGTCCAAAGGCAAACTCCGGATATCCCGATGGACATCGGCTTCCGCAGCAAGGAGCCCGCCATGGCCCTGCCTGAATGGGAGCAGAAATGGAGCGAGTACGATAAAGCCGCCTTCTTGAGGAACCAGAGAAATTCCAAGCGCAAGCTGCCCTTTGATCATGAGCCGAGCTGACCTGGTGCTGGCCGGCTGCCGGCAGGCGCTGACCTGCCGCGGGCCCGTGCCGAAAAGAAAAGAAGCGCTCTCCGATATCGGCCTGCTGGAGAACGCCTGGATCGCCAGCCTGGCCGGCACCCTGGTCTTCGTCGGCTCGGAAGCTGATTTCAAGCGGGAAGTCCGGCTGGCGGACAAGGCCGAAGTGATCGACTGCCGCGACCTGGTCGTCCTACCGGGCCTGGTGGACAGCCACACTCACCTGCCCTTCGCCGGCACCCGCGAAGAGGAGTTCAGCCTACGTCTTAAAGGCTGGTCCTATCAGCAACTGGCCGCCAGGGGCCTGGGGATCCTGACTACGGTCAAGGCCACCCGGGCGGCCGGCCAAGAGGAGATCCTCGGCTTGTGCCTGGAGCGCCTGGACCGCATGCTCCTCAACGGGGCAACCACCGTCGAGGCCAAAAGCGGCTACGGCCTCAACCTGAAGGACGAGCTCAAGCAGCTCGAGGCCCTGAAGCGGGCCGCAGCCGCCCATCCCGTAGGCATCGTGCCCACCTTCATGGGCGCCCACGAAGTGCCGCCCGAGTTCAAAGAACGGCGGCAGGAATACATCACCCTGCTCCTGGAAGAGGTCCTGCCCGCCGTTCAAAAAAAGCGACTGGCCGAATTTTTCGATGTTTTCTGCGAGCAGGGCGTCTTCTCACCCGCCGAAACGCGGCGGCTGGCGGAAGCGGCCAAAGCAGCCGGGCTGGGAATCAAAGTCCATGCCGATGAGTTTACCGACCAGGGCGGGGCCGGCTTGGCCGTCGAGCTTGGCGCCCGGTCGGCCGAGCACTTGATCGCAGTGTCTGAGGAAGGCATCGGCCGGCTGGCCTCCAGTGACACGGCCGCCGTCCTCCTGCCCGGAGTCAGCTTTTTCCTCAGGCTGGAGAGGCGCGCCCCGGCCCGCAGCCTGATTGAGCGGGGCGCGGCGGTGGCTCTGGCCTCGGATTTCAACCCGGGCAGCTCGATGGTGGCCTCCATGCTGTTCGTGCTGCGACTGGGAGTGTTCACCCTGCGTCTCGGCCTCGAGGAGGCCCTCAACGCTTGCACGGCCAACGCCGCCTATGCCGTCGGGCGAGAAAAACGCGTCGGCCGGATCGAGCCGGGTCTTCAGGCGGACCTCCTTCTCTGTGATATTCCAAACTACGTGTTCCTGGCCTATGAGCCGGACCGCAACCCCATCCGCCACGTGGTCAAGAACGGACGGATTGTCGTCCGCGACGGCCGGCGGGTTTAAATAAAATATTGGCGAAAGAGGCGGATGAGCCTCAGAAAGGGCAGAATCATGAGCCGCAGCCGGGTCAGAGGCCGGCCGGCCAGGTCTTCTTCGTTGGGGGTCAGCAGACGGCCGATGAAATAGCGGGCCTGATTCCCCAGCCCGGGAAACATTCCGGCTTCGCGGAAGAAAAAGCGGCGCGCTTTGTCCGCCCAGTCCTCAAAATAAAAAAAACGGCGGAGGGCGTCCCGGGCGGCGGCCACGGCTCGCCGGTCGGAGGAAGCTCGGGCCAGCACGGGCTCGGGCAGCTCCACCGACAGCATCCGGTTGGCCAGGAGCAGGCCCAGAAAGAGGATTCGCTCGGCCCTGTTCTCCCGGGCCAGGTCCAGAGTCCGCTCCCAATCCGGCTTCAAGCTCTTAATAACGGCCGCCGTATCCGTCACCATTTGAAGATGTTCCCAGGCATGGTAAAGGCCGTGCAGGCAAAGGATGAGCAATGTATCTTCCGGGCAAAATGTCCGGAGCTCTGCACCTTCGAATATCGTTCGCCGGCTCCTCGACCAGAGTTCGTCAATTTTGGGGAAGACAGGGTGGTAGCGCTGGGCCAGACGCCACTGGACCTCGAGGGGAAGGCGCCCCCGCCTATTGCGGAAAACAACATCCCTCAAAAAACGAACGGCCAACCCGGAGGAGAAATCAGCAAAACCTCCGGAAAGTTGATAGCCCAGGCCGGCCAGGCTGTCCCGGACTCGCCCAACATCCTCAGGATGAACAAGAATATCCAAGTCGGTAAATTGTCGCCCCGCCAGGTCGCCGTAGGCCTCCACGGCCAGTAGCGGTCCTTTATAGGCAATGACCGGCCGGCCGTTCTCCTCCAGCGCCTGTCCAACTTCGACCAGCTCCCGGGCCGCTTGGAGGTTGAAGGTCAGCGTGCGCAACTGGATCCCCCTCAGCTTTTCCAGAACAGCGGCCGGGACCTGGCCCGAGGATAACCGCGAAAGACAACGGAAAACCGGGAAAACCGCTCTGTGTCGGGTGACTAAAGAGAGGAATTCCTGCCAGTCCACTTCCCGGCTGAGGGTTTCTTCAATGTCGATGTCGCGCCCCGGATTAAAGAGCGATGAAGCGCAATGAAAGAGAAGGGCGGTCTCGGCGCGCATCAGTGGGCAACCCGGAGCCTGATGATATCATGACTCCTCCCCCATCTCCAAAAAATGATAGATTATTGTCTTGACATAGGTTGTTTTTCTTTCTAATATAATAAAATAAGAACCACAGGTTCAGCAAAAAGGCGAGGAGGTTAGGGATGAGCAAAAAAGAAATCACCCGGAAAATATCGAAAGATGCCGGAGTCACTCTGGTTCAGGCCCAAAAGGCTTACATCGCCATGCTCGACGGGATCAAGGAAGCCCTGCAGAAAGGCGACCATGTCACCTTTTCCGGCTTCGGCAGCTTCGAGGTAAAAACCCGAGCCGGGCGCAAAGGCCGCAACCCCAAGACCGGCGAGGTCATCCCCATCCCTCCCAAAAAGAGGGTCAAGTTCACCCCCAGCCGCGAATTAAAAAAAGCGCTGTAAACTTAAACATACTGGAATAAGTTTTTCCAGGACTCTTCCTTTTCCCTTCTCGCCGCGGACCGCGGAAAAATGGATCTGTCAGCTTGATGGACAAAGTCAGCCGAATTCCCTAGAATAGCTTGGAGTATGAGTTCGCCAAAAATAAGAGTCGGTCTTCTGTTCGGCGGCCGCTCGGCCGAGCATGAAATCTCTCTGGACTCGGCCGCCACCATCTTCCGCAACCTGGACCGGCGCAAGTACCTCGCCAGCTGCTTCTACATCAACAAGAAGGGCGAATGGCGCGCCGTGTCTTCGCCTCTTCTGCCCCCGGCTGAACTCAACCGCGGCCGTTTCAGCCCCTTTCTCCCTTGGCAGAATGGAGCCTTGGCCCGGCCCCTCCCGGCCGATATCTACTTCCCCGTCCTGCACGGTCCTTACGGCGAGGACGGAACGATCCAAGGCCTGCTGGAGATGGCCGACCGGCCCTATGTGGGGGCCGGTGTGGCGGCTTCGGCCCTGGGCATGGATAAAGCGCTCCAAAAGACTCTCTTCGCGGCCAAGGGGATGGCCGTGGTCAAGCACAGGGTCATCCTGGAGTCAGAGTGGCGCGGCGGCAGGAACAAAATGCTGGCTGAAATCCGAGCCTCCCTGCGGCTGCCCCTGTTCGTGAAGCCGGCCAACCTCGGCTCAAGCGTAGGCATCACCAAGGTCAAAAAACAGGCCGGGCTGACGGCCGCCATCCGAAGGGCTTTTCTCTTTGACCGCAAGATCCTGGTCGAGGAGGGCATCACCGGCCGAGAGCTGGAGTGCAGTGTGCTGGGCAACGACAACCCCGCGGCTTCCCTGCCCGGAGAGCTCATCCCCTTCCGCGAATTTTACGACTACGATGATAAATACCTCTTGGGCAAGACGAAGCTCATCGCGCCCGCCGTCCTGCCGCCGGACATCATCCGCGAAGTCAGGCGGGTGGCCGTGGCCGCTTTCCGGGCCATTGACTGCGCCGGAATGGCGCGGGTGGATTTCTTTCTGGAAGGGGAAACCGGCCGTCTCTATCTCAGCGAGATCAACACCATCCCCGGGTTCACTGAAATCAGCATGTACCCCCTCCTCTGGGAGCGGAGCGGCCTTCCTTTTCCCCGCCTCCTGGACAGGCTTATCCGTTTGGGATTCGAACATCATGCCGCCAAGAAGCGTTGCCTGGAAAGAGACGAGCCGTGAGAATCCTGGGCATCGATTTCGGCGACCGGAATATCGGGCTGGCCCTCAGCGACCCCCTGGGCCTGACCGCCCAGCCGCTCCAGACCTACCGCCAGGCCGGCCAGGAGGAGGATGCCCGATTTTTCCGGCAGCTCGCCGAAAAGCATGAAATCGCCGAAATCGTCATCGGCATTCCCGTCCGTCTGGACGGGACTCCGGGCCGGCGCGTGGAAAAAACTCGCGCCTTCGCCCGCTGGCTGGAGGAAACGCTGCGCCTGCCCATCGTCTTTTTCGACGAGCGGCTGACCACACGGCAGGCTGTCCACATCATGCAAGACCAGAAGGTCCGGCAGCGCCAGCGCCGGGCGGTGGAAAACCAGATTTCCGCTTCTCTCATCCTGGAAGGCTATCTGGAGAGCCGGCGGAAAGACTCCCATGCTTCTTAGGTTCCTCAAGGCCTTCCTCATTCTGGCGACAATTTGTTTATTCTGGCTGGCTTCCTGGTTCGCTCTGGAGTATCGGGCCTTTTCCGTCCGTCCCCGGGAGCCCGTCTTTTTCCAAGTCGAAAAGGGCAAGAGCGCTCGGGCTATCGCCCTCAACCTCAAGGACCGCGGCCTCATCCGCAACAAAGAGTCCTTCTTGGCGGCCTACCGACTGTTCTTTTTCCCCAAAAGCTTAAAGGCGGGCGAATACCGGTTCGGACCGCCGGTTTCACTGAGCGCCGTGCTGGAGGCCTTGGCCCAGGGACGTATCTATCTCCAGCCGGTGACCATGGCCGAGGGTTTAACCGGGCAGGAGATGGCCGTCCTTCTCGAAGAAAAGGGCGTTGTCCCGGCCGCTGAATTCCTGAGCGAATTCGAGCGGCCCGGCCTCATCGCTTCCTGGGACCCTGAGGCCACGGACCTGGAGGGCTACCTTTGCCCCGATACTTATCAGTTCACCAGGAACACAGCGGCCGCTGAAGTCGCCGCCCGAATGGTGAATCAGTTCAAATCTGTCTTCCGGCGGGAGTGGAAGCGGCGGGCAGCGGATATGGGCTGGTCCGTCCGCAAGGTCGTCGTCCTGGCCTCGCTCATCGAGAAAGAGACCTCCCGGCTCGAAGAGCGGAAGCTCATCTCGGCCGTGTTCCATAACCGGCTCGACATCGGCATGAAGCTCGATTGCGACCCGACCATCATCTACGCCTTGAAAAGAGAGGGCCTCTTTGACGGGGACCTCCGCTTCCGGGACATGAAGTTGGACAGCCCGTACAACACTTATCTCCATCGCGGCCTGCCGCCCGGCCCGGTCTGCAACCCCAGCCGCCAATCACTCGAGGCGGCCCTTTATCCCGCCGCCGAGCCCTATCTCTATTTTGTCGCCAAGGGGGATGGCTGGCACCAGTTCAGCGTGAATTATCGCGATCACCAGCAGGCTGTGCTGAAGTATCAGAAATAAGGGAAGAAGTTGCAGAGCAACTAAGATTTTGCTATAGTACCTTTTTTAATCGAGAGTAAATTATCTTTACAGCAGAAAAGCTCATTAGCCTAAAAATATGGGCATAAAAATTGCTATATGATGAAGTGACATCATATAAAAAAGGAGTCATGCGCATGCGAAAGATTGCCGTCCTAGCTCTACTGGCCGGGTTTCTTCTGAGCGTCGTTCCGCCTTCACCGGCGGCCCAGAATCAGACCACTCCCCCTCAGAAAAAAGAAGAAAAGGTTTTCATCCCCAAAGAGGTCAAGACCGTCATGGAAGCCGGCCTGATGAACAAGCAGAGCCGTCAGGACATTCCTTTCACCATAACCGGAAATCTCTATCTGCCGGCGGTGGGAGCTTATCACAACGTCTTCAGCCTGAACATCAAGAATGCCGACCTGGGTTTCAGCCCAGCCCCCGCTCCGACAACGGAAACCGCCAAGGATAAGCCCGCGGAAAAGAAGGAAGCTCCCGCTCCGGCCCCGGATATGCAGGCCAGGTTTGAAATTTTCCTGCAAATCCGCGATATCGCCGGCGGCCTGCCCGGCCTGCTCGTCCGAGAGGTCTACGTTCCCTGCCAGGAGCGCGTGGCGGCGGCCGATTATGACCCGAACAAGATGGAGACCTATTTCCTGTGGTATCCCCTCCCGGCCGGCAAATACCTGACCGCCATGGCCCTGACCACTCCCGATTTGAAAAAAATGGGCATCCAATATTTCGAATTCAACCTTCCCGATCCGGCCTCCTTCACCGACAAGCTCGACCTCACTCCCATTTTCTCCTCCAAGAACATCGAAAGGATGGAGGCGCCCGAAACAAGGCCTATCCTTCACAAGGGCTTTTTCACCATGGCCGTCCTCAAGATCACTCCCAATTTCAACAACGTGATCGCGGTCAAAGACAACTTGGATATCTTTTTTTATATCTTCGGGGCCAAGCTCAACGCCGAGCAGAAGTACGCTTTGGAGATGAGCTTCGAAGTCAAAAAAGGCGAGGAAACGGCCGTCCGCTTCGCGCCGGCCGTCTTCGAATCGCCGCTGGTCAGCCTGCCCTTGCCCATGAAATATTCCGTGGTCAAACAAACTGAGGCCGGCGAAGTCCGGGAAGATAAAGACCTCGAGCCGGGTCAGTACGTCTTGATCCTCAAAATCCTGGACAAGAACTCGGGCAACACGCTGACCAAGAACCTGAATTTCGAGGTCAAGTAAACAAAACTTCTATTCTTTCTTCTTTAAGAAATCTAAAAGCTGCCTGGCCAGACCGGCCTGAGGATGGTCGGGGGCCAGGCTCACAAACTTCTCCAGGTTCTGGATGGCTTCTTCTTTATTATTGAGGCCGATCTGAATGGTGGCCGCCTGGTAATAGGCGTCGGCATAATCGGCCTTGAGCTGGATGACCTTCTGGAAGGAGGCCAGGGCCGCTTCAGACTCTCCCTGGTTGGTCAGACACACGCCCAAGTTATAATGGGCGTCCGGGTCATCGGGGCTCAGCTCCACGGCCTTCTGGTAATACGGACGAGCCGCGGCATAATCGCCGGCCTTGGCCAAGTTTTCTCCCACTTCCCGGTTGACGCTGTAGCTTTTCGGGTTGAGCTCCAGGGCTTTGAGCAGGGCGGCCTTTGACTCATCCGGCCGGCCCAGTTTTTTGAGGGCCAAGCCGAGGTTGAAATGATAGCCCCACTGGAGCCCGCTCTTGGCGATGGCCTCCCGGTAGGCGACGGCAGCCTCTTCGTATTTCTTCTCCGCATAAAGCTTGTTGCCCTTAAGGAAGAGGCTGTCTGATTCCGAGAGGGCCCGCTCCAGCACTTCGCTCCCCTTCCTCATCTTGATTTCCAGCTGGCTTGTTTCATCGATTCGCACCCGGACCTCGGTCGAGACGGGAAGGAAGCCCGCTTTCTTCAAAGAGACAAGATAGTAGCCGGGCTGGAGGCCGATCTGGATGAATTTGCCGTCGGCTTTGGTGCTGACCTCAAAACGGACGGCGGACGACCGTTGGCTGACGATGGTCACGCTGACCTTGTCCAGAGGAAGGCCCTCGCTGTCATGGACTAGGCCTTCGATCTTGCCCTGGACATCGGCCCGGGCCGGCAGGACAGCCAGAAAGACGCCCGCCAGCATCCAGGCCAGGAAGGCAGTGGTTTTTTTCATGATCATGACTCCTCTTTCTTGAGCATGGCCTTGGCTTTTTCCATTATTTCCCGAAGCCGAGGCTGTCCCGGGTCAAGCTGGAGGGACTTTTCCACAAGCCGCAGCGCTTCTTCCGGCTGGTTGAGGTTCAGGCGGCATTCGGCAGCCAGGTTCAGCACGCTGATCTCGGTGGCCTGGCTGAGAAGAGTGTCAAGATAGACAAGAGCCGCAGCCCAATCTTTGAGCCCGGCCTGGCCCAGGGCAGCGACTTTGGCGGCCTCGCGGTCGCGGCTGGCCTCGTAGAGGGGGGCGGCCAGAGCCAAGGATTCCCGGAACTGGCCGAGACTATAGAGGGTCTTGGCCAGCAGAAGCCTGGCAGCCGGAGAGTCCTTGAAACGGAGGGATTCCTCGAGCAGGCGCCTGGCTTGATCATAGCGGCCGCTGAGGAAATACTCTGAGCCCAGAAGATAGGAATGTTCGGCGTTGGGCGGAAGGGGATGCTGACGCGAATAGATCCAGGGCAAATCGGTGATATTCTGGGCCAGGATGATCATGTTCTCCTGACCGAGGAGAAGGGTAGAGCCCGGCTGGCCCCCGACGCTCAACTTGACCCGGTAGTAGCCTGGTTTTATGGCCGACAGCTCAACGGGGCCGATATCGAGACCTTCCCGGCCTGGATGAACGACCTCGGCCAGCGGAGTTGTCCGGCTGAACACGGCCTGGCCCGTGTCATGGGAGATGATCTCCAGCCGCACTTCGGCCGGCCCGGCCGCGGAGGGCAGGCCGGGGAACAACTGGGCATAGACTCCCAGGCTGGCCCGGGGGGAGAACTCGTTTTGGGCATTAAAGAAATACTGGGCCCCGTCGAGGAAAAACGCCTTGAGCCTGGCCTTGTCCGGGGCCGAAAGGTCCTCCCGGCTTCGATAGAGGAGCAGGCTGCTCAAGGCCGGGGGGCCCTCCTCCGCCGGCACGTTGACCTTGGCCTCGAAGGAAGTGAAGTCCTTGCCCGTCTTGTTCTTTAGTAGAAAAAAGAGCTTGTATTGGCCGGGGATAACGGGCATGACATCCTGAAAGGCAAAACGTCGGCGCTCATTCTGTTTGTACTCGTCGGCCGTGATGCGCAGGGGGATCTCCTCCTGCGTCTCCAAGACCGCGCGTCCCTCCGCATCCTCCATCCTCAGGACGAGCTCGAAGGAGGCATAATAGCCGCCCTGGCGCTCGGCGAAATTCATCCGTCCCGGCTCGATCGACCAGTGCAGGTACTGACCGCCTCCCTGCCGGAAGACGCGGACCAGGGCATTGCAGGCGACGAAGAGGTCGGTATGCTCCGTCTGGATAAAGTCCTTGTAGCGAAGATAATCGCGGGCATAAAGGTCGGAGTATTTTTTTTCGGGAAGCGAGCGGGCGCTGGCCACAATGGAATCCGAGGAAAAAGAAGACTGGCCGAAGGGCTGTTCGCTGGGAAGATAGCTCAAGGTAGCGCGGGCCAGCTCGGCCGAGACTTGCTTGACAATCTGGTAGGCCGAATTGCGGTTGAGAGCCTGGTCGGACATGGAGGCCAGGACCAGCTTTTCCGGCCCCTCCACCCCCGGGCTGTAAAGACGGAACTCGCCCATGCCCATAGGCTGATAAAAAATAAGATAAAAATAGGGCGGCAGCCCGTAGCGCTCCTCCCCCCGATAAAACCACAGCTCCAGGGGCAGGAGCTCGGACTGAGTGGTGTACTGGGTGCGCTCCAAGGGCGGTCCCAGGACAAGGTAAAAAAAGCCTCGCTCGGTCTGGCTGCCGCGCTTGGGCGTGCCGTGTCCGAAATGGGCGTCGGCGAACCGGACCCGCTCCATATATTCTTTCTCGAACTCGTTCTCCTCAGTGTCGGGCAGCGGGTCGCGCTGTTTCCAGAAGAAATGAACAAAGTTTTTTCTCTCTGCCGAGGTTCTGAGCTTCAGGAAGACCTCCCTCTCGACCCTGGTCATAATGGGCGAGACATTTTCCAGCCATTCCCGGTGTTCGGGCAGCATCGGCTCCTGGGAAAGAAGCCGGGCCGGCCAGAGAAAGCCGGTCACCAATAAAAGCGTGATTAATATTTTTTTCATGAATATTTCTTTCAGACTAGCACAGCCTATTCCTTGTTTCAATACGGCCTCCGCTTTATCAACTATCAGGACTGATTAGGCGATTCAATTTATTCATTCCAAATTACATGCATTATCCATGCCAATTCTGGAATTCTAGGGTGATAAAAAAAATAGAATCCATTTTTTTGAATAGTCCAATATTTTGAACAAAAAATTCTTTTTTTTTACAAGAAAAAACTATAAATTATTAATATCAATATAGTATTGATTTTCTTATATCATGCACGAATGGCACAAAATTTGCATCTTATAATCTAAAAGTATATTTCTATCGCAACCGCAACACTAAGGAGGTGAAAACTCCAAAGACCTAACCAAGTTAAAAAGCGTGTCCTGGGATTATTTCCGATTATTGAGATGAGGAGGTAAAAATGAGAAGAAAAGCCATCGTGGGGATGGCCCTGGTGCTGCTTTTGTCGGCACCGCTCCTCCTGGCTCAGTCGCGTGAAACCGGAGCCATCGAAGGCTCGGTCATGGACGCCAACCGCAGTCCGCTGCCCGGAGTCAATATTTCGGTCAGCAGCCCCAACCTGATGGGTGTGCGGTCGGCCCTGACCGATGTCAGCGGCCTATTCCGCTTCCCGGCCCTTCCGCCGGGCAACTACACGATCAAGGCCGAGCTCCAGGGTTTCAAGACCTACATCCAGGAGGCCATCCGACTGACGACCACCGTGCGGCTTACGGTGGACATCGTCATGGCTCAGGCGGCCATCGAGGAAGAAGTCACGGTTATGGCCCAATCGCCGACCGTGGACGTGAAATCCACTGAATCCGCCTCGGTCACCTTGAGCAACGAAATTCTGAGGAACATCCCCTACAGCCAGTTCACCGCCGACATCGTCAACCTGGCGCCGGGGGTCGACAACAACGTGGCCTACGGCGCCTCGCAGAACACCGGCATCGCCTACTCCATGGACGGCGTCAACGTGGCCGACCCGGAGGCCGGCTCGGCCTGGGTCTTCCTCAACGCCAACACCATCGAGGAAGCCAAGGTCATGGGCTTAGGCTTGCCGGCCGAGTACGGGAACTTCACCGGAGTCATCTTCAACCTGGTGACCAAGTCCGGCGGCAACAGGTTTGCCGGCCATTTCGAGGCCGACTTCCAGGGGAAGAAAGAGGATTTCCCCTCGGGCCTGTGGCAATCCAGCAACAACCAGCACTATGTCGCCCAATTCCCCGAAATAACCCCGCCGGTCGAAAGCCTGTATGAATTAGGCGCTCACCTGGGCGGCCCGATCATGAAGGACAAGCTATGGTTTTATTTCGGCGCCAACTACTACCGCACCATGGATTATCCTTCCGGTTTCCCCGAAGCGGTCGACTACAAGCAGCCCCACATGTTCTTCAAATTGACCTCCCAGCTCACCCCCAAGACCAACCTGACGGGCTCGGTCCAGATCGACACCTACAACGGCATCAACCGCGGCGCCGAGTCCACGATCAGCCCCGAGGCCACGGTTACCCAGAAATCGCCCGAAATCGTGGGCAATTTCACCCTGACCCAAATCCTCAGCGCCACCACCTTCTTTGACGTCAAGGCTGCCTTCTTCGTCGGCTATTACTACCTCGAGCCGGAGATGGGCCGCAACGTCAGCGCCCACTACAGCATCGACCAGAACAAGCTGACCAGGAACTCCAACTATTATTACCTGGCCGACCGCGAGCGCTATCAGGCCAACGCCAGCTTGACCCATTTCGCCGAAGACTTCATCAAGGGCAACCACGAATTCAAGTTCGGGGTCGAGGTGGAGCATTCCTGGTCCAGGAGCCGCTACGGGTATACCGGCCAGAACCATTGGTACTATAACGACCTGGTGGGCTACAGTCCCTACGGCTACTACTACAACGGCAACTACCTTGCCTTCCAGTACGAAGGCTACGACACCAATACCCGCTACACCCGGCTGGAGGGCTTCGCCCAGGATTCCTGGCAGGTGACCAAACGCCTGAACATCAACGTTGGCGTGAGGCTTTCCCAGTTCTGGGGAACGGTCAAGGGCGTCAGCAGCCCGGTTTATTCCAACACCCGGCTGGCCCCCCGCCTGGGCTTCACCTTCGATGTCTTGGGCGACAAGTCCACTATCCTCAAGGCGCACTGGGGCATCTTCACCGAAGCCATGCTGACCAAAATGATCGACCGCCTGAACCCGCCCTCGGCCTTCAAAGACTACAACGGCTATTATTGGGATCCGGTGAACAACGTCTGGGTGGACTGGTTCTCCGATACGCCCACCCAGGTGGCCAAGGATCCGAACATAGCTCATCCCCGGATGAGCCAGTTCACAGTAGGCCTGGAGCGGGAACTGTTCAAAGACGCCTCGCTGTCCATCGCTTATATCAACCGCTACTGGGACAACATCGTGGGCGTCTGGGATACGGCCACAACTTACGACTTGGTCAGCCTTTATGTCCCTGAGCTGGGCCGGAACATCCAGGCTTACGACCGAACTTCAGGCGGCGCCCACAGCTACGTCCTGGGCAACCTGAAAGAAGGGTTGCCCTGGATCCTGGAAAAGCCCTACCGCAAGTACCAGGGCCTTGAAATCTTGTTCAACAAGCGGTTTTCCAATAAGTGGCAGCTCCTAGCCTCCTACGTTTACGGCAAGGCCACCGGCACGGTCAACAACAGCTTCGGCGCCGATATCGGCGGGTTCAACAACAGTACGGCCGACCCCAACACCTGGATCTTTGCAGCCGGGAACCTGACCAATGACCCGACCCATATGATAAAGGTCCAGGCCTCCTACATGCTCCCCTTCGAGATCAACTTCAACCTCTACTTCCGCGGCATCACCGGCTATGCCTGGACAACCCAGTACACGGAATACCGCCTCAACCAGGGCTCGGAGACGGTCCGCGTCGAAGCTCGCGGCGGGCACCACTACGAAATGGAGAAGACGCTCGACGTCCGTCTGGAGAAGATATTCACCTTGGGGGACAGGTACCATCTGGGGATATTGGTCGATGTCTTCAACGTGCTCAACGAGGACACGATCCTGACCTGGGGGAATACGCTCGGCACGAGCTATTTCCCCGATGACTCCAGTTGGTCCTCAACCGGCGGACACGAGCTCTACAGCCTCATCTATCCTCGCCGCGTCCGAGTCGGCATCCGCCTCATGTTCTAAGTCAGCCTCCGAGGCAGAGCTTTCCAGGGCGGCGGGCTTCGGCCCGCCGCCTTTTTTTTCAGGCTCTGGATTTTCGCTCCCCGGCCGGGCTATGATGATTCGTGATCATGGAGTGAGGCTGGCCTGATGAAAAAGCGCGTTCGTTTCGGTTTGCTCCTCGCAGCGATTCTGGCCCTAGCCATACTGGCCGCCCTCTTCCTCCTGCGGCCGGCTGATTCTTTTTCCCGGCTGGCCGGGAAAAAAGATTACAACGTCATTCTTATCACCCTGGACACCACCCGGGCCGACCGGCTGGGCTGCTACGGCTTCCGGGATATCAGGACTCCGGTTATCGACCGGATGGCCGAGCGCGGCCTTCGCTTTGAACGCTGCTTCGCTCAGACGCCCCTCACCCTTCCTTCCCACACCACTATCCTCAGCGGAACTTTTCCGCCCTTCCACGGCGTGCGCGACAACGGCGGGTTCATCGTCCCGCCCGAGCTGGAAACGCTGGCCGAGCAATTCAAAGCCCGGGGCTACGGCACGGCGGCCTTCGTGGCCGCCTATGTCCTCGACTCCCGCTGGGGGCTGAACCAGGGGTTCGATTTTTATTTCGACAATTTCGACCTCAGCCGCTTCGAGAGGGTTTCCCTGGGCAGCATCCAGCGGCCGGCCAATGAGGTCCTGGACCAGGCCCTGGCCTGGCTGGCGGCCCATAAAGACCGGAAGTTCTTCACCTGGATTCACCTCTATGACCCCCATGCCCCCTATGAGCCGCCGCCGCCCTACGACCAGGAATATTCCGGCCGGCCTTATTTAGGCGAGATCGCCTTCGCCGACAACCAGCTCGGCCGGCTGTGGGAGTTCCTGGAGGCCAACGGCCTCCTGGGCTCGACCTTCCTGGCCCTGGCCGGAGATCACGGCGAAAGCCTGGGCCAGCACGAGGAAATCACCCACGGCTTTTTCGTCTACCAGGAGGCTATCCACGTCCCGCTCATCATCGTCACGCCCTTCAAACGTCTACAGGGCCTCACCTCAGCCCAGCCTGTCACTCTGGCCGATATCACTCCGACGCTCCTGGACATGACCGGCCTCCGCATCCCGGTCGAGGTCCAAGGCCGGAGTCTGGTCCCCGGGTTCTTCCGTCCGGAGGGCGAAAAAGAAGACCTGGCCTATTCGGAGACATATTATCCTCGCTACCACTTCGGCTGGTCCGAACTGCGGGCCGTTCAGGACCGACGCTACAAACTCATCCTGGCCCCGGAGTTGGAGCTCTACGACCTCGACCAGGACCCCCAAGAAAAGCAGAACCTGGCCGCCGGCCGGCCGGCCCTGGTCCAGGATATGCGGAAACGGGCGGAGACGCTCATCGAGCGCTACGGCCGAAATGCACATGAGCTCGACTACCTTAAGATCGACGAGGAAACCCGGGAGAGGTTGGCCGCCCTGGGCTATGTCGGCGCCTACACCGACCCCAACAAGCTCAAGGGCAAAAAGCTGGCCAACCCTCGGGACAAGATCGGCGTTTTCAACCAGCTCACCTCGGCCCGGGAGATGGGCATGAGCGGCGATCCCCAGAAGGGCGCCGAAATCATCAAGGGCATCATCGCCTCGGACCCCGATATCACCGAAGCTTACTTCAGCCTGGGCAATATCTATTTCCGAATGAGAAAATTCCGGGAGGCGATCACTTATTTTCAACAGGCCCTGGACCGCAAGCCGGACGATTCCTTTTCGGTCATCAACATCGCCAACTCCTATCTGGCCCTGCGCCAGTCGGGGGAGGCGGAGAAGTTTCTCCTGGCCTATCTCAAAAAAGGGCTGGAGGATTCCCAGTTGTTCTTTGTCCTGGGCGGAGTCTTCCTCAACCAGAAAAAATACGAGCGGGCCGTCTCGGCCTACCAGGAATGCCTGCTCAAAAACCCCGAGTCTGCCTCTGCTCACAACGCCCTGGCCGCCGTTTATTATCTTCTGGACGACTTGGATAAAGCCGAGTCCCACATCCAGGAGGCGCTCCGGCTCAACCCCGAGCTGGCTTCGATCCACTTCAACCTGGCCCAGATCCAAGAAAAGCGGAACTTATTGTCGGAAGCCGAGGCCTCCTACAAAAAAGAATTGGAGCTGACGCCCAGTCATTTCAAGGCCTGCTTCAACCTGGCCCGGCTGTACCGACAGGCGGGCGACGAAACGAGGGAAGAGGAATATCTGAACAAGGGCCTAGCCGTCGCGCCCGAGTTCCCCCTGAATTATCTGTACCTGGCCCGGCTCCGGCTCAACCGGAATCAGGATTACCGGGGCGCTGTGGAACTGGTCAGGAAAGCCATCGATCTCCGTCCGGACCGCAGCGACTTGGCCCTGGCCTATTTCCTGCTGGCCGACCTCTACAACCGGCTGGGCGACGCGGCCGCTTCCGAGCGCTATGCCCGCCTGGGCCAGGCGACCGCCCCGGCCGCCGAAAAATAATTGCCAGTTGAACAGTTCGAGGCAGCCTCTCCAATGGTGTGGCTAGCTGAGCCCAACTTTTTCTTGCATTGAGCCGTCCGTTATTTTAAACTTGTCCCTTATCCACCATGAAGTTCGCGGCCGACCTCCATATCCATTCCAAGTTCTCTCGAGCCACTTCCCGCGATATGACCTACGACGCCCTGGCTCTCTGGGCCAAAATCAAGGGCCTCCGCTTGGTGGCCACCGGAGATTTCACCCATCCCGAATGGTTGTTCCTGACCAAGGAGAAACTCCAGCCCGAGGGCAACGGCTTCTTCCGGCTCAAGGGGCATCCCCAGACCGAGGAAGCGCGGCTTCAGGCCATCCCCTTCTCGCCGGACCAGGTCTCCTTCATCCTGTCCACTGAAATCAGTTTTATCTACTCCAAGAAAGGCAAGGTCCGGAAGATCCACCTCATCGTCCTGGCCCCCGACCTGGAATCAGTAGAGAAGCTCAACAACCGCCTGGCAGGCCTGGGCAATCTGCGCTCAGACGGCCGGCCCATCCTGGGCCTGGACGCCAAGACCTTCGTCAAGATGACGGCCGACTTGTGTCCGCGCTGCGTCATCATCCCCGCCCACATCTGGACGCCCTGGTTCTCCCTGTTCGGGGCCAATTCCGGGTTCGACTCGATCGAGGAATGTTTCGAGGAAATGACGCCTTTCATTTTCGCCCTGGAGACCGGCCTGTCCTCCGACCCGGGCATGAACTGGCGCTTGTCGGCCCTGGACAAATACGCCCTGGTTTCCAACTCGGACGCCCACTCGCCCTCCCGCCTGGGCCGGGAGGCCAACGTGCTCGACACAGAGTTCAGCTTCAACGGCCTGGTGGAAGCCCTGCGCCGGCGCGACCCTCAGAAGTTCCTCTACACCGTGGAGTTCTTTCCCGAGGAAGGCAAGTACCACTACGACGGCCATCGCAAGTGCGGGGTGGTCCTGGCGCCCGAAGAGTCCCGGCGCCGCAACGACCTCTGCCCCCGCTGCGGCAAGAAGCTGACCATCGGGGTTCTGCACCGGGTGCTGGAACTGGCCGACCGGGAAGCGGGCGTGCCGGCCACCCACCGCATTCCCTACAAGAACCTTATCCCGCTCAACGAGATCATCGGCCAGGCCGTGGGCAAATCCCCGGATAGTCAGGGCGTCTGGGACATCTATTTCCGTTTCATTCGCGAGTTCGGCGACGAGCAGGCCATCCTAACCGAGAGGAGCGGCGCGGAGCTTCGCCGCGTCCAACCCGAGGCAGTCGGCCGCGGTGTCGAGCTCATGCGTAAGGGACTGGTCAAGATCGTTCCCGGCCACGACGGCGAGTACGGCCGGATCAGCCTGTTCGAGGCGGAAACGGCCGATGAAAAAACCCCCGGCCAACTCACTCTGTTTTGACCCTTCCTTGACATCGCCCGACGACCCACTTATATTAGAATTGTTGGAATAACGATGGAAATAGAAATGAAGGTCAAGGGTCTGGTGGTGGACCCTATCTCCAAGATGCCCATCGTTCTCCTCCAGGACATTTCTTCAGACCGGGTGTTGCCCATCTGGATCGGCGTCTTCGAGGCCAACGCCATCGCCCTGGTCATGGAGAGCATCGAAACTCCGCGGCCGATGACCCACGACCTGTTGAAGAACCTGCTGGAAAAAACCGGCGTGGTCATTGAAAAAATCGTGGTCAACGATGTCCAGAGCAACACCTTTTTCGCCCTCATCCACTGCCAGCACCAGGGCCGCAAAGTGATCATCGACTCGCGGCCCTCGGACGCCATCGCCCTGGCCCTGCGGACAAAATCACCCATCTATGTCCGGGACGAAGTGGTCAAGCTCAGCCACAGCCTGAAGATGGATGAAAATCTGGAGACATCAGAAAAAATCCTCAAGTGGATGGAAAGCCTCAGGCCCGAAGACCTGGGCAAATACAAGATGTAACCATAGGGGGTGGCACCCTCCCGGCCGGCCACATCTCCCACAGCTCAGTTCATGGGGATAAGACCGCGCCCTAAGTGCGGAGGGTGAACAGGCCGAAGAGGCCGATCAGCCCGAAGACAATGTTGGGCGCCCAGACGGCCAGGAAGGGGCTCAGCGACCCGGCATAGCCAAGCCCGCGAAAGAACCCGATGGCGCCCCAGTAGAGCATGGCGATCACCACCCCGACCGCAATGCCCACCAGCGTCCCCCTCTTGCCCATGCTGAAGGCAAAAGGAACACCGATCAGGGTCATGATGAGGGCCACCAGGGGCAAGGCCAGCTTGCCGTGCCAATCCACCCGGAAGCGGACCGTGTCGAACCCGAGCTCCTTGACCTCCCGGATGTAGCTCCGCAGCTCGCCCAGGTTCATCTGCGACGGCTCCTTCCACTCCTTGAGGAAAAAGTCGCGGTTCTCGGCCAGGGAAAGGTTCATCTCCTCGAAGCGCTCAAAGGGGACGGGGACCTCCTCGTTGAAAAGGCGCAGCCAGCCTTTGGCCAAGGTCAGCTTTTGCCCGTCCAGGACGGCTCTCTCGGAATAAATGCGGCGAGTCAGCCTCCAGGCGTGGGGGTCAACATCCAGGATGGTCATTTGGCTGAAAGCGCTCCGGGCCGGGTCGAAATAAAGATAATGGAAAAAACGATCTTTGGTGTGATTGACCAGCCAGGTGCGGTCCAGGGGATTGTAGCTGCGCGGGGGGAGGTCGTTGATGGCATCCCAGACCCGGTTGGCCCTTTTGTTGCTTACCGGCAGAACCTTCTCCTGAAGATAGAAGGAGAAAAGGCTGACCAGGGCGGCCAGGAACACCACCGGCGCCACTACCCGGTAAAGGCTGATGCCGCAGGCTTTCATGGCCGTGATCTCGTTAAACTTGGTCAGCAGACCCAGGGTCAGGAGCATGGCCGTCAGGGCGGCCACCGGCAGGATATAATTGGCGTAATCGGGAATGGTGAACCAGATGAATTGAAGGAGCATGAGGACGGGTTTGCGGTGATCGTAGAGGGTGTTGATCCGCTCGAAGAAGGAAATGATCACCACTACGGCCAGCAGGCCGCCGAAAATCAGCCCGAACAGGGCGGCATACTTGCGCATGATATACCGGTCGAGGAGGCGGGGGAAGCCGGCCCAGGCCCAGCTGCGCCGGCCTGAGACCGCCGCCGCCGGCTGCAGCTCGACGGGCTTGGCCGGACGCTCCCGGCGCCTCAGAAAGCCGAACATTCGGGAGAAGAATGGCGCTTCCCGGTTGGAGCGGAAATAAAGAAAAAGGCTGAAGATGGCGAAGACGATGTTGGGCCCCCACATGCCCAGCCAAGGGAGCATCTTTCCGTCCCGGGCCAGCTGTTCGCCGGCCGTAATCAGAATGTAATAGACCAGGATGATGCCGATGCTGATGGTAAAGCCGCTGGTCCGGCCTCCCTTCCGGGTCGTCACGCCCAGGGGCAGTCCCAGGAAGACAAATACCAGGCAGGCAAAAGGCAGGGCGAACCTCTTGTGGATCTCAATGAGGTAGGTACGATGCTCACGGGACTTCTGGACAAGTTGGGCCTGGCCGACTTCGTCCAGCCGGCCGGCCTCCCGCTCGGCCTGAAGGTTTTGGACGATGCGCCGGAGGGGAGCCTCCTCCCGGAACAGTTCCCGGATATCCTTTTCCCGGGCGGTCGGCTGGTAAACCAAGGTGGACAATAGGTTCTCCACCGGCAGGTCTTCTTTTAATTTCTGAAAAAAGGTGATCTTGTATTTTTCCGGGGAATCCAAGGGATAGGCATGGTCGGCGCCATCCAAGAGCTGCAGGGTGACTTTCTTCAGGCCGAGGTGAACATCCATCCGGCCGGAACGGGCCAGGATCAGGCGCGGCTCCTGGCCGGGTTCGTTAATGGACATCAGGATGTTCTGCCAGTCCTCCGTGCGGCCGTTCAGGTCCTGGACATAGATCACCATGTTGCTGATGGATTCGTTGAACACCCGCGGCGTCATTCGAAACTGGATTCGGTGCAGAACCTCCCGGACATAGGTCTGGACGTAGAGGACGTTTGACCGGGGAGTCAGGTACAGGGTCAGGAAGGAAGTCAGGAGCCATCCGCCCAGGGCAAAGGCAAGCAGCGGCCGCACCAGCCGGGACTGGCCAAGGCCCAAGGTCCGGAAGGCCACCACTTCGGAGTCCGAAGACAGACGGCTGAGCCCGGCCAAAATGCCCATCAGCACGGCCATGGGCACGGTAAAAGCCAGAATGGCGGGCATCAGGCAGCCCAGCAAACGGAAGGTCACTCCCCAGCCCACCCCCCGCGTGACGATCTGCTCGGTGAGGATAAGAATCTGATTCATGAGCAGGACGAAGCTGTAGAGCAGAAGGCCCAGGAGGAAGGGGGGTGTCACCTCACGCAGGATGTATCGATCAAAATAGCGGAACATGGCGCCCGTCCACTATAACATAGATTTTTGGGGCTAAAAAGAAAAGGCCCCGGGGAGTACCCCGGGGCCTAAAAGTGTTCGCGGCGGCGCTAAGGCCGGCCCAGCTCTTTCACATGGTCTGGCCGATTCCGGTAACGATGAAATTTCCTTTACCGTCGTTGACCACATAAAACGATTGAAACTTGTTCGGATCTTGCAAAATGTTCAGGTAGGGAAGGGACGAACTGATCCCCATGACTTGGCCCTTGGTCCAGCTGATGCTAAAATCTTTTATTCCGGTTATGATGATCCTTTCGGGTTCATTGGCCTCCATACGACGATCAGGCCAAGCGGCCTGACCCGGCTGCAGGGAATTTCTTTGTTCCCAATTTTGGCCGACTCCCTGCGGACCCTTTTTAAAAGTGATCCAAATCTGCGGCTCCGGGGAAAAGTTGGAGTAGGGAGTATAGTTGAAATACACATCTCCTCCCCCCGGCAGACGAGGAGATAGCCCTGCTGCGAAAAGATGAAGGAAGACTGAAGCAGAAAAAAGAGCGCCAGGGGCGACAACCCGGATGGTCGAGGGCACACAAAGAAAAGGCCCTGAGGGCATGCCCCAGGGCCTTGAATCGCGTTGAGCGGCGCTGCTGCCGGCTCAGTACATGTCGCCAGGCGGAGAAGGATACTTGGACTGCTTGTCCTCTTCGGGCATGTCGCTGATCAGGCCTTCCGTGGTCAGCATCAGGCCGGCGATACTGGCGGCGTTCTGCAGGGCGATGCGGACAACCTTGGCCGGGTCGAGGATACCGCCCTTGACCAGGTCCTCATACTTCTCGTTCAGGGCGTTGAAGCCCATGTCGCCTTTCATTTCCTTGACCTTCTCCACCACGATCGAACCTTCAAAGCCGGCGTTCTGGGCGATCTGCCGCATAGGCTCCTCCATGGCCCGTTTGATGATTTCGATGCCGATCTTGACGTCGCCCTCAACCTTCAGGCCGTCCAGCACTTTTTGGGTGCGGAGCAGGGCCACCCCGCCGCCGGGAACGATGCCTTCTTCCACGGCGGCCTTGGTGGCGTGCATGGCGTCCTCGACACGCGCCTTCTTTTCCTTGAGCTCGGTTTCGGTGGCCGCCCCGACCTTGATCAGGGCCACGCCGCCGACCAGCTTGGCCAGGCGCTCTTGGAGCTTCTCCCGGTCGTAGTCCGAGGTGGTGTCCTCGATCTGGGTGCGAATCTGTTTGATGCGGGCCTGGATCTCGCTCTCCTTGCCCTTGCCCTCGACGATGGTGGTGTTGTCCTTGTCCACCACGACCTTCTTGGCCTCGCCCAGCCAGTCCAGACCGACCTTCTCCAGCTTGACGCCGATGTCCTCGGTGATGACCTGGCCGCCGGCCAACTTAGCGATGTCCTCCAGCATGGCCTTGCGGCGGTCGCCGAAGCCGGGGGCCTTGACCGCGCAGCACAGGAAGGTGCGCTTCAGGTTGTTGACCACCAAAGTGGCCAGGGCCTCGCCCTCCACTTCCTCGGCCACCACCAGCAAGGGCCGGCCCATCTTGGCCACGTTCTCCAAGAGCGGCAGGAGCTCGCGCAGGTTGGAGATCTTTTTCTCATGGAGCAGAATATAGGGGTTCTCCAGGACGCACTCCATGCGGTCCGCGTCGGTGACGAAATAAGTGGACAGGTAGCCTCGGTCGAACTGCATGCCCTCCACGACCTCCATGGTCGTCTCCAGCCCCTTGGCCTCTTCGACAGTGATGACGCCGTCCTTACCTACCTTATCCATGGCCTGGGCGATGATCTTGCCGATGGACTCGTCGTTGTTGGCCGAGATGGCTCCCACCTGGGAGATCATCTGTCCGGTGACCTCACGGCTGAGCTTTTTCAGCTCGGCGATTACGGACTCCACGGCCTGGTCGATTCCCCTCTTGATCAGAGTGGGGTTGGCGCCGGCCGTGACATACTTGAGGCCTTGGCCATAGATGCTCTGGGCCAGGACGGTAGCGGTGGTGGTGCCGTCGCCCGCCACGTCTGAAGTCTTGGAAGCCACTTCCTTGACCAA
This sequence comes from Candidatus Aminicenantota bacterium, assembly GCA_963702835.1. GTDB lineage: Bacteria > Acidobacteriota > Aminicenantia > Aminicenantales > JAFGAV01 > JAFGAV01. Next base: position 2,091,995 of record OY969762.1, read on the forward strand.
CTGGGCCCCCATGTTCTCCAAGGGGTCCTTGAGCTCGACTTCTTTGGCCACGGTCACACCGTCCTTGGTGCTGTTCGGCGAGCCGAACTTCTTCTCCAGAACGACGTTCCTGCCCCGAGGGCCGAGAGTGGATTTGACCAGGTTGCTCAACACGTTGACGCCCCTGAGCAAGGACTGCCGGGCGTCTTCACCCATGGTTATGACTTTTGCCATTTCTTCCTCCTATTAGTGTCCGGATATTAGGACAGCTTAGCCAGGATTTCTTCCTCACGGACAATAATGTGCTCGATGTTGTCGATGGTGACTTCCGAGCCGCTGAACTTGCCGATGAGGACCTTGTCGCCTTTCTTGACCTCCATGGGAATAAGTTTGCCGTCCTCGGTTGTCCGGCCTTTTCCCGCTTCGATCACTTCGGCTTCCTGGGGCTTTTCCTTGGCGGTATCGGGGATTATGATGCCGCCGACTTTGACTTCTTTTTCCTCGATCCTTCTGAGCAGGACTCGGTCATGTAGCGGAATGACCTTCATAGAGACCTCCTTTTAGCAATTTCAAATGATGAGTGCTAATTATATAAGACTTGCCGGAACTCTGTCAAGAGGATTTGTCAAAAAATTAGCAATTTGACCGGATAACTGCTAAGTTGAGATATTTCCTTTATTTTCTTAGCAATTTAAGCTTTTTGGAACGACAATGCAGGGTATTGCGATGGATGCCGAGAGCTTTAGCCATTTTAGTCTGGTTGCTTTTATATTTCTTGGCGGCCTGCTCTATAAAAATCTTCTGGAACTCATGAAGTGCATCGTTCAGGCGGATTTCCTTATCCACCATCTCCGCAATAACCGTCTCCAGCCTCAAATGCAGCGTCGGCTTATCAACTTTTTTTTCCATCGGCCCCCCCTTTTCTTATCCGGACAACCTTATTGTAGGATTCTATGAATCTATCCTTCAGCTCTTTGGGCACCACTTGGATGACGGCCCGGGTGATCCGCAGGGCTACGGGAGCCAGCCTTGAACTGACGACGATGTCTTTATCTGCGGGGAAGACAGTCAAGGCCAGGACGATGACCCCACAGAAGAAGGCGCCTTTGAGGAAGCCAAAGACGGCGCCCAGAAGACGGTCGAGGAACTTGGACGCGCCGGAAATTTGGCGGGAGATCATCCGCCCAATGATAAAGCCCAGCAGCAAGAGGACCACAAAGATAATCCCGAAGGAGATGAAATCGCGGGCCTGCCGCTGAGTGATCAGGTCACGCAGGACATGGGACAGGTTGGGATAATAGTTGGCCGCCAGGATCAGGCCGGCCAGCGCGGCCACGACGCCGATGAGCTCGCGGACCAGCCCCTTGAGCAAGCCCAGAATGGTGGCTATGGCCCCTACCGCCAGCAGCAGAATATCGAACCAGGTATAGGACGACATCAGCGCCTTCCGTTGCGAAGATGCTCGACCATCCAATAGCGGCCGTCCTGGATGAAGCCGAAGGGGATGAACGGCTTGATCCGGCCGTGAAAGTCCGACCCGGCGGTCGGCACAAGTCCCAGCCGCTCGGCCAAGTCCAGGTACAGAGCGACCAGGCTGGAATCGGCGCACAAGGGCGGCTGATGATAGGAGGTATAGACTTCCAGCCCTTTCAGCCCGGCCTCCTTGAGGGTCTCTAAATCGCGCCGGCTGGCCCGGACAAAATCCGCTCCGGGATGGGCCAGCACCGGAACGGCGCCGGTCGCCGGCGCCAGCTCCAAAACATCCAGCAGGCCGATGTACCGTTTGGAGACATAAGCCGGCCGGCCCGGCGCAAAATAATCCCCGTAGAACAAAAACACATCCGGCTCGGCCGACTGGGCCGGACCGCGGTAATACGGACTGAGTCTTGCCTCGGAGCGCGACTCGACTTTGTCCAGCAAGAGGCGGGCAATGAACACGCCCACGGGCAGGGCTCGGCCGCCCTCTTTCTTGACCGCGGCCAGGACCTCTTCCCAACTGATCGGAAAACCGTTGGCCTGGAGCCTCTCCACCCGCTGGCGGCCCTCCTCGAGCCGCACCTCACGGGCTCGTTCCACAACGGCCTGCATCCCCGGCGACCGGGGATCCACGAACGGCATCAGGAGATGAAATTCTCTCTCGCCGAAAAGCGTGGTCACTTCCAGGCTGGGGATGACCTCCACCCCGGCTTCTCTGCCCCGCTCCACCGCTTCAGGATAGGCCTCCAGGCTGTCATGGTCGGAGATGGAGATGGCCCGGAACCCGGCCTTCTTGGCCATGCCCACCAGCTCCGCCGGCCAGAAGTCGCCGTCACTGGAGAAGCGGGAATGGAGGTGAAGGTCGATCAAGTCTTCGGCCATGGTCACAGCTCGGTCCGGCCGGTGAGCAGCCGGAAGATTTCCATATACTTTTGAGAGGTCTGACTGATGATGTCGGGGGGCAGGGGCGGAGGGGTTGACTTGCGGTCCCAGTCGGTGCTGAGCAGGAAGTCCCGGACGAACTGCTTATCCAGGCTGGGCTGCGGCCGGCCCGGCCGGTAAGAGGCCAACGGCCAGAAACGGGAAGAATCCGGCGTGAAGATCTCGTCCACCAGGACCAGCTCGCCGTCGAACAAGCCAAATTCGAACTTGGTGTCGGCAATGATGATGCCCTTGGAGACGGCGTGGAGGGAGGCCTTCTGATAGAGCTCCAGGCTGGCCTGGCGGATCTGGCCGGCCAACTTGGCGCCGATGGTTTTCTGCAGAGCCTTGAAAGAAATGTTCTGGTCGTGTCCTTCTTCGGCCTTGGTGGCGGGAGTGAAGATGGGCTGCTCCAGCCTGTTCGATTCGGCCAGGCCCGCCTTAAGCTTGACGCCGCAGACCCGGCTCGTCTCCCGGTATTCGTTCCAGCCCGAACCGGCCAGGTATCCCCGCACGACGCATTCCACGGGCAGAACCCGGCTCTTGCGGACGAGCATGGACCTCTTGTCGAGGATATCCTTGAAGCGCTCGAGCTCCGCGGGAAAGTCCGCCACCTCCGCGGTGAGGAGATGATTGGGGCAGACCAGGGCGGTGTGATCGAACCAGAATTTGGAGAGTTGAGTCAGGACCGCTCCTTTGCCGGGAATAAGGGAAGGCAGGACAAAATCAAAGGCCGAGATGCGGTCCGAGGCGATGACCAGCAGCTTATCACCCAAGTCATAGACATCGCGCACCTTGCCCCTTTTGAATAAAGGCACGCCGGGAAGAGAAATTTCGGCAAGGGGTTCTTTCATGGTGAACTTTAGAATAGAAGAAATCGGGTCAAAAAGCAATCAAGAGGCTGCTATTCAAAAGATAATTTTTCTTTCAAAGAAAATGAGTGCCGCAGGTACAGGATCCAAACAACGACGGCCGCCCACAGGGGAGCATAGCCCCACACATATTTGAAAATCTCCTGGAATCCGGGCAGGTTGACGGTTTCAGGAATGGAGAGGATCATCAGGACAAAGAGGAAGACCCGGCCCAGCCCGCCCGAATATTTCTTCAGAGCGAAGTAGGCGGGGACCAGCAGCAGGACAAAAGAATAATCCTTGAAGCGGGGGATGAGCAGGGCATAAGCCGTGCAGGACAGGAAGATAACGATCTTTTCTGTTTCGAGCCCCGGCTGACGCTTGAGCCGGGAAAGGGCCCGCCCGGTAAGCCAGATGATGATCACGGCCGCCAGGGCGAAAGCGGCGTAGACCGCCAGGGTGGGCGGGGCACCCCCCACCACCTTGGGATAATAACTGTGGAAAAGGTCCTGCAGCCAAACAAAGGTCGCGGGGTTGAGAATGCTGTGGGTCTCGCGCAGCATGGTGAAAAATACATGGAGGAATTGTTTGAAAAGAAAAGGTGAAATGGCAAAGGAAACGGCCTGCAGGACGATGAAACCCGCCAGCCAGCCGAAGAAATGCAAAAACTTTTTCTTCTCACCTAGGAATAGAAGCAGGATGAGAAAGGCCAGGGGAATGACCTTGAAGTTGGCTACCACCACGACACACAGGCCGAAGAGGAACAGCCTTCGCCGCAGTAGGAAGAAAAAACCCAGCCACAGGCCCAGCTGTTCCAACAGTGAGATGTTGCCGGTCAGCAGGTCGACATACAGGGCGTTGTTGAAAGCCAGCAGGGCGAAAACGAAGAAACCCAGGTCTCCCTCGGCCTCCAGGAAAATTTTCTTCCAGAGAAAAAGCAGGCCGGCCAGGACCAGAATTTTCAGGATGAAAAAGAGGAGGTAGGCGGTGGGATAATCAAAAAGAGCAAAAAAACGAAAGAACCAGATGGAAAGGGGCGTGTAACTATAATACTGCTGGACATCCGGGCTGCAGAAATGGCGCAGGTAGGGCTGGTCGTAGAAATTGAGCCCTATCTCCGCTACCCGGGCGGCGCAATAATGAGTCTTGAAATCCCACTGGAAGCGCTTATCAACTCCGCTGGCGACATGCCAAAGAAGGAAAAGGCTGTAAAGGCTGAGAAAAACAAAAACGACAATCCGCAGGCCGCGATATCGTGGTAAGGCTGGCGACATGGGCCCTCCCCCTGATCTACGCAATCGTATCAAATCGATAGCCTGTTTTCAATCCAATTCCGCCTTATTCAGTTCAGCCCAAGCTCAGCTCCGGCCGTCGGTGAAGCCGATGAAATTAATAGAGCGGCCCGCTTGGATCGGATCGCGGCGGTAAGAGCAGAACTCGGGACGGCAATGGGTACAGAGATCGCTGAGGCCGAGATGCGATTCTTGGAGGCCGGCCCGTTTTAACTGAAAAACGTTGGCTGCGGCCAGGTCAAGAAAATATTTCCCCCGGACGCCGGGAGCCGGCCGGAAGACGTCGAGCGGCAGCGATCCGCGGAGGAAGGCCTGCCGGACATCCTCCCCCACTTCATAGCAGGACGGCCCGATGCAGGGTCCCAGCCCGGCCCGCAAAGAGCGCGGGTCGCAGCCGCAGCGCTCTTGGAGCAGGCGCACCGCTTTCTCGGCGATCCCCTGGGCCGTACCCCGCCAGCCGCAGTGAACGGCGGCTACCCCCCCCCTCCTATCCGGGTCAGCCAGCAGGAGAGGCAGACAATCGGCCGTTTTGACCACCAGGAACAGGAACGGCCGGCCGGTGACTGCGCCGTCGGCCCGAGGCGGAGAAGGTGGTGTGTCTGGAAGGAAGACAACTCGGTCTGAATGGACTTGTTTCAGGGAGACAACATGAAACTCAGCCCAGGCTCGGCGGAGGTGGCCCAGACTCCAGCCTTTTTTCCCGAAGCCGTAGATGAGGGAAGAAATCTCGTCAAGGACGGGGAGCGTGTGCCAAGGCCGGCTGGGCTGGGATAATATGTCTTGCCTTTTCATCTCCGCATTTTATTCCACTTCAAATAAAACGGCCGATATTTATGGTCAGGTTTTAATACTGGACTCTATCCGGCTTCTTCCGCCATAGTCCCATCAAACGCAAACAGTCTTCCCTTTTCATTTGGATACGGACAACCTGTTCTCTTGTGGCAGTTCCTTTTATGACTTGATAAATGAAGTCATCGTCAAAGCCAATCCTGGCCGCATCTTTCCGGGAGCAGCCGAAGTACAGCTTTTCAATTTTTGCCCAGTAGATGGCCGATAGGCACATGGGACATGGCTCGCAGGTCGAATAAATCGCACAGTCGGAAAGATTGAAACGGCCCAGTTTTTTGGCAGCTTTGCGGATAGCCAAGATTTCGGCATGCGCCGTGGGATCATGGGTGCTGATCACCCTATTATGGGCTTTGGCCATGACTCTTCCCTTTTGAACAATGACGGCGCCGAAGGGCCCTCCTTCATTTCTATTCATTCCTCTAAAAGCTTCTTTAATAGCAATATTCATAAACGCTTCTGACACAATGGCCTCATCATACAGAATAACAGCCTGCTTATCAATTTCTAGGGGTGATATAATTTCAATTAGGGAATAAACCTATGCCCATTTTCGAGCCGGTTTATCAGGCAGCCCGGCGAAGCGGACTGCTCGAGGAGCGAGTCGGCCGCGCTGAGCGCGTCCTGGAGAGCTGCTCCCTTTGTCCCCGGCGCTGCGGAGCGAACCGCCTCCGGGGAGAGAAGGGCTATTGCCGGGCCGGGTGGCTGCCCGCCGTTTCATCGTATAATCCCCATTTCGGCGAAGAGGACCCTCTGGTCGGGATCCACGGCTCGGGCACGATCTTTCTGACGCACTGCAACCTCCTCTGCCATTTCTGCCAAAACTACGACATCAGCCATGAGGAGCACGGCCGCGAAGTGGGCGCCGACCGGCTGGCGGCGATGATGCTCGAGCTCGAACAGTTGGGCTGCCACAATATCAACTTCGTTACGCCGACCCACTATGTGCCCCAGATCTTGAAGGCCGTGGCCCTGGCCGCCGCAAGGGGATTGTCTGTTCCTCTCGTTTATAATACGGGCGGCTATGATGCGGTCGAGACGCTGCGTCTTCTCGACGGCATCTTCGATATCTATATGCCGGACCTCAAGTTCATGGACGGGGCGGCGGCTGAGGAATTCTGCGACGCGCCCGACTATCCGCAGGCCGCTCAAGCCGCCATCCTGGAAATGCACCGGCAGGTGGGCGACCTGGTCCTGGACGAGCAGGGGATCGCCCAAAGAGGGCTCCTAGTCCGTCACCTTGTCCTGCCCGAGGGGTTGGCCGGCACTAGAGCGGCTATGCAGTTCCTGGCGGCCCAGGTCTCTCAGAACACCTATATCAACATCATGGACCAGTACCGGCCCTGCGGTGAGGTCACACCACGCTCCCCCCTCCGCCGCCGCATCACCCAGAAGGAATTCGAGGAAGCTCTGCGCGCCGCGCAGGAAGAAGGCCTCGGCCGCCTGGACAGAAGGGAACAAATCCGTATCCGGTTATTCTGAAAGGAAAAAATTTCCCACAAAATTCGTAAATTGGATAAGCCTCATCTTTTTGGTATAGTAGCAAAGTGAAGTTCATTGCAGCCTGGCATCTCGATAATAAATTCCGCCGGGTTCACGGTTCACCTCAAGGTCACATTGTGGCTATGCCTTTGATCCTTCTCCTTTGTCTGGCCCTATTCGGAGGAGTTTTGCTGGCCGCCTCGGACAGGCCGCGAGTGAGGGACTTCGGTCTCCGGATCGGGGTTCTTGAGCCGGGCCCTCTCGACGCCATCACCGATGTCTCCGGCGTCCGGGTCGGCCAGGTGACGCTTATCGAGGGCCGCGACGTCCGCACCGGGGTAACCGCTGTCCTGCCCCATCCCGGAAACCTCTACCAGGACAAGGTCCCGGCCGGCATCTGTGTGGCCAACGGCTACGGCAAGCTCACCGGCTCGACGCAAGTCGATGAGCTGGGCACTCTGGAGACTCCTATCGTCTTAACCAACACCCTGAGCGTCCCCACGGCGGCTGAGGCGCTCATCGATTACACCCTCTCCTTTCCGGGGAACGAGGAGGTCGCCTCTGTAAACCCGGTCGTGGGGGAGACCAATGACGGCTGGCTGAACGATATCCGCGGCCGGCACGTCACCAAGGCCCACGTCCTGGAAGCGGTCCGCGCGGCCAAGGACGGCCCGGTCGAAGAGGGCGCGGTGGGCGCCGGCACGGGCACGACCTGTTTTGATTTCAAGGGCGGCATCGGGACTTCCTCCCGCCGCCTTTCCGCGGAGCGCGGCGGCTACACCGTGGGCGTGCTGGTCCAGACAAATTTCGACGGAGTCCTCCAGCTCAACGGCCTTCCCCTGGGACGGCTCCTGGGGCGGCCTCCCGAGGGACAGACGGCGGCCGGCTCCTGCCTGGTGGTGGTGGCCACCGATGCGCCGCTCGACAGTCGGAACCTCAAGCGGCTGGCCAAGCGGGCCCTGCTGGGAATTGCCCGGACCGGCGGGTTCTATTCCAACGGCAGCGGCGATTACGCCGTCGCCTTTTCCACGGCCTCCGAAGTGAGAGTCCCCCACCGCTCCGCCTTTCCCACTCGGACCGTGACCCTGCTTCGCGACGAGCGTCTGACCCCGCTCTTCCAGGCGGCGGCCGAGGCCACCGAGGAGGCTATCCTCAATTCTTTGTTCAAAGCCGTCCGCATGGAGGGCGCCGGCGGACACGTTGCCGAAGCGCTCCCCCTGGACAAGGTCAAGGAACTTCTGAAAAAATCACCGCAGTGAAAAAGATTATCGGCATCCTGGGCGGCATGGGGCCGGAGGCGACCGCTTATTTTTACGGCTTGCTCATAAAGCACACGCGCGCCGCCAAGGACCAGGAGCATATCCCGGCCATCATTTGGAGCGACCCCCGCGTTCCGGACCGGACGGCCGCCATCCTGCGGGGCGGGCCGAGCCCGCTGCCCCGGCTGACCGCCGGCGCCCGCGGGCTGCGCCGGGCCGGGGCGAATTTTTTGGTCATCCCTTGCCTGACGGCCCACTATTATTTAGATGAATTGAAAGAAGCCTGTCCAGTCCCGGTCGTGAGCCTGCTCGAGGAAACTGAGCGGTTCCTGAAGCGGAGCCGCCCTCGGCTGCGCTGCGTCGGGCTTCTGGCCAGCAGCGGCGCGATCCGCTCCGGCCTTTTCCAAAAAGCAATGGCTAAAGTGGGCGTCCAAGTTCTGGTCCCCTCGGAATCCGGCCAAAAAAAGGTTATGGAAGCCATCTACGGCCGTCAGGGCATCAAAGCGGGTTTCACCTCGGGCAAGTCGAAGACTCTCCTCCGCGGAGTTGCCTCTCATCTCATCCGGCGCGGCGCCCAGGCTATTATGGCCGGCTGCACCGAAGTCCCCCTGGCCCTCAAGCCGGAAGACCTGCCCGCCCCCGTCCTCGACCCCATGGACATCGCCGCTCGCTCCTGCATCCTCCGTGCCGGTTTCAAGCTCCGCGGCTGATACGGCCCTATCCAAAAAGCTTCGCTTTCTCCATGAAAGACCCTGATCATGAGATTGAATGATTAGTGCATTTTTTGCCCTGTCCTTGACAACGATTGCCTGATTGGATATCCTGAAAACCTTTTAAAGGAGGTGAATATCCGTGGCTTTTGTCGTTTTGGAAGAAGGCGAATCTCTGGAAAACGCGCTTAAACGGTTCAAGAGGAAGGTCCAGCAGGAAGCCATCATCAAGGAGATCAAGAAGCACTCGGTCTATTTCAAGCCCGGCGAGCGGAAACGGATGAAAGCCGCCCAAGCCAGAAAGCGCATGAGACGCCGCCTCAAAAGAGAGCGAGATATCGAATTCTAGGGTCCGACACCTCCTGAAATTCCCCAGCCCGGCCTGAGCCGACGCCCAACATGGAGCATTCGGAGAGAACCGTCCATCTCGAGACCGGCCCCCGGCGGGCGAGGCCTAAGCCATCCTGGCTAAAGGTCCGGCTGCCCTCCCAGGCAAACTATTTCGAAGTGACCCGAACGCTCCGGGGGCAACGTCTCCATACCATCTGTCAAAGCGCCCGCTGTCCGAATATCGGCGAATGCTGGTCCGACAGAACAGCCACTTTCCTCCTCCTGGGCGATGTCTGTACCAGGTCCTGCGCCTTCTGCGCGGTGGCCAAGGGCCGGCCGGAGCCGCCCGACGCGGACGAACCGCGGCGGGTGGCCGAAGCCGTGGCCGCTTTCGGCCTGAGCCATGTCGTCCTGACCTCGGTGACGCGGGACGACCTCCCTGACGGCGGAGCCTCCGCTTTTGCCCGAACCGTGGCCGCGGTCAAAGAACGGAACCCGGGGACCACGGTAGAGGTCCTCATCCCCGACTTCCAGGGTGACGAAGAGGCGCTGGGCACGGTGACCGCCAGCGGGCCCGAGGTGGTCAACCACAACCTGGAGGTTCCCGAGGCTCTCTACCCGCTGATCCGACGGTCCTCGCCTCACTACCAGAGGTCCCTCAAGGTTCTGCGTCTGGCTAAGTCCAAGGGCGCCACCACCAAATCTGGCCTGATGCTGGGGCTGGGTGAGAGCGAAGCGGAAATTCTCCAGGCTTTTTCCGACCTCCGGGGCGTCTCCTGCGACCTGCTAACCCTGGGCCAGTACTTGCAGCCCGGACGAGACCTGACGCCGGTGCGCCGCTATTACCGCCCGGAGGAATTTGAACAATGGAAGCTCATCGCCCTTGATTTCGGGTTCCGTGCCGTTGAGGCCGGCCCCCTGGTCCGCAGCTCCTATCACGCCCGGCGGATGGCGGAAGGGCTGTCCGGAGGCTCGCCGGCCTGACCATGCGCTACCTGATCTTCACTGATATCCACGGCAACCTGGAAGCTCTGCAGGCCATGTTCCAATTCATCGCCCGGAAAACAATAGACCAGTACCTCTTTCTAGGCGACCTGGTCGGCTACGGCGCCTCGCCCAACGAGACGATCGACCTGGTCAAAAAGCTCCAGCCCTTGTCCATCATCCGGGGCAATCACGACAAAGCAGTCTGCGGCCTGGACTCGATCGAGACCTTCAACCCCATTGCCGTATCGGCCATAACCTGGAGCCGCCGGGAGATCTCCAAGCCTCACGCCCAGTTCCTCTGCCGTCTAAAAAAGGGCCCCCTGGTCATTAACGAACGCATATCCATCTGCCACGGCGCTCCCTTTGACGAGGACTTTTACATCTTCGGCGAGTTCGACGCGGCGGAAGCCTTTCATTATCTCCCTACCCGAATCGGTTTTTTCGGCCACACCCATTTCCCCTTCCTTTATGTCAAAGAGGGGAATACCGTCCGGGGCCATCCCCTGGAGGGCGACCATGGCACTGTCCATCTAAAGAAGAATGCCAAATATCTGATCAACCCCGGCTCGGTGGGGCAGCCCCGCGACCGCAATCCCAAAGCAGCCTGCGCCATTTTCGACGCGGCTGAATCAACCCTCCACCACTTCCGCTTCAGCTACGACATTGATGCTGCTCAAGCTAAGATCCTGGGCCAGAACCTTCCCTCAGCCCTGGCCGAGCGGCTGTCCCTGGGAATCTAAATTCCTCAAACTGTCAATCGGGGATTGGCATAACAATACAAGCAGCAATGGGGACAGGCCTGGCTGTAACTGCCGATATCCACGGATTCCGTGCAGCGGCACTCCCGGCGCTGGCCCTTATCCTTGGTCAGGGAAGCGGGCTCGCCCCGGGGATGGAACTCCTGGAGAAGGGCGCCGTCGATGCAGGCAGAGGGACGGACGCCCGGCACTTCGGCCAGGATGTTCTGACTGCAGGCGAAAAGATTGAGGCCCCAGGCGGAGGCCACCCGGGCCAGGCGCCCGGCCGCGGCTTTTTTTTCTTCCAGGGGCGGGTCCCTGAAATCAAAACAGGCGGCGCGGGACCTGCGGACCGCCTTGCCGTACCACTGGGTGATGCTGAAGCGAACATCCCGGATGCCGAGCGCGGCCGCCGCTGGGGCCAGTTTCTCGAAAAAATCAAGGTTGGTCCGCTCCACCCCGGCCTCCCGCCAGAAGACGACAGGGTCGAAGCGGAGTGATACGCGGCGAGGATGTCCGGCCAGGCGGACGAGAGCCCCCAGCTGGCCCAGGGCGAGTGAAGCCGGCGGCACGCCTCTTTCAATAACGGTACCCCCCAGCCCAGTTATGGAAAAGAGAAAATAAAGCTGGTCAAAGCGCGCCAGCCGGGTCCTAAGATCGAAGCGGTCCTCAAGCAAGCTGGAAAAATCCTTGGACCACAAAACCATGGTATGGACTACTTCCGGCTTTAGGCTGACGGCATAGATCTTTCCGGAAAGCCCCCTGACCCCGGCCTTCCCCTCCGAGACAGCCCGGGCCAGCCATTGGGGGAAGTTGGCGACCAGGTCGGTGCGGCGCGAAGCGCTAATGATTCTTTTCATGCAGGATCACATAGGCTTTATTAGCTTGACAGTTCAGCAACGGACTCTTACTATTCTAGCCGTCGTCCGGAAGGGGCGCAATCACCATGACCGGATTGAAAGCGGAAAACTTATTTAAAAGCTACGGCCGCAAGCCGGCGGTTAGGGGAGTGACCCTGGAAGTCGGAACGGGGAAGGTCATCGGCCTCCTCGGCCGCAACGGCGCGGGAAAGACAACCTTGTTCCAGATGATCGCCGGACTTCTCCGGCCGGATTCCGGCCGAATCCTGCTCAAAGGCCAAGATATCTCCGGCCGGACCACCGACGAGCGGGCCCGGCTCGGCTTGACCTACCTTCCTCAGGAACATTCGGTCTTCCTCAAAGCCACCGTGGCCGACAATCTCCGCCTTTCCCTCGAACTCCAGCCGTATTCCAAGCTCGAAGCCCAAGCAGAGGGCCGTCGTCTGCTGGAGGAAATGGGGCTGACCGCGCTGGCCCGCCAGCCGGCCCACACCCTGTCCGGGGGGGAACGGCGACGGCTGGAGATAGGCCGGGCCCTGACCCTCCGGCCCAGTTTTCTTTTGCTGGATGAGCCCTTCACCGGCATCGATCCCCTGACCATTCTCGATTTGCAGAAGACCTTGCAGACCCTCCGGGACAAGGGGATCGGCATCCTCGTCTCCGACCATAACGTCCGCGACACGTTTCACATCGCCGACCGGGCCTACATCATCGACGAGGGGGAGCTTCTGGTGGAAGGCCCGCCGGCCAAGATAGCGGCCGATGAGTCGGCCAAGCTGAGGTTTCTGGGTCAGGGTTTTGAATTGGGCGAGGAGATTTCTCCCCTCAGCGTGCCGAAGAGCCCAGGCGATCGCCGAGAGTCTCCCCCAGGAAGGAAAGGAAAAGAGCGAAATAGCCGACCAGCAGGATGAGATAGAAGATCCCGATCTCCAGGCTTGAGGTCTGGACCAGCTCAAAAAGAGAAAGGCCCAGCAGCCGCGAAGAAACCCACACGGCCAAGATCCAGAACAGAGTGATGAACAGCAGATCGTAAACCCTGGCCTTCAGCCTGGCCCCGGCCCCGCGCTTGGGCTTCCGGCGCCTTGGCCTGACCCCCTGGCCCAAGAGCGGCGATTCCTCTTCTCCCCCTCTCCTATTATAGAAATCGTCAGAAGAGGGGACGGTACTCGCCTCGCCCGTGTCGTCCGGCCTCATAACTGCGGGCTCGGACGGAAGTTCAAAGGCGAAATCCCCCCTCTCTCGCGATGTCCCCTCCTGGGTTGAGGCACGGAACCCGGGCGTCTCACCTTCCTTGACTCTTTCCGCCCAAGGCGGGAGCTGCTCTTGAGCGCCGGAGGGGGGCTTAGGCTTCTCCTCCTCTTGTCGAGCGGAAGCCAGATCCTTCTCCAGGAAAGAGGGCTGGGGCTTGGATGAGGCCGGGATATCCGGGCCCGCCTTCTCCTTCTTCTCTAAAGTGGACATCAGTCGGGCAATCTCCTCCATCTCTCCACCGGAGGTCGGAAAACCGGACTCAAAATCACCGGCGGGAGATTCACTTTCCTGGCGACGGGCTTTGGCCCGGGACGCCTGCGGGGCTGAGGGGGCCGGCGGCTCCACCCGGCCCATCTCGGGCAGTTCACGCGTCAGGAATTCCCGAACGGTCTCTTGGCCGGCATCGCGCTCGGGACTTTTTTCCGGCTTGGTTCTATCCGCGGAGGGCGGAATAAGATCTTCCTTATCGACGGGGAGGTCCGGGGATAAGCCCTGAGGTCGGCTGGCCTTTCCCGGCTCAGATTTTGGTTTGATCGAGTCCAGCACAAGGTCTTCTCTCTGGCGGCTTTTCTCTTCGACCTCGACGATCCGGTCGCCCGGAATGGGCTCCTCAACATTCTCGTCTTCGGGGAAAAGAAGCTGGGTGCCGCAGTTGTTGCAGTAGCGTTCAACCTCGTCGATGATGGAGCGGCAGTAAGGGCAGCGTTTGATGGCCACTGGCTTATTTATAAAATGGAACAGCCTTGAAAGTCAAGAAATGTTTTTACAATCAATGACTTCCGGCAGCAGGCCTCCCGCTTAAAGGCAGGCGGAAGGCCCCGAGCCAGGAGGCGGAGGGCAATTAAAAGCGGAATTCAAGAGCGGAATTCAAATTGACATCATCTGGCTAATGGATTAGAAATATGACGCTGGGTGGGCGATTAACTCAGCGGTAGAGTACTACCTTCACACGGTAGGAGTCACAGGTTCAAATCCTGTATCGCCCACCACACCTTTCCCGGGATGCTGGCAAAGCCCCCCTTCTTGGAAGGGGGGTAGAGGGGATAAGATCACTTAAGGGATTCGGAAGCATCCCGGGCATTCCTCGCCTGCGAATTCCCCCTGATTCTCATGAGGGGTAGGGGTGGCTAATATTTTTTCAGTGTAATCTTCGAGGCGTTTTGGGTAATGTTAGGGGGCCAGGGGAGTCAAGAAAATATATAAAGCCTGGAGCTGTCTCCGGAATCGCCATATCCCAAAACGCCAGCCTTATACCTTCCCCCTTGATGGCTCAAGGGAGATAAGGGGGATTAATGAACTCGATCAGAGTCTTAGAAGGCGTTTCGGTATACCCCCGCGCTTTTCGAGTTACCTTTATTTCCCGCCCGCCGGCGGAAGGTTCATCCGGCGCACGAGGTCCTGGAAGCGAAGATCATCGAACATGGCATCCAGGCCGAAGCCGCGCACGCGAAGCCAGGGCACCGTGGACTGGTGAGCCTTGTACGCGGATTCCAGGACTTGCAGAGCCGTGTCCCTGTCCCCAAGAGCCAGATAGGCCATCGCCACCAACGTAGAGATCGGATAGTTCTTGTCCAATCCAGGCGCAATGGCCAACGCCTGATCCCGTTGGCCGGCTGCGACATAGGCCATGATCATCTGTGTTTTACCTATTGTGGGATCCAGCTCGGTGAGACGCCGGGCCGCGTCGATGGCTTCCTTGTGCATTCTCTTCTCGGAATACGCGCGCCGCAGGATGTAATAGCTCGGCCAGAAATCCGGTTCCAGCTCGAGCGCTTTCTTGGCTTCGACGATCGCCTCATCGTACCGGCCGGCATAGTTATAAAGATCGCCGAGCCAGCCGGTGTTGAGCGCGCGCAGGGGATCCAAGTCGCGAGCCAGTTTGTGCTCCACGATCGCTTCGTCCAGGCGATCGAAGAGACAGAGGAACCACGCGTAGTGGTAGTGGGTCATGGCGAGGCTGGAATTCAGCTTCAGGGCGCGCGTGAAAAGATCCTCCGCTCTTTTCCAGTCCCAGTCTTGGTAAAGAGCGACCTCCGCCAGCGCGCCCACGGCCTCGGCCATGTCGGGGTCGAGCTTGAGGGCCTGTTCGGCGGCGGCTTTAGCGCGCGGGTACACGTCGGCTTCCTCGGAGCCGCCGTGGCCGAGGGTGATATATCCCTGGGCCAGGCCGGCATAAGCCAAGGGTTCCGCAGGGTCGATCTCCACGGCCTGATGGAGAAACCGCATGCCCTTCTCGAAGCTCTCCGGGTTGTTCTGCGACACATAGAACATCCCTTTGAGATAGGCGTCGTAGACCGCAGGATTGACGGTCTTGACCGAGGCCAGACGCGTCTGCTCGGTCGGGAGAAGCTTGAGCGTCAGCGCCTTGGCTATGCTCTGCGCTACCTCGCTCTGCACCGCCCGGAAGCCCGAGAGGTCGTGCTCGTAGCTGTCGGTCCAGATCTGGGTCTGGTCCTTCACCTTGATCAGTTCGGCCGAGATGCGGACTCGGTTCGCCTGGCGCTGGGCCACGCTTCCTTCCAGGACGTATTCGACGCCCAACTCGCGTCCGATCTGGTCGACCGGCGTATCGCCCTTCTTGTAGCGCATGACCGACGTGCGGGCGATAACACTCAGGCCCGACGGATGAAGGCGTCCGAGTTGGGTGATCATCTCCTGGGTGACGCCGTCGTTGAGGTACTCCTGCTCCGGGTCACCGGTGAGGTTGGCGAACGGAAGCACAGCCATCTTGATGGCCCGGGCAGAAGCGGCACGCGGTCCAAGAATCCGGTCCCGGACTCCTCCGATGTTGAAACCGAAGAGGACGAGGATGGCGACCAGAGCGGCGGGGAGAAGATAGGTCACATTCAATCCGAATATCTTTCTCCTAACCCTTCGCCTAGCCTTTAGCGGTCTTACTCCTTCAGCTACGGCTTTAAGATCCGTCGCAAATTCCTCCATGGTTTGGTAGCGTTCGGCTGTCTTCTTGGCCAGCGCCTGGCCGACGATCTGTTCTAGCCCCGGCGCGCCGTCGGGCCGGACCTTCTTCAGGGATTCCGGTTCCTCATGGAGGATGGAGTAGATCACGGATTGGTCGTGTTCTCCCCGGAATGGCAGTCTGCCGGCAAGCATCTCGTAGAGGACGACTCCCAGCGACCAGATGTCCGTCCGCTGGTCCAGGTCGCCGCCCCGCGCCTGCTCGGGTGACATATAGGCCACCGTGCCCAGCGTCGTCTGGCTCTTGGTGAGTGAGCTCCCGCCCCGGAGCTTGGCCAAGCCGAAGTCCATGACCTTGGCCTGGCCCTTCCCTGTGACCATGATATTGGCGCTCTTGATGTCGCGGTGAATGATGCCCTTGCCGTGGGCCTCGCCGAGGCCGGCAGCGACCTGAACGGCGATATCCAATGCCTGCTCCGTTCTAAGAGGCTTCTTCTTGATCCTGTCCCTGAGCGTCTCCCCTTCTACGTACTCCATGGCGATGAAGGGACCCTTTTCGCTCTCGCCGACCTCGTGGATGACGCAGATGTTCGGGTGGGAAAGGGCCGCGGCCGCCTGGGCCTCGATGAGGAACCGCTCCTTGAGTTCAGGAGAATCCATTAAGTGCGGAGGGAGAAACTTCAGGGCGACACACCGCTTGAGCTTGAGATCCTCGGCCTTGTAGACGACCCCCATGCCGCCCCGGCCGATCTCTTCGAGGATCCGGTACTTCCCCGCGATAAGGCTGCCTTTCAAGATGAGGGGAAGGGGGGTGGCCATGCTTTTTGTCAGGGAGGCCTGCTCAGGCCCCGCCATTCCCAGAGGCGTCGCGCAATTGCTGCAGAAGTGCGAGTCAACCTTGTTTTCGGCGTGACAATTCGGACATTTCATGGCGCCTTCCCCCATCGCCTATGGTCGGATGTTATCATCACGGGAGCGGTCGGTCAACCGCGAAGCACGACCTCTTTTTTGTGCCCAAAGTGTGCCCAAAAATATCGAAAACTAACGAAAAAAATCAAAATCCATCCAAATCGAGAAGGTCTTGAAATCGAGTGATTTACAGGGGAAGCCCATTATTATCTGCGCTTTGCGTACTTCCGCCGCTTCCTCCACACGGTAGAAGTCACAGGTTCAAATCCTGTATCGCCCACCATTCTTTTCAACAACTTGCGCTATCCCAAGCCCAGGCAAAACCACCGTTGTGTCCAAAATCACGCCCACTTCAAAGTCAGGAAGCCGGACGATTGCTGCCTCTTCATTTGAATGCGCTCATTTGACAAACCGGCCGTTCTGATAAAACAGTTCGCCGTCCACGAAAATCTCTCCCTGAGACATGTCACAAAGCATGTCCCAGTGGATGGCGGAAACGTTGATTCCCCCGCTTTCGGGGAGGCCGTGTCCGAGGGCCAGATGGATCGTGCCTCCTATTTTCTCGTCAAAGAGCATATTCTTGGTGAAGCGCTTGATACCGTAGTTCGTGCCGATGCCCAGCTCTCCGAGCCGGCGCGCGCCTTCATCCGTGTTCAGCATCTCCCTTAGGAAATCCTGACCTTGGGCGGCTTCCTCCTTAACAACCTTCCCGTTCTCAAACCACAACTGCACATTGTCCACCTGCCTTCCGTGGTAAATGGCCGGGTAGCTGAATCGAACCCAGCCGTTGGCCGAATTCTCCAGCGGGGAGGTAAAAATTTCTCCATCAGGAAAGTTGACTTTCCCGTCGCAGACGACGAAAGGTCTCCCTTTGATCGACAGGGTCAAATCGATGTTAGATCCCTTGAGAGAGACCTTGTCCTTCCCCTGAAAGCGCCGTGTGATTTCGTGTTGTTCGATGGACTCACTCTTCCAAGCGGCGACGGGGTCGGGCTCGTTCAGCTTGCAGGCCTTGAAGACAAAATCCCTGTATTCCCACAAGCCCATCTCGGCTTCCTGGGCCAGGGCGTTTGTCGGATAGGCCGTGACACAGCGTTTCAGCTCTTTGCCTTCAACCCGCTTGAAGACGATTTCACCGATCTTGCCGTTCGATTTCTGGAAGATCTGGGACCGTTTGGGATCCACTCCCGTCAGTTCTTTTGTGTTTGCCGGGGCATCAATACGGAGGGCAGCGCTAACATAGCCCATTTCCAAACGCTCGAGGGCATTCAAATTCGCCAATTGGTCGCTGTTGGCCGTCCGGAAAAGGATCTCCAACCGTCCGGGCAAATCGCACCGGATATACGGATAAGCTCCGGCGAGCAGCGCTTCTCTGTAGACGGCGAGGATGAGTTCTTTGGCTTCGGTTTCGGATCGAATCAAAAGCGACTGGCCGGGTTGAAGGTCGAGGGAATAGCGAACCAAAACCCGGGCCCACTTATCAATGAGCGTTTGATCGGTAGTCTCTTGGCCAAGCCCCACTAGTGCCATTTGGCCGAAGAGCAACCCCAGGAAGATAAAAACCTTGATTTTGTTCATTCCTTTATTCTCCCTTTGGATACTTATCCCCGGATCTTCCTGTCTTCGGCTGGAACATTTCCATCCAAATCCCGTGCGTTACGTCAGGCGGGATCATAATGCTCCGGCCGTAAAATCCGTCGTAAGGTTCCAGCTTGTGCCCGGAGTGGCCCTCCACCCAAGAGCGTGCTTGGTTTAGGTCAGAAACTTCGATGCTGATACCGATAATGTTTCCATCATCGTGATCTGAAAGGAACTTGTTTAAGACGCCATTTTTATCGGCGGATCGCAGCAGGAGCATTTTCCCGATGCCGGCTTTGACATCCCGGCCTTCAGCCCCCAGGAATTTCGCCTCCCGCCGTTCGCCCGGTTCGAGGCCCGCATCCTCAAGGTTTCGAAGGCTGGCCTCCAAGTCGCGCACAGCGAACCAGACCGAGTGAATACGTAGGGCGGTATTGGGATGGGCCATCATGCCCTGTTCCCGCAGGGCGACAAGCCTCCCGGGCCTCTCGGAGGAGACATACTCGATAAAGAAAAGGACATTCGACAACATAAAAGGTTGTTTTTCCCCTGAAGGTTTGTCGGAAATGAATACATAGTAGTACGGAGGTGGAGGCTGCTTAGGCTGCCCTTCCTTCGTGGGACTCTCCTCCCCACTCAGGACGGCCTCAAAGCTGTGGGCCTTCAGATAACCGGCCGCGTCCTTTGCGGACGATGTTGCCAGGCCCAAATAAATTGCCCCTTCGTGCTTCTCCGCGAAAGCCGCAAAATACTTGGTTTCATCCGTTACGTTAGCAACAGAAAACAGCTCCAGATAACTGTTGTTCTCAAAAAAAATGAAGCTTCTTACTGTTCCGTCTGTAGAAGGCGGAGCTTTAGAGTACTTGAAACCGAGCACCTGTTCGTAGTCATTAATGGTTTTTCCGAGGTCTCGAACCGCTATCCCGACGTGATCGATCCCGCGGCCAGTGCCGAGAAGCGAATGAGCCGGCTTCTGGGCTTGAGTGACTGCCAAGCCTTGCAGAACAAAGACAAAGAAAAGCACGGGGATAATGAATTTTCTCAATGGCATTGTTATTTCTCCACGAGCCATATCGCTAACCTCTCAATTGCCATAGGAGAGATCCTGATGTGACCGGCGTCGTCCTTGGCCAGCAATTGGCGCTCCTTCAGGAACTTCTCCGCTTCGGCGAGGAATCGAACGGTCAGGACTATTCCCTGAATGCCGGGCGAATCGGCACGCACGAGGCGGATCCGCGGGCCGGTATTGAAAACGAATGCATCCTCGAAAATCCGGGGCGACGGCGCAAGCAGAGCGCTCCACTTGCTCCGCGCCTCCTCTAAATTCTGGACTCCGACCGTGATCTCGGCGACGCCGACGATTCCTAAGGGGCCTCCCTTATTTGTCGCCAACTCGTCCCTGGCCGCTTTTCGACGCACGGCCACGGCCTGCCGGTCTTTGTAATCGCAGAAGAAGACATCCGCCTCCGTCGGGGGAAAATCCTTCAGACCTAAGCTGGCCCATTCGACTCGCGCCTGCCCCCCGGGGATCTGATACTTATGCGTCCGGACTTCCGTATGGGGAATGTTTCGCTGGGTTAGCTCGATAGCGGTCGCGTCGGCCCCTCCTGTGGGCTCGAAGGCGATCCCTTGAAACTCCGTCTTCATGGGCTTGTTTCTTTGGGGCGGGAATACCACGAATTCCAATACGACGTTGCCAAGCGAAAGGCCGCCGCTTGCAAACGACTCGCGTTCGAAGAACGGCCATACCTCGGGCAGCTGGAACGTGTCCTTGAAATAGGTGAAGAGCAACTGCGCCCGATCAGACGCCAAGTAGAAGTGTTCGACCCTCGTCGCCAGAGGCCGCTCCTCCGCCCGCAAGCCAAGAGCACTAAAACAGAGCGTTACCCCCATGAAGAGCAATAAGGTTCGTTTCATGGTCCCCTCCTTTCCATAAATATTGCGCGCAATCGGGACGCATCCGCGTCACTATCTCTTCACCTGGCCTTCACCACGGCGCTCTTCGAGCTTCCAGAACGAGAATCCATACTGATTTTCGTGCTTGTTCTGAATAGGGCTGACGACGGCCAAGCCGCCCGTGTGCAGGAACAGGATGGGCAGGTATTCGCCGGCGGTATCGCGAATCAGGGGATCGTCCGGCCAGGAGGGATTCTGCCGCCAACTGTTGGGGCTGAACGGCGGGGCCTCGACGAAACGGGGCGGCGCTCCGCCTTCGCCGACATCGATGCGGGCCGCGTGGGCTCGCCACGTCCCTGTCCAGCCTGAAAACCAGGTCGCCGCCAGTTCACCTCGACCGCGCGCCACCAGATAAGGGAAGTACGCCACTTCGGGACTCTCCGCCAGTTGCCAAGTCTTCCACGTCGCGCCCTGATCGATGGAACGCCCCAGCCATACGCCTTTTAAGTTAGTCCAGAATGAATAGAGGACGCCTCGCGCGTCCCAGGCGAGCGGTTCCACCCATCGCGGGACGGGGAAATCGTTCTGCGGATTCCACTCGCGGGTGCCCGGCGCCGCATGCTTTTGCCAGGTCATCCCCCCGTCCGTGCTCACGGCGATGAGGTCGACACCCTCATCGTACTTGGTACCTGATGCCGATGGCGGCACAACCCGCACGGCAACTTCGCCGTTCGGACCTACGGCCAGGTGACTCGAACCGCCTTGCAGATGGATTCGGGCCCGCTCTGTCCAGGTCAGGCCACCGTCCTGGCTTACGGCATGACAGACACCCTTTCCATCATTCCAGATCGCGTGGGCCGTGCCGTCCGCCGCGACCTCGACCCAGGGACGATCGTCGAACCGGGTTTTCGAAAGCAACGTCCACTTCCAGGTCGCGCCCGCGTCCTTGCTGACGCCGATGCTGACCTGTTTGCCCTCGCTCTTCTCCGGGTCATAGATCATCGTTATAAAATAAAGAGTGCCGTCGCCGGCCGCCGCTAGATCCACGTCGGAATTTCCGGCCGCGCCGTTCGCCTCGGTCCCGACATGGATCCGGGCCCAGGTCGTCCCTCCGTCCTGGCTCTTCCAAAGGGTCGGCTCATCCGTCTTCTTCCCGCCTTGATGGGAGGCCCCGTACCCCGCCACGAAGAGCGTGCCGTCGGGGTGCTCCACGATCATCGGCTCGCAGGCAACCACGTCGAGATGATCAATGGGCGGGGCCAAGGCCAGCGTCCACGGAGGTGCCGTCTCAGGCGCCGCGCGGCGAACATCGCCGGAGCGCCCGCATTGGGTCAAGGCGCCTAGACACAGCGCCATCACGCCCGACCACTGCAGAAACCGAATCCGGCTTGGTTTCATGCTGAACCTCCTTCTTTAGATAGATTCTTGTACGTGAGAGCGAGGACGGCGAACCAAATGGCCGTGACGGCCTTGCTCCATTCTTCCTGCAGCGGAAGGCCCAGCGGTGCCGGGACATAGACGGCCACTTTGTGAAGTCAAAGGATAGCTGCCCCCAGGCACCCGGCTCAGAACAGCAACCTGATGCTTCTGGAGCTCAATTGGACGCACCCCTCCTTGAGCGACTTGAAAAATGCCTATTCCCAGCCGCGCTCCTATTTCTTCCCAGGACTTTTCAGTCACCCAAGCTTCCGAGTATTCATGGAAATCAGTGATTAAGGCAGGAGATTTCAATCGACTCGCCCCCACCCAAAATGAATATGTATCCAAGCCCGCAAAAAAGCAAGAGGAAGCCCAGGCCGACCGCCTAAAACTGCGCCCAAACTGCGCCCAAAAATTTCTAAAATAATCGAAAAGCGTCAAAAAATATCGAGCAAGATCAAAGAGGGAAACCGACGAAAAAGCCTTCGAATATTGAGTATTTCTTTTATTTTCTGTGACTTGGCTTTCTGCCTGGCTTCTTACACACGGTAGGAGTCACAGGTTCAAATCCTGTATCGCCCACCATTTTCTTTTCCAAAAATGCCTGCTCCGTTATGGCACTCCTGGATTGTTCAAGGGGGCTGACCAAGCAAAAAAAGCTTTGGAGGCGTATCATTTTTTTCAGAGACGCCTACGGGTCTCCCCTGAACGCATTCCCCCTATATTTTTCCGTCCACGGGGAGCCCTATGCGGCGAAGCAGGGCCTGGAAGCGCGGATCGGAACGCAGGGCGTCCCAGTTGGGCATGCCGAGATAGGGCAATTCGGGATCGCGAATATCGTAGGCCTTATAAAGCCAGCTAATGGCACGGTCCTTGTCGCCGGCTTCGAAGTACCGCAGGGCTATGGAAAAGGCGCTAAAAAATTTGGACTTCTCATACCTGGCCGCCAGGACATCGGCGATACCCCGCTGTGCGCCCTCGTATCCGCCTTCGGCGAGGCCCCGTTCGAAAGCCGCGACGCGTTCAGGATCGCGGGCGATCCTCACCCTCTGGTCGGCCAGCAGCTCGTTGTGCATTCCCTTGATGATATACACTCGTTGAATAATGCTGTACGTGACCTGCAAATTGGGCTGAATGGAGATCGCGATGCGGGCGGCGGCGAGGACGTCGTCATAGCGTCGAAGGTACGCCAGGACGACCGCGTGCAGGCCGTGATACAGCGCGTTGAACGGGTCCAGCTTGACCGCCCTCTCGCTGTGGAGGATGCCATCGAGGGCGCGCCCCCTTATCGCCAGGAAGTGGGCATAGTAGGCGTGGGCATTGGCGGCGTTGGGATTGAGCTCGAGGGCGCGCTTCCACTCCGGCTCGGCGCCGGCCCAGTCCCATTCGGACCAAGTCCTGACCATAGCCAGGGCTTCGTGCGCCTCAGAGGAGTTGCCGTCCAGGGCGATGGCCTGAAGCGCCGCTTCCTTGGCTTTGGGTCCGGCCTCGGCCGGGGACGCGAATATCATTTGCTGGCGGGCCAGCCAAACATTCGCCAAGCCGGCGAAGGCCGGGGCATAGGAGGGGTCCTTTTTTAGCGCCGTCTCAAACTGGCGTTGAGCGGCGTCGAGATCGTCCGGCTCCAATTTCTGCCAAAGGGAGGATCCTTTGAGATAGGCATCATAAGCCTCGGGATTGATCGTCCGAACGATGGCCAGGCGGGCCTCCTCGGCCGGAAGCAGCTTGACCGCCAGGGTTTTAGCCACGCTTTGCGCCACCTGACCTTGCACCGTCAGGATGCCCGAGAGGTCGCGGTCGTAAGTGTCGGCCCAGAGCTGGGTTTGGTCGCTCACGCGAATCAGCTCTGCGGTGATCCGGATGCGGTCCGCCTCCCGCCGGGTGCTGCCTTCCAGGACATAATCCACGCCCAATTCGCGGCCGATCTGGTCGATGGGCGTTTCGGCCTTCTTGTAGCGCATAACCGAGGTGCGGGCTATGACGCTCAAGGCCGCCGGATGCAGGCGGCCGAGTTGGGTGATCATCTCCTCGGTCAAACCGTCGCTCAGGTACTCCTTCTCCGGATCGCCGGTGAGGTTGACGAACGGCAGCACCGCCAGGCGGATAGCGGGCTCGGCACGCCCCTTGCCCTCGAAAACGCGGTCGCGGAAGCCGCCGATGTTGAGGCCGAAGAGAACGATGACGGCGGCCAGGGCGCCGCGGAGAAGATAGGTCAGGCTCAATCCAAGTCGCTTTCTCCTCGCCCTTCGCTTGGCCCGGACGGGCCGGAGGCCTTCGGCGAAGGCTTTGAGGTCTATACGAAGATCCTCCATGGTCTGGTAACGGTCGGCCGCCTTTTTAGCCAGGGCCAGAAGGACGGTGCCGTCCAGCCCGGACGGCGGGCCGGCCTTCATCTCGGAGGGCGCCTTCGGCTCCCTGTAGAGGATCGAGTGGATGACCGTCTGGTCATGATCCCCCTTGAACGGCAACTCTCCTGTGAGCATTTCATAAAGGACAATCCCGAGCGACCAGATGTCCGTGCGTGCGTCCAGATCTTCCCCCCGCGCCTGTTCCGGCGACATATAGGCCACGGTGCCCAGCGTCGTCCGGGTCCTGGTGAGCGAAGACGCTCCCCGGAGCTTGGCCAGCCCGAAGTCCATGACCTTGGCCTGGCCCTGGTCCGTCACCATGATGTTGGCGCTCTTGATGTCCCGGTGGATAATCCCCTTGCGGTGGGCCTCGCCAAGGCCCGAGGCCACCTGGCCGGCGATGGCCAGCGCCTCATCGACTTTCAACGGTCCCTTTCTGATCCTGTCCTTGAGGGTCTCTCCCTCGACATACTCCATGGCGATGTAAGGATGCTCTCCGCTTTCGCCGACCTCATGGATGACACAGATGTTCGGATGGGAAAGCGCCGCCGCCGCCTGAGCTTCGATCAGGAAACGTCCCTTGAACTCGGCGGAGTCGGCCAACTGCGGCGGGAGGAATTTCAGCGCGACCGTACGTTTAAGCTTGACGTCCTCAGCTTTGCAGACGACACCCATACCGCCCCGTCCGATCTCCTCGACGATCCGGTACTTTCCGGCGACAAGGCTGTCTTTGGAGATGACCGGAAGAGCGGTGATCAGGGATTGGGTCGGGAAGGTTCCTTCGGCGCCCGACGGGTTCATGGGAGCGGCGCAGCTGCCGCAGAACCGCGAACCTTCCTTATTCTCGGAATGACAATTTGGGCATTCCATGAATCGCCCTCAACCCTGATGCCCGGATGTTAGCACCGCAGGAGCGGCCGGTCAATGGGGAGAGAAGCGATCTCGGCTGTGCCCAAACTGCGCCCAAAAATTTCGAAAACTATCGAAAAATATCCAAATCCGCCGAGAAGGATCAAAGACTGTAAAGTCCTGATAAATCGTTGGATACGAATGATTTCGCCTTATGTTTCCGGCCCGCGTTTCGGCCTGCGCCTTCTCCACACGGTAGGAGTCACAGGTTCAAATCCTGTATCGCCCACCATTTTCTTTTCAACAACTTAGCCTCCTCTTGTGCGGCTTGTTCTTTGCGATTGTGGCCAGGATTGTGGCTACTCCCAGGTTTGACCTGCCCCCCTTAGATCGGTCCAGGTATAATAGGAAAAAACCTGGGAGAAAGGAGCCTCAATGGGCAGGGTACGGTTCAGTCCGGAACAGATCATCGGCAAGCTGCGTGAGGCCGAATTACTTCTTGACCAGGGTATGAACAGCGGAGAGGCCATCCGAAAGCTCGGCGTCTCGGAACAGACCTATTATCGCTGGAGGAAAGAGTACGGCGGGATGAGAGTCGATCAAGCTCGACGGTTGAAGGAGCTGGAGACTGAGAACAGCAGGCTGAAGAAGCTCGTGGCCGACTTATCTTTGGACAATGCCATCCTGAAGGAGAGCCTCCGGGGAAACTTCTGAGCCCGGCGAAAAGAAGCCGGGCGGTTCATCATGTCTGTGAACAGCTGGGAATATCGGAGCGACGGGCCTGCCAGGTATTGGGGCAAGCCCGTTCGACCCAGCGGCATATGCTCAAAATCCCGGACGATGAGGAGAGGTTGGTGGAGCGCATCGTAGCCTTGGCCTGTCAGTATGGACGATACGGTTATCGTCGTGTTACAGCGTTATTGCGAGACGAGGGTTGGAGGGTCAATCACAAGCGAGTCGAGAGGATCTGGAGACAGGAGGGACTGAAAGTGCCGAGGAAACAGCCCAAACGGGGGCGGTTGTGGCTCAATGATGGCTCATGTATCCGACTTCGCCCCCAGAAGAGGGATCATGTCTGGAGCTATGATTTTGCTCTGACGAGGACGACTGATGGAAGGCCGCTCCGTATCCTGGTCATCCTGGACGAATACACCCGGGAGTGTTTATCTCTCCTTACGGCTCGCCAGATCAGCTCAGAGGACGTCCTCGACGGCTTATATGACTTATTTATCCCTCGCGGTGCGCCGGAATATATCAGGTCCGACAATGGGCCCGAATTCACGGCCAGGGCCGTGCGGGAGTGGTTGGGACGGATCGGAGTCAGGACGTTATTCATCGAACCCGGCAGTCCCTGGGAGAACGGATATGTTGAGTCGTTCATCGGAAAGATGAAGGACGAATTGCTCAACGGGGAGATCTTCGACACGCTGTTGGAGGCCCAGGCGGTGATAGAAAACTGGCGCCGGGAATACAACCGGGTCCGGCCTCACAGTTCTTTGGGCTATCGGCCTCCAGCTCCAGAGGCTTTGGAGGTTGCAAAATTCACTCTAGGGGTGGTACATTGATCGGGGGCGGGTCAGGGCCTTAATGAGCTTTATGGCGACTTCCTCGTTCAGCTTTTTGTCCATAGCCCGATAGACCTTGCCCATACCGCCATGTCCCAGCTCTTCGATGATCTGGTAGCGACCGGCGAAGGTCGCACCTGTATTTAACTCGTGTATCGGGGTTTGGAGCGTCTCTGTATGAGAGAAGTCGAATTCTTTAGAGGAAGGAAGCGGAGTCGCGCACTTTTTGCAGAACTCCGAGTCCGAAGTATTTTCGGTCTGACACTTAGGGCATTTCATGGCCCTCGCCTCCCTGAAAGCTTCTTAAGAAAGTTCCTCAAGAAGCGCCTTTGCCTCGATAAGGTCGGGGGTCGCGAATCCTTCCGTGAACCACGAGTAAATCTCTTCCAGGATCTTTCTTGCCTCTTCTCGTTTCCCCTGTTTTTGCCACAAGCGGCTCAAGCTCATCGTCGCCCTGAGC
Source organism: Candidatus Aminicenantota bacterium (assembly GCA_963702835.1). GTDB lineage: Bacteria > Acidobacteriota > Aminicenantia > Aminicenantales > JAFGAV01 > JAFGAV01. The sequence continues at coordinate 2,118,916 of OY969762.1, forward strand.
TCCCATGACTTGGCTTGTTGTCTGCGAGCGACCTCGATGGCTTGCAGGAAGTATTTCTCTATTTCATTCTCGGGTTCACCACGCATCCATAGCAGTTCGCCCTTGAGTCGATAGATCTCGGCTTCCATGTATCTCTCATCATGTTTCTCAACGGCTTCAAACGCCCAGTCCACGGCCGAAAGACCTTCCTCCAGATCTCCTGCTTTTCGGCAGGCTTCAGCGATCCTCGCCCTCAGACGCGAGAAACAAACCAGGGTCCCCGTCGCTTCCATGATCGCCAAGCCTTGGCGCATTTGGGCTATTCCTTCTTTGACCTTCCCTTCGCGAACGGCTCTCTCTCCCCGATAAAAATAGCCATGCGCGGCTATGTAGATGAATCCATTCTTCTCGCTGAACGGAACAATTTCTTCCGTATCCTTGTCGATCCGCGGAAAGTTCCCGAGGAACCAACTCAGCTCACATGCTATCATTAGGACAAAAGCCAGAGTGTGCGGATGACCTAATTTTCGAGCGATGTTCATCGCCTCATCAAGTTGTCGGAGAGCTTGGTCGGGATAGCCAATCATCCACTGCGCCCAAGACCCTAAACCCAGAACGACCGCTCCGATATCATAGCCGAAGAGGTAAGCCATGAAGCCGTACTTTTCCGGGTCATAGCTAGCCATCCCATGCTTGCAGTGTTCCACCGCCTGGACAAGCTCTCCCACATTGAGCAAAGCCCAAGTGGGGGAAAAATTGGAAATAGCCTCGAGCATTGGGTCTTTTGACTGCTCGGCTATTTGAACAATTTGTTCCAGCAATTTCAGACATGTTCTGTACTGGGCCCTACTCGAATAATAAGTGCTGAGCTGCACGAGGGCGTTAAACCGCTGAAGCGGATCACCCAATCGACCACTAAGCTCTCTGGCTCGAACGACAGCTTGGCCCAATTCCGGAGAACCGTAGCCTTTCGTGGACTGGAGCGGAACGGCCAGGGCAAGCTGTAAAGCAACTTCCTGTTGATCACGCTGAGGCGTTTCTGGAAGCTTGGCAAGGAGTTCCAGAGCTTTTTTATAGTGGACAATCGCCTCCGCGCCAGCAGACAGCCGCACGGCTTTGTTTCCTGCCTTATGAAGATATTCTATGGCCTTAGATGTGAGCCCCGCTTCCAGAAAATGTCGGGCCAGTTGGACGGCGATCTCTTCGGCCTGCTCTCCGTAAAGGGCTTCCAAAATATTTCCCACTTCTTCATGAAGTTGCGTTCTCTCCACCTGATCGAGGCTATTGTAAAGATATTTCTGGAACAGAATATGCTGGAAAAGATACGAGGACAATCGCTGGTTTCCGAGCTGCCGGATGCCTTTGGCGGACACCAGATGATGCTGCTTATCCAGCTCCCGGCTTAGAAGTTTGATCATCTCTCGAACTTCTTCTTTTTGAATCCGGGCGACCACCTCGGCCGTAAATTCTTCGCCTTCGACGCTGGCGATCATCAAAATCTCCCGCAATTTTTCATTAAGCCTTTGGACGCGCTCTTCGATGACGGCGTCCACGCGCGCCGGGAGCGTGTTCCATTCAAAATCCGGGCCCTCCATCCAGCGGCCTTTTCCGTCCTTGATCAAGGCCCCGCGTTCTTCCATGTCCCTCAGCAATTCGACGGTAAAGAGAGGATGTCCCTTGGTCTGGCTATAAAGCGTATCCCGGAATTGAGGGCCGAGCCGGTTGGGCTCCGTGTCGATGAAATCATCCACGAATCGGCGGGCTTCCGTTTTTCCCACTTCGATCTCGATTTCCCCATAATCCCGTTTGAGTTCGTGAAGGATAGGCTCAATGGGATGACGTTCCTCTCCCCGGCCGAGAGCCACCTCTGCCGGCCTAAAAGCCCCGAGGATAAGAATCCGATTCCCCTGAATCCCGCGGCCCAGATGAAAAAGCAAGCTCGCCGAGCCGGGATCGACCCACTGCAGGTCGTCAAGAACAAGTAGCAACGGCTTTTCTTTGGCAAGATCTTGCAGCATGCGGGTGTATTGTTCCAAAAGATTGCTCTGCTGGAGCATAACATCGGTAGGGAGGGCGGACTTGCGGTCCACGAGTTTCTTGAGGCCGGCCAGCCAAAAGGTCATTCTTGAGGAGAAGGCTTCGCTTCGGGATACCAAGGCGGCTCCATGGATAAAAATATTAATCAAATCCTGGCCTTCTTCTAATAAGGCTTTGACGGAGAGAGGCAGCAGATTCCACAACCGAAGAGCGTGTTCTCTGGACATGACGCCGGCCGTCCATTTGGCTTCAACGTCCCCGGTCAAAAGACTCAAAATCTCGATGAATGGCTGGTATGGGTCTCCGATTCCGGCGTGAGCGTTGCATTTGCCCGAAACGACAATGAGATCGGGATATATCTCTTGGACACGATGGGCGAACTCCTGGATTAAGGCCGTTTTCCCGCTGCCCGCTTCGCCGAGCAGGAAGACCACTTGCCCCTTGCCGTTGAGGGCGGCCTCGAGTTTCTGAGACAGTATGCCCAACTCTTCTTCTCGGGCCACAAAGACCGATCGCTTTTCCGGAGCCGCCTCCGCGCCCTCGCCGAGAAAAGCCGGAATCTTGGGTTTCAGGGCACCCGTGGCTGTCGGCAAACCTTCCTCCAAGCATCTCAATTCCGCCAGCAGTTCCTCCGCCGTCTGATATCTCTTCTCCCGCTCCTTTTCCAGACATTTCAGGATGACCGTGGTGAGTTCTTCGGAGAGCTCGGGATTGATCTCCTTAGGGCTCAGGGGGATTTCAGCCTTGTGTTTCATCGCGATGATCAAGGCCGTATCACCTTCGAAGGGAACTCGCCCCGTCACCATTTCATAGAGCGTGGCTCCCAGGGCGTAAATGTCCGATCGCGCGTCCGCTTCCATCCCCTCCACTTGTTCGGGCGACATGTAGTCCGGGGTCCCGATGATCATTCCGGCTTCCGTGACGCCTTTGGCCGCCAGCGACCGGGCAATCCCAAAGTCCATGATCCGGACATTTTTGTTCCCATCGATCATGATGTTTTGAGGCTTCAGGTCCCGATGAACGACTCCCAGCCGATGCGCCTCGGCCAGTCCCTCGCAGACCTGCGCAGCGATGGGCACCGCTTCGGCTTCAGGAAACCGACCTGTTCTCTTGATAACGGTCTTTAAATCCTCTCCCGGCACATATTCCATGGTGATGAAATAGGTGTCTTTGTCCCGATTGATATCATGCATCCGGCAGACGTTCCGGTGGGTGATTCTACGCGCGTATTTCAGCTCATTGCGGAATCGCTCGATCGTCTTTTCGTCGGCGGCGATTTCCGGATTCAAGAGTTTCAGGGCCACCTCCTCCTGAATCTCCTTGTCCAGGACTTTGTAGACTTTTCCCATGCCGCCGCGGCCCAGTTCTTCGATCACCTCATATCTTCTGGCGTAGAGGGTTCCCTGGGCCGGTTCCCTGAGAGGAAGTTGAAAAGTCTTTGTCGCGGAAAACGGCGCTTTTTCGGAAGAGGACATATCGAATCCGCAGCTTCCGCAGAAACGCGAATCGTAGGGGTTCTCAAAGAGACACTTGGAGCATTTCATAGGCTGTATTCCCTTCTCGATGCTGTAGCTAAAGATTATCACCGCAAGAGAGGGAAATCAATCGTAAAGAGCGTACCTTGTATAATATCGCGACCGCTGGCCCTCTGTGCAATCCCTCTCCGTCTCCCCACTCGTTCCTCCCCTCATCCCCCGAAAAACATCCTCGCAGGGGTTCGTTATCGCAATGAACATGAAAGCCGAAGGGAAAACAGCGGTCTCGATTGGGCCAGGCTGACCTCTCCCGGCCATAAAATGCGTCCCTTAGAAGTTACGAAGTCTGTCCCATCTACGAAGATCGGTGATACAAATGTGTGAAAAATACTTCGTAAACGAGGCGGCTATTCTTCGAAAGTCTTTTCTTCCTCTTCCCTTTCACGCCAATATTCTTCTCTTTCGCGGGCTTCCTGCTCTGTTACCTCGTCGTAGCATGGGTTACAGACTATGTTATAACCAGCGAGCGAAGAACCAGAAATGCAGCCATTACAACAAAGCCTTCCGCATCGCTCGCAATTGAGGAAAAAAAATTGAAGACCGCTAGGAAAATCTTTTTGCCCCCCATGTATTTCATGGACATCGCATATCTGGCAGTGTGGGACTGGCTCATCGGGTTCTTCAAACTCTTCGGGTGCTTTATACAAATCAGACTCTTCGAATGGTTTGTTTTCTTTGGGCTCTTTGTTTTCTTCAGGCTGGTCATATTTTTCTGAGATGTACTTCAGAAGTCTCTCGACTTCTTCGTCACTTATTCTTGGCCTATTGAATCTGTCCCGCCTGAAGTTGTTCATTCTGAAGTTCATGTTTTGTCCTTCTTTTTCTCGGCGTCTCGGCAGGGGGATTGCCCCTCAGGGATTCGAGGGCGGATTCGTATCTCCTTAAATCCTTCGAAATCTGGACAAGCTCTTCCCTTTTCCGCTTCTCGATTTCTCGCAGCTTCTCGATCTTTTTTCCCATCGAACTTTCGAATCCCATGCGTGCCATTTTGGGCCTCCTTTTTCATAGACGAGCATGACAGCCACGACTGTGGCTAAAACTGTGGCTGAGACTGTGGCTAGAATGCGGAAAAAATAGGCAAGGATGGGAGAAAATCGGACACCATAGGAAAAACCGCTAAAACTAAGCCAAAGAAAACAAAGACAATAACTTAAGGAGGCTTTTAGTAGGTTTTCTAGGAACTTACACACGGTAGGAGTCACAGGTTCAAATCCTGTATCGCCCACCATCCCTTTCCGAAGACGCCCACCTTAAGTCCCCCTAATTACAGAGGGGGACTATAGGGGGTTAAGAGATTTTGGCAGAGATGGAGGCGTCTTCGCCAATAAACGCTAACCTTATTTATCCCCCCTAATGTTAGGGGGGTAGGGGGGATAAGATCACTTAAAGGATTCGGGAGCATCCCGGGCACTCTTCGCCTACGAGCTCCCCCCTGATTCTCAGGAGGGGTAGGGGTAGTTAATATTTTTTCAGCGAAATCTTCGAGGCGTCTTGGGTTATCTTCGACGTCATCGAGCTCCCCCCTGATTCGCCAGGGGGGCAGGGGGGGGGTTAATAGAGTTTAAAGAAGTTTGCAGGGCTTCTTCGCCGTTGAACGCCGTCCTTCGTGAGTTCATCTGTCAGTGAAATATTTTGGTTCCTAATTTTCCTCTTGTCTGTGGACTTCAGTCCGCTCACGCCAAAAGTACGCGCTTAACCCCGCATTGTACAGCCGTTGAACTGGGCAGCCTTATGACTTTCATTGGAGGTTGTGGCCTTAGACGCCGCCGACGATTGGCTCGGCAATCCCCATGAGAATCCGAAGTTCAAAATAAATAAGAATATAATCGCCGCTAAAATCAATCTATATATTTTCATGCGTTCCTCCTCTATAAAATCGAATATTAGACCCGCCATTATCTTAAAATTATCCGATATCTATACATCGAACTTCCGTCGTTTACTTCGTCGCTCATTTTTTGATTTTTCGCAATTGAAGTGATGAGCACAATCGGAACATTATAGTTTCCATTCTTCAATTTTTGGACATCGACTTGTTCGATATTATTTTTGTTGATTCCGGCGCCGCGTTGACCCGAAGAGGGGGGAAAGCTATAAGTCCCTTCACAAGAAACAACAACCCCGTCTCTTACGGTATAAACGATATCTAAGAATCTATCCCCGCCGCTTGAACTGTATTCAGCATGATAATCAACCTTGAAATTTTTAGTCGGTTGCGGGGACGAGCAAAAGGCACAGAAATCCATTACCGCAAAAATAGTTATCCAAAACAGTATTCTAATCGATACTCCTAATGAAAATATCATCCTATCATCGGCCAAACTTCAACGTCAACAAAATGGACTGGTCCGATTGATTGACTTGATATTTTTGCTCTGTTATAAAAGGATGGCTCTGGCATCCTGATAACGAAGATCACCAGTGGCCAGGGCGGGTACGAGGCCGGTCACCTTGTTACAAACCGCACGAGCCGTTTGGAAACGCAGAAGGTTTCATGGTTCATCGATAAGATGGACGAACTATCCTTTTGGGAAAAGCCCAGCTATATCGAGGACCCTAACATCATCGCCCTCGACGGGACTCAGTGGATCATGGAAGCAGTCCGCGCGGGGAAGTATCATGTAGTGGATAGGTGGTCACCAGAGAGCGCCAAAGAACGTGCTTTCGGCATCATCCTTATGATCGAGGGGAAGTCATTGGGCATGGATACATTTCGTCAGCTGCCTTGAGCGAGCTCTTGCCGAGAAATGAATTGCCAAACATTTCGTCCAGTGAACTTGCTTCTCTCCAGGAAATTTCTCTCTTTATACCTGGACCGATTTGAGGGGGGCAGGTCATTGCGGGCGCCGGGCCGAAGGCATGGGAGTGGCTGCATCGGGAGCCCGAGGCTTCCCGACCCTCCGGTCGCAAGACAAGAAAGGACGGTTCCATGAAGAGACGGCTCGTTCTCATCCTCTTCCTCCTCCCGGCCCTCTGCCTTTCCGGGAAGGCCTTCGCACAGGCCCCCGAGCTGGTCGTTCCCACGGGGCACGACAGCATCTGGGCCGTGGCCATCAGCCCCGACAGCCGGCTCCTGGCGACGGGGGGCAACGAGAACACGGTGAAGCTCTGGGACGCCGAACACGGAAGAGAGCTGCGGACCTTAGCGGGCCTGGGCGAGAGCGTTCACACCCTCGCCTTCAGCCCAAAGGGAACGGCCCTGGCGGCCGGAGTCGTGGGCGGCTTCGTCGTCATCTGGGACGTTGCCTCCGGGAAGGAGGTAGTGAGGCTCCCGGGAGGGTTCGCCATCGACTGGAGTCCAGACGGAACGGTCCTTGCAGCGAAAGGCGCCGGCACAACGGAGGACTCGATCCGCCTCTGGGACACGGGAACCTGGCGGGAGATCCGGGCTCTATCGGGCCACACGGAGAAGGTTTGGTCCGTGGCCTGGAGGCCCGACGGGAAGGTCCTTACGAGCGTCGGGGACGATAGGACCATGCGGATGTGGGACCCGGCGTCGGGGCGAGAGATCAGAGTGATCGATACCCGCGTGGCCTCGATGACCTCCGTGGCCTGGAGGCCTGACGGGAAGGTCTTGGCCACGGCGAACCTCTTCTCGCAGGTTCTGCTGCTCTGGAAGGGCGACACGGGCGAGGCTCTGGGGATCCTGGAAGGCGGCTCCAGCCCCCTGGCGTGGAGCCCCGACGGGAAGGTTCTGGGATGCGCGCTTGATGGAAGCTTCGCTCTCCTCGATGGCCAGACGGGCCGCCTGATCCGTGCCGTCGAGGGGGACATCACATCGGCGCAGGCCGCCTTCAGCCCGAACGGCCGGTATCTAGCCGTGGGGACGAAGCTCCTGGACCCGGCGACGGGGAAGGTCCTGCAAACCCTGAAGGCCCACGCCGCCACCTTGACGTCCTTGGCCTGGAGCCCCGACGGGAGGTACCTCGCGAAAAGCAGCTGGGGGCGCCACGAGGCGGATGTCCGAGCCTGGGATCTCTCGACCGGCCGGGATGCCTGCTTTTTCGACCTCTCCGGCCAAGCCGCCTGGTCCGTCTCCTTCAATCCCGACAGCCGGCAAATGGCCGCTGTTGTGGGGCAGGAGTCGATCCGCCTCTGGGACGTCGAGGCGGGACGGGAGATGGCGAAGCTGCATGTCCACTCCAGCCTCGTCAACGCCGTCGCCTGGGATCCCTCCGGGACGATCCTGGCCGACGGGAGCCGGGACAGCACGATGGTTCTCTGGGATCCCCATTCGGGGAAAGCGCTGCGGACCATCCGGCAAAATATGGTGGACTTCATCGCCCCGGCCTTCAGCCCCGATGGGAAGATCCTTGCCTGCGGGACCGGCGACATGGGAGGCTTGGCGCCGGAGAATAACCGCGTGGACCTCTGGGAAGCCGCGACCGGGAGGAAGGTCGGCTCTCTGGGGCACCACGCGTGGCAGGTCAATGCCGTCGCTTGGAGCCCTGACGGGAAGATCCTGGCAAGCGGGAGCAAAGACACGACCGTCAAGCTCTGGGACATCAGGACGCGGAAAGAAATCCGTACCCTCTCGGGCCATTCCGGAGCCGTCAGTTCCCTGTCCTGGAGCCCCGACGGGCGGCGCCTCGCAAGCGGGAGCGACGACATGACCGTCGTCGTCTGGGACGTGCCTTCCGGGAAGCCCTTCCAGATCCTCCGGGGGCATTCGAATATCGTCACCGCCGCGGCCTTCCATCCCGACGGAAAAATCCTGGCAAGCTCCAGTTTCGACGGCCGGATCGTCCTCTGGGAGGCCGAATCGGGCCGGGAGCTGGCGAGCATCGTCTCCATCGACGGAAAGGACTGGATCGCCGCCTCTCCGGAAGGCTTCTTTGACGGCACCCCCGCGGCCATAGGGAAGGTCCTCTGGCGCCTAAACGGGAACACCTTCGATACGGCGGAGCCGGAGCAGTTCTTCAGCGAGTTCTTCCAGCCCGGCCTCCTCAAAGACGTCGTCTCCCGCGCAAGGTCCGTCCAGGAGATCCTGAAAGAGCGGGGAGATGCCCGCGCGTCCCTGTCCATTGCCCGGAAGGATCGAAGGCTCCCTCGCGTGTCCATCGACGCTCCCGCTGGATCGGCGGAGCGCCTCCTGCGGGTCCGCGTCCACGTCGAGGAAGCCCTAATGGAGGCCGGGGGGACGCCCAGCGGCATCCGGGATGTCCGGCTCTTCCGAAACGGCACCCTGGCGACGCGCTGGCCGGGGCTGCACAAGCCCGGCGTTCTTGAGGCCGTCATTCCCATCGCCGCCGGAGAGAATCTCCTGGAAGCCTATGCCTTCAATGGTGACAACGTGAAGAGCAAGACTGCCGACGCCAGGGTCACCGGCGCTCCGTCGCTGGAAAGAGCGCCCGAGGCGTACATCCTGTCCGTCGGGATCAACCGGTATGCCGACCGAAGCATGGACCTTACGTATGCCGCGCCGGACGCACGGGACCTGTCGACCGAGTTGGCGAAACGCCTCCCCTTCCCGCCCGGGTCGGTCCACACCCAGGTCCTCCTGGACGGGGAAGCCAGCCGGCCCGCCATCCTCGCGGCCCTGGCGGACGTGGCGAAGAAGGCACAGACGGAGGACACGGTCATCGTGTCTTACTCGGGACACGGCGTCCTTCACGGCGGGCACTTTTATCTCATCCCCCACGAAGCCGCGGCGGCCGAGGACATGGAGGAGCTGACCCGCCGGGCCATCGGCGACGATGACCTGGAGTCGGCGTTCCTGGGGATGCAGGCCCGGAACATCGCCCTGGTCCTGGACGCCTGCCACTCCGGTCAGGCCCTGGAAAGCGACGACTGGCGCCGCGGGCCCATGAACTCCCGGGGCCTGGTGCAGCTGGCCTGGGAGAAGGGTATGGAGGTCCTGGCGGCGTCGCAGAGCCGGCAGGCGGCCCTCGAGGCGCGGAAGGCGGGAAACCTCGAGATCGGCCACGGTCTCTTGACTTACTGCCTCATCGAGGCCTTCAGCCGGGCGCCAAGGGTCGACCGACGTCTCTCGGCCCGCGACTGGCTGGACTATGCCGCGTCCCGGGTCCCGCGGCTCCTCCGGGGGGAGCAAAAAGGGCAGCGGGGCGTCCACCTGCTCGCCCCCGAGGGTTCTTCCGTGCAGACTCCGAGGGTCTTCCACGGACGGGAGGCCCACGATGACTGGACCGTCTCCGGCGTGCTCTGACCCCCGGATCTTCTGGGCCGGAGAGACCGGCGGCGGAATTCCTGTCGGAGGCGAACGTCCGGCGCTTCCCGGGCAGGCGGATCGACATCGCACAGTACTGCCTTGACCTGCCACAGCGTGGGCATGAAGCCCATTCACGGCGCCGAAGGATTGAACCTAAACCCCAGACTTACGTCCGGGGATTTGCGGCGGTACTTTCAAAGCTAGGTAACATGATGATGTGATGTACCTCTCCAGGGGGTCTGATAGACTCCCGGAAGGCAATATGATCTGCCCCCCTCAAATCGGTCCAGGTATTATGGGCCAAGTGATAGTAATGGAGCCTCACCCAAAAACTGATCCAGCCAAAAGTGTACTTTTTGGGCACGGATATATTTCGAAGCACCTTCTCTCCTTTACTTTTGCTCTCTACGTACCTGCCCCAAGCGCTTTCGCGATCGCCCGGCTGATCTTCGCGGCGAGCCCAGCGAGGTCATCCTTCGTCCCTTCGACTTCGACAATCGCGATTTTCTGCCCGTCCCGCTTGAGTGTCAGCTTCACATGGACCTGCTTGTCTTCAATCAAATAGGTCCCCGTCGGGCGAACCGCTCCGGGCAGCTCGTCGGCGTCGACGAACACCGCCTTGATATCGCTCGCCCCTCTACGCGCCGTTATGTATGAGTCGGCCGCCAGGGCTTTGCGCAGTTCAATCGAAAGGTTCAGGTTGTCGTCGTTTTCCAGCGGATCGATCAGCAGCGGCCGCAGGATCAAAGGCCTGATTATCGACAGCGGAACCTTCGGCTTGTCCTCTCCGGTCAATCGCCCCACATCGAAACTGGCCCCCTCAGGCGCCGCGATCTGCGGTTTCTGGATCCCTCCGATATTACGGGCAAGTTGCGGCACCTGGTCGAGCGCGTACTGGAAGAGTTTGCTCACATCCACATACTCGTCCTCGCGCAACGCCGCCCCTCGCATCCCCTGGAGGAGCGCATAAGTAAGCAGCCCCTGGCCATACTGGCTCGCCTCCAAGCTATCCTTGTCAGCGGTGCATCCCATCAGAACGTGAAATCCAGTGCGGTCTTTGAGCCGATCGATGGCTAGGATCTGACTGCTCGGTACGCTTCTCTTTTCCACGAGCTTTGCCGCGGCAGTTCCTGCCGCGCAGGTGTCGAGGATCATCACCTGCTTGAGCGCTGGAATCCGAATGATCCAATCGGTCAGCTCCTCGCTGGTAATGGCAACGGCCTGCCGTACGGCCGGGTCGGTCAGCTCCGTGCTGCGCGCCTCCTGCGTCAGATAGGCGTACACGTCGGTATCGCCTCTTAGAGCCACGCCATGGCCGGACAGGTAGACGACGAGAATGTCCTGATGCCTGGCGTGTCTTGCCCTATCGAAGGCCTGGACGAAATTCGTTCTGGTGGGCGGGATGGCCCGAGGATCGCTCGAGGCCGTCAGCAGCGTCAGGTGCACTTTCTTGGCTCCGAAGAGTCGTTTGGCCCCGACCTCGAGAGCCGTGGCCATGTCCTGCGCGTCCTTGGCCGCAAAGTTAAGATGAAGCGCTTTAGAAGCGTAATCGGAGACTCCGCCAACAATCGCGTAGAGTTCCGGGGGCTGCTCGGTCGAGGCCGTGTCTTGGGGGGGAATCCATCCGACAGTCTGGCCCCGGCTTGACAGGTAACCCTCGGAGTTCCAGGCGATGATCTTTACTTCGTTCTTCTGCCCTGGAATGATGGCGGCTCCAGCGAGATCGACCGTCAGCTTCGCATTTTTGGCGTCTGGATCCGGCTTCGGACCTCGGGCGTCGGAGGCGATCTCCTTGCCGTTGACGAGCACGCGGACCTTGCCGATACCTCCTCCGCGACTGGCGAGGTCGATCGCAAGCCGGGTCGACCCGGGCGCCGGAGCCTGCGCCTGGACCTCGGGAAAGAGCTTTACGTATCTGAATGCCCGCACTTCGCGCAGGGGCTCTTTATTGAATCCGAGGACCTTGGCCAGCAAGCCCGGCTCATAATAACGCGCCTTGAGCTGGCTAAGCGCGATGGCCTCAAGCCCGGCGACCCAGTGGATCCCTTCGACGTCGCCGCCGTTGGCCGCGTCGAAGCGGCCCTCCGGGTCGACGACGGCCCAAGTAGCATCGTCGAAAGAGATGAGGCTACAGATTTCGCGGCCGGTTTTTACATCCCAGAGCTTGGCCGTACAGTCTCCGCTTCCGGTAAGCACGAAGCGGCCATCGGGCGAGAAAGCGACCGAATTCACCCTTTCAGAATGGCCGGAGAAGGTATGGATCTCCGCACCTGTCTGCGCGTCCCAAAGCTTGGCCGTCTCGTCCCAGCTCCCGGTAAGCACATAGCGGCCATCGGGCGAGAAAGCGACCGATATTACCCCGGCCGAATGGCCGGAGAAGGTACGGATTTCCGTACCTGTCTGCGCGTCCCAAAGCTTGGCCGTCTCGTCCCAGCTCCCGGTAAGCACATAGCGGCCATCGGGCGAGAAAGCGACCGAACTCACCTCCCGATCATGGGAGAAGGTGCGTATCTTCGCACCCGTCTGTACATCCCAGAGCCTGGCCGTCCGGTCCTCGCTTCCGGTAAGGACATAGCGGCCATCGGGCGAGAAAGCGACCGAACGCACCTCCCGATCCCAATCATGGGAGAAGGTGCGAATCTCCGCACCCGTCTGCGCGTCCCAAAGCTTGGCCGTCTCGTCACTGCTTCCGCTAAGCACATAACGGCTATCGGGTGAGAATGCGACCGAATACTCCACGCCGGAACGGCCGGAGAAGGTACGGATCTCCGCACCCGTCTGCGCGTCCCAAAGCTTGGCCGTCTCGTCACTGCTTCCGCTAAGCACATAACGGCTATCGGGTGAGAATGCGACCGAATACTCCACGCCGGAACGGCCGGAGAAGGTACGGATCTCCGCACCCGTCTGCGCGTCCCAAAGCATGGCCGTCTCGTCACTGCTTCCGCTAAGCACATAGCGGCCGTCGGGTGAGAAACCGACCGACCTCACCCCCTTCGAATTGCTGGAGAAGGTACGGATCTCCGCACCACTCTGTGCGTCCCAAAGCTTGGCCGTCTTGTAATTGCTCCCGGTAAGCACATAGCGGCCATCGGGCGAGAAAGCGACCGAATTCACTCCCCAATCACTGGAGAAGGTGCGAATCTCCGCACCCGTCTGTACGTCCCAGAGCTTGGCCGTACAGTCTCCGCTTCCGGTAAGCACGAAGCGGCCATCGGGCGAGAAAGCGACCGAATTCACCCTTTCAGAATGGCCGGAGAAGGTATGGATCTCCGCACCCGTCTGTACGTCCCAGAGCTTGGCCGTACAGTCTCCGCTTCCGGTAAGCACATAGCGGCCATCGGGCGAGAAAGCGACCGATTCCACTCCCCAATCACTGGAGAAGCTGCGCATCTCCGCACCAGTCTGTGCGTCCCAAAGCTTGGCCGTCATGTGATCGCTCCCGGTAATCACATAGCGGCCATCGGGCGAGAATGCGACCGAACTCACCTCCCGATCATGGGAGAAGGTGCGTATCTTCACACCCGTCTGCGCGTCCCATAGTTTGGCCGTCTTGTCCTCGCTTCCGGTAAGCACATATCGGCCATCAGACGAGAATGCGACCGAATATACGCTACCCGAATGGCCGGAGAACGAGCGGAGCTCAGCACCCGTTTGCGCACCCCAGAGCTTGGCTGTTTTGTCCCAGCTCCCGGTAAGCACAAAGCGGCCATCGGGCGAGAAAGCGACCGAACTCACCCACTCAGAATGGCCGGAGAAGGTGCGGAGCACATCACCCGTCTGCGCGTCCCAGAGCTTGGCCGTACAGTCACCGCTTCCGGTAAGCACGAAGCGGCCATCGGGCGAGAAAGCGACCGAACTAATCCCGTCGTTATGACCAAGTTGCGTCACCAGCCGAACCTCTACTTCTCCAGGGTCACGCTCCGCCGGCCTTGCGTTATTCTGGGCGAAGCACCGCGAGCCCAAGAAACCGAAGACAAGGATTATGAAGACCGGTCGCCGCCACGATCTCATGGAATGCCTCCATTTAATCGGCCTATCGAGCTGAAGGTGGTAGATTCCCGATCATGTTTTATCGCCCTTGCCGCGGGACGCTGCGGGCATACCGTCTGTTTTGGACTTTTGCCCACCTTGCCCCGAGGGCTCAGCGCCCGTATCGGATTCTGACCTTCCGGACTCGTGACTTTCCCGAATAGAGCGCCCAGGATATTCTCAACATCCAACGTCACGCCGTACACAAATGAAGTCGGGTGATCCTTGCGGATCCCTGCCCCGGCAAAGACTTCACATACGTGAAACAGCTTATAGCTTGCTCCCACCGCGTACAGCGCCGGACTTACGGAAGGCACGACCCCGGCGCCAAATCCCCAAGGGCTCTCAATGATGGGCCGCGCTTGCAGTTCCAGTTGGGTGGGATCGGCGCGGCCGGACCATATGATCTTTATATAATGCGGCTGCACCATGCCCCCGGGACTCGCCAACGTCAGGCATTGAAGCTGTATCGTCCCCCTCGAGACGAAACGGGGACGTCGGTCAAGCTCCGGAGATTTTAAAAGCAACCGCACCGACCACAATGGCTGCAGGCCGGAGCCATTTATCTGGACAACCCCCAGATGCAGCCCCGGGTTCGCGGGCAATCGTTGCATGATCGCTCCCAACAGGAAGTTTTCGCCCACAAACTTTTGGAATAGCATGGATATGGCGGCCGGCGCTCCGGGGATCTGCTCTCCCCCTTTCGCCTTGAGCGCTTTTTGGTACCCCTCTAGGGCTTCCTGCCAAGTGAGACCCTCCTTCCTCACGATCGCCGTCAAATTCAAATTCAAACGCGTGCGCACTCCTTGTCGAACAGGCACGTATTGCCCCTCGGGATCGGTTAGCATGATGTCTATTTTTTTTCCGCCATAACTGTAACCCTCCATCATGTCGGCCCGCAGCCGAAAGTCACTCCCGAACTCGGGGTCGACCGGAAGAGGCGAAAAGCAAAAGTAGCTTTGAGTGTGATGGAGTGGGACAAACTCTTTGTCGCTTCCGTCAAATAAACGGAGCTTCAGGTTAGCCAAAATGTCTGCCGCTTCGTCCGATGACACAGAAAATCTATAGTCCACGTTCACAAACACATCAACGCCGGTCAACGCAGCCACGATCTTTTTGTTCAGCCTGCTTTCAAAGTCTTTCGGGGCATCTAAATCGAAAGTCTGGTCCGAATTAAAGGTCAGGGCCACATCGGCCTTCGCGTTGGCCGAGGTATCATGGCCGGGAAAAGCCACCCGAAGTCCGAAGGCGGGGCGTTTGGAATCCTTCTCCAGAGGCAGCTCTTTGATTTGGTCAAAGAAAGCGTTCACCACCTCAGTCCACAGGACCAAATCCACGTGTGCGTCCTGGGCCAAGCCAAAGGTTGCGGCGTATGACCCGCCACCGTTCTTCTTCAGAAAGACGGCCGAGCTTGATCGCGACATCGGCGCTGATCTCCCACGTGTTCCCCATCGATATCTTGCCCAGGTCCGGCGGCGAAAGAAGAACGCGTTCGAAATAGTCCTGAGAACCCGCGACGCGCGTCGTCTCCCCAACGACCAAGCTGACGAACTTCGGATCCTGGCCTGACGCCGACTTGCCCTGGGCAGATGCCATGAAGGGCAGGCTGGCTAATAACACAAGCGTGGCTCCCACAACCGACATTGTTTTGATGGACATGTGGTTCCCCTCCTTGGTCCTCTATTCCGCAAGTCCGACCCTCAGCCGGAGGCTTTTGGGCCCCTTCCTTCGCCAGCCAGACCATCCCCGAGCCCAGGCCCGGACCGCCGCAAGTCATGCTCCTCGAGAGCTATATCCCCAGAAAGACTGCTTCTGCGCCTCGAAGGTCCTTATCGATTAATGCGGGTCGACGACGCGGGCTCCAATCCAAAACGCTGAACCGTCTCGCTCCTGACGGATTCGGTCGGGTTTGACGGCCTCGATCCGGTCTTTGGCGCTCTGCGGCACGCTTTGAATCATCAGCCGTTGAATAGACCAAGTCGTTGGAGCAAGGCCTTCATTCCCTCGTGTGCCCGACCCCACATTTCTGAGCAGCGCCGTCAACGGATTGTCCAAACCTTTCTCATCTCCGCGCGCGCGGACACCGGAAAAATTCAATACCGCGGGATCGGGCAATGGCTCGGCCGTCGTTAATAGAATATATGTATCCAACCCGAAAGGCTCGGATATCTTAAAAAGGGCCTTGGCTCCCAGTTGAATCTCCGCCGGAAACATTTCCTGATATTTCTCGGTTTTATAGGGAAAGCGGTTTTCAACGCTGGCCTGAGGGTAGAGCAATTTTCCCTCACCGTTTTTATCGATGCTGAAGACGTAAACGTAGCGCGGCGTGACCGCCTGCACTGGATGCTCTTCATCGGAAACAAGCGCCAGCCCAAAGATCTCGCCTTCCACAGCCGTCCCCTCGGTCAGGATGCGGCCAGTTTTTGAGTTCACCAGGGCTAAAGAATATGGGAATAGCTCATCACCTAAGGGAGAATCGAGATCCAGCCAGCCTCTAATCTTGGCGATCCGTAGTGCCCTGTCCTCTAACTCCCCGGTCAACCCCTTTCCCTCCTTCAGCCAATCCGTCCGCACCGGAAGAGCCAGCTTTTCCGAATTCTTTTGTGTCTGGTTGGCCAAAACCCAGCCGTATTCTACGCGCCCGATGCGTTCGTTGCCGGTCGAAATTCGTCCCACAAGATGATACTGGGGTGCAAATCCTTTCTTCGGCGATATTTCGATCGCGCTCAAAGTCGTATTCGGTCCGAACCTCAGTTGCGCGGCCAGCTCCGCGGAAGGGGGAAGATATAAAAACAGGCGAGGCTTGGCGCGCGAATAATTCCCAAAAATTTTTGAGATCGATTCCGGAGCAAGGTCCTTTCCCAGACGATGAGACTCGCCGTTCTCGACTTCTTCCAGGGTCCACTCCTCACCGCTCCAGGAAATGATATGGGTCGGCACTTCCACAGTCGGATCCTCCACCCATCTGATCGTATCCGACCCGGCGAATAGGCCCGCCAGATTTCGGGCGATACCGTCGATCTTAGCCTCCTTAAGATTGGATGGGGGAAGCCAAACGTCCAGGTTGATGCGGTCGGGCGGCGCCCAGAGATCCAGCTCGAACTGATCGCCCTCTCGAATCGAGCCAATATCGCCTGAAATGACCTTCCCCTCGGATCTGGCCAGGCCGATCACATCCTTGATCCGAACCCGGACGTCGCCGCCCTTTTTCTCTCCTGAAATCTTTTTCAGCTCGCATTTCGGGTTCAGCCCGTTGGCCGTCCCGCCCTGGAGCAGGATGGAATCGCCACTGACCGAGATCACGGGGACGATGACCTTGGCCGTAAGATCCGCGAATCCGGATCCGAATATCGGGCTCTTTTTTCGTTCCGCCGTTCCTTCGATAACAGGTTTTTGAGGTCGGCCCATGGCACTAAGTTTTGCCCAAATGAGGTCGCAGATGCGGCTGACCGGCTCACGAACAGAAACATTGCTCAAGGTCTGGAGCAGAGCATGGGAAAAAACCCCGTGCCAGATATCCTTGCCGCCGATCTTCATTTCCATTTCCTGGGCGAGCTCGAAGTCCTGGGCCGCGGAAAATATCAAGGCGCCGCGCTTTTCAGGCGTCTGAGCGGTGTCCGGAGGGTCATCGATGACACGGACATCGGGGCTAACGCTGCGAGTTTTCTCGGCTCCGGCCAGGCCGCGTGCGGCTGAGCCGCTATGGCAGCTGTCGAGGATCACCGTTAAGATGCCGCCTTTATCGATACCTTGGTTGAACAACCGGGCCAGCTCTTTGTCCCTGATGTCCCATTCGCCAAGACAGGCATCAGCCGGGACAAGGGTCTCGTCCATTTTATCCGGCTCGGGGGAGCTTAGATTTTTTATTTGGGAGCCGTGCCCGGAGTAGTAAAAGATGCAAATATCGCCTGGCCGGACCGGATCAATCAACTGTTTACGGATCTGGTCCAATATATTTTTCTTTGTTGCCAGGGAATTTGCAACTATCTTGATATTATTTTCTTCGAAGCCATATTTCGCGATCAGGATCGCGTTCATCTCCTTGACGTCATTGAGGGGGCCGTCCAAGTCGACGAAGGCGCCCCTGCCGGCCGTTCTATCCTGTCCCTGAATTTCCGCTTTTTCAACAATAGGGGATTTTGGCGAAAGGTCGCCTGATTGGGCAGGATGATAGTTATTAATTCCTACGAGCAAGGCCCGTTTCGTCCCGGACGCAAAAATAAAAATGCAACAAGAAACCAGAAGAACTAAAAAAGTCACGAATTTCATAATATAAGACCTCCCCCTCATGGATTTATCCTACTTCCAACTGTGAAACGCTGTCAACGACGCATTATTATGGCCGTCTGGGTGAACCGGCCGCAAAAATGATTAACGACCTTGCGCCTATCTGACCAATCTTCAAAGGGAAGCAGCTGGGCCGGGTGTCCCGGTCTGGGCGCTATCGTTTCTTAGGCCGGAGAAACTTGAGGTAGGCTTCCTCCGGCGGAATCTCCGGCACGATTGAAGAAATATAATTCCGGCCCAATTCAGAAATTCGAAATTCTCTAGAATTATAAAACCTGTCATCCACGAAACGGTGCAGGTCGGCCATGGAGGCGAAGTGATTCAAGGGAACACTGTCGACCTCATAATCGCCTTTCCTTTTTTGGATGGACAAAAAAACGGGGCGCGGCAACCCCTCAGCCAGGTCCCGGACCGCCCTGGCTCCCAGGCCGGAGGCGCATTGCCTGTCCAGGGCATTGGGCGCGCCCGACCGGTAGAGGTAGGAAGGATTCAGGGAGTTCAGGTTTCTGGTGGGGATGTATTTAGCCAGGTCTTGCTTCAACCTCGTCTTCAGGGCTTCGGCCGCTCCCCCGAAACGGGGGTGCTCGAATTCTTCAATTTCATCCTTCTCCGCATGGACATAGCCGCCCCCGCTCCAGCGGGCGCCTTCAGAAATAACGGCGATCACATGTTTCTGTTCTTGATATCTCTTGATGAGACTATCCAAGAAGTGCTCATAATCGATGGGAAATTCCGGTATTAATATAAAATCGGGCTCCCCCATGGCCGCCGCCAGGGCCAGCCAGCCCGTATGCATGCCCATGGCTTCGACGAAGATAATGCGCTCGTGAGAATAAGCCGTCGTCCTCAGTCCGTTTCTCAAACCCACGAACGAGCTGATTTTTTCGGCCGCCGTGGGGAAGCCGATGGTGAAGTGATTGAGAATGCGGACCCCTTCGGCCGGGCTCCCCTTTGAATCGATTCGGCCGACATCATTATCGATGGTTTTAGCGATGAGCACCTGGGGAAATTCCGGCAGGAAAAAAGCATTGGACAGAGTGTCTTCCCCGCCGATGACGATGAGCCCCTCCAGGTGATTCTCTTTCAAACGGCCGAGGATGATTTCGGGGCCGTTTTTGATTTTATTGATATTCACTCGGGAGGATTTGAGGATTGTTCCTCCAATCGAGGGGTCGATATGAGAGGAGGTCAAATCGACGGATTCATTTTTCAGAACCCCCTCCCACCCTTTGATGAAGCCGACGAGAGAAATATGGGCAGGACCGGCCTCCGCCTGGGCCGAAGCAATCGCCGCGTTAAGCCCGGGAACATCCCCCCCTCCCGTCAGCAGGCCGATTTTCATTATTCCATCTTGAAGCCTGCAGCCCGGGCGTCATTATAAAACATGCGGACCGTTTCCCAAGAGTATTCTTCCAGGTCTTTGCCGACCAGAGACAGTTTGTTCAAGATATCATGGGTGGCGGTGATGATATGGCAGCCAACGGCCTCGGCTTGGAACACGTTCAGCAATTCACGCGGACTGGCCCAGATGAGTTCGGCGTTGGGAGCGGCCTTCAGGGCCTCCACCGCGGCGGCCATCAGCGGAACGGGGTCGACGCCCGTATCGGCAATCCTACCGGCAAAAACAGATAATTGACAGGGGGCTCCCCCGGCCACCTGGGCCGCGACCTGGCGGACTTGGCTTAAGGTCAGAAGCGCCGTGACATTGATTTTAACCCCGGCCTGGGAGAGGCGCCGGGCCAACTCCAGAGACGGCATCCGGCGCGTGTTCATCACCGGAATTTTGACGTAGACGTTCTTGGCCCAGCCGGAAATTTTCCTGGCCTGCTTCTCCATCTCTTCAAAATCATCGGCAAAAACTTCAAGAGAAATGGGCCGGTCCTGAATCTGAGCCAAAATTTCTTTGGCAAAGGCCTCATAGTCAGTGACCCCGGCCTTCTTCATCAAGGTCGGGTTCGTGGTGAAGCCCTTGATGAACGGCTTCTTGGCCATCTCCAGCATGCCCGCTTTATCAGCGCCGTCGGCGAATAATTTCACTTTTAAAGTTTCGATTCTTTTCATCGGCCGCCTCGTGGATTCATATTTATTCGATTTATTTGACAGATTCCCATTTGGTGGGAGCACTTTTCAAGTCTGGATGGGAAATGATCAGGTGCCACAGGATAGCTTGGAAAGCTTCCGTATGGGGAGTGACCCGGGCCGGGTTGACTACGGGGACGAGGGCGCAGGCCTGGGCGACCTGGGCGGTAAAACCGCCGTCCCGGCCCACAATGCCGAGAATGCCGGCCTTGACCCGCTTGGCATATTTCAGGGCGGAGACAAGGTTGGGGCTGATGTTCTTTTCAACATCCCCGCCCCCCACGGAAAAAACAAAAACCATGTCGCGAGAAGACAACCGGCTCACTTTCAGCCATTCCCTGAATATATCCGGCCAGCCCTCGTCATTGATGCGCGCGGTCAATTCGGAGACATTGTCCGTCGGAGCATAAGCTTCAATCCCCGCAATTTTGCGGAAATCATTCACGGCATGGGAACAATTGGCCGCGCTGCCGCCCAAGCCCAGGAAAAAAAGCCGTCCCCCGCGCTTCTTGAGCTTGGCCAATTCCTGGATGATCCTCTTGATCTGCTTTTTATCCATCCGTTCCAAAATCTGACCCGCCTCTTCCAGGTGCCGACGAATATGTTCCATGCTATCGACCTGCCGGCCGGTTCTTTGTTCTTAAATATTCTTCAAGCTGGGAGAGGCCGGCCTCCGAGCCGATTTCAAAAAAACGCTCTTGAATTTCAAAGGCGGCCAGTTCATTTCTTTTTAAGAGATCTTGGTAGATCGACTCTAAATCAAGCTTCCCCGGCTGAGGATAACCCCGGATGGCTTCGGCCTGGAAGGCCCCCAACCCATAGTCGATGTAATGCATTTCAGGGGATCTTTCCCGCTTGTCATATTTGAGGATCCGGCCCTCCTTCATGACGACATTGCTCCTGTCCCATTTCCCGGCATTGCGCATGACGGACATCAACCCCAACTTTTTGCTTTTTTCAAACGCTCTTTCAACTTGCCCATAATTGATATCCAAATAAGAATCGCCGTAGAGCACAAAGAATCTCGGGCCCAAGAGGGGCAGTGCCTTTCGCAAAGCGCCCCCCGTGCCTAACAGATCGGGGCCGTCATAGGAATAACGAATCTTAACATGAAATTGAGTCCCGTCGCCAAGATATTTTTCAATCAAAGGGCCCCGATGGCCGAGGCAAAAAACCAACTCCTCGAGCCCGTTTTGCCGGAGCAGCTCTATCTGATGCGCCACAAAAGGCCGGCCCGCGACCGGGATCAGTGACTTGGGAATTTTACCGGTCAGGGGACGGAGTCGTGTGGCCAAACCCCCAGCCAAAATCGCAACGGGAAGGCTCATACCAGAATGATTTTGGATCCCTCGAAATCGAGGCGAAAGCGGACTTCATCAAGCCCCGCCTGAGCCATGGCTTGTCGAAGGGCCTTTTTGTTTTCGGCATAAAACACCAGAAAGCCTCCGCCTCCCGCTCCGGCCAATTTGCCGCCGAGGGCGCCGTGACTCAAACCGAGCTCATACCATTCGTCAATTTGGGGATTGCTCATCCCTGCTGATCTCTGGCGTTTGAACAACCAATGCTCATGCATGATTTCGCCGAATTCAGCTGTTTTACCCGCTTCCAGAACGGCTCGGGTTCGGGAGGCCAGCTCCTTAACGTAATGCATATTTTGAAGCATTTTATCGTCATTTTGCTGTGTCCGGACATCCTGGTCTTTCAAGACGCTTCCAGCCCGGCGTGTGTATCCCGTAAAAAATAAAAGGAGATTATCCTCCAGTTCAATAAACGTTTTTTGGCTGATTTTTAGGGGGAAGACTTCCACGCTATCATCGGGCTGAAAAGAAAAACAGGTGATCCCGCCGTAAGCGGCGATATACTGGTCCTGCTTGCCTATGGGTTCTCCCAGCCGGTCGATCTCGATTTCGCAAGCCAGGCGCGCCAATTCCTCCGGCAAAATTGACCTCATCCTGTAGGCATAGAGGGCCTTCAGCAAGGCGGTGGTAAAGCTCCCCGAGGAGCCCAGCCCCGTGCCGGCCGGGATATCGGCCAGGGAGGTGATCTCATAATGGAGCTCATTATCATTATCGACGATCCGCAGGGCTTCCCGGATAATGGGATGCTGGATGGAGTCGATGGTGTCCACATGTTCAAGCTTGGAATATTTGAGAAATATGCCGCGGGTAAAGGGCTTATTGACCGTGACGTAGACATATTTATCAATAGCTGCCGAAATGACAAACCCGCCGTACCGTCGGTAATAGGAAGGCAGGTCCGTTCCGCCACCCCCCAGAGTGATCCGCAGAGGACTTCGGGCGATGATCATTTAATTCCTAATGTTGAGAACCCAGGGATTTGATTTTAAATAATCCAAGGTTTTCATAATACCTTCTGGAATGCTTAGTCTGGGACGCCATCCGATTTTTCTTATTTTTTGGCAATCCAAAAAAATAAAAGGGCTGTCGCCCACCCAGCCCCGAACCCCCCCCGTATATTCCAATTCCGGCTGAAGGCCCAGATATCTTGTAATAATATCAATGGAATGATTCACTTCGCAATACTCGTCCGTGCCCAGATTAAAAATATTCACTTTGTCCTTGGCCTGGTCAACGGCCAGGAGCATGGCCTCAATACAATCTTTGACATAGAGATAAGATTTTTTTTGATGCCCATCGCCCAAGACTCTTAGCTTCAAGGGATTGGACCTCAGGCTCTTGACGAAATCAAAGATATGTCCATGCGTGTAGCGTTCCCCCAGAATGGAGACAAATCGAAAAATATATGATTGAAAATCAAACCCTTGGCCATAGGCTTCGATCAAGCCCTCGCCGGCCAGTTTGGAGGCCCCGTATAAAGATGTTTGGATGGGGAAAGAGTCCGTTTCGGGAGTCGGAAATTTTTCAGGTTCGCCATAGATAGAACCCGTTGAAGCAAAGGCAATCTTCCGGATGCCGTTGGCCCTCATGGCTTCCAGGACATTGAAAGTGGCAATTGTATTTTGCTCCAAGTCCTTATAGGGGTGTTCCAGGCCGAACCGGACATCAGCATTGGCCGCGAAATGAAAAACAAATTCACAGCCGCTGATGGCTTGCTTCAGCCGGGCCGTGTCTAAAAGATCTCCGCGAATCATTCTAAAATGCTTATGCTGAGAGGCGCCTTCCAAAAAACGCTCCTGGCCTGTCGACAGATTGTCAAAAACGATGAGTTCATGATCATCCTGCAAAAGCCGATCCACGAGGTGACTCCCGATAAAACCGGCTCCGCCGGTCACGAATATTTTCATCCTCTCATCTCTCGTATTTGTATGTCAGTCAACGGTTTTGGAGATTCGGGCAGATTTCCTCAATCCACTTGGGCAAGGCTATTTTAGCCGACTTCAAACTCCTGAATCAAGTCCGGCCGGGCCTGATTATGACCCTTGTGACTAGAAAGACGCGATTTTGGATTTCTTGACACCCGCGAGGGAAGGCTGTTATATTTCCAAACTATTAAAGGCACAGAATTGAAGCCAAAACAGGAAATTGAACAGATAGGTCAAAAAGACGTCCGCCCGGCAGGCCCCAGGGCGTCTCTCCCGGCCCGCACCAAGCGCGTTCTCATTCTGTACATTTCGGCGGGCCTGGGCAATCTGATCACAGGCCAGGCCATCGAGCACTACCTGCGCCAAAAGCGTCCGGACTGGAACATCCTCCTGGTCGACGTCGCCCAGGTGCTGCAGGCCAAGTTCTTCCGCTTCGTCTACCAGGATGCCTGGAAAGGGGTACTGGGAATGCCGCTCTGGCTTTCCCGCCTATTGTTTAACCTGGAAAGGACTCTGCCCGGCCCGGTCGCCTACTTCAACCAGAAAATCACTTCCACAGCCTTGTCCCGGGCGGTCCGTTTCCTGGAGGACCATCAGCCGGACTTAGTCATGTCTTTGCACTGGGCCGGTACTCACCTGTTCGACCAGGCCCGGCGAAAAATGAAGCTCGACCTTCCGCTGCTTTACATGTACGGGGAGCTGGCGGATGCCAACAGCCTGCATAACTGCGGCGCCGATTTGTACTTCGCCCTTTCCGCTGAGGCCTACAAGTCTCTGGCGGAGGCGGGAGTTCCCCAAGAGAAGTTGCTCCAAATCCCCTTCCTGATCCACCCGCAATTTGAACCCGGAAACCTGACTAAGCAGGAGGCCCGCCGGCGCCTCGGCCTCCCGGCGGACCGCTTCACCGTGGTTCTCAGCCTGGGCGGCGAGGGAATTGGGCTGTCCCTCGAGTTCCTGAATCGCTTTGCCAAAGAAGTCAAGGACGCCACGCTGGTCGTGCTCACCGGACGCAACACCGCCCTTCTCTCCCAATTAAGGGCGCGCTACTCCGGGGGGGTCATCCGCGCCTTCGGGTATCAAGACTTGGTCGGCGAGCTCCTGGCCACCGCGGACGTGTTGGCCGGCAAGTGCGGCGCCAACTATGCCATGCTGGCGGTGAAGAGCAGGCGCCCCCTCATCATCATGCACGTCGGGGTCCCCAACGAATACTCCAACATGCGCATCCTCGTGGAAGGCGGGTACGGCTGGTATTGCCCCAAGCCTGCCGAGTTCGTGACCCTCATCTCCGAACTCGCCCATCATCCGGAGAAATACGCGGCGGTCTTCCAGCGGCTGTCCAGCGTGAGCGACGAGAATGGGGCCGAGACGATGGCCGAGAGCATCATCGAACACTTGGAGGGGGCGAGCGCGGCCAACGGACAGGCGCGCGCATGAAGATCGGCTACAACGTCAAAGACCGGGCCAACTCTCGGCGGATCATCCGCATCGTGGGGGCCGCCCTCATCCTGGGGCTGGCCGTCGGCGTTTTCATCTCTCTGTTCCTCGACCGCCAGGTCGTCCTGCGGACCCTGGCCAAGGTCAAGCTCATCTACCTCCTCATCCCCCTGCTCATGTTCGTGGCCGCCCACTTCATCGATACCGCTCGCCTCACCCTGGTGCTGGCCCAGTTTAAGATCCGCATCCATTTTGCCCAGGCCTTCTACAACAGCGCGGTGGGCCCCTTCTTCACCAACATCACCCCCATGTCGGCGGGCGGGCAGCCGTTCCAGATCTACCACCTGTGCGCCATAGACGTGGAAAAGGACACGGCCACCAACGTCATCTTGACCCGCTTCGTTGAACAGCTGTTGATCTCCATGATGCTCCTTCTCATCTTCCTCCCCCAGATGTTTATCGTCACGTCATCTTTGAAAGTCTCGCGGCCCTTGGCCTACCTGGCCCTGGCCCTTACAGTTTTCCTATCGCTGTCCCTGCTGTCCCTCCTCGTCTGGCCGAGCGCCTTCGGCCGGTTTGCCCTGCGTCTGGAGCACACCCGATTCGGGCTGCTGGTGGGGAGGCTGTTCAAACGGCACGACTGGTGCGAGTCGGTGTACCGCCTGAGTCACCGGCTGCAGGCCAGCGTTCGTTTCCTGTGGCGAGAAAAGATTCCCATCATGATCGCCGATACACTGCTCGGACTGGTGAACATGGGGCTGCACGCCTGGTCCTTGTATTTCGTCCTGGAAGGCGTGGTGGGGGTGCGGGTGGAATTTCTCTACGTCCTCATCAGCTACCAGATTCTGTGGCAGATCATCTCCTACATCCCCACCCCCGGAGCGAGCGGCGGCGTGGAAGGGGCCTTCGCCCTGGTGTACGGGGGCATGACCCAGGCTCCCGAGTCGACCCTCATTGCCGTCATTGTCTGGAGGTTCTCCACATACTACCTTCTTCTCCTGGTGGAAGGCCTTGTCTACGCCCTGCTGGCCAAGCGGGGCTACGCCAAGATCACCCGGGCTCCAGCGGCGGCCTGAAAAAGGCTTGGTCTAAGGATTAATACTAGCGAGATCGGGCCTGGTCAGCCGAAGGCGGCAGGGAAAGAGGCCGGAGCGAAAGGCGCGCCTCGGCCATTTGGATATCAGGAGAGTCCCAGCCCTTGGTTTCCATGAGCTCGATATAGGCCCGCCGGAAAAGGAGCCTGGCCTGGAGCTCAACTGCCTCGTCATCCCGGCATTGAAAGGTAAACGTCGCCGTATCCGAGGCGAAGGCTGCCAGGCGGTTGTCGCTCACGATGCGGGTGGGGTTCCAGTAGGCCCCGGAGGGGGTTACCCGGGTCCAAAGCTCTTCCAGAACCTTGGCGTAGGCTTTGCCGGGCAGTCCGGCGTAATGGCCGGCCTGGCCGTTCTTTGACCCGCACCAAGAGGGCAGGATCGGGCCATCGAGCAGTCGGCAGGACTTGCTCTCCGCATCTGCGGCGCTGACCAGCAGAATCATATGTCGAAGCGGCGAGTCGGTGGGAACGTGATGTCCCGTCTTGTCGTTGGTGATAGCCACCCGGGCCATCACCCGTCCCGACTCCCGGGAAGCCGATAAACGCAGCGTAACGGCGTTTTGAAGCAGTGAGGTATCCGCCGCCCCGGGCATGCGGTGGCTGAAGACTGTGGCCGGGTCGCGGGCAATGCCGCCCTTGTCGGGCCTGACGAAGTACGCATTCCCCAACGGCGGCATATGGCAGTCCTGACAGGTTTTGCCCAGGCCCGGCTGGGAATAGGGCGACTGAAGCCATTCGCCGTAAGAATTGTAGACAACCGTGTCCCAAAAAACGCCGAAATGGCAGGCTGCGCAGAAACGGCTTTCGCGCTGCACCGGGGAGAAAGTGTCCTCGCCGGGGGCCACATCGTCGTAGGGGCCGGCAAAGAATTGATGCCCCTCGTGAGGTCGGCGGAATTCCATGGACAAGACACCGGGGACGTTGGGCCGGGGCAGGCCGGTGGCGGAATCAACTTTGACATCCCAGACCTTATGGCAAAAATCGCAGGACACGCCCTCGGCGGCCGGGCCGCTCAAACCGCGTGGGTCGGTGTTGACCGGAGCATTCATGGCCGCGGCCGGCGTGTGGCAGGCCGCGCAGTTGCCTTCGGTTTGAGGAAAGTCCAGGCGGTAGCCCGGTCCGTAGTAGGGCCGGCTGGGGTCGGGCCGCAAAGGAAAGCTGCCATAGTCCTTGACCGCAAAGTAACGCGTTTCATCGCTGCGGCGGCCCTGCCGGTCGCTCCCCTCGTACATGGTCAGGAACCTGGGATTGACCGCAGACTGGGAGTGAAGGTCTTGCTGCCATTCATCAACCGGCAGGGAAAAAGCTAAGTTAGTCCCTTTGCTGCTGTGGCATTCCGCGCAGCCCTGATTTTCGCCCTGGCCGGGCGTGAGGAAAGAGGGCAGCCAGGCGTAGTCCGGATTGTCATCACCGGCATGTTTCTTGAGAGTAATGACGAGTTTATCGCCGCCCGGCTGGATTGGCTGTCCGCCGCCGATGTAGTAGCCCGGAGCCCAAGCGGTGATGGCCGCCGGTTGGCCGGCTTCTAAGCCCGAGAGGGTGAATGTCCCGTCCTTTTCGGTCAGGACAGAGTGGACTGTTCCTTTTAGCCGCACAACGGCATCGGCCAACGGTCCTTTGTCGTCTTGAACCAGCCCGGAGATTGAAACTTGCTGAGGGCGTGCGCCGGCTTGGCCTTCCCCGTTTTGGGCGTCAGGGATCATGGCCAATGGCTTTTGGCCAGCCGTCTTTGAGATATCGGCCAGCGTCATAGCCAGCAAAGAAACCAGAATGGCCGCCCCCAGGAACGGCCTTGACAAGAACGATCTGCGACTTATTATATTCACTTGGATCCGTCGGGTTTCAGATCCAGACGGAAGACTCCCTCCCCCCAGGTGGTGGCATACAGGACCTTGCCGCTGGCGCTGATGGCCAAGTCTGTGACGGCGCGCATATGAAGGCCCTTGTTGACATGGACCCATCCCTGCTCGATGGGGTCGCGGCGATAAACGCCCGTTTTGTTAGATCCGGCCCACACAACATCGGGATGGACGGGGTCGACGACCAGGGCGTAGATGGCATCGTTAGGCTCCATACCCGAAGCCATGGCCGACCACGTCTTTCCGCCGTCCGGAGAGAAATAAACGCCCCCGCCGTTGATGCCGGCGTATATCTGCTCAGGCTTATCCGGCCGGAGGGCTACGGACCGCACATCGTTCGCCTTAAGTCCGCTCAATCGAGCCCAGTTGGCGCCGCCGTCCGTCGTCTTGCATAGTCCACCGGTGACCGTGGCGGCATAGACGATGTTCGGGTACTTGGGATGGACGGCCAGGTTGTTGATGGACAGCTTTTTGGTCACGGTATTATTGGCTTCGTCCCAGCTTTTCCCGCCGTTGGTCGATTTATAGACGCCCAGGCCGGACGGCAGGTCGGCCAAAATGGCTGTCGTCCGGCAACTCCCGCCATAGACGATCTGCGGATTGGAAGGTACAAAGACGAGGCACTTGAACCCGAAGGCGGCATTGAGATCGCCTGAAGGAACCTGCAACTTATGAGCTTCATTCCAAGTCTGCCCTCCGTCCTGGCTCCAAAAGAGCTGCCCCATCCTGTCCTGGCCGGCCAGGACAATATTCGTATTGCCGGGCCGGCAGGCGATGCCGGAGCATTCGCTAAGAACCCATGGCGGAAAGGACAGCCCTTCCCAGTTCTGCCCGCCGTCTGAGCTGCGGAAAGCGCCGCTCCGGGCGGCGGCATAAACGATCTCGGGATTCTTGGGGTCGATATCAACGTCGAACATCAGGGCGCCGGTATATCCTTTGCTGGCCACTGTCCAGTTTTTGCCGCCGTCCTTGGACTTGACGTTGCCACCCCCATAATTGTTAACAAACAGGGTGTTCGGATCATTCGGATCAACAAGGATATCAATGGGGAAACCGGCGATAATCCCCGGAGGACCCCAGGGCTGAGAATTGCTGCCGTTCATCAGCTTCCACGTTTGACCGCCATCCTGGCTACGATAGAAGCAGTTCTGGCCCCCGGCATAGGCGATCTTGGGATCGGACCAGGCAAAATCCACGGAGGTGATCGTCTCACCAACCAGGGTATTCGTCCATTTTTCTCCCCCGTTTGTGGTGAGGAAGACCCCTCCCAGTCCGATTCTCTTGCCGCCCTGCTTATAGAAGGAAGCGGCGTTGTTACCGCAGCCGGCTAAAAGAATATTGGGGTTCTCAGGGTGCATGACCAAACTGCCGACATAGAGGTCAGTCAGGCCGTTGCTTCTTCCCAGGGAGCGCCAGCGCCTGCCTCCGTCCACGCTCTTCAACACACCGACCCCGCCCCTGTAGCTGTAGGAGCGAATCAGGCTGCTCGTATTCAGGCTGGCGTTCGTACAATCGGAATTGTTGGCTTCGCGGTCGAAAATGCCCGTGGAGACGTAAAGGATGTTGGGATCATTGGGGTGGATGATGACGTAGCGGGCCAGGTTCTCGCCTTCCCAGATGATGCTCCAACTCTGGCCCCCATCGACAGTCTTATAGACCCGGCCCTTAGTCCGGTCAAAGGCCTGGCCCTTGCTCATCTTAGGGATCTCGCCGGCGGCAAAAACAATGTTTGAATTCTTAGGCATAACCGTGAAACCGCGAAAGACAAAATCGCCGAGCCCGGAGGGCGAGACATTCTTCCAAGTTTTCGCACCGTCCGTGGATTTGAAGACGCCGCTTACGTCCTTCAATCCGCACCAGACAATCTTGGGATTGTTGGGGTCTACGGTCAAACAAAAAACAGGGATGGCGTCTCCGGAGGTGCCCGAGAGGCGGTTTATTCCGTTGTTGGAATCAGACCAGGTCGCCCCGCCGTCCTCACTCTTATTGACTCCGCTGCAGTTGTCCGTGACATAGACAACTTTCTTACCGGCCTGAGTGTTGGCCGAGAAACGCACATCGTATCCCAATCCGCCCAACGGCCCGCCCATTTTAATCCAGACGTTGTAAACCTTTGCCTTGAGCAGGTGGGCTTGGAGGATTTGCATCTCCAGCGGAGCCGGACTAATTTTTTCCGCCTGGACTTTCTCCGCGATGGACGGGGCTTCTCCGCGGGTGAAAACCGAGCCGTCCTGCCAGCGGATTTTAATAGCGCGAGGACCGTCGAGCTCGAGAATTTGGCCTTCAAACTGCCGGCGTTCCTCGCCGCCAGCGGCCATCCACAACCGTTCTCCCTCAATCCTTCCCTGGGAGGCCTTTTCTGTTTTGATCTCCCGCCAGACGAATTCCGGCCCCTCTTGGCCCACTTCGACCTCAACCCGGTTGTTGCCGAGCCAAAAGCCAGACAGGTCAAAAAACTCAGGCCGCCCGGCCCTCTCCGGCCGTCCTTCCGGACGGGGGCGCCCATTCTCCTCCGGAAATCCGGGCCGCTCCGGGCCGGCCGGCTGCTCCCGGGTGAGCACCAGCCCGTTCTCCCATTCGATGGTCACGGCCAAGCGTGGCTCCGAACCCATGAAAACCCGGCCCATAACGGACCGGCCGTCGGGGAATCCCGATTGGATCCTCATCTCATCGATAAACGCCCCACTGCCTTTTGAGCCATCCGAAGTCTGCCAATCAAAGCTGCGACCGTGCTGGGCGAATTCGTAGTTCAGGCCGTTGTTGCCGAACCAGGGCCCGCCGATGCGGATCCCCTCCTCTGGGGGCGGACCTTCTCGAGGGGGCTGGCCCATGTCGGGGCGAGGCTGTTCCGGCGGGGGTGGAACTTCCTGGGGAGGATGCCCGGTGTCCTGGGGCGGCTTTTCCGGCTTGGGCGCCGGCCCCTGCTCCCCGCGGGTGAAGACCACGTCGTTCGACCAATTGATGCGGACGGCCCGGCCCTGCGGGTCGAGAACAATGACTCCCGTGGCTGAGCCGCGCTGGCCGGCATCGGTCCAGGAGACGCTCACCTCCAGGCCGTTTAATTTGCCCGATGCAGTTTGCGAACTCCCGGCAACCTTCCAGGTGAAAATATTCCTCATCTGGGTAAGCTCGTAAGTCTTACCGATATTACTGTGCCAAATCCCATTCAGGTCAACGGGCTGTTGTCCGGAAAGGTGAGTCGCCAGGCAGAGCCCGGCCAGAAAGATAAAAATGATCCTGGTTTTCATGCGCCCCTCCCCTCCAAAAAAGATGACCTTCCCTGAATGAAAGTGATCCTTATCGCCAGTCGAGATCAATGTTAAATCAGAACCCCGAAGAAGGTCAAGAAAATGCGCGGTTCCTAAAGCATTCCTGGCCGCGGCCGGCGGCGAGAAGGATGGGTTCGGCTCCGGCTTCTCCGCCGCGGTTCAAATCTGCGTGCTCGTCTTGAACCTGGCCGCTATTTTTGGCTTCGTCGGGTCGGAGACATCGACAATGACTACGCCGCCCAAAGTGGCGGCGATGTAGGCGAACCCGTTGGCCGCCACGATGGCTCTCGGATAATGGTGAACGCTATCTCCAATCGGGCAAAAGCCGAGGAGCACCGGCTTCGAAGGGTCGGAGACGTCGATGACGCCCAGTTCAAACTTATACATATGCCGTTCCCAAGCAAGGTAAGCCAGGGGAGGCTGAACGCACAACGCGCTTCGGCCGCACACGTTTCGCTGGGCGTCGAGGACAGCCCGGCCGGCCACCGCCTCTTGGGGCGGAGTATCGCCCGGGCCGCGATGCGGAGAAAGGGCGCCCTTCAGCACGTAAAACACGCACGTATCATTGAGGTAGGTGAACGGCGCGACGAAGACCTCGCCGGTCCGCACTTCGCTCCTCGGGGGAGGAGGGCTGAGGCCCGTTTCGACGGGCCGAGCGGGATCGGAGATGTCCAGTGTCAGCGCGCCGCGCCCGGTGACCGCCACAACGGCGAACCCTCCTGAGACCTCAACGCTGGTCACAGTATCGGAGAAACTCATCTGGCCGAGTTTCGCGGGCCGGCTCGGATCTTTGACGTCAAGGACTAGGAGGTTCCGGCCGGCGCAAACGTAGGCCCGGCCTCCCGCCACGGCAATATGGAAGGCAGGCCCCCAGAGATGCTCCCCGTCCACGAAGAGCGTGCAGCCCGCGACCAGCAAAATCATAAGTCCGAGGGCAAAGCGCGAAAAATATCCAAGTCGCATGAGAATAGGCCTCGAATTGTGTCGCTCCAAATAGCCAGAAACATGTGAGCCGCACGACGAGACGGCTAAAGAGAAAATTCTCGTCCCTACTTCGGCTCTTCTCCGGTCAGCGGATCCCGAAGGCTGATCCGGTGCATTTTCCCCAGCTTGTCCAGGGGGCCGGACCATTTGTCCCCGCCCTTGTTGCACGGCTCGAAGTCGCCCACGATCATGATGACCGCCTGGTCGGGATGAATATAAGCTTTGGCCACTTCCTGGACCTTGGCCTTGGTTACGGCCCGGATGTTGTCCCGATAGGTTTTGTAATAGTTCAGCGGCTTGCCTGTCATCTCCAGGTTGGCAAAGGAGGACATAGTCGTCTGGGGAGAATCGAAAAAGTTGGAGAAGCTCTCCAGGAAGGAGTTGACGGCGACCTCCATCTCCGCGTCCGAGACGGGCTCACGGCGGATGCGGTTGAACTCGTCCAGAATGAGGGAGATAGCATAGCCGACCGTAGAGGATTTGGTCTGGACGTACCCGGCAAACGTCCCCGGATACCCCCACCGGTAGACGAACCGGCTGCCCTGGTTGTAGGACAATCCCTCGTTCGACCGGACCTTCGTGGTTATGCGGGAGGTGAAGCTGCCGCTGCCCAGAATGAAGTTCATGACCTGAAGGGCGTAGTAATCGGGGCTGGTGTCTTCCAGGCCCAGATGACCGATGCTGATATAGCCCTGGTTGATGGGCATCTGGATGAAATAGACACCCAGCTCGGGCTGGGGGAATTGCCGGGAGAAGGAGGGGACGGCCACGCTCTTATTTTTCCAGCCGGCGACAATCTTGTTGATTTTGGCCTTGAGCTGGGCTTTGTTGAAATCGCCCGAGGCAGCCAGGATGATGTTCCCGGGCACAAAATACTTGGCCTGGACCGCTTTCAGGTCCGCCCGGGTGACATTCTGGTAGGTTTTCTGAGTCGGCTGCCAAGTCAGGGGATGGTCGCCGTAGATCAGACGCTCGTATTCACGGCTCAACACCCCGGCCGGCTGGTCGTTTTCTTGCCGGAGCTGCTCGACGAGACGGGCCTTAGCCAGGTTCAGGGCGGCTTCCCGGAATTCAGGGTTCATCAGAACATCAAAGAAAAGGACCAGACCTTCATCGAGGTCCCGGCCAAGAAGGCTGAGTGACAATGTCGAGGTTCTCTCTTCGACAAAGAAGTTCAGCGAACCGCCCAGGAAATCGATTCGCTCCTCGATGGCGCTGCCTTCTCTGGCCTTGGTGCCTCCCTTGATCAGCGTATCGCCCAGAACGTTCTCCAGGCCCTTTTTGTCCTTGGCCACATACAGGCCGCCAAAGTCGATAAAGGCGGAGATGTTGACCAGGGGCAGGCTGTGGTCTTCCTGAAAATAGCCGCGCAGCTTGTTGGCCAGCTCCACCCGGAAAGCTTTGGGGTTGGGCGGCTCGTATCGGAGCGGCGGATATTTCAAATCGGAGGGTTTCTGGGCTTGGGCCAGCCCCAGCGAAACGCACAGGAAACCGAGAATGATCACCACGCAGAGTATTTTTCTCATCGTCCTTCTCCTTCCTTAGCGACCCATCTTCCGCTTGTAGATGGCCGTCAGGCTGTTGTCCTTAACGAAATACTTGCCCGCCACGCGCTTGACATCGTCATTGCTGACTTTCAGAACGTCGTCCAGGTCGGTGAGGAGTGAGCGCCAGCCCCGGTTGAGCTCGGCCCGGCCGACCCGGGCGGCCAGGACGTAGGCCAGGCCCAGGCTTCGAATAAAGGAAACTTCCAGGCGGTTCTTGGCTTTTTGGAGCTCCTCGGGAGTGACTCCCTCTTTCTTGATTTTTTCAACCTCCGCCCAGATTTCCTTTTCCAGGTCCTCGGGCTGGACGTTCTTATCGATGCGCGGCATAGCGCTGAATTGAAAGGCGCCGGCGTACCATTGCGGCCGGCTGAAGGCGGAAACGTTCACGGCCATTTGTTTGGCTTCGACCAGAAGCTTGTAGAGCCGTCCCGTCCCCCCTCCGCCCATGCGGCGGCCGAAGCCGCCGAACCCCCCGCCTCCCCCCGAGCCGAGCACGTCGGCCAGGACGGCCAGGGCGGCCGCGTCGGGGTGGCCTTCCGGCGGGGTGTGGAACATCATCTGCAGGCCGGTCGGGGCGAAGCCCTCCCCGTACATCCGTTTTTCGGAGTATTGGGGAGGCTCGCCGGTCCGGATGGGCTCAACATCCGGACCCTTGGGGATGCGGCCGAAGTACACCTCGGCCAGGCGGATGATGTTCTGGGGGTCAAAATTGCCGACATAAACGGCCACCGCATTGTTGGGTACATAATAGCGGTTGTGAAAATCGAGGAGGTCGGCCTTGGCCACCTTGCGGAGGTCGTCCATCCAGCCGACGACGCTCCAGTGGTAAGGGGAGGCGGCATAAAAGGCGGCGGCGACCTGCTCGTTGAAAAAGTAACCCGGCCTATTTTCGCTCAGGCGCCGCTCCTCCATGATCACGTCTTTTTCGGAGTAAAACTCGCGGAAATAGGCGTTCATCATCCGGTCGGACTCCAGAAGCATCTGCAGCTCGACCTTGTTGGAGGGTAAAGTCACATAGTAGCCCGTGTTCTCGTTGCCGGTCGAGGCGTTGATGGCCGTGCCCCCGTTTTTCATCAGCACGGTCCACAGGTCGTCCTTTATAATGAACGCCTTCTCGGCCTTGGCCAACTCGTCGTATTCCTTCTGCCACTGGGTTAGTTTCTCTTTGTCGCCGCCGTCCGCCCTCCAGAATTTCTGGCGGTAGGTCTTGTCCATGAGCGCGTCGATCTGTTTGTCGATGGCTTCATCCTTGGCGAAATCCGAGACTCCCATCACTTGGGTTCCTTTGAACATCATGTGCTCATGGATATGAGCCAGGCCGGTCGTCCCCGGCCGTTCGTTGATCGAGCCGACTTTGTAATAGACATGGCAGACGAGGCGCGGAACGCCGGGCATCTGGACCATCAGGATTTTCATCCCGTTGGGAAGCAGGTGTTCCTTGACGTCGAGCTTGACCTCGGCGGCTGCAACCAGCGAGGCCAAGGCCAGCAGGGTGAAGAGAAGGACAAGGGCGCGTTTCATACGGTTGTCTCCTTATGGGTAGGGATTGAACTTGCCCGAGACCATCCGGGCATTTTCATAGGCTGGCATGTTTCTATGCCGTTCTCAATTAAACATATATGATTGTTCAACTCGGATAAAAAGTCAAATCATCGTTGTTTGCCGGAAACACGTCCTTATCTATGATGAGAACTCATTCGGCTTGGGTATTGGCCTTGCTCGCTGGCCGGATTTTTTACGCCCTTTCTTGCGCTCTTCTCGGGGGCTGCGCAACTCGCCCTCCTTCGGAAGGCTCAAACATGCTCGCCAGCCGGCAAAAAGAATGCCGGAAATCCTCGAAGAGCGCTTCGGAAGGGCTAAATCCGGCCTGAGGCTCGCTCCGGCCAATGCCCAAGCCTTTGCTTTTTTTACTATGGGTCTTACACATTCAGAGCTGATTCCTGCATCTTCCCACTCGAGGGTGCGAGGCGAAATACCTTTGTGATAAAATAATCGGTTATGAACCTCGAGTCATTCTATCTGCCTGGAGTCTGAAATGAAAAGAAAATTCATGCCCCACAGCCTTTGGCCGATGCTCGTCCTGGCCGCGGCCTTTATTTTAATCCCGGCTGAGGCCGGAAACGTCCAGGCAGTTCCCTCGGCCGACTCCCGCGACCTGGTTTTGTTCAGCGCTGGGGGGCTGGAGCGGCCCGGCGGGTTCGAGACCGAAAGCGCCTTGCGCTGGCGCACTGTCCAAATAAACCCCGCCCTCAAGCAATCGAACGGGGTCTGTCTCGGAGACCGGCTGTGGGTGACTCCCTTCGCCGACAGGACCTACCTGGCGGTCGTCGACCGAGTCGAAACGGACATCAACGGCGTGCTGGCCGTCCGCGGCCGGGTCGAGGGCTGGGACTATGCCACTATTCTGCTTTCAAGCCGGGGGGAGCAGACCCTGGGAACCTTGAGCCTGCCGGAGCTAGGGTTGGAATTCGAGATCCGCCCCGCGACGGGCGCCCAGGGACATATGGTCCTGGAGGTGAATCCCCGAAACAGGGACGTTCTGGAAGAAGCTCCCGCGCTCGAACCTCCAGCCGCCGAATCGGAAACATGGCCCCGCCTCCAGTCCTCGGCAGCCTCTAGCGCTCCGTCCGTGGAAACGCGTCTCGACATCATGGTCGTCTACACGCCGGCAGCGCGCGATTGGGCGGCTAGTCGGGGCGGGATCGACCTCATCATTAGCCAAGATATCCAGAAAGACATTCTGGCTCTGCAAAACAGCGGCCTGGACATCACCGCCCGGCTGGCGCACTCCGCTCTCATCAATTATCAGGAAAACGGCGATTCGGGCACGGACCTGACACGCCTGCAGGGTACGAACGACGGGTTCATGGATGAAGTCCATCAATGGCGGAATTCATACAGCGCCGACTTAGTTCAGCTTTTGGCCCTGGTCAACGACACGGGGGGCATCGGCTACTTGATGAACAGAACTTCCGGCAACCCCACCTATGCCTTCACTCTGGTTCGTGTCCAACAGTCGGGCTGGACCTACTCATCTATCCACGAGCTCGGCCACAACATGGGCTGCGGTCACCGCAAAGACCAGGCCGTGCAGCCCGGGCCGGGGCTGTTTTCTTATTCGGCCGGCTGGCGCTGGATCGGGAGCGACGGCAACAGGTACTGCTCAATCATGTCCTACCAGGATAACTGGGACGGCCAACCAGTGACCCAGGTCCCATATTTTTCCAGTCCCCTGATCTATTACCTGGGCGCGGCCGTCGGAGATGCCATAAACGCCGACAATACCCGGACGATAAGACAAACTGGGCCCATCGTGGGCGCCTACCGCAAGAGACAGGCCGCCAGGCGCTAAACGAAAAATTGCGGAGCCGGGTTCAGCCTAAATATTGAAAATCGGGGTGTGTCAGCTTTTTAAAAAAACAGATATTTCTCCTATTTTAATCTTTGTGCCATAGAGCTAAAGTGCAATCACCTTCAGAACCTCATCTCCATAATGGTTAATGACTTTTATAGCAATTTTTCCAGTTTCGGGCTTTTTGAAGGCGCGGCTTTTGGTCGAATAAAGGGCAGCCCAAGCGTCCTCGCTTATCTCTGCGCGGAGGGCACGCTTCAGTTTCTCGTACGGTTCATCGCCTCCGCAGAAATAGGCATGGCGAACAAAGAAAGATTCCCCGTTATAGTTCGTGTCTATAAACCAGCAGGCAATGTCCTCGGTAGAATTCGACCGGACCTGCCCGGTCGTCGGGTCATAGACATCCACGCCTTTTATTTCGACAACGATTTTGCCGTCTTTATAAGTCTTGATATCAATATCGGGTTCGCCGAATACCATAAACAGATTCCCGCTCCCGGTTTTCTTTAAAAGCTCGTCGCCCATGGCCAGGTCCGGGTTCATGCGAGTGATCATGACGTTCAACTTGCCGTAGCGGGCGCTCTCCTCGGCCACGTGCGGGTCAAAGGCAAAGCCGCATACAACGAGCACATCGAACCCCAGGCCCTGGACGGCTTCTTTAGCGGCTTCCTTTATGGTTTGAGGAGCAACCGTCCCGTGTTCAGGCCCGATGCAGACGGCCACGCGCCTTGTTTTGCCATCGCTATCGATGAATTCCCCGGCGCCTTGAATCCAAACTCCCGGATATGAATCAAGGCGGATGAACTTGACCCCCTCGCCCTTTTTAGTAGTCTTAACGCCCGACGCCCTGAGGTTTTCGAGGATCATCGCTTCGAAATTGCCCCCAACCAAGCTTCCTGCCTCTTCCTTTTGAGATTTTGGAATTTCTTCTTCACTGGAAAGCACACGATGCGGAGAAAGACTTTCAACCGTCAAAGGGCCACTGACTCTGACTTTCTTGTTATCCTCATAAGGCTGGTCATAGAGGATCTCACGCTCAGCGTTTTTTGCTATGCTTGCGTCCATTTCGGCCTGGCGTTCGCTGCGCAGTTTCCAGAATTCTTTGTGGGCTTCCTTTGCTTCCTTGGGCCACGAGCCATCGATCTCACGCGGCACTTCCCATTCTTCCCATTTCTTGTGAATAAGCCGATTCAGACGGCCTCGGGCTTCATCCTGTTTTGGCTGCCATTTGGCGTGGATGACGTCGATTTCTTCGTTGTTGGCAATCGATTTCAGGGTTAAATGCGGAACCCTTTTATAGACAAAACCTCTTTTTATATCGCCGGTGGGCTTTACTTGTGCCGGAATGTGCCCCACAATTTCGGCTTCTTTGATAAGACCTTCGGGAGAGTCGGCCAGAAGATAAAAGGGATACCGTGCCGCCATAAGGCGGGTTCGAGCAAGCGCCAACGCCACGCGACTCGTATCAATAGTAATCCAGCGCCTACCCCATTCTTCAGCAACATAAGCGGTTGTGCCAGAGCCGCACGTCGGATCAAGCACAAGGTCACCAGGGTCTGTGGTCATGAGGAGACAACGTTCAATTACTCTGACGCCTGTTTGCACTACGTACAGTTTTTCTTCTGTAAAACTACCAGTCCCGGTATCGGTCCAGAGGTTAGCAAACGGGTAAGCAGGAAAGTCTTTAATGTAACGGATATATGCTAACGTACTACCTGAAGGTGTTACTCTTTGAGCATAGATCAGCCTTCTCATGCCTGTTTCATTTGTTTTCCAGAAACCCTTTCCGGAGGTCGCAGTTTGCCCGCTTATTTTCACCGGAAAACTAGTTGTTGCTCCCCCGCTTTGGCTCGTCATTATATCCAGTCGAAATATTCTTGCATCATTTGGAGTCTCTGACTCGAGGGTTGATTTCTGGGCAGGAGTGAGACGATGACGAACTCCATCTGCAGTTTCGAGCCAGTTATAGACTCCCGCTTTATCGGTTCCAATTGATTTGAGTTGATATAGTTGTCTATATTTTACTGCTTCTTTTCTTTTAGCGTACCAAAGCAAAGTATCTGTAGATGATGCTATTAGATTGCTTGTCTGACTTGTCGTCTTAAAAAAGGTTATCTGCGAACAATAATTTTCGCTGCCAAAAACTTCATCCATAATGGAACGCACTAGGTGTACATTATCTTCCCCAATTTGTACAATGATGCTACCACTTTCCGTGAGCAATTCGCGAGCAGTAGTTAGCCGATCCCGCAAATAGGCCAAATAAGAATGGATTCCTAGTTTCCATGTATCCCGATACGCCTTGACCTGTTCCGGCTGTCGAACGGTATCCTCAGCCTTGCCGTCTTTCACGTCCCGCTTGCGGGTGGAAACCTGCCAGTTGGACCCGAATTTAATTCCATAAGGCGGGTCGATATAGATCATCTGGACCTTGCCCTTGAGCCCTTCTTTCTCGGCCAGGCTCGTCATTACCAATAGGGAATCTCCCAGAATCATCCGGTTCGACCAATTCTGTTCGTGGTTGTAGAAATCGACCTGCCGCTCAAAATCTATGCCGTTGAAATCGGAAAACAGGGACGGCGCGATTTCTTCGTCTTTTCTCCGTGATTCGGCTCGGATGTCTTCAATGATAGCGTGAGGATGGATCTTTTCCTGGATATAAATGGGAACGGCGGGAACTTCGAGCGGTTTCGAATCCTGCTCGTCTTTCCCTTTCCATACAAGTTGAGGGTCGAGGGAAGGGTCTCTGGGGTAGAGAATTGTTTTGGGATGGCTTTCGTCCTCTTTTACAAAGTCCCGCAGTTCTTCAGTCGGGATGTTCGTCCGCTTGTCTCTGTGTTTGACGCTTGCAACTTGAACGGTTTTTTCAGGTTTCTTTTTGGGCATATGAATTTTCCTTAACGGAACGCAAGAGAACTATCCAGGGCTGGCATTTCGCTCCAGAGCTTACCCTCTAAAAGCCGCCCGCTTTTTTTTCTATTCGTTCCACCCCACTGCTTGAAAAAGAAGGGAATTCCCAATTGCAGGCATTGGTCAAGAATGCCTAAAACCCACGATTGGTCCATCGGCCGGGCGCCCGGGCCGGATTCCCCTCCGACTATCGCCCAACTTATGCCGCGAAGGTTGAGCTTCGGCATTGGACCAAGAAGAGGCTCAAAAGAAATAAACTTGACAGCCGCACGAGTTGCTCTGAGGTGATCGATGCGCTCCATTTGAGAAGCCGCCTCCACAGTAACACCCATCCAGATATGCGGAGACCATCCGAGGCGTGAATCAAGTTGAATAAGTCTATCGGATCTTTTGGTAAGGATTTGATACCTGTGCCAATCGGCGTCGTTCATTATATCGAAGACCCTAAGAATGAATTCGGTGGGCACATCCGGGTGAAATAGATCGCTCATGGAATTGACAAAAATGGACGTCGGCGATTTCCATTTTAAGGGAAGAGATAAGCTCTTCTCGTGAAGGGCGATTTTAAACCCCCGGCGATAGTTAGGCTGACCCATGGCCTGGAGTCGAACGGCCATACGCTCGGCGTAGCAATTCTTGCAGCCGATGCTGATCTTGGAACACCCGGTCACTGGATTCCAGGTCGCTTCCGTCCACTCGATCATAGATTTCAAACCCATGAGCTCTTATCCCCTTTTCAAGATAGAAAAGTTACGCTGACATCATCTCCAAATGAATTTCTTTTATGCTTTTTCACAAATATCTTGTTTTCTTTTTCTAGTTGGAGCAGCGCCTCTTTATAATTCTTCTTAATAAATCGACGCCCGATATTATGCCTCTTATAGATTTCCTTCATTGTCAGTGACTCTCCTGCAAATTCTCTCAATAACATTTCGCGCAAATCGTCTATTGGTCTGGCAAGCTCGAACAAAAGCGGTTGCGTTTCGGCATATTGTGCTTCTATTGGATTGTATTCAAATGAGGGCACGCCTTGCTCTGTTCCCGAGCACTCACTTGCCATAATTTCTTTCATAATCTCATAGCCCTTGAACGCCTTGCTAACAAAAACCAAATGATGACTAGTTCTTGTGCCCCTATCATCTTTAAAGCAAAAAGGCAGAACAAAGGGAAAACCTAAATCCCTAAACGCAGACCATAGTTCTTC
Source organism: Candidatus Aminicenantota bacterium (assembly GCA_963702835.1). Taxonomy (GTDB): domain Bacteria; phylum Acidobacteriota; class Aminicenantia; order Aminicenantales; family JAFGAV01; genus JAFGAV01. The sequence continues at coordinate 2,159,966 of OY969762.1, forward strand.
CAATATCGCCAGTTCTCTTTGTTGAACAGAGAGCGATCCCAGCCTATCCCTTAGTATTGCAGCCCTCTGGGTCCCAAACAATGAATCTATGTTTTCTTTAAACAGAGTATTATTTAATCCCATGTTTATTCTTTTATAATTAAAAAAGAAGATAACGTCGGATCCCCATGCCGTCAACAAAGAACCAATTAGATTAACAGACAATCCCTTATAGCCCCATGGATCGACAAAGAAAAGAGTCGGGATGCTTTGGAATCTCCCTAAAGCTGTCAATATATTGTTACTGACTTCAAGCCCGCTAACCGTTGGGCGGAATCTAAGTGAATCAATGCCAGGGATCGAAAAAAGCTCTTTTTCCAATAGGGAAACTGTTCTCTCATCCTTATCATTAAAAAGTGTAATCAATCGCTCTCTCAGCACAGAATCTTTGATTGCTTTTTCAATAACTAAAAGAGGAGTTGACTTTGTTCCATCATCGTATTTTCCGGGTCCACAAAATAGATCGACATAAGCGATAACCCAGTCCGGTGGGGTGGGCGCTCGCTTCAGCGATCCAACCATCACCCTGGCCCAGGCATCAAAATACTTTGTGACGATGCCAAGCTTGACCTTAGATTGTTCGGTAATCTCGTCGAAAAATGAATCTGTTCGTGGCATGTCAAATATTATCTTTTCATTCCCATCGGAACAGAAAGAAAATTCCGAATAGTATTCGCTGCATTCCAAGGGTCGCGGATCTCCAAGAAAGCCCATCGACCGAAGCCGCCGTGATTGTTGATGGCCGGTACCCAGAGCGTCTTCGCCGTCTCGACCTTAGCTTCTTTTTCTTTTTTGGCTTCCCCGGTAACTTCAATGATCAAGTTCAATAGATCGTCCGGTCCATGGCCGTCATCCACTCGCGCAATGAAATCGGGATAATAGTATCGTTCCTCACCATTAAATAAATATGGAATCGCGAACCCGACATTATAATTCTTAACGTAGCTTTGCACTTCTTGCATGTCTTCAAGAATCTGGGCCATTTTCTGTTCCCAGGAATTCGTATCGGCGACGACGTGTGAAATATGGCATCTATCCGGGCGAGTTGTGAAGACGGGACGGATCGTATCGAAGTCGACGTGCCTTGTAGATCCCTCGGATTCGAAAGGATGAAGAAGCGGCTTCAATCGCTTTTCTCCCGTTTCAGCCCGAACCACGGCATGATAGATCTTGCCCGACGCTTCATGGGCAAACTCGTTGATGAATAGCATTTGGGGAAAGGCTTTATCTTTGCACCGAAGGCATTCGGCCAGCCATTGCTTAACAACGCGAAGAAGGCTTGGGAAAAGCCAAGGTTTTTCATTTTCGTTATCATCCCGGAAATATCTATGGAGAACCCTTCGCGTCAGGTAGAAAGCTACTTCGTTTATTCTTCGCTCTTTTAGGTCGGCAAGTGTGTGCACCGTCTTTTCGCCGACGATCGGGTCGACCTGGACTTCAGTCGGAAGGTCGGCAGTAGATAAATCCATGATCGATTCTTGGCCGAATTGCGCCCTGAGGGTCTCTGATGGAAGGTCAAACTTATAGCCCACAACTCGCGGGAATCGGATCATCTTGTCAATACGCTCGTCAAGCGCGCGGACGCGAGTCGGTATGGGCCCTGGTTTGGGGTCGGAAGACGATCCGCTGCAGGGAATGAAGGAAAAGGGCACACCGTATACTTCGGCGTACTCAGGCTCAAGCAGTCCCTCGGCGTTCAGGGCATAACTCATCCGCCTCAGTCCACGGCCGACAACCTGCTCGCAAAGAAGCTGAGTTCCGAAGGCGCGGACGCCAAGGATATGGGTCACGGTAGTGGCATCCCAGCCCTCGGTGAGCATGGAAACGGAAACAACGCATTTAATGTTCTCGCCCAGCTTCCCGGGCTTTCCGACGGTGTTCATAACCTCGCGCAAGATATCCTCATCCGTTAGCTGTTCAGCATCCCGGTCGGGAAAGCGCTGTTTGTATTCGGCCTTAAATTCGCTGATCTCGACGGCGGCAATTTTCTTGAATTCGTCGCTCATCCCCTCGCCGGATTCAAGCTGTTCGCTGTCGATGAGAATCGCATTTGGGCGCGGGGCCCAGTCGCCGTTGCGCTCATTATTGAAAATCGGAAAAGTACCCGGCACAACAACCGTCTTGTCTTCTCCGATCGCCTTCTCCCAGCCAGCGACATAGTCATAAACTATTTTCGATACATTAGTATTGTTGCAGACAATGATAAAGACGGGGGGAGTCTGACCTTTTTCTCTCGCCTCAGCGTTGGTTTCCCATTTTCGGTGGTACTTTTCATAGTTGCTGTAGAGGCTGTGAAGGGCGCCCTCTAATTCGGCCGGAAGTTTCGGTTCGCCGCCGTAGGCCTGCGTCCCCCGTCCCTTCTTCGGCAGCTCATCCCTGATCCTCGGCCAGAGTTCTCGATACGTAGGCATCTCTCCGACCATCGAATCATCGGCAACCGGGACACGCGGGACCTTCACAATGCCCGATTCGATCGCGTCGATGAGAGAAAAATCAGAAACGACCCAGGGAAAAAGGGTCCCCTCGGAAAATCCAGAGCCGCGGAGGAAGAAGGGGGTGGCCGATAGGTCGAAGATAGCGCGAATCCCCACTTTCTCTTTTATCGCCTCAAGGCCGGATATCCACACCCTGGCTTCCTCATCGCGTTTTTCGGCCTCGCGCCGCTCTTCTCCAGTGAGCCTGGGGAAGTCGTTTTCTTCCGGACGGCGCCGATAGCAATGGTGGGCCTCATCGTTGATGACAACAATATTTTTTTTGTTTCCCAGGCTGCGACAGACTCTCCTGACCATTTGGTCGGGTGTCTCAAGGAAAGGACTTTGGCCTCCGCCGGCTAGGATGGATTTTGTAAGTTTACCAGCCGCGACCCGTTCTCTCAGCTTCATTTGATGAAAATTTGTAATTATGATCTTGGCTTTGCAAAGCTCTTGAATTTGGTCAGCAGGCAGGAGGTCGAATTTGCGATAATAATTTCCCGGGTCGTTGGGCAGGAGAACCCGGAGTCGGTCGCGAATCGTGATGCCGGGCGTTACGATGAGAAAGGCATCGCTGAAGCGGGGATCCTGGGGGGTTTCAAACTTGTTGAGTGCGTGCCAGGCAATGAGCATAGCCATCACGACTGTCTTGCCGCTGCCGGTCGCCATCTTGAAGGCGACACGTTGAAGCAGTGGATTGCTCTTTTCGTTCTCTTCACGAAGTCGATTTTCAATCCAGCGGTCCCCCTGCCTGGCCGCCGCCTCAACAGCATAGATGATCGTTTCGAGAGCTTCTATTTGGCAAAAAAAGAGCCTGTTCTCGCGACCTGGGCGGCTCCAGTGATCAATGAGTTTGGCGGTCGTACGAGTCATTCCCGGACGGCCGAGGGAACGCCAAAGAGAGACTCGAGAGCGGATTTGGTTGATAAAATCGTTCTCCTCGATACGATCTTCAGTCCATTCGGTATCGAAGAGGGTCCCCGCCTGGCTTCTTTTTTTTGAGCGAGGAACGGGAATGAAATAGGCGCTTTTTCGTCGGGATTCGACGATCTCGTTGGTGATTCCCTCGTCGGAAAATCGGAAATGTCGTGGAGGTTCTTCGAACGGGGAATTTATTACGGGATTCTCAATTATGACTTGCTTAGCCATGTGCTTTTTGGAGCCGCTCTGATCCCCTCTGACTTTCTGGATTCAAATATATCAGGCCGCAAGCATGTATGTCAAAGTGCCGAACTGCACTATTGATAATCTGTCAGTTCAAATAAACGCATATCTTTTTCGTTACCATTCAATTAGGGAAATGAGTGACGCCATCATAATGACTCGAGCGACGAATCGCGAAATGATTAACGCGTTCAGTCCTCGGCGGCCTTGATTGCCTCGGCTAGGAGCGCTTCCTGCTCCAGGATCTTCTTCAGTTCGTTCATGAAGCGGGCCGCTTCCGCGCCGTCGACAACCCTGTGGTCGAAGGACAGGCAGAGGGGGAGGGTTTTGCGCACCATGACCCGGCCATCCTCGACCCGCGGCCGGCCGGCGATCTTGAGCGTGGCCAGGATGGCCACTTCGGGATAATTGATGATGGGTGTGGCCGCCTCCCCGCCGATCATGCCCACGTTGGTGATGGAGAACGTCCCCCCTTTGAGGTCGGCCAGGTCGAGCGTTCGGCCGCGGGCGGCCTCGGCCAGGGCCTGGATCTCCCGGGCCACTGTCCACAGGCTTTTTTCGTCGGCCCCTTTGAGCACGGGCACGATGAGCCCGTCGGCGACATCCACGGCGATGCCGATATTGTAATACTTCTTGATGATGATCTCCTCCTCGGCGTCGTCCAGGGTGGAGTTGAACATGGGATGGAGTTTGAGCGCGGCGACCAGGGCTTTGACGATGAAAGGCAGGTAAGTGAGCTTGATTCCCCGAGCCTCCGCCTCTGGTTTCATCTTTTCCCGGAGCCGGTCCAGGGCCGAAGCATCGGCTTGGTCGAAATGGGTGACGTGGGCGGCCTTGGACACCGACTCGGCCATCCTCTTAGCCGTGGCCCGCCGGACTCCCCGCAGGGGCAATCGTTCGACGGAACCGTAGAAATCGAACTTGGTCTTGACCTTGACCGCCGGGCTGGGGGGGACCGCTTTCTTGGGGGCGGCCTCGACATCCTCTTCCGTGATCCGGCCGCCGGGTCCAGTCGCCGGGATGGCCGCCAGGTCAAGGCCGAGGTCCTGGGCAATCTTCCGCACTTTTGGCGTGGCCAGGATCCCCGCTCCGGCGGCCGGAGCCGGCCGGGCGGGGCCGGGCTCGACCGCCGCACCCCGGCCTTTCGGCGCGGCAGCCGGCACGGCGGCGGGGCCGGCTTCCTCCGGCTTCTCTCCCTTCTCCCCCACGGTGATGAGCACCTGGCCCACCTTGACGATGTCCTTCTCCCGGGCATGGAGCTTCAGAACCGTTCCAGCATAGGGAGAAGGCATTTCCACGATGGCCTTGTCCGTCTCGACGTCGGCTATGGGCTGGTCGGCTTTGATCTCGTCCCCTTCCTTCACCAGCCAGCGGACGACCTCGCCCTCGGTGATCCCCTCCCCCACATCCGGGAATTTGAACTGTTTGGCCATTTTCAGAACTCCATAAGTTTTTGGATGCTCCGCCAGACCTGTTCGGAATTGATATAGTACAGGTCTTCACTCTTGGACAGGGGGACGGTGATGTCCTCGCCGGTGACCCGCAGGACCGGCGCCTCCAGGTTCAGCAGGGCCTTCTCGGCCAGGAGGGCGGCCAGCTCGGCGGCCAGGCCGCAGGCCCTGGGCGCCTCCTGCACGATCAAGGCCCGGCCCGTTTTTTTGACCGAGGCCAGGACGCTCGCCTCGTCCAGCGGCGCCAGCGTCCGCAAGTCAAGGATCTCAACCGAGTGTCCCGCCTTTTCGGCCGTTTCCGAAGCCTTGACGGCCAGGGGGATCATTGCTCCCCAGGCGATGAGCGTCAGGTCGCGGCCTTCTCTGACCAGCCGCGCCCGGCGCAGAGGGAGTTCGTAGGGCTCCTCGGGAATATCCTGTTTCTCGGCCCGGTAGAGACGGGACGGTTCGAGGAAGAGTACCGGGTCTTCACTGCGGATCGAAGAGGCCAGCAGCCCTTTGGCTTCGTAAGGCGTCGAGGGAACGACCACCGTCAGGCCGGGGATCTGACAGAAAAGCGCCTCCGTGCTCTCCGAATGGTGCTCCAGGGCCCTCACCCCGGCGCCGTAGGGAGTGCGGATGACGAGGGGAACGGTGAAGCGTCCCCGGGTCCTGTTCCTGAGCCGGGCCGCATGGGAGATGATCTGGTTGAAAGCGGGGTAGATGAATCCCATGAACTGGATTTCGGCCACCGGCCGGAGGCCGAAGGCGGCCAGGCCTATCGAGACGCCGACGATGCCGGATTCGGCCAGGGGCGTATCCAGCACCCGCTCGGCCCCGAACTTGTGGAGCAGGCCGTCGGTGATCCGGAACACGCCTCCGTCCTGGGCCACATCTTCGCCCAGGACAATGACCCGGGGATCCCTGTCCATTTCCTGGGCCAGGGCCATGTTCAGCGCCTGGGCCATGGTGGCGATCATGACTAACCCTCCCGGGGCGAACCCTTGAGGGCGGCGAGCTGCTCCTGGAGCTGAGGAGGCATTTCTTTGAAGGTGTGGACGAACATGTCTTCGGCCGCGGGCGGAGGAACGCTCTCGGCCTTGGACACGGCCTCCTCTACCTCCCGGGCCGCCCGCTCCTGAAGGTCTTTCTCGAATTCTGCGTTCCATAGCCCCTTGACCTTGAGGGTGGCCTGAAATCTCAACAAGGGGTCCTTCTTCTCCCACTCCTTGACCTCGGCCTCGGGGCGGTACTTGCTGGCGTCGTCGGAGGTGGTGTGGTGGCCCATTCGGTAGGTCAAGGCCTCGATGAGCGTCGGGCCGTCGCCGCGGCGAGCGCGCTCCCGGGCCTCCCGGACAACGGCCAGGACGGCCAGGACATCGTTGCCGTCCACGGCCACCCCCGGGAAGCCGTAGGCCAGGGCCTTCTGGGCGATGGTCGCCGAGGCTGTCTGGCGGGAGCGCGGCGTGGAGATGGCCCACTGGTTGTTGTAACAGACGAACACGTTGGGCGTCCGGAAGACACCGGCGAAGTTCAAGGCCTCGTGAAAATCTCCCTCCGAGGTGGCGCCGTCCCCGAAGGTGCAGACGACGGCGATCGGCTTTTTCTGCAGCCGGGCTCCCAGCCCGGCGCCTACGGAATGGGGGGATCTGGGAGGCGACCGGGATGGCCAGGGGAAAGAGGTTCAAGCCTTCCGGGGTTCTCATGCCCGCCTCATTGCCCATCCAATAAAGATAATAATCGGCCAGCGGATAGCCGAGGGTGAGATACAGCCCCAGGTCCCGGAAGTAGGGAAAGGCCCAATCCTCCTTTTGAAAAGCGAAGGCCGTCCCCACCTGGCAGGCTTCCTGCCCCAGCCCCGGGGCATATGTGCCCAGCCGGCCCTGGCGCTGGAGCTTGACGGCCTTCTGGTCGGCCGCACGGGTCAGGACCATAAGAGAATAGATCCGTTGGAGCTCGGCCGCCGACAGGCGTGGTTCAAGATCCGCCCGCGTCCGGCCTCCCTCGTCGATGACCTGAACGATCTGCCCGCGGAGGGGGTCGAATTGTTCAATGATCATTCTGAATCTCCCAAGGGCCGGCTTTTCCCCCGAAAATGCCCGGGACGCCCCGGAAAAAACAAAAGGCTAGGGCGAGGTTATAGCTATTAAAGGAGGGCCGGCCCCATCGACTCCTAATTATTGGACAATGAAGTTGACGGTTTTCAGCAGGGTGCCGTTGGCGTCCTGAATCTCAACTTTGCCCATCCCCGTCCACTCGGAGGGGATCGTCTTGTTGCTCCAGGTCCGCCAGGGCGAACCGTCCAGGCTGAGCTCCATGGTGTGAACTACTTTATCGCCGAAATACCAGACGTGCTTGATGGTGGCCGCCACGGTCGCGCCGGAAATCTTGGTGAAACAGTAGAGCTTGCCCACGCCGGCGGCAAAGGGGAAAGGAGCTTCGCCGCCCCCGCTTCCCGCGGCCGTTGAGGCAGCGGCGGTTGCCGCCTGGGGCGCCGCAGCCGCAGCGGGGGTTGTCGTACCCGCGGCTGTCGCCGGAGCCGTCAGGGATGGCACCCCCTGGGGCGTTCTATCCATGACCCCGGTGCACATCACCGCCTCTTCAACCGCAAGGTTTACCTGGGCCACAGGCTGGGCTTGAGCCGGCTGTTCCTGCGGAGGTTCCTGCGGCGGCTGGGGCGGCTGTTGGGGCGGCTGCTGGGCCAAGGCCAAGCCGGCGCCGCTCAGCGCAAAAAGAAAAATCCCGATGACGAGCAAGATTTTAGTTTTCATTTAGACCCTCCTGGTTGTTATTATACTCAACGGCACCCCAAAGAGACAATAACACGAATGCATCTTCCCGTCCTTAATTCAGGGAAGGGGGTAGCACGACGCCAGTCCCCTTCCCCATAGCGCCTCTTGCTCTTCCCCCAGCTTGTGTTTATAATAGCCCGCCGAAAGGAACCCTATAGATTTAGGAGTATTTAGATGATACGTCCCCTCAAGAGCAATATTTTCTGGGTTGGCCAAATCGACTGGGAATTGCGAAAATTCCACGGAAACGAGCTTTCGACCCACCGCGGCTCTTCCTACAATTCTTACCTCATCCGGGAAAAGAAGACGGTCCTGGTCGATACGGTCTGGCAGCCCTTCGCCCGGCAGTGGGCCGACCGCCTGGCCGAGGCCGTCGACCTGCAAAGCATCTCGGCCGTGGTGGCCAACCACGGCGAGATCGACCACAGCGGCGGCCTGGAGGAACTCCTGCGGCGCATCCCCGGCACTCCCGTCTATTGCACGGCCAACGCCGTCAAATCACTGCGCGGCCACTATCACCAGGATTGGAATTTTCAGGTGGTTAAGACCGGCGACCGCCTCAGCCTGGGTCCCAAGGAGCTGGTCTTCGTCGAGGCGCCCATGCTCCACTGGCCGGACAGCATGATGTGCTATCTCACCGGCGACGCCGTTCTCTTCAGCAACGATGCTTTCGGCCAGCACTACGCCTCCGAGCTATTGTTCAACGACCTGGTGGACCGGGCCGAGCTGTATCAGGAGGCCCTGAAGTACTACGCCAACATTTTGACGCCCTTCAGCCAGCTGGTCACCAAAAAAATCAAGGAAGTGCTGGCGCTCAACCTTCCCCTGGACATCATCGGCCCCTCCCACGGCATCATCTGGCGGGACAACCCGGCCCAGATCGTAGAGGCCTACCTGCGCTGGGCCGACAGCTACCGGGAGAATCAGATCACCCTGGTCTATGACACGATGTGGGACGGCACGCGGCGATTGGCCGAAGAAATCGCCCGGGGGCTGCATGAGGTCGACTCCAAGGTTGTTCTCAGCCTCTTCAACGCCGGCCGGTCGGACAAAAACGACATCATCACCGAAATTTTCCGCTCCAAGGCCGTTTTGCTCGGCTCGTCCACCATCAATCGCGGAATCCTGACTTCCATGGCCGCACTCCTGGAGGAAGTCAAGGGCTTGGGGTTCAAGGGCAAAAAAGCGGCCGCCTTCGGCTGCTACGGCTGGAGCGGCGAGTCGGTCAAAATCCTCAACGAGGGATTGAAAGCCGCCGGGTTTGAGGTCGTGGACGAGGGTTACCGCGCCCTCTGGAACCCGGACCAGGAAGCCCTGGCCGGAGCCCGCTCTTTCGGCCGGAAGTTGGCTGCCGCGCTTTAAAAGACGAACAGGACGGCCCTGGCCGGACTGTTGCCGAAGGGGCGCCGGCCGCAGAGTCAGCGGCGATGCCGCCGGCCTCACTCCTGGCCGATAATGTCCTTGAGGGTGATAAGGCCGGTCAGGTGATTATCCTCGTCCACCACGGGCAAGGCCATGAATTTGTATTTTTTGAACAGCTCCATGACTTCCTTGGCGTCGGTTTCGGGGCTGACCTTGACCAGATGGGTGTTCATCAATTGGCCGGCCGGGGTGGCCTGGTCGTTGAGGAACAAGTGCCTTAGGGTCAGCACGCCATTCAACCGGCCGTCTTTATCCGTGACGTAGAGATAGGCTACACAGTCCAGGGGCAGCTCGGTTTTCCTGAACTCCGCGGCAGCCTGGCCGATGGTCTGATCCTCCCGGACGGATATGTAATCTTTGGTCATCAGGCTGCCGGCCGTGCCCTCCTCGAAACGGAGGAGCTCCTCGACCTTCTCCCGGCTGGGTTTGTCCATGGTCCGGATGAGCTTCTGCTGTTTTTCTTGGGGCAGGTCGCTCAGCAGGTCGGTGGCCGCGTCGGGGTCCATCTCCTCCAGAATATCCGAAGCCTTCTCCGCGGTGGCGGTCTCCAGCATGGTCAGCTGCAGCTTGGGGTCCATCTCCTGAAGGGTCTCGGCCGCGGTTTCCAGGTCCAGAGAATGGAAAATCCTCCGGCGATTCTCCAGGTCCAGGTCCTCAATGATGTCGGCCAGGTCCGAAGGGTGAAGCTCGTGCAGCTTGCGCAGGGTGACGTTGATCTTCAAGTCGCGGCTGCGGGAATCGGAGGCCAGTGGCTGGATGTATTTCCAGGAAAGCAACCTCTCCTGGGGATGGTTGCCGAACAGCCAATCGGTGAAGGAGTCCACGGCACGCAGCCAGCCCAGCCGGCGGAAGAGGCCGCGGGCCCCGTAGTCCACATGGACCAGGCGCAGCTCATGGTTGACGGACAGAAGATGGATGTCGTTGACACGCTCGATTTTGGCTCCCAAAGTGTCCACGACCTGCTTGTCCAGGAGATCCTCCCGAAGCAGGATTTCCTCCTGGCCCACGCTCAGGGGTCGGAGGGCCGGCTCGGCTTCAGCCCGGAGGCGGATAAGACGGCCGCTCAGGCTTTCCACCAAGGACCAGTCCAACTCCCAATATTTGCGGCGCTTCTTGATGACGATGGCCGCGACTTTGGGAAAAAGCTCGCCCAGTCTGACCTTGAAGTCGGATAGCCGGCCGACCGGCTTTGCCGAACCGGCCAAAATCCAGCGGCCCAAAAAATCGGAGAAATAATGGAAGAGCTGTCCGCTGTTCTCCTGATAATTTTTGAGGGCCACTCCGTTCAGGCGGCCGGCCTGGGAGTTTTGCTCGATCGGCTCCATCTCAAACTCCGGAAGTTTTCCCAAAAGGCTTATAGCATAGAATCGGGCGACAGACAACCAATTGACGAGCTGGATAGCATCTCCAATTGCGTGATCTAGCATTCAAGAAGAGGAGGGGTCCTGTCACGGCTCCTCCCCATCCGTGCTCGCCAGGCTGCGCGCGGGTGGGGAGCCCCTCCGCCGGCCTTTCCGAAGACACCAACCTCTTGCCCCCTTGATTCCAAGGGGGCAGGGGGGATTAATATTTTTTCAATCAAATCAAAAGGTGTCTTCGGCAGCCACCCCTCCCCACGTATCACACGTTTGGAGATGCTTTCGCCGAGCTGCCACGATTGGAGTTACTTCTCCTCATGGTGAAATAAGCTGGGGCCCGTGGCTGCCGGGAATTTGAATTGGCTGCGCCCGGCCGGGTGAAGAATGGCTGAGGCCGCCCTACCGCCGGTAGAGGTAGATGCTGTGCTCCTTGCCCTCCATGTCCGGCACCGTCTCGGCCCGGACTTGTTTGGCCTCCCAGCCGGGGATGTGATAGTTGTGGGAGACAACATTGGTGCCCGGCCGGAGCTCGCTCTCAAACTTTGGCCGCAGGAGCGCGTTCGACTCGGGCAGAAGGTAGAGGCTAACCACGGTGGCCCGGGAAATGTCCACCTTCATGGCATCAGCTTCCCGGAACTCGACCATCTTCTGGACGCCGGCGCGCTTGGCGCTTTGGCGCGACTCACGGATGCGCTGCGGGTCGATATCGATGCCCACGCCGCGGCAACCGTACTTCCGGGCGGCGGTGATGACGATCCGCCCGTCTCCGCAGCCTAGATCGTACAGGACATCGGAAGACTTCACCTCGGCCATCTCCAGCATCTTGTCCACCACCTCCATGGGGGTGGGCACAAAAGGCGCCAGGTCCTCCACCCCCTGCCAGCCGTGCGATCCTTCGTAGATCTCCAGCAGGCCGCCCTCGTTAAGGCGGAGAGAGTAGGGCTTGCCGGGAAAAAGCCTATGGACGATGGACCGGCCTTCCCGTCTGAAAGAGATGTCCAGCGGGGCGCTGGTGGGCAGGCGGTGAATGGCGCCCGGCTTGATGACCCGTTCTTGGGGCGGGGCCTGGGAATCGGCCGGGGTGATGTCGTAGTGAACGATGTCGGCCGTGACGTTGCGGATGGAAATTTCGCCGGCTTCGACGCCCGGCGAGCTTTCCGCTCGTTCCGCCGGCTTGTGGGTCAGGAGGATAATGCCGACGGTCAGCAAGACGATAACAACGATGAGGCCGATGATCAGTTTTTTTCTCATTTCTTTCTCTCCAGGTGACCCGGGCCGCTCAAAAGAACACTAGCACGACCGTTCACCGACGGTCAAGGAATGAGTCTATCATGGTAAAATGGGTCCAACCATGAGAGCGCTCGTCACCGGGGCCAGCGGGTTTATCGGCGGTCATCTGGCCGCGGAACTGGCCCGGCGCGGCTATGAGGTCCGCGCTCTTATCCGGCCGACCTCAAACCTCCGCTGGCTGGAACAGACGGGCCTGACCCTAGCTCGGGGAGATTTGGGGGACAAGTCTTCCTTGAGGGAAGCTGCGGCCGGGGCCGACCTCGTCTTCCACCTGGCCGCTGTCATCCATGCCCCCGGCTGGGAGAAACACCGGGCGGTCAACGTCGAAGGAACGGAAAACCTGTTGGCCGCTTGCGAGGAGGCCGCGCCCCGGCTTCAAAGGTTCGTTTTTGTCTCCAGCATCTCGGCCTCGGGGCCGAGCCTCAAGGGCCGGCCGAAAACGGAAGAAGACGCCTGCCGGCCCATCTCCGCTTACGGCCAAACCAAACTCCTGGCCGAAGAAATTGTCCGGGGCTACGGCACTAAATTCCCGGTGGTCATCCTCCGGCCGCCCAACGTCCTGGGCGCCCGGGAAAGAGAAGTCCAGGCCGTTCTCCGCGCGCTGCAGTATCGGGTCAAGCCGCTCTTAGGCACCAAGGATAAACAGACGAGCTTCATCATGGTCGAGGATTTGGTGGAGGCCATCCTTCTCTGCGCCGAAAAAAAAGAGGCGGCCGGCCAAACCTTTCACGTCACCGATGGCCGGGCCTATAGCTGGCGCGAACCGTTGGACATTCTCAGCCGGCTGCTGGGCCGCCGCTGCCTGCCCCTGCCCTACGGCCTGCTCTACACCTTGGCCGGGTTGGCCGAGCTCTCCTTCAAGCTGCTGGGCCGGAGGCCGCCCCTCCGCCGCAGCTCCCTGCGCAGCATCCACGACCACTATTGGATCTTCGACAGCTCGAAAATCGAGCGGGAACTGGGTTTTCGTCCCCGGCTGACGCTCGAGGAAGGGCTTCGCCGGGTTGTGGCCCAGAGCGGGCTCAGCCCTGGGCAATGAGCAGGGTGCGGGGGTCGAGCTCCAAATGGATCTCGCTCACCGGAAAGCCGTGATCCTTAACCAGTTTTAATCGGACATGCTCGCCTTCAGATTGAAGGGTGATGAGCACGGCCACTTCCTCCAGGAACGGATGAAGGAGGCGGGGCACGCCCCGTTCGTCGAACAGGGGATCATCCCCCCGGAGCGAGGCGCTGAACCAGACCTCCAAGCCCAACCGGCCGGCGAACTCCTTGAACTTGCGCAGGTCATCCGGCGTGCCCAGTCCGAAATCGAAGCCGTCGACGATGAGCGTGTCTGCGGCGAACCTGCCGTGAACGATCATGGCCTCCAGGCTCCGCAGGACCTGTTCGGTCCGGGCGCCGTCCTGGTTGAAGTTCATGATAACCCGATTCCGGATGAGATCGTCATGGAACTCGAGCGGCCGACTCCCGGTCGCGATTTTTGGCCAGCTCCTTGAAGATGTCTTCGTACCAGTTGATGATGTGTCCACCCGGGCTCGCATAGGTGACATGGATGACGGGCTTGCCCTGGAGAAGCTTGTCGGTGGCGATGTGGACCAGGCAGGCCGTCTTGCCGACGCCTTTGCGCGAGGCCAGCACACCGATGTTCCCCTTGCCCAGCCCGCCGTGGATCGAGCTTTCCAGGATGCGGAGCGGGCTCCTCTTGAACAATTCTTCGCTGGGACCATGTGCCTTAGTCCCTCCCTTTATTTCGAAGCCTGGCTGAGTCTTGCCGTATTTTCCCGGTACTCGGCGATGAGCGCCTCGGCCGCGGCCGCCGGCACTCGCGCGTACTTCAGGAATTCCATCGTGAACTCCGCTTTGCCCTGGGTCAGGGAGCGGAGCACGGTGGAGTAACCGAACATCTCGCCCAGCGGGACCTCGGCGTCGACGCGGGCGAACAGGCCGTCCTCGACCGAACTGACGATGACCCCCCGTCGCTGGTTGATGCTGCCGAAGACGATGCCGGCGAACTCCGTCGGGCCCTTCCACCGAAACCTTCATGATGGGCTCCAGGGCAACGGGCTTGGCCCTCTCATAGGCCTGCCAAAAAGCGCCCTGGGCGGCGGCCTGGAAAGCGATGTCCGAGGAATCGACCGGGTGAGATTGGCCGTCATTAGAGTGACCCGGATGCCGACGATGGGAAAGCCGATCAGCCGGCCCTTGCTCAGGCGCGGCCCGGAACCCCTTGTCGCAGGAGGGATGAACTCCCGAGGGATGCGGCCGCCCTCTGACTTCATTCACGAAACTCATAGTTCCCCTCGGCCAGTGGCTCAAGAGTGCCCATGACCCGGCCATATTGGCCGGCGCCGCCCGTCTGCTTCTTGTGGGTGTAGTCGAAGTCGACCCTATGGGTGATGGACTCGCGGTAGGCCACCTGGGGCCTGCCCGTCCGAACCTCGGCCCGGTACTCCCGTTTCATGCGCTCGATATAGACTTCCAGATGCAGCTCGCCCATGCCCTGGATGATAGTCTGATTGGATTCCGGGTCGACATATGTCCTAAAGGTGGGGTCTTCCTTGGTGAACCGGCCCAGGGCCTTGGCCAGGTTGTCGCGGAGTTCTTCTCCACCGGCTCAATGGCCAGGGAGATGACCGGCTCGGGCACATAGATGGCGGTCATGGCCAGGTCAAGGCCCGGCTTGACGAACGTGTCGCCCGACTGGCATTCGAGCCGAACAGGGCGACGATGTCGCCGCGCCCGCCTCCTCGATGTCCTCCATGCTGTCGGCATGCATGCGGGCCAGGCGGCCGACCTGCAGGCGCTGTCGGGAGCGGGTGTTGAAAAGCTCACGCCCTTCCGCATGCTGCCCTGATAGACGCGGATATAGGTCAGCTGGCCGTAAGGGCCCGTCCTCAAGCTTAAAGGCCAGGGCGACGGTGTGGGCCGCGTGGTCGGCCGCGAGCATGACTTCTTGACCTTCTCGCTCCAGGTCCAATAGCGATGTTCTCGACCTCGCTCGGGTCGGGCAGGTAGTCGACACACTGCGTCCAGCAGAGGCTGGACGCCCTTGTTCTTGTAGGCCGAGCCCATGAAGACACGGGCGTCAACTCGCGGCAGATGGTGCCCTGGCGAGGGCCTTGCGGATCATATCCTCGGTTTCCCGGCCCTCCAGGACCGCGGCGATGAGCTCGTCGGAAAACAAGCGAGACCGCATCCAGCATCTCCTCCCGCTTGCGGCGGGCCTGCTCCGCAAGCTCGGCCGGGATCTCTTCCTGACGAATCGTTTCCCCGTCCTTGCCCTCGAAATAAAGGGCCTTCATCAAGACGAGGTCAACCACTCCTCGATGGTCGATCCTCCAGGCCGATGGGCGATTGGAGCAGGACCGCGTTTAACCCCAGCTGCTCGGCGAGCTGGTCCCTGACTTTGAGGGGATTGGCGCCCACCCGGTCCAGCTTGTTGATGAAGCCCAGGCTGGGGAACGTGGTAGCGTTTGAGCTGGCGGTCCACGGTGATAGTCTGGGATTGGACCCCGCCCACGGCGCATAAAACCAGGATGGCTCCGTCGAGGACTCGAAGGGCCCGCTCTACTTCGATGGTGAAATCCACGTGGCCGGGCGTGTCGATAATGTTGATGGACCGGTCGGCCCAGGTGACGTTGGTGGCGGCCGAGGAAATGGTGATGCCGCGCTCCCTTTCCAGGTCCATGAGTCCATGGTGGCGCCGACGCCGTCTTTGCCCTTGACCTCATGCATCCTGTGCGATTTTCTTGCAGTAGAAGAGGATACGTTCGGTCAGCGTCGTCTTGCCGGAATCGATATGGGCGCTGATCCCGATATTGCGCATATGAGAGATATCTGTCATCATGAAAAGCCTTCCCGGTGCTGAAGCAGGGGGGGTTTTACTCGGATCCAAAAAGCGTTCGAGTAAGTGCGTATTATACTCAACCACGCGGCCTTTGACAAGAAGAACCAGGAGGTAAAATTATTTTGCACCCGAATCCAATATATTGTACCCATTTTTTTGGCGATATCCGGAAACCTTTATAAGACTTCAATCGTAGTTATTGATGAAAGACGCACTCTATCGTGTTTGGCCTGAAGAGGCTTGGAGAAAAAGGAGATTTAGGGTGAGAAAGATAATATCGATGCTGATGATCCTGGCCCTGCCGCTGGTTCTCACAGCCAAGACCAAATCAAAGGATCAAACTCCGCCGGCCGCGCCGGCGGCCCAAAAAATAGTCAAGGCTGTCCGGACCGAAGAACCGATCACGATTGACGGCCGGCTGGAGGAAAAAGTCTGGAACAATGAGGCCAGCGACGGCTTCACCCAGAACGATCCCAAGGACGGCGAGCCGTCCACCGAGCAGACAAAGGTCTGGGTGGCCTACGACGAAAAAGCGTTGTATGTGGCGGCCTACTGCTACGACAGCCAGCCGGATAAGATCATCGGCCGCCTGGGCCGGCGCGATTCTCAGGTCGATTCCGACTGGTTCCTCATCGCCGTCGATCCCTACTGTGACAAGAGGACGGGCTACCAGTTCGGCGTCAACCCGGCGGGCACGATCACGGACTCGACGCTTTCCAACGACGTGAACGAGGACGACTCCTGGGACGGCGTCTGGGAGGCCAAGGCCGAGGTCAACGGCCAGGGCTGGATCGTAGAAATAAAAATCCCCTTCAACCAGCTGCGCTTCCCGAGCCAGGACGAATATGTCTGGGGCGTGAACTTCCGCCGCGTCATCAAGCGCAAGAACGAAGTGGCCAGCTTCGCCTGGGTGCCCAAGAGCGAGCCGGCCTTTGTCTCGAAGTTCGCCAGGCTGGAGGGCATCCACGGCATCCGGCCCGGCCGTCATATTGAATTTTTACCCTACGCCACAGGCCAGGCCCAGTTCCGGCCCGAGGAGCAGGGCAATCCTTTTGAGACCGGGCAGCGGCTCGGGGGCAATGCGGGGTTCGACCTCAAGGTCGGCCTGATGAGCAACCTGACCCTGGACGCCACGGTCAACCCTGATTTCGGCCAGGTCGAGGTCGACCCGGCTGTCATCAACCTCTCTGCCTATGAGACCTACTACCAGGAAAAACGGCCTTTCTTTATCGAGGGCGCTTCCATCTTCAACGGCTTCGGCAGCGGCGGCCTGTATTTAAACGCTAACTTCAACTGGCCCAGCCCGACTTTCTTCTACAGTCGGCGCATCGGCCGGGCCCCGCAAGGCTACGTGACCGAGGAGGGATACACCAGTTTTCCCGACCGGACGACCATTCTGGGCGCGGCCAAACTCACCGGCAAGCTGGGGACCTGGAATGTGGGTTTCATCAGCGCCCTGACAGCCAGCGAGTTTGCTGAGATCGACCAGAGCGGCGCACGGCTCAAGCAGGAGGTGGAGCCCTTCTCTTTCTACGGCGTGGTTCGCGCCCAGAAAGACATTGATAAAGGCCGGAGCGGTATCGGCCTCATGGCCACAGGCGTCCTGCGCGACAATGATGCTCCCACATTAAATGGCATCCTCAACCGCAACGCCTTCAGCCTGGCCGTTGACGGCTGGCATTTCCTGGACAAAGACCGCAACTGGGTCATGGGCGGCTGGCTGGGCGGCACGCGGATCGAGGGATCTGCCGAAGATATCCTCCGCCTCCAGTATTCCTCCATGCATTACTTCCAACGCCCGGATGCCGACCACCTGAAGGTGGACCCCAGCGCGACTTCTATGACCGGCTGGGGCGGCAAATTCTCCCTGGCCAAGCAGAATGGCAATTGGATCGGCGTGGCTTCGATCGGCGTCCTGTCCCCCGGATTCGATCCCAATGACCTTGGGTTCCAATACAACGCCTCCGATATCATCAACTTTATGGTCCTGCCCGGATATCAGTGGACGAAGCCCGGCAAGGTTTTCCGCTATGCCCTGGTCGCCGCTGGCTACGGCCGCAACATGGATTTCGGCGGCAACAGGTTCTGGGAACTGGGCATCGTCCTTTTCCAGGCGGAGCTCTGGAATTTCTGGAGCCTCAACATCGAGGCGTGTTACAACCCTGAAGCCCTGAGCAAGACGCTCACCCGCGGCGGCCCCATGGCCCTCATTCCCTACGGCTACCAGGTCGACGGCTATCTGTCGTCTGACAGCCGGAAGCCGGTGGTCATGGAGAGCTCGTTTTATACGTACGTTCGTCCTGCTACAGGCTCCGAATGGAACGTCTACCTCGGCCTTCGCTGGAAGCCGGCCTCGAACATCAATTTTTCCGTAGGGCCGTCGCTGGCCAATGAGACGAACAGCATTCAATGGGTGACCCAAGTTTCAGACCCCTTGATGACTTCGACCTTCGGAACACGATACATCTTCGGCCGCCTGGCCCAGAAGACGATCGCCGTCGATATCCGCCTGGACTGGACCTTCACCCCCCGGCTGACGCTCCAGGCCTACCTGCAGCCCTTCCTGGCCGTGGGCCAGTATAACGAATTCAAGGAACTGGCCAGGCCTAAAAGCTTCGACTGGAACATCTACGGACGAAACGGCTCGACCATCGGAACGGCCGACGGCGCTTACGTTGTGGACCCCGACGGCCAAGGGCCGGCCGAAGCCTTCGCCTTCGACAACCCCGACTTCAACTATAAGTCCCTGCGCGGCACGGTCGTGCTCCGCTGGGAGTATCTCCCCGGCTCATTGTTCTACCTGGTCTGGACCCAGAACCGCGCCGACTATGCCCACCCGGGTGATTTCCAGTTCCGCCGCGACCTGGGCGACCTCTTAACCGCCCCGGGCGACAACATCTTTCTCTTCAAAGCCTCCTACCGCTGGAACATGTAAGTAGCCATACCGCTCCAAATAGGGGCGGCATTCTTCCGTGATGCGGCGGCGCAGGGCCGGAGAGAGCTCCCAGTCTCGGCCCCGGTAATGCGGATGGGCAGCCAGGTAACCCTCCAGGGCCGGACGCAGGCGGTCGAAATCGCCCAGGCCGAGGTCCTCGTAGACGCGTCGCATCTGGCCCAGCGGGTCAGCGGCTAAATCTTCGAAGCGCACCTGGCAAAACCGCTCCCCGGGGACCAGCCAGCGCGATTGTTCCAGCCGTTCATAGAAAAGGTTGAAGGTCTGAAAAACGGCGCCCTCCAGGCCGGCCCAGCTTGGCCTTTGGAGAGATTGGGACTGATACAAAGTTTTCCACAAGTTGATCGTGGAGGGGATCACCGCGTACGGAGACCGGACCATGGCGATGAAACGCGCTCCGGGAAAAAGCTCGGACAAGACTTTGACCCGGCAGGTATGCGGGGGGGATTTTAACTCCAAACGGCCTCCCCGGCGGAAGAGCACTTGTTTCAGGAAATGGGTGAATAGCTCTTTCCATCTAGTGAGCAGCCGCGGCGGCAGGTCCTCCACTTCCCAGGATTGAGGGTCAGGCAGCGGATGGTTGGGGAAGGCCAGCTTCTGGTAGGGAGACGGGGCGCCCAGGAGGCAGAGGGCGAATTCATCTTCCTGCGGAGAATCACCCGACATGGCCATGGAATCCATCGGCCGGCGGCCGGGAATGTTCCGCCGCATGATCCAGCGTTCCACATATCCCCGCAGGTGAAGGTGGCTGGGATTCAAACATTCGCTGGTGGTGGGATAGGTAAATTGTTTATCCAGCCCGAGCAAGATGTGCAGGAGAGTCGTTCCGGTTCGCCAATGGCCGATAATAAACACGGGTGGGGGGTCTATTCGGACCGCCGCGATCTTGGGCCCGAACAGAAAACCCTGAAGGCCCGCCAGGAGCGAGTGGTAGGCGGCCGTCAGCGTGTAGAGCAACGCTTCCGGAATGTGCTGCGGGGCGACCCCGAACCGGTTTCGGGCGAGCAGCCGCCACCAGCCGGGCAGGCTGCAGCCGGCCCAGATTTTCAGCATGTCACGCTCCGTTGGTCACCAGGGCCGGGCCGGTTTCGCCCATCCGCAGCAGGGCGGCGTTCAGTTGGTCCGCCATAACTTCGACCAAGGGCGGGAACATCAGATCGTAATGCCGGCCGGCCAAAAACCTGACCGTAGCCGAGGCAGCCGTAAGCTTCTTCCAGGCGGCCTGGAATCCGGCTGGGGGGACCTGAGTTCGTTGTTGCATCCAGCACAACAGGGGAGCTTGGACCTGCTGAGGACGATAGGCCCGCAACAGGGCCAGATGGTGATCATACAGCGAGATATATTCTTTGATGTTCTCGGGTTTGAGTCCGCTGTTCAGATAATCCTGCTCGGTCAGCCAGTCCAACACCCGCTCGACACGTTCCGGCCCCGACAGGGTCAGCATGGCCGCCGCTAGGGTATCGGCTTGTTGGGCCAGGATGTCCGCGTCTACCGGACGCAGCATCCGGAGTTCACGGGCAAAAATATCGTACATGTCGAGAATATGCCGGCGCAGCAGCGTTTCCTTTGAAGTGCCGGGGTCGATCCAGTCCAAATTGGCGTCCGCCAGCCCGACCAGTTGGACTTGGCGGTTTCGCTTCTCCAGGACGCCAGCGGTGGCCAGCGCCGAGAATCCGCCGAACGAAAATCCGAACAGATGACAATGTCCCCGGGGGACACAACGTTCGATTAAAGTGGCGTAGTCCTCGGCCATGGCTTCCAGTGAATCATGCTCGCTCTGCTGGCCGCCGACCGCTCGCGACTGAAGGCCGTACACCGGCAGGTCCGCCGGCAGACTCCTCATCAGATCATAGTAGATATGGACCAGCCCGGCCGCGGGGTGAAAGCAGAACAGCGGGTCTCGCCCTCCCCCGGCGCGGAGCACGACCAGGCTTCCGGCCGCAGGTTCCGGGGCGGTTGGCGCGACTTTGACCCATCCTTCTTTTTTCGCCGGCGGCCCCGGCCAGGCGCCGGTCATCAGTTCAAGGATCGTGGCGGCCATGCTCGCCACGGACGTGCCAGCCGTGAACTTTCCCGGCGGCAAGGGGACACCCAGCTGTTTTTCGATACAAAGCCCGAGTTCAACAGCCATCAGCGAATCAAGACCGAGGTCGGTCAGAGGCCGTTTCACATCCAGCTTGTCTACGCCGATGCGGATGACTTTGGCCGCCTGCTCGCGCACGTATCGGGTCACCAGATCCAGCTTCCGGTCGCCGGCGGCCGACAAAACCGATTCCCGAATTCCCTGGCCTTCCCCGAGGGGCTGTTTTTCCTGCTGCCGGGCCAGATCCGCGTAGCGCGGCGAACGGACGCCTAACGCGGAGGCCGACCACTTTTTCCAGTCCAGGTTCGCTACTCCGACCTGGACAACATCGCTCGGCAAAAGAAACCCCAGCGCTTCCGTGGCTTGGGCGGGAGTGATCCCGCTCATGCCCAAGCGGGCCAGATGTTCCTGGATCTCTTGCCGCCGGGCCGCGTAGCCCACTTCGCTGAGGAGGCCCCAATTCACGGTGAGGGCCGGCCGCCCGAGCGCCCGCCGGTAGTGGGCCAGCCCGTCCAGAAAAGCATTGGCCGCCGCATAATTCCCCTGGCCCGGGTTGCCGACCAGAGAGGTGATCGAGGAGAACATCACAAAAAAATCGAGCGGCTGAGCGAGGGACATCTCATGCAGGTTCCAGGCGCCGTGGACTTTGGGAGCGGTGACCCGCCGGAACCGTTCCCGGTCTAGCGAGGTGAGCAACCCGTCGTCGATGACCATGGCCGCCTGGACGATCCCGCGGAGTGGGGGCCAGTCTTTTTCGATGCGCCGGAACACCCGGCTCACATCGGTGCGGTTGCTGATGTCGGCTTTCCAGACGCTCACCTTGGCCCCCAGCCGGCGGATACGGACCAGGCCGGCGCGGGCTTCATCCGTCGAGGCGCCCCGCCGGCTGACCAGGATAAGCCGCCGCGCCCCGTTTCGGGCCATCCATTCGGCCACGGCCAGGCCGAACCCGCCCAGGCCGCCCGCTACCAGGTAGCTGGCCCTGGAATCAAAACGGAGGAGAGGCCAATTCGTCTCGGGGACCGTTCGGACCTGGCCCAGCGACCTGGAAACCACAACCTTGCCCACATGGCGCGCCTGCGACATGTGGCGAAAGGCGTTGACGATCTGATCGATGGGAAAGACCCGATGCGGCAAAGGAGACAGCTGGCCGTGCGCAACCCAATCCATGATCTGCTTCATTTGGGAAACCAGCAGGGCCGGCTTGTCCTGCATGGCCTGGGCCAGGTCAATGACAAACAGGGCGGCGTTGTTTCGCAGGGGACGCAGGCCGATCCGGCTGTTCTGGAAAACATCCCGTTTTCCTATCTCCAGAAAGCGGCCGTAGGGCGAAAGAACGGACAGTCCCTGGACCAGGGCCTCTCCAGCCAGCGAATTGAGGACTACCTCAACGCCGCGGCCGCCGGTCAGGCGGCGGACCTCATCGGCAAAGGTGAGCGACCGTGAATCCAGCACATGATGGACTCCCAGGGCGCGGAGCAGTTCACGCTTCTCGGTGCTGCCGGCGGTGGCGAAAATTTCGGCTCCCGCCAGCCGGGCCAATTGCACCGCGGCCAGGCCGACACCGCCGGCGGCTGCCTGGATGAGCACTCGCTCGCCCCGTTTCAGTTGTCCGAGATGATGCAGGGCGTAACAGGCCGTCAAAAACGCGACCGGTACGGTGACGGCTTCTTCGAAGCTCAGGCCCGGCGGCTTGGGCCTCACCGCCGCCGCCGGCACCATCACCCGCGAAGCGAAGCAGCCCGAGCCGATGGCCACGACCTCCGCGCCGAGGCTCAAGCCCTTCACGCCCCGGCCTACCGCCGTCACCCGGCCGGCGCACTCGTCGCCGAGCAGCTGGTCCTCATCCTTCTCCGACGGATAGATGTGGAGCGCTTTCATCACGTCGCGAAAGTTGAGGGCCGCGGCCTGAACTTCGATTTCCACCTCGCCGGGCCCGGGTTTCCGGCGCGGGCGGGAGCGAAAGGCCAGATGGTCGAGCGTTCCACTGGCTGCCGTTTCCAGCCGGTAGCCTGGGGGCCGCCGCGCCGGTCCCGGCCGCGGCGGCCGGCGGACCTCGGAGAATTTGACCAACCGGCTCATATAGCGGTCGGACCCGCGGATGGCAACCTCGTCTTCGCTATCCTCGGACAGCAATTCGTCGAACAGAGCCTGCCTATCGTCCTCGTCCGCGGCCGGGCTGAGGTCGATCAGCCGGCAGCGGAGGGAGGGCTGTTCATTGATCAGCACACGGCCCAACCCCCATAGCATCGATTGGGATAGGCTGACTTTCTGTCCGGGCCAAATGGCCTGGGCGCCGTTGGTAACCAGCCAAATTCTGACCGGTTCGGCGGCGCGGCCGGCGGCCAGAGCCTGGACCAGGTGCAAAACGGAGTGGCAGGCGAAGGATTCTGCCCGGTCGAGCTGAGAGAGTCCGATATCGTCGAGCCCGTTCGCCTCCAGGGCCCAGCAATGGACGAACCGCGCTACCGGCCCGTCTCCGTTGGCCGACAGGTCCGCCAGCAGCCGGGTCATATCGGCAGGCTCAGCGGCCCGAATCTCAAACCGGTCAGGACCGCGGCGCCGATATTCGGCCCCCGGGTTTACCATGACCACTCGGTCAGCCCGGCCGCGCAATTTGCCGGCCAAGGCCTCGGCCGTGCCGCTTGAATCGGCAAAGACAACCCAAGCCGCAGCCTGCCTCGCTCGAGGAATTGCGGGCTGAGCGGTTAATGCATTTGCGGCGCTCGGGGCCCGGGCCAGGAAAACCCTATGGCACAGCCCGGACGATCCGCCGCCGGTCGGCGAGACAGCTCGGCCGCCGGCAAAACCCAGCTCCCGGAGGAGGGCCAGCCAGCTGCCCTGGTCGAGCGCTGCCCTGGCGGGCTGGACAGCCTTGTCGGCGGGCAGCTGCCCGCCGTCCAGCAGGCCTGATACCAGAGAAAACCATCGGCCCGGCAGCTCGGTGTGGAGCATGATCAGAAGCCCTTGCCCAGCCAATAGCTGCCGGACCTGGTTCAGCGTTTCGCGGAAGTCTGGACCGGCGGGCCGCGCCTGGGAAGCCAAAACGATATCAAACGAATGCGGCTCGAGTCCCTGTTCCGCGGACGGTGTCTCCAGGCCGAGCGTCCGGTATCGCACAAAAGGATAATCAAAAAACTTCTGTTCCGCCCGCTGGAAAAATTCGTCCGACTTATCGGTAAAGAAATATTCGGTCCGCTCGGCGGGCAAGCGGGGCAGGACGTAGGCCGTCAGGCCGCCCGCCCCGGCGCCGACTTCGAGGATTCGCACCCTGCGCCCCGGCCCCAGCCTATCAACCACGGCCTCGACGGCTTCGGCCGCGAACAGGTTGTGATCCTGGAACACCCAGGAGTCTTGATAGAAATGTTCGATCAAAGGCCACCACTCGATGGAAAAAAGAATGCTCCCCGGGTCGAGGCCGCCCCGCAAAACTCCGGCCAGCCGGCGCCCGCCAAGGCGCAGGAGGGCAAGCACCGGATAAGACGCCGGGAATCGGCGGAGTATCTTCCGCCAGAGGGAATCCGTGTCGGCCGGCGGGCCGGCCCGGCGCACGGTCCAGCCCGGCCCGGTCCGCTTCAGGATCCGATCTTCCTCGAGGTACTGTAAGAATCGCCCGGCGGCCTGCCTCTGCCCGGCCACGATGCCCAATTCCTCCATCCAGGGACCCGGCTGGAGGCGCTGTCCGAGGCGCAGTTCTCCCCCCAGTTGCCGGAACGCATCAAGGATATAGTGCCGACAGAGAACGTCCAAGTCCGGCACCGCTTCGGCCAGCCGCTCGCTGAGCCGGGTGTGCGCTTCACGGCGGCGGGCCAGCCGCTCCAGCCGACCGGCGATCTCGTTCAGGCCGGCGGTCTGGCGCTTGGGGAGCGGCCGGGCTTGGGATTGAGGCAAGGGGCAGGGTTGCCACACGTTTTCGTAAAGCCAGTCGTCCAGGCCGGCCGAGGTTTCTCGCCGGGCGGGCGCGGCGGCCCGGCAATGGAACCCCTCCACCGCCATCAGAACCTGTCCCTCCTCATCGAGGAGGTGGATGTCGCCGACGATGAGGCGGGCTGCCCGGCGAACCAAGCGCGCATGGCTCCAGGCCGGCCGGCCGGCTCCGGCGTACCATTGAAGGCGCTCAATTTGGACCGGCAAGTAAAGGGCGTATCCATCCGGGTTCTCCGGCAATGCCGCGGACAACACCTGGAAACAGGCATCCAGCAGCGCCGGGTGAATGACGTATTTGAGCTGCTCGCTTTCAAGATGGGCGGGGAGTTGCAGGCGGCCGATGGCCTCATCCTTGCCCCGCCAAGCGGCGGCAATTCCCTGGAAGGCCGGGCCGAAGCTGAGGCCGGCCTCCCTGAATCGCCGATAAATCAAATCCGGGGGGATATCCCGGGAGCAGCGTTTTCGAATTTGGGCGACAGCCTCGGCCGGGGCCGGAACCGAATTGGGGAGCGGTCGGAGGCGGCCGCTGGCATGCTCAACCCACTCAGCGCCGGTCTTGGCCGGACAGCTGGAGATGGTAAAGGTAGATTCCTGGGGCCGGTAGGTCAGTTGCAGGCGGAGCGGATCTTCGCCTTCCGGAAACATCAAGGCTTTGTGAAAATCCATCTCCTCCAGACTGATGGCGAGCGACCCGGAAACCGCCCGGCCGGCCGCCAGGGCCATATCCACGTAAGCAGCGGCCGGCATGACGACGCGTCCCAGCACTCGATGATCTTGGAAGGTGTTCAGGCTGTCTTTGTCAAGCCAACTCTGCCAGGTGGGTTGGGCCGCCGGCAGTTTATGCTCCAGCAAGGGATGGAGGGGCGGGTTCAGTCGGGCCTCCCGGCACTCCCCCGCTTCGCTCCAGTAGTGCGCCTGCTGCCAGGGGTAAGTGGGCAGGTCGGCCATTTCCGCTCCGGGGAACACTCCCCGCCAATCGACACGGCAGCCGAGCGTATGGAGCGCGCCCAAAGAGCCGAGCAGGGTCAACCGCTCGTTCTCCTGGCGGCGCAGGGAGGGCAACACCGTCCCCGTGAGGGAATGGTGAGCCAGGCATTCGGAAATTGAGCCGGACAGCACCGGATGGGGGCTCAATTCGAGAAAAACGCGATAGCCCCGCTCGAGGAGCGCCTCTATGGCCGGTCCAAACTGGACGGTTCGGCGGATGTTTTCCCACCAATAGGCCCGTCCGAAATCACCCTGGCCGGCTTCCCTCCCCCCTACCGTGGAAAACAACGGTACCTCCGGGCGATGGACTTCGAGTTCGCGCAGCGAGGTCAAAAAGTGGTCACGGACCGGGTCCATCTGCTGACTGTGGAAAGCATGCCGGACATTGAGAAAACGGCAGAAGACCTGGCGCTTCTCCAGCGTTTCAGCGATGGCCTCGAGAACCCGGCCGTCTCCGGACAGGGTGACTGAGTTCGGGCTGTTGACGGCAGCCAACGACACCCGCTCCGCGTAGGGGGCGATGATGCGGACGGCCTCCTCGCCGTCCAGGTCGGCGGCCAGCATCCGGCCCTGCCCGCCCCAGGCTTCCATCGAGCGGGCCCGTTCGTAGATCGCATAAGCGGCATCCTCCAGAGTCAGAAGGCCGGCCACCTGGGCGGCCGCCGCTTCTCCCACGCTGTGCCCGACCACTGCCGCCGGCTGGATTCCCCAGGACCGGCACAGCGCGGCCAGGCCCACCTGCAGCGCGAATATGGCCGGCTGGGCAATGGCCGTGCTGGCCAATCGGGACGACGCTTCATCCCGCATCAGTTCTTCCATCAGCGACCAGCCGCCGAGCTTGGCCAGGAGCCGGTCACAGTCCTCCAGAACCCGGCGAAAGACAGGTTCCTGGGCCAGTAGTTGCCGGCCCATAGCCCACCATTGCGGGCCTTGGCCGGAAAACACAAACACCGGTTGAGGGTTGTAGTCTTCGGCCGGGCTGCCGTTATAAGTTCCCGGCCGGCTTTCCTCCTTCACGAACCCCTTGATCGATTCGATCAGCTCCTGGCGGTTTGCCGCAGCGAGGGCCAGCCGATGGCGATGGTGGGTCCGCCGGTCGCCGGCTGTATAACAGATGTCGTCTAGAGAGAAACCGGACCCGTTGCCGGCTCCTTCCAGATAACTCTGGTAGGTCTGGGCCGTGGCGCGCAGAGCTTCCGGGCTTCGGGCCGAAAGAGCCAGCAGCACCGGCCGGCCCGATTCGGGCTGGCGGACCGCGGCGCGCCGGCCCGGGGGAGGGGCTTCCAGGATGGCGTGAGCGTTCGTGCCGCCGAACCCGAACGAGTTGATGCCCGCCAACAACCTCCGCTCAGGATGCGGAAACGGCTCCAGCCTCGTGGGGACCCGCAGTTTCAGTCCGCTGAAGTCGATGTTGGGGTTCGGATTCTTAAAATGCAGGTTGGGAGGTATCTGCCGGTGCTTTAACATCAGCGCCAGCTTGATCAGTCCGGCCAGCCCGGCCCCCGCTTCCAGGTGGCCGATATTGGTTTTGACCGAGCCGATAAGACAGGGATTGTCCGGGGCCCGGCCGGTTCCCAGCGCATCGCCCAGGGCCTGGGCCTCGATCGGGTCACCCACGGCGGTGCCGGCGCCATGGGCTTCGACGTACTGAATCTCGGCGGGATCGAGGCCGGCCTGGCGGCAAGCGTCGATGATCAGCTCCCGCTGGGCGGCCCGGCTGGGAACCGTGATGCCGCCGGTTCGCCCATCCTGGTTGACGGCCGTCGCCAGAATGACGGCGTAGATCGGATCGCCGTCCTTCTGGGCGGCCTGGAGCGGCTTGAGCAAGACTACGCCGACGCCCTCGCCGCGCACGAACCCGTTGGCCGCCGCGTCGAAGGCCTTGCACCGGCCGTCGGGCGAAAGCATCGACATCCGGCTGAACGAAATGAAGGGCGTGAACCCCAGCAGGGCGTTGACGCCCCCGACCAGGGCGGCCGGGCATTCGCCGCTTCTCAGGCTTTGACAGGCCAGGTGCAGCGCCACCAGCGAAGACGAGCAGGCGGTGTCCACGGCTAGGCTGGGGCCCGACAGGTTCAGGCAATAGGAAATACGGTTGGCGGCAATGCTCAGGACGCTGCCCGTGGTGGTGTAGATGTCGATCATGTTGAAATCGTGCAGCGTCGACTGCATCAGCGAATAGTCGTTTGTGGAAATGCCGACGAAGACGCCCACGGACGATTTTTTTCCGGAAGGCAGAACTTGGCCGCCGTCTTCCAGCGCCTCCCAGGCGGCTTCCAGCAGCAGACGCTGCTGGGGATCCATCGACTCAGCCTCCCGGGGAGAAATCGAGAAGAAGGCCGGGTCGAACTGCCCGATGTCATCGATAAACCCGCCCCAGCGGGCATTGGTCTTGCCGGCCCGGCCTGGCGCCGGGTCGTAATAAGCCTGGATATTCCACCGGTCGGGCGGGATTTCGGTGATGCCATCGGCGCCGGAGCACAAAGCTTGCCAAAAGGCCGCCGGATTTTTGGCCCCGCCGGGAAACCGGCAGCCAATGCCGACGATGGCGATCGGATCTACAGTCATATTCGGAACATCAACTTTTTTGGGGAGCGCGGTTCCGGCCCGGCACTAAAAAATGAATTTGTTTTTCGGCGGCGAAGGCCGCGCGCCTCTTCGCTACGATGGGGCCACTCTCCGGTCAGAACAGATAGTAGCCCATGGCCAAAAGGGATGTCAACTTGAGTCAGGGAATAGTGACTCCTGACTCATGCGGTCTTCGCCTCGGTGTGGGGCTATCCCGTGGGGAAAGCCTTTTTGCAGAAAAAGGCGCTCTTCCTGCCCGCCCTGGCCGGCATCCTTCTGGCCGGGCTCTGCCACGGGCTGTTCAACTTTCTCACCGCATCCCCTAAATTGTGTTTGTTGGGAGCCCTGCTTATCCTGGGCTTGTGGATGTGGGTCATCGTCAAGCTGGAAGGCCACAAGAGGAAAAAAAGGCCTGCTCGAGCCGGGAAAAAAAATTCGACAAATCAGAATCTTCTAGAGAACAAGCCATAATTAATTGAAACAATTGAAATTAGATCCCCCTATAAAAATATAGTTTTAGCTGCGAGATATTTATAAGATAAAACTAGTTTTATTAATTGATTAATATTCAATAACTTATGCCTGAATTCCGGCCGTGCCGGCCTTCTCCTGCATTTGACTCGACTTTTTAAAATGTGCTATAAGCAAGGCCCGTTCCTGAGCGATTCATACAGGGGAAGAATGAACGTCTTTAACTCATTCATTAGAAATAGTTTATATAAGTAGGTGCGGAATAGAGAGCGTTCGGTGACAAGACTCATTATAAACGCCAAGGACCTCCATCGGTTCAAGAGGCGCGCCAGCCGCGGCTACCCCCGAGAACTCTACGGCATCCTGCTGGGCAAGAAATTGCAGAACAGCACCTTCAAGATTCTCCGCATTGCCATCCCCCCCATCAAAGAATCCACTTATGATTATGTCATCCCCGACTATAAAGAAATCAACCGCATCATCTCCCAGAGCGGCCTTCAGTATATCGGCTCCATCCATTCCCATCCCCAGGCCCCGCCGACGATGTCCTATCATGACTATATCTATTGGGACAATGAAAAAATTATCGGCATCCTGAGCGTCCGCAAGCGCAATGCCTACAAAGTCACCGAGCTCAAATTCTGGAAGAAAAACTCTCCCCTGCCGGTGAAATTCAAGACGTTCATCCCGGGGGAAAATTGAGCTCCTCCTCGTAGCTTTTCTTTTTTCCAGCCAATCCATCAAGAAGGGCGAGGATCCTCAAACAGCGCGTTCCCACCCGCCCGCAGCGCATAGTGCCGGGTGGGGACGCGCTGTGCCCCTCCTCTCCAAATAGAGGATGATTAGAGATGCGAAGGGAGCCTACCTGGAGATGAACCTCTTGAAATTCAGGAGCGAAAGCGAGGTCAGGACCAGAGCGATGCCGCCCAAGGCCAGAAGGTCCGGCCAGAAGTAAGCCGGCCCGTTTCCCTTGAGGAATATCTCCCGGATAATTTTGATCAGGTAGCGGAGGGGGTTGATATCGGTCAGGACCGCCAGCGCCGGAGCCCTGGCCTTGATGCTCTCCAGCGGGGTAAAAAATCCGCTGAGCAGGAGGAACAGAATCAGGGAGAACCAGGTGAAGAACATGGCCTGCGACTGGTTGACCACCACCGTGGAGATGATCAGGGCGTAAGACAGGATGGCCGCCAGGTACAGCAGCGAGGCCAGGAAAAGATAGAGGACGCTCCCCCGCAGGGGGATGCGGAACCAGAGGATGACCACGGCGATGCCCAGCATCATATCCACCAGGCCGATGAGCACGGCCGGCAAGGCTTTGCCGGCATAGATCTCCAATGGTTTCAAGCGGGACATGAGCAGGGTGTCCATAGTGTGCTGCTCGCGTTCCCGGACAAAGGAAAAGGCGGTGATGAACATGGACAGCACGGTCAGCAGGAGAGCCACGATGCCCGGCCCCATGGTGTTAATACTCCTCAGCCGGGGGTTGTAACGGATGAGTGTCTTGGCCTCCACCGGCATCTGCAGACCGACTCGCCGGAGCTGCGCCTGGAGGTAACCCTTGATGATCCCGTTGACGTAGCCGGCGGCGATCTGGGAGGAGTTGGCGTCGATGCCGTCCATCAGGATATGGATTTCGGGGAACGTCCAGCCCAAGCCACCCCGGCTGGGAGCATCGCGGAACTCGACCACGGCCCGGACCCGGCCCCGCCGCAGCACTTCCTCGGCATCCACGGGCCGGCCGGAAACGCTGACAATCCGGAACAGGGGGCTGGCCCGCAGGCGGGCCACAATCTCGCTGGCCGCTCGGGAGCTCGACAGGTTTACCACCTCCACCGGCACGTTCTTCACGTCGGTGGTGATGACGTAGCCCAGGATGACAATCTGGATGAGCGGGGCCAGGAACAGCAGAACCAGGAGCTCGCGCTGGCGGACGATCTCCAGGATTTCCTTCTTGACCAGATAGAACAGCCTCACCGCCGGACCCTCCTCAGGCTGGTGAACTTCAGGACGGCCAGCGAGAGCATGACCAGGCTGAGGCCGGCCAGGCTGGCCCCTTCCATTAAGAAATGGCGCAGCGCGGCGCCCTTGATGGCCACTCCGCGGATGATGCGCAGGAAGTGGGTGGCCGGAACGATGAAGGACAGGGCCCGCAGCGGCGGCGATAGTGAATCCAGGGGAAAGATAAAGCCCGACAGCAGGATGGAGGGGAGGAGGGTGGCCAGGATAGACCCCAGCATGGCCACCCGTTGGGTGGGGGCCAGGGCCGAGACGAGGATGCCGAAGGACAACCCGGTCAGGACGAAGAGCAGGGCGAAAAGGAGCAGAACCAGCAGGCTGCCCCGCAGCGGCACGCCGAACCAGAAATGGGAGAAGAGCAGGATGAAACTCCCCGTGGCCAGAGCCACCAGGACATAGGGCAGGGTCTTGCCCAGGATGATCTCGCCCGAGCGCAGCGGGGAGATGAACAGAAGCTCGACCGAACCAAGCTCCCGCTCGCGGGAAATGCTGGAGGAAGTGAGCATGGCCGAGATCATGAGCAGGATGACGGCCACCAGTCCCGGCACGAAAAAGAAGACGCTCTTGCTTTCGGGGTTGAAATAGACCTTGGTCTTGACCTGAAAGACGTCCTGGACGCCCTTCAGCTCGGCGGCAAAGCGCTGGACGATCATCTCGTTGTATTGAAAAATGCGGTTGGCCACGTTGGAGTCGCTGCCGTCGATGATCAGGCCGACCTCGGCCGTCCGGCCCTGGCGGACCCGTCCGGCAAAGCCGGCCGGGATGACCAGCACTTCCTTGACCGTGCCCGCCCGGAGAGCCCGTTCAGCCGCCGCTAAGTCCCCTTCCCGGCTCGCGCCGCTCAGGACCCGCAGGGCAAAAACTGTGGACCGGCCGAAGTCTTGGATCAGCCGGGCCGACGGTTCGGAACGGTCAAGGTCGATGACCGCCACCGGAATATTCTCCAGGTCGTAGGAAATGGCGTAGCCGAAGATGAAAATCTGGATCAAAGGCATGAGGAAGACCACCGACAGGCTGCGCGGGTCCCGCAACAGATGGGCAAACTCCTTGATCATAACGGCCCTAAGCCGTCTCATAGCCTTATGGCCTCCCTGAACAATTGCTCCACTGAGCCGGCCCCCCGAGTTTCGAGCAGGAGGCGGGGGTCGCCCTCCAGAACGATCCTCCCCTGATGGATGACCAGGATGCGGTCGGCGTATTCGGCTTCATCCAGGTTGTGAGTGGTGACCAGGATGGTCTTGCCCCGCTCCCGCAGGCCGTAAATGGTGTGCCAGAAGGCGCGCCGGGCCTCGGGGTCCACGCCCGAAGTCGGTTCGTCCAGGAAAATGAGCTCCGGGTCGGCCAGCAGGCTGACAAAGAGAGCCACTTTCTGGCGGAGCCCGGGCGGCAGGTTCCGCACCGGCAGCCGGAACAAATTTTCAGGCATCTGGCCGGCCAGGGCGGCCTGCCGCTCCCGGATCGCCGGCCGGCCCAGGCCGGAGATCCCGCCGAAGAACTCGATGTTCTCCCCCACCGTCAGCAGCGGATATAGGGTGAACTGCTGGGACATGTAGCCGATGGTCTTCTTGATGTTCTCCCGGCTCTTCCGGGCGTCCAGGCCTAGGATGGAGATCCGGCCGCCGCTCGGCTCGAGCAACCCCAGAATCATCTTAATGGTGATCGTCTTGCCGGCGCCGTTGGGCCCCAGGAAGCCCAGGATTTCGCCCCGCTCTACGGAGAAAGTGATGCGGTCCACGGCCGTGAAATCGCCAAAGCGTTTGGAAAGCTCGTGCACCTCGACGGCTTTCATGGCTTCAGGCCTGCCTTTCATAATAAATGTAGATGTCCTCCAAGGTCGGCTTCTCCTCGGCGATGCTCACCGCCTCCACCAGGCGAGAGGGCTCCTCGCCGCCGGTGAGCATGAGGCGAAGCGTTCGGCCGTGGAGATAGGCGTTCCGGCCCGCTCCCCCCCGCTCTTCGAGCCGCCTGAGGGCCTCGAAGACATTCCCCCGGGGCAGGATTCGAAAGATGCGGGCGGGGAAGGTCCGCTTCAGCCGGGCGATGCTGTCCTGGAGCAGAACCCGGCCTTTCTTCAGGAAGACGATAGAGTCGCCTTTCTCCGCCTCGGCCAGGTAGGGCGTGGCCATGAGGATCGTCCGGCCTTCATCCCGCAGCTCCCGGATGATGTCGTAGAACTCGATCCGGCTCAAGGGGTCCACCCCGGTAGTGGGCTCGTCGAGGAGCAGCAGGCGGGGCGAAGCCAGGAGCATGGCCGACAGGGCTAGTTTCTGTTTCATCCCGCCCGAAAGCGCGCCGGCCCGGCGGCGGCGGAAGGGCAGCATGCCGGTCCGCTCCAGGAGCTTTTTTTTCATCTCCTCGCGGCGCCGGCGGGGCACGCCGTGTATGTCGGCGAAAAAATTCAGGTTCTCCTCGACGGTCAGGTCGGCGTACAGCGAAAACCGCTCGGGCATGAAGCCGGCCGCCTTGGTCATGCGGCTTGGTTCGTCGCCGATATCCCGGCCATCCAGAGTGACGCGTCCGCTGTCCTGGCTGACGAGCCCGACCACGATCCGCAGCAGGGTGGACTTGCCGGCTCCGTCCGCGCCGGCCAGGACCGTGACCGAACGGGGCGGCACGTCCAGGGTGACGTCCTCCAGGGCGCGCAGGCCGGCATAGGATTTGGAGATGTGCTCGAGACCAACCATGCTATTGTGGCCGAAAAACAACCGTGACCGGCAGCCCCTCCTTGAGGACGCCCGTCTCTTTATTAACCTTAACTTTAACCTCGAAGAGGAGCGCTTCCCGCTCTTTCTCGGAAAGGATGTACTTCGGCGAGAACTCGGCTTCCCGGCCGAAGAAGGAAACCGTGCCGGCCAGGGGCTTTCCGGGAAGGCCGTCCACCCGGACCTCGGCCCGGTCGCCCAGCCGGAGGCGGCCGATTTCCCGTTCTTCAAGAAAGACCTCGATATACAGGCTGTCCTCATCCAGGATATCGGCCAGGGCTGTGCCGGGCAGGAGCGTTTCTCCGCCGGAAACGAACGTCTCCAGGACGACGCCGTTGGCCGGCGAGAGGATGATCATATCCTGGCGGGCCAGTTCCAGCGAGCGCCTCTTGTTCCCCAGCTTTTCCTTCTGAATTTTCAGGGCGGCCAGGCTTTTCTCCGCCTCGAAGAGCCCCGTCTCCGCTTCCAGGAGCTGGAGCCTGGCTTTGTCCAGCTGATCGCCCGGGACGGCCGCTTCTTTTTCCAGCCGGGCCAGCCGTTCCGCCTGGCGCCGCAAGTAGTCCACGTTGGCCCGCACGGAGGCCAGCTTCTTCAGGAGGCGGGATTCCTGGTTGGCCAGCTCCTCCCCGGTCAGTTCGAGCTCCTCCAACCCGTTCAAGATTTTGTCCTGGTTGAGCTCGCCCATCACCTCACCGCGCCGGAGGCGCTGGCCTTCGGCGGCCGTCCATTTATCCAGCCTTCCGGCGGCCAAGGTTCGGACGGTGGCCACCTGCCCCCGAACCGTGCCCGGCGCCCGGATGACATCATCCTTCCGGCGGCAGGCCAGCAGACCCGCCGCCAGGCCGAGGGCTATGACCGCGCTGATCACTTTCTTCATCGTCCTGCTCCTTGGCGGCCGATGAGCGTCTGGATGCGGACATCGGCCAGGCTCTGTTCGATGTCGAGCTCCGTCTTCAAAGACCGGTATTTTTCCAGGTTGGCCACGGCCGCC
The DNA here is from genome assembly GCA_963702835.1 of Candidatus Aminicenantota bacterium. Taxonomy (GTDB): domain Bacteria; phylum Acidobacteriota; class Aminicenantia; order Aminicenantales; family JAFGAV01; genus JAFGAV01. Next base: position 2,194,474 of record OY969762.1, read on the forward strand.
AGATAATCAAGGTTGGAGATCTGGCTCTCCCGGTAAAGGCTATCTTTGAGCTTGACATCCTCCTCTGCATCCCGGACCAGGCTGCCGGCCAGCGTCTGCTTGGCCCGGAGCGACCTTTTGATCTCGTAAACCTGCTTGAGTCCCTTCTCCGTCTCCCTTATAAAATCCTGCCGCTGGCTGGCCAGCTTTCTCTTCTCCACCTCGCTCAAGGCCAGGTCGCGGTCCGACTGGCTGCGGTTGATGAGGGGCACGGTCAAGGTCAGGCCGGCCTGCACATAGAGCGACCAGTCCTCTTTGAAGAAGTTCACCCCGGGCTTGCCGTAATGCAGCTCATAGGTGCCGGCCAACTGGGGCAGCCTCGCCGCGGCGGCCGCTTTGCGGCCAGCCTCGACCAGAAGGCCCTGCTCCTCAAAGGCGGCCAGCAGGGGATGGCCCTGGTTGAAAGCGGCCAAGGAATCCTCGATCGTCCCGGCGGCCTCCAGGCCCGCGGGGTCCACTTCTTCCGGGTCCAGGCCGCACAGGGTCTGGAAGGCGATCCTCTCCTGCTCGACCTGCTGGCCGATATCTTCCAGGTTGAGCCGGACCTCATCCACCCGGCTTCGCGTCTCCAAGAGATCGGACCGGCGGGCCAGCTGTTCCCGCACAAAGGCCTCTATTTTTTCGAGGTGCAGGCCGAGGTTTTCCAGGAGCCTGCCCAAGGAATCGCGCTTGGCCAGCAGGAGGCGGTAGGTCAGGAAGGAGAATTTGACCTGGCCGGCCAGGTCGTTCCTCACCAATTCGGTCCGTTTCTGCTCCAGGAGGCCCTTGATTTCCTCCATCCGGATGGCCTGGTTGATGGCGCCGCCGGTGTAGAGCGGCTGGACCAGGGTCATCCTCAGGTCGTAAAAATCGTGAGGGGCGGACAGAAGCAGCATATTCTCCGGGATGCCCAAGTCCGGCGGAAGAATGGGAAAATCTTTGGCCATGACCTGGACCGCCTCCGAAGAGAACCGGTAGGACCCGCCGGCGTCAATCCGGAAGAGCCGCTGCCGGAGGGCGTAGCTCCGGCCGATACGGGCTGCCTCCTGGCCCAGGAGCTGGCGCTCCACGGCCGGGCTCTGGGCCCAGGCTTGTTCGACCGCCTGTTGCAGGCTGACCTTGGAAAAGAGCGGACCCGCCGCCGCCAGGATGATTGCCTGAAGAACCCATATCCGCTTATTCATCTTGACCTCGCCAACGTGACCGTTCCACTCATTTTCTCCAAACAGCGGATAGAGCACAAGCCCCCGGCCGATTCAGGAAGCATTTCTCTTAATGTGATGAAGGGTCCTTCGGCTTGGAGCATTGGCCTCGCTCGCCGGCCGGCAAGAAGAATGCCGGAAATCCTCGAAGAGCGCTTCGAAAGGGCTAAATCCGGCCTGATGCTCGCTCCGGCCAGTGCTCCAGCCTTAAAAGCAATTTTCCCTCAAGTCATCACAGATTTAGAAATGCTTCCGCCAATTCATGCTTCGAAATGCTTCGGAAGCATCTCCTTTTCCGAGTTAAAACAGATCCGAATGGGGTCCTGTCGCGGCTCTTCCCCGGCCGTCCTCGCGGCCAAGCCGCTACGGACGGGCGGGGAGCCCCTTCGCCGCGCCACCCCTGCACGAATAGGCCTTTCACGGAAAATGAGATGCATTCAAATGTTTCGAAATTCTTGACAGGGACAGAGGCCGCGCCCTAAGATAATCGCCGATTGCCCGGGCGGACAAAGGAGTGCGGGGCGGGACCCGGCCTCGGCCCGCCGCGGGCGGCCTGAGGGCCAGGCGATGTCCGGACGCGGAGGACGGTATGAAGGAGAATCCCAGGCTGCGGCGCATGTGGCTGGCCATCCTGGCCTTCCTGGCCGTAATGGGGCCCGGCATCATCACCGGCTCGGTCGATAACGACGCCGGCGGGATCACCACCTACTCGGTCCTGGGCGCCGTTCACGGCTACCGGCTCCTGTGGATCCTCATCCCCAGCTTCGTCATCCTCATTGTCGTCCAGGAGATGAACGCACGGATGGGGATGGTCACCGGCAAGGGGTTGGCCGACCTCATCCGGGAAAGCTACGGAATTAAAATCACCTTTTTCATCTTCGTCGCCCTCGTCCTGGCCGATATCGGCAATACGGCCACCGAGTTCGCCGGCGTGGCCGGCAGCATGCAGGTCTTCGGGGTGAGCAAATACATTTCCGTCCCCATGGCGGCCGTCCTGGTCTGGTTCCTCGTCGTCAAAGGGACGTACAAGTCCTCGGAGAAGATCTTCCTCGTCTTCAGCGTTTTCCTCCTGTCCTATGCCATTTCGGCCATCATGGCCAAGCCCAACTGGGGCGAGGTCATGACCGGGCTCTTCACCCCGAGCATGCCGTTTGACCGCAGGACCATCGCCCTCGTCCTGGGAACTATCGGCACGACCATCGCCCCCTGGATGCAGTTCTACATGCAGTCGGCCGTTATCGAGAAAGGGCTGACCATCAAGAACTACAAGTATTCGCTGGTGGACGTCATCGCCGGAAGCACGGCCACGGTGGTGGTGGCCTTTTTCATCATCGTCGCCTGCGGGGCGACCCTCCACCCCAACGGGATCGTTATCGAGCAAGCCAAAGACGCGGCCGTGGCCCTGAGGCCGTTCGCCGGCCACTTGGCCGGGGCCGTCTTCGCCTTCGGCCTGCTGGTGGCTTCGATATTCTCCGCCACGATCCTGCCCATCGCCACGGCCTTCTACATCTGCGAGGCCTTCGGGTTCGAGGCGGGCATCAACAAGAAGTGGAGCGAGGCGCCCTTCTTCTACGGGCTGTTCACCTTCATCGAGCTCATCGCCGTCTTCATCATCCTCCTGCCCAAGGCCCCGCTTATCAGCATCACCATCTGGACCCAAGTCATCAACGCCATCCTCCTGCCGGTCGTTCTTTTCGCCATGATCCGGCTGGTCAATAACCCCCGGATCATGGGCAGCCACCGCAACAGGAAAGCCATCAACGTGATCGGCTATGCGACGGTCATCCTGCTGGTCGGCCTGACCATGGTCATGGTCATCTTAAACGTACTGCCGGGGGCCGGGCCTTAGATCTAAAATATTTTTTTGAATATTCGGCGGCCACCTAGGGTGGCCTTGTCGATGGCCTGGTGGGGGCAGAGCTCCATGCAGCAGTAGCAGCTCCGGCAGTCCGGGCGGATGAAGCTCGGAAGCCGGCGGCCCTGATGTTCAACCATGACCACGGCCTTGGGCGCAGCCGGGCAGGCCTCGGCGCAGGAGCCGCAGGATTGACATAATTGAGGGTCGACCACCAGGCGGGCCCGGCGGCTGAAAAGGAATCCAAAGATGAGCCTATTGGACAGGTAGTTCATCAGGGCGTTTTTCAGAGGACGGCGGTAGGTGGAAGGTTTTTTGAAATGTGCCGGCCGGATAAAGCTCCCCAGAATATCCAGTTTCTCCAGGTCGGGTTCGCCCAAGCCCCGCCGGTAGGCTTCCTTAAGAAGCGGAACGGCTGAGCGGTCAAAGCCCATCATCTCGGCCATGACCGTGTCGGCGTTCACGGCGTTATCAGCCACGATCAGCCGCCTGATGTCGGGGCGAAGGTCAGGCCCGGTCGGGCCGTTGCCTTCCATGCCCGTCACGGCGTCCATGATCACCAGGTCGGGCGGCCGGATAAGGTAAATATCGGCCAGGACACGGGCAAAGGCTCGCGGCGTGCGGCCCAGCCTGTGGAGCCGGGCTTTATCCCCGCCCACGAGATAGCCGTAGCAGTTCTTGAGGCCGCCGGTGATCTGGGTCAACTGGTGCGTTTTGAACTTGGGCAGGGAGACCACCAGGTCTGCCTCCAGGACAGCCCGGGAGACGGTCAGCTCTCCCAGTTGAGGCGCCCAAGGGAGAACGACGCGCTCCTGCTCCAGCCCGATATTCCGGTAATGGCCGGGGACGGCTTCGAGGATCCCGGAGGTGCGGAAACACTCCTCATTCCGGCCGTAACCCGGCCGGCCGGGGTTGTCGCCCACAATGACCTTGGCGCCGCGGCGGAGGAGCGAGTCTGCTACGGCCCGCACCAGCCGGGGATGGGTGGTCACATGTTTTTCGGGCGGACAAGCGGCGATGACGTTGGGCTTAACCAGGACCGTCCGGCCCGTCCAAGCCAGGGGGAACTCATCCAGCCCGCGCTCTACGGCTTCGGCCACGCGCTCGTAATCCGTTTCCAGGACCAGGACTTTACGGCCGGCCGGCTTGAGGACGGGGGAGAATCGGCGGTGGATGCCGACGGCTTGCCGAGTTCGCACCCGATCGGTCCAGTGTTTGATGTCCTCGGCCAGGGGAATGTCCGGCTCAAAAAAAAGGCAGTGATCGGTTTCCGGATAGGTGATAGCCTCGAGCTTGCCGCGCCATAGACGTTCAAGGACCACCCTTGTCTTATCCTTATGGACAATGCGGTCGCCTTCCGCCCACAGGACAAGAGCCGGGACCTTCAGCCTCGCCCGCCGGCCGAGGAGGCTTCGCCTGAGGTCGAGCCGCCATCCGATAAGAAACTCCCGCGCCGGGATCCTCTTTCGGCGAAGCGCGTCGCGGGCGATGAAGTCGAGTCCTTCCGGGCGCCGGGTAAACCAGCGGTCGTCGCTGACGGGCGAGGGATATGTCCGCCCCGGAGAGAACAGGGCCGCCATAACGGTTTCAAGTTTATGGCCTCTGGGCAGGCCGGCCCGGGTCTTCAGCCCGGGAGAGATAAAAATCAATGAGTCCGGAATTTCTCGGCGCTCAAGGGCGGCAACCGTAGCCAGCTTGGCCCCGAAACAGAGGGAGGCGAGATGGACCCTTGCTTCGGGGTATTTCCGACGCAGGAAGTCCAGACAGACGGCGATATCATCGAGCCAGGGTCTAAGGCCCGCCTGAAGATCCTGGTTAAGCCCTGAGCCGCGCCTGTCCAGGGCCAGCACTGCCGCTCTGAGGCCGGATAGTTTCCGGGCCGTCGAAGCGAACCAGGTGTGATTGCTCTCCAGGCCGTTGAGGATGAGCACGGCCTGGGAGACAGGCTCGGCCGGCCACAGAGCCGCCCGGACGGTCCGGCTGTCTCGACCTTTAAGTTCAACGAGCTCCATCAGACCTCAGAGTATATTCGAAAAGAGGCCTGGCATATTTTTTAAAATTATTTTGGCTCAAGGTCAGGCCCAGGCCGCAGCCGCTCGTTGGCCACCATCCGGCCGGATGTCGGAAGGCGCGAGCTCTCCGGACGATATCACGCTTTAAAAGAAGCGGGCTGAAAGACGGCTCGACAGAGGCCAGGTCCGGCGCGCATTCGGCGAAAAGCCGCTCCGCAGCGGCCAGAATGCCCGTCTCCCCGACCATCACTCCCAGATGACAAGGGAGGCCGTGTCGACGGGCCAGGGAGGCGATCCGCAGCGAGGGGATGAGTCCTCCGCACTTGGAAAGGCGGACCTGGAAGGCATGGCAGGCCCGCCGGCCAGCCAGGACTTCGGCCTCCTCCTCGGTCCGCAGAGATTCGTCGGCAATGACCCGAACCGTCCCTGCCTCGGCCGTAAGGCGGGCCATTCCGTCGAGATCGTCCTTGGCCACCGGCTGCTCTACGGATTCCACTCCCAGTCGTCCGAGCCGCCGGACCATGGACAAAGCTTCCTCAGCCGTCCAGGCTTCGTTGGCGTCGACCCTGATAACAACCTTTCCGCGAATATTTTTCGAGGCCAGGGTTTCCAGAAAAGCCAGACGCTCCCCGTCCCCGGCTCCTCCCATCTTAAGCTTGAACTGCCGGAAGCCCAACAGCCTGTAAAGCAGGAAAAACCGGGCGCGCAGCCGGCGCGGCCCCAGGAAAGGAAGCACGGCGGTTCGCGGAATCAGGCGGAAACATTCCGATAGGGGTTGACTCACCCGCCAGGAGAAGTTGGAGAGTGCGCCTGCCATCCGGCCGGCCTCTCGGCTGAAAACTTTTCCGTAGGCATCGAGAAGGGCCAGCTCCACGGCACAGCGGGCAGCATTAAAAACCGTCCGGCCCTCTGTGATGATTGGCAAGCCGGCCGCGGCCGAAACAGCCTCTTCCATGCGGCCCGGGTCAAGCTCAGCCAGCCGGGGCCCATAGACCTGTTGAATCTTTCGGGCGGCGCTCTCCATGGTCTCGCCCGTCACATAGTCGCGGGGGATCCCTTCCCCGACCCCCTCCGCGCCGTTCTCCAAGCGCATCCGGAGGACAAGATTGTCCGTCCTGGAACGCTCGGCGGAGTGATGCCGGAAAGCAAAGCGGAAAGGCAGGGAGACTCGGAAGAGGCTTAAGGACTCGATCCTCATGTCATCGGAAAACGAACAGGCCGTGCTCCAGCGTCGGGAAGACCTGTTTTTCTTCGAGCCGGAAACCGGCCCGGGCGAAAAGCGTCGGCCAATCCTCCGGGCCGGGCAGCGCCTGTCCGGTCAGCCTGTGGCACAGGTTGAATTCCCATTTAGCCGCGGGGCTGCGGACCGCCCGGCTGTCCGGCCCGAGACAGACTTCGGCCAGGATGAAGATGCTCCCGGGAAATTTTGTCCTCAGCCTGGACAGGGCCTTGACCACGCGGAGCTCTCCATCCTTAAGATGAAAGTGCAGCAGGTCCACGGCGGTTATGGCCTCCACAGCCCCGCCGCGCAGCCTAATGGTCTCCGGCCTCAGGGCATCGCCCTGCAGGACCTTGATCCGTCCTTCATAGGCCGAGCCCCGCAGAGAGGCCCGCGAGGAGGCGACCACCATCCGATCGTTGTCCACTCCCCAGCCGGTGATGCCGTTGCGGTCGCAGAGATACTTGAGCAGGGCCAAGTTGCTCGAGCCGAGGTCGAGGACCGAGCGGAGGCCTCGTTTCCGGAGGGCCCGGCTGATCAAAGGGAAAGCCAGCTCGAAGCCGAGGGCCGTGCTTCCCTTTCTGATCTTTTCTTCGTCCCGCTTAAACGGCGGACGCCGCGATGGACTCCGGATGAGCTGAGGCAGATGTTCCATGACCGGCCGGTATCCGGAGAATAGGTCCAGGAAACCGCGGGGCTCCCGGAGAAGATTCTTTCCGCGGCGGGTCAGGCGGACCGCGTCCCCCTTGAGGTCAAGGTAGTTGAGGCCGGCCAGGTAGCGGCACACGGCGCGCAGGCCGGCCGGCCCGGGCTTCTTGCCGGCCGCTATTTCGGCCAGATCGACCGGCCCCTGCTCGAGCCTCCCGGCCAGCCCCGAGTCGAGGAGCGCATCCCAACATAGAAAGATATGGTAGCCTCTGAGGATATCCCTGGCCCGGCGCTGCCGCCGCCGGCTTCTCAGAAGCTTTCGCGGAGAAACGACCCCGGCTAGCTTCAAGCCGTCCCTGACTTGCCGGATCATGGGCGTCCCCGAATTTGGGCCAACAGGCGATCGCGCTCCTCGCCCTCGGCCAGCAGGTGGATGGGCTTGAACTGGGTGTCGAACACGCCGCGTGGGCGGCGCCTGTCTCGGAGTGCTTCCAAACTGCCTGATTCAAGAAGGAATACCCTGGCCGGAGCGAGCCGTCCGGATAGACGCTTTGACTTGTATTCGATATTTCCTTCTTTCAGCCGGTCATCCAGGAATTCGGCCAGGCCGGGGGTGGCCCTCAGCTTTTTTCCTCCCCCCGGCCCGCTTTCCAGGAGGAACATATAGGCCGGCGGAATGTCCGTGGAATGAGTCAGACAGAAGTCCAATTGATCCAGGCCGGCCTCCTGTTGCAGGCGGGAAACGGCGCTCACGGCCTGGTATTCAGTGACCTTCTCGCCGGTCAAAGACAGCGTCCCTCCCGTCTTATACAGAAAGCGGACCAGCGGCGTGTTTTTGTAGCGGCTGACGACTTCGACGATATCGTCCATGTCGTACCGGTAGAGGCCTCCCTCCTGGGTGACAATCACCCTGTAGCGCCGGCCTTCCTCCAGCTCGTGGACAAGCAAAGTATCCCGGCCGGCAGAGCCTTCCTCGATAAATTCAAAAAAGTTGCCGGTCACATGAAGAACGCCGGCGGCCGTCTCATTCTCCAGGGGAATGGCGAAAAAGCCTTCCGAAGCCCGAAACCCGACGTCGCGCAGGGGGACCTCCCGGCTGTACATCCGCAGCCGGCCGAGGTAGAGCGACAGGGTCCCGCCCAGCCAGCAGTTGACCAGCTCCAGCCCCGGCCACAGCCGGCGGAGAGGAAAAGGGTCCTCGGCCAACCCTGCCTCCACTTCCTCCGCCCGCCGGGGCTGGGGCTTTCTCTTGGCCAGGATCGGAAACAAGCAAGATCGTTCCTCGGGGGCCAGCGAATCCAGGGCTGCCCGGCCGACTTCGCCCCGTCCGATATCCTCGGCCAGGGCCCGGCGGTTCTCGTGCATGAACCGGCAGAACTGGACCACGGAGGAAGGGTTGGCGGTGTTGATATTTCCAACTCGGCTGGTCAAGGCCAGATAGGAAATCAAATAAAGCCGGGCGGCCGGGTCTTTGACCTGGAACACGGCCGACGGGACAGCCATGACCGCCCTGTTCAGAAGGGCGATTCTGAAGACAGGGCGCGACCGGCCGGAGATGATCCGGCCGGAGATGGAACCGCAGGGAAGGCCGGCTTCCGTGGGCTCTTCTAAATAAGAAGAAACGAGAGCCAGGTATTTCCAGCGGCCGTAAGTGTCCTTGTCCCGGACCAGCCGGGCGTTCCAATAAACCTGGGCCTGGGTCCAGTCCCGCTCCAGGGAGGCCGTCAGAGGAATAAGCTTGCGGGGGCCGGTCGTTCCGCTGGTCACGGCAAAGAAAAAGGGGTCTTCGGCCGTCAGGATCCCTTTCTCTCCCCGGGCCGAGCGGTCAATCAGAGGCCGGAGATCGTCGTAGGTCGAGAGGGGGACGCAGCGCCGGAATTCTTGGATGGCGGAGCATTTGGCAAAACCGTGAAAACGACCGAAGACGGTCCCGGCATTCCGGGACAGGATCGACTTGAGCTTTTCCTCCTGGGCCCGGTGCGGGTCGGCGAAGGCGGACTCCATGATCCGCAGTTCAGGCCGGCGGAAGAAACTGTAAAGAAAGGACCGCGGGCCCATATGGCTGAAGAACGCATCTCGAAGCGGGATCATCGTCCCGCCCCAGACTTCAAAATAGAGCCTGCCTCTTCAAAAAGAGGACTCCTCTTTCGAGAACATGGGCAGGCTCACAGGGAACCCGCCTCTCAAATCCTCAGAATTTTCAGCCGGTCAGGATCTGTCAGAATTTATATCCGATCAGAATGCTGATGTTGGTGCTCTTGGCCGTCTCGCCGGGCGATGGATGTTTAATGAGGTTCGATAGGCCCAGGGCATAGCGCCCCTCGACCAGGAAGTTCATCGAGGCGATGGCGATCTCCACCCCCCCGCCGAAAATAAGGCCATACTGGAAGCGGTTGACATCGTCGGTCATATCATTCTCTGAATGAGATATTCCGGGGCTTACATCCATAATACCTTTCTGGCTGGTGGTGTAGGCTAGGAAGCCGCCGGTAATGATATAGGGCGTCGTTCCGGGCAGGAAGGACACTTTAAAAAGGACCGGCATGGAGACGGCGTAGCCTTTATATGTCACCGTGAGGGTGTCCCCCATGTAAGTCCCTTTAAACTCCGCTCCGCCCGGCGCATACATTATGTCCAGCTCCAAAGCAAAGTTGGTGGTGAAGCTGAGCTCAAAGCCCACTCCCCCGGTGAACTGGAGCAAAGAATTCTTATTGATCCAGCTGGGCAGGCTGCTCTCTTCCGAATAGTTCAAGCTGGTGAAAGCCGGACCGAATTGGAGCTTGAGCCCGCTGCCGAAGGCGGGCCAACTGATCAGGAGAACTAAACAAACGGCCGCGAGAATTTTTTTCATGGAGCCTCCTTTTGGCCAATACTAACGGAAGAAATCGGCTAAGTCAACAGATAGAATCAGAATCTGTATCCGGCTAAAACCGTCCAGGTGGAGGTGCGGACGGATTCACCGGGAAGGGGGTCCTTGATCATATTGGACAGACCCAACTGATAGCGGACTTCGAGCAAAACGGCCATGGAACTAAGGGCCAGCTGGTAGCCTCCGCTGAAGACCAGCCCGTATTGCAGCCGACTGACCTCATCCTTAAGGTCCATATCGCCGCTGGCCCAATCGTATTTATATTTAATTTTCGAGTTCAGCACGTACCCGACTCCTGCTTCGGCGCCCAGGAAAGGCGTTGAGCCGGGCCCCAGGCGGAGCTTGAACAGGACGGGGAGGGCCAGGGCCGAGCCTTCATAGGTCAAAGTCCCGACTTCTCTTTCGAACCGGCAGCCGCCCGGGGCGTAGGACAGGTCTACCTCCAGAGCTAGAAACCCGGCCAGGCCGAGCTCGAACCCCAACCCGCCAGCCGGCAGAATCGAGGCCTTCTGCTTGCCCAGGTCTTCGGAAAAATTCAGGTTGGCCAGGGCCGCCCCGGCCTGCAGGTCAGGATCTATCAGAATTTATATCCGACCAGAATGCTGATGTTGGTGCTCTTGGCCGTTTCGCCGGGCGACGGATGTTTGATCAGGTTCGATAAGGCCAGGCCATAACGCCCCTCGACCAGGAAGTTCATCGAAGCGATGGCGATCTCCACCCCGCCGCCAAAAACAAGGCCGTACTGAAAACGGTTGATTTCGTCGGTCATATCATCCTCTGAATGAAGTATTCCGGGGCTTACATCCAAGATGGCTTTCTGGCTCGTGGTGTAGGCCAGGAAGCCGCCGGTGATGATATAGGGCGTCGTTCCGGGCAGGAAGGAGACTTTAAAAAGGACCGGCATGGAGACGGCATAGCCTTTAAGCGTATAGGTAACGGTGTCTCCCATGAAAGTCCCTTTCCACTCCGCCCCGCCCGGCGCATACATCAGGTCCAACTCCAAGGCGAAGTTGGTGGTGAAGCTGAGCTCAAACCCCACTCCCCCGGTGAACTGGAGCAAAGAATTCTTATTGATCCAGCTGGGCAGGCTGCTTTCTTCCGAGTAGTTGATGCTGGTGAAAGCCGGGCCGAATTGAAGCTTGAACCCGCTGCCGAAAGCAGGCCAGCTGATCAGGAGAACCAAACAAACGGCCGCTAAAACTTTTTTCATGGAGCCTCCTTTTGGCCAATACTAGCGGAAGAAATCGTCTAAGTCAACAGAAAGAATCAGAATTTGTATCCGGCTAAAACCGTCCAGGTGGAAGTGCGGACGGATTCGCCGGGGAGGGGGTTCTTGATCATGTTGGACAGGCCCAACTGATAGCGGACTTCGAGCGAAACGGCCATGGAACCAAGGGCCAGCTGGTACCCTCCGCTGAAAACCAACCCGTATTGAAGCCGGCTGACCTCATCCTTAAGGTCCATTTCGCCGCTGCCCCAATCATATTTATATTTGATTTTCGAGTTCAGCACGTACCCGACCCCTGCTCCGGCGCCCAGGAAAGGCGTTGAGCCGGGCCCCAGGCGAAGCTTGAATAGGACGGAGAGGGCCAGGGCCGAGCCTTCATAGGTCAGAGTCCCGACTTCTCTTTCAAACCGGCAGCCGCCCGGAGCGTAGGATAGGTCTACCTCCAGGGCTAGAAACTTGGCCAGGCCGATCTCAAACCCCAACCCGCCAGCCGGCAGAATTGAGGTTTTCTGTTTGCCCAGGTCTTCGGAAAAATTCAGGTTGGCCAAGGCCGCCCCGGCCTGCACTTTGAACGCACCCCAAGCCGCTGAGGTCAGTCCCAAGCAGACAGCCATCAGCAAAGCCATGCGTCGGTTTCGCATTTCTCTCCTCCCCACAGCTTCTTTATTTCTATGCTTTTTGCGGCTCGGCATCAACTTGCCTTAAAAACAAGGCATCCCCTTCAACTGGCGCAATGAGCCGGAGAGATAGAGTTGACAGAGGCCCCTATCAATATAAAAATAACACTCTATGAACCTCCTGCCCGGAACAGGAGAAAGGAGCCGAAATGAAGAAGGTCATTATCATCTTGGCCGTCTTATTCGTTCTTATCAATGTCTCGATTCTTTCCGCCCTTGAAGAGTCAAAGAAAGACCTCCCCAAACTCACCGCCATCCGAGCCGCGCACCTCGTCGACGTCAAAAACGGCACGGTCCTGGAAAAACCCGTCATCCTCATCGAGGGCGAACGCATCAAGGCGGCCGGCCCGGGCCTGGCCATCCCCAAGGAAGCCTCCGTCATCGACCTGGGGACGGCCACCCTTCTTCCAGGGCTTATCGATTGCCATACCCACCTCACCTTCGAGCCCGGCCCCTACTATGAAGACCTTTTCCGCAAGAGCCCCATCGACGCCGCCGTCCTCTGCCACATCCAGGCCAGACGCACGCTGGAAGCCGGGTTCACCACCGTCCGCGATGTCGGCGCTGAAGAGTTCATCGACGTAGCGCTGCGCAACGCCGTCAACACCGGCCGGGTGGCCGGCCCGCGCATCCAGGCGGCCACCCTGGCCGTAGGGGCCACCGGCGGCCATAACGACCTCACCGGGTTCTCCCCTTATCTCGACTTCAAGGGCTTCTCCGGCATCGCCGACGGCGTTGAGGAAATTCGTAAGCTGGTCCGCTTCGAAGTGAAGAACGGGGCCGACCTGATCAAGATGATGGCCACCGCCGGCGTCCTGTCCGAGGAAGAGTCGGTCGGCGCTCCCCAGTATTCCCTGGAAGAGATGAAGGCCTGCGTCGAGGAGGCAGCCAGGTGGGGGAAGAAGGTGGCCGCCCACGCCCACGGCGCCGAGGGCATCAAGATGGCCGTCCGGGCAGGGGTGGCCTCCATCGAGCATGGGAGCCTGCTGGATGAGGAAGGAATCCGCCTTATGAAGGAGCGGGGGACTTATCTGGTGGCCGACATCTACAACCACGAGTACATCCTGGAGGCCTACGCCCGAATGGGCTATCCAGACAGGCTCATCGAAAAAGAAAAACAAATAGGAGAGCTTCAACGGGAAAACTTCCGCCGGGCTGTCCTGGCCGGTGTCAAGACGGCTTTCGGCACGGACGCCGGCGTTTATCCTCACGGCCAGAACGCCAGGCAATTCGCCTTTATGGTTAAATTCGGGATGACGCCGCTCCAGGCCATCCGGGCGGCCACGGTTGAGGCCGCCGAGCTGCTGGGCTGGTCGGACAGGGTGGGGGCCGTGGCGGCCGGGAATTATGCCGATATCATTGCCGTGGCCGGCGACCCGCTGCGCGACATCTCCGAGCTGGAGCGGGTGACCTTCGTTATGAAAGGCGGCGTCGTTTACAAGCGGTAAAGGAAATTATCATCAAATGGAGGTTTAAAATGCTGAAGCGAAAAATCCGGTTTGATTATCGAAGGCTCGTTATTTTGCTCATGAGCTTGGCCGCCTTGGGCGCGGCCGCCGCTCAGGAGCGCAGCGGGGAGGCTCGCCGCACTCTGACCGCCGCCGACTACGCCCAAGCCGAGAAGTTCATGCCCTACAGCGTGGCCACGCTGGTCTATCGGGCCGGGGTGCGCCCGGTGTGGCTCCCCGGCGACCGCTTCTGGTATAGGAACTCCATTGAAAACGAAGGGGGTGAATTCATCCTGGTCGACCCGGCGCCCGGGACCCGCGGGCCGGCCTTCAATCAGGCCGGGGTCGCTGCGGCTCTTTCGGCGCTCTCGGGGAAGACATATGACGGCTCCCACCTTCCCTTTACGATTTTTGAGTTCTCGGCGGACGGGAAGACGATCTCTTTCAGGGCGGATGGCCGAGGATGGTCGTGTGACCGGGAGGGCAAAACCTGCCGGCCCCTGGAGGGCCGCGGGGCGGCGCCCGCCGAAAGACAGGGCGGCCAAGGCGGCCGCTCCGGCGCGGCCGAGATCCCCGAGGTGCTGTCCCCGGATGGGCTTTTGGCCGCCTTCCTCCGCAGCGACAACCTCTGGGTCCGCGACGCCGTGACCGGCAGAGAAAAACAGCTCACCACGGACGGGGTGAAGGATTTCGGCTATGCCACCGATAATGCCGGCTGGATTAAAAGCGACCGGCCGGTCGTCCTCTGGTCGCCGGATTCCAAGAAGATCGCCACCTTTCAGCAGGATCAGCGCGGGGTCGGCGAGATGTATCTCGTCGAGACCAAGGTGGGCCGCCCCGTTTTGCAGGCCTGGAAATACCCGCTCCCGGGAGACGAGGTGGTGACGACCATCCAGCGCGTCATCATCCACCTCAACGGCCCGCGCACGGTCCGCTTGAAGATGCCGCCCGACCAGCACCGCTCCACCTTTACCGACGATATCAAGTCGCGCACCGGCGTCATGGAGGATGTGCAGTGGAGTGCGGATGGATCACAATTCGCCTTCGTCTCGACCTCCCGCGATCACCAGCAAGAAGTGCTTCGCCTGGCCGAGGCCGAAACGGGTGATGTCCGCGACGTCTTCGAAGAGAAGGCCGCCACTTTCTTTGAGTCGGGGGACGACCGCGCCAACTGGCGCTTCCTTCCCGCATCGAAAGAAGTGATCTGGTTCTCCGAGCGCGACAACTGGGGGCAGCTCTATCTCTACGACCTGCAGACGGGCCGGCTGAAAAATCAGATGACCTCAGGCCCAGGGAACGTGACTCAGCTGCTGGCGGTCGACGAGAAAAACCGGTCGGTCACCTTTCTGGCCGTCGGCCGCGAAAAGAATCGCGACCCATACTTCCGGCATCTGTACCGCGTCGGGTTCGACGGCAAGAATCTTCGCCTGCTCACGCCGGAGGAGGCCGACCACGAGGTCAGCCTGTCGCTCTCCGGCCGCTTTTTCGTCGACAGCTACTCGAAACCCGACCTTCCTCCGGTCGCTACGCTGCGGGACGCCCAGGGGAAGCTCCTCCTGACCCTCGAAAAATCCGATATTTCGCCTCTCCTGGCCGCCGGCTGGAAACCGCCCTTGCCCTTCACGGTCAAAGCCCGCGACGGCATCACCGACCTTTACGGCCTGATGTTCCGGCCGACGAACTTCGACCCGGCTAAAAAGTATCCGATCATCAACAACATCTATCCGGGCCCGCAATCGGGCAGCATCGCCAGCCGCAGCTTCGTGCCCGCCCGCGGCGATACCCAAGCCCTGGCCGAGCTGGGGTTCATCGTCGTGCAGTTGGACGGGATGGGGACTCCCGGCCGCTCCAAGAAGTTCCACGAGACATATTACGGCAACATGGGCGACAACACGCTGCCCGACCAGGTAGCCGGAATGAAGCAGCTCGCCCAGCGCTACCCATGGATCGACATTGACCGGGCGGGGATTTACGGCCACTCCGGCGGCGGCTACGCCGCCTGCGACGCGATGTTCCGCTATCCGGATTTCTTCAAGGTCGGCGTCTCCCAGGCGGGGAACCATGACAACCGCGTTTACGAGGACGACTGGGGGGAAAAGTGGCAAGGGCTGCTGGCGCGCAATCCCGACGGCACGACAAACTACGACGGCCAGGCCAACCAGAATATAGCCAAGAACCTCAAGGGGAAACTGCTGCTGGCCCACGGCACCCTGGACAACAACGTGCCGCCCTACAATACGCTGCTGGTGGTCAACGAGCTGATCAAGGCCAACAAGGATTTCGACCTGATCCTGTTGCCTAACCGCGGCCACGGGTTCGGGAGCGAGCCCTATATGGTGCGGCGGCGATGGGATTACTTTGTCCGGTACCTGCTGGGGCTCGAGCCGCCCAAGGAGTTCGAGCTGAAGCCTCCCGCCCCGCGGCCTGGCCCCCCGAGGTAAACCGAGCGCTCTCCATATGATATTCTAGATATGACATTCTAGGGGCCGGTCCCAAAGAAGTGCCGGCTCAGGGCCGTCCAGCCTGGGCCCTGCTTTTTCGGCCTGATGGGTTTTTACTTGGAGCGGAAACGGTAGCCGACGCCGTGCACGGTCAGGATGTGCCGGGGGTCGGCCGGGTGGTCTTCGACCTTCTGCCGGAGCTTGGCGATGTGCTGGTCCAGGGTGCGGGTGGTGCCCTCGTACTTGATCCCCCACACGGCGTCCAGCAGGGCGAACCTCTCCACGACTTCGCCGTCATGGTCCAGGAAGTGGCGCAGAAGCTGGAGCTCCCGGCCGGTGACGGTGAACGTCTTTTTCCCTCTTCGGCCCTCGTAAGTCCGGGGGTCGATCCTCACCCGGCCGAAGGCGATGGGGCTCATGTCTTTGGCCGGCTTTTCCTCGCGGTTGCGGCGGAGTAGGGCCCGGACGCGGGCCAGGAGCTCGCTGACGCCGAAGGGCTTGACCACATAGTCATCCGCGCCGAGCTCCAGCCCGGCCACCTTGTCCGCCTCCTGACCCTTGGCCGTCAGCATCAAGATGGGCGTCAGGGAGTCTTGGGCTCGGATCTCGCGGCAAACGTCGTAGCCGCTTTTCTCCGGGATCATGATGTCGAGCAGGATCAGGTTCGGCCGAGCTTGGGCATAGGCTCGCAGGGCCTCTTTCCCATCCTCGGCCGCCGCGACTTCGTATCCTTCCCCGCGCAGTAAGTCCACCAGTCCGGTGAGAATAGGCCGGTCGTCCTCGACCACCAGGACCTTCACTTTTTTCATGATGGCTCGCTCCGGGGCAGCCGGAGCTCGAACACGCTGCCGCCGCCCTCTCGGGGCGCATAGGTGATGTCGCCGCCGTGGTCTCGGGCGATGCGGCGGGCGATAGGCAACCCCAGGCCGGTGCCTTTGGTCCGGGAGGTAAGCGATTCATCGGCGCGGTAGAATTCCTGGAAGATTTTCTTGGCTTGGGCGGCGGGCACTCCCACTCCCCTGTCCTTGACCCGGAGGCAGGCCAGGCTTCCTTGGGAAGAGACCTCGACCTCAATCTCTTGGCGGGCCTCGGAGTACTTCTCGGCGTTCGACAGCAGGTTCAGGACGGCCTGCTTGATGGCCTCTTCGTCGGCCCGGACGAAAACGGGCTCGGCCGCTTGCCGCAGCTCGACCTTGAACCCGTTGTGTTCCAGCCGGAGGCGCTGGCTTTGGACCAGGTCTTGGGCCAGTCGGTTCGCCTCCAGGAGCTTGGAGCTGTACTGCTTCTGCCCCTTCTCCAGCCGCGAGAAATCAAGGACGTTGTTGATAAGCCGGGTCAAACGGTCGGTCTCCGAGACCATCAGGTCAAGGTATTGCTCCCGGCGCCGCGGGTCGGGCTGACGTCCCTCCTTAAGCATCTCGGCGAACATGCGGATCGAGGTCAGGGGCGTCTTGAGCTCGTGGGAAACGTTGGTGACGAAGGTCGTCTTCTTGCGGGCCAGGTCCATTTCGCTGCGGAGCGTCCGCAGCACCAGAGTGCCGCCGGCCAGGATGGACACCAGGAAGGTCAGGACCAGTGCCCACAAGACAAAGGCGGTCAGGTCGACTCGGGAGCGGATGAGGCCGGGGTCGGTCAGGTAGGCCGCCGCTTCCCAGCGGGGGAGAAGTGCGCTGATCTCCCGCGAGACGAAGGGCCGGCGCCAGTCGCGGGCCTGTTTCTCCCGGGGAGTGACCAGCGGCCGGCCGGCTTCGTCCAGAACGGTCAGCACCCGGGAGGCGGTAAAGGCCGCCGGCAGGCGGCCGGTGAGCCGGGCCCGGAGCACAGCCTCCTCGATGACGCAGCCCACGATCCGGCCGCCCCCGTCCTTTTTCCAAAAGAAGAGGCTGAAGTCTTCACCGAGAAAGCGGGGAATCAGGCCGGATTCCCGGCCGGCAATGATCTGGCTGAATTTTTTCGGCTCGGAGATGAATATCGACTCCGGCCGCTTGCCCTTTTCCGGCCGGGCCTCGCCCGCGCCGGGCGCGACGTTTCGCAGCGTGGGCTGCTGGCCCCGTTCCCGCGCCTGCTGATAGACCTGCTGCCGGATATTCTCATTCTCCTCAAAGTCTCTCACGGCCTGCTGGCTCTTGAGGGAGTCGGCCTGGGCCTCCTGCGGCTGCGGGCCGGGGGATGCCTTCCGCCTATCCTGGGAAGTGGCTGGAGGGGCGCCGGCCGCTTTATTCTCGTCCTTTTTTTCGGCCATCGACATAGTTTTAGAAATAGCGGAAGGCTGAGCCTCGGCCTGCCGCGTTTCAACCTGGCCCGGCTTGGTCTCGGCTTCGACCTGGGCGCCGGAGGGAAGCTGGGCCAGCCCGGCGATCTCCGTCTGGTAGACGACGGCGATGTTCTGATAAACCGGGATTTCCTTCTGGTTCGTGACGAACTCCCTATTCCTGTTGATGAAAGCGAGTTCATCCGGGGATGAAGCGGACGATGGATTTGGCCAAAGGATCTCAAACTGGGGGGACAGGAGGAAGGGCGTGCGGACCAGGGGGGTCGCCTCTTTCCATTGGGCGAAGGGTAGGCGCGCGTTATCCGCGGCAACCGAGGGAGCCGTCCGGTCAAGCTCCTCCCGGACCCGGTCCAGCTCGTCGGTCATGAGCCCGACCACATGGACCAGCTCGGCGGAGAAGGTCCGTTCGTATTGTCTTTCAATAAA
The DNA here is from genome assembly GCA_963702835.1 of Candidatus Aminicenantota bacterium. Taxonomy (GTDB): domain Bacteria; phylum Acidobacteriota; class Aminicenantia; order Aminicenantales; family JAFGAV01; genus JAFGAV01. The sequence goes on from OY969762.1 coordinate 2,212,789, forward strand.
GGCCTCCTCCCGGTTGATGGCCCGGACGGCCAGGAAGGCCAGGAGCGCCGCCGGGATGACCACGGCCACGATGAACAGAAGCCGCAGATGAGAGGAGAGCCTGGGTTTCTTCATTTTAAATCTATCATCCCATGTCCGTCTGGGCCATTTCAAGACGGCACCGGCTCTTTTACGAATTGTGTGCTTAGTCCCCTATTGTTGCGGACGGCCTGGGGGAGGAGCGAGGCGCCATGAGCGGTTTAGCCACGAAATCTTTTTGGAGGGGGAACCCGCTTCGCGTTTCCCCCTTCCAACGGGAGCTGCGCTCCCTGCCTCCCTTTCTCGGGCGCGGCTCCAGCCGCGCCCTGCGACCAAGGGGACGTCTCCCCTTGGAACCCCTGACGATCGGCTAGACGCCGATCGTCGACGGGTTTCGAAGGCTGCTGACATATTCTTGTCGGCAGGTGAGCAGCCTGAGCTTCCGCAGGAAGCGAGTTGCGCAACCGCCGAGAAAATGCCGGAGACACCCCCTATTTCGAACTGAAATTTACTTAATCCCCTAGAGCCCCCTTTGCCAATAAAGGGGGCGAAAGGTAGGTGTCTCCGGAGAGGTCGGAGAATCCGCGGCGTGAAGAACCGCGGCCAGGCGCCGAGCCCTTCATCCAGGCCATCTATCCCTATCCCACTTTTCGTCATTGAGCCGAAATGCCTGAAGCTAATATTCCAGAAAAACTCAGCCATAAAAACAGCACCGGGCGCCCTTCTCAACGGGCGTCCGGTGCCGTGGCCCATGGTCAACACAATCTCAGCGAGACCGCTGCTCTTACCGGATAACGGGCATCCTCTGCTCCGGACTATCGCCGATTTTCACCTTGCTCTCATCCTGGGGAAAACCGGTCAGGTGAATGACCGCCTCTTGGTGGACCAGGGCTTTGACCATGACGGCCGAGTCGGAAGCTTCCAGCTCATAACCCAGGTCCAAGGCCGCTTTGCGTCTGTACTCCTTGCCGGCCAGGCCTTTCAAGAAATCGGCCGCCTCCTTCTGGCCGATATGGCCTTGTGGGTCGCCCTGCAGGGCGGACAGCGCCGAGGACCGCAGGATCTTCGGCCACTGCTTCTTGAAGAGGGCGGCGTTGGCGAAGACATCCATGCTGACAATCCGGCTGCCCACGCCGATGACCACGCCGACCGTGTCCTCGGCCAGGCGCAATTCTTCATTCATTTTGCGCTCGATGCCGGAGATGGCCGCTTGGTTTTCTTTATTGTCGTAGGCGTCCTGATAGGCGCTGGTGCCGGAGGCCACGTTCAGCTTTTCATTCTGAGCCCGGACCTCGCTCCAGATCTCGGACTGGGCGGCGGGCGCTTGTTCAGCAGCCTTGGCCCGGAGCTTGTAGGTCCCCAGGTTGGATTTGCTGTAAAAATTCTGGGAGGTATAGACCCAGCGTCCCTGCTCCACGCAGAACACGGAGACCATCAGGTTGTGGGTGGCCGGGCCGAGCAGCACATCCTGGGCCAGGATGCGGTCTTGGCGGGCGCCGGTCAGGATCTCTCCGCCCATCAGGAACAGGACGTGCTTGGACAGGTTGGAGATCTTGACCTGGGGCACACGGCCGCCCTCCACCTCAGTGACCTCGATCCATTTCATCTTCAGGGCCTCTTCCAGAGTGACGTACTCGCTCTGGTCGAAGACCTTCCGGGTGTAAACGGGGATGATGGTCAATCCCTTGGTGCTGACCGGCTTCCCCACTTCCAGCACGCGGATGAGCGAGGCCACCGGATTGTCCTGGTCCGCCCGGGCCGCCGGCCCGGCGGTGAAGGCCGGCAGCATCAAAAACAAAGTCAAAATTCCCATAAGAGCCAGTATGCGTTTCATTTTCGTTTTCTCCTTTCTGGCTTCTTCGTTGAGGTGCATTGTCATCACCTTCCACACTCTTTATACAAGCCGGAGGAAGAGGATGTGTCACCGGAGGGTAAAAGAATTGTAAAAAAAACGTAAATCAGGCGGTCCGTTTGATAATGACCAGGGTGGTGTCGTCGAAAGGATTGACGCCGGCGGTGAATTCCAGGAACAGCGCCTTAAGCTCCTGCAGGATTTCGTTTGCCGGCCGGTGGAAGTTGCGCCGGAGGAAGTCGATGATCCGCTCCTCGCCTAGCTCCTGGCCGGATTTGTTGCGGCTCTCGGTCAGGCCGTCGGTAAAGATCAGGATGATATCTCCGCTCTCCACCTTGGTCTGCTTGGCCTCGTAGGCGGAACCGGGGAACATGCCCAGGCACAGGCCGCAGGGATCCAGGTGCTCGGTCTTGCCCCGGCTGTTGAGGACCACCGGCGGGTTGTGCCCGGCGTTGACGTAGCGTACCTCGCCCGTCCTGAGGTTGAGCTCACAGAAGACAAAGGTGATGAAGCTGTTGGCCGCCGAAGAGCGGTGGACGAATTCGTTCAGCCGGGCGGTCATGGCCGTCAGGTTGTAGCCGGGGTTGAGCTCGGTATGGAGGGAAGCCCGCAGGGAGGCCATGAGCAGGGCGGCGCTGACGCCCTTGCCCGAAACGTCGGCCACCACGATGCCCATCCGTTCGTGGTCTATGGGGATAAAATCGAAATAATCTCCGCCCACCTCGTAGCAGGGCAGGTTGAGGCCGGACACCTCGAACCCCTTCATCAGGGGGCTGTCCTTGGGCATGAAGTCGCGCTGGATCTGAGCGGCCAGGGCCAGCTCCTTATCCATGCGTTCCTTCTCTATGATTTGTTCCACCTTGCGGGAATTCTCGATCTTGACCGCGGCCAGGTTCGACAGCAGCGTCAGCAGCCGCAGGTCCTCCTCGGAAAACTGTTCGAGATGTGAGACGCGGTCGGCGTAGATGATGCCGATGACCTTCTCGTTGTTCCACAGGGGCACGCAGGCCGCCGAATGGATATGGGAGGTGATGATGCTGTCCCGAGCCTTGAAGCGGGGGTCGGTCGAGGCGTCCAAAGTCCTCACTGCCAGTTGCTGCTCATTGGCCATATTGACGATCGTCTGGCTGAGCAGCAGCTTCTGGTTCTTCAGGCTCGGCTCATTGATGCGGACCACTTTGGGGATGAGCTGCTCGGGGCTGCCTTCCTTGAGCAGGAGCACGCCGCGGTCCATGGGCAGGTACTGGCAGATGAGGTCCATGATGTAGTCCAGCAGCTCGCCCAGCGGGCGGTGGAGGAGAAGAGCCTGGCTGACCTCGGTCATGACCGCGTACATCCTGTGCTCGGCCCTGAGGCGCTCCAGGTCCTCGGGCTTGGCCAGGGCCCGCGTGGCCGGCTGGTCGGCCGGTTTCTTCAGAATTTCGTTGAGCCGCATGATGGTGTTGAAGCTGGTGGAGGGTAGGGGGCCGTCGGACACCTCGACGTTGGTCAGAAGCTGCCGGTCCAAGCTGAGGCGCGTTTGGCCCAGGAGGATCTCATCCCCGGGCCGGATTTCGACTTCGCCGGCCACCCGCTTGCCGTTGAGGAAGATGCCGTTCTTGCTGCCGGCGTCCCGAATCAGGTACCGGCCTTCGCTCTGGACCAGGACCGCGTGGCGGCTGGAGCAGAAGGGATCGGGCAGGGCCAGGGTGTTGTCCGCCGAACGGCCTATGGACACCTCGCCCCGGCCCAGGGGAATGGTCAGCGCATCGCCCCTTTTAGGATAAACATACAGGGTGGCCATGTTCGGTCGAGCGCTTTGATTGTAGCCGGGCGGCGGTCAAAATTCAAGAAGGTGAGGAACTATCCGCCGACCCTGTCCAGCGCCTTAAGCAGGCGGCGGGCGTTCTTGGCCTTCTCCGCCAGCGGAATGTCATCCACCAGCGGCAACAAATAGGGTTTGATGTCTTTGTCCAGCAGGCTGTCCAGCAGCTCGATCGAATAATCAATGGCCTTCTTGGTACCGGCCAGCAGGTTCTGATAGGCTTTGCGGATGTCCTCAGCCGGGTAGATGAGGCCGAGCAGAGCGAAGATGCTCTTCAGAAACCGAGACAGGGAGGGCTCCAGGCCGCGGGCTAAATCATCCTTCTTCTGTCCGGGGCTCAATTCGGTCAGCTCCTGGAGGCTCATATAGGATCGTTTGAGGAGGCGGAGCACGCCGCTGTCGATAATGGAATCAGAGAAAACAAGGTCGGGGTGGGCGGACTTGATTTTGGCCATGGCCTCGATCAGCTCGGCCTCCAGGTCCGCCCCGTCCCGGCCAAACTCCTGCTGCAGGATGTCGGCCGCCCGCTGGGTGCCGATGCGGGCCAGAATGTCCGGAATGGCCCGCCGCAGCCGCAGGTCCTCTTGGGGGTCGGCCAGATAATCCTTGAGCGCGCCGACGATCTTCTCTCCGTATTCGACCAGCGCCCGGCTGGCCGCCTGAGCCACCGCCGGCCGGGCCAGGCCGGCCACGACGTAGGGCAGGAGGTCGCGCCGCTTCAAGCGGCCGGCGCTGTCTAGGGCATAGTTGGCCACTTCGGCTGATTCGTCCCGCAGCAAACGGACCAGGTTGCCGCCCAGCGTAGAATCGGCATCCATCAGGCCCAACGCTTTGGCCGCCTCCAAGCGGGCCGTCTCCGACTCCCGGCTGCGGCCGGCCATCACTTTTTTAAAATATCGGCCGATGGTTTCCTGATAAATGCTCAGGTTCATGATTTTCTGAACCTCGGCGTCGAGCGCCTCCTCGGGCAGGCTGTCGTCCAATTCCGGGAACAGCGTTTCGCCGTCCACCCCGAGGAGAGAATCCAGAGCTCCAGCCCGCAGCTCCCCCGACCGCTGGGCGATAATCCGCCTCAGTTCGGGGCTAAGCTGCTCGCGATGGATGAGGTCGTACAGGTTCATGGCATAAAGGACCGAACTCCGGTTCCGGCTCTCCAGGGTATCGAACACGAGCTTGGTCATGTCCACATCGATCTGCTCCAGGACCAGGCGGTCGGCGTCCTCCCACTTGATCTTGAGGTGGTTCTTGACCTCTGAAGCGTATTCCCGGGTGATGAGGACGGCCAGGGCCGCCCAGCCCAGGGCGAAGGCGGCCGCCAGCAGGCTCACCCCCCGCACCGTGAGCGGAAGAACGAGGAGCAGGATGGCGGCGATGGCGTCGGCGAATTTGTTGACGAACATGTCGATGAAGACTTTGGCCTTGTATTTGATGTCCGCCGGGACGGGGATGTAGAGCAGTTCCCGAATGGACTGGTTCAGGGTATGGCTCAAGCTCTTATCCAAACCCTTGACCGGGACCGCCCAGAATAGGAGCGAGGCGACGGGCACGAAAAAGATGGCTCCTGCTCCCAGGACCATCAAGGCCGGCGCCACCAGCAAGCCGGTCAGAAGGCCGAAGTGCTTGAGGATACGGTTGGCCAGCAGAAGATTGAGCAGAGTGGAAAAGACCAGCAGCCCCAGGAAGAACGTGCCCAAAAAGGAGGTCAGGGCATCTTTATGGGGAAAAGCTTTATTCACGATCGCGCTGAATTGGTAGTCCAGCAAGGTGGTCACCACAATGCCGGAGAGCATGAGCCCGGCCAGCAGGACGAGGTAGCGGTTCCGCCGCACGATTCGGAAGCTCTCCGCGTAGCCGACCTTCTGACGGTCGCGGCTGGCCGAAGCTTCGGGCTTGGCCTCCCCTTCCTCCCGCCGGAAGGCTCCCAGGCGGCGGACGACGAGCAGGGCCAGGGCCAGCAGGGCCGGGCAGATCAGGAGAAGGTTTTCGGTGCCGAGGACTTTGGCCAAGCGCCAGGCGAGGAGAGCGCCGGCCACCCCGCCCAGCAGCCCGCCGCTCACCAGGAAGGTCACCAGCCTCCGTGCCTGGCGCGGGTTGTAGATGTCGTTGACCATCATCCAGAATTGCATGACCGAGGTGACGATAAACAAGTCGGACCAGAACCAGAATATAATGGACAGCCACGGCCAGCGGAAGCGGAACAGCCACCAGAAGAGAAACAGGTTGGAGATGAAAAACAGAAGGCTGGCGGAGAGGTAGGCCAGCCGGTCGAGCCGGGCCAGCAGCCGGGAGTTGAGGGAGACGGCCAGGATCATCAACGCGGCGGTGAGGAGGTAGGCGTAGGGCAGCCGCTCGATGTGCATCCTGTCCAGATAGAGCGACAGCTTGACGGGCTTGATGACATAGACGGCGAAGGTGATGAGGAAAAAATAGAGGAACAGCCCGAAAACCGGCCGGGATTCATCGGGCCGGACGTCGGTCAGGCGCTTCAGGAACCGATAGCCCAGGCCCTCCGGCCCCTTCACGGCCGCGCCTCCGGCAGGTCTTTCAACAGGGAGCGGAAGCGCCGCACCCGCTCGCGGAGCGGATAGTCCTCCAAGATGGGGAACAGGGCATCCCTGATGTTTGTGTTCAAGAAACTGTCCAGGAGCTCCAGGGCATAGGCCCTGGATTCCCGGGTTCCGGACAGCCAGTTCTGGTAAGCTTTGAAAATATCTTCATGGGCATAGACCAGGCCCACAAGCTTGAAAATGCTTAAAAGGACCGCTTCCAGAGTCCTGGGCCGGTCCGGCCCTTCGGCCTTAACCGTTCCATCGCCGGAGCCCTCCTTGGCCTCGGCCAGAAAGGCCTGATAGTAGCGCTTGAATTCCTGCTCGAGCTTTTTCAGGACCAAGGCCGGATCAAAACTGACCTTGGCCTGGCCGGACCGGACCCTGTCCAGGGCGTCGATGATTTCGTCATCCAGGTCCCCTTGGCCGCAGCCGAGTTGCCAGAGCAAAAAATCCACGGCCTCCTGGTTCCCCACCCGGCCCAGAGCGGCGGCCATGTTTTTCCGCCGCTCCAAAGGCTCATGAACATCGGCCAAATGGTCGGCCAGGGTCCCAGCGATCCTGGCCCCGTATCTCTCCAGGGCCTCGGCGGCGTCCTGCCTGAACCTGGGGTCGCCCAGCCGCCGCACCAACTCGGGCACAAACTCCCGGCGGCCCGATCGTCCGGCGCTGTCTATGGCGTAGCGGACAACCTCGGCCGAATCGTCTGCCAGCAGATCCTCCAGCCGCTGCACCAGGGGGGATTGTCCGGGCAGGAGGCCCAGCATCTTGGCGATTTCCATGCGGGTCACGGCGTCGGTGGCTTTTCGCTCCCCCAGAGTCCGCTCCAGGTAGCCCTGCATGACCTCCTGATAGACGTCCAGGGCCATGATCTCCTCGACATCGCGCTTCAGCGCCTCCTCCTCGGGCGCGCTGAATACTTGGGCCAGCGGCCCGGCCGACTCCGACTCGATCAAGCCGGCCAAGGCCGAGGGCCGCCCCTCCTCGGGCTCGGCCAGGAGAAGCGTTCTGACCTCGGGGGTCAGCTTGTTCTGCCGGATAAGCTCGTAGACATGCAGGGCGTAGAGGACCGGGCTCCGCCGTCGGCTTTCCAGCAGGTCGAAGACGGTTTTGGTGAAAGCGACATCCACCTGCACCTCGACCAGACGATCCCCGCGGTCCCAGCGGCCGCGCAGTTTTTCCTTGATGAGGCGCACGTAATCGGAGCCGGCGCGGAAGTTGAGCCCGATCCAGGCCACCAGACAGAGGAGCGACAGGAAGCTGACTTTCAACAAATCATGGGGCCAGGGCAGGGCCAAAGCCCCCAGCAGCAGAAGAGCCCCCAGGGTCCTGGAAAGACGATTGAGGAACATGTCGATAAAGACCTTGGCCCGGTATTTCTGCTCGGGAGCCACCGGAAAATAGAGCAGTTCGCGGGCGGACTGGTTGACCGAATAGGACAGGCTTTTCTCGCTGCCCTTGAGGGCCACGGCCAAGGCCAGCACCGGCCAGGCCGTGAGGCCCAGGGTGCAGGCCAGGATGATCACCGGGTAGAGAAGGAGAATGCGGCGTATTCCGTAACGGTCCACGAAGCGGCTGGTGCCCAGGAATTGGAGCAAGAAGGAGAAGACCAGCAGCCCGGAATTGAACAGGCCGAAAAAGGAGGTCAGGTTGCCCCTGACCGTCCTCTCGATGACGTGCTTGGACTGCCAGTCGATGAAGGTGGCGATCAGGCCGGAGAGCAGGACGATCCCGGCCAGGAGGCGGAGGTAACGGTCCTGCCGGACGGTCTGCAGGCCATCCCTGAAGCCCGCCTTCTCCTGACCGGCCGAACGGCCGGCCGTCTGGGCCGGACCGGGGGGAGCCTCAGCCGCCCGTTTTCTCTGCTGGCCATAGACCCGATTCACGACCGGGATGGCGGCACACAGCAGGCCGCCGCTCAGCCACAACAGATTGTAGGACCATCGATCGGCCAATACATAAGTCAGGAGGCCGCCCAGGATGCCGCCCAGAATGCCGCCGCTGACGATGAAACCGATGAGCCGTTTGGCCTCCCGGGGATTGTACACATCATTGACCGCGATCCAGAACTGGGTCATCAGGACCACGGCCAGAACATTGGCCCACACATAGTAGACCAGAACCAGCCACTTTCCGCTGCGGGGAAAAAGAAAAAAGAAGGCCGTGCCGGTCAGGGCGAAAAAAAGCAGAGTGGCGACGAGCAGCGATTGCCGCCTGACCCGGGCCTGGAGCCTGGCCATGAAGGCGGCCACCAGGGCAACGAAAAAGGTCGTGGCGTAGGCCAGGGGAAGGTTCTCCGAACCCAGCCGGTTGAGGAAGCTCGCGTCCCTGATGCTCTTGAAGATGGTGAAAGGCGCGGTAATGAGGAAGAAATAGAAGAAAAAGAGGAGTGCGGTCGCCTCCTCGCCGGGCTTGACCCACGGCAGGCGCGGGAAGAACCTTGAAGGCCGATCCATCCGCATCCTTCGCCTTTAGGCGTTCGGTCCGGCCCGGGTCTCAGTCCTTGAGAAAACTCTGCAGGGCCATCTCCTCTTCGTCAAAGATCTCCAGCACCTTGGTCAGCATGGTGATTTGGAAGATGAGATAGAGCTTCTTGGAAATCCGGGCGATTTTGAGCTTGCCGCCCAGGTTGTGAGTGGAGATGTAGCTGGCCAGGATCTCGCCTACGCCGAAGCTGTCGATGAACTCGACCTTTTCAAAATTGAGCAGGATGTGCTTCTTCCCGGATTCGAGCTGGTCCTTGACCAGTTGATGGAGGGTCAGGTCGGTGATGTCGGAGCGTCTGATCTCCCCCTCGATATCGAAAATAACGATATCGTTCTTTTCGCGTTTCTTGATGTCCATCGGTTGTCCCTACCCTTCGCCGGGAACGATCGCCCTATGGAATGAGATTGGCGCTACCCTAGCTTTTACCAGAAGACGGCCGGCCTGTCAATCAAAGAGGGAAGGCATCCTTTTTTCCTTGATTTGAAGCGATAAGGATGGGTCCTGTCGCGGTGCATTCCCTGAATGTCCACATCATAATAACAGGCCGGGAAGCTGGCCGGAGCGGTCTCGCTCCCGGGAAGGTTTTTAACGCCGTTCCCTGATGGTCGCTGCGACCGCCCCGGCCATCTCCCCTTCGAGAAAAACTCATTAAATTTGATTCAGATACATAGGGGTTAGCACCGCGCCACCCATCCACTTTGTCTCTCCGGATGCTTATCGGAAAAAAGGATACCTTTAAAAAGGGAAGATAAACTTGAACAATCTTGGCTGTTCTTCTAGTATTTAAATGGAGAATAAATAAGAAAGGACGGGAAATGAAAAGAAAAGCAGGTCTCAAAATCCTGCTTGGATTGTTAGCCTTCTGCCTGCCCCTGTGCGCCGAGACCCCCTGTATCTGGACGGGAGTGGAGCGGATCGTAGCCGTGGGCGACCTGCACGGCGATTATGCCAATTTCGTCGCCATCCTTGAAGGAACGAATGTTGTGAACCGAGACCTCCACTGGGTCGCCGGCCGGACTCATCTGGTCCAGACCGGCGACATCCTGGACCGGGGGCCCGAAGGCAAGAATATCTTCAACCTTTTGATAAACTTGGAAAGAGAGGCTGAGGCCGCAGGGGGGCATGTCCACTGCCTGACCGGCAACCATGAGGAAATGAACATGGCGGGCATCGCCTTTGATTATCCCGAGTATATGACCGTGGAGCAGTTCCTGTCTTTCCTGCCCGATGGCTACCAACAAATGAGAGAAAGCCGGTTTCGGCAAAGATGGGTAGCCCAGAATCGCTCCGCCACTCGCGACGATGGTCCGCCGCGTAAAGCTTTGCACGATTTCTGGACGGAGGTGATCAGCTCCGACCAGGAGGCCCGGTCCCAATATCTCAAATTTTTTCGCCAACACTACGGCCAGTGGATCGCCCAGCACAATGCCGTGATCAAGATCAACGAGACGGTCTTCGCTCACGGCGGCATCAACGAGAAATATTCCTTGAAGCCGCTGGCCGAGATCAACGACATGGTGCGTTCCGATTTTCAGGACCTTTTAAGCCAAAGACAATTTATCCCCAAGGTTCTCTATGCCCGCGACAGCCCGATGTGGGATCGCGATCTGGCCCAGCAGGACGAGGCCCTCTTTGAGGACACGGTGAATTCGATCCTGGCCCATCTCGGAGCCCGGCACATCGTCATCGCCCACACGCGCCTGACCCCCCCTTCGGCCAAAGCCATGGAACGTTTCGGGGGGAAAGTGTGGGACATCGATACGGGCATTTCCTCGTTCTACGGCGGTCATCTGAGTGCCTTGATAATCGAAGGGGATAATTTTCAGGTTTGGGGGTTGAGCGATGAACATAACTAAAAACTTAGGGCTGGCGGCCCTTATGTTGACCGGAATCGGCTTGAGCCTGGCCTGCCGGCCGCGAACTATGCCCCCCCCGCCCTCTCCCGGCGAGCTTCTGGAACGGTTCCTGCTCGAAGCGCGGGTAACCGCCGTGGCCAAAGAACTTCAGTCAGGCCGGATGAGTGCCTGGCTGGTGACGCTCAATGACGGGAAAACGACGCGGAAGGCCTTCTTCAAATCCGTCCGCCGGCCAAGGCCGACCCTGATGCCTGACAGCTACACCTATGAGCTGGCCGCTTTTGCGCTAAACAAACTCCTCGGCTTGGAACTAGTGCCGATAACTGTGGAGAGGCAAATCGACGGCCGGAGCGGCTCTCTGCAGCTGTTTCTGGAAGGCGTTGAAACAGAAAAGTCCAGGCTGCTCAAAAATCTCCAACCTCCGGATCTGCAGGCCTATCAGGATCAACTTGATGAGATCACCCTGTTGGAAAACCTGACCTGTACCCCCCGGCAGGATCTGGGAGATATTCTGATCCAGACGGACACCTGGAAGGTGTGGCGGGTAGATTTTTCGGAAGCCTTCATGCCGGCCAGGGAGCTCCAGCCGGAACGTCTCATCCGGCGCGCCTCACGAAGGTTCGTCAATGCCCTGCGCAACTTGGACGAAGCGCTGGCCCGGCGGAGGCTGGCCCGCTATCTCAATGCCTCCGAAATGGAGGCCTTGTTCAAACGCCGGCAGCTCATTCTCGACGAGATTGACCGGCTCATCAAAGAAAAAGGAGAAGCCGCCGTCCTTTTTTCTCCTTAGCTTTCCCCGGCCTGACACATCCGCCCATGTTGATATTTGATTTTAGCCGGCGTCTTATTTAAGATAAGGCCATAAGGGAGCGGAAGCACGAGCCGGCGGGGAGAAAATAAATGAAAAAGGGGCGAACAGCCGTATGTGCCGTTTTCATTTTTCTGGCCCTGGGCTGGGGCCAGCGCGCTGGGGGGCAGTTCACCGCCGCCGAGCTGGCCCAACGGCCGAAATGGGAAGAATTCCTCAAGACGGCCGAGATCGTCAAATGGGAGGATATCGGCGAGGGCGTGACCAAGCCGGTGAAGCTCTATCTCCAGAAAGGCGACTTGGAAGCCAAAGCGGTGTGGAAGAATCCCAGCGCCATCCAGATGGGTGTCCCGGACAGCTGGACATACGAAATCGCCGCCTATGAGATGGACAAGCTCATCGGGTTGAACATGGCGCCGCCCACCGTGGAGCGGGAATTCCAGGGCAAGAAGGGATCGCTCCAGCTGTGGGCCACGACCAAGTACTCCTTGCTCAAGATCATGGAGCAGGGACTCTCCATCCCGGAAGCGGCCCGGGAGAGCACCGACAAGATGAAATATGTCGTCCGAGTGTTCGACTGCCTGATCGCCAACGACGACCGAACCCAACAGAACCTCTTGTACACCGAGGACTGGCGGACGATCGTCATCGATCATTCCCGGGCCTTCCGCTCCACCAAAGAGTATGTCCAGAGGCTGGTCTATGGTCGAAACGGCATTAAGAGCGCCGAGGGACGGCTCCTTCTCTTTCGCCGCGTCCCGCGGAGCCTGGTGGACAGTATCCGAGCTCTCGACGCAAACAAGATCCGTCAGGCCGTCGGCCCTTATCTCAGCGAAGAAGAGATCCAGGCCGTCATGGCCCGGCAAAAACTCCTGCTTGAGGAGATCGCCCTCATGATCAAAGAGCAGGGGGAAAACGCGGTCTTATACTGATTCTTATGATGTCCAAGGGAGGGGAAGGATGAACAGACGCTTCATGATCCTGGTTTCCATTCTTGGCTTGGTGGGCCTAAGCCTTCCGGCTGCCGCCCAGTTCCTGCCCGAAGAGGTGGCCGAACGGGCCAAGTGGGAGGATTTCCTGACCACGGCCGAGATCGTCGGCCAGGAACAGTTGAAAGGCGAAGGGGCGGTGACCAACCCCTGGAAGCTGACCCTGAAAAAGGATGACCTTCAGCACTATGCCCTGTGGAAGAACATCAACGTGATGGTGGGGCGCTACACGGACAGCTGGAAATGGGAGGTGGCCGCCTACCGGATCGATAAGCTCTTGGACCTGAATATGGTGCCGCCCACCATGGAGCGCCGCTTCCAGGGCGACCACGGGTCAATCCAGATTTGGGCCGACGTGGAAATGACGCTCAAACAGAAAATGGACAAAAACATCAAGATGCCTTCCTATAAGATCTTCTTCTGGAACAGGGCCCTCTACCTGCAGCGATTTTTCGACAACTTGATCGGCAACGAAGACCGTCACCAGAACAACTACCTCATCACCAAGGATTGGCGCTTGATTCTCATCGACCATTCCCGGAGCTTCCGCACCTCTAAAAAATTCACCACGGAGCTCCTCTACACCGAAAAGCGGCCGGAAGGGCCGATGGAAATGAAGGAGCTGCCCCGGACGCTGGTGGACAAGCTCAAGGCTCTGACCGCGGAAAGCGTCAAGGCCGCCGTGGGAGAGTATCTGACCGATGAAGAGGTCAAGGCCGTGCTCCTTCGGCGCGACCTGATGCTCCTGGAAATCGACAAGCTGATCAAAAAATACGGCGGAGAAGACAAGGTCCTGTACTGAGCGGCCTCTCTTCATCCGGCGCCACCGCCTCAGCCAAGCGCCCTAGCCGGAAGGAATCGTCATCCACAAGGTCAGGACGTTTTGTTTTTCTTCCCGGCGGTAATCAAGGCCTTCCATCAGAGTGCGCATGAGATGAACGCCGAACCCGCCCTTGACCCCATCCCTCACATAACGGTCCAGGTCCGGCGGCTCAACGTCCCGGGGATCGAAGGGATGGCCGTCGTCCCTGATCTCGATGGTGAGCCGGCCGCCCTCGAGCCTGGCCCAAAGACGGATCTCGCCCTGGCCCTGGGCATAGGCATAGCAGATGATGTTGAGACAGGCTTCGGTCACGGCCAGCTCCAAGTGATAGGTCGGTTCGGCCGGCAGGTTGAGCCGGACGGCGACATCTTTCAGGAAGAGGCGGACCAGGGCGACCCCGGCCATATCGCCCTGGACAACGATCTTCTCGTTCAAACCCACCATTTTTCGATTTCCCCACCATTTTACCAGAACAGGCATCGGGGAGAAACTTTTAATGTTGGATTGCCGGATTTGACATTTTGCAGATGATCCATTAAGAAATAGACATTCAACGGGAGTGGACAAGGAGGGACTATGAGCGATTCCCCCGGCTCACCCAACGTTTTCTATAAGTTCCTCAGGCTGTTCACCGACATCCGGCCCGGAGAGGCGCCCAAAGCCCTGCTCCTAGCCCTGAACATTTTCCTGTTGCTCCTAGCCTATTATCTCATCAAGCCGGTCCGGGAGGCGCTCTTGCTTGTGGATAAAGACGCGCCCAGGATCAAGAGCTATCTCAGCGGCGCCCAGGCCTTCCTCCTGGTCTTCGTCATCATGGCCTTCAGCCTCCTTGCCTCCAAGGTGCCCCGGCATAAGCTCATTACCTGGGTGACCCTATTCTTCATCTCCAACTTGGTCATCTTTTATATCCTGCACCTGGCGGGCGTCGGCGCCGGCGCCATGGGCATCGTCTTTTTTATCTGGATCGGTATTTTCAACCTGCTGGTGGTGGCCCAGTTCTGGGGTTTCGCCAATGATCTCTACATAGATGAGGTCGGCAAGCGAATTTTCCCCCTGATCGCTTTCGGCGCCACCCTGGGCGCCGTAACCGGCAGCCGAATCGCCAAGCTGATCATCGAGCCTCTGGGCAAGTTTAACTTGATGCTCCTCTCCGGCGCAGTGTTGGGGGTGTGCATCCTTATGGCGGTCTTGATTCATCGGCGGGAGGTCCGCTCACCCCAGAGCGGGGGACAGCCCGACGCCCACCTGCAGGAGAAGCCGCTCAAACCGGGCGACGGATTCAGCCTGGTGGTCAAGACCCGCTACTTGCTTTACATTGCCCTGGCCATCCTGGTTTATAATTTCATCAACACCATCGGCGAATACATCATCTCCGACGTCAGCACCCGGTCGGGGGGAAAGGCTTTTGAGGCTACCTCCTCCGTTCAAGAACAGCTCAATCTTAAGTGGTTTCGGGAAAGGGATCTCAACAACGATAATATTCTGGCCGATAAGGAAGTCCCCAATAAAAAAACCTTTGAACGGCTGGATGACAACAAGGACAAAGTCATTACTTTAAAAGAAGCGCGCGAATTTTTCATCGGGGAATATAACGGCAAGTTTTTCTCCGACTACCAGTTCCTGACCAACATCCTGGCCTTGGTCATTCAGTTATTTCTGGTATCCCGCATCTTCCGCTGGGTGGGAGTGGGGGGGGCGCTTTTCGTCCTGCCCTTCATCGCCCTGGGCGGGTATGCCTTCATCTCCCTGGGCGCCACCCTGCTCCTGGTCAAGTGGGTCAAGTCCTTGGAAAACGGGACGGACTATTCCTTGATGAACACCATCAAGGCCGCCTTATTCCTGGTCACGCCCCGCGAGGAAAAGTACAAGGCCAAGGCGGCCATCGACACTTTCTTCGTCCGGGGCGGGGACGCCCTGGCCGCCCTGGCCGTATTCATCGGTACGACCTTCCTGGCCATGAAGATCGAAAAATTCGCTATCCTGAACATCGCCATCGTCCTTGTCTGGCTATTACTGGCTTACCTGATCATGCGGCAGTATAAGCTGAAAAAAGCCCAGTCGGCGGTTGTTCAGGACCATAAATAAAATCAAAACGAGGAGGAAAAGATCATGAAGATGGTCACGATCATCATGAGAACAGCAATCATTCTGGCCTTGGCAGCGGGCATCCTGGCCGGCCAGGCGCAGACTCAGGCTCAAACGCAGCCCCAGACCCCCGCCCCCCAGGAGCCGGCCTTCCGGCCGGCCCTGCTGGAGCAGCCCTTTCCCGACTTCAGCCTGCCCACCTACCAGGGCGGCAGCCTGACCCTCTCCAGCCTCCGGGGCAAGAACGTCGTTCTCATCATTTCCCGCGTCTATGCCGGAGAAGGACGCTACTGCACCATCTGCGACTACAAGTACGCCGAAGCTGTGGAAATCGAGAATAAAGCCAAGCTCCGCGAAAAATATAATGCCGAGGTGTTGTTCCTTTTCGCCTTCAGCCGGGAAGAAGTGGCCAAATGGCTGGCGGCCTTGCCCGCTCAACTGGAGAAGATCAAAAACTGGAAGAACCCTCCGGAGCCGGAAAAACTTGACCAGCAGGGAAAAGAGCGAATGGAGCGCATGCGCAAGTTTTTTCCCCTTGACTTGAGCCTGAAGGAGGGCGAAGTCCCCCTGCCCTTCCCCCTGCTCCTCGATGCCGACCGGAAGCTGTCCAAGACTCTGGGTGTCTTCGCCGCGGAATGGAGCGGCAGCAAGGCGGACCAAGGCATCCCCAGCGTCTTTATCCTGGACAAGAACGGCGTCCTCCAGTTCAAGTACATCGGCCAGAACACGGCGGACCGGCCCAGCTACGAGTATTTGATGAAGATCCTGAACATGATCGGAAGGTAAGAATACGCCCGTATCTTTCAAGAAATGGCAAAATTATAAAAAGATATTCACAGTATTGTGAATAACCCTGTGAATAACTCTATTTTTCTTATGCCAACCCGCTGCATTCACGGAGGATATGACAAATTGCACTCGAATATGTGCATCGGCCGGCCCTCAAAATTCTAACGGACGGTATTCTTCTTTTTGAATCGAAGGGCCAAGTCGTCTAAGAGCGAATAGACGACCGGGACGATGACCAGGGTCAACAGGGTTGAGCTGGTCAGCCCGCCGATGATGGTGAAGCCGATGGCTTGCCGGAAGTTGGAGCTGGCGCCCAGCCCCGCCGCCACGGGAATCATGCCCAGGATCATGGCCATAGTGGTCATCAGGATCGGCCGCAGACGGGTCGAGCCCGCTTCGACGATAGCTTCAGCCCGCTTTAAGCCCCGCCGGCGCAGGGTGTTCGTGTAATCGATGAGCAGGATGGAGTTTTTGGTGACCAGCCCCATGAGCATGATCAGGCCAATAAAGGCCACCATGTCGAACAGCTTGTTGGCCAGGAGCAGGCCCAAGACGGCCCCAATGATGGACAGGGGGAGGGCCAGCATGATGACAAAAGGCTGGATAAAGGAGCCGAACTGCGCGGCCAGGACCATATAGACAAAGACGATGGCCAAGAAAAGGGCCAGGGTCAGGGAGCCGAACATTTGCCGGGTCATTTCCACCTGGCCGCTGTACTCATAGCTGACGTCGCCGGGGAAGCGCACGGCGGCCAGCGCGGCGTCGGCCTTGCGGGTGATCTCGTTCAAGGCCCGGCCCTTCAGGACGTTGGCCGAGATGCTGATGCGGCGGATGCGGTTGGCGCGCTTGATCTGGGTCGGCCCGCTAACGATCTTGAGCTGGGCCACCTGGTCCAAGGTGATGGACCCGCCTCTCATAGTGGGCAGGTAGGCTTCCCGGATCTTTTCCAGGTTGAAGCGAAGGTCCTCCGTGGCCCGGACGCGGATGTCGATGAGCTTTTCTCCCTCGCGGTACTTGGAAGCCAGGTCACCGTCGATCATGGAGCGCATCAGGGAGGCGACTTGATAGGTCCCGGCCCCGAGCCGGGTGGCGCGCTCGCGGTCGATCTGAATCTGGATTTCGGGCTTGGGCGGCCGGTTGTTGCTGTTGATGTCCACCAACCCGCTGACGCTCTGCAGGGCTTGGACGACGTTGTCGCTGGCCTTGCTCAGGTGGCCGAGGTCCGTGCCCTTGAGGTCGATTTGGACGGGCAACTGCTGCATGGAAGAGAAGGCCGCCCCGCCCATGCTCATGGCCTCCTGGAAGGTGATGGTCGCCCCGGGGATGACGGCCAGCAGGGGGCGCAGCCGGTCTTGATAGGCCTGGGAATCTTTGGGGGGCAGGTTGAGCTTGACGTTGACGCTGGCCACGTCGGAGGAGCCGTCGGACGAGCCGACGATGGTGGACAGATCTGTGATTTCCTTCTGCTGCCGGAGAACCGTCTCGATCCGCCGGACGATCTGGTCGGTCTGCTCCAAGGAGCTGCCCGAAGCGGTCTGGATGGACAGGTTGAATTCGGGCTGCTGCCCGTGCGGTGCTCCGCCCGTGCCCACCAGGGTGAAAAGGTAGGCGCTCAGGATGAAGACCAGAGTAGTGATGAGGACGATCGTCTTGCGGTGGCCCAAGGCCCAGCGTAGGACCGGGCGATAGTTGTTTCCCAGCTTCTCATAGAACTTGGAGACCAGTCCCCCGAAGCGCGACGACAGGGTTTTCCGCCCGTCCTTTTCGGCCTTGCGGAAGAAGTAGGCCGAGAGCATGGGGGCGAAGGTGAAGGCCTCGAACAGGGAGATAAGGACTGCGGCCGCCACGGTCACCCCGAACTGCCGGAAGAACTTGCCGGCAATGCCCGCGGTGAAGGCCACCGGCAGGAAGACGGCCACGATGGTCAGGGTGGTGGCCATGACCGCCAGGCCGACCTCTGAGGTGCCGTCGCTGGCCGCCTGGCGAGGTGTCTGGCCCAGCTTATCCATGTGGCGGAATATGTTCTCCCGGACGACGATGGCGTCGTCGATCAGCAGCCCAACCGACAAACTCAAGGCCATAAGGGTGATGACGTTGACCGTGTAGCCCAGGGCGCTCATCACGGCGAAAACGGCGATGATGCACACCGGCAGACCGGCCACAGTGATGAGTGTGTTGCGCAGGTCACCGAAGGAGAAAAAGACGACCAGGCCGGCGAAAAGAATGCCCAGGATCAGGCTGTTGATGACCTCATTTCGGGAGTTTCTGATGATGACCGAGGTGTCCACCGTCGGCCGGATTTCGAGGTTGGGGTAGGCGGCCTTGATGCGGTCTATGGTTTTATAGACCTGGTCGGCCACCTTGATCGTGTTTGTCCCGGACTGCTTCTGCACTACGAGGGAGATGTTCTCCAGGCCGTTCAGGCGGGAGATCGTCCGCTTGGTCTTGAAACCGTCCTTGACCGTGCCGATGTCCTTGAGGTAAACGGGATTGCCGGCCACCGTGGCCACCACGATGTCCAGCATTTCCTGCAAGCTGCCGAACTCGGCCTTGGTCCGGATGAGAAAATCCTGGGTCTTTTCGGTCACCCGGCCGGCAGGCAGGTTAAGGTTTTCCCCCCGGATAGCCTGGGTGACCTGGGCGATGGAGATGCCCAGGGCGTTCATTTTATTGAGGTCCACCTCGACCTGGATTTCCCGCTCCAGGCCGCCGATGATGTTCACCGCGCCGACGCCGTCCACTTGTTGGATGCTGGGCTTGATGTTGTCTTCGATCAGGGTCCGCAGCTCGGGAAGGCCCACAGAGTTGCCCTTGCTCTGGATGCCGAAGGACACCACCGGCACGGCCGAGGGGTCGAATTTGTCGATGATGGGTTCGATGATCTCCCGGGGCAGGGTGTTGCGGATAGTGGCCACCTTTTCCCGGACTTCGGAGGAGGCCTGCTGGGTGTCCTTCTCCAGGACGAACTGGGCAACGATGACCGAAACCCCTTCCGAGGAGGTGGAATAAAGCTTGTCCAGGCCGTTGAGGGTGCTCAGCACGTCCTCGATGGGCTTGGTCACCTGGGATTCCATCTCCTCAGGGCCCACGCCGGGGTTGGCCACGGTGACGGCCACGATGGGCAGGGTGATGTCGGGCATGAGGTCTACGCCCAGCCGGGAGTAGGACAGGGCACCTATGACCACCAGGGCGATGATGATCATGGTGATGAAGACGGGTTGCTTGATGGAAACGTCGGCAATTTTCATGGAGAACGCTCCTCAGTTCCGGACCGGCTGGGGGGTGATGATCTTGATCTTGTCCTTGTCGTTGAGCTGGCTGGCCCCCGTGGTGACGACCTGCTGGCCGGCCTGGAGGCCGGTCAGGATCTCGATGACGTCGCCCTCCACTTGGCCCACGGTCACCGGCTGGATCTGGGCTTGGCCGCCGTCGGCCAGGAAGACGTATTTTTGGCCGGCCCGGTCAACCACCGCAGCCAAGGACACAACCAGGGCCTGGCGCTGACCGGTGGTCCACTCCACTTCGGCATACATTCCCGGTTTGATCCGGTAGCCGGGGTTGGGCAGGCTCAGCTCGACGTCGATGGTTCGGTTGACGGGGTTGGCCACGGGGGAGATGTTGGTCACCTGGGCTTTGAAGGTTTCGCCCGGATAGGATTCCAGGGTCACCTTGGCGGCCTGGCCCATTTTGATGAAGCGGATCTTCTTTTCGTCCACGGAGGCCATGACCTTGACCCGGTCGATATCGACCAGGGTCATCAGGGGAACGGCCGGGTTGACGGCCGCGCCCGGGTTCTGGAGCAGCCGGGAGACGACGCCCTTGACGTCGCTCTTGACCTCGAAATCCTTGAATTCAAACCCCACTTCGTCCCGGCTGACGATGGCCACCGTCTGTCCGGGCTGGACGACGCTGCCCATCTTGACCAGGTTCTTGGCGACCTTGCCCATGACCTTGGAGTAGAGGGTGATCTCGGAATCAGCCTGGATATTGGCCGAAGCGTGAAAGCTGTCCACGATGTTGATCGTCGAAGGCTGGGCGGTTTCGACCGCGACGATTTTTTGAGGAACGGGCTGGTTGGCCGCCTTTTTCTTGGCGGCGTAGTTGACATAGGCCCGGAAGCCGATGAAGCCCAAGATCAGGACCAGGACCAGGATGATGATGACTTTCTTCATGATCTGCTCCCTTTGCTCAATCGTATATTTTTTTCCCGACGGAGAGGTAAAGGTTGAATGTGCCCAGGATATGGCTGTAAACGAGCTGGAGAGTGTTGAGCTTGGCCATCTCCAGGCTGTTCTGGGTGTCGATAAAATCTTGGGCGCTCAACAGCCCCTTTTGGTAGCGGTCCTCGGCGATGCGCAGCGCGTCCTCGGCCAGCTTGATTTTGACCTTTTCGATGTCCAGTTTCTGCTCGACGGTCTTCAGGTCGGCCAGGATGGTGTCGATGTCCATCCGGACGTTTTGTTCCAGGGTCTGGCGCTGGAGTTGGATGGCCCTCAGACCGGATTCGCCCTCGGCCACCTGGGCGCTCGCCCGGAAGCCGTCGAACAGGGGAATGTTCAGACTCAGGGTGGCCATGAAATTGCCCGTGAGTTTTTCGATATCGGGCAAGTAGCCGTTGCGATAATCGTAGGTGAGGGCCAGGGCCAGGCTGGGCTTGTTGGCGGTTTTGACCAGCTCGATTCCGAGCTCGGTCATTCGCGTCTGGTTGTTGAGCTGCTCGAATTCGATGCGCTGGGCCAGGGAGGCCTGGATGAGCTGCGCTCGGTCGAGAGGCTGAACGTTGTGCTCCAGCGCGCCGGCCGGGTTGAGCGGCGCCTCGGCCGGCCGTCCGGCCAAGGCGTTGTAGGCCAGGCTCAGCTTGCGGATGCTATTCTCGAAATCGAGCTTCTGGGCCTGGAGGGCGCTGACCTGGACCTGGAGGGTGGAGGCGTCGAAGCTGGAGGCCAGCCCGGCCTTGTAGCGCTCGGTCATAATGGCCGCTTTTTTGTCAAAAGATTTGATATTGTCCTCCAGGACCTGGATCGATTCCTTGAAGAACAGGATGCCGTAGAACAGGGGAGCCACCTGATAGGAAACGGCCTGCCGCGTCAGGGCCAGGCCGTCCTTGGCCATGTCCACCCCTGTCCGGCTGAGCTCGATCGATTTCCGGATGCGGCCCCAAGCGAAGAGGGGTTCAGCCAATGTCGCCCGGAAGTCATAGTTGTTGGCCAGGCCGAATTTCATGTTAAAAGTCTGGCCCATGAAGGACATTTCGAGTTCTTGGACCAAGGACATCCGGGTGTAGGTCCCGCCCAGGCTGACCTGGGGCCACAACAGGCTGTTGCTCTCCTTGACCTTCAGCTCCGCCCCGGTCACCGACTCGGAGGCGGTTTGAAGAAGGAGGCTACCCTCCAGGGCTAAGTCGATGCACTCCTTGAGAGTCATCGGCTTCTCTTGAGCCCCGGCCGGGAGGCTGGCCGCCGTCAGGGCAGCTAAGATTAAAAGGACCAACCATCGTCTGATCATGAGGTCTCCTCCATGTTCCGTCGGATGAGGTCGAGAAAGAAGCGGGCGGCCGCCTGGGCTTCGTCCCGGCGGCCTTCCAGGAGCTTGAGGCCAATGCCGATCTGCATCGTCTTGATGAACTCCAGGAGCTCGTCCACCCGGATGGGCAAGCCTTCCTGGCGGATCTTCTGACTCAGGATCTCCCGGATGAACTCGCCGTGGGCCTCGAAGCCCTGGGTGGACCGCGCTACAAGGTCTTTCTTCTTGAAGGCGATAAAACCGCACATGCAGGGCAAAACCATCTTGAGAAAGCTGCGATTCTTCTCGAAATATTCCAGGCTGAAGGCGACGATCTGCTCCAAGGCCTCCCGGAAGGAACAGTCTTCCGGGATCCGTCGCCGGATCTCTTCGTTGACTTTCCGCGATTCCCGTTCCAGAAGACGGACAAAGATCTCGTCCTTGCTCTTGAAATAATAGTAGAGGGTTCCCTTGGCCAGCTCGGCCGCCTCGGCAATGTCTTCCATCCGGGCGTTAAAATAGCCGTTCCGGGTGAAGACAGCCTCGGCCGCCGACAAAATGTCCCGATGACGGGCCTGCTCTTCACGCTCTCTTCGTTCTTTAATGCTCATTTTCGACTCTATAGTCAAATTTCAACTGGCCGGTCATACTATAGAAATCTGACGTGCGTGTCAAGAGGCGGGAGGCTCTATAACTAATTGCTTGGCAGGTCCCCAATTGGCACCGGGGGCCTGGGGGAGGAGTGAGGCGCCATGAGCGGTTTAGCCCGGAATCTGCGGGTTTCGAAGGCTTCTGACATAATATTGTCGGCAGGCGAGCATGTCTGAGCCCCCGCAGGGGGCGAGTTGCGCAGCCGCCGAGAAACCCGCAGATTCCGCGGCGTTAAAAACCGCGGCCAGGCGCCGAGCCCTTCCCCCAGGCCCCTATTTGCTTCCTATCTCACTCTTCGCAATAGAGCGGCATCGGTGAGAGCAATTGGCCTTGTCGCGGCGTCTGAGTTCTTGCCAGACCTCGTCGAGTCCGATGTCGGCCACCTCTTCGGCGCTAAGCAGGGCGACTCGGCCGCAGGGCCTCCAGAGCTCTTGGGCTTCCCGCCGGAAAAGGGCCAGGACGGGCGCCCCGCAGGCAGCAGCCAAGTGGGTTATGCCGGAATCATTGCCCAGGTAAACCCGGCAGGCCGAAAGCCGAGCGGCCAGCCGGACAAGCGGCGGCTGTGCAACCCAGGTCCATCCCGGAGGAAAGCGGTGTCTCTTCAACTCCGGCTCAAGCCAGCCCTCGGCCTCGCCGGTAACGATTAAGCCGGCAATATTATTTTCGGCCAGCCGGCCGGCCACGTCCAGAAAACGATCGAGCGGCCAGCATTTCTTCCGGCTGCCGCTCCCCGGATGAATCACCGCCGGAAGGTTCTCGGCCCTGGCCGCCAAGGCCTGCCCTTCCCGCAGCTTGAGCCGGCAGAATGAATCAAATTCTCCCGCAAGAGCCGCGCCCGCTCCCCCCAGGGCCTCTGCCGTCAGGTCGAAATAATGCCGGCTGAGAGGCCGGGACGGTCCGGCCGGCGGTCCGATGATCCGAACCGACTTTGCGCCGTGCCGCCTCAGCGCCGCTTCGAGGTCGAGGCTGGATTCCCCGAGCCTCCAGCCCCAGATTTGATCGGTACTTTTAAGCCAAGTCTCGAGTTTCGGGTCCGAATAACCATCCCTGCCGAACAAGCCGGTGAATCGGCTCGACCCGGCATCCAGGACCTCCTCCACCAGAGCGGCGCTCTTCAACAGAAGGCCGTATTCGGCCCGGCCAACAAGAGTGAAGCGGCTTCCGGGATAGAACCGGCGCAGGAGCCGCAGGCTGGGCAGGACGGCCAGCAGGTCGCCCAGCCCGCCCAGGCAAATTAGCAAGATGCTGATCTTTTTTTTCACGGAAGGGGGATGCTCAGAATAGCATCTCCAGACGTGTGATACCTGGGGAGGGGTGGCACGGCGGAGGGGCTCCCCACCCGCGCGCAGCTTTGCATAGCTGGAGACACCTATGATTTCTCTTTATTATATTTATCCCCCTCTAGCCCCCCTTGGCGAAACAAGAGGGGCAAATGTTGGTGTCTCCGGAAAGGTCGGCCGTGACAGGACCCCTCCTCTTTTTGATCGCTAGATCACACAATTGGAGATGCGATCATTGTTCAGCCTCGGCCGGCCAGGATGGATTCGGCAACCTTCTCCGCCGACAGCCCGAACAAGTCCTCGATGGCCACCCTGTCCAGCCAGCGGTCGTCCCAGGAGGCGCCCGTCTCCTGGACGATGTTCTTGATGTGCTCGTATTTGCCGCCCAAGGCCCGGACCTTGGCCTCCAGGGCCACCCCTTCGCGGAAAGTGATGTGCAGCAGGAGCAGGTACTCGATCATGTTGGGCTTGGAGGGCGAGGCGGATAGGATGGGGATGACCAGAATGCTGCGGCCGTCCTTGCGTCCCTTGCCGATATAGACGTTGCCCTGGCGGACGATGATATGCTTGGTCCCCTGCAGGCGGTTGTCTGTTTCCACCCGGGAGGGGATATCCTGGAGCGTCCCGCCTTTGCGCAGGACCTCGATGGTCGTCTGGTCGGTCGGCTCGCCCAGCAAGTTCAAGCCCTCAATGCGGTAGTAGGACGAGCCGGTGATGCCGGCCACCACAGCCTGAAGATATTTAAGCACGTTCACGTTCCGGGCGGTGAGCTGCGAAACGCGGACATCATGGCCGGCCAACGTATCGAATAAAAGCCCCTCCAGCCGGTCGCTGATCCGGCTGGTGCCCACGGTTACGGTTTTGGCCTGGTGCCGGATGGCGTCCACCGGCCGGGCCAGGCGGTTGATGGCCTCGCCCAGGCAGGCCAGCAGCGTGTTGAGCATGTTCAGGGCCGTTCCTTTGACTCCGAAATCCAGCTCGAAGTCGGAGGCGGGCAGCCGGCCCGAAAGATACTTGAGCAGCAGGAACAAGTCGGTTAACCGGTCGAAGCCGGAGGCCAGGGGCAGCTTGCCCTCCCTTTCACGCCGGCGCAGCTCGGCATAGAAGCGGGCCATCGTCTCCCGGAAAGACTGGTCCAGAACGAGGTCATAGACGTCCTGGCCTTGCCGGGCGCAACGCTCTACGGCGGCCTGGACGTCGCGGCGGAACCCATCCAGAAAGCGCGACCCGTCGTTGATGGCCAGGGCGGCGTAGTAGCCCCACAGGTGGCCGGCCAGGGTGACGATTACCGGAGTCAGGTGCTCCTCCAGACGGGGCACGTGGAAGACGTCCTCGGCGTAGGGCGCGAAGCGGTCCTCGTCCTCGTCGGCGATGACGAGCGGCACGGCTTTGTGAGCGCGGAAGATGGCGGTTTCCTTGACCAGGTCGGTGAGCACCGCTTCGGCCGCTCCCGCGGCGCAGACGATGATCATCGGTTCCGAAGATAAGTCGATGTGCTTCTTGTCCTCGACAAAATCGGAGGAGATGGTCTTATAGCACAGCTCGCTGAGCTTGATGCGAATCTCATCGGCGGCCACCTTGTTGGGCCCGCTGCCCACCACAGCCCAGTATGTCCGGAGCAGGGCCGTCCGGCGGGCCGAGGCCTGGAAGCGTTCCCGGAGGTCCAGGACGCGGCGCATGGCTTCCGGCAGGCGGAGGAGCTGCCGGACCTGGTCGGAGACATATTCCTCGCTCCGGCGGCCGCGCAGGCGGGACACGGCCAGGCCCAGCAAGGCGCCGGCCACGATTTGTGCATAGAAGGCCTTGGTCGAGGCCACCGACATTTCAATATCCCGGCCGCTGGAGGTGTAGAGAACACCGTCCACCTTGAAGGTCAGGTCCGAGTCCCGGCGGTTGATGACGCCCAGGGTGTGAGCGCCGCGGGCCCGGATAAGGTCCACGGTCCGGTTGGTGTCGGTGGTCGTGCCGGATTGGCTGATGGCCACCACCAGGGTATCCTGGAGGGAGGCGGGGTCGGCCTCCGGGCCCAGATGAAGGCTGCTCAACTCGGAGGCCTTCATGGATTGGACCTGAACCGAAGCGTCGGCAAGGTAGCCCCTCATGAGCTCGGCGCAGGCCTGGGCAGCCACCCCGGCCGTTCCCTGTCCGATGAATACGATCCGCCGGATGCGATCCTGGGCCAAGGCAGTCCGGAGCCGGGCCGTGAGCACTGACTCGTCCAGGGCCACCTCAAAGCGGGGCTTCCCGTCGCCCGCCACCCGCCATCGGCCCTGCAGCGTCTTTTCCACCGATAGGGGCGACTCGTTAATCTCCTTCATGAAATAATGCGGATAGCCCTGACGGTCGGTGTCGCGAGAAGTGATGGGAGTGGATTTGATGTCCTGCTCTTTCAAGGTGACCGGAGCCCCATCATAGCCCACAGCCCGGATACCTGGGAGGCCCCCCGGCGAGTCCTGGTCCAAAATAAAGATCTGTCCTTGGCTGGGCCCCTTCCGGCCCCGGACGGCTTTTTCGCCTTCGAGCTTAATATATGAGGAAGTGGCCTCCACCAAACCATAGACCTCCGAGACGGCCAGGTAAAAACCCGGAGCCAGGCCGACAAAAGGGCCTGGCCGCTGCCCCGCTGGGCCAGGAACAGCTTGCCCGGCGCAAGGTCGCTCTGGAGGACGATGGCATGTGAGCCCTTGAATTCATTCAAGGCCAGGCGAAAAGCTTCCAGCACATCCTTGGTCTGCCGGTAATGATGGGCCACCCTCAGGGGGATGACCTTGGTGTCGGAGCCGATATCGCCGGCCAGGGCCAGCCCCTGCCGCTCCAGGTCCGCCTTGAGCTCGAGGTAGTTATCGATGTCGCCGTTCAGGCAGGCCTGGATGATGGGGAAGGAAGCCTCCGAACCGGCAAGCCGGCCGCGGCTGCGATTGTCCTGGGGATGACAGTTCAGCTCGGTGATGGCGCCCACCGAAGCCCAGCGGGTGTGGGAGACGATAGTTCGATGAGCGGCCGGCCGGTGCAGGGCGGTCCGGAAGAGCGCATCCCCGGCGATTTGACCTCTGAGGAAGCGGACATTATCGCCCAAGCAGCCGATCTCGGCAGCGATCTTGTAGGTAAAGACAGCCGCCGTCCGTCCGTCGGGGAGGCTGCCGAGGGAGATGGTGCGATTCAGGAGTTCTTTATCAGCCGCCCTCTGTTCAAGCTCAGCGGCCAGCCCCGCTTTCCGCAGCTCATCCATCCAAAGACCGAATTCCGCCGCGTCGAAGAGCATCAGCACCGACAGGCCGGCCGAATCACGGCCCCTCACCTCCAGCCGGTCCAGGCTGTTCAAGGCCAGGTTGAGGTTCCGCAGAATTTCGGCCGAATCCGGCGAAAGGGGCGGCCGGCTGAGGCTGCCGCCGGCCAAGGCCCTGACCTTTTCCACATTTTCCAGGACCTCGGCCTTGAGACACCAGGCCGTATCCTTCAGCTTTTCAAGCGCCTCGGACTGATGCTGGAGGCCGAGGCTGTCCGGCCGGCCCAGCTGCAGGGAATAGCGCTTTTCTTCCCTGCTGATCAGTTCCGAAAAGCGGCCGGCCAGGCCGGTCAAAGCCTTTTGGAGATCGGGCCGCTGCAAGAGAGCATAGAAAGGCTCCATCTCCCGAAGCGCGCAGACCGCTTCCCCAAGAGAGCTGAGATGTTCCTTCCCCCCTAGATATCCCTTCTCCAAAGAAATTCCGGCCGCCTCACAGGCCTCCCGGTCCCGGCCCTCGGCCAGCTCAACCATCTTCTCCAGCCGCGGCACATCGGGGAGGAGGCCGGAGAGCGGCTTGTGTTTGACCGACAGGATCCCCGCAATTCCGCACATGGCCTTAATTTTACAGTGGACATTCTACCAAAAAAAATAGATAGGAGCGAATTGACACTTTTCAATTGACAGGAGTCAGCCACTCCTGTTAGTTATCATGTTTAAGGCCATGAAAAGGAATTGATATGAAACAAGCAAAGATCATCCTCGGACTCGTTCTTCTTCTCTATGTGGCGGCTTCCCCTCTCCGGCTGATCGGCCTCCAGGACCGGCCGGAGCAGCCTCCGGAATTCGCCCAATTCCGCAAGGCCATGAAGATCGAAGACCCGGCGGCCCGCCTCACCGAACTGGAACGTATCCAGGCCGCTTACTCCAACAGTCAGATTAAACAGATGTTGGAGAGCGCCATCATCTCAACTCGAGTGGAGATGAGCACCGACCTAGCCACGGTCCTCGACCTCCAAAAAAAACTCCTCCAAGAGGCCCGGGGACTGGAACGGCTGACCATCCTGGTCGATTCCGGCCGGGAAATCCTGGAACATCCCAACCTGAAGCGGTTCGACCCAAAAGCTGCGGCCGTTGCCGTGGTGGACTACTCTTCCCAGGGCTTGAAACTGGCCGAAGACCCGGACTTCTTGAAGTCGGTGAGTGAGAACGAAAAGCCCTATATTCAGATGTTCGTTCTTTACCTTGTTCAAACCAAGGCCCAAGCCTATCTTTCGGTCAAGGACGTCGACAACGCCCTCCGGGTTCTGGAAGAAAACAAGGCCAAGGGCGGGGACCAGGATAAGGTCAGCAACTACCAAATGGGAACCATTATGGAGCTCAAAGGCCAGGACAAAGAAGCCCTGGAATATTATTTCCGGGCCGCCGCCGAAAATTACATGGACAGTTCCGACAAGGCCCTTTATTTATATAAGAAGATCACCGGCTCGGCCGAAGGTTTCCAAGCCAAGCTGGAAGCCAAGCAGCACGAGTTACCTTTTGAACCCCAGAAATTCCAGCCCGGCCCGGAATGGAAGGGGAAGGCGGTTGTGGTAGAGTTGTTCACCGGTTCGGAATGCCCGCCCTGTGTGGCCGCCGACGTGGCTGTGGACGGCCTGCTCGAAACTCTGACGCCCAAATACTTGGCGGTCCTGGAATACCATCTGCCTATCCCCCGGCCCGACCCCATGATGAATCAGGCCACCGCGCTACGGGCGGGTCACTACGGCGTCCGGAGCACGCCCAGCATTTTTATCGACGGCCAGCCCTTGGCCGGGGGGGAGGGCCGATTTTCATGGCCAAGGCAAAATACAATCTCTACCTCGAAGAGCTCAAGAAACGGATCAATATTGATCCAGGCCTGAAGATGAGGCTGGAGGCTTCACTCCAGGGAGACGATATTCAGGTCTCCTACACATTAGACAAACTTCCGGATAACGCCGACTGCCACTTAGCCCTGGTCCAGAAAGAGGAAAAATTCAAGGGCGGGAACGGCATCATCTTCCACAAAATGGTCGTTCGCGAGTTTAAAACCATGGCCGGCCCACCCGGCCTTTCCGGCCGGCTGACCATCAACCTCCCCAGCTCGGAACAGTCCGCCCTCCAACGAGTCAGCCAATACGAAAAGCAGATGTCTTTCACTTTCAAGGAGAAGCATGCGGCCATCGACCGGACCCGGCTCCGGATAGTTTTCTTCGTCCAGGACAAGAGCACGGACAAGGTCTATACAGCCGCCGTAGCGGATGTGAAATAGAGCCTTCATGACCTGGATCGACGCGCTCTTCCTGGGACTGGTCCAGGGGTTGGCCGAGTTTCTGCCCATCTCCAGCTCCGGACACCTGGAGCTGGCCCATGTCCTCCTGGGCACGCGCCAAGCCGAAAACCTGACCTTTTCAGTCGCCCTTCATGGCGCTACGGTCCTGGCCACGCTCATCGTCTTCTGGGCGGAAATCGTCCGTTTGATAAAGGGCGCGGCGGCCAAGGGCCGGAACTCTGAAAAAGATTATATCCTGAAGATTGGCCTATCGATGATTCCCATTGTCATCGTCGGGCTGTTCTTAAAGAACTGGGTCGAGAGTTTTTTCCGCGGCCGTTTGCTGGTGGTGGGTCTGTTTTTACTGCTCACGGCCGCCCTCCTGGCCCTGGCCTCTATCAAAAAGCCGGGCTCCCGGGACATTTCCTTCCTGGATGCCCTGATCATGGGCTTGGCCCAAGCTGCGGCGGTCATGCCCGGCTTATCACGCTCGGGGTCGACCATCGCCACCGGGATGCTGCAGGGCAACCGGAGAGAAGACCTGGCTAAATTTTCATTCCTCATGCCCGTTGTGCCTATCCTGGGGGCCAACCTGTTGGAGCTGGGGAAAGGGCAGTTCTCTTCGGCCGCGATCGGCTGGCTGCCCTTGGCCGTAGGCTTCCTGGCGGCCTTGGGCATGGGTCTTTTCACCTGCCGGTGGATGATTCGTCTCGTCCGCCGGGGCAAGCTGGCCGGCTTCGCCGTTTATTGTTTGGCCGCCGGCCTGGCCGCCATCCTGTTTTCGATTCTTAAGTAAGAGGGAAAGCTTATTCTTTGATCTTCAGCCCCAGCTCCTCGAGCTGGCGCGGATTGACGGCCCAAGGCGAATTGGTAAGCAGGCACAGGGCGCTGGTGGTCTTGGGGAAAGGGATGACCTCCCGGATGGACTCCTCGCCGGCCAGGAGCATGACGATACGGTCGAACCCCAGGGCGATCCCGCCGTGGGGGGGAGCGCCGTAGCTGAGCGCTTCCAGGAAGAAGCCGAACTTCTCCTCGGCCTCGGCCGGCTCCAAGCCCAGCGCTTTGAAAATCCGCTGCTGGAGTTCCGCCTCATGGATACGGATCGAGCCCCCGCCCGCCTCGACCCCGTTCAGCACCAGGTCGTAGGCCTTGGCCCGCACCCTCTGCGGTTCACTCTCCAGGAAGGCCAGGTCATCCTCATGAGGCGAGGTAAAGGGATGGTGCATGGACACCAGCCGTTTCTCTGCCTCGCTCCACTCGAAGAGCGGAAAATCCGTTATCCAGCAGAAGCGGAATTCATTTTTTCCGGGGGATTGTTCCGCCGCGGCCTCGCGGCGAATTTCGCCCAAAGCCTTGAGCGTTGTTTCTCTAGGTCCGGCCAGCAGCAGGGCCAGGTCCCCGTCGGAGGCGCCCAGCGCCTTCCACAGCGAGACCAGCTCAGCCTCGTCCAGCTTGAGCGAGGATTTCAGGCCTTCGGCCTTTTTGATCCAGGCCAGGCCCGAAGCGCCCAAGCTCCTGGCCTTCTGGTCGAGCTTGTCTAGCTGGCTCCGCGACAGGACGCCCGCTCCGGGCAGGGCCAACCCCTTAAGCCGTCCTCCCGCTTCCAGCGCCGCACGAAGGTGGCCGGAGCCCAGGCTGCGGCCGGCCGCCGTAAGGTCTTTAATCTCGGCGGGCAAGCGCAAATCGGGTTTGTCCGTGCCGTATTTATCCATGCTCTCGGCGTAGGACAAGCGGGGGAAGGGCAGGCTGAGCGTCTGGCCGATAAGGTTGAAAACAGTTTGCATCAAGCCTTCAACCAGGGAGTAGATGTCCTCCCGGCCGATAAAGCTCATCTCGATATCGATCTGGGTGAACTCGGGCTGCCGGTCGGCCCGCAGGTCCTCGTCCCGGAAGCAGCGCACGATCTGGAAGTACCGGTCGAAGCCGGACATCATCAGAAGCTGCTTGAACAATTGCGGGGATTGGGGCAGGGCGTAGAAACGGCCCTTATAGATGCGGCTGGGGACCAGGTAATCGCGGGCGCCCTCCGGCGTGGATTTGCCCAGGAAGGGAGTCTCGATCTCCAGAAAGCCGTTCCGGGCCAGGTGGTTCCGGACGGCGAGGGCGGCCTCGTGCCGCAGCCTGATGTTGCGCTGCATCCGCGGCCGCCTCAGGTCGAGGTAGCGGTGCTTGAAGCGCAGCTCTTCGGAGGCCTTGGGCGGGTCGGCCACAACAAATGGCGGAACCCGCGCCGCGCTGTAAATGATGAACTCCTCGGCCTCGACTTCGATCCGGCCGGTGGGCATTCCGGGGTTGACGGATTTGGCCTCGCGCTTGCGGACCAAGCCCTTGACTCCGACCACATATTCCGGCCGGGCCTTCTTGGCTTCGGCCTGGAGCTCCGGCCGGCTGGAAGGAAACACGACCTGGACTAGGCCCTCCCGGTCGCGGAGGTCGAGGAAGACCAGGCTCCCCATGTCCCGCTGGCGCTGAACCCAGCCCAGGAGGGTGACCCGCGAGCCGGCCTGTTCCTCGCCCAGCTCCCCGCAATAGTGGGTGCGTTTCCAAATCGGCGGCGGCGAAGGTTTCTGTTGGTTCATGGTCGTCCCTGGAAAATAGTTATTCGGCAGGCTGTCCGGGCCGGACCTGGCCGCGGAGATAATGCAAGAGCTCTTCTTGAGTCGATTCGACCTGGCCTCCGGTGGCCAAATCCTTGAGCGGATACCGGCCCTTGCGGATCTCGTCCTCGCCCACCATCAGCACCCAGGCCGCGGCCAGCTTGCTGGCCCGGCCAAGATGCTCCCGAAGCCCCCGCTCCTTGAACTCAAGCAGGCATTCGATGCCTTGGCTTCGAAAAAGGCGGGCCAGTTGCGCGGCCCGCACCTTGGCCTCCTCGCCCAGATAAGCCAGATAAAGGACCTTTTCCTCCCGCCCGACCGGCCGGGCCGCTTCCAGAAGCCTTTCCATGCCCATGGCGAACCCGGTGGCGCACATATCCGGCCCCCCGTACTGCCGCATCAGGTCGTCGTACCGGCCGCCGCCCAGGATGGCGTTTTGCTGTCCGGCCTGGGAAGTGATCACCTCAAAAGTTGTTCTGGTGTAGTAGTCGATGCCCCGCACCAGCCGCGGCTCTACCCGGTAGCGGAGGCCGTAGGCGTCCAGGTGGCGGCGGAATCCGGCGAAATGATCGGCGCACTCCCGGCAGAGATATTCGCTGAGGAGGGGGAACCCGGCGGCCAGCTCCCGACAGCGCTTGACTTTGCAGTCGAAGATCCGCAGCGGGTTCGTCTCGATCTTCCGCTGACAATCGGGGCAGAACTCGGAGCGCTTGGACTCGGCCGCGCCGCGAAGGCTCTGCAAATAAGCGGGCCGGCATTTGGAGCAGCCGACCGAGTTGATCAAAATCTCCACCCCCCCGACCTTGAGCTTGCCGAGCAGCGAGTCGGCCATCTCCACCAGCTCGGCGTCGATGGCCGGGTCGGGTTCATTTAAGACCTCGACGTCCGCCTGGTGGAACTGGCGGTAGCGGCCCTTCTGGGGTTTGTCGTAGCGGAACATTGGCCCGATGTAGTAGAAGCGCAGGGGGGCGGGCTCAAGGTGCAAGCGGTGCTCAATGACGGCCCGGGCGATGGAGGGGGTGTACTCGGGCCGCAGGCTGATTGACCGACCGCCCTTGTCGATGAAGGTGTACATTTCCTTGGTCACGATGTCCGAGGTCTGGCCGGTGCCCTTCTCGAAGAGCTCGGTGGCCTCAAAGACGGGCGTGCGAATCTCCCGATAGCCGTACAGCTCGAAGTGGTCTTTGGCCGCGGCTTCAGCAACCTGCCACAGACGGGCCTCGGCGGGAAGGATATCGTGGGTTCCCTTGATGGCCTGGAGAGGGGCTTTGGCCGGCGTTCGCGGGGAGGCGCTCACGATTCGACGAAGACCCCCATCTTCCGAAACTTCTGATAGCGCTCTTCGAGCAGCTCGTCCGCCGGCTTCCCCCTGAGCTCCTCCAAAGTCCGGCTGATGGCCTGGTCTACATTCTGGTAAGTCTGCTCAGGGTCGATGTGCGCTCCCCCGGCCGGCTCGGGGATGATGCTGTCGATCAACCCCAGCTCCAGAAGGTCGGAAGCCCGGATCTTCAGGTTTTCGGCCGCCTGCCGGACAGCCGACTGGTCTTTCCACAGGATGGCGGCGCAGCCTTCGGGCGAGATGACCGAATAAAAGGAATTCTGCAGCATCATCACCCGGTCTCCTACGGCCACGGCCAGGGCGCCCCCGCTGCCCCCCTCGCCTATGACGACCACCACGATGGGCACCCGGATCTTGACCATCTCCCGTAGGTTATAGGCGATGGCCTCGGCCTGGCCTCGTTCCTCGGCGCCGATGCCGGGGTAGGCGCCTTGCGTATCGACCAGAGTGACGATGGGACAACCGAACTTCTCGGCCAGGCGCATCACCCGGAGCGCCTTGCGGTAGCCCTCGGGGTTGGGCTGGCCGAAATTGCGGAACAGGCGGTCCCGGGTGGAGCGGCCTTTCTGGTGTCCGATGAAACAGGTCGCCTGGCCGTGGTAGAACCCGAACCCGCTGACGATGGCCGGGTCGTCGGCGAAACGGCGGTCGCCGTGAAGCTCTATGAAGTCCTGGACCATGACGTTCAAGTAATCCAGGGTGTAGGGCCGCTTGGGATGGCGGGCCATCTGGACGATATGGGTCGAGTCGAGAAGGGGCAGCAGCCTGGCCCATTCATTCTCGATATGGTGGCGGAGCTCGGCGATCCGGCCCTGGTTGGAGGGCTCCCCGCTCAGGGCCAGCTCGTCGATCTCATTCTTGAAAGACAGGATGGTCTTTTCCAGAGAATAATAATCTTCGGTGTCGGCCATGATTATCTCTTTGAGAACAGGCGTATGGTCGCGTCTATTCTAAAGACACGGACAACAGGAGTCAAGAAAAACAGGAGTCCCCCATTTCTTGCAGAAGTGGAGGCTGGGGCTTGGGGAAGCGTTTTGGTGCGGCGTGTCCCAACCTACCCTCCGACCTTTCCGGAGACGCCATCAAGCTCCCCCTTGATTGCCCAAGGGGGACGGGGGGTTTAATAGAATTTTGATTAAGATAATATGCGGCCACTTCGCCTGTGGTTCTATTAATCTCCGCATGCCCGCTGATGAGCGCGACATGCATTCTGTACAGAAAGCTCTTGAAGCTTGTTTTCAGTCAATAATTCAAGATTTTCCTTAACGGTTGGAGCGGCCGCCGCATAGACCTTTACGCCCATTGCGTTTAACTTGTTTATGGCGCCTGCTCCTATTCCACCCACAACCAGTGCATTAAGGCTATGGCCATCCAGGGCCATGATCGGGTTGCAGGCCCCATGGACGTGATGTAAATCCTTGTTATCCACCCTGACTGGGTCTCTTGTGTCAGTATCGATAATGATAAACGCCGGCGCCGAACCGAAATGATCATAGACTTTACTTCGAATCCCTTCATCGCTGTGAACTGCAAAACCTACTTTCATGACTTTCTCCTTTCTCCTGGCGGCTTCCCGCCTTTTAGAATGCTTGGGTTATATTTCTCCTCTGTTGCCGTTTTTGTTCGGTTCCTCGGCAGCACCTGCCTTGTCTTTTTCCAACCCTCTCGGTATTTTCTCTGTCTCCCTCTGCCCTGTGAATCTTGCCACTTTGGCAGGAAGGACAGTTCTCCGGTCTACCCGTTCCGTAAGGCAAGGCCCAAGAGTGTCGGCAGTCAGAACACCTGAATCTTCTCATAGACGCCATTTCAAACTCACCTCCTTCAATCTTCAATGCCTTGCCTTTAACCAATGCCTCCGCCACCTTTTTATGCGCCGATTCAATAATCCGTCCAAAGGTTTGACGGGAGACCTTCATCTCTTGCGCTGCCTGCTCATGATATAGACTCTCAAGGTCAGCAAGCCTGATCGCTTCACACTCGTCAACAGTTAATATGACTTCTTCCAACATGGAAAGAGGGATACCTCTTGGTTTAAAGTAATTGCTTTCAGGGATGGAACCAACTCGCCTACAATTTCTCGGCCTGGCCATTCGAAACTCTTCCTCTCGAAATTAATTATAGGCATATGCTCATAATTTGTCAACAGCCAAAATCAATACGAAAAAAACAATAGGAATACTGTTAACGAGGAGTACCGATTGGGCAAATAGGTGGAGGAAAATATCGGGGAAACTACCGACCCATTCGCAGTGGTACAAAGATCTTCGGCTTCGCAAAGCCCTTCTCCACATGCTCTCGGAGAAGACCACCTGGACCCTTCCCCTGGACACCTACCCTGTAATGATTTTACTGATTTGGGGCCTATTTTTTGGGGAAAGTCCTAGTCACGAAGAAGGGCCGGCCACGACGCGGAGGCTTTGGGCGGGGATGACCAGCGAGTTGAGGCGGCCCTGCTCGTCGGTGGTCAGGGTGACCTCCACCCCGCTCATGTTCAGGACGAGCTGACAAGGCGTATCGGCTTTGCTTTCCAACTGTCCGCTAATCTCCAGTTGAGGGATGATGTAGATGCCGACCTCGGCCTGGACCGGCGGAGCACAGCGGAATTTTCTGCTGATGACCTGGTAGGGTGCAAAAAGAGGGTTGGGGAGGAGGAAAGCGTCGCGCCGGATGATGAGGGAGGATTTCATCTCCTGGCCCGCCACTTTGATCTTGTTAGTGACCACACCTTCGACAATCGTGCTGTCAATTTCCTGCTCAACGCCGTTGACCGAGCCTTTGAAGGAAAATCCGCGGGGGATGAAATCCCGGCTCAAACGGAGGTTCAGGCTTTCAACCTCGAGGGCCAGGGGCGCGGTCATCCGGCCCGTGACCTGGAGAAGGAACCCGTCCGCTTCCTCGGTCCAAACGTAATCTTCATAGCCGACTTTTTCCTCGCGGAAGAATATGGACAATGTTCCGCGCTCGGTCGTCTCCGCCTCGGGGCGGCCGA
This sequence comes from Candidatus Aminicenantota bacterium, assembly GCA_963702835.1. GTDB lineage: Bacteria > Acidobacteriota > Aminicenantia > Aminicenantales > JAFGAV01 > JAFGAV01. Next base: position 2,248,720 of record OY969762.1, read on the forward strand.
CGACGGCCAGCGCCACCAAGATAAAGGCAAGTAGGATCGTTTTTTTCCACATGGCCGTTTTATTTTAGCATAGGTCGATCATTTTCGATCAAAGGATTGCGCCCAACAAACGTTTTAAAAAGCGTTTTTGGCCCCCAAAAGTGTACTATAGGGCAAAAAAATAACAAAAAAATTGGCTACCTTGTTGATTAATAACACAATGGCGTGGGCTGCCCCCAGAATCATAATCCCCAGAATCATAATCGGAGATGAGCTGTTCTCTGCCGGACGACCTCGAAGAGAAAGACGGCCGCCGCGGCGCCCACGTTCAGGGAAGTCACCCGGCCTTGCTGCGGAATGGACAGGACCCGATCGCAGGTCTGCCGGACCAGCGGCCGGAGGCCCTTCCCCTCGGAGCCCAAGACCAAGCCCACCGGTTGAGTGTAGTCAAAGTCGTGCCAGGCGCCCTGGCCTTCCTTCTCCGCACCGACCAGCCAGATCCCCTTTTTCTTAAGATCGTCCATGGCCCGGGCCAAGTTCGTGACCCGGGCGATGCGCAGGTGCTCGGCCGCGCCGGCTGACACGGTCAGCACCGTGTCGGTGATTCCGGCTGACCGCCGCTCCGGCAGGATGACACCGTCAACCCCGGCGCCCTCGGCGCTGCGCAGGATGGCGCCCAGGTTCTGGGGGTCCTCAACCTCATCCAGGAGTAAAAGAAACGGCCGCTCCCCGGCCCCGGCCAGGATATCCTCTACGGTCTCATAGCCTTTGGCCACCAGGGCAGCCACAAATCCCTGGTGATGGAGCATCAGCCGGTCGAGCGTGGCCCGGGGAACGAATTGCACCAGGACATGGTTCTTCCGGGCTAGGGCCAAGGCCTCGCCCAGCCGGCCGCCTGAAAATTCCCTATCAACCAGGATTTTTTCCACCCGGCCGGGAGCAGACTTCAGGGCCTCAAACAGAGGATTCAACCGTCCGATTTTTTCAGCCATGGATCAAAGTCAGGAGATCAGTTGGCTTTCCAAGGAATCCTGTTTTCCCGGCAGATCAAGCGGGCCACAGCCCTGGCCGTCATTAACCCCGCCGGCAATCCGCCGCCGGGGCTGGTCCATTGGCCGACCATATAGAAGTTCTTCAGGCCGGGCAGCACCGCCGGCAGTGGCTTTGTGCCCGTGGCCGGTGTCATCAGCCAGCCCTCCATGCTTCCCTTCCAGTTGCCGGTATAGCGGATGACGGTCGCCGGCGTGGCCACGTCCACGACCGATATCTTCCCTTTCGCTCGCGGGAACCGCTTCTCAAAAACGGCGATGACCTCTTGGGCCACCCGCTTTTTTCCCGCCTCGTACTTGGCTTTATCCTTTTCGCGCAAGGAGCGCCAGTATTCGTAGTTGTAAGTGGCCAGGAAGCAGACGACGGCCGTCCGGCCGGGAGGGGCGAAGGTCGGGTCGAAGTTGAAAATGCGGAACGACAGGGAATTCTCTTTGGTTTGCGGGTCGATTTGGATTTCCCGTTCCAGGAACAGAAGGACGAGACCAGGCTCGTCCCGCAATTCGGCGTCCACGCCTAAAGATACCTGCAAGTAGGAGGGAAAGGGCTTGTAGGTCTCGTAGACTTTCTTGATTTTGTCGTTTAAGAACTTGCCCTCCAGCATTTCAAAGATCGTGGCGTGGCCGTCGGCCGCCGAGACGACGATATCCGCCTTGATATTTTCGCCGCCTTCCAGGACGACCCCGGCCGCCCGGCCGTTCTCTACCAGAATGCGCTCGACCTTGGCCCGAAAGCGAATCTTCCCGCCGAGTTTCTTATAGCTGTCCTCGATCAGGCTCATCATTTTCCGGGAGCCGCCGATCGGGTAGCCGGCGTTGCCGCTCATCATCCAGGCCAAGGAAAAAACGATGGCCAGGAAGGACAGCTCGCCTAGGCCAGCGCTAAAAAATCCCTGCAGCAAAGGATTTTTGAATTTTTGGGCATATCCGGCCATGGTGAGCTTCGAAAACTTCGACAAGGCCGGCAGGAAGGGAAGAATCCGGATATAGCCGGCCAAGTTGGACAGAAAAGAATTCCCTTCAGGAAACCTTAAGCGGGAAAACTTTTTTACCAGGCCGGTAAATTCCTTGATGGCGGCGGCATCCTCGGGCGCCTTGGCCAAGAGCTCCTGCCTCAGCTTGCCGGCATCGCTGTAGATGGCAATTTTATTGTCGCCGCGCTCCACCACCTGAAAAACCGGGTTTTGGTGAAACTCCAACTGGCTGATATCAAAAATCTCCTTCCAAGCCGCGTTCAGCTGGGCGCCTTCCTTGGAACCGACCAGCCAGTGGAGACAATTCTCGAAGGTGAAGCCGTTTTTCTTCCAGGCCGTGGCCAGGCCTCCGGCCATGGTATGCATCTCCAATATTTCAGTCTCAAACCCGTTCCGCCGCAGGTACACCCCGGCGCACAAGCCGGCGATGCCGCCTCCGATGATCAGGGCTTTTTGACTTTTCATTTTCCGCTCCCGCGTACCATAAAGATGCTCGCCTTGTCATCTTACAGGAAACACCCGGGCCATTACAATTTTTCTGCGAAGCATAAAAGGCAAGAGGGGCGGGCTTTCTTAGGCTGTCGAGTCGATGGGTTCAAGAAATGGGAACTCGATTGATATTGTGTCCCCTTTTTCATATAATGTGGCGAAATTCGCTGGGAATTCCGGGATATGTGGGTTCAGGACAACGTGCGCGCGCGTAGGCCCGGACGCATTTTTTATAGACTCCCGCCAGCCATAAGCATGACCTCCCCAGTCTCCACAAAGTCATTCTGCTTTTTTGAGAAGGAGGGGAGCAAAACATGACCGGCCTGCGGGCGGCCCTGGTGCTCGAGGATGGAAGCGTTTGGGCCGGACCGGGCTTCGGCGCGCCGGGCCGCGTCGCGGGCGAAGTCGTCTTTAACACGGGCATGGTCGGCTACCCGGAATCCATCACCGACCCCTCCTATCACGGCCAGATCCTGTGCCAGACCTATCCCCTCATCGGCAACTACGGCGTGGACCCCGGCCGCTTCGAATCATCGAGGCCGCGCATCCAGGGCTACCTCGTCGCCGAGCTTTGCCGCATCCCTTCCCACAGCACCTCGAAACTGACCCTGGACGACTGGCTCCGGCAGAACGGCGTTCCGGGCCTCCAGGGAATCGACACCCGAGCCCTGACCAAAAGACTCCGGGTGAAGGGCGTCATGCCGGGTGTCCTGGAGGTCTCCGACAAAGAGCCCGACCTTGAACAGTTGCGGGCTCTGGCCAAGCGCGTCCCCGACCCCCAGGCCCGGGACCTTGTCGCCGAAGTCACAACCCCCGAACTAAAGATCTATAACGCCGGTTCGCGCCGGACCGTCGTGCTCCTCGACTGCGGAGTCAAAGAGAGCATCATCCGCTGTTTGGTCCGTCGGAAGCTTCGGGTCGTCCGCATGCCGGCCCAGTCCACTGCCCAAGAAGTTATGAGCCAGGCGCCGGCCGGCGTCGTCATCTCCAACGGCCCGGGCAACCCCCAAAAATGCCGCAAGACAATTGAAACAGCCGGGGCTCTGATGCGGGCCCGCCTGCCCCTTTTCGGCATTTGCCTGGGAAACCAGATTTTGGCCCTGGCCGCCGGCGGCCGGACCTACAAGCTTAAGTTCGGCCACCGCGGTCAGAACCAGCCTTGTCTGGAGGTGGGGACCAAACGCTGCTTCATCACCAGCCAGAACCACGGCTACGCCGTGGACACGGACAGCCTGCCCTCCGAGTGGCGGCCCTGGTTCGTGAACGCCAACGACCGGACGAACGAGGGCCTCCTCCACCGCAGCGGGCTTTTCTCCAGCGTCCAGTTCCATCCCGAAGCGGCGCCCGGACCGACCGACACCGAGTTCCTGTTCGACGCCTTTCTGGAGAGGCTGCCTTGAGCAAGCCCCGCAAGGTTCTGCTCCTGGGATCGGGCGCGCTCAAGATCGGGGAGGCGGGCGAGTTCGACTACTCGGGCAGCCAGGCCATCAAAGCCCTTAAGGAGGAAGGGGTCAAAGTCATCTTGGTCAACCCCAACATCGCCACCATCCAGACCTCCGAGGAAATGGCCGACCGCGTCTATTTTCTGCCGGTCACGGCCGATTTTGTGGAAAAGGTCATCATCCGGGAAAAACCGGATTCCCTGCTGCTTTCCTTCGGCGGCCAGACCGCGCTCAACTGCGGAGTGGACCTGTGGAGGTCGGGCGTCCTCAAGAAGCGCCGGGTCCAGGTGCTGGGCACGCCGGTGGAGACGATCGAGAACACAGAGGACCGCAAGCTGTTCTATAAAAAGCTCCGCGAAATCAAACTGAAGACGCCCCGGGGCCGCGCGGTCCGCAGCGTCGAGGAAGGGCTGCAGACGGCTGCGGCCGTGGGCTATCCGGTTATGGCCCGGGCGGCCTATGCCCTGGGCGGACGGGGCAGCGGTATCTGCGCGACTCCCCAGGAGCTGAGGGCCGGCCTCAGCCGGGCCTTTACCCATGCCCCCCAGGTCCTGGTCGAGGAATACCTGGCCGGCTGGAAAGAAGTCGAGTACGAAGTCGTCCGCGACCGGGCCGACAACTGCATTACCGTCTGCAACATGGAGAACTTCGACCCGATGGGTATCCACACCGGGGAGAGCATCGTCATCGCGCCCTCCCAGACCCTGACCAACTCCGAGTACCACGGCCTGCGCGCGGTGGCCATCCAGGCCATCCGCCACCTGGGCATCGTCGGCGAGTGCAACATCCAGTTCGCCCTCAACCCGGCCGACGGCGACTACCGGATCATCGAGGTCAACGCCCGGTTGTCGCGCAGCTCGGCCCTGGCCAGCAAGGCCACCGGCTATCCCCTGGCCTTCGTGGCGGCCAAGTTGGCCCTGGGCCATACCCTGCCGGAGCTGCCCAATTCCATAACCCGGGTGACCTCGGCCTGTTTCGAGCCGGCCCTGGACTACCTGGTGGTCAAGATTCCCCGCTGGGACCTCAAGAAGTTCGCCCGCGTGTCGAAGAAGATCGGCTCGGAGATGAAGTCGGTGGGCGAGGTCATGGCCATCGGCCGCTCTTTCGAGGAGGCCATCCAGAAGGCCGCCCGCATGCTCCAGGTGGGCATGTACGGCCTGGTCTGCAACCGGAATTATTCCTTCAGAAACCTGGAGAAGGAGCTGGCCCAGCCCACCGACGAGCGGCTGTTCGGTATCGCCGAAGCCTTGAAGAAAGGGATGACCGTAGAGCGCATCCGCGAGCTGACCCGCATCGACCGCTGGTTCCTGGACAAGATCCGGAACATCGTCGAGCTCGAGCGGCATTTGAGCGGCTGCGAACTGAAGGACATTCCGGCCGGCCTCCTGCGCGAGGCCAAGCAGAAAGGCTTCTCCGACAAGCAATTGGCCATCCTAACCGGCGCGGATGAAGAAGCTGTCCGCGACCGCCGACAGAAGCTGAACATCAAGCCCGTGGTCAAACAGATCGACACCCTGGCCGCCGAGTACCCGGCCAAGACCAATTATCTCTACCTGACCTACAACGGCTCGGAAGACGATGTGGCCTTTGAGCCCGTCGGCCGGAAGGTCCTGGTCCTGGGCTCCGGGTCCTACAGCATCGGCTCTTCGGTCGAGTTCGACTGGTGCTGCGTCAGCGCCGCCCGGGCCTTGCGGAGGCTGGGCTACTCGGTGCTCATGGTCAACTACAACCCGGAGACGGTCTCCACCGATTACGACATCTGCGACCGCCTCTATTTCGACGAGTTGAGCTTCGAGACCGTTCGAGACATCTACGAAAAGGAAGACCCCCTGGGCCTGGTCCTGTCCATGGGCGGCCAGATCCCCAACAACCTGGCCCCTAAGTGTCGCCGGGCCGGCCTACGCGTGTTGGGGACTCCGCCGGAAAAAATCGACGCGGCCGAGAACCGCCGGACCTTCTCCAAGCTCTTGGATGAGCTGGGGGTGGACCAGCCGCCCTGGCGGGAGCTCCGCAGCGTCGGGGAGGCGGAAGAGTTTGCCGGCCGCATCGGCTATCCCGTTCTGGTCCGGCCGTCCTATGTCCTGAGCGGCTCGGCCATGGGTGTCGTCTTCGACCGGCGGGACTTGCGCCGCTACCTGCGCCAGGCCTCCCGCGTTTCGCCCGAGTACCCGGTGGTCATCAGCCAGTTCATCCTCAACGCCAAAGAGGTCGAGATGGACGCCGTGGCCGAGAAGGGGCGGGTCGTGGTCTCGGCCATCGTCGAGCACGTAGAGAACGCCGGCGTCCACTCCGGGGACGCCACCATGGTTCTCCCCCCCCAACGGCTGTATATTGAAACCATCCGCAAAATCCGGGACACCGGCCGTCGCATCGCCGCCGCCCTCGACATCAGCGGGCCGTTTAACATCCAGTTCATCGCCAAGGACAACGAGATCAAGGTCATCGAATGCAACCTGCGGGCCTCCCGCTCCTTCCCCTTCGTCTCCAAGGTCAGCGGAGTGAACTTCATCAACCTGGCGGTGCGGGCCCTTCTCGGCCGGCCGGTCTCCTGCCGCCGCTCGACGCTGGACCTCAACTATGTCGGAGTCAAAGCGCCCCAATTCTCCTTTTCCCGGCTCAAGGGCGCCGACCCCACCTTGGGAGTAGAGATGGCCTCCACCGGCGAGGTCGGCTGCCTGGGCCGGGACGTCCAGGAGGCTTTTCTCAAGGCCATTCTGGCCGTCGGCTTCCGGCTGCCCCAAAAGAACATCCTGGTCAGCGTCGGCGGCGAGGCGCCCAAGCACCGTTTCCTGGAGTCGGCCCGGATGCTGCGGACCTTGGGCTACAGCCTGTTCGCCACGGAAAACACCTCGGCCTTCCTCAAGAAGAACGGGGTAGACAACGAGAGGCTGTTCAAAGTCCACGAGCGGCGGAAGCCCAACATTAAAGACCACCTCCTCCGGGGGGAAATTCATCTGGTCATTTCCATCCCCGACCCCGCCACCAAAAAGGAGTTCGACTCTTACGCCGCCCTGCGCCGGATGGCCGTGGACTACTCGGTGCCGCTTTTAACCAACCTCCAGATCGCCGAGCTGTTTGTCCAGGCCCTGGCAGCCAAAAAGCCGGAGGACCTGGAGATTAAGGCTTGGGACGAGTACCGATAGGGGCCGGATCTATGTGCTAATAGGCGGGTTTTTTTTTATGCTCCAATCCCATTCTGGCCAATGGGCCATATGGGTGACTAGCCACCGGGAGGTTCCGTTTCCTTTTGAACGGAACTATGATAAAAATACGGGGGCTTATGACCAAAAAAAGACTGATCTGGCTGATCGTTAAAATCGCCGTCAGCTTTTCCCTCCTCATCTACATCCTGACCTCCAAGGTTTCGCTCCGGGATATCGGCCGCAGCCTGGCCGGCCTCAACCTGGCCTGGGTGGCCCTGGCCTTCTCCCTCCACATCATCGGCCTGCTTATCAGCGCCTACCGCTGGCAGATCCTGGCCCGGGCCCAGGGCGACGAAGTCCCTTTGCTCTATCTGGCCAAGTCCTATCTGGTGGGAACTTTCTTTAACAATTTCCTGCCGACCCGCTTCGGCGGCGACGTCGTCCGCATCTGGGACGGCTCCAAATATTCCCAATCGCTCCTCAAATCTTCTGCCATCGTGGTCGTGGAGCGGACCACCGGCCTGGTCGTCCTCTTCCTGTTCGCTCTCCTGGCTTCGCTGTTCCGCCTGGACATGGCCCGCCGGATCCCCATCATCTGGGTCTCGCTCCTAGTCGGGCTGGGCGGCCTCCTGCTGGCCGCTTTTTTCCTCTCCCCCCGGCCGGCCGCCTGATTAGCCGCTTTCCCAGCCGGGGGTTCCTGGCGCGCCTGAAGTCCAAGGTTCTGAGCTTCCGGGAGGTCATACTCGCCTACCGGCATCGCTGGGTTCCGTTCTGTCGGGCCCTGGCCTGGGCCCTCCTGCTTCAAATCAACGTCATCCTTTATTATTACTTGATAGGACTGGCCTTCGGCCTGCGGGTCGCCTTTCTCGACTACTTTATCTTCATCCCCATCGTCCTACTCATCCAGACCATTCCGGTGACCATCGGCGGGCTGGGCCTCCGGGAGAGCGCCTACATCACCGTCTTCCGCTACTACGGAGTGGCGGCCCGGACTGCTGTCTCCTTCTCGCTGGTGGCCGACCTGGCAGTGGGCCTCCTGGTCGGCCTCATCGGCGGGATCATCTACGTCACCCGGAAATGAAGATACCATTTTGGAGGCAGCTCTTTTTCCGCGATGGTTGCGCAGAGACAGAGTGGGTGGGTGGCGCGGCGCTAATTCCCCTGCGTCCTTGGAGGGGGAAGCGCTTCGCCTTCCCCCTTCCAACGGGAGCTCCGCTCCCTGCCTCCCCTTCTCGGACTTCGTCCTGCGACCAAAGGGGCATACCCCCTTGGAACCCCCGTCCGGCAAGGCCGGACGCCCGAAGCGAAGGAGCCCCCTCTCTTAAGGGTTGGGAGCGAGGACGCACGGGGGATGCGCCGCGACAGGACCCACCCTCTCGCCGTCAACTGCGGAAAAAGAGCTGCCCTTTATCCTTCTGTGTTCTACTGGCCGCCGTTTTTCTCGCCGGCCGGGCCACCGGCCAGGAGGCTACCGGATTCGATGAGCGGCTGCTCCGCGTCCAGCGGCAGATCGAGGAAGTCAAAGCGCGTATCACCGAAGAGGAACAGAAGGAAGAGACCATCCTTTCCTCCCTGGAACGGATCCTGCTCCACAAATCCCTGATCAAGACCGAACTCGACCTGTACAAAGTCCAGACGGAAAAAACAACGGCGGAGCTGGCCGGCCTGCGACGGAGGATCCCGGCTCTGCGGGACAAGCTGGAGCGGGAGAAAAAGGCCATGGAGAGGACGCTGCAAACGCTTTATAAGTACGGCCGGCTTGATTTCTTCCAATTTTTCTTCCAGACCGGGGACATCAGCGACCTGGTGGCCGAACACAAAAATCTGACCATCCTGGCCAGCTACCAAGAGGGAGTTTTGCGCAGCTACCGGGCCACTCTGGCCGAGCTGGCTGCGGCGGAGAGAGAGCTCCTAGCCAAGAACGCCGACCTGGGCCGGCTGATCGAGGGGGCCAAAGCCAAACGCCGGGAGCTGGAGCAGGAGGAAACCCTTCACAAGCGCCTTATCGACCAGATTCACAGGAACAAAGCCTCTTACGAACAGACCTTGCGGGAATTGGAGGACCGGGCCCGGCAGCTGGCTCTGCTGCTGGAGAAGCTCCAACGGCAGGAAATCATCCTGCCCACTCCGTTCATCCCCCTCTACGAACGAAAGGGCCGGCTGCCCTGGCCGGTCGAGGGCCGGGTGGTGACCAAGTTCGGCGTGGAAAAACATCCCCAGTTCAACACGTCCATCCAGAACAACGGCATCGAGATCGCCCCCCTCAAGAAAGAGGCTGTGGTCAAAGCCGTTCACGCCGGCAAGGTGGTCTATGCCGATTATTTCCAGGGCTACGGCAACCTGCTCATCCTGGACCACGGCCTGAGCTATTACTCGCTGTACGGCCACTGCTCCTCGTTCCTGGCGGCCATCGGCAGCCTGGTGGAGAGCGAGCAACCCGTGGCCGTGGCCGGCGACGTCGGCTCCCTCAAGGGCGTGACGCTATATCTCGAGAATCCGCAACAAAGCCAAGCCGCTCGATCCCTTGAAATGGCTGTCCTCGAGATGATACAATCTTTCCTCCGAAAAAACCGATGACCACGCGTCCCGTCCGCATCCTGGCCCTCTCCTCGCTGTCCGTGCTACTGCTGTTTTTTCTGTTGGTGCGGAGCTTCATACCGGGGTCATCGTCGTCCGGCCGCGGCGGTATGGAACCCCGCCACGAGAGCCTGGTGGAAGACATCATTCAGCTCATCCGCGAAAATTACGTTGACCGCGTGGAGCCGGGCCGGACCATGGAGGGCGCCTACCGCGGCCTGATTCATTCGCTGGATATGCTCTCCAGCTACCTGAACCAGGACGACCTGGCCAAATACAAGGAAACGAATCAGGTTCCCTTTCGGGACACCGGCCTTGTCCTCATCAAAGCGCCGGGGGGGATGCCTCAGGTGGTGGGCTTCGAGGCGGGGCGGCCGGCGGCCAAGACCGAACTCCGCCGCGGCGACTTCATCAGCTCCGTCGACAACCGCTCCACCTTCGGCCTAAGCCTGCTGGAAGTTCGTCTTTTGCTGTGCAGCAAGGAAGACCGGCCGGTCAAACTGAGAATTGTCCGCCAGACATCCACCGTGGAGATTCAGTGGAGCGGACCCTTCCGCCGGCCAAAGACTGTCAGTTTGCGCCGGAAAAGGGTACGGCCGGCGTGCTGACCGTTTATCGCTTGTCCCCCTCCCTTTCGGCAAGTTTGAAAAGTATTATCCCGGCCTCAGTGGAACATACCCCGGGACCCTTCATCCTGGACCTGAGGGGCTGCGCCGAAGGCGACTCGGAGGGAGCTAGAAGGCTCGTCAACATGTTCCTCCGCCTGCCCCAGGCCGGCTCCTTTTTGATGAGGGACGGCAGCCGGGAGCCCTTTTCTTGTCCGGAAACGGCCGTCTGGGAAAAAGCGCCCCTCATCGTTTGGGTGGACCAGGCCACCCTTGGCCCGGCCGAGATCGTAGCCGGAGTGCTTCAGTCGGCCAAGCGGGCTCGAGTGGTGGGCTTCCCCACCCTGGGCCTGGCCTCCAAACAGAAACTCTTTCCTCTCAGCGACGGCAGCGCCATCCTCTTGACCACCGGCCTCTTCTGCACTGCCTCGGGGGAAAAGCTGTGGGAAAAAGGCATCACTCCCGATATCGTCCTGAGCGAAGAAGCGGCCGAACGCAGCCATTTCCTCCAGAAAACGCTGAGCCTAACCTCCGGCCGTTGACCCCATGGGCAGACAGCGAACATCGCCCTGGGGGCGTTCCATTTCCTTAAGAAATCCCCTGTTTTGGATTGTCGTCATTATTCTCTTCCTGGTGGGGCTGGACTTCGTCGGCTGGTCGACGGGCGGCAAATCGTTTCTGTTCTCCTTGATCCTGAGAGACCGCTTCGCCCCGCCCGGCCCGGAGGAGGTCGTGCAAATAGTCCGGCAGGAAATGTCCCGCCAGAAGATCCCCCTCCAGGGCCTCCATCGCTTCACCGACAGCGGCGGCAACCTCCATCTGAAGGTCGACCTTCAGCCGGCGGAATACAACCGGCTGGCTCCGGCCTTGGAAAAATCGCTCCAGGCGGCGAACTCGGCCGTCCTGGGCAAGCAGGAGGAGAAGGACAAGATAAGCGCGTACTATCTCTGGGAGCTCAAGACAAAAAAAAAGCTGAAGGCGCTGATCCTGTTTTCCTGCGGGGGGGAACGGCTGCTGGCCCGCCGGAGGCCGCGGCCCGGGGTCGAGACCAGGTTAGTCCAGGGGCCTGTCCGGGTAGCTCTCATCCTGGATGACCTGGGCTATAGCCTGGAAAAGGCCCGGGCCGTATGCGAACTCAACTTGCCCCTGGCCGTGTCCATCCTGCCCTTCAGCCCTTTTGACGTGGAATCCGCTCAGATCGCCCACGAACATGGCCTGGAGGTGCTCCTCCATCTGCCCATGGAATCTAAAAACCACCACGATACCGAAAAGTTCACCCGGGGGCTGATCGAAGCCCGCCTGACGGAGGAAGAGGTCCGGAAGCGCGTCCGGGAGGATCTCTATCAAGTGCCCTACATCCGGGGAGTGAACAACCACATGGGCTCGCTCCTCACCGAGGACGCGGCCAAGATGGAGACGGTCCTGGGAGTCATTCGGGAATTCGGGCTGTTCTTCATCGACAGCCGGACCAGCCTCGATTCCAAGGCCTATGAGACCGCCCGCCGCCTGCACATCCCGGCCGCCTCAAGCGACCTTTTTCTGGATGCGGCCGAAGAGACTCCGGATAAGGTTGAACAAAACCTCCGCCAGCTCTTCAGCCTGGCCCGGGAAAGGGGCTGGGCGGTGGGAATCTGTCATCCTTACGAGGGAACCCTGGAGGCGCTCCGGGACCTCCCCGCCCTGCTGGAGAAGTCGGGGGTAATCCTGGTGCCCCCCTCGGAGATCGTCGGAGTCAGGCTAGGGCAGTAGGCTTTACTGGTAAGCAATTCTTTTCCCGGGGAAATTGAGTTCTGTGTGGGGTCCTGTCGCGGCTCTTCCCCGGCTGTGCTCGCAGCAAGGCCGCTGCGCGCAGGCGGGGAGCCCCTTCGCCGCGCCACCCCTTCGCGACTCTCTGAGACCCCGGAAAAAGAATTGCCCCCGTCAACCCGGCTATCGAAGAAAAACTGAGGCTGAGCCTTACAGAAAGATCTTCAGCCCGACCAAGATTTTGAAAAAGCTCAGATTGACGGAAATCTCGGGAATATAATCCAAAATATTGTCAAGATCCGACTTACTAAGTGTCCACTCCCAAGCTGCTAGGTCGATTTGAGAGTCATATGTTCCCGGCCTAAAGCTCCAGGCCACTTTGGAACCGCCCTTCAAAAAATAGGACAGGTCAAGCGTCAGGCCGAAACTTGGACTCAAGGCCACATCAAGGCCGGCGCCGAAGTTGAACCCGATCCCGTTCAGCGACTCATCTACGAACATGGGGATGGGGAAATAGTCGATGTACATATAGCCGCTTTGGGTCCAGGTCGTGGCGCAGCCCAGGGTAGAGTCAGCTTTGAGCTTGGCCAGGAAGAAGGAAGGCCCGGCGCTGATATAGGGCGAGATCATGCCCAGCTCGAACTTATACACGGCGTTCAGACTGATGGGAATGACGGATAAATTACCGGTCAGGTCCCAGCTCGGCGTATCGGTGTAGGGACCCTTGTTCCACCACTTCCAGGTCAGGCTGTAGCTGCTGTCTCCTGTCAGGTTCTGGGAAAAGTTAAAATCAACCCGCAAGCGGAGACCAAATCCGCCGACAAAAAAATTAGCTAGTGAGAAACCCAAGCCCACCGGTCCGCCGGCTTTGTGGCTGACCTGGCCGGCCTCATCCGCGTAAAGCAGGGTGATACCCGGAGTGAAATGGTAATCATAGACGGTGGAATCGTTAAGGAAGGAGCCGAAGCCCAGACCGCCGCCAAAAAAGATCTCCATCTTCTTGGGCCCATACTCGGCGGGCAGCAGCGGCTCGGGCCGGCGGACTTCCCCGGCCGGAGGCTTTTCCTCCTGGGCGGGCGGCCGGGGCGCCTCCTCGGCCATAACCTCCACGTACATTTCGTGAATATATCCGATCAACAAGACTCCCACGTTGGATTCATATTTGACCTCATACCACTCGCCGACCTTTTTCTCGGCCATAAAAACCGTGTTGAGAGCGACCGACTCTTCGATGGCCTCGCTGTCCAGGCTGGGTTTGAGCCGGATGGAAGCATTTTCCACGATGACCTTGATTTTGGTCCCCTGGGCCATCAGGGGCAGAGCCAAAGCTATGACCAATAAAACAAGACAGGCGGTGAAGAATGTTTTTCGTGTCTGCATATTGCCCTCCCTTTTCATCGCCAATCACTCGTTCTGAGAATCACAGAAAATCGCCTTTTTGCCGCGCTAAAACAGTTCTGCATGGAGTTCTGTCGCGGCTCCTCCCCCCTCCGCCGCGCCAGCCCGGCCTGAACCGGGCCTATCACGGAAAATGAGATATTTCCGGGTCACAAAAACAATTTGATCCCAACCAGGATCTTGAAGAAGGAGAGTGTCACCTTGACCTTCCCCAGCATTTCCGAGTAACTCTGCGCGTAGCTGTCGTCAAAGGTCGTGTAAGTCGAGAGGTTGTAGTTGTAGAAATAATCTCCCGGCGCGACATACCAATTGAAATCCGCCGATTTTCCCATGAAATAGACGGCGTCCACGGTCACCGCCAAGCCGGGCCCTAAGTGAAAATCGAAACCGGCCCCCACGTTGAAGCCCAGGCCGTCCATCTTCTCATCGATTGAAATCGGGATATCGAGGTAATCATAGGTCATGGTGCTGGGCCCGATATACCAGGCATTGGCATAGCCTACCGTCGAATCGGCCTTGAAATTGGCCAGGAAAAAAGAAAGGCCGGCGTTGATGTAGGGAGAAAACATTCCGGAGGGAAACCTATACACCAGGTCAAAGCTTAGGGGCAGGACCGATAGGCTTCCGGATGTATCCCACTGTGTTTGGATCGAATCTCCACCCCCGCCCCAGGAAAAATCCGCGCTGTAAAGGCTTGAGCTGTCCGATATATTCTGGCCGAGCCCGGGGTCCACCCTCAGGCGGAGCCCCAGCCCCTCGCTGAAAAAATAGCTGAAGGATATCCCCAGGCCCAGAGGGCTATTCATCTTGTGCTGGATATCTCCCTCTTCGTGACCGGTGACGAAGCCGCTGATCCAGTCATTGGAATAGTGCGTGGCCTTGTTAAGAAAGGACCCAAAGCCCATCCCCGCCCCGGCGAAGATTTCTATTTTCTCGACTCCCATCTCCCTGACCACAGGAGCCGGCGGCTCCGTCCGGCGCTCGGGCTCCCTCCTCTCCGGCTGGGGGGCGGTCGCCTCGCCTAGGGCCTCCACGTACATCTCGTTGATGTAGCCGAGCAGAGCCACGCCCAGCTTGGATTCGAAGTTGATTTCATACCACTCCCCGACTTTCTTGTCCGAGGTGTAGATGGTGCCGATTTGAATATTTTCTTCAATGGCCTCGCTGTCCAGGCTGGGTTTAAGCCGGATGGAGGCGTTCTCCACGATGACCTTGATCTTGGTCCCGTTTCCCTGGGCCAGCAGGGGAAAAACCAGGGCCAGGGTCAACAACCCCGCCCAAAGCCATTGGATCGTTCGGTGTTTCGACATATCCTCTCCCTCCTCATTTATTCATGATTTGCCCCTAGGCGTAGAGACAATCTCAGTGATCTTCCATTCCTCGCCCCGCTTCTCCAACCGCCATAGGATTTTTCCCTCGAATAGAGCTTTCCGGCCGCTCCCCTCGGGAGGGATGCCCGTCAGAATCTGGACGAAAGTGGCCTCGGCCGACATCTTCCGTATAACTCCCTGGGCCTGGTCAGCCTGGAAATCCGTGACCCTGGCCGTGACTCCGGAGGTTGAGGCCCGGAGCTCGGAGTACTGGCTGCTGATGAGCTCGGTCTCTCGCTTGATTTTCTGGAAGAGCTCGGCCGTACAGTTTTTCTGGAAAAAAGCCTTCAGGCCGCCCTGGGGAATGGCCAGAGTGTATTGTCTGATCAGGGCGGCGACCTCGTCGGGCCCGGCCTTCTGGAGGCCCTGTAGGGCTGAAGCGATCATTTTCTTGGCCTCTTCGTTGTTGGCCTCCAAGCGGAGCACGTTGCGGGCCGAGCGGATGGCCTCGCTGTACTTCCTGTACCACAGGGCGTCGCGGGCGGCGCCCAGCTCCTTCTGAACTCTATCCTCCAGCTGTTTCTGTTTGGCCAGAGCCAGGAAGCGCTGGGCATCCTCATTGCCGGGGTCCAAAGCCAGGACGTCCTCCAGCTTTTTAACGGCCTGGTCAAAGTCCCTGCGGTTCAGGGACCACACCCCGGCCTCGATCATCTTTCTGATATCCGCCTGGAGTTTCGGGTTGATGACGGGGAGTTTCTGGGGCTCCTTCTTCTCCAGCGGCACGGGCTTTTTCTCAACCTTGGTCTCGACCTTCACTTCGGGTTTGACGGGCACCAGCTTCGACGGCTCGGGCTTGTTAGGCTCGGGTTTCTTGGGCTCGGGCTTATTGGGCTCGGGCTTGACCTGGATTTCGGGCGTCTTTTTCTCGGGCACAACTTTCGTCTGTGGCTCGGGCTTGGCGGGCACTTGGCTTGAAGCTACGGTCTTTTCCAGGCTGGCCACCCGGCTTCGCGCTGCCGGGGCTTCGGGTCCTCCGGGCGCCAGGGCCAGGTATTCTTTGTAATAGGCCAGGGCCTTCTCGGTCTCGTTCTGATGGTCGGCAATCTGGGCCAGCCGCAGATGGGGCCGGGGATCATCGGGCTTCAAACTGGTCAGCCTCTGGTACTCGGCGGCCGCCTCCGGCAGCCGGTTCTCTTCTCTGAGAATCTCGGCCATACTGAATTTGGCCTCAAAATACCTGGCGTCGGAATCGGGGACCAGGGCAAAGGCGGCCTTGGCCTCTTCCCTCTTCCCCTCCCGCCACAAGCTCTGAGCGGCCAGGAACCGGTCCGTGGGGCCGGCCGGCTGCACCGGGCCTGATGGACCGGCCGGGCTGCCTCCCGAGCTGACGGGCGGGCCAGGCTTGCCCGTCAGAAGAAGGACAACGACAACGATGACAGCCGCGGCCAGAATCCCGCCCAAGACATAGATCAAAGGCTTGCCCGCAACGGCGGGTTTGGCCGGGGCCGCGGAGGGGACGGGCACGGCCACCGAGCCCGGCTCCCGGACCAGAGTCGCCGCCGGGGCGAGGCTTGTGCTCTTCTTGATGTCATTGACCATCTCACGGCAGCTCTGGTAGCGGGCCGCCGGGTCCTTGGCCAGGGCTTTCTGCAGGATGGGCTCCAGACCCTCGGGCAGGTTTTTCTGGAAGTTCCTCACCGGCAGAGGATTCTCGTTCATGATCTTGTAGATGACCGTGGTGATGGTCTCTCCGGGAAAAGGTTTCTGCCCGGTCAGCATCTCGTACAGCACGCCGCCCAGGGCGAAGATGTCGGACCGGTTGTCCACCTTTTTGCCGGCGATCTGCTCGGGCGACATATAGTAGGGCGTGCCCATGATCATGTTGGTCTGGGTCATGGTCGAAGTGGACAGCCGGGCGATGCCGAAGTCCACCAGGTGGGGCTTCCCCTCCTGGTCGATGAGGATGTTGGCCGGCTTGATATCGCGGTGAATGACGCCCTTGCGATGAGCGGTGTCCAGGGCGTTGGCCACCTGTTCAACCAGAGAGGCGGTTTCCTCCAGGCTGAGCTTTTTCCGGCTGCTGATGAGCTCTTCGAGGCTGCAGCCGTCGATGTACTCCATGGCGATGTAGGACAGGTCTCCGTCCTCGCCCACGTCGTAGATGGTGACGATGTTGGGGTGGGAAAGGTTGCCGGCCGAATGAGCCTCGCGCATGAACCGTTTCTGGGCCATATCCCTTTCCGGGCCCTGGCCCAGGACATCGAAGCGGATGGTCTTGATGGCCACCGTCCGGCCGATGTAAGGGTCGGTGGCCTTATAAACGATGCCCATCGCTCCGCGGCCGACCTCCCCCAGGATGGTGTACTTACCGATCTTGGTTTCGCTCATGAGCCGACTTTCCGTCCTCTCACCCTATCCTTCCTTTATCATTTTTTGCCAAACAAAATCAAATCGGCCCAAGGTCAAAAATCCCAGCCCTTATACTTGGAGGTATCCAGGCTGATCGTCTGAGAAGGAATCCTCTGGCGGGCCCCCCCTTTGCCGCGATAAAGGGCCACCACGGCCGTGATGTTGTCCCGGCTGCCGGCCTGGTCCGCTTCCTGGACAAGCCGGCGGCACACCTTCTCCGGCTCTTTGTGTTTTTTAAAGACCCTCAGCATGTCCTTATCGGACAGGATGCCGTACAGCCCGTCCGTGCAGAGGAGAAGGTAATCGCCGTCTTCCAGGGAGAGCTGGAAGGAATCCACTTTGACCGAAGGTTCAAAGCCGAGGGAGCGGGTGATCATATGCTTGAACGGCGAGTGGTTGATCTCATCCTCAGACAGGGTCTTCAGCCGTCTCTGCTCCTCGGCCCAGGAATGATCCTGGCTGAGCTGAATGATTTTATCCCGGCGGAGGCAATAGGCCCGGCTGTCCCCGATATTGGCTAAAAAGGCCGAACCGCCGCTGACCAGGGCCGCCACCAGGGTGGAGCCCATTCCGCTCAAGGCGCTGTCTTGAGAAGCTTTCTGGTAAATCCGGGCGTTGGCCTCCAAACAAGCCTCTTCCAGAAGGCGAGGCCAATCCGGAGGCGCAGAGGTCTGGCCCAGGCGGGTCTTGAAGAATTCCCTCATGCTTTCGGCGGCCAGGGAACTGGCCTGGTCGCCGCCTTGATGTCCGCCCACGCCGTCGGCCACCAGGAGCAGATGCGCGGCCTCCTTGAGGCTGTTGACCTCCTTAAACAGGTCCACACAGAGGAAATCGTCCTCGTTGGTCTCCCGTTTGGTTCCTTTATCCGAGATGCCGAAAAATTCCAAAGTCATCGCTCTGTCCTTTATGGTGAGCCGGCCTGCCCGGCGGACAGGCCGTCAGTATGAAGAAGGCGGCTGCCTGTGGTGCCCCTCATTCTGCGCGGGATCGGAGAAAGAATGGTCCCGCGCTTAAGGCTTGCGGAAGCGGATCTGGGTCCGGCCCATTTCCACGACCGTATTGTTCTCTACAACCGCGCTCCCGGACACGGGCGTGCCGTTGACCCTGGTCGGGTTGGTCGAGCTTTCGTTGACGATGGTGAAGATCTTCTTGGCGTTGTCATAGTTGATGCTGGCCTGTTCCTTGGACACGGTGTCGTCCGACAGCTCGACATCGTTCTTCCGAGCGCCGGCCCGGCCGAGGGTGGTGGCCAGCTTGGTCAGGGCGAACTCCTTGCCTTTGTCGGGTCCCTTCTCGATGATGAGGTCGGCGCCCAGGTTCATGTAGACCTGGGTCTTGCCCGCCGCCGGCGCAGGGGCCTGGGAAGGGATGCGGGCCGTGGCGCCGGGCCGGACGGCCTGCTCCGCCGCCGCGCGCCTGGGCCTGGTCAGGAGCAGGACGAAGGTGACGATCAGGGCAATAAAGAGGAGGATGGCGGCGACTAGAATAATCTTCATAGCCGCGGACATGCCCGGTGAGGAGCGCGATATTTCTTTGAGGATAGGCAAGTTGGCCCGGGTGGGATCCTGGATGACCGTGCCGGTGACGGTGAACGTTTTTCCGATGGGGGGGAGGTTGTTCGTCCGGACGATGAGCTGATTGTAGGGCAGTTCACCGGCATTGATCACTCCGGTCACGATGCTGTCATCCATAATAGTGTAGAAGCCGCGGGTCGTGCCCAGCGGCTCGGATTTGACTTCTTGGACCATCCCGATCACGGTCACCGTCGTGTTCCAGAAGCGGACGGGGTTGGCCCGGATATCGTTGATCCATACCTGATCGGCGGCGCCGGCGGATGAAAGCAGCAGGGGAACGGCCAGTAGGGCCAAGCCAAGCACAACCGCGAGTCTTTTCATAATATCCCTCCTTGTCAGGCGGAATTCCTTCCGCCTAGAATCCATCAATCTTTCCCTTTTGATTTCCTATAAAATGGGGATGTCGGTTCATCCCTCTTCTCATGCTGGATAATACATACTACTACTCTATCTCCCAGGCTTTGTCAACAGAATGAAGTTGCCCCGCCGGCCCTGATTGATTTAATAAAAATCCTGGGCTATGATGATAGAAAATGATCAAGATTTTGCCGGAGCGACCGGGAGGTCAGCCCATGAGCCGTCATTCACTCTTCCTTCGATACAGCGTCCTGCTTCTTGTCCTGGCCGGAGTGGGCCTGGCGGCGGCCTGCACAGGGATCCCCAAGGACGAAGAAATCAAATCCTGGATGCAGATCGTCGATATGGAAACCAAGTGGGTTTCTAAGGAATACCGGGCTTGGCCGCCCAAGCTCACCCTGGTCCCGGCTATTTCCTTCCGGGTCAAGAACGTTTCCCCCAAGCCCTTGACCTATATCTATTTCAACGCCATCTTCAAGTTCAAGGACGACGAGGAGAACCTGGGCGATAATTACCTGGCCGGCATCCGCGGCACGCCCGTTCCGCCCGGAGAGCTCAGCCCGGTCATTTTCATGAAGAGCAATTTCGGCGTGGAGGGCAAGAGCCTGGCCTCTTTCACCAACAACCCCATGTGGAAGCAGGTCGCCGTCAAACTCTTCGCCCAGACCCAAGGCTCCAGCCATGTCCTGCTGGGGACCTACACCTGCTCGAGAACTATCGACTTCAAAGAGCCCGAGCCGGCCGCCAAGCCGGCTCCCAAAAAATAGGGAACCTAGCCTTCCAGCGCGTTCGGCCGGAGGATCTTGATGTAGTTTTTCTGTTTTAATTTGGCCACGTAGTCTTCAATGGCCAGGGCTCGTTTCTGGGTGAAGATGCGTTCCTCGATATCTTTTTTAGCCTCTTCAAAGGGCCGCAGCCGGCTCGCTTTCCGGCTCTCCAGCCGCAGCAGATACCAGCCGTTTTTAGCTTTCACCCAGGCTGAAATCTGGCCCGGCTGGAGTCCCGCCACGGCCTTATCCAGAACGGGGTCGAGTTCCTTTTTCTTGAAAGTGCCCAGGTCGCCCTGGGTTTCTTTGGCCGGACCCTCGGAATAGAGCCCCGCCAAGGAGAGGAAATCCTGGCCGGCTGCCAGCTTGTCGCTGATATCGCGCTTTTTAGACTCCAGGCTCTCTCCCGGGTTGCTCTCCTCGGAGAGGAAGATGCCCCGCAGATGGACCTCTTCAGGCTCGGTATAGTTCTCCGGGTGGGTCTTGTATTCCTTCACGATCTCGGCGTCGTCGATGACGATCTGCCGGTCCACTTCGCTGAAGAGGACGGCCTGCCGCAGCAGGTCCTCTTCTATCTGTTTGAGCCAATTGTTGTAGTCAATTCCTTCCCGGGCCAGGGCCAGCCGAAGGTCTTCGTCGGTGTCCAGGTTGTTCTGGCGCTTGATGTTGTCGATGGTCGTCCGGGCCTGCTCCCGGACATCCAGTTTCATCTCCCGGGCTTTCTGCAGCAGGATAAGCTCGGTGATCATCCTGTCCAACAAGTTCTGCTTGAGGAGCTCATACTGCTTGCTGAACTCCTCACCGCTGAACTGGGCCCGCAGGGCCTGGATCATCAATTCGTTGCGGGCCTTGACCTCGGACAGGGTGATGATGTCGCCGTTGACCACGGCCACAATTTCTTCGATGGTCTGCTGGCCGGCGGCCAGGGGCAGGGCCAGGGCCAGCATCAGGAACAGGGCCGTTCTTATCGATGCCGATATTCTCATGGAAGGTTCCTTTGATAGGAAAATGACAGATTCTGGGTCAGGGTTTTCCAATCCAGGCGTTTTTTCAACTCGGCCAGGTGGTCGGACACGGCCAAGCTGATCTTCTGGTCGAGAAGCTTGAGACGGATACCCGGAGCAGCCTTGTCCAGGGGGACGATCTCCGGCTCGAACCGCTTGTTGAGGAGAAAGATGTGATAGCCGTAGGAGGATTCCACCACCTGGCTGATCTGGCCTTCCGGCAAAGACAGGACGACCCGTTCGATCTCAAAAGGAAGTTGGCCGGGGCTGAATACGCCCAGGCGGCCGCCCCGCTCGGCTTCCGGGCCGATAGAGATTCGGCGGGCCATGGCCTGGAACTCCTCGACCGTCCGGCCGCGGACGCTGTCCAGGACCTCAACCGCTTTTTCCTCGGACCCGACCAGGATCTGGTAGACCTCAAACCGTTCGGGCTGGAGGAAATCGCTCTTGTGGCCTTCGTAGAAGGCCTTGACCTCCGGGTCGCTGACGGTGATGTCCTTGACCAGGAGATAGGTGTATTTGTCCTCCAGCAGCTTGTCCCGGAGGCTCTTCAGGTCAGAGTCGCTAAACTCCGTTCTCATGGCCGGTTCGAGCTGGCCTTTCACCTTGACCAGGTACTCTTTCATCTCTTCCTCGGTCAGGCCGATCTGCTGCTGGCGGGCCTGTTCTAGGATGAGCTTATCCTCGCAGAACCGGTCATAAAGACGGCTGAGGGTTGACGCGGACAAAGGCTCTTCTATTTGGCCCAGAGTGTGGCGGACGTAGCTATCGAAGTCCGAGCCGGAGTAAGACGATTCGCCCACCTGGAGGATGATGAGGCTCTTTTTCGGGGCGGTTTCCGGGGGAGCTGCCGCGCCGGCCGAGCTGCCCTTATCCCGGCGGCAGGCCGGGCCGGCCAGGGCCAGGAGCGCGGACAGGGCCAAGAGCGCGGCCAGGGCGGGCAGGACGGCGGAACGGAATTTGGGATTCATGAGTATCGTCACTATCTGTTCGGGCCGCTCATTGTACCATTAGTTCCTAACTCCTTCAAGATAAGGAGTGTTTCATTCAGGACCACGTCATCGGCGGTCGAGCTCAAGTTGAGGGCCAGGACACCCTGTGGCGTCAGGCTGCCCGAAAACCGCTTGAGGAGTTTGGGGAACTGGGCGGGGTCGACGGGCGTGGTGGGGATGAACTTGAAAACCAGCCTGGAACCGAACCGGTCGAGGCTTTTCAGCTTGAGCCGGTGGGCCAGGAATTTGACCGCTCCGTAGGCCAGCAGGTTTTTGGCTCCGGGAGGCAGCGGGCCGAAGCGGTCCTGCATCTCCTCCCCGATCCGGCCGATCTCATCCAGGCTTTCGACGGAGGAGATCCTCTTATAGAGGTGGAGGCGGAGGTTGACCTGGGGCAGGTAGTCCTCCGGGAGGCGGATATCGGCCTTGAGGTTGATCTCGGTCTTGACCTCCTCGATGGCCTCGCCCTTGAGCTCGCGGATGGCCTGGTCGAGGAGGTGCATGAAATAGTCGTAGCCCAGGGCGACCAGGTTGCCGTGCTGTTCGAAACCCAGGAGGTTGCCGGCCCCCCGTATTTCCAGGTCCTTGGCCGCCAGCCGAAACCCGGAGCCCAGCTCGCTGAACTCCTTGAGCGCTGCCAAGCGTTTGCGGGCCAGAGGGGTGAGCTCGGCGAAGGGGGGCACCAGGAAATAGGCATAAGCCTGGCGCGAGGAGCGGCCGACCCGGCCGCGGAGCTGATAGAGCTGGGCCAGGCCGTACAGGTCGGCCCGGTCCACGATGAGGGTATTGACCAGGGGAATGTCGATGCCGTTCTCGATGATGGTCGTGGAGACCAGGACGTTGGACCTCTGGTTGATGAAGTCCAGCATCCGTTTCTCTAGGGTCAGCCCCGGCATCTGGCCGTGGATGACGCTCAGCTTGGCCTCGGGCACCAGCTTGCCCAGGACGGAGGAGGTGTGTTCAATGTCCTCGATCCGGTTGTGAATGTAGTAGACCTGTCCGCCCCTCTTGAGCTCCTGCCGGACGGCGGAGGCCGTCAGCTTGGGGCTGAAGGCGGTGACTACGGTGTGCACGGCCAGGCGGTCGCGGGGAGGGGTTTCGATGAGGCTGATGTCGCGCAGGCCGGTCAGCGACAGGTTGAGGGTGCGGGGGATGGGGGTGGCGGTCAAGGTCAAGACATCAATGTCTGCTTTAAGCTGCTTGATCCTCTCCTTGTGACGGACTCCGAAGCGCTGCTCTTCATCCACGACGAGCAGGCCCAGGTCGCGGAAAGCGACATCCCGGCTGAGCAGCCGGTGGGTGCCGATGACAATGTCCACCAACCCGCTTTTCAAGTCTTCCACTATTTTCTTCTGCTCCCGGGCCGGCTGCAGCCGGGTCAACCCTTCCACCCGGATGGGAAAGAGAATCATCCGGTTCCGGAAGGTCTTGACATGCTGGCTGGCCAGGATGGTCGTCGGGCAGAGCACGGCGGCCTGCTTTCCGTCCATGACCGCCTTGAAGGCGGCCCTCATGGCCACTTCGGTCTTGCCGTAGCCGACGTCCCCGCACACTAGCCGGTCCATGGGAGAGGGCGACTCCATGTCCCGGGCGATCTCCTTGATGGAACGAAGCTGGTCCTCGGTTTCCTCAAACTCAAACGTCCTCTCGAATTCCGCCTGCCAACGGCCCTCCGGCGAGAAGGTGAACCCCCGGACGGATTTGCGCTGGGCGTAGAGCTCAAGCAGCTCCCGGGCCAGCCGCTCGATGGCCTTCTTGGCCTTCTGCTTGGTCCGCTCCCAGGAAGGCGTGCCCAGCTTGTCCAGGGGGGGCTGGGCCTCGCCCACGGCCGCATACTTCTGGACCAGGTTCAGGTCTTCGACCGGCACGAACAGCTTATCCTCATCCCGGTAGCGCAGGTCGATGAACTCGCGGGCCTTGCCCTCGATGTCCATCTTGAGCAGACCCTGGAAAAGCCCGATCCCGTAGTCGGTATGGACCACAGTGTCGCCCGTCTTGAGGTCCTGGAAGTGCGAGCGGAAAGGCCGGACCGCCACCCGGGAGGTGACCACCCGCTCCTCGGTCAGGACGTCGCGCTCGGAGAAGAAGAAGATTTTTTCTTCGGGATAGCTGAACCCCTGGGCCAAGCCGCCCAACAGGAGGAGGATCTCTCCCTGGCGGGGCTGCTCGAGCGGCCCGGCCGCCTCCGCCGAAAGGATTTCCTCCTGGGCCAGCAGGGCGCTGAACCTCTGGCGGAGGGCATCACCGGACAGGAACAAATAGCAGCGGTCGCGGCCGGCCTGAAGCTTCTTCAAGTATTGGAGGAAAAAAGGGATCTTGTTGGCAAAGCGGGGCACAGACTGGAAGCCCATGGAGAAAGCGGGCCGGGAGCCGGCCGGCGCCAACTCCCTGACCAAGACGGATTCCTCCTTGATCCGCTCCCAGTCCCCGGCGGCATAGACCTCCTCGATGGGCAGCACGAACTTTTTATTTTCTTCCAGCTCCCGAGCCTGAGCCTCGAAGTCCGTGCGGGACTCCCGCCATTCCTTGTCTACTTCCTCGAAATTCTGGACTAAGAACACGGCCCCCTCGAGGTAGTTCCGAAAAGGCACAAAATGATCCCGGTAGAGCAAGCTTAAGAAAACGAAGCTGGGAAAAATGTCGCCCGCCCGCAGCCTGGCGGCCTTGTCGCGCACATCCCGGGCCGCGCCGCCGCGGCCCAGGGCTAGGTCGGCCCATTCCTCGAAGAAGGTCTCCCGGCCGGGGAACTCGCGGAGCGAAGGGATGACCGCCCGGTCAAGCCGCCGCCGGGAAGCCTGGGAGGAAGGCTCGAAGGCCCGGATCGAGACGACCTCATTCCCGGAGAACTCCAGCCGGAAAGGAAGCTCTTCCCAGGGAGAAAAAACGTCCACTACACCCCCGCGCCAGGCGTATTCGCCGTGCGAGGCGATGAGCTCCTCCTTGCTGTAGCCGAATTCGAGGAGGGTCTGCAGGACCGCGTCCCGGTCGAGCCGTCCGCCTTTGTCCACTTCCAGGAAAGACTCGGCCAGGCGGTGGGGTGAGGGAAAGGGCTTGAGCAGGCCGAAGAGGTCGGTCAGGATGAGGTCGGCCGGCCGGTGGAGGAGCTCATGAAAAAAGCGCATCCTCCGGGCCGACACCTCGAGCGAGGCCGGGACTTCCTGGTAGGGGCTGACGCCCAGGCCGGGCAGCAGCGACACGGTTTTAGCCGGGGCCAGATGGGAAAGGAAGAACCGGCACTGCTCGGCGAACGTGTCGAGCGGGGCGGAGCTGGGGAGGATGCAGACCAGCCGCCGGGGCAGCCGGGCGGCGAGGCAGGACAGGACATAGGGCCGGGCGGCTTCGGGCAGCCCGGCCAGTGAGAGGCCGCGCCCGCCCTTGAGGATGCAGTCGGTCAGCCGCTTGAATTCAGCGACGTGGTAAAGGAAGTCCAGGCTCATCGCCCCCCATTATACGGTGGGGCGGCCGGAGCGTCTATTGATACGGTGGGGGGGTCGGAGCGCCTATTGCCTCAGCCCGGGTCAATGTTTTTTAGTTGGCCGAATCATCGAATATCCGAAAAAATGGGGCCGATGACAAAGGAGGGACTCGTGAAAAAAATTCCCGCCCTGGTCCTGATCCTGGCCCTGACTATCGTGCTGTCGAGCTGCGCGCCGGGCCCCAACAACCTCGAAAAGACCCCGAACGCCAAGGGGCGCATAGCGGGCTTCTGGATGGGCCTCTGGCACGGGCTTATCTCTCCCGTGACTTTCGTCATTTCAATCTTTACTAAAGACGTCCGCTTCTATGAGGTTCACAACAGCGGCGGCTGGTATAACTTCGGCTTCGTCCTGGGCGCCGGCCTTTTCCTGAGCGGCGGGATCCTGGGCAAAAGAAAAAGAAAGAGGTAGCCTCGAACAAATCCTGCCCGGAAAGGAGCTTTTTGGGAAGACCGAGGATAAGCTCAAAAATGCTCCAAACATCAAGATTGATTCTGGATTCTGGGGTCAGACCAAGCTATCTCGTTGATAGTAAATCAATAATCAAATTTTTTTGCAGATTTTTATCCCTAAAATGAGCATTTTGGAGCGCAAAAACGTTCTTTTAAAAAGAAACGCTTATGCCCAGAGCCAATCGTTATCACATTCCCGGCTATATTTGGCACCTAACACATCGGTGTCACAAAAAAGAATTTCTGCTTAAGTTTTCAAAGGACCGCAGGAGATGGATAGAGTGGCTGTTCCAGGCGAAACATCGCTATGGTCTCAGGATTCTAAATTACATCGTAACCTGCAACCATATACACCTTTTGGCATTGGACAACGAAAAGCCTCAGGTTATGTCACGATCACTTCAGTTGATAGCGGGCAGAACAGCTCAGGAATTTAACATAAGAAAAGGTCGGAAAGGAGCTTTTTGGGAAGACCGATATCATGCAACCGCCATCGAAAAGGGTGCGCATCTGATCCGGTGCTTGACGTATATCGATATGAATATGGTTAGAGCCGGGAGGGTCAATCACCCCATCCAATGGCCTCACAGCGGATATTATGAAATGGAAAGAGCTCCTCATCGCAAAGGTTTGTTAGATTATGAATACTTGTTGGAGACTCTCGAAATTAGCACATTGGACAAACTTAAAGACCTGCGAAAGAACTGGATAGAAGAAAAGATGGTGAATAAGCAAGCGAGTCGCGAGAGCCAATGGACGGAAAGCGTCGCTGTTGGGAGCCGGGAATTTATTTGTGAAATGAAAAAGCGTCAAGGCATAAGGGCATGGACCAGAACGATAAAACCAATTAGCGGTTCTGATTCATATCAGCTAAAGGATAAACCGATAATATATGATGTTATAAGGGCAAAAAGGCCACATTAAGACCGAGAATAGGCTCAAAAATGCTCCAAACATCAATATATTGAAAGGCTTAGCTCGGTCTGACCCCAAAATCAAAACCAAAATCAAACCAAAATCAAAAATCACATTCAGTAGGAGTCCGCCAGGGAGTAGATCTTGAGGGCTGGGGCGGGCATGGCCTTAGGCAGGCTACCCCGGAAGGTCACTGTCTTGGTTTCGCCTGGCAGCAGGTCGAAGTAGTTGTCCGACCAAGTCATGGCCACGCCCGGCACGCTCAGGAAAAGGTCCTTGACCAGCGTGTCGGTCTGGAGCTCCACCCGCCAGCCTTGTCCGTCTTTGGCCATGTTCGCCCGGATAGCAGGCGTCCCCAATTTCAGGTCCTTGGGAAAGACGAAGTACAGCAGGTTCTCCGCTTTCCGCTCCCCGGCGGCGAGCCGGACGCGCAACACAAGCCCCTCCTTGTCCCGCCCTTGGAGCAAGTCGCTCAGGCTGATATCAAAGAGCCGGCTGCTCCGGTTGGGGAGAATCTCCACATCCAGTGACTTCTCCCAAGCCGGCCGCCCTTGGAAATCCAGCAGCTCAAGCGTTAAGCGGCCCGTCAGAGGATCCCCAAGATCCGAGACCACATAGACACGGGCCTGGCCATCCTCCACCACCGGCGACACCAGCACCTCGCTATAGGCGCGCCGGGCGCGGTAATGGAGCGCTTTCCAGACGCCGTAGACATCCAGGCTGGACCAGGAGGTTACCGGGTAGCAGTCATTGAGCTGCCAGTAAAGGGTCCCCATGCAGAAGGGCATGGCCCGTCGATGGGCTTCCATGGCCAGACCGATTCCGTAGGCCTGCAGCACCTGGCTGACATAGGAGTATGCCTCAAAATCCCGGGGCCAGCGGAAATACATTTTGATGTACTTGTCGATGACCGGGTACCCGATGCGGTGTTTCTGATGGGTTTTCATCACTTCGGAGGAGAGGTCCAGGTCTTCGGGCCAAGCGAAGCGCTTGAGCGAGTTCATCTCGGGCATTCCCTGGAAGCCGTACTCGCTCATGAAGCGGCCGATGTTCTCCGGCTGGAGGAACGCCTCGAACGGCACCTGGCCGTGCCAGACCCCCCAGTAATGCACATCCCCGTCGGTGTTGACCGGATACCCCCAGCCCTGCTTGGGCGAGGAAGGCCAGAAGAAACGGGCGGGGTCGAGCTCGGCCACCACCTCCGGCAGGATCTGGTCGAACACTTTCTGGTAGGCCTGCCAAAGTCTATCCCGGTGCTCAATGCCCATCAGCTGAGGCCAATTCCAGTCTTTCCAGCCGATGTAAATCTCGTTGTTCCCGCACCACAGGGCCAGGCAGGGATGGTTGCGCAGCCGCGTCACGTTGTCGACGGCCTCCTGGCGGACATTGGCCAGGAAGGCGGGGTCATCCGGGTACATGGAGCAGGCGAACATGAAATCCTGCCAAACCAGGATGCCGATGCGGTCGCACCAATCGTAGAAGAGGTCATCCTCATAGATCCCGCCGCCCCAAACCCGCAGCATGTTCATATGGGCGGCCTGGGCTTGGCGGATGATGAACTCGGTGTCCGCGGGGGTCACTTCGCTGGGGAACATGCTCTGGGGAATGGTGTTGGCCCCCTTCATAAAGACCGGCCGGCCGTTGAGCTCCACATAGAACGAGCTCCCCTTTTCGTCGGGGGTCTGGACGACCTTCAGCGTCCGCAGCCCAAATCGCTGTTCCCTGCGGTCAGGCAGGCCGCCCGTCACCCTCAGCGCCAGTTCGGCCGTGTACAGGTAGGGTTCGCCCAGCCCGGCGCACCACCAGCGCCGGGGGTTCTTCACTTCCAAGGGCACCTCCGCCGTCTGGCTGCCCTCGTGTAGGCTCAGCTCGCGGACGGCCTTCACCCCGGCTTCCTTTATCTCCACCTCCATCGTCGCCTTGGCCAGCAGCGCCGCCTTCACCCGGCACACCAAACGCAGGCGGGCCGACTGGTCGTCCAATCCGTCCGTAACGACTTGAACGCTTTCGATATAGGGTCCATTCCCCAGCCGCAGGTAGGCCGGCCGCCAGATCCCGGCGGTGAGAAACACGGGGCCCCAATCCCAGCCGTAATGATACGGCGGCTTGCGGATGAAGGCGAAATCGTTCAGCGGCTTCCAAGGAACCTGCTGTTTCCGCTTTTCAATATAGGGCCGTGTCGCGCGGAAGACGACGCGCAGCTGGTTTTCGCCGGCCTTGACGTAGGAATGGACGTCCACGACCCATTCGCGGTTGAAGTTGTCCGCCTTCAGCACCAAATAGTTGTTCAAGAATACGTCCGCCAGCGTATCCAGCCCCTGGAAAACAAGCTCCAGGCGTTCGCTCTGCAAGTCAACTGCCTGGAGAGCAAAGGCCGTCCGATATTCCCAGTCCACTTCACCGATCCACTGCAGGGCGTTCTCACGAGACCGCAGGTACGGGTCGCCGACCAGCCCGTTTTTGCGCAGGTCGGTCAGCACACAACCCGGCACCGCGGCCGGGTACCATTCGAAGTTGCCCACCTCGCGGAATTTCCAGGCCTGCTGGCCTAAGTCGATGACCCGTGTGGCCCCCAGCCCGTTTTCTAGCAGGACCACCAAACAGCTCATCCCCAGCAGAAGACGGCTCCCTCCAGGACGTCGTGATTTCATAAAACCTCCTCAGAGCAACGACGAAGTCACTGTCAAACGATCCATGATGCAAAAAATACTAAATGAGGAGGAGCTCCGGCCGCGG
Source organism: Candidatus Aminicenantota bacterium (assembly GCA_963702835.1). Lineage (GTDB taxonomy): Bacteria > Acidobacteriota > Aminicenantia > Aminicenantales > JAFGAV01 > JAFGAV01. The sequence goes on from OY969762.1 coordinate 2,278,111, forward strand.
CTCAATCGCAGGGCCGGGCGCCGGAACCTTTGTAGACAAGACCGTCCTTCATGACGAAGGTGACCCGCTCGAGCTCGGTGATGTCTTTGAGCGGGTCGCCGGCGACCGCCACAAGGTCGGCCAACCGGCCCGGCGCCACCGAGCCGAGATTTTCCTCCTGGCCTAGCAGCTGCGCCGCGACCGAGGTGGCCGACTTGATCGCCTGCATGGGTGTCATGCCGTAGCGCACCATGTAGGAAAATTCCTTGGCTTGATTCTCAGTCCAGGGGAAGCCGCCGGCGTCGGTGCCGAAGCAGATCAACATCCCCTTGGCCACCGCCTTGCCGAAGGCGATGCGCTCCAGCTCGACCATCTTCGGCCAGATCCCGCCCCGTGGCCCGGCCACACAGACGCCGACGTAAATAGTCGGACACCAGAACACCTTTTGCTTGACGGCGCGGTCGATAAGGTCGTCGGTGAGGCCGTCCCCGTGCTCGATGGTATCCACGCCCATGCGCAGCGCCGCATCGATGCCGTCCCAGCCGATAGTGTGGGCTGCGACTTTCTTGCCCAGGCGGTGCGTCTCGTCCACCAGCGCCCGCATCTCCTCATCGGTGAAGTCCACCCAGGAGCGCAGCCGGCCGTCGGGGCCCAGGTAGTATTTGCGGTCGGCGTAGAACTTGATCCAGTCGGCGCCGTACTTCACCTGCTCCCGCACCGCCCGGCGGATGTTGTCCGGGCCGTCCACGATCTGCACGCCCTCGGGCACCTTAAGCTCCCAGGAGTAGCCGGAAAGCGGATACATTCCAGTGGGCGTCATGGCCCGCGTCGAGACAAACAGCCGCGGGCCGGGAATGACCCCTTTGTTGATGGCGGTCTTGACGTCCACGTCGGCGTACATGGCGCCCTCGGTCTCGACGTCGCGCAGCGTGGTGAAGCCGTTGAGGAGCGAGGTTCGCACGGCCATGGTGGCCCGGATCGTCCGGTAGGGAATGCTCTCCTTGAGGAGCTGGTCGTCGTAGTCGGCAGCCGTGAGATCGCCCTGCAGCAGGATATGGGTGTGGTTGTCGATCAAACCGGGCAACAATGTGGCCCCGCCCAAGTCGATCAGGCGGGCGTCCTTCGGCGCTTGGGCTGCGATCTCGGCCGCCGGGCCGACGGCCTTGATTCGCTGGCCCTCGACCAGCACCGCCACTCCCTGCCGCGCCTCATACGATGTCCCGTCGATCAGGCGGGCCGCTTTGATCAGTGTGACCTGCGGCTTCTGCGCGCCTGCCGCTTCGCCTGACTGGGCTGTGCCCGATACCAATATCGCCAGCGCCGCCCCGATGACGGCCGCAAGCAGGCCGGGCCGCCCGCGCCGCTGTCCTTGAGGCCCGCGCTTCTCAGTCAAACTTTTGCCCCAATTGAAACCTTGTCCAAGCAGTGTCTTCACAGTCCACCTCCTCAGATATTTTTTTATTAATATTATCAATTCATCCTTCACTTGTCGAAAGGCGGGATGCTCAACATCCTCCATTTGTCTAAGGAAGCAATGCTCAGCCAGCAGGAGCACGGCTCTATCCCTACAACCTTCACCCGGCAACCAACGCTCTCTTTCAAATAGTCCACCGGGAGAGCGAGCTTTTCCCCTTCTCGCCAAGGAAGGGAGCGCTAAAGGGAAATTGCATCTCTGTTATCAGTTATTGGAGGCCTTGATTCCGTGCCTGAAAGGAGGGAAGAAGGTTTATTGAAGAAAAAGAAAGTCCTATTCCTATCAGGGTTACGGACTCCAGACATATTTCTCGACCACCCTCTGCACAACTTGGTTCAACGATATCCCCAGCATCGCGGATTTCCGGGCGGCCTTTTTATGGAGGTCCGCCGTCATTCGCACGTTAAAGCTTCCCTTGTAGGATTTATGAAGGGGCTTGCCCGCCGACCGGCATAGGTTTATGTAATCTGCGACCGCCTCCCGGAAAGCCTTCTTCAGATCGCCGACATCCCGGCCTTCGAAACTCACGAGGTCCTCGATGCTTTCAATTCTGCCGATAAAGCACTCGTCCTCGGCGCTAAAATGAACTGAGCCGATAAAATCCTTGTAGTGGAGGACATCCTTCATTTGAGCGTTCCCATCGCCCTCAGCTCCTCTTCTAAGTTTCAATCCCGACAAGTACGAGTGGAACGGCGGGGACTCCCCGACCTTGCCGAACAATATTATAAAATTCACCCTCAAAATATGGGACGCCGGAACTCATTTGGCTTTGGAGAGACTTCATCGGTAATATTTCGACTCCCACATCAATTTTATCGCCAATATAAAAGGCGAGGTGTTTTACAAAAAGATCGTATGCGACAAATGCATATTTGCCGAATTGCACTTCTACAGCGACTCGATCTTTTACAAAATCGGTCTGGTTGTAGCTAAATATCGGAATTTCCCCGGATTCTTCAATCTCACGCTTCTGCTCTGAAGTTGATAAAGAAAGCGTCTTTCGAATAAGTTTTTCGCTTCGAGTTACCCAATAATTCACTCGACTTTCTTGCCAGTCTCTCTTTCTAAGTAGTCTTTTAAAACTCGCGTTCAATTCGATCGGGCTATAAAGAATCGCCCCTTTCATTGTTTTTTCTTTCGATATTTTTGTTTTGCACTTTTTGGCATCAACCGTAGAGATAACCAATTGGATCTCTTTCCATAAACCCGGTTTATGAACAAGTAGGAATTCTTTCCCATTAAGATGAGAATAGACTTCCGCGATTTTCATAAAAATCACCTTTTAATCTTTAGCTGGTGTATTCATCAACTCCAATTGTTCGGATGACGATTCCTTAGACCATGGTGATATCCGCAATTTATTTCCGGCTATATCCGGATCATAAATCGGCTTGTACATAGGCCGCGTTTTCAACGTCCCCTCAATTTCTTGTCTAATACGACTACGGGCCAATTCGATATATTTTGGTAAAACTTCGGCGCCCGATCCTCGTCTCCCATGCCGGATGGCAGCAATAACGGTGGTCCCAGTGCCAAGAAACGGATCGAAAATCCAATCCCCCTCATGAGTCATGGCTAATACCAACCGTTCAATCAATTCAACAGGGAACTGGCATGGATGATCCGTTTTTTCAATATGGTTGCTTTTTACGTTCGGTATAATCCATAAATCCCCCGGATTCTTTCCTAGAGGATTGCAGGAGTATTGCCCTGCTTTCGGCCCTTTGAAATGTTTCTTCCCCGGATATTTCTGCGGAATACGAACAGCATCCAAATTGAAGACATATTGGCCTGATTTTGTAAACCAGACGATCGTTTCATACCGTCCGGAATAACGGCGGCTACAATGCAGTCCGTGTTCAAAATGCCATATGATACGATTTCGTAGCTTTAATCCTAAATTGGAAAAGATGGGATAAAGAACCGTATCCAGTGGAATGATGGACCCATCATGGACATAGTTACCGACTTGCCAACAAATGCTTCCAGAAGGAGCAAGAACGCGGACACATTCACGGATGACTTCAGCTTGCTGTTTTAAGTAGACATCCAGATCGAGGCGTTTCTCGTACTCTTTGCCAATATTGTAAGGCGGAGAAGTCACGACTAGCTGAATTGTTTCATCAGCAATGTTTCTCAACATGTCGAGACAATCGCCATGATAGACTACGGCTCGTTCGGATGACTTGAATACATCACAAATACTAATTTTTTGGCCGATCATTGAAGAAAATCTGGAATTCTTTTTTAAAACAAAGGACAACTTGCTTTGGGGTGTAGTCCCTTTTTTACTTCTATTGGCAAATCCCACGTTCTTAATATAATCCTATTTTTACCCTCTTTCAATCTTAGTCATATGATTTCTGATGAATCAATCCCATCACTGTTTATCATAATATAAGACGATTAATAAACGATTTATTATCACCATGAAAAAAGAAAAATACGGAAAGGCTTAATACTCCAGGTTTTTTCGATCCGTTCCTGACCGTCCATATAGGGAGGGAGGTTTGGAGAAATGACGACTGTACCGTCTGCTTGCTGATAAATCTCAAGGATAGCGCTTACAGTCTATCTTACAACGAGTTCCGAACCGTTCATCGTGTGGACGAACACGGGTTTAGCCTTCTGTTCGCGTCGAAAACGAATATTGGACCACCGAGCTTGGAATTCCAGAGAAGAAGTATAGCTCTATCGCATCCCATTAAAAGGAGTCAAGGTTATCGAGCATATGTTATCTTTTTCTTTCTGCTTAGCGAACCGGGCGGCTGTCGGGCTATTTCTTTAGCTGGAGCCGGCGGAATAAGAGATCAGTACGCGCCAATTTGTATTGGCCGCAGAAGATTAATTTGATAATACTGACTTTCTTTCTAGCAATAAGTATATCAATCGGGATATACTCGCGGACGATATCGGCTTGTGCTTTTGATGTAGATGCCCAAATTGAAGCCCAAACTATCCACATATGCGCCGGTGGCCAAGACTCCCACAGCTCTTCCGTTACCTCATCTAACACTTTCCCTCCAGTCCATCGGTCTAAAGGACGGCGGTGAGGGTAGCCTTCGTCGTCCCGGGCCAGATACGGAATCCCCTGGATGATTTTCGAAATTGCCGGTACTAGGTGCTTAAGTGGCACACCGACTTTATGCGCGAACCACAACATCCAATCCCCGCGTTCGCACTCCGTCCATGCTTGCTCCAAGGTGCGGTCACCGACCCAGCTAATCATTTCTTTATAGGCACGAATTTTAATCAACATTCTTTTCAATGTCATCTAAGCCCGCTTCCTCTCTGGCAATCTTTCTCCTAGCCTTGCCACGGGACGGGCTTTACTGGCTGGGGGAACCCGGCTATGGCTCATCGAGCATTCAAGCTTCGGATTCAACCTCGTCCCTTTTTATGGATAATAAATTGTCACGAGAGGCAATGTCAACTCGAGCCGAGCTCAATAACGAGTAGTGCAGCAGGGTGGAGGAGAGGAAGCTCATCGTTCGGAACGGATATTCTCCGCGCCACGGAAAAAGCAATATCTTAACTCCCAGACCGCCGGGCGCGTCCTTGGTCAAGGCCTATGCCTGCTCTTGACTAAATGCTCCTCATTTTTTCGACCATGGACGCCGAATGGGCAGCGGGATTGCATACTATCGCAGCGAGAATATCACGGCTGCTAATATCGCGGTGTTGCTCCAAAGCAAGCCGAGCAGCCTCGTTCACAATCAATTCAATTTCCGCACTTGTATAATTCTCAATCTTCCGCGCTAAGGTGTGCCAATCAATCGACTCCTGAGGTCTATTGGCCATGTAAATCCGCAGCATTTCGACCCTTGCCTCATAATCCGGCGGCCCCACAAAAAACTTCTTATCCATCCGGCCGGGCCGCATCACAGCGGGATCGATACGGCTGGGAAGATTCGTCGCGCCGACAACCAGAATTTTGTTTTTGCCGCACTCATTCAGTCGCACCAGAAATTCGTTCACTTCGCTGGCATAGTGATGCCCAACGGAATTGCCGCCCCGATTCGGCACCATCGCATCCAACTCGTCAAAAAAGATTATGCATGGCGCTTCTTTTTTGGCTTTGGCGAACAGATCCGCAATCTTCCCCTGTGTTCCATGTACGAAGATACTCGCCAAATCTCCCGGAGTCACTTCCATGAATGAGAATCCCACTACTTCGGCCAGTTTTCTAGCAATGAAAGTCTTGCCGCACCCAGGCGGGCCATACAACAGAATCCCATTTGGTAGGCTTAAACGATATCTTTCAAATATTTCAGGCTCCGGCAATGGCAGAATAACATCGCGCTCCAGCATAGCTTTAAGATCTCGCATCCCTGCCACGCCTCTCCAAACTAACCGCGTCGGCTTAGCATCATCAGAAGGAGCATGTCCTTCCCCGCCATGAGGTCGAAGAAATCCCGCCTCCCTTTTCAGTCGCTCCTTTAGCGCCACTGCAGCTACGTTGTCAGGATTCATTTCTATTTCCAGACATGCCCATGCCAGAGCCTCTGTACTGCGTCCCCACTCACGCAACAGGTCGATCCGGTAGAGCCAGGACAGACGTCTTTCTTCAAGTACCCATTCTTCTCCCCCAAAAAGCGGCACGGAATCCTCAATGACATGGTCCAGGATATCCAGCGCGCGCCGGTATTTCCCTTGAGAAGCAAAAATGCCGATTCGCTCGTGGATACGACCCTTCAGTTCAGCTTCTTTGTCGTGATTCAATTTCGTCATTAGTCATCCTCGCCTTCTATTGCACGGTCCATTGCGGCACATAAGCCGGCTCGAAATATGATTTCATATTTGATCATAATAGCCGACTTTCTTCCCGTCAACTCGATGTGCTCTGCCAACGCCCCGTCAATCTCAATTTTCATTGGAATCGGCGCATCCAGCATTTTAACATGTCACCGTGAAACTCACGTCCTCTGGCAGGTGTCTAGCTCGCGAAACTAATTCCGTGACGGCTTGGAAGAGACGCTAATTCTCATGCGAAAGGGTTGATAGAAGTAATTATGGACTGTACGCCAATGCCCATCGAAGCAAGGTCAAGCAGGCAAACCATGTTTTTCTGGCCCTCCGGATGGTCGAGGTGGAACTCCCGTATATCCCTTCCAAGGGCTGAACTTCGATGATCCGGAAGGTCTATGAGGTGAAGATTCATTGCCCGGCGCGGTCATTCACAATGCCGCTTAAAAAAGAATTTCCTCTAGGGCCGGATATCTATTCGTATTCCGCGAGAGACCGCATATTGGGGTCGTTATAAATGATGATAGTCACTAGTCATTGTCTTCTCAAAAATATCCCATTTATATAATAATATACTTACATTAAAATACTAAAGAGAACTGGGGAATATTATAAATGGCAATCTATACTGAAAATGGCTTGAAGATTCGATTGGATCCTAAACGTATTGAACGAGTTCTCGCGCCAGCACAGGGAGAGATAAATATTGAGGATGCTTATCATGATATCGAGTTTTGGGCAGGTTTTCCGAATGCAGCATCAAGCGTTGCTGCGATATCAATTGCGTTTTTAACACAGTCATGGCCTAAAGTACTGCTAGGAACTATTCTAGCGTATTTGACCGCAAACTTATTGCAAATATTTTATTATTCTCGACTGCTTAAAGTCATTTTCCCACAATTACTTGGCCGCTGGTTTATTTCGGTTCCAATCTCAGTAGTTATTACTTACTATTTATTTCGAAAAGGATCTATTTCTGCGGGAATAATCCAGCTAGTGTTGGTTGCTGCTAATTTGTGGAAAATAACGGACGTTCTTCTTCTCATTTTCATGCCAATCAGAGTCATGTTAAAAAAGTTAATTGGAAGCAGACTAGGCGATATTGAATTGGCCTTTATCAATATACTAAATTCTAAGGCGCGTAAAATTGGTGTTGAATTGGACTGGAAAGCTTATAAAGACAATGATACTTAATAAGACAAAAGGAGAATTCTTTGTCACTTTATATAAGTTATCACGACTTATATGACGATATCGCTAAGATGCTCTTTTTTTTAGGAATATTGATACAATTAGCCCAATCCCAACAAAAACATCTACTACGTTCCACAGTTCTCTTCCTAAGGATATTTTGATAAGCGGCTGAAATAGAATAGCAAGACAAACAAAAATGAATGTTTCAATATAGTTATTATTTTCTTTTGCTTGATAACCAAGAATAATAAAACCAATAAAAGCTACAAATCGGATTAACTGATAATAGCCGTAAGGCATATTCAGCAAACATAGAAAAAACAAAACAGCAAGAATGCCTTTTACAATTTTATCTATCAATAGCATTCCATGATTTTTTTGCTATCTGCAATGCTACAGTTCTAAAAGAACAATCTTTTGGGCTGGCGATTCATATCCCTAAGAGCTATGAGGGCGGAGTGCTGGATATTCTTAATAGTCCTGAACCTCCATTATAAAAAATATCGCACAAATCTTGTACATTGACAATATATACATAAAAGCGCGTAGACATATGTTCTTATACCCTATGTCCTCTCTCCATCTACTAATCTCCCTAAAACCTACCTTCAAAAATACAAACAATAAAGTTCATTTAAGGATCAGCCTAAATTGGCCCTTTGTCGCCCACAACAGTTTATAATCTATTATAGAGTCTTGCAAAGGCGCTTAATTTATTGACGTTCCTTCGCAAATTTGTTATTAGTATTAAATAGGGTTGATTCTTCAAATTAGAAACATGAAGGGCTCCGGACCGATAAAAAGCTGTCATATTCTAAAATCAGATGCCTACCCTTGGCTTAATGCCTGTATAAATTTTGCAAGTAACCAAGCTGAACTATATACAAGTGGTTATAAGCGCGCGGCAGAAATATTGATTGACTACGTTTTAAGAGAACGGATCAACCTTGATACTCTAGTTTATCCGATTCTCTTTCTATATCGGCAGTGTATTGAACTCCAATTGAAAAACTTAATAAAGTGCGGAAGCGAATTGCTTGATTCTCCCAAAGAAGCTCCAAATACACACGATTTAAGATGCCTGTGGGAACAATGTAAAGGGATTCTAGAAAAGATATTTGATGATGAGTCGGATCCAATAAAGAAAATTGAAACAATTGTACTCAAACTAGCAGAAATTGACCCTCGTTCACAAGCTTTTCGATATCCTAAGGATAGGAAAGGCAGCAAGTCGTTGGCAGGGATTACTCATATTAATTTCAAGAAAATATCCGACTTATTTGGAGAAACTGTTGGGCTCCTTGATGGGGCTGAAACCCTAATCTCGGAATATTTGTCAAACAAATATCTTGAGTATTAGTCAGTCCAAGAGAATGAGGATAAATATGCCAATCGATGAAAATACTCTTCAGACAATAAGAAGACGAGAAGCTAAATCTAGGAGGGTTAGCTTTAGTGATCCGATAATTCTCCATGAAACCCAGAAAAAGCGTGTTGTTCTAGTGCCCTTCTTTATTCCCCGAAGCGATGGAAGTGACTTGGCAGTCAAGATTGTATCCTACAGGAAAACAGAGCCGCCTCTAACATGGGGGTATGTTGAAAATAAATCAATATCACTTAATGAATCAGCATCGCGCAAGTTGCTAGTGGGACTTAAATCGCATTTAAGAGTTGCAGAGGAGGCTGCAGACGGGAGTTATATCTTAATCAAAACTCCTGGAGGGACTGCGCAACTGGGCGAAAACGATCCGGCGACTGTAGCCTCTGTACTGATGAAAGTATTGAGTTCGAAGGAAATTGTAAATCATTTGTCCGAAACTAATCTAACTAATGAATTGATTAGTGCTTTTCGGGGTGCCATTCAATTGAAAGAGATGCGAGAAGCGGTATCAAAACTGCGGCTTCACCTTGATGCTGGGGAAACTAATGAACAAATATACCAGACGTGGTGCGAACAGCACACGTGGGCATTTGGAAATGCCTATGTAATGAGAGATGAAGTGCGGAACATTTCAATTGGTGATCGTCTGGATCTTTTATTGCCGACTGTAATTTCTGGATACCGCGATATCGTCGAACTAAAAAGACCTGACAATAGGGTTCTAGCTTTTGATTCTCAACATAACAATTATTTCTTTACAATTTCTGTTTCTCAGGCTATTGGCCAATGCCATAGATATTTAGATGTTTTACAGGAGGCAGCTGCTCAGGGGCTGATGGATCACCCTGAGATTGTTGCCTATCACCCCCGAGCGATCATTGTTATTGGGAGATCTAATGATTGGGGCCAAGAAAATTTGAAGGCTCTCCATGGTTTGAATAGCAGATTGAATGGAATTACTATCATGACGTATGACCAGCTTTTAGCCCAAGGCGAAAGGCTTATTGAAATGCTAAGTTCAGGGTCTTCCGAAGAAGCAAGTGATGAAGAACTCTCAATTCCTGATGATGACGACTTTCCGTTCTAAGCAATAGCGCTAGTTATCCTGCTCTGTTCATTCGTTTCTTGAGAGTCTATTTATATACTTTATTCCTGTCCCATTGATTTAGGATTCAGATCCCGCATGAGATTATTCTCGAGCTGAGGAACGTCCGGTGCCGCAGTCAGGCCATTGCCCGTTGCTCGACCACCTTAACCTTCGTATCAACTTTTGCCTTGTCTTTCGGATGCCAGACCCGAGTGGGCAGGACCGCCGTAAGGTCATCGTCTTCATCCCGAGCCATCAAGCCGTAGACCGGAATATCGAACATCTGAGGCTTCTATTTGTCGCCGCGAAACCTCCACCTTCCCTTGTCTTCGAGGCGGATGTATTATTCCATCGTAACTAGCAGAGGAGATTCATCGGCCGGCACGATCATGCACCATGCCGCAGAAAAAGGAATTTCCTCTTGGGCTAATAGAGATTTCCATCCCTCACCAGCCGGAGGGCGGGATGCTCAGCCAGCAGCCCGTGGAAGTCACGGTGATCTGGACCCGCCCCTCTTCCAGCCGGCAGGTGAAGATCTCAGCTATCGTCTTCCGGCGGGCATCCTGAACCCGCCTACGCTCCAGGACTTCCAGGACCTTCAACTCGCGGTCTTTGAGCCGAACGGCGCGGGGCGTTTCCCCCCTTTGTACCCCGCATAGAATACGACCCGGCAGGGAATGCGCCGAGCCGGCCGCTCGACGAGGACGGCGGCCAGTTGGGAAGAGAGCTCCTCCGCGGCCTTCTTCAGGGCTGCCGACAAAGGTGCTCCCTCCCGGCATGAGCGCGGCTCAATTCCCAATACAAGCACCCGGCAGCCGATGCTCTCTTCTAAATAACCTACAAGAAGGGCAAGCGGCATCCTATGGGAGGAGATGTCTTCCACGGCCATATCCTTTTTCCCGAGCAGGAAGACCGACCCGGGCTTTTTCCCGCTCGCGGCCGCGTCGAGGATGAGGACCAGGCCGGGCCGAAAGCGGCGGATTTCTCCGGTCAGGCTTTCCGGAGTCTCATGGCCCAGGAGGACCTTGAGGCGCGACCGTCCCTTTTGTCCGAGCTTTTTTTTAAGCGCGGCCGCGGCCAGGACGCCGGCACCGTCGTCTCCGCGGCCGATATTTCCTACGCCCAGGACAGCGACCCTCTGCGCCGCCCGTAGTTCATCGCTGAGGCCGCCAAGCTCTGAAAAAATATCAACATGCGCCATGGGGTAACATTCCACGCCCTCACAAGATTTTATATTATACCTAAAGATGCGCATTGGCCACCCTATCAAGCTCGTCTTTTTAGCGGGGAGATCGGTCGAAGGCGGCGATTTCGAATCGCTGGTCCATCTGTCTGGCGTCGGCGGGTAGGGTGCTTCTATTTTGTAAAATAGCGCCAGCCTTGCTACAATTTTTTGCAGGCCAAGGAGGTCAACGATGAAAAGAGTCACTATCGCCTGCTGCGCGGCGGTTTTGTTATCAACGGGCCTGGCCGCAGCCGATCCGGCCCTTCGCACAGCGGTCAAGGTCGAAGGTTTCAAGGACCTGTTCCGCACCGGCGATTTCTTTATTGCCGGCCAGCCCACGCTGGAAGAATTGCGTTGGCTTCAGTCGGCCGGCGTGACGCTCGTGGTCAACATACGTTCTGAGGCCGAGAACAAAGAATTCACGGCCACGGCCTTTAGCGAAGAAAGCGTCGTCAAGGAGATGGGCCTGGCCTACGCCTTGTTGCCGGTCGGGGAAAAAGAGTCCTTCAGTCCGAGGACGGTCGACAGCTTCGCCGCGCTTCTCTCCGGGACCAGGGGCAACGTGCTCCTGCATTGCGCTTCCGCCGGCCGCGCCACGAGCCTGTGGATGGCCTATCTGGTACGCCATCGCGGGTTCGAGGTTGACGAGGCGGCAGGCGTCGGCCGCCAGATGAAGTTCACCTTGCCCTTCGAGGATTTCCTGGGCGGCCGCATCCTGATGAGGCTGGAAGAGACAGAAAAGCAATAGGGCTCTGTCTATGCTTCCTTGCGGTGGGTTCCGCTCAGTCGATCGAGCAAGAGGCCAGCCCTAGGCCTGGGGCTTGATCTTAACCACGGCCCGCACGAACTCCCAGGCCATCTTGAGGTCGTGCCGGTCGAAGGCGGCAATCTCGAAGAGCTGGTCCATCTGCATAGCGTCAGTGGGGCAGGAATCGACGCACTGGGCGCAGTGGATGCAGCGGTCGTTGTGGATGGCCAGCTTGAACTTCTTCTCGGCCTCGTTGACCGAGGTGATGTCGATGGCCTCGGCCGGGCAGTCGCGCTCGCAGGCCCGGCAGACGATGCACAGCTCGGTCCGCAGGAAGGGCGAGCCCCGGAAATCCTTGGGCACCTCGAGCTTTTGAAAAGGATAGTCCACCGTGGCCGGTTTTTTGAACAGGTGCCGGAGGAGCTCGGGCAGGAAGGCCGCCAGTCTCATAGGACCCAGCCCTTGATGAAAATGACGATGAGAAGCTGGAGCACGGCCAGGGGAGCCAGGTATTTCCAGGCGAAAGACACGACCTGGTCTATCCGGATCCGGCCGGTGACGGCCCGCATCAGCGTCAGGAGGAAAACCACCGCCAGCGTCTTGCCCAGGAACTGGAGGAAGCCCAGGAACACTCCGCCGCCGAATCCGCCCAGAAAGACTGTGGCCAAGAGGCCGGCCGAGACGACCAGCTCGATGTCGGTCATCAGCCGGAAGAAGGCCAGCTTCTTGCCCGAATATTCGGTGAAGGTCCCGCCCACGATCTCGGTCTCGGCATGGGGGATGTCGAAGGGCGTCCGCTCCAGCTTGGCCTGGACGCAGACCAGGGCCACGGCGAACCCGATGAGGTTGGGCAGGATGAGCAGGGGGTGCTGCCGGTAGAAGGCGGCGATCTCGGCCAAACGCCAGCTCCCGGCCAGGAGGGCCGGGCTGAGCACGGCCAGGAAGAGCGGCACCTCGTAGCCGAAGAACATGGTCAGGACGCGGGACCCGCCGATGGTGGAAAAAAGATTGGTGGACGACCAGCCGGCCAGGAAGAAGATAAGCGTGGGCAGGCTGAGCAGGTAGAGGAGAATGATGATGTCACCGGGGAAGGAGTTGAACCCCGGCTGGAGGGGGTTGGTGTGCCACACCGGCAGGAGCAGCCCGGCCGTGGCCACGATGGCCAGGCCGAAGATAGGGAGCAGGGTGAAAAGTGTTTTATCGGCCTTGTCCGGGACGATGTCCTCCTTGGACATGAGCTTGACGAAGTCGGCGATGGGCTGCAGAAGCCCGAAGGGGCCGGTGTGGGTGGGGCCCATCCGGTTCTGCAGCCGGGCGTACACCTTCCGGTCGAACCATTCGACGAAGGTGGCATAGACAAAGAGGAAAAGGATGCCCGGATAGACGATGAGATAGAGGACGGTCTTTAGAACGGCCACAGCCCCGTCCCCTTTCTTGGATTTTTATCGAACCTCTCCTTGGCCAGGGTCCGCAGCTCGCTGAAGCGCAGGACTTTCTCCTCTCCCGTCCGCAAGTCCACGGTCTCCACGGTCCGCTCAGCGCAGCAGATGCAGGGGTCGATGGCGGCGAAGATGAGGGGGATGTCGGCGATGAACCCGTTCTTAAGCATCTCTACGGTGGCCGGGTAGTTGGCCAGGGTGGGCGCCCGGACCTTCAGGCGCTCGGGCTTGTCCGCGCCGCCCGAGACGATGTAGTGCATGTTCTCGCCCCGGGGCGCCTCGTAGCGGCTGACCACCTCGCCCGGCTTGGCCCGGCGGGGGGCTTTGACCTTGACCTCGCCCGAGGGCAAGTTCTTGAGCATGAACTCGATCAGGTTGTAGCACTGGAAAAGCTCTTTGACGCGGACGACGACCCGGCCCAGCACGTCGCAGCTGTCGGCCGTTGAGACTTCGAAGGGCGTCTCGGCGTAGATCCCGTAGGGGTCGTCCCGGCGCACATCCCGCGCAATGTCCGAGGCCCGGGCCATGGGGCCGACCGCGCACAGGTCCATGGCCTTTTCCTTGGACAGTTTGCCCACGCCCGCCAGGCGGCCGACGAAGGTCGGCTCGTTGGCCCCGATCTTGAGGTAGTACTCGGTGCGCCGGCGCAGGATATCGAGCTGGCCCAGGATCTTCTGCCGCAGCCCTTCATCCAGGTCGCGCCGCACCCCGCCCAAGGTGTTGATGGCGTAATGGACTCTGTTCCCGGAGATGGCCTCCAGCATGTCCATGACGATCTCACGGTCCCGCCAGGTGTACATGAAAAACGTATCGAAGCCGGCCTCGTGGCCGGCCACGCCCAGCCACAGCAGATGGCTGTGGACCCGCTCCAGCTCGGCCACCAGGAAGCGGAGGTACAGCCCCCGCTTGGGCGGCACGATGTCCATGAGCTTTTCCACGCCCTGGACGTAGCAGGTGGCATGGGAGTGGGAGCAGATGCCGCAGATCCGTTCCATGAGGTAGATGTTCTGAATCCAGGTCTTCTCCTCGGCCAGCTTCTCTATCCCCCGGTGGTTGTAGCCGAGCCGGATGTCGGCGTCCCGGATGACCTCGCCCTCGACGGTCATGCGCAGGCTGATCGGCTCCTTGAGGGCCGGGTGCTGAGGGCCGATGGGAATGCTGAATTTCATTTCTTTCCTCCGGGGATGACCTCCGGGGGCCGCTCGAATTTCCAGTCCTTGCGCAGGGGGAAGTTTTGCTCCGGCCAGTCGTCGGGCAGGACCAGGCGGCGGGCGTCGGGAATGTTGTCTACGACGATCCCGAACATGTCCTGCAGCTCACGCTCATAGAGGACGGCCCCGGGGATGACCGAACAGATGGACGGAAGATGCGGCACTGTTTTTTCTTTTAACACTTCATCAATGCCCGTGGGCTTGGGGATCTGAGTCCTGACGTTGAGATTCCCCCCTTCATAACCGAAGTGATAGAGAATCTCGAAGGCGTCTCCCTTATCAACTCCGCTGATCGTGGCCAGGTACCAGAAGCCCAAGTCCCTTTTTAAATTGGTCATGACTGAAACCAGGTCCTCAACGGCGACGGTCATGAAGATCCGGCCGGGCGCGGGGTTGGTGATCTCCACGATCCGGCTCCCCAACGCTCCCTTGATCCGTTCGATTGTATCCAGGTCGTTCATGGCATTCTCGATGCTCAGAGTTTCCCCAGCAGTTTGACCACCCCGTCCAGGATGGCGTCCGGCCGGGCCGGGCAGCCCGGGACATAGACGTTCACCGGAATGACCTGGTCCAGGCCGCCCATAACGTTGTAAGCCCCCCGGTAAACACAGCCGGACATGGCGCAGGCACCCACGGCGATGACGAACTTCGGGTCGGGGGTTTGATCGTAAATCCGGATGATGCGGTCCTTCATCTGGCGCGTCACCGGCCCGGTGGAAATCAGGACATCGGCATGCCGGGGAGTGGCCTTGAGCAGCACGCCGAGCCTCTCCACGTCGAAGCGGGGCGTCAGGGCGGCCACCACCTCGATGTCGCAGGCGTTGCAGGCGCCCGAGTTGAGGTGGAGGATCCAGGGGGATTTGATCCGGGACCAGCGGACGAGTCGGTTCAGCATGTCAGTCTCTCGTCACCAGGGCCATGATGGCCAGAAAGATCACAACCAGGTAGAAGATGGCCAGCAGCAGGACCTTGCCGCCCGGCGCAGTGGCCACGACCAGGGCCGCTACATGCATGATGGTGAAGAACAGGGCGATGAAAAAGAACAGCCTGTAGCCGAACTGCACCTTGGTCCCCGGAATGTCCTCACCGCAGGCGTAGGTGGTGAGCTTGCCGCCCGCCTTATTCAGCTTGGGCCCCATAGCTCGGCCCAGGGCATAGAGAAGGGCGGCCGCCCCCAGCATCAACAGAAAAACCACCGGCGGCGACAACAGCAGGTCGATCTTTTTCATGCGCTCATCCCTTCAACTTGGTGAGCTTCCGGACATCCAGGCTGTTGGTGTGGCTGTAGATATTGACGATGATGGCCAGGGCGGTGGCCACCAGGCAGACTTCCACGACGATGAAGGTGATGACCAGGCTCTGGGCCAGCAGGATGTTCTGCCTGGCGAAGCCGCTGGCCAGCAGGGCCAGGCTCACCCCCTTGCTGATGACCTCGATACCGATGAACAGCTTGATGAGGTTCTTCATGGCCAGGAGGCAGTAGATGCCCAGGGCCAGCAGGCCGGCGGCGAAGGCCATATAGAGGAGCCAGGTGTTACTCATCTTTGTTCCTCTTGCGGAATAAGGCCAGGACGGCAAAGACCCCGGCCAGGATGACCAGGACCTGGCCGACCAGGTCGAAGGTCCGCTGCTTCCACAGCACCTCACCGAACGTGAGGCCCCCGGCTTCCGGAGTCCCGGCCAGAGCCGGAACCTTGGACATCAGGCCCTTCATAACCAGGATGTCTAAGACGAGGAAAGCAACAAAAAACAGGGGGAAAATAAGGAGGGCCACTTTGGACTCCCGGACATCGCCCTCTGCCTTGGTCAGGGCGATGGTCAGGATGAAGAGGACCGTGATCAGGCCGGCCACTACCGAGATTTCAAACACGCCGGCGTAGGGAGCGTTCATCCGGAAAAAGACGATACCCAGGCAGAGGCTGGCCAGGGCCAGGCTGATGGCCGACTTGATGAGGTCCCGGGCGAGGATGGCCAGGATGGAAAAGAGGACCAATCCGCCGAGAAGGATGATCTGCAGGACCATGGTCTAAAACCCTCGAAGGCCGCTGACGGCTCCGGCTCCCTGGCCCAGAACACCCGCCGCCGGCTCAATCCAGGTTTTAATGAAGGCGGCAAACAAGATGCCGATGGCGATGATGAGCAGGCTCAAAAATACGGTCGAGAAGCTCATCCAGAAGGGCGCCTCGCGGACCTCCTTCCAGCGCTCCTCGAGCTTGCCGAAGAAAGCCTTGCGCTGGATGAGCAGGTAATACCACAGGGTCAGGACGCTGGCCAGGATGGCGATCACGGCCAAGGGCCACTCGGCCGCCTGGACCAGGGCCATGATGATCATCAGCTTGCTCCAAAAACCGGGAAGGGGCGGCACTCCGGCGATGGACAGGGACCCCACCAGGCTGGTGGCCGCGGTGAGGGGCATCCGCCGGGCCAGGCCGCCCATCTCATCAAGGTTCCGGGTACCGGTAGACATCTGGATGGACCCCGAGTTCAAAAACAGCAGCCCTTTGCCCAGGGCGTGATTGAAGAGATGGAACAGGCCGCCGACGATCCCCAGCGGCGTGCCCAACCCCAGGCCGAGCACGATATACCCCACCTGGCTGATGGAGGAATAGGCCAGCATCCGTTTCAGGTCATTCTGGCCCAAGGCCAGCAGGGCGGCCACTACGATCGACACGGCTCCCAGCCACATCAGGACCTGGGACAGGGCGGGAGTCAGCCCGAAGACATTGAACAGAATGCGGACGAGGGCGTACACTCCCGACACTTTGATCAGCAGGCCGGACAGGATGGCTGAGATAGGGGCCGGAGCCGAAGGATGGGCGTCGGGCAGCCAGGCATGGAAGGGGATGAGAGCGGCCTTGAGCCCGAACCCCATGAGGAAAAGGGCCGCGCACAGCCCGACGGCCAGCGGAGCGTTCAAAGTGCGCAGGCCTTCGGCCACGGCGGCAAAGCTCAGCCCGCCGGTCAGGCCGAAGAGAAGGGCGATGCTGACCAGGATGGCGGCCGAGGCGATGACCGACAGCATTAAATATTTAAAGGAGGCCTCCAGTTCGTCGTGCTGCAGGCCGTAGGCCACCAGGGCATAGGAGGCCACCGCCGCCACTTCCAGGAAAATATAAACCTGGAAGAGGTCGGTGACGAGCACCAGGCCGTTCATTCCGGCGACCATCACCAGCAGGAGGGCGTAATAAACGGCCTTGGAGCCGTAATGGTCCATGTAGTTGATGGAGAACAGGCCGACCGCCAGGCAGACCAGGGCGATGGCCATGAGCATGAACTGACTGAACCCGTCCACGGCGACCTGGATGTTGAAACTTTCGCCCAGCCAGTTGAGCTTTTGGAGGAAGGGGCCTTCGCCGATGAGCTGCCTGCCGCCGGTGACGGCATAGACCAGCAACAGGAAGAAGACGGCATTGGCCATAAGGTCGGGCAGGAATCTCTTGGAAACTTTGCCCACCAGAGGAAGGACAGCGGCGACCGCCAGGGGCAGGGCGATGTACAAGAAAATCACTGGTCCTCCTCTGAAGCTGAAGTGGTCATTTCAACAACACATTGATCAGCGCGGCGATCACCAGCAATCCGGCCAGGCACCAGGCCAGGTAGTTGGCATAGTGGCCGTTGTGGGCTTTTTGCAGGAGGCCGGTAAAAGCGCCGCCGACCTTGGTGACGACTTTTTCGTAGAAGAAGTCGATCGGCCGGTCCAGGCCGCGGAACAGGACCTGGGACAGCCCCTTGAGGAACTGGATGGCCCGCTCATAGGGGTCGAAGAAACGTTTTTCGGATAGGTTGTAGAGCTGCTTGGCCAGGGGCAGGTTGTGGACGGGCTCCGAGGCCAGGTAGGCCTTTCGCCCGCCCCGCCGCCAGCCGTAGAAATGGATGGCCAGGGCGATGAGCAGGCACAGCACCGAAATCCCGGCCACCGGGTTGAAGAGGGCCAGGGCGTGGGAGGTGAAATCGAGGTGCGCGCCCGGCTCGGCATGGCCCTCCAGGATGGGCTGGATGAACGTCTTCAAGGGAAGTTGGTTGAAGACGCCGAAGATGAGGCACAGGGCGGCCAGGATGAGGATGGGCAGGACTATGGGCAGCTGGCTTTCCTTGACCTTGGGCACTTCCTGGCTCCGCGGCCCGAAGAAAACCGAATGGCCGGCCTTGAGGAAGGAGGCGAAGGTGAGGATGGCGCCCAGCCAGGCGGCCACGGCGAAGACGGTGTAGCCGGTTTCCAGGGCGCCGTGGAAAACCATCTCCTTGGAAACGAAGCCGTTGAGCGGCCAGACGCCGGAGATGGCCAGGGCGCAGACGGCGAACCCGGCCGCGGTGAAGGGCATCTCCCGGGCCAGCCCGCCCAGCTTCCGCAGTTCGGTCGTCCCGGTCCGGTGCTCGACCGAGCCCGAGCTGAGGAACAGCCCGCACTTGTACATGGCGTGGTTGATCATATGGAAGATGCCGCCGGCAATACCTATGGGGATGCCCGTGCCGATGCCCAGGACCATGTAGCCGACCTGGCTGACGGCGTGGAAGGAGAGCAGCTTCTTGAAGTCCTTCTGGATCAGGGCCATGAACACGGCAAAGACGATGGTGACCGCGCCGATGGTCATCAGGACGATGGCCAGGGTGCTGTTCTTTTCCAAGCGGAAGAGGTCGAGCGTAATCCTGGCCAGGAGGTAGATGCCCAGCAGCTTCTCGAAAGAGGCCGGCATGAAGGCCATGAAGCTGACCGGAGCGTCCAGGGCCGCGTCCGGAATCCAGGTGTGGAAGGGCAGGGCTCCGGCCTTGCCGATGGCGCCGATCATCATCATGACAAAGGCCACGGCGGCCAGCCCCTCGGGCTTGACCGAGACCTGGGACATGGTCAGGGTGCCGGTCATCATCCACAGCAGCCCGATGCCCAGGATCATGCAGAAGTCACAGATGCCGCTGATGATAAAGGCCTTGGCCGCCGTTCGGGAGGAGGATTCCTTCTGGCCCAGGGAGATCAGGCCGTAAAGGGTCAGGAGCAGCCCCTCCCAGAAAAAGACGAGCGGCACGAAGTTGTCGGCCAGGACGGCGCCGTTGGCCAGGGCGGCCGACAGGAAGATATAAAAGGTATAAAGGCCGACCCGGGGGTGATCCTTCATCTTGACGATGGAATAGAGGGCGATGAGGAATAGGAACCCGGCCAGGCCCAGCAAAATGAAGGCGGAAAAATGATAGAGCCTCAGCTCGAACTTGATGTCCGTCCCGAACCAGCCCGGCCTCCATTCCAGGTTCCTGAGCTTGAAGAAAACGAAGCCGAGATAAAGGACGGCGGCCGACCCGGCCAGCGACAGGCCGTCTCTCAGGACCCGGAGGCGTTTGGGCAGGACCAAGCATAAAATCGCCACGGCCAGGGGCAGAAGAATGGGCAGGAGCAGCAGGTGAGGCGTCATTTGGGCCACCCCGCCATGATTTGCTTCGTCGCCGCTCGAGCCGCCTGCGCCGGATAGGAGATGAGCAGTCCCGCCGCCAGCGACAGGAGGGCCAGCACGGTCACCACGAAGACCATGGACTTTGTTTTTTCCGGAGCGGGGTTTTTGGCCTCACCCAGGAAGACCTGGCTGAAGACCTTGAGCAGATAGAACATCGTCAGCACGGCCGTGAACAGGGCCAGGGCGGCAACCCACACCTGGCCGGCCTTGACCGTGCCCATGATGACCAGGAACTTGGAGAAAAACCCGCCGAAGGGCGGCAGGCCGATGACCGAGAAAGCGCAGAAAAGGAAGGAGACGGCGGTGAAGGGCATGGTCCGCAACAGCCCGCCCATCTGGCGGATGTCCCGCTGGTGAGTGGCGTGGATGACAATGCCCGCGCACAGGAACAGGCCGGCCTTGGCCAGCCCGTGCATAAGGATGAACAGGAGAGAGCCGTTGATGCCGTCGGGGTTGGCCATGCTGAAGCCGAGGAAGATGTAGCCGATCTGGCTGATCGTGGAGTAGGCCAGGATGCGCTTGAGGTCCGTTTCCACGGTGGCCGCCCCGGCGGCAATCAGCGCGGAGGCCACCACCAGCCAGGGAATGGCCTGCGGCCAGGCGCCGGGCAGCCGGAACGTGGCCAGGAACAGACGGGCGTAGGCATAGACGCCGATCTTGACCAGCACCGCGGCATGGAGCAGGGCGGTGACCGTAGTGGGCGCCACGCCGGCGTCCGGCAGCCAGGTGTGGAGGGGGACGGTGGCCGATTTGGAAAACATGCCGAACAGGATAAGCAGGACGGCGCTGCCGGGGATGGTCATTCCCCGCAGGGTGGTGAGGTCGAAGCTGTTCGGGGTGTGGGCGCTGTAGATCTGGATGAAGCCGAGCAGCATGACCACTGCGCCGAAGAAGGTTACCAGGAAGGCCTTGTCGGCCTTGCGGACATGGTCCTTCTGCCGGTAGAAGCCGATCAACCGCCAGCAGCAGATGGCGATGATTTCCCAAAAAAGATAGATGAAAATGAGGTTTCCCGAAAAGACCAGCCCCATCATGGCCCCGATGAACAGGACCACCATCAGGTAGTATTCGTTCTGGTTCTCTTCGTGATGAATGTAGCCCAGGGAATAAACGATGATCAGGAAGCCGACGAAGGAAGAGACGATGGACATGAAGATGGACAGCGGGTCTATGATCAGGACGAAATTAAGCCCGAAGATGAAGTCCGTTCTGAAAATCGTCTCGCCGCCGCGCAGGGCCGCCGGCAGGAGCAGGAGGGGCAGGGCCGCCGTGGCCGCGCCCAGCAGCACAGCCCACACCGAACGGAGGCGCTTGGCCACCAGGCCGGCCAGGGGGATGGTCAAGGAACCGATGATGGGGATGAAAATGGTCAGCAGGGCGAGGGTTTCGATTTTCATCGTGAGGCGGAAGTATATTTTTCCAAAATTGAATTGTCAAGGATTAGGGGCACTCTGTGGACAGAGAATCTTGGCCCGCCATCAGGAGGGACCCGCGCCTGGATTGGGCAGCATCAGAATATTCTGATTGGGGTTTTCGTTCAGGTACTTGACCTGCACTTTGGAGCCCACCTCGATCTTGAGGCGGATGACCAGGTCCGAGCTCACATCGTTCTTGCGGCCCACCCGTTCGACGCCGGCGCTGTCGCGGAACTTGAACTCGACGATGGAATAGATCGGCTTGTTGTTGACCAGCAAGCCGTAATTTTTATCGACAAAGGTCACTGTCGCCTGGGCCGGGACTCCCCTCTCAAAAATTTTCAGGGCCAGGGCCTTGCGCTTTTTGCCTGTGGAGAGCCCGGTCAGAAAGAGGATGGCCCCCACCACCATGAAAATGAAGCCCACCCCGCCGAAGGTGAGTTGAACCATATTTTGGAGGCCGGTCTCAAGATGGCCGGAAAACAGATCCCGGACAAGAGAGATTCCCCCACCCACCAGAAAAAAGATCAACCCGAACACGAATAGAAAACCGCCGATCAAAACGCTCATGGCTCATCCTCCTTTTTTCCGAATGGCCCTGGCCGGCCCATTATTCTCTATTAGGGTTATGATTAGATGAATTTGACTTTTCTGTCAATTCGGATAAGGAAATTGAAAAAATAAATTCGGCAATTTATAATGATCTTATAATCAATGGGAAATATCCTGAGAAGGAGATGGGCATGCCTCATTCAACACGTTTCCAAAACCTGGGCCTGGTCGTGCTCTTGGGCTCGGCCTGGGGTCTGAGCGAAGCGCTCCTGGGTTTGGGCCTCAAGAGCTGCGCCCGGCTCGTTTCGGGCTCGGTTATGACCGCCGTGGCCCTCTTCTTCCTGGCGGCCGGGCTGGCCGCCTCGCGCCGGATTGAAGCCGCGGGCCTGCTGGTCCTGCTGGCCGTCTCGTTCAAATTGTTCGATGCCGCGCTTTTATCGCTTCCTATAAAACACGGCGCTGTGGCCAATCCTATCTTCGCCTTCGTCACCGAAGCCCTGGCCTTCTTGGTTCTGGCTGCCGCGGTCCCGGCCTGGAAGAAAACGGTCAAAGGCCGGGTCTGGCTGGGCGCCGCCTCGGGCCTGGCGGCCGCGGCCGTCTTTCCCTTGGTTCGAGCGGTGACCGGCATTCCAGCCTGCCTTGTTCCGGGCACAAGCCTTCCCCTGGCCTGGGTCTTCGCTCCCATCGCCGCCGGGCTCGCCGCGGCAACCGTTCCCTTGGGATTTTGGGCCGGGCAAAAGCTGTCCCAACAAAGTCTGCGGCCGGCCATCCTCAGCCCGGCTTCCATCCTGATCAGCCTGGCCCTGATAGCGCTCATCCGGCTGGCCTAGGGGCGGGACAGGAGTCACCGTGATGGAAAACTCCGCTATTAAGAAAAAAAGGAAAAAGACCTATAGCCGGCGAGCTTTTATTAAAAGCATGGGCGGCGGCGCCCTAGGGGCCACCATGGCCGCGGGGCTCCTGGGCCAGGACGGGCTGACCCCTGGAGGGCAGGACGCCGAGCCGGCCGTCTTCGAGGTCAAGCCCATTACCCTGACCGTAAACGGCAAAACCGTGCGGCTGGAGGTCGAGCCTCGGGAAACCCTGCTCCACGTGCTCCGGGAACGGCTCCGTCTCACCGGCACCAAGCGGACCTGCGACCGGGGCGAGTGCGGCGCCTGCACGGTGCTTCTTGACGGCAAACCCGTCTATTCCTGCATGACCCTGGCTGCCCGGGCCGACCGCCGCCAGGTACAGACCATTGAAGGGCTGGCCGCCGGGGGAAAGCTCCATCCTCTTCAGCAGGCCTTTATCGACAAGGACGCCTACCAGTGCGGTTTCTGCACTCCGGGCTTCATCATGGCCGGAGCCGCGCTTCTCGAAGCAAACCCTTCTCCCAGCGGCGATCAGATTAGAGCTGCCCTCAGCGGCAACATCTGCCGCTGCGGCAATTATCAAAAGATTCACCAAGCGGTGGCTGCCGCTGCCGAACGGATGAGGAGTGGGTTGAAATGAAAGACCTAGACACTAGGGATAGCCTGACCTATAAAGAGCAAGGCCGACCGCTCCCGGGAGCCAAGCCGGCCGCCGCCGTCCAAACGCCGGCGGAAACCTTCAAATACATCGGCAGCTACCTGCCCCGGGTGGATGGCGAGCGCGTCGTCACGGGAGCAGCGGACTACACCCACGACCTCCAGATGGAGGGCATGCTCTTCGCCAAGATCCTTCGCTCGCCGCACGCTTGCGCCGAGATTGTCGCGCTCGACCTCAGCCCGGCCCTGGCCCTTGACGGCGTCAAGGCCGCCGTGCGCCTTAAGGAAGGACGGTTGAATTATCTGGGCGAGCCGGTGGCGGCCGTAGCCGCCGAGGACGAAGCTGCGGCCGAAGAGGCCCTGGACCTCATCAGGGTCGAATATAAAGAACTGCCCTTCGTGGTATCCGAAGATGCGTCTCAGGCCGAGGGAGCTCCCCAAGTTCTCCCCGACGGACCCAACGTCCAGAAGCTGAACGAACTGACGCGGGGCGATGTGGACAAGGGCTTTGGGGAGGCCGACCTTATTTTCGAGCGGACTTACCGGACGAGCTGGGAAGTGCACCAAACGGCCGAAACTCACTCCAGCCTGGCCCTTTGGGAGGGCGATTCGCTCACGGTCTGGGACTCGACCCAGGCCGTGCACAGCGTGCGCGACGGCCTGGCCCGCGCCCTGAAGATGCCCGCGGCCAAGGTCCGGGTCATCAAGAAATATATGGGCGGGGGTTTCGGCAGCAAGCTGGGCGTAAACGACCACACCGTGGCCGCCGCGCTCCTGGCCCGCCAGGCCCGCCGGCCGGTCAAAGTCATCCTCAGCCGGAAGGAAAATTCCTTCTGCGTCGGGTTCAGGCCATCAAACCGGATCACTATCAAGGCCGGAGTCAAGAAAAACGGCACCTTGACCGCGGTCCATTTCAAGAACTTGACCTGCGGAGGTCTCGGCCGGGGGGACGATTGTGCGGACCCCCTGGTCGACCTCTACCGCTGCCCCAACCTCAAGGTCGAGGAATACTCGGTCTTCGCCCATACCTGCGCCAACCGGCCGACGCGGGCGCCCGGCCATACCCAAGGGACGTTCGCCCTGGAAGGGTTCCTGGAGGAGCTGGCCGCTGAGTTGGGAATGGACCCCTTGGAGCTGCGGCTCAAGAACTACACGACCAAAAACCAGGGTGACACCGGCACGCCCTATTCCACCAAAGGCCTGGAGCAGTGCTATCGCTTGGGCTCGGAAAAGATCGGCTGGCAGCGCCGCAACAAAAAGCCGGGCCAGGCCGCGGGCCGGACCAAGCGCGGCCTGGGGATGGCCAGCCAGATCTGGCCGGGGGCCGGCGTGCCCGGCACTCTGGCCGACCTTTATGTCTATCCGGACGGGAGCGTGGAAGTGCAGTGCGGCACGCAGGACATCGGCTGCGGAACACGGACCTTCATGGCCGCTATCGCCGCTGAAACGCTCGGCCTGGAACCCAAGGACATTACCATCAAGATCGGCGACTCGGACTATCCCTGGGCGCCCTCTTCCGGCGGCAGCCTGACCGCGCCCTCGGTTGGCCCGGCCGTGCGCGACGCGGCGCTCAAGGCCGTGGAGCAGCTCAAGCAGCTGGCCGCCAAGAAGCTCAACATCCCGGCCGGCCAGGTAACCGTGGCCGAAAAAAAATTCAGCAATACCCAGGATCCTGCTCAGGCCCTCTCCTTTGCTGAAGCGGCTCGCGAGCTTCGCCGCGAAACCGTTTTCCACGGCGAACGGGCCCTGTGGGCGCCCGGCTTTGACTACCAGACCTTCGGCGCCCAGTTCGCCGAGGTTGAGGTAGACACCGAGACAGGCCGCGTCCGGGTGCTCCGCGTGGTAGCCGCTCACGACATCGGCCGCGTCCTTAACCGACAGACGGCCGAGAGCCAGGTCCTGGGGGGCGTCCTCCAAGGACTGAGCGCCGCCCTGTTCGAGCAAAAAACCATGGATACCTCCCTGGGCCGGATGGTCAACGCCAACCTTCACGACTATAAGGTAGCCACCATCGAAGACATGCCCGGAGATCATTCCCCTGTTCGCCGATGTGGTGGACGAGCGGCTGAACAACCTGGGCAACAAGGGTCTGGGCGAGCCGCCCCGCATCCCCAGCTCAGCCGTCATCGCCAACGCCGTGTTCAACGCCATCGGCGTCCATGTCGGTGAGATTCCCATGACCCCGGACAAGGTGCTCCAGGCGCTCAAGCGGAGGGAGGGACATTCATGAAAAACTTCAAGCTGGCCGAACCGAAAACCCTCTCCCAGGCCTCTGCGCTGCTGGCTCGCGGCAACGGCCGGGCGGCGCTCCTGGCCGGTGGGACCGACCTCCTGGGCGAGATCAAAGAAGGCATCCGGCTGCCCGAGACGGTGGTGGACCTTATGACCATCTCGGGCTTGTCCTTCATTCGTCAGGACCCGGCAGGCCTTCGCCTGGGCGCGTTGACCGCGGTGGCCGAGTTGGCCGAGGACGCGGCCGTGGGCCGGCTTTTTCCCGGATTGAGCCAGGCCGCCCGGTCGGTGGCCTCACCCCAACTGCGCCGCATGGGCACCCTGGGCGGCAACCTCTGCCAGAGGCCGCGCTGCTGGTACTATCGCACCGCCGAAACGGTCTGCCGCAAGAAGGGTGGGAGTAAGTGCTTCGCCTCGAACGGCCGGAACCGCTACCATGCCGTTCTGGGAAGCGGTCTGTGCCACATCGTTTACCCTTCGGACCTGGCGCCGATGCTCATGGCCTTGCAAGCCCGGTTGACTCTCTTTTCCGCTCAGGGGGAACGGACCATCCCCCTGGCCGAATTCTACGCCCTGCCCTCAGTGAACATCCAGCGCGAAAACATGCTGGGACAGGACGAAATCCTCAAGGAAGTTGTCGTCCCCCTGCCCGGCCCTGGAGCGAAGAGCGCCTATCTGAAATTCAAGGAGCGGGGGGCCTGGGACTTCGCTCTGGTTTCTGCCGCGGCGGCCGGGACCTTCTCCGGGAGATCGGCTTCCAGCCTGCATCTCGTGATGGGCGGTCTGGCGCCCGTCCCCTGGCGGATGAGAGAGGCCGAGGAAGCCCTCCGCGGCAAGAAGTTGAATGAAGACCTGGTCCGCCGGGCGGCCAAGGCCTCGCTCCAGGAGGCCAAGCCCCTCGAAGAAAACGCCTACAAGGTTGAGCTGGCCGAAGTCATCCTGAGCCGGGCGGTGATGTCGCTCGGCTGAGGCCGGCCTGAAGTTTATTAAAAAGGAAAGAAATCTAATGGCCCTGACACTAGCAAAAAAACGATGTTTTCTCCTTGCCTTTTTTTGCGCCGCACTCCTTCAAGCCGCCGCTGGAGCCGCTTCCCAGAAAGAGGCCGTCCGGCTGACCATTTTTCATCCCTCGGCCAGAAGGCTCCATGACGTCCTGGGTCTTCTGCAGGTCGGCTGGCTCAAAGTGGACCGGCTCAAAATACTGGGCGTTTACCTGGCCAAAGAAAAGGTCGACCTGCCGGCTGTCGAACATCTCATCAGAGCCCATCCCCAGACGCCCATAACCCTTCGCTGCATTAGGGCCGAGGCCGGGACCGAAGAGCTCTTCAAAAAAAACGCCATCACCGCGGAAATCGAAGAAATTTTCCGCCGTTCGGACGGCATCATCTTTTTCGGCGGCCCCGATATCCCTCCCGCCTTCTACGGAAAACCAACCCGCTTTTTCACTCTGATCGAAGACCCCTACCGGCATGCCCTCGAGATCGCGGCTGTCTTCCGGCTCCTGGGAGGCTCCCGGGGCGAAGTGGAGAAGCCGCTCCTGGACGATCGACCAGACTTCCCTATCCTGGGCATTTGCCTGGGCGGCCAGACCCTCAACGTTGGAACGGGCGGCACCCTCATCCAGGACATTTGGACGGAGACTTACGGTCTTCGGTCAGTAGAAGAAGCTCTGAAGATGCCGGCCGAGCAATGGCACAGCAACCCCTTCCTTTATTTATATCCCGCCGACGGTTTGTTCGAATACAGTCTGCACCCTATTCGCTTTGAAAAAAAAGGCAGGCTGGCCGCTGAGCTGGGGCTGGGGAAAGACGACCGGCCGTATGTCCTCAGCGCCCACCATCAGCAGATCGATAGGCTTGGAGCCGGCCTGCGGCCCGAGGCCTTCTCCGCCGACGGCCGGCTGGTCGAAGCCCTGTCCCATGAACGATACCCCAGCGTGCTGGGCCTCTTGTTCCATCCTGAAGAGCAGGCCCTCCGCCAGCCGGAGGCCCTCTTCAAGCTCGGGCCCGGAAAGGACCCCGGCCAAAACCTGCGTGCCTTCCTCCAGAACTATCCGCCCAGCCTGGAGTTTCACCAAAAGCTGTGGGCCTGGTTCAGCCAGCGGCTGGAGGCCAGCGCCCGCTCTAACCGACAAAGCCGATAGGCTTTCTTGACATAAAGAACACTTCACATTACAATTTGAATTGTCCATAATCTAAGATGAAAGGAGCCCTCCATGAAGCGCTATTTGATTCCGAGGGTCGCTCACTGCAAGAGCGGCTGCCAACCTGCATCCTGAGCAAGATGTAAAACTGCTCACCGGCCAAAGGACTTGGGGGAGGGCTTCGGCGCCCAGGCGCGGTTTTTCAGGCAGCGGAAATTCCGGGCTAAGCCGCTCCAGGGCGCCCCACCCCTCCCTCAGGTCATTTGCTGCAGCACAGGGCTCCGCCGCTATTCAATCAGAAAATCGCCCTATCCCCAGACCTTCTCAAAAAATTGTTTTTCCTAAGCCCTAGTGTCTGCGTTCTAGAAAAAGAGAGCAATTCCTAGCCGCTTCGTACTTGACTTATGGAGCGCAGGGGGGTAGATTTATTGGATAAAAAAGGAGGATATACATGAAAAAGCATTTTGGAGTCGCAGTCCTGACAGTCGTGGCTCTGGCCATGGCCTTCACCGCCTGCGCCGTCAAGCCGCAGGCGGCCATCGACGCCGCCCAGGCCGCGGTAACGGCAGTGGTCAATGCCGGCGCGGACAAATATGCGCCCGCTGAGCTCAAAACGATCCAGGACAACCTGACCGCCGCTCTGGACCAAGTCACCAACAAAAAGTACAAGGAAGCCGGAGAAGCCCTGGTCACCATCAAGGCCGACGCCGATGCCTTACTGGCTGCCCTGCCGGCCAAGATCGAGGCGGCCAAAACAAGCGCCCTGGGCCTGCAGACCGTCGTTCAAACAACCCTGACCGAGGTCAAAACCCTTTTTGACAAGAACAAGTGGAAGATCAAGCAAGCGGACCGGAAGGTTGTAGAAACCGAGATGACAGGCCTCAACGGAGCCCTGCCCGAGGTCCAAAAAGCTGTCGAGGCTCAGGATTGGATCGGAGCGGCCTCCAAGGCTACGACTCTCAAGGATTCGGCTGCGGCCCTTCTGCAAAAAATCACCAAGCTTCTAGGCAAGAAATAGAAGGCTGCCGAAACTCGAATTCCATTTTCAGGTGGCTGGCCGAAATCGGCCGGCCACCTGAAAATCATCGGCCGGGACTTTAGGCCGGCCAAATAAGCGATGTATCGCTGGCCGAGGAAGATTTCTGTTTATTTTTTCCGGCCGCCTGCGGAAAAATTACTGCGGATGCGTTCAATAATTGAGGAGGTGGAGCGGCCAGCGAGATAGGGCACAATGACCACCCGGCCGCCGGCGGCTTCGACCTCGGCGCGGCCGACGACCGTGTCCGGGGTCCAGTCGCCTCCCTTGACCAGGATATCAGGCAAGAGTTCGGAAATGATCTCCCGCGGCGTCTCCTCCCCGAACCAGGTCAAATAATCGATAAACTCCACTGCCTCCAGCACCTCCAGCCGCTCGGCCAGGGGGAAGATCGGCCGTTGCGGGCCTTTGAGGCGGCGGACCGTGGCGTCCTCATTGAGGGCTACGATCAGCGCGTCTCCCAGACGGCGCGCCTCGCGGAACAGCCGGATGTGGCCGGCGTGGAGTAAGTCAAAACAGCCGTTGGTGAAAACGACCTTCTTCTTCTTCCGGCCAAGCTCCTCCCGAAGCGGCCGGAGCTCCCGGCGGGAATAGATCTTTCGCTCCACAGCCCGTCCTCCAGCCCGCCCTACCTCCGCTGGCGGGCCGGCAGGGTCCGGATTTTGGGCGAGAACCGCCAGCGGTGAGGCAGCCGGCTGATGCCTACGTCCTTGTGCAGCGAGGAGACGAGGAAGGTGTACAGGTTGCGGTGGTAGTCATAGGGGGTGCCGTCCGCTTTGTGCACGGCCACGTCCAGGTAATAGGTGCCGTTGATTAGGTTGAGCCGCGCGATACGGCAGACGACCCGGCCCCGGCCCTCTAGCGACCGCGGCCGGTACTCTTCCTGCTGCGTGTTCGTCCCGTAGCAGGAGATGCCCTGAGAATTGAAGATGCCGATGCCGAAAACAAAATCCTTGACCCGCTCCCGGGCCTCGACCTCCATCTCCACGACCATCCCCTCCTCGGGGGCAAAGACATGCCGGGCCTCTCCCCGCAGCGTCTTCAGCGTGACATGCTTGATCTCCACCTCGCGCTTGCCCCAGCGCGCCTCACGCCGCCCCTCCTCGGTCGGGATGTGTTCCAGGTCCACATCTTGATGCCGTTTTTTGAATTCCGCCTCCTTCTTGTCGGCCACGTCCTGGAGGTACCTGTCAATGACGCGCTTCGGCTCGCCCAGGGCCTGGACCCGGCCGCCCTTGAGCCAGGCCACCCGGTCGCAGATCTTCTCCACCGTGGGCAGGTCGTGGCTGACGAAGAGGATGGTCTTCTTCCGGCGCCGGAAATCGTCGATGCGGTCCAGGCACTTGGGCACAAACGAGGCGTCGCCCACGGCCAGGACCTCGTCGATGAGCAGCACATCAGGGTTGACATTGATGGCGATGGAGAACCCCAGCCGCATGTACATGCCCGAAGAATAAGTCTTGACCGGCGCGTCGATGAACTCCTCCAGCTCGGCGAAGCGGACGATCTCCTCGAATTTCTGGCTGATCTCCCTCTTGGACAGGCCGAGCATGATGCCGTTGATGAACACGTTCTCCCGGCCTGAAATCTCGGGATGGAACCCCGCCCCCAGCTCGATGAGGGCCGCCACTTTGCCCTGCACTCTGACCGTGCCCTCCGTGGGCTTGGCGATGCCGGCCACGATTTTGAGCAAGGTGCTCTTGCCCGA
This sequence comes from Candidatus Aminicenantota bacterium, assembly GCA_963702835.1. Classification (GTDB taxonomy): domain Bacteria; phylum Acidobacteriota; class Aminicenantia; order Aminicenantales; family JAFGAV01; genus JAFGAV01. Next base: position 2,308,633 of record OY969762.1, read on the forward strand.
CCCGTTCTCCCCGATGACGCCGAAAGTGGTTCCTTGGGCGACCTTGAGCGATACCTGGTCCAGGGCCGTCACCAGCTCGTCGGACTGCAGCGACTTGAAGAAATCGCCGCGCAGGAGGGCGCTCTTGAAGGTCTGGAAGCGGTGCCGCACCGAGTATTTCTGGTAAACGCGGCTGACATTCCTGAGCTCGATGGCGTTCACCTAGACCTCCTCGGGGAAGGAATCGCGCAGCCGGTCGAAGATAGCGTAGCCCAGCAGGAGAAGAAGGCAGCCGGCCAGGAAAGTCACGCCCAACCTTTTCCAGGGAATCATCGTCCCGTAGTAGATCGTGTTCTGGTAGCCCTGCATGATGTGGGTCATGGGATTCACGGACAGGAAGGTCCGAAACAGGCGGGATTTTTGGATGGTGGGGAAGGTCATGGGATAGATGATGGGAGTCGCGAAAAACCAGAAGGTCAACAGGTTGGTCAGGATGTCTTTGATATCCCGGAAATGGACGGTCAGCGAAGAGATCAGAAACCCGAACCCCAGGGAAAACACGAACTGGACGAACATGACCAGGGGCAGGAAGGCCAGATAGGCGCTGAACCCCGGCGCCCGGGGCACGAACAGGACGATGAGCGCCTTGGCCGCCAGCAGAATAGGCAGGCCGAACAAAAAGTGGATGAAGTTCGAGGTCACCACGACCACGGGCAAAACCTCGGCCGGGAAGAGGACTTTTTTAATGAGGTTGCCCTGGATCATGAGGATGTTGGCCGACTCGATGGAAGAGGAGGAAAACCAGGACCAGGGCAGAATGCCGCAGAAAAGGAACAGAGCATAGAGGATGGGATTTCTGTTGAAGGCCGGGTCGCGCGGGCCGATGATAAGCCCGAAGACGACGGTGTAGATAATCATGAGCAGAAGGGGGTTGATGAACGACCACAGGAAGCCCAGCACCGTGCCCCGGTAGCGGGCCTTGAGCTCGCGGCTGACCAGCGTCCGGATAAGGACCCGGTAGCGAAAAAGCTCCTTGAGCTTCTTGAACAGCTTAAGCACGGCAGCCTCCGGCGAAGATCTGGCGCACCTCAGGCGTGTAGCCGCCCGCCGAGTCATAGATCACCAGCGGCCGCAGAACCCGGGGCTTGGCGGCCTTATCGTCAACCTCGGCCAGAAAGAGACAGGCCGGCTGGCTGCGCCTGGAGCGGACAGAACGGAGGCGCCCGAGACGGAGCCCGCTCCGCTCGAGCGCCTGGCGGAAATCCGCTCGGCGCCGCTCGGGGAAGACAAAATAACTTCTTCCCCCCTTCTTCAGTAGACGGCGCGTGGCTTCCATGACATCAAAAATATCACATCTCAGCTCATGTTTGGCAATAGACTTCTCGGCCGAAGGGCTGAGCGTCCCTTTCGCCCCTTTGAGATAGGGCGGGTTGGAAAAGACGACGTCGTATTTTTTTCGGGGGCGGAACTTCCGCAAATCCCCCCGGACGACCCTCACCCGGCCACCGAGCCCGTTGAGGGCCACGTTCCGGCCGGCCAGCCCGGCCAAGGACCTCTGCACCTCCAGGGCGGTGATGCGCCGAAAGGGCTTGGCCGAAAGCAGGAGAGAAATGATCCCGCAACCACAGCCCAGCTCCAGAAGTTCGTCCCGGGGCCTGGCCCGGATGAATGAGGCCAGCAAGGGGGCATCCACCGAGAACCGGTAGCCCATTTTTTTCTGCCGGACCAGGATCCGGCCGTGGTAGAACGTGTCGAGCGTCTCGTCTTTAGGCACGGGCCTGATCGTTCTTGTCATCGTCGCTCAGTTCGGTAAAGACCATGACCATATCGGGACGGATGTCGGCGTAGCCGCCCCGAATGGAGAGGCTTTCCTCCTCCCCGTCGGAGGGGAAGTGAAGCCGGCCCCGGCCCAGGGCCGTGAGGAGCGGCCGGTGGCCGGGCAAGATGCCCAGTTCACCGTCAAGCCCGGGCAGGCTGACCGAGGGGACTTCCGCTTCCACAGCCAAGCGCCGGGGAGTGATGACCCTCAGCTGCATCTTCAAGGGGCTCTCCGGGCTCATTCCGACTTCAGCTCCTCGGCCCGCAGGATGGCGTCCTCGATGGCGCCCACCATGTAGAAGGCCTGCTCGGGCTTGTCGTCGTGGAGGCCTTCCACAATTTCGGCAAAACCCTTCACCGTTTCCTCGATGGTCACGTACTTGCCCGGCCGGCCGGTAAACTCCACGGCCACGTGGAAGGGCTGGGACAGGAACCGCTGGATCTTGCGAGCCCGGGCCACCACCAGCTTGTCTTCATCCGACAGCTCCTCGATGCCCAGGATGGCGATGATGTCCTGGAGTTCCCTGTAGCGCTGGAGGATCTCCTTGACCTTGCGGGCCACCCGGTAGTGCTCCGGGCTGATGATCCGCGGGTCGAGGATGCGGGAATAAGAGGCCAGGGGGTCCACGGCCGGGTAGATGCCCATCTCGGTCAGAGCCCGGGAGAGGTTGGTGGAAGCATCCAGGTGGGAGAAGACGGTAGCCGGCGCCGGGTCGGTAAAGTCGTCGGCCGGGACATAAATGGCCTGGACCGAGGTAATGGAACCCTTTTTGGTCGAGGTGATGCGCTCCTCAAGCTCACCCAGTTCGCTGGCCAGGTTGGGCTGGTAGCCGACGGCAGAGGGCATACGGCCCAGCAGGGCCGAGACCTCGCTCCCGGCCTGGGTGAAGCGGAAGATGTTGTCGATGAAGAGGAGGAGGTCCTGGTTCATCTCGTCCCGAAAATACTCGGCCACGGACAGGGCGGTCAGGCCGACCCTCAGGCGGGCGCCCGGCGGCTCGGTCATCTGTCCGTAAATGAGGGAGGTCTTGCCGATGACCCCCGACTGTTTCATCTCCAGCCAGAGGTCATTGCCTTCGCGCGTCCGCTCGCCCACCCCGGCGAACACGGAATAGCCGCCGTGCTTCTTGGCCACGTTGTGGATGAGCTCCATGATGATAACCGTCTTGCCCACCCCGGCGCCGCCGAACAGGCCGATCTTTCCGCCCTTGAGGAAGGGCTGGATGAGGTCGATGACCTTGATGCCGGTCTCGAACATCTCCAGCTTGGTACTCTGCTGCTCGAGAACCGGCGCCAGCCTGTGGATAGGGTAGCGGACCTTGGACTCGATGGGCCCCAGATGGTCCACCGGTTCGCCGATGACGTTCATCACCCGGCCCAGAGTGGCCTCGCCCACCGGAACGGTGATGGGCCCTTCCAGGTTGAGGGCTTTCATCCCCCGGGCCAGGCCGTCGGTGGGGTGCATGGACACGCACCGCACCCGGTCCTCCCCCAGATGCTGCTCCACCTCGACCACAATGTCCACCGGCGTGAGCGTGTCGAAGCCCTCGCTGGTGATGCGGATGGCACTGTAGATCTTGGGCAGATCCTTATCTTTGAACTCCACGTCCACCACCGGGCCAATGATCTCGACCACCCTTCCTATTTTTGATTCGTCTTTGGGATTCGCCATGATGTGTTCTCGCTTCCCGCTCGGCTTTCCTCTATTTGGCCAGCGCCTCAACAGTGGTCATGATCTCCAGCAGCTCCTTGGTGATGGAGGCTTGGCGGATCTTGTTCAGCACCAGGATCAGCCGGGAGATAAGCTCCTCAGCGTTCTGGGTGGCGTTTTCCATGGCCATCATCCGGGCGGCTTGCTCGGCGGCCTGGGATTCGTAGAAACAGTGCAGGACCTCGAGGGTCAAGCCCGCCGGAAGAAGCGACCGAAGGACAGCACTCAGCTCAGGCTCCCAGTCCGGCGAACTCGACCCGGCGGCCGCCCCCCCGCTCTCCCAGGCCAGGGGCAGCAGCGGCCGCAGAGTCACTCGAGGGGCCAGGATGGACTTGAACTCATTGTAGGCGATGACGACCGCGTCCGTCCGCTGCAGGATATACTGCTGCAGCAGGTCCTGGGCGATGGCCACGATCTCGGCGGCCTGGATTTTGTCCGTCCTTTTGGCTATAGCCCGCAGGATGGGCAGTCCGCTCCGCCGGAAATAGGATTCCGCCTTTTTGCCGATGAGCACCAGCCGGACCTCGGCCGTCCGGGCCTTGGCCTCGAAATATTCATGGGTCTTGGCCAGCAGGTTAGAGTTGAAAGCGCCGCACAGGCCTTTGTCGGAAGTGATGACCAGTCCGGTGATCCGCTTCTCTTCCCGGCGGGCCAGCAGGGGATGATCCTGCAGCCCCGCCCAGGCCGCCGCCCGGGTTACCAAGGCCGGCCAGGTGTGCCACCAGGGCCGGCTCTCCAGCACCAGCCGCTGGGATTTGCGAAATTTGGCCGTGGACACGGTCTTCATGGCCCGGGTGATCTGCTGCGTGTTCCTCACGCTGCGGATCCGGCGGCGGAGGTCGATCAGAGCGGGCATCCTAGCCCTCCTCCTCCTTGAACTTCCGGTTGAATTCCTGGAAGGCGGCGGTGATGTCCTGGTCGAGCGACGGGTCGATGGATTTTTTCTCAGTCAACCGGGTGAGGATGTCGCGGCGTTCGCCTTCGATGAATTTGTAGAGCTTGGCCTCATAGCGGCCGATCTGGTCCACCCGGAACTCGTCCAGGAAGCCGCGGTTGCCGGCGTAGATGATGAGGACCTGTTTCTCCACCGGCAGCGGCGCGTACTGGACCTGTTTGAGGATCTCGGTCAAGCGCAGGCCTCGGTCGAGTTGGGCTTGGGAGATACGGTCGAGCTCGGTGCCGAACTGGGCGAAGGTCAGGAGTTCGCGGTACTGCTGGAGGTCGCCGCGGAGCTTGCCGGCGACCTGCTTCATGGCCTTGATCTGAGCGTGGCCGCCCACTCGGGACACGGAGATGCCAACGTTGATAGCCGGCCGCACCCCGGCATTGAACAGCTCGGGCTCCAGGTATATCTGGCCGTCGGTGATGGAGATGACGTTGGTGGGGATGTAGCCCGAGACGTCGCCGGCCTGAGTTTCGATGAGGGGCAGGGCGGTCAGCGAGCCCCCCCCCAGGGTGTCGTTGAGCTTGGCCGCGCGCTCCAGCAGGCGGGAATGGAGGTAGAAGACATCGCCGGGATAAGCCTCCCTTCCCGGCGGCCGGCGCAGGAGGAGGGATATCTCGCGGTAGGCGGCGGCGTGCTTGGACAGGTCGTCGTAGATGATCAAGGCGTGCTGGCCGTTGTCCCGAAAATATTCGCCCATGGCGCAGCCGCTGTAGGGCGCCAGGTACTGCAGGGGCGAGGGGTCGGAGGCGGAGGACGCCACGACGATGGTATAGTCCATGGCCCCGTAATCCTTCAACGTTTTAATGAAATAGGCGATGGTGGAGTTCTTCTGCCCGATGGCCACGTAAATACAGATGACTCCCGTTCCCTTCTGGTTGAGAATGGTGTCCTGGATGATGGCCGATTTGCCCGTCTGGCGGTCGCCGATGATGAGCTCCCGCTGGCCGCGGCCGATGGGGATCATGGCGTCGATGGCCTTGATGCCGGTCTGCAGCGGCTCGCGCACCGGCAGCCGGTCCACCACTCCGGGAGCCAGGCGCTCCACCACCATGTGGATGTCGGTCTGGACAGGCCCCTGGCCGTCCAGGGGAAGGCCCAGAGGATTGACCACTCGGCCGACCAGGGCCGGCCCGGAAGGCACCTGCATAATGCGGTGGGTCCGCTTGACCAGATCGCCCTCACGGATGAGGTCGCTCTCGCCCAGCAGGACGGCGCCCACGCTGTCCTCTTCCAGGTTGAGGGCCAGGCCGAAGACGCCCTTGGGGAAGTCCAGCAGCTCGTTGTACATGACCCTGTCCAGGCCATGGATCTGGGCGATACCGTCACCTACGGAGATGACGGTGCCCACTTCCTGGATGTCCATACCGGTGTCGAAGCCCTCAATCTGCTTCTGGATGATGCGGCTGATCTCGTCGGCCTTTAACTGCATGTTCGCTCCATGTTCTTCGCTTCTTCAGTTCTCGGCCAGGATGTCGCGGAGCCTGGACAACTCGCCGCGAAGCGTCAGGTCGTAGATGACATGGCCCTTCCGCAGGGCCAGGCCGCCCACCAGCTCCGGGTCCAGGCTGAACTTCAGGAAGACCGGACGGCCTTCCCGGGATTCGAGGGCCCGGCGCAGACGCGTTTGCTGAGCCTGGCTTAAGGGAACGGCCGAGCAGGCCTCCACGGTCACCGCGCCGATCTTGTCGTTCCACAGGAGGGGCAAGAGGTCGAGAATGTCGGGCAGCAGCTCGAACCGGCCTTTTTCCAGGAGCAGGAGGATAAAGTTCCTGGTACGGAGGTCGGCGGCAGCCCGCTCTAGGACTTCACGGACCAGGTCGGTCTTCTTCGTCTTGGACACAAAGGGGCTGGCCAAGGCCTGGTGGAACTTTTTATGTTCGAAGAACAGACCGGTGAACTCCCTCAGCTCCTCCCGAACTTTCCGGAAGTCGGCTTCGTCCCGCAGGACGTTAATGAGCCCTTGGCCGTACCTTCGAATCAGAACCTGTTTGATCATTTTTGGACAACTCTTCTATGGCGCGGTCGATGAGCCCCGCCTGAATCTCCGGCGTCAACCGTTTCTTGATCCGGGCCAGAGCGCGCTCGGCGGCCAGCCCGGCCGCGTACCTCTTGAGCTCGCCAAGGCCGGAACGGACTTGGGCCTCCATGTCCTGCTCGGTCAGACGCTTGATCCTGTCCGCCTCCCGGCGGGCCACCTCCCGGATCCGTTCCTGTTCGGCCCGTCCTTCTTCCGCGGCCGCCGTTTGGAGCGATTTCAGCTCGGCGTCCAGGCCGGACAGACGTTCCCGGGCTTGTCTCAGCCGCTCCTCGGCCTGACGAACTTTCTCCTGAGCGTCTTCGAGCTTCCGCCGGGCCTCTGCCTGGCGGCCGGCCAGAATGGTCCGGACCGGTTTGAACAAAATGAAACCCAAGCCGCCGAAAAGGATGAGAAAGTTTACGACCTTGCCGATCATATCCAGGCTGCCCCCGGAATGCCTCACGCCTTCTTCCGATCCCCATAGCCACAGGGCGGTGGGGAAAAAGAGGAGCAGCGCAATAAGAACCCGGCCTCTCAATCCAACAGCCTCCGTTCGATCCTTTCGGCCAGATCGTCGGCCCGGAAATCCGCATCTTTTATTAAAGCCTCCACCTGGGCGGCGACCTCGGATTTGGCCGCCTCCACCCGGCGGCGATATTCGGCGTTCATCTCCGCCACCATCCGGCTTTTCTCCCGCCCGGCCTCGGCCGTCAACCGTTCCCGGACCTGCTCAGCCTGAAGCTTGGCCTCGCGGACTGCCTGATTGATTTTCTCCAGGGACTGTTCATATTCTTCCTGGCTTCGGCGCGATTCATCCAGTCCCCGGCGAACACGCCGCTCCCGTTCGTCCCTGACCTTGCGCACCGGGTTGAAAAAGACCTTGGTCAGGATGAAGACCAGGACCCAGACGATAAGGAAGACAAAAAGAGCAGAGCTGTCTATGGAAAGCATATCAGTTCAATCAGATACGAATGAAAAATGAGTGCTCAAGGTAGCATGATTGCCCGCAAAATGCAAGGATGCTTCCGGCCCAGCATGCATCTCCAATCCTGTGATATGTGGGGAGGGGTGGCACGGCGGAGGGGCTCCCCACCCGCGCGCAGCCTGGCGAGCACGAATGGGGAGGAGCCGTGACAGGACCCCTCCTCTTCTTGAAGCTAGGATCACACAAATGGAGATGCTTACTCAGGCCCATCGCTTCTCTAGGCGATATCTCTTTTTCCGGCTAGGAGCTCTTTAATGGCCCCCACCAAAAACAGGGAGCCGGTGGCCAGGAGGCAGCCTCGCCGCCGGCGAGCTTCAGCCAGGGCCGAGCAATAGGCCCGTCCCGGGTCGGGCTCAATCAAAATGCGGCCGGCAAAGGACCGGGCTTGGTCCAGGATATCGGCCGGTTCGGCTGCGCGGTGGAAAGGAAACTTTGTCAGAATGATTTTTTCGGCCGGGGGAAAAAGAATGCGAGCGAGGCCGCCGATATCCTTGTCCCGCATGACGGCGAAAAGCAAGACCAGGGGCTGCCGGATAAAATCCTTGATGTAAGCCCGGACGGCCAGAGCGCCGTCCGGATTGTGGGCGCCGTCCAAAATGACCCGGGGCGAGCGGCGGACAGTCTCCAGCCGGCCCGGCCAGAAGGCCTCGGCGATGCCCCGAAGAATGAGCTTCTCTTGTAGAAGCCTCCACCTTCGGCCCAGCAGGGTGGCGGCGGACAGGGCCACGGCCGCATTTGTCCCCTGATGATAACCGAGGAGCCGAGGTGAATAGACGAATCGCTTCTCCGGCGTTTTATAAATAAATTTATAGCCCCTATCTCTTTCTCCTTTTAAAGCGATAAACCTGTTGGGCGGGTCAAAGACTCCGGTGAACGGGGCCTCAAGCTCCCGAGCCCTTTTTCTGATGACGGCGGCGGCTGTCCGCTTATCCACGCCGCTCACCACGGGCACGCCCGGTTTGATGATGCCGGCCTTTTCGAAGGCGATGTGGGCCAGCCGCCGGCCCAGATATTTCTCGTGGTCGCGGCTGATGGAAGTAATAACGGAGAGAATCGGCGTCACGACGTTGGTCGCGTCAAACCGGCCGCCCAGGCCTACTTCCAGAACAGCGATGTCTACCCTTTTTTCATGAAAATAGCTCAGGGCGGCGCAGGTCAGGACCTCAAAATGAGTGGGCGGAGAGGGCAGCTTCCCGGCCCGCAGGAGTTTGTCCGCGACCTGCCGGACCGCGGTCAGGACCCGGCAAAACTCCGGGGAGGAGATCTGTCTATCGTTAATGCGGATCCTCTCCTCGACCGAGACCAGGTGGGGAGAAGTGTACAGGCCCGCCCGCAGGCCGTGCAGGCTCAGAATGCGGGTGAGCATGGCGCACACCGAGCCCTTGCCGTTCGTGCCGGCCACCAGAAGCGTCGGATATCTCAGGTGGGGGTTGTCCAGGCCGTTGAGCAAGGTTCGGACGCTGTCCAAGCCGAGCTTAATGCCTATGACCTGGAGCGAATCCAGGTAGGCCCGGCACTGCGCGAAATTCATCGAGGCCGGTTGAGGAAAAGGCGCAGGGCGCGAATGATGTAGTCGCGCAGGACCCGCCGTTCCACAACGTCGTCCAGCATGCCGTTCTTGAGCAGGAACTCGGAACGCTGGAACCCTTTGGGCAGCTTTTCCCGGATCGTCTGTTCGATGACTCTCGGCCCGGCGAAGGTGATCAGGGCGTTGGGCTCGGCGATGTTGATGTCGCCCAGCATGGCGTAGGAGGCCGTGGTGCCGCCCGTAGTCGGGTCGGTCAGGACGGAGATGTAGGGCAGCCCGGCCTCATCCAGCCGGGCCAGAGCGGCGCTCGTCTTGGCCAGCTGCATCAGGGACAGAACCCCTTCCTGCATCCTGGCTCCGCCGGAGCAGGAGACGATGATGAGGGGCAGGCGCTCGGCCAGGGCCCGTTCAGCCGCCCTGGTGATTTTCTCGCCCACTACCGAGCCCATGCTGCCGCCCATGAAGAAGAAGTCCATGGCCGAGATGATGACCGGGATGCCGTCCAGGGTCCCTTTGGCGTTGATCACCGCATCGGCCAAACCCGTTTTCTTCTGGCTGTCCTGGAGCCGGCGGTTGTACTTCTGGGTGTCTTCGAACTGCAGCCGGTCAACCGGACGGATATTTTCATCGAAGCGCTCCCAGGAACCCTTGTCCAGCAGCATGTCCAGACGTTCCTCGGCCGAAAGGCGGAAGTGGAAATTGCAGGAAGGGCAAACCGAGAGGTTGTCCAGTATATCCTGTTTATAGAGGATGCGTCCACAGCTATTGCAGCGTGTCCACAACCCTTCTTCGGCCATTTTTTTTGACCCTCCGGAAATTCTGCCAGAAAATACTAATCTGATATCGGTCTTAAAGTCAACGCCTCGCTAGCCTTTGTAAGCATCTCCTTTTCTGTGATGTGGCATTCAAGAAGAGGAGGGGTCCTGTCACGGCTCCTCCCCGCGAATCACACGATTGGAGATGCTTCCCCAGCCTTTAAAGCCGGCTCGGCAAGGCTACCCCCTCTCTGGTGGTCGCCCCAGCCGCCTCCACATTAAAAAAACTGAGGATATTTCCCAGGAACAGGAAAAAACAATCAGGCCTGTTTGCCCGCCTTGGCGGCCAGGCCGGCTTTTTTAGCCAAGTAGGAAGCAATGTCGTCCGGGGCGGGAAGGTCGAGCCAGATCTCGCTTTCCTCCTTGAGCAGGCCCAGCACGGAATTGATGAACTTTTCCTTATCAAAGGGTTTCTCGAAATAATCCGAGGCGCCGAAAGTGGTCAGGGCTTCGTGGCGATACTGCGGCCCCCGATAGGCGCCGGTGACGATGATGACCGGGGTGTGACCCTTGGTCTCATGGGTGATCCGCTCGGTCAGCTCGAAACCGTGGAGCTTGGGCAGAATGGCCTCCATGACGACCAAATCGGGCTTCTCCTCCTTGAATTTGTCGTAGGCTTCCTGCCCGTCAACGGCCCGGCTCAGCTGAAACTTGTAGGGTTTGAGCAGCTGGATCATGGCTTCCAGGCTTTGACTGTCGAAATCCACGATGAGAATTTTTTTGCCGACCATATCCCTCACTCCACGGTGCAGGCAGCCGGCTCGCCTTCCCGCCCGCGCAGGTCGACGGCCGAGACCAAAAAGGTCAACCGGGCCCGGCGGCCCCCGGCCGAAAACACATAGCTGCAGGAAGAAGGCGAGACAACGCCCAAAAGCTTCGGGCCGCTCCCGGCGGCTGCCAGATAGACATTATAGCAGCTGATGTGCCGATTGGCACGGTTGGGCTTCCAAGCCAACAGGACGAGATACTGCCCGGCCTGAGCCCTCCGCCACTCGGCCTGGAGGTCCGTGGGAGGCTTGATGACCGGAGGCAAAACAGTGAGGGTCAGCGGGACTTGGACGGGGCTGTTCTCGGCCTCCGGACTGATGATGGTCAGGCTTTCTGCGTATTGGCCTTCGACCAAGTAGGCGGTCCGGATCTTGGCTTTCACCTCTACATACTCGCCCCAAGATTTCCCGGCCGCGGGCATAAGTTCGATCCAAGACTTGGAAGGAGACAGGGAGAAATTCAGGGGGCCGACCCCCCCGTTCTTGACCTGCAGGCTCAAACTCAATAAGCCCGGCTGTCCCTCTTCAAAGCTGGCCGCCAAGGCCGTCTGGTCCGTGGCGATTCGGGGTTTCGGACTGTCCACGACCAGGCGGGAGAAGATATCGCCGGTCTGGCTGCCCGGGGGAGTATTGGAAAGCGGCGAATAGGAAACCAGGATATAATCGGCGGTCAGGCGCTGGGCATCTATCGTCAGACGGGTGTAGCCCGGGGGGCCAAAAAAGCCCGGCGGACGGCTGTAACCGTCCCCGTAGAACCGGCGCCAGTAGGGCCCTTTCCACCACCATCCCTCGGCGATTTTCTTGGGCGAGCCGCAGCAGATGCCGTACAGCGGCCTTTGATTCCAGCCAGACGTCAGCCGCCGATAATAATGGATATGATCATGGCCGTATAAAAAGGCAGAAACCCCTGCTTCAGCCGCCAACTGGGTGATCCGGACCTGCTCCACATTGGCCGGGTCGCCAAGACCCTGATAATCCTGCGCAGTGAACAATGGGCCCCGGCCGTAGGCCAGGTCCAAGCGCGTCTCCTCTGGGCCGGCGGGCCAGCCGCCCAGGACATGATGGAAACAAGCAAAAATCCAATGCTTCTCCCGATTCTGCAGGACTTTCTTCAGCCAGTCGAATTGCTGAGTCCCCAGGGTCCAGTCCTCAATCCGGGCCGGCTCCCGGCCGCCGCAGAAGGCCGTGCAGTCCAGGATGATGAACTCGGCTCCGCCGTGGCCGTCCTCATCTCCTCCCCAGGTGAAGGCGTAATAGTTACCCTGGCTGTGGCCGCCCTCGGGATAGATTTGGTCCGTAGGCAGGGCAAAATATTTCTGGCGCCAGCTCCGGGCCTGGCCGCGCAGAGCATTCCAGCCCTCCTCGCCGTCATGATTGCCCAGGCCGATGAAGAAGGGCAGGCTGGGGGTCAGGGCGGAGAAGATCTTGCGCATCCTCAGCCAAAGCGTCCGGGCAATATAATCTTTGTCGGCTTCGGTCAGCGACTTATAGGGAAGCCCCATGTTTTCCCAGCGGTAGCTGGCGCCGATGCCGGTGGTATCACCCAAATTGATGACAAAGTCAGGGTCCTCGGCGGCCAGGATGTAGCCCATGGCCTGGGCCAGGCTGAACCCGTTGTCCAGGGAGTCGAGCGGCGGGGAGGGCCTCCAGGAGGGGTTGAAGCGCAAACCTTTAAGGAACTCATTGACATAATCACCGCTGAGCATCAACTGCTGATGGGATTTCGGCATCTTGTGGACGGCGTCGTCGAAATTATGATCGTCGTTGATAAGCAGAACTTTGACCCGGCCTCCGCTCTCCAGGCGGGTATTGGGCAGCCGGAAGCTCTTGGGGCTGAGCGCCCGCCAGGCCTCCTGGCCGCTCCGATACTGCACCTGATAGTAGAGCCTCTCGCTGTCGCTGCCCGGCAATTGAAGAGTCAGGCTGTCCTGGACGCCGATGAAGGACTGCACGGCTGAGGAGGTGGCCAGCCCTTCGCGGGTCTCGGCCGAAGCCACTTTGATGTCCAGGCTGGTGCCCTCTTTCAACAACAGGCTGAGGTCAGCTCGCCAGCGGGCCAGGCTATCCCCTGCCCGGTTGGGCCTCAGGTTGTAGATGCGCTCGGCGCAGGCGAAAAAATTCTCGTCGTAGGGAAAGGGAAAGCTGTCGTCGGCCAGCTGCGGCCAGAGGGGGGAGGTGGTGACGTCCTGTTCGCCGGAAAAAGGCAGCAGCCTTCGGGGGTCCAGACTGGCGGCCGCCAGCCCCAGCCCCGCCAGCTTAAGAAATTCCCTCCGCCTCAGATCCATGCTTTTCTTTTTTACCAAAAATGCCAAGGAGATGCAACTGTATTCCGATTTATTGATGGCCCTCCCTCTTTATGATAAAATTCGGCGCGATGAAGACCTCCGTTTCTCCTAAGCTCTCCGTCGTCATCCCGGTTTACAACGAAGAGGGCAACCTCGAATCCCTTTACCGCGAACTGAAAGAAGTCTGCAGCGGAGTGGGCCGGAGCTATGAGATCATCTTCGTGGACGACGGGAGCGGCGACGGGTCCTTCCTGGTCCTGGCCTCACTCCAGAAAAAGGACCGTATGGTCAAGGTCCTCCGCCTTAGAAAAAACTTCGGCCAAACGGCGGCCCTCTCGGCGGGGTTCGACTACGCCCGGGGCGAGGTCATCGTCTCCTTGGACGCCGACCTTCAGAATGACCCCCGCGACATCCCCAGCCTACTGGCTAAAATAGAGGAGGGCTACGATATCGTCAACGGCTGGCGCCGAAAAAGAAAAGACCGCTTCCTCACCCGGCGCTTGCCGTCCTCCTTGGCCAACTGGCTCATCGCCCGCATGACCGGCATTAAACTTCACGACTTCGGCTGCACGCTCAAAGCCTTCCGCAGCGAAGTGATCAAGAGCATCAGGCTCTACGGCGAGCTCCACCGCTTCATCCCGGCCATCGCCAGCAACATCGGCGTGCGCATCGCCGAGCTTCCGGTCAACCACCGGCCGCGCCTCCGCGGCAAATCCAAATACTCCATTTTCCGTTTCGTCAAGGTCATCCTGGACATGCTCACCGTTCGTTTCCTGATGAGCTATTCCACCCGGCCCCTGCAGATCTTCGGGCTGTTTGGATTGATCAGCGGCCTGGTCGGCATCCTCCTGCTGGCCGTCATGAGCTATCAGCGCCTGGTGCTGAAGGTCGGCCTGGGCAACCGGCCGCTTCTCCTGGGGGCCATCCTGCTGACCATGCTGGGCGTCCAATTCATCACTCTGGGCCTGCTGGCCGAGATCATGGTCCGCGCCTACCACGAGGCCACAGGCAAAACCATCTATTTTATCCGGCAGGTCCTTGACGCCGGCGCGCCGAAGTCCAGGCCAAAGCCTTCCCAATTCCCGTGACCGGGGCGGGGTCTTGATGAACATCCTGATGCTTGCACCCGAGCCGTTTTTCCAGCCGCGGGGCACGCCCATCAGCGTATACTTCCGTCTCAAAGCGCTTTCCGACCTCGGCCACCGGGTGACTCTGATCACTTACCCCTTGGGCCAGGACAAGGCCTTTCCCCGGCTGAAGATCGTGCGGCTGCCCAGCCTGCCGGGGCTGCGCGCCATCAAGATCGGCCCGTCGCTGGCCAAGATTCCCCTGGACGTCCTCCTCTGCGCCCGGGCCTTCGGGGAGATGGCCAAGGGCGGCACCGACCTCATCTTCTCCCATGAGGAAGCCGCTCTGTTCGGCGTCTGGCTGGCCCGGCTCTTCCGGCGTCCGCACCTCTATGACATGCACTCCAGCCTGCCCCAGCAGCTGGAAAATTTTAATTTTTCCCGCTCTGCCTTGCTCAAGACAATCTTCAGCCGGATCGAACGGTATGTGCTCAAACACTCCGGGTCGGTCATCGTCATCTGCCGGGACCTTGAGCGTCAGGTGGACAGGATGGGCTACGGCGGCAAAGCCGTCTTCCTGGAAAATTTCCTCGATTTTGACGCTCCTCCCCCGACGGCCGTGGAAATCCGGGCCAAGAGGGAAGAGCTTGCGCCCGGAGGAGAAAGGATTGTGCTTTACGCCGGAAATTTCCAGCACTACCAGGGGATCCCCCTCCTCCTGGAAGCGGCCTCGCGCCTCAAGGAAGGAGCCGTTTTTGTCCTGGTGGGCGGAAGCGGTGAAGAGCTCAGAGCGATGCAGGCCAGAGCGCAGGCCTTGGGGCTCAAAGGTCGCGTGGTCTTCGTGGACCGCGTCCCGCCCGACCGGGTCCCGCTGTTCATCGCCTCGGCCGACGTGCTCGTATCGCCTCGCCTGGCCGGGACGAACACTCCGTTGAAAATCTATTCTTTCCTGAAATCAGGCAAGCCTCTGGTGGCTACCGACCTGTGGACCCATACCCAGGTGGTGGATAGCCAGATCGCCGTCCTGGTCCAGCCCGACCCTCAAAGCCTGGCCGAGGGGCTCGCCTTTGCCCTCTTCGACCCGAAGGCCCGGGACCGGGCCAGGCAGGCCAAAGCCCTGGCCGGCCGGGAATACACTCTTCAAGCCTATCTCCGCAAAATGAAGGAGGCTCTGGATAAAGCCTGCTCTTCAACGGCAGCCTGACATGAAAACAAGAAGGGCCTTTGTGACGGGCGGTTCAGGTTTTATCGGCACTCATCTTATCCAGGACTTGCTTCAGCGCGCCTGGAAGGTGAGGGCCCTGGTCCATCACCGGCCGCTCCCGGCGGCCGACGGGCTGGAGGTCGTCCAGGGCGATATTCGGGATTTCGACCTCATCCGAAAATGCCTGAGAGACATCGATGTTGTTTTCCATTTGGCCTCCGCTCTTGGATTCACCTTGATCGGCCGGGAGGAATTCTTCGGGATCAACGCCGGGGGCACGGAGACCGTGCTCAAGGCGGCGCAAGAAGCGGCCGTGGGGAGGGTTGTCCACTTCAGCTCGGCCGGCGTGCTGGGACATGTGAGGTCGGGACAGGTGGCCGATGAAAATCATCCCCTCGACCCGCAGGACATCTACGACCAGAGCAAGCTCGAGGGAGAGCGGATCGCCCGGCGCTATGCCCAGCAAGGCCTGGATCTGGTGATCATCAGGCCGGGCTGGGTCTATGGGCCGGGTGACCGGCGGACTTTCAAGCTGGTCAAATCCATCGCCGGCGGCCGGTTTTTTCTGCCCGGACCGGGACGGACACTCCAGACGCCCGTCCATATTCGGGACCTCCTGGCCGGAACACATCTGTGCGCGGAACGGGGACGGAAAGGCGAGACCTATAACCTGGCCGGCGCACAGGTCTTGCCCGTCCGGGATATCGTGGCCGCCATCGCCCGGGCCGCCGGCCGAAAGCCGCCCCGCCTCCGCCTGCCCCTTCTGCCGGTGAAGACAGCCGCCCGGCTCATGGGCGGCGCGTTCTCCCTGATAAAAAAAGAAGCTCCCCTCAGCCTGTCCCGTCTGGCCTTCTTCATCCACCCCAAGCCCCTGTCCATCCATAAAGCGGCCGACGAATTGGATTACAAGCCGCTGATCGAATTCGAGGAGGGGATGCGGGAAACGGTCCGCTGGTATCGGGACAACGGCTGGCTGTAAGGAGGCCCGAAATCCTGGCCATAATTAAATGTATTCCCCTGAAATAATGAGCCTCAAATTATTCTAATAAATACCCCGGTTTGATAACGAAAGGATCTGCTTCCGTGTGAATCCAGGGAAGCTGTCAAGCGGCTGGGGAGCTGTCTACAGTCTTGCCCTATAGGTCAGGAGCGGCCGGCCGAGGGAGCGGGCGAGAGGGCGCGGCTCTTGACCAGTTCGTCGATATCGATACCCTTCTTGGAAAAATATTGGCGGATATAATCCCGGACAACTGATTCCTGTTTCTTGATGATGTAGTCGACGGTCTTCTCCTCATCCTGCTCGACGAGTTTGCCGAAAAGGTTTCGCTTCCAGTGGATGAGCCAGCCGGAGAAACACATGGGCTGGGACCGGTGGAACATGTCCTTGGTCATCATGCCCTTGAGCTTTTTGCTGTGATCCAGGCTGAGATAATCGATGTCGAACCCCAGCTCGCTGAGCTTGGCCCGGCGCTCTTCGCGGCTCCCAAAATCATAGACGGGGGTGAGGAACTCGGCGTTGTAGCTGCGGGCGAACTCTTTGTGGCGGTTGACGACGCTGGGAAAATTTTCCGCCGTCCCGGCCAGGTTCTCCGGGCCGGGTATCTGCTCGCGATTCGAACCGTCGGCGTAGCCGGCCAGGTTGTTCTCCAGGGCATAGATCAGACCGCCGGCGTTCATGGCCATCCGGCAGCCGACACACCAGCAGGTCTCCATATTATAGGTCTTGCGGTCCCGGCGGAGCTTCTTGACCGAAACGGCCTTAACCAGTTTTTTCAGCTTGATGACCTGATGTGTGATCCGCTCCGGGCCGAAGGTGTTCTGCAGGCGCTGGACATTGGGCAGGTTGTTCTTGACGCCGAACTCCAGGTAGCCCTTGTCGAAAGTGATGAGGTGGACCTTATCGTATTTTTGCTGGAGCAGGACGGAGGCCAGCAGAGAGTCTATTCCTCCCGAAAACATGACCGCGGCTTCATTCTTGACCGCCATAGAACTCTCCTTCAAAGATTGTCCCCCTCATTATTCACGGACAAAAGAAATATTCAAGCATTGTTCGGGCCGGCCGATTTATTGATGACCGGCTGGATGTAGGCCCGACGGCTGATCTTCTGTTTGATGCGACGCACGCAGCAGCCGCCCTGATAAAACCACAGGAAGATGAGGCCCCCGATGACCAGGGCGATGAAGCCCACCAGGGACAGCAGTACAATCAGAAACGTGCTCATGGAAACTCCTCTCCGGCTTCTTCCTTACTATTTCCATAGGAATAATATACAGAAGGCCGCCCGCTGTCAAGATTTTTTTATTTTCTTTCAAATCCTGTCGGCCGTCCCACGGACAGGGGCCAGGCGGTCTGGCTCCCCCTTTCCATTTAAGGCCGATGGGCAGCCTATGAAAGGGAGCATTCCAAAAAATTGACTTCACCAACAGGGGCCGCTAAGATAAGGGGACTTTGAGGACCGCACCCGCCCTGAATAAGGAACGCGTGGGAAGTTTCTACGACGTGGTTTGGACGGAGTACATCCCCGAGTACGAGGCCTCGGAGAAACACTGGCTGCTCTTCTACGGCCCGGAAGAAGTCCGTCATAAAACAGTCCTAGACGCCGGCTGCGGCACGGGCATCTTCAGCATCATTTTTGCCCGCAACGGAGCGGCCCAGGTGACCGGGATCGACATCAGCCCCGGCAGCCTGGAGACGGCCCGCAACCTGGCCAAGCGATTCAATCTTAAAAACACCGACTTCGGCAGCAGGACATGCTCCGCCTTCCCTTGGCCGACGCCTGCTTCGATATCGTTTGGGCCTGGGGCACGGTCCACCACACGACCAACCCGCTGGCAGCCGTCTCCGAGCTCCTCCGGGTCCTCAAGCCGGGCGGCTCGATCCTGCTGGCCATCTATAAAAAGACTAGGGTCACCTTCATCCACGAGATCATCCGCAAAACACTCATCCGCACCCCGCGCTGGTCCTGGACGACGCTCTCCAAGGTCATGGCCGTCTTCCTGGCGCCGGTCGTCTTCCTCTTCAAGAAGCGTGAAAAATCACGAAAAGGCGAGAAGCTCGAGGAGCTCATCCTGGACTGGTACTTTGTTCCCATTCGGCACCACTACCGGCCGGAGGAGATCGAGACGCTTCCTCAAGGGCCAAGGCTTGAAAGTGGAGAAGTTCCTAGCCGCCTCGGGCCGCTTCGACAGTTCTTCGAATTTCATCTACAAGGCGCGCAAACCAGCCAATTTCTAGAGTTCTTGCCTAGGAGAAAGGCCGGCCGGGGTTGTCCGAAGCGACCATGTGAGGGTTTAGCCTTCACGAGGCGTCCTTGGAGGAAACCCGGTTTCCGGGCGCCGAGGATGTCTGAGCTTGACGTTGACATCATTCCCCTTTTTATTGGCAACAAACGGTGTGAGGAGCGTCAAGCGAGCCTGCGAGTTCCGCAGGCGCCGAGAAGGACGCCGAGTGAACGGCGTGAAAAACCCGAACGGGAGCGAGGGCACCTCGGCCGGCCGCCCCACACAGAATGGGCCTTATTCCGGCGGCGGCTGGCGGCGGTCCCAAATCTTTTTGACCCGGCTGCCGGCGACCACGCTGTATTCGGGCAGGGAATGGGTGACCACCGACCCGGCGCCCACCACCGTGCCCCGGCCGATGGTGACGCCGTCCAGGACGATGACGCCCGCGCCCAGCCAGACATCCTCGCCGATGTCGATCCCTCCCTTGGATAGGGAGGGCTGGAACATGATGGGGATGTCGAGGCGGTCCAGGCTGTGGTTGCCGCCCGCCACCAGATAGCAATTCCCGGCCAGAAAGCAGTAGCGGCCCAGACGCACGCTGGTCTCGCTGAGGATGGTGCAGTGGGCGGAAATATTGCAGAAATCCCCCACTTCGACGGACCCTTCCTTGCAGGAGAGGATGGCCCCCCGGCCGATATAGACGTTCTGGCCGATGGTCAGCCCCCGGTTGTTCCGCCCCTTGGCGTCCAGGACGACATCGTCGTCGATCACCGTCCGGCCGCCGAGGCGAATCTTATGAGGATGGCGGAAAGTGATGTTCCGGCCGAAGACCACACCCCGGCCGATCCGGCCGAAAAGTGTTGGATAGACGAGCCGGCGCAGGACCATTCCCGCGGCCCCCGGCAGCCGGGCGAAGAGCAGGTTGGCCAGCTCGTACCAGAGCAGTCCCGGCAGGCTCCGGCGGCCGTAGAACATCTGCGCATACTTGTCCGACAGGGGCCGGTCCTTGTCCATAAGCTCTTTCTGAGTGCTTCCGGGAAATTCGCTCATCAGGGCGCTCACTCCCCCGCCGGCTTGATGTCGATCCAGTCCAGGGTCAAGGCGGCCTGGCCGCTGTACACAAAATCCAGCCTCAGCTTGGAGGCGCGGGACAGGATGAACTCCGCCGAAGCCTGTGCCTGGCCGGGCTGGAGGGAGATCGTCCGCAGCTTGGCCCCATCGGCCTGGTCCACGATTGTCAGGCCCAAGATCTTCCTCGGCTCAGGCCCGCGAAGCTGGGCGGCGCTTCCCGCGGCCGGAGCCAAACGGAACTCCATCCGATAGTGTCCAGCCTCAAGCTCATTCGACATCCGGTAGCGGAAGACATCCCGGCCCTTTCCCGGCCGAAATTCCAGGGCGGCCTGCTTGGAAAATACATCCCCATAGACAATATCTGCCGACAAGGCCGACAGCCACTCGCCCTCGATGGTGTGGCGCTCCGCAGCCAGCACGGCCGGTTTCTCGTTCCACAGGAAGACGGCCGACATGCCGTCTCTTCCCTGGAAGACCAGCCGGCCCGGATCGGCCAGGATAAAATCGGCGATATCTTTAGAGATATGATCGCGCCGGTAGAGGGAGGGCGAGGCGATAAGCCAGACCCGCCGGCCGGGGTTCTCCTCAATCACCTTCTTCAGGCCGGCCAGGTCGTTCAGCCAGCGGGCCCCGACATAGAAATCGCGCCACCCCTCGGCCGTCTTCTCCCAGGCATCCCAGGTGCCCGGCCCGCCCGACCACAGCCAATAATCCACCCGTCCGGCATAGACGTAGCCGAAGACGACATGGATGGCCATGACGACATCATCCGGCTTCAGGAAATGCCGGACGTAGCCTCCGATGTCCCGGTGGTCGTAGTGCTCGAAACGGCCGGAGCGGGTGATGATTTCAGTGGCGATCGGGTCGCCGTACCGGCGCTGGACGATGGCCCTGACCCGGCTGAAACCGATGTTGTCGGCCAAGACAAAGGCGAACAGGGCGAAGAAGAGCAGCCCCAGGGCCCGGGAAGCCCTCCGCCCCCGAAGCGCCGGAATGAGGGGCCACAAAAATTCCTCGACCACGATGCGGCCCAGGACCAGGAGGCTCAGGCAGAAAAGGAGGATGAAGATGCTGTAGAGCTGGAAGAGATAGCGGGGCTGGACGTGAGTCCGGAAAAAGCCCAGGAAGAGCAGGGGGAAGAAAAGGCATATATTGAAAAAAAGCCAGCGCTCGCGGAAAAGGACGGACTTCTCCTCGTCCTGGCCGCCGGCCGGCGCCCGCCGCGCGCCCAGGCACAGGAACAGCCCGGCCAGGACCGTCAGGCTCATCCAGGGAAAGCTCTTGAAGAATTCCTTGAAGTAGCCCAGGGAGAAACCGGAGAAGAAATAATTGACCATCCCGCGCAAACTGCTGTCCGTTTTTTCATAGACGTAGCCCACTTTCCAGAAGAAGAACTCGGAGACCTGCATAAAGCCGTAGAACGCGGTGACCAGGCCGAAGGGGACAAGGACATCCTTCTTCAGGAAGCGCCGGAGGCCCCGCAGGAAGAGGAGGGCCGGAAAGCAAAACCACAGCCCCATGCCCAACTGGTGGACTTGGGGAGTCAGGATAAACAGAACCACGGCCAGCCAGCGGCTCGGCTTGTGGTCCTCAAAAAAACCTTTATGGAAGACATAGAGGCTCAACAGACAGAAGAGCTGCAGCGGGGCGAAATACAGGGCCAGCCGGGCGTTCTCCACCTCCCAGGGCGACAGGGCCAGGATGATGACCGCGGCCAGGCCAGCCCAGCGTGAAAAGTATTTCTTGACCATATGGAAGAGGAGGGGAAGGCTCAAGGCCACGGCCAGCAGGCTGATGATGCGCAGGCTGAACTCGTTCTGGCCGAAGATGGCCGAGAGGAGGGCCAGGGCGTAGGTATAGAGAATGGCCTTGTAATAGACATGGCCCGAGGGGAACAGCGGGTAGCCGTGTTTCAGGATGCTCTGGCTGGCGATGGCGTGGAAGCCTTCGTCCATCCACAGGGAAAGGGAACCCAGGTTGTGGAGGAGCAGCACGAAAAACACGCCGGTCAGGGCCAGGACCGCCGCCCACAGGAGCGCGTCAACCGGCTTCGGGTTTCCTTTTTTGCGGAAAGCGTTCATCTCTGCGTCGGATAGGGAAAAACAGCCTCTTGGCTCCCCGGAGCGGACCCCTCGTTCACTCGGACTCGGCCTCCGCCCCAGGCCGTCGCGAGAGAATGCCCTCCACGGTATAGATCTTGATCCGGTGAGTGGTGAAGTAGATGCGGGAGATGACTTCGGCCAGCAGGCCGGTGAGAACAAGCTGAAGCCCGACGATCATCATAAAAACGGCAAAAAGCAGGTTGCCCAGGTTATCCCGGATAGGCCAGCCGAAGAAATAATGCCCTAGGGTGAGGACCAGGGCCAGGCCGAACCCCAGGCCGCCCAGTATAAAGCCCACCAGCCCGAAGAGTTGCAGCGGCCGGTCGACGAAGCTGACTAGGAACTTGACCGTCAGCAGGTCGAACAACACCCGCCGCACCCGGGAAAGCCCGTACTTGGATTTCCCCTTCTGTCGGACGATGTTGGTGATGGGGATTTCGACGATCTTTACCCCTGTCTTGCTGATGAGGGCCGGGATGAAACGATGGAGCTCGCCGTAGAGGCGCAGGTCTTTGAGCACTTCCCGGCGGTAGGCCTTGAAGGTGGTGCCGAAATCGTGGATGGGCACGCCCGACAGGCGCTTCATCATCCGGTTGGCCACCCAGGAGGGCACCTTGCGCAGGATGAAGTTGTCCTTGCGCTTCTTCCTCCAGCCGCTGACGATGTCGTAGCCCTGGTCGATCTTCTCCAGGAACTGAGGGATTTCGGCCGGGTCATGCTGCAGGTCGCCGTCCATGGAAATAACGATTTCGCCCCGGGCGTGAATCGAACCCGGCCTGGAGGCCGGCCGTCTGGCCGAAGTTGCGGCGGAGCTTGAATGACATGGACGCGCGGGTCCTGGCGGTGCAACTTCCCCAGCAGGACGTGGGTCGAGTCGCGGCTGCCGTCGTCGATGAAAATAAGCTCATAAGTCCGTCCGATCTTCTCCAGCACGGCGTTCAGCCGGCGGTAGATCTCCTCGACATTGTCCTCCTCGTTGATAGAAGGGGATGACGACCGAAAGGTAGGGCCTTGTGTCCTTGCCGTTTTTCTTCATGTTCGTTTTCACAGGTCGTGGAAGCTGATGAACCGCACGCCGCGGCGGCGGGCCGTCTCGGGCAGGCCGGGGTCGAGCAAAGCCCGCAGCTCGCTCTCCCGGTAGCGGTTGATGTAGTAGGTCCCCACCGTCGTTTCCAACTCCCGCAGCTCTTCGGTGACGAACCCCGGGTGGGCCATGATCTCGGCCGACCCGTCCTTAAGGCCCCCTAACATCTTCCGCAGCCGGCCGGCCGTCATGCGGCCGCTATTACATATACCATAAAAGCGGTCGGCAATCACCAGGCCGCGGCGGCGGATTTTCCGGGCGGCCAGCCGACAGGACAGGGACAAGAAGAGGGCCTTGAGGGACTGCCCCAGGGGCCCGGACAGCGCATACTCCTTGATGAAGCGGACCTTCTTGATTCCGTAGGCATCGGACAGCTTGAGGACGACATCCATCAAGGGGGGAAGGACATGGATATTCTTTTCGCTGTCGAAATGGCTGAGGCGGACTCCGGCGGCCAGGGCTTTCTCCACCTGGGCCCGGCCTTCCCTCTCCAGGTCTTCTTTCTTGATCCGGCCCGAAAAAAGCCGGCGGACCACGGCCGCGGCGCTCCTGAAGAACAAACCGTCCGAGCCGACCAGGCTGGCGATTTGGCCCGGCGGCAAGACCGGCCGGCCGCGAACGAAATTCAGGTGCAGGCCGATTCCCAGCCGGGGATGGCGGCGGGACAGCTCGACGGCATGCTCGAACCCGGGCGTATTGGCCATGAGTGTGGCGCTGGTCAAAATGCCCTTGGTGTGGGCCAAAATGACGCCTTCATTGACGCAGCGGCATAGGCCGAAGTCGTCGGCATTGACGATGACTCGCTTCATGGACAGGCCAATTATAATTAAGGCAATTTCAAAATCAAATAAAAGCAGGTACAATGGCCCCCGATGTGCGGAATATGCGGCGTTCTGAGCCTTGACGCCGGCCCCCTCCCCCCCCAAAGCCGGGAAACGGTGAAGTCCATGACCGACGCCCTCGTCCACCGCGGCCCGGACGACGAGGGCGCTTACAGCGACGAGCAGGTCGTCCTGGCCATGCGCCGGCTGAGCATCATCGACCTGGCCACGGGCCATCAGCCCCTCTCCAACGAAGACCGCTCGGTGTGGACGGTCTATAACGGCGAGATCTTCAACTTTCCGGAGCTGCGGCGGGAGCTGGAAGAAGCCGGCCACCGCTTCTCAACCCGGAGCGACACCGAGGTCATCGTCCACCTCTACGAGGAGGCGGGCGAGGATTTCGTCCACCGGCTCAACGGCATGTTCGCCATCGCCCTGTGGGACACCAAGCGGCGGAAGCTGGTCCTGGTCCGCGACCGGCTGGGCATCAAACCCCTCCACACCCTGGAGTGGAAGGGCCGCCTTTACTTCGCCTCCGAGATCAAAGCTCTGCTGCGGACGGGCTTTCCCCGGGAAATGGACCTGGAGGCCCTGTCCCAGTTCTTCACTTTCGAGTACATCCCCGCCCCCCGCACAATTTTCAAAGGCATTCGCAAGCTCCTGCCCGGCCAGATGATGATTGTCCAGAACGGCCGGGTCAAAACACGGCGCTACTGGGACGTCCGCTACGCGGCCGAAGCCCCGCCCGCCGAGAGCCGCTCCGAGGAATCCTGGGCCGAGGAGATCTACGAGCGGCTCAAGGGGGCGGTCCGGCGACGGCTCATCTCGGACGTGCCCCTGGGCGTGTTCCTCAGCGGCGGGATCGACTCGAGCGCCGTCACCGCCCTGATGGCCGAAGTGTCGAGCGGCCCGGTCCGCTCTTTTTCCATCGGGTTCCAGGAGGAGACTTTCAACGAGCTGCCCTGGGCCCGGGTCGTAGCCGAGCGATTCCGGACCGAGCACACCGAGTTCGTGGTCGGGCCGGACCAGGTCAGGGAGCTGGTGCCGGTGCTGGCCGGCTGCCTGGACGAACCCCTGGCCGACGCTTCCTGCATCCCCACCTACATCATCTCTAAGCTGGCCCGCCGCCATGTCACCGTAGCCCTGGCCGGGGACGGCGGCGACGAGCTTTTCGCCGGCTACGATACCCACAAAGCCTACCGGCTGGCCCGTCTCTACCGCCGGGTTCCGGCTTTTTTGCGGAAAGGCTTGGTCCGGCCGGTGGTCCGTCGCCTGCCCGCCTCGGCTAAAAGGCTGAGCTTCGAGTTCAAGGCCAAGAAGTTCATCTCGGGGGTCGAGCATCGGCCCGAAGTCGCCAACATTCTGTGGTGGGGCGCTTACGGGCCCGAGGAAAAATCACAGCTCTTCTCCTCCGGCCTTCGCGCAGCTCTGGCCGAGGAGCGCCTTTTCGAGCCGGTGGACTATTGGCTGTCCTCCGCTCCCGCCGATGACACGCTCGACCGCATCTGCTATCTCGACCTCAAGCTCTATCTCCAGGACGACCTGCTGGTCAAAGTGGACCGCATGAGCATGGCTAACTCTTTAGAGATCCGGGCGCCCTTCCTGGACTATACCTTCGTCGAGTTCGCCGCCACCATCCCTCCCGCCCTTAAACTCAAGGGCTTCCGCTCAAAATATATTCTTAGAAAGATGCTCCGAGGCCTGCTGCCCCAAGAGATCCTGGCCAAGAAGAAAATCGGCTTCGACATTCCCCTGGGCGATTGGATTCGGAAGGGGCTGCGGGACTTCGTGCTCGAGACGCTCGCGCCGGAGAATCTGCGGAAACACGGCCTGTTCGAGCCGCGCTTCGTGGCCCGGGTGCTGGACGAGCATTTCCGCGGCCGGCACAACCACCGCCAGCTCCTCTGGCCGCTCATCATCTTCCAATCCTGGCACGACCGCTACCTCTAGGGGGACAAAGCCATGTCGCAGTTCCTGCTAAAATCCATTATCGCCGTCTTTTTCCTCGTGGCCGGCCTGACCGCCGCCCTGGCCATGCTGACTATGATGGGAAGGGCCGATGAGAAAAAGAACCCGGCCCGGCTCCGCAGGATTCATAAAGGGGCGGGGATCGTGTTCGGGCTTCTGCTCCTGACGCTCAGCGTCATCTGTGTCCGCTACTGGGTCAAGGCCGGCGACGAGATCTCGCTCCGGGCCGTCCTCCATTCCTATCTTTCGCTCGCGCTTTTGGTCGTTTTCTCCCTCAAAGTGATCATCGTCCAATTCTACAGACAGCTGCTGAAGATCGTCCCGACCTTGGGCCTTACGGTCCTAGTCCTGGCCCTGGTCATCTTTTTGAGTTCGGCGGCATATTATTTCCTGAGGACAGGCCGGGCCTCTCTCCAAACGCTCCCCTCCTCTCCTCCTCTTCAATCCGGGATCAGGGAAGATGCGGCCGGCGGGGAGCGTCTCTTCAAGAGCCTGTGCGCCGGCTGTCATGCCTCCGACAGCGAAGAGTGGCGGACGGGCCCCGGCCTTCGAGGAATCCTGAGGAAAGACAGGCTGCCTAAAAGCGGCCGGCCGGCCACGGTCGAAAACATCCTCAAGCAGCTTCGAACTCCCTATCTGGCCATGCCGGCTTTTCGCTCTCTTTCGGCCCAGGACACGGCTGGCCTCCTGGCTTACCTCAAAACCCTCTAAAGAAAAACCCGGGGGAACGCCTTCCGCCAAAAGTTTTGAAAATCGCTAGAACTTTTCATCGGCTCGTTCGTCCCAATAAATGAAAGGTCGTTACGTGGAGCGTCCCCCAGAAACAAGCTCGGCCGTGCCGGGGGCCTTTGATAAAACGCCCAGCCGAGCCTCCTTCGACGCGCTCTATGACCGATATAAGGACATGGTCTTCAAATTTGCCTTCCACCTGACCCAGGACCGGAGAGAGGCCGAAGACCTCTATCAGGAAACATGGCTGCGAGTCGTCCGGCACTTCTCCGAAATTCGGACAACGCCCGAAAAATTGAAACCCTGGCTCTACACCATCGTCTCCAACCTGTTTAAGGATAACTTGCGCAGGAAATGGGCCAGGCCTCTGTTCCACCCCCAACAGACAGATTCTCAATCTGAGGCCTGGGATCCCGTCAACCAAGTAGTCTCCTTGGAACCGGGTCCGGAAAAAGCGGCCGAGAACGCGCATACTGCCCGCTTGATCCAAAAGGCCGTGTCCAGGCTGCCCCACAGGCAGCGGCAGGTTTTCCTGCTCAAGGAAGTCGAAGGTCTCCGGCAAGAGGAAATCTCCCAAATTCTCGGTATCCCCAAGGGAACAGTCAAATCTTTGGGCCATCGGGCCGCTAAGAGGCTGCAGCGGGAGTTGACAGCCTATAATCTCGGAAAAAGGAAAGACCCATGCGTTGCCAGGACGTTGAGCGTCTATTGATCGAAACTGAGGATAAGGACTTCGGAGCGGCCGATGATCAAGACCTGGCCGGACACCTGGCTCAGTGTGCCCGGTGCCGGGCCGGGCTGGCCGCCCGGAAAGGCCTAAGGCTTCAGCTCGCGCATCTGTCCGCCCCTCCGCTTTCGCCCGGGTTGGAGCAGAAGGTCCGCCGCCTGTGCTATGCCGAAATCAACCGGATCCAACGGCCGGCTCCCGGCTCCGCGCGGCAAGGAGAGACGAAGCTGCCCGGCTTTTTATGGCCGATTTTCGGAGCGCTCGTCCTCATCAGCATGGTCTTGCTCTTTTCCGGTTTGCAGGCCTTGGTCGAACGCGGCCTGTGGACCCCGCAGGCGACCTTGGCTCTGGTTTTAATTGTCCAGAACGGCTTGACGCTTCTTTTGGCCCCGCTCCTCCTGGCCCGGCGGCCGGAGAACGGAGTCGCTTTATGAACAAACCGTCCCAGAATCCCCTGAAAAAGGCAAAAACTCAAGGAGGTCAACCATGTCCGACGCGCCCTTGAAGGTCATCGGCATCATCCTCTTGGTGATTCTCATTTCCTCGGTCGGGCTGGTCTCGTTCGGCTGGCCCCTCCGTCACCCTTTCCATATCTTCCCCTTCACCCTGTCCCTTTCAATCCTATGGATCGTCCTGGCCGTGTGGGTCTATCGAGACGCCGAGAACCGCGGCATGAGCGGCGTGCTCTGGGCGCTCCTGGTCATTATCGGCAGTCTGGTCGGCCTGCTGATCTATCTCATCGTCAGGTCCGAAAGGAAACTTCCCGCCCCGGAAGCCAAGACGGGGAGCGTCTGCCCCTCCTGCGCTCAGCCCCTGACCCCGGGCTACAAGTTCTGCCCCCATTGCGGAAAGCCGCTGGAAACCGTCTGCCCGGCCTGCGGCAAGCCGGCTGAGAATTCCTGGAAAGCCTGTCCCCACTGCGGCCAGCAGTTCCCCGCGAAATAAGCGGGCGATTGCCAAGCCCGCCCGGCAATTGTAGAATGCAGGCGACTCAGAATTCATGGTCGACAAGCGGGATATTTACCGGGCTTTTCGCCGCTCCGGTCTGCTGACCAAGCTCTATCTCCGGCTCAAGTTTAAGATCTGCCCGCTGCTGGCCGTCGAGCCTTTTCTCCCCGCCCGCGGGGAAATCATGGACCTGGGCTGCGGGAACGGACTGTTCGCCGCCCTCCTGACCCTGGGCTCGGCCGGACGGCGGATCACCGGTTTCGACTTAGACCCCAAGAAAATCAAGGTGGCCCAGGAGCTCAAAGAGGCCAACGCCTGGTCCAACATCAACTTCCGCCTGAACGATATTGTGGACATGGGCTATCCACAGGCGGACGTATTCACCTTGATCGACATCCTCTATCTCATCCCTTACGCAGACCAGAAAACCATCCTCCGGAAATGTGCCCGGTCGCTTCCCCCCGGAGGCATGCTAATCATCAAAGAGATGGACACCCGGCCGCGCTGGAAATACGCCTGGAACATGATCCAGGAGGCCCTGGCCGTCAAGGTCATCGGCTTCACCCTGGGCAGCCGGTTCTATTTCCGCTCCTGCCCGGATTTCATGACGATCCTTTCCTCCCTGGGCTTCGAAACGACCGTCGTCGAGCTCCACCGCGGCTACTGGTACCCGCACATCCTCTATGTCTGCCGGAAATCATAGGGAATATGATTCGAATTCTCTAAAATTCGGTTTGTGTCCCCATCCCCCTGCTATTGTTGATTCGGTCCGCTTGCTTTGTATCTGCCGGGACTAGATTAACGAGATTGTTTCGCTATTTCAGGGCGAGAGATTTAGCCATTTTCTAATTTAGCAGCCTTCAATGGAATTTCGCTTGCTGTAATCCAAGCGTTGTTCTGTTTGAACTTGATTTTGAATATATAAACTCCTGCTTTTTCGAATCGTAAGTTTTGCAAAACAATATTCGTGCGATGCCTTTCTTTCTCGACGATAATATCCTTTGGTTCAATTAAATCTATTTCAGAAGAATCCGGTGCAGTAAGAGTTACTTTTAACTTTAAAACTTCGTTTCCCGGATTATCGGTATGCCAAATACTGCCAATAGACAATATTTGATGAGTGGCAGGAAATTGCTTTGCACTTATTTCTTCAATGCAGGTCAAATAGCTAAGGAGATTCGTCTCACGATCAATGCTTACACGCTCACATAAAATCGTCCAGATATGTTTGATCATTAGTTAACCCTTGTCCCAATATGAGTCATAGCGTCTGCGGCCGATCCAGCAGACAGAGGAAAATCAAGGTCATTAGTATTTGAGGACTCCGAAATAGAATTGGCAACAGCTTTAGATAGAAGCTCTTTGAGATCATACATTTTCTTTTTTATCTCTTTTTCACCAGACCTCTTGGCAAGCAGGCATACAATATATGTATTGAGCGAAATACCATCTTCTTCGGCAGCCTGGGATAGGTCTGCATGAAGATGCTTGGGCAAACGCACCCTTAGTTGTCCGCTGAAATTGCACGCTTTTTGTTCATCGGGCACAGGACGGCCTGCCTTTTTCAAGGATTCAAAGAAAGCAGAGGAGGCGATTTTCAACTCCGCTAAAGCACGGTTCTGAGTTTTGCCAAAAGCGCTTAGGCCTTCGACCCCAGGAATAGCGGCGATATAGCCTTGGTCTTCATCGCTCCATTTGATCGACACCGCATGCTTAAACATGCATCACTCCTTGGAGATGAGATTATTTTCTTCAATGAAATTAACAAGCTGTCTGACTTGATATGGCTTGGCCTTTCCATCTTTCATCTTTTGAAGAGAAATTAAGAAAAATGGACTGCTTGACTTATAGATATGATGAGACCCTTTAATTCTATCAAGCTTCATGCCCATACACTCACATAAAAATTCAATCTCGGAAAACCTAATATTCTTTGGGGCGCTTCTTGCTTTTTCAAATAATTCACAACATTTTTTGTTCACCTATTGTTCCAAATTTACACAAAATACTTGGTACCATATTTGGTACCATTTGTCAATACCATTATCACGATGCTTTTTGCTAATAAAATAACATTACTATTAAAATGACGATCGAAGTTCAGCTGAATAATCACTAAGTGAAATTTCTATTTACTTGTATCGATAGATTATTTGTGGCATAAATAGGAACTTCAGTAGGATTCCCTCATGTCCGATCCGATCGTGAAGGCCGATTGCCGGTACTTCCGGGGCGAGAAACCCTGCCGCTTCGGCTATCCCTGCGACGATTGCCTCCGCTATGACCCCATCCGCCAGAAGGTCCTGGTCATCAAAGGCCGGGCCCAGGGCGATGTGCTGAGGACGACCCCGCTCCTCCCCGGCTTAAAGAGGAAATACCCCCACAGCTTCCTCACTTGGCTGACCGATGCCGACAGCCTGCCGCTCCTGGATAACAACCCCCTTCTCGACCGCCTGCTGCCCTTCAACCTCGAGTTCGTCCTGCCCCTCCTGGTCGAGCGGTTTGATGTGGTCATCTGCCTGGACAAGGAGCCGGCCTTCATTGCTCTGGCCACCCGAATCGAGGCCGGCCAGAAATTCGGTTTTGGAATGAACCCGGAGGGAAATCTCATCCCCCTGAACGCCGCGGCCCAGTACGCTTACCGTCTGGGCCTGGATGATGAGCTCAAGTTCAGGCTCAATCAAAAGACCTACCAGGAGATCGCCGCCGAGGCCGCCGAAGTGGAATACCACCGGGACGAATATGTCTTCCATTTGAATGAAGAAGCCAAGAAAAAGGCCGCCGATTTCATCCGGCGCCGGCACGTCCCTAAAGGCCGCCCGGCCATCGGCC
This sequence comes from Candidatus Aminicenantota bacterium, assembly GCA_963702835.1. Classification (GTDB taxonomy): domain Bacteria; phylum Acidobacteriota; class Aminicenantia; order Aminicenantales; family JAFGAV01; genus JAFGAV01. Next base: position 2,339,259 of record OY969762.1, read on the forward strand.
TCAACACCGGGGCCGGCTCCAAATTTGAGACCAAGCAATGGCCGGAAAAGCATTTCCTCAAGCTCATCCGGCTTCTTCAGCGGGAGCTCAAGGCCAACATCTTTCTGTTGGGCGGGCCGCGGGAGGCCGCGCTCAATGCGCGCCTGGAAAAACGCTCGCCGGTCCGGGTATTCCACACCGGCACAGACAACACCCTCCCGGAGTTCGCCGGTTTCCTGAGCTTCATGGATGCCGTAGTCTGCTCCGACACCCTGGCCATGCACCTGGCCATCGCCCTAAAAAAGAAGATGGTGGTCCTCTTCGGCCCGACCAGTCCTCAGGAAATCGACCTCTACGGCCGGGGGGTTAAGCTCTCCTCCGGCGCCTCCTGCGCGCCCTGCTACAAGCAGACCTGCGGAGACATGCGCTGCATGAAGGACATCTCCCCGGAAAAGGTCCTGGAAGCCGTCCGGTCGCTGCAATAACCGCTATGGCTGGCCCGAAGAAAAAACGCGCGGTGGTCATGATCCCGACCTACAACGAGGCGGAGAACATCGCCGAGCTGGTCAGGGACATCCTTGCCCTCCAGGTTCCTTTCGACCTGCAGGTCCTGGTGGCCGACGACAATTCTCCGGACGGCACCTGGAAGATCGTCCAGGGGCTGGCCCGCCGCGACCGGCACGTCCATCTCCTGCGCCGGATGAAACGGCGGGGCCGCGGCTCGGGCGGCATCGACGGTTTCAAGGCCTCCCTCAACCTGGGCGCAGACTATGTCGTGGAAATGGACGGCGACTTCTCCCACCGGCCGTGTCATATACCGGCCTTGCTCGAGGCGGCGGGCCGCACTGATGTCGTGCTCGGGTCGCGTTTCATCAAAGGCGGCCGGGACGCCGACCGCAGCCTGCTCCGCCGTTTTATCACCTGGCTGGTGCGGCGTTTCGTCCGCTCCCAGTTTCGCCTCCCGGTCCGTGACGTCTCTTCCGGGTTCCGCGTTTTCCGCCGCCGGGTGCTGGAGGCGCTCGACCTGGATGACTTGATCTCGGTCGGCCCCTCAGTCGTGCTGGAAACGCTCAGCAAAGCCCACCTCCTGGGATTCTCCATCGGCGAAGTGCCTATCGTCTTCGTGGACCGCACCCGGGGAAGGACCAAGCTCAGCTTCCTGACGCTCCTGGAGACGCTGGTCATGGCCTTCCAATTCAAAAAAAGGTTCGCCAAACTCTCCCCAGCCCGGGAGAAAAGAAGGCGGACACACTGAACGAAGCGGAATGTCATTCCGCTTGACTCACATGTCGGTGCAGAGGGGATGACCGGCATCCGGCCAACAGGAGGCTTATGAAAAAATCGCGGCGCCAGGTTCTGGGCCAGCACTATCTCCACAACCGGCGGGTTCTGGATAAAATCGTCCGGACCATCGATCCGCGGAGAGACGAACTGATCGTCGAAATCGGCCCGGGCCGGGGCGCCCTGACTTTTCCCCTGGCCGAGAAGGCCGGCCGGGTCGTGGCCCTGGAAAAGGACAGCCGGCTCATCCCCGGCCTCCAAGAGAAGGCACCGACGAACTTGTCCCTTATCGAAGCCGATGCCCTGCGGGTCTCATTCAAAGAGGTCCTCAAGCGTTTTCCGGAGTTCAGCCCTCCGGTCAAACTGGCCGGCAACCTGCCCTATTCCATCTCCTCTCCCCTCCTGTTCAAGGTCCTCGAGGAAAAAAAGCTTTTCGGCCGGTGCGTATTTCTCCTTCAGAAAGAGGTGGCTCAGCGGGTCTGCGCCAAGCCGGGCTCCAAACAGTACGCTCCCCTGTCCATTCTTATACAGATGCACTTCGAGGCCAAAATTCTTTTCACAGTGTCACCCGCCTCATTCAGCCCGCCGCCCAAGGTGGACTCAGCCCTGATCCGCCTTGAGAAACGCGAACATCCCCTGTTCCTCGGGCCGGACGAAAAAGATTTCGGCGCCTTCCTCCAGTCCGCCTTCAGCCATCGCCGCAAGACATTATGGAACAACCTTTTGGCCTCCGGTTTCGACCGTCCGGCCCTACAAAACGCGTTTCATCACAACGGCCTCGACCCCAAGGTCCGCGCCGAATCCCTGCCCATCGACCAGCTCGTCCGCCTTCACCTCCTTACCGTTGTTAAAAAATAGACCAGCAATTCTAATTATAAATTCATATTTTATTGGTCGATATGGCTTGGGGGAGGGCTGAAACAACGTGAGCGGTTTAGCCAGGGAGCGACGGGTTTCGAGGACAATTTAGGGCAATAGATAGAAGCGTCCCCAATGCCGTAAATCATGGGGAGGGGTGGCGCGGCGGAGGGGTTCCCCGCCTGCGCGCAGCCTTGCGAGCACAGCCGGGGAGGAGCCGCGACAGGACCCCTCCTCTTTTTGAATGCAAGGTCATGGGAGGGGATGCTTCCTATCGCGCAGCCGACCGAGAAACCCGGAGATTCCGCTGCGTTAAAAACCGCGACCAGGAGCCAAACCGCTTTCCCAAGCTATATCCTGCCACATTATAAATTGTTGTTTTTGACAACTTTTCATACCCCATGCTACAATGCCCGCACCATGAAGACGATGAAGGTCACCGTCGTCATCCCCGCCAAGAACGAAGAACGGTCGATCGGCAAGATCATCGCCAAGTGCCGGAAATACGCTGATGAGATCCTGGTGGTGGATGGGCATTCCAAAGACGGCACGGCCCGGGTCGCCCGCAAGCTGGGCGCCCGTGTCGTTCAGGACCACGGCCGGGGTAAGGGCGACGGCATCCGGGTAGGCATTCAGGAAGCCAGGGGCGATATTCTGGTTTTTATTGACGCCGACGGCTCCCACGACCCGGACAACATTCCTCAACTCATCAAGCCCATCCAGCAGAACAAGGCCGACATGGTGGTGGGTTCGCGCGGCATGGGCGGCTCCGACGAGCTGCATGGCGACATGGAAAAGCTGCTGCGCATGATCGGCAGCGACATCATCCTCATCGGCATCAACAAGAAATTCAAGGTTCACCTGACGGACAGTCAGAACGGCTATCGGGCCATCCGAACCACGGCCGCCCGGTCCCTCAGCCTCAAGGAGAACATAACCACCATCGAGCAGGAGATGACCATCAAATGCCTGAAGAAAGGCTTCCGCATCAGTGAAGCGCCCACCCATGAGTATGCCCGGGAGCACGGCGCCTCGGTCATCAAACTGCGCAAGGTCTGGTTCCGCTATGTGTGGAGCTTTGTGAGCAACCTTTTTTAACGTGAAAATAGCCCTCCTCAACCCTCCCTACCCCTACAAGGTCGTCCGCGAAGGCCGCTGCCAGCACGAAACGGCCATCTGGGATTCCATCTATCCGCCGCTGTCCCTGGCCACCCTGGCCTCCTTCCTGAGGGAGGAGCATCCGGTCATTATCATTGATGCCATCGCCGAGGATTTGGGCTTGGAAGCCGTCCTGGGCCGCCTTCAAGAATTCCGGCCGGACCTGGTCATCGCCTCTATCTCCACCCCTACGGTCAACGAAGACCTCCGGGCCCTGAAACAGGTTAAGGAGCGGACGGGCAGCCGGACGGCCGTCTTCGGCGTTCACGCCACTTATTTTGCTGACGACCTCATCCAGGAGTCCGCCCTCGATTTTGTCTTTCTCCACGACCCGGAATTCGCGGCCCGGCACATCGCCTCCGGCGCAGCAGGGCCGGTGCCCGGCGCCGTATATCGCCAGAACGGCCGAGTGGTCCGCGTGCCCCCTCCCCGGGACAAGGCCCTTCACTTCAAGGTCCCGGCCTGGGACCTGGTGGACCTGCGCCGCTACAAGATCCCCATTAAGGGAAAAAGCTATGTCCTGGTGTCCACCGCCCGCGGCTGCCCCTTCGATTGCACCTTCTGCGTCGTGCCTTACTACAGCGGCCGGAAGGTCCGCTTCCGGGAGGTGGAGGAAGTGCTGGAGGAGTTGCGGGCTGTGTCGCGATACGTTGACCAGGTTTTCTTTTACACCGACCTTTTCACTTTTCGCAAAGACTATGTCCTGCGCCTGTGCCGGGAGATGATCCGGCAAGGCCTTCGCCTGGAGTGGATCTGCAACAGCCGGGTGGACACCTTCGACCTGGAGATGGCCGAGTTGATGAAGAAAAGCGGCTGCTGGATGGTCTCCTTCGGCATCGAGAGCGGGGACCAGAAGATCCTCGACCTTTGCCAAAAGAAAATCACCCTGGACCAGTCGCGCCGGGCGGTAGCGGCGGCCCGTCAGGCCGGTCTCATCTCCATCGGCCATTTCGTCCTGGGCTTCCCCGGAGAAACCCGGGAGACGCTCAGACAAACGCTCCGCTTCTCCCGGGAGGTCAACCCCGACTTCGTTGAGTTCTACATCGCCACGCCCTTCCCCGGCAGCCGGCTGTTCGAAACGATGAAGGAAGAATTGCCCCCGGACTGGAGAAACATCCGCTACGATTACGACCCCTACCGCAACCCCTTCGACCTGGCCAAGGTCCGCCGCCGGGCCTACCTCGGCTTCTATCTGAGGCCGGCCAAAATGATCAGCTTCATCCGGCTGTTCGGCTTGAAAAAAATCTTGGGTTTGGGCCTTTCGGCCGTACGCTTCCTCTATTCGTTCGCTGTCCGGAAGTAGGACCGCCTGTCCCGCTCTTCAGAAGAGGGGAGCGTTGGACACGATTTCTCCGGCTGGGATCAGCCCCCGTTCATTGAGAAAGACAAGCTCGGCTTTTTTGCCGTCTACCCGGAGCTCGAAGCGGATGGCGCCCATTAGGGCCCGGTCGGCCAGAGTGATGTCCAGCCCGGCCGCCGCTCCCTGCAGGCTGGAGTCAAAAGAAATAACCGGGCCGGGTCCTTTCTCCAATTTTACCCGGCCGCTGCCCTGGGGAAAAACGGCCACTCGGGAGAAGGCCGCCTGGGCGCTCCCGGCGCCGGGAAGGCGGATGGTTCCCGAAAAATGCCGGCCGCTGAGGCTGCCCCAGCGCAAATACCAGGTGTTCAGGTTTTTCTTGACGGCGTAGCCTTCCAGGACGGGCAAGCCCCGCTCGGCCAGTTCCCGGGAAAAGAAGAACCGGCTGAGGATCCTCTTGACATCCGGATGGTCCCGTTTCCGGTGCAGGGAAGCCCAGTACTGCTCGGCAGCCTTGGTCACTTGGGCGTTCCAAAATAAATAATTGCCCCGGCGGATCCAGGGGTCGAGGTCGGAGACGCGTGAAAATACATAATAATAGAAGAGCTCCCCGTCCAGGAAATAATCATGCTTGATGGCCTCGAAGAACTCGGGCATCTTTTTCGACCACCACATCATCTCGAAGTCCCGGACGATTATGAGCTTGGGTTTCCGGCCCCAGAACTGGCTTATAAAAATTTTTCGCTGGTCGGGGAAATAGGCGGGAATGCGCCCGTTGTCGAATTCCGTGGCGTTCTTCCTCCCGGACAAAAAATAAAGAATGCTCTCCCCGAAGCAGAATATGGGATCCTGGGGGGAAGTATTGGCCCTGATGTACTGCAGCAGGCGGGATTGGGGCGCGGCGGTATTGACGGGGGGGAGGATGCCCGCTTTATCCGTGCCCTCGATGGGGCGATGAACACCGCTGCGCAGAGATATCCCTCCGGCATCAAATTGGACTGCATAACCGGCGGTGAAACTGAAGATGACCAGAGTGGCCTGCACGGCCAAAGCCAGGACGGCCCCCAGGTTCAAGGCCGCCGGCTTGAGCCAGCCCGACCCCCCGCCCCGGGGGGACCGGCGCTTAGCCTCGCGGAAAGCCAGATAAATAAGGGTGGCCCACAGTATGTGGATAAGACAGCCGGTCTGGATAATGCGGAATTCGTGGGTCCAGTGAAGGATGTGGAAAAAGGACAGGACGGCCAATAAAGTGACAGCCAGGAGGAAGAGGTTGGGCGGGCCGTCCATAGGCTCTTTCTTGCGGAAACGAAAAAAGAGGATGGTGATCATGATCAGGAAAAGAAGGATGGCCAGATAGGGAAACACATAGGCGGGATAGCGGAACAGGGCGGCGGGCGGGGGGAACGGCGATGATTCGATATGGCCCAGCCGAACGGTTTCCAGGATGCCCTGGCCAAGCCGGCTCAATCCACCCTGTTGCCAATAAAGGAGCACCACCGGCGCCAGGACGGCCGAAATCATCAGGGAAAAAAGAAGCCCCTTCCGCAGGATGGACCACAACCGCTCCTTGTCCAGGATGCCCTTGACCAAGAGGAGCACGGCTACAGTCAAGAAACTATAACCGGCCATGTCTTCCCGGAACAGCACTGAAAAACCGACCGACAGCCCCAGGTAAACAAGATGTCGTGTCCGATGGGGCGGAGTCAAATATTTGAGAAGAAACAAGGTATTCAACAGCAGGACGGAACTGATATCGGCTTTCACCCAAAAACCGGGCAACAGCACCATCAGCCCGACCGGGATCAGGCTGAAGGGCAGGGGCAGGAGTCGCCGGGCGACATGAAAGAGGAGAATGTTCCTAAGAGTATGGACGATGACCAGAAGAAGCCTGGCCGTGGCGATGGATTTGCCGAAAACCAGAAACCAAACGGCCAACAGGTAGTAACGGCCCGGCATGTACTGATGAAAATCCTTCAAGGGGAGCTGCCCGTCCATGGCCCGTTGGGCTCCGTGAATGAGCAGCCCTTCGTCCACATCCACCTCGGGGTATTTGTAATAGGAAAGGTAGTAGGCCAAGCTCAGCAGCCCGATGATCAGGCTGATCAATATCAAGCGCCGTCGTTCGGGTTTCAATGAAGGACTCCGCGGCTGTCGGTATGAAAAAATGGAAAGGGCAAAATAGCATAGCCCTGACGCGAAGTCAATGAACCGGCGCGTGGACAGGGCGTCGCTTTCCCGATACAATAAAGCTCCCTGGACCATGAACACTCTGGATTATTACCGCCGTCTGGCCCAGATCTTCTGGAGCTATAAGCGGAAAAAGACCGTCCTGCCTTATCTCCCCGTGCGTCTGTGGGTGGAGCCGACGAGCTACTGCAACCTGGCCTGCGTCATGTGCCCCAACCAGGACCTGGACAAGAGCCAAAAGGGCTACCTGGATTTCGGGCTGTTCCGCAAGATCATCGACGAGGCCTCCCGCTTCGTTTTCGACGTCCACCTCCTGCACCGGGGCGAATCCCTTCTCCATCCGGATTTTTTCCGCATGGTCCGCTACGCCCATCAGGCCGGTCTCATCACCCGCTTCCACACCAACGGCACGCTCCTGGACGAAGATAAGTCCCGGCAGTTGATGGCCTCCGGCCTCGATCAATTCGCCTTCTCTTTTGACGGGTTCGACCGGGAGACTTATGAGCGCATCCGGATCAAGGGAAATTTCGACCGGACCGTGGGCAACATCGTCCGCTTCCTCGAAATCAAGAAGGAGCTGGGCGCCCGCAAGCCCTATACCACCCTCGAGCTGATCGACTTCCCCGGCCTTTTCCGCGGCGAGGGACAGAGGAGAAAGAAAGAGTTCCTGGCCCGCTTCCAAGGCCTTCCCCTGGATAAAGTCAAGGTCAAGAATTTGCACAACTGGGCGGGCGATTCTGCTCAGGCGGAAAGGCGCGGCGGCTATCTTCCCTGCACCTTCCTGTGGCAGGTGATGATCATTTTCTGGGACGGCAGCGTCCTGCCCTGCACTCAGGATTTTCAGGGCTGCCTGGCCCTGGGCAACGTGGGCCAATCCTCCCTGGCTTCGATCTGGAACAACGAGAGGATGGTCAGCCTCCGGCGGAAGGTCTTGGCCGGCGACGTCGGCGACCTGGCCGCCTGCTCCACGTGCGACCGTCTGTGGCGGCCGCACATACTGGGCATTCCCACCGAATATCTGTGGCGCTTCCTGTTTAAGCGGATGAATTAGGGCGGGATCCCTTCCAAGCCAGCTCGGGAAGGCTAAACCTTCGCTGATGGTCGCAGCGATCGCCCCGGCCATCTCTCTATAGAGAATGACTCAGGCAATATGGAAGAGAACATTGGAAATTTATCTCCACTCGGGGAAGAGGTCGCGGTGGCCGCTTTGGAAGAGGGGGAAGACGCGCCGGGTGGCCACTTTCAGCAGGTAAAGCGACCAATGCCCCCGGTCCAGTCGGCCCAGACGGTCCGAGCAGAACACGACATATTTGCCGTCGGGCGACCAGGAGGGAAAATAGTCGTAGGTTTCGTCCCTGTCCGTCAGCCGGACCTTGTCGCTCCCGTCGGGGTTCATCATCCAGACGTCCCCTTTGCCGTCCGCTTCAGAGGAAACATAAATAATTTGGCGCCCGTCCGGCGAAAACCTGGGCCGGCAGCTGTGGCCGCCTTTGACCAGCTCCCGCCACTGTCCGAGGGCCAGGTCGTATAGAAAAACATCCCAGCCCATGAGCCGTTTTCCAGTGAACCCCATCAGCGGTTGGCTGGGGGAGAAATCAGGCAGAGCGCTGGAGCCGCGAAACTGAGGCAGGAGCAGCTCGGCCTTCCCCGTTTTCAAGTCCTGAGTCCAAATCGAAAAATGCCTGCCCGGCGCCTCCTCGGTGAAGGCGATTCGGCTGCCGTCCGGATACCAGGCCTGCTCGACGGCGTTGTTGGCCGATTTTGTGACCTGGACAATATCTGTGCCGTCCATATTCATGGTAAAAATCTGGAACTTCCCCTCCGGGTTGGCGCTGAAGGAGATCCGGCGGCCGTCGGGCGAACAGCGGGGATACTCATCTTGCCAGTTGTTGTCGGTGAGCTTAGTCAAGCTCTCGGCCGTGAGACAATAGATCTCGCTGTCGCCGTCCAGGTCCGACTGAAAAATAATCCGTCCGCGGAAATCGAATTGGGCCCGGAGGCGGCTTAAATCAACAGGCTGGGCCGGATTCCGGCCGCGGTCTTTTTCGCCGGAAGAGCAGCCGAAAAAAACAATGAGCCACAGCACCAGGACAAAGGGCAAAATCAAGCGCGACGGCCGAGTACGACGCAAACCGGAAACAAACATGACCTTTTTAATTTAGTCGTTCCCCAAACAAGAAGTCAAGTTTTGCAAGCATCTCATTTTCCGTGATGTGCCCAGATCGTTAAGGGGTGGCGCGGCGGAGGGGCTCCGGCCTTTCCCGAGACGCCATCGAGCCCCCTAATTTCTAGGGGGCTGGGGGGTTAATAAATAGAAAAAAAGCAAAGAGGCGGCTCCGGCTATACAATCCGCCTGCGCGCAGCCTGGCCTTGCCGGAAACACCTATGAATTTTCTTTATTCTCTTTATCCCCCTCTAGCCCCCCTTGGCGAAACAAGGGAGGCAGAGGTGGGTGTCTCCGGAAATGTCGGCCGCGACAGGACCCCACCCGTATCTGTTTTCATCACGGAAATTGAGATGCTTACTCAAGTTTTGACCGAGTTGCTTTTAGCGGCCGGCCATGTTATAAATCAACGATTTATAAAGGATGCTGGGAAATGAGCCTGAGACGATGCTTCCCCAGAATAGGCCTCTCGTTTTGTATGATCGTCATCAGCCTTGCCTCCGCCGCTTATGCAGCGCCGTCCGGCGGCTCCCGATTGATATCCGTGCGCCCTGTGCTTCAGCCCGAGGAACTGGAGGTCCTCATCCAGGTCGAAGGAACGTTCGAACATACTTTCTTTGAACTTGGCGCCCCGCCCCGCCTGGTGATCGATATCACTCCCGTCCAGGAGGTGGCGGCCTCCGGCCTCATCACCATCCAGGCCTTTGGAGTGGAGAGGATCAGGACGGGTCAGCCGCAAGACGGCACGGCGCGCATCGTCTTTGAGTTTTCAGGCCGGCCGTCATTGTATCTAATCAACAAGACGCCTGACGGTATTCTCGTCTCATTCCTCTCCGGGACAAGCGGAAAGAGCCACGCCCGGCCGAACCCTCCCCCCGCTCAGCCCCAGCCTCCAGCCCCGGAACAGCCGCGGCCCGAGCTACCCGGGCCAGAGAAAAAGCCTTCATCCCCCCCAACCACGTTGATCGGGTTGAGCCTGGCCAATATAACCCTGACCGACAAACGTTTTCAGGACGTTTTCGGACATAGGATAGAATCCTGCCTGTCCGTTGATTTCTCCCAAGTTTTGTTCACTTCCGGCCGCCTGGCCCTGGCGGCCGGCGCCGCCTATGAGCGCCTGTCCCTGGAGGGCCAATCGACGGTCACCGGCCAGGCCACTCAGGTGTCCATCGCTCCCCTGAACCTGGGGCTGCGCCTCATCCTCCGGAGAGGAAGCTTGTGGCCTTATCTCTCGGCCGGCTTGGCTGTTTATCATTACCGGGAAACGAGCTCCCTGCGGAACACCATGAGTTACACAACGGGCTTCAGCCTGGGCGGGGGATCTTTGTCGGGTCGCCTTCCTTCGAGCTCCTCCGGGCCAAAGCCTTCTTTCAGTGGACCAGGGCCGTCGCCGAGGAAAATGGCTTGCAGGTGAACCTGGGAGGATGGGAGATCGGAGGGGGACTGGTCCTGGGGTTCAGTCTTTTTTGATTAAGGTTGAACCGGGCCGCGGACTGGGCGCCGCTGGGCTCCGTCCCTGGCCGGTCTGGGAAAAGAAATATCCTCCCCCTTGCGCGCCCACCCGGCTCTCGTGTCCCTGGGCGTCAACGACGGAAACGGAATAGGCGTAGACATCTTTCTGCTTGACGTCCGTATCACGATAGTTGAATACGTCGGGCGCGGTCCGGCCGATATATTTCCAGGACCCGCCTTCTTCGTTGTTCTTGCGATAAATGTTATGTTGAACGATGTTGAACCTGTCGTTGTCGGGGTTGCGGTCCCAGGTGACCTCGGTCACGTAACGGGTCAGGAAAACGCTTTCGTCCACGAAGGTCTGCCAGCGGACATTCAGGGGCGGGTTGACTCCCAGGACCTCTATGGACCTGACGGTGCTGGCCGTAAGGCCCAGGTTGTCTACAACCGTCAGCTTGACCTGGAAGATACCCTGGGTCTGGTAGGTATGATAGATATTCCCGCCCGAATCCGAGCCGCCGTCGCCCAAGAGCCAGGTCCACTGGGTGACCATTCCATCCGGGTCATAGGAGGCCGTCCCGTCGAACTGAACCTCCAGCGGAGCAAACCCGGTGTTGGGCAAAAAATTAAAAGCAGCTACGGGCGGCTGATTGGGCTTGGGGGGAGGGGCTGTTCCGCCGCCGCCCCCGCCGCCACCTCCGCCGCCACCACCGCCGCCGCCGCCGCCTCCGGGTGTGGTGGTTCCGAAATAAATCTCTCCGCCAGAGCTCCACACAAAATTCAGTTTGCCCGCCGGGTCAAGGGCTAAATCCATATGGATAGAGTAGCCCGAATCGGGCACGTAGTTCGTCCCGGACCAATTGCTCCTCTGGCCGCTGCGAAAATAAAGACTCCCATTATCGGCGCTGCCCTCTTGCCAGACCAAATGGAGGATGTTGTCCCTTTGGATCACGTGCGGCCAATGATTAAAAGACCAGCCGCTCAGCTCGATCGACGGCGTGAATCCGGAGCCCGTCCAGTAGGAATAGGCCACGGCGTTGCCGCTGTCGTCAGCCGTGACGTGGACATAAAAGACATGGGCGATGCCGTTGTTGTCCACCTCCACGGTGGGGTGCTGGTGGCCCAGGGGGAATTCGGTATAAACCGGCTGGGGTGCGCTCCAGCCGGCGTTGAAGCCGGCGTCCCGGCGGCAGTACATGGTATCGTAGTCAGCGGTTTTCGAGGTGAAGACCGCATATACCACGCCGTTATTTGCGGCGATATCAGGGAATTTCGACCGATAACGGTCGTCGCTGACCAGCCTCATATTTTCCCAGGTTCCCCCCACTCTGGCCCGGGAATAAACTTCACCCGCCCCATAATTGTACCAGATAATGTACAGGTTCCCCGAGCCGTCCACGGACATACGAACCATGTCCGGATTGCCGAAAGAGGCCGCCAGCTCCGGGCCGCCCCAGGAATCGCCGGTCAGGGTCCTGAGAACAATACCGTTCCCCAGCTCGCCCCAGACCACGTAGAGGCGCTGCGACCCGTCGAGCCCGACTGCGCAGGCCATCTTGGATTCGCAGGCCACCCGGCCGCTGTTGCTGAGATTGATCGGCCCGGTCCAGGTCTCGCTGCCGGCCGGCCGGCGGCTGTAGAAGACGTCCCCGCTCGAATCACTGTAGGCATCCAGCCAAACCGCATGAATATTTCCTGAGGAATCGACGGCAATCCGGGGCGACCAGCAAAAGCCCTGGGCATTGGAGATGCGCACGGCCGCTTCCGCGTTCAGCCAACAAAAAACAAGGCCGGCCGCCAGGAGGAGGACAAGCCGCCGACCCGCTTTGTTCAAACGCATCGTTTAAAATTCGACCAGGACGCTTTCCGCTCCTCCCAGGTTGACCGTGGTGATGGCAAACTTGCGCTTCTTCGATACGTCGTTGAATTCGAGAGACTGACTGAAGGTTGACTTGGTCACCGGGTACAGGAGCTGATAGCTCCCGGTATTCTCCTTCATATAGATTTTATATCCGTTGAGGTAGGCTTCGTTATTTTCCGGGTTGGCGCTCCAGCTCAGGTTGTAAGTGATCTTGGGCGACATCTTCAGGCTGCCCACGACCACTGTGACCGTAAGGTTGACGGGCGGGAGAAATAATTTGGGGGAGATAGGCTCCAGCGAAAAGAGCTGGACATCCGACCCGTTGGCCCCATAATAAGCCGAGCAGCTGACGGCCACGTTGCCGAAATCATCGGCGGAGATGGCGCCGGCTTTGGTCCAGGGCCCGGGGAGTTCCTCGGAGCTCCATCCGCCGCCGACGTTGTTCTTATAGAGCATGCCGTCCCCTTCGTCGCCCGCTCCCTGCTGGATGGCCAGGTGGACGTTGTTGTTGACGTCGACGGCCACGCGTGGAAAATGCTGGGTCCAGCGTCCGGTGATCAGCTCCATGGGATTGCTGCTTTCATCCAGCTTACAGATGGCGACCTGGGTATTCTCTCCGGGGTCCACATCCTGCCAGGTTACCCAGGGAATACCATTCGGCCCGACGCCGATGTTCGGCCGTTCCTGGCTCTCGCCCGTCTCATTGCACCAGCTCTGAGGCGTCCAGGTGGTGCTATTGGGCAGGCGCTTCCGATAATGAGTTTTGTATTCGGCATAGCTTGGTGTAGTCCACTGCTGCTGCAGCCAGCAGGCCCAAACCGTCCCGTCCTTGGCTATGGTCACATTGCCCTGCCGACAAGCCACATCACTCCGGGACAAGAGAAATTCCCTTTCCCAGACATCGTTGATTTTCGACCTCACGTAGCAGCGGCTGTCTCCAGTGTCATAGAAAAAGACGTGGATATTTCCATCCTTATCGATGGCCACCGAGGGCTCGTCCACTCCCCAATTCGAGACCCTCTCTTCGCCTCCCCAGGTGTTGGTCAGCGGGTCGCGGACTCTCATGAAAATGCTTCCATCCCGGGGCTCGGACCAGACGGCCACAACCTGGCCCCTGGAATTCGCGGCGATATGGGGCTGCATGGCAAAGGTGTCGAGCGACCTGGTCAGTATCAAAGGCGTGGATGCTTTTTTGCCGTCGTAAGAAACATAGTACAGCGGATTGCGGACATCCGATTCCAAAATTTCCACAAACACCATATGAGCGATGCCGTCGGCTCCCAGGGCCACCTGGGACCAGCGGACTTTGCCGCCCACATGGGCCACTATAACCTTATTGCCCATCGTGGCGGGTAAGGCGGTCGTGAAAAACAGCAATAAGATCAGGCCGCCGAAAAGAATTCTCTTCATAAAGCACTCCTTTAGAAGTTTAAATCTATCGGACCTATAGTATTGTCTACGTCGCCTCCCACTGTCAACACTTTTCGTTGGCCGGCCCATCAATCCTCAGCGCGTCCGCTTCATTGGGCCAGGGCTGGGCGTTCAGGCGCCTGCCGGCTACTCCAGGGGATCAGCCAGGCGCCCCGGCGGATAGGCAGCCAAATGCTCCGGCAGTCCATCGGATGGCCGTTGGCATCACTGACCGAAAAAATAAGGGTCCCCTGCTCCGGCCAAGCCCTTCCCGGCTGGTCCAGCCGGATATCAAATTTATGCCGTCCCCGGTTCCAGAACTTCACGGGATAAGTGCCCAGGGGGATCTCTCTGGCCCCGCCTCCCTCCCCCGGACTCTCCACCAGGGAGAGGTGAAAGCGAAAGGTCGAATTATCCTTGCGCACATTGGCCATAAAGCCCAGGTAGGTATGCGTTCCGCTGGGCCGGATGCAGTTCGGGTACAGGCCTTCGGACAACCGCACCATCAACCTTTTGTCGAAGACAAGGCTGGGGATGGGGAAAAAAACCATTCTTCCCTTGACGGCCCGGGTCAAGAGGGCCTCATAGCGCATGACGAATTCCGGGGAGATGAGCGCGTCCTGGAAGACAAGGTAAATGGTGGAAACGATGGTTTTCCCCGGCGCTGGCCTCACCGTCATCTCCCGCGTTTCACGCATGAAGTCCAGGGAAAGAAGGGAGAACCCCGGGGGTAGGTCATAGAATTCGAGGTCCACTTTGTAACAGCCCGGGGGACATCTATCAAAAAAGAAAGCCGGGCCCAGGCGGATGGATTTTCGCTGCTGCCCGGGCCGCAATTCGAAGGGCACCGTCCACTCAAAGATATCGATAAACTTCTTGTCCATCTTGCCCCGGGCCGTGGAGGGCTGGCCGGGGCGATGGAGGAAGACCTGGGGGGAACGGCCGACTTTGGCGATGGCGCTGAAATAGGACTGGGTCAGAGCCTTGTCGTCCCAATTTCTGATAAAAATAAGGACATAGACAAGATGGAAGGCCAGCCCCAGGCCGAGCAGGACTTTGCCCAAGACCGGCCAAAGCGCCGCCCGTCTGACCCGCAGGAATCTTTCCTGGAGAAAGGGGAGAATCTTAGGGGCGGGAAGGGGGCCCAGCTTCTTCTCCGTCCAGAGGTCCAAGGCCTGGAGTATCACCAAGAAAAACACTAGGACGAAAAAGCATTGGATGATATATCCGACTTGATGGGGCAAAATCAAAACATTCCCCAGGCTGATTTCCCAGAAATGATGGGCCCTGTTTAAAATAATGAAAACCAGGCTGCCCATATAAAAAAGGATATGGGCCCAGGAGGTGCGCCGGGCCAGGGCGCGCAGCGTATAGCCGACAAAAACGAGAAACAGGGGAAACAGGATCAAGCTCATCCGCGTCGTTTCCCAGGGACTCCCGTGCCAGGGAGTGATGCTGATGAGACAGAAATATGGCAGGGTCACGGCCAGAAGCATCCAGGCCCGGCGGCGGTCAAGCTTGATTCCCCAGAACACTCCGATCAGGGCCAAAAGAAAAATCGGGAAAAGCGAAAGCAGGCCGGAGCCGGTATCAAAAATATAGCCGAAGAAACCCGAGGGGAAAATGGCCGCCCGGGTGTAGCTCGTCCCCCACAGGCTGTACAGGCTCCAGGGCCAAGGGCTCCCGGTGATGGCATAGAAATAATAGGCGTAGCCCAGGCCGACGGCTGCCAAGGGCAGGCTGACGGCCAGGACCCTTTTCCAGCGGCGATGAAGAACGAGGTCCTGAAAAAGAAAAAGAACATACAGGCTGGCGGCCAGGGGGATGAATCTTTGATGGAGCCAGGGCAAGTATCCGATTCCGGCGATGAGGGACAGCGCGTTCAGCCATTTCGGCCGGAAGGGAAAGAACAGGGCGTTGAGTCCGAGCAGGAGAAAAAGCGCGGCGGCCAGCTCGGGATAGACCTGGAAGATGAACTCCGGAATCTGGGTGAGAAAGATGAGGGCCAGGAGCAGAAGGGCCGTAATAAGGCGGGAACGGAACATCCTTTGGAGGAAGCGCGCCAGCAAACAATAAAAAGCCAGGGCCAAGAGCAAAATCCAGGCCCGGGTAAAAATCATTTTAGCCGGGAGGAACATCAAAGCCTGGGTATTGGGGATGTCCCGCTGGAAAACAGCCAGGTCGAGAAGAAAACTGGGCAGGATCAGAAAAGACAAGCCGGGCATATGGAGATGATAAATCCCGCCGTCCCGGCCGATGATGGAGAAATGGCCGACCTCCCTCTTGCCGGAAGCGATGGCCGTCTGCAAGCGCCAAAAAACCTCGACCTCATCCCCGACAAAATCGTCAGTCAGGTCGAGGTCGCCGTCACTGGCCAGGGAGTAGGTCATCCTGAGGTACTTGGGCTCATCTCCCAGGAAAATCATCAAGCTCGAATATCTCTGGTAAAGAGGGCCGATAGTCAGAATGTGGACCAGGACTGAGCCGATCAGCACCACCAGGCCGATCGTTTTGCTCTTTTCCCCCCGGCTGCCGGCTGCGGGAAAAACATGTTGACGGAAAAAATTCCGCAAACGAAAACCCAGATGGAGAGCTGCGTTCAGATGAAGGACGGCGGCCAAGACGACAAGGACCAGAAGCGGATAAAGGGGGATGAAGACGATATAATTCAGGAACTTTCCGTAAACAAAGCGGCCGAAGGCCAAAGCCAGGAAGGGAGCCAGAGTCCAGACCTGCCGGGCGAAGCCCTCCCCCAGGCCGCGCCCCATTTTCCTGGCCCACAAAAATCCGAGGAGGAGCGCCAGCGAGGCCAAGCCGAGGAAAAAGAACAAAGAATATCTCAGGCATGGCTCCAGGCTGAACGCATTCGTATAAACCGTGATTTTGCCCGGCTCGATTTTTTTAAAAACGATCAGCTGATGGTCGAACAGGAAAATGCCCAGAGAATAGGAAACTAGAAGGAGAAGGACAGCAGCGGCGGCAACAAGGGGGCGTCTAAATCCATAGGGGCGGTCCATAGCTCGGCGGTTTTTGAGTATTCCACACCCCCAAAGACAAAGTCAACCCAACAATTTCGATATACGGTACCTTCATGTATGTTTGACAAGATCCCCTCCCCTGTGATAGAAAAACTAATTTGTGAGAAAAGACCTGCGCGAGACAATCTTGTGTCCCGCCTGCGGATGTCCGGATGTACGCCGGACCTTCCGCATCAAAACGTTCCACATCGACGATTGCGCTTTATGCAACTTGCTACGTGAACTCGGGCTTGATGCTCGTCCTGGCCCGACATAGCCACGATTGAGATCCGTCTTCACCATGAACAACTTGCGCCAACCGCTGAGCCGAACGGTTCGCTTCCTGACTCGCCATCCGCTGGCCCCCCTGGCCGTCCTGACCGCCTTCCTCCTCATCTTCCAGGTTCATCTGGTCAGTCGAGCCAAGATCCTTTACTCCGTCCTGGAAGGCTTTTTCATCGTTCTCCTGGCCGTCTCTATCCTGGCCTTTGTGCGCGCTGCGCGCGAACGGCCCCTCCTGTGGGCCGCCCTGGTCCTCTTTCTTCTCATCCGGGTTCCCTTCTACCTTCATTCCGACGGGGCGATCCTGACTTCGGACAATGCCCATGAAGCCCTCCAGGCCGTTGAGATGAAAAGCGCCCATCAGGCTCCTTTCTTCCTCTTAGGCATGTCCAATCACATGGGGACCGTGAAGTATATGTGGGTCGCTTTCCTGTGGGACCTGACAGGCAACGTCTATCTCATCTATCTCCTGGCCCAGGCCGCCGTCTTCATGGCCCTGCTGACCGCTCTCACGGCCCTCCTCGGCCCGGCTGGTCGCCCGGGATTCCTCCGCGTCTTCCTGCTGCTTATCCAGTTCGCTTTCGTTGAGGTCGTCTTCGATTATTCCCTCTCCTTGCGGGGGGCGCCCTACCTGGAGATGCTCCTCTTCTTTGTCATCGGCGCCGCCCTGTTCGATTTTACTTTCGAACGACGTTGGCGGCTGTTCATCGGTTCCTATTTTGTCTTTTTTTCGATTTATATCCATCCCCTGGCGGCAGTGCTGGCCGGGAGCTTCGCCGCTTGCACCGCGCTTTATGCTCTCGCCCGCCGCCGGTTTTGGCGAAACGCTGGGTGGATGGCCGCCGGCCTCGCCGCCGGCCTCTATCACTGGTTCTTCTATCTGGCCTTCCTGCCCAAACCTGTGGCTAGAGGTAGCTGGGAAAGCATCGGGCTCTTGAACATGGCCAGAATTCCGGCGGGATATGTCCGGCTATTCCTGAGCAGCCTGGCCGAGACGTTCCACGGCGTCTTCGGCTCCGAATTCTCGTATCTTTCGCCGGTCTATCAGAAAGCCGGAGCGGCGGCGGCCTGCGGCCTTCTGAACTCGGCGGTGATGTGGATTTCCTTGGCGGTCCTGGCCGCAGCCGCGGTCCTGTCGCTGGCGACCGTCATCCGCCTCGTGCGCCGGCGCGAAGCCGCCGGGCCGGGCAATTGGCTGAAGTCGTTCTGGCTCATCCTGCTAGGGGCCTTCCTGGCGAAAGTCTTCTTGTTTGTGCCGCCCCATACCGAGCCCCGCCATAACTTCGATCTCGTTCTGCTGGTCATTTTGAGCTACTTCTTCATCGCCGACGTGGTGATTCGCCGCTGGCGCATCCGCCGGGGCGTCCTCGCCGCCGTCCTTCTCATCTTCGCGCTTCTTACCGTCCCCCATTATGATGCCTTCCTGAGGAACGTTCTTGACAAGGAATCTTCCTACCGCTCCCTGCTCGCCGCTCTGCATCGATACCGGGTCCATTACGTGACAACGGACTTTACCCTCGCCTATCCGATCTATTTTCTTTCCGGGCGGAAGATCATCGCTACGGATTCGCTGGGGCCCTTTACCGTGGCGAACTTCTATCCCGGGCTGCGAGCCCTCGTCGACCGCCAGCCCCTGGAGGGCAAGACCTATATTTTTTACGCGAATACATATCCCCTGGGTCCACAGGACAAATTCTTTGCCGGGCTGAGCAAGGCCCGGATCCTGAAGCATCTCCAGGAAGCCGGCCGGCCGTATCATCTCCTAAAGTTGAAGGATTATGTGCTCATCATTCCGCGGCGCCAGCCGCCCTAGTGCACCTGCTCATAAGTCCCTTGTCAAAATGTACAGAAGACGGTGCACTTATTGGGGGTTAGTCAAACTTCCCCCTGGGCGCGTCGTTTTGCGCCGCTGACCCCCTAAAGGGGGCCACACCCCCCGCCAAACTTTCCCTGAGGTTACGCGTCGAAGTGCACAACAATTTCCGGGAGTTCCCCGCCCGAAAAAATGGAGGAAGTCCGGCTGTTATTATTAATGTTGAAATAAGTTATGTTTTTTATTAAATTGTTATTGAATGGAGTCAAAAGCAAAAATGAATTCAGGGGGGCGGCCGCCGAAATTTCGTGAGCCGCGGCATCCGGTCACCATGACCCTGCCGGAGCGCATTCTGAATCAGCTGGCCGAGATAGATCCGGACCGGACTTGCGCCGTGGTCAAGGTCACCGAGGCTGTGGCCGGGACCGGCAAGGGACGTTTCAAGCCGGTGGAGCTTGTGGAGATGGCTCCCGGCAAGTCCCTGATTGTCGTCGGCCCCAGCAAAGCTTTGAGACAAATACCCTGGCTCAAACTTATCGAAATCGCGCGGGCCCGTTATCTGTTAACAATTCCCTCCGGCACGCCGATCGAAGCGCTGGAAGTAGCCTTGCGCGACATAGTCCGTAATCCGGAGTTGCAGAAAAACGAGCACGAAAACACCGTCCTGCATGAACTGTTGAACTTAATCGGCCACCAGCGGCGGACTCAGCATTTGTCCAAAGCGGAAATCCTTATTATCGATACTGGCCGAGCGGCCCACCTTTCCGCCAGCGCGGTCACCAGTCCGGCCAAAAGTCATCGATAAGGGCGTTCGAAACTTAGAAGAACGCTGCCAGCTCGCTTTCCGCTCCCCCCAGGTTGACCGTGGAGATGGCGAAGTTGCGTTTCTTGGTCGCCTCGCTGAACTCGAACGATTGACTGAACGTCGTCTTGCCCACGGCCGTCAGAAGCTGGAAGTTTCCGTTGTTTTCCTTGACGTAGATCTTATACCCGCTCAAGTATTGTTCAGTGTTTGACGGGTTGGCGCTCCAGCTCAAGTTGTAGACGACCTGGGGCGATTTTCCCGCATTGGTCAAGGTCACCCCGGCCGCCAGGTTGACGGGAGGAAAGAAATACTTAGGCGAAATGGGCTCGATGGAATTGATATACACGTTCGAGCCGCTTTCTCCGAACCAGCCGGACCAAGACACTGCCACGTTGCCGAAAGTATCCGCGCTGATGCCTCCGGACTTGGTATAAGCCCCATACATCGTCTGAAATTTCCACGTTCCGCCCACATTGTTCATGTAGAGAATTCCTTCGCCATAATCGCCCCCGCCCTCCTGAATGGCGATGTGACAATTGTTATTGATGTCGGAGGCGGTGCGGGGCCCATGCTGGGTCCAGGCCCCGGTCAGGGACTGAATCGGATTGCCGACCCTGTCAAGGCGGACGACCGCCACGGCGGTCTGTTCGTCCTCGGTGGTGTCTCCCCAGGCCACCCAAGGGATGCCGTCCGGCCCGACGGCGATGAAGGGGAGCTCTTGGCTGAGGCCGGAGCCATTGACTATTTGCTGACCCGACCAGTTCGTGGCAGACGTGCGCGTCCGATAATGGACCTTGTACTCGCAGACGGAGGGGTTGGAACAGTCGCGTTCCATCCACACGGCCCAGACCGTTCCGTCGTTGGCCAGGGCGATGTTGCCTTTCATGCACCGCGTGCCCGGATTGGAAAGGACGAATTCGCCTCCCCAGACTCCGTTGATTTTTGATTTGGCCATGCAGCGCCCATCACCCGAATCCCAGAAAAAGGCGTGGATATTTCCATTGGGCTCGACCACCACGGAAGGTTCGTCCTGGCCCCAATTGCTCACTCTTTCGATGGGAAGCCAATCGTGGAGGGCGGGGTCGAAGACCCTTAAGAAAATTGAACCATCATACGGTTCCGCCCAGATGACGGCGACAACCCCCCTGGTGCTGGTTGTGATCCACGGCTGCTGGGCGTAGTTATCGAAGCCCGCGGTCAGCAGCCGGGGCGTTGAGGCCGTTTGTCCGTTATAGGATACATAGTATAGAGGGTTGCGCGTGTCAGGGGCCAGTATTTCGACAAAGGCGACATGGGCGATGCCGTCCGGGCCCAGGGCGACCTGCGACCAGCGGACTTTCCCCCCGACGTGGGCCACTGTGACTTGATGGTTCATGACCTCGGCCAGAGCGGCCGTGGTCAGGTAAACGAGAAGCAGGCTGAGCGGAAACAGTCTCTTCATTGTTTTCTCCTTAGAAATAGACGCATTTTATCATTTCGCCGTTCCGTGAAACTCAAATGGCTCTTGAGTATCAACATAGAAACTCATAGTGACAAAAAATAATAACATAGATAATTGAGAACGCAAGATAAATTTTAAGATTTTTTAAAATACTTATCCGGCCAGGCGCCAGTCAGGCGAAGGCAAATTGGATCAATGAAGAAATTGAAAAAATCAGCTTGCCTTGCCTATATATTATGTTATAATTTATTTTCATTATGTGTTTCTATGTTAAAACTGCATGGTCACGACAATTTCGATAATTTGGCTTGAAAACCGTGGAACCTTGTATTATAGTGCGTTTCTAAAATTTTTTACGGAAATGAAAAAATCCACCGGGACAGGAATTTTAGCTCTACTCATTCTCAGCCTGCCTGTCTGCTTGGCGGGAGCAGGCTGGCGGCCGAGTCCTCTTTTCCTGTCCAAGCCTGAATTCAACGAGCGGGGCCAGCTGGTGGCCATCACCCAGCCGGAGGAGGGCCGCTTCTTTCTTCAAATCCTTGACCCGTCCACGAGCAAGCACGAAACCCGTCCTTTATCGCTCGGCCTGGCCGCCGGCCTGCCCGTAATCAAGAAAGACGTTCAAGGCCGCTTGTGGGCCGTCTGGATCGAAATGGAAGGGCCCCAGCCGAAACTCGGCCTGGTCCGCCTCGGTGAAAACCTGAGCGCCTCTTCCTTGTTGGATTCTCCGGCCCAGCCCTCCCTTCCCTGGGATTGTTGTTTCGACAGCAGCGGCCGCTTGTGGCTGGCCTGGGTCGAGGAAAATCATTCCCGGCAGGATATCCTTGTCCGCGACCTGGCCTCGGGCCAGACCTGGACAATCACTTCGGGCATGAAGGAGGCGAATTGTCCGCGCCTGCTGTGGGATGCTCAGGGCTCCCTATGGGTTTTCTGGACGGCCGTCAGGTCGAAACAAGAGCAGATCTTTTCCAGCCGTTTCAACGGGACAGCCTGGTCCCCGGAGGCCCTGCTGTCCGGCGAGCCAGAACACCCCAGCATCACCCCCCGGGCCGCGGCCGACCCCTTCGGAAACGTCTGGCTGGTCTGGTCCGGCTATGACGGACAAGATTACGAAATCCTGGCCAGAATGTGGAACGGCCGGGAATGGTCGCCAGCCTTGACTGTCACCGAGAATTCCGGAGCCAATGACGTTTTCCCCGGCCTGGAGCTGGCCTTCGGGGTGCTTCCCGTCATTACCTGGGTCCGCTATACGGGCCAGGACCGTCTGGCCATGATCCGTTGCGGAAAGCCGGGGGAGTGGTACGACGAATCCGAACTGGGTTCCTTGGCCGGAGGACAGCCGTTCGTTCCCCTGGCTGTCAAGGACGATATGGTCGGCTTGGCCAAGCCGGACGGCACCTCCCTCCAGGGGGAATGGTTTTATCTTCCCTATCTGAGCCGGACGGCAGCGGGAAAAAACCTTCCTTTTTCGCGGCCGTTCATCCCCCGCCAAAGAGAAATTCTTCTCCACTCCGGGCCGGTCTACAATCCGGCCCTTGACGAAAGCAAGTACATCGGATTCGGCGACAGCATCACCTACGGCGTCTGCGACGAGGATCGGATAGATGACCCGGGGGACTACATCCCGGACAAGGCTTACCCTCCCCGGCTGGAAGCCCTGCTCACTCAAAACTTCGGCCCCCACCAAGTGGCCAACGCCGGCGTTCCAGGGGAGAGCACCATCCAGGGGCTGGCCCGAATAGATGCCCTGATGGCCAAGCACCTGGCCCGCTACATCCTGATCCTGGAGGGCACCAACGACATCATCTGGAATGACTATTCCCTGGAGACGACGTCCTTCAACCTCCAGGAGATGATCCGCAAGAGCCTTGACTATGGGCTGCTCCCCGCCCTGGCCACCTGCATTCCCCGCTACGGCGTGCCCCTTAACCGGCCCAGGCTAAACGGCCTCAACATCCGGATCCGTTCCCTGGCCCCTGAATGCTCCATCCCCCTGGAAGACCTTTATCAGGATTTTGCCGACTACCCTGAAGAAGACGGAGGCGTGACCTCCCTTTACTGCTGGGGCGAAGACCGGACCCACCCCAACGAAAAAGGCTATCAATTCATGGCCGAAAAATGGTTCGACAGAATAAAACGCTTTCCCTTCCCCCCCGCCGACGCCCAGGTCCGCCGGGCCGCCGATGACATCCTCTTCTTTCGCAAAGAGGGCAATCTCATCGAATGGAGGACCAACCCCAAGATCAGCGATCCCACCCAAATACAGGAATACCGAATCTATCGGAAAAAGAACGCCGAAGAGCCCTCGGCTTTCCGGCTCTTGGCCGCCGTCAGCGGAAAGAGCTTCTGCTTTGACTCCGATATCAATCTGGCTGAAACATACACCTATGTGGTCTCGACCGTTATGTCCGACGGAATCGAAGGTCCCACGACTTATCCCTTAATCCGCTAAATCATTATGGAGGTACTCTTGAAACTTGCAACTCGACATTTCCAAGGCTTCTGTCTCTGGCTGGCTGTAGCTATTTTGCTGGCAGGAGCCGTGGGAGCCCAGGTGCCGCCTCAGGCCGCCGCCCCGGCCCAGGCCCCCGTCTCCGTCATCAAGGAAATCACCTACCAAAAGGTTGAAATCGCCGACCAGCTCCTGGTCCTGATCAAAGTCGACGGTCCCTTCTCCATCGACATCACCGAGCTGGTGGGATCCAAAAGACTGATCATCGATTTCAACTCCGTATCGACGGTCGAGGCCCAGCCTATTTATCAGGTCAACGATATGGGTCTCCTGAACATCCGCACCGGCCAGTATCAGCCGACCGTGGCCCGGGTCGTGTTTGACCTGGCCGACAACATTCCCGCTCACAGCATCTCGTCCGGGAAAGACGGAGTGAAAGTCGTGTTCGGGAAGGATCTTTCGCCCACCCCTTAATCCGATAAATCAATATGGAGGTCATTGTGAAACTGACAAAGCAACATTTCCGAGGCATATGTTTCTGGCTGATGCTGAGCGCCGTCCTGGCCAGCGCCGTTCAAGCTCAGCAACCGCCTCAGCCCGCCGCCCCGGCCCAGGCGTCTGTCTCCGTCCTCAAGGACATCACCTATCAGAAGGTTGAAATCGTCGGGCAGCTGCAATTCATCATCAAAGTCGAGGGCCCCTTCCTCATTGAAACCTTTGAGCTCATGGCGCCCAGAAGGCTGGTCATCGACTTCAGCCCCGTATCCAAAATCGAAGCCCAGCCCCTCTACCAGGTCAACGACATGGGTGTTTTGAACGTCCGCACCGGCCAATTCCAGTCGAGCGTAGCCCGGGTGGTCTTCGATATGGATGTCCGAGTCCCTTCTCACAGCATCACCACCCTGCCCGACGGGGTCAACGTGACTTTCTGGCAGGAGGCCATCCCGCAGCCGGAAGTGACCCCTGAAGTCACGCCGACCCTGAAACCCGAACAGCCCCAGATCCCGGCGGTAAAGCGTCCTTCCTTTTTTCTGAGGGCCGGCCCGGGTTTGACCTTCTTCCTCAAGCCGACCTTCACCGCCTCGACGGAATACCAGCTCTACGGCGAAACCGCCACCATCACCGAAACCTTCGACCAGCAACTCCGGCCTGTCTTCGACTTTTGGATGGGCAAAACCCTGAGCTCCAAATGGAGCGCCGGCTTGGGCGCCAGCCTGCAGCTGCTGGGCATTCTGCCCAGCCTGGAAGCCAGCCTGCCCCACCCCTTTATCTATAATCAATACCGCACCGTCACTTACAAAGCCGGGGAGTCGTCCTCCAACATGTATGTCGTGTCCGAGGCGGGCACAGAACCACGGCTGGTAACCGGGCTGTCTTCCAGCATGTGGACCATCTATGCCTTCGGCCTGTATTCATTCGTCCAGACGGACGAGCTCGACATCTCGGCCGGCCCGGTCGTGGGTTTCTCTTTCGGAACTCTGTTCAGCATGGCGGACTTGCAGATCAGCGAAACCCCTCCCTATGCCAGCGAAAACGTGAGCGTCGATTCGGTCACTTTCTTGGAGAATAAGTTCTTCAAAATTGATCCCGGCTTGCTCATCTCCGGCTCTTACGCCCTCACCCCCAACCTATCCGTATATCTCGCCCTCCGGCTCCATTATGCGGACGTCATGGTGGAAGAGCTGGCCAGACGCTCCAGCCTGTTCCGGTTGAACGTGCTGGCGGGAGTTCAGTACGGTTTCTGAGGATTATAGCGGAGATTCTTGATCGCTGCCGCAGGCCGGCCCGGTCCGGCCCGCGGCAGCTTTTTTTATTATCAAGCCTCATCCTTGGCCTCCACCCCTGGAAAAAACGGGGGGACTCCCGCTGTTCTTTTCCTGCTGCCCGGAGTGTGCTATCCTGCCAGGGTAGAGGAAGATCATGAATAGGCGCAGCGGAGCGGCCCTCGTCCTGGCGGCCCTGGCTCTTCTCTCGGCTCAGTCGGCTCCCCAAGCGCAGGCGGTTGAACGCCAGGGAACGCTGGAAGTGTTCTTGGGCAGGTACGACATCCAGGAACCCCTGTTCAAAAAAGTTTATCAGCCGGGGAGCACAGTGCAGGGGATCATCCTTTCCTCCGCGCTTTTTTTCAATATCGATTTCTATCTGGAGCTCAAGGCCATCTACAAAACCGGCCAATTGACCTACAGCCAGGAAAAAACCAAGTTGCTGCTCGTGCCGGTATCCCTGGGGCTACGCTATGGGCTGCCCCTGGGTATTGTTGAGCCCTACGCCGGCGGCGGTCTGGACTTCTTACTTTTTTACGAATCTAACCCGATCGGCTCCCTGTTCAACTATGTGCAGGGCAGCCATCTTCTAGGCGGTGTTTATTTGAGGTTTGCCAAGAGCTTTCCCATACTGCTCAACTTCAGGATCAAATCCACCTGGGCCCAAGCCCAGGTGAACGGGCGGAAGGTCGAACTGGGCGGGCTGGAATACGGCGGCGGTCTCGTCATCGCCTTCTGATGCCGGGAAAAAACGTCCTTCTCCTCAACCCTCCCGGCAACAAGCTTTATATCCGGGACTACTACTGCAGCTTCTCCTCCAAGGCCGATTATTACTGGCCGCCCCAGGATTTGATTGTCCTCAGCGGCTTGCTGGACAGTTCTTGCCGGGTCTCCGTCCTGGACGCTATCATCGACAAGGTCAGCCCGGAGGATTGTCTGCGCCGCATCCTGAAGGGCGACTTCCAGGCCATCTTGTTCACTACCGGCACGGCCACCCTCAAGGCCGACCTGGACCTGGTGGACAGGATCAAAGCCGTCCGGCCGGAAACAGTGGTCATCGCCAGCGCCGGTATCCTGAAGTTCATGGGGGAAAAGCTCCTTCGGGACTATTCCTGCCTCGACGCCTGTCTGACGGATTTCACCGAGCCGGACCTCGTCGATTATCTGGCCGGCCGGACCGGAACCCCGTTGCGCGGGCTGATCCACCGCCGCGGCCCTGAGCTGGTCGGACCGGCCCCCAGCCCCGGCCGCACATTTGAGATCCCGGTTCCCCGTCACGACCTTTTTCCCTTCCGCAAGTACCGCATCCCTATCGCCCGCCGTCTGCCCTTCACCGTGGTGGTCACCTCGCTGGGCTGTCCTTACCGCTGCGGGTTCTGCACCGCCGGCGCCTACGGCTACAAGTCCCGGCCGGTGTCGAACGTCATCCCCGAGCTCAAGGCCTTGAGCCGCCTGGGGGTCAGGGAGATCCTCTTTCAGGACCCGACCCTGTCCATCCGCACTGACCGGGTGGTGGAGCTCTGCCGGAAAATGATCGAGGCCGGGCTGGGGTTCAGCTGGAGCTGCAACGCCGACGTCCATTCGCTCAACGAAGAGAAAATCTCCTGGATGAAAAAGGCCGGCTGCCATACGGTCTCCATCGGCATCGAGAGCGGAGACGATGCCATTCTGAAAAAATACTCCAAACCCATCACCACGGCGGAGATCAAAGAGACCATCCGCCTGCTGAACAAGTATGGCCTCCGCATCCTGGGCTATTTCATTCTGGGCCTGCCGGGCGAAACCCGGGAGATGGCCCTCCGGACCATCAACCTGGCCAAGAAGCTGAATATCGATATCGCCTCCTTCGCCATCGCCACGCCCGATATGGGGACCAGGCTCCGGGAGGAAGCCGTGGCCAAGGGTTGGATCCCGGCCGACCTGGACTCCTGGGACAGCACCGATTATCCGCTCATCGCCTCGGGGGACATGACCCCGGAAGAAATATGGCGGATGCGCCGGAAGGCGGTGCGGACCTTCTATCTCCGGCCCTCCTATATTCTCCGCAAGCTCGGACAAGTCCGCTCCTGGACCGACCTGAGGATGCTGGCCTCCAACGCCCTCAGCCTGCTCAGCAAATAATTCCATTTTCGGCAAGTACTCCAGAAAAGGAATGCTTGCTCCTCAGCCCGTATTGTCTGCCCCGGGGGAATACGCTATATTAATTCCCCATGCCATCCCTTTCTTCCTCCAGGTCTTCCCGGGCGGTGCTGTGGACGGTCATCGTCCTGGCCCTGGCCGTGAGGCTGGTGGGCATCACCTGGGGGCTGCCGAATATTTTCCATGTGGACGAGAACTGGTTCGCCCAGCTAGCCATGAAGCACTTCCGGGGCGACCTGAACCCGCATTTCTTCCACGTCCCTTCCCTGTACACCTACATGGTCACGGGTGTGTGGGGGCTTTACTATCTGGGCGGCAAGGCTTTGGGCACATTCTCCTCCCCGGCCGACTTCAACGAAGCCTATCTCCACAACGCCACGGTCTTTATCCTCCTCGGCAGGCTGGTTACCCTCCTGTTTAGCGTGGGAACGGTCATCATGCTTTACCTGTTGGGCAAGAAAATGTTCAACTTCCGCACCGGCCTGCTGGCCGCCCTGTTCCTGACTTTTTCCCTGGACCACGTCAAAATCTCACATGATTTCGTCCCGGACGTGGCCATGGTTTTTTTCCTCCTGCCGTCCTTCTTTTTCATCTGGCGCGTCTATATTCGTGGCCGACTGGGCGATTATCTCCTGGCCGGTCTGTTTGCCGGCTTGGCCTTCACCACTAAATACGGCGGCCTATTCCTTTTCCTGCCCCTGGTCCTGGCCCATATCTTCCGGCAGAGCGAAAAAAAGCGGCCGGTATGGAGTTGGATTTTTGACCTGAGACTGGTCGGCGCCGGCCTGGTTTTTATCGCCGTCTTTTTCCTGGGCACGCCCTACGCCCTTCTGGATTTCCCGAAATTCAAAACCGACTTTATGTGGCAGTCCCAGCATTTGACTTCGATAGGCCATTACGGCTCATCCACGGCCATGCCTTCCTGGCTGTTCTATATTCGTCACGGGTTCAAGGAGAACATCGGCTCGCTGGCCCAATGGCTCTGCTTGGGCGGCCTGGTCCTCGGTCTGGCCCGCCGCCGCAAGAAAGATATTCTCCTCCTGTCCATGCCGCTGGTCATGTTCATCCTCATCGGCACCTGGAAAGCCTATGCCACCCGCTACTTGCTGCCCATCATCCCCTTTTTCATCCTGCTGGCCGCCGTTTTTCTGGATTTTCTTCTGAGCCAGATCGGTCCGCTGTGGCGAAAGATGAAGATCCGGCTTCGGCCCGGCCTGGAGAAGACTTTGACCGCAGCCCTAGCCGCTGTTTTTTTTGTCTCCCCGGTCGTCAAGGTGTTCCGTTTCGACCAGCAGCTGACGCGTCCGGACACCCGGGTCGTGGCGGAAAGATGGATCGAGGCCAACATCCCGCCCCGCACCCGGATTGCCACCGAATCCTACGGACCGCCGCTCTCGCCCCGCCGGTACATCGTCCTGCTCCGGCACAGCCTGAGCCAAGTGGACCTGGATTGGCTCTCCCTGCGCAAGGTGCGCTATGTGGTGGTCAACGACATCATGTACAGCCGCTTTCTGGAAGCCCCGCGGGAATTCCCCCGGGAGGTGTCGTTCTACAAGTCGCTCGAGGAGAAAACCGTGCTGGTCAAGACCTTCCGGCCGCGCTGGGACGAAGAGCTGGTGGACCTCCACAACCCCACCATCAAAGTCTATCGCCTGACGGCTCTCCCCGATTATTCCTATCCCGGGAACTTTTCTCAGTTCTTCCAGGAAATCGTCCTGCAGCCTTCATCCCGGGGCGGAGGGCTTCTCCAGGTCGTTTGTCGGCCCGGCCAGTCGGCCGGAGGCGACGAGATTGTCAAAAACCCCTACTTGCGGATTACCGGGGCTGAGGGCCGGGAGATCCTTAAATGGACCTGGCGGCAGGGCGAACTCGGCCAGGGACCTGCGGAGGTTCTGACAGCCGAGAAGCGGCTCATGCCGATCCCCGGCCCGTTCAATATCTGGCTGGGCTACGAGTTCGAGTTCTCTCCCAAGCCCTGGCTGTTCGCCCCGGAAGGGCCGTTGCGCAAGGAGTATCTCCTGGCCGAAGGCTTGGATGGAACAGCGCTCCAGCGGTTCGGGCTGCACTTCCTCTTCTACTACACGCGGTTTCCCAACAAACGGGGGGACGACTATTCCCAGGTTGTGGTCCTATCCAAGACGGCGGATCATTGGGAGGTTTTTTCCACGGCTTTCGGCGGCAAAATCCGCTGGGCCGACTGCTATGTCCTTAATCCTTTCGTCCGGCTGGTCGCTCCCGACAACCGGGAAATTGCCGGCTTTCGTCTCTTTGAAGGCCGGGTGGGCGTCTACCAGGCTGAAAAAAAAGCTCCGGTCCGCAAGCGGCAAGGCTTGGCCTCCCTTCCCGCAGCCTTCAAAGTTCAGGTTGGATATGAATATTTCTACGACATCCGTAGGCCGGAGCTGGCCGGCGGCCCGGAGGTCATTGAAATTCCCTCTCCGCAAAGACAGAAGCCGCCTTCTTAGAGACAGTTTCTCCGTTCTGTCGAACCATAGGAAAGGCGCTACTCCAATTTATTAACCCCCAACTCGCTGAGTCAATGAGGAGGGAGCTTGTAAGCGTCTCCGGAAAGGTTGAAGGACGGGAAGCCGGCGCAGATATGTTATAATGAGCGCGATGAGCAAGAAAGTGCGGCGCAATCTGGAGCGCGCCTCGACAAGGAACCGAAAAAAGCAGCAGGTCAGGCCAGGGGACATCGTTGGCCTTATCCTGGCCTTTTTGGCCCTTTTTCTCCTGGTCAGCTTATTCTCCTATCAGGCCGCTGATACGGCCCAGAAAATGGAAGGAGCGGCTAAAATCCGCAACCTGGGCGGACGGTTGGGGGCAGGCCTGGCCGAGGGCCTGATCCAGGCGCTGGGCCTGTTTGCCTTTCTGCTTCCCTTCGGACTCGGCGGCCTCAGCCTGGCCATCCTGCTCCGCTCGGACAGAAAACGGTTTCTCCTCCGCAGCGCGGCTGTTCTGGCTTTGCTGCTCATTTTCAGCGCCCTCCTCACCCTGATCTTTCCAAAGATCTCGCTCCGAGGAGGTCAGTTCCCGGCCGGCGGTCTGTTGGGGGATGCGGTGTCCTTCCTCCTGGTCCGTTACTTAGGCCCCACCGGCTCCTACATCTTCCTGGCGGCCATCCTCCTGGTCTTCTTCATGGCGGCCACCGGGCTGTCCTTGGGAAAAATCATCCGCTTTTTCTCCGGAGCGGCCCGCCTGGCCTCCCAGGAGGTCCGCATCAAGATCACCGAGCCCCAAAAAACTTTAGAAGAGGAACCGGCGGCCGAGGCCGCCGAGGAACAAGCGGAAGCGTTCGGAGAAGTATCTAGGAAAACGGCTTCCAGGCCAGCGGAAGCATCACCAACGGAGCCCGGAGAGCCGCGCCGGGCGGGCCGTCCGCCCCTCCTCATCCGCAGAGCCCAAACTTTTGCCTCCAAGCCTACCGCCCAACCGCTTCTGCCCGGAGTCGAGCCGCCCGGGGTGTATGAGTTCCCGCCCTTCACCCTTCTCGACCCCGGCCAGCCCGCGGAAAAGATCGACAAGGAAGAGCTGCTGGAGAAAAAGCGGCGGATCGAGGAGAAGCTTCGCGAGTTCCGGGTCGAGGGCGAGGTCCGGGAGTGTCATCCCGGCCCGGTCATCACCACCTACGAATTCTATCCCTATCCCGGAGTCAAGGTCAGCCAGGTGGCCAGCCTGTCCGAGGATTTATCCCTGGCCCTGGGCGCGGAATCGGTGCGCATCCAGCGCATCCCGGGAAAATCCTCCCTGGGCCTGGAGGTCCCCAACAACAAACGGGAAATCATCAAGCTGCGCGACATCCTCCAGTCGGAAAAATTCATCAACTCGCCCTCCAAACTGACCTTCGCCGTGGGCAAGACCGTGCACGACGATGTGTACGTTACCGACCTGGCCATTATGCCCCACCTTCTCATCGCCGGGGCCACGGGCTCGGGCAAGAGCGTGGCTCTCAACGCCTTGATCGCCAGCATCCTCTACAAGGCCACGCCGGCCGAGGTCAAGCTGGTCCTGATCGACCCCAAAAGGCTGGAATTCTCCCTCTACGACGGCATCCCCCATCTCTTCAGCCCGGTCATCACCGACCCCAAGAAAGCGGGCGCCGTGCTGATGGACGCTATCAAGAAGATGGAGGACCGCTATCACAAGCTCCACAGCCTCAAGGTCCGCAACATCGAGCAGTACAACCAGCAGGTCAAGCAGATCCGGGAAGAAAAGGGGAGGAAGCTGACCGAGGAGGAAAAGGCAGAGCTGCGGCCCCTGCCCTACGTCGTCATCATCATCGACGAGCTGGCCGAGCTGATGATGGTGGCCGCCCAGGACGTGGAATACTGCATCGGCCGGATCGCCCAGCTGGCCCGGGCCGTGGGCATCCACCTGGTGTTGGCCACCCAGCGGCCCTCCATCGACGTCATCACCGGCACCATCAAGAACAATTTTTCCTGCCGGATCGCCTTCCACGTTCCGCAGATGGTGGACTCGCGGA
This sequence comes from Candidatus Aminicenantota bacterium, assembly GCA_963702835.1. Taxonomy (GTDB): domain Bacteria; phylum Acidobacteriota; class Aminicenantia; order Aminicenantales; family JAFGAV01; genus JAFGAV01. Next base: position 2,371,101 of record OY969762.1, read on the forward strand.
CCATCATCGACTCGGGGGGCGCCGAAAAGCTCCTGGGCCAGGGGGACATGCTGTTCATCCCGCCCAATTTTCCCCGCCTCATCCGTCTCCATTGCGCCTTCATCTCCATGCCCGAAGTCCGACGGCTGGTCAAGTTCGTCAAGGAACAGGGCGCCCCGGAGTACGACGAAAGGATTGTCCGGGTCATCAAGGCCAGCGGCGAACATGACTGGGGCGACCTGGGGGAGAAGGATGAGCTCTACGATAAAGCGCTGGGGCTCATCCTGTCCGCCGGGCAGGCCTCCGTCTCCTTCCTGCAGCGGCGCCTCAAGCTGGGCTACGCCCGGGCGGCCCGCATCATCGACCAAATGGAGCAGGAGGGCTTGCTGGGGCCGGGCGAGGGCAGCAAACCGCGCGAGATCCTGGTGGACCCCAAAACCTACTTCGAAACGGCGGACAAGACTCGGAAAGTGGACTGATGGGACGCCGCCGGGAGATCAAGCGCGCCCTCCAGGACCGTAACCTTCAGGCCGCTTTAAAAAAAGCCTCCGGCCATCATTATGAGAAGGTCAGCCGCACCACCGGAGAGCTTCCCTGGGCGGAGATCAAGGAGCGAGCGCAGGCCATCCGCCGAGAAGGCGTGAAGCGTCTCCCGGAACTCATGGCCCGTTTCCGGGAGGAAGCGGAAAAGGCCGGGGCCCGGACCTACCAGGCCTCCACGCCCGAGGAAGCCTGCCGGACGATCGAACATATCTGCCGGGAGAAAAAGGCCCGGCTCATCGTCAAATCGAAATCCATGGTCTCCGAAGAAATCGGCCTGAACGGCTATCTGGAGAAGAGCGGCTTCCAGGTGGTGGAGACCGACTTGGGCGAATGGATCGTTCAGCTGGCCGGCGAGCGCCCCTCGCACATCACCGCGCCCGCCCTGCACAAGACTAAGGAGGAGGTGGCCGCCCTCCTCAGCCGTCGATTGGGCCGGCCCGTTCCCCCCGACATCCCGGAGATGGTCCGCCTGGCCAGGGAGGAGTTGCGCCAGGCTTTCCTTGAGGCCGACATCGGCTTGTCCGGGGCCAACCTGGCCATAGCCGAATCCGGCACCCTGGCCATCGTCAGCAACGAGGGCAACGCCCGGCTGGTCACCACCCTGCCACCCGTCCACATCGCCCTGATCTCGGCCGAAAAATTCGTAGAGACCATGGAGCAGGCGGTCATCCTGCTCAAAGCCCTCATCACCTCCTCCTCGGGCCTGAAGATGACTTCCTACCTTTCCTTTATCACCGGCCCGAGTAAGACCACCGACATCGAGAAGGAGTTGGTGGTGGGCGTCCATGGCCCGCGTGAAGTCCACATCATCATCCTGGACAACGGCCGGCTTCGGGCGGCCAAGGAGCCGGACGGGCAGGAGGTCCTGACCTGCCTGAAATGCGGGGGCTGCATGCTGGTCTGTCCCGTATTCCAGGCGGTCGGCGGATACTGCTTCGGCGGGCCCGTCTATCAAGGCGGGATAGGCGGCTTGCTGACGGTGGTCACCCGCTCTTTGGGCCAGGGGCTCTCCGCCGCCGACTTCTGCGCCGACTGCAAAAAATGCGAGGACTTCTGTCCGGTCGGCATCCGCACCGGCGACCTGCTCCTCGGCCTCAAGCTGCGCCGCGGCCCGGCCCTCTGGGAGAGGATGCTCAGCGGCCTGTTCCGTCATGCCCGCTGGCAGGAGGCCGGAGCACGGCTGGCGTCCTCGCTTCTCCGGCCCTGGGTCAAAGCAGGCCTACTCCGGATACCGGGAAGCCGCCTGGCCCTGCCCGCCCTCCGCTATCGTCGCGGCCGCCGGGCGGCGGGGGACGGCCCTCAGAAAATTTATCTTTTCCAGGGGTGCCTGGCCAAATTTTTTTTCCCCGAGGTCAAGGACAGCGTTCTGGACGTCCTAGCCCGCTTCGGTTTCCGGGCGGTCTGCCCGGAGGATCAGGTCTGCTGCGGGGCGCCCAGCCTCCACCTCGGATGCGCCGACGACCTAGGGAGCCTGGCCGAGGCCAACCTGCGCTCTTTTGAGCGGGAGGCGCCGGACATCATCCTGACCGTCTGCCCGACCGGCCATGCCCTGTTAAAGAAGCTCTATCCGCAGCTCCTGCCGAAGGCCGGGCGCTGGTCGGACAAGGTTCATGATTTTACGGAGTTCATGGTCCGCCGCGGCTTCCTGCCCCGGCCCGCTAAAGGAGAGAAGGAGGCCTTCTACCACCATCCCTGCCACGCCCTTTATGAGCTCCAGGTGCGGGAGGAGCCTTTGCGGCTGTTGGAGTCCGCCGGCTACCGGCCCAGGGCCGAGGATGAACCTTATAGCTGCTGCGGTTTCTGTGGCGTGTTCTCTCTCAAAAATCCTGCGCTCTCGAAGCACATCTGGAAAGACAAGGAAAAAAGAATCAAAGACAGCGGGGCCGGGCTAGTGGTCACCGATTGCCCAGGCTGCCTCTTTCAGATCATGTCCAAGCTCAAACCGGCCGAGCCGAGGATCGAGGTCAGGCACTCGGCCGAGATTTTGGCCGCCGCTTGTTCGGCGGCCGAGACGAAGACAAACCCTTAGGCCTCCGGGCCGCTCAGTGGGACAGGACCGGTTTAGAAACTTGGTTCCTTTTCTGCCAGCCGTCGGCCGGCACGGTCAAGAAGGCCTCCACGATTTCGGGATCGAATTGAGCCCCCCGGCAGCGGCGGATCTCTGCGGCGGCAGCCCTGAAAGAACGGCCGAGACGATAGGGACGGTCCGAGGTCATGGCCTCCAGGGCGTCGGCCACGGCCAGGATCTTAGCCGGAAAGGGGATCGAGGCCCCGGCCATGCCGAACGGATAGCCCCGGCCGTCGCACCGTTCGTGGTGATAGAGGACCACCCGTGAGGCTTCCCTTAGAAAATTGAAATCGGCCATCATTTCATAGCCCCACAGCGGATGTTCTTGAATGACCCTCAATTCCAGGCGGGACAGCCGCTCCCGTTTCATCAGGATGCGAGAGGGGATGCCCATCTTGCCGATGTCATGGAACAGAGCGCTCATCTCCAAACACTGCAGAAAAATTGATCTCCCGGATGGCCAGGGCCTTGGCCAAGAGGAGGGCATAGCTCGCCACCAGTTGAGAATGTTCCCAAAATTCCGCCTCCCTCTCGGGATCGGCGCAAAACCGGACAATCTCCCGTCCCAGGAAGGCCGAATGAAGAATCAACATGCGGGCACCGGCAATTTGTTAGTCGCGCCGCTCTAGCTAAAATGGATAGGCCTCTATCAACTTGCCAGGTTCAAGGGCCTTCTTTATAATGAGAAGAAATGGTACGCCAAAACGCTGAAGATGACTCCCTCCTTGCCCAATATCGTCAAGTCGTCGGCTTCCGCGTGCGGAAGGCCCTGGGCTGGAACCTCCCCGACTGGGAGGATGTCGTCAACGAGATCCTGACCCAGGTCCTGGAAAAGGTCCGCAGCGGAGAGTTCCGCGGCGAATCCTCCTTGGGAACATTCATTTACACCGTGACCAGCCGCCGCATCGTCGATTTCATCCGCCAAAAATCCAAGGTCCTGAAGCACGCGCCGGAACCGTCGCCCCTGCCGGACGCTCAGACCCGCATCGAACAGAAGGAGCGGGCCGATCAACTGGCCCGGCACATACAGAGCCTCAAGCCGAGATACAGAGACGTGTTGGACCTTTTCTATTTCCGTGAGCTGCCGCGGGAAGAAGTCGCCCGGCAGCTGGGGATTACGCCGGCCAAAGTCAGCGAGCGCCTGCACTATGCCCATAAATTGCTAAAGAAAAAGATAAAAAAATGAATTTCCTGTTTTCTCTTCCCCTCTCGACTAAACAAATTGAAAGGGAGTTGACATGACTCGTTGTCGTCATCAGGATTGCGTCGATGAATATATTCTCAACCGTCTGTCCGAAAAGGACAAGGCGGCCTTTGAAGAGCATTACTTCAATTGTGCGGCCTGCTTCGATGAGCTGAAAGCCCGAGCCGAAGTCCTGACCGTGATCAAGGACAAAGGCAGGGAGCTGTTCAGAGCAGTGCCGGAAAGAGTCACGGAGCCCTCCCCCGGCCAGCGGAAGCCGGCCTTCTTCAAGCCTCAGGTCTGGTGGACGGCGGCGGCCGTGGCGGCGGCGGTCGTGCTGATCGGTGTCGTCTTTTTAATCTTCCGCCCGACTCAAACGGTGCCGACCTTTACCTTGAGCGGCGAGGATACGGTCCGCGGCCAGACCATCGGCCTGGTTAGGCCCAAGGGCGAAATTCCCTCCCCGCCCGATTTCTTCGAATGGAAGCCGCTGGCCGAGGGGACTGAATATAGGATATCCCTCTACGACCAGCAGCGGCTGTGGTCCGAAACAACTCAAGAATTCCGGATCCGGCTGCCGGAGGAGGTTCGGCAGCGGATAATGCCCGGCCGGGAGTACTCCTGGCAGGTCAAAGCGTTTTCCCCCCGGGGCGCCCTGGCCGCCATTTCCAGCCGGCAGAGCTTCAAGATCACCGAAACGAGATAAAACCCTTCCCGCCTCTCTATCCATTCCCGTGAGACACCTTCGGGTGTCTCACGGCTTTTTATCCGGCAGGGGCTCATCCTCGGAAACCCGCTCCTCCCCGGCGTACAACCGGCCGCGGCTGTCCTCTTCGAAGGCCAGGCAGCACATCAGGCGGCCGCACAATCCGGAGATCTTGGTGGGGTTGATGACGATCTGCTGTTTGCGCGCCTTCTGAATGGTGACCGGCTCAAAGTTCTTCATGAAGGAGAAGCAGCACAGCGGCCGGCCGCAAACGCCCAGCCCGCCGATGATTTTGGCCTCATCCCGCACGCCCACCTGCCTCATTTCGATTCGCATTCTCAGTTCCTTGGCCAAGTCCTTGACCAGCTGACGGAAATCGATGCGGCCGTCGGCGGTGTAGAAAAAGATCCCCTTTTTCTCGTTGAAGTAATACTTGACCGCCGACAGTTTCATGGGCAGGTTGCGGGCCTTGATCCGCTCCAGGCAGAGGGTGAAGGCCTGCTTCTCCTTGTCCTGCAGCCAATAGAACTTGCGCTCGTCCTCCGGGTCGGCCTGGCGAATGATCTTGGGAATGCGCTCCAGAAGCTCTGGGCGTTCGCAGGCCGCGCCTGAGGCTTCCACCACTTCGGCCAGGTCGCCGCCGAAATCAGACTCCACCAGGCAGAGGTCGCCCTGTTTCAGGTCGACAGCGCCTTTCTGGGCGCAGAAGACCTTGTTGGAGCGTTTGGACAGAACGCGGACAATATCGGACATGGCTGCACTCTACTTCTCTATTATATCCGAATAGAAAGAGCTGACAAGGAGGCCGAAGTTGAGGTTCTTGTCCAGGCCGGCCAGGGCTTGGTCCACCCGGTCCAGGGTCTCCTGGACCTTGGTCCGGGTGAGGCCCGCGGCCAGGCCCCCTATTTCTTCTTCATAGTCCGGGTTCATGAGGCGCCGGCCGTCGGCGCCCTCCACGGCCAGAAGAATGTCCCGCAAGAAGACGGCCATGGTCTCCCACAGTCGCGCCAGCTCCTCGGCGGCCTGGCCGCGGCGGAGGAAGCCGTAGTCGGCCAGCAAGTTCGAGCCGCCTTCCTGCCGGAGGAGTGAACGGAGCATCTCCCAGGCCGACCTCCTCCTGGCCTCAACCTCTTCCCAGTCCGCCCCGAGCGCCGCCTCCAGGCTGCCGCCGGAGAGAAAGGACAGGACCCGGGCCTTATCCTCCTCCCAGCCCTGAGCCAGGAGCTGCCGCTCGATCTCATCCCTGGGGACAAGGCCCAGGCGGAGAATCATGCAGCGGGACTTGATGGTCGGCAGGATGACGTCCGGAAAAGCGGTCAGTATGAAAATATGGGTCAGGGGCGGGGGTTCCTCCAGAACTTTGAGGAAGGCGTTGGCCGCCTTCTCCGTCATCTTTTCGGCTTCCGTGATGATGAACACTCTTTTTCTGCCGACCATGGGTTTGCGATAGGCGTAATATTTCAAATAGCGTATCTGCCTTATCTTGATCGAGTTCTTGCCGGACTCCTCATCTTTTTTCTCCGGGGATTCGTCCGGCGGCTCCTCCGGCCCGCCCGGCACGATCTCTTTGAGGTCGGGGAACCCTCCCCGTTTCTCATCCTCCCAGCCCTTGGCGATGGCCAGGCAGGATGAGCATTGGCCGCAGGCGTCATCCCCCGGGGTCAGGCAATTGAGGGCTTGGGCCAGGGTCAGGGCCAGCATCCGCTTGCCCACGCCGTCCGGCCCGATAAAGAGCAGAGAATTCGGCAGGCGGCCCCGCCGCAAGGCCAAACGCAGAATGGTCTTGATGCGGTCCTGGCCGATGATCTGGTCGAAGCCCATTATCTATCCCTGAGCGGCGGCGGACCGCTCCAAGGCTTGCTTTAAATAACGGCCGGTGTGGGAGGCCCGTTGGCCAGCCACCTCCTCGGGCGTGCCGGCCGCCACCACCCAGCCGCCCTCCTCACCCGCTTCGGGACCCAGGTCGATGACATAGTCGCAGGACTTGATGACTTCCAGGTTGTGCTCGATGACGACTATCGTATTTCCCATCCTGACCAGCTCGCCCAGGACCTCGAGCAGTTTGCGGATGTCGTCGAAGTGGAGTCCGGTCGTGGGCTCGTCGAGAAGATAGAGCGTCCGGCCGGTGCTGCGTTTCCCCAGCTCGCGGGCCAGCTTGATGCGCTGGGCCTCGCCGCCGGACAGCGTGGGCGCCGGCTGGCCCAGCCGGAGGTAGCCCAAGCCCACTCTCTTCAGGACATCCAGCTTGCGCTTCAGGACGGGATGGGCCCTGACCGCTTCAAAAGCTTCCTCCACGGACATCTCCAGAAAATCGTGGATGGTCTTGCCTTTGTAAGTCACGGCCAGGGTGTCCCGGTTGTAGCGGCGGCCGCCGCAGCGGTCACAGGTGACAAACACGTCGGGCAGGAAATGCATCTCTATCTTTTTCACCCCCGCTCCCCGGCACTCTTCGCACCGGCCGCCGGCCACGTTGAAACTGAAGCGGCCGGCGCCGTAGCCCCGCAGCCGGGCCTCGGCCGTGCCGGCGAAGAGCTCTCGCAGCGGCCCGAACAGGCCGGTGTAGGTGGCCGGGTTGGAGCGCGGCGTGCGGCCGATGGGCTTCTGGTCCACCAAGACGACCTTGTCCAGTTGCTCCACGCCGCTGATCCCGCCGTGGGCGCCGACGCGCTGGCGGGCGTGGCTGAAGACGTTGAGCAGGTGCTTGAACAGAATGTCCTGGACCAGGGTGCTCTTGCCCGAACCGCTCACCCCGGTCACCGCGGTCATCACCCCCAGGGGCAGGCGGACATTCACTTCTTTCAAGTTGTGCTCGCGGGCCTGACGGACGGTGATCCAGCCCTTGGCCTTGCGGCGCTCGGCCGGCAGGGGCACGCGCTTTTCGCCCCGGAGGTATTGGGCGGTCAAGGAATCCGGAGAGAGCAAGATCCGCTCCAGGCTGCCCTCGGCCACTTTGCGGCCGCCCTCCTCGCCCGCGCCGGGGCCGAGGTCCAGAATATGATCCGCCGCCCGGATGGTCTGTTCGTCATGCTCCACCACGATCACCGTGTTGCCCTCGTCCCGGATCCGGCGCAGGAGGCCGATCAGCCGGCCGTTGTCCCGCTGGTGAAGGCCGATGGTCGGCTCGTCCAGGACATAGAGCACGCCGCGAAGCCTGGCTCCGACCTGGGCCGCCAGCCTGATGCGCTGAGCCTCGCCGCCGGAAAGCGAGGCGGTCGTCCGGTTGAGATGCAGGTAGGACAAGCCCAGTTCGTTCATCACTCCCAGCCGCTCCAGGACCTCTTTCAGGATGCGGGAGGCGACGATTCCCCGGGGCCGCTGATCCGACGTCTTCTTCAGGAGCTTAAGCTCCTGCTCCAGGCGGCTTACCGGGAGTTCTCCCAGTTCGAAGATGTTCCGGCCGCCGACCTTGACCGCCAGGCTTTCCTTCTTCAGCCGCGCGCCGCGGCAGTCGGGACAGACCTCCTCGGTGAGCTCCACCTCGCCCCATTCATCAAGGACGGTTTTGTAGCCCAGCCCGTGGCAGCGGCCGCAGGCGCCGTAGGGGCTGTTGAAGGAGAAGGTGCGGGGCTCAAGCTCCGCCAGGCTGACCAGGCAGAAGGGGCAGAGGAGCTTCTGGGAATAATAGGTCTCGCCGGACCGCTCCCCAAGCACAAGAAGATCTCCCCCGGAAAGCTCGAGCGCCCGCCGGACGGCTTCCTCGAGCCGCTTCATCCTTTCCGGCGCGATGATGACCTCGTCTACCAGGACCTCCACGCTGTGAGCCCTGGTCCTGGCCAGGGAGGTACGGCCCTCAAGTTCCTGGAGCGCGCCGTCGATACGGGCCCGCAGGAATCCCTTTTTCCGCAAGCGCTCAAACAAGCGGTGGTATTCGCCCTTGCGGCCCCTGACGAGCGGCGCCAGGATTTTGACCTCCTGCCCGGCCATGTCCTCGGCCACTCGGGCCAGGATCTCGTCCGCCGTTTGGGATGTCACCGGCCGGCCGCACTGCGGGCAGTGGGGCAGGCCGGCCCGGGCAAAGAGCAGCCGCAGCAGGTCAGAGACTTCGGTGACCGTGCCCACCGTCGAGCGGGGGTTGAGCGAGATCGTTTTCTGGTCGATGGAGATCGAGGGGGAGAGCCCTTCGATGGACTCCACTTCGGGCTTCTCCATCTGCTCGATGTACTGCCGGGCATAGGCCGACAGGCACTCGATGTAACGGCGCTGGCCCTCGGCGTAGAGCGTGTCGAAGGCCAGGGAGGATTTGCCCGAGCCGCTCGGGCCGGTGATGACGATAAACCGGTTGCGCGGCAGGTCCACGTCGATCTTCTGCAGGTTGTGCTGGGCCGCTTTCTTGACCCGGATCTCTTCGAGCATGGCCGTATTGTATGCGATTCCCTACCGGCCGGGCAACCCAATGGCTTTTCTAAAACTTCACTGATTTATCTAAGGGCCTGGGGGACGGTCTCGGCTCCTGATCGCGGTTCTTAACGCCGCGGAATCTTCGATTAATCTTCTATTTACAGCGCAGATGAACTAATATAAACGCATTATTAATTGTTACAATTTGGATTAATTTATGTTAAACTGTTTATATGGAACCGATCGATATCCGGCATCCGGAGGTGACCCGGGACAGCCTGGTAGCTTTTGCCAAGAGTATCCCGGGGGCGTGGATGGGATTAAAGATTGCAGCCCTGCTTTTAATCGTCGAAGGACAGCGGCCGGGCTGGACAGCCAGGGTCTTGGGTCTGACGCGCATGAGCTTGAATCGCTGGATAAAGACCGTGAATGCCGGGGGGTTGAAAGCTTTGAGGAACAAGCCCAAACCAGGGAGGCCGTCTCGGCTGACTCCCCAGATCGCGCAAGAGGTGGAACGGCACTTAGAGCAATCGCCTCAGGAATTTGGCCTGAACCGGGCCCGGTGGGATGGCCCCACCTTGGCCGAGCACTTAAAACGTCGGTACGGGTTGAAACTGAAGGTGCGGCAGGCCCAGATGTGGATGCATCAGCTGGGATATCGCTTGAAACGGGCCAGTTATTCGTATCTTCAGGCCCGGGCGGAAGAAGCGAAGCGGTTTCGCCGCGAGTTAAAAAAAACTTCAGAATCTGGGTCCTCGGGAGACGGTGGTTTTTCAAGATGAAACGGGTTTTACCCTGCATCCCCGGCTGGGACGGGGGTGGGCCAAGAGAGGACATTCTTTTCGCATCCCTACCACCAGCCAACATCACCAGCGGCTTAATCTTTCGGGTTGGGTGGCACCGCTTCTGGGACGATACGGAATGATTCGCACGGAACGGGGAGATCGGAAAGGGTTTGTTAAGGTCTTGAGACATCTCTACCGGCGTCTGCGCGGTTATGTGATTTGGCTTTATGTTGATCGGGCACGATGGCATAAGGGAGAGCCGGTGGAGTGTTTCCTTCAAACTCGCCCGCGTATCCATATGGAGTACCTTCCTCGCTATCAGCCGGGATTGAATCCCCAAGAGCAAATCTGGAAACAAGCCCGATATGAAGCCACGACCAATCGCTGGTTCGAAAACCTGGAGTTGATCTGGCTGGCCATCCTAAGAACTGTCCACTCCTGGTCTCCCAAGAAAATACGCCGATTGTGTAACATCTGTTAATGCGTGGACATTAGTTCAGACGCTAGGGCAGGACCACTTTTCCATCGAGAAATGCTTATACCTCCCCTCTGCTCCGCAGATATTGTTTGATTCGAAGCTCGACTTCATTCAACACCCGTTCGACAAACCGCAAATACTCGCGGCTGTCCTTGTCCGTCATCAGAATTCCGCCGCCATACAAATCTTGGTTTCTTAAAGACCTCATGGCTTCTCCCATATCGCCGATCGTTCTGTTTCCCATGACCTCGGCTAAGTGCTCAATAATCATCGAGTGATGTCCCGGAACGCTTCGGACTTTAAGCTGCTCGCAGCTCAAGAGCGCAATTCCGGCTTTAATGAGGGCCGTATAGCTGTAGGTGAACCTCACGCTGGGCAGGGAGATTCGCCTGGCGATTTTCAAATCGTTTTGTGCGTTTCTTAGATTCCGCTCGATCTGTTCCGGCAAAAATTGGAACTTTCGAAAAAAGGATGTTGATTTTCTCAACTGAATAACTTGATATATTTCTTATGGAGAATGCCTAAAAGAAAAGAATCCTTTTCACGGAGTCGACGACGGAATTCCCTCTTATCCATGTTGATCACGTTGAATTCCCGGTCCAATTCCTTTCGCAACCGGGATAACCCAGGCTGTAAGCGAACTAGGCTGTGATCACCCACCACCAGGAGGTCAATGTCGCTGTAGGCATCCATTTCATCGCGGGCAAAAGACCCGAAAATATAGACTTCTTTGACCCCGGGAATTTTCTCAAAAAGCTCCTTCAATCTTTGCTTAAGCCCAAAAGATTGAGCCGCGATGCGCTGATACTCGCGAAGCAAGGGGTACTTATCATTAAGAAAAATGAGTTTTTGGTTCCCTGACTTTTGAGTCAGAAGAAGGCCGGCCTCTTCAAGCTCTCCAATCTTTTTGGCCAGGTTTCTTTTGTCCAAGCCGAGTTTCCGGCTTATTTCATTCAGATAGAGCCGCTGCTGAGGATTCAAGAAGTAGTAGTTTAAGACCGCCCTGGTGACTTTAGAGCGAAGGGAAATCATGCCAGTGTCCTTTTTTACACCGTTAAGTGTAATAAATTACACTGCAGGGGTCAAGGCCCTATGCTGCCTTCCTCGCCGCCGTTGGAGATGGGTGCCAATAATGTCAGCTTGAGGTGGTCGATGATCCTATCCACCACTGAAAAACACATGGGGAAAGCCACGACCTTATCCAGGCTGCCCCATTCGGGACAGGGCATCGGGTCGATTGCTTACGATTGCTACGATTGGGGTCGGACCGAGCTTGTTGTTTGATTATTAACTGCTTGCAGCAAAAATTGAAGCTGATTTTGCCCCTTTTAAGTCATTTTGAGGCCCGGAAAAACATGATTTAATTTAATCCCCGGATATTGCCATTCGTTGAGCAAAACAAATCTGTTCTTGCGCCGAAAACATGCTTTTTCAAAGAAAGAACAGCAACAATTTAAACCTAAATTATGGATTCTTAAGTACTTTTCCCGGTCCGACCCCAGAATCACACCCCAGAATCACAGAAGAGGGGAGCGGCTAAATTAGAAATCAGGGAGCGGTTCTGAACGAAGTATTCACCTTCATCGTTAGCGTGATACGCGAAGAGGAATCCACCAGGCCTGGATCCTTGAACCTGAAATTATTCAAGGCCACAAGCAGGATCAGTCGATAAGTGCTGTTGGGCACCAATCGATCTCGGCTGATTTCATAGCGCGTGGCGGCGCCGATTCCCGTGAATTCGAGGTCTCCCCCTACTCCCTCTCGGTCAAGCAGAAGTTTTTCAACCGTCGCGCTGCCCGCGGCGTATTTCCATTGGACTTTGACGTACTCGGTGGTCCGCAGATCAATGAGCTCGTCGGGTTTCGGCGAGATGAATTGTACGAGAGCGGAAACTTTGCTGCCGGCGAAAATCTCCGGTTCAGTACGTAAGGGCGACTTAATGGAGATTTTTATGGGCATGTTATAGATTATGGGCGAGTAGCCAGCCGTAGACGCGCTATAAATGCCGTCTCTTGAATGGGGGACATTGAAACTATCGTCCACTCTGACAGTGGCCATTGTGATCGGAGTGCCGCCGCTGGTGATGGTGATGTACACGGCGAATAAAGAAGGGGCCTGGACATGCGCCCAACCGCTAATTCGGGGCAGGGTGATTATGCGGATGGCTTGAGAATGGAGTCGGGGCCCGAAGAAAAAGGGGGCAAGAAATAGGGAGAAGGTAACGATGCCCAAAAAAAGAAAAATACAGGTTTTCTTGTTCATGATAATCCCCCCTTATTTTAAATTATAGGAGCGGCAGGGGCAGATGTCAATAAAAGCGATTTTACAGGAATTTGCTTTTTGCGCTCAGCGTCAATCCCTATCGTAAATCCTGGAATGGGTCCTGCCCTTCATGGGAAAAAGATTTTCCTGGCCGCCGATCGGTGTAATATCAGGGGGTCAGTTCCCTTTTGGAGTCGCCGGGATCTGATCCCGCAATCCCGCCGGTCATTGACCGGCCGCTCGGGCTTGGGCTAGGATAGAGCCCAGGACAACGGCCGTGGCCAGCGAGCGCGAGATCAACCTCATCAAATCCCTGGAGGAGCTGCAGGAGGCCGGCTTCCGCACCCATTCCATCTCGACGATCAAAACGATCCCGGCCCAGGAAGGGAAGTACGAGGACTACCCGGACAGCGTCCATCCGGCCCTGCGGGCCGCGCTCGAGCAGCGGGGCTACGAGCGGCTCTACACCCACCAGCGCAGCGCCTGGGAGCGGCTCCAGGAAGGAAAGAACATCGTGGTCGTCACTCCCACGGCCTCGGGCAAGACGCTGTGCTACAACCTGCCCGTTCTCGACGCCCTGCTCAAGGACCCCTCCAGCCGGGCGGCCTATCTCTTCCCCACCAAGGCCCTGGCCCAGGACCAGAAGGCGGAGCTCGACGACATCATCAAACTCCTGCCCGGGGAGATCCGCATCTTCACTTATGACGGCGACACGCCCCAGGACGCGCGCAAGGCCATCCGGGCCCGCGGCCACATCATCCTGACCAACCCGGACATGCTCCACTCGGGCATCCTGCCCCATCACACCAAGTGGCTGAAGATGTTCGAGAACCTCAAGTTCTTCGTCATTGACGAGCTCCACAACTACCGGGGCATCTTCGGCAGCCACCTGGCCAACGTCCTGCGCCGCCTCCGGCGCGTTTGCCGCTTCTACGGCTCCTCGCCCCAGTTCATCCTTTGCACGGCCACTATCGCCAACCCGCTGGACATGGCCGAGAGGATGATCGAGGAGGAGGCCACCCTCATCGACGACAACGGCGCGCCGCGCGGAGAAAAGCACTTCGTCTTCTACAACCCGCCCGTCATCAACCCCTACCTGGGCATCCGGCGGTCCTACGTCAACGAGGCGCGGCGAGTGGCTTCCTACTTCCTCAAGAACCGGCTGCAGACCATCGTCTTCGCCCGCAGCCGCCTGCTGACCGAGGTCCTGCTCACCTACCTCAAGGAGGACACCGAGAAAAAGATCGGCGACGAAGGCCTCATCCGCGGCTACCGGGGCGGCTACCTGCCGCTGCGGCGGCGGGAAATCGAAAAGGGCCTTCGGGAGGGCAGCATCCTGGGCGTGGTCTCCACCAACGCCCTGGAGCTGGGCATCGACATCGGCAGCCTGGACGCGGCCGTGCTGTCCGGCTACCCGGGCACTATCGCCTCAACCTGGCAGCAGGCCGGCCGGGCCGGCCGCAAGACGGGCCGCTCGGCGGCCGTGCTGGTGGCCTCCAGCTCGCCCCTGGACCAGTTCATCATCAACCATCCCGACTACTTCTTCACCCGGAGCGTGGAGCAGGCCCTGATCAACCCCGACAACCTGTCCATACTGGTCCACCATGTCGAGTGCGCTGCCTTCGAGCTGCCCTTCGCCGACGGGGAGAAGTTCGGCCGGGCGGAGATCGACGAGGTGCTCAATTACCTGGAGGAAAGCCAGATCCTCCATCACACCAAGGGACAGTGGCACTACACCTCAGAGACCTACCCGGCCGACGCCATCAGCCTGCGCAGCGTGAGCTCGGACAATTTCGTGGTGGTGGACACCACCGGCAAGGCCCAGGTCCTGGCTGAGGTGGACTTCTCCTCGGCCTTGAGCACGCTCCACCCCAAGGCCATCTACATCTGCGAGGGAGAGCAGTACTTCGTCGACAAGCTGGACTACGACGAGCGCAAGGCCTACGTGAAAAAAACCGAGACGGACTACTACACCGACGCCATCGACTATACCAAGATCAAGGTCCTGGACATCTTCGACCGGCAGCCCCTGGGCCGGGGCGAGGCCAGCCGGGGCGAGGTCCATGTGGCCACCCAGGTGGTCGGCTTCAAGAAGATCAAGTTTTTCACCATGGAGAACGTGGGCTCTGGCGAGCTGCAGCTCCCCCAAAACGAAATGCACACCACGGCCTGGTGGCTGACCATACCGGCCTCGGTCATGGGAGGGTTGTCCTTCACCCCGGAGCAGAAGATCAACGGCCTGTACGGCCTGTCCTATCTCCTCCATCATGTCGCGCCGCTGTTCCTGATGTGCGACATCCACGACATCGGCGTTTCACTCGGCGACAACGCCACGGGCGAGTCTCTTCCACCGCGCAACCTGCCCTTCCAGGCCGGCGCCGAAACGGCCGGCCGGGACTTGGCCGAGCCGGGGGCGCCGGCGGTCTTCGAGCGAGAATTCTCCCCCAACATCTTTATCTATGACAACTATCCGGGCGGGATCGGCCTCAGCCCGGCCCTGTTCGGGTTGGAGCCGACGCTCCTGCGCCATTCGCTGGAGACCATCCTGGCCTGCCCCTGCAGCGACGGCTGCCCGTCCTGCGTCGGCCCGACCAAGGAGAGCGGCGAGCAGGCCAAGTCGGTGGCGGTAGCGATATTGAAAACACTCCTATAGCTTGTAACGACTGTCATTGACAAGGGCCTAAAAGGAGGGTTACATTCTTTTTTCCGCGCTTAAGGAGAGATCACATATCTAGCACGACAAAAGTCCTGGCCATCCTGTTGGTTCTGTGCGTTTTGCTACCGATTTCCCTGCGGCCCTGCACCACCTTCTGCTTTAAAAGCAACGGGGAATGGATCTTCGGACGGAACTATGACTGGAACATTGAGTACGGCCTGATCATGGTCAATAAACGCGGCCTGGCTAAAACGGCCCTGCTCCAGCCGGGCGCCTCGGGCCAGCCCGCCCGATGGGTGTCCAAGTACGGCAGCGTCACTTTCAACCAGTACGGCCGGGAGTTTCCCCTGGGCGGGATGAACGAGGCTGGCCTGGTCGTCGAGATGATGTGGCTGTCCCAAACGGAATATCCCAACGCCGACCAGAGGCCCGTGCTCCAGGACCTTCAGTGGATTCAGTATCAACTCGACACGGCGGCCACGGTCGAGGAAGTGATCCAAAGCGATAAAGCGGTCCGCATCGACGCCGGCAAATCCACGCCGCTTCATTTTCTTATCTGCGACCGGAAGGGGGGAGCGGCGGCCATCGAGTTCCTGGGAGGAGGCCTGCGGCTGCATACGGGAAAAACCCTTCCCGTACGGGCCTTGACCAACAACACTTACGAATACTGTTTGGGCCTCTGGGACCTCTGCGGCGGCGATGAGAACAATTCGTCCTTTAAGTTTGCCGGCGAATCTCAAAAACGTTTTGTTTGGGCCGGCCACGGCGTCAAGGCCGGGGAGGCCGGGCTGGCCGCCGAAGGCCCCGTGGCCTATGCCTTCCAAGTCCTGGATAAAGCCTCCACGAACAGCACCATGCTCCGCGTCGTCTACGAAGCAAAGGCCGGTTTGATCCATTTTCGGACCAAGTCCACGCCCCTAGTCCGAACGGTCGACATCCGCCGCTTCGATTTCGCCTGCAGCACGCCGGTCAAGATCCTCGACGTCCTGGCCGACCTCCAGGGCGACGTGACAGACCGCTTCAGCGACTACTCCTCGGAAGCAAACTACGACCTCATCAAGAAAACGTTCGGTGAAACCTCGTTCCTGAAGGACATACCCGAATTTGCCCTGCGGATACTGGCCAACTATCCAAACAGCCTGATCTGTAAATAGACTGCCTTTCTGAGGAGCGGCTGCTAGAGCTATTTTTTTTAGTTAACGGGCTGGCGGAGGATGGTCCGCAGCTTTTCCGGAGCGGCGCGGCGCGGGTCGCCGAGATAGATCTCGTGGTGCTGGCCCCGAAGGACAAAACCTTCGGCTTTGATGAATTCATGCAGCTTCTCGATGGTCGGGCCCTCGGCGCTGTAGGGGCCCACATGCAGGATCTGGGCGCAGCGGCCTTCCTTGAACCTCTCCAAGCGCGCCTTGGGAAAATCCTTCATTTCGCTCTTTTTTCTGACCTGTTCGATGGTCTTGAGCACCATTAGCTTGGGGACAAATTCAGGCTGCATGATCATCACCGTCCACTTCCAGTCGCCCTTGCGGTCCAGACTGAACTGCCTCATGTCGTCCATCCACCACAGCCCCTCCAGGGCCATGACGGGATAGTCCACCTCCATGTCCTTCTTGCAGGCGAACTTCAACGTATAGGAAATGCTGTAGAGAGCGCCCACGGCTTGCTTGAAAGCCTGCGAGGTGTTCGGGTCGCCCGTGCCGTCCATCATAAGGAAATTGAAGGGCGGGACGTCCAGCAGGACGGGTTTCTTGGCCGAAGCGGAATAAAGGTTCTTATATTCTTTGCGAAGATCGTGCTTTTTCATGTATTAAAACCCGCGGCTGAACATGCCCCAGAACTTGTCGCCCAGTTCAAGGTACTTCTGCATGGCTGCTCGGGCGAAATCATTGGTGTACTTGGTCAGATACTGGCTGCCGGTGAAAGGCTCCCTGTCGGGCGTTTTGCTGTTGAGCAGGGCCAGGCACCGCTTCTCCACGTCGGGAAGCTCGGCCAAAGCCCTTTCCTCGAACTCGCGCACCGTGTCCTCGATCATCTTCTGGGTCAGGCCCCAGCGGACCGTGGCCAGGCGATTGGCCCGGCGGAAGGCCCAGCAGGCCGAATCCTGACGGAAGCGGTGCTGGGCGCAGGCCTCGAAGTTCGCCGGCAGCTCCGTGACGCCGGCAAAAATCGGAATGCGGGCGCTGCAGGCCGGGTTGTCGAAGGAGAACCAGCACAGCCCGCCCAGCGGGTCGGGCAGCCAGCTTCGGCACTGGATGACCGTGGCGTAGGAGCAGCCGGCGATGGCGATCGTGCGCTGGGGCTGAAGCAGGCCGGGCTTTATCGTGTTGAGCAGGGCGATCATGTCCCGCGACAACCAGGGCTGGGCCACCGGGCTCTTGATCATCTGGGCCGAGTCCCGGGCCTTGACCAGCAGGTCCTTGGTCAGATCATAGGCCGTGCCGCTCGTAGGTCTCCCGGAACATCCTCAGCACGTCCCGGACCGAGACCTTTTTGTCCGGCTTGACCGTGAAGGGCAGCTCTTCGGACTCCAGCTTCAAATTAAGGGAGGGGGCCAGCGTGCTGAAGATGTAGAACTCGCGGATGGCGAAGGGCTTGCGGCCGCTGTAGGCTTTCCAGAACTTGAAGGGCTCTCCGCTCTTGGGATCCACCAGCCCATCTCCTCGGCCACCCGGAAGACATTGTCCGAAGCCAGGTAACGGTCGGGATTCTTAAGGTCGAGCTCGGAGATGCGGGGGATGTTGGCCGAGACGCCGATGTGGTCGTCGGGGATGCGGGCGGCGGCCCAGACCGCCCCCACCTCCAGCGGTCCCGCGCCGAAGATCTCGAATTGCCAGACCTCCTTGGGGTCGGCGATGGTCAGGCATTCGCCGCTGTCGCCGTAGCCGTACTGCTTGACCAGCTCCCCGGCCAGCTTGATCGCTTCCCGGGCCGTCCGGCAGCGCTCCAGCATCAGCCGCTCGACCTCTTCGATATAGAACTTACCCTCGGCGTTCTCTAGCTCAGGACGGCCGCCGATGGTCGTCTCGCCGATGGCCAACTGGTGTTCATTCAAGCAAGGGTAGGCGGTGTTGAGGAAGGCGTAGGTCTCCTCGACCTGAGGGATCTCCCCCCGCAGGACCAGGCCCTGCAGGTCGGTCGAGGTCTCGGTGTGCAGCTTGCCGCTGTAAATCTTGGTCGTCGCCCCGGCGGCGAACTTGGCCCCGGGCACCACGTTCAGCCAGGTGCGAAAGTTGCCGTCGCAAGTGTGCGAGGTCATGACCGAACCGTCGGTGGAGGCCAGCCGGCCGACCATAATGCTGGTGCAGAAATCCTGCCCTTCTGTCCCGGCCGCCGGTTCCTGGGCCGGGAGGGGCCTAAAGAAGAGAATAAGCCCGATGACCAGAACCAGGGCGGCGGGCCTCAGATCGATTTTTCTTCGGCTAAAGGCGTTGATCATGCCGTCTCTCCTCGGGGATTTTCCCCATTATTATCCAGCCTCTCGGTCATGTCAATTTCGGCCCGCTTTGACCACAGCCTCCCCTATGGTAGTATGAAAGACCGCACCCCGGGCCCCAGCGGGTGGCCCGAGCGGAACGAAAAATGCAACTAGAGAGGAACAACGGTCATGCCCCAGACCCGCCCCAGGACACTGTGGCGCAGCCTGATTTTAGCCGCCGGACTGGGAATGATTGTTCAGCCCGGCCTGCCCGTCTCGGGTGAGCCTGACAACCAGAGCCCCCCACCCCAGACCGCTCTCTTGAGCGTCATCCCCAAACCCTGGAAGGCCGAAATCAATCCGGGCCGCTTCATCTTGAGCCCGGAGACGGAGCTGATCCTGGACGACCACCTGATCGAGATTGCCCCGGTGGCCGCCGCCCTGGCCGAATATCTGGGCCGGGCAGGCCGGCCCGAGTTCAAAACACCCGAAGAGAGATCTTCCTCGTCGGCCGGCTCCCTCATCCGCCTCTCTATGAATGGCCAGAAACCCGAGCTGGGCGAGGAAGGATATTTCCTGGAGGTTTCTCCCCAGGAGGTCCGGCTGGCGGGCAGCACGGCCCAGGGGCTGTTCTATGGCGTCCAGACCATTAAACAACTGCTGACCTTCGAGTCGGACGCCCTGTGGAGCCTGCCCTGCCTCAGGATCGAGGACCGGCCCCGTTTCCCCTGGCGGGGGATGCTCCTCGACTGCGGACGCCATTTTTTGAGCAAGGAATTCATCAAGCGGGCCATCGACCTTCTGGCGGCTTATAAGATGAACCGTTTCCACTGGCACCTGACCGAGGACCAGGGCTGGCGGGTCGAAATCAAAAAATACCCGCGGCTGGCCGAGGTGGGCGCCTGGCGGTTCACTGATGATGGTGAGCGCTATGGCGGGTACTACACCCAGGAAGACATCCGCGAGGTGGTGGCCTATGCCACCGGCCGCTTCATTACGGTCATCCCCGAAATCGAGATGCCCGGCCATTCGACGGCCGCTCTGGCCTCCTATCCGGACCTCTCCTGCACGGGCGGCCCTTTCGAGGTCCAGACCCTGTGGGGTACCTGCCAGGACGTCTTTTGCGCCGGGAATGAAAGAACATTCCTCTTCCTGGAGGACGTGCTTACCGAAGTGCTCGACCTTTTCCCCTCCCCGTACATCCATATCGGCGGGGACGAGGTTCCCCAAGACCGCTGGAAGGCCTGTCCGCGCTGCCGGGCCCGCCTCCAGGTCGAGGGCCTCAAGGACGGGAACGAGCTGCAGAGCTATTTCATCAAGCGCATCGAGAAATTTCTGAACAGCAAGGGCCGCCGGCTCATCGGCTGGGATGAGATCCCTGGAAGGCGGCTTGGCGCCCAACGCCACCGTCCAATCCTGGCGCAGCTTCGATGGCGCGGTAGCCGCGGCCAAGGCCGGCCACGACACCATCGTCTCGGCCGAAAGCCAGGCCTATTTCAGCAACGACCTCCGCCGGATAAACCTGCGGCAAGTCTATGCCTTCGATCCCGTTCCGCCAGGCCTGACCGCCGGGGAAGCAAGCCATGTCCTGGGGGGAGAATGCTGCCTGTGGACCGCCTATGCCCCCCAGGAAACGATCGACGGCAAGGTCTTCCCCCGCCTCCTGGCCATGGCCGAATGTCTGTGGTCCGACCCCCGGGGCCGGAAGTTCGACGAATTCCGGCGCCGTCTCCGGGACCATTATCCGCGACTGGAAAAACTCGGAGTCCGCTACGGAGCGGAGACGCGCCCACTGATCATCAGCCCGACCTTTCTGGCCGCCTCCGGCCGGCTGCTGGCCTCCATCGTACCCTTGGAACCGGGCTTGGATATCCGCTTCACTACAGACGGCCAAGAACCTTCACTCAACTCGCCGGCCTACGGCGGTCCAGTTGAGATCGGGAAAACCTCCATTTTCAAGGCTGCCGCTTTCCGCGACGGACAATCTTATGGACAGATAGAGGAGAGGTCATTTGAGCGGCACGCCGGCCTCGGACGGAAGCTGGTCCTAGGCTCAGCTTACAGCCCCCACTACAAAGCCGGCGGCGATCAAGCTCTGGCAGACGGCATCCGCGGCTCGGCCGCTGACTGGGACACCGGCTGGCAGGGGTTCGAAGGGACGGACCTGGTGGCCACCCTGGACCTCGGCCGGGTCACGGCCATCAGACGATTGGCCTGCGGCTTCCTGCAGCACGCCTCAATCGCCATCTTCCTGCCGGACCTCGTCGAATTCTCGGTTTCCCGGGACGGGAGGACTTTTTTCCCTGCCGGAACGGTCATTCCCCGATTCTCCAGAAAGCATCCCGATATCATTATGAAAGAGATCGAGGTGGCCCTGGACAGGACCTCCGCCCGTTATGTTCGTGTCCGGGCCCGCAACGCCGGGCCCTGCCCGTCCGGCCATCCCCTGGCCGGGTTGAGCAGTTGGATCTTCGCTGACGAGATCATCGTGGAATAAAGGCCGGAAGCAGACGCTTGCGCTTATTTGACAGCCCAAAAACTCTTGTGCTACTTTGTCTTTCGTAGATGAACGTCTTCAAGCTCATCCTCGACGCCAGCCCGATGGTCAAAGGCATCCTGCTCATTTTGCTCTTCTTCTCCGTTTTCTCCTGGGCCATCATCATTTACAAGCGGCGCTCCCTGAAGAGCGCCGGCCGACAATCCCAGCGGTTCCTAGAGATCTTCGAAAAAAGCCGGAACCTGTCCGAGGTCAACGAGGCCGCCAAGCGGTACGCCCAGAGCCCCCTGGCCTGGGTCTTCCAGGCCGGCTACAAGGAACTGTCTTACTTGGCTAAAGCCAACCCCCGCATCAGTCTCACCCCGGCCAACGTGGACAGCTTGAGCCGGGCCTTGAACAAGGCCGCCAACAACGAGGTCTCCAAGCTGGAGCGGATGATGAGCTTTTTGGCCACCACCGGAAGCGTCACCCCTTTCATCGGGCTGTTCGGCACGGTGTGGGGCATCATGGACGCTTTCCACAAGATCGGAGTCGTGCGTT
Organism: Candidatus Aminicenantota bacterium; assembly: GCA_963702835.1. Taxonomy (GTDB): domain Bacteria; phylum Acidobacteriota; class Aminicenantia; order Aminicenantales; family JAFGAV01; genus JAFGAV01. The sequence goes on from OY969762.1 coordinate 2,392,548, forward strand.
CGGCCAGCCTGGTAACGGTGGCCCCCGGCATCGCCGAAGCCCTTATCACCACGGCGGTGGGGCTGTTCGCCGCCATACCGGCCGTCATCGCCTACAACGCTTACCTGACCCACATCAAGGACCTCATCAGCCAGATGGAGGATTTTTCGGCTGAATTTCTAGGGATCGTCGAAAAACTCTATGGCGCTTAAGATCACTCCCCTGCGCCGAGGCCGGCGCGAGATCGGCACTTCTCTGTCCGAAATCAACGTTACCCCCTTCGTGGACGTCATGCTGGTCCTGCTTGTCATCTTCATGGTCACCGCGCCGATGATGCAGTCGGGCATCGGCGTCAACCTGCCCCAGGCCGAAACCGAATCATCCCCGGCCGAGGAGGGGTTGATCCTGACCATCACCAAGGACCAATATATTCATATCGGCGAATCGGTCATCAACATCCAGCTTCTGGAGCGAACCCTCAAGAATTATTTCGCCGGCCGCCAGAAGAAAATTGTTTTCGTCCAAGCCGACAAAGACCTGTCCTACGGGTTTTTCGTCGAAACCCTGGATATCGTCAAGAAAGCCGGGGCGGATTTGGTCGGTCTGGTTACCGAGCCGAAAGAGATCGGCCGGAAGAAGAGGCCCCGATGAGCACCCTCCGCCTGGCCAACCGGACCTTCAAACGGGCTCTGATATTTTCGGCCGCCGCGCATGTCGTGCTCATCGCCCTGATCGCTGCCTCGCCCAAGCTTCCGGGCTCGGGCCGGCCGGGTACGTTCCGCTACATCCCCCTGGACCTGGGCGGGCTTTCCGGCGGCGGCGGCCGGGGCGGCCAGCGGGCCGGGCCCCCCCCGGTTGAGATCAAAAAGGAGAGCCTGCGCGACCTGACCGCTCTGCAAAACAGGCCGGAGCCCAAGTCCAGCCTCCACTATCCGCTGGACAAGCCTCGGCCTGACAAAAAGGCCAAGAGCGAAAAGAAAGCGGCCATCAGCCAGCCCCAGCCCGGGGCCAAGTTCCGGGCCAACGCCCCGCCCGCCGGCTCCTCGTCCTCCGGCGCTTTCGGTTCGGGAGTCAGGATCGGCGGGGGGAGCGGAGAGGGCCCCGGGTTCGGCACCGGCTACTCCTCTCAAATCGGGCTGTCCGATTTCCCTTATACCTATTATCTCCAGATCATCACCGACCGGGTCTCTTCCAACTGGTTCACCTCTCTGGTCGACCCGGGCGTGCAGGGCCATTTTCAGACCGTCGTCTATTTCAAAATCTACCGGAACGGACAGATCTCCGAGGTCAAAGTCCAGGAATCGAGCGGCCTCCGCTCCCTGGACCTGTCCGCCATCCGTTCCGTGCAGAGGTCCGCTCCGCTGCCGCCCCTGCCCAGCGACTATGACAAGGACTACCTGGGCATTTACCTCATCTTTGAGCATTCCAAATGAGATTCAAAATAATCCCCCTGGCACTCTTCGGCTTGGCCGTCCTGGGGCCCTTTTCTTTTCCTCAACAGGATGTCGTGCTGACCATCCGCGAGGGAGTGCCGGCCATTGCTCTGGCCTTGCCCGACCTCATCATCCGCGGCGGCTCGGCCAAGGCCCAAGCAGCGGCCGCGGAGGTCCACCAAGTCTTGGCCGATGACCTGCGCTTCAGCCGGGTCTTCCAGCTCCTGCCGCCCAGCTACTACACCTACATCCGGCCCCTTGACCCGGAGAAGATAGACTTCAAGGATTGGTCCTCCATCCAAGCGGCCCTGCTCCTCAGCGGCGAGGTCTCGGAAGTTGAAAACGGCGACATCCAACTGGAGGGCAAACTCTACGACGTCCGTTCGGAACGGTTCATTATGGGTAAACGCTATCGGGCCCAGCCGGGGCTGCTCCGCCTGGCGGCCCACCGCCTGGCCGACGAGATCCTCAAGGTCTATGGGGAGAAACCCCTGTTCGCCTCCAAGATCGTGTTCGTATCCAATCGCGACGGCAACGATGAACTGTACATGATGGATTATGACGGCGCCAACCAGACGCGCCTGACCTTCAACGCCGTCCGGGATTACATGCCGGCCTGTTCGCCCGACGGCCGGAAAATCGCCTACACTTCCTACAAAGGGGATACGGCCGGGCTTTATATCCTCAACCTGGATGAGGGCAAGTACACGGCCGTGTCCGTCCGGGGGGTGAATTTCTCGCCGGGCTTCTCCTTCGACGGCCGGAAACTCGCCTTCTGCTCGACCATGGACGGCAATTCCGAGATCTACGTCGCCGACAGCGACGGCCGGAACATCAAGCGCTTGACCTTCAACGGGGCCATCGACACCTCCCCCACCTGGTCGCCCACCAACCGGGAGATCGCCTTCACCTCCGACCGCGGCGGGACGCCTCAGATATACATCATGGACGCCGAGGGGGCCAACGTCCGCCGGGTCAGCTTCGGCGGCAACTACTTCGACGCCCCGGCCTGGTCGCCCACCGGAGACCGGATCGTTTGCGTTTGCCGGGTGGAAAACGTCTTTGACCTGTACGTCCTTAACCTCCGTACCAACCAGATCACCAAGCTGACCGAAAGCAACGCCAGGAATGAGTCGCCCAGCTGGAGCCCGGACGGCCGGCACATCGTTTTTACCTCCAACCTGCGCGGAGGAATCCAACTATTCGGCATCGACTATGACGGCGCCAACCTCCGGGTGCTGACCTCCAAGGGCTCCAACAAGCTGCCCGACTGGTCAAACTAGTTGTGCGTCTCGTAAGTTCGTTGGCATAGTCATAGTCTAGAAAGACGCACAACCGCCGGGGAGTTTGAGGGGGGCGGCGTGGCCCCCCTCAGGGGGTCAGCGGAGCGGAGCGAAGCGCCGAGGGGGGAGCTTGACTCCCCCCTGGAAGTGTCCCGTCTCTACAGACGACTTGGGAAAGGAAATTTTGAGACGGGACACTAGGCCGGGCCCAGCCGCCGCCTGCCTTGATTTTCTATGTGGCGCGGCATATCATTTTTCACAACGGAGCGGGAATAGGCACCAGGGGCGGCCCCCGAGCGCCGGGAGGATTAATTATGATCGGACAAACCTTCGGTCATTATCGCGTCATCGAAAAAATAGGGGAAGGGGGGATGGGCGTCGTCTATCGCGCCCATGATGAATCGTTGGACCGGGACATCGCCCTCAAGGTCCTGCCGGCCAGCAACTTCCAGGACCCAGCCGCCCGGGCGAGGCTCTTGCGCGAAGCGCGCATCGCCTCGCAATTGAATCATCCTCACATTTGCACGATCCACGAAGTGGGTGAAGCCGAGGGCCAAGTTTACATCGCCATGGAATTTGTGGAAGGCCAGCCCTTGAGCGCACGCTTGGCGGCCGGGCCATTACCCAACGAGCAGGTCCTGCGCTATGGAATCCAATTGGCCGAAGCGCTCGGGCAGGCCCATGGCCGGGGCGTGCTCCATCGCGACTTCAAGAGCCCCAACGTGATCATCACTAAAGAGGGCCGGGCCAAGGTGCTCGATTTCGGCCTGGCCAAACGCTTGACGGGGGAAGAGTTGGGCGAAGCCACCCGGTCTCTGGCCTCTTTGACTTCTCCGGGCATCCTGACCGGCACCCTGGCTTACATGGCCCCCGAGCAATTGGCCGGCCAGCCGGCCGACGCACGCAGCGACATATGGTCTCTGGGCGTGGTGCTGTATGAAATGGCGGCCGGCAAGCCACCGTTCCAAGGCCAGACAGGGTTTGAGTTGAGCTCTGAAATTTTGAATAAAAAACCCCGGCCGCTCCCCTCCCAGGTGCCGACGGAGCTCAGAGCGGTGATTGAACGTTGCCTGAAGAGAGAGCCTGGCCGGCGCTTCCAACGGGCGGCCGAGGTCCAGTCCGCCCTGGAAGCGATCCAAAAAGGAACGGTGTCTCCCTGGGTGGCCTGGCGCTATTGGCTGGCGCGGCACTTTGGACTGGTTCTGGCGGGCGCGTTCGTAGTGCTGGCCGTGATCTTATTCGGGTTTAATGTGGCCGGTCTGCGGACTTGGTTGCTGGGGGAGGCCAGACGCTGAAGTTCACCTCTCTGGCCGTCCTCCCCTTGGAGAATCTTTCCGGGGATAAAGAGCAGGACTACTTCGCCGACGGCATGACCGAGGAACTGATCACCAACCTGGCCAAGGTCAGCGCCCTCAAGGTCGTTTCGCGGACCTCGGTGATGCAATACAAGGGCACCAAGAAGCCCTTGCCCCAGATCGCCAAGGAGTTGAACGTCGAGGCGGTGGTCGAGGGTTCAGTGCAGCGCGAGGGCGGCCGGGTGCGCGTCATCGCTCAGCTCATCCAAGCCTCGACGGACAAGCATCTTTGGGCGGACCAATACGAGCGCGACCTGACCAGCATCTTGGGCTTGCAGAGCGAGATCGCCGGCACGATCGCCGACAAGGTCCATGCGGCCCTAACCCCTGCCGAGCGAGCTCGGCTGTCCGCCGCGCGGCCGGTCAACCCCGAAGCGTACGAGGACTATCTCAAGGGGAAGTTCTACCTGAACAAGATGACGGAGGATGGGTATGAAAAAGGCTTGGCCTATCTCAACCAAGCCGTCGAAAAGGACCCCACCAATCCCCAGTCCTATGCCGCCCTGGCGCTGGCTTACAGCATCATCGGTCACGAAAGGCATCCGGACGCTTTCGAGCGGGCCAAGGCCGCCGCGCGCAAGGCGGAGGAATTGGGCGGCAATCCGCCGGCAGAAATGTACCTAGCCTCGGGCATGACCAAACTCTACTCGGACTGGGACTATGCCGGAGCGGAAAAGGACCTGCGGCGGGCCATGGAGCTCAACTCCAGCCTGGGCGAAGCCCATCGCGACTATGCATGGTATCTCCATTTGATCGGGCATGGGGACGAAGCCCTGGCAAAAATGAAAAGGGCGCAGGAGGTGGAGCCGCTGAACCCCTTGTTTTACGCGGACCGAGGCTGGATACTTTTTTGGATGGGACAGAATGATAGAGCGATAGAGGAAGCCCGAAAATCCGTCGAGCTCGACCCTAATTTCAATGAGGGGCTTTGCGTTCTGGGATATGCCTATGCGGCTAAGGGGATGTATGACGAGGCCATCGCCGCTCACCAGAAGCTGGCCACGGTCGACCCCCCCTGGAGATGGTGTCTTGTTGAGTCCCTAGCGCAAGCCGGGCGAAAGGACGAAGCGCGCCGGAAGCTGGCCGAGTTCCTGGCGCAGAAGCCCGCGCCCTCGGGCGGCTGGGACGGCTGGTTTATAGCCGAGATCTATACCCTGCTGGGAGATAAAAACGAGGCCTTCCGCTGGCTGGAAGCGGCCTACAAGGAACGCAACAGTTTTCTGCCCTGGATCAATCAAAATCCCTTTTACGCGCCCCTGCATGATGACCCGCGCTTCCTGGACTTGGTGCGGCGCATAAAACCTCCCCGCTAATAAACTGACCTCTCGGCTGCACGATCCGGTCGCCTGTCCAAACAGAATTCTTGCTTGAAAATAGGCTTATGAACCTAATAGGGATGCATCTCTAAATATGTGATCTCGAAGAGGCGTCGGAATCGCCCCCCAGGCCCCCCTAGCGGAGGGGGGCCCCGTCGGCTCTTTTCGATGGGGGGAACCGCCGGGACAATCGGCTCCACGAGGCTTGCCGCGAGGAGCCGATCGTCGGGGGATCCAAGGGGGTATGCCCCCTTGGTCGCAGCGCGAGGTTCTTGCCCCGCGCGAGAAAGGGAGGCAGCGAGCCGCGGCCTTTTAGCGGCGAGAGTTGGAAGGGGGAAACGCGGAGCGGGTTCCCCCTCCAAAGAGACTGGTTCCCCAGGGGGCCGGGGGCGATTCCGGCGCCGATAAGAAATCACACAAACGGAGAGGCAAACACCCAATAGACGTTGACAGCCCGTTGGCAGTCATGTATATAAGCTTTAGGGACGCAGAGACGAATTTTGACCAAGACCATCCCAGGAGATCCTATGAAAAAAGCCCTCATCCTCGGCCTGGTGCTCAGCCTCGGCATCGCCTTTTCCCTGTCCTGCCGGAAGAAAGTCCAAGAGGTGCCCCCTCCTCCCCCTTCCGTCAAGGAACAACCTGCGGCAGAGAAGGTGGACGAAGAAGCCAAGGTCGTCAAGCCCACGCTGTCCGAGGAGGAAATTTTCGCCTCCAAGACGCTGGACCAGCTGAACCAGGATATGCCCCTGAGCATAATCTATTTTGATTTCAACGAGTACCTCATCCGGGAAGATGCCAAGCCCGTCCTAGAGTCCAACACCGCCTGGTTGAAAAAATTCCGGACCGTTAAGGCCCTGATTGAGGGCCACTGTGACGAACGGGGCACGGAGGATTACAACCTGGCTCTGGGTGAGAGGCGGGCTCAAAGCAGCCGGGAATACCTAATCTCCTTGGGCGTTTCTCCCGAACGGCTGAAGATCATCTCCTACGGCAAAAGCCAACCCCTGGACCCCGGCCATGACGAGTTCGCCTGGGCCAAGAACCGGCGCGCTCAGTTCCTGATCATTGATAAATAAAGAGCTGGGACTATCCGCCATGCGCAGACTCGGACTTCTGGCCCTGGTGGGAATTCTGACCTGCGCGGCCGGAGCCGCCGGCCAGAGCAAGAAAGCCTATGAGCTCATCTACGAGGACGTTCAGCTCCTCAAGCAGCAGCTGCTCAAGCTCGAGGACAGGATCGGCGCGGCGGCGGCCGAGATCCATTCCCTGTCCAGCCAGGTCCGGGACCTGCAATCCCAGTTAAGACTGCTGCAGACCGACCAAGCCGGCCTAAAGCAAGGGCTTCAGAACATTCCCTCCCAGTACCAGGTCGTTCTGACCCGGCTGGAATCGCTCAGCCTGCAGTTGACCAAGCTGACCGAAGAAATCATCGCCGCCCGGACGGCGGCCACGCCGCCGGAGGGCGAAACGGCCCCGCAAGCCGGGTCGAAACCTAAGGCCGAGGACAAGGCCCGCGGCAAGGACAAGAAACCGGCCAAGCCTGAGGAGGCCAAGGCGTCTGCCTCCCGTGAGACGGCCGGGCCGGCCGCGCCGTCTAATCAAACGCCGAAAGAGATCTACGACATGGCCTATGCCGACTATATCAAGGGCAACTACAGCCTGGCTATTGACGGTTTCAAGATCTACCGTGAACAGTTCCCCGACAGCCCCCTGGCGGACAACGCCCTGTACTGGATCGGCGAATGCTTTTTCAGTCAGAGAAAGTTTGAGGAGGCCATCGAACAGTTCAACCTTCTCCTCTTCGATTACCCTCAAGGGGACAAGACCGCGGCCGCTTATCTTAAGAAGGGCTTTTGCTTTCTGGAGCTGGGGAAGAAGGAAGAAGCCTTGTCGGTCTTTAAGCTGCTCATCGCCAAGTATCCCAATGAGGAGGAGACCCGCCTGGCCCAGCAAAAAATAAAGGAGATCCTAGGACAGAATGAGGGACATCAACAGTCTTAACCGGGTTCTTCTCATCGGACGGGTGGGCCAGAAACCGGAGATCCGCTACCTTCCCCAGAAGGAACGGGCTCTGGCCCGCTTCTCCCTGGCCACCAATGAACGCCTTTTCAACCCCGGCACACGGGAAACCTCGGACCGGACCGAATGGCACCGCATCGTGGCTTGGGGCAAACTGGCCGAATTTTGCGAAAAGTACCTCCCCCAGGGCAAACAGATCCTGGTGGAGGGCAAGCTGCGGACCCGGAGCTGGTCGGACAAAGAAGGCAACAAGCGCTCGACCACCGAGGTCGAGGCCCAGAACATCATCCTCCTGGGCCGCCGGGCCGAGGGCGCCGAAGAGGAACCCTATCAGCCCCAGCCCCAGCCGCAGCCCCAGCCTGCCGCCGCAGAATTCCCCGTGGAGGAGGAAGAGACAGACCTCCCCCGCGGGTCCGGCGAGGACGAGGAGATCCCCTTCTGACCGGGCGGCCGGCCCGGCACAAGCCTGCAGATTTTCGGCCGGGGGGCATCCATGGACAAGGATCAGGATAACGAAAAGAAATTTCGGGCGGGGGTCGTCGAGGACATCCGGCCCTGGGGCAAGTTCCGCGCCTATCCCCACCGGAAGGCCCGGAGCATCAAGGTCATCACCGTTAACCCCGGCGCCTCGCTCTCCCTCCAGCTCCATCACCGCCGCTCGGAGTTCTGGATCGTTCTCGACCCGGGGCTGGAGATCACCGTAGGCGGCCGCGTCTGGAAGCCGCAGCCGGATGAAGAGGTGTTCATCGGCCGCGGAACGCCGCACCGACTCCGCAACCTGGGCCGGACGCCAGCCCGAATCCTGGAGTTCTGGATCGGCAATTCCGACGAATCGGACATCGTCCGCCTGGAAGACGTCTACGGCCGAACCTGAAGCCGGTAGCATCTCCTTTTCTGTGATGAAACATTCAAAAAGAGGAGGGGTCCTGTCCCGGCCGACCTTTCCGGAGACGCCGACCTTTGCCCCTCTTGTTTCCCCAAGGGGGGCTAGAGAGGGATAAATAGGATAAAGAGAATTGAAGGTGTCTCCGGCTATTCCAGGCTGCGCGCGGGCGGACTGTATGGCCGGAGCCGCCTTTTCTTTTTATCATAATTTATTAACCCCTCCTTCCCCCCCTGGGCAATCAGGGGGGAGATCGTGGGCGTCTCCGGAAAGGCCGGCCCCTCCGCCAGCCTCTCCGAAGACACCGACCTCTTACCCCCTTGATTCCAAAGGGGTAGGGGGGATTAATATTTTTTCAAGCAAATCAAAAGGTGTCTTCGGCAGCCACCCCTCCCCACGAATCATACGTCTGGAGATGCTACCCTAAATCCTGGCCGCAGCGGCCGCGTTTTCGGCCCGCCTTAGTCCACGCCGCCTTTCAGGAAGGCGTGGGGATGACGGGCCAGGATCTTCTCCGTCACGAACTCCTCCACTTCCTGAGCCGTGCGGAGGTCCATAACCTGGGAGACGATGCGGCGGACAGTGCGAAACTCGACCGCGCGCAACACTCTCTTGATGCGCGGAATGAAGATGGGGTTCATGCTGAATTCCCGCAGCCCGAACCCGAGCAGGATGAGAGCCGAAAGGGGATCGGCGGCCATCTCGCCGCAAACCGTCACTCGCCGGCCGGCCCGGACCGCCGTCTCGATGATGAACTTGACCAGCCGCAGGACCGAGGGATGGAGCGGTTTGTAGAGATAGGACACGAACTCGTTGGAACGATCCACGGCCAGGCAGTACTGGATCAGGTCATTGGTGCCGATGCTGAGGAAATCCACCTCCTTGACCAACATGTCGGTCAGGGCGGCGGCGGCCGGGACCTCAATCATGACGCCCAAGGGTATTTTCTCGTCAAAGCGGACTTTCTCGGCTCGCAGCTCCGCCTTGATCTCCTCAAACATAAGCTTGACCTCGCCCACCTCCTCGACCTCAGTGATCATAGGCACCAGCAGCCGGAGGTTGCGGAGGAAGCTGGCTCGCAGGATGGCCCGCAGCTGGGTCCGGAACAGGCCCCGGTTCTTGAGGGATAGCCGGATAGCCCTCAGACCCAGGGCCGGGTTGAGCTCCTTTTCGATCTTCAACTGGGGCAGGGACTTCTCGCCGCCGATGTCGATGGTCCGGATGCAGACGGGCGCCGGATAGGCGGACCGGGCCAGTTGGGAATAAACCTGGTAGTGGTCCTCTTCATCGGGAAGCGAGGTACCCCTGAGGTAAAGGAACTCGGAGCGGAACAGCCCCACGCCCTCCGCCCCCAGAGACCGGGCCATGGCCGTCTCTTCGGGCAGCTCAATGTTGGCCAGGAGAGTGAAGCGGACCCGGTCCAGGGTCAGGGAGGGCATCTTGGCCAGGCGGCGGAGCTCCAGACGGTAGCTGTCGTAGCGTTGTTTCTTGCTCTCAAACTCGCGCAGAATGGCCGGGGGCGGGTTGATGATCACCTCGCCGTCCGTCCCGTCCACGATAAGCTCATCGCCGTTCTTCACCTGGCTAGTGACATCGTGCAGGCCGACCACGGTAGGGATGCTGAGGGAGCGGGCCAGGATAGCGGCATGGGAGGTCGGCCCCCCCCCCATCCAGGGCCACTCCCAGGATGTTCCCCCGGCTGAGCCGGCCGGCCGCCTCGGAAGGAAGCAGATCGTGGGCCGCCAGGATCACCTCCCGGCCGGCCATCCTGGCTTCCTTTTTCTGCTTCAGGTTCCGGTAGACCCTGGCCAGGACATCGGTGACATCCAGCTGGCGCTGCCGAAACGTATCGTCGTTAAGAGATTCAAAAATCTTCCGGTATTTGGCGTTGACCTGGGACAAGGCCCATTCAGCTTTGACCTTCTCCGCGGCGATGATCCGGTCCAGGCTGGAGCGCAAGGAATGGTCCTCCAGGATCATCAGGTGGGCGTCGAAGATAAAGGCGTGGTCCTCGCCCGCTTTCTTCCTGATTTTGGAACGGAGCAGGGACAATTGGCGCCTGGTCCGGCATATGGCTTGCTCCAGCCGAGCCCGTTCGGCCTTCACCCGGCCGGGGGGAATGGTCTCCCGTTGAGCCGAGAAAATGATGCGCTCCGTCACCAGGACGCGGCCGATGGCCACGCCGGGCGAAACGGCGATTCCTCGCAGCCTTACGAACTCCATCCTCTTATTCCTTTTCCTCGAACCTGTTATTAACCAGCCCGATCAAGGCCTGGAGGGCTTCCCCTTCGTCACCGCCCCAGACTTTGAGGGTGATGGTCGAATGCTGAGTGGCGGCCAGGGTCAAGATGCCCAGGATGCTTTTGCCGTCAATCTCTGCCCCGTCCTTGATGATTCTGACCCTGGATCTGAAACGGTTGGCCAGGTTGACGAACCTCACCGCCGCCCGGGCGTGAAGACCCAGCTTGTTCCTGATGACCAGCTTTTTCTCGACCATGAGCCGGAGCGGCCCTCACTGTTTGGTGTCGAGCAGAGCGCTGGCCAAATGGATATTCTTCTTCCCCTGCTCCACGACCTTGCGGGCCACTTCCTTGAGGTTGTTGCTCCGCTGCAAGGAGACGAACTTGATGAGCATGGGCAGGTTGACCCCGGTGATGATTTCCACCTGATTTTCCTGGAGGAAGCTGTAGCTCAGGTTGGAGGGGGTTCCCCCGAACATATCGGTGAAAATGACCGCCCCGCTCTTCTGGTTCACCTGCTTCAAGCTCTGGTTGATTCTCTTCTTGGATTCATCGACATCGTCGTACCAGCCTATGGAGATGGCTTCGATATTGGGGGCTTCGCCCAGGATGCTGGTCAGGGCGTTCAATAGTTCTTCCCCCAGCTTGCCGTGGGAAACGATGATTCCTCCGATCATGGCCTCATCTCTCCGCGAACAGGCCGGCCTTACCGGCCATCGATCACTTCAACAGGTCCCGATGGTGTATGGTTATATCATATTTTTGAGCGCGAAAGTAAGACTTCAGCTCTTCGGCCACAGCCACCGAGCGGTGGCGGCCCCCCGTGCAGCCGACGGAAATGCGCAGACGGCTCTTGCCCTCCTCGATGAACAGGGGCATGAGCAGGTCCAGGAAGCGGAACAGCTCTTTCAGGAAGGCGGCCCCCGCCGGCGAGCGGAGAACGAAGTCCCGCACCTTGCGGCTCTTCCCCGTTTGGTCCTTGAGGTTGTCCACATAGAAGGGGTTGGGCAGAAAGCGCGTGTCGAAAACGAGGTCGGAGTCGAGGGGCAAGCCGTGCTTGTAGCCGAAGCTGACAATCGACACTGGCAAGTGCTTTTTGCCGGAGCGCTTGAAACGTCGGGCCAGGAGTGACCTGAGCTCGGGCAGGCTGACCGCCGTAGTGTCGAAAACTTCATCGGCCATTTTCTTGATCCGGGCCAGCCGCCGCCGTTCCAGCCGCACGCCGTCCAGGACGGCCCCCTCCTTGGCCAGGGGATGCGGCCGGCGGCTCTCGCTGAAGCGGTTGACCAGTGTCTCATCCGAGGTATCGAGGAAAATGAGCCGGGGCGAGACGCGCTTCACGATATCGTGCCAGACGCGGGGAAATTCGGTCAGGAAACCGTGCTCCCGGATGTCCACCACCAAAGCCAGCCGGGGGATCTCCGCCTCCTTGCTCTGCCAGAGGTCCACTAGGTTGGGGATGAGCTTGGCCGGGAGGTTGTCGATGCAGTAGTAGCCCAGGTCCTCCAAGAAGCGGCTGACCACGGTCTTGCCCGAGCCGGACAAACCGGTGATGACCAGGAACCGGTCGTCTTTAGACACGGCTCCGGCCTTTCCTGCCGCCTTCGGCCAGGACACGGTGGAGACGTCCGACCATCTCCCGCGAGGCGTGGTAGCCCTTGACCCTCAGCAAGTGGACCCGGCAGGCCACTTCAATGAGAGTGGCGATGTTGCGGCCCGGCGCTACGGGCAGCTTGATCTGAGGCAGGTGAACCCCTAAAATTGTCCGAGTCTCGGGCGCCTTCAAGCCGAGCCGGTCGCCGTTGTGCTGCTTGGCCCGCTGGCGCAGAACGATGACCAAATCAATGGGCGACCTCTCCAGGATGGCCTTCCGGCCGAAGATGGCCTTGATGTTGATGATGCCCAGGCCGCGGACTTCCATGAAGTGCCGGCCCAGCTCGGGCGGACAGCCGGACAGCCGGCTGCCGGGCAGCCGCCGGACGACCACTGTATCATCGGAAATGAAGCGATGGCCGCGGGCGGTCAGCTCCAGGGCGTTCTCGCTTTTGCCGATGCCGCTATCGCCGATGATGAGCACCCCCAGGCCATATATGCGCAATAACCCCCCCGATAGAAGGACCCGGCCGCTGACTCGCTCGGCTGGAGGGACGGAGGTCGAGTGCCTGGCCGAAGAACGGCGCTTAGCCGACATGCAGGCCGCTTTCCTCAGCCAGGAGGATGGGGAGCTTCATGGTCCTCAGCCTGAAGGGGTTTTACTCCGGCTCCACCAGGCCGTAATGACCGTCCCGGCGCCGGTAGACCAGGGTCCAGCGCTCAGTCCCCATCTTCCGGAAGAGAAGGACGTCCCGCTTCTTGAGGTCGAGGTGGAGGACAGCCTCTTCAACAGACATCGGCTTCAAGGCGAAGTCGTCGCCGGGTATCACCCGTTTGCGCGGCTCGAAGGACTCTTCGGCCGGCAGGGTCATTTTGCGTTCGCGGCCGCCGCGCCGCTTCCGTTGGCGAAGCTTTTCCTTCTCTTTCTTGAGCTTCCTCTCCAAGCCGGAAAAGGCCAGGTTCAGGGCGCCGAAGACCTCGCTGTCCTCCTCGATCAAGACAGTGTCCGCCCCCCGGCCCTCGACACGGATTTCCGCTTTGTACCGCCGCTTTTCGGCAGAGAGGATGATGTTCACCTCGGTTCCGGGAGCCATCTGTTTATCCAGGGCCTTAAGCCGCTTGTCGCAGAACTGCCGGATCCCGGCGGTCAGGGGCATATGGCGGGCAGTCAGATGGACGTTCATTCGATTTTTCCCTCCACCATGGATTTCCTTTTGCGAATATGGCTTGGGGCGATACCCAGCTGTTTGCGGTATTTGGCCACCGTCCGCCGGGCGATTCTCAGGTTCTGTTTAGCCAACAGGTCGTCGATCTCGATATCGCTGAGAGGATGTTCTCTGTCCTCGTTCTCCACCAGCTTGCGGAGGCGATCCTTGACCATCAAGGAGGAGACCTCCTCGCCCAGGCTGCCGGATAACGCCTTGTGGAAAAAATACTTCAAGGAGAAAACGCCCTCGGGCGAGGTCAGATATTTGTTGGCCACCACCCGGCCGACAGTGGACTCGTGCACGCCGACCTCCTGGGCGATTTCCATTAAGGTCAGAGGTTTGATATAGTCGAGCCCCTTCTCGAAAAAATCCTTCTGCTTGTCCAGGATGTACTTGGCCACCCGATAGATGGTTCGGTCGCGCTGGTCCAGGCTGCGGAGGAACCAGATGGCCTTCTTCATCTTGTCCCGCAAAAAGCGGAGGGCTTCCGGGTTGGACCGGGAAGCCTGGTGCAGGAGCCGGCGGTAGTAACTGTTGAGCCGCAAGCGGGGCAGGCCCTCGTTGCTCAGGGTCAACTTCCACTCGTCGCCCTCTTTGCTGACAATAATATCCGGGACGACATAGGTCGTCCGGTCCTGGGAGTACTTGCGGCCGGGGGCGGGGTCCAGCCGCTTGATAACCTCGATATGATACTTGATCTCGCCGAGGGGGATGGCCAGGACCTTGGCCAGCTGGGGATAGTCCGATTTTTCCAGAAGCGCCAGATGCTGGGTGATGATCGAGCGGGTGATGTCGTCGGTCAGGTTGAGGTTGTCCATCTGGGTCAGCAGGGCCTCTTTCAAGTCCAGGCTGGCCACGCCGACCGGGTCGAACATCTTGATCTTGGCCCGGACTTTCTGGACCCGGTCTAGGTCGGCTCCCGCCGTGCGGGCCACCTCCTCTTCGGATAAGCCAAGATAGCCGTCCTCGTTGATGTTGCCGATGATGATCTCGGCCACGGCCTTATCCAGGGGGTCGAAGAAAGTCATGTTGGCCTGCCAGTCGAGGTGGTCCCACAGGGAAGGATTCTTGGCGACAAAATTCTCCAGGGAAGGGACCTCTTTCCTTTCCGGCGAATAGGACCGGAACCCGTCATCGAAATACTCCGCGAAATATCCTTCAAATTCATCCACTTCTTCGCCGCCGGCCATTTCGGCCGACTCTTCGACGGTCGCCTCGCCGGGGATGACGTTATCGGTCGCTCCATCGCCGTCCTGGGCGGCGCTTTCCTTTATCTCTTCCGGGGTGACCGGCTCGGCCGTTTTGTCTTCCGATTCCTCTTCCAGCTCCAGCATCGGATTCTGGGCCAGCTCCTCATCGATGACATCGGTGATCTCCAGGTTGGTCAGGGGCAGGAGCTTAATAGCCTGCTGCAGGGCGGGGGCCAGGATGAGCCTCTGGATCTGCCGCTGGTCCAATCGTTGCTTCAAGGCCATGGTTTGATCAGGTTAAGCTGAAATTCTCGCCCAAATAATTCCGACGGACCTCCTCCGAGCGGACAAGGTCCCGGGGTGTTCCCGATTTCAGGATAGTCCCCTGGTGGATGATGTAGGCCCGGTCGGTGATACGGAGGGTCTCCCGCACGCTGTGGTCCGTGATCAGCAAGCCCAGCCCCAGGCCTTTGAGGGAGAGGATGATCCTTTGCAGTTCTTGGACGGCCAGGGGATCGATCCCGGTGAACGGTTCATCGAGAAGAATGAAACGGGGGTTGGTGATGAGGGCCCGGGCAATCTCCAGCCGCCTTCTCTCCCCGCCCGACAGAGTATAAGCCTTGGCTTTGGCCAGTTTCTCCAGACCGAGGTCGTGCAGGACACGGCTCAGCCGGCCATCGCCGGCGGAGGAAACCGAGGGCCTCATCTCCAGGACGGCCAGCAGGTTGTCCTCGACGCTCAGCCGGCGAAAGGCGGAGGGTTCCTGGGGCAGAAGACAGAGGCCCTGTTGGGCCCGGAGGTACATGGGCAGGACGGTGATATCTTCGCCGTCCAGTATCACCCTCCCCTCCTCATGGGGAATAAGCCCCAGGACGATGGAAAACGTGGTGGTCTTGCCGGCGCCGTTGGGCCCCAGGAGCCCGACAACCTCTCCGCCCTTAACTTCGACCGAAACGCCGTCCACAACCGTCCGGCCGTGATAGCTTTTGACGAGGTTCTCGGCTCGAAGAGTGGAGGTCATTGTTCCCGATTTGATTTTATCAGAGTGAGGGACCGTTCGCGTCCCTTATTTTCAACAACGATTGTACTATCGCCCAGGTGAAAAGTCAATTTGCGGCCCTCGATCTGCCCCTTATCCTTGTCCAGCAGAAGAGGATTTCCGGTGAGGATGATCTGGTCTTCCTCCATTTCATAGACCGCCTGCTGGCCGCGGCCTTCCCGGGCGTTCTGGTTGATGACCACGCCGCCCTGGGCGGTCATTCGTTCCATCTCTTTGGTATCCGGCTTCAGATGGATTTGGATCGTATCGGCCCGCACCTCGGCCTTTTCCAGATGGAGCCTCGCTTCGGCCTGGAAAATCATCTTGTTCTCCTCGGGAAGAGAATCCAGCCGGCGGGCCGAGATCTCGACCTTTTCTTCGACCTGGCGAGTCTTGGGCTGATGGGGGAAAGAGGCCCTGACTCCCCCTTCTCCAGAAGCCTTGCCCGTCGCCTCCCAAAAAGCGAGCTGGCCGGCCAGCAGCATCTTCTTGTTCTGCCACATGCGGACGTTGTTCAAGAAATCAAAACGTTCTTCCTTAGAATTGTATCTCACCACGCCGGCCGTGACGAACACCGGCTGGTCCTTCTCGAAAAAAACACCCGGCGACTGGCCGCCCCGGCCGGCCAAGACCACTTTGGCCACCCGGCCTTCCAGGTCATTATGCTCCAGGCCGAAATCCAGCTCCTCGGCCAGGATTTCGGTCTGGCCCAGCCCGGCCCGGGCTTTCTGACCGGGCTTGACCCTGACCTGCAGCCAATCCGACCCGCCCTGAAGAACCACCGAATCTCCTTCTACGGTTCGCGTCTGGCCGGGGTCCGTCTCCTCCTGGGTCATGCGCGCCCGGGTGAAGGAGCGAAACTCCCTCAGCCCGCCCCATTGGTCAAAGATAAAATCGATCGCTTCGGCCTGGAACCGGGTGCGCCGCCCTTCGGAGGAAATGAATTGGATGGAGCAGGCGCCCTTGGATTCATAGGAATGAAGAAGAGACTGGTCGAGGAAAGTCCTCAGCTTGATTTCATCGGCCTGGATATCTTGGTCATCGCCCAGCCGCAAGAAGGCCGGAGAGCCGGAGGCGGCCTGCTTCTTTCCAAATTCATTCCGCAGCGACAGGCGCGCCTCTCCCCGCAGATAGACAAGACTCAGCTTGTCGCTGTTGGCAAACAAGCTGAAGTCTAGGTCCCGGCAGGTGCCCCGGCTCCGGCCGTGGCTCAAGCTGACGCCGCCTTGGATAGAGCCCTGGCGGTCCCCCTGATGGTAAATGAAGGTCTGCCCCCGGACGACTAAAGGCGGCCCGGCCTTGGCGGCCGAGACCTCAAAGATCAAGTCCCCGGTCAGGACCAGGCGGCCTGTCTTTAGATCATAGGCCAGGCTGAGGGCTTGACCGCGGAACTGGGGCGAGCTCATTTCCACGCGGCGGTCGGTATGGAAGGTTTCCGTCCGGCGGTTGTAGACCAGATCGCTCGTCCGGATAATCGCATCCTTATAGAGGATCTGGATCGGCCCCTGGAAGACGTAGCGGTTCCGCTCGGGGTCATGGACCACTTCCTCTCCGCTCAGGACGATCTTTTGGCCGCCCTTCCGGCCATGGTCGATGATCTGGACGTTGCCGACCATATGATACAAGTCGTCCGGCCCGATGAAGGTCCGGTCGGCGGTGAACTCAACCTTTTCCTTATCTCCCCTGAACTCGACATAGCGGATTCGAACCTTCTCGTCAACTTTCTTCTCCGGGGCGGAGCCCCGGGCGGGCTCTTCCGGGGGCCGGCTGGGCCGGTTCCGGAGAATAAAGAAGAGGAGGAGAGAGGTGACCAGGATAAAAACCGCGGCCGCGGCGAGCTGAAGCCCTTTGGTCAGACGTAATTTCCGGCCGCCGGAGGCAGTCATGCGCTCCTCCGGATATCATGCAAAGACAGGTGGACCCTTTCCTGGCCCAGATAAGAAGAGAGCTGGAGGGAATAGGCCAGGTCCACTTGCTCCCCCCGGTCGAGCGAATCGGTCCAATCGCCCCGTTCCCAGCCGACGGCCTCCAGCGTCCGGCCGGATTGCCGGACCAGAAACTTGACATGCCGCTCCTTTAGACGCTTGGGGAGGCTGGCGATCTCCGCCTTCTCGGTCATAAATGTGGGCGTGGCGTTGCCCACTCCGAACGGCGCCAGGAGCGCATAGGCCTCCATAAAAGCCCCGCTCAGGCCGCCAAAGTCCAGCCTGGCATCGATGAAGATTTTCTTGTGAACGTCCTCTTCCGTCAACCTGGAGTCGGCCAGGTCGTTCACCGCTGCCCGGAAGGCCGGCATCCGCTCCAGGGGCAGGGAGCATCCGGCGGCTAGACGATGGCCGCCGTAGTTGGTAAACATAGAACGGCAGGAGTCCAGGCAATCGATCAAGGAGAACTCGCGGATGCTGCGGCCCGAGCCGTAGGCCTGCCCGTTCCTATAAGCGAAAAGGATGACCGGGCGATAGAAAAGGTCCTTGAGCTTGGAAGCCACGATGCCCACGACGCCCTTATGCCATTCCTCGCTGCCCAAAATCAGGACCCGGTAGGAGCGGTCCAGAGCATTGTCCCTGATCTTGGCCAGGGACTGATTGAGGATTCGTTCCTCGGTTCGTTGACGCTCAGTGTTCAGCTTGTCCAGCCGTTCGACAATCTCCAGGGCCTCGGCCGGCGAATCCGTCAGGAACAGCCTGACCGCCAGGTCGGCGGTCTCCAGCCTTCCGGCGGCGTTGAGGCGCGGGCCGATCCGGTAGCCCACATCGCCCTCGGAAACGCGTTTTCCGGTCAGCCCGCACTTGTCCAACAGGCTCAGCAAGCCTGCGTTGTGGACGTTTTTCAGCCCTTTCAGCCCGGCCTTGACCATCAGCCGGTTCTCCCCCCTAAGCTCGGCCACATCGGAGATCGTCCCCAGGGCGACCAGCTTGAGGTAATGGGCCAGACTCTTTTTGGCCTCCGGCTCATCCAGGAGCGCTTGGAGAAGCTTGAAGACGACTCCCACGCCGGCCAACAACCGTTCGGGATATCCCGAGTTGTCGAGCATCGGGTCGAGGACGGCTAAGGCGGGGGGAACTTCCTCTCCGGGCAGATGATGATCGGTGATGATCACATCGACGCCTTTCTGAGCGGCTTTCTGGACGAACCCCTCGGACTTGATGCCGCAGTCCACGCTGATCACTAAGGAAGCGTCTCTCTCCAGGACGATCTCCAAGTGTTCGTCCTTGAGCCCGTAGCCGTCCTTGAGCCTGTCCGGGATGAAATATTCGGCCCGGGCGCCCATCAGACGCAGGGCCCGCAGAAGCATGACCACCGAAAGCACGCCGTCCACGTCGTAATCGCCGAAGACGAGGACCTTTTCCCCGCGCGAGCAGGCCAGCCGCAGGCGGTCTACAGCCTCCTTCATCCCTCTCAGCAGGTAGGGGTCATACAGGTCATCCGTTGTCCCTCGCAGGAACTTCTCCGCCGCTTCCTGGTCCTTGACGCCGCGAACGGCCAGGACCTGAGCGATGGGCAGGGGAAGGCCGAGCCGGCTGCTGATCGTGGCCGCTTCGGAGGAAGATGGCGCAATAATCCAGCGGGCGTCGTTCACCGCTCAAATCTAACATACAACCCGCCAATCCTCAAGGAAACGCGGCCGCGTTGACTTTGGGCGGAGCCAAAAATACAATGGATGGGCCGTGTGGGGAAATCTTCGCGATAAGCTCAGCCGGACCAGGCTGGCCTTCAAACAGAAGCTGGAGGGAATCTTCCAGAGCCCCAAGGAGCGCGACCAAATTCTTTCCGAGCTTGAGGAGGCGCTGATTCTGGCCGATGCCGGCCCGGCCGCGGCCGGAAAGATCATCCAAAACCTGAGCCGGAAAAGCCGCAAGAACGACGGCCCCAGCGGCCTAGAAGAGATGCTCCGGGAAGAACTCCTCACGCTTCTGTCGCAGGCCGCCCCTGTCCGGGGGCCGCTTCCCACGCCCTTTGTCCTGATGATGGTGGGCGCCAACGGCGGCGGAAAAACGACCGCGGCGGCTAAGCTGGCCCTCCGGCTTAAAAACGAGGGCCGCTCCGTGCTCCTGGCCGCAGCCGACACTTTTAGGGCGGCGGCCCAAGAACAGCTGGCCCTCTGGGGAAAAAAGCTCGACCTGCCCGTGGTGCGCGGCCAGTACGGCGCCGACCCGGCGGCCGTGGTCTTCGACGCCATCCAGTCGCTCAAGGCGCGCGGCACCCAGGCCCTGGTGATCGACACGGCCGGCCGCCTCCACACCAACCACAACTTGATGGCCGAGCTGGAGAAGATCCGCCGGATCACCGCCCGGGAAATCTCCGGCGCGCCCCACGAGACGCTCTTGGTCCTGGACGCCGGCATCGGGCAGAACTCCCTTCCCCAGGCCAGGGAGTTCTTGAAATTCTCCGGCCTGAGCGGGATCTTTCTATCGAAACTGGACGGCACGGCCAAGGGCGGGAGCGTCCTGGCCATCGCCGACGAGCTGCGTCTGCCCATCCGCTATATCGGCACCGGTGAGGGCGAGCTCGATATCGAGGAATTCTCGGCGAGGGAATTCGTGGATGCCCTCTTGTCATGATCAACCCGATTGACCTGACCTATATGGAGATGGCCTATGGCCTGGCCGAAAAGGCAGTGGGCCGGGCCAGCCCCAATCCCTGCGTCGGCGCGGTTATAGTCCGCAATGGCCATGTTGTCGGCGCCGGCTGGCACCAGGGGCCGGGAACCCTTCATGCCGAGAGCATCGCCCTCTGCCAAGCCGGGCGCCTCGCCGAGGGCGCGACGCTCTATCTCACCCTCGAACCCTGCGTCCATTGGGGCCATACGCCCCCCTGCCTCGAATCGCTGCTCCAGGCTCGGCTCGGCCGGGTGGTCATTTCGAGCTATGACCCTAACCCGCTCGTCTTCCGCAAAGGGGTCCGCGGCCTGCGCCGGGCGGGCCTCCCCGTCCTAGTCGGAGCCCTGGAAGAAAAGAACCTCCGGCTCAACGAGGCCTATTTTAAGTTCATCCAGCGAAAAATACCGTTCGTCACTCTCAAGGCCGCCTCGACCCTGGACGGCCGTATGGCCACCCGGACGGGCGATTCGCGGTGGATCTCCAGCCCGGCCGCCCGGGATTATGTCCATCTTCTCCGGGCCGAGCAGGACGCGGTCCTGGTCGGGGTGGGGACCGTTCTCCGCGACGATCCGCTGCTCTCCGTCCGCCACCCGCTCTGGAAGGGCAAGCGTCTGCAGCGGGTCATTCTCGATTCTCGTCTCCGCACTCCCTTAACCTGCCGGATGCTGAAATCCAGGGAAGCCGGGGGAATCTTGATCTTCACCGGCCGCCATAGCTCCCAGGATAAAGCCCGGAAGCTGGAAAAGCGAGGCGTGGAGGTCGTTCGGCTTGATGGCCCGGAAGGCGGGGGGCGTTCCCCAAGGCAGCCTGGGCAGGGGCAATCCTTATCCTTGCGGGCGGTTCTCAAGGAGCTTGGCCGCCGGAAGGTGGCCGGCCTGCTGGTTGAGGGCGGGAGCGAGGTGGCTTCTGCATTTCTTGAGGCGGGGCTGGTCGACAAGCTGTTCCTGACGCTGAGCCCCAAGCTTTGCGGCGGCCGCCAGGCGCTTTCCTTCTACGAAGGCCGCGGAGCGGCCCTTATCCGCAATGCGCCGGGCCTCAAGAACGTCCATGTTTTTGTCCTGGACCAAGAGATTTTTATCGAAGGATATCTGTGATGTTCACCGGGATTATCAAGCATCAGGGCCGGTTCCTTGGATATCGGCAAGGACGGCAGGAAATGGGCCTAGAGTCGCCTGACCTGGCCGGCCGGCTGGGGGTGGGCGACAGCCTGGCCGTCAACGGCGTCTGCCTGAGCGTCACGGCCAAGGAGCGGCAAAGGCTGTGGTTCAACCTGGCCCGGGAGACTATAGCCAGGACAACCTTGGGCCGGCAGCGGCCGGGCGATCCTCTCAACCTGGAGCCTTCCTTGACCCTGGAGACGCCCCTCAGCGGCCATTTGGTCACCGGCCATATCGACGCCAAAGCCAAGGTGCTCCGGGTGGCCGAAAGCCGGCCCGGGAAGAGAATGACCATCTCCCTGCCGCCGGAGTCGCGGCCCTTCCTGGTACCCCAGGGCTCGGTGGCCGTGGACGGCGTCAGCCTGACCGTGGCCGCCGTGGGCGCCTCCTCCTTCGAGGTCGAGCTCATCCCCCTCACCCTCAAGGAATCGACCCTGGGCCGGCTGCGGCCGGGCGATGAAGTAAACCTGGAATATGACATCATCGCCAAATATGTGTATAATTGGTTGAATCGAGAAAAACGATAGGTTTTAGCATCATGAAATCCACTGTCGAGCAAGCGATCCGGTCGGTCCAGGACGGCCGGATGATCATCATCGTTGATGACGAGGACCGGGAAAACGAAGGCGACCTCATGGTCGCCGCGGAGAAGGTCACGCCCGATATCATCAATTTCATGGCCCGCTACGGACGCGGGTTGATCTGCCTGCCCCTGACCCGGGAGCGGTTGGAGCAGCTCCGACTCCCGCTGATGGTCTCCGACAACACGGCCCGCTTTCAAACGGCTTTTACGGTGTCCATCGACGCCAAGAAAGGCGTCACGACCGGCATCTCCGCCCATGACCGGGCCCAGACCGTGCTGACGGCCATGGACCCCAAGACAGCCCCGGCCGACCTGGCCCGGCCCGGCCACATCTTCCCCCTCCAGGCCCGGGAGGGCGGCGTCTTGTCGCGGGCCGGCCAGACCGAGGCGGCCGTGGATATGGCCCGGCTGGCGGGCCTCTTTCCGGCCGGCGTGATCTGCGAGGTCATGAACGAGGACGGCACCATGGCCCGCCTGCCCCAGATCGAACAGTTCAGCCAGGAATTCGGCCTGCCCATCCTGACCATTGCCGACCTCATCCAGTACCGGATGAAAACTGAACGGCTCATCCAACTGGTCGAAGAAGCCGAGCTTCCCACCCGCTACGGCCGATTCCGCATCGCCGTCTTCGAAGACATCATCCACCATGAGAATCACGTGGCCCTGATCAAAGGGGATCTCGGCGGCACGGAGCCGGTCCTGGTGCGGGCCCATTCCCAGTGCCTGACCGGCGACACCCTGGGCTCCCTGCGCTGCGACTGCGGAGAGCAGCTCCACCGGGCCATGGACATGATCGACAAGGAGGGCCGGGGCGTCATCCTCTATTTCCTCAACCAGGAGGGCCGGGGCATCGGCCTGACCAACAAGATCAAAGCCTACGCCATCCAGGATGAGGGCGCCGACACGGTAGAGGCCAACCAGCGTCTCGGCTTCAAGCCCGACCAGCGGGATTACGGCATCGGCGCCCAGATCCTGGTGGCCTTGGGCGTCCGGAAGATTCGCCTCCTGACCAACAACCCCCGCAAGTTCATCGGACTGGCCGGCTACGGCCTGGAGATCGTGGACCGGGTGCCCATCGAGATCCCGCCCTCCAGCGAGAACCAGCGGTACCTTAAGACCAAAAAAGACAAGCTGGGCCACATCCTGGACATGGTCTGATCAAAACCGGGCCATCACTCTTCGGCCGGGAAAGGCCTGACACCCGGCCGCGATTGAAGGATGAAGGTCACCGGGCCGTCGTTGGTCAGGCGGACCTTCATGAGGGCCTGGAAAACGCCCCTCTCAACCTTCA
The DNA here is from genome assembly GCA_963702835.1 of Candidatus Aminicenantota bacterium. Taxonomy (GTDB): domain Bacteria; phylum Acidobacteriota; class Aminicenantia; order Aminicenantales; family JAFGAV01; genus JAFGAV01. The sequence goes on from OY969762.1 coordinate 2,415,721, forward strand.
CTCCCAGTTCGCGGAGCGCGGCGGTAAACTCATCGAAGATCTCCGCGGCTCTGCCCGGCTCCTCGGCCCCGTCGAAGCTCGGCCGGCGTCCCTTGCGCACCGAAGCGGCCAGGGTGAACTGGGATACGGCCAGGGCCTGGCCGCCGACATCCTTGAGGGACAGGTTCATTTTCCCCTGCTCATCGGGGAAAATGCGCAGCTCGGCCGTCTGGCGGGCCAGAGCGAGCGCCTCGGCCGGCCCATCTCCCTTTTCCACGCCGACCAGAAGGCAAACCCCGCGGCCGATCCGGCCGGCTACCCGGCCCTCCGCTTCCACCTCCGCCTCAGAGACTCTCTGCAGGACGATGATCATTATTCTATGCTCCGCTTTTAATTTAAAAAAAATTCCTGTTCTTAGCATACAATCCAAATATAGTGGACCAGGGGGAGGGGTAAGCTCGGATTCGGCAGCACTCCATACATTGTACGATCGCAGTATCAGAAACAAGAAGGGCTTGGGTTTTGGCCGGAGCGAGCATCAGGCCGGATTTAGCCCTCCCGCAGCGCTCTTCGAGGATTTCCGGCATTTTTGTTGCCGGCCGGCGAGCAGCCTGAGCCTTCCGTAGGAGGGAGAGTTGCGCAGCCGCCGAGAACGCCCCGGAGACGCCTTGCGGCTTTTTATCAAATTTATTTACCCCTCCGACCCCCCTAGGGAAATAGGGGGGAGCTCGATGGCGCCTCCGGAGAGGCCGAAGGGCGTGAAAAATCCGGCCAGCGAGCGAGGTCAAAATCCAAGCCCTTCAAGCCTATCACCTGGAAGGTGCTGCACTTTTCCGGAACGAAGGATTTGACTTTAAGAGCCCCACCGTCTAAGATAGGACGTCTCGACAAGGAGAATTTTATGATTCGTCATAAGTCCGCCATTCGCCAGCACCGCCGAAGCGTGCGCCACGCCGCCATCAATAAGCGGAACAAAACCGGCCTCCGCACCCAGGTCAAAACCCTCCGCCAAAAGGTCCAGGCCAAGAACAGGGAAGAGGCCGTCAAGATGCTCCCCCAGGTCTTCTCCGCCGCAGACAGAACAGCCAAGAAGAGGGCCATCCACAAGAAGAAGGCCGCCCGGCTGAAATCACGGTTGAGCCGGCAGGTCCAGAGCCTCAGCTCCAGCCAATCCTCCTAAGCGGCGTCTCTTTCAGGCGCCGGCAATACTCGAACACAAACGACTCCAACAAAATCCTGGCCGAAACATCGCTGCTCTTGATCGTTCGGTCGATCCTGGCCAGTTCGTTCAGGATGCGGCGCACATCTCTTAGGGAAAGCCGGTCCACCAGGCCGAAGAAATCCTGGAACTTTTCATTATATAATTTAACATAATTTTCCTTAATATTGGGATTGAAAGTCCGAAAGATCTCCTTCCGGTCTTTGGACCTCTCCCTAAGCCAAGCCTTGGCCAGCAGGATTTCCTGGAAGAAACGGATGACATCGTTCAGGATCTTGATCCCTTCCTCTCCGGACTTGATCAAACCGTCCAGGACCTCCAGGCAAGACCGCAGGTCCCCATGGGCCAGGGCGTCGGATAAAGCCCAATTCTCCAAGCTCCTCGTCCAGCCGCAGAGCTGGTCCACCTCTTCCGCCTCCAGGGATGTTTTTTTGCCTGCATAAGAAACAAGCTTGTCCATCTCGCTGGTCAAGCGGTCAAGATCATTCCCCACGACATCGATCAGCTTGGCCTTGGCCTCCGGGCTCAAGAGGAGCTTCCTCTCGGCCAGGTTTTGATCCAGCCATGGTTTCAGTTCCTTATCTTTGAGCGCTTTCAGCTCCAGGCTCACGACCTGGGCCTTAAGCCGCCTGGCAAAGAATTGAAAGACGGGGGTGTTTTTAACCTTCCAGGTCGAGTAGGGGTAGATAATGACGATGACCGTCCGGGGCGAGGGTGAAGCGAAATAATCCTCCAGTTCTTTTTCCTCGACCTCCGACAATTTGTCCTCCAGCCGCTCCCGCTCCCGGTCTTCCTCCTGCTGCAAAAACTCGGCCACGATAAGCCGCCAGGGAGAAAAGAAGGAAGGAGCGGTCCGGGCGGCATCCACGGCGTCCGTCCAACTCGCCTCGTCCATCCAGAAGCGGTCCAGGTTGAAGGGCTGGCTGTCGGCGGGCAGGAGCCGGGCCTTGAGCTGGTCCACGAACTTGCGGGCCAGGAAGGTCTCCGGGCCGTATAGAAAATAGCCGGGAGCCAGGTCATCGTCCCGGATATCCTTGCCCAGCAGGGAAATGAACACGCTCAGAACCCTTCCAGGATGGTGATGACCAGGCTGCGGGCGAACTTCTCCGCAACTTTGTTCAAGGCCTCGGTCTCCATCGACTCGAAGTCGCTTCCCTGGGGGACCTCGTACTCCTCGATGTACTGGTAGGACGGGTTGGAAAACAGCACCCGTTTCAGGACCCTGTCCCGGAGCACGATCCTGGCCACGATGACGATGTTGTAGCGGTCGGCCGTGCCCTGGCCGGAGAAGGCCATGGGCTGCACGTTGAAGGTCAGGATCTCGCCGCTGAGCACGGCATCGGCGCGCTCCTCATCGGCGGCGACTTCGACCCGGCCGCGGGCCACCAGCTCGTTGATGACGCTCTGGGTCAGTTTCAAGTCCAGCTCGAACCGCGTGGTCAGGTTCTTGAACATCGGGACGCTGACGGTCTTGATATGGGTGGGCAGGAACCCGCCCGTGCCGCGCAGGCGGTAGCCGCATCGGCCGGCTAGAAACAAGACCAGCCCGGCCAGAAGGACGATCTTCAGTCTCAGGGCGTTCATCGCGCTACGATGTTGACCAGCTTATCCGGAATGCAGACGACCTGGCGGACCTTGCCTGCGCCGACGGCGGCCCGGACTTTGTCCAGGCTGAGGGCCGTCTGGCGCAGCTCCGCCTCGCCCGTTCCGGCCGGCACATCGAACCGGTCCCGGAGCTTGCCGTTGACTTGGACGACTATGGTCACCGTTTCTTCTGCGGCCCAGTCCGGGTCGTAGGCGGGCCAGGCGGTCCGGGCCAGCGGCACGGAATGGCCGGTCTCCTGCCAGAGCTCCTCGCAGAGGTGAGGGGCAAATGGCGCCAGCAGCAGCAGGACGGTTTCCAAAGCTTGACGGAGAAGAGTCCGGCCGGCCTCATCCGCCTTCAAGGCCTCCCGCTCCCGGCGCAAGCTGTTGGAGAACTCCATGATGGAGCTGATGGCGGTATTGAGGTGGAACCGTTGCTCAATATCGCCCGTCACCTTTTTGATCGTCTGATGCATCTTCCGGCGCAGCCCGGACGGGTCGGCCTCCTTCGCCTCCGGCCGGCGGCCGCCGGACCCTGGGCGGAACACTTCCCGGCTGTCATAAACGAGCTGCCACAGGCGGTTGAAGAACCGGGAGCAGCCTTCCAGGCCGTCCTCGTTCCAGGCGAACTCTTTATCCGGCGGTGAAGCGAAGAGGATGAAAAGCCGCAGGGCGTCGGCGCCGTAACGGCCGACGATCTCATCGGGGTCCACCACATTCCCCCGGGATTTGGACATGGCCGCGCCGTCCTTGGTCACCATGCCCTGGGCCAGGTAGCGGGGGAAGGGTTCGTCGATGGAGGTCAGGCCCAGGTCACGGATGACTTTGGTGAAGAAGCGGGCGTAAATGAGATGGAGGATGGCGTGCTCCACCCCACCGATGTAGAGGTCCACGGGCAGCCAGTAATCGGCCGGGCGGCGGGCAAAGGGGAGCTTTTCTTCGTGGGGCGAAGTGTAACGGAAGAAGTACCAGGAAGAATCGAAAAAAGTGTCCATGGTGTCCGTCTCGCGGCGGGCAGGCCCGCCGCACTTAGGGCAGACGGTCCGGACAAACGACTCGACCTTCTCCAAGGGCGAGCCTTCAGTTCCGGTCAGCGGAACGTCAGCCGGGATCTCTACCGGCAGCTGGTCGTAAGGAACCCCGACCACCCCGCAGGAGGGGCAGTGGATGATGGGGATGGGTGTCCCCCAGTATCTCTGCCTGGAAATGCCCCAGTCGCGCAGGCGGTAGATAATGCTCCCGCGGCCGATTTTTTTTCTTCGGCATAGCGGTTCATGGCCTCGATGGCCTGGGCGCTCGTCTGGCCGGTGAACGGGCCGGAATCGACCAGCCGGCCGTAATCCTCGAAAGCCTGGCCTTCCGGCCTCTCCGCGGCCTCCCCTTCGGGCACGATGACCGTTTTGATGGGCAGGCCGTACTGTCGGGCAAAGTCATAGTCGCGCTGGTCATGAGCCGGAACAGCCATAATGGCGCCCGTGCCGTACTCCAGGAGCACATAGTTGGCCACCCAAATGGGAATTTTGAGTCCGGTGAAAGGGTTGACCGCTTGGAGGCCCGTGTCCCGGCCTTCCTTTACCACTTGGGCCGGGTCCCGCCTCAGGTGGGATTCATGGGCGGCCTGCTCGACCCACTTGCGGAAATCGGGCCCGGTCTTCGGGTCGGCCAAGACCCCTCCGATCAGGGGATGCTCGGGCGAGAGGACCAGGAAGGTCGCGCCGTAGATGGTGTCCACCCGGGTGGTGAACACTTCGACCCCGGTCCGCAGAGCCGGAACCGGGAAGACGATGTACGAACCGGAGCTTCGGCCGATCCAATTCTTCTGCATCAGGATGACGTGCTCCGGCCACTTTTCGAGCCGGCTGTGTCCGGAGAGGAGTTCTTCGGCGTAGTCGGTGATTTTCAGGAACCAGTGCTCCATCTTTTTCTGCTCGACCGATGCATCGCACCGCCAGCAGATATCGCCCTGGGCCTGCTCGTTGGCCAGGACGGTCAGGCACTGGGGGCACCAGTTGACCCAGCTCTTGCGGCGGTAGGCTAAGCCGCGCTCGAACATCTTCAGGAACAGCCACTGGTTCCAGCGGTAGTATTCGGGCAGGCAGGTGTTGACCTCGCGCGACCAGTCATAGCTCAGGCCCAGGCGCTGGAGCTGGGCCTTCATGTGGGCGATGTTGTCCAGGGTCCAGGTGCGGGGGTGGATGTGGCTTTTTATGGCGGCGTTTTCAGCCGGCATGCCCAGGGCATCCCAGCCGATAGGATGGAGGACGTTAAAGCCCCGCCTGGTCTTGAAGCGGGAGATGACGTCGCCGATGGAGTAATTCCGAACATGGCCCATGTGAATGCGGCCCGAGGGATAGGGGTACATCTCCAGGAGGTAGAATTTCGGCCGGGGGTCGTCCTCGGTGACCCGGAAGGCCTGCTGCTCCGTCCAGAGCTTCTGCCACTTGAGCTCAACCTGCTCAAAACTATAGTGTTCCTGCATAGGCCCATGACTCTCTTATTGGGAATTCGTCCCTGGATCGTCAGGAATCTCGATAAATGTTAAGGAGAACTCGTTAAAAAGTCAAGGAAGGCAGCCCTTTGGCGGAAGGCCATTGACTCATATCGACACAGAAAAAAGCTCCCTGAGCTCGGGAATGGCTTCGCCATGGTCCAGCCGATCTGCGATCGCCCGTAGAGCCAGCGATTCTGCTTTGGCTACGGCTTGTTCGCGTGTTTTCCCGTAGGCCATCACGCCCGGCAAGTCCGTCACCTCGGCAATCCACCGGCCGTCTTCTTCCCGGTCAACTTCGATTTTCATATATTCTTCCTCCCACCCATGATGATCATATCGCATTGTCGGCAGGCAGGCAAGGTCGCTTCTCACCTGGATCGCATGTACAAATTGGCGCATTGACAGGTGTTGATCGCGGAGTATAGCAAAGGATTATATTTGCCTGGTTCCATTCGTGGAAACAGAGAACGAAATCTTTTTAAAGACCATATTCCCGAGTCGCAAAGCAAAGAAGGAACTGGATAAAAAAGGAGGAAAGCATGGAAAAATTGACAGATAAAGAAAAGAAATCTCTCAAGCTTGATAAGGAAGAGTTGAACATCCTGGAGGCCTTCGAAAAAAGGGAATTGAAACCCATAAAAAAAGAAAAGAATTGGAAGAAAAAACTGAGTGCGACGGCCGAAGCGACGATCGCCAAAAACAAACATATCAGCATCCGTTTATCGGAAAAGGACTTGCTCAAGCTGAGGGTCAGGGCCACAGAACTCGGCATTCCCTACCAGACCCTGATCGGCGCTCTCCTGCATCAATACGTCGAGGGCAAAATATCCGGGGTTTTATAAAGAGACCAGCTGCAGAGAAGTCGCCATTAACAACCCTCAAATTAAACTAACGGATATAGGATAATTTTCGCTTCTGGAGCATTATGCCGTATTTTACTATTACCATTGTTTGACATCGGTTGTCAGCCGGAGATATCATTTTTTGTGGCAATCGACAAAAAGCTCGTCCCAAATTTAAATCTATCTAGGCGGAGGTATCAAAGGTGAACAGATTAAGGAGTCATTGGGGATTTATCCTCCTGGTGGGTGTGTTATGGATATGGTTCAGCGCGCCGGTCAGCGCACAAAAAACACTTGTGGCTCAAGGCCTCACCTGGCATATTGTCGATGACCCGTCCCCCTCAGCCCCGTCAGATTGGGCGGTCACCACAAACGAATCTAAGGATGAAGTCATCAGCCAGCGGTCCAATATCTACCGCACCGAGCGGGAGTATGAATTCTGGCAAGGGACCCACATCTGGGGCGGCTACAGCTCGGGAATGAGCGATTATAACTGGGGCTTTGACTGCCGCTCAGACGATGACGACGGCTGGGGCGCCATCATCCGGTATCAGGACGAGAATAATTATTACCGGTTCATCACGGTCCAGGACAGCACGAATGGAGGCCCTTTCAGGCGGCTGGAGAAATTTGTCAATGGAGTGCGGACTGTCCTTGATGAAAAGAAAGAAGGATTCGTCCCTGGAAAAGTGCATCTATTCCGGATGAGCGCTTTCAAAGACCAGATCAAAGTGTATCTGGATAAAGAGCTGATCCTTTCCGCGAAGGATACCACTTTTTCGAAGGGGATGATGGGGCTGTTGACCTATGCGGATTCAGGATTTTCGGCCTGGCACTTGTCCCATTGGCTCACAGACCGGCCCTGATAAAAAAGTTTTTTCGGAAATTGGATAATCGTCAACTCATCAGGATTGCTCTGTTTTTTTCCTGTATTTTTCTGCTGCCTGGAACTCTTCCCTCAGACGCTCTTCAGCAAACGTTCAGGGACGACCAGGGCGCCATGTTTGTCCTGGGCCAGCCGCCGCAGCGGATCATCTCCCTGGCCCCCAACATCACCGAGATCCTGTTCGCCCTGGGGCTGGGCCCGAAGGTGGTGGCCGTGACCCGCTTCTGCGACTATCCGCCGGAAGCGGCCGGAAGGGAAAAAATCGGCGGCCTGCTGGACCCCAACCTGGAAAAGATGAGGGCTCTGCGGCCCGACCTGGTCATCGCCTACCGCGGCAACCCCCTCCAGCTCATTCGTAAAATGCACGACTCGGGACTTCCCGTTTTCGCCCTGGACGCCGGGGAGACGCTCGACTCCCTGGCCCTATTGATCGCCAGGATCGGACAAATCACCGGCCAAAAAAAGAGGGCGGCATCCCTGATCCGCAGCCTGGCCGCCGGCCGGGCGGAGGCGAGGTCCCGCCTCAAACACGCCGTCTCCAAGCCGAAGGTCTTTGTGCTGCTTCCGGGCGCCGGGTTGTGGACTTGCGGCGGACAGGGATATTTGAACGATCTCCTCAATCAGGCCTACGCCTCCAATGTGGCTGCCGGAATCGAAAAGCCTTGGGTGGATTACGGCCTGGAACAGCTTGTCTCGGATGACCCGGACATCATCGTCCTCCTGGCCCTCGGCCCGGAAGAATTCGAGAAAGCCAAGGAAAGGGTCAAGGCCGATCCCCGGCTCAGCGGCCTGCGGGCGGTCCGGCTCGGCCGCTTTGTCTTCCTGGACGAGAACAAAACTTCCCGGTTCGGGCCGCGCCTCATCGAAGCTTATGCCGAGCTGTCCCGAGCCCTGCATCCGGAGTGCTTCTCTAAAAATCAATAACTCACAGCGAATTGTCCGAGACGGCGGGAAAGCCGCATAGATTTTTTTATGCTAGAATAACGGCCTTATGACGCTTTTCTTCGTGCGGGATTCCAAACATCGCTACCGCTTCTTCATGGCTGAGGCGGCCGTGCCGCCATCAGTCCGTATGAGTTGGGCCCGGCGAGCCCTGGAAGTGGCCAAGGATAAGCTCATGCTTTTCCCTCAGAGGATCCTCCGGCAGGAACAGGCGTTGGCCAAGGCTCTCAAGGCAACAACCGGTCCGTTGCGCATCGTCCATTCCGGGCTTACGGACCAGATCCAAATTCGGAGAAAATTCAGGCTTTTCCTCCATAAACAGCGGTCTTCTCATCTTCTGCTGATGATCGGAGAGACGCTGCTCCTCCCCTTCGCCGCTTTGAGCGGCCTCCTGCCCGGCCCGAACGTGGCCTTCTACTCCCTGGCCTTGATTATGATCCTCCAGTGGCGGGCTTGGCGCGGCCTCCGCCGGATCCTCCATCTGGAATGGGAATTCCAGCCGGACGAGCTGTTCGCCGAATGGGAGGAGGCGGTGGAGGCCGGCCGGCGAGAGGATTTCCCGCCTCTGTTAGCCAGGATTGAGCAAATCCACGGGATCAAAAAAGCCAGCAAGATTCTTTTAAGAAAATCTAGATAATTCGGCGAAGGTTGTGCCTTCAAATATGTGATAATTGCGATTTCAAAAACGATAAGAGCTTGGGTTTTGGCCGTAGCGAGCATCAGGCCGGATTTAGCCCACTCGAAGCGCTCTTCGAGGATTTTCGGCATTTATTTTGCCGGCTGGCGAGCATGTTTGAGCCTTCCGAAGGAGGGCGAGTTGCGCAGCCCCCGAGATCATGCCGGAGACGCCTTGGCGCTTTCTCTCAAATCCATTTACCCCTCCGACCCCCCTAGGGAAATAGGGGGGAGCTCGATGGCGTCTCCGGAGAGGCCGGAGGGCGTGAAAAATCCGGCCAGCGAGAGAGGTCAAAATCCAAGCCCTTCAACTCCTTATCGTTGAAAAGAAATGCTTGCTTCGATCAAATTAGCCGAATTGGCGATTGACAAAACCCGCCAATTGGCTTATTTTCTATGAATCATGCCGCTGACCTTAAACCAGTTCCTGTTCTTGATCATCACCCTGGCCGTGGTGGTGGCCGTGACCGCTTTCGTCATCCTGGCCCTGCAACTCAAGAAAACCGCCGCCGAGGCGGAAAAAATGCTGGCCGAATACAAGGAGCTGGCTAAGAACCTGCAGCTTCTTGACCAGACCGTCAAGGATAAGCTGGACGAACTGGGACAAACACTCCAAGCCGCACGCCAGGTGGCGGGCCAAGTCTCCGGAGTGACGTTGTGGCTTGCCTCCAAATTCGTCCAGCCGGCGGCCAAGCTATGGCCCCTCCTGGCGCCGGTTGTGCGGTTCGTCTGGCGGCAAAGAAAAAAAAGAAAGGAGGAACGCAATGTCCGAACGTAAAGGTTCCACCCTTGAAACGGTAGCCACTTTTCTACTGGGCACGGCCACCGGCTTCGTCCTGGGCATCCTCTTCGCCCCCGCCTCCGGCAAAGAGACCCGGAAGAAGATTAAGGAAGAAGTCGTCAAAACCGGCGAAAAAGCCAAAGAGGAATACGAAAAGATCAGCAAGGAAGCCGAAAAAGGGATCAAGGTCGTCAAGGAAAAAACCCAGGAAGGAATCGAGGCCATCAAAGAATTCCTGGACAAGAAAAAAGAAGATCACGGCAGAAAACACCGGGACCTCCCGGAGTGAGCCTCCGTCTTATAGGTCCGTGACCCCGCCGCCGGCCGGCCGTTTTGCCGCGCCGGGCCATGCGCTCCGGAAAGGATATTTTCGAGCATGAAGGATTTCGCCATCGCCGCCGTCCAGGCCGCCGAGATTCTGGACAGCCGGGGGAACCCGACCTTAAGCGCCCGCGTCGAATTGGCCTCCGGAATCAGGGGGCGAAGTTCCGTCCCTTCGGGCGCCTCGACCGGCAGCCACGAGGCTTTGGAGCTCCGCGACGGCGACGCCGGCCGCTACATGGGCAAGGGCGTGCTTAAGGCCGTGGCCAACGTCAATTCCATCATCGCTCCCCGGCTTAAGAATCATGACGTCCGCAAACAGGCGGATATCGACCGGCTTCTTTGTGAGCTCGACGGCACGCCGGCCAAGAGCCGGCTGGGAGCCAACGCCATCCTGTCCGTGTCTTTGGCCGTGGCCGACGCCGCGGCCAAGGCCTGCGGCCGGCCCCTCTACGCTTATATCCAGGACAGGCCGAACTACCTTCTGCCCGTGCCCCTGGTCAACATCCTCAACGGCGGGTCGCATGCTGACAACACCGTCGATATCCAGGAGTTCATGATCGTTCCGGCCGGAGCGCCGACCTTCTCCGAAGCCCTGCGGATGGCCGCTGAAACATTCCACAACCTGAAACTGCTTCTCAAGAAGAAAGGCCTCAGCACGGCCGTGGGAGACGAGGGAGGATTCGCCCCGAACCTCGGCTCGGACCTGGAGGCCCTGGACCTCATCATGGACAGCATCGTCCAGGCCGGCTACCGGCCGGGCCAGGACATTTTCCTGGCTCTGGACGTGGCCGCCTCTGAGCTGTACAACAAGGAGGCCTATATTTTCAAAAAATCCGGCGCAGGGAGGAAAACCTCGGCCGAGATGATCCGTTTCTATACGGACCTGGTTGAACGCCTGCCCATCCTATTGATTGAAGACGGCCTGGCCGAGGACGACTGGGAGGGCTGGCGAAAGCTGACCACGACCCTGGGCCGCCGGGTTCAACTGGTGGGCGATGACATCTTCGTCACCAACCCTGAGCGGCTCCGGCAGGGCATCGACCTGGGGGTGGCCAACTCCATCCTGGTCAAGCTCAACCAGATCGGGACCTTGACTGAGACCATGGATACCGTCGAGCTGGCCCAGGAAAACGGCTATTCAGCCGTAATCTCGCATCGTTCAGGCGAGACCGAAGACACTTTCATCGCCGATCTGAGCGTGGCCCTTAGCACGGGCCAAATCAAGACCGGCTCACTGAGCCGGAGCGAGCGGGTGGCCAAGTACAACCGCTTGATGGAGATAGAGTCCGAGCTGGGGGGGAAAGGACACTACGCCGGAAAGCAGGCCTTCTCCTCGTTTCTCCGCTGAACTGCTTTCCGGAAACGGCCGGCCCGGCTTGGCCAGGGGGGGTCCGAATGAGGCCGTGGGGGGGGTATAATATCAATAAAAAGATGAGCGGCCAGGGAAAAAAGACCACCGAGCGCTTGACCGCCTCGGGAATCCCGGTCAATGAATTTTATTCTTTCGAGGATCTGGCCGCCTTCGGCGAAGACCTCCGCCGCGAAAAGCCCGGCTTGTTTCCCTTCACCCGCGGCATCCATCCGGCCATGTACCGGGAGAAGCTGTGGACCATGCGGCAGTACGCCGGGTTCGGGACCGCCGAGGAATCGAACCGCCGCTACCTTTATCTGCTTTCTCAGGGACAGACCGGCCTGAGCGTCGCCTTCGACCTGCCCACCCAGGTCGGCCTGGATTCCGACCATCCCCGGGCCCGGGGCGAAGTCGGCCGGGTGGGAGTGGCCGTAAGCTCCATCCGCGACCTGGAGCTCCTCTTTCGGGGCATCCCCCTGGACAAGGTCAGCGTGTCCATGACCATCAACGCCACGGCCGCCGTCCTCCTGGCCATGTATCTGGCCCTGGCCGAAAAACGCAAAATTCCCTGGTCCACGCTCCAGGGAACAATCCAGAACGACATCCTCAAGGAATACATCGCCCGGGGCACCTACATATTCCCGCCCCGCCCCTCGCTCAAAATCATCACCGACATCCTGGCCTTCTGCCGGAGCGAGGTCCCGCGCTGGAACACCATGAGCATCAGCGGCTACCACATCCGGGAAGCCGGGGCGACCGCCGTCCAAGAGCTGGCCTTCACCCTGGCCAACGCGGCGGCCTATGTCCAGGCCGCCCTGGAGGCGGGCCTCCCGGCCGATTCCTTCGCCCCGCGGCTCTCCTTCTTTTTGGCCAGCCACAACGATTTCTTCGAAGAAACGGCCAAATTCCGGGCCGCCCGGCGGATTTGGGCCCGCCTGATGAGGGAGCGCTTCGGGGCCAAAGACCCTTCCTCCTGGAAGTTCCGCTTTCACACCCAGACGAGCGGAGTGACACTGCAAGCCCAGGAGCCGGAAAACAACGTCGTCCGCATCACCCTTCAGGCGTTGGCCGCCATCCTGGGCGGAACCCAGTCGCTCCATACCAACTCGCGGGACGAGGCGCTGGCCCTGCCCAGCGAGCCGTCGGCCCGCCTCGCCCTGCGCACTCAGCAAATCATCGCTTACGAATCGGGCGCCGCGGATACGGCCGACCCGCTGGGCGGATCCTACTGGGTTGAACATCTCACCCGCCAGATCGAGACTCAGGTGGAAGCCATCCTGAGGAAAATCGAAGACATGGGGGGAATGCTCACCGCCATCGAACAGGGATTCGTCCAGCGCGAAATCCAGGAGTCAGCTTATCTTTATCAAAAACGGGTCGAGAGCGAAGAACAGGTGATCGTCGGCCTCAATCGTTTCCAGGCTGCGGCCGGCGGCGTCAAGATTCCGCTCTTCAACCCCAAGCGGACGGTGGAACGGAAACAACGGCAGGGCCTTCTCCGCCTGAGGAGGCGGAGGTCCGCCCGGCGCGTCTCCCAGCGCTTGGCCGCCCTGACCCGGGCAGCCGAGAAGGGAGAGAACCTTATGCCGGTTCTTATCGAGGCGGTCAAGGCCGAGGTCACGCTGGGTGAGATCACAGAAGCCCTCAAGTCCGTCTATGGAGAATATAAGGAGAAGTTGATCCCCTGACTGGACTGCCGGAGGCGGTTTGAGGCCGGACAGGAGGTCAGCGCCACCAGTCATGAATATCGGTCGACACGTCCTCTGGACGACACTCATAGGCCTGGGCTTCCTGCTTCCCGCGCCGGGACGGGCCGTGGACCGCAAGACTGTCCTGGCCATCGAGCAGGAGATCGCCCGCCTCAACCCGGAGCTGATTAAGATCCGACGCTACCTCCATATGAACCCTGAACTGAGTTTTCAGGAAACGGCCACCAGCAACATCCTGCGCTCCAAATTGGCGGCGCAGGGGTTGGAGATCAAGGCTATTCCCCCCGCGCCGGGTTTCGCCGCCATCCTCCGCGGCCCCTCCGCCGGCCCGGTCGTGGCCCTGGCCGTGGCCATGGACGGCTTGCCCCTCCAGGAAAGGACAGGACTCTCCTACACATCTCTGAAGCCCGGCCTCATGCACGCCGGAGGAAACGATATTCACATGACCATCAGCTTGGGCACGGCCCTCGTGCTGCAGGCCTTCCGGGACAAGCTTCAGGGGACCGTCAAATTCATCTTTCAGCCCGGCTCGCCGGGCGGGCCGGCCATACAAGATACGGGCGCCAAGCTCATGATCAAGAACGGAGTCCTGCAGAACCCCCAAGTGGGGGCCGTATTGGGGATCCAGGTCGTTCCGTTCAGGCTGGGTGATGTCCAAGTCTCGGCCGGAGCGGTTACCGCCTCATCCGAGCGTTTTTTGATCACCATCCAAGGCCGGGCCTCCTCGGCCGGCCAGCCCCAGGCGGGACAGGATGCCGTGGCCATAGCCTCCCAGGTCATCACCTCCCTGCAGCAGGTTCTGGGCCAATCCAGAAACCCGGATTCCCCGACCGTGCTGACCATCGGACAGGTCCGGGCGGGAACCCATCCCGCTCTTGTGGCGGAGCAGGCCCGTCTGGAAGGGACAGTCTTGATCCTGGGTGCAGGCAGCCGACAGAGGGTCCGCCGCATCATCGAGGACGCGGTCGGCGGCGTCAGTCAGGCCTTCGGCGCCACATCCACGGTGAGCTATTTGGAAGAGATTCCGCCCGTGGTCAACCATCCCCAACTGACCAAGAATCTGACTCAAGTCCTGATTGACCTGCTGGGCGTCCGCCGCATCCATCCGGCGCGGCAGCAGATGTTCGCCGAGGATTTCGCCTGGTTCGCCGGCCAAGTGCCGGGTTATTTCGTCTTTTTGGGTTCGCAACCCTCAACCCTCCCCTCTGCTCCTCCGCCCTTCAGCCCCGCTTTTAATCCGGACGAACGTTCCATCAGCCTGGGCACCAAGATCATGAGTCATCTGATCCTGGAATGCCTGGAACAGCAGGAGCTCTGGGAAAACCGGCTCCCCTGAATCCCTTTTAGCCATGCCCGCTCCTTTCCTGCTCCTCGGCTGCGGTTTGGCGGCCGGCATCTGGGCCGGCCGCTTGACCGGCCGGCCGGCCGGGTTGTGGGCCGCCCTTCTCGGGCTCGGCCTCGGTGCGGCCTGGCTGTTTTATCTCCTTAAAAAGAATAGGGCCGTTCTGGCCTTTATCCTGCTCACCGGCTTTTTCCTGGGAGCCCTCCGCTATTCTCACTTTCACTCTTCTTTCCAGCGGAACCCGCTGCGCGCTCTCCATCTGGCCGGGTATGGGGATATCGAGGGGCGGCTGTACCGCTCACCTTCCCGAGATGCGGACGGCACCTATCTTTTTTTAAAGGCTGAAAAGATCGCCCATGGCCGGAAAAGAATCCCGGTTCACGGAAACTTGAGGGTCACCGTGGCCGGAACTGATCCGGCCGGAACGACAAGCCTGCGCTCACTCCGGCCGGGAGACAAGGTCCGGATTTCGGCCCGGCTTGACCAGCGCCGGGGATTCAGCAACTTCAACCCGCCCTTCCTGGACCGCTACCTGGAAATACAGGGAATTCACGGCTTCGCCTTTTCCAAAAGCGGCCGGCTGGTGGAGAAACTCCGCTCCGGGACGAGGCTCTCGCCTCGATATCCGGCCTCCTCTCTCCGGCAGCGGTTTTTGGAAAAGATCGAAACGGTCTTCCAAGATAAAAAAACAGGGTCTCTGTCCGAGTCCGGTTCCGTTCTCCAGGCGCTGCTCTTAGGCGAACGGGGCCGGCTGGAGCCGGAAACCAACGCCTCCCTCCAAGCTTCGGGACTGTTTCATCTCATCGCCATATCCGGAGCCCACATCGCTGTATTTACCTTTCTGCTGTTCTCCATCCTGAGGCTGGTCCGCATCCCGCACAGGCCGGCCTCCATCCTGCTGATCTTTTTTCTGATCTTCTATGCTTATCTTGTGGAAGGGCGGGCTTCGGTGCTGCGGGCGGTGATCATGACGGTCCTGTTCCTGGTGGGGAAACTCTTGTGGCGCGATGTCCGGCTGCTGAATACAATTTCCCTGAGCGCTTTCGTCCTTCTCCTGTTGAACCCGGCCAGCCTGTGGGATGCCGGCTTCCAGCTCACCTTCGCCGCCACGCTGTCGCTCATCCTCTTCGTGCCGCCGCTCCTGCGCCGCCTGCCCCGTCTTCCCCTGCGCCTGTCCGAGCTTTTCGCCTTTTCTTTGGCCGCCCATCTCGGAACGGCGCCTTTTTTGGCCTCGGCCTTCCATCGCGTCACCTTCTCCGGCCTTGTGCTCAACCTGGCCGCCGTCCCCTTGATGAGCCTGATCATGGCCGCCGGCTACGCCTTCCTGCCTTTGGCTTTTATCCATCCGGCCTTGGCTCAGGGGTTGGGCCTAGGGCTGGACCTCTTGGTCAAGGTATTCCTGGCGCTGGCCCGGCTGTGGGAAAAGGCTCCCTTTCTCTCTTATCGGATTCCGGCTCCCCCGGCCTTGGTGACCGTCCTTTATGTCCTGTTCCTGCTGGCGCTGCTCATCCCCCGCCGGTTCAAGCTGCAGAGGGCCGCCCTCCTCCCGCTTTTCCTGGCCGTTTTTGCCGTATTGGTCATTTATCCTTTTCCTCCCCGGAGCAGCCCGGGACTGCGGGTGACTTTTCTTGACGTGGGCCAGGGCGATTCGATCCTGGTCGAATTTCCGGGGAAAAAAAAGATGCTGGTGGACGGGGGCGGCCTGCCGTCCGGAGATTTCGACATCGGCGAAAGCGTCGTGTCCCCGGTACTTTGGGACAAAGGGATGAAGCAGGTCGACATCCTGGTTTCGACCCACGCTCATCCCGATCACATCGGAGGCCTGGCGGCCATCGCCCGGAACTTCAGGATCGGCGAGGTCTGGGAGGGAGATTGCCCGGAAGATGACGTCTGGCATCGGCGATTCAGGAAATCCCTGGCTGCCTCGGCCCGTTTGAGACATGTGGAGGCAGGCTTTGTCCGCCGGGAGTCCGGGGTGCGCCTCGAGGTCCTCCATCCCCCAGCCTCGCCCGCCGGACACGGAGGAGTGGACAACGAAACTTCTCTCGTCCTCAAACTGACCTACGGCCGAATTGCTTTTTTATTGACCGCGGACATTGGACGCTCCACGGAGCAATCGCTTATGGAGAAGGGCCTTCCTCTCGAATCAACCGTGCTCAAAGCCGGACATCACGGGAGCAATACTTCCACCTCCGAAGCATTCCTGAGCCGGGTCAGGCCCAGCTTGGTGGTCGTCACCGTCGGCCAGGCGAACGTCCTCGGGTTTCCCCATCCCGCGGTCCTGGAGCGATGCCGACGGGCCGGCGTCCGGGTCCTCCGCACCGACCTCGACGGCGCGGTCGAGGTCACCACCGACGGCCGGCAATTAAAAATAAAGACTTCACTTTCTATACCCTTTCCCTCGGCTGGAAGCATCTCATTTTCCATGATGTGCCCAGATCGTTAAGGGGTGGCGCGGCGGAGGGGCTCCCCGCCTGCGCGCAGCCTGGCGAGCACAGCCGGGGAGGAGCCGCGACAGGACCCTACACGTTTCTGCTTTCATCACGGAAATTGAGATGCTTACCCCTCGACTGATTGACGGGGCGCAAGTTTTTGCCTATATTATAATCAGAGTTATAAAATGCGCCGATTGGTTTCAGCCGCGGTCATTCTTCTCCTGGCCTTCTCGGCTGGTTGGGGCCAAAGCCTGACCGAAGCGGCTAAAAAAGAAAAGGAAAGACGCGCGGCTTTTAAGAACAAGCCCACGACTATCATAACCAACGATACGCTGCTCAGGATTAGCAAACAGGAGGCGGTCAGCACGACCCGGCCGGAGGCCGAGGCGGAGCCGGCCGCGGAAGTGCCTGCACCTACCGATAATCCGAACCCCTCAAATACGATCGTGCCCCAGACTTCCACAATCCAGGCCACCCCGCTCGTCGGACAGAGTGTGGATTCTTCAAGCGGGGGAGTCCCCACCAATCAGGAATCCCGTTGGCAGAAAGCCAAGGAATATGCCGACCTGCTGGAGCTCAAGCTCAACGCGCTGTGGCAGGAATTCTACAGCCTGAACGACATGACCCCTCGGGATAAGATCCAGCAGGATATCAGCGACACATTCGAGAAATACACCCAGGCCCGGCAAGAAGAAGCCAAGGCCTTGGCTGATCTCCAAAAACAGAAGGGCCGCTAGGACTGAGCCTATCCCTCTCTATCAGGCCGGCCCGGCCGTCCATCCCCCAGCCAGAATAAACGCCGGCCGCAGGTGAACCGTCTTTTAAGTTCCTTGTCGAAATATGCAGTTCCCTGCAGCCAGGAACCGTTAAGAAGCAGGACTCAAACTCTCAGCGGAAATAAAGGAAAGAGACCTGCAGGCCCAGCTCCCTCTCGTCCTTGGAGCCGGGGATCTTTTTGGCCGGGACGAAGGATTGGTCCGTGGCCACCAACAGGTAGAATTCGTCCTTGGCCCCCAGCATCCCCTTCTTGACGTTGTAAAATTTTTCGAAAGTGCTGTCGGGCGGGATGAATTCGTCCAGGACCTGGTCGTTGATTTTAAGGATGACCTGCTGGTCCTTGAGGAGGTCCTTGTTGACGCCGCCCCGGATGACCAGCAGAGCGTCCCGGTGGGGGTTGTCCACGACACAGCGGGCTTCCTTGGCCGTCCAGCGCCACTGCTTGAGGAAGGCCTCGGGGTTGATTTCCAGGTCGTACCAGCCGCTTTCATAAATGATCTCGGGCGTGCCGGCGGGCGGGGGAACGACTTTGATCACGTCCTTAAGGATCTCGGACTTGGATTTGCCGGTGCGGTCCAGCGGCGAATAGAAGCCGACGGACAGTTTCAGCTGTTCGGTCCCGCTGAACTGCGGGTCAAACTCATCGATGAAGGTGGGGATGTAAATGCGGCGGGTGTAGGCGTAGGATTTGCCGGGCTGCCATTGGGAAGTAGGGATGTCGGGCAGATGATCGTCCTGGAACAGCATGTTGTCTTTATGCCAGAAATGAACGAAGACGTTGTAATCCTTGTTCATTTTCTGGAAATCGGCGCCGGTTTTCCATCCGTAACTCATTTCGGTGAAGAGGTTGTCGGACAAGGGCTCCGCCGAAAACTTCACCGCCAGCTCAACGCCCTTGACCTGGTTTTTCTTCTGGCAGGACAGGGCGAAAAAGACGAGCAAAACAACCGTCAGGCCGATGAGTATTCTTTTTTTCATGGAATATCCTCCTCCCTCTCAGTCATAGATGGCTATTATAATAAAGAGTCCCCTTCAAGGTCAAATTGACCGGCCGTCAGTAGTTTTCCATTTCTTCTTAAGACCGGATATTTGGACGGGGATAAGGGAAAAACTATTGGATCGGCGGCGGCCGCCCTCGCGTTGAACGCGGCCGTCCGATGGTATATAGTGGCCTAAAGTGAAAGCGGCCATCGCTCTTTATTCCCAAGCTTCCTGCCTGGCCACGCGAGCCAAGAACGCCCTCTACGACCAGGGCTGGCTCAGGCCTCGCCGGGCGCCCCTGCCCGTGATCAGTGTGGGCAGCCTGGCCCTGGGGGGGATGGGCAAAACGCCGTTGGCCGCCGAGATCCTGGGGCATTTCTTGGCCGGGGGACGCCGGCCCGCGCTCGTCAGCCGGGGATATAAGGGCGCCTGGGAGAGCCGCGGCGGAGTGCTTTCGGACGGCCAAAAAATCTTCGGCGATTGGCGGCAGGCCGGGGATGAGCCCGCCCTGGTCGCCCTGCGCTTCCCCCGGGCCGGCGTGTTCGTCGGGAAGAACCGCTATTTTTCTTGTCTCCGGGCCAAGGCCAAAGGGTTCGACCTGGCCGTGCTCGACGACGGGTTTCAACATCGGAAACTCTTTCGATATTTGGACATTGCCCTTTATGACCCGGCCGAAGGCCTCGCCTTGAGGGAACCCTTAGTCGCCCTGAGACGGGCCCACCTCATACTGATCCAAGAAGGATCTCCGGCCGCTGTCAGGGAAAAGGTCCGGGCCAGGTTCTCCAAGGCCAAAGTCCTCGGCTATTCGGTAATCCCCTTGGAATTCCTGAGGGCCGGCACCGCGGAGAGATTGCCGCTGGGGCGATTGGGAAAATCCGAGGCCCTGGCCTTCTGCGGCATCGCTCGTCCGGAAAGGTTCTTCACTATGCTGGAAGGGCTGGGGCTGCGCCTGCTGGACAGGATAGCCTTCCCGGACCACCACGCCTATCCGGAATCCTCCTGGCAGAGGATCATGGACAGAGTCAAATTCCTAAAGCCTGAAGCCTTGGTCACCACGGAAAAAGATGCCGTTAAACTCGCCGGCCGGTCCCTCCCGGAAAACGGCCCGCCGCTGTATACGCTGAGGATCGGGCTGTCCCTGGACCGAGAGTTCTATGAGGCCATCGATTCCGCCCTCAAGCTCGGAGAGGAAGAATGAGTCAGGCCAGGCTCAAGGACGTCCCGTTGTACCTGGTCTATCAAACGCTCTCCGTCCTTTTTTTTCTGCTGCCCAGGCCGTGGTGTCTTTGCCTGGGCCGGGCCTTGGGCCGACTCGCTTTTCACCTCGACCCCAAGCACCGGCGGCTCGCCCTGAGCAACCTCCGCCTGGCCTTAGGTTCCACATCCCCCCCGGCCGAACGCTATCGGATCGCCCGTTCTTCCTTTGCTCATTTCGGCCAAGTTATGGCCGACCTGCTCAAGTGGCCCTTCCTCCCGGCCAGGCTCCGGCAAAAGTTGATCCGCCTGGAGGGCCAAGATAATCTTCGCCGAGCCTTGGAGGCGGGAAGGGGAGCACTCATATTCACGGGCCATTTCGGCAATTGGGAGGTGGGCTCTCTACCCGTATCCCGGATGGCCCGCTTGAACGTCATTGCCCGAGAGCTCGACAACAAGCTTGTGGAGCGGAGGCTGCTCCGGCTGCGTCGAAGCCTGGGAGCCAGCGTCATCTACAAAAATCAGGCCGCCCGCCGGGTCCTCCAGGCCCTCCGGCGCAACGAGATCACGGCCATCCTGATCGATCAGAATGTCCTGCGCCGGGAGGGCGTGTTTGTGGACTTCTTCGGCCGGCCGGCCAGCACGACGCCCGCCCTGGCCGCATTTCATTTGCGGACCGGAGCTCCCCTGCTGCCCTTGTTTTGCACCATTGCTCCCGGCGGTTCCTACCGCGTCCGCCTCGACCCGCCCCTCATTTTCCAGCCTTCGGGCAGCCATTCCGCGGATGTGTTGAAAATCACGCAGCTCTGCACTAAAATCATTGAGAATCAGGTCAGGGAAAACCCCCGGCTGTGGCTGTGGTTCCACGACCGGTGGCGTTCCCGGCCGGAAGAGGACCATGGATAAAAAAACAAGATCCGGCGGACGGGCTATGGACGAGCTGCGCCCCGTTAAGATCCTCCCCGACTACCTGGATTTCGCCGAGGGCTCGGCCCTCATCGAGGTGGGCCGGACCCGGGTGGTGGCCGCCGCCACCCTGGAGGACAGAGTCCCCCTCTTTCTTAAAAACACCGGGTCGGGCTGGGTCACCTCCGAATATGCCATGCTCCCCCGCTCCACCGAGAAGCGCACCGCCCGGGAGCGGATGCAGGGCGGCCGGAGCCAGGAAATCCAGCGCCTCATCGGCCGGTCCCTGCGGGCCGTTATGGACCTGCCCGTCCTGGGGGAGAGGCAGATCATCGTGGACTGCGACGTGATCCAGGCCGACGGGGGAACGCGGTCCGCTTCCATCACCGCCGCCTGCGTGGCCCTGGCCCTCTGCCTGAAGCGGATGATGGACGAGCGGCTCATCGACCGGATGCCGCTCAAGAACCTGGTGGCCGCCGTGTCGGCCGGAGTGGTGGACGGCGAGCTGCTCTTGGACCTCGACTATGAGGAAGATTCCTCGGCCGAGCTGGACATGAACATCGTCCAGACCGACCGCGGCCAGCTGGTGGAGGTCCAGGCCTCGGCGGAAAAGTCCCCTTTTTCGAGGAAAACGCTGGCCGGGCTGCTGCAGCTGGCGGACAAGGGGCTGGCCGAGCTTTTCCAGAAACAGCGGGATGTCCTGATCAAGAAGAGCCGGCTGTTCATGGCCTACGGCGCTTAAGGAGTGTTAGATGGAGCGAATCCTGGTCACCGGCGGGGCGGGGTTCCTGGGCAGCCATCTCTGCGACTTCCTCCTTGGCCGCCGAGTCGACGTCATCTGCCTGGACAATTTCTTCTCCGGCAGCAAGGATAATATCCGCCACCTGACCGGAAACCCAGGCTTCGAGTCCATCCGCCACGACGTCATCCATCCTTTTTTCGTCGAAGTGGATAAGGTCTATCACCTGGCCTGTCCGGCCTCGCCCATCCACTATCAGCACAACCCCATCAAAACGGTCAAGACCAACGTCATGGGCACCATCAACATGCTCGGCCTGGCCAAACGGACCCAGGCCCGCATCCTGCTGGCCTCAACCTCGGAAGTCTACGGCGACCCCCAAGTCCATCCCCAGACCGAGGATTATTGGGGCCATGTCAACCCCATCGGCCTGCGGAGCTGTTACGACGAGGGGAAGCGCGTGGCCGAGACGCTGATGATGGATTACCACCGCCAGAACCGGGTGGACATCCGCATCGCCCGCATCTTCAACACCTACGGCCCGCGCATGGCGGTCAAAGACGGCCGGGTAGTCAGCAACTTCATCGTTCAGGCCCTGCGCGGCGAACCCTTGACCGTGTACGGAAAGGGGAGCCAGACCCGCTCCTTCTGCTACGTCTCCGACCTGATCGAGGGGCTGCATAAATTGATGGAAGCCGAGGACCCGGGCCGGCCGGTCAACCTGGGCAACCCCTCCGAATTCACCATCCTGGAGCTGGCCGAGCTCGTGCTCAAATTGACCAAGAGCCGCTCGGCCGTGGCCTACCGGCCCCTGCCCCAGGACGACCCCACCCAGCGCTGCCCGGATATCTCCCTGGCCCGGAGGACGCTGGGCTGGGAGCCTAAGGTCGGCCTGGAAGAAGGGCTTCAACAGACCATCGATTATTTTCGGCAGCAGCCGGGCCTGGTCCAAGCCTGAAAGAGTCCACCCGTGAAAGTATCCATCGTCATACCTGTTTATAACGAGAAGGCGACTATCAAAGAAATTCTGCGCCGGGTGCAGGCCGTCAAGCTCGGCCTGGCCCGGGAGATCGTCGTGGTGGATGATTGTTCCAACGACGGAACGAGCGACATCCTCAAGCGGCTGGCCAAGCGGCCCGGCCTCAAAATCGTTTTCCACGACAAGAACCGGGGCAAGGGGGCGGCCCTGCGGACTGGATTCAGCCGGGCCTCGGGAGACATCATTCTCATCCAGGACGCCGACCTGGAATACGACCCGCGGGAATACCCCCAGCTCCTCCGGCCCATCCTGGACGGCCGGGCCGACGTCGTTTACGGCTCCCGGTTCCTGAGCGGACCCCACAGGGTCTTTTTTTTCTGGCACTATGTCGGGAACAAGCTGCTGACCACGTTTTCCAACATGGTCTCCAACCTCAACCTGACCGATATGGAGACTTGCTACAAGGTCTTCAAGCGGGAAGTGCTGCAAAAGATCAGGCTCCGCTCGGAGCGTTTCGGTTTCGAGCCGGAGATCACCATCAAGCTGGCTAAGCTGCGCTGCCGGATCTACGAGGTTCCCGTCTCCTATGCCGGCCGGGACTACAGCGAAGGGAAAAAAATAGGCTGGAAGGACGGCCTGGCGGCCGTTTACCACATCCTCAGGTTCGGGCTGTTCGGCCCTTGACAATAAATGAGACGCCCATATATACTAGTTTTAACTGAAAGGATAGAGAGATGAAATACAATAAACCTGGGGTTATTAAGCTCACTTCCCAAGCGGAAATGTGGTGCAATACCGGTAGCAACGGCGAGAACTGTTGCAACAATTGCGGCCCCGGCGGCACTCCTTCAACCATCAATGACTGCTATCCGGGGAGCGCCAACAGTTCCGGACACTGCATTTCCGGAAGCACAGTCAGCAACCAAGGAGCCGCAACATTCTGTTTAACGGGGACGAAAGCAACTGGCTCAGGTGACTTGAACTGCATAGGGGGGGTTAGAGCATATGGGGGAATAAACAAGCTAGCAGCTTGCCATGTCGGCACCTCAGCCTGTCACTGCTATACAGGACAAAGCGCATAGATTAGGTTAAATTATTGGCCAGAGTCCTCGGGCTCTGAATTGGACAAACGGCCTGAAAATCCACGACCAAGTTCTTAAAAGGTGGCCTTGACTTCCCGGGCCGCCGGATATAAGATTTTTGAACATATTTTTACATCCGGAAAAGTCCCCATCCGGGGACGACTCCTTAGGAGGTCGCCATGAGCTTGACCACATTACTAATTCTTATTGGGGCAATTGTCGTCCTCATCGCCCTCCTTGTCCTTCTCCTGGCCGTGCAATACCGCAAGGTGGGGCCGAACGAGGTTCTGATCATTTCCGGAGGCCGGAAGCGGACCATCACCACGATAGACGGCACCAAGCAAAAGATCGGCTACCGCTGTCGCCTGGGCGGCGGCACCCTGGTCCTGCCCTTCCTGGAGAAGGTGGACAGCCTGCCCATGGAGGTCATCACCCTCAAGGTCAAGACCCCCGAGGTCCTGACCCACGGCGGAGTGCCCATCCTGGCCGAGGCCGCGGCCCAGGTCAAGATCGGCTCCTCGGACGCGGCCGTCTACCAGGCGGCCGAGCAGTTCCTGGGCCTGGGCAAGGACGGCATCCGGGACGTGGCCACCAGCGTCGTCGAGGGCAAGATGCGGGAGGTCGTCGGCACCATGACCGTGGAGCAGATCTACCGCGGCCGCCAGGATTTCTCGGCCAAGGTGGTCCAGGCCATCAAGGCCGATTTCGAGAAAATGGGGCTGGTCATGCTGTCCTTCTCCCTCAAGGACATCAGCGACACCCAGGGCTACATCGACGCCCTGAGCCGGCCGCAGATCGCCGCGGCCAAGCGCGACGCGGCCATCGCCCAGGCCGAGACCGAGAAAGAGTCGGTGGTCAAGTCCTCCCTGGCTCGCCGCGAAGCGGAAGTGGCCCGGCTGCAGGCCGATGCCCTCATCGCCAAGTCCCAATGGGACAACGAGGCCAAAAAAGCCGAATCCCAGGTCGCCGTCAACCAGAGAAAAGCCCAGGCCGATTTCTCCTACGAGCTGGAACGGTTCCGCCTCAGCCAGGAGATCAAGAAGGAAGAGGCCAAAGTCAAACAGATCGAGAAGGAAGAGGCCATCAAGACCGAGCAACTGGAAATCGCCCGCCGCGAGAAAGAGCTGGATTCCACCGTCCTCAAGCCGGCCGACGCCCGCAAGTATCAGATCAAAGCCGAGGCCGAAGCCGAGGAGTACCGCATTCAGGCCGAAGCCAGGGGCAAGGCCGAGGCCATGAAGCTGGAAGGCCTGGCCGAGGCGGAGCGGGTCCGCCAGCTCGGCCTGGCCGAAGCGGAGGCCATGGTCAAGAAGGCCCAGGCCTGGGACAAGTACAACCAGGCGGCCATTTTCGAAACCTACATGAAGATCCTGCCCGAGCTGGCCAGGGCTGTGGCCGAGCCGCTGAGCAAGGTGGATAAAATCGTGGTGGTCGGCGGCGATAGAAGCCTGGGCACAACCAGAATCACCGGCCAGGTGGCCGAGATCCTGGCCCAACTGCCCGAGGTGGTCAAATCCCTGGCCGGTGTCGACCTCAAAAAATTCCTCCAGGACAAGCTGACCCCCGAATCCAAAGACGACAAGCACGACAAGCCGGCCAAGTGAACGGCGCCGGACCTTAAGGTTTCATCATGGTCTCCGAAAAAGCGAATCAGATCGGCAGCTCCCCTGTGCTGAAGATGTCAGCCAAGGCCAAGGCCATGCAGGCCGAAGGCATCGATGTTGTGGACCTCAGTGTCGGCGAGCCCGACTTTCCCACCCCGGATAACGTTAAGACGGCGGGCATAAAGGCCATCCAGGAAAATTTTACCAAGTACACGGAGAACGAGGGCATACCGTCCCTGAGGAAAGCCATTGTCGACAGGCTGCGCCAGGACCACGGGCTGAGCTATACGCCGGCCGAGATCATCGTCTCCGCGGGCGCTAAGAGCTCCCTTTTTCACCTTTTCCAGGCTTTAATCAACAAGGGTGAAGAAGTCATTATCCCCGCTCCCTACTGGGTCACCTATCCCCACTCGGTCACCCTGGCCGAGGGCAAGCCGGTCATCGTCCAGACCCGCGAGGAGGACGGTTTCCTGCTCAGGCCCGAGGCGCTCAAAGCGGCCATCAGCCCGGCCACCAAAGCCGTCATCCTCAATAACCCCTGCAACCCCACGGGCGCGGCCTACAGCCGCCAGCAGCTGGAGGCCCTGGCCGCCGTCGTCCGCGGCGAGGACCTCTTCGTGGTGGCCGATGAGATTTACGGCAAGCTCATTTACGACGGCTTTATCTTCACTTCTTTCGCCACTCTGGGCGAGGACATCAAGAAAAAAACAATCCTCATCGACGGTGTGTCGAAGTCCTACGCCATGACCGGCTGGCGGATCGGCTACGCCGCCGGCCCGGCGGCCATCATCAGCGCCATGGCCAAGATCCAGAGCCACACCACCTCCAACCCCTGTTCCATTTCCCAGAAGGCCAGCCTGGAGGCGCTGCGCGGGCCCCAGTACGAAGTGTCGCGGATGGTGACCGAGTTCCAGCGCCGCCGCAACTATGCCTTGATGCGGCTCCAGTCCGTGCCGGGGCTGTCCTGCTTCAAGCCCCAGGGCGCCTTCTACCTTTTTCCCAACGTCTCCTCCTTCTTCGACAAGGAGTTCCAGGGCATGCGGATACGCAACTCCTACGGCCTGGCCTACTATCTGCTCAAGGAGGCCCGGGTGGCCATCGTTCCCGGCGACGCTTTCGCCGCAGACAATTACATCCGCATCTCCTATGCCACCTCCCTGGAGAACCTGGAGAAGGGGTTGGACCGCATCGTCGCCGCCCTGGCCCGGCTGAAGCCCGCCCAAAAGGCCAAGCGGGCCGCCCTGCAGAACAGCCTGACTCGGGTCAAGAAGGCCGTGCCGGTCGAGCCCTCCGTCACCGTTCCCCTCCGCGACGCCCTGGTGGCGGAGATAGAGAGCCGGCTCGGCCCGGCCCAGGTCTATGAATGGAACGCCAACATCCATGGCGTCATTGTCCAGTTGCGGACCAACGTCCCCCATCTTTACGACTTCTGGATGGAAAACTGGTTCCCGGCCCAACTGGAGGGCGGACTGGAACCCCATGGGATGATCTATGCCCTGGACGGCATCCCCGGCCGGGAATCGCGGGCCTACTTCAACTCCGAAACACGGACCGGCGTCCTGCTCAACACCGACAACTACGGGCCGCTGCGCAGCCTGGCGGTAGGCCTGGTCATGGACACCACCGAGCGGATGCTCCTCAGCCACGGTGTGCGCGGCATGGCCGCCGAATGCAACGGCCAGCTGCTGGCCCTCATCGGCCCGCCCGGCACGCGCAAAACAGAACTCTTCTTTGAACTAGTCCAGGACAAGCGCTTCCGGATCCATTCAGCCGAACAGTTCTTCGTCCGCTTCACGGGGAACGCTCCCCTGGCCGATTGCGTCGAGCGGAAGTTCTTCCTGCCCACCAACACCGTGGAATCCTTCCCGGCCCTGGCTCCCTTGTTCGACGCCAGCAAGTGCGAGAACGTGGTCGTCCGCAAAGAGGACTGCCAGGACGCCGAATGCCTGAGGGGAGAGGACTGCCGACTGGACCGGGGGTCCCTCTACTGCTATAAAGCCTCCAAGGAGGCCCAGGCCCTGCTCGACCCGAACTGGATCGGAGGGCCAGCGGCTCATTCGAAGCGGGCCGTCCTGCGCTGGATCTTTCTCCTGCGCACCGATCCGGCTTCGCCGGCCGTAGTCGAAATAGACAAGGACGAAGCTTTGCGCTGGCTTGAATCCGGGGAGAGCCCGGGTTTGAAGAAGAGCCTCAGCCCGGCCAAAAGCCAGCCCTATTTCAACCCCCACCTGCTGGCCTCCTCGCCGGAGCGGATGGAGCTGCATAAAAACCTGTGGCGCCGCCTCCTGCAGAGCACCTCGGTCTATCTATTCAACAGCGCCGCTGGAAAAGCCGGCGACATTAAGAAGGTCGTAACCGGCGCCGCGGATTAGGCCGAGAGCATTTCCTTTTTAAGGTTTTAAGAAGCGGGCTTCCACTTCCAAGGCCAGGCGATGGAGGAGGAAGAGGTGCGCCTCCTGGATGCGGGGGGTCCGGTCTGAGGGGACGGCCAGCAGGTGGTCTACCAGGGAGGCCAGCGTTCCGCCGTTACGGCCGGTCAGGCCGATAGTCACCAATCCCATTTTTTTGGCTGTCCGGACCGCTTGGAGAATGTTGGCCGAAAGGCCGCTGGTGGACAGGGCCAGGGCCACATCTTCACGGTCGGCCAAAGCCTCAACCTGGCGGCTGAAGACCTGGTCAAAAGCGAGGTCGTTGCCGACCGAGGTCAGGATGGAAGTGTCGGTGGTCAAGGCCATGGCTCGGATGGCGGGGCGGACCTTATCAAACTTGTTGACCAGCTCGGCGGCAAAATGCTGGGCCTCGGCGGCGCTCCCGCCGTTTCCGAAAACCAAGACCTTCCCCCCGGCCTGGAGCGCACGGCAGATAGCCTCCCTGGAACGATCGAAAGCCGGCCTGACCGCCTCCTCCAGCCCGGCCAAGATATCGGAAAGCTCACGGGCCTCATTTTGGAAATCCATCATCCCTCCTTGGACAGACCGGAAGCAATGGCTGCTCGGGTCTTCTCCATTACTTCGGCCAAGCCCTGATGGTCCGGCCGCCCCAGGGGCAGGGCCGGGTGAAAGCGGACATGGATCCGCCCGCTCCGCACAAAAAAGCTCCCCCGGGGCATTAGGGCGAATGTTCCCTCCACACTCAGGGGGATGATCGGAACGCCGGCCTCAGCGGCCAAGAAAAAACCGCCCCTCTTGAAGGGTTGCAGCCGGCCGTCCCGGCTCCGAGTTCCCTCAGGAAAGATCAAGAACGAATATCTTTTCCGCCGCATCAGGTCCCCCGCCCGGTTGATGGCCTGGCGTCCTTGTTTGACGCCCTTCCGGTTTACCGGCACGAACCCCAGGTAGCTCATCCCCTGGCCGATGACGGGGATGCGGAAGAGCTGTTTTTTCAGGATAACCCCTAGCCGCCGGGGAATGAGAAGAAAAAGAAGAGGGCCGTCGATAAAACTCAGATGGTTGGACATGAAGATATAGACGCCCTTCTTGTCGATATGCTCCAGGCCGGAGACATCGATCTTCAGGCCGGCGGCCAAGGCGGTCAGACGAAGGGCAAACTTGGCCAGGCCGATCAGGGGCTGTCTCAGCCGAAGAACGAAGCAGACCAGAAGAAGAGGGATGAAGATCAGAGTGAAGAAGACAATCACCAGGCCGGCCAGGATGGTCCGCACAACCATGGCCCGATTATATCAGAGAAAGCGGAAAGAATTAGAAAAATATGGCTGATAAAAAAGAAAGCGGCTTATTGGCTGGAGCGGGGTGCGTGGATCCAACCGCCGTTCCACAGTATGAGATCTCGGCTGAAGTCATTCGCTTCTTGGACGACATAAAAATTATTGGTGGAGTCGGCCGGGTCATAGCTGAACCCCTCATCCTGTCCGTCCCGGCCCAGGGACTGGATGAGAAAATCGTCCGACCCGACTTCGGAGGCATCGATGCCGAAGTTGCCCGCCACGCCTAAGCCGGTCCACACCCGGAAGGGATTGCCCCAGTGGTCCCGGGTGCCGATAACGATCTTTTGCATGGGAGTCAGGTCCAGGATAAACTGGGAGTCGGGCTCCAGCGCGCCGCCAGGGCTGGTGGGCGCCGAGCCGTTGTCCGTGACATAACTCAAAATAGCCCTGGCCAGGTCGGTCATATCGGACATAGTCGTTTTCTGCTTTGTCTTCTGAAGGGCGGATTGGAAGATGGGGATCAAGATGACCGTCAGGATGGCTATAATGACAACAATGACCAGCATCTCTATGAGAGTGAACCCGCGGGAATTCCCTCCCCGTCTCATCGTCCTCTCCCTAAGCCGCAACTGTAGCTGCCGTTGTCTGGAGCGGAAGCGGATGGGCTAAGCCGAAAAGGGAGCGGGGGCATCGTCTCCCGCTCCCTTCGCTGGCCGTAAAAGGCTGCTTCAGGCTTTAACTAAATTACTGTCTCGTCTGGGGACCGATCACCCAGTTGCCGTTGAACATGACCAGATCCTTGGCGAAATCGGCCATGGCCTGGACGATGTACATTCCCTGTTCGGGATTGGTCTCGTCAT
The DNA here is from genome assembly GCA_963702835.1 of Candidatus Aminicenantota bacterium. Lineage (GTDB taxonomy): Bacteria > Acidobacteriota > Aminicenantia > Aminicenantales > JAFGAV01 > JAFGAV01. The sequence goes on from OY969762.1 coordinate 2,445,067, forward strand.
AGTCAAGGCCAGGGCCCTCCGCTCCGTCGCGGCCATAGGACTGGACGACAAAGTCGTCAATACCGGAGAAGACACAGCCGCGAACACTGCCACTGGCGTCACCAGAGGTAACCTGGAAGGGAGTTCCCCACTGGTCGTTCAGCGGGCAGATCTTGAGATAGAAAGGCGCAATGAAGTCCGTGAAGGTCTTGTCGATTGGGCCGCTGAAGGTGGGAGACGAGCCGTGGTCGGTGACATAATCGGCCAAGGCCGTGGAGATCGTAGCGACGTCCTTCATGGTGCCCTTCTGCTTGGCCTTCTGCATGGCGGTCAGAGCGTTGGGGATGAGCAGAGCGGCCAGGATGCCGATGATGGCCACGACGATGAGCAGCTCGATCAGTGTGAAACCTTTAGCTTTTTTAAACATTTAATCCTCCTTTTTAAGGTTAAACCCCGGTCGGCTTAGACCGGGGAACTTATATACTCCAAATTTCGTGCCAATTTCCAAGTTATTGATAATACTAAAATTATAATAATTAATCAATCCCTGAAATGACAATAAATGGTAATGATAGCCTCTGCGTGACATATTTTGTTACCTAGCCGAAAACCTGGTCATTTCGCCCCATTCTTCTCGTCCTTCAGCCTGGGGGCCATTCTTCAACTTATATTTGTCGATCAAATAGCGCAAAGATCGATAACTAATGCCGAGAAAGGAGGCTGATTTTTTCAGGTTTCCGCCGGCCATCCGCCGCGCCTCACGGATGTACCTCTTGGTGATCTCGGCGATATGGCTATCCAGGTTGAAATTCGGCTGCAGGACGAGCTTGGCCCGGTCTCCCGGCTGAGGAGAGACTATCTCCGCCGGCAGGCAGGCCGGGGTGATCGTTTCCCTGTCCTCGATGGCCACGATGCGTTCAATGGCATTCTCCAACTCCCTGACGTTGCCCGGCCAGGAATAGGCCTCCAGAAGGGTGACCACCTCGGGAGTGATGCGTTTCATCTTCTTGCCCATCTGGCTGCAATACTTTTGGAGAAAAAGGCCTATCAGCAGCGGAATATCCTCGACCTTCTTGCGCAGGGCCGGCATCTCCAAGGAAATGACGTTCAGCCGATAGAACAGCTCTTCGCGGAAGCGCCCCTCCTCGATCCTCCGCCGCAGGTCCTGGTTGGTGGCGGCGATGATGCGGACATCAACGGCAATTTCTTCCGTCCCCCCCACCCGCCGGATCTTTCTTTCCTGGAGAGCCCGCAGCAGCTTGACCTGAGTGAAGGGCGCCATGTCGGCCACTTCATCCAGAAACAGGGTCCCTTTCTGGGATACTTCGAACATGCCCTTCTTGTCGCCCACCGCCCCGGTGAAGGAGCCCTTGGTGTGGCCGAACAGCTCGCTCTCCAGCAGGTTCTCCGGCAGAGCGGCGCAGTTGATGGTGATGAAGGGCCGGTCCTTGCGCCGGCCGAGGGAATGGATGGCCTGGGCCGCCAGCTCCTTGCCCGTCCCGCTCTCGCCGTAGATGAGGACCGTCGAGTCGGTGGTGGCCACCCGCTCAATGAGGCTGTAGACCTCCTTCATAGCCTTGCTCTTGCCGACCATGGGGCCCAGGCCGCTCCGCTCCTCCAGCCTCTTCTTGAGGAAGATGTTTTCTTCGGCCAGCCTCCGGCGCTCCAAGCCCCTAGAAACGATGATGCGCATTTCCTCCACATCGAAGGGCTTCATGACATAATCCATAGCCCCCGACTTCAAGGCCTCCACCGCCTGTTTGATGCTGCCGAAGGCGGTCATCATGATGACCGGCACCTCGGGCTTTTCGGCGTGCATGAACTTCAAGATGTCCATGCCGTCCAGGGGGGGCATCTTGATGTCGCATAACAGGAGGTCGAACGCTTCGGCCTGCAGGACGTCGAACACCTTGGCCGGCACCGAGCAGGTCTTGACCTGAAAACCGTCCTTGCGGAAGACAACGCTGAGCAGGTCCAGGATGCTTTTCTCGTCGTCGATGATCAGGAGGGTCTCCATGGTCTTTCTATCCTGTCTGGGCCTTTGAGGAAGGCGCGGCCCCCACGGGCAGGTCGATGACGATTTTCGTTCCCTGACCCGCGGCGGAGTCCACCTCGATCCGTCCTTGATAATCGTCCACCACCCGCCTGACCACGGCCATGCCCAGGCCGCGGCCGCTCTCGAAGCCGGAGAAGAACGGCTCGAACAGCTTCTGCCGGGCCTCCTCATTCATACCCACTCCCGTATCGGAAAATCGGATGCGGAGTCTGTCATGGGCCAGCCGGTCGAAATCCATCTGCAAACGGCCTCCGTCGGGCATGGCCTGGACGGCGTTCTTGATCAAGTTCCAAAAAATCTGCTTGAACTGATTGCCGTTGCCGTAGAAAGGGACGGGCCGGGAGGCGTAGTTTCCTTCCAGCCTGACTCCTCCGTTGAGTTCGCCGCTCTGGCTGAGCATGTAGAGCGTTTCCTGGAGGATGACCACCAGGTCGATCGTCTCGAACTCTACCTGGTGGGGGTTGACCAGGTCCATGAACTGCTCCAATGTCTGCGACACCCGGTCGGTCTCCTTGAGAATGATGCGCGTCAACTCCCGGCGTTCGGGGTCCAGGCCCGGCTCTCGGCCTAGAACCTGGACGGCTCCGGCGATGGCCGTCAGGGGGTTGCGGATCTCATGGGCGATTTGGGCCGAAATGCGTCCGGCCAGAGCCTGGCTCTCCTTGACTTCCAATTCTTTATGTGTCCGCTGCAGCTCGTCGCCCATCCGGGACAGCCTGGCGTTAAAGGAGTTCAGCAGAAAGGCCACGGCGAAGAACAGCACCCAGGAAACAACAAGGGCGAAAAGAGTCGAGCTGAAAGTGAGTTTCTCATTTTGCTCCGGGAGGAAATAGGGAAGAATATGGTAGTAGAGGCCCTCGATGAGCAGGCCAAAGAGGATGGCCGACAGGGCGGCCATAAAGTAAGCCGCCCGGGGGGTCAGAAGATAACTGGAGGAAAGGATGATCAAAATATACAGAATGTGAAGCGACCCCTTCATGCCGCCGGAGACGTAGACCAGGACGGTGATCAGGACCAGGTCGAAGAAGACCTGGAGGTGCGCTTGGAAGGTGTAGGACCGCGCCCAGAGATAGAGAGCCAGAAAAACAAGGCTCAACAGGATATAGGCCAAAACCAGGGCATAGATGGCCGCCAAAGGCAGCACCGAGGTCGTGGAACTTTGGATGGTGATGGCTGCCGCCATAAGGAAGGCCAAAGAGACCCCCCGGAGGATGATCATCTGGAGCAGCTTGCTTTTTTCGTCGGCCATTGTTTAAAATTTTTGCATCAGGTCGAAGATGGGCAGGTACATGGACACAATCATCAACCCCACCATGCCGCCCACGGCGATGAGCAGGATGGGCTCCAGGACGGCGAGCAGCGACGTTACGGTGGCGTTGACTTCATCGTCATAGAAATCGGCCAGCTTGGTCAGCATGGCGTCCAGGGTGCCGGTGGCCTCTCCCACGCTGACCATCTGGGTGAGCAGGAAGGGGAAGCGGCCCGTCTCCTTGAAGGAATCCGAGAGGGTGCGGCCCTCCCCCACCTGGCGCCTGGCGTCCAGCACGGCCTCCTCTATGATGACGTTGCCGGTGGTCGTGGAAGTGATCTTCAAGCTCTCCAGCATGGCCACGCCGCCGCTGAGCAGCGTGCTCAAGGTGCGGGTCAGGCGGGAGATGGCCACCTTGGTCAAGAGGCTGCCGAAGAGCGGGATGCGCAGCTGAAACCGGTCGAACAACCGCCGGCCGACCTGGGTGCGGCGGAAGTAGCGCAGACCCAGGATGAGGATGATGATTCCCAGAAAGAGGAGAAGGATGTTGTTGGCCACGAAGTTGCTGAGGCCGACCGTTACCGCGGTCAAGGCTGGGAGCTTGGCGCCCAGCTCAACGAAGATATTGGCGAAGACGGGGATGACCTTCCACATCATGAAGATCATGACCAGGACGGAGAAGCTGAGGATGGCAACAGGATAGATCATAGCCTGACGGACCTGGCCGCGGAGCTTGAGGATCTTCTCGATGTAATCGGAGATCCGCTGGAGCATGATGTCCAGCGAGCCGCTCTGCTCGCCCGAGCCGATGAGGTTGCAGTACAGGTCGTCGAAGACCTTGGGGAACTTCCGTTTGGCCTGGTTCAGGCTGGCCCCCGCCTCGACGTCCTCCCGGATGCTGGTGATGACCTTCTTAAAATAGCGGCTCCTCGTCTGCTCGATGAGGATATTCAGGCTCTGGATGAGGGGCAGCTCGGCGTCGATCAGCACGCTGAGTTGCCGGCTGTAGACAACCAGGTCTTTAAGCCGGACCTTCTCCGGCTGAAGGAAGGGAATACGCAATCTGGCCCGCAGGGGGACGATCTTCTGCACCTGGATTTGCTCCCGCTGCAGAATGAGGTTCAACTCATCGGAGGAACGAGCCACCCGTTCGCCCCGGACCACATCCCCGAACTTATTCTTGCCCGTCCAGGAATAGATAGCCATGGTCGCTCCTTTACCGTTTCATCCCGTCCCGCCCCTGCTTCCGCGGCAGGGCCTGCCGCCGCTGGATGATGTCCGTCAGCTCCTCCGGGTAAGACGTCACGCCCATGGCCGTTTCGAGGGTGATGAGGTTGCGGAAATAGAGGTCGGCCAGGGACTGGTTAAAAGTCTGCATGCCGAATTTCTCCTGCCCCAGCTGCATGGCCGAGTAAACCTGATGAATCTTGTTCTCCCGGATGAGGTTGCGAATGGCCACGTTGGGAATAAGGATTTCCAAAACCAGCACCCGGCCCTTGCCGTCGGCCCGGGGCAGGAGGGCCTGGGTCAGGACGGCTTCCAGGGTCATGGACAGGATGACCCGGGCTTGGGTCTGATACTGGGGTGGGAAGATGTCGATGATGCGGGTGATGGTCTCCGCGGCGGAATTGGTATGCAGAGTGGAGAAGGTCAGATGGCCGGTCTCGGCTACGCGCAGGGTGGCCTCCACCGTCTCCAGGTCGCGCATTTCGCCGACAAAGACCACGTCGGGGTCCTCCCGCAGGACGGAGCGCAGAGCGTTGTTGTAGGACAGTGTGTCCTGGAACAGTTCCCGCTGATTGACCAGGGCTTTGCGGGGGGTGAAGAAATACTCGATGGGGTCCTCGATGGTAATAATGTGAACATCCCGCTCGCTGTTGATGTATTCGATCATGCAGGCCAGGGTGGTGGACTTGCCGCAGCCGGTGGGCCCGGTGACCAGGACCAGCCCCCGGGGCAGATAGCACAACTGAGCGATCCGGGGCGGGAGGCCGAGCTGGGCGAAGCTCCACATCTGGGGCAGAAACCGCCGGAAGGCTCCCGCCACGGCGCCCTTCTGCATGAAGATGTTGGCCCGGAATCGTCCCATCTCCTTGATGCCGAAGGAAAAATCGAGCTCGAACTTCTCCTCAAACTGCTTCTTCTGTTTTTCGGTCAGGATGCTGTAGATGAGAGCCTTGGTGTCGGAGGCGGTCAGGTCCGCATAGTCCAACGACTTCAGGCTGCCGTTCACCCGGATTTTGGGCGGGACATGGGTGGTCAAGTGCAGGTCGCTGGCATCGTAATCCACCGTGATCTTGAGAAGTTCATGCATATTGAGTTCCATATTTCCTGCTCCTAGATCTCATCTTTGACCGTATCACGGACCACCTCATCGATCGTGGTGATCCCGTTCTTGACCTTGATCAGCCCGCTGCGGCGCAGGGTGATCATGCCCTGTTCCATGGACTTGTGTTTTATTTCTACCGACTGAGCTTTCTGCAGGATGAGCTGGCGGATTTCGGGCGTGATCTGCATGACCTCGAACAGCCCGACGCGGCCCTTGTAGCCGGTATTGTTGCAGGCACTGCAGCCTTTGCCCCTGAGGAGCTGGACCTTCTCGGCCTCTTGGGGCTTGAAGCCGTGTTCCACCAGAGCCGAGACGGGGGCTTTCTGGGGTTCGACGCATTTTTTGCAGATGCGCCGCACCAGGCGTTGGGCCACGACCAGGATGACGGAATCGGCGATGAGGAAAGACTCGACCCCCATGTTGACCATGCGCATAATGGTGCTGGCCGCGTCGTTGGTGTGGATGGTGGAGAAGACGAGGTGGCCGGTCAGGGCGGCCTTAATGGCGATGTCCACCGTTTCGCTGTCGCGCATCTCGCCCACCAGCATGATGTCGGGGTCCTGGCGGAGGAAAGCCCGCAGGACGGTGGGGAAGTCGAGTTTGATCTCCTCCTTGATGGCGACCTGGTTGATGCCCTGGAAGTAGAACTCCACCGGGTCCTCGGCGGTCAGGATGTTCTTCTCCAGCGAGTTGAGGTTGGCGATGGCCGAGTAGAGGGTGTTGGTCTTGCCGCTGCCCGTGGGGCCGGTGACCAGGACGATGCCCCAGGGGGCGACGATGGCCTTCTTGAAGATCTCCAGGGACTCTTGCTCGAAGCCGAGCTGGGTCAGGTCGATCTTGAGCATTTCCCGGTCGAGGATACGGGCCACGATTTTCTCGCCGAAAATAGTGGGCATGACCGAGATACGCATATCCACTTCCTTCTTGCCGCCTTTCTCCAGTTTGACCCGCATCTTGATCCGGCCGTCCTGGGGCAGGCGTTTCTCGGCAATGTCCAGGTTGGACAGGATTTTGACCCGGGAGGTCATCGGGTTCTTGTATTTCAGGGCCAGGCTGTGCATCTCGTACAGGATGCCGTCTATGCGATAGCGGATGCGGAAAGCGGCCTCGTATGGTTCGAAGTGAACATCCGAGGCGCCCCGCTTGATGGCGTCGATAAACACCTTGTTGACCAGAGTGATGATGGGCGCCTCTTCGGCAAGGTGGCTGGCCTCCTCGACGTCATAATCTTCCCGGTCCTCCTCGATGATGCTCACCTTGGATTCGTCGCCTATCTCCAGCTCGGCCACGATATCTTGGGCTGGCATGCCTTCCGAATCGCCGTAGTATTTGACCAGAGCTTTCTGCAGGGCCGACTCCGAGGTGATGACCGGCTGGATGGCCAGCCCCGTTCGGAAGCGGATGTTCTCAACAGTCTCCAGGTCGGTGGGGTCCACCATGGCCAAAGTCAGGAAGGTGCGGATGCGGTGGATGGGCAGGAGCATATTCTTCTTGGCCGTCTCCACATCAATCAAGCTGATCACTTCCGGATAGATTTCAAACTGGTCTAGGTCGATGACGGGATAGCCGAGCATCCGGCTTAAGGCCTGGGCCATATCCTCATCCCGGATATATCCCAGAGAGACAAAGGCGCTGCCCAGGGTGATACTATTTTTTTTCTGGTATTCGATGGCGCTGTTCAGCTGCTCGGCCGAAATAAGCTTTTCCCTGACCAGGAGTTCGCCAAGGTTGGAAGCCATTGATGCCCTCTTTTTAGTCGCTCAGCCTTGCCGGGCGACATTTTTTGTCATAACGACAAATCCCAAATAAGTACAGACGATCCGGATGGTGAAACATTCTCCTCTTTTAGGTAGAGCCTTATACTGGCTTATAGGGCGGGAAACGGTCAATCACCTATTGAGAGGATTCGGAAGGTGATATTTGTCCACTCTCTCTCACCCATAGGGGTTACTTATTTTTATGCAGTTTTTAGGGCTCAGACAGCCGGTCATAGACATTTTTTGAACAAACAACGAATGACAAATATTGTCAGATGACAATCTGTGACATTGACCTAATCGGCATTTTTTGTTAATTTAAGAAATCTCCGCGGGTGCATTTCCTAATTGAACGGAGAGGTGTCCGAGTGGCTAAAGGAGCACGCTTGGAAAGCGTGTGTGCGTGAAAGCGTACCGCGGGTTCGAATCCCGCCCTCTCCGCCACGGCTTTGACGATCATCGGCTTCCGGTAAGGGAGTGACCATGGACAGCAAGGAATACATCGCCCTCGAGGACCGCTACGGCGCTCACAATTATCAGCCCCTGGATGTCGTCATCTCCAAGGCCAAGGGCATCTGGGTTTGGGACGTCGAGGGCCGAAAGTACCTCGACTTTCTAAGCTCCTACTCGGCCGTCAACCAGGGACACTGCCATCCCCGTCTTATCCGGACCATGCTCGGCCAAGCGCGACGGTTGACTCTGACTTCGCGCGCCTTTCGTAACGACCAATGGCCGCTGCTGGCCAAAGAGCTGTGCGAGATGACCGGCTACGATATGGTCCTGCCCATGAACTCCGGGGCCGAAGCCGTGGAAACGGCTATAAAGGCCGCCCGAAAATGGGCCTATCAGGTCAAGAAGGTCCAGCCGGACCGAGCCGAGATCATCGCCTGCACCAACAATTTCCACGGCCGGACGGTGACCATCGTCAGCTTCTCCACGGAATCTCTGTACCGTAAAGACTTCGGGCCGTTCACCCCGGGGTTCATCGTCATCCCTTACGGCGACAGCCAGGCCCTGGAGGCGGCCATAACGCCCGAAACCGCCGCTTTCCTGGTCGAGCCCATCCAGGCCGAGGCCGGCATCCTCATCCCCCCTCCGGGCTTCCTGAAAAAGGCGGCTGACATCTGCCGCCGGAAGAACGTTTTGTTCATTGCCGACGAAATCCAGACCGGCCTGGGCCGCACGGGAAAGCTCCTGGCCTGTGAGCACGAACATATCCGTGCGGACATGGTCATCATCGGCAAGTCGCTGGCCGGCGGCTTCTATCCCATATCCGCCGTGTTGTCCCAGGAGAACATTCTGGGCGTGTTCAAGCCCGGCGAGCACGGCTCGACCTTCGGCGGCAATCCGCTGGGCTGTGCCCTGGCTCGAGAGGCCCTGCACATCATCCTCGAGGAGGGCCTGGTGGATAATGCGGCGGCCCAGGGCGCTTGGTTTCTGGAGCAACTCAAGAAGGTCCGCAGCCGGCACATCAAAGAGGTCCGGGGCCTGGGCCTGCTCATCGGCATCGAGCTGCGGCCCGAGGCGGGCGGCGCACGGCGTTTTTGCGAGGCGCTCAAAGAGGCCGGCCTGCTGTGCAAAGAGACGCACGACAAGGTCATCCGCTTCGCCCCGCCGCTTATCGTCCGGCAGAAGGACCTCAACTGGGCCTTGAAACGGATCAAGCAGGTCTTCCGCGCCCTGTCCTGAGCCCGGGCCTCGTTTCTATTGTTCTCTCTTATAAGCTCGGGCGGCTAGGCCGTCCCCCCTCAGACTCCGCCGGCGGTTGCGCGTCGAAGCGATACGGCCGACACGGCGGCCAGGATCAGAGCGCCGCCCAGCAACGTCCTCGGCCCTGGAACTTCTTTTAAAAAGACAAAGGCCAGGAAGATGCCGTACACCGGCTCGAGGGTACTGATAAGGCTGGCCGCCCGGGCGCCTATTCCCTTCATCCCATCGATGAACAGGGTGTGGGCACCTGCCGTGCAGACAATCCCCAGAACGGCCAGCAGCAGGACATCCCTTCCCGAAAGAGCCGGCGGCGAGGACAGCACAAAAGGCGCCAAGAAAACCCCGGCGAAAAAATCCTGATGAAAGGCCACCCTCAGGCTGGAATAGGTCCGGGTCATTTTCCGGTTGAAGATGGCCAGCAGGGAAAAGGAGAATCCGGATAGAAGCCCCCACAGGACGCCTTTCATCACCGCATTCGAAAGCTCCAGCCGGGGAATGATAAGGAAAATACCGGCCAGGCAGGCCAAGGAGAGAAGGACGGACCGCTTGTCCAGCCTCTCCCTAAGCCAGACCGGCTCGAGAAAGGCGGTGAAGAAGGGAAAGGTCGAATAGGCCAGCAGCCCCACGGCCACCGTCGAGACTTGAATGGACCTGAAAAATGTGGCCCAATGAAGGGCCAGGATAAAGCCCATCACAGCGAACAGGGCCAGGTCCTTGGCCCGCTTCGCCCATAGCGCCTGCCGGAGAAGGCCGAGAGCTGCGGCCAGGGCGAGGCTGGCCAGAACGACCCGGCCGAGGACAATGGCTAAGGGGGAAAAAGTCAGCCATTTGCCGAAAAGGCCGGCCAGCCCGAAGAAAAGAACGGCCAGATGAACCTCGGCCAGCGCTTTCTCTTTTTTCATCGTCCGCTCCGGCTCTGATTATAGGGCAGGAGGCGCGGTTTTCAAGTTTATTCCCCGGAAGCATCTCCAATCGTGTGATTCGCTGGGAGGGGTGGCACGGCGGAGGGGCTCCCCGCCTGCGCGCAGCTTGGCGAGCACAGCCGGGGAGGAGCCGTGACAGGACCCCTCCTCTTCTTGAATGCCACATCACAGAAAAGGAGATGCTTACTTATTCCCCTGAAAATTTGGAGCTGCTCCCTGTTTATGCTAATATGAATTTTCCCGGACGCCGCAACATGACCGACTCTTACGAAATCATCGCCCGCAAATACCGGCCCCGCACCTTCGAGGAGATGGTCGGCCAGAAGGCTCTGGTCCAGACCCTGAAGAACGCCGTGGCCGGCAAGCGCGTCGCCCAGGCTTATCTGTTCTCCGGGATGCGCGGCGTGGGCAAGACTTCGGCGGCTCGCATCCTGGCCAAAGCCCTCAACTGCCAGTCCGGCCCCACCCCCACGCCCTGCAACCAGTGCGAGTTCTGCCGGGCCATCAACGAAGACCGGCTGACCGACGTCCTGGAGATCGACGGCGCCTCCAACACCGGGGTGGATGATATCCGGCTTCTTCGCGAGGGGCTGAGGTACAAGGCCCTCCAGGCCCGCTACAAGATCATCATCATCGACGAAGTCCACATGCTGACCAAGAATGCCTTCAACGCCCTGCTCAAGACGCTGGAGGAACCGCCGGGGAACACCGTCTTCATCTTCGCCACGACCGAGTTCCACAAGGTCCCTGCCACGATCGTCTCCCGCTGCCAGTACTTTGAGTTCAAGAAGATCTCCCACCGCGACATCGTCAACCATCTCCTGGAGATCGCCAAGAAGGAAAACATCACCATCTCCGACTACGGCCTGTCCCTCATCGCCGAGGCGGCCGAGGGCAGCCTGCGCGATGCCCAGAGCCTGCTCGACCAGGCCGTGGCCTTCAGCGGGCTCCAGGTCGGCGATGCCGACCTGAAGGAGATCTTGGGGACGATGAGCCGGGATCTCCTGCTGGAGTTCAGCTCGGCCATCCTGGAGAACAGGCCGGAGGCCATATTCCCTCTGGTGGAGAAGGTCATCGACCACGGCTACGACCTCCGCTTCTTCGTCAAGGAGCTCGTCCAGCATTTCCGGAACCTCTTGCTCATCCGCTCCGTAGCCGACTCCCAGGAGTTGCTCCCCCTCGGCGCCGAGGATTTGCAGCGGCTCGCGCAGGAGGCCGGCCGGGCCACCCCCGAGGAGCTTCTCCGCTGCCTGGTCGCCCTGCAGAACGGCGAGCCGGGCTTGCGCTATTCCTCCCATCCGCAGATTTATCTCGAATCTTTTCTCATCAAGCTCTGCCACTTCAAAGATCTTGTCCCGCTCAAGGATTTATTGGAAGAGATCGAGAACATAAAGGCCGGCATCAAGCCGGCGGTATCCCCCCTGGCCGCCCCGCCGGCCGCTTCCGGCCTCTCCCGACGGATGCCGGACCCGGCCTCCAGGCCTCGGTTGAGCCCGGAACCGCCTCGTCCGTCCGGGACGGCGATCAAATCCGGGTCGGCCAAAGACCTCTTGCCCAAGACGATCGAAGGCTTGCAGAAACAAAAAAGTTCCCTGGCGGCCATCCTTGGCCAGTGTGAATCGGCCGTGGTCAAGGACGAGCCTATGGACATCAAGTTTTCTTCCGACAAGCGGTTCAGCGTAGCCACCCCGGTAACCCTGGAGCTTCTGTTCGGCCCGGGGATGGCTCATCTGGCTGAAGCCGTCCAGAAAGAAGCCCGCCTAATCGAAAAAATCGCCTCGGAGGTGTCCGGCTTGAGGGTCAAGCTGAAAGTCATCGTTCCCCAGGGTGAAGCGCAGGCCGGACGGGAGCGCGAGGTGGACCTGGCCTTGAAGGATGCCGGGGTGCGGAATTTCATGGACAAACTCAAGGCTCAGGTCCTGACCGTGGAGCGGATCAAGCGCGAGCCGGACCGGGATTAGGAGAGACCGATGAAAGGCTTCGGCGATCTGCAGAAGATGCTTAAGACCGCCCAGGAAATGCAGGAAAAGCTGCAGCACGAGCTGGCCGAGCTGCGGGTAGAGGGCTCGAGCGGCGGCGGTATGGTGATTGTCGTCCTGGACGGGCAGAAGAATCTCCTCTCCCTGCGCCTCGACCCGGAGGTGGTCAACAAGGACGATGTGGGCATGCTGCAGGACTTGGTCATCGCCGCTTTTAATGACGCCCTCACCAAGGTCAACGACATCCTGGCCCACAAGCTCGGCAGCCTGGGTCCCGGGCTGAAGATCCCGGACTCTCCTGATGTTCGAGTACGCCCAGCCCCTCAACCGCCTCATCGAGGAGCTGCGCAAGATCCCGGGCATCGGGGCCAAGACCGCCCAGCGGATCGCTTTCTATCTGCTGAGCCTTCCCCAGGAGGAGGCGGACGGCCTGGCCGAGGCCATCAGCCAGGCCCGCCGCCTTATCTTCTACTGTTCCATCTGCAACAACATTACCCACATCGAACCCTGTCTCATCTGCCGGGACGAAGACCGGAGCGACGCCGAGCTGTGCATCGTCGAGGAGCCCTACAACATCTCCTCGATCGAAAAGACGGGGGCCTACCGGGGGCGGTACCATGTCCTGCTGGGAACGCTGGCGCCCCTCAAGGGCAAGGGGCCGGACGACCTGGACTTGAACAAGCTCCTGGAACGCCTCCGTAAGGGCCGCTTCCAGGAAGTCATCCTGGCCACCAACCCCACGGTCGAGGGCGAGGCCACGGCCGTTTATCTGGCCAGGCTCTTTAAGGATCTTCCCCTGCGCCTGACCCGGCTGGCCATGGGCCTGCCGGTGGGCGCGGACATGGACTTCGCCGACCAGGTGACCATCAAGAAAGCGTTGGAAGGCCGGACGGAATTCAGAGAATAAAAGGTCGGGCGGGAAGGCTTCGGCGCCTGGCCGCGGTTCTTAACGCCACGGAATCTCCGGGTTTCTCGGCGGTTGCGCAACTCGCTTCCTGCGGAAGCTCAGACATGCTCACCTGCCGACAAGAAAATGTCAGAAGCCGTCGAAACCCGTCGATGATCGGCTCTCTGCCGATCGTCAGGGGTTCCAAGGGGAGACGTCCTCTTGGTCGCAGGGCACGGCTTAAGCCGTGCCCGAGAAAGGGAGGCAGTGAGCGAAGCGAACGTTGGAAGGGGGAAACGCAAAGCGGGTTCCCCCTCCAAAGAGATTCTGTGGCTGAACCGCTCATGTCGCCTCAGCCTTCCCGCCCGACCTTAGGTCAAATTATGAAAAAAAAAGAAAGAAACAAGGGACAGCCACTTATCATGAAACTCCTTTATTTCTGCCGGCGGCCATTGAATCCCATACTGATAAAGCTTAAAATAACTTTTCTTATTTTTCCGCCTTTATACTGCGGATTCATAGGAGGTCTGATGAAAGAAAATATAGAAATCCGCTGGCACGGCCGGGCGGGCCAGGGCGTGGTCACGGCGGCCGTCGTCCTGGCCGATGTCCTGTCCGCGGAAAAAGGCCTTTACAACCAAGCCTTCCCCGAGTTCGGCGCGGAGAAGCGCGGGGCGCCCATTCTGGCTTTCAATCGCATCAGCCGCAAGCCCATCCGCACCCACAGCCAGGTTTACGAGCCTGATATCGTGGTCGTCACCGACCCGACCCTGCTGGGCCTGATCAACGTGACGGAAGGAGCCAAAGACGACGCGCTGTTCCTTCTCAACACGTCCTTCGATGTGGCCGCTGTCCGCCGCACTCTGGACCTGGGTTCCCGGAAGGTCTACGCCCTGGACGCCTACGCCATCGCCCAGGCCGAACTGGGCCGGTCCATTCCCAACGTGCCCCTGGTGGCCGCTCTTATCAAAATCACGGGCCTGATGGATTTGGATAAGTTCCGGGAAAACATCAAGAAATCATTGAGCAAGAAACTGCGGGCCGAGGTAGTGGAGAAAAATTTGAAGACAATCGACCGGGCCTTCAAGGAGGTCAAGGAAGGATGAAAAAAGAAAATTGGAAAGAGCTGCCCCTCGGCTGTGTCAATATCCATCCCGGAAATTCCCGGGAGAACCTGACCGGCACCTGGCGCTCGGGACGCAAACCCGAATTCATCGCTAAGAACTGCATCCAATGCTACTTCTGCTGGCTGTACTGCCCTCACTTCGCCATTCTGCTCGAAGCGGACAAGGTCATCGGCATCAACACCGACTACTGCACGGGCTGCGGCCTGTGCTCCGAGGAATGCCCGACCAAGGAAAAAGCCATCATCATGGTCAAGGAAGAGATCACCCTGAAGGAAAGGAGGGGCCGATGAGCACCCTTAAGCCCCTGAACGGCAATCAAACCATCGCCGAAGCCGTCCGCCAGATCGACCCCGACGTCGTGGCCGCTTACCCGATCACGCCCTCCACGGCCATCGTGGAGACCATCGCCCAGTTCAAGGCCGACGGCCTGATCACGGGCGAGTTCGTCTGCCCGGAGAGCGAGCACAGCGCCATGAGCATGTGCATCGGCGCCGCCTCCGCCGGAGGACGGGTCATGACCGCCACCTGCTCCCAGGGCTTGGCCCTGATGTGGGAGATGCTCTACATCGCCGCCGGCCTCCGCCTGCCTATCGTGGCCGCCATCGCCAACCGGGCCTTGAGCGCGCCCATCAATATCCACGGCGACCACAGCGATACCATGGGCGCCCGCGACGCGGGCTGGATCCACCTTTACAGTGAGAACTGCCAGGAGGCCTATGACAACTTTTTGCAGGCCTTCCGCATCGCCGAGCATCCCCAAGTCATGACGCCCGTGCTGGTGGGCCTGGACGGGTTCATCATCAGCCACGCCGTGGAAGTCATCCAGGTCGAGGACGATGAACGAGTGAAGGCTTTCGTCGGCGAATACAAGCCGCCTTTTCCTCTCCTCGACACCAGCCGCCGCTTCACCGTCGGGCCGCTGGACTTCACCGATTACTACTTTGAGCACAAGCGCAGCCAGATCGAAGGCATCGACCAGGCCCCAGCGGTCATTGAACAGGTGGCCAAGGACTTCGGCCGGGAATTCGGCCGGCACTACGGGTTTATCGAGGAATACCGGATGAAGGACGCCGAGATCGCTATCGTGGTCATGAGCTCGGCGGCCGGGACTTGCAAGGACGCCGTGGACGAGCTGAGGGCCGAGGGCTTACCCATCGGGCTGGTCAAGCCCCGCGTCTTCCGGCCCTTCCCCCGGGTCGTCCTGGCTGAATCCCTCCAGAAGCTGAAGGCGGTGGCCGTGCTCGACCGCTCCTCCAGCCCGGGCGCCTTCGGCGCGCCCCTCTTCACCGAGATCCGCTCCGCCCTGTACGACTACGATCAGCGCCCCAAGATGGTGAACTACGTTTACGGGCTGGGCGGACGCGACATCAGGGTGGAGCATTTCAAGGAAGCGGCCCGCGCTCTGGTCAAGATCGCCGAAACGGGCAAAATCACCGAACACTGCGGCTACCTCAACCTGAGAGAGGACTAAGGAGAGACCCATGGCCGTTCGATTGAGAGACCTGGTTCAGAAAGAGGACCGGCTCGTGGCCGGTCACGGCATGTGCCTGGGCTGCGGCATTCCCCTCATATTCAAGGTGATCCTGCGGGCCACCGATGACCCGCTCGTGGTGGCCAACGCCACCGGCTGTCTGGAGGTCTGCACGACCATCTATCCCCGCACCGCCTGGAACTGCAACTGGATCCACAGCGCCTTCGAGAACGCAGCCTCAACCATCGCCGGGGTAGAGGCCATGTACAAATCGCTCAAGAACAAAGGCCGTATCCCCAAAGACAAGAAGATCAAATTCCTGGCCATAGGAGGAGACGGAGGCACTTACGACATCGGCCTGCAGGCCCTGTCCGGCGCCGTCGAGCGCGGCCACAACTTCGTCTATGTTTGCTACGACAACAACGCCTACGCCAATACCGGAGGCCAGCGCTCCTCGGCCACTCCCCTGGGCGCCTCGGCCACGACCGCCCCTTCCGGCAGTCAGAGCCCGGGCAAGCTCCAGCCGCGTAAGGACCTGACCAAGATCCTGGCAGCCCACAACATCCCCTATGCGGCCCAGGCCGCTCCGCACCGTTGGCAAGACCTCTTTAACAAGGCCCAGAAAGCCTTCCAGGCGGAAGGGCCGGCTTTCCTCAATGTCCTCTGCCTGTGCCCCACGGAATGGAAGTATGAAGAATCGCAGGGCATCAAACTGTCCCAGCTGGCGGCCGATACCTGCGCCTGGCCCTTATACGAAGTGGAGAACGGAAAGTACAAGATCAACTACAAGCCCAAGGAGAAGAAACCGGTATTAGAGTGGCTGAAGTCTCAGGGCCGCTTCCGGCACCTGTTTCAGGAACAGAACGCCTGGATGATCGAGGCCATTCAGAAGGATGTGGACCGCAGCTGGGAGGAGCTGCTGAAGCTAGAAGCGCTCTAGAAGCGGAAGTCACCTTCTGGGGCGCGACCGTCCGGGCCCCATCTTCTTGTTCTTAACCGCGGGTTTATCTCAGAATCTAAACGCCTCGGTGGCCGTGTTGTTGGTTTCGTCAGTCTCCCTCACGTTGTCCGGAAAATCGGCCTTGGCCGAGAATGTGGAATTCATGTTGCCGGCGTTATTGAACTGCCAGGGATCCAAGGTCTTATATTCGCCGGGGGCCAGGCCGGGCACCGTCGGCCAGCAGGTGGGGCAGGCGATCTGAAAAGACCCGCTCTCGCCGATGTTGCGGGTGAGCAGAACTTGAAACGCCTCGGCCGCCCCCTTCCCCTGGTTGTGGATGGTGACGTAGACATTGAAAATATAATAGACATTGCCCTTAACGTCGGCCTGCTTATCGACCACTTCGAATTTAATCGAGGTGACGGTAAGATCGGGCAAGGCCCCTGAGGCCGCCACGCTCGGCTGCCGGGCCCCCGCCAGGGTCAGACCCATCGCTAAAAATATTCCCACCAAGATTTTGAAACAGGTTTTCATCCCATTTTCCTCCTTGTGCTGCAATTATGATGGTTTCCAGGAGGCAGGTCAAGGCCCGAGCGGGTCAAACCCCCGGCAGGCGGCTGATGACGATGACCAGCCCGCTGGCCGTCGGCTGAATATCATAGGGCGGAATTTCATCCCTCGCGTCCAAGACGATGCGAGCCGTCTTGTCCTCGAACATCCCGCTGCGGATGCTCTGCAAACCCAGGCTGTTAACGGGGATGATCC
Source organism: Candidatus Aminicenantota bacterium (assembly GCA_963702835.1). Lineage (GTDB taxonomy): Bacteria > Acidobacteriota > Aminicenantia > Aminicenantales > JAFGAV01 > JAFGAV01. The sequence goes on from OY969762.1 coordinate 2,462,238, forward strand.
TGTCCGCACGAACCTCCGAGACATTAAACAGGTCAAGAATGATCTTCCGCTCGTTTTGCAGGACGAAGCTCCGGTAGGTGGTGGGCGGGGAACAGAGGATCTCGATCCTCAGGCTGTCCTCTGATTTATTGACCTGGATTTCGCTCAAGATCCTGACCCCGGCCGCCGCATCCGTCCGGCTCTCCAGCAGATCGCGGACCTTCTGTTTGTCCGAACCGTCCAAAGACAAATTGTCCAAGACGGAGCCGCCCAGGAGGTCCCGGTGGGTCTGGGCCAAGGAAAGAGCGGCTTCCCGGCCCTGCCATGTCTCGGTGCACAGAATCATATAGGCGGCCGCCTCAGCTTTGTAGCCCTCTCTGTTCTCGCCGGACGCGGAAGCCTCCAGCACGGCCAGAAAGCCTTGGCCGGCTTCCTTGTATTTCTTGTCTTGGTAGTCCATCCTGGCCAGCAAAAACCGAGCGCGCACTTCTTGGGGATATTTCTGCAGAAGCGACTGGAGCGTCCGGCGGGCTGCCCCCGGATCTTTCGCCTGGAGATACTGGTCATAAACACCGTAGGTTAGGGCAACCTCTTTGGCCGGCTTGGCCGAAGGCGCCCCGGCAGTCTGGCCGGCGGGCTGAGGTTGAATCGTCTTGGCCGTCGCGGCTTGCGCTCCGGCTGAAGGCTCCCTCTTCTTTTCGGCCGGCGTTGCTTTATACTGGGCAAGAATATCTTTGAGCAGGGTCTTGTCCTTTTCAAACATGTCCCAAGCTTCCGTATCGCCGTTGGGAACGGCCCGCTCAAACTCGCCGCACTGTTTGGCCACATCCTTCTTGCGGTTCAAAAAATTCAGGCAAAGGATAAGGTATCCCCGGCTGGCCGGGGGGATGGCGCCTTCCATGGGTTTTTTCGCGGTCAAGCGAAGGACATTTTCGAAATATTTCTCTGCATCATTGTACTTTCTTTCGGCATAAAAGGCCTTGCCCAGGAAATAATGTCCCCGGGGCTCCTCGGGCACCTTGTCCACAAACTTCTCCAGCAGGCCTCTGGCCTCCCTGGATTTCTTCTGGATGACATAGAAATCATACAGGTCGAGATAAAGAGAGGCATTCCGGGGATCGGCCTTGAGCGCATTGTTCAGGGATTTCTGGCGGTCCAAGACGATTTTGTCTTCCTGAGAACCGCTCCCCTCCTTGGCGGCCTGACTGGAAGGAAGCACCCTGGTCTGGCTGCCCAGGGAAGAGCCCCGGGGCTGGAGGTTCTCCTTGAAAAATTTCGCCAGCTTGATGACGTCGGAAGCGACCTCTGCCTTCAAGCCGATACTGTTCAGATCCGTTGTCCCCATCAGTTCTTCCAATTTTTGGGCGACCTCGCGGGACTTCTCTATCTGGCCCGCCTTGTAAGCAGCCACGCACAAATAGGCCCAGGCCTTGGCTAGAGCGTTTTTATCGCTATGGAGGCCGAAGGCGGCTATCTCGAAGCTCTGGGCCGCGGACTGGAAATCTCCGGCCGCAAAAGCTTTCTCACCGTCGGCCACGGCTTTCAGGTAGAAGGGATCGACCTGCTGGAATGAAGCTAAGGCGGCGGGAAAAAAGGCCAGGACAAGAAGCAGCCAGCCCGCCAGGAAAATTACCGGGTTGAACCTCAGGCCGAGCGTTTTAAACATAATCAGCGGCTGAACTGAAATATATATAGCATAAGGCTAGGGCTCGGTCAAATGGCCGGTGAGCTAAGGAAGCATCCCAATTTCCATGATAATTTCAGATTTCTGTGGGGTCCTGTCGCTGCCGACCTTTCCGGAGACACCAACCTTTGCCCCCCTTGTTTCACCAAGGGGGGCAGGACCTGGGCTGGTTCTTTGACGAATGGATCTGCGGCTCCGGGATGCCGGCCGAGCTCGAGTTCATTTACGCCGACGGCTCGGCCAGCCGGGAGACCGTGCTGGTGGACAAGGCCGTCAATCGCTTCCGCTTCAACCTGGAGAGAACCCCGGTCAGCTTCGTCTTTGATCCCGATTCCCGGATCCTGTGCCGGGCCGAAGGGCTAAAGAAAAAAGTCAAGAACGGCCGCTAAGCCCGAGCGCCGCGCCGACTCAGCCCGGCTTAATCTCTTTGACGACGGCCAGCAACCGGTCGATATCGGACAGGTCATTGAAGATGTTGACCGAGACGCGCAGAAACCCGGCCCGGGGCGACAGAAAAATCCGCTCGGCGGAGCATTGCTCGAGAAGGGGGGCGTTCTTTTCCCCCAGGGTGAAAGACACGATGGCCGAGCGTTCTTCCGGGTCGTCCACGGGCGTCATGACCTCCACCCCCAGGCCGCGCAGGCCTTCCAGGAGATAGTCGGTCAAGTCCTTGATTCGGATGCGGATGGCTTCGAACCCGATTCTTTTCATGTAATCAAAGGCTTCTTTGAAAGCAAGCAGGGGCTGGAGGTTGAACGTCCCAAACTCATACTGCCGTGCCGACCGGTGGAGCTTGAAGGGGACGTTCTTGGCCGTATGGATGAACCCGCCGCCCTCCGTGTCCACTGACAGCCAGCCGGCCAGGGGAGAGGGGAACTTGTCCCGGAACGAGGGTGAAGTGTAGAACAGCGCCCCCAGGTGGCCGGTCAGGCCCCACTTGTGGAGAGAGGCGGTCAGGGCATCAATGTGCATGGCCCGGACATCCAGGGGGTAATAGGGAAAGCCCTGGGTGGCGTTGACCAGGAATAAAATGCCGCGCCGGGCCAGCTCCTGGCCCAGGCCGCTGATATTCAATCGGAACCCGGTGGCGTATTGGACGTAAGAAGCCACCACGGCCAAAGTGTTTTTATCCGCCAGGTCGAGGATGGAGGAAACTGAGTAGCGGCCGCCGGCCGGCCGGACGCAGCGCAGGGGGATCCCCACATGCTCAAAAGGAACCGTCGAGGCCGGGAATTCATCCTGGAGCGTGACGAGGTTGAATCCCGACGGGCCGTGCTTCTGGAAGGACAAGCCGAGGACGGCCATGGCCGTCGAGGTATTGGCCATAAAGGTCAGGTCTTCAGGCCCGGCTTTGATGTGATCGGCCAGGTCGCCGCAGAGGGCCTGATAGGTCTTCATGTCGGCTGACCAATGGATGTCGCCGTCCTCGACGAGCTTTCGGTATTCGGCCGTGATCCGCTCGAACACCGGCCGGGGCAGGGGCGACATGGCCGAACTCATGAAATAGGTGCAATTTTTGGTGATGGGAAAATCTTGCCTGATCTTGTTCCAGTCGGTCATGGTTGAGCCTTCTTTCGATAAGCAATTCTTTTTTCAGGACAAGCTAGATCAGAATGGGGTCCTGTCGCGGCCGACCTTTCGCCGCGCCACCCGACATAATTTCTCGAGCGTCCTGAAAAAGAATTGTCATCGGCAATATATAGTAGTAAGGAGCGCGCCTGGAGAGACTCGAACTCCCGACCCGCTGCTTAGAAGGCAGCTGCTCTATCCACCTGAGCTACAGGCGCGCCCGTCCGATGTCCTGGCCGGCAGCCCCCGCGTTCCAGAGCTCGCCCGGGAGGCAATCGGGGAGGTCGGATTTGAACCGACGACCTCCTGCTCCCAAGGCAGGCGCGCTAACCAGGCTGCGCCACTCCCCGTAATGGATCAACTCGTTGCCGTGCCCTGGCCGTAAAGCGCGATCAGCTAGACATTAGCAAAAGGCCCCAAGAGCTGTCAATTTTTGGGTTGCCGCTTCAGGCCTTTTTCAATCTGGGACCGGTCCAGGCGGACAATGATCGGCCGGCCATGGGGGCAGAGAGCATGCTGGGGCAGCCGGAGCAACTCCTCGACCAGCACCTCCATCTGGCGGAGGGGGAGCGGCCGGCCGGCCTTAATCGCGGTCCGGCAGGCCAAAGTCGCCAGCAGCTTGTCTTGTTTGTTTTCCGGCTTCTCCTCGGCCAACGCCTCGAGCAGGGATAGAAAGACCTCCAGGGCCTCCGGGGCCTCCATGATGTCGGGAAACTGTTTCAAGCTGAAGGTCCGGCCGCCCATAGGCTCCACCTGGAAGCCGGCTTCCCGAAGAAGGCCCTCCTCCGCCTCCAGCCTGAGAGCCCGGTCCGGGGAAAGGTCGAACAGGATGGGAATCAGCGGCTGTTGAAGGGGTATATTCTTGGCCGCGCTGACCTCTTTATATTTTTCGTAGAGGACTCTTTCGTGGGCATTATGCTGATCGATGACCAGCAGCCCTTCCCGGTCGGCGGCGATGATGTACATATCGAGATATTGTCCGAGGATCTGAGGGCCGCTTTGGGCCGCGGCCGTCGCTCCGTCCTTGAAAAGTCCGGCCGGGCTCCGCTGCGGCTCCCAGACAGCTTCCTTTGTTTTGACAGAAAAAGAAGGAGGCGGCCCGGGCTCCGCCACCCGGAACCGAACTTCCCTCCCGGCTTCCAGGCCGATCCGCTTGACTTCGCTGCCCCGCAGTGAGGCCTGCTCCGCGCTGTGCAGGACAAGTCGGAAAACAAATTGGGAATCGCAAAAACGGACCTCGGATTTGGCCGGGTGGACGTTGACATCCACTTCGGAAGAGGGATGGGTCAAGAGAAGGAAGGCTTCGGGATAGAGGTCTTTCTCCAACAGGCTGCGGTAGGCCTGGTTGAGGGCGGCCTGCAGGGTCCTGTCTTTGACCGGCCGGCGGTTGACGAAGAAGTGCTGCTCGGTCTTGTCGCGCCGGCCCAGGGGGGGACGGGAAGCGAAGCCGGTGACCCGGCTCTGCTCCTCGGCCCAATCGATCTCCATCAACCGGTCAACCGTCTCCCGGCCGTAAATCTGATAAAGCCGTTCCCGGAGGTCGCCGGCCCGGGGCCAATTCAGGATCCGGCGCGGGCCATGGCTGAGAGAGAAGCCCACCTGGGGAAAGGCCGGAGCGAGGCCGGTGATCAAGCGCACGATAAGGCTCAGCTCTGTCTGGTCCGAGCGGAGAAACTTGAGCCGGGCCGGCAGGTTGAAGAACAGGTCCCGGACCTCGACGCTGGTTCCGCGGGGGAAGGCCGTTTCCCGGGCCTCGACCATCCGCTCGCCCTCGCGGCTGACCAGAAGCCCCGCCGGAGACGTCCCGTCCGAGGTGCGCAGGGTGAGGCGGGAAACGGCGGCAATGCTGGGCAGGGCTTCTCCCCGGAAGCCCAGGGTCAGGATGCGGCCGAGGTCCTCCTCGGAGCGAAGCTTGGAGGTCGAGTGGCGCTCAAAAGAGAGGAGCGCGTCTTCCCGGCTCATCCCGCAGCCGTTGTCCATCACCCTGATGAGCGTCTTGCCGCCGCCGCCGAGCTCAATACGAATATCCGTGGCGCCGGCGTCGAGCGAATTCTCCACCAGCTCCTTGACCACGGAAAAAGGGCGCTCGATGACTTCGCCCGCGGCGATCTTATCGGCAACCTCCGGAGGCAGCAGGATGATGGAGCTCATGACCGGCTAGTCGAGGACGACTCCCCGCAGGCCTTTGTCCCCATCTTCGGAGATCAAGACTCTCACCAGGGAGGCTTTCGTCCGGCCGCTATCTGGAGCGGTCAGGCTGAGATAATTCGCCGTCAAGAGGTGGAGACAGCCTCCCGCGTTTTTAATGACGGCCGCTTCCCGTTCCTGTCCGAGGAAGAGGCGCCTGAAGGCCCTGCTTTTGGCGGCTGATATTCTCCGCAGGACCGCTGCCCGCTCCTTCTTGAGCTGCGGCGAGACCTGCGGCCAGGCCGAAGCCGCCGTGCCCGGACGGGGAGAATATGGAAAAACATGAACATAAGTCAGGGGCGAATGTTCCAGCAACTCCGCTGTTTCCATGAAATCGGCTTCGGTCTCGCCCGGAAAACCGACGATAATATCCGCCCCCAGGGCGGCTTCGGGTGAGCGCTCTCTCAAAGAATCCAGAATACGGAGGTGGGCGGCCGCTCCGCCCTTCCGTCCCATGCTTTGAAGCAGGCGCTCCGAGCCGTGCTGGAGGGAAAGATGAAAATGCGGACAGACGGCCGGGGAGCCCGTCAAGGCCTCGACCAGCCCTTCATCCAGGAAACGAGGGTCGAGCGAGCTGAACCTAAGGCGAAGCCCGAAGCCGGCTTTGTCGATCCGGCCCAGCAGCCCCCCCAGGCTGGTCCGCGGCCGAAGGTCCCAGCCGTAGGAACAGAGGTGGATGCCGGTCAGGACGACTTCGGGAAATCCCCCGGCGGCTATCTCCTGAAGCCTGGCCATCACCGTCTCGGGCGGGACGCTCGAGCTCCGGCCCCGGACGCCGGGAATAATACAAAACGTGCAGCGGAAATCACAACCGTCCTGAACTTTGAGCAGGGCGCGGGCCTTGAAGGGCCGAACCTGGGTTTGGGGCTGGACAGGCAAGTCCGCCGTTGCTGAATCCAGAACTAGCCTGGGCAGGATCGCCTTCTCGGCGTTGGAAATAAAGCGCCAGACGCCGGGGACGGCTTCCAGCTCCTGCCGGGCCCGTTCGACCAAGCAGCCGGTGACCACCAAGCGGGCCGAAGGATTCTCCCGGGCCACCTTGCGGATGAACCGCCGCACGTCCCGGTCAGCCCGGCCCGTCAGGGTGCAGGTGTTGACCACCACAATGTCGCCGCGGCCGGGGTTTGATTCAAGCTTGAGCCCCCTCTGTTGGAATGCTTCCGCCCAAGCGAAGGCCTCAGCCTGGTTGACGCGGCAGCCGAAATTCTGAAGGGAAAAAGAAGTCATCCGCTGTCTTATTTCCGCCGGAGCTTGAGGGAAGCTTCCTCGACCTTGTCTTCCATTTTCTTCTTATGCTGTTCCAGCTTGTCCTTAAGGGCCGGGTCGGACAGGCCGAGGATCTGGGCGGCTAGATAAGCGGCATTGGCCGCGCCCGTCTGGCCTAAGGCCATGGTGGCCACGGGAACGCCTTTGGGCATCTGGACCGTGGACAGCAGCGCATCCAGCCCGCCCAGGCTGCTGCTCTCCACCGGAACGCCGATCACCGGCCGGATGGTGTGGGCGGCCACCACGCCCGCCAGGTGGGCGGCTTTGCCCGCCGCGGCGATGAACACGGCCGCCCCCTGCGCTTCGGCCTTTCGGATCAGGCTCAACGTCCGGCCGGGAGAGCGATGGGCCGAGGTGACCTCCAGGGTGTAGGAAATCCCGAAGCCCTCCAGCACCCCGATCGTCTCCTGAATGACCTCAGCATCCGAATCGCTGCCGATGAAGATCGCCACTCGGCTCATTTTCCACCCCCTTCCTTCAGGACGGCGCCGATGTCCTTGCGGTAGTGCATACCCTCGAAGGAAATCCGCTGCACGGCGCTGTAGATTTTGCGCATGGTGTCGGCCAGGGCTTCCTCTGAGGCGCACACGGCCAGCACCCGGCCGCCGCTGGTCAGGTAGCGGCCTTCCTCGAGCCGGGTCCCGGCATGGAAGAGCGTCACGCCGGGGATCTTGGCCGCCTCCTCCAGGCCGGAAATGGGTTTGTGTTTTTCATACTTATCGGGATAGCCGCCCGAGGCCAGGATGACGCAACCGGCTGGCCTTAAGCTCCACTTCATCTCATGGGCCAAGACATTGTCCTCCAGGATGTCGAGCATGGTTTCCACCAGATCGCTCTGCAGACGCAGCATCTGCGGCTGTGTCTCCGGGTCCCCGAAACGGCAGTTGTATTCCAGGACTACCGGGCCCTTAGGCGTCAGCATCAGGCCGCAGTACAGGACGCCCCGGAACTTTCGGCCTTCCTCCAGCAGCCGGGTGACGGTGGGGATGACGATGGTGTCCACGATCTCGGCGAACAACTTTTTATCCAAAAAAGGCGAGGGAGAGATGGCGCCCATACCGCCCGTGTTGGGGCCTCGATCGCCGTCCAGCGCGGCCTTGTGGTCCATGGTCGTCACCAGGGGCCGCATCTTGACTCCGTCGGTCAAGACGATGAAAGACACTTCCTTGCCGGTCAGGAATTCCTCGATGATGACCTTGTTCCCGGCGTCGCCGAACTCCCTGCGGCCCATGATGCGGTGCACGGCCTCATCCGCCTTGTCCGGGCTGGGGCAGATGAAGACGCCCTTGCCCGCGGCCAGCCCATCGGCCTTGACCACCAGCGGATAGGAAAACTCGCCGGACTTGGCGATCTCCAGGGCCCGCTCGGCCGAATTGGCCACCCGGTAACGGGCGGAAGGAATTTTGTGCCGGTCCATGAATTGCTTGGCGAAAACCTTGCTTTCCTCGATCTCGGCGGCCTTCTTGTTGGGGCCGAAGATGCGCAGCTTCCGCTTCTCAAACTCATCGACAATGCCCATGGCCAGGGGCTGCTCGGGGCCGACCACGGTCAGGTCGATCCTCTCTCCGGCGGCAAAGGCGGCCACGCGCAGGAGGTCGGTCGGGTCGATGGCCACGTTCTCGGCGATGGCCGACGTCCCGGCGTTGCCCGGCAGACAGTACAGCTTCTGGCAGTGTCGGCTCTGGACGATCTTCCAGGCCAGGGCATGTTCCCTGCCGCCGGAGCCGATTAACAGAATTTTCACTGCCCTGTCCCGGTATCCTAGGCGTTCTTCATCATCAGCCGGGCGAAGTTCTCGGCCAGGCCCGGAGCGGGGAGAACGCTCTTCAATATCCGGGCGGCCAGGGGCGCGGCTTCCGAGGCGGGCAGGCAGAATTTCATTTCCAGGAAATTCTGGCGGTACCGGCGGACTTCAGCTTTTACGTTTTTGTTGCGGAGGATGACTTCGGCCAACAGCCCGGCCAGGATATCGAAGTCCTTCTCCTTCATGCCGAAGCGAGTCATCTCCTGCACGCCCAGGCGGATACCGCTCGACTCCAGGAAGGTCTCATCGTCGGGCAAAGCCTGGAAGTTGGTGACGATGTTGTTCTCTTCCAGCCTCCGGGCGATATCCATGCTCGGGCCGTAGGCCTTGACCCGGAGCAGGACCTGGTGCGTCTCGGTGAACCCGTCCCGCTCATCGCCCTCCACGGCCAGCCCCTTATCTTTCAGGGCCCGGGCAAAGGCCTTGGCGTTGCCGCGGACCTGCTTCTGGTATGGCTCCTTGAAGGCGTTCATCTCATAGGCGGCCAAGAGCAGGGCCAGGAGCGTGCCCAGATGGTGGTTGCTGGTCGAGCCCGGGAAAGCCCGGCTCTTGATCTCAGTCCACAGGTTGCGCAGGGGTGAGCCGGCCGGGACCTGGCCGGCCACCACTCCCCGCTGGGGCCCAAAAAACGTCTTGTGGGTGCTGCCCGTGACCACATCGGCGCCCTCCTGGAGCGGCGCCTGGAAGGCGCCGTAAAGGCCCAGCACGTGGGCCATGTCGTACATCAGGACGGGACGCTCCGGCCAGGATTTGACCAGCCCGGCCACAAAGGCCACCGGCTCCGGATAAAGGAACATGCTCTTGCCGAAGATGATGAGCTCCGGCTTATGCTCAACCAGGAGCTCGCCCAGCTTGGGCAGGTCGGGCTTGTAGGGGTTGTCCTTGAGCAGGGGCAGATGAACGATTTTTTCCTTGGCCGTCTGCGGATCATACTCCACGAAGTTGAACAGCGCGCCCATGGGCTGGGCGCTGAGATGTCCGCCCTTGGTCAGGTCGTTGTTCATCACCAGACGTATCCGGCGGGGGACCTGCCCCTCGGCCCGGCCCCGGTTGATGAACTTGACCATGCCCTTGAAGACAATCTCATTGGCCATCTGTCCGCTGATCGGCCTCAGCTCGATGTCGGTGCAGCCGAAGTAGCGGGTCAGCTCTTTGCGGGCTTCAGCCTCCACCTCCCGGATGAAGTCGATGCCCTGATAGAAATAGACCTCCTCGCCCTTCATCGTCCGGTGCTCGGCATAGCGGCCGGAGGGGTCGGAAATCTCACACATCTTGACCAGGAGTGAGGGCGTGGTTTCGGAGGGGATGAGGTTGAAGGATTCCGCCTGGCGCCACAGGTTGTTCCGCTCAATCCTGTCCGCCAGGGCCGTCGCCTGTTCCAGCAATAAGGACATCTCGGACTCCTTTTCGGTGCCGATCACGATTGGCAGATGCGCTCTTCCACGGCGCGCAGGGTCTCCAGACGCTCCTCATGGCGGCCGCCTTCGAATTCGGTCTCCAGCCAGATGCGGATAATCTCTCGAGCCTTGTCCGCCGGGGTGGTCCGGCCGCCCAGGGTCAGGCAATTGGCATCGTTGTGGGCTCGGCTCAGCCGGGCCGTATATTCGTCCCAGCAGGGAGTGGCCCGCACGCCCTTGAACTTGTTGGCCACGATGGCCATGCCCAGGCCCGAGCCGCAGAAGAGGATAGTCCGCTGGCACGGGCCTTCGGTCATGCCCCGGACAGCTTTCTCCCCGTAAAGGACGTAATTGGCCTTAGCTTCAGACTCGCAGCCGTAATCCACCGGTTCATGGCCCAGCTCGACCAGAAAGGGGATGATGGCCACCTTGAGGAGATAGCCCGCATGGTCCGAACCCAGGGCGATTTTCATTTTGACTCAGCGTTGGTCGGGCAAGGCCAAAGAGGACGTTTGGGGCATGACCTCCAGGGCTTTCAGCACGACCGCATCCGTCAGCCGGTAAACCTTCTGCCCCTCTTCCGGGCCCCACAGGGCGGTATACAGCTCTCTGTCCAGCTCCCGCCGGATCTCGGCCTTGGCTTCTTCAAATTTATCCTCGGCGTATTTCACCTTGAGGCTCTTGAGCATGGCCTGAAAATCCTCCAAGACGCGCTCGTCCACCCGAAAATTCCGGTCGACCCTCTCCGCGGCGCCCGGCCCGGACGGTTGCTCGCCGGGCAGGAGCAGCAAGGCGGACAGGGGAGTCTGGTGGGCCGCGAACTTCCGGGCGTAGCCGAAATAGGCGCCCTTGCCCATCAGCTCCAGGGTCACCGGTTTGATCGAAGTTTTGACCTCGAAGTCGGGAGTGATGCCGCCCTGGCCCAGCACTTTCCGGCCGTGGGCCGTGTAGCGGATCTCGTGCGGTTCGGAGCTGGTGTCCCGGGCCAGGAGGTAATCCTCCAGATGGGTGTAGTCCTTCTGGATGGAGCGGCCGCTGGGGGTCAGGTACTTGGCCGTGGTCAGGGCCACGGCCATGTTCGGCCCCAGCGGATAGATGGTCTGGACCAAGCCCTTGCCGAAGGAAACCTCTCCCACGAGATAGCCGCGGTCGTTGTCCATAATGGCACCGGCCACGATCTCCGAGGCGCTGGCGCTGCCCTCATCGATTAACACGACCAGGGGGACGTTCTCGTATTGGTTATCGCGCACGGCCCGGAACTGCCGGTTGTACTCGGGCCGGCGTCCTTTCAGGGATACGACCATGGCTCCGCGGGGCAGGAACTCATCGGAGATCTCGACCGACTGGAACAGCGGGCCGCCGGCGTTGAGGCGCAGGTCCAGGATGAGCCTTTTCATCCCCTGGGCGACCAGGGGCTTGATCTTATCCTCGAACTCGCGGGTGGTGTTCTCGGCGAAGTTCCGGATGAAGATATAGCCGGTGTCCTTGTCCAGCAGGAAGCCGTAGGGCACGCTGTAGAGGGTGATCTCCTCGCGGGTGATGGTCAGGTCAAAAGACTTGTCCAGGCCCTCGCGGGCGAGGGTGACGGTGACCTGGGTCCCCGGCTTCCCGCGCAGGCGCTGCATGGCCTCAAAGCTGGACAGGGGTTTGGTGCTTTGGCCGTCGATATGGGTGATGATGTCGCCGGCCTGGATGCCCAGCCGCCAGGCGGGCGTGCCCTCGATGGGGGCGATGACCACCAGCCGGTCTTCCTGTTTTTGAATCTGGATGCCCAGGCCGGCATACTTGCCCGTCTGGTCCTCCCGCATGCGGGCATAGCTCTGCGGGTCGAGAAAATAGGAATGGGGGTCAAGCGTTTGGAGCATGCCCCGGATGGAAGAATAGATCATCTCATCCTGAGACGGGCTTTGGTAATAGTTCTTTTGAACGATGTCTTCCATCGCCGCCAGCTTCTCTACGGAGCGGCCCCAAGGGTCTTGGTTCCAGGAGAGACGGAAGGACAGGAGCACCAGGGGAATGACCAAAAGCCATATCGTTTTGCGCATATAAATAGGAAGAAATTTTATCAGACAGCCAGTCAGTTGTAAAGGAACCGTCTCATCATTGACAGTGAAGGGCTGGGGGGCTATATTGGATTGGTATATATAATAGAGGGAAATATATGTTAGGCATCGGCTTTCCCGAGATGCTGCTCATCATGGCCATCGCCCTGCTCGTTTTCGGGCCGAAAAGGCTGCCCGAGATCGGCAAATCGTTGGGAAAGGCCATCCGCGAATTCAAACGCAGTTCCGACGAGCTCAAGGAGAGGTTCGAAGAGGAGGTCCGCGTCGACGAGTTCAAGTCCGTCAGGGACGAGCTCAAGAAGGACATCGAGGTGGATGAGGAGAAGTAGAAAATCTGCCAACGAGATGACCTTTCTTGAGCATCTCGAGGACCTCCGCAAAAGAATTTTCGTCTCCTTCCTGGCCGTGGCGGCGGGAATCATTCCGGGCTGGATCCTCAGCAAGCCGCTGTACGAAATCCTGGCCCGGCCCCTGACCCAGGCTCTGCCCGAGGGGACCAAGCTGGTCTTCACCCGGCTGACCGATCCCTTCATGGTCTATATGAAGGTCTCCATCCTGGCCTCCATTTTTTTCACCGCGCCCATTCTCTTCTTCCAGCTCTGGAAGTTCATCGCTCCCGGGCTGTACAAGAAAGAGAAAAAATACGTCCTGCCCTTCGTCTTCTTCTCCACCCTGTTCTTTGCCGGGGGCGCCTCGTTCGGCTACTTTATCATGTACCCCTGGGCCTGCCGTTTCTTCATCAACATCGGTTCCGACTTCCAATCCATGATCGTCATCAGCGACTTCCTCAATTTCACGCTAAAATTCCTGTTGGGCATCGCCCTGATCTTCGAAATGCCGACCCTGGTCTTTTTCCTGGCCAAGCTCGGCATCGTCTCCGCGGGCTGGATGGTCCGCAAGTTCAAGTACGCCGTGCTGGTCATCTTCATCATCGCCGCCATCATCACCCCCACCCCGGACATGATCAACCAGACCATCCTGGCCGTGCCCATGATCGTCCTGTACTGGTTGTCCATCCTGGTGGCCTGGCTGGTCGGCAAGAAGAAAAAGAAAAAAGCGGAAGAGGAGATGTCGGGATAGCCGTGCCCGCCCCCCGTTCGGCCAACCCACTCCGGAAAAAGCCCCAGCGGCCGGCTCCCCGGAAGTCCGGCCGTGAGCCGCGGCTCATCGGCTTGACCGGGACAAACGGGGCGGGCAAAGGCGAGGCCGCGGCCTTTTTCCGGGAAAGGGGCTTCGCCTATTTTTCCCTGTCCGACCTGATCCGCGAGCAGCTGCACAAGAGACAACTGCCGCCCACCCGGGACAACCTCATCCGCGCCGGAAACGCCCTCCGCCGCCGCTACGGCGCCGACATTCTGGCCCGCCGCGTCCTGCGGCGGGTCAAGGGCGACGCCCTCATCGACAGCATCCGCAACCCCCGGGAAGTGGAACGCCTCAGGACGCGGAAGAACTTCCGGCTGCTGGCCGTGGACGCTCCGGCCGCGGTCCGCTTCGAGAGGGTCAAGCGTCGCGGCCGCGATGAGTCGGCCGCGACCCTGGAGGAGTTCAGGGCCAAGGAGAGGGAGGAGATGGGACGCTCCCCGGAGGCTCAACAGCTCGGTACCTGTCTGCGGATGGCCGACCTGACCCTGGTCAACGATTCGTCCCTCAAGAATTTTTATCGGAAACTGGAGGCGCTCCTATGAACGAGAAACGCATCTCCAAAGACGAATATTATCTGGGCATCGCCCGTGAGGTGGCCCGGCGCAGCACCTGCTTCCGCCGTTCGATCGGCGCCCTGATTATCCGCGACGACCAGATCATATCCACCGGCTATGTGGGCGCTCCGCGCAAGACCAAGGACAGCTTCGAGCATGGGCTCTGCCTGCGGGACAAACTCCATATCCCCCACGGCCAGCGCTATGAGCTGTGCCGGAGCGTCCACGCCGAGCAGAATGCCATCATCAACGCCGCCCGGGCCGGGGTGAGCCTGCTGGGCGGAGATATGTACATTTTCGGCAGCGACCAGGCCGGCGGCCAGGTCATCAGCGCCTTCCCCTGTTTCATCTGCAAAAAAATGATCATCAACGCAGGCCTGGTTCGGGTGGTCTGCTCCCTGGTCGAAGGAGGCCACCGGATTTTCCTGGCGGAGGACTGGATCAGGGATTGGCAGGCCGGAGACATCATTGATGACCTGCAGCAGTACGGATGAGCAAGGCGGCCGGTTCGGCCGGCTCATCCGCAGCCTGGCCTTTCTGAGCAGTATCTTCCTTTTTATTATATCGCCCGCCGCGGAATGCATTTCCCGGCTTTCTCAGGAGCTACCTCAGGCCGCCGCCTCCGGGCAAAATCTCCTTCGGTTGCTGGGCCTGACCATCCCCCCGGAGTCTGTGGACTACGTGGCCAACAAGACCCAGTTTCAGCTCCACACCCTCCTCACCGAGCAGCGGCATCCCAAAACCTGGAACCTGAGCGATACGGTCCGGAAGGACACCGCCGCCGGGCTGCAAAAGCTTTTTTCCGTAGACGACGATATCGTCGTCCGACTCGACCGGCTGGCGGCCGAACCGGGTTCCCTGGATCAACTCGGCCGGGAAGTCGAGCAGGCCCTGCTCAATCACCGGCGCATATACATCTACGGCTGCGGCGCCACCGGCCGCCTGGCCAAACAGATGGAAAGCTGCTTCTGGCGCCCGTTCTGGAAAAAAATCAAGGACGACCCCACGCTCTGGCCGAAGCTCCGGCCTCATCTTGAGCCGGAGGTCGAGGCCGAGCTCGTAGGAGAAATGACCGGCGCCGACCGGGCTTTGATCAGTTCGCTGGAAGGCTTCGAGGACCTGCAGCTCATCGGCCGGCTTCAGCTTCGAGACCGGGGGATAGAAAAGGGTGATGTCGTCATTTGCGTCACCGAGGGCGGTGAGACATCGTCGGTCATAGGCACGATCTTGGCCGGGCTCGACGAGTGGAGGGCCGGCCCGGACTTTTCCCCTCTGGCCAGCCGGAGAAAGCTGTACTTCATCTACAACAACCCCGACGACCGGCTGAGGCCCTTTGACCGCAGCCGCTCTGTCCTGGAAGAGCCGGGCATCACCAAGATAAACCTAACCACCGGACCCCAGGCCATCACCGGTTCGACCCGCCTGCAGGCAACCACCATTGAAACCTTCGTCCTGGGCAGCGTCCTGGAGAAGGCCGTGGAACGGACCCTGAGGCGCTTTCTGTCCCCGGCTGAGACAGCCCGAGCCGGGTTTGCCAAGGATGTCCCGCTCGGCCGAAAGCTGGAGCGGTTCAAAACCATCCTGGAAAACGTGAGAGCGGCCGTGCCGGCCCTGGCCCGCTTCACCGACCTCGAGGCGGCCGTCTATGAATCCGGCCGCTTCTCGACCACCTTCGCCCGCCACGGCCTGATCACGGTCTTTATCGACTCCACCGAGCGAAGCCCGACCTTCCGGCTCTATCCCCTTGACACCGTGAATGAGCCGGCCCGGAAATGCTGGATCCAGGTCTGGACGCCGGCATCGTCGAAGGAAGAAGCCTGGAGGGCGTTCCTGGGACGTCCTTTCCGCGGCTTGGCCGAGAGTTTCTACCGGAAGCCGTTCGAGGAGGAGATCGACGACCCTTTCCTCAGGGTCAAGGCTTTGGACAGCCTGAAGAAGGCGGGAGACAACCAGCAAAACCTTTACGATTTTTCATTCGCCGAGCCGAACATCAGCCGGCGCGGCCCCAAGCCGGGCGACCTGGGCATCGGGGTTGTTCTTTCCTCGGACGAAACGGGGCTGGCCAAGAAGAATTCGCCCTTCCTCGGGTTCGGCCGCCTTTTCCTGGCCAAGGGAGCCCGTCTCGTCCTCCTCGAAACCGGAGGCCGAGCTCCCGGCGCCCCTGCCGACGAGGTCCGCAACCTTGTCCGGGATTGGGAGGGGCGGGAGGGCCGGGTCGTTACCATCAGCCTGGGCCTCCCCTCGGCCGACGACCCATTCCTCCTCGACCAGCACATCGGCTTGAAGATGCTGCTCAACGCTCACTCCACGGCGGTCATGGCCAAACTGGGCCGGGTCATCGGCAACACCATGACCAACGTCAGCCCCTCGAACCTCAAGCTCATCGGACGGGCCACCTATCTCATCCAGAGCCACGTCAATGATGTTCTGGCTAGGCCGGCCTGGGTGAAGTTATCCGGCACCCGCCAGCCCATCACCTACGGAGAGGCCAACGCGGTGCTCTTCGATTCCATCCGCTATTTCAAGGAAAATCCCCGAGAGGCCGGCCAGACGGCAGAGGTCGCCCTCTCCATCATCCGCATCCTGGAGTCACTCAAGCTGCAGAAGGGCCTCACCGCGGAGCAAGCGCTGGCCATCGTGAAAAAGACGGGGCTGGGCCGCTACCTGGAAGGATTCAACGAGCTCGGCCCGGCGGCCTCACAGAGGGTTGGTCACCGGCAAGCAGGGATGCACCGCCGGCCGCTTCCGGGTTCGGGTCTGCGGATAGACGAACTGCTCGCCGGCATAGTTGCGCATCACCACTTCCCGCTCGTTGATGGATTGGACGTAGTTCGGCAGAAGCGGGATCTTTCCCCCGCCGCCCGGCGAGTCGATGACGTAGTAGGGAACGGCCAGGCCCGAGGTCCAGCCGCGCAGCGACTCCATGACCTCCAGCCCTTTCTCCACCGTGGTCCGCAGGTGCTCGGTTCCCTTTACGTAATCGGCCTGGTAGATGTAGTAGGGCCTGACCCGGACGACCAGCAGCCGGTGCATCAACTTCTTCATCGCTTCCGGGCTGTCGTTGACGCCCCTGAGCAGCACGGTCTGATTGCCCAGGGGAATGCCCGCGTCGGCCAGCAGGCCCAGGGCCCGGGCCGCCTGGTCGGTGATCTCGTCGGCGTGGTTGAAATGGACGTTGATGTAGAGGGGATGGTATTTCTTGAGCATGGCCGCCAGCTTCGGCGTGACGCGCTGGGGGAGGAAGCAGGGTACGCGGGTCCCGATGCGCAGGATCTCCAGCTGGGGGATGGCCCGCAGCGAGCTGAGGACATACTCCAGCCTTTCGTCGCTCAGCATCAGCGGGTCGCCGCCGGAGATGATGACGTCCCGAACCTTGGGCTGCTCCCGGATGTAGCGCGGCCCTCTTCCACATGGCGGAGGCCGATCTTGTCCGGCTGGCCGACCTTGCGCTTGCGCGTGCAGAAGCGGCAGTAGGAGGCGCAGGCGGGAGAGACCAGGAACAGCAGCCGGTCGGGATAACGGTGGATGACACCGGGCACGGGCGAGTCCGAATCCTCGTTCAGGGGATCCAGCATCCCGCTGTTCTCTTTGAGCTCTGCCGTATCCGGCACGACCTGCCGGTAGAGAGGGTCCTTCTTGTGCTTGATGAGGCCCGCAAAGTAGGGGGTGATCTGGGCCCGAAAAACTTGGCTGACTTTTTTGATCTCGTCCTGGTTGAGATGGAAGTACGCCGCGATCTCTTCAGGAGATTTCAAGCTGTCCCGCAAGATTTGTTGCCACTCTTCCATTTCTGTCCCGATCTCCTTTACCCGAAATATTTGGCGTAGGTGACCCGGTCATCGCCGGGCCGGTAGAAATCGGCGATGCGCGCCGCTTCCTTATAGCCGAGCCGCAGGTAGAACCTTCGCGTCGGTTCGTAGCTGGGCTGCGAAGAAGTTTCGATGAGAAGCAGCCGCCCCCCGGACTCCCGGAGGCGGCCCTCCACCCAATCCATCAGACGCCGGCCCAGGCCCGAACCCTGTCGGCCGGGCGAGACGGCGATCCAATACAGGTCGTAAGTGCCCTCGGTGAGCGGGGTCAGGCCGTAGGCGACGTAGCCCGCCAGGCGGCGGCCCTCCTCCCAAACGGCTAAAACATAATCTTCCCGCTCCGGATGGTCCAGGTAGTCATCCACGACCTCCTCGGCCGCGAACAGCTCCGGCGGGGTGAACATGGACGTCTGTCGCAGAATATCCATCACCGCTTCCTTATCTGACCGAGCCATAGGCCGAACCATTCGTTCCGCTCCTGTGCCAGGCGTTGTGGATCATCTGTTTCCAAAATTGTCCGTAATCAATCCCGGCCGCCTTCAAGGCCCGGGCATAGCCGGCGTTGAGGCTGATGTCCGGATTGGGGTTGACTTCGAGGATAAACAGGCGGCCCCGCTTGTCCATGCGGAAATCCACCCGCGCGTAATCGCGACAGCCCATCACTTGGAAGGCCCGCAGGGCATAATCTTGCAGCCTCCGGCGGAGGTCGTCATCGATGGGCGCCGGACAGATGGGCGGGGTCTTGATGTAAAGCTCGTTGTTCTCGAACCACTTGGCTTCGTAGCTGATGATGCGGGGCAGGTCTTTGGGCATGGCCGAGAAATCAATTTCCGAGACGGGCAAGGCCCGCGGCTCGTCACCGCCCAGGATGGCCACGTTGAACTCCTGGCCGTCTATGAATTCTTCGACCAGGACCGGCGGCACGAAGCGGGCCAGGATGCTCCGGATGAGCAGCCGCAGCGACTCTTCATCGCGGACGACCGACTGGGGCGTCACGCCCATGCTGGCGTCCTCGCAGTTGGGCTTAGCGATGACCGGGAACTTGAGGTCTATGGGCTCCTCGGCGGTGGTGATCAGCCGGCAGGCGGGTGTGGGCAGCCCGTGGGAGGCCAGCACGGCCTTGGCCTTAAACTTGTCCTGGCACAGGCTGAGGGCTCTCATGACGTTGCCGGTGAAGTCGATGCGCAACAGCTCGTAGATGGCGGCCACGTTAGACTCCAGGTTGGTGGTGCCGTTGAAGCTTTCACACAGGTTGATGACGACGTCGGGCTTGACTTCGTGGATGCGGCGCAGGAAACCCAGGAAGCTTTCCTTGACCGGAATAAGGACGGCCGGATAGCCCAGCCCCAGCACGGCCTCGTACACTTCCCGGGCCATTTCCTCCACCGTCTCCTGGGACAGCTCTCTCATGTCGGCCTTGGGGTTGGGGACGAAGACTCATAGACGACGCCGACCAAAGGCTTGCTGTTATTCATGGTTCAGCCCGTACCGTCCGGCCGCTTCGGCCGCCACGCGAAGAATCAGGTCGGAATAGGTGTAGCCCGCTGTCCGGGCGGCCTTGGGCAGGCAGGAATTCTCCTCGGGGTTGGGCAGGATCCCGGGCAAGGGGTTGAGCTCCAGGATGTGGGGCTCGTCCCGCTCGTCCAGCCGGACATCCACCCGGCACCAGTCCCGGATGCGGAGGACGCCGCAGGCCTTCTTCACCAGGTCGGCGATCCGGCCGGCCAGCGCCTGGGGGATATCGGCCGGGCAGCGGAAAATGGGCAGCGGGTTCTGGGGGGTGTCCCACACCCACTTGGCTTCATAGGAATAAATGGGGTTGGCGCCGGCGGGCAAAAGGCTGTGGTCGATCTCGACGATAGGCAGAACTTCATAGTGCGGATGGTTGCCCAGCACGCCTACCGTGAACTCGCGGCCGCCGAGGAACTTCTCGATGATGACCGGCTCGTTGTAGCGGCCGACGATCTCGGCCACTCGTTCGGCCAGCTCGCTCTTGGTCCGGACCACGCAGTTGTCTTTAATGCCCTTGCTCGATCCTTCATATAAAGGCTTGACGATGGCCGGCAGCGCAATGTTCTTGGGCAGAGTGGAACCCGGGTCGGCCAGCCAGAACGGCGGGTTGGGGATGCCGTAGTAATTCAGGATCTCCTTAGCCCGCGACTTATCCAGACAAATTCCCAGAGTCAAAGGGTCGGAGCCTGTATAGGGAATCCCCAGGATCTCGCACAGGACGGGAACATGCGACTCGCGGTTGGGCCCGTACAATCGTTCGGCAATGTTGAAGACGAGGTCGGGCCTTACTTTACGGATACGGCCGTAAGCCTGGTCGTCGGATTCGATGGGGAAGACCTGGTGCTTCTCGCTGAGCGCCCGGCTGATCGCTTGAATGGTCTCGTCCGAGTCGCACTCAGCGAGCATATCAAGTGGAGGCTCGTCGTCTTCTTCGCCCCAAGTCTCGACGAACTTTGAGGAATGAAGCGACGCGGCCATCCCGTTTTTCGAACTGTAGAGCAATGCGACTTTCATGGCACGATTCTTGCTTGTCCCCTCGCTTTGCTTAGTGGCCCTGTCAATCTTTCTCTCAAATTTCCAATTTCTTTAATTCAAATTATAAACTATTTTTTCCTTTTGTCAATACCTTTTTTATACTTTTTTTTGGGTTGACACAAAAAGTGAACACCATTCCTAGTGGCGAACATGAATATTAGCCAGCGCGCCTCGGACCTGTCAGGAAATGAAGCGGCCGAATCGCCTTCCCGGTACGTACCCTACTATTTTTATAGATTTTTTCCTAGAGCAGGAACGTTGTATCCAGATAGAAAGCGCGCGGCGAAAGCGGCCGCCCGGAAAATCCGGAGCCGGAGGGGATATTCATGATCAAATAAGCGCCCGCCCGTCGGATATCTTCAAGACTTGCCCGCGGCAAGCCCTTTTCCACATGAACAACCAGCCCGCCTCCGCGCCGGCGGCCGGCCCGCCTGATATCTTCAAGCAAAGCCTGATCTGCGCTGAGCTCTAGGTCTGCCTCCGATATATGAACCCACAGGCCGGCCTCGGCCAAATTCTCGAGTTCCTTGAAAAGCCGGCCATGATGATAATAAACCATCTCGGCTCGGCCGGCCCTTTGTCCTGCTTTGATATCGACTAAAAGAGCCGGGTCGCGCGGCCTGTCCTTATTTGAAATATGAAGATCGATTCCGCTGCGGACCAGCTCTTTAATCATTTCCAGGGTCAAACTTCCCGTCCTCCCCTCATCGCCGATTTCTCCGTACTGGAAGAAGACCGTCCAGGCTCCCGTGGGGCGGCCCGCTTTTTGAATCCGCGCCAGAGCGGCCACATCGGCCCGGACATCATCGGCGGTGTAGAGGTCGGCGCCGGCCCGGCCCAGCCATTCCAAGCTGAAAACATCGAGCTTTCCCGAATCCACCAGCCGGAACCGCTTTCCCTTCCGGCGTGCGGTTTGGGCCGCGTCCAGCAGCCAGGAAAATTCATGCTGGTCGTCCCGAACGGTCACCCCCTCCCGCAGCCGAGCCTGGTCCAGCAGACGAAACCCCCGGTCAGCGGGTGTGATTTCTATGGGCAGGCCTTCCGACGATTCTCCGGACATTCTTTATTTCCCTCCATGATTTTCAGGAAGCAAAATAATAACACATGCCCTGGCTGAGTCAAGAAAGCATATTAAGGGAGAAGCAATTCTTTATCCGGGGCACCTGATAATCATGAAGGGGTGGCGCGGCGGAGGGGCTCCCCGCCTGCGCGCAGCCTTACGAGCACAGCCGGGGAGGAGCCGCGACAGGACCCCAGAAAGAACTGACCTGGCACCGGAAAAAGAATTGCTTACTTTTAAGGGAAGAGTTGAAAATCATGTCCCATTCCCCTATCATCTAGCTGAAAGCCGCAAAGCCCCCGATGAAAGCCTGCGTTGTCCTTTTTTCTGGCGGAATCGACTCGACAACGGCTCTGTATTGGGCCCGGCAGGGCTACCAAATTGTTCACCCCCTGACCTTTGATTACGGCCAACGGCATCGGGTCGAAATCGAACTGGCGGCCGTCACCGCCGCCCGGCTTGGGCTCGAGCCCGTCCTGCTCAAGGTGGACCTCACCCAGGTGGGAGGCTCGGCCCTCACCGACCAGGATATCCCGGTTCCCAAACTCGAAAGTCTTCCTGAGCCGGGGGCCTGGCCGCCGCTGACCTATGTCCCTTTCCGGAACGGTATTTTTCTGGCCTTGGCCGCCGCCTGGGCCGAGCCGCGAGGCATCCAGGACCTTGTCTGCGGCTTTAACATCATCGACTCGCCCGACTATCCGGACACCCGGCCCGAGTTCGTGGAGGCCATGGAAAGGGCCATTCGGGCCGGCACCTATTCCGACTTCAAGGGCCGCCCCATCCGCATCGTGGCCCCCTTTATCCGCCAAAAAAAAAGCGAGATCATTCGGCTGGGCCTGGAGCTGGGCGCGGATTATTCGGATTCGGTTTCCTGCTATGATGGCAAGGAGGTCCCCTGCTTCCACTGTCCGGCCTGCCTGCTGAGGCAGAGGGCCTGGGCCGAAGTGGGCCGGGAGGATCCTCTGCTCGTGCGGCTGGAAAAGGAGGGAAAGCTGTGAGCTGGATACTGCGGGTCAGGGATAAATTTCAGGCCGCCCATTTTCTGCGGGAGTACAAGGGGAAGTGCGAAAAGCTCCACGGCCACAGCTTCCAGGTCGAGGTCCGGGTCGAGGTCCGGGAGCTGGACCGGACCGGCATCGGCCTCGACTTCACCGAGATCAAAAAGAAGCTGGCCGAAGCCCTTCCCGACCACTCCCTGCTCAACGAGGTCTACGACTTCAACCCCACCGCGGAAAATCTCGCCCGGCGATTCTTCCAGGATATGAAAAAGCATTTTCCCGTCAGGGCCGTAACGGTCTGGGAATCCGAGGATGCCTCAGCCACCTACACTGAGGACCGCTGAAATCTTCGCCTCTCTGCAGGGTGAAGGCCTGCGCCAGGGCGAGCCCACCCTTTTTATACGGCTGACCGGCTGCAACCTTCGCTGCAGTTTCTGCGATACGAAATCCGCCTGGACGGGGGGAACGTTTCTCAGCCTCGATGATATCCTGGCCCGCTTGAAGCGGCTGAGGAAAAAATATCCGGCCGGCTGGGTCTGCCTGACCGGCGGCGAACCCCTGAGGCAAGATGTGACGGCTCTGGCCAGGGCCGTCAAAAAAGAAGGTCTCAAGGTCCAGGTGGAAACGAACGGACTCTTCTACCAGCGGCTGCCGGTGGACTGGTACACGGTCTCACCCAAGCCCAGGGCTTATGCCGTCCGGAAGGAATACAAACACCGGGCCCGGGAAGTGAAGCTCATCGTCAGCCGGGACCTGACTTTCGACATCGTCCGGCGGATACGCCGGGATTTCCCGGAAAGCGTTCCGCTCCTCCTCCAGCCGCAGTCCCTGCAGCGGTGGAGCATGGCCAAGGCGGTGAAGCTCACGACCCAAGGCCTGCAGGCCGGCCTGTCCAACCTGCGCCTGTCCCTCCAGGCTCACAAAGTTCTCGGCCTGCCCTAGGGCACCGTCTTATAAGTCCCCTGGAGGGGCCGCGCCGCCCCCCTCAAACTCCCCGGCCATCGTGCCTCGAAGCAGGCAGCTCCCCCTGACCAGGACTTGTGAGACGCGCGATTGGCGCCGGGCGGGCCTCGGGAATTCTACTCGGAGGTCCCTTGCTGGGGAGTCGGTTCGCCGGCGGCGGGCTCCTGGCTTTCCTCCGGGGGCTTGTCTTTGCTCTGCCGTCTCAACCGTTTTTCTTCCTGCTTTTTTTGACGTAAGAGTTCCCTGCTTCTCTTGGCGCTCTTGAAGGCGCTGCGGGCCATGGCTCCTCCTTCTTCTATTTATCGCCGGTCATCGGCCGGCCGGATAAGGCCTTTCCCTGGCTTTTATTATACCACTAGGCTCCGTTGCTGGAAGGGATTCTGGATTTCACGAAGAAACGATACCCGGACCGGGTGAGATAGACGCCGGCCAGGATGATGGCCGCGCCCAGGGCCTGGAATTTTGAAAGCTTCTCGCCCAGGATGAAATGGGCGGAGACAGCGGTCAGGACCGGCGTGATATTGCCGTACACGGCAGTGCGGGAATTTCCCACCCTCTGGACCGAGGTGTACCAAAAAACGAACCCGAGTACGATGGCGAATATGGCGGAATAGCCCAGGCCGGCCCAGGCCACGGGCATGGGCCGCCGCCAGTCCTGCCGGAGGAGAGGGGGCATGGCCACGGGAAGGTAGGCCAGGGTGCCGGCGGCCATGGTCCAGGCCGTGAGCCGGAGGGGCGACATCCTGTCGAGCAGCGGCTTGGAAAAGACGGTATAGAGCGTCCAGAAAATATTCCCCACCAAGACCATCAGGTCGCCCTTGATGCTCAGGCCCTTCAGCTCGAAGGCGCCGGATTGACGGGTGATGATGAGGTACAAACCTCCGAAGGACACGGCGATCCCCAGCCAGGAAGCCCAATGCAGCCGGTCGTGCTTGAGGAACATGCTCACCAGGGCGACCATGATGGGCGTGGTGGCCAGGATGAATGAAGTGTTGGAAGCGCTGGTCAGCTCCAGCCCTTGGATGAACAGCACCTGGTAGAGGAAGTTGCCCATGACCCCGACTGCCGCCAGGCGGAGGAAATCCGATCGGCTTACGGCCAGCGAGCCTTCGCTCAAGCGGAGCGCAATAAAGAGTATCAAGGTAGAGCTCAGGAGCCGCAGGAAGTTGAAAACATGGGGCGAGGAGAAATAAGGCAGGCTGAGCTTGAGTGCCGAAAAATTCAAGGCCCAGATGCTGACGGCCAGGACCATCAGCAGGTCGCTCGTGCCGAGTCTCTTGGAGTCCGGCCCGGCCTTGTTTTCCAGGGGGCCGTTTTCTAGGGCCGTGCTTTTTCCTGATATGGATCTGTTCATACGCTCTGGAGTATTCCGGAAGGCAGCCGGCGAAGGAAACCGGGCTGATACAAAGGGAATAGGGCAGCTGGGCCGAATCCGGATTTCAACGGCGCGGCCGCGGGTAGCGGGCCTCGACAACCGACTTGATGCCTCCTCTTGGGTTGAACTCTCCTTTGACTACGGCCCACACCGGCCGGCAGCATCTCACTACGTCCTCCAGGATGCGATTGACCGCATTCTCATAAAAGATGCCCAGGTTCCGGTAGGCGGTCATATATTCTTTGAGCGATTTAAGCTCCAGACAGCGGCCGGCGGGCTGGTAGCGTATGGTCACCGTGCCGAAATCGGGCTGTCCGGTCTTGGGGCAGACCGAGGTGAACTCGGGGATTTCGATAGTGATCTCGTATTGCCGGAACTGGTTGGGAAAAGTTTCAATGGCCGGCAGCTTGGCCCTCAGTCCGGCTTTGGACTCTTTCAGGCCGTAGGCTTTGTTCATGTTTCCCAGTATACCCCAGACTCTTCGCACCTGACAAACATGCTGCGGTCAGCCGAAAACCAGGACAACGGGCCTGGAGCAGACAGGCATTGTATCACCTTATTTGTTTATGTCATCATACACCCCCAAGTGATGAGGAGCTTCCTTGAAAGAATGCCGGAGCGGAAAGAACCTCGAGGCCTGCAACTGTAGCTACGAGCCCTGCAGCCGGAAGGGGGTCTGCTGCGAATGTCTTCGGTACCATTGGGCCCTGCGGGAACTTCCGGCCTGCTTTTCCCCGGATTCCGTCGAACGGACCTACGATCGGTCGCTGCGGCGGTTCATGGCCGTCATGAAGGACAAAACCTAGTGACGAAAGGCACGGCACCCCGCCCCGCGCACCGACTCCGCATCTACGGCCCGGTGCCTTCACGCCGCCTGGGCTTTTCCCTGGGAGTGGACATCCTGCCCTATAAGACCTGTTCCTTTAACTGTATATACTGCCAGCTCGGACCCGGCCGTCGATTATATGGACAGCGCAAAGCGTTTGTCCCGGTGGAAGAGGTCGTCTCCCAGGTCCGCCGGGCGCTCCGGCGAGCCGGCCGAGTGGACTCCATCACTTTCTCCGGGTCGGGCGAGCCGACGCTCCATACCGGACTAGGACGCATGATCCGCGAGATCAAGAAAGTCACCGACATCCCGGTCACCGTCCTGACCAACAGCTCGCTGCTGACCAAGCCGGCTGTCCGGCGAGCCCTGCGGGCCGCGGACCGCGTGATCCCTTCGCTCGACGCGGCCAGGCCTGCCATCTTCCGCAGGATCAATAGGCCGCATCCCTGCCTCACTCTCCGCCGGATCATCGACGGCCTGGCCGCTTTCCGCAAAGAATACAAAGGGAAGATCTGGCTGGAGATCATGCTGGTCAAGGGCCTAAACGATTCGGCCGAGCACGTCCGCGCCCTGAAAAGGGCGGTAGCCCGGATCCAGCCGGATAAAGTCCAGCTCAACACGGTCGTTCGGCCGCCGGCCGAGCCGGAGGCCCAGCCGCTTTCCACCCGCGAGATGGCCGCCATCTGCCGTCAGCTCGGCCCGCCTTGCGAAGTGGTGGCTTCCTTCCGCGGCGGGAAGTCCGGGCTGCGCCAGAGACAGGTGCCGCTGCGGGTCCTGGATATGCTCCGCCGGCGCCCGCTGACGGCGGAAGATATCAAACATTCCCTGGGTCTCAACCGAAAGTCCCTGGAGGCGGCCCTGACCGGGCTTCTGCGCTGGGGGCGGATCCGGAAGAAGACTCATGCCGGGCGGGATTTCTACGAACCGGCCGGGGATCTCGAGCAGAACCCATGAACGGGAAGCATCTCCCCGCCTACTGATCTTGGGGAGGAGTGGCACGGCGGAGGGGCTCCCCGCCTGCGCGCAGCTTTGCGAGCACAGCCGGGGAGGAGCCGTGACAGGACCCCTCCTCTTTTTGATAGATAGATCAAAGACAAGGAGATGCCCTCTTATGAGCGAGAAGGAGATCGAACACCTCGCGGCCGAGGAGCTGCGGGAGTGGCTGCGCGACGCGGCCCTCAATTGGCTGACCCATGACGGGCTGTGGTTCCGGGCGGTCGAAGAGGCCTATGGCTTGGAGGCGACCATCTCGCTCGACAAGAAAGCCTGGGAGGGCTTTACCGTCATCGAGGCCAAGAGAATTATGAAACGGCTTGGGCTGGAACCCGGAGGAGGAATCCCGGCCCTGGTCCGGGCGCTCGGGTTCCGGCTCTATGCCCTGGTCAATGTTCAGGAAGTGAGCGAGGTGAGCGACCGGCGCTGCGTCTTCCGCATGAAGAACTGCCGGGTCCAGGAGGCGCGGCGGCGCCAGGGCCTGGCCGATTTTCCCTGCCGGGAAGTGGGGCTGGTTGAGTACGCCGGCTTCGCCCGAACGATCGACCCCCGCCTCGAGACGCGCTGCCTCTACTGCCCGCCCGGCCCCCACCCCGCCGACTCCTGGTGCGCTTGGGAATTTAGCAAAAAATGATTGCATTTTGCGGGGAATATGGCGAAAATAATCCTTCTTGACCGTCAGGTGAATACCCTTTCTATGAACCAGGAGGCTCGGTGATCAAAGCCAGAGACTATCTGCAGAAGATCAACCCCTACAAGCCGGGCAGGCCCATTGAAGAAGTAGCCCGCAAGCTTAAACTGCGCGGCGAGATCATCAAGCTGGCCTCCAACGAGAACCCCCTGGGCACTTCCCCCCTGGCCCTGCAGGCCATGAAAAAGGCCCTCCGGGACTCGTCCTATTATCCCGACGACAACTGCTACTATCTCAAGGAAAAGCTGGCCGCCCGGCACGGGGTGCAGCCGGAAAATCTCTTCCTGGGCAACGGCTCGGTGGAGATCCTGCCCCTGCTCACCCTGGCCCACCTGGGCCCGGGGACGAGCGGGGTGGCCAGCCAGAGCGCCTTCATCTGGTTCAAGATCGCCGTCCACATCTCCGCCGCCGAGATCATCGAAGCACCCATGAAGAACTTCACCCATGACCTGGAGGGCATGCTGGCCGCGGTCAAGCCCGATACCCGGATGATCTACATGGCCAACCCCAACAACCCCACGGGCACTATGGTCACCCGGGCCCAGGTGGACGCCTTCTTCCGGCGCCTGCCCGACAACATCCTGGTCATCCTGGACGAGGCCTACCACGAGTACATCGACGACCCCTCTTACCCGGACTCGTTCAAGTATTTCCGGGAAAAGAAGAATATCGTCATCCTCCGCACTTTCTCCAAGATCTACGGCCTGGCCGGGCTTCGCCTGGGCTATGCGGTGGCCCAGCCGGAAGTCATCGCCAGCCTGTCCAAGCTCCGTATTTCCTTCAACGTCAACCGCCTGTCCCAGGTGGCGGGCATGGCGGCCCTGGACGACGTGCGGCACATCCGCCGGGGAAAGGCCTGCAACGAGGCGGGAAAAAAATATCTCTATGCCGCCTATGGCCAGCTGGGCCTTTTCTACCTGCCCACCTATGCCAATTTCATCTTCGTCGATTTCGCCAAAGACAGCCAGATCGTTTTCGAGGCTCTGCAGCGCAAGGGGGTCATCACCCGGACCA
The DNA here is from genome assembly GCA_963702835.1 of Candidatus Aminicenantota bacterium. Taxonomy (GTDB): domain Bacteria; phylum Acidobacteriota; class Aminicenantia; order Aminicenantales; family JAFGAV01; genus JAFGAV01. The sequence goes on from OY969762.1 coordinate 2,490,160, forward strand.
TCAAGGAGTACGGCTTTCCCAACGCCCTGCGCATCACCATCGGCACCCCGGGGCAGAACGAGCGGCTGATCAGGACCTTGAAAAAGGTCCTCTAAAATTCATAGAAGAAAGGGGAACTGGATGCTTATCAAGCTTTGGAACGGACAAGAGATTCCTGTAGAAATGCACAAGTCCAGGATGGTCCAGAAAATTTCGCTCAGCCCGGCTGAGGACCGGCTGCGGGCCATGGGGGAGGCGGGCTACAACACCTTCCTGCTCAAGACCAAGGATATCTTCCTGGACATGCTGACCGACAGCGGCGTCAACGCCATGAGCGACAACCAATTCGCCGCGCTCATGAACGCCGACGACGCTTACGCCGGAAGCATGACCTTCTACGAGTTTGCCGACGCCGTCAAGGACGTCATGGGCTACCAGCACGTGATGAACGTCCACCAGGGGCGGGCGGCCGAGCACCTCCTGTCCAAAGTGTTCTCCAAGCCCGGGGGAGCCATCATCACCAATTACCATTTCACCACCACCCGGGCCCATATCGAGCTGACCGGAGCGTCGGTTTGCCTGGAGCTTTTCGCCGACGAGGCCCTCAAAACAAAGAGCAGCCATCCCTTCAAGGGAAACATGGACCTGGACAAGGTGAGGGCCGCTATCAAGAAATGGGGGAAGGACAAGATCGGCTACATCCGTATGGAGGCCACCACCAACCTGCTGGGCGGCCAGCCCTTCTCCATGGAGAACTTCAGGGCTGTCCGCAAGGTCTGCGACGAAACCGGCCTGCTCCTGGTCCTGGACGGCAGCCTGATCGCCGAGAACGCCTACCTGATCTGGAAGCGCGAAAAAGGATACGAAAACAAAACCGTTGCCCAGATCGTCAAGGAGATGTGCGGCCTGGCCGACATCTTCTATATGAGCGGAAGAAAGAACACCTGCGTCCGGGGAGGGTTCATCGCCACCAACAACAGGGCCCTCTTCGAACAGCTCGAACCCTGGCTGCCGGTCTACGAGGGCTTTTTCACCTACGGCGGCATGTCCATGCGGGAGATCGGGGCCATGACCGTCGGCCTGCGTGAAATGGCCGACCCGGGAATGGCCGGCTGCTCCATCGAACAGATCAAATACATGGTCGAGACGTTGGACGGGTTGGGCATCCCGGTGGTGACTCCCCCCGGCGGCCTGGCCTGCCACATCGACGCCCGAAAATTCCTGCCCCATGTGCCCAAAGAGCAATACATCGCCGGCGCGCTGACGGCCGCCCTGTACCTGACTACCGGAGTCCGGGCCATGGAGCGGGGGACGATTTCCACGGACCGCGCCAAGGACGGGACCGAGATGTACGCCGACCTGGAGCTGACCCGCATCGCCCTCCCCCGCCGGGTGTACAGCATGTCCCACATCAATTACATCATCGACCGGCTGCTGTGGCTGCAAAAGAACCGGGAGCTGATCAAGGGCTTGAAGTTCGTTTCCGAGCCGCCGGTGCTGCGCTTCTTCCTGGGCAAGCTGACCGACCTGGACGGCTGGGGCAAAAAACTGACCGACGCCTTCAAAAAGGATTTCGGAGCCAGCTGGTAAGCTCCCGGCAGGGGGCCCGGGGAAAGGCTTCGGCGCCGGCCAGTCGGCCTCTTTATTTTCCTCTAAATTTATGATAATAATACTTCTCTTTCCTTGAATAATCGCATGGCCGGATAATTACGGGCCTCAAGGGCCCCGGCCGAGGGTTCAGCCCGGCCGCCATTTCTCCCATGCACAACAGGAGGCCAGAGGTTATCTCTGCCGATCGAGGTTTTGACATGTTCGACAACACTTATTTTAAGAACGCCAAAAAATACTGGTACAACGGGAAATTTTACGACTGGTCCGACCCGACCCTCCATCCCATGAGCCATGCCCTGCACTACGGCAGCTCGGTCTTTGAGGGCATCCGGTCCTATGTCACGGCTCAAGGGCCGGCCATTTTCCGTCTCCCCGAGCATATCGACCGCTTTCTCCTCTCGGCCCAGGTGGCCAAAATGGAAATCCCTTACAGCCCGAATGAGATCAGCCAGGCCATCAAGCTCACTCTCGAGGAGAACCGTCTTCAGTCAGCCTACATCCGGCCTCTTCTCTTCTATTCCTACGGAAACCTGGGCCTGGTCCCCATGTATTCGCCGGAAGAAATGCTCATCGCCGTCTGGGAGTTTAACGTTTTCTCCGCGGACAAAAAGGACCAGGGCCTTTCAGCCTACATCGTCCCCTGGCGCCGCATCCATCACCGTCAGCTCGACATGCGGGCCAAACTGGGAGGACTCTACATCCTGTCGGCCATCAATGCCGTGGCAGCCCGGGAGCATGGCTACGATGAAGCCCTTTTCCTGAACTTGGAGGGAAATGTGGCCGAGGGGCCGGGCGCCAACATCTTCATCGTCAAAAACGGCCAACTTAAGACCAACGACCGGTCCGAATCCATACTGGAGGGCATTACCCGGACAACTCTCCTGGAAATGGCCCGGGACAGCGGCCTGCGGACCAAGGTCGGCCCCATAACCAGGAAAGAGCTGTTCGAAGCCGACGAGGCCTTCTTCTCGGGCACGGCCGTTGAGATCATGCCCATCGTCCGCATCGCCGACGGGTCCCAGGCCGGCCAGGAGGCCAAGGATTATCCCATCGGCACGGGCCGGGTGGGGAATATCACCCGACAACTGGCCGAAGCCTACCAGTCCGTCTGCAGCGGCCGGCTCCCCCAGTATAGCAAGTGGCTGACCTATATAGAGGATCAAACAGCCCGGCCAGTTCCCGCCCATCCCTACCGCTGACGTCTATCTTACCCGTCTTATTTCACTCCATTCATGTTCCGTTTCCCCAGCCGACAGCGCGTTGTCTTCTCCCCCTGAATCTGCTATAAGTAAATTTCCATGGGAATTTGTTTTTCCATTCATCTTTCTCTGAATCCCTCCCAGGAGGTTTCAAATGCTTAGAGTCTTTGCCCTGACCGCTGCTCTGCTCCTGCTGCTGGGCACGCCGCTCGGCCTGAGGAGCCAGGGCAGCAAAGTCTTCCCCTACGACACTAAGGTCGAGGTGCTGGCCAACGGCCTGAAAGTCGTCTGCGTCCCGCTCTCCAACCCCAACATCATCGCCTACTACACCATCGTCCGCTCCGGCTCCCGGAACGAGGTCGAACCGGGCAAGTCCGGCTTCGCCCACTTCTTCGAGCACATGATGTTCAAGGGGACAAAGGCCGTGCCCCGGCCGGTCTACGACGATTACCTCACCCGGCTGGGCGCCGGGACCAACGGCTTCACCTCGGACGACCACACCGTTTATTTTGTCGTCTTCGCCGGCCGCGACAACCTGGAGGAAGTGGTCAAGACCGAAGCCGACCGCTTCATTAACCTTTACTACGACGAGGAAACGATCAAGACCGAGGCCTCGGTCATCGAAGGCGAATATTATGCCAGTGTCTCCAGCCCCGAGCGGCGGCTGGCCGAGCTGCTGCGTGACACGGCCTATGAGAAGCACTCCTATAAGCACACCACCTTGGGCTTCCTCAAGGACATCCAGGACATGCCCAACCAGTACCAGTACAGCCTGCTCTACAAGAAGCGGTTCTATGCCCCGGACAACTCCATCCTGCTGGTCGTCGGCGACTTCGACCAGGCCCGGCTCATGGAGCTGGTGAAGAAATACTACAGCCCCTGGCAGTCGTCCAACTATCAACTGGTGACGCCGGTCGAGCCCCCTCAGCACAAAGCCAAGCGGGCCCGCCTGGCCTGGCCCTCCAAAACTCTGGCCCGGCTGGCCATCGGCTTCCACGGCCCGGCCTTCTCCGATGGAAAGATAGACAAGGCTGCCCTGGACCTCCTGGCCGAAGTGGCCTTTTCCAACTCCTCGCCCATCTATCAGAAGTTGGTCATCGAAGAGCAAAAATGCCAGGACTTGTTCGCCAGCTTTCCCGACCGCCGCGACCCGAGCCTGCTGAGCATCGGCGCCGTGATCAAGAAGGACGAAGACCTGCCGGCCGTGGAGAAGGCCGTCTGGCAGGAGCTGGAGCGCCTCAAGACCGAGCTTGTCTCGGCCGAGCTCCTGTCGGACATCAAGTCCAACCTGAAATATTCCTTGGCCAGCGGCCTGGATACATCCGACGGAGTGGCCGGAACCCTGTTTTTCTATATCAGCCTGACCGCAGACCCCGGGTCGCTCAATAAGCTTTTCGACCTTTATGACAAGGTCACCCCGGCCGACATCCGGGATATGGCCAAGAAGTATTTCATCCTGCCCAACAGCACCACGGTCACCCTGACAGGAGGTCAAGCCAAATGAACGCTTTTAAATTCTCGCTCACCTTCCTGCTCCTGGCCGGATTGGCCCTGGCCGCCGGCTCCTGCTCCAAGAAGGCCGACCCCAACAAGCTCACTTCCGAGCTTCTGCCGGTTGCCGACAATCCCCTGGTCAGTTTTCACATTCTCCTCAAAGTCGGCTCGGCCAATGACCCGGCCGGAAAAGAGGGCCTCGGCCAGCTGGCCCTCGGCCTACTGGCCAACGGCGGCACAAAAACTCTCGCCTTTCAAGAAATCACCAAGCGCTTCTACCCCATGGCCGCCCAGGTTGACCTGGCCGTGGACAAGGAGATGTCCGTTTTCACCACGACCATCCATCGGGACAACCTGGACAAGTTCTACGCCCTCTTCCGGGATATGCTCCTGGACCCCGGTTTTCGGGAGGAGGACTTCAACCGGCTCAAGGCCGACCAGCTCAATTTCTTGGAAAAGACGCTGGCCGGCAATATGGACGAAGAGTTCGGCAAGGAGATCCTCAACCTGGCCCTCTACGAAGGCCATCCCTATGGGCATCAGGATGCCGGCACCGTCGAGTCGGTCAAGTCTCTGACCCTGGACGACCTGAAGTCCTTCTATAAACAGAATTTCCTCCAGGGCAATATCGTCATCGGCCTCGCCGGCGGCTATCCCCAAGGCTTTCCGGAGAAAGTCCTGGCCGACTTCGCCAAGCTGCCCGAAGGCCGTGCTCCGGCCCTCGTCCTGTCCCTGCCCCAAGCGCCCCAGGGCCTGGAGTTCGTCATCGCCGAGAAGCAGACTCCGGCCACGGCCATCTCTTTTGGCTTTCCGCTGGCGATTTCCCGGGCCGACGATGACTTCTTCGCCCTGTGGATGGCTGTCGCCCATTTCGGAGAGCACCGGCAGCATCTGTCGCTGCTCTTCCAAAAGATCCGCGAACTGCGCGGCCAGAACTACGGCGACTATGCCTATGCCGAGCATTTCATCCAGGGCCGCGACAAGTTCCCGGCCACCAACGACTGCCGCCGGCAGCAATACTTCTCCATCTGGATCCGGCCCCTGTCGAACTCCAACCGCCACTTCGTCATCCGCCAGGCGCTGCGCGAGCTGCGTCGGCTGGTGGAGGAGGGGATCTCCGAAGAACGCTTCAACCTCGTCCGAACCTACCTTCTCAACTACACCAAGCTTTACGCCCAGACCCTGGGCGAGCGGCTGGGCTGGCAGATGGACTCCCATTACTATGGCTATCAGGATTTCCTGGCCGAGGTCCAGCAGCGGCTGCCCAAGCTCACTCGGGAGGATGTCAACCGGGCCGTCAAAAAATACCTCAATTTCGAGAACATCCGCGTCGCCATCATCACCCAGGACGCTGTGAAGCTCCGCGACGACCTGGTGGCCGACAGGCCCTCTCCCATCACCTACGCCAACCCCAATATGCCCAAGGAGGTGTTGGACGAAGACCTGGTCATTCAGGTTTATCCGCTGGAAGTCAGGCCGGAAAAAGTGAGGATCGCTCAGGCCTCGAGCTTCTTCCAGAAGCCCGGCCTCCCGCAGCAGTAGCCGGAGTGGGGCGGCCAGGCCGGTCCGCGCCCGGAATCATGGGCAACCCAACAAAGCCCGCTGAGGGTTGGGCCAAACAAGAGGTCCGTTTGCTGGCCGCTTTCCGCGGCCCGGTCGACATCCAGCGCTGGCTCAACCGAATCGCCTATGACGCGGCCCCCGGCACGCGCTCGCCCCGCTGGGTGATGCGGGAGAAAAAAGCCAACTGCTTGGAGGGAGCGCTGTTCGCCGCGGCGGCTTTGCGTTTTCAAGGTCATCCGCCGTTCCTGGTCGACCTCCGTTCCTCGGACCACGACGACGATCACGTCATCGCCGTCTTCCGCCGGGGGGGGAGGTGGGGCGCCCTGGCCAAATCCAATTACACCACGCTTCGCTTCCGTGAGCCGGTCTTCCTCTCCATACGGGAATTGGTCATGTCCTACTTCGAAGGCTATTTCAACCCTTGGGGGGAGAAGACGCTGCGGGAGTATTCTCGGCCTTTCAACCTGTCACGATTCGACCGCCTCGACTGGATGACCACGGACAAAGACCTGGACATGATCGGCCAAGACCTGGACCATTCCCCGCATCGAAAAGTCATGACCCCGGCCATGATCCGGTCTCTGGAGCGGGCTGATCCGGACCTGGTTAAGGCCGGGCTGCTGGGCGCGAAAAAAGAGGGGGTTATTCAAACCGCAAAAAGGATAAGCCCGTTCTCGCTCCGAACCCTTATCGAGAATGGCTGCCTGGGCCCAGGGCCAGCGGAGGTTAAGGCCGGGCCGGCCCCTTTAGTAGGCTTCAATCTCGGCCAGGAGCTCGGCGATCAGTTCCTTGACGGTGACGATCTTATGGAGGCGATGGGCATTCTGGCCGCAGAAAACAAGGCCTTTGTTCATGTCTCCCTGATAAGCGTTGATCAGGGCCAGGGCGATGCAGTAGCGGGCTTCGGCCACGTTGCAGGTGGAAAGGCATCGCCAGGGACAGTTGATCTTCTCTTGCAGGCCATTTTCCAGGTTTTTTAGAAATTGGTTGCGGATGGCTCTCCCCGGAAGCCCCACCGGGCTCTTGATGATGACAATATCTTCCTCATTCGCATCGAGATAAGCCTGTTTGAATTCCTGGGCCACTTCGCATTCCACGGTGCAGACGAAGCGGGTCGCCATTTGAACGCCCGAGGCGCCCGCTTGCAGCATTCGGGCGATATCCGTGCCGTCGTATATCCCCCCCCCGACGACGACCGGAATTTTCCGGCCGTACTTGTCCTCGAAACGCTTGATGACCTGGAGGACCTCGGGCAGAAGAATGGAAAGGGAATATTTCTCGGGCTCTTGAAGCTGCTCCTCGGAAAAGCCCAGATGTCCTCCGGCCAGGGGCCCCTCGATAACGATCGCGTCGGCCGTCCTCTGGTATCGTTTATCCCAGGTGCGGAGGACGAGGTCCGCCGCTCTCCCCGAGCTTATGATGGGCAGCAGCAAAGCCCCGCTGTCCTCCACCATTTCCGGAAGCTTGAGAGGAAGAGAAGCCCCCGAGACGATCAGTCGGATCCCCTCCCTGGCCGTCGCTTGGACGAGGTCCTTTGCATTGCTTAAAACTCCCATAATGTTGACGGCAATGAGACCGTCGGTCAGGCTCTTGGCTTTGCGCAGTTCATGAATGAGGGCCTCACGGCATATCCTCTCGAAGTCGAGCTTGGCGGCCTCGATGTCGCCGAGCCCTACGGAGGCGATGGTTCCGATTCCTCCCTCATTGGCCACGGCAGAAGCGAGGCCGGCCAGGGAAACCCTCACGCCCATGCCGCCCTGGATGATGGGGATGCGGGCCGTGACATCCCCGATTTGAAGGCTGGGTATCTTCATCGTTCACTCCGATATTTTTTTGCCGCCAGGCAGACGTTCCCTCCGCCAAAGCCGAAGGAGTTGCTGAGGGCCGCTTCAAAATCAAGGGATTCGGCACCGCCCGTCACATAATCCAGCGGACACTCGGGGTCCGGCTCCTCATAATTGATGGTGGGCGGAATGATCCCCGTAAAGATGCTCATGACCGTGGAAACGAATTCCACGACGCCGGCTGCGGCCAATAGATGACCGATCATGGACTTGATGGAACTGACCTTGAGCGCCCGGGCATGGGCTCCGAAGGTCTGCATGATGGCCGCGCTTTCAACCTTGTCGTTGAGAACAGTGGAAGTCCCATGGGCGTTGATGTATCCGATATCGTCGGGTTTCAGGCAGGCATCCGCTAACGCTTTCCTCATCACCCGGATCATACCGTCACCGTCGGGTGCGGGGGCGGTAAAGTGATAAGCATCCGCCGTGTTGCCGTAACCGGCCAATTCGGCATAGATGCGGGCGCCCCGACCCCTGGCCTGCTCCAGATTTTCCAGGACGACGATCCCCGACCCTTCCCCCATGACGAAGCCATCCCGGTTCTTGTCAAAGGGCCGCGAAGCTTTTTCAACGCAATCATTCCTCCGGGACATGGACCGGCAGGCACAAAAACCCCCGAAGGCGAGGGGCGTGATACAGGCTTCAGCACCGCCGGCCAACATGATCTCCGCGTCTCCCCTCTGGATAATCCGGAATGCATCCCCGATGGCGTTAGCGCTGGTGGAGCAGGCCACGGATGGCGCTGACAGGGGTCCTTTGAGTCCGTAGCGGATGGAGACCATGCAGGCCGCCATGTTGATCAGCACCTTATTCACAAAAAAGGGGTCGAGAGCCTGAGGTCCCTTCTGGCTTATCTTGACGCTCCCCTTTTCGATGGTGTCTGACCCCCCGATCCCGGAACCGATGATGACCCCGGCCCTGTCTCCGGGAAAGGGAAAACCAAGGAGGCCGCTGTCGGCTAAGGCCATCTCCGAGGCGGCCACGGCGAAATGCGTGAAGCGGTCCATCCGGGCCGCGGATTTTCTGTCAATCCATTTTTCCGGGTCAAAGTCTCTGACTTCGGCGGCCATTTGGGACGGAAAATCAGAAGGGTCGAAATGAGTCAGGCGCGAAACTCCGTTCTGGCCGGATTTCAGCCCTTTCCAGAAATCCTCAAGGCCGACTCCGATGGGAGTCACGACTCCAATCCCGGTGACGACGATTCTGTTTTCTCTCATAGCGGATAACGTTCAACGCTACTCGATTCGAGCCCGCGGGTCAAGTCAAAGGACAAAATCATTGTTATCACTACTAAAGGGATCTTTGGCAAGCCGACCCGGAGGCGGTGATGGCCAGGATAGGGGGCCTGAAAAATTAGGGGCTGTTTAAAGCACAGAAACGCTGAAATTGCCTTAGGTTGCCAGTTTCTCCGCCTCGCTGGTGAGGAGCTCCCAAGCCAGGCGGACATGGCGCTCTTCCGTCGTCCGCTGGCCGACGACCAAGCGGATGGTATATTTCCCCCGCAGGCTGGTATGGGTGAGGTACACACGGCCCGAAGCGTTGACCTTATCTAGAAGCTTTTGATTCAAGGCGGCCAACTCTTCCTCGCTCCTCCGGCCGTCGTTCCAGCGGAAACAAACCAGGCTCAGGTTGACCGGGGCCAGGACCTCAAAGCCGGGCTCAGAGCGCACCAGGGCTTCAAACAGCCGGGCCAGCCGAAGATGTTCGCGGACCATGGCCTGGATGCCTTCCAGGCCGTAGGAGCGTATGACGAACCACAGCTTGAGGGCGCGGAAGCGGCGGCCGAGCGGGATGCCCCAGTCACGGAAATTCTTGACTACGGCATCCTGTCCGGTCTTGAGGTACTCGGGACGGATCTCGAAGGTTCGCCTCAGAAGCCCCGGATCGCGGACGAAATAGGCCGAGCAGTCGAAGTTGGTCAACATCCATTTGTGAGGGTTGAAGACGAAAGAATCGGCGAACTCGACGCCGTCCAGCATCCAGCGCATCTCGGGAAGCACGGCCGCTGTCCCGGCGAAAGCCGCGTCCACATGGAGCCACAAGCCGTGACGGCGGCAGAGCTGGCCGATGGGCCGCAGCGGATCCACGGCCGTCGAGGAAGTCGTGCCCACGGTGGCCACTACACAGCAGGGCTGCAGGCCGCGGCGCTTGTCCTCCAGGACGGCCTCCTCCAGCCGGGCGGGAATAAGGGCAAAGTTCTCGTCCGTGGGGATAGAGCGTAGGTTTTCTTTGCCGAAGCCGGCTATCTTGACATCTTTCTCTACGCTGGAATGGGCCTCGGCCGAAGCGTAGACAATGAGCGGCTCGCGCGCGCCGCGCTCATTAACCTTGAACCCAGTGGCGTTCTCTCTGGCTGTGAGAAAAGCGCACAGGGTGGCGGTCGAGGCCGTGTCCTGGATGACCCCGGCCAGGCCGTCAGGCAGGCCGATCATGCGGCGGAGCCAGTTCATAACAGTTTCTTCCAGTTCGGTGGCGGCGGGCGAGGTTTGCCAGGACATGCACTGAGCGCCCAGTCCGGCGGTCAGGAGCTCGGCCAGCACCGAGGCCGGGCTGTTGTTGGCCGGAAAATAGCCGAACCAGCCGGGATGCTGCCAGTGGGTGATGCCCGGCAGAATGATCTTCTGGAAATCGGAAAAAATCAGGTCCAGGGGCTCGGCCTGTTGGGGAGGTTCGGCCGGAAGCTGGCGGCTGACGTCGCCCGGCTTGAGGCGTGACATTACGGGATAGGCTTCGATCCCCTTCATGTAATCAGCCAGCCAGTCCACGAATTTATAACCATACTGCCGAAAAAGCTCATAATCCATCTCTCACTCCTTGTTAATCGCCCCTATTTTCTCGCTTTTTTCCCCTGTTTTCCAGGCTCCAGCGGGGTTAAGGGGTATTTAAAGCTGAATTTGATGGTGATTTAGGCTCGGATAATGAAAAAACCCTGCAAAATTCCTTAAAATGGCCCTGATTCGGGTTCAAAAAAAGTATTTTGAACAAAAATAAAAAATTTTCTTGCATTAAGAAAACTTTCATGTTATAATATGCCTAATTTTTTAAGCCTGCCAGACAGCAAAACCCAAACTAAGAATCTCCAATACAATAACTTTTTGATTATAGATAAGGCTGTGCAACGATTTCACATTTTTGTGCGTATATACAAATGGAAGCGCAAGATGAAGACAAGAGCCGCTAGAGAGAAGCGCAACAAGGCGCACCTCCTTTTTCCCCCTCCATCAAAGGAGTTCACCATAAACTCCGCTTTTCTCTCAATCCATTCCCTTCGAAAGGCTGCCTCTCCCGCTTAGGAGGAGGGGCAGCCTTTCGCCATCTATTGGCGGGGAGATGCTCCGCCTGATTTAAATTGACATTTTCAAGCGGCTCTCTTACAATAACTTTGTTTTGTTCTCAAGGAAAAGAGCAGGCCTTGAAAAAAGGGAAGTCCGTGTAAGGCGGACGCAGCCCCCGCTACTGTAACCGGGGACAAGGCCCGGAAGAAGCCACGGCGGCCGGAGACGGCCGCGGGAAGGCCCGGGCCGAGGATGATCCGGGAGTCAGGAAACCTTTCTCAAGACCTCACGACCCGTCTTCGGGAGGAAGACCGGGTTGATTTTTTTTGCCCGAAGAAAAGGGCGCTTCTTCCGGGCCGGATAGAAGGCTGCCGGCCGGGCCTGATGCGGCGGGGGCAAAAGCAAGGAGGTCACCGCCATGAAAAGCCCAAGGTTGCGCGCCCTTCCGGCGCTCCTCATCCTCATCCTCATTTTTTCAATCGCTCCCTTGGCCCGGCCCCAATCCCCTTCCCCAGAAAAAACGAAAAGCCCGCTGTCCCATGAAGTCGTGGTCACGGCCACCCGCCTCGAAACGCCCGGCCGGGAAGTGGCCAGCGCGGCCACCATCCTCAGCTCCAAGGACCTGGCCGCCTCGAACAGGACGACCGTCCTGGAAGTGCTCCAGGACGTCCCCGGGCTGAGCATCCAACAAAACGGGCCGCCGGGCGCCGCGGCCTCGGTCTTCATCCGCGGGGCCAACCCGGAGCATACCCTGGTCCTTGTGGACGGCGTGGAGATGAACGACCCGATCTCCACCACAGGCCTCTATGACCTGGCCCACTTGCGTTTGGATGATGTGGAGCGGATCGAGATCATCCGCGGCCCGCAGAGCACGCTCTACGGCTCGGAAGCCATGGGCGGAGTCATTCACATCATCACCCGGAGCGGGCAGGGCCGCCCACATTTCCATCTGTCGGGGCTGGCCGGGAGCTACGGCACGGCCTCGGCCGGCGCCTCGCTTTCCGGACAGCAAGGCCGATTCCGCTATTTTCTGAATTCGTCCTTTCTGAGAACTGACAGCTTTTCTGCGGCCAGCGCCTCTTATCCCGGCAACACCGAAAAAGACGGCTGGCGGAGCCTTTCCCTCGCGGGCCGGCTGGGCTGGGCCGTGGGGGCTAACACCGAGCTGGAGCTGGCGGCGGGACGGCTGGCCAGCCGCTTGAACCTTGACAACTTCGGCGGCCCCTACGGCGACGACCCTAATTTCCGGCAGGACTATGTTTCCCTCCAGGTTCGAGGCAGCTTGCGGACCCTTCTTCTCCGGAATCGCTGGGAACAGCGTTTGAGCCTGTCCTTCGTCAAGCACGACCGGACCTATGACAATCCGACGGACCAGTCCCATCCCATGGATTCAGAACAGGGTTCTTTCGCCGGACAACGGCTGAAGATGGACTGGCAGAACAATATCTTCCTCGACGCCGTCAACACCCTGACCGCCGGCCTGGAGCTCGAGCGTGAGAGCGGAGAGTCCGAATACATCTCCCACAGCGCCTGGGGCGAAATGTCCAGCTCCTTTCCGAGGAGGTCGATCGACTCGGCCGGCCTCTACCTTCAGGATCAGATCCGGCTCGGCGGTTTCCTGTTCGCCACGGCGGGCGGCCGGGTCGACCGCCACAGCGCTTCCGGCACGGCCCTGACCTGGCGCCTGGCGCCGGCCATCCTGATACCGGGAACTTCCACTAAGATCAGGACAACCCTGGGCACGGGTTTCAAGGCGCCCTCCCTCTATCAGCTCTATGCGCCGGGAACGGTCTGGGGTCCGATCGGCAACTTGACCCTGAGACCGGAGCGATCTTTGGGGTGGGACCTCGGCTTGGAGCAGGCTTTTTTCCAGGGCAAGGTCATCGCCTCGGCCGGATACTTTCACAATTCCTTCCGCGATTTGATCCAGTTCGATACCATCCATGGCTACACTAACATCGGCCGGGCCGAAACCAAAGGCGTCGAGCTGGAGCTCGCGGCGGGGCTGTGGCCCTGGCTGAACCTCGAATCTTCCTACACCCGCACCGAGGCCAGGGACCTGGATTCCCAAACAGAGCTGCTGAGGCGGCCGCGCGACAAGTTCACGGGCCGCCTGCGGCTTCAGGCCGGAAGCCGGGCGGTTATCACGGTGGATCTGACTCGCCTGGGACCGCGGTATGATCTCGAATACATGGGCTGGACGACCCAGCGCCTGCGGCTCGAGCCCTTCACCCTGCTGGGGGCCATGGTCTCTTTGACCGTCCGGAAAGAGGTCGAGATTTTCCTTCGCCTGGACAACATCCTCGACCAGACCTATGAGCTGGTCTGGGGATACGGAACGCCGAGGTTTTCCGCCTACGCCGGACTGCGGGTTGATCTCTGAATCTTACTGCGCGCTGGGAAATCAAGTTCGTTTATGGAGGATGCTATGGACAAGCTGACCAAGGAAGACCTGGCCAAGCTCATCCGGTCTGTCTTCCCCGCCTATCCCGGCGACAAGCGGCTGGGAATCCTGGTGGATGTGCCGCGCCGCACAGAGGCCGATAACTCCGGCTGGAAGGCGCGCCGGTTTCTGGCCGAGGAATGGGCCGGGCTGCTCAAGCAGGCCGCGGCCGATATTCCCCTCGAGGAAGTCAGGCTGCTGGCCTATCCCGATGTGGGCTCGAACAATGCCGACCTCCCCTCCTCGGCTTACCAGATCAGCGGCCGCCTCCCGGATGCGGCCGCCGGCCTGGCCGCCGCCGGAAAGGAGACTCCCTTCGCCTCGATTTTCGAACAAGTCCAGCTCTTCCTGGCCCCGACCGAGTTTTCCACAACCGCGCCGCTCAAAAACGCGGCCCGCCGATACGGTTTCCGGGCCGCCACCATGCCGGGCTTTTCGGAGAAAATGCTGCCCGCCCTGCGCCTCGATTACGACGAGGTCAGCCGGCGGGTGCTCCTCCTTCAGGACAGGCTCGACCGCGCCGCTTCAGCCGAGGTTCGGTTCAAAGTGGACGATGAGTTTGACTTTGAAATGATATTCGACCTCCGCTTCCGCAAATCCCATATCTCCAGCGGAAGATTCCCGGACAAGGGCACGGCCGGCAACCTGCCCTCGGGCGAAACCTACATCGTTCCCTATGAAGGCGAGGGTTCGGAGCTCAGCCGGACCGAAGGCGTGCTGCCCGTCCAGGTCGGCCCGGAAATGGTCCTCTTTTTGATCCAGGAAAACCGGGCTATCTATGTGGACGGAGAAGGGGAAAGGGCGGTCGAGGAACGAACCCGGCTGTTAGCCGAGCCGGCCTACGGCAACATGGCCGAGCTGGGGTTGGGAGTGCTGGGCGATTTCGGCCTCCAGCCTATCGGCGAAATCCTGCTCGACGAGAAGCTGGGCCTGCACGTGGCCTTTGGCCGGAGCGACCATTTCGGCGGGTCGGTCGGCCCCCAGAACTTCCGCTCGCCGAGCTCGGTCGTGCATCTCGACCGGATCTACATCCCGGCCGTCCAGCCGCGGGTCAAGCTGGAATCCCTTGAGCTGAGCTACGAGGACGGAACTTCCGAGACCATCATGAAGAAGGGCCAGTATCAGATATTCAATGTAGCATCTCATTTTCCGTGATGTATCCAGATAGTTAGGGGGTGGCGCGGCGGAGGGGCTCCCCGCCTGCGCGCAGCCTTGCGAGCACAGCCGGGGAGGAGCCGCGACAGGACCCCACACGTTTCTGTTTTCATCACGGAAAGTGAGATGTTTACGATATTCAATTGAACGCCCCTCTGGTTATGACATTCATTAAAGATGGGTGACCAGGATCCGGATCCCGATCAGGATGAGGACCAGGCCGCCCACCAGCTCAGCCCTCCGGCCGATGATCCGGCCTAAGGCCGGCCCAAGGCGTGAGGCCAGGCCGGTGACCAAGAAGCAGACGACGCCGATGACCGCCGCAGGATAGAGCACCGCGGCACGCATGGTGCCCAGGCTCAGACCCACGCCCAGCGAATCCAGGCTGGTGGCCACGGCCAGGAGCAGGAGGTTCAACCCCTGGGTCGGGTCCTTGTCCTTCTCGTCTTCTCCGGACTCGTCGTGGAACGATTCATAGATCATTTTCCCCCCGACGAAAAAGAGCAGGCCGGCAGCCACCCAGTGGTCGAAGCCGCCGATCACCTTGACCAGGTTCTCACCCGCAAGTCCTCCCACGGCCGCCATGGCGAACTGGAAAACCCCGAAGGCCGCAGCCAAGCGCACGGATTGGGGGGCCGTCAAGCCTTTTAGAGCCAGGCTCAGGCCCACGGTCACGGCAAAACAATCCATGGACAGGGCCAGGGCCGTGACCAGGATGAAAAGGAAGCTCATTCAGCCGGAAAAAGAGGTGGGCTACTTCTCCGGATTCTTCAGCCAGCGGTCAAGCCAGCCGATCACGGTCTCGTGCCACAGGAGGGAGTTTTGCGGCTTGAGCACCCAGTGGTTCTCGTCCGGGAAATAAAGAAGTTTTGAGGGAATGCCCCGCCGCTGCAGAGCAGTGAAGGTGGACAGCCCCTGCGTCTCCACCACCCGGAAATCCAGGGCGCTGTGGACGACCAGCATGGGGGTCTTCCAGTTCTTGACCAGCTTCTCCGGGTTGTGCTTTTCATACCCAGCGGGGTTGGACCAGGGTGTTCCCTGGTGGTCCCATTCGGGGAACCACAGCTCCTCCGTGTCGTAATAGGCCGCCCGTTCGTCCAGGTTTCCGTCGTGGGCGACCAGGCAGCGGAAGCGGTCGGGCCAGGCGCCGGCGATCCAGTTGATCATGTAGCCGCCGAAGGAAGCGCCCAGGGCGCCCACTCTGTTCCCGTCCAGCCAGGCATAGCGCTCCAGGGCGGCGGCCAGACCCTTCTGCAGGTCCTCCAGCGGCTTGCCGCCCCAATCGCCCCGGATGGAGTCGGTGAAGGACTGGCCGTAGCCGGTCGATCCATGGAAATCGACGATGACCGCGCCATAGCCCGCCCCGGCGTAGGCCTGGGGATTCCAGCGGTAATGGAAATGATTGCCCATTGAGTTCTGCGGCCCGCCGTGGATGAGGAAAACCACGGGATATTTCCGGGACGGGTCGAAATCGGCGGGCTTAACCGCGTAGCCGTAGACGGTCTCGCCGTTCCAGCCCTTGAAAGTGAACTGCTCGAATTCGCCCATTCGGGCGGCGGCCAGCTTCGGGGCGTTGATCCGGGTGACCGGCCGGACATCGCTGCCGTCGGGTTTGACGGAATAGAGCTCCACCGGCGACTTGAGATGGTCCAGTCCGTAGAAGATCCGTCCGCCCGCGGCGATCGGCGAACCGACCCATCCGTCCCGGACCAGGGTCTTGACCGCGCCGCTTGAGACATCAACGGCGAAGAGCGAATTCTGTCCCAAGTTCTCGGCGAGGGCATAGATCGTCCGGCTGTCGAGCGACCAGCAAAGGGAGGACGGTGAACGATCCCAACTTTCCGCCAAGACCCTCTCTGTGCCGTCGGCCCAGGAGCGGAGAACGATCCGGTAGCGGTCGGCTTCATAGCCGGGCTTGGACATGGCCAGGTAGGCCAGAGCCCGGCCGTCGGGCGAGAAACAAGGCTGTGTATCGGTGGCCTGGTTCTTGTCGGTCAGGCACTGCGGCTTCTGGGCGCCGTTCACCGGGACAAAGTACAAATCGAGGTCGGTGGACCAGGCTTCTTGGCGGCCGACGTCGCGGGCAGTAAAGACCAGGCCCAGGCTGTCCGGGGTGAAAGCGATCTCCTCCGTGCCGCCAAAAGGCTTGGAGGGCGCGTCCGCATCCATGGCCGGCATAAGGTCGCGCGCTTCGCCCCCGTTCGCGGGCATGACGAACAGGTGCGACCGCCGGCCGTCGGCCCAGGTGTCCCAGTGGCGAATGAAGAGGCTATCGTAGACCCGGCCTGAGGCCTTGCGGGAGGCGATCTCATCGAGCTTCTTCTTGGTCTCCGCCGGACCCAGGCCGGGGAAAACCTCAAGGCTGAAGGCTATGTTCTTGCCGTCGGGGGCGACCATAAGGTTGCCCGCATCCAGGGGCAAGCGCGTTACCTGTTCCGCCTCGCCGCCGTCCAGGGGAATGCGCCACACCTGGCTGGACCCTGAGCGCGTCGAAATGAACCAAACGAATTTCCCGTCCGGCGACCAGCGAGGGTTGAGGTCGGCGGCCGGATGGGTGGTCAAGGGCCGCAAGTTCTTGCCGTCCGCGTCCGTCAGCCACAGGTCGGTGCGGCCGCGGTTGGCCTCCAGGTCGGTCGTCCGCAAGACAAAAACGATCTGTTTCCCGTCGGGCGACACGGCCGGGTCGGAGATGCGGTCCATGGCCAGCATGTCGTGGACGGAGAAAGGATGGGTTTCCGCCGGGAGCGCTTGAACGCCCCAAGCGATTAAAAGCATCATCAGCATCAGGCCCAGGAGATGTCGTTTCATGTATTCCTCCAAAAATGGCAAACAGATGATAAAGGATGGTCAGCCAGGAAGTCAATTTTGGGGACACGGTGCCAATTTCCCATTTTTTCATCTATCTAAAAAGCTGGACGAATTCGCAGTATAATGAACGGCCGCAGGACCGTTCCAATATGAATCAGACCGAAACCAAGGCCAAGAGCATCATCCTGCGCGGCGTGCGGGTTCACAACCTTAAGAATATCGACCTGGACGTGCCGCTCGACAAGTTGATCATCGTCACCGGGGTGAGCGGCTCGGGCAAGTCCTCCCTGGCCTTCGACACGCTCTACGCCGAAGGACAGCGCCGCTACCTCGAATCCCTGTCCGCTTATGCCCGTCAGTTCCTGGAACGCATGGACAAGCCGGAGGCCGACCTCATCGAAGGCATCCCGCCGGCCATCGCCATCCAGCAGAAGGCCGCCACCAAGAACCCCCGCTCGACGGTGGCCACGGCCACCGAGATCCATGATTACCTGCGCCTCCTCTTCGCCCGGGTGGGCACCGTTCACTGCCTTAAATGCGGCCAGCCCGTCGAACGCGACACGATCGATGCCATCGTGGACAACCTCCTGAAGCTTCCGCCCCGGACCAAGGCCCTCATCACTTTCTCCTGGCCGGCGGACCGGAGCCCGGCCCTGCTCAAGAAACAGGGCTTTTTCCGGGCGGTCCGCGAAGGACAGGCCGTCTCTCTCGACGACCTCCAGCTCGGCCGGAAGGACAAAGACCTCGATATCCTGGTGGACCGGCTCACCCTCGACCCGGCCGAGAGAGACCGGCTGGCGGATTCCCTGGAGCTGGGGCTGAAGAACGGCGGCGGAGCGGTCCGCGTTCTGACCGATTCGGGGAAGGAATTCTTTTTCTCCGACCGGCTGGAATGCAAGGCCTGCCGGCTTGTCGCCGAAGAGCCCGTTCCTAACCTCTTTTCCTTCAACAGCCCCCAGGGGGCCTGCCCGGTCTGTCACGGGTTCGGCGACCAGGCGGTCATCGACGAGGACAAGGTCATCCCGGACAAGGGCAAGACCCTGGAGGAGGGCGCGGTCGAGCCCTGGACCAAACCCTTGTCGCGCAGGCTGGCCCGGGAGCTTCTTCGGGAAGCCCAGCGCCGGGGCATTCCCACCGACGTCCCCTTCGAGAGCCTCAAGAAGGAGTGGCAGCGTTTCGTCCTTGACGGCGGGGATGGCTACCGCGGGGTCAAGGGCTTTTTCGACTGGCTTCAGACCAAGAAGTACAAGATCCAGGTCCGCGTCCTGCTCAGCCGCTACCGAAAATACACCGCCTGTCCCGCCTGCGGTCAGTCCCGGCTCAACCCCCGGGCGCTCAGCGTCCGTCTGGGCGGGATTGACATCGGCCGGGCGGCGCGGATGACGGTCCGGGAAGCCTTCGACTTCTTCAGCCGTATTGAGCTGGCGCCCTTCCAGGAGAAGGTGGCCGGCAAGCTGCGGGCCGAGATCCTTAACCGGCTGCGCTTCCTCCTCCAGGTGGGGCTCGACTACATCACCCTGGACCGCATGACCTTCACCCTGAGCGGCGGCGAAGCCCAGCGGATCAACCTGGCCGCGGCCCTGAGCACCTCGCTGGTCGGAACGCTTTTCGTCCTGGATGAGCCCAGCCTCGGCCTCCACGCCCGCGATAACGCCCGCCTGATCTCCATCCTCAAATCTCTCAAGGACATCGGCAATACCGTGGTGGTGGTCGAGCATGACCCGGAGATCATCCGCGCCGCCGAGCACGTCATCGACCTGGGGCCGGGGGCGGGGGAGGCCGGGGGCCGAGTGGTGTTTGCCGGGCCGATGGACGCTTTTAACCGTGACCGTCGGTCGTTGACGGCCCAGTACCTCCACGGCCGGAAGAAGATCCAAGTCCCGGCCGAGCGCCGCAAGGCGGTTAATTTCATCGAAGTCCGCGGCGCCCGCCGACACAACCTCAAAAACATCAACGTGCGCTTTCCGCTCAACGTCTTCACCTGTCTCACCGGGGTCAGCGGCTCGGGCAAGAGCACGCTGCTCAGTGACATCCTTTTCCGGAGTTGGGAAGAGAAGAGGCCCGAGGGCTGTGACCGCATCCTGGGCAGGGACAAGGTTGATAAATTGGTGCTGGTAGACCAGGCCCCCATCAGTACCTCGCCCCGCTCCATACCGGCCACCTACACCAAAGCTATGGATGATATCCGGTCGCTCTTCAGCCAGACCCGCGAGGCCAAGGCCCAGGGCTACGGGCCCGGCACCTTTTCCTTCAACACGGCCGGAGGCCGCTGCCAGGAGTGCCAGGGCGACGGCCGGCGAGTGGTGGAGATGCAATTCCTGGCGGATGTGGTCCTGACCTGCGAAGCCTGTCACGGCCGGCGCTTCAAGGATGAAGTTTTGGACATCCGCTACCAGGGAAAAAACATCGACCAGGTGCTCCAGCTCAGCGTGGAGGAAGCCTGCCTCTTCTTCGCCGGCCAGCCCAGGATCATCAAGAAGCTGACCCCCCTCCGCGAAGTGGGCCTGGGCTATTTGCGGCTGGGCCAGCCGACTACCACTCTTTCCGGCGGCGAGCTCCAGCGCATCAAATTGGCCTTCCACCTCATCCACGAGCGGGAAAAGAAGATCCTCTATCTTTTCGATGAGCCGACGGTGGGCCTTCACCTGGACGACATCGCCAAGCTGCTCCACAGCTTCCGCCGCCTGGTAGAGGAGGGCCATACCGTGTGCGTCATCGAGCACAACTTGGACGTCATCAAGTGCGCCGACCACATCATCGACCTGGGCCCTGAGGGAGGGGAGGGGGGCGGGCGGATCGTGGCGGAGGGGACGCCTGAGGAAGTGGCCGCCGCGCCGGACTCGATCACCGGGCGGTATTTGAAGGGTTCTTTGCCCGGGCCGCGGGCCGCGGCGAAAAATTGATAAAAAGCCTTTGCTTTTGCCCGACCTCCCCGCTAAAATAAGCCAAATGGAGGGAAAAATATGAAAAAAGCCCTAAGCATTGTTGTGTGCGCGCTTGCACTCTTCGCCTTCACAGTTTCTTCGGCTAAGGCCGTGGGTCCCTTGAATTTCTATATCCGGGGCGGTATTATGACTCCCAGCGATTTCAGTTTCAGCCCGGTCTTCGGCCTGGCCGGGGCCAACATCGACTTCAATTTTGGCGCCTTGAGCCTAAGCCCGGAATGTGACCTACTCATCTACAACTTCACCTTCAACCCGGTATTCATCATGCCCGGAGTCATTCTGAATATGAACCTGGCCGCCCTGTATGTCGGCGCCGGGGTGGCCGTGCCTGTGATCATCGGCAGCGGCTACTCCCTCCAGGGCGATGTGCAATTCAAGGTGAACGCCGGGCTGAAAGCCGGCGGCCTCAAGCTCCAAGCTTTCTTCATCACCCCCGTCAATAACTTTTTCAGTTACACTTGGGTGGGGGCGACTCTGGGCGCCGGGTTCTGAAGGCCCTATTTCGACCGACTTTCATCCGCTCGGATTCGTCTTGACTCTTTGAGCTCAAGACGCACATAGGGCGGCAATTCGGCATCTTCTAGGAAAAAGGGAAACGACCGGTTCCCCAATATCCAGCCATAGTATCGGCCTCCGGAAGAAACGGAGGAATTTCTGTATTGGTTGACGCTTCCCGAGCGGTTATGCTATACGGTCGGAGGAGCCCATCATGAAATATTCCCGTGACATCGGCGTAGGCGTCATTCTGCTTTCCGCCTCCGTTCTCTTCCTGGTCTTGAAGGAAGTGACCCATATCGAGTTTTTCCTCCACCTGGCCGCCATCCCCCTGGAAGTCCTGCTGGCCGTGATCATTATCGAGAAGATCCTGGACCGGCAAACTTCGCGGGTCAAAAGGCGACAACTGATGCTCATCAAGAGCTTCCTGTTCCGCTCGGAAATGAGAAACCTCTTCTTGGCCAACTTCGAGGCGCTCAAATCGCCAGCCCTGACCATGTCCAAGATCCACTCAGCCCCGCTCGAGGAATTGCGCCGGATGCGGCAGGAAGCGGAGCACGTCGAATACAAATCAGCCCAAGCCATGGAACCGGTCATCCTGGAATACGTCAAGGCGCGGGGCGTCTGGCTCAATTTCATGGAAAGGGCCATCACCTACGATTTCGAAGAAATCTTCAACGACATGATTTCCATCCTCCACTTCATCGCCGACGTCTCGGCCTTCAAGGAGGGCAACCCCAAGAAGTTGTTCATCCTGGAAGCCCAGCGGAAGAAGCCCATCCTGGATATGGTCCGCAAGGTCCTGTGGGACGGCGTCCAGCGCTTCCTGGATTACGCCATCGAGCTCAAGGAAAAACAGCCGGCCCTGTTCGAAGAGATGATGGCGGATTACGAATCGTCCGCTCTGCTGCGCCGGACCTGATATGGGTCGGCGGCCGATAGCCCCCCATGATTCGGCCGCCAAAAAATCAAGCGCGCGGCTGGCTCTGGCCGGCCGGCGGTTGAGGCGGGGCCGGGGCGGCCGGCGGCTGGACCATTTTCTCAGCTCGTTTTTTTTGCCGTCTTCGCGCAACCCAGTACCCCAGGCCGAAGCCCAGGCCGGCCATAAACAGGATGACCAGCAGATTGGAGATGCGGACCGTCCAGAAAAACAGCTTGTACTCTCCGGGGCCGATGTTGAGCATGAGCAGGATGAGGACGAGCGCTCCCCCGATGAGGAGAAAAACATCCTTGACGCTCATGGTCGGGTGAGTTTTCTGATTATCCATCGGGTCCCTCCTAAAGTCTCAACCTGGACGAGGCCGCGCCTTTAACCGTCTGAAAGAGGCCCCTTACAGCCATTTTTTGCGTTTGAAATAGGATAGCATAATCAAGGCCACCACGGCCATGACCCCCCAGACGACCAGGTAGCCCCAGCGCCATTCCAGCTCGGGCATGAACTTGAAGTTCATGCCGTAGATCCCGGCGATGAAAGTCAGGGGAATGAAGATAGTGGCGATGATGGTCAACACCTTCATAATCTCGTTCATCCGGTTGCTGACACTGGACAGGTAGATGTCCAGCATCCCCGACAGCATGTCGCGGAAGGTCTCCACCGTATCCATAACCTGGATGGCGTGGTCGTAGACGTCCTTGAGGAAGATGGCCGTGCTCTCCTTTATGAGCGGCGATTCACGGCGCTCCATCCGGCCGATGACGTCCCGCAGCGGCCAGATCGACTTGCGCAGGAATATCATCTCCCGTTTCAGCTGATGGATACGCTGCACCGTCGCCGGCTTGGGGTATTTCAGGATTTCATCCTCCAAGCCTTCGATCTCGTCGCCGATCCGCTCCAGCTCTCCGAAATATCCGTCCACGATGGCGTCGAGCAAGGTATAGGCCAGATAATCGGGCCCCTGGTTCCGAAGACGGCTCTGGCCCTTCCGAATCCGCTCCCGGACCGAGTCAAAGACATCGCCCACATCTTCCTGGAAGGATAGGATGAAGTTGGACCCCACCACCAGGCTGACTTGCTCGAACTTTTCTTCGCCCTGCTGCCGATGGTTGGTGATCATCCTAACCACCAGGAACAAGTAGTCGCCCAAATCCTCCAGCTTGGGCCGCTGGGAGGTGTTCATGATGTCTTCCAAAATGAGGGGATGGATGCCGTAGCATTCCCCCAGATGCTGGATGACCTCGGGCTCATGGACGCCGACCACGTTGATCCAGGTGATGGTCGAAGTGTCGCGGAAGGGAATGCATTCCTCCACTGTCTCCATCTGCTTCTCCACGAAGTGTTCCTGGTCGTAGTCCATGACCGTGATGCGCGTCTTGTCCAACTTTTTTTCCCCGACGTAGACCAGGCTGCCCGGGGGAAGCCCGGCTTTCTTGGAACGTCTCTTGAACTCCATCGGCATAGCCTTTACCTCCTTTCCGGGCCGCACATCTCGTCCACGCGGCGTGCCTATCGGTCAGCGTCGAACTTTCGCCTCAGCCCCGTTTCAGTCATGGCCCGGACCTGGCCGAAGCACCAGGCCACACCGGGAAAGCTGTTTGGGTCGCGGCCGTCCAGTTCGTAGCGATTGTTGATAATGAGCTTGGCGGTTTACTTCAGCCGGGCTTCGACCGCCTTCCAGTCCACGGCCTTGAAGAAGGCTTCGATATAGTCGGCCCGCTTCAACCCGTAGTCCAGCATGAAGGCATGCTCGAAGACGTCCATAACCAGAAGGGGCGTGCAGCCGGCCGGATGGGAGACGTCGTGCTCATTGATCCAAAAGTTGATCAGCCGGCCGCCGGCCGTATCCTGATAAAGGACCGTCCAGCCGATGCCGCGCATGGCGCCGGTGGCCCTGAAGTCCTTTTCCCAAATGTCCGCTCCGCCGAAATCCGCGGCCAGCTTTTTGGCCAGCGGGCCGTCGGGGCCCAGGCCGGCCTTCCCGCCCAGGTTCTCGAAATAGAGCTCATGGAGCCTCATGCCGTTGAATTCCCAGCCCAGCCTCCGTTTAAGCTCGGAGTACTCGGGAGTTCCGGCCTTTCCTTCCTTGAGCATCGCGCCCAGCAAATCTAGCACCTTATTGGTGTTGGTGACATACCCCTGATACAGAGTGAAATGGTTCTTGAGCAGCGTCTCGCTGAAACCGGGCGTGCCGATCAGCTTCGAATAATCCTTGGCTATATAGCTCATCTCATCCTCCTCCTTCATCCCAGAGAACGGGCCGGAGAGCCTTGGGCTGCGCCACAAAAACGCGGCCCCGGCCGCACCGGTCATTTTTAAGAATTCCCTGCGGTCGGGCATTCGACCTTCTCCTGTTTTAATGATATCACAACCTCCCCTGATTTCAAGGCGATTCGGGCCAAAATTCCATTAGGGAAACTTCCCTAGGGCTCGACTTCGTCCCAAAGCCGCAGGCCGGGGATGCCCGAAAAATGATTATCATAAGTCAACAGAATTGAGCCGGTCTCAAGAGTATGAGCGGCGATCCAGATATCATTGATGGGAATAAGCCGGCCTGATTTTCTTAGCGTGTTTTTAACCAGGCCGAAGATCTCGGCCGTCTCCCGTGTCGCCTGAAGGAAAGAGACCGATGATTTGTCAAGAAATCCGTCTAAGAGCCGCCTGTTCTCTCTGTCTTTAGCCCCGGCTCGGAAACCGGCATACAATTCTCCCAGTACAAATACGGACATATAGACTAAATCGGCCTGGGCCAGCCAGGCCAGCGTTTTTTCATCCCCTCCCAGAAAGCGGGTGAAGGCATTTGTATCGAGCAGCAGCTTTTTCATATCCAATCTTCCGGATTGATCGTTTCCAGGTCTTTGATGGCTTCCTGAAAACTTTTTTCTTCGTCCTCCGTCCAAACACCGAAGAAATCAAGGAATTCTGTCCTATTGTCTTTTTTTTCAGGGCCAAGGCCAAGGGCTTTTCGCAGAAGTTCTTTCACGATCTTATTGACGCTCGCGTTCGCGCTTTTTGCTCGCTTGTTTATTAATTTCTCCATCTCTTCATCCAGGCCGTGAATAGATAGGGATTTCATCTCGCCTCCAATGATTTATTTTATGAATCAATTTGATTCATATTATAAATCATTATTATTAATAATTCAAACAAATTGGAATGGGTTTCCGGAGACGATATCGCCTGGAAGGAATGAGAAGAATATCGCTGGGGCCTCTCAGGCGTTCAGCCGCCAGATGGCTAAATTCAGGGCCGAAGCGAAGCTGACCCAAAGAAAATAGGGGACGAGCAGCAGGCCGGCCGGAAGCGCGATACGCCAGAAGGCAATCAAAGTCAGCAGGATTAACAGCCACAGGACGAGGATTTCAATAAAGGCCCACATGGGCTGGTGAAGGCCGAAAAACAGGACCGACCAGAGCGTGTTCAGGACAAGCTGCACAAAGAAAAGAATCATCGCTGACTTAACTCCGGCAGTCGCTGTGCCCCGTTTCCAGATAAGGAAAAGAGCCACCCCCATCAGCGCATAAAGGGTGATCCAGGCCGGTCCGAAGAGGGCGTTGGGTGGATTGAAGCTTGGTTTGGCGATGGTCTTGTACCAGGTGGCGATGGATGGCATGGTGGCCAAAGAGCCCAAGAACCCGGCGCCCTGGCAGATGATAATGGAAAGGACAAGCTTCAAAATGTCAGAGCCTCTCACGGCCGGCCTCCTTGATCTTACTTTGCCTTCTCTTTCTCTCTTTTGCTCTCGGCCTTTTCAGCCTTGGCTTCCTGGCCAGAGGCCTTAGCCTCTTTCGGCTCGTCGTCGGGAATAAGGCCCATCTTTTTGCGGATTTCCTGCTCCAACTTTCCGGCCAGGTCTTTGTTGCCCTCGAGGAGCTTCTTGACGTTGTCCCGGCCCTGGCCGAGCCGTTCCCCCTTGTAGGAATACCAGGTGCCCGATCTTTCCAGAATAGCCGCATCGATGCCGCAGTCCACCAGGTCACCTTCCCGCGAGATGCCCTTGCCAAACATAATGTCGAAGAAGGCCTCCCGGAAAGGCGGGGCCATCTTGTTTTTAACGATCTTGACCTTGACCCGGTTGCCGACGACGCTCTCACCATCCTTGATAGACGACACCCGCCGGATGTCCACCCGCAAGGAGGCGTAGAACTTCAGGGCCCGCCCGCCGGTAGTCGTCTCCGGGTTGCCGATGAACATGCCGATCTTTTCCCGGAGCTGGTTGACGAAGATGAAGCAGGTCTTAGAGCGGGCCACGATGGCCGTCAGCTTCCGCAGGGCCTGGCTCATGAGCCGCGCCTGGAGGCCCATGTGGGCGTCGCCCATCTCCCCCTCCAGCTCCGCCTTGGGAACCAGGGCCGCCACCGAGTCCACGACGATGACGTCCACCGCCCCGCTGCGCACCAGGACCTCGGCGATCTCCAGGCCCTGCTCGCCGTAGTCCGGCTGGGAGATGAGCAGGCTGTCCACGTTCACGCCCACGCTGGCGGCGTATCTCGTGTCCAGGGCGTGCTCGGCGTCAATGTAGGCCGCCTGACCGCCCTTCTTCTGCGATTCAGCGATGACATGGAGGGCCAGGGTGGACTTGCCCGTGGCCTCCGGCCCGAAGACCTCCACCACCCGACCGCGCGGGAAGCCGCCGATGCCCAGGGCGTAATCGAAGGCGATCGAGCCGGTGGGGATGGCCTGGACCCTGATGGCCGCCTCCTTCTGGCCGAGCCGCATGACCGCGCCCTTGCCGAACTGCTTCTCGATCTGCGACATGGCGGCCTCGATGGCCTTTCCCCGCGAGATGTTCTTCTGTTCGATATCTTCTTCTTTCATGCTCACCTCCCGGCCTTCCGGGCCTGAAGCCCGGTTTCCGGAAACGCCTTATCCGAAATTTCTTATTTCTGCTGGCTGTAGTCGTAGAAGCCCCGGCCCGACTTCCGCCCCAGGTAGCCGGCGTCCACCATCTTGCGCAACAGGGGGCAGGGCCGGTATTTCGTGTCAGCGAACCCCTGGTGCAGAACCTCCATGATGAACAGGCAGACATCCAGCCCGATAAGGTCGGCCAAGGCCAGGGGCCCCATGGGATGGTTCATGCCCAGCTTCATGACCGTATCGATGGCCTCCGGTGTGCCCACTCCCTCCATCAGGGCATAGACGGCCTCGTTGATCATGGGCATCAGGATGCGGTTGGCGATAAAGCCGGGATAATCGCTGGCCTCCACGGGCACCTTGCCCATCTTCTCCGCCAGGGCTTTGACCGCGGCAAAGGTCTCGGCCGTGGTGGCGATCCCCTTGATCAGCTCGACCAGGGTCATGAGCGGCACGGGGTTCATAAAATGCATGCCCATGAACCGGCCGGGCCGCTTAGTCAAGGCCCCCAGACGGGTGATGGAGATGGACGAGGTGTTGGAACTCAGAATGACCTCCGGGGCTAGGATGCGGTCGAGCTCCTGGAGAACCTTTTTCTTGACCTCGAAATCCTCGGTTACGGCCTCGACGGCAAAGTCCGCTCCCTTCATCTCCTCCAGACGGGAGGTGGTCTTGATGCGTCCGAGCAGGCTTTCTTTGGGGCCGGCCAGTTTTCCCTTTTCGATCAGCTTGGACAGGCTTTTATCAATGCCGGCCATGGACTTTTTGAGGAGGTCGTCGGCCACATCCGCCAGGATGACATTCAACCCCGAGCAGGCGGCTACCTGGGCGATCCCAGAGCCCATGGTCCCCGAGCCGATAACACCGATGGTCTTGATGTCCATTGTCCGCTCCTTTCTACACGATCTCGATGGCCATAGCCACGGCGTCGCCGCCGCCCAAGCACAACGCAGCCACGCCCTTCTTCAGCCCCCGATGCCGCAGGGCATAGATCAAGGTCAGCAGGATACGGCAGCCCGAGGCGCCGATGGGATGGCCCAGGGCCACGGCGCCCCCATGGACGTTCACCTTCTCCCGGTCCAGGCCCAGCTCCTTGATGAGGACGACGAGCTGGGAGGAGAAGGCCTCGTTGATCTCGAAGAGGTCCACGTCCTTGACCTTCCAGCCCACCCGGGCCAGCAGCTTGTCGACGGCGCCCTTGGGCGCATACATGATCATAGAAGGCTCGACGCCGTTGGACGTCGTGGCCAGGATCTTAGCCAGGGGCTTGAGCCCCTTATCCTTGACCGTGTCTGCGCCGGCCAGCACAACGGCCGCCGCCCCGTCATTGAGAGTGGACGCGTTTCCGGCCGTTACTGTCCCATCCTTCTTGAAAACCGGCCTGAGCTTGGAGAGCTTCTCCAGGGTCGAGTCTTTTTTAGGCCCCTCGTCCACGGCGAAAAGGATGGGGTCGCCCTTCTTCTGGGGGACCGGGACGGCTACGATCTCGTTCTTGAAATAGCCCTTTTCGATGGCCTGAACGGCCTTCTGCTGGCTGCTCAGGGCAAAGGCGTCCTGCGCCTCGCGGCTGGCCCCGAACTTCTCGGCCACCACCTCGCCGGTCAGGCCCATGTGGACGTTGTCGAAGGCGCACCACAGCCCGTCCAGGATCATGGCGTCCTGGAGCTTGGCGTCGCCGAACTTGACTCCCTCACGCAGACCCCACAGCAGGTAGGGCGACCGGCTCATGCTCTCCATGCCGCCGGCCACCACGATGTTCTTCTCCTCGAGCTGGATGGCCTGAGCGCCCAGGGCCACGGCTTTTAGGGCCGAGCCGCAAACCTTGTTGACGGCGAAGCAGCTCACGGTGAAGGGCAGCCCTCCCAGGACGGCGGCTTTCTTGGCCGGGGCCTGCCCCACGCCGGCCGAAACAACGTTGCCCATTATGACTTCATCCACCTCAGCGGCTTTGACCCCTGCCCGCTGGACGGCTTCTTTGATGGCGAACCCGCCCAGCTGCGGCGCCGTGAAATCCTTGAGCGTGCCCAGGAAGTTGCCGATGGCTGTGCGGGCCCCGCCGACGATAAAGACATCCTTGAGCTCACACATCTATGACTCCTTTGTGCGGGGATAAGAACCTGACGGACTTATTTTTATCACAATCAGGGGCGGGAGTAAATCAGGTCTCAAGTCTTCTTTTTAGCGACGGGTGGCTGTCCTTGACTCGACTTTCCCATCAGAAGATCAGTTCTGCCACAAAACCGAATCACCTTGCCTTCGACTGTACAAGCCCAAGCGGCTCAACGCCAGGCATAACCGGCGCGGGCCGCGAAGCAGAGCGCGTCCAGGTTGATGCCCTGGTTAGATTTTGCCTTTATAAACATCTCGACGATTACCGATTCTGAGAATAAGGATATTTGCGCCCATTAGGGCATAAATGATCCTGTAGTCTCCGATACGATATTTACGAAGACCGGCAAATTGGCCTTTGAGCACAGGGTTTGACTCGGGTTTCTTTATCAGCTCATGTTCTATTTGGTCGAGGATACGGCTGACCTCAGTTTTTGGCAGCTTCTTGAGATCGCGATGTATCGATTTCTTGTAGACAATATTATATGCCAAGGGATTTCCTCAGCTCTTTGCCGGAAATGACAGCATCACTCTTGTCGTGGAGCCGGTCGAGTGCAATCTGAAGATCGGCGAAATCTTCGATGTACGACTCCAGTGCTTTCTGGATGACGAAAGAGCGTGGTCTCTCTATTTCTTTGGCTATCCCGTCAAGTTGCTCAGCGAGATCTTTAGGAAGCCGCACAGATATTGCTGTACTCATGATACACCTCCTGTCATTGATGTATTACATAGTATACAGAAGGGCACTCTTTGTCAAGTCTTCTTGTCGAAATCTAACAGCCGCGCTCAGCCGCTTGCGAAGCGAAGCGGAGCAAGTCGGCTGCACCGCGTTGTTAGGCCACCTTGCTTAAGTCCCATTCAACCCTTAAAGGAGTATACGGGATTTGGAAAGCTTCTGAAAGAGCCGAAATGAACGGAGCTGTTCGCTCGAAAGACCACTTCGCACAAGCACGATTAAAGACCCGGTAAAGAAATGCCTTGGTCGAATCACCAGGCTGAATCTGATCAGGTGGAAGAAAGGGGAATTTGCCCGATAACCCTTTCTCTAACTTCTCGACATTATCAATATGCTCGCCAGTCACAGACCAGACTAACTCCTGTTTGGGAATATAGTGAATAAGTAAATTGCGCAATTGGCGTAAAAGGTCGAAAGATTGATAAGGCTCCCGATCAATCCTCAATAGGTCCGGTTTAGCATCCGGACAGAACCGAAGCGCGAATTCTATCTTCTCCGGAAGACTCATTCGTTCAATCTTGCCGAGAAGCTCATTGCTCATTCCTTTATGAATACTGTGTAATGGATATTCTTCTGAAAATAGCAGGTGATTGAAGTAAGTTTCGATGGTTGTAAAACTCATGATGACTGTCCCTACAGCATAACGAAAGGCATTCGCGTCATATTTTTCCTTTCCTGCCATGAATGCGAGTTCGTTCGCCAAATAGTAAAAATAGCGATATTGGTGAACTACAACCCAGCCAGCAGAAATTTTTGCTTTCATCTCGTTCTCCCGTATGTGGTGGCCTAACGTGCTGTTCAGCAGCGGGCGGCGCTTCCCACTTGCTCCCGCCAACGCTGAACAGAGAGCGCCGACCGCCTGCTGCAACAGCGAGTTATCTTGTCGCCAATGCTCCATGCCGCCACACTAGGGCTGAGATATTTATTGCGCCTTTGCAAAGTGCAATGGCCTTCTTCAATTCATATTGAGATAATTCGTATCTCTCGTCCGATGGCTTACCTATGTAATGTTTCTCCAGCACTGGCAAAGCTCGAGGATCACCAAGCTGACCAAGCGCCCAAATCGCTCGATTTCTGTCGCGCATACTGTGCTCTTCAGACTCAACAAGGGCCATCAGAGCAGAAACCCTGTCACCGGGATACTCTTGCAGGGCCATCTCGCTGATGGACCGAACACCTGCCCCAATCATCCAAGAAATGCACAAGTACGCGATTGCCAAAAGAATCAGACCCAAAGCAAAGCCGAATCCCCATCGTCTCAGCTTTCGATGCGGCTTCTGTTGCGAACCGGATTCCATGCCCTGATTCATTAACTCTCCCTCCAAACAAGATAACATTGATTATATTGATCCGCATAATATTCCAAAAGCCGCAATGAGTGCCGTATAAGACGCCTGCAAAACGAAAATTGCATCAGTCATAACCATTGATATTTCAGCCTGTTGCGCCAAGAGGATGAAGCGCTTGATCCAATGGCAATAGGTCTGTTCCGTGCGGCGGCTGTAATGGCGGGTGTGGAGCGCCTCGCGCAACCGGTCCAGCAGCTTCGGAGCTCGCGTAGAATAGGATACCCTTTCTTCGGCTACGGACAGTGCTTCGGAGAAAATCAATTCAACCCCTTTCCATTACGCCAGATATTAAATCGACCTCGCGGCCATGTCAAGCCTCATAGTCGAATATGAAGCCCGACTACATCATCCTTCAACCCCATCTCCTTTTTCCAGTGACCGAGGGCGGCACGGATGAGGCTGGAGTCTTCCCTAACGTTCCGCTCCCCGAACGAATCGCGGCTCACGGAGATCTTCGGCCTAACGGTTGGAGCTAACCTGCGGCAACGAGAACCTTACTAACACACCGAACTCACGCACACGATAATTATTTATATACATCAAAACTTCCTTGCGCGGCAAATTGTACCAACGCCTATTCCGTCAGGTTGAGCGTTTGGTTAGGCGGTTTGCCGGCAGGGTTGCAAGTATGACAACGAAACGACTTAAGGCCTACCAGTAAGGAAACCGCCCATGAAAAAGCCGAATCCCAGGACGGATTCACAATGGGGACACGAGTACATGATTTCCTTTTTTACTGCACCAGATACCTCTTTGTGTACTTCTTCGTTGAATTCAGCAGATTCTCTTTTGGTTTTTTCCAAAGTGATCGCTTGTTTGCAATACGGACATTTTGCCATTTGTTTCTCCTTATATGTGTAATGCTAGGTCTAACGATTTCAAACCGCCTAACGGTAGAAATCAGCGGTGGCTGTAGCCATCCGCTGGAGTGATTTGTTAGGCATTTCAGTCAATCCTTCTTAGTGTAAGAGTGGCTGTGTGGAGGGCGTCTACGAAACGACCGAACAAGCTTACTGCCTCCTTGGCAAGCTCCCATTTTGAGAAAACGGGCTCTTCTTGTGGCACTCCAGGTTGATTCAGCATTCCGATCAATGGGCTTACATGAATGATACGATGCCGATACTTAATCAATTTCTGAATCCGATCTTGGAAGTTCGAGTCTAAACCAATCTCGCTGAACTTTATTCCGTAAGCCTTGTTGTAGACTCGTTTGCAATCCAGATAGTTCTGAAAGTTGATCCTGCCTTGCTCGACTATCAAGGTGAGAACTGTTTTCCCGACGTCAGCTGCCTCGGCGTTTAAGATTTGTTCAATGCCCGCTTCTATTTCTCTTCTCGGTATGATGGTTTTCAACAGGCTCGCCACATCAGGCCTTATTCCCTCGCCTTCAAGTTCCAAAAAACGAGTCTTACAGTAGGCCTCAAATCCAGTTACCAAGATTGAAAGCGTTAGATTCGTTGAAACTACCTCGAATATGTAACCCTCCGTTGATGTGCCTGTTGCCAAAACCTCAACGGCTTGTATCGTGGCTTTCCAGGCCTCAAGAGCTGTGGGAAGAAGAACAGGCGTCTGCCCCTGGTAGACCGAGATTCCCATCACTTCAACTCCTTCATCTCCAACCTGATAGACAGATCGATCTCTTCCAATCCTGAATCCTTTCTTCGACACTGTCCCTACGGACGATTGAAGATCACTTGAGACTCTTAATGGACCGGCATAAAGATCGATTTGGGTTGGCGTCCAGGTAATGGCGATCCATATTGAATTACACGCGGACATTTGTTTTAAGTCAATCGACGCAACTCGTGTTCCGGTGCCAGGAGAGGAGTGATAAAAGCGAAGAAGTAGATCGTCTGTTCGTTCGATCAGGAAGAAATGCTGACCTGCCAGTAGCTCCCAGATTCTTCCGCCTCTTTTGTCAGCATTGAAAAGATCATCGGAAAAGTAGCTGAAAGACAGCGTACCTTCAGGACGCTGCATCGCTTCCTGCATTTCGCGAAGTTTTTCGGGAGGAATGTTCTTCATTAGCTTCAGATTTTTCGGCCTAACGCCCGGCATCAGGCACGGCGCGATTTTTGCGCCGACGGCTGGATGCCGTTGTTAGACAGGTCTCGGTTCACCAGAATGATTCGCATGATGCCGTTTTCCTCTAAGCACGTGGAATGAGAGGCGCGCGCGGCCAGTTTTAGCCGGGAACTGGGCATCATCACCTTATTTGAACAGGACGTAAGACACTCCGAACCACTTTAAAGATCCCGTCCTTCGGACTCCATCGATACGTCGATATCGTTTCCTTCGAGGGACAACACATCGGATCGCCTTTCATCCATTCCCCGGACGTGAATATCAACTCAGCATCGGTGATCTTCTGAATCTTCACTCCATAAAGAAAGCTTTTCTGGAAGACGCGGACGACCTTGCCTTTGACACATCGAAATATAAACACGTGATCCCATGCGCCGCTGCCTGTCAGATGATTGCTGAAGAGTTTTATCAATCGGAGAGCCTGCCCAGGTATTGGACGAATTATCTCATCCTGGACTAGGTTTATTTCCCAATCTTTCGATTCTCCACCCTCTCCGGCGTCCGAGGAGAAAGCCGTGCCATTCTTTAACTGGACAGCCCCTCCATTGGGCATCTCGATGCGAAGATTTTTGGAGTCAATCGACACGATTTCATTGCACCGAGTATCTTGCTTGAGCGTTGCGTGCAAGCGAATAGATAAGGCAACGATGCTAATTGCCGTCGCTACGATAGATATGCATCGGAGAGTGCGAATCATTTGCCTCCGCTTTCCTTGACCTGTCTAACGATTGGCATAACCTGCGCGGGCAACCAACAATGCTAAAACTGCGCCGCGCTTATTCCGCGTCAGGTTGATGATGTTGTTGGGTGGCTATTATTGCCTTGGGCTACATCTTGTTTCTTGTGTCTTTGTAATCTTGAAATTGGATAGGTTAAGTATGACCTTTGTTTCAATTGCGGCTCCTAATCCATGTGACTCCCAGTTCTTGAGCTCCGGACAATTATTATCGGTTGCCTCTCCCGTTTCCATCCAATAGACAAGCGAATCGTTCTTACTTTCTTCTGGGTCTGACCAAGAGCCCTCATAAACCTTCTTCCGCTTTTTTAAATCCCAGATTATGAGACCACTCGGGCCAGGACCAGTCGTGCTATCAAGGATTAGAAGATCATCCTTCAACCCAGCGAAATATTCAGCCCATTCATTCTTAATCTCGAAATCGTTATTTCCGAAAATATAATTGCATGACAACTTTTCATCTGGTCTTGATTTGTATTTAATCAAGAAGTCAGTACCCGTTCTCCCTTGAACTTCTTTTGCAATAACGAGGTATTTTGGTGATTCATAACAGTTGATCTGGTTCGATTCAGCGGTAACGATTTGCTGGTCTAACAGGCTATCGGCCTTTTTATGTTTTTTTTCTGCTGCCATTACGTAAATAAGGCAGTTGATAAAAAAAATCACCATAGCAAAACAGAAATAAATGATTTTCGAGTTCTTCTTCATAATATCTTTCACCCAACAATGATTATATTGTTTCTCCATAATACGCTTCCTCGGCAATGTTGCTATATAAGATCCCACACCTCGTATTGTTGTAAGCACAATGTTTGCAACACTATAAAACGCTTCCGACACTCTCTGCAGGATGATGTATGGTTTCTGTATAACACACCTGATGATCTCCTTTACAGATCGTCCACAGGGCTCTTGACACCCTTGCCTCCACGGTTAAGGACATGGGTATATATCATCGTGGTTTTGACATCCTTATGCCCGAGGAGTTCCTGGATCGTACGGATATCATAGCCGCTTTCTATAAGATGCGTCGCGAACGAATGCCGGAAGGTATGGCAAGTGGCCCGTTTGGAAAGACCGGCCTTTCTTACCGCGCCGGAGACCGCTTTCTGGATGATGGATTCATGGACATGGTGCCGCCCTTCCACCCCGGTCTTATAATTCCGCCAACGATTATCCTGCGGGAAAATCCATTGCCAGCGCCACTCTTTCGGAGAGTTCGGATTTTTCCGGTCGAGGGCATCAAGACACACCCCCAGCCGTCGGCCAAGTCCCGATCGTGAACTGCCTTGACTCTCTTCAGATGGTCTTGAAGCGGGCCCTTGAGTGATTCTGGCAACATGGTGATCCGGTCCTTCCCCCTTTGCCGTCGCGGAGAGGATGAAACGCTTGATCCAATGACAATAGGTCTGTTCCGTGCGGCGGCTGTAATGGCGGGTGCGGAGCGCCTCGCGCAGCCGGTCCAGCAGCTTCGGAGCTCGCGTAGAATAGGGAACCCTTTCTTCGGCTGCGGACAGTGCTTCGGAGAAAATCAATTCAACCCCTTTCCATTACGCCAGATACTAAATCGGCCTCGCGGCCATGTCAAGGCTCCTCATCTTCATTTTCCGGTGACCGAGGGTGGGACGGATGAGGCCGGAGTCTTCCCTAACGTTCCGCTCCCCGAACGAATCGCGGCTCACGGAGTATCTTCGGCCTAACGGAAAAAGTTAACCGGACCAGACGCTTGCGCCTGGGTCCGGGTTGAACGAGTGGTTAGGCCGGACGGTGATATAACGATTAATTGCTCTTTTTTTGTTCATTAGAAGAAGAGGCTTCAGCGTATTCCCAATACTCTTTTACTGTAAATGATGGATTCTGCGAGAAATTGAGATTTATCCTTAGGAAATGTCGGTGCTCAAATCCGCAGACAACGAGGATTCGCTTCCCCTGGAACGCCTGAGTGTAATTTACGATGTTCTTAACCATTGTGTTGTTTCTTTGAAACTCGAAGGAACGAGTAAGGGCATGGAAATCATTGTATATCTGCAACTCGGGCGTGCGCCGGATGATCTCGGAGTATCCCAAATCCCTGGCGAACCACTTCTCCGCTAGCTCCCTATCACAGTCAAACGAATTAATACGCCGTGGATTTGCATTGCCGTAGATGTCTCTTTTCTTGAAACATTCATAAATAATCTTAAGGGTCTCTTGCGATTCTGAGTTTAGCTTCCCGTTTTTTGCAAGCTCTAGAACATGCCCAAAAAACTTATTCTCGAGATTGAACGTTTCGTGTTTTCGATAAAATTCATTCCGACCTTCAATGTCGTATGGCCTGAGTATTACCTGTTCCGTTTTCATGTACTCACAAACTGCGCTCTCTTCCAGTCCTCCAAAAAGATGCCTAAATTTAAAATCATTTGTAAAGAAAGAAGAGTCAAGTTCGCAAAGAATGACATCAGGATGAACTGTCTTGAGAATTGTGAGGAGATCAAGGGCAGTATATGCTTTCGTCTCTTTATGAACTGTTCCGACTACGATCACTTCGGTTAATTTAGAACCTGAATGTAACTGCCCTACCGACATAGACAGTACTGCCAGAAATCCAAAGAATTGCCTGGCGAGTCTATTGCAAAAAGCAAAACAACGCATAACCGCACTCCTTTCTGCACCGAACTGAAGCGGTGAGATCCATGGCGGCCTAACATTCCGCTTCACCTGCCGCGAGCGTGCAGAGCCTTCGCCCTACACGCCCGCAATACGCAAAGCGGTCAGGTGCAAGTGGTTGTTAGCCCGCTGTTTGCTTTGATTTCTATCTAGGTTAGCGAACACAAGTTAAATGAGCGAACATCGTTTAGCATCGCTCTTAAACACAGTTTGGCTGCCAAAGGCGTAGCCGAGGAATGTCATGAACGTAACCCAATACTTCGTTTTGCCTGTGCCTTAGCTTCTGTGCCAGGAGGAGACCATAGGTAAACCACAAATAGGCCATCCGCACATTCAGCCAGTAGACGGAACTCCTCCGATGAAAGATTCTTCAGATTAGTCTCAACTGTTTCTTGTGGAATACCATGAGATGATGCCCTTTTTAGTATCAAACTTTTGTACTTTTTGACGACATCTTCCTGGTTACTTAAAGACGCTTCTTTCGCGGGCGTTGGTTTGGTAGACTCTCCACTACTTGAAGCGGGGCTTGGAGAGGCTTTTGGTTGCTTTTTCTTGAACAGATTACGTAGGAAGTCCATTTTATTTTCTCCTTTTTATGTAATTCTGAAATTGTGCTAACTTCTATCACATATCATGACTTGGCGAGCGGGCTAACATTGATTATATTGATCCGCATAATATTCCAAAAGCCGCAATGAGTGCCGCAAAAGACGCCTGCGAAACGAAAATTGCATCAGTCATAACCATTGATATTTCAGCCTATTGCGCTAAGACGCTATTCTTATCACGGTGTCTTATACGGATCGACATAAAATCCTCCGCCATGGCCTCAGAGTGCGTCGACGGGGATGCGAACTCCAGCCGGTCCCCGGTTGAGGACATGCGTGTAGATCATCGTAGTCTTCACATCACTAGGGCTACCGACAGTGCTTCGGAGAAAATCACTTCAACCCCAATCCTTCACGCCAGATATTAAATCGGCCTCGCGGCCATGTCAAGCCTCATAGTCGAATACGAAGACCGACTGCGTCATCCTTCAACCCCATCTCCATTTTCAGGTGACCGAGGGCGGGACGGATGAGGTCGGAGTCTTCCCTAACGTTCCGCCCCCCGAACGAATCGCGGCTCACGGAGATCTTCGGCCTAACGAAAGAAGTTAACCGGCCCGACCGGCGACCGAATGATGGACGAAGACGAGAAATCCGAAACGCGAGACGTAGAAGTGGGCCGTGCCGGTTGGGTCCTAGTTGAACGAAGGGTTAGGCCCCGACGGGAATCGTGAACTCCTATGAGCTCGCATGCAGCTTGGATTTAGCGAATAACAAAATTGGACGAACAATGAATCATATGATCATCGATGCGAGAAGATTGATCGAGCATCAACGTGCCGCTGTGGACTGTTGAGAAAGGGATTCAGGGTATTCCCAATATTCTCTAACTGTGAATGTGAGGGCCTGCGAGAACTTGAGATGTCGCCGTAGAAAATGCCGGTGCTCAAATCCGCAGACTACGAGAATTCGCTTACCCTGGAATTCTTGAGCGTACTTTTCAATATTCTTTACCATTGTGTTGTTTCTATGAAGTTCGAATGAACGAAATAGAACCCAGAAATCATTGTCTCCTTGCAACTCGGGCGTGAGCCGGATGATCTCGGAGTATCCAGAATCCATGACAAAACTTTTCTCGGTTAGCACTCTGTCACAATCAAACGAGTTGATTCGCCGTGGATTCTCAGCGCCAAATGCGTCTCTCTTTTTGAAACATTCGTAAATATTCTTTAGGATCTCTTGGGATTCTGCGTTGAGCTTCCCCTTCTCCGCAAGCTCTGAAACATGCCCTGAAAACTTAGCCTGAAGATTGAAGACGTCGTGTTTCCGATAAAATTCATTCCGACCTTCAATATCGTATGGCCTGAGTATTACTTGTTCCGTCTTCATATAATCACAGATTGCGCTGTCTTCAAGCCCTCCGAAATAGCGCCTAAATTTGAAATCAATTGTAAAGAAAGAGGAGTCATACTCACAAAGAATGACATCAGGATGAACCGTTTTAAGAATTGCAAGAAGCCCGAGGGAAGTATAGGCTTTCGTCTCTTCATGAACTGTCCCAACCACGATTACTTCTGTCGATTTTGGATCCAAGTGCAACTGAGTTGCCGTCAGAGATAGCGCAACTAGAATTCCAAAGAAAGGCTTGGCCAGTCTATTGTGAAAAGGAAGAAACGGTAAGTAAATCATGAAGGCACTCCTTTGGGAACATTGCGTGCGGCCTAACGCCCACGCTCACCCGCTTTGCGAAGCGCAGCGGAGCAAAGTCGAGTGCAGCGCGTTATTAGGTTTTGCCATTACTTTCTAAAGTTATTACTACTTTTCCTTGGGCGTGTTTTTCTTCTACATATCGAATAGCTTCAGGAACTTCGCTTAGCGGGTAACAGCGATCTATCAGTGGGACGATCTTACCGGCTTCCAGAAGCTCCCCCAGGTAAACTAAATCCTTTTGGTTTACTTTCGCTATCCCCATGCTACCCATTTTCTTATCCCCGTTCATTGACATCAATGATCCCAGGAGCATGGCTTGGAAAATTTGAGGCATAGTGCCTCCGGCGCAGATATAAATCCCTTGGGGATTCAGTGCACGCTTATAAGCTGAAAGCGAGTGATAACCG
Organism: Candidatus Aminicenantota bacterium; assembly: GCA_963702835.1. Lineage (GTDB taxonomy): Bacteria > Acidobacteriota > Aminicenantia > Aminicenantales > JAFGAV01 > JAFGAV01. The sequence goes on from OY969762.1 coordinate 2,529,085, forward strand.
TTAACAGCAAAAATCAGGTCGTAACGCTGCCGGTTTCGGGTGAAATCTTCCTTAGTGTAATCAATGACGTGGTCTGCCCCAATCGAGCGCGCCGTGTCCAGATTCCTCGTGCTGCACACCGCGGTCACTTTCGCCCCGAACGATGAGGCAAGCTGTACTGCAAACGTACCCACACCACCCGAGGCGCCTTGGATCAAAACCTCTTGCCCGGGCCGGATCCCTCCAGCGTCGCGAAGACCCTGCAGAGCGGTGAGGGCCGCCACAGGCACGGCCGCTGCTTCTTCGAAGGATCTATTGGTCGGCTTCAGTGCTAAATAAGCTTCTCTGGCAAGGACATACTCGGCAAAAGCGCCCTTAGCACACCCGAATACCTCATCCCCTGGCCGAAACTGCTTTACGTTTTCGCCTACCGCTTCGACCCGCCCCGCTACGTCAGATCCGAAGCGCGGGTCTTTTGGTCTTAGAAGCCCTCCGACCATCAGGCGAACCGGGAACGGGTTGGCTCTCATCATGCGGTAATCAGCCGCGTTTATGGACGCGGCATGCACTTTAATCAGGATTTGATTTTCTTTAGGGGTCGGTTTTTCAACCTCGTTGAGCTGCAGAACATCCGGTGGTCCATATTTTGTGTGGACAATCGCTTTCATTAGCATCCTCCAAGATTACTATGATCTGGCGATCTTGAGTGTGGTTCACCACCACCTATCCTATAGGTTTGCAAAACCTAACGCCAGGCATAACCGGCGCGGGCCGCGAAGCAGAGCGCGACCAGGTTGATGCCCTGGTTAGATTTTGCCTTTATAAACATCTCGACGATTACCGATTCTGAGAATAAGGATATTTGCGCCCATTAGGGCATAAATGATCCGGTAGTCTCCGATACGATATTTACGAAGACCGGCAAATTGGCCTTTGAGCACAGGGTTTGACTCAGGTTTCTTTATCAGCTCATGTTCTATTTGGTCGAGGATACGACTGACCTCAGTTTTTGGCAGCTTCTTGAGATCGCGATGTACCGATTTCTTGTAGACAATATTATATGCCAAGGGACTTCCTCAGCTCTTTGCCGGAAATGACAGCATCACTCTTGTTGTGGAGCCGGTCGAGTGCAATCTGAAGATCGGCGAAATCTTTGATGTACGACTCCAGTGCTTTCTGGATGATGAAAGAGCGTGGTCTCTCTATTTCTTTGGCTATCCCGTCAAGTTGCTCAGCGAGGTCCTTAGGAAGCCGCACAGATATTGCTGTACTCATTATACACCTCCTGTCATTGATGTATTACATTGTATACAGAAGGGCACTCTTTGTCAACTCTTATTGTCGAAATCTAACATAGAGTTAAGCCGCCCCGCCGCCTAATCCCAGAAGTGACGGCTTTTACGAAACCTTGGCCCCGCTTTCCGCGCGCAGGTTAAGGGGTCGGCTTCAACGACTTGTTAGGTTGACGCGATTCACAATTGCGTCAACTCCGATTCAAGCTCCTTGCTACGTCTGTTCAACGTTGATCGCAACTTTTCCCTGGGTGTGGCCCATTTCATAGTACTTGAGAGCTTCCGCGACCTCACTCAGCTTGTAACATCTATCTATATGAGGTTTTACCTTGCCGGCTTCAATAAGTTCCTTCATAAACACTAGATCTTTTTGGTTTGTTTTTCCGAGGTGCGAAATTCCCAGCTTCCTACTTCCAGTCTTTGATATCCAAGGCCCCAGCACAACGGCCTGGAGGACTTGCGCCATTGCTTTGGGACCCCTCATGGAGCCCCCGGTCGCGACATATCTTCCCTTGGGACTGAGTGCCCGCCTATAGTCAAAAATCGATCGATATCCAGCTGTGGCCAGAATCAAGTCGTAACTTTGTCCATTTCGGGCAAAATCTTCTTTGGTGTAGTCAATGACATGGTCTGCGCCAAGGGAATGCACCATCGCGACATTCCGCGTACTGCACACGCCAGTTACTTCAGCCCCGAACGATTTGGCAATCTGCACTGCAAGGCTACCGATACCTCCGGAGGCACCATAGATCAATACATTCTGCCCTGCTTGAATCTGCCCTGTGTCTCGAAGAGCTCGAAGGGCGACCACTCCGGCCTGAACCACCGCCGCCGCTTCTTCGAACGTAGTGTTGACCGGTTTCAAGGCTATTGCTTCTTCTGGAACACACACGTACTCGGCAAAGGCGCCATAGCCGCACCAAGCCAGATTCCCGTATACCTCATCATTTGGTTGAAACTGCTTGACGTTTCGACCCACCGCTTCAACATGCCCCGCTATGTCATCCCCGGGTCTTTGACATTTTGGCCTAAAGAGTCCGACGCCCATTAGACGAGCGAACATCGGCTTCCCGCTAATATAGGCCAAGTTGTTAAAATTAACGCATGAAGCGTGAACTTTCACCAGGACTTCATTGTCGTTTGGGGTAGGCCTTGGAATCTCTTCAAGTCTGAGAGCGTCTAGTGGCCCATATGTTGTACAAATGATTGCTTTCATGAGACGTTCCTTTGAATCAAGTAGTTTCGGCAATCCAGATTGCCTCTCTCAGGTCAGAAAGCCAATACAGTAACAACAAGCCGTACTACCGAACACCAGCCGTCAACCTAACGTCCGAATTGAGCCGCCGCCAGACTTTATACCGGACAACCCGCGTTTTCAAAACTTGCTCCCGGAAGCAAGACCACCACTAAAAAATGACGCTCTGGCGGTCGGTCTCCAATGAGTTGTTCGGCGGCATACTACCCCCTCGTCGGATAGATCGGCGACATTGGCGATCGATTCGATGTTTTTCATGCGTGGCGGACGAACTCATGCCAATCCATTTTCAGTAAGATATCGGATAACCCAATCAACTTCGCTCGGACCTTTTATTTGCAATATCGCATCAACATCATCAGGAATGGCTTTCCTATCAACACCACAGTCACGGATCAGAACGAGTTTCTTTAACCCAGCAAAGATAGGTTTCATCATTCTCACTTCTTTGTTTGCCGCAATAACGCCGCTTAAACCCCGGCTTCTCGTATTTGACAGATACTGTGTCAGTTCGACAAAATCCCAAGCAGATATTTTTCTTTCCTCTCCAGATGAATACTCGTCAATGACTCTAATGACATCATCCAATACATCCATCGGCCTACATGACAAAGTCGAGACATGAGACAACAATCTGTCTCTGGCATAGGAGTACTCCTTCTTGATAGTTGGCAGTTCACCTATTAGGGCTGAGATTTTAGCCTTCGTTTTATACGTGATTTCAGCGACGGCTTTCTGGAAAACTTGGGCCTCATACTGATTTGGCTTTTTACCAATCCCAAGAAATCCTTGTTTTCCTGTTCGTGCCAACTTCAATGCCTTGATCACTTCAGTTTCCCCTATTTGGTTCTCTACCTGCGTTCTTGCAGTCTGCTCGTCAAACGCTTCAATCATCACCACTTTTTGTGCAGGTGAAATAGTCTCTTTCTTCTCCAAGATAGTTGCCCCGGAGGGTATGTCACCTTGTGCCTTTGCAAAGGCCGAGACGGTTGTATCAGAGACGGCTCTTACAGTCTTGGGCTCTCCGTCCGAGATGACTTGTTCTGAAATCAATGAAAGACCTTTAGGTATCTGCGCTTTGACTTGCTCTCTGGCTTCCTCCAAAGCCTCTGCTTCAATCTCGACAATGGTGTCTTCCATTGTTATACTCCTTTCATTTTAAGCTTTTAATGTGCTGCCGAACAATGTTTATATGGATCGGGCGTTCGTCATGTTCAATGGATTGCCATGAGGAACGGGCCGACCAGACCCCATGGTACGGCACTCGCAATGTACTGCACTCCCGACATCGTCATGGTGTCTTTCACGCCTAACAGAAAGCTAAGGGGCGGGGCGTTCTTTTGCCGCGTCCCTCTTCAGCGACTTGTTAGCTGGTTCCATTAAAAGCCCCATCCTCTGCCGTAAAATCAATGGTCTATTGTTTGACGAACTCCACCCTACGGTTCTTCGCCTTGCCACCATCCGTGTCATTTGAGGCTACCGGCGAGTATGGACCGACTCCAGCAGACTTCAGGCGTGAAGCTGCTACGCCTCGCGCGGTGATAGCCTTGACCACGGAAGCGGCGCGGTCAGAGGAGAGTTTGAGGTTTGATTCGAGGTTGCCGACGTTGTCCGTATGACCGACGACGTAGACCTTGAGTGTGGGAGAGCCGTTGAACAGCTTCACCATCTCGACCAGGGCCGACTCCGACTCAGGCTTGATTGTGGCCGAAGCTGTGTCGAAATAGATGCCATGGACTATTGTCTTGCCTGTTTCGGCGAGGTCATTCCGCATCGCCTTGGCGTCTGCGACGACCTCCTGCTGCATCGTCTGCGACTCAACGATCGTCAGATTGTAATTCATGCCGTCGTTGAACGCTTCCACATAGACCCCGGTCAAGGTGCCTTCTTTTCTGATCTCGGCTGCCATCCGTCTTTCATCGCCGCCGAGTATCTTTCCGCCGGCCCGATTGATCGCCGTTTCGTAGTTTCGCACGATCTGCAGCATACTGATGGGCCGGCCACCTTCCTCCCGCGAATATCCGTAGGAGTATACTTTCCCTTCCCAGTGAACATCCTTGCCCCCAATCACCGTCGGATCGAATGCGGCAAACTCAGATACATTATACTGGCTGATGTAGTAGCCGGGCATACGGGTTATTAATGGGTGATCCTTACTTCCTTGGATATCTGTTTGGGCGAGAGCAATCCCCACAGTTAAAAATGAAATAAATAGAATGCTTGGTAAGATGTAACCGATTCTTTTCATCATTTTTCACCTCCTTATGGTACTTCGTAATTTATTGCAGCTAACGTCGCGGTTCAGCGGCCGGCATGAGCGGTAAACGAATGCCGGTCCGCTGCAATCGCTGGTTAGGCGTCGCGGACCTCTTCTTGGTGAGAAATCGTCTTTTGTTGTTCTTGGGTTTTACTCTTCAAAATGCCGAAAAGCACAACTATATTGACAATCGGAGTGAACACCACAAACAGTGTGTAAGCAATCAAGCCGTCATCTTTGGGATGAGGGTACTGGGCGACGATGGCCCAGCATGACGACAAGACCAAAACGATGTTGCTAATGATTGCCACGCGATTAGCAACAGTGTTTTTTAAGGATCGATCATCACGCGTTTTCTGCATTTGAAATGACATTCCACTGCGGAGAAGAACGACTGTACTTAGAATCGGAACCAATAGTAAAAGCAGCGAGAAAATCTGATAAGGGACTTCTTTGGAAATTCCATAGGTTAAGAGAACGAAGCAGGTGAACGCACACAGGACGATATTGCAGACAACCGCCACGATTCTCATAATGGCCCTCCCCAAGTTATCTAGTCACGATTTGCGACGCCTAACAATGTTTATAGGGATCCATATAACAACCCGGATACCGCTTCATGTGCCGTATAAGACGCCTTTGAAACGAGTATCGGATCGGACATAACCAATGAAATAGCGGCTTTTTGTTCCGCGACGAAGACTCCTTCCTGTCTTGTCTGCAAATGTCCCCCTCAACACAAATGGAGATTATCACTCTGATTGTAAAGATGTCAATTATCTTGTCCGATAGCGGCTTGGTTCGTTGAAAAATGTTACGTCCGCGTATCCAGCATGGATCTTTCCTGAATGCTTCACTCCTTCAGGAATGTAGTAGCGGTCTCCCTTAATGTATGTTCGTTTTTCGCCACCAATTACTAGATCTATCTTGCCTTCGAGGACTATGCCCACTTGGGCTGCATGGGAATGTTCTGGCAGTTCGACGTCCTCACCAAACTCCATGAAGATGATTTGGTGATTCGCTGATTGTGAAAGATATGCCCTGACGCCCTTTAAGGGAATGTCGGCTTCAGGTAAGTTTCGAATTGGTTCGGGAAATATCTCTGTCATTGATAGCTCTCAGAGTCCACTTGATGTTGATAACCGCCGCCTTATGGACAGGCCATAAGCTGCGAGCCGTTAGCTCCACCTACATGCCCAGTACGGCATCGTACCTTCCATAGACCTCCTTCCTCAAGTCTCCCGCTTTCGGATTGCCCCAGTCGTGCATCCACTCCGAGACCAGTGGCATCCACGTCATCGGAACGATGCCCGCCTGCAGCATACGCTGAATTCCATACTCGTGCGCATCTGGCGACCAGTCGCCGGCGGCGTCCATCAGGCCATAAACGGCCAGTCCCTCACGCAATCCGTGGATGGCCGTTTCCGCAAAGCACATGCTGGTCCACAAGCCCGAGATGACGAGCTTTTTGCGGCCGGTCTTCTTCACGGCCTGCAAGACTCCCTCGTCCTCGAACGCGTCGAAGCCGGGCACCGCGCGGGCAAAGACCTCCTGCCCTGGGAACAGGCCTGTGATCTCTTTGATGAACGCGCCGTTCCCCTCGGGCCAGATGGAGGTCAGGACCGTGGGTACCGCCAGGATCTTGGCCGCTTTTGCCGCAGCGACAGCGCTGTCGTTGATGGCGTTCCTATCGCCGGATCCCACCCCCTTGAACATCGCGGGCTGGTAATCCACCAGGAGCAACACACTGTTCTGAGCCGTCAACAACTCCAGTCTCGAATCTGTCATGTTGACCTCCTTTTCAGTCTAACGCTGCTTCGCACGCCCCTGCGAAAGCAGGAGCGTCGTCTAACGCTAGCAATCAGGCGCCGCGTCTTCGCGGTTGGCTGAATTGCCTTGTTCGACGCTTCTTCCCGGTTCCACGCTCTTTCCCGGTTCGTAGATCAGAGAGATTCTCCTAAGCGCCTCCTTGGAGTCTGGCTTCCAGAATTCGACCATTTGAAGCTCCCGGCGTTTCCGCGCACCAGCATATTGACTAAGATCGAGCATGTAGGCTTCGAAAATCCTCCCCCGGCGACCGCTGACCGTAACTCGCGACCTAACCAAGTGGATGAGTTTGAGGTCCACCAATTCGTGGATAAGATCCACCTCGACGTCATGTTGTTCCTTGTCCAGTAAAAAACAATTGGTGTTGTTTTGGTCCAGACAGAAGTAGCGGATTCTGCGGAACTCTTCTTCGAGTGGGGAAGTGTCGTCCAAGGTGTCTCGTTTGAATTCCTCACGCTTGGCGGAGTCGTATTCGCCAGCGGCGACGTTCACATCCTCTACTCCTACTTTGTCACCCCGATGGCCACCGCCGCGTTCCCGTGCAACGTCAACGGAACGACGGAGAATCGACAGGAAGTCTCTTGCAACACCGCCGCTCGCAAGAACAAGACGGTCGAGCGCTCCGTCCGTTAAAAAGGTATCAAGGGGGCCTATGCCCGCCGAGTCTGCGAAGTTCCTCAGTATCTTCGCTAAGAAATTCTTCGCCAGGGCATACTTTTCCAGGGTAAGATCGAGATCGATTTCGTCCGCATCATCACCGAGCTTGACTCCTGTGGGCGGGTCCCCGTGCGTATACCATCGGGTCCGGTGTCGAATTGTTCCTATCTTGAGCCATAAACAGTGATCTTTCGCTATTCGATGGAAATAGTCGATGACTTTGGCTTGGTCAGCGCGGCGAACGTGGTAGAGATCATCGACGAATAGATATGCATCGCCTCCCGAAATGTGCCCAAGCGATCTGAACAAAGCCTGGTAATTAATAATATGCCGGTGAAGCAGGTCGATTTTGCAGCGTCTTGATTTCTCTTCGATCTCCTGCTTTCGTCCTTGGGTTTGCTCACTCGCAAGGGAAGCCTTTATCGATGCGACACCAGTGGCCACTTTGCCCGAGACGCTGCCCGAATCCTTGATGCTCGCCTCAGAACCGTCCGTCACACGGAGTTCCGCATCGTCTGCCCGGTGCAATTCGGACTTGAGAGATTGAATCATCGCTGCCAAATCATCTGAGAGTTTCGCAGCTTGCGCGCGGTTGAAAGACGGGCGTTGCGGTGTCGTACCGAACAACTTCTGCCAGAAAGACGTCCGGGTAGAGGGATGGATTGCCGCGGAGTCCATCCATTTCTTGAACTCATCAAGTGTTGAGATTAATACGCTGATGAGGACATCAGGGTAGCTATGCCCCTTGAAAGCTTCGAGGTCGACGTACGCAATTGGGCGTCTGTCTATGGTGAGGTCAGCGGCGGCTTTTCGCAAAAGGATCGATTTGCCCGAGCCGCGGCGTCCGAAGACAATATGGTGTCGTTTGCTAGTTGTGCGCCGCAAGGTGCCCGGTGCAGGCTCAACGAAATGCTTGACGCCCTCTTCGGTCGATCGGGCAGCTTCCTCAACAAGGATGACGAGCCTTACCATCTCTGAACTATCTAGAATCCCGCTCATATTGTTTTCTCCTCTTTCATTCTTTCGTCGAACGCTGGCGCTCAGCGGCCGCAGTGCGAGCACCGCGAGCACGCGGTCCGTTGAAGCGCTTCGTTAGGCGCGTCCCTCACCTGTCCCTTCCCTTCGCATCTACGGGCTCGCCCAAGTGTCGGTCACTCGGGTACTTGAATAGGGGGGCGATTCGAAGAGTCAGCCGCGGATGGGCCGAGCCCGTCAGTTCGATCCCGCCGCCCCATTGCCCGTCAGGGCCACGAATCGCGCCAAATCCGACACCTCTGCCAGTTGCCTCGTAGAACTTGGCCTGCAACTGGATGCGATCCGGCAACGCGCGGACCTGGAGGACAATATCGCCGGTAGGGTCCTTCACTTCGAGAGTATCAGCAGTGTAGTTTCGATCCCACGAGTTGTGCGGGTTGACCTTCCACTCATTTTTCACGAGCTCGGCCACCACGCGTCCATTCTGGTCACGGATGATCGTTGAAAGTTTGACCTGTCGGCCTTCTCGGACGATGGTCAGGCCCGTCTCCTCGCCGATCCTAAAGAGCGGCGACCCCTCCGGCCCTGTGTACATGAGGATCGCACCCGAGTCTCCGAACTCAATTTTAGGCCAGACGTGATTCGGGCCAGAGAACAGAATCTCTTCATTCGCTCTTAGCTCACCTGAATATGCAGCTGGTGCTTCCTTTTCGCGATCGACACGCTTCCCGAACACATAAGCGCCGTATCCGCCAAGCGCGGTGAGAAGAACGCCGAGCACAATTGCGACCTGGCTAAGCGTCTGCCAGCCCTCATTCGTCACAACTTACCTCTCGCGCCCAACAATGTTTATATTGACCCGCATAAAAGTTTGAATACCGTTTCGGTTGCAGCATAAGACGCCTTCAAAGAAGGCTTCACTTGGGTGTAGATTATTGAGGCAATAAGTTTGTTTCCCCCCGCAAGCATAGCCGAAGATTAGATCATGAACCCGAGAATGTCAAGATTTAGTCGAATACGAAGACCGACTACGTCATCTTTCAACCCCATCTCAATTTTCCGGTGACCAAGGCCGGGACGGACGAAGCTGGAGTCTTCCCTAACGTTCCGCTCCCCCAACGAATCGCAGCTCACGGAGATCCTCGACCTAACGGCTGCGGCTAAGCGCCTAGCCAAGGGAAAGCCTGACCCCACCGATTTTATCAGCGATTCGCCGAAGCGATTATCTCCGAATCGCGTTGCGCCTTGGCCAGTCCGTTTTAGGCGTATGTTGGGTGGGCTATGAAAAGCGGAATTTTTGGCAGAATATAAGAAGGGCTAGTGAGGCTGAGCATCTTGGTCTTCACATGCTACGCCGGAAACCTCAATGAGATTAACCCACTCGTCGGTTATATCTCTTGATTCGACCAAAATTGCTAATCCCTGTTTGAGTCGCCTCAGTGCGGGGCGCATATCTCTCGACATTCTTTCTATTGGTGGGATTGTATCTATCATTCTTTGAACAGATCCAAGTCCATCATGTGCGGAAGTAGACAGACTTCGAACCGCTCTAAAAAATGTACACAAACTCGTTTTAGAGTCGGGATTCTCTTGAATCTCTAAAGGAGCTCGCCCAATGATTATTCGGAATCCTTCATCTACCTCATGGAGCTGAGTAGCAGATTTATTGCTAAGCGACCAGATATGTTCAGTAGGTTCAACTAGCTGCTGCGCCAACCGGCGTGCCACTATCAACCTAGCTGCAAAACCCTTTCCTTGTGTATTACCTCGTTGAATGTCGGCTGTTCCCTCGTTCATAATGTTCCCAATAAGCTCAATATCTTTTCTAATTGCTACTAGAGTTTCCTGCCATTTAGGTAGCGTCTCCTCAGCTATTGCAAGGCGATCTATGAAACCAGGCGAATCGTCTTCGGCACCGCTGGGAATTTCGGTTATTTCTTGAGAAGTGGCGGCGATATCCCTTTCTTCCACATGTCTGTTAGCCTCGGCGAGTCGGTTCGCAAGTCGAAAAACACCTCTTCTATATCCTTCGGACGTGACTTCCATAAAGCGTAGCTCTCGCCAGTCTTCCCATTGGAAAGTTCGGACAATTTTAATAAGGTCATCTTCATTCGATTCATCATCTATGGATGGAACATTAACATATAATAAAGGTAGAACAAGCTCCTTGATTCCCAAATTAGTTGCTTTGCGTGTAAAATATTGCATCTCGCGTCGGCACTCTGGACTCATGAAGTATCGTGGAGTCATTACGGGAATAAAGAAGGCAACTGAAGCGAGGCTTGCATCGATCTTGTCACGCCAGTTTTCACCCCACTCAATGTCATCTTTATCAAGGAATAAGGTAATCGTCTCACCTGTTATCATTTGGAATTGGTCAGCAACATCTCTTGCCAAACGAGAGATTCGTTCGCTATCTGCTTCATCATCAGTATGAACGTATGACCAAAACCCCTTTAGATTATGCATCTTCTGTTCCTTACTCTAACATAGGAGCAAATTTAATCTCGAAGTCGACTAGGATTTTTTCCTAGTATAGCCCACCCAACGCTCGGCATCACCGGGAGCGTTAGCGATCCGGTGCATGCCGTTGTTAGCCGGTCTAGGCTCGTGAGGTCCAGGGTCGAGACCGACCAATCTTGCGCCACTCTTCTATGAATCCTTTTGTCGCTTCTTTTGCCTGGTCTTTTGGCAAGCCTTTTCGCCGAAAATCCTTCACCAAGTGTTTGAAGAGAATCCCGTCCCAAGTCTTGCCAAATCCTGTCTCGGGAACCTCGATCAGAATTCTCTTAGCATGGAGAGTGTTGCTCAGGCGGTCGCCCTCACGGCCCGGCTGTAGATAGAGAGCCCTCGATGATAGTATCTGATCTACAACCCCACCTTGTTTGACAATATCGAAGTTGAGCACCAAAAAGGCCTCTGCTGGACGGGTAAATTTAAGGAACAGTGCTATGCTGTCTGGAGCGCTCTTCAGATCTCCCCACTGTACCTTCACATCGCCGGGAGGAAGGTGCTCGTGAACTCTGACCAGCTCTTCAATGTCTGGTCTTTCAGCCGAATCGATGATGACCAGCGGAATCAATCTACCATCCCCGACGCCTATGGTCGCCACGGCTGCGTCACTTATAATCCTTGCTGGTCGTGCTTCCCAAGGGTGTTTTACTAGGATTTCAACTTGTTTTGATTTCAGCTTCATGCACGAACTCCTGCACTAATGCCGTTTCGATAGATGCTCGCCCCCCATGACTATCGGTCGCAACAATTACGTATGTATCTACGGTACAGTCTTCGAGCAGAGCTTTCTTCACTCGGAAGAAGACCCAGCCAGCGACAGTGTGATGCGCGTCGACGCGGATCGGTATTTCAAGACGCGAGTGACTATCCCCTCCGAACATCTCATCGTCCTGAGAAACGCTAGGGACATCGACGGCTGCGAGAAAATTGGAGGCTGTCCTGTATTCGATCCGAAGGTCGATTCGGGCTATAGCATTATTGCTGTCAGACGGATTACTCACGGAAAGCAAGAACATGTAAATCCGATCTTCATCTACTCTACGAAGGTAGGCCCCTTGTATGTAAAGAGCCAAAATCGGTCGGCGACGTTCTTCCTGCTGCTCAGCAAGACGAAGTGCCCGACCAGCCCTGCGGGCAGTAAGATATGCGAAGATAGCCGCTACCCACGCGGCTACCGCAGCCGCAAGAGGCACCCATTTCAAGAAATCCGAGGATTGATCACTCATAATCCAATCGCCGCCTAACGGTCGCGTTCAGCCGTTTGCGGAGCACCAGCGGAGCAAATCGGCTGCAACGCGGTGTTAGCCCGCGTCCTACGGATTGGGAACCTTTGCCTTGAACTCAAAGTATTCCTCATCACCTATGGTAACTGGCAGTTTAGCATGAATTGCTTTTAGATATGCAGCGCAAACTCTGTCGTACTCATCGAGGTATTGCCTGCATAGGCTGTCCATTTCAGGAATGCCCTTGATTCCAAGGTTGTCTGACTGGTCTATTACCTTGCCTGTTGAGTCACGCAATGTGAGTTTCATGCCGCCGAAAGTCATCTTATTCAAATCCCACGATTCGTTGATGCCTTTGCCGAGAGTCATAGGTTGCCACATCATTGCCGCCGCTGCATTTGTTGCCCTTTCTTTCTTCGAGCCTATATGTGCTACGGAGATATTTCGTATCATTCTGACCTTCTCGACGTAGGCCGTAGGCTTTGGTTTTTTATCGTGCGAGACTCGAAGAAAAGATTTGCGGTTGAGCGCGTTTAGCTCTTCATAAAACCTGTCGTAGGCACCTTCTAAAGCAATGACGAATACCGCAAAGGAAAAGACGCTTTTCAAGTAATGCGGTTGAAGGGTGATGAACGCCTTTGACGTGTGGAATAGCTTTTCGTGTTCACCGGATGAACTGTTTACGACGGCTTGTAGAGGCGTTGTTTCACGCTCCCAATCTCGAATTATCAGTTCGAGAATTTCCCATAATAATGGGATGTTCGAGAACAGCATTGGGTTAGGAGTTCTTGAATGTGCCTTACTCTTTGCATTGTCACAACATACTAGCCCAACGCCAACTAATCTACATTGCTTGCTCGACATCTTGAGAATCTTTGCTGCAAACTTGACGACGCTTTAGATTGGATGCAAGCGGGCTAACGCTCCGGTTCAGCGGCGGCGCGCAGCACCGTCCGCTGCAACCGGTTGTTAGCCGGCCGCTCCGCACTCGCGTTACTCATACGGTCCCAGAAATCGTTCGCCGTTGAAATGGATGATGTGGGAAGGAGCCTCGGCCACCCATACCTCAGTCTCCCACGCGATGTCGGCAAGATACTTCGTCACGGCTCGACGGGTGAGAAAAGCGGTCACGAAGACGAGCCCAGCCTGAGCTAATCCGAAGAGGGCTTTCAGCTCGTTATGCCGCTTGAGTCCAATAGGACCATGGCTCGTGACCGCTTCAATCAAGACAAGCCAGTTCTTCTCCATCAAGTGCACGACCATGTCGGGCATTTTCCCATGTTCGTCGATTTCTACCCCGAGCCGCTCAAGGTAGCCCGCTTCAACGTGCCGATGCTTCTGGCCAGTGTCGCCCAAGTACGCGATGACGCCGCCCGGTGTGAAGCGCGGGCAAAACTCCTCGACTATCTTCTTCACAAGCTCGTTCTGGCCGCCGGCGGTCAGCGATAGTTTTTTTCCGCTGGGAAGCTTCACCGGAAGCATCATCATCTCACGCTCTTTCGGCCGAAGCTTACCGAGCGATTCAGCGCTCCTGAGGAAGCCCGTCAACGAGGCATTCCACGCGGTTGAGCCGTGGGTATGGGCAAGCTTCAGAAGCCTTGGGGAAACTTGGTAGCGATTGTCGGGACTGTTCACGGGTCGGCGCGGATCGTCAGGGTTCGCCACGACGAGGCCAATCTGGACGAACTGGTGCACGGTGAATCGCCGGACAGTCTCACGGGTATTCGGCGCGTATCTCTTGCCGAAGCGGTCACGGAAGACATTCATCATCTCGGTAATGCCGAGCATCGGGGCTTCGGCCTCGCTCCACGGCTTCTGCGGCGTCATCCCGAGCAACACAAGGAGGGTGAGAGCGGAACGTTCGTTCTGCTGCTCCCTCGGTACATTCAGAGCCCTGAGGATCTTGAGCGCTTCATCAACGCGCTTCGCCGCAGCGGTCCGTCTCCCGGGCACTCGCTCAACCACGAAACATAACCTCCTCAATGATACGATCCAGCTCTTCCTGTGTGGGGAAGCTCTTCCCGATATGCTGGCCAAGTGCGACGAGGCTATTCCACCCCGGGTACCGCAGGGAACGAAGGTCGGCGGCGTTCACTTGAGTGTGTCCGCTGAACTGGCGGAAGTAGGCATCAACAAGCGTTGAGTTCAAAAAAGCGGCGAGCCCCTTCGCTACGGTCACCGGCAAACCGGAGCCCCGAACGTGGTAGTAGTTCAGGTGGTTTTCGAACGCGACCTGGGCGGCTGCGACACGCGTCGGGTCGTATACGGCTGCCACCACCCGACGCCGCTCCTCCTTGGCTGAGAACCTCTTCGTGAGGACGTAGTAACCCTCCGGAACGAGAAGGTCCTCTGCCCGAGGGCCAAGCGCGAGGGCGTTCGGCTTGCGTGTGCGGCAGTTTGGCCATTCCACAAATCCATCCTGCAGGTGGCAGGGGTAGATGAGGGGGACGGTGCTCCGTCCGGGCTGGGCGCGGAGCAGTTCCTTTGCCCGGAAGTCCACGACGCGACCCGTGGAAACGGTCAGGCCGAGATCCGAGAGAGTCGCGTCAAGGCTCGCCATCCGATTACGGATCGGATCCCCATCGTCGTCTGGAACGATGTGTATAAAGGCATGGCGGTCGCCTGGCCGGACAAGTTCGGCGTGTTTGATCGTTCGCATGCGCAGACCGGACCCGTCAGGGCCAACGCTGGCGGAGACAACGACATCGCGGTCGAGAGCCTCGGTCCTTACTGCACGGAACACCACGTTCTCCTGCAGGACCTTATCGTCGGCGAAGGCGCGGTCTCTAGCATCAAAGACGTGAACTCGGCAAAAGCGCATCTCTCGGAGAAAGAAACGGCGGAACGGTTCAAAATAGGGACCGTTGCAGAAGCTCCTTGGGGTGATGGCGACCATTTCACCACCCGGAGCAAGGAGCCTTGCCGTTACCGCGAGGAAGCCCGCGTACAGGTTGGTTGTCTCAAGTCCGATGGCGCGGAGCAGCCTTCGCTCGCAAGAGTTTATCCCGATCTTCCGGTACGGCGGGTTGAGGATGGCACAGTCGAATCGTTCCCTTTCTCCTGCCGCAAAGAGATCGCCGGAAAAGGCATTCGCGCCCGCCTCCAAGAAGTCGTCCTCAACAATGCGTCCCTCGAATCGAATCCCAACGTCTTCGCTCACTGCCCGGCATAGATCGAGCGTCTTACGAAGATACCCGACGAGCAAGGGATCGATTTCGTAAGCGGTCAGAGAGATGGCGCTCGGAGGATGCGGCCTGAGACTCATCGCAAGCACGAAAGCAGCGGAAAGCGCCCCTGGTCCGGCGCCAGGATCGAGGATACGGACAATGGGCTTTTTGCACTCGAACATCTCGGCCATGAACGTGGCGACCGATGCGGGCGTCAGGAACTGGCCCATGAGGGCACGACGTCGAGGGTCAAGTCGGAGCGAGGCGTCCCGGCGGGCAGCCTCGATCGACGACAGGAGGAAAACCGTGTCGCTTCGGGTGGTTTCTTGGAGAACCTTCATCTCGGTGTCACCATCTCATTCGCGCGATCACCATGCCTGTCCGGCTAACAATGTTTATATTGACCCACATAAAACTCTAAATAAAGTTTCGATCGCCGCATAAGACGCCTTCAAAGAAGGCTTCACATGGGTGTAGGTCATTGTGGCTATAGCAATGCTTCCCCCCTAAGCATAGTTGAAGATTAGATCATGAACCCGGGAATGTCAAGATTTTGTCATGAAATTCCAGTGATCTCGCCTTTGTCATTCACATCAATACGCTCGGCGGCCGGGGTCTTGGGCAGGCCGGGCATGGTCATGATGTCCCCGCACAGGACGACCAAAAAACCTGCGCCCGATCTGACCTCGTGCGGCAAATTGTACCAACGCCTATTCCGTCAGGTTGAGCGCTTGGTTAGGCGGTTTGCCGGCAGGGTTGCAAGTATGACAACGAAACGACTTAAGGTCTACCAGTAAGAAAACCGCCCATGAAAAAGCCGAATCCCAGGACGGATTCACAATGCGGACACGAGTACATGATTTCCTTTTTTACTGCACCAGATACCTCTTTGTGTACTTCTTCGTTGAATTCAGCAGATTCTCTTTTGGTTTTTTCCAAAGTGATCGCTTGTTTGCAATACGGACATTTTGCCATTTGTTTCTCCTTATATGGGTAATGCCAGGTCTAACGATTTCAAACCGCCTAACGTAGCAATCAGCCGCTGGCTTTGCCGGTCGGCTGCATTGCCTGGTTAGGCGTGACTCGTCTCGAATATCTTTACCTCTGCTTCGATCCGTCCATTAAGCCGGTCCTTCTCAGTCTCGAGATCGAACCGGCCCTGCAGGTTCAGCCAGAAACGCTCGGAGAGCTTGAAGTAGCGGGAGAGGCGAAGAGCAGTGTCGGCGCTGATGGACCTCTTCCCATGGACGATTTCGTTGATCCTTCGCGGTGGGACGCTGATGTCCTTGGCCAGCCTATACTGGCTTATCCCCAGTGGAAGGAGAAAATCCTCCAGGAGAACCTCACCAGGGTGAATCGGAGTGATCTTCTTGTCTCTCATCGGTTCCTCCTCTCAGTGGTAATCCACAATCTCGACGTCAAACGCATCGCTCCCCGACCACCGAAAGCAGATCCGCCATTGGTCGTTGATTCGAATGCTGTGTTTTCCCTGCCTGCCACTAGAAAGCTTCTCCAAACGATTCCCGGGTGGAACCCTTAGGTCGTCGAGCTTTTCCGCAGCATCGAGGATCAACAACTTTCGGAGTGCGACTCTCTGGATGTCCGCGGGAACGCCCGACGACTTCCTTCGAAAGAACAGCTTCTCGGTATCTTTGGACGAGAAGCTCTTTATCATGCCTTAATAGTAACGCGTGCCGTTATGGCTGTCAAGCGTTATTATTGTTTCTTCTTATGCGCCCAGCGTTTGAGTTCAGCCGCGGCCGTCGGCTGGAACGAGAGGTTAGGCGCTACCGGACTGTGCTCAACCGCTTGCTTTATCGGGCTCAGCCATCCCAGATGGCCTTAGTCCCTTAAACAGAAGCCAAAAACCCGTTGCCATTTCGAAACTAGCCATAGGCGAATCGAACCACCACGGGTTAACTGTCTTGGCGAAGTCGGGGAAAATGATGACAGCGAAAGCACACGTCACGCACCATACAGACGCGATCACCCCCCAGGCAGCCAATGCTCCAGGGATATAGCGCGACTTAAGCCACAGGTAGCTGCAAACCGCGGATCCCAATCCATAAAACGGCAAGCCAACGCCATACGCGGGTGTGCCGAGGTATAGCCTCGCCAAGGCCTGCAATCGATCTGTTTCAAATACTCGCAAGTAATCAGCGCCACTCAAGAGCCGCAGGACGGTAAGAAGATTGAGCGCAATAACAACCCACATCAAGGCATATACCAGCCTGCAGAATGCCGCAAGCAAGGCAAGGCTCCGATTTACCGGCTTGAGAATCACGTAAAGGGCTGTGAGTAGTACTAGAACGCCTGCGCAGTAAATGAGATCGCAGGCGATGTTGATACGAAATAGTCGTTCGTGCGCCATGATATTCCGAGCGGTTTCCGCAGCATTGCCCGCGACAATGAGACGGGCCTGGATACCAAGATAAGCAAAGGACACAATCGCCATCGTGAATAGGGAAGCAAATCCAGCGACTCTTGCAGCTTTGCGTTGTGACTCGTCGATGGTGCTGATTGCCATTTCATTTGCTCCTAATATAGATGTCTTCTCAGGAAGTGGAAGCATCGGGCGTTCTTCATCTTCAATGGATCGCCATGGGGAACGGGCCGACCAGACCCCATGGTACGGCACTCGCCATGTACTGCACTCCCGACATCGTCACGGTGTCTTTGACGCCTAACAGAAAGCTAAGGGGCGGGGCGTTCTTTTGCCGCGTCCCTCTTCAGCGACTTGTTAGCTGGTTCCATTAAAAGCCCCATCCTCTGCCGTAAAATCAATGGTCTATTGTTTGACGAACTCCACCCTACGGTTCTTCGCCTTGCCACCATCCGTGTCATTTGAGGCTACCGGCGAGTATGGACCGACTCCAGCAGACTTCAGGCGTGAAGCTGCTACGCCTCGCGCGGTGATAGCCTTGACCACGGAAGCGGCGCGGTCAGAGGAGAGTTTGAGGTTTGATTCGAGGTTGCCGACGTTGTCCGTATGACCGACGACGTAGACCTTGAGTGTGGGAGAGTCGTTGAACAGCTTCACCATCTCGACCAGGGCCGACTCCGACTCAGGCTTGATTGTGGCCGAAGCTGTGTCGAAATAGATGCCATGGACTATTGTCTTGCCTGTTTCGGCGAGGTCATTCCGCATCGCCTTGGCGTCTGCGACGACCTCCTGCTGCATCGTCTGCGACTCAACGATCGTCAGATTGTAATTCATGCCGTCGTTGAACGCTTCCACATAGACCCCGGTCAAGGTGCCTTCTTTTCTGATCTCGGCTGCCATCCGCCTTTCATCGCCGCCGAGTATCTTTCCGCCGACCCGATTGATCGCCGTTTCGTAGTTTCGCACGATCTGCAGCATACTGATGGGCCGGCCACCTTCCTCCCGCAAATATCCGTAGGAGTATACTTTCCCTTCCCAGTGAACATCCTTGCCCCCAATCACCGTCGGATCGAATGCGGCAAACTCAGATACAGTATACTGGCTGATGTAGTAGCCGGGCATACGGGTTATTAATGGGTGATCCTTACTTCCTTGGATATCTGTTTGGGCGAGAGCAATCCCCACAGTTAAAAATGAAATAAATAGAATGCCTGGTAAGATGTAACCGATTCTTTTCATCATTTTTCACCTCCTTATGGTACTTCGTAATTTATTGCAGCTAACGCTGAGATCAGCTGCGGGGGCCGCTCTCCGCCTAGCCATGCGCGGACCTCGTCAGCTGCATCTCATTATTGGGCCGCTCGCGCCGGCCACGCCTTCGAGACACATGGAGAATCCTCCGGTTCACCAGCTCACTCGCCCCAGGCGGCTCGATTCCAGGCGGTCTTCGTGAAGTTTCCAACCTCCAGCGCGACGGGTCGCTCACGAATGAACCACTTGAAGAGAATCACAAATGCCTCTCCCTTCGGAGCATAGGAAGAATTCCAGTCCTCGATATGCGCAGAATAGCGGTCTAGGACCTCGTGAGCAGTAGTCTTGATGAGGTCTGGCACACGGGCCTCAAGTTGTTGTGAAGATTTCCCACTTCGGGGTGATACGTCGCACATCACGATTACTGGCACGCTCATACCGTCCTCCTTTATAACATGGCCTTGTCGGCCCAACCTTGTTTAGCCGGCATAGCGTCAGGTTACCTACACCATGAACACATCGTTGCCGTCACCGATGCCATTCCACAAATAACTCATACTCTTCGTCTTCCATCGTGCCTCGGTCGCGGCCATCGCGGACACGCCACCGCGGAGCCACAAGTGCCATCCGAGTATCCTCGCGAAAGGCCAACCCCATGGTCGCAACAACGACGCGCCCAAGAAAGCCTTGTCTAAGTTCTCGAGCGTGAGTTCTTCTGAAAGAGTTCCTCGAAGACTGTAGCTAGTACTATCGTGGCCACGGTCGACACTC
The DNA here is from genome assembly GCA_963702835.1 of Candidatus Aminicenantota bacterium. Lineage (GTDB taxonomy): Bacteria > Acidobacteriota > Aminicenantia > Aminicenantales > JAFGAV01 > JAFGAV01. Next base: position 2,548,636 of record OY969762.1, read on the forward strand.
GTTGCGAGATACGCAATTAGCACCTGATGTCGTTCTTGCATCAGGTTTCGCCGGTTCGGATCGTTTCTCTCGCCCGTCGCAGCACAATCGATGAAGTCTCCGATGTTTCGGCCGCACTCTTCGCAGTGCGGCCAGGATGCCACGTTGTAACTCACATCGTCCCAAGCTGCCGTCTTGATTGGCCACACATGGCCATCAACTGATTTCGTCGTGACGGAACTCGGAGACTTGACTACTGGCTGAGCTGGGCGAGGGGCGACGGCAGTGGGACTGCTGAGGCTTGGTAGGCCGCTCGCCGCCGCACCGTACTCTTCCAAGGCTGCCCTTACTTCTGGTTGATCGAATCTCTCCAGAGCGGCGGCTGCAGCGCGACGAATGTCAGGAGGCGCAGTGTTTTGCTTGAGCAGCTTGAGTGGGTAGCGCCAATCTCCGAGTTCGGCGCGGCACTGCATCGCCACTATGCGGGTGGGACTATCGCATTCCGCGCTTTCGGCGACATAGTACAGCAACTCATTCGTACCAGATTTCCGGAGCTTGCTGAGCAGTACCGGAAGGATTCTTGCTCGGACCCCTTCATGTGCGAGCGCGCGCACGAGCCTGCCCATAGGCGCGGCTTCATGCCCCAGTGGCCTCCCCTCGAGCGCGGCCAGGAACGCCTCGACAGTAGCGACCTCGGCGAAGTCCACTGCATCCAACACCCTTGCCGCCGCTGCACGGACAGCCCCATCGGCGTTGTGAAGGCGCGAGATGATTCTGACGAAGTCTGGAACAGAGCCTGGATCTCCAGCCGGCTGCGACACCGCTCTTTCCAACCCGCTCGCGACCTCCTCGGATGCATTCTGAGGGCGCTTTGGGGCCTGAGGTCTCGCCCCGAAGAGTCTTCTCAGCCATTCCATCATCGTCGTCTCCTTTCGATTCGAATCTGCGGCCTAACAATAATTAGACTGATCCGCATAAGATGCGGAGTTCTGGTTTCCTGTCCGTATAACACGCCGTGGGATTTCTTGCCGAAGGCGTGTTAACCCCTTTGTATCCAATTGCTTGCTGCCTGTCCAGCGGTTTATCACGGCATCTTATGCGGATCGGCATAACACAACCTCCTTGAATTGGTTCAAAGCCCGTCTACCGGACTGGGAACACCCGCCGGTCCACGGTTGAGGACATGGGTATAGATCATCGTCGTCTTGCCGTCGCTATGGCCCAAAAGCTCCTGCTCGGTTCGAATGTCATAGCCGCCGTCGAGCAGGAATTTGTTTTTTCGCGCGCAATTCTTTCCCCTCGCCTTGAGCTTGGCACTGGTGACCGCCATCGCGAATGATGCGTCCAGCCAAGAGGCGCTGTCAAGCACAAAAGAAGAGGTCGCATTCAGGCGGACTTCCGTCCTAACCCCGTTTTCAAGAACTCTAAGATATGCGCAACGCAGACATGCCCCAGCCGAACCTTGAAATAACCAGAAAACCAAGGACATCCTATCGTGTTTCCCAACGATCGCACTCAGCGGCTCGATGAAGCCGAGTCCGTTTGCAGCGGCTGGTTAGGTGACCCCTCGTTCACATTGCTGTTTCCAGCATGCTAACGAGTCGCTCGGTCTTTTCGAATAGCTCGTCGAATGTAATAAGTACCACGCTTCCCATCAAACTTCTAAAGAGCTCGAAAGCACGTGTCTTATTAGCATCGCCACGTATCTCCTCCGTACTGCCGATGATGACGACGCACCGCGGTTCGAAGGCCTCCAGACCTCCGCCAAGCCCGTCACGGAGTGAGCGAAAATCTCGCTGCAAGCTAAACCTGTAGTTCAAGATCTGCATCACTGCGCCGGTTAGTTCCTCGGAAACATTGTAGACATGCTGCCGATACGGACGGTCAAGCAGTTTCGTTGCGGGAGCCTTGATCTCCACCAGGGCTGCGTTGTTTGTAAGGCAGTTGCGGACAAGAAAGTCCACAATACCTCCGCCAGTGTCGAGAACGGATTTGCCCCCGACGTACGCCTTACCCTTGACGATCGTTATTGGCCACGACAGTACCTGCTCGAGGACAAAAGAGTGCGCGGTCAGGGTCTGCTGCCAGAACTCCTCGGCGTCATTGTTGGCGTTGGCGCGCAATTTCTTCAGGGCTTGTTTAAGGCTCTGTAGACCCACAGCAGCATTGAGATTCCGGAGCTCCGCCGGCCCCAAGGATATAAGACGCGATACGAAAGAAGCAGGATCGTCCAGATTGACAGCCCATGTTAGCAGGGTTGACAGCAGGTCCTCACCTATTGATCGGTTAGCGGACAGATACGCGGCCACGTTCTCGGGCGGAAGGGAAGCCAAACTGGCGACCAAGGAATCCACACGAACCAATTCTGTGACGCCTCGGGGAATTCCGTCCTTGGCATATAGATTGTATAGCCCGGCCAAATCCTGGAACAAACTCAGAACCTCACCCGCGTGCAGCTCGAGTCTATAGCCCTCGCCCTTCTTCAATCCTGAGAGAGAAATGGTCGTAGTATCCTCCCACGCGTCATTTCGCCCCTTGCGTTGATAGAGGAAGGTGCCGTGGACCGCGGCCGCAGAATCTCTTGGATTTTCCACTAGCTCCGGACGAAATACGAGACGCGCGGTAGTCGTCTCACGGAGCACGATATCCGAGCACTCTGCGGAGGAGCGGGAGGTCGATCTAATAACCTTTCCACTCATATAAGTCGCCTCGTCGCATAAGGATACCGCTCACTTGGGCAAGCCCGAGGACGCACGCTATAAAGTGGAGCCGATGGTTCGACTTTCTATTTCTTCTTCCCGTAGGGGGATTGGTTTGTGGGCTTAAGTGATATCCCCTTGGCGCTTGCCTTGGACTGAACGGCCGAAGGGGTCCGTCCGAGTTTCAGCCCGATCACACGCGTCGGGGTGTTCTGCTTCGCCAGTTGTCGAAGCTGCGAAACTTGGGCCCGGGTCCACTCTTTTCCTGTGTTGCGGGTTGATTTACTCATCTAAATGATCTCCTCCTCCTTGCGTGGCTTATCATAGGTGGCTCGTCTTCTAAATCAGGTCCCTTTCTTCTGCCTTTTTAAGAAACTCCCCATCAGTTGTGGAGTGTACCTGAACATGAGTCGCCCCGTCAAGGTTTTGAACGCGTGTACTGTACCCGGAACGCCACCCTTGGCCCTGTCGGTATTCATGCCTATAACGCGACAGCCAGCGGCTGATACAAGTATTTCTGGAAGCCCGCGAAGACCTTGCCGATTTCCTCCGGCCTGCCCAGATCGGCAACGGCATCCGCGATGGAGTCGTGGTACTTGAGCCGCAACAAGGGCGTGAGCTTCTCCTGGTCAAGCTCTTCTACGCCGACCGACACGTAATGGGATAACACGAAATCAAGAAACGCCTGCTGTTTGGCGCTGAATCGGGCGTGGATAAAAACCTTGGCATTTGCGGCCCGCACTTCGCGGGTGACCGGCGAGAGGGCGTAGGCCACGTGGGCCAGCACGTCAAAGATATCGCTCTTCTCGGCGTCGATGATCCTCTGCATCTCGGCCAGTTGCTCACCGCCAAACCCTTTCTCGGCAAGGCCTTGCAGGAGCTTCTTCCGCGTATCCGGCGCGCTCCAGATGGCGCGCAGTTCGGCCTCGTCCTTAAAAAACTCCGGCAGTTTGCCGAAGAGCAATTCCATGAACTGCTGAGCGGACATCGGCGTTCCGTCGGGATGCCAGAAGGTCGTCGCCATCATGTGCTGGATGGTGCGCTCCTTCCCGTCGGCGAGCTTCACCTTGATCTTCGTGCGCTTTTCAAACGGATCTTGCCGCTCTTTCACCTCGCCAGGCCTATCCGCTGGCCGCGGCTCAGGCCTCGGCTCCTTCGGCTCCGGCTCGATCGGCTCCCCGTCCCACTCCGGATCGTTGAAATGATGATGCGCCTTCACGAAGTCGTAGATCGTGAAGTAGTCCTTGCCGTCATAAAGCCGCGTTCCCCGCCCGATGATCTGCTTGAACTCAATGATGGAGTTGATCGGGCGCATGAGCACGATGTTGCGCATATTCCGCGCGTCCACGCCGGTGGCTAGCTTTTGCGACGTCGTCAGGATCGTCGGGATCGTCTTCTCGTTGTCCTGAAAGTCGCGCAGGTGCTGATCGCCGAGCTCGCCGTCGTTGGCCGTGACCCGCTGGCAGTAGTTCGGGTCTTTGCTGGTCTTCATCTGGTTGACGAGGTCGCGCACGGCCAGCGCATGATCCTGCGTGGCGCAAAACACCAGCGTCTTCTCCTTCTGGTTGATCTGCTCCATAAATATCTTCACTCGGTGGGCTTCCCGTTCCTTGATCTCGATGATCTTATTGAAGTCGGTTTCCGTGTAGAGTTTTCCGGTTTCGATTTCGCCCTCGATCACCATGTCGTCGGACGTATAAACATACTCGTCGAGCGTCGTGGAAATTTGCTTCACCTTGAACGGCGTGAGGAACCCGTCGTTGATGCCTTCCTTGAGCGAGTAGATGTAAACCGGTTCGCCGAAGTAGGCGTAAGTATCCACGTTGTCTTTGCGCTTGGGCGTGGCGGTGAGGCCGAGCTGCACCGCCGGGGAGAAATATTCAAGGATGCCGCGCCAGTTGCTTTCGTCGTTCGCACCGCCGCGATGGCACTCGTCGATGACGATGAAGTCGAAGAAGTCCGGCGGGTATTCGCCGAAATAGGGCGACGGCTTATCGTCCTTCGGCGGGCCGCTCATGAAGGTTTGGAAGATGGTGAAGAACAGACTGCCGTTCTTCGGCACTCTGCCCTTCTTGCGAATATCTTCCGGCGCGATCCGCACCATCGCGTCTTCGGGGAAAGCCGAAAAGACGTTGTAGGCCTGGTTGGCGAGGATATTGCGGTCGGCGAGGAAGAGGATACGCGGGCGGCGCGAGGGCTCGCGGCTCAAATTCCAGCGGCTGTGGAACAGTTTCCAGGCGATCTGAAACGCAATGAAAGTCTTGCCCGTGCCGGTGGCGAGCGTAAGCAGGATGCGTTTCCGGCCCTCCGATATAGCCTCCATCACCCGCTCAACGGCGATATCCTGATAATAGCGGCTTGGGTGCGAGCCGCCCTTGTCCTCGAACGGCACATCGGCGAAGCGGTCGCGCCAGGCGTTCGCTTCGGCAAAGGTCAGATTCCAGAGTTCGTCCGGCGCGGGGTAACGCGGCTTCTCGCCTTCCTTGCCGGTCTCCATATCGATGCCGTAAATGCCCCGGCCATTGGTGGCATACGCGAAACGCACCGCCATCTTCCCCGAGTAATTTTTTGCCTGCCCCACGCCCTCGGTCAGCTCTTGATCCCATGATTTGGCTTCGATCAGGGCCAGCTTGCGATTGCGATAGACCAGCACATAATCGGCGATAAGCGGCTTGCCGCGCCGGCCGTTGCCTTCAATGCGGCCCAGGGTGATGGGATACTCGCGCAGGATCTTACTGCCTTCAACAACTCCCCATCCCGCCGCCTTCAACGCGGGGTCAATGTGTTCGGCCCTTGTTTCAGCTTCGTTCATGGCTTTCGTAAGACGTAATAACCGGTCTTTTTTCCGCCGACCTTCTCGACCAGCCCGGCGTCAATCAGCGGTCGCAATAAATCCATCGCCCCTTGCCGGGACACGCCCAGCGCCTTCCATATTTCTCCGGGGGCCATGCTGCCGTGATCGCGGAGCAAATTGAGGAGCTTCTCCTGCCGCGGGCGCAAGACCAGTTTCCGCGCGGACTTCACCTGGAAGGTTTGCATCCTCAGCCAGGCCCGTTCGAGCGTTTGCCGGAGTCCCGCCGCGCAATATTCCAACCAGGCGGTCAGGTCTTCTCCGGACTTCCGCACACCATCGAGCGCGGCATAATACTTTGGCCGGTTTTCCCAATAATATTCGTCCACGGAAAAGATGTGATGGGTATCGAACCCCCGCCGATAGAGCTCCCACAAAGCAAGCATCCGTCCAGTGCGGCCGTTGCCGTCGGAGAACGGATGAATGGCCTCGAACCGGTAGTGCAGAATGGCCGAACTTAGAACAGGTGATAGTTTTTTGGAAGCCGAATTCCACCACTCCAGCAACTCAAACATCAACCCAGAAACGGCATCCGCCGCAGGGGGGGAATATCGCCCGACCCGCACGGAAATCGTCCGGTATCGCCCGGCTTCGCCCTGATCCATGACTTCTCCGGCCAGAATCCGGTGCAGCTCCAGTATGTCCGCATGATGGAAGCTTTTTTTTGCCGCATTCTTTTCCACGTAGCGCAGTCCCGCGAAATAGTTAAGGACTTCCCGCCTAGGCCGCGTTTCCGGCGCTGAAAGTTCGCGGTCCTCCTCCAAAGCGCGGACCTGTTCGAGGGTCAGCGGGTTCCCCTCGATGGCCGTCGAGGCATGGCCATTTCGCGCACGTGTGTCCTTCTGCAAGGAGGAAATCCAGGCCAGATCCACCACGGAGCTTTGAATCCTCTCCCTCAGCGCCGCCACCTGTTCGATTTCGGACAGCAGGCGCGGTGTGATGGTGAATTTCGGTACATAGGCCATGGCTAAAGTTTAATCATGTGTCAAGTATAAGTCAAGTTTTCTGTCAAGCAATCTCAAAGCCAGCCGCTGAAGGCTAGGTGTAGGAGCGACTTTTTCAGCTCCTCAAGCGTGGCGACCTTGCGTTGATAGAGGGATTCAAGGCGTTGGGTTTCGGCGCGGAGGTCGTCAAAGCAATCGGCCAATCGTTCCTGTTCAGCTATGTTTGGCAAATAGATTGGAAAAGAAGGGAACTCCTTGATTGCGATGCGATCCACCGTAGCGCCGCGAACAGTCCGGCTACTAAGAAACTCGCGATACGGCGGAGATATGTATTGATACACGAAATATCGAGGGTCTAAACGCTTGCGATTAACCCGGACCAATCCCATGCGTCTACCAAGGCAGCATTCTAGGCCTTCTGGAATGATTGCGGCCTGTCCCAACCGTGTTTCATATGAGAAAACAACATCACCACTTTGTGGCTTAACTCGGCGAGTCCATTGCCGATAATCCTCAGGCGTCACATGTCTTGTTTCGCCTAGGTTAACCTGACCATCCTGAAGCGCACTGATCCCCAAGAAAATAGGGCCAGCATCAATTGTTTTAGGTGTTGCATGCGGTCCGTCGAAAACTTCTCCGACATCACCGATCGCAACAACTGGATAAGCTCCGCGCTGGGTGAAGACGGATTGGAGGTGACTTTCGAAGAGGGCGCGGGCGTTTTGGAGGTTCTTTTCGGCGTTGGCTTTGCCCGTGGCGATGCCGTTAAACGCTTCATCGAGGATGCCGACGATCCGCTGCTGTTCGGGGAGCGGGGGGAGCGGAATCAGGAACTCCTGAACCTGAGCCAATGAAAGGTTCAGCTGAGCAACACCGCCTTTGAACTTCTCGATTTGCTCGAGCACGATTCCCGTTGAAAGGGCTTTCAAGACAAATTCGGTCGAAACATCATCGGATTTCTTTAGCCTGATAATAGCGAGAGCCTGATTGGTATTGGCAGGGATAATGTCGTCGGTGACAAAGGCGGTTCGGCCAAGAGCGCCAGCGATTGAGAAAAGAATATCGCCAGATTTGAGTTGGGATCTACGCAATGCGTTATGACACTCCCGCGTAATTCGAGCCAACTTGCTCTCTATGAACTGTCCGTTCTCGGAAATCGATTCAACTTTTACGAAATTGATTCCTTTTGGAACAAAGGCATGGCCGACCGAAGTGGGCGTCGTGCCTTTTGTAATCAGATCGGACAGATCACCGAGCCTTTTGACTGGCCACCCGTTCTTTATCGAAGTGCCTTGACGTTCCCCAACACCTCCGCTCTCTCCGCGTCTCTGCGTGAGCTCATCCTTCCCAACCCTACTCACCCCTCCACCTCTCCGGCCCATTCCTCGAGTTTCTGCCGCAGTTCCTCCTTGCTCGGCGGGTAGAGTTGATATTCCTTTGCGTTGTAGCTCGACCGGCCCAAGCTAAACAGGGCCGCGGATTTTCCAGTCGCTGACTGGACAATCTGGAGCGGCAGAGCGCTTCCTATCCCGATCTGGTCCTGCAATTGGCCAGGCAGTGACTGGCCTTTTTCGCAGGCCGGCAATTGTGCAACCACTGGCTGCAATTTCTTGCCGGCAGAAGATTTTGCAATCGCTGTTTGCAATATTGAAGACCTCTGCCGATCTAGAAGAAAACTAATCCGCACATAGGCAAGATTACGCGCGGAGAGGCCGCTGCCAGATTCGTTCGTCGCATAGCCGCCCAATTGCCCAATTCCAGACTGGGCGATCGGGGCACTTTTACTCATCGTCCGTCTCCATTCCAGTCGCCAGCAGCCCCTTGATCTTCCCCATCACTTCAGCGCTCTCGGCGTCCAGCGCGGCTATCTCCTCCATTATCACCTGCGGACTGCGGTGCTTCACTTCCTCACCGCCGTTAGGGTTCTTCACGGAGAGGTCGAACCCTTCGGCTTCGCTCAGGGACCGGACATCCACGCTCCAAGACTTGGGCGAGTCGGCGAAGGTCTTTTGCAGCTTCACGAACTCGGCGAGGTCGTCGTCGTTGAGCGGATTGGTCTTGCCGAGGTTGCGGCCGGGGTCGAGCTGGTAGAACCAGGTCTTGCGCGTGGGCGCGCCTTTCTCGAAGAAAAGCACCACGGTCTTCACGCCAGCGCCCTGGAACGTGCCGCCGGGGCAGTCGAGCACGGTGTGCAGACTACAGCTTTCCAGCAGGAGCTTGCGCAGGCTCACCGAGGCGTTATCGGTATTGGAGAGGAAAGTGTTCTTGATGACCACCCCACCGCGCCCTCCGGCCTTGAGCATCTTGATGAAATGCTGGAGGAACAGAAAAGCCGTCTCGCCGGTGCGGATGGGAAAGTTCTGCTGGACTTCCTTGCGCTCCTTGCCGCCGAAGGGCGGATTGGCCAGCACCACGTCGTAGCGGTCTTTTTCCTGAATATCGGCGAGGTTTTCGGTGAGCGTGTTGGTGTGCACGATGTTGGGCGCATCGATGCCGTGCAGAATCATGTTCATGATCGCGATGACATAGGCAAGCGACTTCTTCTCCTTGCCGTAAAAGGTGCGGGTTTGGATTGTGGTGTTGTCTTTGGTGGTGAGGTTACGCTTCGCCTTCAGATTCTCGAACGATTCGCACAGGAAGCCCGCCGAGCCGCATGCGCCGTCGTAGATGCGCTCGCCGATACGGGGCTGAACTACCTGCACGATGGCGCGAATGAGCGGGCGCGGGGTGTAATACTCGCCGCCGTTGCGCCCGGCGTTGCCCATGTTCTTGATCTTGGCTTCGTAGAGGTGCGAAAGCTCGTGCTTCTCGGTCTGGGAGCGGAAGCGGAGTTCATCGATGTGGTCGATGATCTCGCGCAGGTTGTAGCCGCTTTGGATCTTGTTTTTGATCTCCCCAAAAATCTCCCCGATCTTGTATTCGACGGTGTTCGGTCCGCTGGCTTTCTGTTTGAACCCGTGAAGATAGGGAAAGAGCTTAAGATTGACGAAGTCGCGGAGATCATCGCCGGTCAGGGCCTTATTGTGATCGAGCTTGCCGTCTTTGCCCCTGGGCGCGGCCCAGATTTCCCAGCGGTAGGGTTTGTCGAGGATATAGGTGTATTTCTTACCGTCCAGGGCGGCCTCGTCGGCGCGGTCCTGCTCCAGCCCATCGAGATATTTCAGGAAGAGGAGCCAGGACGTCTGTTCCGTATAGTCCAGTTCGGTCGTGCACCCCGCCTCTTTACGGAGGACGTCGTCGATGTTTTTGAAGGCTTGTTCGAACATTGGTTCCTTTAAACTCATTCCCTACATCCGAAACGCCGAGGTCTTATGAAATTGAAGCCAAGAGTGATAATATTCTGCCGGAGCTAAGTAATCAAGAGCATGAGGCCATGCCACAGGCGAGCTTCCGTCCGAACCCCGTTTCTAAGAACTCCAAAACAGGCGCGACGCAGGCATGCTTCAGCCGATTGTTCGCCTAGTTACCCTTGACGACTTGCCCGGGATATACTTAAACCGCGTCCTTAAATCTATAATCAGAAGCCGCCGCCGTCCCCTGTCCAGTTCTTGAATCCGAACTCGGCAATGACCCAGGTCTCAATAATCTTCTGACTGTTATCGGACTTCGACATCTTGATCTGATATGCATTTTCCATCTTTGCGAGCCCGAGGGGAAACTTATCACAGATCCACAAGGTCGAGGTTCCGCTCCAGCTTGATTGGACATTTGACTCGTCAAGGGGCTGGTCAATCTTCCGGACGATCTTCGTGCAGTCGTACTCTTTGCCGTTGATAGTCAGCTTTTCCTTTGAGCTGGAGACGACCTGAACTTTAGCGGATTTTCCAAGACCCGGCACGGGCTCGAAACGCTCTTTAAAATAGAACAGGTTGCCGCCGGCGCCGACTCGACTTCCGCCAAACATCGTATAACTATCGATACGGACGAACCCCTCGCCTACGTCCGAAACGGCCCACCAGCGCGGTTGATCCTTCCCACTCATCAGTGGTACCGTCTCGTTCTTAGTTGTGATGAGGTACTTCGCCCAGTCTCCCCTAGAACTCTTCGCGAGGGGATTCTCCTGAGCTGATACCACGGCCACGAAAGTGATGGCTAGAAGACAGCATGTGATTCGTTTCATATGAACTCCTTTCTATCTTGTTGTTACATGGGCTGCAAAGACAATTGACCTACCCGCGCTCTATATACCACCGCCAGAGCGAACCTAGCAAGGCCGCATAATGCCTTTGCCTCTCCCCGGAAATTCCTTTACTTGCATAATGTCTAAGCCCAGTCAAGATGTCCCCTTTTCTGCCAGGCAAAAATGTCCCTCCGGAGTTGGGGCTGGTGTGGTTTCGAAGTAAACTTGGAGGACGTGTCGGGCATGGCGATTCTCTCCATGTTGGCGCGGTCGCCACGTCCGCAGGGGTTCTCGCAAAAGGGTGGAGGCATGCCTGGCGATGCAAGTCTTCTCCAACCACAGTGTCCAAGCTCCATCGAGGTGTTGCCGGACTAGAACCCGACGCCGGGCGTAGGTTCTTCGGTTCGGTCCCGGAGGGATATCGATGACCAGCCCGCCGAGACGGACCGTGTTATCGTTGGCCACGGTGGCTTCATAGGCGAAACTGACCAGGAGGTAGCGTTGGGCGGCGCTGATTTTCCGGAAGGCGGAGCCCGGCTGCTCGGGGCGCTTGGCGAAGCGAGGGTTGAAACGAGGGAGGAAGGTCTTTTCCAGCCACTCATTCGCTTCGTCTATGTCCGTGATGCCGGCCAGGGCCAACTCGGCGATCAGGCGGTCTTGGAACGTGCCCCCCTGCCGTTCGATCCGTCCCTTGGCCTGGGCTGAGAAGGCCGGGATGGTTTCGACAGTCAACTCTTGGAGAACCCGGCCGACGTGGGTGGGGAAGCGGACGCCCGCCAGCTCTTCTTCGTGGCTCCAGTGGTTATCGTTGCGGTAGAGGGCACTGTGACGGTCCTGATAGACGGCGGCGGGGATCCCGTGCCTCCGCAAGACCATGTCCAGGAGCCGGAGATAGCCGATGGCATCCTCGTGGGGCCTGAAAAGCATCCCCAACACGGTCCCGGTCGCATCGTCGGTGGCATGCAGAAGACAACAGGACGGCCGCTCCGGACCGAACCATCGGTGGGGGCTGCCATCCCACTGCATCAGGAGGCCCATCTGGGAACGTCGGGGACGGCGACTCCGATGCCGGGGAGGACAGCGCCGCCGTTTGGGATCGATCCCGGCTTGCCGCAGCCATCGGCGCACCGTCTCGCGGCCGATCCGGAGGTCTTCCCGTTCCGCCAGCATCTCAACGAAATGGGTGTCATTGAACCGCGCGTAGTGTTCCTGATGAAGCGTCAGGACGCGGTGGCGCACCTCGGGACCGAAGGCATTGCGAGCCGGCTGTCCCCGTCGTCGATGAGCTAATCCCGACGGCCCTTCCCGGCGATAGCGGGCCCACAGCCGCTTGGCCTGACGGTAGCTGATCCGCATAAGGGGAGTCCCGGCCACAAGCAACAGGGTGCCCCGACTGACCTGCTCGAGAACCTGGAGGCGTTGAATCTCACGTGAACTCAATGTGACGGTCTCCTTCATGCCCTTCTCCTCCTAGAAAGGGACATTTTAGCTTGGTAGTTGGAGGGGACATTATTGCTTAGCTATCACATCCTTTACTTGCATAATTTCCCCAAAGCTGGTAATATAATTAACTAATAACTGCAGTACCCGGATGAGAACTACGTCATTGTAATCCCCGAATACACCTGGCTTTTTCCCCCCGAACGCAGAACAAAAGAAAGTAGGAGTTTTTATGGAATTTAGTAATTTTAATTTTCACCCCAATGTCGCGGCCGGGGTAAAGGCCATAGGTTATATCAGGCCGACGCCTATACAGGAGCAGGCGATCCCGCCGGTCCTCAAGGGACGCGATGTCATGGGACTGGCCCAGACAGGAACAGGCAAGACAGCGGCCTTTGTACTGCCAATCCTTCACCGTCTGATGCAGGGACCTCGCGGTCATGTCCGGGCCCTCATTGTCGCGCCTACGCGCGAGCTGGCGGAGCAGATCCACGAGGCCTTCGTAAGCATGGGAAAGCAGACACGCCTTCGGAGCGCAACTATCTACGGCGGTGTGGGCCTAAGCCCGCAGATACGGAAACTTCACAACGGTGTCGAGATCGTTGTCGCCTGTCCAGGCCGTTTGCTCGATCATATCAATCAGGGCACGATCGACCTATCGCACCTGGAAGTGCTCGTGCTCGACGAGGCAGACCGGATGTTCGACATGGGCTTTCTGCCTGATGTCAGGAAGATCATAAAGCATGTGCCCTCCCAAAGACAGACGCTCTTGTTCGCGGCAACCATGCCCGATGATGTCCGTAGGCTGGCGCACGAGATACTCCACGCCCCGGTCACGGTGCAGGTCAATTACGCTGCACCCATTAACACCGTAGCGCACGCGCTCTATCCCGTTGAGCAGCACCTGAAAACCGCGCTCCTCCTGGAACTGCTGCGCCATACCGACACTGAATCGGTCCTTATATTTACGCGCACCAAGCACCGCGCCAAGCGCGTGGGACAGCAAGTGGAAAATGCCGGCTACCGGGCCGCATCCCTGCAGGGTAACCTCTCCCAGAACAGACGGCAGGCAGCGCTTGACGGATTCCGCAGCGGCTCTTATCAGATACTTGTTGCCACCGACATCGCCGCGCGCGGGATAGATGTCTCAAGCATATCCCACGTCATCAACTACGACATGCCTGACACCCCTGATGCCTACACCCACAGGATAGGCCGCACAGGACGTGCCGCAAAGTCCGGCGATGCCTTCACCTTCATGACCCGCGAAGACGGGGATATGGTCCGCAGCATCGAACGCATCCTGGGCGATAAGGTGGAGCGCCGCATGCTGGAGGGCTTTGATTATAAAAAGCCGATGCCGGGCCGTGATACCGAATTTGCCCGCCCTCCGCGTTTACCTCAGCAACGCAGGCAACAGAAAATAGCAAAATCATCCGGTAACCGTCCGGCGACATCCGCCCCGCAGAAAAAACACGGTGGCGGAAGAGAGGGAAAGCACAAGTTCGGAGGAGGCGGAGCCCGGAAGCCGTTACACCGCTCGGCTTCTCATCGGGGTTACCATTCTCACTCCTCATGAAAGCAACTGACTCCGATTTCCTTTTCGATGAAATCGCATTCTGGAATGGTTCCTTTCTAGAATCAGACGCCGAGGACCCGGCCTTAGCTAAACGAAAGGCCTCTTGCGTCTAGTATTACCAAATGAAATAGTACTTGCATTTGGTAAATATCATGGTAACATTGGGATGTCATGATAAAATTGCGCCATTATTGGCTGGCCCTGATCGAGCGCTCTTGGGAGAGGAAGTCCGTTCTCTGGCTGTCCGGCGTACGGAGGGCTGGCAAGACATTTCTCTGCAAATCCTTGCCTGATATTCAATATTTCGACAGCGAACTCCCCAGAACCCGCCGCTTGATGGAGGACCCAGAACAATTCCTGGCTACATGGAAGGGAAAGAGGCTCGTCCTTGATGAGGTCCATCGTCTGCCCAATCCTTCCGAGCTGCTGAAGATCGCGGCTGATCATTTCCCCTCTACGAAGATCATCGCGACCGGATCCTCAACGCTCGGCGCCTCCTCGAAGTTCCGAGACACGCTGACCGGCCGTAAAATCGAGATTTGGCTGACTCCAATGAATTCGATCGACCTGACCGATTTCGGCCGGGTCGATCTCGACCGGCGTCTTCTTCGGGGCGGCCTGCCGCCGTTTTTTCTCGCAGCCGAATATCCTGAGCGCGACTTTCAGGAGTGGATGGACGCCTACTGGGCCAAAGACATCCAAGAGCTATTCCGTCTCGAACGGCGGCACTCATTTGCCCGTTTCGCCGAGCTTCTTTTCAGCCAGAGCGGCGGAATTTTCGAGGCCACGAGGTTTTCCAAACCTTGCGAGGTCAGCCGGACAACCATCAGCAACTACCTGGCCGTTCTCGAGGCTACTTTTGTCGTTCATGTCATTCGACCGTTCAGCACACGGCGCGCAACGGAAATCGTGGCCGCTCCAAAGGTCTATGGATTTGATTCCGGGTTTGTCTGTCACTACAAAGGATGGGAAACGCTTCGGCCCGAGGATAAGGGGGTGCTCTGGGAACATTACGTGCTGAACGAGATCCACGCCAGGCTCCAGCGCCGCGACGTGCAAACGTGGCGCGATAAGCAGCATCACGAAATCGACTTTATCCTCCAGAAATCCGCTCGCCAAGTCGAAGCGATCGAATGTAAATTGTCGGCAGACCAGTTTGATCCCGGCCATCTCAAGATTTTTCGAGGCCTGCATCCTCTAGGAAAGAATTTCGTCGTCGCTTCTGATGTCGATGAGAGCTACCGCAAGGATTATGGGGACATGCAGGTGAATTTTGTCAGCCTTGAAGGCCTGATATCAGCGCTCAAGAAATAGTCCCCGCGCGCTTTGATCTCATCCGGACGGTTCAGCCCTTGGTTCGACGCAATGACTTGGCCATTTCCTTTCAGTTTGCTTGTTTTTCCACATAGGCCGCAACGGGCTTTCTGTGGCTGCGTCTTGGATGCACCCTTTGGCATGTGTCTCCTTTCTCGTCGAACGTGTTGCGGATGAGCTGCAGGGCGCCGGCCATCCGCTTCCACGCGAGTCTACCTTTCGAGGCGCCGTGTCTGCTCGATGCGCTTGTTAGGCAGGCAATACCAGTCAATCTCACTCTGCCTCTGAGTCGCCGTCGACGTAGAGGAAGCGATCCAGTGTCCTGAGGCCCACCTCGAACGTTCTTAGTTATTGCCTTTGGCGGGAAACGCTACTGGCCGAAGGTGCTTCGGAAGGTGTCGGTATTGCCAATCACGTTCCTTGGTGGTGGCAGCGGCGGCGTAGGTGGGGACGGCGGCGTAGGTGGCGGCGGTGACAGCGTAGGTGGAAGCGTGAACGGCGTGACCGGCAACGTGGGCGGTTGCGGCGGCGTGACCGGCGGCACGGGCGGCGGCACGGGCCGCAGCTTGATCGGCCTCGCGGGCGGCGGCGTGAGCGGCAAATGCGGCGGCGCGCGCCTCGCTCAACGCTATCTCACCACGTACCCAGGCACGCCCTGCTTCGAGGGCTTTGCGAGGTCGGTCGTCTTTTGGGTACTTCTCCTCGAAGTATGGGAGTACATGCTCGGCGCAGTCAGTGGCCCAGAGCACCAATGACCCGTGGTCCTGCTCATCGAGCCGCTTGGCGTGCTCAACCTTCATCGAGCCCCCTCCTGTCTGCCTAACGCTGCGCATCAGGCGCGGCGAGCCTTGCGAGCCGACGCCTGCATGCGCTTGTTCGGCGGTCGGCCTTAGCAAGCAGCAACTCGCACATCACTTCTCGTCAAGTCTGAGGAACCGCACCGCATTGTTGTAGAAGATGTCCCGCTTCTCCTCTTCGGTCAGGAAAGCGGCTGATTCGATCCCTTCCACTGCCATTCCGATGGCCTCAGGCCACACCATCTGGTCTGAACCGAAAAGCAGGCGCTTGCCGAAGCCGGCGACGATGAGTTCCCGCAGGTAGCCGTGGAATTCCTCCCGGGGGATGATCCAATTGATCGTAGCAAGATCGACATAGACCTGCGGGTACACCGATAGGATTGCCTTCGTTTCCTGGAGGTACGGCCACCCGCCGTGCATCAGGTAGATGCGCAACCGTGGGTGGCGAATGAGCACTTCCTCAACGAGGATCGGGTTTCCGAGGGTCACACGGAAGTTCGGGCAGCACGGGTCGTACGGCGTTCCCGCGGGGCCAAGCCCCGTGTGGATCCCGACTGGGATGTCCATCTCTTCGGCGAGGGCGTAGTAGGGCTCCAAGCGAGGGTCGTTCGGCGCCATGCCTCTGTGTTGCAGGATCAACTCGCCCAGAACGTGCACGCGACCCGCTTGCATTTCGGCGCGAAGTCTCGCGAGGTCAGGTAGGGGGCCCGCCTCGTCGACCCACGCGCTGACTATGATCCTGTCCGGAGCGGCCTCACGCCACTGGCCGACCGTTTCTGGTGGCCCGCTGGCGACGGCCTTCACGATGTTGTAGCGCTCGAGCTCCGCCAAGGACATGTCGCGAAGTTCGGCGCTCGTTGTCGCAGCGGAAGGTTTCCCGGTGACCGGATTCACTTCGGGTGGCTTTCCGTCGTCCAGCCGGTAGGCATGAAGGTGCATGTCGATAATGGGTGGTCTGAGGCTGTCGATACCCGTCTGGGCCGCTGCGGGGTCCAAGCAAAGCGCAACCGCCACAAGAAGGAACACCAGCTTGGTCAACCTTTGCATGAGATCCTCCATCGAGTAAGTGTCTCGGCGGCCGGCTTCACCCGGGGCTGAACGAGCCGCCGAACATTGATTATATTGATCCGCATAATATTCCAAAAGCTGCAATGAGTGCCGTATAAGACGCCTGCGAAACGAAAATTGCACCAGTCATAGCCATTGATATTTCAGCATGCATGTAGATCATCGTAGTCTTCACATCGCTATGGCTACGGACATGCTTCGGAGAAAATCAATTCAACCCCTATTTATCACGCCAGATATTAAATCGGCCTCGCGGCCGTGTCAAGCCTCATAGTCGAATATGAACCCCGACTACATCATCCTTCAACCCCATCTCCTTTTTCCAGTGACCGAGGGCGGCACGGATGAGGCTGGAGTCTTCCCTAACGTTCCGCTCCCCGAACGAATCACGGAGATACTTCTGCCTAACGTACAGATTGAACTGAGCCGGCCTAAGCCGGTGGCAGTTCTAATCTGATGTTAAGCATATTATCTAAACTTGAGCATTTCTTCCACGGTCATAAGAATGTCTTTAGCAATTTGCTTGAGAAGGATTAGCGAAACTTCCCTTCCCTGATGAAAGGGAACAGTTGTGGAGCGACCGTCCAGATGTCAATATTGTTTATGAGAACCTTTCTGACGAACTTCTGAAAAGCCCAGTTTCTGGAGTATCGAAACTACCTCTGATGGTTTAAGAACCGGATACTTCCCCATTATCTATCAATCATTATGCTTTGAGTCCCTCCGAATTCCGTCTCGATTGTGAGCTCTTCATCCTCAAGAAGCAATTCAATGACCTCGCGAAGGTTGCTTTGCAATTCGTCTAATGTTTTCCCCTGAGTATGTGCACCCGGGAAGCCAGGAACATATCCAACATAAAGACTTGTATCTGGGCATCTTTCGATTACGGCGGTAAAAGTTTTCATTTTATCCTCCCCGTGTTATTTTATCACAAATGAGATATTTATATGCGCCTAACGATAGAGCTAAGCTGCTGGCGTCCTCGCCAGTCAGCTTCAGCGACTGGTTAGGCTTTTAACAGTCGCTGTCCCTATTTCCCATGGTCCCAATGGCACTCAAATAGTTAAAAAGTCTGAACGGCACGCACCCTATTTGGGCTACCCTTACCACTGGCGTAGTTGATGTCATGAGACTGGACGTCATCGCCGAAGTACTGGGCCCACGCGTAGTCGGCATTGTGCTCCGTAGAACTCCAATAGGCGGCATCAGCAAAACCGCCAACCACGCGCTTTTGCTGATACAATAAATTTAATTCGTATTTTGAAGGTAAATACCAGTCGACATAACCACCGCCCTGGTAGTTAGCACAAATCTGTGCGACATAACACCATTGGATTCCTTCACTTTGGTCGGCTGTGGCTGCTACTAAGCCATGCTGTCCGCTTGCATCTACCCAAAATACAATACCGCCACCATGGGTCTCGCCTATTTTGTTCATTTTTTCTTACCTCCTCGTAATTTAAATAAATTTTTCTGTAGTATTGTCAGAACCTCCGAGGGCGGCGTATCGCCGGGCCAACTCTTTGGCATATCGTATCCGCCACAGTCGTACTTGGATTCACAATAGCGCACAATGTCTGACGCTAACACGCTCATATTCAACTCCGATGCCCGATGCCATCCTCCGCAACGATTGGTTA
The DNA here is from genome assembly GCA_963702835.1 of Candidatus Aminicenantota bacterium. GTDB lineage: Bacteria > Acidobacteriota > Aminicenantia > Aminicenantales > JAFGAV01 > JAFGAV01. Next base: position 2,567,067 of record OY969762.1, read on the forward strand.
GACATTTAACGGTAACTGTCCCCCCTATTTCCCAGTCTCCTGATACTTCCGTATTTCATCCAATGTAGGGATGTTTCCGAAATGCTCCTTCAGAATGTCAGATCGGTCTGGACCACCTTGATTGATCCAGACCAATAAGCAGCTAATCAATATCCAGCCAATCTCACTGTCGGGATAAACTTGCGCTGCTTCTCCAGCGATCACAATAATTTTCTCGGCTCTGTATTTGGGTTCGTCGCGATGATTGTGCCACTGCCACCAGAACTTCATGTAGGCACTCTTGAGTTCGCCAATATACACACCACGATGTTCAGCGGCTATTTCCAACGCGATGTCGACTACAGTTGCGTAATTCGTCAGTTGCTCAACGGCTACCAGTATATCCAATATTTTCTTAAGTTCTGGCAACTGATGGCGTTCTCGTGCCATCTCTAGAACCTGTTTAATCTCGGCTTTCTTCTGCAAGTCACCTGCTTTTCCACTGGGTTGTTGCTGGCTAGTGGTGTTGATAGACGGGGCCGCGTATTGCTTCTTGCCGAACAGATTGCTAAGGATACTCATAGTTTTTCACCTCCTTCATCTATTTTTTGTAGTCTCACTATTACGCCTAACGATGGGCGTTCAGCGGCGAGCGCAAGCGAGTCCGCTGGAACACCGGGTTAGGCCGAGCCGAGCGAACCGGGAACCGGCTGCTCGGGAACCGCTGACTGCCCTGGCCGTGGCCGACTGGATATTGAGCGCCGAAGGAACGAAGGCGGCGGAAGAGAGGCGCTGCCCTGTGCCTAACGGAATGGCGTTCACCACCTTGACGGGAATCTTTCTTCCATTACTACTTACGGGCCCGTCTCCAGAGTCCACTGGCCAGTCCCCAGACTAGGAGGCAAAAGCCCACAAAAACCAGTGCACGATCGATGGTTCGGATGAACGAGTCGCTCGACCTGATGAGCCCGCAAGAGATCATAAGAAAGATACCCCAAATGATTCTTTTCCTGTCCCGGGAGATCTCTAGCGCCTTTGCCAGTTTCGCCTGTTCCTGTTGGGAAGGGACCGGTTGGGCGGGTTCAGGTGGCAACGGCACCGCGCGCTGGCGAAGCTCCGCTCTGGCTGCATCAAGTGCTTCTTGAGTCCACTCCGATGGTTCTGCAAACATATCCAACAGCTGCGCGTCGGTCTTCTCTACCATCTTTGTTGCAAGGTCCTCTCGCCCGACTCTATCCATACCGACCTCCTTGTCTATTGTCTTTCCTGCCGATTAACGATTCGTTAAGCGCGCGCCCTGGGGTGGACCCCATAATACCCTCCATGGCAACCTTAAAGCCCGTCGATCGGGCTACGAATCCAAGCCGGTCCACGATTGAGGATATGGGTATAGATCATTGTGGCCATAGGTTTGTTTCCCCCCAAGCATTGCCGAAGATTAAATCATGAACCCGGGAATGTCAAGATTTTGTCATGAAATTCCGGAGATCACGCCTTTGTCATCCACATCAATCCGCTCGGCGGCCGGGGTTTTGGGCAGGCCGGGCATGGTCATGATGTCCCCGCACAGGACAACCACGAAACCGGCGCCCGAGCTGACCTCGGCGTCGGTCACGATCAAGGTGAAATCTCGTGGCCGGCCATGGGCCTCCGGGTCGGCCGACAGCGAATACTGCGTCTTGGCGATGCACACCGGCAGCTTGCCGAACCCGTCCTTCTCCATGTTCAGGATTTTCCGCCGCGTCGGGCCTTCCATGGCCACGGCCGAAGCGCCGTAGATCTTCCGGGCCACGATCTCGATTTTTTCCAGGAGCGGCTTATCCACAGGATAAAGAAAATCGAAATGACTTTTATCTTCCACAGCCTGGAGCACTGCGCCGGCCAGGTCCAGGCCTCCCTCCCCGCCCCGGGCAAAGACATCGCTCACGGCGAAACGCACTTTTCGCTTCAGGCAGAGGGATTTCAGGCGCTCAATTTCATTCGCGGTGTCCGCAGGGAACTTGTTCAGGGCCACAACATAGGGCAGGCCGAAGGCTTCGATATTCTCCATGTGTTTCTCCAGGTTGGCGAAGCCGGCCTCGACCGCGGCCGTATTTTCCTTGTCCAAATCCTCGAGCTTGACCCCTCCGTGGTATTTCAGGGCGCGCAGGGTGGCCACCAGCACGCAGGCCGAAGGGGCGGGGACGGCGCCGGTGCGGACAACAATATCGAAAAACTTCTCGGCGCCCAAGTCCGAGGCGAAGCCCGTTTCAGTGACGACGACATCAGCCAGCCGCAGGGCGAGGCGTGTGGCCAGGACCGAGTTCGTGCCGTGGGCGATGTTGGCGAACGGGCCGCCGTGGATGAAGGCGGGCGTGGCCTCCAGGGTTTGAACGAGGTTAGGCTTGAGAGCGTCCTTGAGTAGGGCGGCCATGGCGCCCTGAGCGTTGAGCTGCCGGGCGAAGACCGGCTTTTTGTCGTTGCCGTAGCCCACCATGATGTTGCCCAGCTTTTCCTTGAGGTCCTTGAGGTCGCGGGCCAGGCAGAGAATGGCCATGACCTCGGAGGCGGCGGTGATGTCGAAGCCGGTCTCCCGGGCGATGCCGCGCAAGGGCCCGCCGATGCCGACGACGATCTCCCGAAGAACCCGATCGTCAATGTCCATGACCCGTTTCCAAGTGATTGTCCGGCAATCGAGCAACCCGCAGGAGCTGTCGAAGTGGAGGCGGTTATCCACCATGGCCGCCAGCAGGTTGTTCGCGGCTGTTATGGCATGCATATCGCCGGTGAAATGAAGGTTGATATCGTCCGAGGGCACGACCCGGGCCAGGCCGCCCCCCGTAGCGCCGCCCTTCAGGCCGAAGACCGGGCCCAGGGACGGCTCGCGCAGGGCGACCGCCGCTTTTTTGCCCAGCCGGCGCAGGGCATCGGCCAGCCCGATGGCCGTTGTCGTCTTTCCCTCGCCCGCCGGCGTGGGCGTCATGGCCGTGACCATGACCAGCTTGCCGCGAAGATCGGCCGGCTCAGTGGCCAGGGCCAGCGAGACCTTGGCCTTGAATTCTCCGTAAATCTCCAGATGTTCCGGCAGAATCCCGAGAGAGCGGGCGATCTCAATAATAGGTTTCACCATAATCTCCTATTAAGTTAGAAAAAGCTTAAGGTTTAAAACTACATGTGTCAACAATAAAACGCAATTCATCCCCAATTTGATAATTTTCAGTTTTTGCGGTTCCACTCGTAGAAGAGCGTGTCGAGGTCGTCGATGAGGCCCTGGTCGGCGAAGCTGTAGTAGCTGCCGTTGCCGATGATGATGTGGTCCAGGACCTTGATCTGGAGAACCTTGGAGGCGAAGACCAGGTCGCGGGTGATCTGCTTGTCGCTGGGGGAAGGCTCGGGGTCGCCCGAGGGATGGTTGTGGACGAAGATGAGCGAGGTGGCGTCGAAGCGCAGGGCGTCCTTGACCACTTCCCGGGGATAAACGGCGCTGGAGTCCACCGTCCCCTCGAAGAGCGTTTTTTCCTCGATGATGCGGTTCTTGGTGTCCAGGAACAGAACCTTGAACTTTTCCTTCTTGACGTCGCGCAGGCTGTGGTAGAGATAATCGAAGACTTCCTTGGAGGAGCGCGTGATCGGTTTATTCAACATCTTGTCCCGCAAGAACCGGCCTGAAACCTCCTGGACGAACTTGATCCCGACCACATTTCGCGGGCCAAGCCCCGGGATGCGCAGCAGTTCGCGGCAGTCCGCTTCGAACACGCTGCGCAGAGTGCGGAACTCCTGAAGGAGCCGACGGGCCAGCTCTCGGCAGTCCCGGCGGGGAGTACCCAGGACGAGGAGAAGCTCCAGGATTTCATAGTCCAGGAATCCGTTCAGCCCTCCTTTGAGGAACTTATCCATGAGGCGGCTCCGATGGCCGTTCCGCTCTCCGGCCGGGCGAGGTTTTTCCTTATCCAGCATTTCCATGTGTGTTCAAAGGAAAGACGGAGGAGCAGAGAAAAAAGTCGCAAAGAAAGGAGGAATTGATTCCTAGAAATACCTGGCCTCAAAGAGGCGGTCGGCTTCCCTGACCTTGGCCCGCAGGATAAAAATCAGGACGATAATGGAGGCCCATAGCCAGGCCATGAAAACATAGACTCCCATCCGCTCCTTGGGGGTCCGGGGCCCGGGAACGACTTCCTGGGCAGGAGGCGCAGGGTTGGGGCTCAGGGAGGCTTTTGGCGCGGGCACGGACTGCGGCGGCGAGGCCTGGGCCCAGAGCCCGGACACAGCCGGCATGAGAAAGATCACCATCATGAAAAAACACAGCATCCCAGCCGCCAGGGTTCTCAATCGAGCAAACTCCATATCGTCAGAGCCAGGGCATAAAAGATAAACAGCCAGGCTACCGCGGTCAGGATTTTCCCTTTCCGTGAGGCCGGCTTGTTATCCAGGAAGGGGAAGAAGAAAAAGATCAGGCCTCCGGCCAGGATAAACAGCACGGCCAGAGTCTCGCCGCTCAGGAAAAGGACATGAGCGGGGAAAATCTTGAGGGTCTGGAACAGGAAGAGGAAATACCATTCCGGCTTGATGCCCTCGGGCGCGGGCGCCCGCAAATCGGCGGCCTGCCCCAGCCCGGGGGGGAGGAAGACGGCCAGGCTGAGGAGGACCCCCAGAAGGACAAGCCACAGGATCATCTCCCGGAAGATAAAGTTCGGCCAGAAGGGAAGCTCGCGCACCTGTTTTTTCTTGACCTCGGCCTCCAGCGGCAGGCTCATCCCCAGCTTCTGGATGAGGAAAACGTGCACGGCCAAAACCGCCAGCAGGGCCAGGGGCAGGATGCAGATGTGGATGCCGAAAAACCGAGTGAGGGTGTCGCCGCTTACGTCCTCGCCCCCGCGGAGCAGCTTGGTGAAGAAATTGCCTATGACCGGGATGGCCCGCGGGATGTCGGTGCCGACCTTGGTCGCGGCCAGGGACAGGTCGTCCCAGGGGAGGAGGTAGCCGGTAAAGCCGAAGCCCATAGTGCAAACGAGCAGGAGCACGCCGCTCATCCAGGTCATCTCCCGCGGCCGGCGATAGGATTTCAACATCCAGATGCTGACGAGGTGGATGAAGACGAAGGAGATCATGAAGGTGGCCGACCAGAAATGGACAGAGCGGACGGCCCAGCCGAGCGGAACTTCGGTCATGATGCGGGCCACGCTGGAGTTGGCCTCCTGGAGGGTCGGCCGGTAATAGAAGGCCAGGATGATGCCGGTCACGACCTGGATGATGAAGAACATCAGGATGGCGCTGCCGGTGTAGGTCCACAGCGTGTGGCGGGTCTGGGGGACCTTCTTGCCTCGAAGGAAGGTCAGCACCGTACCCCATCCCAACCTCTCATCGAGCCAAGCCCGAAAAGCGGTCCCCATCCTGCTCGCGTTCACGCCGGGGCCTCTTTCTTGATGATAATCGTCTCCCCCTCCAGCACCACGGTCAGCCGGCGCAGGGGAGCGGGAGGCGGGCCGCCTATGTTGCGGCCCTCCTCGTCGTACCAGCCCTCATGGCAGGCGCAGAAGAACTTCCTCTGCTTGGAGAGGTAGGCCACGTTGCAGTCGAGATGGGTGCACACGCCGACAAAGGCGGCCAGCCTGCCGTCGGCTTTCTTCTTCAGGAACCCGGGCTTGATGTCCCAGGCAAACCCCTTGGCCTCACCCGGAGCCAGGCTCATATAATCGGCCAGGGGGAGGCGGACCTCATCCGGTTCGCGGTAGGGCGGGAGGGCGGACTTGAGCAGCGGATAGAGGAGCGCCGCGGCCAGCGACCCCAGCCCGCCGGCCAGCAGCCCGTTCAGAAACTGACGGCGGGAGAACAAAGAGGTTTTAAGCTTCATTTTTCTTTTTTGAAGACCCTCTTGATCTTTTCCATGACCATCCTCCGGCGCAGCGATTCAATGCCGTCGGCGGGCCGGACCTGCCGGGGGCAGGCCTCATTGCAGCGGAAAACGGTGTCGCACGACCAGACGCCGCCCTCGGCGTTGACCCCGGCCCAATTCCGAAACGGCCGGCGGTCGCGCGGGTCGCGCACGAACCGGTTGAGCTTGGCCAGGGCGGCCGGCCCCAGGTAGCGCTCGTCGCGGCCGACCACCGGACAAGCGCCGTAGCAGCAGGCGCACAGGATGCAGGCCACATACTGGTCGATCTTCTCCATCTGCCGGTCCTCGACCTTGAATTCGCGTGGGGGGGTTTCCGCCGGCGGGAAAAGGTAAGGCTTGACCTCTTTCAAGGCGGCCCAGAACGGCCCCATGTCCACCACCAGGTCCTTCTTGATCTCTAGGTTGGGCAGCGGCTCGACGACAACCGTTTGAGAGCCGAGCGTCTCCAGGATGGTCCGGCAGGCCAAGTCGAGCCGTCCGTTGATGACTAGGCCGCACGAGCCGCACACGCCTTCGCGGCAGCTGTAGCGGAAGGACAGGTCGTAGTCCTGGTCGTTGCGGATGTCCATCAGGGCTTCCAGGACCGTTTTGCTCTCCTGCGGCTCATAGAGGTAATCCTGGAAGTAGGGCCCCTCCTCCCGCGCCGGGTCGAAGCGAAAGATGCGGAAGGTATATTTCATATCAGTATTTGCGCTCCTCGGGCTTGTACTTGGTGACCCGCACTTTCTTGTCGCTGAGCCGTACTCGGCCGTCCTTTAAAACGGCCACGGTGTGCTTGAGCCAATCCTTGTCGTTCCTCTTGGGAAAATCCGTCCGGAAATGGGAGCCCCGCGTCTCTTCCCGGCGGAGGGCGCCCCGGGTGATGGTCTCGGCCAATTCGAGCGAGTGCTCGAACTCGAAGATGTTGACGATCTCCTGGCTGTAGCGCCGGTTCCGTCCGGAGCGGATGACCCGTCGGTAGTCATCGCGCATCTCGTGGATGCCGTCCAGCGCCGCCTGGAGGTCCCGGCGGTTTCGAAAGACGGCCACCTTGTCCGACATGAGAACCTTCATCCGCTGGAGGAGATGATGGATGGGAATCCCCTTATCCCGTTTCTCCCAGCCGGCAATCTGAGAAACAATCGCCTTCACTCCATCCTGAACATAATTGCGGATATTGGCCCGGCGGCCGCTTCCTCCGCCGGCCTTGATATAGCGGGAAGCGGACCGGCCGGCGATCTTGCCGAAGACGACGGTCTCCAGCAGCGAATTTCCGCCCAGCCGGTTGGCGCCGTGAACGCTGAGGCAGGAACATTCGCCGGCGGCGAAGACGCCCTCCACCTTCGTGGCGCAGTCACAGTCCACATCGAGGCCGCCCATGGAATAATGCTGAGCGGGTTCAATGGGTATGGGCTTGTCCACCGGGTCCAGGCCGGCGAACCTCAGGCAGATGTCGCGGATGGCCGGCAGGCATTTCATGATCTTGGCCCGGCCCAGATGAGTCAGGTCGAGATGGATATACCGGTTCTCGAAGCCGCGGCCCTGGTCGATCTCGGTCTGGATGGCCCGGGCCACGATGTCCCGGGGGGCCAGCTCCATGGCCGAGGGAGCGTAGTCGGCCATGAACCTTCGGCCCAGGTTGTTCTTCAGGTAGCCTCCCTCGCCCCTGGCCGCCTCCGAGATGAGGATGTTTTTGCCGTAGAGCGAGGTCGGATGGAACTGGATGAACTCCATGTCTTTAAGCGGGAGGCCGGCCTGGAAGGCCAGGCCGATGCCGCTGCCCAAGGTGGTGTAGGCGTTGGTGGTGCGAAGGTAAACCCGGCCGTAGCCCCCCACGCCGAAAATGACCGCCCGGGCCTCAATGGGCACGACCTCGCCCTGGTCATAGCTGTAGGCCACCACCCCGCAGCAGCGGCCGTCCTCCACTACCAGCTTGGTCACCATGAACTCGTTGTAGAGCTTGACCTCTTTCTTCAGGGCCTGCTCAAAGAGGGTGTGGACCAGGACCTGGCCGGTCCGGTCCGCGGCATAGCAAGTCCGGGGAAAGCCCGCCCCGCCGAAAGGCCTCTGGGCGATCAGCCCGCCGGGAAAACGGCTGAAGGGGACCCCGAGATGCTCCAGCTCCAGGACGGCCGGCACCGCCTGGCGGCACATCAGCTCGGCGGCATCCTGGTCGGCTAAAAAATCGCTGCCCTTGACGGTGTCGTAGGTATGCCGTTCGGCGCTGTCGTCCCGGCCGTTGGGATTATTGCCCAGCGAGGCGTTGATCCCGCCCTGGGCCGCCACCGAATGGGAACGGAGGGGATGGACCTTGGAGATGACGGCCACGGATAAGCCCGGGTCCGCATGCAGCGCGGCCGCCATCCCGGCCAGGCCGTTGCCCACGATCAGGATGTCGTGACGCATCATGCGGCAAGCATCTCCCTAGAGAGCGAAGCTCCCGTTGGAAAGGAGGAGGCGGCGCGCTTCCCCTCCCAGGAGGTGGGGAGTCCCTCCGCCGACCTCTCCGAAGACACCAACCTCTCGCCCCCTTGATTCCAAGGGGGTTGGGGGGGATTAATATTTTTAAAGTCGTGGAGATGCCTGCCGACATTTAATAATTCCTGGTGAAGTAAACCACGAGCAAGCCGGCGCTGATCAGGAACCCCAGGACAGTGAAGATCCAGAAAAGCAGCTTTTCCTTGCGCAGGCCCAGGTCGAGGATAACCGTGCGCAGGCCGTACAGAGCGTGGTACACCACGGAGATGATGAGCACGGTGTCGATGAGCGGGTTGGTGTGGAGAAGAAGAGCCCAGTTGGGCTTCTGATTCTTGGTCATCAGAAAAAAGGAAGTCAGAAACTTGACTGACAGGAAAGCGACGAGCAAAAGACCCGTGACCCGGTGGAAGACCCAGACGAACATCTTGGTTTTCCTTTTCTTGTCTCTATTTTTTACTTGAAAGCCTTTCGCCTTGTCAAGGACGGAGAACTGCGTAAAAAGGCCGGGCCTCAGGGCCGCGCTTTCTCGCGCCCTCGGCGAAGGATGTAATAGACGGTCGGCGTGGCGACGAGCGATAGCAGCACTGAAATGCACAGCGAGCCGATGACGGCGATGGCCAGCGGCTTGAGCATGTCCGCTCCGGTGCCGATGCCGTAGGCCAGGGGAAGCATCCCCAGCGCCGCGGCCAGAGAGGTCATCAGGACGGGCCGCAGTCGGCGGCGCCCCGACCGGACGAGCGCTTCAGCCAAGCCCAGGTCCTCCGCCCGGAGAACCTTCACATAATCAAGCATGAGAATGCCGTTCTTGGCCACGATTCCAATGCCGATGATGGCTCCCAAGAGGGAGACGACGTTGAGCGATGTCCTCGTGATCCACAGGGCCAGGATGGTCCCGAACATGGCCAACACGGCGCCGAAGATGATGGCCAACGGCTCGGTGAAAGAGCCGAACTCCAGAAGCAGGACAGTGAAGACCAAGAAGATGGCCATCAGCAGGACGATGACCAGGTTCCGGAAGGATTCCTGCTGCTGCTGGTAGAGGCCTCCGTACTCTATGGCACCCGGGGGAATGGACGGGTCCCGGCTCAGCGCGTCCCGGATCTCGGCCATAGCGCTGCCCATGTCGCGGCCCTCCAGCCGAGCCGTGACGGCCACGTCCTGACGCGAGTCTTCACGCCGGAGCTCGAGCTGGCCGGGCTCTTCGATGATATCAACCGCCTGAGAGAGTTTGATGAGAGCTCCGTCCGGTGTCCGCAAAGGCAGTTCGCGCAAGCTCGCCAATCGGTCGAGGCGCGACGGATCGACCTTAACCCTGATGTCAACCACCCGGTCGCCCTCGAGGACCGATGAAGCCGTCTGTCCCAGCATGGCTGTATTGGCGGCCCGGGCGATGTCGTCGGCCGTCAAGCCGAACCGCTGCGCGTCCAGCGAGCGCACGCGGAGGTTGATGGTCGGCCCGGTGTAGACCAACCCGTTAAACGTATCCACGACGCCCTTGATCTTTTTGATCCGGGCCTCGACCTCGGGAGCCTTTTTCTCGAGCCAGGCCTGATTGGTTGAAAACAGCTTCACTTCGATGGGCTGGGGGGCCCACATTAAGTCGCCGATCAAGTCTCCCAGGATCCCGGGGAATTCCCAGTTCACGCTGGGCAGTTCGGCGTTAAAGCGTCGCCTCAATTCGGAGATAACCTCCGCGGTTTTCCGCTGGCGTTTGCTTTTCAGCTTAACCAGAAAATCGCCCGTGTTCGGCTCGGCGATGGACAGGGCCAGCCTGGCTCCGGTGCGGCGTGAATAGCCGGCAATCTCGGGGACCGTTCGCAGGATCTTCTCCGCCTGGAGCAACTGGCGGTGGGTCTCGGCCAGGCTCGTCCCCGGAGGCGTGAAATAATCGATGACGAACCCCCCCTCATCCATGGGCGGCAGGAATTCGCTCTCCAGGCGGTTGTATAGAAAAATCCCGGCCAGCAGCACAAGCCCGCATACGGCCAGCGTCAGCCTGTGGCGCCTGAGGGCGGCGCGCACGACCGTTTCGTAGATGCGGATGACGGCGCGGAGGAGACGCCCGCCCTGCTCGCCCGCCGAAGACGTTTGTTCCCCGCGATGGGAACGGATGAGCCAGGCCGCCAGCGAAGGCGTCAGGGTGACGGCCAGGACCAGCGAGGTCAGCAGCGATACGACCATGGTCAGGGCCAGAGCCCGGAAGAAGACGCCGGTGATTCCCTCGAGGAAGGTGAGGGGGATAAACACGACGACGGGCGTCAGAGTCGAGCCCACCAGCGGCCGGAGGATCTCGCCGAGCCCCTCCTGGATGGCCTTGATACGGCCCAACCCGGATGTCCGCTTGGTGTGGATCGCCTCAACAACGACGATGGCGTCGTCGATGACCAGGCCGATGGCGGCAGCAATGCCTCCCAGGGTCATCAGGTTGAAGCTCAAGCCGGTCGCTTTTATGGCCAAGATTGTGATGAGGACGGTGACGGGGATGACCAGGGTGGCCACCAGCGTCGTACCCCAATTCTTCAAGAAAAAATACAAGATGAACACGGAAAGGATCAGGCCGAAAAAGATCGCTTCCCAAACGCTGTCCACCGAAGCTCGGACGATCTCGGATTGATCATAGAAAAAGGCAAGCTTCAAATCCGCAGGCAACTCCCCTTTCAGCTCTCTCAATAGTCCCTTGAGCGCGCTGGCGATGTCCAGCGTGCTCCCGTCGGGCTGACTGCGGACATTGAGCAGGACCGCGTTCACTCCGTCGGCGGTCACGACGTTGAAGACGGGCTCCGGTCCCCGCTCGACCCGGGCGAAATCTTTGACCCGGACCGGATGACCGCCGGCGGAATTGACGACGAAATTTTCTATGTCCCGGATCGAATGCAGGCGCCCGTCGACCACCGTCAGATAGAGCGTATGGTTCTCTTCATGCATGCCCGCCGAGGCCACGAAATTATTATTGGTCAGGGCCCCCGTGATTTGGGAAAGGGAGAGATGGGCGGCGGCCAGCCGGAGAGGATCGACGACGATGTGATATTCGGGCGTGCGGCCGCCGACGAGGTCCACCCGGGCGACCCCGGGGATCCTCAGGAAGCGGAGTTTGAGATTGTAACGTGCTATTTCCCACAATTCGGTGATGTCGCGACTTTTGCTGGTGAGGCTGACGCCCAGGATGGGGAAGGCCGAAAAGGTCAGCCGGAAGACCGAAGTCTCGACCGTCTCGGGGAGCGTGGCGCGGATCTGAGACAGCCGGCTGAGGACGTAAAGCTCGGACTGAATCATATCCACCTTCCAGGTGAAAAAAACGCTGATCTCCGCCGCGCCGCGGCCCGTCGTGGAACGGATGGTGACGACGCCGCGAATGTCCTTCATGGCTTCCTCTATGGGCCGGGTGATGGTGGCCATCATCTCGTCGCCGGGCATGACACCGTTGTCCACCAGGATAACGACGCGGGGAAAGTTCGTCTGGGGAAAGACCGACGAAGATATATGCAGGGCCGAATAGGCGCCGGCCAGGCAGAGGGCGGCGCAGATGAAAGCAATCGGCAGGGCATGTTGGGTGGCGAACCGGCCTAAAGGGGTATGCTCACTCATTTATTTCTTGGATGATGTGAATTTTGGTCCCGTCCGGGACGGCATAAGCGTCGGTGGTGATAATCATCTGGCCTTCCTTGAGGCCGTCGGCCGTTATTTCGACCAGCCCGTTTTCCCGAAGCCCGAATTTGACCGGCTTCCGGACGGCCCGGCCGCCGGCGACCAGGACGATCAGCCCCGTTTCGCTGCCCACCGCATCGGCGATGACGGCGGCCTCCGGCACGGCCAGGCAGCCGGCGTGCTCCTCAGAGACGATGCGGACGCTCAAGAATTGGCCCGGCCGGAAGCCGGCCCCCGGCGGGATGGAAATGCGGACCGGCAGAGTATCGGTCTTGTCGTCGATCTTTGAGCCGATGTAAACAACGGCGCCGGCGGCCGGCCGGCCGCTTTCAAGCCGCGCTGTTTGCCCGATGCGGAGGGGCGAGGCTTCCCGGCTGGGAACGGCCACGGCCGCCACCAAGCGGTCAAGGTCGATGATGGTGGCCAGAACCGTGTTCAGCTCCACGGCTTCTCCGGGCTCAGTGTTGATCTTGACGACGGTGCCGGCCAGCGGCGCTTCGACCCTCAAAAGGGAGAGGCCGGTTTCTGCGACGGCCAGCTCACTGCGGGCGTCGTTGAGCTGCTGCTCCGCTTCCTGGTAGCTTTTTTTGGAAGTGCCCTCCACGGGCAGGAGGGTCTTTTGCCGTTCAAAATTCGCTTCGGCAAAGGCGACGGCTTTCTTGGCCTTGTCGGCGGCGACCTCGGCCACACGGCTGTCAAGACGGAAGAGGATATCTCCCTTGGCCACGCGCCGGCCCTCGGCGCACTCGATGCGGGCGACGACCCCGGCCACGGGCGAAGCCACCTCGGCGTCGGCCGGAGGCCGCCCCAAGCCGGCGGGCTCGGGCTCCACGGAGCCGTAGGCTGTTATCAGGTTATGGAGCGTGGCTCTCGAGATCGAACCGACATGGACGGCCATATCCGCGGCGACCTCTTCATTCTCCCCGCCCCCTTTGGGCCGGACCAGCTTGACGATGACGACCGCGGCCAGGGCAACCGCAACCAGAACAATGGCCAGCCTCCAGATACGGCGCTTATTCATCCTATCGCTCCTTATTTTGCCCCTCCGGCCGGCGGGGGGGTCCTGAAATCCAGTCCTTCAGTTCGAGCGGACTCTGCATGGCGTTTTCGAGCTCGCCGACCGCCTGCTGCGCCTTGACCAGAGCGTCCAGCCTGGCCAGCGAGCTCGAGGCGAGCTCCAGTCGAATGCCCAGAAGCTCAAGCTTCGAGATCTGGCCAACCTCATAGCGGACCTTAGCGGCTGCTTCCTGCTCCAGGAGGCTCGCTTGCATCTCGCCGGCGGTCTTGGCCTTATCCAGGGAGGCCCGGCAGGCGGCCAGGGCGGCGTCGATCTGCTCGATCACCCTGGCCTGGAGGGCCAGAAACCGGGCCGCGCTCTCCTGCCGGCGGGCCTCCGCTTCAGCGATCGGCCCTTTATTGCGGTTGAAGAGAGGCAGGATGAGCGACAGCCCGAGCGTCCATTTCAAATCGGTCTGGTCGAGCTGTAAACCCGGGCCGAGGGAAATATCGGGATACTGTTTGGCGACCTCGAGCCGGAGGGCGGATTGGGAGGCTTCATATTCGGACAGGGCGCCGAGAATATCAGCCCGCTGGAGAAGTGTCTGCCGGCGGACTTCGGCCGAGGGGATCTCGGCGCGCAGATCGAGGAAGGCATCGAAAGAAAAAGCCAGGCCGTCCAGGGCTTTGGCCGGGAGGCCGATGGCCGCGGCCAAAGCAATGAGCGCCCGGCCGCTCTGGGCGGAGGCATCCAGGGCGGCCAGCCGCGTGCCGTCGAGTGCGATCCGGGTTTGGGTGACCTCATAAACAGAGGCTTCTCCCGCGGCCGCTCGGGCTTCGAGGATCTTGAGACTTTCAGCCTGGAAGGCGAGCTGCGCTTGCAGGAGCGACTCGGCTTGCCGGGAGGCAAAAAGGTCAAGAAATGCCTGACGCAGCCGGCTGCGGACCCCCCAGGCCACCGAGAGGATGTTCAGGCGGGCTGCTTCCGAAAGATTCCGGGCTTGAGCGATCCGGTAGCCCCGTTTGCCGGCGGTTTCGATGGGGATGTCGAGTGATGCCTCGGGAATCCAGGGCGTGACCTGCGAAACGGGCGTGGTGCTGTTGTATCCCGCCCGGGCGCCGGCGGCCGGGTTGGGAAGCTCGCCGGCCGTTATCCGCCCGGCTTGAGCCACGCCCCATTGGGCGCGGGCCACGTCCAGGTCGGGATGATAGTACATGGCGGCCAGGGTGAGAGCGCGCAGGTCCCAGGTCGAGGGCGGCCACGACTCGATCCCGGGCCGGGACCGGATGAAATCCCTGATCTCCGCGGCGTCGAGCCTCCGCGCTTCGAAGTCATCCATAACCCGCGCCGTCGAAATCGGCCGGGGTTGAAAACGGATGCAAGAGGCCATCGACATGACCAGAAAGACTAGCCACAGCGTCCAAACCCTGTTTTTCAGAACCATGTCCTTCCTTCCGACTTTTGCCAAGGCCGTCCTTAATCTAGCACCAGGAATATTATCATTTAGACGTTTATGATGGCTTTTTCTTCCTTTTGCTCTAGACGATATACTCCAGTCTCGACCTGCACAATTTAAACCTTTAGGACAAACGAATGAGACTGCCCGGTCAAGTCAATGAGGTTCGGCCGTTCTTTTTCAGCTTGTCCAGAATGTCCTTTACCCTCTGGTCCTGGTCGCGGCGGCAGACAAGCAGGGCATCCTCGGTTTCGACGACGATGAGGTCATGGACGCCGACAAGGGCCGTGAGCTTGCCCGGGCTATAAACGAGGCAGTTCCCGGAATCCAGGGACAGCAATTCCCCGCGGGCGGCGTTGCCCTGGCCGTCCTTGGGCCAGACCTCCAGCAGCGAGGACCAGGCTCCGACATCCGACCAGCGGAAATCGGCCGGACAGACGACGACTCCTTGGGCTTTCTCCATCAGGGCGAAATCAATGGACAGGGAGGGCGCTTCCTTAAAAACGGCCTCCACCTCCCGCCGGTCGCCGGCCCGCAGTGCGGCTGCCGTCCTCTCCCAGAACGGCCAGAACTCCGGGGCATGCTTCTTGAGCTTGGCGGCGAAGGTCTCCGCCCTCCAGATGAACATGCCCGAATTCCACCAGTAATTCCCCGCGGCCAGGAATTCCTGGGCCTGCTTCAAGGCCGGCTTCTCCTTGAACTCCAGGACGTCAAAGAAAGAGAACCCGCCGAAAGTTGCGGATTTTTTCTTGGCGAAATGGATGTAGCCGTATCCCGTGGCCGGAAAGGAAGGGCGGATGCCGAAAGTGATAAGCGAGTCCGAGGCGCAGGCCGCGTCGGCCCCGGCCTCCAGCTGCTTGAGGTAAACGGGAACATCCCCGATGAGATGGTCGGAGGGCAAAACAACGACGGCTGCCTGGGGGTCCTGATTGAAGAGAGAGGCCGTGGCCAGGAGGAGCGACGGCGCGGTGTTCTTGGCCTGGGGCTCGATCAGGCAATTCTCCGCCGGCAATCGGGGGATAAGCCGGCGGATGGTCTCCGTCTGCTCGGCGTCGGCCACGGTGGTGATGCGGGACAACGGGACAAAAGGTTCGAGCCTGTCTACCGTCTCCTCGAGCATGGTCTTGGAGCCGGTGATGGGCAGGAACTGCTTCGGCCTTTTCTGCCGGCTGAGAGGCCAGAACCGGGTGCCGCTCCCCCCGGCCATGATGACGACCCTGATAGCGGACCGGCTCATGGCTTGCTGGGCTCCAGTTTTCTAATCGCCTGCTCGACCTCGCCTTTGACCTCTTTTTTAATGGCCTCCAGGTCCGCGGCCGTATCCGCCTCGAAACGCATGACCAGAACGGCCTGGGTGTTCGAAGCCCGGACCAGGGCCCAGCCCTGGGGGAGGTTGGCCCTCACGCCGTCGATATCGACAACCGGGTAGCGGGCGGCCAGGGACCGCCTGACCTCCTCCACGATCTTGAACTTGACCTCCTCCGAAGCATACACCCTGATCTCAGGAGTGCTGTAGGTGACGGGCAGGTCGGCCAGCATCTCGGACAGTTTCTGCGTGGAGCGGGACAAGATCTCCAGCAGCCGGGCCGAAGCGTAGATGGCGTCGTCAAAGCCGAAGTAGCGGTCGGCGAAAAAAATGTGTCCGCTCATTTCGCCGGCCAGGACCGCTTTCTCTTCCTTGATCTTTTTTTTGATCAGAGAGTGGCCGGTTTTCCACATGATGGGCTTGCCGCCCAGCCTTTCGATCTCCTGGTAGAGGAGCTTGGAAGACTTGACCTCGGAGATGACGGTCGCGCCGGGATAGCGGGGAAGAATGTCCCGGCAGAAAAGAATCATCAGCCGGTCGCCCCACATGATTTGGCCCTTGTCGTCCACGACTCCGATGCGGTCCGCGTCGCCGTCGTAGCCGATGCCGGCGTCCGCTCCCGTCTCCCTGACCTTGCGGATCAAGTCCTGCATGGCCTCGGGCAAAGTCGGGTCGGGATGGTGATGGGGAAAGCGGCCGTCCATTTCGCAGAACAAGGGGATAACCTCGACGCCCAATTTTTGGAAGAGGGGAACAGCCACCACCCCTCCCGTTCCGTTGCCCGCATCCACCACCACCTTAAGCGGCCTTTCCAAGCGCAGGTTCTTCAAAAGATAGCTCTGGTAGTCGGGGACGATATTGGTGGCCGAGCGGCGGCCCGGCCGGTCCTGGACGATATCCCCTTTCTGAATGAGGGCCAGGATGTCCTGGATCATCGGCCCGTAAACGGCCTCTTCGCCCATCATTATTTTAAAGCCGTTGTACTCGGGCGGGTTGTGCGAACCGGTAATGACGATGCCCGCCTCCTTTTTCAGATAAAACAGAGCGAAGTAGAGCAAAGGAGTAGGAACAATGCCCAGGTCGGTCACATCGCAGCCCGTGGACAAGAGCCCCCGGGTCAGGGCTTCGAAATAGCCGGGCGAGCTGAGCCGCACGTCACGGCCCACGACTACGTCCCGCCGGCCGTTATGACGGAAGTAGGTGCCTAACCCTTTGCCCAAAACCTCGGCCACGGCAGGAGTCAGATCCTGGTCGACAATGCCGCGGATGTCGTATTCCCTGAAGATGGCGGGATTAACCTTCACCTTGCCCTCCCCATCCTGCTTTAAAACATTTCGGTGCGCCACAGGTCATGGAGATGGACGATGCCCTCGACCTTCCCCCGGCGGTCCAGGACGACCAGGGAGGTGATCTTCCTCTCTTCCATGAGGTTCAGGGCCGTAGTGGCCAGGTCGTCCTTGCCGATGGTCACCGGCCGGCGGGTCATGCCGCCGGACGCCTCGCGGCGGAGGGCGTCATCGCCGTGCTTCTGCAGCATCCTCCGCAAATCGCCGTCGGTCATGATTCCGCACAGCCGACCCCGGCCGTCAACCACGCAGGTCATCCCCAATTTTTTAGCCGACATGACCTCGACCACCCGGCTCATGGGCGTGGAGGGGAGCACCAGGGGGATGTCGCGGCCCTTGTGCATGACCATCTCCACCCGGAGCAGTTTCTTGCCCAGGGCGCCCTTGGGGTGCATGAAGGCAAAGTCTTTCTCACTGAAACCCTTGACCTTCATGAGGGCCACGGCCAGGGCATCGCCCATGGCCAGGGCGGCCGTGGAGCTGGCGGTGGGGACCAGTCCGGCCGGCTCGGCTTCCCTTTCCACACGGGCGTCAAGGACGATATCGCTGTAGCGGGCGATCTTGGAATCCGGGTGGCCGGTGATGGTGATGAGTTTGACCCCGAGGCGCTTGATAAAGTCCAGGAGGTCCACGATCTCCCGCGTCTCGCCGCTGTAGGAAACGGCCACGACCACGTCGTTTTTGAGGATCATGCCCAAGTCGCCGTGTCCCATCTCGGCGGCATGGACGAACAGGGCCGGCGTGCCGCAACTGGCCAGGGTGGCGGCGATCTTGCGGCCGACCAGGCCCGACTTGCCCATGCCCGTGACGATGATGCGCGCGGATGATGAGGACAGGAGGTCCACGGCCTCGGCAAAGTTCTGGCCCAGACGCGGGACAAGCGTGCGGAGCGCTTCGGACTCGATTTCCAGGACTTGCCGGCCGATGCGGATGATCTCTTTCTTGGTCATGCGGGCTCCGTGTTGCCGGCGGCCCGGCGAATGGCCAGCAGGGTGGTGAGAAGACCCTTGAGGTCCTTGAGCTTCAGGGAATTAGGGCCGTCGGAGAGGGCCTTGGCCGGGTCGTCATGAACCTCTATAAAGATGCCGTCCGCGCCGACGCTCACCCCGGCCTTGGCCAGAAAGGGGATGAACTCCGCATCTCCGCCCGAAGCTGAACCCAGCCCGGCCGGCCGCTGCACGCTGTGCGAAGCGTCGAGGGCCACCGGAAAACCGAAGGACTTGAGGACGGGGATGGAGCGAACATCCATCACCAGGTTGTGATAGCCGAAGGAGGTGCCGCGCTCGGTCAGAATGATGCGGTCGTTGCCCCGGCTCAGGACTTTATCCACGGCGTTCCGCATGTCCTCGGGCGCCAAGAACTGGCCTTTCTTTAGGTTGAGCGGCTTGCCCGTTTGGGCCGCTTCCAGGATGAGGTCGGTCTGCCGGCACAGGAAGGCCGGGATCTGAATGATGTCCAGTACCTCGGCGGCCAGGGCCACTTGGCCGGTCTCATGGACGTCGGATAGAACCGGGACAGAAAATTCCTCCCTGATGCCGCGCAGGATTTTCAATCCTTCCTGAAGGCCCGGCCCTCGATAGGAACGGATCGAAGAGCGGTTGGCTTTGTCGAAGGAGGCCTTGAACACAAAGGGAAGGCCGAGCTCGCGGCAGATGGCCTTAAGTTCACGGGCCATCAGGCGGGCGTGGTCGCGGCTCTCGATGACGCAGGGGCCGGCGATGAGGAACAGCGGCTGGGAACCGCCGATCCTAACGCCCGGGCCGATGTCGAACTCTTTTGAGACGGTGAGCATAGCTGGCTCCCACGAAATCCCGGAACAGGGGGTGCGGCTTCAGCGGCTTGGATTGGAACTCGGGATGGAACTGGCATCCCAGGAACCAGGGATGGTCCTTCAGTTCGACAATCTCCACCAGCTGGTAATCGGGGTTCATGCCCGAGAAGACGAGCCCCGCTGAAGCCAAACGCGGGCCATAACCGGGATTGAACTCGTAGCGGTGGCGGTGCCGCTCCCTAATTTGACTTTTCCTATAGGCTTTATAGGCTATGGTATCTTTGAAAAGACGGCAGGTATACTCGCCCAGACGCATGGTGCCGCCCATGTCCTCGCCTCCTTTGAGCTCCCGCCACAGGAAGAAGATTTTGTGCGGCGTCACCGAATTGAACTCGGTGCTGTGGGCGCCGCGCAAACCGGCCACGTTTCGGGCAAAATCGATGGTGGCGCACTGCATGCCCAAACAGATGCCGAAGTACGGCACCTTTTTCTTGCGAGCATAGGCCGCCGCCCTGATTTTTCCTTCGATCCCCCGCACGCCGAACCCGCCCGGAACGAGGATTCCGTCCAGGCCACCCAGAACCCGTTCGGCCGGCTTTCTTTCCAGGTCCTCGGCTTCGACCCAGGTGATGTTCATCTTGAGCTTATGGGCCACGGCGGCGTGGATCAGGGCTTGTTTCAGGCTGATATAAGAATCCTGGAGGCCGGCGTATTTGCCGATGAGGCCGATGCACACTTCGTCCCGGGGATTCTCCATAGTCTCGATGAGCGCCTTCCATCGACTGAGGTTCCGCCTCTGGGAACCGATCTTCAACTGCTTGAGGATCGTGGCGTCCAGACCCTCCGCGGCAAACACCAGCGGGATCTCATAGATGTTCCCTACGTCCTTGGCCGTGACGACCGATTCGATGGGCACGTTGGTGAAGAGCGAGATTTTCCGCTTGATGTCATTGGTCAGGAATCGGTCGGTCCGGCACAGCAGGATATCCGGCTGGATACCGATGGCCCGAAGCTCCTTGACGCTGTGCTGGGTGGGCTTGGTCTTCAATTCTCCCGAAGAGGGAATGAAGGGAACAAGGGTCAAGTGCACAAACAGCGTGTTCTCCGGGCCGAGCGTCAGGCGCATCTGACGGATGGCCTCCAGAAAAGGCAGGCTCTCGATGTCGCCCACCGTTCCGCCGATCTCAACAATGACGATGTCGTTGTCATTGCTGTTTCCGGAAATGGCGCCTTTGATTTCGTCGGTGACATGAGGAATGACCTGGACGGTCTTGCCCAGGAATTCGCCTTTCCGTTCCTTGTGCAGAATGGATTCGTATATTCTGCCGGCGGTCCAGTTGTGCGCCCGGGAAGTCCGGGCCGAGGTGAACCGCTCGTAGTGGCCGAGGTCGAGGTCGGTCTCCGCGCCGTCGGCGGTGACATACACTTCGCCGTGCTGATAAGGGCTCATCGTGCCCGGGTCCAGGTTGAGATAAGGATCACATTTCATGAGCGTGATCCGCAGGCCGTGGCTTTCCAGCAGCATGCCGATGGAAGAGGCGGCCACCCCTTTCCCCAGTCCGGAAACGACTCCACCCGTAACAAAAATAAACTTGGTCATCGTCCTCTGCTCTTGAGAATATTCTCGACCTTGATTATATCCTCGGGTGCATCCACGCTCAAGGTGGAGATGTTGCATTCAACCATCTTGATCCTGTACCCATTCTCCAGCACCCGCAGCTGTTCCAATCTTTCCGCCGTCTCTAAACGGGAAGCGGGCAGCCGGCTCAAATTCAGCAAAAAAGGCCGCTGGTAGCCGTAGATGCCGATATGCTGAAAAAAATAGTCGCTGCCGCCGAAAGGAATGGGGAAACGGGAAAAATAAAGCGCCTGGCTCTTCTTGTCCACCACGACTTTAACGATATTCCGGTCGAGGACCTGTTCACGGTCGCTCATTCTGACCATGAGGGAGGCCATGGGCACTGAATCGTCCTGGAGCGCTTCCGCCAGGCCGTCGATCATGGAGGGTTCAAGGAGAGGCTCGTCACCTTGAATATTGATGACGAGGGGAGTGTCGAGCGAGGCGGCCACTTCCGCGACACGGTCAGTGCCTGAGGCATGAGCGGCCGACGTCATCCGGGCTTCGGCCCCCAGGAGCTTCGCCTTCTCGAAAATGCGTTCATCGTCCGTAGCCACAATGATTCGCATCAGCGACGAGCTGGCCCCGGCGGCCTCCAATACCCACTGGAGCATGGGTTTGCCGAGAATGGGGGCCAGCGGCTTCCCCGGGAATCTGGACGAAGCGAACCGGGCCGGAATGATGCCGACAGCTTTTTCCATTACTTGCCGGGCCTTTCCGTTGTCTGGCAGGTCACCTCGAGATAAGCGCCCTCCTCGACCAGCAGACTGGGCGAGGCTATATTTCCGATAACACGCCCCTTGCTGTGAATCTCGACCCTGTCCAAGGCCTGGATTGTTCCTTTGATCTCGCCGTTGATGATGACTTGGCCGGCGCGGACGTCCGCTTCGACTAACCCGGTCTCGCCGATGATCAGCATGTTCTCGGAGTCGATCTTGCCTTTGAAATTGCCGTCGATTCGAAACGACCCGTGAAAGGTCAACTCGCCCTTGAACTCGGTATCCCTGTCAAAAAACCCGGTGATTTTGCCTTCGTCCACTTCCGTCTTTCGGTCTTTCATGATCGCACTCCTTTAAAGTGATCATAGATGCGGTTCAATTCCTCCATAGAGAAATAGAATATTCTGACCATCCCACGCTGTCTATTTCCGGAGATGGAGACTTTTGTCCCTATAAGCCGGATGAGCTCTTCCTCCAGAGCCTTGAGGTCCGCATCAAATCCGGCCATCTTCCCGGTCGAGGACTTCTTTTTCCGTCCCTGAACCAAGGCTTCCACCTCTCTTACGGAAAGGTTCTTGGCGACTATCCGTTTCGCCAGGGATATTTGCTGGCCGGGATCCTCAAGCGCAAGAAGCGCCCGGGCATGCCCCATCGAGATTTTGTTCGAGGCCAGTTTCTCCTGGACGTCTTCCGGAAGCTTGAGGAGCCTCAGCTCATTGGCCACTGAGCTTCGATCCCGGCCCACCTTGTCCGCGATTTCTTGCTGGGTCAGGCCGAGCTCCGCGATCAGCCGGTCATAGGCCCGGGCGATCTCGATGGCATTCAGATCCTCGCGCTGGAGATTCTCAATCAGGGAGATTTCAACCTGCTGAGTCTTTGGAATATTGCGAATCAGGACAGGCACTTTCTGCAGCCCGGCATGCTGGGCCGCTCGCCACCGCCGCTCGCCGATGATGATCTTGTAATGATCGCCTTCCGGAACGACCACTATAGGCTGAAGAACTCCGGAGCTTTTAATGGAGTTGGCCAGCTCGACGATAGCCGCTTCATCGAATTTTTTGCGCGGCTGGGCGGGATTCGGTTTTACTTGCCCGATGGGCACATCGGCCAGCCTCTCCTCTTTCAGGATCCCGTATTCTTCGGGAATAAAGGCATGGATCCCCTTGCCTAAGGCCTTTTTTTTCATTTCTTCTCCAGCATTTCTTGAGCCAGGTCAAGGTAGGCCTCGGCCCCCTTGGACTTGATATCATAATAAATAACAGGCTTTCCGTGAGAAGGAGCCTCGGCCAGCTTGACCGCTCGGGGGATAATGGTCTTATAGAGCACGTTCCCCAGCGATTTCTTGACCTCATCAGCCACCTGTTTAGAGAGATTCGTTCTATCATCGAACATTGTCAGCAGAATCCCTTCGATCTTCAGGCCAGGGTTAAAAAAAGTGCGGACCTCATCCAAGGTCAACAACATGTCGGGAATTCCTTCCATGCAGAAAAATTCACACTGAACGGGAATGATAATGGAATCAGCCGCGGCCAGGGCATTAATAGTCAGGAATCCAAGCGAAGGCGGACAATCAATAATAATGAAATTAAAGGTCTTTTTTACGGATTCCAGGGTTTCCCGGAGTCTTTTTTCCCTGTTCTCCATGGCAAATAGCTCGGCTTCAATGCCTGCCAGCTCGGGAGAACACGGGCATAGGTAAAGATTGTTTACTTCGGTTCCCTGGATGCAGTCCATGATGCCCACGCCATCCATCATAGCTTGATAAATGCCTTTTTTCACCTCGCGTTTTGTTTTTCCAAGGCCGACTGTAGCCATTCCCTGGGGGTCGAAATCCACGAGCAGGACACGCTGCTGTTTGAGGGCCAGGGCGGCGCCAAGGTTGATTGAAGTGGTCGTTTTGCCGACCCCTCCTTTTTGATTGGCAACAGCTATAACTCGGCCCATAGGCTATTGTTCCACGTGAAACATTATCTTGCCGGTTCCGCCCTTTTTATCAAGCTCAAGTGCACAAAAAGGTTCATAACCGCCGCCGGCGTCATGCCCGGCATTCTTTTCACTTCTCCCAGAGTAGCGGGGCGAGCTCTCTCTAGTTTTTCGATCGCTTCTCTGCTAAGGCCGGCGATGCTCTGGAAATCCAAATCGCCCGGTATCTTCATCCGGTCGATACGCCTCATCTGAGCAATCTCTCTTTCCTGTTTCTGTATATACCCTTCATATTTGACTTCCGATTCAATGTGCCGGATCTCATCAGTTGTGAGGGGCTCATCAAATTTGGCATATTCTAGCACATCTCGAAAGGTTATTTCAGGCTTTTTTAAGAGGCTTTTTAACGTGATCTTTTCGCCCGAATGAATCAGAGCCTTTGTTTCATCCAGAAAGATCATAACCTTTTTGATTTTTTCCTTCTTTTTCAGGAATTCGGCATAAGTTTGGTCATCAATAAGCCCCAATCGGCGGCCATGGGGCATAAGCCTGAAATCAGCATTATCGATCCTGAGCATGAGCCTATGTTCAGCCCGAGAAGTAAAGAGCCGGTATGGTTCCTCGACGCCCTTGGTAACCAGGTCATCGATCAATACGGCAATATACCCTTCAGATCGGTCCAGAATGAACGGCTTATTTCCTTTGAGCTTCAGGGCAGCATTGATCCCGGCCATTATCCCCTGGCCAGCGGCTTCTTCATAGCCTGACGTGCCGTTGATCTGCCCGGCAAGATAGAGGTTCTGTATAGTTAGAGTTTCCAGGGTCGGCCGAAGCTGAACAGGCAGCACCGCGTCATATTCAATACCGTAGGCCGGCCGCAGAATCCTGGCCTGGTCAAGGCCGGGGATTGTTTGGAGGATCTCCTTTTGAACCTCAACGGGAAGGCTTGAAGAGAGGCCGTTGACATAGACTTCGGATGTTTCCAAGCCTTCGGGCTCCAAAAAGAATTGATGCCGGTTATGGTGGCTGAACTTGACGACCTTGTCCTCAATCGATGGACAATAACGGGGGCCGACCCCGACTATTTTCCCGCTGTACAGAGGGGATTTATCAAGATTCTTCCTGATGACCTCATGAGTTAGCTCATTGGTATATCCGTGCCAGCAAACAATCTTATTTTCAAGCGGCCTCCGGGTCCTGTATGAGAAGGGAAAAGGGGGCTCATCGCCTGGCTGAGGGGTGAAGCGGCTCCAATCTATGGTGTGCTTGTCCAGCCTCATGGGAGTGCCTGTCTTGAGGCGGAACATTTTCAATCCTTTTTTTCTGAGATCCAGGCTGAGGTCGCTGGAGGCGGGCTCGTTGGCCCGGCCGGCAGGGTAGCTCGTCAGCCCCAAATGTATAAGCCCATTTAGGAAAGTCCCCGGCGCCAAGATGACTGCGCCGGCCCTGATCGAATAGCCGTCCAGCGTCCTTATCCCTTCGGTTTTTCCCTCCCTGACCATGATCTCAGCGGCAATACCCTGAAAAAGGCTCAAATTCGGAACGCTCTCCAGCCGTTTTTTCATGGCCAGTCTATAGAGTGTTTTGTCGCATTGAGCCCTCGGCGCCTGGACAGCCCCTCCGCGGCTGCTGTTCAGCAACCTGAATTGAATACCGGTCTCATCGGCCATCAACCCCATTATCCCGCCCAGGGCATCTATCTCTCTGACCAGGTGTCCCTTGGCCAGCCCGCCGATAGCCGGGTTGCAGGACATCTGGGCGATCGTTTCCAGATGAATGGTGAGAAGACACGTGCGAAGGCCCATGGCACTCGCTGCACAGGCAGCTTCACAGCCGGCGTGGCCGGCGCCGACGACCACTATATCGAATTCGTCTGGCATGACCGTCCTTAGCCTATTTTCCGATGCAAAAATTGCTAAAAACAGTTTCCAGGACCATATCGGAAGTGATCTCCCCTGTAAGCTGGCCGATCAAAGCGAAAGTCTTTATCACTTCTTCGGCTACAATTTCTTCTGAGTAATTCTCCATCAATTTCGCGGTTGCAGCTTTCAGATCCAGGCCAATCTCTTCCAGCAGCAGTTTTTGCCTTAGATGTAGCAATATAGTCTCCGGGATTTTTTGAGGCGGGGCGAATACTTTGGCCATCAAATCTTTCAGCTTATCCAGATTTAGCCCCTTAAGCGCGGAAACCTCCAGATGCTCGGCTCGAGGAGTCCGGGTCAGAACCCTATCCTTATCAATTTTTATGGGCAGGTCGGCCTTGTTGAAAATGATTATTAATCGCTGGGAGCTGAATTTGGCGGCCAGCTCCAGGTCTTCCTCCGGGGCATTCTGTGACGCATCCAAGAGAAGGAGGACTCCTTCCGCTTCATCCGCTAGGGCCTTTCCTCTCCTGATACTTTCCTCCTCGATTGAATCTCTGGGCTGGCCCAATCCCGCCATATCGATTAAATTGAAGCTTTTACCCTGGAATCGGACCGTCTCCGTTATGAAATCCCTCGTCGTTCCGGCATAGGGAGTCACGATAGCCCTATCTTTTCCCAAGAGAGCATTGAACAATGTAGATTTTCCGACGTTGGGCCGGCCGGCTATAGCGACCCGGATTCCTTCTCTCATTATGCGGCTGATTTCATAACTGTCGACGAGGTCATGGACTTGCTCCTGGGCCGACTGGAGAATTTCCTTGATTTCCTGGTCAGGGACGGGTTGTCCATCTTCAGAAAATTCGATGCGGGCCTCCAGCCGGGCCATAAGCCCGATGATAAGGCTCCTCAACCTGGCGATACTATGGGAAAGTTCTCCTTGGACCTGTCCGAACGCAATTCTAGCCTGATCCAAGGAAACCGAGTTGATAAGAGACTGGACCGCTTCCGCCTGGAGGATATCGATCCTCCCATGAACATAGGCCCGGAGAGTGAATTCGCCGGGCTGGGCCAGCCTGGCCCCGGCCCTTACGCCCAGCCGCACGGCTTCTTCCAGGACCGCCGGGCTGCCGTGGCAGCTGATCTCAACCATATCCTCCCGAGTGTAAGACCTTGGACCTGGAAAATAGATGAGGAAAGCTTCGTCCAGCGCCTGACCGCTCCCCCTGTCCAGGACATGCCCAAGAACTGCTGTTTTGGCCGGCAGGGATGGACGTTTTTTTCCGGGCTCGAAGATTTTATTAGCGACGGCCAGGGAATTTCGGCCGCTCAGCCTGACGATGCCTAAGCCCCCAGGTCCCGGAGGCGTAGAGACGGCGATAATCGTTTCCTGGAGACGCGCGACATCCATGCCTTCATTTTACCAGCTTCTGGCCTCTATTCGCGTTAAAGATCCTGACTTTTTTCAAAAATCCCTCGCCCATGCTCTCGCTGGCGAGGCCCTGGAACTCATTGATGGTCATGTGGATGATCCGGCGCTCGTAAGGGTTCATCAAATCCAGAATTTCTTCGCGGCCGGTTTCCATGACCTGGCGCCCAACTTGCTGGGCGAATTCTTTCAGCCTTTTTTCCTTCCTCACCCTGAAAAATTCACAATCCACCTGGACCTTTTGGTCCGAGATCTTATTCAGGATGTGCTGCAGGGCCAGGAGAAGGGAGCCGTCCTTCCACAGCAAAAGCTGTTTATCATTCCCGTTGAAAATGACGGACAGGAAGTCGTTTCTTTGCTTGACCTGGAAGCTCAGCTCCAGGGGAAAGAGCGGCAGCAATTCTGTCAAAAACTTGGTGACCGCGCTTTCCTCGGGGGGCTGTTTGACCCAGGCCCTGATGACGATCTCCCGGCTTTTAAAACCAAACAGCTTGGTCTTCTCGGTGACAATCTCGTAACTGAGCTGGGCCCGCGGAATTTTCAGGACATGCTCGGCGTGAGCGATGGCCTCTTCCAGGTTCTTGCCTTTGAACTCCGGCTTTTCACTTTTTTCTTCTATCTTCATTGGCTTTTCTCTTGGCCTGCATTCGATTCATGAAATGCTGCTGAACAATCTGCAGCACGTTGCTGGACAGCCAGTACAAGACCAATCCGCTGGGAAAACCCAGGAAGAAAAAGGTCATGATCACGGGCATGATGAGCATCATCCGCGCCTGGCTGGGGTCAGCGCCGGTGGGCGTCATTTTCTGGCTGATGTATTGGGTAATGCCCATCAGGATGGGCGTCACCAGGTAAGGGTCCTTGACCGATAAATCTTTGATCCAGAAAACAAAAGGACTCTGCCGCAGCTCGATGGAGACGCTCAGCAGGCGCCAGATAGCCCAAAAGACAGGAAGCTGGATGATCATGGGCAGGCAGCCACCGGCCGGGTTAACCCCGTGCTCTTTATAGAGCTTCATCATCTCCTCGTTCATCTGCCGGCGCTGAGCGATGTCGGTCTTGGACTTCTTGTATTTGGCCCGCAGAGCCTTGATCTTGGGCTGCAGCTCTTGCATCCGGGCCATAGACTTGGTACTGGAATAAGTTAGGGGGAAGAATAAGATTCTTAATGAGAATGGTCAGAATGATGATGGCCAGCCCCCAGTTAGGGACAGCCTTGTAGATAGCGCGGATAACGATGAGAAGGACCTCAACGATGCTGCCGAAGAATCCGAATTGAACGAGTTTTTTAGCGCTGCCGAACTGGGGGTCAAGGGCTCTGAGCCGATCAAGCTCCTTGGGGCCGAGGTAGGCCGACTGGGCTCCAGTCACTAAGAGATAGGTGAAGGGGAAGTTGTTGATCATCTCCCGCTGAAAAACGGCTGTCCCCTGGCTGCTGGGAACCAGGAAGAGAGCGGCAAAGTATGTTTCTTCATAGGCCGCCCAGCTGACCAGGCCATTGAAATTTAATAAGGAGCCGTCTTTAGGATCGGGTGTCGCCCATTTGACGGGCTTGAATTGCCTGTCATCCAAACGGTAGTCTTTGCCGCCCGAAAAAACCACAAAGCCCCTGTTGGAACCTATTCGCTGCCTTTGAACGGCCTGGGAGGCTGGGCCGATGCTCGGGCCCCACAGGAGACGGTAGGGTTTTTCTTCACCTTTAACCTTCAGGCTGATGGATACGCCGAAATCATAGCCGTTTCCATTGAATAAGAATCTCTTTTCCACACGAAGGCCGGCGCCATCATCATACACAAAGGCAAGCT
Source organism: Candidatus Aminicenantota bacterium (assembly GCA_963702835.1). Lineage (GTDB taxonomy): Bacteria > Acidobacteriota > Aminicenantia > Aminicenantales > JAFGAV01 > JAFGAV01. The sequence goes on from OY969762.1 coordinate 2,595,252, forward strand.
CGGCTTTTTTCCCTTCATTGATACTGAGGCTGGTCGCTGAAGCTTTGTAAAACTCCGTCTTATTGTTATTGATCTTTTCATTTATCGTTTGGTCGCCGGCGTCAAGATAAAACGGGTATCGGTTTGACGTTCTTAGTTCCGCCGGCTCGATGTTCACCAGTTGGAGGGGATTCCCCGCCTCATCCATGTACTTGTATTTATTGTTTTTGCCCATATCCGTCAGCGTCCAGCTCTTAAGAACAGCGCCCCTCGTGCTCCATTCGGCGCTATAGAGAGGAGTCTCGACTTTCACGGGCTGTTCATTCGCTGCGGAGACAGCTTGACCTGAATGCGCGGGAGTCACGGCCGGCTTGGCCGGCGTCTGCCTGCCTGACTTCTCTACTGGCACAGGCACAACCGGCGGAGGAGCCTGAGAAGGGGTAGTCACTTGAGGCCTGGTCTGGCTTGTGCTCCCTGCTGGAACAGGCTTGTTCAGGAAAAAGATCCAGTACAGGCCGAGCAGCGCGAAGGACAGGACAATGGCCAGAATCAAACGTCTTTCCATATGATTATCCTCTTGTTAAGGAACAGGGTCGAAACCTCCCCGGTGAAAAGGATGGCAGCGCAGCAGCCTGCGGAGGCCCAGCCAGCTTCCCTTCAAGACCCCGTGCCTTTCAACGGCCTCCCGGGCATAAAGGGAACAGGTAGGAGTGAAACGGCAACCCCCTCCCAAGACCGGGGACAGGAGCACACGATAAAGGTCGATAAAGAAAAGGCTTGCTCTTCTCATCTTGCCGGACGTCTTTTCTCCAGGCCTCTCAGCGCGGACAGAAAATCCTGCCTGAACTCCGGCCCAGAGATCGAGGCCGCCTCTCCTTTGGCGATGGCCACCATATCCACAGGCCGGCTGATCAACATTTTATTCCTTCTGAAAAATTCCCTCATGCGTCTCTTGACCCTGTTGCGCATCACCGCCCCGCCGACTTTGCGGCTGGCCACAACGCCCAGCCGGGAAAAGGCGAGATGGTTGTCCAAATAGACAAGAGTTAAATATTTACCTCTGAAACGATTTCCATTCTTATAAATGGTATCGAAATCTTTTTTCTTGCGAATCCGCTCCTGAGGCCCTAAGGTCTCTTTCATCAGACCGCAAGTCTTTTCCGTCCTTTTTGTCTCCTGCGCTTGAGCACTTTGCGGCCGTCCCGGGTCTTCATCCTGACACGGAACCCGTGCGTCTTCTTTCTGTGTCTGACATTGGGGCGGAAGGTGGGTCGCATCGTCCTTCGATTCCTTTGAGAGGAGTATGTTATCCAAGGCGGATAAGCCTGTCAAGCTGGAATTAAAGAATTGACGAATCAAGGAGTTATCGATTATAATATCTTCCCATGGATTCGCTCAAGGTTGGCGATAAGGTCATTTATCCCAATCAAGGTCTGGGGATCGTCGAGGCCATCCAGCACCAGGCTGTCGACGGTCATCAGTTCAAAATCTACCATCTGCGGCTCCTGTCCAGCAATACCCTGGTGATGATTCCCTCCGCCGGCGCCACCGAGCTGGGCATCCGCCGGCCGGTGTCCGTAGACCGCATCGGGAGCATCTTCAGCCTCATGCGCAAGGGCGGCGTCGAGATCACCAAGAACTGGAAGGGCCGCTACAAGGAACACGTCAACCTGATGAAATCCGGATCGCTCTGCGATATGATCTCCGTCCTCAAAGGCCTTTATTATCTCAGCCTGACCAAGCCCCTCTCTTTTCGCGAGAAGAGGATGATGGAAAAAGCCCGCGACCTGATTAGCTCCGAGCTTTCCCAGGCCTGCTCCCTTTCGACGGAAGAAGTCGAAAAAAAGATCCAGAAATCCCTGGCCGTCTGCTTTAAGGGAGTCAAGGCGGAGCTGGGATACTGACCCTATAACGGATGCTCCTCGGCAGCCTGCTGCTTTATGCCCTCTTTCTGATGTTGAGCGCCCTGTTCTCTGCCTCGGAGACGGCCTTCCTCGCTTCGAATGTTTACACCCTGACCCATCTGGAGAAAGAAGGCTCGAAACGCGCCCGTTCCATCCTGGCTCTCTTGGACCGTATCGAGTCGCTCCTGGCCACCATCCTTATCGGCAACACTTTTGTCAACGTGGCGGCTGCTTCGCTGGCCACCTCCATCTTCGTCTCCTTCATCCCGGACAGGAACCGGGCCGTCCTGTTGGCCACCGCCGCCACTACGATTCTGCTGCTGTTCTTCTCCGAATTCAATCCAAAGAGGATGGCCGCGGCCAAGCCCCACCAGGCCGCTCTTCTGCTGGTCTATCCCATCATGGCCTTCCACATCCTCTTCTATCCCTTCATCAAGGTCTTCACTTTTCTATCCAACCTGCTCTTTCGAAGAACACAGACCGAAATGGCGCAGGGCCGAAGACCTCTGAGTGAGGAAGAGACCAAGATCATGCTGTCCTCAGGCGTTAAGGGTTTGTCCGCTCTGCGCAAAAAAATGATCAGCGAAATTTTGGAGATCGGCTCTCGGCCGGTCAAGGAGATCATGACTCCGCGCCCTCTGGTCAAGGCCATCGAGCTGGATGCCTCGCGTCAGGAAATCCTGAAGGCCATTCGATCCAGTGCGTTCACCCGCTTTCCCGTATATCGAGGTCGATTGGACAACGTTGAAGGAGTTCTCCAATTGAGGGATATTGTCCCCTATTTAATTGATAATAAAGAATTTATATTAAAAGATGTGCTCCACAAACCGTTCTTCGTTCCTGAATCCGCCTCCATGGAAAAAGTCATGCTTCAACTTCAGGAGAACGGCCTCCACCTGGCCATTGTTGTGGACGAGTTCGGCAACATGGAGGGCATCGTCACCCTGGAAGACATTATTGAAGAGATCGTGGGCGAAATGGAGGATGAATACGGGGGCAAGGAGGAAGGCTGGTTGACGCGCCTCGACGAGCGAACCTACCTCATTAAAGGAGCGGCCTCGGTGAAGGACATCAACAAGCATCTGGCCCTGGGTCTTCCCGAGAAAAAGAACTACACCACCCTGGCCGGGTTCCTGCTCGAGGAGCACGGCAAAATCCCCCGCGAGCAGGACAACCTCACCTACCACGGCCACCTCCTGACTGTCATGAAAATGGCCAAGCAGCACATCAGCCTGGTCCGGGTCGAGCTTAAGCCTGGAGAGGAGGAGCGGCCTTCATGAAAACCGTCGCCGTCAACAGGGCCGCCTCCTTCAACTACAACCTCCTGGAGACGTTCGAGGCCGGAATCGCACTCCAGGGCAGTGAAATCAAGTCCATCCGCGACGGCCGGATCAGCCTCAAGGAGAGCTACGCCGACGTCAAGAACGGCGAAGTGTTCCTGGTCAGCGCCCACATCAGCCCCTACGAGGCGGCCAACCGCTTCAACCACGATCCCACACGGGACCGCAAGCTGCTCCTTCACCGCCGGGAGATTAAGCGGCTGACGGGCAAGATCCGGGAAAAAGGCTTGACCCTGGTGCCCACCAAGGTTCTGATCAATGACCAGGGCCGGGTCAAGGTGGAGATCGCCCTGGCCAAGGGCAAGAAGAACTACCAGAAACGCGAAGCCCTCAAGGCCAGGGATGTGGAGCGCGAATTAAGAGCGGAGCTGAAGCGAATCCGTCGATAGTTGCCGGGCCAGCCGGATAGCCTGACAGAGGCTTTCCGGGTCAGCCTTCCCTGTTCCGGCGATATCGAAAGCTGTTCCGTGGTCCGGAGATGTTCGAATAAAAGGCAGCCCTAAAGACACGTTCACCCCCGTCTCAAAAGCAACCAGCTTGAAGGCGATAAGGCCCTGGTCGTGATAGAGGGCGACGGCCATGACCCCCGGCCGGTCAAGGGCCTGACGAAAGACAACGTCGGGGGGCAGGGGGCCGCTGATCTTGAGTCCGCCGGCTTTAGCCTGTTCCACGGCCGGCTTGATTTCCTCATCCTCCTCGCCTCCCAGGATGCCTCCTTCGCCGGCATGGGGATTCAAGCCGGCCACCACAAGCTCCAGCTCCGCCTGCCCAACCTTTTTCAGGCATTCTTGAAGATGAGTGAAAAACCGCAGAAGGATGTCGGCCTTGATCAAGGCCAGGGCCTCCCGGAGAGGCAGGTGATGGCTCAGCAGGGCCAGCTTCATCCTCTTCGACCAGAAGGCCATGATGGCGCCGGGGAACAAGCTGTCTAAATACTCGGTATGGCCCCGCCAGGATAGGCCGGCCATGTGCCAGGATTGCTTGGAAATGGGCGCGGTGATGACGGCCGCCAGACAGCCCCTCCGGGCCTCGTCCACGGCCTTCTCGAAATATCGAAAAGACGCCCGGCCGGCCTCTGCAGACGGCTCACCTTTGCCCCAGGAACCGGAAGGTTCCCCCAGGTCCCGAAGGGCTAGACTGCCTTCCTCGTGTTCGGTGAAAGCGGTGTTCCCCAAAGGGAGTTCAATTCCAAGGGCGCGCTGTTCCTTCTCCAGAAGTTTCCGGGAACCGAACAGGGTGTAGTGGGCTGCGGGCAGGAGGCCGGGCCGGGAAAAAGCTTTAAGGATGATCTCGGGACCGATCCCGGCCGGGTCACCGCAGGTGACCCCGAGTCGGGGGAGGATCATTCTTTTTTCTCGGGCTCCGGACCGCTCCCTTCCTTTCCCTCGCCGAGTTTATACAGGTACTTGATGTTGCCTTTGTAGACCAACAGGTTGGGAGCTTCCTCCCGGTTGAGCTTAATGCAATTGCGGTCATACCATTCGATATAGCCTTCCACCTTTTCGCCGTCGACAAAAACGACGGCGATAGGCGTCTTCTTGTTCATCTGCTTGAGGTAGTAGTAGTTTTCGGCGAAAGTATCGAAGGAAGGATGCATCTTTTTCTTGGCCTGCTCGCCCCTCATCTTTTCCTTGATCTCGGCAAGATTGGGACGGATAAGTCTCCTGTTCATGGCGATTCTCCCTGAAAGCCCTTTCATCAAGGGCGATGTCCTGATTTGGCTCATATCATAGCACCGGCCTGGTCAGACTGCAAGGGATAATCAGATAAAGGAAGCTTCTCTTTTTCCGTGGTTTGAGGCGAGAAGGATGGGTCCTGTCGCGGGGCATCCCCTGCGTCCTCGCTCCCAACCCTGAAAGTGCCAGGGACCCGTACGCTCCGGGCGGCCGGCTATGCCGGACGGGGGGTTCCAAGGGGTTATGACCCCTTGGTCGCAGGACGAAGTCCGAGAAGGGGAGGCAGGGAGCGGGGCTCCCGTTGGAAGGGGGAAGGCGAAGCGCTTCCCCCTCCAAGGACGCAGGGGTATTAGCCCCGCGCCACCCATCCACTCTGATAACTTGGATCTAGCACGGAAAAAGAGAAGCTCCCGCCTTCAGTGTTTGAGAAAAGGCTTGAGCCCGGCATACCAGTTGGCGGCCATGCGCTGGTAGCCCTCTTCGGTGGGGTGGACATCCCGCAGAAGCCCGGGCCTGTCCCGGAAGAGAACAAAGTTGTCGATGAGGGGCAACCGGAGCTCCGCGCTCAACCGTTTCATAACAGGGTTGATCTCCTCCCGCACCCGGGCCGATGATTCCGGCGAAAAAGGAAAGCCTGTTTCCTCGGGCACGGGCGGAATGCTGGCCAGCAGGATCAAGGGCCGGCGGCTCCACCGGGTTCTGAAATCCGAGAAAATTCCAATGATTCGCCTCATGTTGTTCTCGAAAACCTCAGCCGGAGTATGGTCGCCGTCCAGGCGCACATCATTGGTGCCCAGCTGCAAGAGGACAAAATCCGGCTGCTCCACTTCCAGACTGGTGCGCCTGGCCTCCAAGAATCTCAAATACTCTCCCGAAGTGAAACCGCTTCGCCCATAGTTGCGCACCCGGGCGCGAACCCCGGACTGGGCCAACAGCTTCTCCAGATGGCTCGGATAACCCTGCTCAGTCAAGCTGTCCCCGGCGCAGAGGATGATGAAGCTCCTGGGCCGGGAGGAACAAGCCGCCAGCATCAAAACGGCCAGGAAGAGCATGGCCTGACGGCGGTCCAATCCTCTGCGTCTCATGATTGAAGAGGCATTGTATTATTGTATTTTCGACCTGTCCAAGGTCGATGCCTGAGGGGCAGGCCGCCGAGCCTTTTTGGCCGGTGGGGCAGCAGCCTTCCCGGCTTCCCCTAAAGCCTCGCTTTTTTTCTTCAAGCCGATCTTGTCGGCGATGACATAGAAGGAGGGGACGACCACCAGGCTCAGGGTCGTGGACAGGATAAGCCCCCCGATGACCCCGATGGCCATGGGCGTCCGGATTTCCGAGCCTGAACCGAGCCCCAGGGCGGGAGGAATGGCGGCCATCATGGTGGCCGTGGCCGTCATCAGGATAGGCCGCAGCCGGATGGGGCCGGCCTTCTCCATGGCTTCTTTGGCGCTGAATCCCTGCGACTTGAAATTGTTGGCATAGTCCACCAGGATGATGGAATTCTTCTTGACGATCCCCATCAGGAGCAGCAGCCCGATCATGCTGAAGATGTTCAGGCTTTTGCCGGCCAGAAGCAGGGCGAAGGCCGCGCCGGCTATAGACAGGGGGAGGATAGTGATGATCGTCACCGGGTGCTTGAAAGAATTGAACTGGGAGGCCAGGATCATGTAAGCCACCCCGATGCCCAGGAACAGGGCGAAGAGAAGGCTGGTCATCGAATCGCGGAAAGCGACGCTGGCCCCGCCCAGGACGATGCGGTAGCCCTGGGGAAGGCCTTTGGCCAGGCTTTCGACATACCGGATGGCCTCGTCCTGGGAATGTCCGGGGGCCACGTTGGCATAGATCGATATGGCCCTTTCTCGATCCTTGCGGGTGATGGCCTGCAGGGCCGGCTCTTCGGTATAGGTCACCAGGCTCGACAGCGGCACCAGCTCGCCGCTCCGGGTTCGCACCAGGAGGCGGGTGATGTCTTCTGGCCGCGAGCGCTGAGAGGCCAGGAGCTTCAATCGGACATCGATTCGCCGGCCGCCGGAGCTGTACTTGCCGACCCGGATCCCGCCGATGAGGGCGTTGAGCGTGGTGGCCACTTCATCGACCGACACTCCGATGTCGGAGGCCAGGGCCCGGTTGGGCAGGACGCGCAGCTCGGGCATCCCAATCTGATAATCCGTGTCGAGGTCAACGACCGTGCCTTTTTCCCGGAGCTTGGCCATGACCTCCTGGCTCAATGAAATCAGCTGATCCCAGTTCGCTCCGCGAACAGAGAACTCGATGGGGAACCCGCGCTGGGCGGTGAACCCCTGCTGAGAAAGGTCCTGGATGACGGCCCGGATGCCTGGAATAGAGTTCAACTCCCGGCGCAGCACGGCCGACAGCCGGGCCTGCGACAGCTTCCGCTGTCTGGGCTCGACCAGGGTAGCGTTGATGCTGCCGCTGTTCACGCCGCCGCCATAGCCGCCCACGTTGGTGAACATCTCTTGGACCTCCGGCCGGCGGGCCACCACGTCCTCGGCCTTTTGGATCAGGGCGCTGGCTTCGTTGATGTCCGACCCCACGGCGGTCTGGAGGCGGATCGACAGCCGGCTCACGTCCTGGGAGGGGACGAACTCGGAAGGCATGGAGGTCAGGACGAGGAGCGCCAGGCCGAAGAGAAGCGTCGCCGAGCCGAGGACGAGCCAGGGACGTCCCAGGGTCGAGCGCAAAACGCGCCCATAGGTTTTTTCCAGCCAGCGGAAAGATTGATCGACTTTGTGCCCCAACCGGCTGCGGCCTTCCCGTGAAGTTCTCAGGAACTGAGAGCAGCGGGCCGGAGCGAGGGTGACCGCCTCGACGTAGGACAGCAGAACGGCCAGGCAGAGGGTGATGCCGAACTGGAGGAAAAAGCGGCCGATGATGCCCTTGACGAAGACGACTGGGATGAAAATAGCCACCACGGCCAGGGTGGCGGCCAGGGCGGCGAAGGCGATCTCCTGGGTTCCCTCCAGGGCCGCGGCGACAAGCCCCTTGCCGCCCTCCCGGTGGCGGAAGATGTTCTCCATGACCATGATGGCGTCGTCCACGACAATGCCTACGGCCAGGGCCATGGCCAGGAGAGTGAACGTGTTCAAGGTAAAACCGAGGAAGTAGATAATGGCCATGGTACCCATGAGCGACATAGGAATGGCCAGCAGGACATTGAGCGTGCTGGAGAAGGAGCCCAGGAACATCCAACAGACCAGGGCCGTTAGGATAACCGAGAGGAGGAGCTCGAACTCGATCTCGTTGACCGAGTCCGAGATGAACTTCGTCGAGTCGAAGACGATATGGACCGTCATTCCTTCGGGCAGGGTTTTCTGGAACTCGTCCAGGGCCCGGCGAACTTCCTTGGCCACGGCCACGGCGTTCGCCCCGCGCTGTTTCTTCACGCCCAGGCCTTGGGCCGGGACGCCGTTGACCCGGGCCAGCCGCCGGGTGTCGTCGAACCCGTCCTCAATCAGGGCCACGTCCCCGATGTAAATCGGAGTCCCCTTGACCTCGCTGACCACGATGTGACGGAGCGTCTCCAGGTCGATGGCCTCTCCCAGGATCCGGACATTGACTTCCCGGCCTTTCGTTTCCAGCCGTCCGGCCGGCAGCTCGACGTGCTCCCGCTGCAGGGCGCTGATCACATCCTGTACGGTCAGCCCTTTTTCATCGAGCTTATTGGCATCCAGCCAGACGCGGACGTTACGGTCCTGCATGCCCATGAGGGTGATCTCGCCGATGCCCGGGATGGTCTGAAGCTTCTCTTTCAAGCTGTATTGGATGTAATCGTTGATGACGCGGCGGGGGACCGCCCCGGCCAGGGACAGCATCATGATCGGCTGGTCTTCCGGGTTTGATTTGGAGATCGTCGGAGGGTCGACGTCGCGGGGGAGCGAGCGCTGGGCCTGGGACACCTTGGCCTGGATGTCCTGCATGGCCAGGTCGACGTTCCGCGAGAGCTGCATCTCCAGGGTCACCGAACCGCCGCCCATGCGGGAAGAGGAGGAGATGCTTTGGATGCCTTCGACTTGGACCAAGGCCTCCTCTAGGGGTTCGATGATGTCGTTCTCCACGACTTCCGGCGCCGCGCCCGGCCAGGACACGGAAACCGAGATGTTCGGGAAATCGACGTCCGGAAACTGGCTGATCCCGATGCGGGAGGCGGCCACCAGTCCGAAGACGACCGTGGCGGCCATGAGCATCCAGGCCAGGACGGGTTTCTTGACGCAGATTTGGGTAAGGTTCATGCTACCGTTTCCTGGAAGGCCCGGCCGGAGGAGCGGACTGCGCTGAGATGACTCTCACCGGAGCGTCGTCGCGCAGGGCTTCCGCCCCCCGGATGACCAGGGTTTCGCCGGGCTGCAGCCCGGACATGACTTCGACTTGGCCCTCAGTCGTCCGCATCCCCAAGGTGAGGACACGCTCAACGGCTTTATTGTCCTTCACCACGTAGGCGATGAAGCCTCGCTCGCTGGGCCGGACAGCGGTCTGGGGAATGACCGGCGCGTTCCGCGCGTCGCTGACCGGAACAGTGATCTCCGCGAAAGAACCGGGACGGACATTGGAGCCGACGTTGCGGACCTCACCGGCGATGGCTACCATCCGCGTGCCCTCGTCGGCGGCTCCGGCCACAAAAACGATCGTGGCCTCGTAGTTTTTGGATTCCTCCCGGATCTTGAAAGTGACCTTCTGTCCGGGCCGTATGCGGGCCGCATCTCTCTCCGAAACCTTGAAGCGGAGGAGGAGAGGGTCGCGGCGAACGAGCGTGGCCAGGACCGTGCCGACCTCGACATACTGGCCCGTCTGAACAGTCCGCGTCTCAATCATCCCCGAGAGGGGGGCCCGAACGTAGGCGTCCCGGAGGTTGAGCTTGGCCTGGTTCAGGGCGGCCAGTGTCTGAGCCACGTCGGAAGCGGCCAGGCTCACCTTGGTTCGCCAGGTTTCCACCTCTTCCTCGGGGATGAGACCGGGGGTCTGGGCGATGACCGTTTCTCTTCGCTTGAGCCCGGCTTCCGCGTCGGCCTTGGAGGCCAGCGCTTTGTCGTAGGTGGCCTGAGCGGCCTCGACGGCCAGGCTGTACCTCTCCGGCTCGATCTCCACGAGTTCCTGGCCGAGGGCGGCCATCCGGCCCTCGGCGAAGAGGACGCGGTCAACGACGCCGGCTACGCGAGCCGTGACCTGGACTTTTTCGAAGGCATCCACCGACCCTACGGCAAAGACCGAATAGACGAGCGAGCGGACCACCACGGGGGCAACTTCGACCGGGAACTGGATCTGGAATTTGTCCCTCGGCCCGCCGGGTTTCCGGCCGGGGGCGGAGGGAGCGGAGCCCTTTTTGCATCCGGCGGCGGCCAGCAGGAAGACAACCCATCCAGCCAGGAGGACGGCAACAATCGTTTTATTTTTCAAGGCCCGGCTCCTTTCCCAGAGGGTCCAATCCCAAAGCAGCCTCGAGATTCAGAAAAGCGACGCCCAAGCCGTACCGGGCGCGGACAAACTCGACGTTCGCTTCGAACAGACGGACGTTGGCATCAGCCACTTGCAGTGCGGAGATGAGGCCCTGTCGGTAGAGCTCGGTAGTCTCCCTGGCGTTCCTGACCGCGGTTTCGTAGGTGACCTGAGCCAACTTAAGAGAGGCCCTCTGGCTCTCCAGGGAGACCAGGGCCTCCCGCACGTCCAGCTCGACCTTCCGCAGAGCGGCCCGCAAGCTCAAATCGGCCTGGATGGCCAGAGCCTTTTGCTCGCTGTAATCGGCGTTCCGGGCAAACCCGTCGAACAGGCTCCAGCTCATTGTCACCCCGACATTCCAGTTGAAAGTGCGGCCGGTCAGCCCGGCCTCGTTGGTATAGCGGTACTGGCCGGTCAGGGTGAAGCTGGGAAACCACTGGAGGATCGGCTCCAAAGTCAGGGCCTGCAGCGACTTGCCCTGCCAGCGCAGCGACTGGACGTCCGGCCGCCGGGCCTGGGCTTCGGCGATCAGCTTCTCTGCGGAGGGGACCGTCCCCTCCACGGCTTGGAGCAAGAAGTCCGGCGTCTTCAGTTTCTTGGGCGGCGGGCTGTTCAAGAGGTTGCCGAGCTGGAGATAGGCCGACTCGACCTGACCCTGGACCTGGGTCACCCCCATCTCCGACGTGGCGTATTCGAGCTGGGCCAGGGTCACGTCGTTGACGGAAACGATGCCCGCCTTATGGCGCGCTGTGGCCGCCTCCAGGCTCTGCTTGGCGAACTCCATGCGCTGGCGGGAGGCCTCCAGAAATTGGTCGATGCCCAGGGCCGAGAGAAAGGCGTTGCTGACCCCAAAAGCCAGCAGCCGTTTGCTGTCCTTGACTCCGGAAATCTCGGCTTGACGGTCGAACCGTGCCTGCATCAGAGCCGGAATGCTGTGGGAGTCGAACAGGATCAGGCTTAGGTTGGACGAACCGGATATGGCGTTGTAACTCTGAACCACGATCTCCGTTTCACCGACCTGTCGGGTGACCTCGAAGGGGCGCCGGGTATAGGTCCCGGACAGGCTGAGGCTCGGCCAGAGAAAAGACCGGGCCCTGACCAGCCGGGCATCGGCCTCGACGAGACGCTGGTCGGCGCTCAAAGCCTCCTCGTTGGCCCTGAGCGCCTGGCCGATGGCATCCTCCAGGCTCAGGACATCATCCTGGGCCAAGGTGAGCCGGGGCGCCAGGATTAAAGCCGCCAGAATCCAGGCCGCGATAAAGAAATATGAAGAAGACGGGGAAACGCGCTTGCTCATATTCGTCCGTTTGGGCACTCCTTTTGTCGGTTCATTTATTGCGTGGCCGGCACTATCGATTGATTAAGGCTCTCAGCGGACCCCGATATCGGCCAGGTTGATGTGCTTTTCCGTAAGGCTCACTCCTTCGACCTGAGCCAGGTTGGCCAGGGACAAGTTATAGTCGATGAGCGCCTTAAGCTCCAGCGATTGCTGGTCGGCCAGGTCCCGCTGATATTGGAGGACGAAGTAGTTGGTGGACAATCCTACCCGGAGCTTCTCTTCCTCGGCCTCGAGCCTTTTCTGGGCCAGCTCCCTGGCCAGACGATAAGCCTCGACGCGCATATAGTTGGTCTGCACGCCCCGGACAGCGCTCCTGACATCGAGGGCGAGCTGTTGCTCCTGAGTTTTAAGGCCGGCCAGGGCTTGGTTCAGGGTAACCTTGGCCTGGGCGGCATAGGCCCGGGAGAAGATCGTATTGAGGGGGAGGGACAAGGTGAGGCCCACCGACCAGTTCCGGTACTTGAGGCCGAAGGCATCCTTCAGCGCCTGCGAGACGTTTCCGGGGATGGTGCCGACGATGACTCCCAACAAAGGGTTGTTGTCTTGATACAGGATCTGCGTCCCGGAGACGCCCGGGCTCCAGTATTGGGCGGTCAAGCTCAGGTCGGGCAATAGCTGGTTCCGGGCATAGGTCAGGTTGACTTCCTTGTTCTGGATATCGAATTTGGAAGCGGCCAGGTCCGGCCGGCTGGCCATGGCCGTGGCCATGGCTTGATTCAGATCAACCTCGACTTTTTCAAAAGCGGGCTTATCGGCCGGCACCAGGCTCAACAGCCCGGCCTCGGGTGTGTCGGCGGCCAGGTTGATGACAGCCTTCAGCACGTCTTCGTAGTTCTTGACCAAGACCTGGGCATCCAGGATATCGGCCTCGCGGGAGGCCACGTCCGCCTGGGCGTTCAAGACCTCTATGGGGGCCAGCGTGCCGACCTCCACCGACCGGCGGTTTTTCTCCAGAAGCTCCCGGGCCAGCTGCAGAGACTGCTGCCGGACCTTGAGGTTTTCGATGCCGAAAACCAGGTTCCAGTAAGACTGTTCCACCTGAAAGACGAGATCCTGGACGAACTTGGCGAACTGTTTCTCCGAAATCTGATAGTTGTTCTGCGCGACGATGATCTGCTGCTGGCTTATCCTCAGCCCGAAATCGCGGAGCAGCGGCTGGGTGAAACTCATGGTTAGCGTGGTTCCATAGCGGGGGTTGATCGTCTGCAAGCGCGCGTTGGTATCGATTTTATTGCCGGTCAAAGACAGGGTCAGATTCCCCCCGAAAGGAATCTCCTGGACGACCTGGGCCGAATAGTTGTCGCTGAGCTGGGTCGTTATGCCCGCGGCATCCAGCCAGGAATAGGAAGCTTGGTTGGTGTCGCGGTAGTTGTAACTGAAGGACAGGCTGGGGATGAACTTCTCCTGGGCCAGAGATATGGCGATGTCCGAAAGCTCGGGGTTCATCACTTGGACGGCCAGGCCATAATTATTTTTTAGCGCTCTGAGAATGCAATCATCGAGCGTCAGGGAGAGGGTCTTCTCCTGGGGGGGCGCCTCCTGGGGCCGAACCGCCAGCGGGCCGGCCAGGAGCAAAAGGATCAGGCTGAAAAAGCTTATTGTCCGTCGGTTCATAGCTGTTCTCCTTCCATCAATTGACCGAACGATCAAACCGTCATTTTTATCACATTCATACTATTAATGAAAAGAATCCCTTTTTCCGCAACAGGACCCGTCCTTTTCGCCTGGGGCCACGGAAAAAGGGGTGCTTCCACGCTCATTCATAGCGGAGAGCTTCGATCGGGTCGAGCTTGGAGGCCTTGCGGGCCGGATAGAACCCGAAAACAACGCCCACCGAAGCGGCGAAGAGAAAGGCCAGGATAATGGACCCGGAGGAGACCACCGTCCGCCAGCCGCCTATCTGGGACATGAGCTGAGAGGCTCCGATTCCCAGGGCGATGCCCAGCGCCCCTCCAATGACGCTCAGGGTCACCGCCTCGGTCAGGAACTGAAGGAGGATGTCCTTCTCCCGGGCGCCCACCGACATGCGGATACCGATTTCCCGAATCCGCTCGGTGACCGAAACCAGCATGATGTTCATGATGCCGATGCCGCCCACGATGAGCGAGACCAGGGCGATGCCGCCCAGCAAGTTGGTCAGGATCTGGGTGGATTGTTCGGCCCCCTGGGCGATGTCCGACATGTTGCCCACGCTGAAGTCATCCTGGGCGCCGGGAGCGATCTTATGCCGCACCCTCATCAGCTCCTCGATCTGACGCTGGGCCTCGCTCGTCTGGGAGGCCGATGCGGCCGAAACGTCGATTGAGCCGATATAGTCGATCCCCACCAGTTTCTTCTGGACGGTGGTGTAGGGAACGGCGATCATGTCGTCCCGGTTGAAGAAGCCGCCCGACTCGCCCATGGACTTCAGCACGCCGACGACCCGGAAGGGGATCTTTTTAATGCGGATGACCTGGCCGACGGGTTCCTCGAACTCAAACAGGTTCGTCTTGACCTCGCTGCCCAGGACGCAGACCTTGGAGGCCGAGTGGACCTGGGCCTCGTCGAAGAAGACGCCGTCGGTCAGATCCCAATTCCGGATGAGGGGATACTTGTCTCCCACTCCCTGGATGGAAGTGTTCCAGTTCTTGTTGCCGTAGACCACTTGGGCCCGGGTGTTGACGTTGGGCGAGACGTAGCTCACGGCATCGCACTGATCCTGGATGGCCTGGGCGTCCGCTTCCTTCAGGTTGGTGAAGGTCCCGGAGCCCCCGCTGAGGCCGCGGAAATCGTGGCTGCCGGCCCGGACGAAGAGCAGGTTGGTGCCCATGGCGTTGAACCGCTCCTCGACCGCCGTCTTGGCGCCGGTGCCGATGCTGATCATGGCGATGACGGCTCCCACGCCGATGATGATGCCCAGGGCGGTCAAGAAGGAACGCATCTTGTTCCGGCTCAGGGCCCTGAGCGATATCTTGCTGGTTCTCCAGATGTTCATGGCAGGCTCCTTGTCAGATACGGGCGGCTCATGATTTTTCTTCGCGGACGATCCGTCCGTCGCGGAGGTGGATCTTTCGAGAGGCCGCCGCCGACACGTCGGGGTCGTGGGTGACCAGGATGACGGTGATGGCCTTCTCTTTGTTGAGACGAACAAAGATCTTCATGATCTCCTCGCCCGTTTTGCTGTCCAGGTTGCCGGTGGGCTCATCGGCCAGGACGATGGACGGGCTGTTGACCAAGGCCCGGGCGATGGCCACCCGCTGCTGTTCCCCGCCCGACAGCTGGTTGGACTTGTGCAGCTCCCGGCCCTCCAGCCCCACCAGGGACAGGGCCTGCATGGCCTTCTGCCTGGCATCCTTGTGGTTGCCGTCATGGGCGTAGAGGAGCGGCAGCTCGGTGTTCTCCAGGGCCGTCGTCCGGGACAGCAGGTTGAAGCTCTGGAAAACGAAGCCGATCTTCATGTTCCGGACTCGGGCCAGCATATTCTTATCCATGGTGGAGATTTCTTCTCCCTCCAGGAAATATTTCCCCCCGGTCGGCTTGTCCAGGCAGCCCAGGATGTTCATCAGAGTGGATTTCCCGGACCCGGAAGGCCCCATGATGGCGATCATCTCGCCCCGCCGGATGGTGCCGTTCACGCCCTGCAGGGCCCGGACTTCGGTCTCCCCGACGCGATAGAGCCGGCTTACCTCTTCCAACCGTATAATCATATCTGTAGGCATGGCTGAAATCCTTATACTTGTTCTATACGAGACCCAAGGGAAATCCGCTAGCGGCGGAGGAACATCATCCCTCCGGGCGGCGGGGAGTTCCCACGCTGGGCCGAGAGAGAATTGCCGGTGATCACTTGCTGGCCTTCTTTGAGATCGCCCCACTTGATCTCGGTAAAGGAGTTATCGGTGACGCCCGTCCTAAGGAATATCGGCCGAACTTGGCCTTTTTCCTCTACCCACACGCGGGCCGTCTGGCGTTGGCGGCCGGACTGTCTCAGCCGGGCTATCATTTCCGGCGAGAGCGTGCCCCCTGCGGCGTTAGAACTACCGATGATCGTAACGCTCTGGCCGCTTCCGCCCTGAGCTCCGGACGAGCCTTCCGACCGCGGCTTGTCGCCGCCGGAGGAGCCCTGCCCGGAAGCCTGACGCTTGGCCACCATCTCGTCTCGGGCCTTCTTCAGGATGGCCGTCAACTGCTCTGCCGTCAGGGCAGGCTGGAAGCGCAGGGCGGCATTGGGCACGCGCAGGACGTTGCGGGCCTGGCCGGTCAAGATGGACGCCGTGGCGGTCATGCCCGGCCGCAGCTTGAGGTCGGGGTTGTTGACATCGACGATGGCCGTGTAGGTGACGACGTTCTGCTGCACGGTGGCCGAGTAGCGGACCTGGCTGACCTTGCCGACGAAGTTGTCGTTGGGAAAGGCGTCCACGCTGAAGCGGGCTTCCTGGCCCTCCTGGACCTTGCCGATATCGGCCTCGTCTATGGAACACTCCACCCGCATCTTGGACAGGTCGTTGGCGATCTGGAACAGGACGGGCGCTTGAAAGCTGGCGGCCACGGTCTGGCCGACATTGATGTTGCGGCTGATGACGATGCCGTCGATGGGCGATCGGATGACGGTATAGCTCAGGTCCACCTTGCTCGAGTCGAGCTGGGAGCGGGCCTGTTCCAGCCGCGCCTCGCTGGACTTCAGGTCGGCCTCGGCGCTCAAGTACAGGGTCTCGGAATTTTCCTTCTCCTCGAAGGAAATAAGGTTCTTCTCGAACAGGCTTTGGGCCCGCTCGAATTTCTTCTTGGTGCTCTCCATGGTCACCCGCGCCCCGTCCAGGGCGGCCTGGGCGCTGCGGTAGTTGGCCTGGTTCTGGTCGAGCCTGGTCAGGAAACTCAATTGATCGATCTCGGCCACCACCTGGCCGGACTTGACCTTGGAGTTGAAGTCGACCAGGACCTTGGCCAGCCGGCCGGAAACCTGGGTGCTGACGTCGACGACATCCACCGGGTTGAGGGAGCCGGAGGCCACCACCAGGGCTTCGATGTCGCCCCGGGTGATGGAATCCATTTTGTAGGCGCTCTGGTCCTTGCCGCTCTTGCCGAAGACCGTGAGCCAGAGAATCACGACCGTGATCACGACCACGGCGATGCCGCCGATAATAAACTTCTTCTTCACTGCTTTTCTCCTTCCTTCTGATCGCCTGGCGGGCTATCCTCTCGGTAGGGACGGTGCCGCCCGGCCTCCTTTTTAAAATAGGCTCTGTGCCTTTCGATCATTTTTTTAAATTTTTCTATTTGTTCAGGGGTCAGAACGCTGTTGATTTCTTTCTCCAACTGGGTCCGGATCCCGTCCAGGCGCTCGTGGATATGCCCCCGCAGCTCCTTGAATCGTTCCTCGTTGCGTTCGAAGATGTCCTTGATGCGGGCCTGCTGCTCACCGCTCAGGCCGAGCTCCCGGGCCATCATATCCAAGGAGGGGAAAGGGGAATCCGGACGCCGCGGCGAAGGGTTGTGATGGGGAAGCACCGACCGGTCCAGGAAGATGCCGCCGGCCAGCCCGGCCAGAAAGACCAGGACCAGGGCGGCCACCAGCCACAGGGTCGGCCGGCCTTTCATCGGAGTTTCCCTTGGGGCGGAGCATAGTCCTCCGCCGAAGCAAAAATGAGCATCATGTTTTTATCCTCCACCCTGTTGTTCTCCAGCAGGGTCCTGGTTTCGACCAGAGGGTTCTCATTCCTCAGGAGGAGGCTCTCGCTGAAGCTGAACTCTTCTTCCCGGCGCGGCGAGAGCAGCAGCACGGCGGCCAGGGCTAGGCTGATCAAGGCCAGGGAGGCGGGAATGGCCCGCCGGCAGAACTGCCTGACCAGGCTCCAGCCGTTGGCCCGTTCCCTTTCGGAGATCCTGGCCTCCAGCCGCTCCCAAAAGAATGGTTGAGGAGGCGGCGCTTCCTCCCGGACAAGGTCCGCAAACAGCGCCAGGTAACCGTTCTCCTTGGCTAAACACTTGGGGCAGGACCGGAGATGGGCCTTGAGCTCCCGCTCCTGGTCCGGCGACAAGCGGCCGTCATGCCGGCTCAGCAGCCATCGCTCCACCGTTCGGCAGTTCATGGCTACCTCCTCTTTCCTTCCAGGAAGGATTCCACTCTTTCCCGCAGCATTCTTCGGGCCCGGAAAAGCCGGGAATCGACCGTCCCGGCTGAAAGGTCTAACAGGCGAGTCAGCTCTTCATAGGAATGGCCCTCCATATCCCGAAGGGTCAGGATAACTCTGTATTTTTCAGGCAGGCCGGCCAGGCATCGCCGGACCAGCTCGGCCCTCTGTTCTTCGTCGCGATTATGGTTGTTGGCCGGCAAGCCGGCCTGGGAGGCCGGGATTTCGCGGAAATCTCGGTCCAGGGAGACTTCCCGGGAGGCGGTCTTTTTCCTCAAATGGTCCTTGAGATGATTGACCGCGATCCGGTAGAGCCATGTCCCGAACTCCGAACGGGCTTTGAACCGGGCCAGGCCGAACCAAGCTTTTAGAAAAATTTCCTGGGCCAGGTCGTCCGCCAGGACCGAGTCGCGCGTAAAGCTGAAAGCCAGGCTGTGCACTTTCGTTTGATACCTTTGGACGAGAAGAGCAAAGGCGGCCTTATCCCCTTCCTGGGACAGTCGGACAAGCTCTTGCTCTTCCATTAAGGGCCGGTATGACCCGGAGCCCTCCGTCCATGATTTTGACGAAGACGGCCCGGAAATCTTCCTTTTTCTTTAAACTGATTCATCCCCTTATCGGTTGCTAGGTCTGGGGATATCATAAAGTAAATATTATAAAGGAAAAAATGTTCTTTCACATCATGAGCGAAAATCCCAGAAGCCGGCCTGGGCTCAAACAGCCCCCCGCGCCCAGAAGGCTGGGATTCCGGCGAACCCGGCGGGGGAAGGCTAAACCTTATCTGGAAGTGGCAGAGTACAGCCCGACCTTCTCCCTATGGAACAGGGCCGACACAAGCTGGAAGCAGACTCAGATAGGTGTCTAGGCTTTTTTTCTGGCGGCCGTCCAGTCCATAGTGCCCATGTCCCCCATGGTCGCTTGGCCTTTCATCGTGTCGCCCTCGACCTTGCCGGTGTAAGTTACGGTGAACTCGCCGCGGGGGGTAGACCGGACGATGGACCATTGGATGTCGCTGCCCTTGAGGGTGCCCTCGCCGGTTACTTCTTCGCCCTGGAAGCCGGTTGTGGTGACCTTCAACTTTTCGCCGGTCTGTTCAAACTTGACCTGGGAAACCCGCTCCCCGCGAGGAGTGGTCACTTTCAGCTCCCAATCGCCGCTGACGTTGACCTCCTGGGCCGCCATGGCCAGGCCAGCAACAGCCAGAAAAACAAAACCAGTGAGAATGAGATGCGATTTTTTCATTGCCAGCTCCTTCTCCGAAAAAAATGAAACAATACCTTGAATTAGACAATCCCGGCCGTTAATCCTTGGGTCCCTTCGCAAGCAATTCTTTTTCCGGGATCGAGCTATTTCCTTGTGGGGTCCTGTCGCGGCTCTTCCCCGGCCGTGCTCGCGGCCAAAGGGTCAGGAGACGCCTTCTTGCTTTTTTCAATCTATTAACCCTCCCGTCCTCCCTGGCCAATCAGGGAGGAGCGTGATGGCGTCTCCTGAAAGGTCGGCCCCTTCGCCGCGCCACCCCCCTAGCGTTTTCTTGGCATCCCGGAAAAAGAATTGGTTCTTTCCCTGTGATAATCTTCCGGGGTGTCCAGGTCGCGCAGGATGGCCGGGTCATCGACCGGAACTTCCAGGATGTCCCCGGCATGGCGGTCGAGGAGCTGGCGCAAACCGACCTCGGGGTCGAGCGATTGGATATCCGTCCGGTATAGGGCGGAGATGAGAACGGGATGGCCTCGGCGGCGGTCGAAGACAGGGACAGCGATATGGCCTCCGCTGCGCCGGAAGGCCTTCACCAATATGTCGGCCACATAAGGCTTAAGGGCGGGCTGGTCGGCTAAAAAAATAAGCGCTGCTTCGGCTTCAGGGGGAAGCTGCCGAAAGCCGCACTGAACCGAACTCAACATTCCTGAACGGTAGTCGGGGTTCAGGGCCACCAGGGCGCCGTACGCTTTAGCCTTCTCGGCGATCGCTTCCGCCCCGGCCCCGGCCACCACCACAATCCCCTCCGCGGGCGAAGCCTTGACCGTATCCAGGACGGCTTCGATCACGGTCTTCCCGGAGAAGGGGAGGAGGAGCTTCGGCGCGCCCATCCTCCGCGATTCGCCGGCGGCCAGGACGATGGCCCAGATCGTGCTTTTCATGCGGATAAACTTGCTACCTGTCGCATCAAGCGTTTTGCTCTTGTCTGACCTTGACCAGCTCGGCGGCGATGCTGACCGCGATCTCGGCCACGGTCTGGGAGCCGATGGGAAGCCCGATAGGCGTGTGAACCCGGGCCCACTGCCGCGGAGTCGCCCAGCCTCGTTCGAGGAAAAGGCGGCGCATGAGCCGGACCTTGCGGCGGCTGCCGATCATGCCGATATAGGCCGCCTTGCGCCGGACGGCAGCCCGCAGGGCATCGGCGTCGCGAGCATGGCCTCGCGTGACGATGACCAGGTAGGCATCCCGGCCCAAGGGCTGGCCTTCGACGGCCCGGCCGATGTCCTCTACGATGATCCTGGCTGCCTCGGGAAACCGTTTCCGGTTGGCGTATTCAAGCCGGTCATCGACGACGGTGACCTCGAAGTCGAGCATGCCGCCGAGCCGGCTGACGGCCTGTCCGATGTGCCCGGCGCCGGCGATGATGAGCCGCGGCGGCGGGGTCCACGGTTCAATAAACAGGCTTTCGGGCGGCCGTTCGAGGAAGCGGATCCGCCCATCCCTCAAAACGGCCTGTATGTCCTCCTGGAAGAACGAGAAAGGCGGTGGCAGCTTGAGGCGGGCAGAAGTCGGCCCGGCCAGCCAGTGCCTTCGGATCGCCGTTTGCCTGTTTTTCTTCTGTAGCAGATGGGTGGCCAATAGACCCGGCCGCCGCGCCTCCCGGGATCGCCCCATTCTCAGCCAAACGGCCCGGTCTCTGTCCGGCCTCGGGTCGATAAGAACCTTGACCTCTCCGCCGCACAGAGCGCCTTCTTCTGCGGAGGGCCCTTCATCCAACTTGAAATCGAACACCAAAGCTTGCTTATTCGTCAACGCCCGCCGGGCCTTCTTCTCGGCCGTCGCTTCAAGGACACCCCCGCCCACCGTGCCGCACAGAAGGCCACGGCCGGAAAAGAGCGCCGAAGCCCCGGCCTCCTGGGGCGCCGAACCCTTTGCTTCTAGTATGACCGCCAGGGCAGCCGTCTTTCCGGTTTCGATAAGATCTCTGAGGAACGAATAAACGCTCATCATCTAACAATTCTTAAGCAGATAAATCGCCTCGAGGCATTCTCCCCGTCCTGTTTCTTCAATCGAGTGCGTCACCTACCAGACGTCCTATGCATTCAAAAACCCCAGAACCTTATTATTGACCATCTCGGCCTGCACGATGGTCAAGTCGTGACCGGCCTGAGGAATCAGCTCAGTCTTGATTTGAGGGGCTACTTCATTAAGCCGCTGTATGGCTTTCCGAGCCGAGTAAATCTTTTCATTTTCGCCGACCAAATAAAGGGCTGGCACTTTAATCCTCCGCCATTCCTCATCCTTCAAAACAGTGGGATTGACCAGGCGTTTTGGCTTGAAGCTTCGGAAGGCCAGATAGGCTTCGTCAATGAACTCTTCGAGGAAGGCTCTTCCGGATGGGCCCTGGCGGGCCAAGTCTTCCAGCAGCCAATACATAAAACTTCTGGTGAAGTGCCGATGGGGGACCGCGCACAGCAGGGCCCGAACGATCCATTTGAATGATATCGGCAACACCGTACCCGCCGGGGCTATGAGGACAATCTTGTCGAGGCGTGATGGAAAACGAAGCGCGTATTGGGCGGTGAGCCAGCCCCCGTAGGAAAGGCCCACCAGGCTGATATTGTCGCTCAAGTCTAGGGCCCTGAATAATTCCTCGAGCCAGTTCACAAAGTCATCCGGGCCGCCCATGGGTCTCGTATATATGCTCCTTCCATTGTCATAAATATTGTCCAGGGCATAGGTTCTGAAGCTCCCCGACAGGGCTTTTATGTTCGGCATCCACTGCAAGGAATTGCCGCTGACGCCGTGGAGGAACACCAGCGGCCGAGCCCCGGCCGGCCCGCTGAGCCGGACAAACGTTTGACCGTAGGAAGTATCAACCATCCTGGATTCCGAAACGACAGGCCACTTCTTGGCCCTCAGGTCGTAGAGCTTCAGATACTTCTCTTTGGCCTCCGCCGAACGAAACGGGTGATAGGCTGTCAGGCTGACTCCATTTTTCAATGAATAGCCTCCACTTTAGGCCTGACGAATATTTGCACCGGTGTTGTACCCTCGCGCGCCGAAGGGTTGAAGTTTCTCCAGCCAGATCTGTTCAAGCAGCGTCAATTCATCGGCCAGGTTGAAGTTGGGGTCGTCTTTGACCTTCACCGTCTCCAGAATTTCGAAAACGAATTTATCTGGACCATGTTCATTCCACTCCTTCTGAAGCACTTCGTTGCGATGTTGTCCGATAGTCAGCATAAACTTGTGGGCGTTCAAGGGGCCTTCCAGGTTCAGGCTGCTTCCCAGAAGCACCTTGCCGTTAACGGTATTCTTCACCTGGAAGACGCCGGCCGGTTTTAGCCGTTCTTTGTATTCCCTCTTGATGTCCTGTCTTGGTTTCATATTCGTCGTCATAAGCCGCGAACAAGGGAGCCGGCGTGTTTTCCCGCCATGAGGCCGCTCAGCCCGCCGTCGATAACGATGACATCGTATTTCATGTTTCGCCTATTATTTTATGACTGCGACCGGCGAGCGTCGATGGCCGCCGGCCTGTCATTTCATGGCCTGGGCCAGCTCCGCTCCCCAGAGCCTGGCACGCTCCAGCTCGCCGTTGCGGAGCGGGCCGCGCTTCCCCTTCACGATGAAGCGGCGGGGCTTGGCCACCGGGCGGTATCCCGCGCTCTCCAGCCCGCGGATGATCGCCGCGGTGGCGCCCCCGGGCGACCACCAGATGCGCGTCTCGAACGCGGCCGAGCGGCCGCTCCCCTTGGGGAGGGCGTCAAGCCACGCGTGCATCGACGGCTGCGAAAGATCGGGCGCTACCCGATTCTTGCCCGGATTCTCGCTAATCATCTTGAGCGTTTTGTCCGAGGGGAGCCTGAAGCCCAGCACCGGAGCGCCCGCCACGATGAGGCCGGCGCCCGATATCGCCGCGCCCGAGGCCTGAGCGGTGGAGAGCGCTTGCGCCCCGGGTCCGATGCCTTCCGCGATGGCCCGGGCGATTGCGGCGGTATTCCCCCATAGGGATTCGTACACAACGACTGCTTTCATAGCACTCACCTCAGTGAACAATCTATTGATTTTCCACACATCGAACTGAAAATCCACTGACCTGTCTATTATTATTGCTGTCACTGTTTGTGTAGCCGGCCACGGACAGCAAGAATGTGCCAATTACGATAACCGACAATATCGTCAGGCAAGAGGGTATTGTTCTATTCATACCAGATACAACGGCGAGTTACGCCTTCCGGCGCGACATGCCCTTGGCATGCCCGGGTGTCAGCTTAAAGGACCGGCCCTGCTCCTCTTGAACTTGCTTTAAAAATTCACATTGGATGCAATCCAGCAACTTCATCGCATAAGTCCCCTGTACTTTGCCGGAGCAGAGAGTACCGACTATGGCCCAGCAGAACCTGCCGCCTCGTTCACCTTGGTTAACTCCATCAAACTCGTTGGGCAAAGCCGCAGTGCAAACTCCAAGGGCTTCGACTTTGTCACCACCGGGCTGTCGCCCACAAGCCTTTACTTCCCAACAGTTCTTACGTTCCATCCGCACCTTCTATCCTTTTCATCGTACTCACCTTCTATACTTATTATAGCCTTAAGGGCCTCGAGCTCGACAGCCCGGCGGCTCGGGCTCTCCCTAATTCACTCTACGAAAAATAGGCAGGCAAAACAAGCTGCAACTTTCCGCAGGCCGGCCGGGTCGGCTTCAGCGAGCTTCTTGGCAGCCCAATCGCACGAGATTGTCTTCAGAAAAAACTCTAATTTAGACTACCAAACGCATGTGCATGTCGGTCATAGTATTTCGGATTTATTTCCTGCGGCGGAGGAGCCAACCCGCCCAGACGCTGTACCCGGTTGAAGCCGGAAGACCAACATACGACAACAAATAGGGGATCTCCCTCGTCCCAACCACGATCGGCCAGTGATATATGAGTCTAAAGAGATGAAAGATCCCCACCAGGAGAAAGATGCTGCCCGAGATGATCAGGTACAACTTCTTGCTCATTGACTCGCTCCTATCTTCCGTCTAATTCGATCCAGGGCTCGCCTTCAAGCAACCAATCAAACGGTTCTATTTCTCTGCCCCACTCCCCAGGGACCACGATCCGGTCGCCAGGTCGAGCTTGTGGCAGTTGGTGCATTCTCCCTGGTACATGGATAAGAAGAAGTTCTTCTGGCCGCCTACCAGATGAAGTCCATGCAGCAGCCTACTAAAGGGAGGCGCCAGGGTCGATTTCCGCGAATGACACTTCAAGCATGCATTCGGGATGTCAGCCAATGCCCCTTCAACCTCCGGGTGTTTTCCCTTGAGCGCCATGTCGGCCGGAGAAAAAGCCCGAACCTTGGCCAGGAGTGCCGCATCGACGCCGTCTTTCCAATGCCGCAGGAGGGTGCTGAGCCGAACGTCCATATTCATTTCAGGATGGTTAATGTGGCAGTCGACACAGCCGCGGGGAAACTTATCCGGTGCAGTTATGCCGGGTATCGGACGCAATGGCGCGGCCTGTTCCTGGCCCGCGGAAGCAGCGTTGATGGCGAAACCGCAGACCGCGATGCCAAGAATGACCATGAGGACGATGTGGGATAGTTTGGGCATGAAAGCCTCCTTCTTCAGATGCCCGGAATTAATTCCGGTATGTTAGTTTTTCCATGAGCAACCACTTGGGTCTTCTTTAAACCCCTTCTTCTCAAGCCGGATATTAAATCGGCCGTGCGACCGTGTCAAGCTGCTGCCCCCGGGGGCGCCGTCCTCCTTGGAAGAAAATACCTGCGAAAACCGTCAAAATTCATGCCGGTCAATTTATATTGGTGAAGAGGGAGAGTTTTATGGCTCAAAAGATCATGTCGAGCTTCATGCTCCTAGCCGGTCTGCTGATCTTATGCGGCTTCCAGGTCCGCGCCGCCGTCTGTAGGCCTAAAGCCGAGGCAGGCCAGGCCCTCGATTTGAAGGTTAAAGGCTTCCTCGACAACCACAGGTATTCCTGGCAGGACATGAATGTGCCCGAAGCGGACGGGCAGGCGCTCTTTGATCTTATCCTGAAAAATCAATATAAAAAGGCACTGGAAATCGGAACATCCACCGGACATTCGGGGATATGGAAATTTCAATTTCCTTCAAAACTTTGGACCACGGCCCTGTACTTATCATGGATCATCTTTCTGTCAAATTCCCAAAATTCGGCAAGCATGGCCCGATCCTCTCATCTTTTCGATCAGGCGGTGTTCTATCATGAGTGGTCCGCGCGCTTGCATGTTTCAACTCCTTTTTTCTTTCGGCTATTTCCAACCCAATTGTTCGATTTCTTTTGTTATTTTACTAAAGTTGATTATAATTTGCTGTTCGATAGCATCAAGATAGGCTCATTTTCTATTTGAGCCATGGCTTCAGGTAAATCATCCTTGTATTGATCGATATGAGCATGATCATCGATGAGCGTCTCTGACTCAATATGATTTATTGTCAATTTTTAAAAGGATTCTTAATTCGGACTCCCTCAATTATTCTGCCGTCGGAGAGATCCTCCGTCAGCAAGACCCCAGCGCCGCCTTTTCTCGCAGCCTGAACGATCAACGAATCCCAGAACGAAAGCCTGTGCTTGGACTGGATCTCCACGGCTTCCAGAATGGAATGGCCGTTATTGACAACCATATCCCAGAGCAAGAAATCGCTGATTATTACTTTCACCGTTTCAAAATCGATCGGCCACGCGATCTTAGAGGTGACCGCCACGGTAAATTCTTGAAGAACTTGGGTGCTCAATACACCGCGCCTTTCGTTCCAGATGTCGAGAACAACTTCTTTGGCGATCGCATGTTTATCTCCGGCCGATAGGTCATAAGCGTAAATAAGTACGTTCGTGTCGATAAAGACCTTACTTTTTGCGGCGCGCATGGAGATCATCCCGGTTGAAGCCGACCTGTCCTTTGGTGCCGAAGTCAAAGCCCTTCTCCAAGAGTCCTGCTTGCCGTTTTCTGGCGCTCTCGTAGCCTGTCTCTTCACGGACTTTGTATTCGAGCGCGGCGCGGAGAAATGCGCTGAGCGACATGTCTTTTTGGGCGGCCATAACTTTAGATTTTTTTATGAGCTCCTTAGGCAAGGACAAGGTCACATTCTGTCTTTCCGCTCTTAGGTCCGAGCGCATATCCGCGGATTTTTCTGATACAGTAGAGTTACGCCTAATTTTACTTCCTATTTTCACATAATTATGTATATCACATAATTATGTGAACATCAAGGTAAACCGATTCATAGCTGAAAGACGCAATAGATCTATATCAATTCTCAAGATGAAAAACGACGCCCGCGTAGCCTCGGACATCGGAAAACGCAGCTGAATATATCCTGCGTGGTCGAGCGTCCTACCCCAACCGCTTGTTAGGCATCGCCCGTAGGCACAATTCCAGTGTTTTCAACCATTAGAATTACGGTTCGTTCAGGAGCCCGTGTGCGATGCTTTACCCCTCTCGGCACAACTAAACCCTGACGCGGTTTCAGTTCCACTGTTCTCTCTTTTAGATCAACAAATAGGCGTCCCTCAATCACAAAGAAGAATTCATCGTCGTTTGTGTGTTTATGCCAGTGATACTCGCCCTTAATGACCCCTAGCCGAACAACAGAATCATTGACCCGGCAGAGCGTTTGGTTAAACCACTGGTCCGTACAGGCCGCAACCAAGGCAGGCACGTTCACTATTTCGAGCGGGCGGTAATAAATATTAAGGCGAGTCGTGTAAGGATAATCTTTAGATTTATTCACAATAATCTCCTTTGCTACGTCGTATAACGCTCCCGTTCAGAGGGCCGGTTTACCAACCCCCGAATCTATATAGAGCTCAGAGTGATGCACATACCGTGGACCTATACGTCTTAATGGGCTTTTGGGAGACCATCAATCACGATATCCAGAACATTTTTGTACTTAGGACATGCCAGCCATCTTTGTCGATGCGCATTACCGCAATATGTCCGGAACTGCATAAAATACCACAGTAATATGAATATGGAACATCATAGTCACCATCTGAACGTCATTTTGCTTCTTCGATGTTCATATGCATCCCCTTGCTATAGCCCATTTGCTTCCGGGGAAAAAGTTCACATTTGCGGATGTAATTATAGCGATGTACTTTGGAGGAAGATCGACACCCTGTACAGATATGCAATAATTATAGTTTGAATTAGTTTTGAGATATGAGTCGTGGGATAATTCGTAGAGAATCAGCGAGACAGCCATGTCGTATTTTGAACGGGGTTCTGTAGAAGCGAAGGTTTGCGACAGAATTGTAACAATGATTCCGGCTATTAAAGCCCTCATTGTCATTTAGTATCTCCTAATTAAATGCTTTTTCGCTGGCGAATTAATATTCTAGATCACTAAAGGGCGATAAAATCCTTGCCTTGACTGCCCATTCCGCGCATTCAGGTTTATCGGCGCAAACCCTATCAGCTTCAGCCAGTGCAATAGGCAATAGCGCTTGGAGCGTTTGCTCATTATTTATTTCAGCACATTCCTTAGTAGGCACTTTTTTACATTCCAATATTCTTGTTTGCTTGCTGGGGATATCGTGTCAATTAGAAATAAGAATTGAATGATAAACAATGATCGGACCAACAATTTAAATTCCCAATATCACCTAACAGCAGGCATCAGTGCAAGCCGGTTTTATTGGCAACCCGCTGTATCCCCTTGTTATAGGGTATTTTGCAGCTTATATATTTTACAATAAACTGTAGTAACAAAAGACCAATTAATCCCAGGGGATAGAGAAAAAACCGTTCCATGAATAATTCGCGCTTCACAATCACAAAGGCTGAACTTACATCCCATAGGAAGAGTCCAATACCAGCGCCTAATAGCCAAATCAGAACTTTATTTTTTCGGCGAAGGTTGAAGGCGTACAGGCCAGTCAAAACAAAGGCAAAAAAAGGGTCGCTATATTTGCTAAATGAACTCTAACCGTTGCACCAATAATAAGAAGTGAGATTATGGATAGAAATACGAAAACGGCATTTATGGTTAATAAATATATTTTCTTCATTTTGCCTTATAAGGCTCAGCATCCGCCGTAGCTGCGCTCCTGCGGCGGCCGGGTGTATGCTGCTTTAGCCACCCCTAAGCAGCTTCTTGGTGAGTCTGATTTCCACCTGTCCGCCTTGGTCAGACTTGGCTACGATTTCTCGACCTCGTATGTACACGTGAAATTGAAAGATCACGGCGCCAGATTTGAACCTGAATGCCCTCGTCGGGACGCGCGCGGATACCATCTGCCCGATCAGCTCATCGACTTTTTCGATTCGATTCAGTCCGTCAACAAACGGCGTCTTGTCAACATAGTCCCATGACCGCATGGGGTTTTTAATGCTCGGATACTCCCTTGCGACCTCTGGTTGAAGTTCCAGCTCAGACTTCAGGATTAAGGGTCCTACCGTCGAGTAGACGAGGACTCTCTTCGGGGGAGCATACTGGGATTCAAGGGCATTTGCATGAGCCGACACGAGTAGTCTGACCTGGAAGTCTGCAGGCGCCAAGCCCTCGCTAGATGGCCGCGGCCACAAAAAGAAAGCAACCGCTAGCGAAATCGACAAGACACCTAGGTAAGCACCAATGCATGTGAGCTTGCTCGGAAGTGACCAGCCTCGCCACTGCGCCCTTGTTGGTATGAGATGGAGCATGGTTCGCTTGAGCGGCTAACGCTGCGCTTGACCGGCGCGCCGCTTTCGGCGCGGCCGTTTTGGAACGGCATTTAGAGTGCGTGCCTGAAAATCACCTGCATTTAGCCAGTCCGAGCCCGATGTATCGACATTGCATCCAGCATTGGCAAGTTTCGTAGCAAATTCTTGTCGACTATGTGGGCTATTGCTCAGATGCAGGACGTGCCTACCACCAACATCGCTAAAAGGGCGCGTATCACCTAGTTGCACAAGCACAGTTGAATTGGGGTTTTTCCCAAATGCCATCCCAGCCTCAAACAGAACGTTGGGTCGCGCCTGGCCAGATAGTTTACGCTCATGTTGTGGATCACGTGGCGTAATGAAGGCGGCCTTTAGTCTGGCCTCATCATCAGGCGTAAGCAAAACTATGATTGCTGCTGCCTCGCTAAACGCTGCGTCTAATACCTCGCCGACGTAGGGTGATCCTTTGTTGGTTAGCTTCAATGCTTGGGTCCATTCCAGCGGCCTGAGATTAAGTGTCCGCAAAAATGAAAACACTGCATCTCTTGCTGTAAGGTCGCGACCATAAACAACAAAGACTGTCTTTCCGCGCCTTTTTTGAGGGTTGGAAGCCCGCTTTGCCTTTTCTGTACGTCGTGACACAGCCTTTGTAAATGCACCGTTCGGTTGTAGTATCACTGGGGCGGGTGCTGCACTAATAGCAGATTGCCGGATTGTAAATAGCTCTTCTGCCGATGCAAACTTCGATATGTTTACTCCGTGTTCAGCAGCAACGACGATTGCGGCGAGAGGGCGCGGCAGATGCGCGTTGCGAACCTTCGCGTCAATAAGCGCGTATACTCGACTACGACCTAGGCCTAATTTAGTTTTAAGTCGCTCAAGCAGTTGTCGGTTGATCCGCGCCACGAGATTTGGTTCCGAGGATACTATTTCTTAGCCCGCAAACGATGCAGGGCTACATTGACTGCGTTACCAGTTACCCCTAGCAATTCAGCAATCTCGATGTTCGTAAAACCCGCGCCGGCAAGCATTTTAATTTTTTCAGGCTTAGATTCGCCCTTAATAGCCAGTAATGCTAGCAACCGAGTTAGTTTTTCTAGCTGCTTAGATTTTTCGCGCGGCGTTTCCGCGCCCAAGGGCGCTTTAGCCTTTCTTCGCGTTGCCACGTTTTCCTCCCTTCTTTTTAGAAGCAAGACGGAACAATTCCGCCAGAGATGCATATGATGTCCCTAATAATGCGGCCGCCTCTTTTCTCGATATGCCAAGAGATTCCAGAAACCGACCCTGAGTGGCCAGATCCTTATCTCGAAGTTCTG
Organism: Candidatus Aminicenantota bacterium; assembly: GCA_963702835.1. Classification (GTDB taxonomy): domain Bacteria; phylum Acidobacteriota; class Aminicenantia; order Aminicenantales; family JAFGAV01; genus JAFGAV01. The sequence goes on from OY969762.1 coordinate 2,625,221, forward strand.
CCTGCGCCAGGCAAAGGAAAGCCAGAGATCGGCCGATCACAGCAAGCCAGTCATTGTTGTTTTCGTCGCTTTCTTTCAAGCAGCTCCTCCCATGGTGGCCAATAGATAAAGCAGCTCACTAAGAATGTCTAAATTGATTTGCATAATATCCCAAAAGCCACAACTAGTGCTATATAAAACGTCTTTGAAAAGAAAATTGCTCCATATTAACCCCCTTCTATCATTTTAGATTTTAAATCGGCCTTGCGGCTAAGTCAAGCCCCCTAGATCAAAAGGCTCGAAAGTTCTTGCTGGCCGTTCTTGATGCCTTATTTAGCCATGATTTGTACATTCTTTTTATCAACGCCGCCGCGGGTGGAGAAGACCGATACTTCGGCCTCGAGGGGTGTGGCTTTAGTCGCGGCCGCTGGCGCAGCCTTCGCATCAGCGCCTGGGCCCTGGCCTGCGGGTTTGATCTTGAACTTCCAGCGGACTTCCTTTTTCTCTCCGGATTTCAAGTGTCCGATCTCGATTTTCGCCTTGAAGCCAGACTCAAGCTCCGCGCCTTCGGGCAGCTTGACCTCCACCCAGTCGGGCCGGACGATCTTCACCCGCTCGGCCATCTTCAGGGCCGTGGGCAGAAAGCCCTCATTGGTAACGACACAGGAGAGGTCGAAGAGGTTTTTCTCCTTGTCAAGAAGGCCCGCCTTTTTTTTCACCGGCCTCGCCTCGGCCGACAGGATCCTCACCTGCGGCAGAGACTTGGCCAGCATTAGGTTGAACATGGCTTCCTTGCGGGCCCATTCCTCGAGAAACTCCGGCGGCGGGTTCTGCCGGAAGAACTTGGGGTTGTATCCGCCGATTTCCACCTCGCCGAGCTGTGGATGATTGAACTTTGTCCAATTCTTGAACCCCCGCCCGCTGAGCGCTTCATCGTTCCAGCGCAGGATCTCGATCTCTGTAATCCGGCCGTCGCCGTCATAGTCCTTGACCCGGCCGCCGCTCCACAGCTCGTCGCCGTACCAGATGGCGCCATAATAAAAATAGCCGAAATCCGGGGAATGGCCGAACAGCGGCCGGCCCGCAGGCCCCTCTTCCTCAGGTTCCCGCATTTCCATATCCCGGAAGCTGCGGCCGGCGTTGGCGAAGTCCCAATAGACATCGCCGGCATAGGGATAGCCGGTGAGCTTACGGCCCTCGGCATCGAAGTGACGGTAGAAGGCAAGGTCCTCGGGAAACATCGACTCTTCGCTACGGCTGGTCGAGGGCGGCCGGAGGATGCATGGGCACAGCCGTGTCCATGGTCTGGCCAACCGAAACGTTGGGATGCTCGAGCAGGAAGAGGACGACGCTCCGCGTCTCGGGCTCGGACAGGGGATACTCGCCCGCTCCGAGCTGGGTCCATCCCCGGCCGGTGAGATCCCGGCCCGGCTCCGGCCGCCAGTTCTCAGGATAGTTGCGGTGGAGGTCCAGGCCGCCGATCCCGTCCTCGTTGAACTTGCCGTCGCCATCGTTGTCCAGGCCTTCGCTATAAACGAGATAATCCCCTTTGCCCTGGCCGGCCCTTTTCATCAGGCGTCCGGAAGCGTCGGCGGGGTCGATAATGAATTCGCCCTTGCCCGCCTCGACTTTCTTCCTCATTTGGCGGCAGAAGCCGTCACCGTCAAGGTCCTCGGCCGGATCCTCATCCAGCAGTCCGTCTCCATCGCTGTCATGGGGCCGGACAGTGCTCCGGTTGCTCTGGGCGGTGTTGAGGTAGAGCTCGGAGCCGTCGGGGTTGTTCTTGACGCGCACGTAGAGCGCCTTGGTGTCCACCAGCCGGGTGATGTCCGGGTCTTTTCCGTAGTTGGTCAGGACGTGCCAGGCGGAGTAGAGGGCCGACTCGGCGGCCGTGACTTCGCCCGAATGGCGATTGCCCTCCAGGAACATGGCCGGCTTGTCCGTGTCCTTGCCCGTCTTCTTGTTGGTGATGGTTATTTGCCAGATGTCCCGGCCCTCGAAGCTCCGGCCCACGGAATAGAGCGCGACGAGGTCGGGATAATCCTTCTCCCACTGCCGCAGGAAGGAAACGACCTCTTCATATTTATGGTAATGCTTGAAATCCATCTCGCCCGGCTTGATCGGCTTAGTCTCCGGATAATCTACCGCCGAGAAAAAGCTCGCCCCGTGCCGAAGTCCCGCCACGACATACGGCCTACCCGGCTTCGTTTCCTGGGAAAGGAGGAACGGACAAATAAGGATAAGGATTACGAAAAGATATACATTTTTCCGGCGGATTAACTTCATAGAACTCCTCCTTCGCCAAACGCTAATCAAGACAATGACTCTTAAATACACCTTTTGTGGCGCAAAAAGAAGCCTATAAGGAGAATATTGAACGCAAAAAAGAATCAAGAACAAGAATTTCAGGCAATTAGCTTGGGCCGCCCCCTAAAAAAGGAAACCAAACCATGGCCGGGCGCGTATATAGGGGTGACAGGAACGAATCGTGAGGAGAACTGAAATGAAGATCGGAAAGAAAATCGGCATCTTCCTGCTGGCGCTGTTCCTCTCGGTCATGACTTTTGAAGTCTTTGTCCGGATAACCTCTGCCGACGAGCTGCTCAAGCTGGCCCGGCAGGCCGGGGACCACAGGATTTTCACCATCATAGCCCAGAACGTGGACGGCCTTCCCCCTACTCTGTGAAGGAAAAGACTGAAGGCTGACCTTGAAACCCAAGGACATCGCCAAGGAAACGGGATTGACGGAAAATAGGGCATCTCAGAGACTTCCCGAAAACTCTGCTAAAAACAAAACGCCCGGCCGTCAGTCCCGTCTTGTTTTTATAGATATGCTTCGCTTTTTGCTCCGGCGGACCAAGGCCATGGCCCAGCACTGGACGGCCTGGCCTTTGCCCACGACGCCTAGTCCCTCCTGGGTCTTGGCCTTGATCCCCACCCAATCCTCTTTCAGACCAAGGAGCGGCGCCAAAACTTTCTTCATCCGCGGAATGTAGGGCGCCAGTTCCGGCTTTTCGGCCACGATCACCGAATCCACCTGCATCACTCGAAACCCTTTCCTCCGCAGCCGGGCCACGGCGGCCCGGAGCAGGGCCGTGCTCCGGATGTCTTTGAAGCGGGGGTCCGAATCCGGGAACAGCCGGCCGATGTCCTCCTGGCCCGAAGCCCCGAGCAGGGCGTCCACCAGGGCATGGACCAGGCAGTCGCCGTCTGAATGCCCCAGCAATCCCTTTGAAAAAGGGATATCCAGGCCGCCCAGATAGAGCTTCCGGCCGCGCACCAAACGGTGGATGTCGAACCCCAGGCCGGCCCTAATCATCACTCATCGCCTCCGCAATCTTGAGGTCAAGGGGGGTGGTGATCTTGATGTTCTTCACGTCCCCGGCGACCAGGACCACCCGTCGGCCGGTCCTCTCCACGAGCATCGCCTCATCCGTGGCATAAAATCCGCCGGCGGCCGCTCCCTCAAGCGCTGGGCCGAGCCAGGAATAAAGAAATCCCTGTGGGGTCTGCACCCTGACCAGAGCGGTCCGCTGCAGCGTCCGGACAACCTCGTCGCCGGCCGCCTCCTTGACCGTGTCCTCGATGGGCAAACCCGGCACGGCTGCGCCTTTCTCGCCGGCCGCCTGTATCACCCGGCTGATCAGCTCCCGGGAGACCAGGGGCCGGGCCCCGTCATGAACCAGGACCACCCGGTCCTCTCCGGCCGGAACACGGCGAAAACCGTTCAGCACCGAATCCTGCCGCTCTTTTCCCCCGGCCACGACGGCCCTGAGCTTGCCCCCCAAGGCCGGCTGCGGACGGCCCGCTCCCTCCGCGGGCAGAACCAAAATAATTCCCTCCACGTCTTCGTGCTGCTCGAAAGCCTCGACGCTCCATTCATACAGCGGCCGGCCTTTGAGCAGGGCGAACTGCTTGGCCGCCCCGAACCGCCGGCCTGCGCCGGCGGCCACGATGACGGCCCAGGCCTTGCCCATCAGTCGCTCTGGTTGTAGCGGCCGAAAATCATCTTGCCCACGGTCGTCTGCAGGACCGAGGTCACGGTGATGTCGATCGTCTGGCCGATCATCCGCCTCGAGTTGTCCACCACCACCATCGTCCCGTCGTCCAGGTAGGCCACGCCCTGGTCTTTTTCCTTGCCCTCCTTGAGGATGAAGACCCGCATCGACTCGCCGGGCAGGACCACCGGCTTGAGGGCGTTGGCCAGCTCGTTGATGTTGAGGACCTTGAGCCCTTGCAGCCGGGCCACCTTGTTGAGGTTCAGGTCGTTGGTGATGATTTTGGCGTCCAGATGCTTGGCCAGCTCGATGAGCTTGGAGTCCACGTCCCGGACCTCGGGGAAGTTCATCTCCGAGATGATGACCGACACTTGGGAGGATTTCTGCAGATGGTCAAGGACGTCCAGCCCCCGCCTCCCCCGCTGACGCTTGAGGGAGTCGGAGGAATCGGCCACCAGCTGCAGCTCCTTGAGGATGAACTGCGGCACGACCAGCGTCCCCTCGATGAAGGCCGTGTCGCAGAGGTCCTGGATGCGGCCGTCGATGATGACGCTGGTGTCCAGCAGCTTGTAGCTGCGCCCGACGCTCTTTTCCTTGAAGAAGCGGAAGAGATAGGCCGGGTCGAGCCATTCCGATTTCTGCATGCCGACCAGGAATCCGATGTAGGGCATGATGATCAGGAAGAAAAGCCGGATAAAGGTGGTGGTGGGCAAGCGGTCGGACGGCTGCTGGGGATAGAGGGCCGCTAGCCCCCAGCTGAAAACGGCGCCCAGGCCCCAGCCCAGGAAGATGCCGGCAAAGGTGCCCACCGTCGAGCCCCAGATGACCCGGAACTGGGTCTTCCGGATCCGAGTCTCCAGGTGCATGATCAGCGCGATCAGGACAAAAGCGATCCCGGCGCTGATGCGGGGGTCGAGCTTGAACAGCGGAAAGAAGTAGCCGGCGGCCGTGACCAGGCCGATGATGAAAATGCGGAAGAGGATGATGCCCATGATGTTCTTTCTCACGTTCATTATGAAACCGCCTTCATATTATATTTAATTAAAAAAGAATCTTCAGAGCCTGGCGCACGTTGTCCACGCCCATGACCTGCAGGCCGGCCGCCGCCTCCTGGCTGCCCGAACCGGCCAGGTTCCCCTTGGGCAGGATGACCGTCCGGAATCCCAGGGAACGGGCTTCCTTGAGGCGCAGCCCGGCCTGGCCGACCGAGCGGACCTCGCCGCTCAGCCCGACCTCGCCGAAAAGGGCCGTGTCCTGAGGCACGGCTTTGTTCTTGACCGAGGAGACCACGGCGGCGATGACGGCCAGGTCGGCGGCCGGCTCGTCGATGGTCAGGCCGCCGGCCACGTTGAGGTAGATGTCCTGGCCCCCGAAACCGAAGCCCACCCTCTTCTCCACTAAGGCCAGGAGCATAGATGAACGGAAGTGGTCCAGGCCGATGGTCATCCGGCGCGGGTTGCCGACGAACAGCGTGTCCGAGACCAGGGCCTGGATCTCCACCAGCAGCGGCCGCGACCCCTTGAGGGTGCAGACGACAACGCTGCCCGGCTCCTCGGACGGCCGCTCCCGGAGGAAAAACTCGGAGGGGTTGGCGATGGCCTGCAGCCCCTCGGGAGCCATCTCGAAGACGGCCAGCTCGGAAACGGGGCCGTAGCGGTTCTTCATGGCCCGCAGCACGCGGTAGCTGTGATCCCGCTCGCCCTCGAACAGGAGCACCACGTCCACCATGTGCTCCAGGGACTTGGGGCCGGCCAGGGAGCCTTCCTTGGTGATGTGGCCGATGAGGAAGGAAGAGATCTGATTCCTCTTGGCCAGGCGGAAGACCTGGTGGGCCACCTCGCGGACCTGGCTGATGGTGCCGGGAGTGGAGGTCAGCTTGGAGGAATAGATCGTCTGGATCGAGTCCAGGACCAGGACCCGGGGCCGCACCCGCTCAACCTGGGCCAGCACCCTCTCCAGGTTGGTTTCGGCCAGGAGGAAGAGGCGGCCGTTGCCGACGCCCAGCCGGTCGCCGCGGAGTTTGATCTGCTCCAGGGATTCCTCGCCCGAGATGTAGAGCACGGTCTCTCCCTGCTCGGCGAAATCGCGGGACACCTGGAGGAGGAGGGTGGACTTGCCGATGCCCGGTTCGCCGCCGATGAGAACCAGCGAGCCGAGGACCACGCCGCCGCCCAGGACATTGTCGAATTCCTGGATGCGGAGGTGGAGCCTCTGTTTCTCCGCGGCTTTGATGTCGCGGAAGAGCGTCGGCTCGCTCTCGGGGAAAGAGGCCTCGGCGGCCGGCCGCGCCTCCTCCAGCTCCTCGATTAGGGAGCTCCACTCGCCGCAGCTCGGGCAGCGGCCCAGCCATTTGGGCGACTGGTAGCCGCAGCTCTGGCAGATGAAGACCGTCTTGTCCTTCACCGTGCCTCCAGGCCCAGGCCGAAGTAGAATTGCCTGTTCGAGGACAGGGAGAAATCATCCACTCCCAGGATGAGATACAACGACCTCACCGGGAAGAGGCGCGAGGATACTCGGAACCTCGGCCCGGCGTCGCGGTTGAAAGCGAAGGTGTCCAGGCTGAAACGGAGACGGTGGTCCAGGGCTTCGTAGTCAAGCCCCAGGCCGAAGTCGGACTCGATGATGCCCACCCGCGGGGCGAAGGGGCCGAAGCGGCGCCCCACTTGCAGGGAGTAGGTGAAAGCGTCGCGCCAGGGGTCCTTGGTGATCCCTCCCCGGAGCAGGTTCCGCTCGGCCAGCCGCAGGTCGAAGGCCAGGCTGTTCTTGAACAGCCCGTCGCGGCCGTAGTACTCCGACTGGGCGTTGAAGGCTGCCTTCAGGGAGTTGAGCGAGCCGACCGTTTTCCGCACGCCCTCCACCGTCTGCCGTGTCTCATCGTACAGGGCCGGGTCTTGCAGCAGCCGGCCCAGGGTGCCCTGGCCCTTGTTGAGCTTGTCCAGCGTTTCGTTCAGCCGCCGGACCGAATCTTCGATCTTCTGGAGCAGCTCCTGGACTTTTTCCAGGTTGGATTTGACCAGGCCCCGGTTCTCATCGAGCAGGCCGCGCAGGGAGGAAGCCGAACCGTGCAGGTCCTGGGAAACGTCCTGGATGGTTCGGCTGACTTCCTTGGCTGCTTGGGAAGCGTCCCGGACACCGTCGCTCAGGCTCTGCCCGTTGGCCTGCAGAAAGCGGTCCAGGTTGGAAGTCAGGGAGGCCAGGTTTTCCAGAGTGCTCTGCACCTTCTGCCTGTTCCCCTCGTTCATAATCAGCTGCAGGGAAGCCCCGACATCCTTGACCTCGTTGCCTATGGACAGCATGAGCAGGCCCAGCTGGTCGAGGCTGACCGAGGCCACGGAATTCAGGCGGCCGTTGGCCGCGCAAGGCCGGCTCGATTTTCCGGGCATGATTTCAACGTATTTTTCGCCCAGCATGCCGAAAGAGGCCAGGGTGACTTTGGAATCCTCGGGCACCTCGACCGCCCGGACGATCCTCAGGCGAACCGCCGGCCGCGTGCCCTGGAGAAAGATGTCTTCCACGTATCCCACCCGGACGCCCGCGATGCGGACCACGGCCCGGCGGTCCAGGCCGGCCACGCTGTCGAAGTCGGCGTACAGCACGTATCCTTTCTTGGAGAACTGCCGGCTGAGGTTTCCCAAAAAGAAAACGGCCATGGCCATGATGATGAACGTCCCGGCCAGGAAAATGCCGACCTTGACTTCTCGTTTCATTGCTGTTCCTCGCGGTTTACCATTCGGCGATCGGCCCCTCGGACCGCCCGTTGATGAACTGCTGAATGACCGGGTTGCGCTCTTCGCGGATCTCGCGCGGCGTCCCCACCCGGATGATCCGGCCTTCGTAGAGCATGGCGATTCGGTCAGCCACCCGGTTGCAGCTGGCCATGTCGTGGGTGATGACCACCGAGGTCACCTTCAGCTCCTGCTTGAGGGAGTTGATTAAGCTGTTGATGGCGTCGGCCCGGATGGGGTCGATGCCGGTGGAGGGCTCGTCGTAGAGGATGATCTCCGGCCGGTAGGCGATGGCCCGGGCCAGCCCGACCCGCTTCTTCATCCCGCCGCTGAGCTCGTGGGGCATGAGGTGCTCGACCTCCCGCAGCCCCACCAGGTGCAGGCTTTCCACGACCCGGCGGCGGATGTCCTCGGCCGACAGGTCGGTGTGCCGCTCCAGGCCGAAGCTCACGTTCTGGAAGACGGTCAGGGAGTCGAACAGGGCCGCTCCCTGGAAGAGTATGCCCATTTTGCGGATAACCCGCTGCAGGGCCGCCCCCCGGAGCCGGGTGATGTCCGTGCCGTCAACGTGGATCGCCCCCCGGTCCGGCTTGAGCAGGCCGATGATGTTCTTGAGCAGGACGCTCTTGCCCGAGCCGCTCTGGCCGATGACGACCATCGTCTCGCCGCGCTGGATCTCCAGGTCCACGCCGCGCAGGACGTCCTTGGGGCCGAAGGATTTATGCAAGCCGGTGATGCGGATCATTTGGCTAACAGCGTATTGGGCAGGGCTGTGCTTATGAAAAAGTTGAGGATGAGGATGGTGATGCTGGCCAGAACGACCGTCTGGGTGGTGGCCCGGCCCACGCCCTCGGCTCCGCCCTCGGTTTTCAGCCCTTTCCAGCAGCCGATGATGGCGATGACCGCGCCGAAAATAACGGCCTTGATGAGCCCGGTAGCCACGTCCCAGACCTCCATGTAGACGCGGGCGTACTGGATATAAACGTAGCCGTTGACTCCCATCAGGACGTTGTACAGGAAGCCGCACACGACGCCCACCAGGTCTCCGTACAGCGTCAGGCAGGGCATCATGATGAGGCAGGCCGCCAGCCTGGGCACGACCAGGTACTTGTTGGGGTCGGCCCCCAGGCTGTGCAGGGCGTCCACCTGCTCGGTGATCTTCATCGTGCCGATCTCGGCGGTCATGGACGAGCCCACCCGGCCGGAGACCATCAGCCCCACCAGGATGGGGATGAGCTCCTTGACCAGCCCGATGGAGATGATCGACCCGCCGAAGACCTCCGAGCCCGGACCGATGTAGCGGTGGAAAGCCATATACGTCTGCAGCCCGAAAACAAGGCCGCCGAAGGCGGCGGTCAGCGAAATGACCGGCAGGGTCCGGACCCCGATCTCCTCCAGCTGCTGGATGAAAATTCTTTTCTCCCAGGGCCGGCGGAAAAGATTGACGAAGGAGGTGCCCAGCAGCAGCCCGATCTCTCCGACTTGGAAGAAGAAGGAGCGGTCCTGGGCGCGGCTTCCCGGCATCATGTTATGTCTCTCCGTAGCCCAGGGCCTGGTCGGCGAAGCGGGTATACTTGTTGAGATAGACCAGGCGGATCGTGGCGGTCGGCCCGTTGCGCTGCTTGGCCACAATGATCTCGGCCATGCCCTGCAGATCGATGTTATCCGGGTTGTAGAACTCGGGCCGGTAGATGAAGATGACCACGTCGGCATCCTGCTCCAGTGCTCCGCTTTCTCTCAAGTCCGACAGCACCGGCCGCGGCTCGCGCCGCATCTTCTCCGGGGCGCGGCTGAGCTGGGAGATGCCCACTACCGGGATTTGCAGCTCTTTGGCCAGCTCCTTCATGGAGCGCGAGATGTAGGACATTTCCTGGTTCCTGTTCTCGAACCGGCCGCTGGTCCTCATGAGCTGAATGTAGTCCAGGAAGACGATGTCCAGGTTGTTCTCCAGCTTGAGCCGCCGGCTCTTGGCCTTCATCTCCATCAGCGACAGGGCCGGCGTCTCGTCCAGGAAGACCCTGGCCTGGGACAGGCCCTCGGCGCTGAGCCGGATCTTCTGCATCTCCATGTCGCTGATGAAACCTTTGCGGATTTTTCTGCAGGTCGACCATGGCCTCGGAGCAGAGCATGCGGAAGACAAGCTGCTCTTTGGACATTTCCATGGTGAAGAAGCCCACGGCGTAGTCCGTCTTGGACCCCAGGTGCTGAGCGATATTGAGGCAGAGGGCCGTCTTGCCCATGGAGGGCCGGGCGGCGATGACGACGAATTCCGCCGGATGGAACCCGGCGGTCAGGCTGTCCAGGTCGCGAAAACCGGAGGGGACGCCGGTTATCGCTTCTTTGCGCCTGGAGAGATCGGCGATCCTCTCCAAAGCCGGTTCGGTGAGCTGGCCGATGGGATAGAAGCCGGGCTTGACCCGCAGCTCGGACACGTCGATGATGGCGCTCTGGGCCTCGTCCAGGATGTCGTCGGCCTCCTCTTTGTGTTCGAAGCTCGACTCCAGGATTTTCATCGAGGACAGAATGAGCCGGCGGAGCATGGCCTTTTCCCGGATGATCTGGGAGTAGTAGGACACGTTGATGCTGCGCGGCACGCCGTCCAGGAGGGAGGACAGGTAGGAGGCGCCGCCCACCTCCTCCAGGGCGCCCTCGCGCTGCAGGGCTTCGCTGAGGGTCAGCAGGTCCACGGGGAGGCCCTTGTCCACCAGCTGGATGATTTTGTTTAGGATCCGGCGATGGCTGTCTTTATAAAAGTCCTCGGCCCGGATCTGGGACAGGATGATGTTCAGGTTCTCGGTGTTAATGAGTATGCCGCCCAGGACGGCCTTCTCCGCCTCCTCGCTGTGGGGCGGCGTTCTCTTCAAAAAGGTCAGGTCAACGTCCATGCTGCCCCCTCAGGCCCGGCGCCCCAGGGGGCACCCCGTCCTGGGGTCCCCCGAGGAGCGGCCCTCCGCGGCAAGCCGCCGGGCTGCCCCGCTGGTCAGGACGCCGTCGGCCAAACCGGGGATGATGTCCCCGAGTCCTCACTCCGCCTGGTCCTTCTTCTCACCCTCCGCCCGCGCTCCCGGCTCTTCTTCCGCCGGCTGAAGGACTTCAACCTTGATCTCGGCCTTGTCGTCTTGGAAGACTTTGATGGGAACGGTGTAGTTACCCAGCCGGCGGATGGGCTCTTCGAGGAGGATCTTTTTCTTCTCCATCTCGAACCCGAGCTGGGTCAGACCGTCCTTGATGTCCGAAGCGCTGACCGAACCGAAGATATGGTCCTTCTCGCCCGCCTTGCGCTGGAAGGTGAGCGTCACTTGGTTGAGTCGCTGGATCAGCTCCTGGAATGACTCCCGCTCCTTCTCGTGGCGCTTGTGCAGCGCCTGCTGCTCGATCTCGATCATTTTCATGTTGGAGGAGGTAACCTCCAGGGCCAGCTTGCGGGGCAGAAGGTAGTTGCGGCCGAAGCCGGCCGCCACGTTGAGGATGTCGCCCTTCCGTCCCAGGTTTTCGATATCGCTCTTGAGTATGACTTTCATGGTCCCTCCGGTCTGCCGCTGGCCCTCACTCCTCCACATAATACAACAGGGCCATCAGACGCGCGCGCTTGATGGCCTGGGCCAGCTTGCGCTGATGGAAGGAACACGTCCCGGTCACCCGGCGGGGCGAGATCTTGCCCCGGTCGGGGACATACTTGCGCAGGATGTCCACGTTCTTGTAGTCGATGTCCTTGATGTTCCTCTGACAGAAACGGCAGAATTTGCGCTTGGATGGGAAGAATTTCCGATAACCGCCCTTTTCGCCGCGCTCGGGCCTGTCGCCCCGCTCCCTTCTGTCGTCCTCTCTCCCTCCGCTCCTGGGCATCTTATTCATGGCTTTCTCCGGCCGGCTTTGTCTCCGGGCCGGCGCTGGGAGCGGCTTCGGCCGTGCGCGCTTCCTCCCGCTTGGCCTGATGGCGGGCCTTGCGTTTGCTGCGGACATTGGGTAAATCGTCTTTCTTCAAAGTCAGATAACGAAGGACGGTCTCCGTTTGTCGCATCCGGCGGGCCAGCTCCAGGGGAACTTCCGCCAGGCCTTCGTAGTGGAAGAAGACGTAGCTGGCCTCCCCGTGCTTGCCCAGCCGGTAGGCCAGTTTGCGTTTGCCCCATCTTTCCGTCTTGACCAGTTTCCCGTTCTTCTGGGAAATGACCTCCGCCATCTGGCGGATGAGGTTGTCCGTTTCCTCGTCGGACAGGTTGGGGGCGATCAGGAATCCCGTTTCATAAAGATTCATCGGACCTCCTTGTGGTTTATAGCTCCTCCTCCTCGGGGGTGGAGCAAGGAGTGTTAATTGTATCGGTTCATGGCCTTGGCGATCTCGCCGGCCAGGACCAGCTCCAAGGCCTGGCGGGCTCGATCCAAGCTCTGTTCGAAGATCTCCCGTTCCTGCGGCTCAAACTCAGACAGGACATAGTCTGCGGCATCGGCCCTCTCCGGCAGGGGCCCGATGCCCAGCCGGATGCGGGGGAAGGCCTTCGTTTCGATCTCCTGGACGATGGAGCGCAGGCCCCGGTGCGTCCCCGGGCTGCCTTCCTTCCGGACCCGGATGCAGCCCAGGGGCAGGTCGAGGTCGTCATAAACGACCACCACTCGCTCCGGAGGGATCCGCTTGGAGCGGAGCAAAGCCCCGACCGCCCGGCCGCTGTCGTTCATGTAAGTCTGGGGCAGAACGAGCATGACCGTTCCCTCATCCCGCTTCAGCTCGGCGATCCTGGAGCGGAAACGGCGCCGGTCCAGCCGCACGTTCCAGGCCTTGGCCAGTTTCCGGACAAAGAGAAAACCGGCGTTGTGGCGGGTATGGGCATACTCGTTTCCGGGATTGCCCAAGCCGACCACCGCCCACAACTCCCACTCCTATTTCTCTTTCTCTCGTTCTTTTTTCTCCGGCTTCTCCGGCTTTCCCGGCTTCTCCGGCTTTCCCGGCTTCTCTGCTTTGCCCGGCTTCTCCGCTTTGCCCGGCTTCTCTGCTTTTTCAGCCTTTTCCGGTTCCTCTTTTTCCTTCTCCGCCCGCTCCTTCTTGATGACTTCGGGCTCGGCCGTCTCCTCAACGGCCGCCACTTCCTCGCCCTCCTTCTTGACCACCTCTTCCTTGGGCAGGTCGATCAGGACCAGCACGGTGTTCGGGTCGCTGATGATCTTGACTCCCTGGGGCGGGAGGAGCTCGCCGACCTTGACCGATTGGTGAAGGTGGAGAGCGCTGACGTCCAGCTCGATATTCTCGGGAATGTCCCCCGGCAGGCACTCAACCTCCAGCTCGCGGGTGATGAAATCCACGAACCCGCCCTCGGCCTTGACCCCAACCGCCTCGCCTTTGAGCAGGATAGGCACCGCCACGCGGAGGGCCTTGTCCATGGAGATCCGGATCAAGTCCACGTGGAGCAGCTGGTCGGAAGTCGGGTCGGTCTGCAGCTCCTTGATCATGGCGTCCGGCGCCTCCGACCCGAAGCCGACCTTGAATAGCGTGTTCTCGCCCGACTCGGACTTCAGGATGTGGATGATATCCTTTTTATCCAGGCTGAGGGCCAGGGTGGCGGCGCCCTCGCCGTACATGACGGCGGGGACCAGCCCTTGTTTCCTCAGGCGGCGGGAGGCGTTCTTGCCATAGCTCTCTCTGGCCTGGGCCTTGATGGTCATGGTCATGGTCTTAGTCCTCCTTACAGGAACAGGGAACTCACCGAGCTTCCTTCGTTGATGCGGCGAATGGTCTCCCCGAAAAGCTCAGCCACGGACAGGACCCGGATCTTGCGGCTGGGCCGGGCGTTCTCGGCCAGGGGGATGGTATTGGAGACGATGAGCTGTTCGATGCCCGATTTGTCGATCTTGTCCAGGGCTTGGCCGGACAGGACGGCATGGGTGCAGCAGGCCAGGATCCTCCGCGCGCCCTCTCGGCGCAGGGCCTCGGCGCCCAGGCACAGCGTCCCGGCCGTGTCCACCATGTCATCGAAAAGCAGGCAGTCTATACCCTTGACCTCGCCGATGACATGCATGACCTCGGCCACGTTCGGGGCCGGCCGCCGTTTGTCGATGATGGCCAGCTTGGCCTCCAGCCGCTTGGCAAAATGCCGGGCCCGGCCCACGCCGCCGGCGTCGGGCGAAATCACGGTCAAGTTCTCCAGCCCGAGAGCCCGGACGTGGGTGGCCAGCACCGGGGCGGCCATCATGTTATCCACGGGGATGGAGAAGAACCCCTGGATCTGGGGCGAATGGAGGTCCATGGTCAGGACTCGGTCGGCGCCCGCTGTTTCCAGCAGGTCGGCCACCAGGCGGGCCGAGATGGGCACGCGGGGCCGTTCTTTCCAGTCCTGCCGGGCGTAACAGAAGTAGGGCAGGACGGCGGTGACCCGATGGGCCGAGGCGCGCTTGAAGGCGTCCAGCATCAGGAACAGCTCCATGAGGTGGAAGTTGGCGTCGCGCGAGCCGGACTGGATGACGAAAATGTCCTCGCCGCGGACATTCTCGTCGATGTAAAAATGGATCTCGCCGTCGCTGAATCTTTCCAGGACGCAGCGTCCCAGCTCCATCTTTAAATAGGAGACGATCTCCCGGGCCAGCTCCGGGTTGGACGATCCTGAAAAAATTTTCATCTTGGCCTCTGTTCGATCCGCCCGCTCAGAGAATACTGGGGCGGGAGGATTCGAACCTCCGATGGCGGATCCAAAGTCCGCTGCCTTACCGCTTGGCTACACCCCATCCCACATTTCCTCTTCATACCGCCCGCGGGGAACCGTCTCTGCGAGAACGGCGGGATATTCCTGCTCCGCAGCCCGCCGTGCTTCCTCGGCCTGCCGCCCGTCGCGGAACAGGCCGAAGACCGCTGAGCCCGAGCCCGTCACCAGAGACAACTCCGCTCCCCGGCTCCGAAAAAGGGCCTTGAGGTCTTGTAGTCGAGGATGGAAGCGAAAAACGGTCGCTTCTAAGTTGTTTTCCAAAAAGCGCAGCTCGCGGCTTCTGAAAAACTGCTCTATTCTACTGTCTTCGGGGGGAGAAGTCAACTTGGCGCCGGGGGGCGGAGCGCCGGTCATCAGGGCCAGTCGATGCTCCCGGTAGATGTCGGCGGTGGAGCAGGAAAAGGGGGGCAGGGCGATGACCAGGGGCAGGGCCGGCAGGTCCTCCAGGGGAACGATGCGGTCGCCTCGGTCCAGCCCCAGGCACAGCCCGCCCCGGAGAAAATAAGGAACGTCGGCGCCCAGGCTTCGGCCGATGTCCATCAATTCCTCTTTTTCCAAGCCCAGCCCCCAGAGGCGGTCGAGCCCCAGGAGCGTCATGGCCGCGTTGCTGCTCCCTCCGCCCAAGCCCGTGCCGGCCGGGATGGATTTCGTCACCTCGATGCTCGCTCCCGGGGTGCGCGGGTAGCGGTCCTTCAGAGCGCGCGCCGCGCGGAAGACCAAATTAGTCTCGTCCCAGGGAATGGAGGGGTCGCTGCCGTGAAGCACAACCCCTCCGCCGGACTCGGGAAAAAAGGCCAGCTCATCAGCCAGGCTTACCGACTGGAACAGGGTTCGGAGGTTATGATAGCCGTCCGGCCGGAGGCCCAGGACCTCGAGCCCTAAGTTGACCTTGGCGAAAGACTTAATCCTCACCTTGCAGCAGCCTCTCGATCTCATCCCAGGTTTTGGCTTGATAAGCCTCGGGGAGGTCAAGCGAAAAGGCCGACTCCCGGCCGTCGACGTTGAAGCGCAGGTCGAGCATGGTCAGGCTGCCCCGGCTCGTCTCGCCGCTGAAGGTCAAGCGACGGGGGGAAGGGCTTCCGGCGAAGAATTCCTTGGCCTCGAAACGGATGTTCCCTTTCAGGCCGGAGACGATGCGGCCCCGGCCGTCGCGCTTCAGGGTCCAGGCCGAATCCTCCGGGCCGGATGATGCCGCGGCCGGCCATACCCCGCTGACTAATGACGTCCATTCCTCCAGGCTCAGGGAAAAACCAAGGAACTTGGCCACGACTTCGGGGCTGGAGGCCGGCCAATACACTTTTTTGGAGGGAATGACAAAGCGGGCCTCCTGTCCATCGAAGACCAGATAGAACAGAACACGGCCCAGGATGTCGAACACTTCGATTCGTCCTTGAGCGGGAAGGCGGACCTGGAAGGAGAACCTGGATTTGGCGCTGCCCCGGCCCCCTTCCAGACGGATGGAAGCATAGCCTTCAACGCTGCGAATATCGGCCGGCGGTTTCAGCCGAGGCGCGGGGGGGCGGCAGGCGGCCAGCATCCCGGCCGCGGCGGCCAGGACGAGGACCCCCTCGAAAAAGTTCCTGTTCCGGACGCGCCGCCGGGAAGGCCGTTCGTTCATCTATGAGCCGGCCGCTCAATCGAGCTTGAAGCCGTAATCCTCGGCCGGTTTTTCCCGGGCCTTGTCCCCGCCGGCAGCCTTCTGCCCGCCTATCTGGCGCGAAGCTTCTCTCTTCCTATGCTGGCGCCGGCGAAAAATAGGATAGAAGGGCGACTTGATGCGTCGGCCGAAGCAGGACAAGTTGGGGTTGACGATGAGGAGGATGATGAATATGCCGAAAACGGCCAGTAGCCCTATAAATCCCCAATTCATGGCAATGAATCAATCCAGGGCCACATCAATATCGCCATGATCCTCTTGGAATTTGGGGATCTTCTGTTTTTCTTTTTCCTTGCCCAACTGGAACCCGACAACAAAAGCGGCGGAGATCAGCATGATGGTCAAGAAGGATTTTAGCACGTCTTTCATGATCGTTAGCCCTGGATTATTTTCGCCGAATTCGTCAAAAAAGTCAAATCCGTCGTGGATGGGCTTGGGCTCTGGCCTCGCTCGCTGGCCGGATTTTTCACGCCCCCTCTCCGACCTCTCCGGAGACGCCATCGAGCTCCCCCCTATTTCCCTAGGGGGGTCGGAGGGGTAAATGAATTTGAGACAAAGAGGCAAGGCGTCTCCGGTATGATTTTGGGGGCTGCGCAACTCGCCCTCCTGCGGAGGGCTCAGACATGCTCGCCGGCCGGCAAAAAGATGCCGGAAATCCTCGAAGAGCGCTTCGAGAGGGCTAAATCCGGCCTGATGCTCGCTCCGGCCAAAGCCCAAGCCCTTTTCGTTAATGAGGGAAAGAAATTGCATGGACCATATTTGAAAGCGTAGAATACTAGAGTCAGAGGCATTAAAGCCATGAATAAACATCTTGGGATCGGCGCCTTGTTCCTCACCCTTCTGGCGGCGACGCTGGGAGCCCAGGGTATCCGGCCGGCGAAGTGGGCCGGGCAATTCTACGACAGCGACGCGAAAAGCCTGTCCTCCCAGCTCAAAGACTTCCTGAGCGCCGCTCCCCAAAAGGACCTGGCCGATCTCGCCGGCCTGATCGTACCCCATGCCGGATATATCTATTCCGGCCGCACCGCGGCCCTGGGCTACCGGCAGGTGCAGGGCCGTGACTTTGAGACCGTGGTCATCCTGGGGCCCTCGCATTATGTCGGCTTCCAGGGTTGTTCTATCTATCCCCGGGGCGGCTTCCAAACGCCCCTGGGTACGGCCCTGGTGGACGAGGATTTGGCCGCGGCACTGATGAAGGAGTCCGGTTTCGGCTACATGGCCGACGCTCACAGCCAGGAGCATTCCGTTGAAGTGCAGGTCCCTTTCATTCAAACGGTGCTCCCCAACGCGCGCATCGTGCCGGTGGTCATGGGCTTCCCCAACCGGACGACCGTGGAGACCCTGGCCCAGGCCCTGGTCAAGGTCCGCGGCCGAAAGAAATTTTTGGTAGTGGCCTCCACCGACCTGTCGCATTTCCTGACCAAGAAAGAGGCCAACACCGTGGACGCCGAGACGGCCGGCCTCATTCAGAACTTTAAGATGGACACTCTCCTCCGCCTGTATCTACGGAACGAGAATGTGTTCTGCGGCGGCGGCCCGGTCCTGACGGTTCTGCTCTATGCCCAAAAGCTGGGCAAGGCCGGGGCCAAGGTGTTGGGCTATGCCGACTCCTCAGCGGCCGGCGGTCCGGAGGACAAAGTCGTCGGCTACCTGGCGGCGGCCATAACCTCGGCTCCCGAGACAAAACCGCTTCTTCCGGACCTCAATAAGGAGGATCGGGCCGAGCTTCTCAAAATCGCCCGGCTGGCCGTGGAGAGAGCCGTCAAAGACCATTCCCTCCCGGCCTATGAGACTCAAAGCCCCAGGCTGAAGGTCCCCGGCGCCGCCTTCGTCACCCTGACCGAACGGGGCAGGCTGCGCGGATGCATCGGCTACATCGAGCCGGTCGCCCCTCTCTTCCAAACGGTGATCCAGGCCGCCGCCCTAGCCTGCCAGGAGGACCTGCGCTTCGATCCCGTGTCCGAAGAAGAGCTGAAAATGCTGGATATCGAAATCTCCATCCTCTCCCCGCTGACCAAGATCACCGACCCCGCAAAAGTCCGGGTGGGAACACACGGGCTGGTCATCAGCCGCGGCCCGAAGCTCGGCCTGCTCCTGCCCCAGGTGGCCACTGAAAACAATTGGGGCCGTGAGGAATTCCTCAAGCAGGCCTGCCTCAAGGCCGGCCTCCCCCCCGACGATTGGAAGAAGGGCGCGGACATTTCCATCTTCGAAGCGATGATTATTCACTAGAGACAGCATCTCCAATTGTGTGATCTCGCATTCAAGAAGAGGAGGGGTCCTGTCACGGCTCCTCCCCATCCGTGCTCGCCGGGCTGCGCGCGGGTGGGGAGCCCCTCCGCCGTGCCACCCCTCCCCACTTATCACACGTTCGGAGATGCTCTCGTCATGAGATCATCCTTTTAAACACCCGCTGCCTCTGATATAATAATAAAGGTATATAAGGAAAACGCTCATGCCCCTTTATGAATACAAATGCAGCGACTGCAACTCGAAGTTTGAGTATATGCAGAAGGCCAGCGACCCGCCCAAGAAGAAATGCCCCAAGTGCGGAGGCCTGCTGATCAAGGTCATCTCAGCCTCCGCCCTGCAGTTCAAGGGCCAGGGTTGGTACGTTACCGATTACTCCAAGAAAAAGGGCGGGCCGGAGGATAAGGCCAAGAGTTCGTCGGAGAACAAGTCCGAAAGCAAACCCGAGAGCAAGCCGGCCTCTTCCCCGACAAAAAACGACGCTTCTTCATCTAAATCTAAAAAAGATTGACGGCCGGAGATGAGATTCCTGGTCCGGGCGCCCAATTGGATCGGCGATGCGGTTCTGGCCAGGCCGGCCCTGGAATCGCTGCGCCGGAACTTTCCCCAGGCTGAAATCTGGCTCCTGGCCAAAGACTGGGTCCGGGAATACTATGAGGCGGACGGCCTTCTGGCCGGTGTCCTTCCCCTGGCTGAAAACCGGAGCCCCCGGGCGCTGTTCCGGGCGGCCGGGCTGCTGAAGAGCCGGGGATTCGACACCGGGCTTCTTCTGGCCAATTCCTTCGCCTCAGCCCTGCTTTTCTATCTGGCCCGCATCCCTCAGCGCTGGGGGTACCGTCGCGACGCACGCGGACCGCTGCTGACCCGCGGCGTTCCGCTCCCCGAGTTCGAACCGCCTAAGCATCAGGTCCACTATTATCTCGACTTGATTAAGGGGCTGGGGCTGAGCGTCGTCGATCCACAAATCCGGCTGGCCCTTTCCGAAAAAGAAAAGGGAGCGGCCCGCCGATCGCTTCAGGCGCTCGGCCTCAACCTCAAACGGCCGTTGGTCATCCTCAACCCCGGCTCGGCCTACGGCCCGGCCAAGAGATGGCCGGCTGAACGGTTTGCCGCCCTGGGCGCACTGCTCCAGCGCCAGAAAAAGGCCGAGATCATCATCACCGGCTCGAGCGGCGAGGAAGAGCTGGCGGCCGGCATCGCTTCGCGCCTGCCCCGCCGTCCGGCCAACCTGGCCGGACGGACCAGCTTGCGCCAGCTCCTGGGCCTTATCAGCCAAAGCCGGCTTTTCATCACCAACGACACGGGCCCCATGCACCTGGCCAACGCCCTGTCCGTGCCGGTGGTGGCCCTCTTCGGGCCGACCAACCCGGCCGTCACCGGGCCCTTTCACCCGCCGGCCGTCGTTCTGAAAAAGGAGGCGGCCTGCTGGCCCTGTCTTTACCGGAAGTGTCCCTATGACCATTGCTGTCTGGCCGGGATCGAGGCCGAAGAGGTCCTGGCCGCGGCCCGGCAATTCCTGACATGATGAAAAGAGCGGTTTTCCTGGACCGGGACGGCACCCTCAACGAGGACGTCGGCTATCCCGGCCTCTACAGCCAAGTCAACATCTACCCTTTCAGTTTCGAAGCCGTCCGCAAAATCAACGCCGCCGGGCTGCTGGCCGTGGTCATAACCAACCAGTCCGGGGTAGGGCGGGGCTACTTCACCGAGGCCGCCCTGCGAAAGCTCCATCGCCAGATGAGCCAGGAGTTCACCGGCCGGCAGGCGCGCCTGGACGCGATTTACTATTGTCCGCACTACGCAGAATCGGGCTTGCCCGAGTACCGCCTGGACTGCACCTGCCGCAAGCCCTTCCCGGGCCTGGCCCTCCGCGCCGCGCGGGAACTCGACATCGACCTCCATCGTTCTTATATGATCGGCGACAAGGTCGAGGACATTTTATTCGGCCGAAACATCGGCGCGCGGTCGATCCTGGTGCTGACCGGCTTCGGCCGTCAATCGCAGGAGCGCCTGCGGGAGGAGAAGATCGAGCCGGCCATCATCTGCCCCACGGTGCTGGAAGCGACGGACTGGATTGTGGAGGTCGAACTGGGAAAGACATCCGCCCAGGGTTGAGGCCCGGGCGGACAATGAATGCATATTTTTGGGGCGGCTCGGGACCATGATCAGGTTTGAAGATATCCTGGACAAGGTCTCCTCCTCCTTCACCGAGCGGGAGACCAATCAACTCCGCAAGGCCTACATCTTCGCCGCCAGCGCCCATAAAGGCCAGAGCCGACGCTCGGGGGAGCCCTACCTCAGCCATCCCTTGGAAGTGGCCAACATGCTGGCCGACTTGAAGCTCGGCCCCACCACTCTGGCGGCCGGCCTGCTCCATGACGTGCTGGAGGACACCGCCGTCACCCTGCCTCAGCTCCAGAAAGCCTTCGGCCAGGAGGTGGCCTCCCAGGTCGAAGGGGTCACCAAGATCAGCCGCGTCCAGGAGTCCTCGCCCGAGCGGCAGCAGGCGGAGACGATACGCAAGATCATCCTAGCCATGACCGTTGACCTGCGGGTCATCTTCATCAAGCTGGCCGACCGTCTGCACAACCTCAAGACATTGAAGTTCCTCTCCCCGGAAAAGCAGAAGAGGATCGCCAAGGAAACGCTGGAGATCTACGCCCCCCTGGCCAACCGGCTGGGCATGGGCCGCCTCAAAGGCGAGCTCGAGGACCTGGCTTTCCGCTACGTGGCCCCCGACGATTATTTTTCCATGAACGCACTCATCGAGCCCCAGCGCAAGAAAGCGGAAGAGGAGCTGGAAAAAGTTGAGGCCGGGCTCCGCGAGCTGTTGAAGGCCAACGGCATTCCGGCCGACATCTACTCCCGGGTCAAGCGGCCCTACAGCATCTACACCAAAATGAAGAAGAGGGCCGTCGCCTTCGACCAGGTTTATGACTTCTTGGCCCTGCGGCTCATCACCGACAGCGAGCGCAACTGCTATGCCGCCCTGGGCCTCATTCACCAGAAGTGGCCCCACTTGCCCCACCGCTTCCGCGATTTCATCGCCATGCCCAAGCCCAACCTCTACCAGGCCCTGCACACCACCATCATCACCGAGAACCGCCAGACGCTGGAGGTTCAGATCCGGACTCAGGAGATGCACAACCTGGCCGAGAACGGGATCGCCGCCCATTGGCGGTATAAAGAACCGGATTCCTCCAGCCTGAAGGAGGACCGTCGCCTGCAATGGCTCCGTGAGATGGCCGAGCTCTACAAAGAGCAGCCCAACCCCCGGGAATTTCTGGCCAGCCTCAAGACCGACCTCCTCCCCGAGGAGGTCTATGTTTTCACGCCCAAGGGTGAGCGGGTGGCCTTCCCGGCCGGCGCCTCGGTGCTGGATTTCGCCTTTAAGATCCACTCCGAGATCGGGCTGCATTGCGCCGGAGCGCGGGTCAACGGCCGGGCGGTCCCCCTGAAGAGCATCCTGAAGACCGGCGACATCATCGAGATCCAAACTTCGCCCGACAAGTCTCCCCATTCCAGTTGGTTGAACATTGCCTTTACCTCGAAGGCCCGGCATCACCTGAAGCACTGGCTGAACATGAGGGAGAAGGCCAAGAGCATCGCTCTGGGTCAAAAGCTTTGGTCAAGGAAGCTCCGCTCGCGCCGGCTGCCGTCCGGCCTGCGGAAAGAAGCCGATCTTGTGAACCGGCTGGCGGAGATCAGCAGGATAAAGATCAAATCGCTGGATGACTTTTACGGCCTGGTCGGCCGAGGCCGAATCCTTATCGACCAGCGCTTCCTGGAAAAATTGGCCCCGGAGAGCGCCGCCTCGCTGGAAAAACGGCCACTCCTGCCTTTCCCCCGCCGGAAGCCGGAGATCGAAGGCCGCGACGCCACGGGGACGCTGGTCCATTTGGCCCGCTGCTGCAGCCCGGTCCGGGGCGAGCCGATCACCGGCTACATCACCGCCGGCAAGGGCGTCACCGTTCACGCCCTGCGCTGCCCGTTCATCAAGAAAGAGGTGCTCAACAGTCAGCGGATGGTGGAAGTCTCCTGGGACAGTTTTGCCGATAAGACTTTCAAGGCCAGGCTGCGCGTCGAAGCGGAGAACAGGCCGGGGCTGCTGGCCAAGGTAACGGCCATCATCGCCGAGGCCGGGGGCAACATCAGCCAAGCCGAGGCCAAAACCTCGGCCGAGGGCAAAGCCCATTCCCTGTTCACCCTGGACATCCGAGACATACGGCATCTTGAGGAAATAAAGATGAGGATCGCCAAAATAAAAGACGTCCGCTTCGTGGAAAGGATTTAAAGTATCTGACCAGGGGGGGCTAAAGAATCTTTACGGCCCGGCCGGACCGGAGACAGCGGGTACAAACCCAGATCTTGCGCGGCCCCTTGTCCGTTCTGGCCTTAATGTGTTGCAGGTTCGGCTTCCACTTCTTCTGAGTGGCTCGGTTGGAATGGCTCCGGCTGAGCCCGATAAAGGGGCCCTTGCCGCAGATATGACACACTTTGGGCATGGCGACTCTCTCTCCCGCTTAATGAGAAGCGATATATATAGCATAAACACCCCTGTCTGACAACATATAAGCGGCTCTATTTCGAATTGCGCGTTATTCCCACAGTGTCGCAGATGGCCTGGGGGAGGAGTGAGGCGCCATGAGCGGTTTAGCCCGGAATCTGCGGGTTTTGAAGGCTTCTGACATAATATTGTCGGCAGGCGAGCATGTCTGAGCCCCCCGGAGGGGGCGAGTTGCGCAGCCGCCGAGAAACCCGCAGATTCCGCGGCGTTAAAAACCGCGGCCAGGCGCCGAACCCCTTCCCCCAGGCCATCCGCTCCTTGCACTGCTCTTCATCAAGGAGCCACTATAGGCCTTTCAGCCGAACGAAAGCCTGAAGCGTGTTTTTCATCAAGGCGGCCACGGTCAGCAGCCCCACTCCGCCGGGAACGGGCGTCATGGCCGAAGCCTTGAGGATGACGTCCGGACGGACATCCCCGACAAGAGTATAGCCTTTATCGGTCAGGTCCTTGATCCGGCCGGCGTCGTCCCCGAACAGGCTGGCGACCATTCCCGAGTCGGAGACAGAATTTATGCCGACGTCCACGACCACGGCGCCCGGCTTGACGAAATCCGGCGTGACGAAGGCTGCCTTGCCTATGGCCGCCACCAGAATATCGGCCCGGCCGGCTACCTCCGCTAAATCCCTGGTCTTGGAATGGCAAACGGTGACCGTGGCATTCTCGTTGGTCAGGAGGATGGCCAGGGGCTTGCCCACGATCAGGCTCCGGCCGATGATGGCCACTTCCTGCCCGGCCAGGGGATCTTGTTGAACTTGAGGAGCTCCAGGATGCCCAAGGGAGTGCAGGCTTTGAAGACATCCTGGTTCTGGAGAAGGCGGCCCAGGGTGACGGGGTGAATGCCATCCACATCCTTGGCCGGGTCGATGGCGCTGATGGCCTCCAGCGGATCGAGATGGCTGGGCAGCGGGAGCTGGACCAGGATGCCGTCCACGTCCCCGTCCCGGTTCAGGGATTCGATTTCGGCTTTGAGCGCGTCGGCCGCCAAGTCGGCGGGGAACCGCTGGATCCGGGCGGCAATGCCGACCTGTTGGGAAGCTCTCTCCTTGGACCGAAGATAAACCTGGGATGATTTATTTTCCCCGACCAGGATTCCAACCAGGCCGGGCACCCGGCCGGTTTTTTCCTTATAATATGAAACCTTCTCCGCCACCTCAGCCTTGATCTTCTCCGCTACCGGTTTCCCTTCAAGCCAGATGCCCATGCCCTCCTCCTCGATTAAGCTTTGTTTTCATTATATCCAAAAAAACGTCCTCCAATAAATAATAATGACCGAAATGGGGGCGGCGCCGGTCTCTGCTTGCCCGAAGCGCATGCGCAGGAGACGCCTTCCTGCTTTTTCCCTATACATTAACCCTCCCGACCTCCCTGGGCAATCAGGGAGGAGATAGATGACGTCTCCTGAGAGGCCGGTGGCGGGTGGGCGGGCTTCGCGCGAGGGCAGGCAGGGACCGGCGCAGAGTTGTTGGCATAAAGGTTGCATAAGCTATTCTCGATTGCTTGACGCCTTATGCCAAAAAGATTAACGTTAAAAAGAACAGGAATAGTCATGATCAAGCGTCTCCCTATACTGGTTCTCGGCTTCCTGTGCCTGGGCCTTGTCTCCTGCTCCTGGACCAGGCCTATGTCCCAGCTCAGCATCGGTGCCTGGGCCGCCGAGCACGACCTCTGGGATGAGGCCATCTTCCGCTGGGCCAGGGTCATCCAGTCCAGCCCGAATTCAGCCGCCGCCCATAACAACCTGGCCGTAGCCTACGAAAAAAAAGGGATGCCCGCCGAGGCCGGCCGGGAATATGAGCTGGCCCTCAAGCTGGCCCCGTCGAACACCTACATCAAGGAAAATTATGGCCGCTACAAGCAGACCCTGGAGATGAAAGAGGACAATAAAATCCATGAGCGTCTTTAAACGGGCCTCCTTCCTGACGCTGATCTTGGCCTGTCTGGCGGCCTGTTCCATCGACAGTTCCTACGTCCGCCTTCGAGTCGAGGCCCCTTCCATTCCCTCGGTCAAGATGAGCGCTTACCGGGAGATCGCCGTGGCCGATTTCTTTCTGGCCGAGCCACCCCCCGGCCTCAACCTCAACCAGGAATTGACGGATTATTTTAAGACCGAGGTCGGCTTCCGCTTTAAGGGTATTGTTTCCCGACGCAGCCTGCCTTTGGACAAAGAAGAAAAGCTCAAGGACGAGGCCTTCTGGAAGGAAGCCGCCGCCGGAGCGCCGGGGTTGCTCTTTCTCACCGGCAAGGCCGGCCTGGAGCAAGAGCTGCGGAAAGCGCTCCTGGATAAAAGCAGCCAAGGCCTGGAAGAGCCTTTCGCCAAGGAAAAGGCTTGGGACGAGCGCAAGAACTTCACCCTGCAGATCACCCTCTTCCTCGTCGACGGAGGGACGGGACGCCCGGTCTTCGAGAAGGAATACAAGGAAACGATCAATTACACCAATACCAAACAGCCCATCGACTTCGCCCTGTTCGACCTCTTGCAGCAGCTCAAACTTAAGTTTTTCCGGTCGGTCTTCGGCACGGACCGCCTTCAGGAACGCTATATCATTTTTCGATGATAGAGGACATGCCATGAAGACCTTCGCTGCGGCCTTCCTTTTATTAATAGGAACCTGCGGCCTTCTGGTTGGAGGGCTATCCGGCCAGGTCATCGAATACCCTTACTACGGCAAAAGCCGGGTCATCTACCAATCCTTTGCCTGGCGCAGCTACAAGACCGATCATTTCGAGATTTATTTTTACCTGGACGACCCGGCCCGGCTGAAGATCCTGGCCGGCATGTGCGAGAGCGCTTACCAAAAAGTCAGCTCCGACCTCAAACACGAGATGAGCAAGTCCATCCCCTTGATCTATTACACCACCTTCACCGACTTTGAACAGTCGAACGTCTTCCAGGTGTCCGAGGGCGTGCTGGGCGAGTCCGAGCCCATCCTCTTCCGGACCGGAGTCCACGGCGACATGCCGCTCGACGAGCTGCAGACTCTGATCATTCACGAGCTGACTCACGTTTTCGAGTTCGATATCCTGTGGGGCAGTCAGGGAGCCGCGCTGACCGCTCTGAACGTTCCGCCCTTATGGACCTTCGAAGGGCTGAGCGAGTTCACCACCCAAAAGTGGTCCACCTGGTCGAACCTCCTCATCCGCGACGCCGTGATCAACGACCGCCTCCCCGAGTTCTCCGATTCGGGCGAAATGATTTCCCGCTTCCCCTTGCCCCGCGACCCGGCCTATGACTTCGGCCATGCCCTCTACGAGTTCATCGTCGAACGCTACGGCCCCAACGCCATCCGGGAGCTTTGGACCGTCCTCAAAAACAAGCCCTTTTTGAGCAAAAAGGACCTGTTCCAAAGAGCCTTCAACATCAAAAGCCGCGAGTTTTCCTTTGCCTTCAATAAGTACCTCCGCGAGCGGGCCAAACCTTTTATGACCCGGGAGTCTCCGGAGGATTACAGCTCTCCCCTGGGGCCCGAATACCCCATGAACCCCTACTACTTCGCCTTTTCCCACGCCCTGTCCCCCTCGGGCGAAATCGTGGCCACCATCACCTACAACGCCCAGGACAACGACATCGATATCGTCCTGCTTTCGGCCAAGGACGGGTCGATCCTCAAGAACATCACCAAGGGCTATACGACCCGTTATGAGTATATTAAGTTCGAGGTGGAGCCTTCGCTGGGCCGGACCCTGGCCTGGTCGCCCGAGGGCGATCGGCTGGCCTTTTTCGGCCGGCACGGCCGGCGTCATTCCCTGTTTCTCATCGAGGCCTTCAGCGGAAAGACCCTGCGTCAGTATGACCTGACCATCGATCAGCCCAACGGCCCCTGCTTCACTCCGGACGGGAAGTATCTTCTGCTGACCGGGTTTGAAAAAGGCCTCCACGATATCTACCGCCTCGACCTCCAGAGCGGGGCGCTGACGAACCTCACCCGGGACGATTTGTTTGAGAAGGCCCCGGCCGTCTCGCCGGATGGGCGGCTGCTGGCCTTCACCCTGCGGATGGGCGAGTACGACAAGATTTTCCTGGCCCCGCTCGAGGACCTGTCGCAGCGGAAACAGCTCACCTTCGGCCCGGGCAATACCATCTCTCCGCGGTTTTCACCGGACGGAAAAATGCTCTACTTCTCCGGCGATATGCGGGACGCCCACAACATCTACTCTCTCGACCTGGGCACGAACGAAGTGCGGCGGTACACGGACGTCCGGACCGGCAACTTCTACCCCGAAGCTCTGCCCGGCCAGCCCGGAAAGCTCCTCTTTTCTTCATTCAACAAGGGTTCCTTCCAGCTTTTCAAGGCGGAGCCGAAGGCCGTCCGGGAGGAGGGCATCGGCCCGGCGGCGGCTCAGGCCTCCGAGCCCGGTTTCCACAGGTTTGAGCCCATCGTTACGGTGGACATCCAGAAGGAGAAGATTGAGCCGTACAAAGGGATGGGCCGGCTGTACGTCACCTCTCGGCCCCCCATCGAGGCCATCATGTCCTCCGACGGCTCGATCTACGGCGGCTCGGCCATCGCTTTTTCCGACCTGATGGGTGACCATCAATTCTCGGTCATGGCCTATCAAGTGCGCAGTTTCCGATCCTACGACCTTTCCTATCTCAACCAGCGCGGCCGCCTGCAATGGATGCTGGACGCCTTCCAGTTCACCTTGTTCTACTACCCGGACTATGCCTATTACGACCCCAGCATCTACAACAACATCACCTACCAGGATGCCATCGCTCAGCGTCAAATGACCGGCTTCCAGCTCCTGGCTTACTATCCCCTCAGCCTCTACTATCGTCTCCAGGCCAGCCTGGGCTACTTTCACTACGAAGAGGATTATCTCGACCCCTATCTCATGCGCCAGGCTTCCTCGCGGCAGTATGCCGGGTTCCTTAACGGACAAAGCCTGGAGGCCTCCTTCTCCGTGGTGGGGGAAACGACGCATTTCAAATCCTACGGCCCGGCCCAGGGCCACACCTTCCGCCTGACCGTCAGCCAATCCCTGCCCTTCTTCGCCAGTTTTCTGCAGAACACCAACCTGGAGGCCGACCTGCGCCGCTATTTCTACATCGGCTCCGATTTTCTGCTGGCCCTCCGCTGGGTGGGCTTCGCCAGCTTGGGCCGCGACCCCTATCTCCACTACTTCGGCGGCAACAACCAGGTCCGCTCGGCTTACTACTACAACATCGTTGGCACCCAGGGCTGGTATTTCAATGCCGAGTTTCGTTTCCCCTTGGTCAATGTGGCTTCGACGGTCATCGGCCTCATCGGTCCCGTGCGTGGCGTCGTTCTGTTCGATGTGGCCCAGGCCAAGATCAAAGGCTTTCCCTGGAAGTTTTACGCCCTGGCCGACGCCTTGGGCACTGAGTTGCAGGCGTTTGACGCCCTGGGTTCGTTCGGGTTCGGTCTTCAGACCTTCCTGCTGGGCCTGCCGGTCCACCTCGAATTCGTCAAACGCCTCTATTTTTCGCGGCTGTCCAATCCTCTGGACATTACGGGCGTGGGCGGATACGAGACGAAGTTCTGGATCGGGTTCGATTTCTAAAAAAATCGTCTAAACCCCTTGAAATTCGATTTTGAGGGTGCTATTATGGCCTAGCTTTCACGCTACCCACTCAGCAAATTCTGAGGGTTTTTGCGTCGTTTGACTTTTCCACAACTGTGGAAAATTCTGTGGAAATCTGAGCAGCCGGCATGGTGAAAAAAGACAAGACAAACCCCTGGCAGAAGGTTCTTCAGGCCCTGCAGAAAAAAGGTCGACACCTCCAGCTTCGAGACCTGGTTCGAGCCGACGGTCTTTATCGGCCAGGAGAAGGATCAACTCTACGTCAAGGTCCCCAATTCCTACTTCAAGGATTGGCTGTCCTTCCATTATTCCGCCCTTATCAATGAGTGCGCTCAGGCCATCCTGGGCAAGAGCTTGGAGATCAAGTACATTTTCGACGACAGCTCCTTTTCCTTTATGAGGCGCTCCCCGGAGGAGCGCAAAGCCCTGCACGGCGCTCTCCTCAACCCCAACCTCAACCCTCTCTACCTCTTCGAGAATTTTGTCATCGGCTCGTGCAATCAGTTCGCCCACGCCGCCTCCACGGCCGTGGCCAAGAACCCCGGCAAGGCCTACAACCCGCTCTACCTCTACGGCGGCGCCGGCCTGGGCAAGACCCACCTCATGAACGCCATCGGCCACCGCGCTTTAAAGATAAACCAGAAGCTCAATATCCTGTACCTCACCACCGAAAAGTTCATGAACGACTTAATCAACCATCTGCAGTACGGCAAGATTCTCGACTTCCGTCAGAAATACCGCAGCGTGGACGTCCTGCTCATTGACGATATCCATGACCTTGCGGGCCGGGACAGGACCAAAGAGGAATTTTTCCACACTTTCAATCATTTGTACGACAACCAGAAACAGATCGTCATCTCCAGCGACTGTCCGCCCAAGGAAATTCCCAACCTGGAGGAACGCTTCAGCTCCCGTTTTGAATGGGGCTTGATTGCCGACCTCAAGCCGCCCGACATCGAAACCCGCATCGCCATTCTCAAGAAAAAGGCCGAGTTGGAAGAGTTCAGCCTGCCGGATGATATCGCCCTGTTCATCGCCGACAAGGTCCATTCCAATATCCGGGAGCTGGAGGGATATCTCCGCCGGGTCATCGCCTATTCCTCGCTTAAGGGCGTCAAGATCGATCTGGACCTGACCAAAGAGGCCCTCAAAAGTCTGTTGGAGTCCGAGGCCCATCAAGTCACCGTAGAAAAAATCCAAAAGATCATCTGCCATAAGTACAACATCAAGCTGGCCCAGTTGAAATCCAAGAACAATTCGCCCAAGGTGGCCTTTCCCCGCCAGGTGGCCATGTACCTGTCCAAAGAGCTGGCCAAGGTCTCCCTGCCGGAGATCGGCAAGAAATTCGGCGGGAAGCATCACACCACCGTCATCTACAGCGTTCGCAAGATCGATAAGCTCCGCTCCAAAAATCCCGAATTCAACAAAGAAATCAACAGCCTGATATCAACGTTCCAATAATGGAATCAGAAAGTTGGAAGAAATTTGCATAAATTCTATTGCTTTATTCTTATATATTATTTAATCTTTTAAATAAAGATAAAGAAATAAGAAGACACTGAGGAAAGGTGGAAAAATGAGATTCACGGTCATGAAAGAGACGATTTTAGAAGAACTTCAGCTCCTGCAGGGCATTGTGGAAAAAAGGACGACCATGCCCATTCTCCAGAACATTCTGGTCATGGCCGCAGGCTCCACGGTGGAACTGGTGGGCACTGACCTGGAAGTGGGGCTGAGGACTCATTTTGAAGCTCAGGTCGAGGAAGAAGGGGCGGTCACCATTTCGGGAAAAAAGATTTTTGAAATCGTCAAGTCTATGGCCGATGGGGAAAAGGTGGCTTTCAAACAGAAGGGCGGACAGCAGATGGAGGTGACCTCCGGCGAGAGCGAGTTTAAGATCAACGTCCTGCCCAAGGATGATTATCCTCAGGTTCCTGAACCGAAATTCGCCAAGAAGATCATCTTCTCCCTGGAAACCTATAAAGAGATGATCGACCTGATCTCTTACGCCATCGCCCAGGAGCAACGCTACTATCTCAACGGAGCTTTGCTGAACATCACGAGCGACACCCTGGAGCTGGTCAGCACGGATGGACATCGGCTGTCCTATACCGCCACGCCCATCGAAAAGCTGAAATTGGAAAAACCCCTGAGCGTTATCGTGGCCAAAAAGACGCTGACCGAGATTAAAAAAACGGACGATCAGGACGTCGAGTTCGACCTCGACGAAAACAACCTGTTCTTCAAGGTCAAGAACAGGATCCTCATTTCCCGGATTATTGAGAGCAAGTTCCCCAACTATGATGCGGTCATTCCCAAGGATAATCCCCATTTTCTGACCCTGGAGAGAGAGGCGTTCACCCAGGCCATCCGCAGGGTATCGCTCCTGTCCACGGAAAGGTCCAAGGGCATCAAGTTTTTTATGGAGAAGGGGCAGCTGCGGCTCTTTTCCTCGAACCCGGAGATCGGGGAAGCTCGCGATAAACTGCCGGTCGAATACAAAGGCCCGGACCTGGAGGTCGGTTTCAATTCCCAGTATCTCTTGGAGTTCTTGACCGCCATCCGCTCCGACAAGGTCCGTTTTGAGATCAAGGACGAGAACAGCGCGGCCCTGCTCAAGCCCGAACCGGAGAGCGGCATCAAGTGCATGTACGTCCTGATGCCGATGAAAATATAGGGCCCCCCCCACCGGCCCGTATTTGAAAAAGAAAATTTTTAGGCTATATTGACTTTTGTTTAATTTTAATCTACAAAGTTAATCTCATTTATCTCCTTTTTATGGAGATGAGGCGAGGGACTGGCCCGATGACCCTCAGCCAACCCCTTCGGCCGAGAAGGAAGGTGGCAATGCCAGAGTCAGGTGAAGCCTGACGACGATAAGCGAGGAGGCGCTGGCGGCGTCACACCCTGACTCTCCTTTGGGCCAGCCCCCGTCTGTGAAAGGAGAAACGACCATGCCGAAGCAACACTTTTTCACCTCCGAATCCGTAACCGAGGGGCACCCGGACAAAATTTGCGACCAGATCTCGGACTCCATCCTGGATGAAATGCTGAAGCAGGACCCCGACTCGCGGGTGGCGGTGGAATGCCTGGTCACCACCGGCAGCGTCCATGTGGCCGGAGAAGTGACCACCAACGCCTACGCCGATATCCAGCAAATCGTCCGCAGCACGCTGCGCTCCATCGGCTACACCGACCCCGAGTTCGGGATCGACTATCTGGATGCCGGGGTCTGGGTGTCCATCCACGGCCAGAGCCCGGATATCGCCCGGGGCGTCAACGGGGCCCAGGAGAAAGAGCAGGGAGCCGGCGACCAGGGCATGATGTTCGGCTTCGCTTGCCAGGAAACTCCCGAGCTGATGCCCTTTCCCATTATCATGGCTCACCGCCTGTGTATGAAATTGGCCGAGGTGCGAAAGCGGGGGACTGTGGCCCATCTCGGCCCGGACGGCAAGTCGCAAGTCACCGTCGAGTACGAGGACGGCAAGCCCAAGCGGATCGACGCCGTGGTCATCGCCCAGCAGCACCTGTCTTCCCTGGATGAAGAACTGCTGCGCCGGGAGATCATGGACAAGGTGGTCAAGCCCGTCTGCGGAAAGTACTTGGACGACAGGACCAAATACCATATCAACGCCACGGGCAAGTTTGTCATCGGCGGGCCCGAGGGCGACACCGGAGTGACCGGCCGCAAAATCATCGTGGACACCTACGGCGGCATGGGGCGCCACGGCGGCGGCTCTTTTTCCGGCAAGGACCCCTCCAAGGTGGACCGCTCGGCGGCCTACTGCTGCCGCTACATCGCCAAGAACATCGTGGCCGCCGGCCTGGCCGAACGCTGCGAGGTCCAGGTCTCCTACGCCATAGGCCTGGCCGAGCCGGAAAACGTCTTCGTCGAGACCTTCGGTACGGCCCGCATTCCCGATGAACGAATCATCGAGCTCATCCGAGAGCACTTTCCCCTTAAGCCCGCCGATATCATCCGCCACCTGAAGCTGAAGAGGCCCATCTACCGCAAGACGGCGGCCTACGGGCATTTCGGCCGCCTTGATCCCGACTTCACTTGGGAGCTGACCGATAAAGCCGACATCCTGCGCCGGGCCTTGAAATGAACCCCGGTTCGCCTCGGCCGGCCGCGGAGCGCTCGGGAAGCGCATGATTTCAACCGGGCGCGTGCGGAGCATGGCTCGGAATATCGTTCTTTCCCTCTTGTCCGCCGCTCTCCTCTGGCTGGGGGCAGAAAGCGCTCCGGCCCAGGAGAAAAAAGACGACGGATTTTTTTTCATCGGCCTGAATGCGGCCGGCGGCTCCTTCCGGGGCGACCTGGACGGCAGCCTCATCCTGTGGCACTTTGAAAAGGCGTTTTTTGTTCCCGACCTGAGAGAGGAAAGCTTGCTCGGCCTGAGCCTCGGCCGGCAGTGGGAAGGCGGGGCCTGGGAGGCCGCCTATGCCCAGGCCTCGGGGGTGGCTTCTCTGCCCGGGGAGAGAAGCGGGGCTTTCAGCCTCAACTGGCTGGAGGTCCGCGGCAAAACCCTGTTCATAAAACGAAGCCCGGTCCATCCTTACATCCTTATCGGCTTCGGCTTTCCCTGGCTGCGTGTCGAGGACGGCGCGCAGTTGGGCGGACTGACACAGGCGGCTTCCTACGTCGGGGCCGAGATCGTCCTGGGCGCCGGCGCCCAGGTGGGCTTGGGCTCCAGGCTTTTTTTTAACGCCGGTGTTGGATACCGCTATCTCTGGCTCCTTTACACTTGGGGCGGGGGCAAAGGCCGGGACATCAGCCATTTGATCAAGGGACAGAGCGGCGCTCAAATGGGCCGGCCCCTCAGGGCCTCCAGCCTGAGCTGGGAGGCCAGCCTGGCCGTCAGGCTTTAAAAAACCGGACCCCAAAGCAATCAGTGCTTGTTCTGGAATTTGGGATGCTTCACGGAAATTCAGCTTGACACCTTGACCGATTTTATTTATTCATGGGGTAGACAAACATGTTCTCCGGGCGATGCGCCTTGAGCCTGCGCAGGGGCAAGGCCAAACCCGCCGAGGAGGCCCATGGACATCACTCTCCGCCAAGTCAGCGACAAGAGCGACCTTAAGAAGTTCATCTTTTTGCCCGAAGAGATCCAGGCCGGGCATGCCACCTGGGTCCATCCTATTTATATGGACGAATGGAACTATTTTAACCCCAACAAGAACCGGGCTTTTTCCTACTGCGACACGCTGCTCCTCCTGGCCTTTGAGGGCCAGGCGCTCCGCGGCCGGGCCATGGGCATTATCAATCGCCGCTATAACCAGGAGCGAAACGAGAAAACGGCCCGCTTCGGCTATCTGGAGACATACCAGGACCCGCGCCTGGTGGAGGCGCTCCTGGGCCGCGTGGAAGCCTGGGCCCGCGGGCTGGGCATGACCAAAATCATCGGGCCCTACGGTTTCTCCGACCAGGACCCGGAAGGCTTCCAGATCGAAGGGTTTGAACATCGGGCCACCATCGCCACCTACCACAACTACTCCTGGATGCCGGCCTTGGTCGAAGGCCTGGGCTACGGCAAGGATATTGACTATTATGTCTACACACTGGAGGTTCCCGACAAGATCCCCGAGCTCTACCGGAGGATTAATGAGCGCATCCAGAAGCGGGGGAACTTCGAGATCATCGAATTCCGCAAAAAGAAGGAGATCAAGCCTTGGATCCGGCGCGTCCTGGGGCTGATGAACGAATGCTACTCCCAGACCAACATCTACGGCTACAGCCCCCTGGACGAGAAAGAAATGGACGCCCTGGCCAAGCGCTACCTCCCCGTCCTGGACGTGCGTTTCGTCAAGGTGGTCATACGTGGGGACGAGATCGTCTCGTTCATCATTGCCATCCCGGATATGGCCGGGGGGATCAAGGCCGCCCGCGGCCGGCTTTTCCCCCTGGGCTTCCTGAAAATCCTCCGGGCGGCCAAGAAGACAAAACAGCTCGACCTGCTCCTAGGCGCCGTCAAGGACAAGTACCGGGGCATGGGCCTGGATGCGCTGATGGGCATGAAAATGCTCATCTCCGCCCAGGAAGCCGGGATGAAGATCATGGACACCCATCATGAAATGGAGGCCAACGTCCGGGTCCGGGCCGAGATGGAGCGGATGGGTGGCCGCCTGTATAAAAAATACCGCGTCTTCAAGAAAGCGCTGGCCTGAACGGCCGGTCGGTTTTTTTATTTCGCCTCAGCCCAGTTGACGCCCCAGCTCAGGCGGACCTTAAGGGGCACGGCCAGCCTGAAAATGTTCTCCATCTTTTCCTTGATCAGAGGCGCGACCCGGGAGGATTCTTTGTCCGGCACCTCGAAGACGAGCTCGTCATGGACCTGGAGGATCATCCGGGTGCCGAAGTCCTGCTCCCGCAGCGACCGCCAGACCTCGATCATGGCTTTTTTCATCAGGTCGGCGGCCGAGCCCTGGACGGGCGTGTTGAGGGCGATGCGTCGGCCGGTCTGCTGGGCGTTTTTATCCTTGAGCTGAAGCTCGGGCACCTGGCGCTGCCGGCCGAAAAGGGTCACGGCGGCGCCCGTCTTTTTGGCTTTCTCGACCGCGGCCTCCAGGAACTCCCGCACCTTGGGGTGCTTCTCGTAGTAGCGGTCGATGAAGTCTTGGGCTTCGGCGTTGGACGTCCGCAGCTCGCGGGCCAGGGAGAAGGCCGAGGCGCCGTAGATGATGCTGAAGTTGATGATCTTGGCCCGGCGGCGCTGTTCCTCGGCCGAGACCATCGAGCTTTCGCCGAAGACGCGGCGGGCGGTCTCGGCATGAATATCCAGGTCTTTGAGGAAGGACTCGATCAAGGCCGGGTCTTGAGACAGGTGGGCCAGCACGCGGAGCTCGATCTGTGAATAGTCGGCCGCTAAAAAAATGTGCCCCGGGTCCGGGATAAAGGCCTGCCGGAAGCGCCGGCCCATCTCGCCCCGGGCGGGGATATTCTGTAAGTTGGGCGCGGAGCTCGACAGGCGGCCGGTGGCCGTCACGGTCTGATTATAAGAGGTGTGGACGCGCCCCGTCTCGGGGTTGACCAGCTCCGGGAGGGAGTCGGCATAAGTGGACTTGAGCTTGGCCAGCTGACGGTATTCGAGGGCGTGCTGGGCCACCGGCGAGAGAGGAGCCAGGTCCTGCAGGACGTCGAAGGAGGTCGAATAGCCTTTGGTGATTCTGGTCTTCCTGGCCGAGGGCAGGTTCATTTTTTCGAAAAGAACCCGGCCGAGCTGGCGGGGGGAGTTCAGGTTGAACTCCAGGCCGGTGAGCTCGAAAATCTTCTTCTCTAGCCGCTTCATCTCCGCGGCCAGCTCCCGAGAAAGAGCTTTGAGCACCTGGGGATCGACCCGGACGCCGCTTCTCTCCATATCGGCCAGGACCTCGATCAGCGGCTGCTCGAGTATCCCGATAAAGACGGTCAAGGCCTTTTTCCTGGACCCGGGTCCACAGCAGCCGGCTGAGCCGGAGAGCCAGGTCGGCATCCTGGCAGGCGTAGGGGGCCGTCTTGTCCACGGCCACGGCGTTCAGGGTGGCTTCCTCCTTGCCTTTGCCCGCCACCTCGGCATAGGAAATGGCTTGCAGGCCGAGATAGGAAAGGGCCAGCTTCTCCTTGTTATGCTTTCCCCAGTTGGGTTCCAGAAGATAAGACAGGACCATGCTGTCCAGGTCGATGCCCCGCAGCTCCACTCCCTCGCGCCGCAAGACGAGGGCGTCGTATTTGATGTTTTGCCCGATCTTGCGAATGGAGGAAGAGGTCAGAACTTCCTGGAGCGCGGCCAAGGCTCTCTTAACCTGGACCTGGGCCGGCGCTCCTGGGTAGTCGTGACGCAGGGGCAGATAGAAGGCTTCTCCCGGCTTGACCGAGAACGACATCCCGACCAGCCGGGCCCGGATCGGGTGGGGGCTGTCCGTCTCCGTGTCCAGGGAGACAAAACCCTCTTTCTTGATCCTCTGGACAAGCCGGCCCAAAGCCGCTTCATCCTGGATCAGACGGTAGTCCAAGGGAAGGTCCGGAGCGGGCTTGGAGACCTCGCTCAGGAGCGAAGAAAATTCGAGTTCCTGGAAGAGGGCGGAAAGCGCCCCGGTATCTGGTTCGGACAGAACGAAGGCTTCCAGGTTGAAGTCGAGGGCCAGGCCCCGCTCGATAGTGACCAGCCTCCGGCTCAGCTCCAGCTTGTCCAGGTTGTCTTTGATGGCCTCGCGCACCCGGGGATTTTTTATCTTGTCCAGGTTCTTGAGCAGCTTGTCCAGGGAGCCGAACTCGGCGATGAGGTTCTTTGATATTTTTTCGCCGACCCCCGGCACTCCGG
Organism: Candidatus Aminicenantota bacterium; assembly: GCA_963702835.1. Lineage (GTDB taxonomy): Bacteria > Acidobacteriota > Aminicenantia > Aminicenantales > JAFGAV01 > JAFGAV01. The sequence continues at coordinate 2,661,933 of OY969762.1, forward strand.
GAACGTTGTCCGAGGGATCGCCCCACAGGCTCAGGACGTCCCTCACCTGGGAAGGCTTGACGCCGAAAAGTTCCTGTACGCCGGCCTCGTCCAGATAAACCTCTTTGGCCGGGTTATAGACCACGACCGTTCCGTCCACCAGCTGGAGCAGGTCCTTATCGGTGGAGATGATGACCGAGGGGACGCCGCGCTCGGTGGCCTGACGGGTCAGGCTTCCCAGAATGTCGTCCCCCTCATATTCGGGGTACTCGAAAAGGGGGATATGATAGGCCTGCAGAATCTTTTTCAGGACGGGCACTTGAACTTGCAGGTCCTCGGGCATGGGCTTGCGGTTGGCTTTATAGTCCGGGTAGGCTTTGTGCCGGACGGTCGGGCCCTTGACGTCAAAGACCACCCCCAACAAGTGCGGCTTCTCCTGGTCGATGAGCTTCCGTAGCGTTAACAGGAACCCGTAGATGGCGTTGGTGGGGAAGCCCTTGGAGTTAGCCAGGCGCTTGATGGCGTAGTAGGAGCGGTACAGAAGAGAGCTCCCGTCGATGACGAAAAGTTTTTTAGCTCCCTCTTTCATTCCCCGGCTTCTCGTTCGGAGGGGCTGAGGAAGTGATCGAACCGGCCGGTCTGGATGTCGCCCACAATGGCCCGGTGCTGCTCTTTCATGAGCTTCAGGACCGTCTCCTGGAGGTCGGGGCTGTCAAGATGGGAGTAGTAAAACGATTTTCGGGAAGTGAGGAGCAGGCCGGCTTTATAGATCAGGGATTCGACATAGCCGGAGGCCGGCCCGAAATCCTGAGTCTGAATATAGAATACGGCGCCCTTGTGGCGAATTTCGTTGCTCAGGCCTTTCATGATGTCCTATTATACTCCCGCCTCCAACCGCTTTTTCAAGCCCTTTTCTTTATTTTATATAGTAACTGCATTTTTTTCCGCCGCGGGGAGGGGAGCATCTCTTTTTCCGTGACATCTGCACATGGATGAGGTGGGTGGGTGGCGCGGTGCTAATCTCCCGGACGCCCGGAGCGAAGGAGCCCCTCTCTTGAGGGTTGGGAGCGAGGATGCGCGGGGGATGCGCCGCGACAGGACCCACCCCTTTCGCCAATCACCACGGAAAAAGAGAGGCAGTCTCCCGCGGCTTGGTTTGACATCCGAAGGCAAAATGGTATAATAAGCTAATTTTTGAGGGAAAAAAATGCGAATCGATATAGATAAATTGACCGAACAGGGTCTCAAGGTCGATCGCGACTTCGATTTTTTGAGCGAGGACCTCGTCGAGGAGGAAGCCGTTTTCCTCCAGCCCGTCCATGCCCGGCTCGAAGTCAAGAAGATCGGCCAGGAGATCCTGATCAAGGGGCGGCTGACCGTCCGGCTGAGCTTCGTCTGCAGCCGGTGCCTGATGCCCTTCGACTACCCGGTGGACTCCGCCTTTGACCTGGTCTATCTGCCCGGTGACCTCGAGGAAGCCAAGGCGGAGCTGGCCGAGGAGGATTTGGAGCGGGGCTACTTCTTCAATCGCAGCTTTGACCTGCAGGAGATCATCCTGGAACAGCTCAACCTGACCTTTCCGATAAAGCCGCTCTGCTCTAAAGACTGCGAGGGGATTTGCCCGGTCTGCGGCAAGGTGCGCCGCGAGAGCGGCTGCGCCTGCACTATCAGGGAGAGCGACCCCCGACTGGTCAAGATCAAAAATCTCATTAAGAGTTGAGTGTCCCATGGCCAACCCCAAAAGACGTACTTCCCCTTGCCGCAAAGGCAAACGCCGGGCGCATGATGCGCTCACCCTGCCGACCTTTTCCTTGTGCTCCAACTGCGGTTCACCCAAGCTCCCCCATCGGGCCTGCCCGCAGTGCGGTTTCTACAAGAGCCGTCAGGTGATCTCCGAGACTGAAGAATAAAACAAGAGGATTCCATGCGAATCGCGGTTGACGCCATGGGCGGAGACTACGGTCCCCGGGTGACCGTTGAAGGCGCCCTGCGTGCCGCCCATGATTTTGGACTGGAAGTGCTTCTGGTCGGCGTCCGGGACCTCATTACCGAGGAAGTCCGCCGGCTGGGCGGGCCCGAGGCCGGGGTGACCATCGTCGACGCGCCGGAGGCCATCGGCATGAGCGAAGGGCTGCTTTCTTTCCGCCGCAAGAAACGATCCTCCATCCGCATCGGCGCCGAGTTGGTCAAGGAAGGCCGGGCCGATGCCCTGGTCAGCACCGGCAATACGGCCGCCGTGGTCAGCATCTCCCAGAAGACGCTGGGTGCCTTGCGGGGAGTGGACCGGCCGGCCCTGGCCCTGTTGGTGCCCACCCAGAAGGGCTTGACCCTGCTCATCGACGTGGGGGCCAACGCCAACTGCCGGCCCCATCACCTGGAGCAGTTCGCGGTGATGGGACGGATCTTCATGGAGAACGTGCTGGGCCTGCCCCAGCCGCGCATCGGCTTGATGAGCATCGGCGAGGAGAAGACCAAGGGCAACGAACTGACCAAAGCCGCCTTTGAGCGGCTGGAGGCTGCGTCCCTGAACTTTATCGGCAATGTCGAGGGCAAGGATATTTATTCCGGCAAAGCCGACGTCATCGTCAGTGACGGGTTCACCGGGAACGTGGCCCTCAAGGTCTCGGAGGGCCTGGTGGAGAACATGCTGATCATGGCCCGGAGCGAAATCGCCCGCAACCTGCTGGCCAAGGTGGGCTTCTTCCTGATGCGGCGCCACCTGCGGCGCCTGTTCCGCAAGCTGGACTACGCCCAATACGGAGGCGCTCATCTCTTGGGAGTCAACGGCGTGTGCATTATCGGCCATGGCCGGTCGAACGCCACCGCCGTGCGCAACGCCGTCCGCCTGGCCCGGGAGTACGTGCGGAAGGGAGTCACCGAGAAGATCCGGAGCGAGATCGGCCGGCTGGCTCGGGTGACGGAAGGGACGAAAGCCTGACATGTCGCTGGAGGGGACAGTTTCAATTGTCACCGGCGCTTCGCAGGGCATCGGCCAGGCCATTGCCCTGGAGCTGGCCGCCGCCGGCGCGGCCGTCCACCTGGTGGACATTCAGATGGAGAAACTGAATGAGGTGGCCGGCCGGGCGCGGAGCGCGGGCGGGCAGGCTTCGGTCCACGTCGCCGATGTGGCCCAGGCCGGCCAGGTCGAAGCCGTAGTCCAGGCCGTGCTGGCCGAACACAAGCGCATCGATCATCTGGTCAACAACGCTGGAATCACCCGCGACAACCTGCTGATGCGGATGAAAGAGGAGGAGTGGGACGCCGTCCTGGAGATCAACCTCAAGGGCGCCTTCCTTTTTTCCAAAGCCGTCATCCGGCCGATGATCAGCCAGCGTTCCGGCCGGATCGTCAATATGGCCTCGGTGGTGGGCCTGATGGGCAACGCCGGCCAGGCCAACTACGCCGCCTCTAAAGCAGGACTCATCGGCTTCTCCAAATCGTTGGCCCGCGAGGTGGCCTCGCGGGGCATCACCGTGAACTGCCTGGCCCCGGGCTACATCGCCACCCCCATGACCGAGCGATTGCCCGAGGAGGTCAAGCGGGCGTTCCTGGACGTGATCCCCATGAAAAGGTTCGGCACGCCCGAAGAAGTGGCCCGGATTGTTCTGTTCCTGCTGTCGGACGCAGCGGCCTACATCACCGGACAAGTACTTGGCGTCAGCGGCGGGATGTACATGTAAATCCCAATGTCTAAATTTGCATGAGGAGGACTGCTATGCCAATGACAAGAGACGAACTGCTTTCTAAGATGCGGACCATCATCGCCGACAAGCTGAGCATCAGCGAGGACCAGGTCAAGGAGAATGCGTCCTTCATCGAGGACCTGGGAGCCGACTCCCTGGACACCGTTGAGCTGGTCATGGCCCTGGAAGATGAGTTCGGGCTGGACATCCCCGACGAAGATGCCGAGAAAATGACCACGGTCGGCAAGGCCATGGACTACGTCATCAGCCACGCCAAATAAAGCTTCATCCTCTCCCTACCCGTCCAGTGACGATATGAGCTCTGCTCGAGGCCCCTCTTCCGGCCGGCGAGTGGTCATCACCGGGCTTGGCCTGGCCACTCCCCTGGGCCTGGGCACGGCGGCCAACTGGGAAGCCCTGCTCCACGGCCGCAGCGGGATTAGGCCTATCACCCGCTTTGATGTGACCCGCTATGCCACCCGCTTTGCCGGCGAGGTCAAGGGTTTCGACCCGCTCCAGTTCATCGCCCGCAAGGAGGTCCGCAAGATGGACCTCTTCATCCAATTTGCCCTGGCCGCGGCGGAGCTGGCCGTGCAGGACGCGGCCATTCCCCGGGAGCGCCTGGCCAGCGAGCGCTGCGGGGTGTATGTCGGGTCGGGCATCGGCGGCATCGGCTCGATCGAGGAGACGCACAAGGTGCTTCTGGAGAAAGGGCCCGGCCGGGTCTCGCCCTTCTTCCTCATCCAGACCATCATCAATGAGGCCTCGGGACAGATCTCGATTCGCTTCCGGGCCAAGGGGCCTAGTTCGGCCACGGCCACGGCCTGCGCCACCAGCTCCCACTCCATCGGCGACTCTTTCCGCATCATCAGCCGGGGTGACGCGGATATCATGCTGGCCGGAGGCGCGGAAGCGCCCATCACTCCCCTCAGCCTGGCCGGGTTCAGTTCCATGAAAGCCCTCTCCGAGCGCAACGACGAGCCGGAGCGCGCCTCGAGGCCGTTTGACGCCCAGCGCGACGGGTTCGTCCTGGCCGAGGGCGCCGGGGTTCTCATCCTGGAGGAACTGGGCGCGGCCCTGCGCCGCAACGCCCGGATCTACGCCGAGGTGGTGGGCTACGGCATGACCAGCGACGCCTTCCATGTCACTCAGCCGGCGCCCGACGGGGACGGCGCGGCCCGGGTCATGAAGGCCGCTTTGGACGACGCCGGGGTGGACCCCTCCCTGGTGACCTATATCAACGCCCACGGCACCTCCACCCTCTTCAACGACAAGACCGAGACCCTGGCCATCAAGCGGGTCTTCGGCGGCCACGCCTACCGGATCGGCGTCAACTCCACCAAGTCCATGACCGGCCACATGCTGGGCGCCACCGGAGCCGTGGAAGCGGCCTATACCGCCCTGTGCCTCCTGCACCGGGTTATGCCCCCCACCATCAATTATGAAAATCCCGACCCCGATTGCGATTTGGACTATGTCCCCAATATCCCGCGAGCGGTGGAGGTCGTTTACGGGCTGACCAATTCCTTCGGGTTCGGCGGGACCAACGGATCCCTGCTGCTGAAACGATACGACGGCTGAAGCCGCCGCTCGGGCTGGTTCAACTGTTTGAAGCTTCGCCCCAAGAAAAGGAGGGTGGCGTGAACATATTCGTCTTCGTCAAGCGCGTTCCCGACACGGAATCGAAGATCAGGGTCGACCAGGCTCAAAAAAAAATCGTCGAGGAGGGGCTGAACTTCATCCTGAACCCTTATGACGAATTCGCCTTGGAAGAAGCCCTGTGCTTGCGAGAAGCCAAGGGCGGCAAGGTCACGGCTTTTTGCGTGGGGCCGGAGGAATGCCTGACCATCTTGCGCAAATGCTTGGCCATGGGCGTCGACGAGGCTGTGCTTCTCAAGGACGCCTCTCCGGAGAGCTACGACGGCCTGCGCACGGCCCGCATCCTGGCCAAGGCCCTTCAAACAAAGTACACGGGGGCGGACCTTCTTCTTTTCGGCAAGCAGGCCATGGGCGCGGATAATTCCCAGGTGCCGGCCATGACCGCCGAGTTGCTCGGCCTGCCCCAGGCCAACGTGGTGGTCAAGCTCCAGGTCGAAGGGAACCGGGGCACGGCCATCCGGGAGGTCGAGGGAGGCGAGGAAAAGGTGGAATTCAGCCTGCCGGCTGTGGTCAGCGCCCAGAAGGGGCTGAACGAGCCCCGCTATGAAACCCTCAGGGGCATCATGGCCGCCAAGAAGGTCCACATCCCGGTCCTGCCGGTCGAAGAGCTGGGGCTGGGGGCCGGCGAGCTGGGGGTAGGCTTGGAGGTCACGGCCATGGACCTGCCGCCGGCCCGCAAGGCGGGCCGGGTCCTGGCCGGCACGGCCGAAGAAGCGGCCCGTGAGCTGGTCCATCTTCTCCGCAGCGAAGCCAAGGTGATCTAGTTGTGCGTCTCACAAATTTCTTGTCATCCGGAGCTGAATATTTTGGCAATGAACTTAAAAGACGGCGCACTTGAGGAGTACAGCCATGATCCTGGTCTATATTGAAACTCGTAAAGGCAAGGTCAAGAAGTCGTCCCTGGAAGCCCTGTCCGAAGCGCGGCGCCAGGCGGACGGGCTCAAGATAGATGTGCAGGCCGTGCTGGCCGGCACGGGGCTGGAAGGAATAACCGCTGATGTTTTCGCCTGCGGGGCGGCCAAGGTCCACATCTTGGACAGCCCGGCGCTCGACGCGTACTCGGCCCAAGCCCAGGCCCTAGCCCTGGAGGCCTTGGTCCGGGAGCATAAGCCCGCCGCCGTATTCTTCTCGGCCACTTCGCTGGGCAAGGATCTAGCTCCGCGGCTGGCCGCCCGGCTGGGCGTGAGCCTGGCTTCCGATTGTATCCGGCTGGCGGTCAAAGAGGGCCGTCTTGAATACACCCGGCCCATTTATGCCGGCAAGGCGCTCCTCTCCTTCAGGCTGAAATCCTCTCCCCAGCTGGCTTCGCTCCGGCCCAACATCTTCCCCTTGTTCGACTCGGGGAAGCGGAGCGGAGAGGTGGTCAAGAAAAAAGTGGCCCTGGACCAGGACCTGATCAAGGGGAAGGTCGTGGAGCTCCTGGGCGAAAAGGCTGGCGCGCTGGACGTGACCGAAGCCGAGGTCATTTTCTCCGGCGGACGCGGCCTGAAGGGGCCGGAAAATTTCGGCCTGCTGCGCGAGCTTTCCGATGTCGTGCCCCGCTCGGCGGTAGGCGCTTCGCGCTCGGCGGTGGACTCTGGCTGGATCGACCACCACCATCAGGTCGGCCAGACGGGCAAAACGGTCTCGCCCAATATTTATTTCGCCTTCGGCATCTCGGGCGCCATCCAGCATCTGGCCGGCATGTCCTCCTCCAAGGTCATTGTGGCCGTGAACAAGGACCCCGAAGCCCCCATCTTCAAGGCGGCCAACTACGGTATCGTGGCCGACCTCTTCCAGGTTATCCCCCCGCTCAAAGAGGAGCTGAAGAAGCTGCTAGCGGACTGAAAAGCCCGCCGGAGTAGGCCATGAGCGACAGAGGAGCAAAAGCGGGCTGGATTTTCGGATGTTTGGTAGGAAGAATTTGGTTGATATTTCGTCCAAAGGTATTGATGGGTTTCTATAAGGAGTAAGGGCCGATGAAAAAGCCTTTCCTGTCCCTGTTACTAGTCCTAGCCCTGGTCTTCGGCCTGAGCGCGCAAGCGCCTCAACAGACCCAGGCCTCGAAGCCCGAGGATGTTCTTAAGAACCTGGTCCTGGTCGAGAAAACGGCGCCCCCCCAGGAAAATATGAAAGCCGGGTTTGAATCCATCACGGCCAAGGATTCCAAGGCGTTGCTGAGTTTTTTATCCTCCGACCTGTTGGAAGGCCGTGAAACAGCGACCCGCGGCTATGAGCTGGCCGCCGAGTACGCCGCTTCCCTGTTCGGCCTATGGAAATTGAAGCCCGCGGGCGATGCGCCCGTTGTCGAACGCCGGCCGACGTCGTTCGCCGATGCCGGTGCTCCGCCCCAACTTGAAAAACGCTTCATCCAGGAATTTATCCTAAAGGAGATTCTGGAGTCTTCAACCCAGATCGCCCTGGAAGTCAGGCTGGGCAGTCTGGTCAAATCTCGAACGTTCCAGTCGGGGCTCGATTTCCAGAGCCGGGCTTCGGAAGCCGTGTCGCTCAGTGCACCGGTGGTCTTTGCCGGTTACGGGATCACTGAAAAGGGAATCGGCTGGGACGAATTCAAGAACCTCGAGGTCAAAGGGAAAATCGTCCTTATTCTGAGCGAGGCGCCCGGCAAAGACGACCCCAAGTCGCCCTTCTGGCAGACCAAGGATCTGAAAGAGAAATACTTCCCCGCTGCGCCTATGGCGGCCATAACCCGCGGGGGCGGCTCGGCCAAAGTCAGGGAGATTTCCAAGCTCCAGCCGGCGGCCATCCTCCAGGTCCAGAATACGGGCAAGGATGCGGACCTGTTCAAGACCCTGGCCGGACCGGCCCGCCTCTCCGACGACCGGCCTTTCCCTCCCGAACGCCGACGGCTGACGCTTCCGGGCGTTGCCGCTCGGATGCCCTGGGAGAGCACTCCGGTCATCACCATTACCCGGGAGATGGCCGACGCCCTCTTGGAGGCCTCGGGGCTGAAGATCGACGAACTCAAGAAAAAGATCGAGTCCACGGCCAAGCCCGCCTCCCTGGAGATACCCGGCACGCGGTTGACCTTATCCACTACCCTCAAGACAGCCCTGGTCCGCGGCCAGAATGTCCTGGGCTACGTGGAGGGCTCGGACCCGGTTCTCAAGAATGAAGTCGTCGTGATGGGCGCCCATCTCGACCACCTGGGCCGCCGGGGCGATTATATTTTCAATGGAGCCGATGACAACGGCTCTGGCTCGGTCGGGATCCTGAACCTGGCCCATGCTTTCGCCCTCAACACGGCCAAGCCCAAGCGCACCGTCCTCTTCTGCTTGTGGACGGGCGAGGAGGAGGGGCTGTTGGGCTCCCGCTTCTATGTCCTGAACCCGGCCTTCCCCCTGGATAAGACCGTGGCCTATTTGAACTTGGACATGATCAGCCGGCCTTACGATGAGAAGACTCTCACTCGGATGGGCAGATGGATGGGCTTACCGGCTGTCCAGGAACTTACCAAGAAGATCAAGCCGGCGAATTTCCTCCCCATCTCCTTCACCTCCGGCGCAGGACTGGCCGAGGCCCTGCGGGCCGCCGACCAGTCGATGGGCCTGGACCTTTATCTCCGTGAGTCTAGCCCTTCCCCGGACCGCGATTTGGGCGGAAGCGATCACTCTTCTTTCAGCGCGGCGAAGATCCCCTGGCTGTTCGCCATCGCGGCCATGACCGAGGACTACCATCAGACGAGCGACAGCGTGGAGAAGACGAGCCCCGAGCTGATAGAAAAGATCTCCCGTTTGATTTACCTGACGGCCTTCACCCTGGCCGACAGATGATCTCCTCCACTCTAATACTGTTATACGGGGAAAAGATCCGAATCAACGCTTAGCTCATTCGGTTTGTGCCCCCAGGACACGGATCTCTTAAGCCTTGCTTTGCCCTGTCTTGACTTGATGTTTCTTTGGGCCTAGAATCAAATCACAGTAAGAGGGGAGCCTGTGATTCCTTTAACGAGTTCGGAAAAATCAGATGACAGGCGCCCATCAAAAAGGAGGCATCATGATTAGGGGAAAATCAAGGATTGTGGTCTATGCGCTTTTGGCTTTCCTGGTTGGTTTCAGTGCCCTTGCTGCGCAGGATAAGCCTAAGAATTTCACACCCTCCGATTATAAAGGACTCTTAAAGAAAGCGAACATCACCAGTGTGCATCATTTTATTTCTGGTGCAGATCCTCTCCCAGACATGGTCCTGCTAGGGACGAACTTTGGCGCAACGCAAGCCACGAAAAATGTGCGCATCGACGGAACGCTGGCGAGTCAATGTCTTTTTTGGCATGATACTAGCATCACCTTTAAGCCACCCTCCCCCCTCATCTATTGGGATCATGTCTATCAATTTGCCCTGGTCGACGGCCCCCTTGTCCTGTCCAATATCTTTTCCACGAGAATTCCCTGGGATTTTGATCATATGACCCCCAAACAAGGGGAGGTTGGAACGGAAGTGTCACTATATGTCTTTAACCTTCCTGATTCGCCCGGAGGACTGGTTCTCAAGATCGGGACAGTTGATTTTCCCGTTGTTGGCTGGACGCCCCATGACAGTACGTGGTATTCTCTCGGAATCATCAAGGCCAAGGTCCCCGCGGGCGCTCCTGTGGGTACGCAGAATGTATACCTGCAGAAGGGGGGCCAGGTGGCCTCGGAAGTGTACCAATTCAAGGTCCTTCTTCCCTATACACCTCCTTCGGGGAAGATAATAAAATAATATCAAAGCGGGAATCCCCTCGAGCAAGGTTTCCTGGCTGTATCCTTTGGCGGCCAGCACCGAGGACTGCCACCAAACGGGCGGCAGCCTAGAGATCCGGACTTATCTTGACTGGGTGTCTCCTTGGGCCTAGAATCAAATCACAGTGAGAGGGGAGTCTGTTGCGCCTTTGACGCGCGCGACGGAATCAGATGACAGGCAACCCATTTAAAGGAGGCATCATGTTTAGGGGAAAATCAAGGATTTTGGCCTATGCGCTTTTGGCTTTCCTAGTTGGCCTCACCGCCTTCGCCGCGCAGGATAAGCCTAAGAACCTGGCCCTCTCCGATAGCCTAGCGCTCTTGAAGAAAGCGAACATCACCGATGTGCATCATCATCTCTATGGAATGCCTCCCCCGGAAATGGACCTGGTAGGGACAAACTTCGGCGCAACGCGGGGCACGAAAAATGTGCGCCTTGATGGAACGCTGGTGACCTCTTATATTCATTGGGCTAACACCGGCGTCACCTTTACCCCGCCCTTCGCTCTCATTTATTGGGACCATGTCTATCAATTCGCTATTGTCGACGGCCCGACTGTTCTGTCCAATATCTTTTCCAAAAGGATTCCTTGGGATTTTGTTAGCATGACTCCCAATAAAGGCCCGGCCGGAACGGAAGTGTCGATAGATGTCTATCGACTCCCTGCTTCGCCCGGAGGACTTGTTCTCAAGATCGGGACAATTGATTTTCCCGTCATCTCTTGGACCCCCCCGTCTGGCGGTGGATCTTTTGGAAAAATCAAGGCCAGGGTTCCCCCCGGGGTGCCTCTGGGCTCGCAGAATGTTTACTTGCAGAAGGGGGGTGAGGTTGCCTCGGAAATATATACGTTCAAGGTTATCCTTCCTTTTATTGCTCCACCGCCAAAGATAATAAAAAAATACTAGGGCAGAGAATCCTCAGTAGGGCCCTGAATCTGTCTTAAGGAGCTCCAGCAGCAGCCTGTTCGTCTCCGAGCGCTGTTCCCCGATCGAGGTGCAGTAGATGGCCGGGCTGTCCACCACCGGGCATTTGTTCTCGCAGATGCCGCAGCCGATGCACAGCTCATAATCCACCACCGGCGCTTTCTGGGTCGAGACAGTTCCGTCCGGCAGCCGCGTCTGGGTCTCCACCAGCTTGATGGCCTTGGGCGAGGTCGGGCAGTGCTCCTCGCAGACGATGCAGGGCTTGCCCAGGGCGTAGGGCAGGCAGTGGTTCTTGTTGACCCAGGCCGTGCCGATCTTGACCTTGATTTTATCCTCGATGCGCAACTCCCGGATGGCGCCCGAAGGGCAGACCTGGGAGCAGAGCGAGCAGTAGTACTCGCAGTATCCGATGCGGGGCACGAGCTTGGGCGTCCACAACCCCTCCGGTCCGGCTTCAGCCAGCACCGGCTGCAGGCCGTTGGTCGGGCAGGCCTTCATACATTCCCCGCATTTGACGCATTTGGACAGAAATTGCGGCTCGGGGCGCGCTCCCGGAGGCCGGATGAGCGAAGCGGATGGGCGTTTTCCGGCGGGCGTCAACCGGAAGAAGGGCGCTACCAGGAGCGCGGCGATGGGCGTCCAGATGAGCCTGCGGCGCTCGAGGCTCACCCGCGGCTCCCGGCGCGGCGCTCTCTTCCAAGCCGGAAAGCCGATAGCCGCCGTAGGGCAGACCGCCCCGCAGGTGAAGCAGTAAACGCATTCGTGGCCCTTCCATTCCTCGTCCGGGAAGGGAGAAGCCTGAGTCTGGCATTGCAGGTTGCACAGGCCGCAGTCGATGCACTTCTGGGTATTGATCTTAAGCTTGAAGAGATTCCCCAACGACAAAAGGCCCAGCAGGGCGCCGGCCGGGCAGAGCACTCGGCACCAGAACCGCTCCCGGACCAAGTTGAGAAGCACAGCGGCCAGGAAAACGAGGCCGATGAAGAAGCCCTGCTGGAAAGTGGAGTTGAGAGACAGGCTCTCGAAGAACTGGCCGAATGTCCCGCCCAGCCCCGTGAGCTTGAGCTTGTAGAGCAGGCCGATGAGGGCCGAGGCCGCCCCGGCCAGGACCGGGAAGATGCTGACGGCAAAGGAACGGTAGAGGAAGGACAGCGGGTCCACATAGCCGGCCAGGTCAAGCCCCAGCAGGGCGGCGGCCAGGATGAAGATGAGGATGTAGTATTTTAACTTCAGGGGGCCGGCCGAGGCACTTTTCGGCCGGTGCAGCTTGGCCTTTTTAAATATAAAGGAGAAGAACTGGTGCACTCCGCCCAGGGGACAGACCCAGCCGCAGGCGACTCGGCCCAGCAGGACGGTCAGGGCCACGGTGATGCCGGCCAGGGCAAAAGAAGCGAAGAAGACCCGCCCGGCGATCGAGGTCACCAGGCCCAGCAGCGGGTCGAAATGGAAATACCGCTCCACGGGGCTGATATAATCCTGGCCGGTAAAATGCGTCTTGCTGAAGAGATAAACGAACAGGCCGAAAAAGAAGAGCTGGCTGAGGATACGCACAGCCTGCAGGAGCCGGTATTTCTTAGACCGTTCTTTTTTCAATTTTCAGCTTCTCCAGGTCTAGCCGGCCCGCTTTCCGGTCGGCGGCCAGCTTGATGAAGGGCAGCTCCTCGGGCTTGATGCCGAACAGCGTCGCCCCGGCCGCTTCCACGGCTACGTAATCCACCCCCGCCACGACCGTCTTCTGCAGCTTGGTGTCCGAAAGCCGCCCGCCCTGGGGGCCGTTGCGCATCAGCATGCGGTAGGCGTCAAGCACAGTCAGGGCCGGCTTGAAAAAGCGGGCCAGGTCCACTTCGGCCTGGTCCAGCTTCTGATGGAGCTGGTTGCGCGCCCCGCCGACGGCGCCCAGCCAGTTCTTCATGCCCAGCGTCACCCGGGCCAGGCTGTGATGCTTGGCGATGGGCACGTTGATGATCTTGTCCGCTTCGGAAACGTCGAGATAGACTTCCCAGTCCTTGAGCCATTCGCCGCCCAGGGCCATCTTCTTCATGCGGAAGGGGCTGGGCAGCAGCACCTTAGCCCCGGCCTCTTTGGCCGCGGCCTGGATGCCGGAGCGGAGGAAGGTCCGGTTGGCCTGGTTGGTGGAGTTGTCGGTGACGATGACTTCCTTGGCCCCGGCGGCCAGGCAGAGCTCGACCAGGGTTTTGACCACCTCGGGGTTGGTGCAGGCGGCCAGTTCCGGTGTTCTGTCCCAGCCGATGTTGGGCTTGACACAGACGACGTCGCCCCGCCCGACGAAGCGCTTCATGCCGCCCAGAAGGTCCACTGCCGCGCGGGTGATGGCCGCCGGCGAGTCACCCTCGACCCAGGCCAAGTCTGGCGGCTGGGCCGCTTGGCCGAAGAGGCTTTGCTTTGTGCCCAGGTTCAAGACCAGGCTGCCGATGGCCACATCTCTTATGAATTCTCGTCGTTTCATCGCTCTTTTCCTAGGATGCATCTCCTCTCATTTTCCGGTTTTAAAAAGATGCACCCAATTCTTATTCTCATATACCTTTGCCCAGTGACTGCATGTAGGCCATGATTCCCTGGTAGATCCCCTGGGCGACCCTCTGACGATAAGTCTCATCCTTGAGCCGGGCCGCCTCCTGGGCGTTGGACAGATGCGAGATCTCGACCAGGACCGAGGGCATTTCGCCGCCGATGAGCACCCAGAAGGGACCGCCCTTGGCGCCCAGGCTTTGGATATCGCCATAGAAGCGGGAGAGGTAAAGGACCAGGCTCCGCTGGACCCTCTCGGCCAGGTCGCGCGATTCAGGAATCTTGTTGTTCTGCATGATCTTGAGCAGGATATCCTTCATCTTGCTGATGGACTTGTTCGTGGCGGCGTTCTCCCGGACAGCGATCTGTTCCACGGCCGGGTCTGTGCTGAGGTTGAGATAGAAAGTCTCGATCCCCGTCCGCTTGGGGTTGAGGCTGGAGTTGGCATGGACCGAGATGAACAGGTCGGCCTGATTCTGATTGGCGGTGACCGTCCGGTTCTCCAGGGGAATGAAGATGTCCGTTTCCCGGGTGAGGAGGACTTGGAGGTCCTTGACCGCGCTGAGCAGCTTCTGCAGCCTGAGGCACACGTCGAGGACCAGGTCTTTCTCCTGCTCGCCGTTGCGGCCCAGGCAGCCAGGGTCGGTGCCGCCGTGGCCTGGGTCGATGACGATGGTATGGATACCCAGGCCCAACTGCCGGACGAGAGTGTAGCCCGAAGCGGTGGGCTGGGCCGGCTGGGGCTTGGCCTCAGGCCCCGCTTTGGTCTCCGGCCCGGTCTTGCTGACCGTTCCGGCTGTCGTCTCCGGAGGCGGGAGACCTTTCTGGGAGGCCGGGGCCGGCACTCCGGGATAGATGTCCATGACGATGCGGAAGGGGTCGGGCAGGTAATAGACGCGATAGGATCTTATCTTGGCGAAATCCAGGTCCACGGCCAAGCGGACGATGCCGCGGTCCCGCTGGGCGATGCGGATGTGGCTCAGGTAATCGGTTCCGGCGGAATAGGATTGACCGTGGAGGATGGGGTTGAGCTTGGCCGCAAGGATGTCCACGAACAGCCGGTCGGGCGCGTGGAGCTCGCCGTAGGTGTATTCCCGCAGCTCGCCCAGGTCCAGCACGATACGGGTGAAGTTGGGGTGGGTGTAGTAGCGGAGGCTGTAAACCTCCACCAGGGGGCTGGCTGCAGCGGGGAGAGACGGCGGCGCGGCGGTTAGGAGGAAGGCTAGAAGGCCGGCTGCTGCCGAAAGCCGGGCGTCTGTTTTGGCAAATCTCTTAACGCGCCGGAAGCATCTCATTTTCCGTGATGTACCCGGATCGTTAGGGGGTGGCGCGGCGGAGGGGCTCCCCGCCTGCGCGCAGCCTGGCAAGCACAGCCGGGGAGGAGCCGCGACAGAACCCCACACGTTTTTGTTTTCATTACGGAAATTGAGATGCTTACTCACGCGCCGAACTTTTTGAGCCGGCCGGCGTGGGCCAGCATGAGCGGCATGGCCTGCAGAGCGGGGAAGCGGCCCAGGAGCCCCTGGCCGCATTCGCGTTCGGTGAAAACCGTCACCCGGTCGGGCAGGGCGGATTTGGCCGCCAGGAGGAAGGGGTTGGGATGCCAGGAGTGGGATTTGAGGAGGGCGGGTGTGGAATGGTCGGAAGTGACGACCAGCACATCGGGCTTGAGGGCAAGGAGCCGTGGCAGGAAGCGGTCGATCTCCTCGATGGCCCGGACCTTGGCCTCGAAGGCGCCGTCCTCGCCGGCCGAGTCCGTTTTTTTATAGTGCACGAAGAAGAAATCGTAATCCTTGAAGGAGCGCTCCACTGAGGCCATGAGGTCCTCCGTCTCGTTTCCGGCCTGAAGGACCTCCATGCCCACCAGCTTGGCCAGGCCGCGGTACATGGGGTAATTGGCCGCCGCCGCTGCTTTGAGCTTGTAAAGCTCGGCCAAGGTCGGGATGGAGGGCAACTTGGAAAAACCGCGCAGCAGGATCGTGTTGGCCACGGGCTCGTCCTTGAGGAGATCGGTCACGGCCTGGATGTAGCCGTTGACCAGGGAAGCGGTGCCGGCCGCCTCCCCCCCGGCCCCGATCGGCGAGGCGGGCGCCGGCATCAGGTGGTCCTTCTGCGGGTCGGCGTCGCTGAGCGCGTCGGACAGGCCTTCGGCCGTGGCCTTGAACACGAAGCGGTGTTCCTTGCCCGGGGTGAGATGGAAGAGGCAACCGTCCTTCTCCTTGAGCGTTTCGTTGATCTTGGCGCACAACCGTTCGGTCTCGGCGGTGGGGAGGCGGCCGGCCCGGCGGTCGGTGATCAAGCCTTCCTTGAGGGTGGCGAAGTTGCCGCGGGCTACAAGATCGTTGGCCGCCACTTCGACGTTCGAACCGAGCGCCTCCAGGATGCCCCGGCCAAGCCGGTAGCGGAGCGGGTCGTAGCCGAAGAGGGCCAGGTGGGCCGGCCCGGAGCCCGGAGTGATGCCGGGAGAAACCGGGTCGCTGAGGCCGCAAACGCCGGCTACGGCCAGATGGTCGAGGTTGGGCTTCTGCGCCGTTTCCAGCTCGGTGCGGCCCCAGTGCGGCAGCCCGCCCATTCCGTCCACGACGAGGAGCACGATTTTCGATTCGTTGGCCACGGACAATTCCCGGGCCAGTTCTTCCCAATTCATGATGATTCTTCCGGCGGATTTACTATAAGGGAACGAGGATATTTAGTCAACGAAGGCGGCGGACGGGGCCTGGCAGGCGGAGGAAAATAATTTCCATTTTGTCATCTTATGGCGACAAAACAGTTAATAGGAACGGAATATTTCCTAAGTTTATTTCAAGAAGGGAGGGTGGAGATGGTGGGGAGCATCGGACTATTTTTTCTCGGCGCCCTGGGCGCACTCCTGACTGTCTATTTAGCCAAACAGGAAGTCATCCCGGAGTTCAGGGCCATTTATGACACTTCGGACGATGAAATCGAGGTCAGCCGGCGTCAGGACCATATCAAAAAAGCGGAAAAAGACATTGATGACATCCAAGCCAAACTGAGGGAGGCGTCGGTGCCGGACGGCCTGGCCCGGCGCCTGGAGAAAGTGCTGCGAAGTTCTCTCCTCGAGGTCCGCGACGAAAGGGCAAGGCTGGAAATCCTGCAGCGGAGAGTGAACCGGACGAAAATATATTCCCGGAGCCTGGGCTTCATTATTTACATTGGCCTGGGCGGCGTGATCGCCTTCCTGCTGGCGGGGAGGATCAAGGTTGAGGGGCTGAGCGGGGATCTGCCCAAGTATTTTCAAGCCATCGTGATCGGGGCAACCTGGACGAGCTATCTATCGGCCATCGGCTTCAGGTCGGGCCAAAAGAAGGCCGAGGACAGGATAGAAGCGGCCAAAAAGCAAGCTTCTGAAAATATTGAAGCGCTGAAGCAGGAGCTTGCGCCCAAAGTGGCGGAGATGGTCGCCTCGGCAGAAAAAAGCAACAAAGTTAGGACACCCGTCCTGGCCGGGGAGGTTCAAATAATGATGATGGAGGAAATAGATCGGACGAATAACGCCGTGCAAAAGAAACTGGACGAAACAAAGAAAATGGTCAAGAGAGACGTAAAAGGGATTCTTTAATCTATTTTTAAGCAAGGGGGGGAGAGAGATGAAAAAAGCATTGATCAGCTCGATCGTCCTTGCGGTTTTTCTTTGGCTGCCGGCCCGGGGCGCCGATGTCACTTTCGACTATGCGAAGACAAAGGGGAAAATCGTCATCGACTATCCGGATTCGCTCAGGGTTAAGATCGAGAATGTCAATCGGCTGGATTACAAATATATTTATAAGATGACCTTCGAATTGCCCAAGCCGGAATTGCCGCTGAACCCAATCCCAACTCCCAGGCCGGCTCCCCCGTCGGGTATCTCCGTATCAACCGTGGGGCAGCCTGATTACGATAATATCAATAAAGCCTTGAAGGAGCGAGTCCTTAAGTTCGGGCAGAAAGACATAGAGAAATGGTTCAGCGATAATAATACTGACGAATACCTGAGGCCCATTATGGCCGACTTCGAAAAGATAAACATAAAGGATGAAGCCGGGTCTCTGGCCATAGGGGAAAACGAATTCGCCGACAGCCTTCTTAAAACAAGCGCCGGAGGAGCGGTCATTGTTGAGATCACGGCGATTCCCGGTTTCTGGAGCTACGAATTAGAAGAAAAAGAAATTAATGGGAAGAAAACAAAAGTATATCAAATATCCTCCCATTTTGCTGAAGACACTAACAACGACGGCCTTGTCGATGAGTCCGAAATTAATAGTTTTCTTGGCAGCAACAATCTTAAAGATCAAGCCGAAGCCATCAAGGCCCATTGTTCAAAACGCGTATATCGCCTTGAATTCAAGAAACCCAAGGGCATCATCTACAGTTTTGGGCCTTATATGGCCATCCTGGGAAAAAATGTGTACGGCCCCGTCAAGAACCCGAACTATGTGGAAGGGAGCAGCGAGCTCGGAAAAAAGAACAAGCTCTTCATAGGCTATCAAGAGCAGAGCAGCATTGTTTACGGCGTGGCGGCATTTTGGAATGCTCCCATGATAAGCGACTCAATCGGCCTGAGCTGGGGAGTGGCCTACAATCTTCAGAGCCAGATCGACACTTCGGTAAGCGGCCTGGTAGGCCTCTATGTCCGGAATCCTAAAGTCCCGGCCATATTCCAGGCGGGGGTCTCTTTCGGGTTCATTAACGAGTTGCCCGAAGGATATAAGCCCTATGAAACTCCGATCGGAGAAAACGAGGTTATTCCGCTCACCAAAAAACTTGTACCGGCCCTATTCCTGTCTCTCAGCTTTGGGATATAAGATTTCAATAGGGAAAAATCAATATGATTTCCAAAAATGATCTTTTGCAGGCCAAGAGAGAGTTGCGTTCCAGGCTATGGAAGGGGGAGACAACGGGGAGAATGGCGGGCTGCGAGTTTAACCTGGCCGTGTCCAGCGCTCGGGCCTCGCTGAGACAAAACGTGCACGCCCTGGGAATCGGCAAGAAGATCGTCAAGGGGAAGGTGACTTCAACCAGATGTGTTCGCCTTTATGTGGCCCAGAAGTATGCCCTGGCTTTTCTCTCTTCAAGCGACCACCTGCCCAGGGAGGTCGATGGAATTCCCATCGACGTCATTGAATCTGCGCCGGCCTTTATTCTCAGGGCCCGGTCCAGAAAGCCCGGCCGGATAAAAAGCGCCGCCCTTTCCCTTCCCCAATGCACCTCGGCTCGCAAGGATAAAGTGCGGCCTCTGGTGGCGGGTATCAGCACCGCTCATCTTGGAGTGACGGCCGGAACCCTGGGCTATTTCTGCCGCTCCACAAAGCCCGGCGATGATCCCGGACAGGTCTTTGTGCTGAGCAACAACCACGTCTATGCCGACGTCAACCGGGCTCACCTTGGAGACGAGCTGCGCCAGCCCGGCCCGGCGGATGGTGGGGTGGATTCAAACTACCGGATTGCCACCCTGCAGCGCTGGGTGCCCATCCGGCTGGGCGGCTCTCAGGCGAACAGAGTGGACGCCGCCATCGGCAAGCTTTCTCCCGGCGTCGAATATACGCTCGAGGTCTGCTCCCTCGGGCAAATCCTCGGTGTTGCTAAGGCCGCCGAGGATATGGCAGTATGTAAGCATGGCCGGACGACGGGCTACACGGAAGGCGTCGTGGACGATGAGTCTTATGACGCCTTGATAGGCATGGACCATAATGACTCCAGCCTTACGGCCCTCTTCGAAAACCAGATGAGGCTGAAAAGAACCGACCCTTACTCCAGCTTTGGCCTGGGCGGCGACAGCGGTTCTCTAATTGTTCAGAAGGCCGGCCGGAAGGCTGTGGGCCTGTATTTCGCCGGCCCGCCACGCGGCGACTACGGAGTGGCCAACCCTATCGACGATGTGTTGAATGAGCTCCAGGTCGCGCTCCTCTAGCCGAGGGGGTGGGAATGGCAGCATCGCTGGATGAGGCCAAGAAAATCCTCAGAGACCGCTACCTGGGTCAAGCCGGCATCCACGGCGTGGGCCTCAAGCGGTCTCAGAATTCAGTCGTCATCTACGTTACCACGGGGTATAAGGATAACCCGGAATTCCAAGCGGTTCTGAAGAGCATTATTCAAGACGTATCCCCTTTCAAGGTTGTCCAAAAAGAAGAGGACCTGCCGGGAATTTAAACCCTGGCCGGTTTTGATATTTGACTATTCAGAATTTTAGTATACGAAGATCGTCATCGTTTTAGTATCTTCAAGAGTTTTGCCGTTGTATAACACGGAACATTTAACGAGGATAAATGCCGATCATTGGACCACAGGGGGAGGCGCAATGCCCTGGCCAGGGCTAAGGGATGAGCGTCTTCAGGATCACGTTTCCGAAGGTCCGCCAGCGCCGCGGGATATTGCCGAGAATATCGGGAGAAATCGTGGATGGTCAAAGGCAATAATTTCCAGGCCATTTGGAGTAAATTTTGGGGCAACCCGTATTTTTCGGCCATTAGAGGGAGGTACTCCGCTACTTCAAGTGCGTTGAATTCCACCATGTGGAGTTGAATATGGTGCTCGACGACGATTTGCCGCGCGGCCTTTCCTACCAGCACCGAAAGGATGACGTTAGCGTCTGCGACGACCGCGTCGATAAGCAAGGAAATCATGATGGATGTCTTTTTCCGAAATATGCGTCGATTCAAGCAGCCTGGAGAAGTGGGCGCCTAGAGCCCTGATGATCTCTTTTCTCCAATCGTCCGGCAAACGGTCGGGATCATCCAGCGGTATATAAACCCCTGATATTTTTCCATGCTTGGTCACCAGAAAAGGTTCCAGGCTGCTCAAGTATTCGCCGCTTTTTTCCCGGATCTCTCGAATGCCCGCCATTTTCATGGAAATCACCTCTTGGCTTCATTATACGCCTGATAGATATTGTGTCAACAAATATGTACACAATATTTAATCGCAAGAAGAAAATGGCTTGAATCTCAGTCTTTTATGTTTTATTAATTACGCTCAATATTAATTTGAACACAATATCTTATTAATTCTTTAATTTTTGTTGTTGCCGATTGAGTCTATAATCTCCTCAATTAAGCTTGAATACCATACAGCTCCCAATCCTAGACTTTTTTCTTCATCTGTTTGCATGTCTAAAGAAGTTGAAAGTATTCCCAATAAATAAATTGGCGAACCTGTTTATTGTAAAAAAACCCGTTGCCGAGCCTACAACAGCACTATTTTTTATTAAAATAATAATTATGGCGATACTGAATATCTGATGAACAGCAATCATTGGCCTATCATTATTTCAAGGTTCCCAACATTTCCCTTCTAGCCATAAATTTTAATAATTCAAGATTAGGGCTGCGTCCCATAGAGTTATCAATAATATTATCAATCCGAATCAATATTTGTATGTCTGTTTTAATTTAGTCCTGGAAATTTTGTAGAGCGCTTCTATTTATTATGATAAAATCTGTCCATGCCGAAGGTTTTTGTCCTCGATTTCGGCTCGCAGTACACCCAACTTATCGCCCGCAAGGTCCGCGAGCTGGGCGTTTACTCCGAGATCGTGCCTTATTCAATTTCCCCAGCCCGGATCAAAAAAGAAAAACCGGGTGCTTTGATCCTGTCCGGCGGCCCGCAGAGCGTGTATGACAAGGCCGCGCCGCTGGCCGACCCGCGGATCTTCGACCTGGGCCTGCCCGTGCTGGGCATCTGCTACGGCCTGCAGCTCATGGGCCGGCAAATGGGCGGCCGGGTGGCCGCCTCCTCCAAGCGCGAGTATGGGTTCGCCCGGCTGCGCGTCCTCGACCGTCGCGGGCTGCTGGCCGGCGTCAAAGACGGCGGCCAGGTGTGGATGAGCCATGGCGACAGGCTGGAAGAGGCGCCGTCTTGTTTCCAAATTACTGGCCGCACGGCCAACGCTCAGGCCGCGGTGGTTGAGTTCCCGGAGCGCCATTTCTACGGCGTCCAGTTCCATCCCGAGGTCATCGATACCCGCGACGGCCTCAAGATCCTGGCCAATTTTCTTTTCCGGGCGGCCGGGTTGAAGTCGGACTGGAGCATGCGCTCCTTCATCGAGCGCAAGGTGGAAGACATCCGTCGGACGGCCGGCCGGGGAAAGGTCATCTGCGGCCTTTCGGGAGGCGTGGACTCGCTGGTCACCTCGCTGATCGTGCACAAGGCCGTGGGCCGTAACCTTACCTGTGTCTTCGTGGATAACGGCCTGCTGCGCGAGGGCGAGTATGACCGCCTCATGGACCGTTTCCGGCACAAGCTCCATCTCCGGGTGAAGGGGGTGAACGCCTCGGAACAGTTCCTCCGCGCTCTGCAGGGTGTCGCCTCTCCCGAGAGGAAACGCAAGATCATCGGCCGGGTGTTCATTGACATCTTCGAGGAAGAGGCCCGCCAGATCGGCCGGGTGAAGTTCCTGGCCCAGGGCACCATCTACCCGGACGTCATTGAGAGCGCTCCGGTCAAGGGGCCGTCCTCGACCATCAAGTCCCATCACAACGTGGGCGGCCTGCCCAAAGGCATGAGGTTCAAGTTGATCGAGCCCCTGCGGGAGCTATTCAAGGACGAGGTCCGCAGCCTGGGGCTGCAGCTGGGTGTGGACAAAGAGTTCATCCAGCAGCATCCCTTTCCCGGGCCGGGCTTGGCGGTGCGCCTCCTGGGCGCCGTGGACCGGGACAGTCTGGAAATCCTGCGGAAAGCGGACGCAATCGTCGTCCAGGAAGTGAAAAAGGCCGGCCTCTACACAAAGCTCTGGCAGGCCTTTGCCGTGCTGCTGCCCGTGCGCTCGGTGGGCGTCATGGGCGACCAGCGGACTTATCAACGCGTGGTGGTGGTCCGGCTCGTCCAGAGCACGGACGGCATGACCGCCAACTGGTTCGCCGCCTCGCCGGCCCTTCTCCGCCGCCTCTCCACCCGCATCGTCAACGAAGTCCAGGGCGTCAACCGCGTGGTCTACGACGTGACCACCAAGCCGCCGGGGACCATTGAGTGGGAATGAGCGAACATAGCTTTATCCACCTTCATCTTCATACGGAGTTCAGCATACTGGACGGCGCCGTAAAAATTGATGAGCTGATGGGAGCCGCCCTCCGCAACGCTATGCCGGCCGTGGCCCTGACCGACCACGGCAACATCTTCGGAGCGGTCTCCTTCTTCAAAAAAGCCAAGGCCCGCGGCCTCAAGCCCATCCTCGGCTGCGAAGTGTATGTCGCTCCCGGCAGCCGGTTCGATAAAAAGCCCGGTGACAGGGAAGGCTATGCCCGGCATCTCGTCCTCCTGGTCAAGAACGAGACCGGCTACCGGAACCTCTGCCAGCTCCTGACCAAGAGCTACCTGGAGGGCTTTTACTACAGGCCCCGCATCGACCGGGAGCTGCTGGCTCAGTTCGGCCAGGGCCTGATCGGCCTGTCCGCCTGTCTCAAGGGAGATGTCACCGACCTCCTGGCCAAGGGGCGGGCCGAAGCGGCCGAAGAATCGGCCCGCCAGCTCGCCTCCTTCTTCGCCCCGGGCGACTTCTACATCGAGCTCCAGGACCACGGCCTGCCGGAGCAGCAGGAGGTCAACCCGCTTCTCATCGAGCTCAGCCGCCGGACCGGCCTTCCCCTGGTGGCCACCAACGATGTCCACTACTTGAACAAGGAAGACGCCGACAGCCATGAAGTCCTGCTGTGCATCCAGACCAACAAGAAGCTGAGCGACCCGGACCGTCTGCGCTTCGGGCCCGCCGAGTTCTATTTCAAGTCCGCCCAGGAGATGGCCGCGCTGTTCGGCCACGTCCCCGAGGCTCTGGCCAACACGGTCAAGATCGCCTCGCAGTGCAACTTCGATTTCTCCACCACCTATTCCCTGCCCAACTTTTCCCCGCCCGACGGCCTGCCCCTGGAGGAATTTTTCGAGAGGACCGCCCGGGAAGGGCTGGAGAAGAAACGGCTCTCGCTCCAGGGCAAGATCGCCGAAGGCCGTCTGGCCCATCCCTGGCCGGAGTATGAGAAACGGCTGGAGCACGAGATCAAGCTGGTGGAGAAGATGGGCTTCGCCGGCTATTTCCTCATCGTCTGGGACCTGATCCGGACGGCCAAGTCCAAGAACATCCCGGTCGGGCCGGGCCGTGGCTCGGCGGCCGGCAGCCTGCTGGCCTTCAGCCTGGACATCACCCAGTTGGACCCGCTGGAGTACGACCTCCTCTTCGAGCGGTTCCTCAACCCGGAGCGCATTTCGCTTCCCGACATCGACATCGACTTCTGCGGCCGCCGGCGGAGCGAAGTCCTGTCCTATGTCACCCAGCGCTACGGCCAGGACAACGTTTGCCAGATCATCACCTTCGGCACGATGGCCGCCCGGGCCGCCATCCGCGACGCGGGCCGGGTGCTGGAGGTGCCCCTGCCGGAGGTGGACCGCCTGACCAAGATGATCCCCTTCGGCCCGGATTCATCCATCGCCAAGGCCCTGGAGGACGTGCCCCAGCTCCGGGAGGTGCGGGACAAGAACTCCAAGATCGCCCACCTGCTGGATATGGCCCGCAAGATCGAAGGGCAGGTCCGCCATCCTTCCATCCATGCCGCCGGCATTGTCATCACCCCCGAACCCCTGGTCCGCTTCCTGCCCCTCTACCAATCGGCCAAGGGAGAAATCACCACCCAGTTCCCCATGCAGGACATCGAGGACATCGGCCTGTTGAAGATGGACCTGCTCGGCCTGCGCAACCTGACCGTTATCGAGGACACCCTGCAGATGTTGGAGCGCGAAACGGGCCGGCGGCTCGACCTGGAAAACATCCCCCTGGCTGACCCAAAGACGTTCGAGCTGTTCCAGAAAGGTCTGACCGAGGGCGTCTTCCAGTTCGAAAGCCAGGGCATGAAGGAGTTGCTGCGGAGCTTCAAGCCGGAAGAATTCCACGACCTCATCGCCCTCAACGCCCTGTACCGGCCCGGCCCGCTCAAGAGCGGCATGACCGCCGACTTCGTCAAGGTCAAGCATCATCCCGAGGAGGTCAAGTTCGACTTAGCCGAGCTGGAGCCCATCCTGCGCGAGACCCGGGGCATCATCGTCTACCAGGAACAGGTCATGCGCATCGCCGTCCAGCTGGCCGGGTTCAGCCTGGCCGAGGCGGACATCCTGCGCAAGGCCATGGGCAAGAAGAAATCGGCCATCATGCAGGAGCAGAAGCAGAGGTTCCTGCAGGGCTGCCGCAGCCGGGGCATCTCCCAGGCCAAGGCCGGCCACATCTTTTCCCAGATCGAGAAGTTCGCCGAGTACGGCTTCAACAAGTCCCACAGCGCGGCCTACGCGCTGCTGGCCTACAGGACGGCCTACCTCAAGGCCCACCAGCCCGTGCACTTCCTGGCCGCCCTGCTGACCTCCGAGGCGGAACGGGGCGCTACCGACCAGGTGGTGAAATACATCGCTGAATGCCAGGAGCTGGGCATCAAGGTCCTGCCGCCTGACATCAACTCGAGCCAGGTCGATTTCTCCGTGGCCGGAGCCGACATCCGCTTCGGCCTGGCGGCGGTAAAGAATGTCGGCCGGGCGGCGGCCGAGGGGGTGGTCGAGGCCCGGGCCAGAAAAGTCCGCTTCCAGTCGCCCTTTGAGTTGATGGCCGAGCTCGACTCCGGGGTGGCTAACCGCAAGGCCCTGGAGAGCTTGATCAAAGCCGGCGCCTTCGATTCCCTGGGGCTGCGGCGCTCCCAGTGTTTCCATCTCCTGGACAAAATGGTCGAGTTCGGCCACGACCGGCAGAGGACCCGCGCCGCGGCGCAGAACTCGCTGTTCGGCCCGGCGGCCCTTGAGCCGCCCGAGCTGCCGGCCGAGGTCCGGCAGATGGGCGAGTGGGACGAATCGCTGCTCCTGTCCTACGAGAAGGATGCCCTGGGCTACTACATCTCCAACCACCCCCTGGTCCAGTACGGCAAGCGGCTGCGCAAGCTCATCTCGCACCAGATTGCCGAGCTGGATGAGGAGAAGGATTTCAACCAGGAGGTGCGGCTGGCCGGCATCATCGGGACGATCAAGCCCCTCAAGACCAAGAAAGATGAGCGGTTCGTGACCTTCCAGATGGAGGACCTGACGGGCAAGATCGAAGTGGCCGCCTTCCCCGAGGCCTACAACAAATACTACGAATACATCCGGGCGGACGGCCGGGTCTGGATCAAGGGACGCTTTCAGGGCGAGGGAGAGAATAAACGGATCGTCCTGGCCCAGCTCATGCCCCTGGACGAGGCCTTCCGCCGCCAGGCCAAGCGGGTGGTGGTCAAGGTCTTCGTCCCCGGCCTGGAGGAGACGGTCATCGAGGAGCTGCAGGCTCTCCTGGTCAAGCATCGGGGCGACTGCCCGCTGCTTTTCGAGCTGGAGACGCCCCACGCCCACCGGGTGGTGGTCCAGTCGGGCGAGATCATGGGCGTCTACCTGTCCGACTCCCTGATCAAACAGCTCCACAACCTTATGGGCGAGGAGTCGGTCTATATAGAATACTAATCGTTGGTGCGCGCGGCGATGGGCATTCTTCTGCCCAGGCCGAAAGCTTTGGTCGTGATTTTTAAACCGGGCGCGGCTTGCTTCCTTTTAAATTCATTTTTATCGACCATTCGAGCCACCCTGGTCACCGTCTCCCGGTCAAAACCCAGGTTGATGATTTCTTCCACAGAGCGGTTTTCCTCGATATAGTCATGAAGGACCTTGTCCAGGACGGGGTAAGGCGGGAGGGTATCTTGGTCGACCTGATTGGGCCGAAGTTCCGCTGAGGGCGGCTTGTCGATAATCTCTCTGGGAATGATTTCCGAATGCCTATTAACAAAAGCGGCCAGTTCATAAACCATTGTCTTGGGCACATCCGAGATCACCGCCAATCCGCCGCTCATATCTCCGTAGAGGGTACAATAGCCGACGGCCAGCTCACTTTTATTGCCCGTCGAAAGAACGAGATAGCCGAACTTATTGGCCAAGGCCATTAGAATGTTGCCTCGGATTCGTGCCTGGATATTTTCTTCAGTCACATCAGGCTCTTTCCCTTTAAAATATTCTTTGAGCGTTTCAAGATAGGCCTGATAGAGTGCCGTCACCGGTATGACCTGAAACCCTATGCCGATATGGGCGGCCAAGGTGCGGGAGTCTTCAATGCTGCCTTTTGACGAATAGGGCGATGGCATGGATAGTCCCAGAACATTTTCGCCGCCGATGGCTTCCTTGGCCAAGCAGCAGGTCAGGGCCGAGTCAATTCCGCCGGAAAGACCGACTACGGCTTTGGAAAAGCCACACTTTCTCATGTAATCTCGGACGCCCAATACCAACGCTTGGTAAACCGATTCGATCCTGTCCGGGGGGATATAAAGCCCCGGCCTTCCGGCAGCCTCAGCATCCGCGGACTGGATATGTTCGGTAAAGGAGGGACAGGCCACAAATGGCTCTCCCGCCCGGTCAAGGCCCAAGCTGCAGCCGTCAAAGATAAGCTCATCGTTAGCGCCGACCTGGTTAATGAAGAGAAAGGGACGGCAGTGTCTTCGGGCATGACGGCGGAGGAGATGGAATCTAATATCTTCCTTCCCCATAAAGAAGGGAGATGCGGATATATTGACAAAGAGCGTCGCCCCTTGGCCGGCCAATACCTCTATGGGGTCAAAAGAGTAGAAGCTGCCTGTGGGCCATAATTCCGCGTCGTTCCAGGCGTCTTCGCAGATAGAGATACCAAGCCTTTCCCCTTTGAAGGCAAAGGTGTTTATCTCCGGGGCAGGGGCAAAGTATCTCATCTCATCGAAGACGTCATAAGTGGGGAGCAAAGACTTATGTTGGATGCCCAGGATCCTCCCTTGGTAAATCAAGACAGCCGAGTTATACAGCCGCTTGCCCACATTTTTTCCTGTAGGCAGGGGCGCCCCAAAGAGGATGCCCGTGTGGGGATATCTTGCGGAGAACTGGACCAGTTCTTGAATAGCCTGCTGCGCTTTATCGATGAACCAAGGCCTTTCTAGAAGATCTTTGGGCGGGTATCCTACCAGAAAGAGTTCAGGGAAGACGACTAAATCAGACTCCGCCTCATTCTGCTGTGACACCGTGTTCATTATTTTTGATTTATTGCCCTCAATATCTCCGACAAAAGGATTCAACTGGGCCAACGTGACTTTCATTTTTTCCCATCCACCTCAAAGATCGTCCTATGCGGACAAGTTTCCCTATTATCATAGCCTCTTTGGCCAAGAAACGAAAACTCTCATAGATATCTATTGGCATATTTTTTGCTTTTGGATAAAATATAAAACAGCTTTCAAACTTGCCCTCTCCGTGATATTCTTTATCTAGATGACATAGGAGGTTAAGATGAAAGGAAACGAGAAATTGGTCGTTTCGCTCAACTCTTTATTGGCGGATGAGCTCACGGCCGTTAACCAGTACATGGTCCATTCCGAGATAAGCAACAATTGGGGATATCAAAAGCTCCATGAGCATTTTGAAAAACGGGCTAAGGATGAAATGAAGCACGCCGAAAAACTCATCGGGCGGATACTTTTCCTGGAAGGGATGCCGATCGTAAGCCACCTCAAGGAAATGCACATTGGAGCCTCTGTTGAAAAACAGCTGGAGAATGATCATTCCTTAGAAATGGGGGCCGTCAAATCTTATAATGAAGCCATAAAACTCGCCGGTGAGGTGGCGGATTTTGCCACCAGAGAAATCCTGGAAAATATTCTCAATGACGAAGACCAGCATATCGATAAAATCGAGGAGTTGCAGGATCAGATCAGTCAAATGACGTTGCCCATCTTTTTGACGACAAAAGTCTAGCCTCTTCTGGGCGATTGACTCGGCCATAAATCTTTGGCCGGCCTCCAATCATAGTTTTTTTCAGCCGTTTCACTTCATTGACAGGCCGCTCTCAAAAATGCTATTTTTGGCCATAATTTCTGGAGTCTATTGGCCATCGCCGAGCATAGCGGATGACACCCAAGGAATCATAACAATAAAAGCCATTATGGAAAACCGGCGATGAAAAAACTGTGTGGAGGATTATTATGGCTATTTATCTTCTTCCCGCTTCTCCGTCCCCAGGAGTTGCCGCCGGCCCGCCAATTGAAGAGCGGGAACATCGTCGGGGACATCGGGATTCAAAAGATTCCTTTCAAACTATTTGGCCACAAGATCTACCTAAAAATTCGGATCAACGAATCCCGCGAACTCGATTTCGTTTTGGATACCGGAGCCCTAACGGCAGTCGATCGAGTGATTGCCCGGGAACTCGGCTTGGAGGAAGGCCTGGCCTTACCTTCGATCACTAAGTCCGGAAAAGCTTCCCTTTCCCGGCGGCCGGTTACGTTTCGAATAGGCGGCCTGACCGTCGAGGATTTCGTCCCCGTTATCGCCGACCTCCCGGAGAAAGGGGAGGGGGACCCTCCTCTGGACGGATTTATCGGCGCCGACATATTAAGGTTTTTTTGCGTCATCCTGGATTATGAGGCCGGGGAAATCATCGTCTCTACGACGCCTCCCGAGCCTCACCCGTCCCATCGCCCCCTGTCGATGAGAAAGCAGATACCGATGGGATTCCCCCTTGTTGACGGCCTGGTCAATGAAACAAGGAAAATCCCGATGATGATCGATACGGGATCACCATTCTTAATCGTCTGTCCCCTAACCCTCGTCGAAAACGAAAAAACCTTCTCGAATTCCACGATCATTAAGTCCTTTGGGACGTTCATGACTTGGCCGGGCACGACGGCGAAGTGCAACTATCGAGCCCGTGCCGAAACGCTCCGGATCGGGGATTTCGTCATTAAGAACCTAACGGTTGACTTCGCGGAATTGCCCGGACCGTTTTCCCTTTCGTTGCTGGGGTACGGATTCCTCAAGCACTTCGTCACGATCCTGGACTTCCCGCGCGACAAGCTTGTCCTGGTCCCGAAATCGGGCAGCTTTCCGGAAGCAACCGCGTCATCGGGCATGGCGGCGCGCAAGCAGGAAGGACGGTTGATCGTCCGGGGTCTATGGCCCGGCTCCCCCGCCGACCGGTGCGGCATCCGGGTAGGGGATGAGATCGTCAGGATCAACGGGAAAAACGCCGCGCAGCTTTCAACGCGAGAAATCGAAAGCTTTCTTTCAAGCGACATATCGGAGGGCCTGGAAATCGAACTGGCCGCGGGCGACGGGATTAAAAAAGTCCGCCTCAAGATCGGCCAGCACCTCTAGGGCCGGGAGCGGGTGAACTCCAGATATTCTTCCTGGCTATAACGGAGGCCTTTTTGCCTTCTCCCGGCTTTCAAGTACTGCTCCAGCAGGGCGCTAAGATATTGGCTTCTAGCTCTCATATCCATTTCCTGGTTGTAACCCGCCTCCCTCTGAGGTTGGGTTACATTTTATATGATTCAACAGGCTCTCCTTCGGTGACATCTCACATGATTCAAATCGATGCGTTGACAGTCCGCTCCCAAAAATGCTATTTTTGGCCATGATTTATAGAGTGATCGTGGCCGACAGCAGCCCTTCTGTGCGGAGGGCTGTGGAGATGGCCTTTCCCGAGTCGGAGTTCGAAGTCTTTTTCTTCGACAACGGGCTCGAGCTGGTCAAGGCCTTGCTGGACATCCTCCCCGACGCGCTCCTCATCAGCCTCAGCCTGCCGGGCCTGGACGGCTACCGGGCAGCCGGCGCCCTGCGCGGCCAGAAGGAGATGCGGCACGCTTCGCTCTTCTTTCTGCGGGGCGCTTTCGAGAAGTTTGAGACGGACAAGGCGGCCGGCCTGGATTACGAGGACGTGGTGCGCAAGCCTTTCGACTCGGAAGGACTGGCCGGCCGGGTGAAGAGCTGCCTGGACAGGAAGCATGACCTGCTCGCCTTTCCCCAGGGGCCGTTCCCGGAAGAGGCGGGGCCAGGATCTGTCACGGCCGGGAGGCCGTTGCCGCCTCATTCGGAGTCTTCTCCTTCGGCCAGTGGCTCGGCGGACCTTACCGCTCTTGTTCGCCAGGAGGTGAGCCGGGCCCTCGCCGAAACAGAAGAACGGCTGCGGACCAAGCTGCTGAAGGAGATGAAAGCGGGACGGATGGAAGGCCGGAAAGCCGGCCGTTCGAGAAAGTCAGGAACGACATGAGCGATAAGACCCTGTTGGACAAGGCCTACGACCCCAAACCGGTCGAGGAGCGCTGGGGAAAATTCTGGCTGGAGAACGGGGTCTTCACCGCCGACGCCCGCTCCTCCAAGCCCAAGTTCTCCATGGTCCTCCCGCCGCCCAACGTCACAGGCCATCTCCATGTGGGCCATGCCCTGTCCTTCACCCTGCCCGACATCATCGCCCGCTGGCGCCGGATGAAGGGCTACAACGTCCTGTGGCTGCCCGGCATGGACCACGCCTCGATCGCCGTCCATAACGTCATGGAACAAGCCCTCGCCCAGCAAGGCCTCACCCGGGAAGAACTGGGCCGGGAGGAGTTCCTCAAGCGGGCCTGGGAATGGAAGAAGAAGTACGGCGGAATCATCACCGGTCAGCTAAAGAAACTG
Organism: Candidatus Aminicenantota bacterium; assembly: GCA_963702835.1. GTDB lineage: Bacteria > Acidobacteriota > Aminicenantia > Aminicenantales > JAFGAV01 > JAFGAV01. Next base: position 2,692,873 of record OY969762.1, read on the forward strand.
GGCGCCTCCCTGGACTGGTCCCGCGAGCGCTTCACTATGGACGAAGGATTTTCCCAGGCCGTGCGCAAAGTATTCGTGGACCTCTACGGCGAAGGGCTGATCTACCGCGACTACTACCTGCTTAACCGCTGCCCTCACTGCGGCACGGTTCTTTCGGACATCGAGATCGAGCACCGCGAGCATCAGGCCAAGCTCTACACCCTGCGCTATCCCATCCACGATTCCTCCGAGTGGGTGGAGGTGGCCACCACCCGGCCGGAGACCATGCTGGGCGACACGGCGGTGGCCGTCCATCCCGACGACCCCCGCTTCATCCGCCTCCGTGGCCGCCGGGCCGTGCTGCCCCTGGTCGGCCGCCTCATCCCTATCATTGCCGACGAGAAGGTGGAGAAGGATTTCGGCACGGGCGCGGTCAAGGTCACGCCGGCCCACGACCCGGTGGACTTCGAGCTAGGCCGGAAGCACAGGCTGGAGCAGGTCATCGTCATCGACGGCGCGGGCCGGATGACCGAGGCGGCCGGCCCCGACTTCCAGGGCCTGGACCGCTTCGAGGCGCGGGAAAAGGTTGTGGAGCGGTTGCGGGAGCAGGGGTATCTGGTCAAGGTCGAGGACTACTCCCACGCCGTGGGTCACTGCTACCGCTGCAAGACGGTTATCGAGCCCAACCTGTCCTGGCAATGGTTCGTCCGCATTGCCCCGCTGGCCAAGGAAGCCATCCGGGCGGTGGAGGACGGCCGGATCGAATTCGTCCCCTCCAACTGGGCCAAGACATATTTCGAATGGATGTACAACATCCACGATTGGTGCATCTCCCGGCAGCTGTGGTGGGGCCACCGCATCCCGGCCTGGTACTGCCGGGAGTGCGGCACTGTGGCGGTGGCCATGGAAGCGCCCCCCTCCTGTCCCAAATGCGGAAGCGGGAAGCTCGAGCAGGACCCCGACGTCCTTGACACCTGGTTCAGCTCGGCCCTCTGGCCTTTCGGCACTCTGGGCTGGCCCGAGGACACCGCCGACCTGCGCACCTTCTACCCCACCGACCTGATGTCCACCGCCTTCGACATCATCTTCTTCTGGGTAGCCCGCATGATCATGATGGGGCTCAAGTTCATGGGCCGCATCCCTTTCCGCCAGGTGTTCATCAACGGGCTGGTGCGCGACCTGAAGCGGCGCAAGATGAGCAAGTCCGAGGGCAACGTCATCGACCCCCTGGAGATGATCGAAAAATACGGCACCGACGCCCTCCGCTTCACCCTGGCCGCCCTGGCCGTCCCCGGCCAGGACCTCTCCCTGTCCGAGGAGCGCATGGCCGGCTATCGGACCTTTGCCAACAAGATCTGGAACGCTTCGCGCTTCGTATTGATGAATACCGGCCCGGGCAGTCCCACGCCGGCCGGGCCTACGGCGGCTTCCGGGAAGCCCAGCCTGGCCGACCGCTGGATCCGCAGCCGGCTGGCCCGTGTCATGGAGGAGATGGACGAGGCTTTGGAGAACTTCCGGTTCTATGAAGCGGCCGACCGCATCTATCATTTCATCTGGGACGAGTTTTGCGACTGGTACATCGAGCTGGCCAAGTCCGACCTCAAGGCTCCCCGAAGCGCCACGCCGGCCGTTCTGGAGTCCACCCTCGACCACATCCTGAAGCTCCTCCACCCCTTCATGCCCTTCATCACCGAAGAGATCTGGCACCATCTGCCCGGCGCCGGCCGGTCGCTGGCCTTGGCCGAGTTCCCGGCCCCTCGGCCGGAATGGAAGGACGAGGCCGTGGAAGCCGAGATGAAGGCGCTCCAGGAAATCATTGTCCAAACCCGGACCATCAGGACCGAGAACAAGATCCCGCCCCACCGCAAGGTCGGCCTCTGGCTCAGGCCCCTGCCGGGCGCGGACCGGGCCGCCCTGGACGGCCGGCAGGACTACATCCTTTCTTTAGCCAACCTCTCCTCGCTCAAACTCACAGACCGCTTCCCCGACGGCCGGCCGCTGCTCAAAGGGATCGCCGCCGGCTTTGAGCTGGCCATCCCCCAGGATGAAGAACTCGACCCGGCGCAGGAGAAGCTCAGGCTGGAAAAAGAACTGGGCAAGCTCGTGCAGGAAATAGAAAAATTAAGCCAGAGGCTGCGGAATGAAAGCTTCCTGGAACGGGCCCCTCAGGCCGTGGTCGAAGAAGTCCGCTCTAAGCTTCAAGAGTTGGAGCAGAAGAAGGCTAAGACGGAGGAGCACCTCGGCCAGGTGTTTGGTGTAAAATAGGGGGTAGAGGGGGGCTGCGGCATCGGCCCGCGGGTGAGCGAAATGAAAGTCGGAGTCAAGATCTATCATGTCGATACGTGCACTTCGACCAATGACCTGGCCCGGGAATTGGCCGTCAAGGGCGCCGAGGAGGGCGTTGTCGTCCAAGCCGAAGAGCAGACTGCGGGCCGGGGGACTAAAGGCCGGAGTTGGTATTCAGCCAAGGGCCAGGGGCTTTATTTATCGGTCATCTTGAGGCCGCCGGCCGAGGCGGCGGCCTTCATGCCCCTGATGGCCGGGGTGGCCGTCCGGGAAGCGCTGGCGGCCGCCACCGGCTTGCCGGTTGGACTCAAATGGCCGAACGACCTGATGGCCTCGGGGAAGAAGCTGGGCGGCATCTTATGCGAGAGCCAGTGGACGGGTCAGAATCTTGAGTTTGCCGTGGTCGGCATCGGCCTGAACCTGCTCCACGGGCAGGCTGATTTTCCCCCGGCTATCCGGTCGCAGGCCACCTCGGTCCGCATGGGAACAGGCCGCCCTCCCCGGCTGAGTGAACTGCTCGACCATCTTTTCGCCAGGCTGGATTTCTGGTATGGTCTGCTGAGGCGAGGAAAAAAGGAGAATATTTTGAAAGAGTACGAGAAGCGCATGGTCCTGCCGGCCTCCGGGAAGATGACCGTCCTCTATGCCGGGGGCAAATTCACGGGCCTTTATCGGGGCCTGCAGCCGGACGGCGGGATCAGGCTCGAAGCCGGCGGCCGGACGCGGGGCTTTGCCGCGGCCGAGATCATGGAGCTGGTTTATGAAGAAGGGTGAGGCGGCCGGCCTGCTGCTGACCGTGGACATCGGCAATACCACGGTCGGGGTGGGCGTCTTCGACGGGCCGAGGCTGGTCTGCGACTGGAAGATCCGCTCCGACCGGGAGAAGACCGCCGACGAGTACGGCGTCATCCTGGTCGGCCTGCTGGCCGGGGCGGGCCTTGGCCCGGAGCGCGTCAGCCAGGTGATCCTGTCCAGCGTCGTGCCGCCCCTGACGCCTGTTTTCCAAGCCATGAGCCGGAACCTGTTCGGGGCCAAGGCCGTGGTCGTCGGGCCGGGCCTCAAGACGGGTATGCCCATCCTCACCGAGAACCCGTTCGAGGTGGGCGCCGACCGGATCGTGGCCGCCGTGGCCGCCTATGAAAAACACGGCGGGCCGTGTCTCATCGTGGACTTCGGCACGGCCATCACCTTCGACGCCGTCTCGGCCAAGGGCGAGTACCTGGGGGGCGCTATCGCTCCCGGCATTCAGATTGCGGCCGAATCCCTTTCCCTTCGAACGGCCAAGCTTCCCCGGGTGGAAATTGTCCGTCCCAGCAAAGTCATCGGCCGGACGACGACGGCCAGCATGCAGGCAGGCCTCTTCCACGGCTACGTGGGCCTTATCACCCATCTCATCGCCGAAATGAAGAAGGAGCTTTCGGCCGAGGCCAAGGTCGTGGTCACCGGCGGTTTCGCCGAGCTTTTCCTCCCCTACATCCCGGCCCTGGACGTCCATGAACCGCATCTTGTCATGGAGGGGCTGAAGATACCTATTCGAACGGAGCCGGGGCTCCTCTGAAAGATGAGCCCTCCGGGCCATGGGGACAGAGGACAAGAGCCGCTACTATCAGGAATCTCCGCGGCTTTTCTCCGCCGCCGCGGCGCTCCGTTCATCCTTTCGCCCCGTGAGCTCCATGTCCTGGCCGGCTGGGAGAAACAGGGTGTTCCCTTGAGCGCCGTGATGGAGGGGATAGAGAGCGCTTTTTACAGCCTTCAGAAAAAAGCGGCGCCGGGAAGGCGGGCCGTCTCGCTTCAGTATTGCGACAGTTTTGTCCAACGGGCCTTCGACCAGGTCAAGGACAGACGAACGGGAGGCGCCCGGCGGGCCGGCGGGCGGGAGAACAAGAAGGCCAATATCCTCCACACGGTCAGGGCTTTCCTGGATGGGCTTCCGGCGGAATTGTTTTTTTTGAAGGGGCCTTACGAAAGGGCCCTGCGGCTGGCCGAGTCCGCCGAGGACCGGGAGGAAGACTTGGAGAGCTTGGAGGCCGAGATCGAAGAAGCCCTGGCGGCCTATTGCCCGGCCGAGGAATGGGACAGGGCGCGGGGCGAGCTCCGGGCCGGGGGCGCCGCCGGGCAGGAAAGAGAGAAAACCGGGCTCGTCCGGCGGCTGGCCCTCAGGAACCTCAGGGAAAAATACAAGATTCCCTATGTGAGCTTTCCTTTTTACTAAAGAAAGAAGACGGGTCATGGAAGAAAAGGTGTCCAGGCTGTTGCGGAGCTCGCGGCACGGGCTGACTTTCCGCGAGATCTTCACCGGGCTCGACCTGCCGGTCAAGCAGAGGAGGGCGCTGCAGAAGTCCCTCAGGGAGCTTGTGGCCAAGGGCGCGGTGTGGAAGGTTCGCAACCGGTTTTTCTGGCCGCCGGGGTCCAAGGCGGTCCGCGGCCGGTTCAGCGCGGCCTTCGGCGGGTTCGGCTTCGTCACTCCCGAGGAAGGAGGAGGCCGGGACATTTTCATCCCGGCCCGGGCTACCTCCGGCGCCAGGCAGGGCGACATTGTCCAGGTCCTGGTCAGCGATAAAGGCCGGACGGACAAGCCCGAGGGCCGCATCACCCGCATTGTGAAACGGCTCCAGGAACGGATCTTGGGGGTATACCAGGAGCGGGCCGGGCAGCCTTCTCTCCTGCCCCTGGATTCGCTGGGTGGAGAAGAAATCCCCCTGCGGGCCGCGCCGGCCTTTTCGGCCGCGCCGGGCATGATCGTGGCCGCCGGCCGGGATTCGCGTCAGGTCGAAGAGGTCTTCGGCTTCCCCGATGAGCCGGGCGTGGATGCCCGGGTCGTCATCCAGCGCTTCGGCCTGTCCACGGCTTTTTCAGCGGAAGCGCTGGCCGAAGCGGAGAGCCTGTCCGGAGAGATACCCCCCGAGGAGCGGCCGGCGCGCGCGGACTACCGCGACTGGCCGACGGTGACCATCGACGGCGAGGACGCCCAGGATTTTGACGATGCGGTCTCCATCCGCCGGCTGACGGCCGGCCGCTTCCTGCTGGGTGTCCATATCGCCGACGTATCTTTCTACGTGCGGCCGGACTCGGCCCTCGACCGGGAGGCTTACGGCCGGGCCACCAGCGTCTATTTTCCGGGCCTGACCCTGCCCATGCTGCCCGAACGGCTGTCCAACGGGCTGTGCAGCCTGAGGCCGCGGGAGGAGAAGCGGACCGTTTCAGCTCTGCTGGAGGTCGATGCCGGGGGGCAGGTGCTGGCCGTCGAATTCCGGCCCTCGATCATCCGCACCGTCGAGAGGCTGACCTACACCTCGGTGTTCAAAATATTCAACGGCGACCCGGAGGAGGAGCGCAAGTACTCCGCCCTCCTGCCGGAGCTTCAGACCATGAGGGAGCTGGCCCGGGCCATGCGCCGGCGGCGCCTTGAGGAGGGGAGCCTGGACTTCGACCTTCCCCAGCCGGAGCTGGTTTATCAAGAAGGGCAACTCCACTCGGTGGCCTTAGTCGGGCAGAACGAGGCCCACCGGCTCATCGAGGACTTCATGATCGCGGCCAACGAAGCGGTGGCCTCCTATCTTGAGGAGCGCCGGGCCGCCTCGATCTACCGTGTTCACCCCCCTCCCGACCCGGCCGACCTGGAAAAACTACGGGAAACCCTGCTGGCCCTGGGCCTGTTCCTGCCCAAGCCCCAGAAGGTTTCTTCCCGCGACCTGCAGAAGGTGCTGGAGGATGCGGCGGGCAGGCCCGAAGAGAAGCTTGTCAGCCGCGAGCTGCTGCGGGCCATGCGGCTGGCCGTCTATGCCGAGGAGAACCAGGGCCACTTCGGCCTGGCCCGGCGGACTTATACCCATTTCACCTCGCCCATCCGGCGCTACCCGGACCTGATCGTCCACCGCCGTCTTCTGGACGTCTTGGCCGGAAGAAAAGCCAAGCCCCAGGGGCTGGCCGCCACGGCCCTCCACAGCTCTCTCCAGGAACGCAATGCCGACGCCGCGGAGAAGGATCTCTTGGAGTGGCGGATCTTCCGGCTGCTCCGCTCGAAGCTGGGCCAGGAGCTCATGGGCACTGTGGTTGAGATCAACAAGGCGGGGCTGGTCCTGGCTCTGGATGATTATTTCGTGGATGGGCTGCTGGCCTTTGCCGACTTGGGCGGCGATTACTACCGACTGAAGTCGCCGGGCGCTGTGGTGGGCCGGCGGACCGGCCGGCTGTATCGTCTGGGTGACAGGCTAGCCGTGATTCTGGCCAGCGTCAACCCGCTTGAGCGGCGGATGACACTGGCCCTGAGTTCAGTGAAGCCGAAGGAGCGTCGATGAAAACGGCCCAGGCCGGCGAGGACAAGAACAGGCTGGCCGCTTTAGTCACGCTCAAAGGCCTCCAGGGCCTCGCCTCCGGCGACATCCAACGCAAGCTCGGCCTGGATTCGGACCGCGCCCTGGCTCTGGCTCAAGCGCTCGAGGCCGAAGGCAAGCTCCTCATCCTGACCTTCTCGCCTTTGCGTCTGCTGGCCCGGGGCAGCCTGGATTTTCTGAGAGAGAAGATCAAGGATCATGTCGGCCGCTATCACCGGCAACATCCCTCCGAGCTGGGGCTGGCTGCGGAGAAGCTGGAGAAGAGGTATGTCATTCCGCGCCGCGTTTTATCTCTGGCCGTCCAGTCGCTGCTCCGGGAAGGAGTGCTGGCCCAGACCGAGGGCCGGCTCCATCTGGCCGACTTCCAGCCCAGCCTGACTATTCGGGAGGAGAAGGTCTTGGCCGACCTCGAGACGATCTGGTTGCAGGGCGGCTTTGACCCCGCCCCCCTGGAGGAGTTCCGGGCCAAGCACGGCCTGGCGGCCGGTGCTCTGGACAGGATGCTGTCCATCCTGGTCAGCCGCCGCAAAATCGTCCGCGGCCGGCAGGGCCTCTATCTCCACTCCCAATGGCTGGAGGAGGTGGTGGCCAAGGTCAGGAGAGTTCCGGGCGGCGAGCTGTCGGTGGCTGATTTCAAGAAGATGACGGGCCTGTCCCGGAAATACGCCATTCCCCTCCTGGAGCTTCTGGACCAGATGGGTATCACCCGAAGGAAGGGCTCCCTCCGGGAAATTCTGGAACCGCAAGCTGAAGGAAAAGACCATGGAAATTGAGACCAGCCCAAGACTCAGCCGGATGTTCCGCACGGCGCTCTTTGTGGCGGCCGCGGTTCTGGCCGCCTTGCCTGTTTATATCCTGGCCGTCGAAATCCTGAAGGGGCGGGGGGTCAGGCTGGGGCCGGGTCTGGCGGCCGGCACGGCCAATGCCCTCCGTTATGGGCTGTACGGCGCGGCCGTGGCGGCGGTCATCCTCCTTCGGGTGCTGCGAGGAATGATCATCAGGAAAAGAGCGGGCGACAGCCCCGACCGCCTGGCCCAAAAGCTCCTCCAGGCTTCGATCCTCACTTCGGTCATGAGCGAGGTCCCCGCCCTGCTGGGGGTGGTCCTCTTCCTGGTCGCCGGATTCTACCGGGATTTTTACATATTGCTCATCGTCTCGCTCTTCCTGATGTTCATGTTTTTCCCGCGCTACAGGAACTGGAGCGAGTGGGCGGGGGAGCCGTGAACAAGGCCCTTCTGGGGAGTCGATGAATGAGACGCTCCCAGCTTTTCCTGCTGGCCGCTTGGATCTTTTTTTCTTGACCCTCTGTCCCCTGACGGCCCGGGCTGGCCATCCTGAGCAGCAGGCGGACAACGGGGCCGGCACGTTCTCTTTGCAAAACGAACGTGTCCGCTTCACTGTTGTCGTGGAGAACGGCCGGCTCGCCGCCGACAGGCTGGAGGTGAAGCCGGGCTGGTCGAAGGCTGAGGGCGGCGCTTCGCACGCGGCCGTGGAGACCGACGCCGATTTCGGGCTGGAGGTCATGGTCACCGACTGGTCGGCGCCGGGCAAGGTCAACAACGCCGAGAACCCGATAGTTCTGACCAAGAAAGATTTCACCTTCATCGGCCGGGAAGTGAAGGAGCTTCCGGAGGGGAGACAGGAACTCGACCTGGACTTCAAGGCCAAAGAAATATCGATCAGGCTTCGGCTTGCCTATCAACTCGGAGCGGAGGCTTTTTATGTCCGGAGGAGCCTTTCCGTCAGCGACTTGGAGTTCGGGCATCACTTCCTCCGCTGGTTCTGGACCCGCCGCGGTCTAGTTTCCCGGATCGGCTCGGTTTTGAAGAACGGGGGGTTCGGCCAACCGGCGGCCGCCCTCCTCGACGGCGGCGGCGTCTTCTTCGGCGTCGAGTATCCGGCCGCGGAGAATCATCTTAATATGAGGGAGGGCCGGGCCGAGATCCTGTGCGGCCAGGAGTACGGCCGGCTCATCGGGGCCGACTGGCTGACCAGCGACTGGGTGGTCGAGGGCCTGACGCCGAACTCTTTCGTCAAAAATTGGTTCTTCCGCTATCTTGACGAGGTCCGGGCCGCCCCCCTCCGTCCCTTTTCTCTGTACAACACCTGGTACGACCTCCGCGCACCCGAATATCCCGACTGGCCGCCGGACAAGGTCATGAGCGAGCGCACGGCGCTCCGGATGGTGGACATCCTGCGCCGAAGCATGATCGAGAAGCACGGCCTCAAGCTCGACGCTTTTGTCCTCGACGACGGCTGGGATGTCTATGAAAGCGATTGGGCCTTGCGCGGCGAGCAGTGGCCCCGCGGCCTGAAACCCCTGGCCGAAGAGTTGAAAAAGACGGGCACGGCCCTGGGCCTGTGGTTGGGCCCGACGGGCGGATATTCGTTCCGCATGAAGCGGGTGAACTGGATGAGGGCCCACGGCTATGAGGTTGTCGGCCGGGACAAAAACAATGCCATGCTCTGCCTGGCCGGTACGAAATACGGCGCCCTGCTGAAGAAGCGGGTTACCGATTTCGTGGCCAACGACGGCGTCGGCTACTACAAATGGGACGGCCTGCAATTCTCCTGCAGCGAGCCCGATCACGGCCATTCCATCGACATCTATTCCCGGCGGGCGGTCATGGAATCCCTGGCCGACATGTGCCGGGCGGTCCGCCGCGAGAACCCGTCGATCTTCCTCAACATCACCTCCGGCACCTGGCTCAGCCCCTGGTGGGTGAAGTTCGCCAATACAATCTGGATGCAGGGAATGGACTACGGGTTCGCCGATGTCCCCTCCCTCAGCCGGCGGGAGGGGGCCATCACCTACCGTGATTTCATCCTGTACGATGATTTCCGGCAGCAGGACTTTTGGTTCCCCCTGGCCAACCTCATGACCCACGGCATCATTAAGGGCCAGCACGAGTCGGTGGGCGCGGCGGCCGAGCCTCTTGACAAATTCACCGATGACGTCCTTCTCTACTTTGCCCGCGGGGTGTCCATGTACGAGCTGTACATCTCCCCCGACATCCTGACCGACGGGGAATGGACTTCCATCGCCCGGTCGATGGCCTGGGCCCGGGACCGCTTTCCGGTGCTGATGAATTCGGAAATGACGGGCGGCAATCCCCTGAAGGGCGAGGCCTACGCCTATGTTCACTTTAAAGGGACGAGGGGCATCGTGGCGGCCCGCAACCCGGTCATGGAGCCCGCTCGGCTGGAGGTCAAGCTCGACCCGGCTGTGGGCCTCGACCCCGGCGCCGGCGGGCTGGTCCTGGAGAGAGTTTATCCCACCTGCCGGGTATGGCCCGGCCTTTACCGCGCCGGCGAATCGGTCATCCTTCCTTTGGACGGTTTCGAGACGGCTGTTTATGAACTCTACCCGGTCCAGGAAGCGGCCAGGCCCCTCCTGGCGGGCGCGACTTTTGATGTCATCTCGGAGCAGGGAAAGGATTGCCTTGTTCAATATTATGGAGTTGAAAAAGGGGCGAAGCTGCTGAACCCGGAAATCCTCGAATCCGTAGTGATGGGGGGGAAAAGCGTCGATGCCGGGGCGCTTCCCCTCCCGGAGGATGAAGAGCCGTCGCTCGTCACGGACATGGCTGTTCGGCCCGAGGGGGCCGGCCGGCCCAGGTTCACGGTCCGCTTCAACCTTTCGGAGACGGGGAGGGAGGGTGCCCTGGCCCTGTTGATGACGCCGGACTCCTCCTCGGCCGGCGGACCCAAACCGAGCCTTTCGGCTTGGATCGACGGCGCGGAGGCGGCGGTCAAGACCGAACCTCAGGAGGGGCGGTCCCAGTGGTTCACCATCGATGTCCGGCCGGGCAAGCACGAAATTGCGGTCCAGGCGCGGCCCGGCCGGGACGGCCAAGAGTGGAAAGGCAGGGCGGCGGCGTGGCTGGTCGCCAAACAGAAGCAGCCGACAAAGGAGATATCCTTCCGGCTGAAGGCCGAGCTGAAAGGCGGCCCCAGGCCGCCCAAGGTATGGGCTGTCGGGGAAGTCAGGAAGAACGTAAAGCTGGGAGAGTTCAACCTTCTGTTCTAAGCTTACCGGTCCGAATTGTCGATCCGCGGGACAAGCTGAAGAGAGGGTTCCTCTTCCGCTGAAGGCCGGTTTTATTTCTTCTTGGGTTTGTCTTTTTCGTTATCTTTTTCTTTATCTTCCGGCTTTTTCTTCAGGGCGCTCTTAAGCTTTTCGGCAAACAGGCCGCTGAAACTGGGAGCTTCAGCGGGTGCTTCCGCCTGGGCGGCTTCTTTCTGGCCGGCGGGCAGGGCCTCGGCCCCCGGTGCTTTGGCCGCCGGAGCCTCGGCGGCCTCGCCCTCGACTTCTTTTATGGCTGACAGGGCCTCCAGCTCCGACTCCTCGATCTCTATCTTTTCCTCGATGGCCCGTTTCTCGCTCTTGCGGGCGCGGGGGACGCGTTCGGTCTCGATCTTTGGCTTTTTCTTGGCCGGTTTTTCCTTCTTAGTCGGTGGGGCGGTCGGCTCGCCCGTGACAGGCTGGGGCTTCTCGATGCGGCGGCCGGGGGCTCGGACTATCGGTTCCACGGCCGGCGCCTGCTCCGGGGCCTCGACCGCGACGACCTGCAGGACTTCTTCTTCCTCGGCGGCTTCGCCCCCGCGAAGGAAATCCTCCTCGATCATTCCGATGGGCAGATAGTCCGCCTCTTCTTCGGCGGCCGGCTGGCGGGCTTCTCTGATCTTCTTCTCGGCCGGCTTCTTTTCCCTTTTTTTCTCTTCTTCGGGCTTGGCCTCCACCGGCGCCTTGTAATAGAAAACCCCTTTCTTCTTTTCCGATTTGGCGAATTGGGTCGAGTTAAGGAGCACGCGCTCCACGTCCTCCTGGGTGGTCTGTTTCAGCAGGTCCACTAGGTGGAAGGCCCGCAGGAAATGCAGGGAGAAGGCGCTGGGCTCCTGGCTGTAGTGCTTGAAGATCAGGATGAGCAGGCTGTGCAGGTCGAGGTCGGTCCGCTGGGGGATCAGGGCCAGCAGCCCGGTCAGGGCTTCGTGCTCGATGAAGATGCTTTTGTTGGGCAGAGCGTAAGTGAAGACCTCGCCGCCGTCGCTGAAAGTGTCGGACTGGGCGTCGTAGGCCAGCTGGGGCACGGCGATCTTCTTTTTGGATTTTTTAATCCAGAACTGGAATTGGGTAGCCTCCTTGCGCTCCAAGGTCAGGCTGGTCCCCTGGGGGATATTGTTGGCGGCAAAGAACTCGGCCAGCCCCAGAAAGTAGGAGTCGTTGGGAAAGAAATAGACAGGATAGCTCTTCCCCTCCTCGGCGTCGGTGAAAATGTACTCTCGGGAGTGGGACAGTTCCTTGTGAATGGAGCGGGGCACCCGGATGCCGCCCGACAGCACTTCCCGCCAGGTGAGATAGACCTTGAGGGGGAAGGATTGAACGATGCTGAACTCCAGGGCCTGGGCCTTGTCCAGGGGCGGACACTTGGCCGCCGGCGCGGTCAGGGGCAGGTTGGCCGGCATGGCGTTGAGCACCTTCTTGAGATGCCAACGGCCCCAGTCCGCCGGCGAGATAAAGACGAATTCCTTCTTGTACTTCTTGTCCAGGACGGCGTTCAGGCTGAGGCAGTGGATGTCGAAGGCCTCGGCGGAAGGCTCCAGCCCGTAGAGCTTCTGGACGAACTCCACGGTGCCGGCCGGCCGGCCCGTCTCTTGGAGCAGGGCTTCGGCCTCCTTGATCTTGTCCTCGGAGATGTCCACCTGCTTTCGGCCGAGCTGCCAGTAGTCGTTCCAGGAAAAGAAAACGGGCGACTTGAGCAGGGCGGCTTTCAGGTTTCTTTCCAGCGTCTTGAGGTCCTTATCGGTGACGGGCAGCTCGGTCAGGCGGGGATCGTCCTGCTTGGCCACCCGCTCCGGGGCCAAGCCTTCCTGGCCGCTATTGGAGGGCAGGAAGACCTGGGTTTTGGTTTTTTTCATGTAGTCGATGTAGCGCCGGAAAGTGCCCCCGCCGATATAGTCCACTTCCAGCATCTCGCACTGGAAGGCGCGGTGGAAGGTCTTGCGGACGATGGTCAGCACGACCGAGCCCTGGAAACGCTCGACTGTTTTGGAGCTGACGGTCAGGGGCTCGTCGTAGTCCTTGAGGATCTGGTCGCCGACCTCGAAGACGCAGCGGGAGTCGTATTTTTTGATGTCCTGCGTCCGCTGGCTGGCCGTCTTCTGGTAGGCCAGCTTCTCGGCCAGCTGCCGGAGGGAGGAGGGTTTGTCCGAGGAGGCCAGGTCGGCCTCGATGAAATTGAGGTCCTCCTCAATGACTTGGGTCAGATGCGTTTCCGGGTCCATGTCAGGATCTTTTTCCCATTAATGATACCATAATCGCTTTTTGGACATGAAGCCGGTTTTCGGCTTGGTCGAAAACGATGGAGGAGGGGGAATCCAGGACCTGGTCGGTCACTTCCTCACCCCGGTGAGCGGGCAGACAGTGCATAAAGAAGGCGCCCGGCTTGGCCGCGGCCATGAGCCTGGCGTTGACCTGGTAGCGGGCGAAGATGCGGCTGCGCTTCTCCTTCTCCTTTTCCTGGCCCATGGAGGCCCACGTGTCGGTGTAAACGGCGTCGGCGTTCGAGACGGCCTGGGCCGGGTTGTGGACGAGTTCCAGGGCAAAGCCGGTGGCCTGGCCGTCTTCCCGGGCCCGGCTCACGATGTCGGCCGAGGGCTCGTAGCCCTTGGGCGTGGCCACCGCCATCTTGGTCCCGGCCTTGGCCGCGGCGTTGATCAGGCTGTGGCAGACGTTATTGCCGTCCCCGACATAAGCCAGCTTGAGAGCGGCCAGGTCGCCCTTTTTCTCTTGCAGGGTCAGGAAATCGGCCATGGCCTGGCAGGGATGGAGCAGGTCGGTCAGGGCGTTGATGACCGGGATGCGGACGGCGGCGGCCAGGTCGACGGCGATCTTGTGTCCGAAAGTTCGGATCATGATGCCGTCCACCCAGCGCTCCAGGTTATGGCCCACGTCGGCGACGCTTTCCCGTTTGCCGAGCTGGATATCGGACGGGCTGAGATAGACCGCTTCCCCGCCCAGCTGCAGCATGCCCACTTCGAAGGTCATCCGGGTTCGAAGGCTCGGCTTTTCGAAAATCATAGCCAGCACCCGGCCCTCCAGGGCCTTGTGCCAGCGGCGGGGCTTGGCCTTCATCTGGCCGGCCATCTCCAGCAGCCGGTTGAATTCGTAGACGCTCAGGTCACTGACGGCCAAAAAATCCTTCTTCACGGATGATCCTCCTCCTTGATCTTGGCCCGGATGCGGGTCCCGGAGCGGCCCAGCAGGGCGGCCTTGAGATGACCGGCCGAAGTGATGAGCACTTCTTCGCCGCCGGCCTCGATGAACTCGATGGCGGCCCGGATCTTGGGGCCCATGGACCCGGCCGGGAACTGCTCCTGGTTCAGGCCTTCCTGGGCCTGGGCCAGGGACATGACCTCCAGAGGCTTTTGTTCCGGCCGGCCGAAGTCCCAGTAAACGCGCTCCACCCCGGTCAGGATGATGAACAGGTCGGCCTTGGCCTCGCGGGCGATGAGGCTGGCGGCGTAGTCCTTGTCGATGACCGCCTCCACGCCCGTGAACAGTCCGCTGCCGTTGATGACGATGGGGATGCCGCCCCCGCCGGCGGCGATGACGATCCGGCCGGCCTGGACCAGGTCGCGGATGACCCACTTGGGCACGACGTCGATAGGCCGGGGCGAGGGCACTACCCGACGGTAGCCGCGGCCGGCGTCTTCCACCATCTGCCATTTTTTTTCTCTGGTCAGCTGCTGGGCCCGGTATTGGGAGTAGAAGGGCCCGATGGGCTTGGTCGGGTTCTGGAAGGCGGGGTCCTTGCGGTCCACCACCACTTGGGTGATGACGGTGGCCACTTCCTTGTCGATGGACTGCTTGCGCAACTCGTTGACGATGGCCCTCTCCAGCATGTAGCCCATGCTGCCCTCGGTCATTCCGTCGCAGACGTCCAGGGAGAAGGGCGGGATCTTAGTCACCGACTCTTCCATCTGGATGAGCAGGTTGCCCACCTGGGGGCCGTTGCCGTGGACGATGATGAGCTCATAGCCCTTGCGGACGATGAAGACCATGAGCCGGGCGGCCGTCTGGGCGTTGCGCTGCTGCTCGGCCTGCAGGCCGTGCTGGCCTTCGGCCAGCAGGGCGTTGCCGCCGAAGGCGATGAGGGCAGTTTTCCTTTTCATCAGAACCGTTTGAGGACATCCTCAAGGTTGGGATGGCCGATTTCATCCAGTTCGTAGCGGACCGACAGGATGGGTTTGTGTGTTTTGATGAGCCGGCTGAGGTCGATGGGCGTGCCCGAGACGACCAGCTGGCAATCGGATTTCTCGATAGTCTGGGCCAGTTCCCGGACCTGGCTCGCGCTGTAGCCCATGGCCGGCAGGACCTTATCCAGGTGGCTGTATTTGCGGAAGGTCTCCTTGATGCTTCCTACGGCGAAGGGCCGGGGGTCGATGATGGTTTTGGCGCCGTTCCGCTGGGCGGCCACGTACCCGGCGCCGAAGGTCATCTCGCCGTGGGTCACGGTCGGGCCGTCTTCCACCACCAGCACGGTTTTGCCCCGGATCTGCAGGCCGTCGGGGACGATGATCTTGGAGTTGGCTTTGATGACCTTGGCCTGGGGATTGACTTTCTTGAGATTCGACAGCACCTGCTCGACTTTCTCGCGGGGAGCCGTATCCATTTTATTGATGACCACTACCTGGGCCCGGCGGAAATTCGTCTCGCCGGGATGGTAGAGGAGCTCATGGCCGGCGCGATGGGGGTCGGCCACCACGATCTCCAGGTCGGGCCTATAGAAGGAGAAGTCGTTGTTGCCGCCGTCCCACAGGATGACGTCAGCCTCCTGTTCGGCCTGGTCCAGGATGGCCTGATAGTCCACCCCGGCGTAGACGATGATGCCTTCCTTGATATGGGGTTCGTACTCCTCCCGCTCCTCGATGGTGCACTTGTTCCGCTCCAGGTCCTCGTAGACGGCAAAGCGCTGGACTTTCTGCTCGACCAGGTTGCCGTAGGGCATGGGGTGACGGATAACGGCCACTTTGCGGCCTTTGGCCTTGAGCAGGCGGGCCGCCTTGCGCGATGTCTGGCTCTTGCCCGACCCGGTGCGGACGGCGCAGACCGAGAGGAGCGGCTTACGGCTGCGGATCATGGTGGCCTCCGGCCCCAGCAGGCTGAAGTCGGCGCCCGCGGCCAGGACCTGGGAGGCCCGGTTCATGACCGTGGTGTGTTTGATGTCGCTGTAGGCGAAGACCACCTCTTCGACGCCGTGTTTTTTGATGAGGGCGGTCAGCTCCTCTTCGGGATGGATGGGAATGCCGTGGGGGTAGAGCTTGCCGGCCAGGGCGGCCGGATATTTGCGGTCCTCGATATCGGGAATCTGGGTGGCGGTGAAGGCCACTACGCGAAAGGCCTCGTTGTCCCGGAAGACGACGTTGAAGTTGTGGAAATCGCGTCCGGCTGCGCCCATGATTATGACCTTTTTCATGAATACGTCTCCTTCTCCTCTTTTCGCACTTATGAAATCAGCTCAGGGACGGGGGGGCCGTCCCGAAAATTGAGCATTTAGTATAATATAGGAGGCTCGGGAAATTCAACCGAACGACCTTATCAATTACAACGGCGACTGGATCCGCGCTCCTCAAAGATAAATTAGAAGATTGACCTGCGCAATTCCTCTAAAGTAAGGGCTGAAACTATTTTTAAGCGGCGCCGCGGCCGCGGCGCCGGCGGCCGAGGGAGGAGGGCCGCCTGTCTGGGGATGATTTTTTCCAGTCGGGTAAGGGCCGGCGGACCTTCTGCCAGGCCGGCTTCTGGCGCTTGTTGAACCCGCGAGGCATTGCGCTGTCCTCCCTTCAGTCCAGGCTCAGGATCTCCGCCTGCCAGGACACGGGGTCGAGCACGGCAACCGTGCTCCGGCCCGAAAGCCACCCCCCGGCCTCACCGGGGTTGATGATCAGGGTTCCGCCCGCCTTCCGCATATCCGTCTTATGGGTGTGGCCGTAAATAAGCACGCCGGGGGAACGCTCGGCCAGGAGAGACTCCAGCCGTTCGTGGCAGTGGATAAGCAGAAAGGTTTTTCCCGAATATTCAAAAGAATACGGCTCGTCCCGGATTTCGTTCGGCGGGACCAGGACGGCTTCCAGGCCCCGGCGCTCGCCGTCGCAGTTGCCGAAAACGGCCCGCACAGGGCAGCCGACTTTTTCCAGCTCGCGGGCGGCGAAGGGAGCGACGAAGTCACCGGCATGGATGATAAGCTTGCAGCCGTAGTCCCGGAACAGGCTGACCGCCCGGCGGACGGCCGTAAGGTTGTCATGCGAATCCGCCAATATTCCGATCATTAATTGATATTTTATCTGCCTGCCCGACAAATAGCCAGCTCCCAAGAAGCCTTGTCTGGCGACCTCCCTATTCCCACTCACCAAGCTCTATGACGAAGTAGGCGGTAGGTCCCCAATTGGCGCCGGGGGCCTGGGGGAAGGAGCGAGGCGCCATGAGCGGTTTAGCCCGGAATCGACGGGTTTCGAAGGAATCTGGCATATCCTTGCCGGCCGGCTGCGTACAGCTCCCGGAGGGAGCGAATCGCGCAGCCGACTGAGAAACCCGGAGATTCCGCGGCGTTAAAAACCGCGGCCAGGCGCCGAGCCCTTCCCCCAGGCCATCCGCTCATTATCCTACTTTTCGTCATAGTGCCCACCCGTATTGACCTTTGGCCGCATTTTCTTTATGATTGAGCCGCTTTTGGCAAGCGTTTAGGCGCGTAGCTCAGTGGTAGAGCGCTTCCTTGACGCGGAAGAGGTCGTGGGTTCGATACCCTCCGCGCCTACCATGATCTGACGTCTTCATGGGCCGGGGGCTCATGTGAGGGTGTGATGCTTGTTTGGATAATGACGCATAAACCTCGAACGGGACAGTTTTGAACCCGCCAGGGGAGTCCTCTCGACCGAATTCCCTCCGGAAAAACCAGAAACAGGATGTTTCTATCCGGAGCGGGGCTGACGCGCCGGCGGGTTCGGGATGGGGATGGGGATATATAAAGAAAAGATAAGATAGCATGGCTGAGGAAAAGGCAAAGGAAGAGAAAGGGCCCGAGGAGGCGCTGGAGACCCTGCGCCACAGCGCTTCGCACCTCCTGGCCCAGGCCGTCCTGGACCTCTATCCCGGGACCCAGGCCGGGATCGGCCCGGCCCTGGAAAACGGTTTCTATTACGATTTCCTCCGGGAAGAGCCTTTCACTCCGGAGGACTTAGTGGCCATCGAGAGGAAGATGCTGGAGCTGGCCCGGGCAGACCTCCCCATCCAGCGGGTCGTCATTCCCAAGGAGGAGGCCGTGCGTCTCTTCCAGGAGATGGGCCAGAGACTAAAAGTCGAGCTCATCCGGGAAAAAGGCGGCGCTCAAGTATCAACATACCGACAGGGGAAGTTCGTCGATTTCTGCCTCGGGCCTCACCTGTCCTCCACGGCCTCGATCAAGAATTTCAAGCTCCTCTCGGTTTCCGGCGCCTACTGGAAGGGCGACGAGCGTGGCCAGCAGCTCCAGCGCATCTATGGGACCGCTTTTTTCACCAAAAAAGAGCTGGATGACTATCTGGTTGTCCTCGAGGAAGCTAAAAAGCGCGACCACCGCAAGCTGGGCCAGGAGCTCGACCTGTTCAGCACTTCGGAGGACCTGGGCTCCGGCCTCATCCTGTGGCACCCCAAGGGCGGCCGCATTCGGGCCATGATCGAGCAGCACTGGCGCGAGCGCCACTGGGAGGGAGGCTACGAGCTTCTCTTTACCCCCCATATCGGCCGGGAGACCCTCTGGCAGACCTCTGGCCATCTCGATTTCTATAAGGATTCCATGTACGCCCCCATGCTGATCGACGAGCAGAACTACTACCTGAAGCCCATGAACTGCCCGTTCCATATCCAGATCTACAAGTCGAGGCTCCGCTCCTATCGAGACCTGCCCCTCCGCTGGGCCGAGCTGGGGACTGTTTACCGCTATGAACGGTCGGGAGTGCTCCACGGCCTGCTCCGGGTCCGGGGCTTCACCCAGGACGACGCCCACATCATCTGCACACCGGAGCAGATAGAGGAGGAAATCCTGCGGGCCCTGGACTTCTCGATCTCCATACTGGCCGATTTTGGGTTTGCCGATTATAAAATCGACCTGTCTGTCCGCGACCCGAAGAACCCGGCCAAGTACGCCGGCTCGGACGACATGTGGCGGCAGGCCGAGGTTTCCCTGGTCAAAGCCCTGGAGGCCCGCCGCCTGCCTTACCAGCGGATGGAGGGGGAGGCGGTCTTCTACGGCCCCAAGATCGATATTAAAGTCAAAGACGCCCTCGGCCGGTTCTGGCAGTGCACCACCATCCAGTTCGATTTCAACATCCCCGAGCGGTTCGATATGACTTATGCCGGCGAGGACGGCAGGGAACACCGGCCCTACATGGTCCACCGGGCCCTGCTGGGCAGCCTGGAGCGGTTCTTCGGCCTGCTCATCGAACACTACAACGGCAACTTCCCGCCCTGGCTGGCGCCCGTCCAGGTCCGCATCCTGCCCATCGCCGAGAGACACCAGGCCTACGCCGATAAATTGGAGTCTGAGTTCCGGGCCCGGGGGCTGCGGGCGGAAGTGGACGGCCGCCGGGAGAAGATCGGCTACAAGATCCGGGATGCCGAGGTCCACAAAGTCCCCTTCATGCTGGTTGTGGGCGACAAGGAGGCGGCTGACGGCACGGCTTCCCTGCGAGTCCATTCCCAGGGCGACAAGGGGGCCGTGGCCGTCTCCGTATTTCTTGAAAAAGTCAAGGAAATCATCGACAATAAGGCCATCGCCGCTAGTTTCTGAAGGAGGAAAACGATTTTACGACGACAACCGTTCTATCCCGCAGCTAAAGCCAAACCGCACCGTGTCAACGAGATGATACATGCCAAAGAGATCCGACTGATTGACGAGGAGAAAAAAATGCTGGGCCTCGTCACCGTTCCCGAAGCCCTGGTTCTGGCCAAACAGAAAGGGCTGGACCTGGTGGAGATCGCCCCCCAGGCCGCCCCGCCCGTCTGCCGGATCATGGACTACGGCAAGTTCCTGTACGAGCTGCACAAGCGCGACCATGAGGCCAAGAAGCACCAGAAGCAGATCCACATCAAAGAAATCAAGTTCCGGCCCAAGATCAGCATTCACGATTACACCTTCAAGATCAAGCATGTCCAGCGCTTCTTGGAGGAGGGGGACAAGGTCAAGATTACTGTCTTGCTGCGGGGCCGGGAGCGGTCGAGGCCGGAACTGGGCCTCAAGGTCCTGAACCGTGTCTTGGGCGACACTCAGGAGACCGGGCGCCAGGACGGAGGTACCAGGAAACAGGACTGGTCGGTTTCGGCTCTCCTTGTTCCGGCGAAGGCAGGAGGAAAAGATGCCAAAGTTAAAATCTCATCGGGGAGCCCGCAAAAGGTTCAAGGTCACGGCCAAGAAGAAAATAATCCACAGCAAGGCGTATAGAAGCCACATCCTCACCAAGAAATCATCCAAGCGCAAGAGGAAACTGGGGAAGCGGGCGGTCGTCAGCCGGGCCGACCGGAAGACGGTCAAGGCCATGCTCCCCTACGAGTTTTAGTCAGGCTGGCCCAGCCGGGCGTCGGCCCGGCGGCCGGGCCGCTTTAAGTCAAGCCGACACCCCATAAGGAGATTGATATGTCGAGAGTCAAACGAGGCACCAAGAGACGCCATAGAAGAGCAAAGTACCTAGAGCTGGCCAAAGGCTTCCGGGGCGCCAAGAGCCGGAATTACCGGACGGCCAAGGAGGCTGTGGAAAAAGCCCTGGCCTATTCTTACCGCGACCGCCGGGCCCGCAAACGCGATATGCGGGGCCTGTGGATCATCCGCATCAAGGCGGCCTCCCTGCTGAGCGGCCTGTCCTACAGCCGGTTCATCAGCGGCCTGAAGAAGCTCGGCATCGAACTGGACCGCAAAATCCTGGCCGACCTGGCGGTCAGCCAGCCCCAGGTCTTCAGCCACATCGTCCAAAAAGTCAAAGATGCCGCTGTCGCCTAGGGACGCCCTCCAGGCGGAAATCGAGGAACTCCGCCGCAAGCTGGAGGAGGCCTGCCTGCGGGTCAAGGACGCCAAATCCCTGCAGGAGCTGCGAAACCTCTACCTGAGCCGGAAGAAGGGCGCCCTGCCGCGTCTCCTGGAAGGCCTGGCGGCCCTGCCCAGCCAGGACCGGCCCGCGGCCGGGGAGCTCATCAACTCTCTCAAAAACGAGGTGGAGAACCGGCTGCAGGACCTCCAGGCGGGTCTGCAGAAGAAAGAGGCCAAGGGGCCGGAGGTCGATTGGACGCTGCCGGGTTTCCAGCAGCCGGCCGGTTCGCCCCATCCCGTCCTGATCTTTCAGAGGCAGATCGAGTCCATTTTCCTGTCCATGGGGTTCTCCATTGAGGTGGGTCCGGAGATCGAAACCGACTACTACAACTTCGAGGCCCTCAACTTCCCGCCCCATCACCCAGCCCGGGACGACTGGGACACGATCTACCTGGCCAATGATCTTCTGCTGCGGACTCACACCTCTCCGGTGCAGATCCGGGTCATGGAGAAGCAAAAACCGCCCATCCGCATGATCAACCCGGGCAAGGTCTTCCGCAAAGAGACGCCCGACCCGACCCACTTGCCTATGTTTTTTCAAGTGGAAGGCCTGGAAGTGGACGAAGGGATCACCTTTGCCCATCTCAAGGGGACGCTGGAATATTTCCTCCGTCGCCTGTTCGGCGAGAAGCTCAAAACCCGCTTCCGGCCCAGCTTTTTTCCCTTCACCGAGCCCTCGGCCGAGGTGGACATTGAATGCCTGGTCTGCCGGGGCAAGGACGCCTCCTGCCGAGTCTGCGGCGGGACCGGCTGGAAGGAGATTTGGGCGCGGGCATGGTCGATCCCCAGGTGCTGAAAAACGTCAGCATCGACCCGGAGCGGTATTCCGGCTGGGCCTTCGGCCTGGGCATCGAGCGGGCGGCCATGTTCGCCTATCAGATCCCCGACATTCGGCAATTCTATGAAAACGACCTGAGGTTCATCAGGCAGTTCAGGCTCAAATGAAGATCAGCTTGGAGTGGCTCAAGGACTACCTGGACCCGGGCCTGCCCCTGCCCCAGCTCATCGCCCGGCTGACCATGATCGGGCTGGTGGTGGAAACTTGGGAAGAGAAGAACGGGGATGTCGTGCTCGACGTGGAGACCTACGCCAATCGGCCGGATACCCTGGGGCATTTGGGGATGGCCCGGGAAATGGCCGCTATGCTGGGTTTGCCCCTCAAAGAGCCGGCGGCGGCCCTGGCCGAGCTTCAGGAGAAATCTTCGAACCTGGTGGACGTCCAGATTTGGGATGAGGACCTCTGCCCGCGCTATTGCGGCCTGGTGGTCAAGGACATCCAGGCCGGGCCTTCGCCGGCCTGGCTTCTCAAACGGATCGAGGCCATGGGCCTCAACCCGGTCAACAACGTGGTGGATGTGAGCAATCACGTCCTGTTTGCCACGGCCCACCCCATCCATGCCTTCGACCTGGATAAATTGGCTGGCCGGAAGGTTATCATCCGCCGGGCCAAGAAGGGCGAGCGGCTGCTGGCCCTGGACGGCAGCGACATCTCTTTGGAGCCGGATATGCTGGTCATCGCCGACGAAGCCAGGCCGGTGGCCCTGGCCGGCATTATCGGCGGACAGGAAACGGCGGTCAGCGATACGACCCGCCAGGTATTCATCGAGAGCGCCTTCTTCAACCCAGTCTCGGTGCGCAAGACGAGCAAGGCCCTCGGCCTTCAGACGGACGCTTCCTACCGCTTTGAGCGGGAGGCCGACATCTCCTTCCCGCCCCAGGCGGCCCGGCTGGCTGCCTCGCTGCTGACCTCCTTTGGAGGGAAAACCGCCCAGGGAATGGTGGATATCTATCCTAAGCCCCGCAAGAGCCGTGAGCTCATGCTCCGCCAACGACGGGTCTCAGACCTGCTGGGCGTCGAGATCAGTGCCGACTTCATCCAAAATGTGCTGTCCAGCCTTGGCTTCGAGCTGCGGGCCGAACCTAAGGAATCCTGGCTGGTCAAGGTCCCCTTCTTCAGAGTGGATATCGAGCGGGAGGCCGACCTGATCGAGGATGTCGCCCGCTTCTACGGCTATGACCGGATCCCGGCCGTCCTGCCGCCGTTGAAGGTCATCGAGCATTTTCCCCAGGAGGAGAGCAAAGCCGAGCACAGCCGCCAGGTCTTTCTCCAGCAGGGGTTCGACGAAGCTCTCAACACCAGCTTCGCCGATCCGGAGCGTCAGGCTTTGTTCCAAATCCCGCGCCGGCCGGTCGAGATCCGCAACCCCATTTCCGCCAAGGCTTCCCAGCTGCGCACGACCCTGGCCGGCGGCTTGCTGGAGAATGTCGCCTGGAACCTCAACCGGGGCCAGGAAGGAGTCCATCTCTTCGAAATCGGCAATATCTATGACCGGAACGAGGAGTCCCTCCGGGAGCACCTGGCCCTCGGCCTGGTGGCCGGCGGCCGGAAGGGAGAGGTCCATTGGCAGAAGAAGCAGGAAGAAGCCGGGTTTTTCCAGGTCAAAGGAGCCGTTGAGGCCCTGCTGACCCATTTGCGCTATGAGCCTTTTCGCTTCCAGGCCAAGGAGCACCCCCTCTTCGAAAGCCGCTCTTCCCTGGCCTTGATGCACAAAGGGGCCAGGATCGGCTATCTGGGCCAGATCCATCCAAGGGTGCTGGCTGCTTATGATTTGAAGAAGGCCGTGGCCTACGGCGAGCTCGACCTGGAAACGCTCTTTGAGAAGAAGCCCAAGCCGTTCCAGTTCTCGGCCCTGGCCAGGTTTCCCGGCGTCGTGCGCGACCTGTCGTTCCTGGTCAAGGCGGAAGTTTCCTTCCAGGACATCAAGGACGAGCTGGACAAGCTCAGCCTGCCCTATTTGGAGAGCTGCCAGCTGGTGGACCGCTTCTCCGGCTCTTCCATTCCCCAGGGACAGGTCAGCCTGACCTTTCGTTTTTTATTCCGGAACCCGAACGCCACCCTCCAAACCGGCGAGGTGGACAAGCTCCAGCAGCGCATCATAGCCCATCTCCATTCCGCCTTACGGATGGAGGTTCGGGAAGGGGGGCAAGGAAATTGACAACCGAGCTGGAAAGATTTAAAATACTTGAAGTCAAGATCTCGCAAGTTATTGATACTGTTAAAAAACTGAGCGCTGAGAACGACAAGCTTCGAGAACAACTCAAGGAGCTGAGGGCGGAAAAACGGGAAGCTGAAGAAGCGGCCCGCAAGGCGGGCCGGCTGGACGAGAGCCTGAAGCGCTTCGAGGAGGAAAGAACCGCCCTCCGGGAAAAAATCGAGGCCCTCATCCGGCAGATTGACCAGCTCGGGCTATGAACGACAAGATTGTTGAGATCGAGATCTTCGGGCAACGCTATAGGATTAGAGTCAAAGGAGAAGAGGATGAGCAATATATCGGCCGGTTGACCGCGTACATTGATCAAAAAATGCGGGACATCGCCGAAAAGTCCAAGTCGTCGGACACGCTCAAGATTGCGGTCCTGGCGGCCTTGAACATTGCCGATGATTTTTTTCTATGCCGGAAGCAGTTGGATCAATTGAACGAGGTCATGAGCCGGATGGAACGTGAGATCGACAGTTTAGAGGACAGAGTCGCCAGCGATGACGAACAATATATTAAAAACCAGAAGAACCCGTCTTAGCCATACCAGCGTCGCTGCCACATATGATTTAACTCACGCCTGACCGGCCTCCTCTTCTTTGACGGCTCGACTGAATAGGAGGTGAACTTCGTGAACGCCATGCTCATCGTCGCACTGGCCCTGCTGGCCGTTTCGGCGGCGATCAATTTTTTTATTTTGATCCGCAAGAGCGCTTCGGGCCGGGCCGTTTTCCGGGCCCGGCAGGAAGCCACGGCCGTCATGGAACAGGCCAAGCAGGAGGCGAACAAAATCACCCGGGAGGCCGAGCTGGGGGCCAAGGAGAAGCTCCTGGCCCAGGAAATGGAGTTCGAGCGCCACACCCGGGACAAACAGCACAAGCTCAACGAGATGGAGCGGCGGCTCATCAACAAGGAAGAGAACCTGGAGCGCCGCTTTCAGGTGCTGGAACGGAAGGAGAGAGATTTTTCAGGAAAGGAAAAACGGGTCTTCCAGCAGGAGAAGGAACTGGAGGCCCGGGAGGAGAAGATCAACCAGCTCATCAAAAAAGAAATGGAGGAGCTGGAGCGGATTTCGGGCCTGACCCAGGAGGAAGCCAAGGGCCTGCTCATCCGCAAGATCGAAGATGAGGCCAAGCTGGAGGCCGGCCAGCGGCTGCGGCAGATCGAGGAGGACACCCGCTCCAAAAGCCAGGCCCTGGCCCGGGAGATCATCAGTCAGGCCATCCAGCGCTCGGCGGCCGAGCACGTGGTGGAGACCACCGTCTCCGTGGCCGACCTCCCCTCGGAGGACATGAAGGGACGCATCATCGGCCGCGAGGGCCGCAACATCCGGGCCCTGGAGATGGCCACCGGGGTGGACATCATCGTGGACGACACGCCCGAGGCCGTCATCCTGTCCAGCTTCGACCCCATTCGCCGGGAGATGGCCCGCCTGGCCATTGAAAAACTGGTTATCGACGGCCGCATCCATCCGGCCCGCATCGAGGAAATTGTGGAGACGGTCAAGGCGGAGCTTGAGGAGAAGATCAAGCAGGAGGGCGAAGCGGCGGTCCTTGAGCTCCACATCCAGAACATCCATCCCGAGCTCATCAAGCACCTGGGCAAGCTCAAATACCGGACCTCCTACGGCCAGAACGTCCTCCAGCATTCCAAGGAAGTATCCTACCTGGCGGCCCTCATGGCCCGGGAACTCAAGGCCGATGCCAACATCGCCCTGCGGGCCGGCCTGCTCCATGATATCGGCAAGGCCGTGGACAGAGAGGTGGAGGGCACCCACACCGAGCTGAGCGTGGAACTGACCCGCAAATACGGTGAATCGGAGGCCGTGGTCCAGGCCATCGCCTCCCACCACCGCGACGTGGACTTCCCCTCCATCGAGGCCGTCCTGGTCCAGGCCGCCGACACCCTGTCGGCCGCCCGGCCCGGCGCCCGGCGCGAACTGCTGGAGACCTACATCAAGAGGTTGGAGAAGCTGGAGGGCATTGCCAACTCTTTCGAGGGCGTGTCCAAGTCCTTTGCCCTGCAAGCCGGCCGCGAGATCCGCATCATCGTCGAGAGCCTGAAGGTCTCCGACGACCGGGCGGCCGTTATCGCCAAGGAGATCGCCCAGAAGATCAAGAACGAGATGGAATATCCCGGCCAGATCAAGATTACGGTCATCCGGGAGATGAGGGCGGTCGAGTATGCCCGGTAGCGTCCGTCTCCTGTTCCTGGGCGACATCATCGGCCGTCCGGGCCGTCAGGCCCTGGACCGCTTTCTTCCGGGGCTCGTCGAGAAACACAAACCCTCGCTCATCGTGGCCAATGCGGAGAACGCGGCCGGAGGGTCGGGCTTGACGCCGGATATCGGCCGTGAGCTGCTGGCCCGGCTCGACATCCTGACCTCGGGCAATCACATTTGGGACAAGAAGGAAGGATTGGGCTATCTTGACCAGGAGCCGCGGCTGCTGAGGCCGGCTAACTATCCACCCGGCAGCCCCGGCCGGGGCCACCTCCTCCACACCGACCGCTCGGGCCACAGGGTGGCCGTCATGAACCTGCAAGGCAGGGTGTTCATGGAGCCCATCGATTGTCCTTTCCGGACGGCCGATGAGCTTGTGGAGCGGCTCCGGGTGGAAACGCCGGTGGTGGTGGTGGACTTCCATGCTGAGGCCACTTCGGAGAAACAGGCCTTGGGCTGGTATCTGGACGGCCGGGCCTCGGCGGTCATCGGCACCCATACGCATGTGCCCACGGCCGACGAGCATATCCTGCCCGGCGGCACTGCCTATCTCACCGACGCGGGCATGGCCGGCGGCTTCAGGTCGGTTATCGGCATGCGCCGGGAGCAGGCCCTGGAGCGCTTCTTGACCTCCATTCCCCAGCGGTTCGAGCCGGCCAAGGACGGCCTGGTTCTTTCGGCTGTCTTCGTCGAGATCGAGGCCGCCTCGGGCCGGGCGGTGGACATCAAGCGTGAACTCCTGGTCGAGGAGGGGCATGACGACTGATAAGCCCGCGCCCAGCGACAAGGTCTTCACCGTCTCCCAAGTGACCCAGATGGTCAAAGAGATGCTGGAGGTCGCCTTCCCGGTGCTGTGGGTCGAGGGCGAGGTGTCCAACTTTCACCGTCATCAGTCCGGCCACCAATACTTCACCCTTAAAGACGAGCGGAGCCAGCTGCGGGCGGTCATGTTCCGCGGCGAGGCCCGCCAGCTTCGCTTCGACTTGAAGGACGGCTTGCAGGTCGTGTGCCGAGGCCGGCTCAACGTCTATGAACCGCGAGGCGAATACCAGATCGTCATCGAGCTGGCGGAGCCCAAGGGCAAGGGCGCCCTGCAACTGGCCTTCGAACAGCTCAAGGAAAAGCTGCGGGCCGAGGGGCTGTTCAATCCCGCCCATAAGAAAAAACTGCCGCTCCTGCCCAAGACCATCGGCCTGGTCACCTCTCCGCGCGGGGCAGCCATCGTGGACATCATCCGGACCCTCAAGCGCCGGTTTGCGGCCCTCCATATCCTCCTCTACCCGGTCAAGGTCCAGGGCGAGGGAGCGGCCGAAGAGATTGTCCAGGCCTTGGACTACTTCTCCGGCCGGCCGGACGTTGATGTCCTGATCGTGGGCCGGGGCGGCGGTTCGATCGAGGACCTGTGGGCCTTCAACGAGGAAAAAGTGGCGCGGGCCATCTTCCGCTGTCCCATCCCGGTCATTTCCGCGGTCGGCCATGAGGTTGATTTCACCATCGCCGACTTCGTGGCCGATGTGCGGGCCTCGACGCCCTCGGCCGCGGCGGAGATGGTCGTGGAAAAAGAGGCATCCTTCCGGGAGAAAATCGAGAACCTGGCGGCCCACCTCAGGAAGGAACTCCGACTGGTGCTGGTGATACATCAGCAGCGGGTGAACCTCCTAACTCAGCACCGGGCCTTCCAAAGCTTTAGCCGGACTCTCCAGAATCTCGAACAGCGCTTGGACGGGCTGGAAACGCGCGCCTGGGACTTCCTTCGCCGGGAGCAGCAGAAGATCCTGCGGGGCCGCTCCCGCCTTGAGCTGGCCGGGGAGAAGGCCCGCCACGCCGTCGTTTCCCGGTTGCGGGAGCTGCGCGGCCGCTGGGAACAGCTGGGCACGGCCTTGAACGGGGCCAGCCCGCTGGCCATCCTGAAGAAAGGCTACACCCTCTGCTTCCAGGAAGGCGGCCGGGTCCTTGTCCGAAGGGTGGAGGATGTCCGGCCCCAGGAAGATCTGACCGTCTCCTTCTATAAAGGAGAATTGACCTGTCGGGTCAAGACCATAGACAGAGCGCGGCGCATCGAATCCCGCGCGGCGAAGGAGTGACCATGGCCAAGACGGCGAAGAAAGAATCTCCCAGCTTTGAGAAGGCCCTGGCCGACCTGGAGGCCATTGTGGCCAAACTGGAAAAGGAGGGGTTGTCTCTCAACGAATCCCTGGGCCTCTTTGAGAAGGGCATCAAGCTGGCCCGTTTTCTGCGTGAGGAGCTGGGCCGGGCCGAGAAGAAGGTGGAGATTCTGCTTAAGGATGAGAGCGGCCAGGTCAAGGCCGAAACCTTCAACCTAGAGGATGAGGACGAGGAGGAAGAAGAGGACAAGGACGAGGAAGGCGATAAAGAGCCTTCCGGCGGCGAGGGCGAGCTTCCCTTCTAGCCGGGTCGAAGATGCGAGTTGAGGACGCGCTCCGGGAGCAGAAACAGGCCGTGGACATGGAGCTGGGCCGGCTCCTCGGCAGCCGGGATTCGTTTCTTTTCCAGGCTATGAGACATTCCGTGCTCTCCGGAGGAAAGCGCTTTCGGCCGCTCCTCTTGCTTTCGTCCGGAGAATGTCTGGGCGCCGAGCGCGCCGTCCTGCTGCCCTTTGCCTGCGCCGTGGAACTCATCCATTGCTATTCGCTGATCCACGACGACCTGCCAGCCCTGGATAACGACGATTTCCGGCGGGGGCAGCCGGCCTGCCACAAGGTTCACGGCGAGGACATCGCCCTGCTGGCCGGAGACGGGCTGCTGACCCTGGCCTTTGAAGTGATGGCCGCCGCCCCGCTGCCCGAGGCGCTGGCCGGCCGGCGGGCCCCGGTCATGGCCGAAATCAGCCGTCGGGCCGGCGCCGAGGGCATGATCGAAGGCCAGGTCCTGGACATCCGGCTGAAGCTCGAGCAGGTTACCGACAAGAAACTCGAGGAGATTATCTTAAAGAAGACGGCCGGCCTGATCGTCGCCTCGGTCAAGGCCGGGGCCATGCTGGGGCTGGCCTCGGCCGGCCAGCTTCAGGCCATGGAGGAATTCGGCCGGAACATCGGACTTGCCTTTCAGGTCCGGGACGATCTCCTGGATTCCAGCCCTGAGTCCGGCCGGAAGCCGGACCCCCGTCCCAACTTCGTCTCCTTCTTCGGCCGCCACGAGGCCGGGCGGAGACTTCGGTTGTACGTTGAGCAGGGACTCGAGGCTTTGGCCGGAGCCGGCCTCCACTCCGAAGTTTTGGAGCACCTCGGCCGGCGGCTGCTTGAACCGGGCCAAGGCTGAACCCATGGACAAGATCCTGGATAAAATTCACAGCCCGCGCGACCTGAAAGCGCTGTCGCTCCAGAGCCTGGAAAAGCTGGCCGAAGAGATTCGGGCCCTGATCGTGGAGGTCGTCTCCCGGAACGGCGGCCATCTCTCGGCCAACCTGGGTGTGGTGGAGCTGACCCTGGCCCTCCACCGGGTCTTCGACGCCCCCCGCGACAAAATCATCTGGGATGTGGGTCATCAGTGTTACACCCACAAAATCATCACCGGCCGCCGGGAGGATTTCCCCAAGCTGCGGCAGGCCGGCGGGCTGTGCGGATTCCCCTGCCGGGAGGAGAGCGAGTACGATGCCTACAACACCGGCCATGCCTCCACGGCCCTTTCGGCGGCCCTGGGCATGGCCGTGGGCCGGGACCGGAAAAAAGAAAAATACCATGTGGTGGCGGTGGTAGGGGACGGCAGCCTGACCGGGGGCGTGGCCTGGGAGGCCCTCAATCAGATCGGCCACATGCGCGAGCCGCTGATCATCGTCCTGAACTACAATGAAATGTCCATTTCGCCCAACGTCGGCGCTCTATCCAAATACCTGACCTACATTTCCTCGGGGCAGCACTACCTCCGCATCAAGGACCACGCCAAGCTCCTGCTCAAGTCCATT
The DNA here is from genome assembly GCA_963702835.1 of Candidatus Aminicenantota bacterium. GTDB lineage: Bacteria > Acidobacteriota > Aminicenantia > Aminicenantales > JAFGAV01 > JAFGAV01. The sequence goes on from OY969762.1 coordinate 2,722,770, forward strand.
CCCGGCCTGGGGCCCAGGGTCATCAAATACGGCCGGGCTTTCGAGGACCTGATCAAGAAGACCTTCTTCCCCGGACTGGTCTTCGAGGAGTTGGGCATCAAGTATGTCGGCCCGGTGCAGGGACACAGCCTGCCCTCTCTCCTCGAAGTTTTCGAGGAGGCTAAAAGCTACAACGGCCCGGTGCTCGTGCACTGCGTGACTAAGAAAGGCAAAGGCTATCTGCCGGCCCAGCTCAATCCGGAAAAGTTCCATGGGGCCAGCCCCTTCGACCCGTCCACCGGCGAGCCGAGGTCCAAGGGAGGCCTGCCCACTTACTCTGAAGTGTTCGGCCGGACCATGATCAAAATCGCCGGACAAGACGACAAGGTGGTGGCCATCACCGCGGCCATGCCCGACGGCACGGGGCTGGGCCGGTTCGGGGAGGCCTTCCCCGGCCGTTTTTTCGATGTGGGCATCGCTGAGCAGCATGCCGTCAACTTCGCCGCCGGCCTGGCCCTCAGCGGGCTGAAGCCGGTGGTGGCCATCTATTCCACCTTTCTGCAGCGGGCCTATGACCAGGTTTTCCACGAGGTCTGCCTCCAAGACCTGCCGGTCGTCTTTGCCCTGGACCGGGCGGGCATCGTTCCCGACGACGGCCCGACCCACCAGGGCACCAACGACATCGCCTTCCTGCGGCATCTGCCCAACATCATCCTCATGGCGCCCAAGGACGAGAACGAAATGCAGCACATGCTCCAAGCGGCCCTGGGCTACGGCCATCCGACAGCCGTCCGCTTTCCCAAAGGCCGGGGCCTGGGCGTCGAACTCGACGCGAATTTCAAGCCCGTTCCCCTGGGCCGGGCCGACTTGCTGCGGGAAGGCCGGGACCTTGTCCTGGCCTACGGCAGCATGGTCTGGCCCGCCCTGGCCGCCGCCAAGCGCCTGGCCCGGGCCGGGTTGAAGCTGGCCGTGGCCGACGCCCGGTTCGCCAAGCCTCTGGACAAAGACCTGATTCTGCGTTTTGCCCGCCCCGGCCGGACGATTATCACCGTGGAAGAAGGCGTCGTGGCCGGGGGGTTCGGCAGCGCCGTGCGCGAGCTCCTCGACCGGGAAAAACGCTTCGGGGTCAGGATGCTGGAGATCGGGCTTCCGGACAAGATCTATCCTCTGGGCAAGAGGGATGAGATCCGAAAAATGTTCGGCCTGGATGAGCTGGGACTGGCCAAGAGGATCAAAGAATTCATGCGGCCGTCGGCCGGACGGAAGAGCAATCCTAAGCTTTAGCTCCATAGATCAGGCGGGCGTGGCATGAACCGCAAAAAAAAAGAGCGGGCAGACGCGGCTTTGGTCCGCCGGGGGCTGGCCCCTTCCCTGGAGAAAGCTCAGGCGCTCATCCTGGCCGGTCTTGTTTTGAGCCGCGGCCGCCGGGTGGAAAAGCCGGGCCAGACGGTAGAAGCGGACCAGGAGCTCGAGCTCAAAGAGACTCTGCCTTTTGTCGGCCGGGGAGGGCTTAAGCTGGCCGAGGCCCTGGATGTCTTCAGCCTCCAGGTGGCCGGCTGGACGGCGGTCGACCTGGGCGCTTCAACCGGAGGGTTCACCGATTGCCTTCTGCAGCGGGGCGTAGGCCGGGTTTATGCCGTGGACGTGGACATCCGTCAGCTTGACCAACGTCTAAGGCAGGATCCCCGGGTCAAGGGGGTCCACAAGAACGCCCGCTATCTCACCCGCCTGGATATTCCGGAAGCCGTGGACCTCGCCACAGCCGACCTGTCCTTCATATCCATTCTTAAAGTCCTGCCGGCGGTCAAGACGTTCCTGGGGAAGGGCCTGCTCCTGGCCCTGGTCAAGCCTCAGTTCGAAGCCGGCCGGCGGCAGGTGGGGAAGAAGGGCATCGTCCGCGACCAAGCCGTTCACCAACAGGTCCTGAGGACTGTTGCGGCCGGGGCCGGAGAACTGGGCTTTCATCTTCGAGGTTTGATAAAATGTTCCACGGCCGGGAGCCGCGGCAACCGGGAATTCTTCGGCCTGTGGTCGTTGGTTTCCGCCGGCCTGAACGAGGAAGAGATCGATCATCGAGTCAGGGAGGTGGCCCGGGATGAGAAAGATTAAGCGTGTCGGAATTGTCATCAAGCCCCATGCTCCCCGCATCCGGGAAATCCTGCTGGACCTGGCCCGCTACTTTGAAAAAAATGGGATAACCGGCCTGTGGGAAGAAGCGGCCGCGGAAAAGCTGGGGCGCGGAGGCGGCTTCCGCCGCGAGGACTTGCCCGGCCAGGCTGACCTCATCGTGGTCCTGGGCGGCGACGGGACTCTGCTGAGCGTAGCCCATCTGGCGGCGCAGCAGCGGGTTCCGGTGATGGGCGTCAACCTGGGCAGCCTGGGCTTCCTGGCCGAGGTTCCCCTGAACGAAATGACCCTGGCCTTGGATGCTCTCCTGGCCGGGAACGAGGATATTATCAGCGCCCGCGGGCTGCTGGAGGCCAGGCAGGCGGACAAGATCTTCGTCTGCCTCAACGACGCCGTCATCAACAAGGGAGCGCTGGCCCGGATGATCCAGTTGAAGGTCTGGGTGGACGGCCTGGACGTGGCCATCCTGCGGGCGGACGGCCTGGTCATTTCCACCCCGACCGGCTCCACGGCCTACAGCCTTTCGGCCGGCGGGCCCATCCTCCAGCCGCGCATTCCGGCCATCATCATCACCCCTATCTGTCCCCACACCCTGTCCTTCCGGCCCATGGTTATCTCCTCGGATTCCACGGTCAAAGTCCGGCTCCTGGCCGCTGATGAAGAGGTCTACCTCACCCTGGACGGCCAGCGGGGCATGACCCTCAAGAAGAACGATGAGTTCGAGGTCCGCCGCTCCCCCTACGACCTCCAGCTCATCTCCTCCCCGCAGCGCAACTACTTCAGCCTGCTCAAGGAGAAGCTGGGCTGGGGGGAATAGCCGGGAGTAATATTTTTAATTTATGGAACACTGATTTCTTTTTTCATTGACAAGTCCCGGCGGCCGAACTTATCATGAACTTCTCTCGCCATGGACACCGCACTGCGCGTTCTGTTCGTCACGCCCGAGGCCTCGCCCCTGGCCATCTCCGGCGAGCTGGCCGATTTCGCCGGCTCCCTGCCCAAGTATCTCCGCCTCCTGGGCGCAGAAGTGTCCCTTATCCTGCCCCGCTACAGGTGTTCGGAGATCGAATCTCTCCGGGTCGAGCCCGTCCTGCGCGAATTATGGGTGCCGCTGGGGAGCGAGAAAATCAAGGCCTCGGTATGGAAGACGGAGGCCGGCGGGCATTTGGTTTATCTCGTCGACTACCCTAAATACTTCGGACGCGAGAGGATCTACGGATCATCCCGGGAAGAATATCCGGATAACGACGAACGTTTCATCTTTTTCAACCGGGCCGTGCTGGAGTTCCTGGTCCAATCGGGGCTGGAGGTCGATGTCCTCCATTGCCACAATTGGCCGGCCGCCCTCATCCCGGTTTTCCTCAAGACTCATTACGCCGAGACCGAGGCTCTGCGCGGCGTGGCCACCGTCTTCACCCTGCACAATGCCGCTTACCAAGGCCGTTTCCCGGCCGAGACGCTGGCCCTGACCGGGCTGGGCTGGGATCTTTTCGCCAGCCGCCGTGTATCCTTCAACGGCCAGTTCAATTTTCTCAAGGCCGGCGCGGCCTTTTCCGACGTCCTGAACACGGTCAGCTCGGCTTATAAGCGCGAGATCCTGACCAGCAAGGAGATGGGCCTGGCCGAGATCCTCAAGGCCCGGGCCGGTCGGTTCTCCAGCATCCGCAACGGCATCGACCTGGAGGCTTGGAACCCCGAGGCCGACCCCTTCATCGCCGCTCCGTTCTCGGCGGCCGACACCTCGGGCAAGGCGGCCTGCAAGAAAAGCCTGATGGAAGAATTCGGCCTGACCCCCGGCCAGAGTGCGCCCCTGCTGGGCCTGGTCACCCATCTGACTCTGCTCAAAGGGCTGGACCTTGTGCTGGAAACGGCCGCCGGCATCATGGAAATGGGCTACACAATCGTCCTGGCCGGGGCGGGCGAGGAGCGGTACATCCAGGCTCTGAACAAGCTTAAGAAAGCGCATCCCCACAGCCTGGGCCTCCGCTTCGAAATGAGCCCGGCCCTCTGCCATAAGGTCATCGCCGGCTCGGACATGATCCTCATTCCTTCCCGCGATGAGCCCTGCGGCCTCAATCAGTTCTACGGGTTCCGCTACGGGACCGTGCCCGTGGTCAGGGCGGTGGGCGGGCTTAGGGAGACGGTCCGGCCCTTCCGGCCGGCCTCCGGAGAAGGGAACGGTTTTGTTTTTCACCGGTATTCGGGGCGGGCCTTGTTGCAGGCGCTCCTCCGGGCGCGGGACTGCTACCGCCGGCCGGAGTGCTGGTCCAGGATTATGAACGCCGGCTTCGGGGAACATCCGTCCTGGGAGGAGGCCGCCCAAAAATATCTGAAGCTATACCGGGTCGCTCTCAATTTGCGCCGAGGGGAGTGACATGGCCGGCCTGATCGATGTCTCCGACCGAAATTTCGAAGCAGAAGTCGTGCGGGCCGAAAAGCCCGTGCTGGTGGATTTCTGGGCGGCCTGGTGCATGCCCTGCAAGGCCCTGGGCATCATGCTGGAAAAGATCGCCGACGAATATCAAGACAAGCTTAAGATAGTCAAGTTCAACGTGGACGAAAACAAGGACGTGCCGGCCAAGTACGGCGTAAGGGGCCTGCCCACCATTCTCCTTTTCAAATCCGGCCAGGTCTTGGAGACGCTGGTGGGCTCCCAGTCCAAATCCGCCATCCTCCAGGCGATAAGCAAGATTCTATGAAATGATCATAGAATGCATCTCCGTCACAGCGGATTATGTGGAGGGGTGGCACGGCGGAGGGGCTCCCCACCCGCGCGCAGCTTTGCGAGCACGGATGGGGAGGAGCCGTGACAGGACCCCTCCTCTTTTTAATAGTCGGAAACTGACTAAGGAGATGCGTCTATCATGAACGGGCCGTACGATGTCATCATCCTGGGCGCCGGTCCGGCCGGATTGGCCGCGGCCATCTACACCGGCCGGGCCCGGCTCCAGACCCTCGTCCTGGAAAGGGGCTTACCCGGCGGCCAGATCCTGCTCACCGAACATATTGAGAATTATCCCGGCTTTCCAGACGGGATGGCGCCCTTCGACCTCATGGACCGTTTCCGGCAGCAGGCCGAGAAGTTCGGGGCCAGGATCGAGATGGAGGAGGTCCAAGCCTTACGCCAGGAACAGCCCTATTGGGTGGTGACGGGCGACAGCGGCGAGTATCGGGCCAGGGCGGTCATCATCGCCACGGGCGCCTCTTACCGCCGTTTGGGCCTGCCCCATGAGGGGAAGCTGACGGGCAGAGGAATCTCCTACTGCGCCACTTGCGACGGCGCCTTCTTCCGGGACAAGCCCATTGCTGTCGTCGGCGGAGGGGACAATGCCCTGACTGAAGCCCAGTTCTTGACCCGCTTCGTCTCCAAGCTGTATCTCCTCCACCGCCGGAGCGAGTTCCGGGCTATCCGCATCCTCCAGGAGCGGGTCCTGGCCAATCCCAAGATCGAGGTTCGCTGGGACACGGTTGTGGAAACCATCCTGGGCGAGGACAAGCTGGAGTCCTTACGGCTGCGCAACGTCCGGACCGGCGACCTTTCGGACTTGAAGGTCGAGGGCCTGTTTATCTCCATCGGCATGAGCCCCGCCAGCGGACTGGTCAAGGACATCGTCGCCCTTAATCAATGGGGGGAGGTCAAGGTCAATCAGAAAATGGCCACCAGCGTGCCGGGCCTGTTCGCCGCGGGAGATGTGTGCGATGCCTGCCCCAAGCAAGTGATCACTTCGGCCGGGACCGGAGTGACGGCCGCCCTGGCCGTGGACGAGTATCTTCAGGGTCTGATGGATAAGGAACAGGATTAGCCGGCCGCCGGGATAGCTTATTTTTTTTCCGGTTTCTTTCCTTCCAGTTCGTCCACCCGTGCTCGCAGCCGCCTGACCTCTTTGATGAGCTCGTGAAGCTGCGGGAGGGAAGCCCACACCTTGCGCCATTCGCCGATGTCGAGGTGCGGGCTGCCGGCCACGAAGGAGCGCGGCGGGATGTTTTTAGTCACGCCGGACTTGGCGGCGATGACGGTTTCATCCCCCACTTCTACATGATCGGCGATGCCCACCTGACCGGACAGGATGACCCGCCGGCCGATCTTGGAGCTGCCGGCGATGCCTACCTGCCCGGCCAGGATGCTGTGGGGACCGACCTCGACGTTGTGGGCCACCTGGACCAAGTTGTCGATCTTGGTGCCCCGGCGGATGATCGTCTGCCCCAGGGCGGCCCGGTCGATGGCCGTGTTGGCGCCCACCTCCACGTCGTCCTCGATGAGGACCGTGCCTTTTTGGGGAATCTTGATGTGGGAGCCGTCCTCGGCCGGCAAGTAGCCGAACCCGTCCGACCCGACCACGGCGCCGTTGTGCAGGATGACCCGGTCGCCCAGGACCACGCCTTCGCGGAGCGAAACGTGGGAATGAAGAAGGCAATCCCGGCCGACCTTCACTTTGGGATAAACGGCGACCAGGGGAAAGAGGACCGTCCCGTCGCCGATCTCGGCCTCATCGCCGATGACCGACAGAGCGCCGACCGATACGGCCTTCCCGATTCTGGCCGAGGCGGAAACAACGGCCAGGGGATGGATGCCCGGGCCGGGCCGGTATGGCTTCCAGAGAAGCTCCACGGCCCGGATGAATGTCAGGTGAGGATTGGCCGAGCGAAGGACCGGGATCCGGCTGAACCGAAAATCCAGAGGAAGGATGACCGCCGCGGCACGGCTAGCCTCCAGAAGGGGCAGCAATTTCGGCTTGGACAGGAAGACCAGGTCGCCGGGGCCGGCGTTTTCCAGGCCGGCCGCGCCGCTGACCTCGGCCTCTCCGTCGCCCTCGAAGGGGCAGTCGAGCAGGCGGGCCAAGTCCTTGACCTTGAGACGGGGCGGTTTTGATTCAGGCATGGGATTCCTGCATTCGTTCGTTCAGGACGGCCGCCAGCTCCGCTGCCCAGAGGAGGATGAGCATCGAACAAGAGATCCAGATGAGAAAAAATATGATGGAGGCCAGAGTGCCCTCCAGAAACTTGGACAGGACGGCGCCGATGGCCGAAAGATGGGCGACGTAAAAAGCGAAAATCCTCTTGAACACTTCCCACAGCACCGCCCCCACGGCGGCGGCGATGAGCGCGGCCCGAGTGCGGACTTTGACCTCGGGGATGAACTTGAACAGGCAGAAAAAGACCACCAGGGTCAGGCCGAAGGGCAGGAGATACTGGAGGAAGAGGTTGTCCACTAGGGCCAGGGCCTGGGGGGCGAGGGTCTCGGCGAACAGGACGCTCTGCCGCATGGCCTGGTGCACGGCCGACCAGAGGGCTGTGATGGCCAGCGATAGGAGCATGAGCAGGCCGGTGAAGAACATGATCAGGTATTCGATCAGCCGGTTGATGAAGAACGACCTCCGGCCGGGCGCGCGGAAGATCGTGTTGAGGGCGGCCAGGAGCTGGGAGAAAAGGAAGCTTCCCGCCACCAGCGAGCCGATAACCCCGAACAATCCCAGTTTAAACACGTTCTGGGAGAGGGTCTCGACCTTGCGGAAGAAGGTTGGGTCGAGCTTGGCAAAGAACTCTTCGGAGAAAATGTGCAGGCTGCGGATGGCCATCTCCGGATGGCCCAGCAGTTTGCCGGTGATGAAGGTGAACAGGGCCGCCAAGGGGATGGCGCACATCAGGCCGAAGTAGGAGATGACGGCGGCCGAGTTCCAACAGCGGTCCCGGTTGAACCGCTGCAGGGTCGTCCCCAGCAAACGCAGGACGTTCAGCTTCATCCGGGCGCCCGAAAGCGGCAGGCCGGGAGCGGCGCGCTCAGGCGTACTTGCCCCACTGGACCATCAGGATGATGATGGTGATGAGCAGGGCGTAGATGACCAGGGTCTCGATAAGGACCAGGCCGAAGATGAGCACGAAGCGGATGTGGGGCCCGGCGCCGGGGTTGCGGGAGATGCCCTCGCAGGCGGAGCTGATGGCCCTGGCCTGGCAGAAGGCGCCCGCCGCGGCGGCCAGGGTGATGACAATGCCGCCGACAATGATGGAGATTTTGAACAGGGATGCTTTTGTCTCGTTGAGCGGGCTTGCCTCCTGGGCCAGCAGCGGGGCGCCGGCCAGAAGCAGGACCGCCGCGGTCAGGATTAATGTTTTGATCGCTTTGGACATGGCTCGACTCCTTGATGGATTAATGTTCTTCCTCATGGGCGACTGCGCCCGCGATATAGATACAGGCCAGCAGGACGAAGACGAAGGCCTGGATGGTGGCCGTGAACAGGGACACGGCCATGAAGGGCAGCGGCAGGATGAGAGGCACGATGGAGGCGATGACGACGATGAGCAGCTCCTCGGCGAAGATGTTGCCGAAAAGCCGGATGGAGAGGGATACCGGCCGGGAAAAATGGCTGATGACCTCGATGGGGATGAGCAGCGGGGCCAGCAGGGGGATGGGGCCCATGAATTGCTTGAGATAGCGGAGCAGGCCCTGGGCCTTCATACCCTGCCAGTGGTAATAGACGAAGACGGTCAGGGCGCAGCCCAGCGTGACGTTGAGCTTGGAGGTGGGCGACATCAAACCCGGCACCAGGCCCAGCAGGTTGGCGCTGAGAATGAACAGGCCCAGGGTGCCGATGACCGGAAGGTACTTCCTGCCTTCCGGGCCGATGATGTCGGTGAGCAGCCCTTCGAAGGTCTCGATGATCATCTCCAGGAAGCTCTGGCGTTTGGAGGGGACGAGCTCGAGCCGCCGCGAGGCCAGCCCCAGGGAGAGGCTCAGGCCGACCAGGAGAATGAGGCACATGACGATGTAGTCGGGGAAAAAATGGCCGGGGTCCTTGACCTGGACGCCCAGTCTAATAAGCAGTCCGGCCAGAGGCCGGCCGACGACCCGGTTAAACAGGTCGACGACGAACAGGCCGTGCTCTAGCGCTTCCATTGCCGAAGAAGGATAAGGGCGCGCGCGGCTTCGAACAGGACAACGGCTAAAATAGCCGAGAAGCCTGCGGCAAAGGCCATCACCCTCCTGGGATAGAAGAGGATTATAAGGGAAAAGGCCAGTAGGATCAACAGAATCCGCAGGACGTAAAAGAGCATCCCCCGGCGCAAGGCCCCCTTCTTTCCCCGGTCGAGGATGTGCTTCAGGGAACGCTCCAGGCCGAGGAACCCGGCCGCGGCCACGACCCCGCCCAATAGGGCGAACAGTCCGGCCCACAGGCCGCTCCAGGCTAGGGCGGCCAGGCTAATCAGGACGGCACAGGCCAGAATCTCCAGGGGGATACGCTCCAAAACCTTGGTTTCGTAGGCGTCGGGGAGATTAGGGCCGGTCGCTGGATCCATCATCCGTTTCATCCTTAGTGTATCGCTGCAACCCGCGCAGCAGGCTGTAAAAGCCCGAGGCCGTGCCCAGCAGGAGAAAAACAAAGAGCATCCAGGGGCGCGTGCCCAAAAGCTTATCCAGGAGATATCCGAAGAAAAGCCCCACGGCGATGGAAGCAGGCAGCATGAGCGCCAGGGAGCTCAGGTCGGCCAGGCGTCGGAAGCCGGATCGGTCTTTTGCTTCGGGGATCATGCCGGGCTATCATAACATAGGTATTTGCACTTGGGGATGGGGTGACAGTGGGCACATAAATAAAATATGAATAAGCTATGCCAAATTTTGGACTCCAGCTACGACTAAAATAGAAATTTTCATTGTCAAAAGAGGAGATTGTGATGGGAACAAACACTAAGTATGCCATGGGCTGGCTTCCTGACTATCCCGACCTGCGGGACTACACGGACAAAACCCAGGACGTCAAAGTGCTTCTGGAGCCGACCGGCCTCCTGCCGGCCGCCCGTGCCGGGAAGCGCCTTAAACAGCGCTCGCTTCCGGCGGCCGTGGACCTTAGGGAATGGTGCTCGGCCGTCGAGGACCAGCTCAACCTCGGCTCCTGCACGGCCCAGGCCGGGGCGGGCATCCTGGAGTATTACGAGCGCAAGGCCTTCGGCCGGCACGTGGAAGCCTCCCGGCTCTTCCTCTATAAGGTCACCCGCAATTTAATGAAGACAAAGGGGGATACAGGCGCCTATCTCCGGATGACCATGGGGGCCATGGTCCTCTTCGGCGTCCCGCCCGAGGAGTACTGGCCTTACACCGACGGGGATGCGTTTGACCGGGAGCCTCCGGCCTTCTGCTACGCTTTCGCCGAGAACTGCAAGACGATCAAATACTACCGCCACGACCCGCCCGGCACCCCGGCGGACAGGGTGCTGGACGAGATCAAAAAATACCTGGCCGCCGGGCATCCGGTGATGTTCGGGTTCACGGTCTACAACTCCATCGATGAGGCGGCCGCGGACGGCCGCATCCCCTTCCCCTCGCCCCGGGAAAAAATCCTGGGCGGGCATGCCGTGGCGGCCGTGGGCTACGACGACAAGCTCCGCATCAAGAACGTCCAGAGCGGCCAGACGGCCCTGGGCGCCCTCCTCATCCGCAACTCCTGGGGGGAGGGCTGGGGGGAAAAGGGCTACGGCTGGCTGCCCTATGACTATGTCCTGCGCGGCCTGGCCGAGGACTTCTGGTCCGTCCTGAAAAAGGAGTGGGTCGACACCGGCCAGTTCACTCTATAAGTCTTATAGGCGAGCGGAGTTTCAAGGACGGAATATTTTCAGGCGGAGTTCCTTTATCATCTTATAATGGCGGTCGTTGGCGGTCATAAGAATACTTCCATGGACGATGGCCGTGGCGCACATCAGGGCGTCCGCCAGTGTCAGGCTATGGCTCAAAAAGTGCCGCTCGATGAAAAAGACCGCTGGTTCTTATAATAATGTCACGGACCTATTGACGCCAAACATAGCCTAAAGTCTCATTATTTTCTTGGAATGAAGGGTTATAGGCCGGCAGGGCTTCGCTCGTTGATTGCCTGTCGGGGAGTGTGATACAGTTTTGGGCATGGCGGCGTATCTTTCCTTTCCAGATAAACGGACGCTCATTATTTTCCTGGCCGCCATCCTTTGTCTTTTCCTGTGCCCGGCCTCCGCTGCGGCCTGCGGGTCTGATCTATCGGCCGACTCCGGACAGGCCTCTCCCTCCGGCCAGCCGGCTCCGTCCGAATGGAAGATCATGGCCCGGCATTATGAACGGACCGAGGAGCGTTTATTCGCTTCGGGCGACGTCGAGGTCCATTACGGCGACATGGTCCTGTTCGCCGACCGGGTGGAGATCATGGTCAAAACCAAGGACGTCCGGGCCGAGGGCAACGTCGTGCTCCAGTATCCCAGCGAGGTGATCAAGGCCGAGTCCCTTACCTTCAACCCCGACACTTCACGAGGGCTTCTGGAGAAGGCCCAGGGCATGGTCCAGCCTTCGATGCTTTACCAGGCGGAGAAGCTGGAGCGTCTCGACCCGGAGCGCTATGTCCTCAACAAAGCTTGGTTCACCTCTTGCTCCCAGCCCGTGCCCCGCTGGCGGTTCTCCTGCTCCAAGGCGACCCTGAAGAAGAATGAATACATCGAGATGTGGAACTCCGTTTTTCAGATCAAGGACATCCCGGTGTTCTACCTCCCTTACCTGCGCTACCCCCTGGGCCGGCGGACCGGGTTCCTCATGCCCCAGCCCGATTACACGGCCATCAAGGGCTTCCAGCTCAACCAGGACTTCTACTGGGCCATGGCCCGCAACATGGACGCCACCTTCAAGCTGAGCTATTACAGCAAGAAGGGGTTCGGCCTGGGAGTCGACTACCGCTATCTGTTCGCCGACGGCACGGCCGGCAACCTGACTGTCCGGTCCTTCTTTTTTAAAAAGGACGAAAGCGGCCAGCAGCCGGAAAACGCTTATATCATTCGCGGCCACCACAACCAGATGCTGCCCTTCGGCTTCAGCCTGGTGGGCGAAGCCGACTACAGCAGCTCCTTCGATTTTCTCCGCGCCTTCGACAACGACTTCAACCAGGCCACGGTTTCCAACCGCAGCACCCAGCTTTATTTATCGCGGGCCTGGCCCCTCTTTTATTTCAGCGCCCGCGTCTCGCGCTTTGAGACCCACTTTCTGGACATGGGCCGCTCCATTCTGACGACTTACTTTCCCCAGCTCAGCTTCGATTCATTCAAGATCAAGCTGTTCCAGCCGCTGTATTTCTCCTTCTCCTCATCCTTCAATCGTTGGCAGTACGGCTGGGACTATGAGTTCGACCAGGGCACCGAAAGACGGCTGCAGAGCCTGAGCTTTTCTCCCTTTGTGAACCTGCCCTTCTCCTCCATCCCCTGGCTGACGGTTAATGTCACCCTGGGGGCCAACCTGAACTACTACTGGCAAAGGCTCGTGCCCAACCCGCTATCCCCCGGCCAGACGATTATTGCCGACAAGCCTTTCTTCAGCCGGAATTTCGTAGCTAGCATCGACCTGCTGGGCCCCGTGTTCTACCGGGTGTTCGAGGGTCCTGACGGCACGGCCCGGGTCAAGCACATCATCGAGCCATCCCTCAGCTACCGCTACGAAAGCCCGACCACGAGCTCGGACATGATCGTCACCTCCCATGGCTTTTTCCGCTACCACCAGGTCGTTTGGGGCCTGACCAACCATATCCTGGTCAAAGAGGAGCGCATGCCGCGCGAGTGGTTCACCTTCGGCTTGGCTCAGGCCTTGTATCTCTCGCCCGAGGAAAGCCCTCTGCGGAACTACCGGGTCTACGGCCGCATTCCACGCGTCTCTGAGATTTCGAGCTACCTCCGCTTCTTTCCAGCGGCCAAGTTCAGCCTGGACTTTGCCGCCGATTACAACCCCTACCACAGAAGTTTTTCCACTCTGCGGCTGGGCGCCTCCCTGGGGTCGCCGGCTGATTCATTTTTCATGACGGTCAATTGGTTCAAGAGCATCAGCGCCTGGGTGGAGGATACCACTTGGGACCGCCACCAGATCAATGTGGCCGGCACGCTCAAAGTGCCGAGGTTGTCGCTGGAGGCGCAGGCCGAGGTCAACATCAACCTTCTCCAGAAGGAGCTTCAACACTTGGCCTTCCAAATCGTCTACGATTATCAGTGTCTTGTCATTAAGGCCGGGTTCATGTATTTTCAATACAGGTCGGAGATCGTGCCCATCCTGCGAGTGACCCTGGGGAACATCAGCGGCAGCGGGGACTTTCTGGGCAATCCGCGGTTTTAAGGCATTAATATGAAAGGATTGATCCTGAGCGGCGGCAAGGGCACCCGGCTGCGGCCGCTGACCTTCACCCAGGCCAAGCAGCTCGTGCCCGTGGCCAATAAGCCCGTCCTGTTCTACGGCATCGAGGCCCTGGTCGAGGCCGGCATCCGGGAGATCGGCATCGTGGTGGGCGATACCAAAGAGGAGATCAAGGCGGCCGTGGGCGACGGGAGCCGCTGGGGCCGGGGAGTGCGGGTGACCTACCTCGAGCAGCCCGAGCCCCTGGGCTTGGCCCATGCCGTGCTGGTGGGGGAGGGCTTCCTGGGCCGGGAGCCGTTCGTCATGTACCTGGGCGACAACATCCTCAAGAGCGGGCATCACTTCGCTGGTTGAGAATTTCACCCGGAACAAGCCCAACGCGCTCATCCTGTTGACCGAAGTCCCCAACCCGCAGATGTTCGGGGTGGCTGAGCTCCGAGCGGGCAAGGTGGTCCGGCTGGTGGAGAAGCCCCGGGAGCCCCGCTCCAACCTGGCCTTGGTGGGCGTCTATCTTTTCGACCACCACATCTTCGAGGCGGCCAAGGCCATCCGGCCCTCCTGGCGGAACGAGCTGGAGATCACCGACGCCATCCAGTACCTGGTCGAGCACGGCTATGAGGTCCATCCCCATCTGGTGACCGGGTGGTGGAAGGACACGGGCAAGATCGAAGACATCCTGGAGGCCAACCGCCTCATCCTGGAGACGCTCACCGGCCGGGTGGAGGGCGAGGTGGACCGCGACTCCAAGGTCAACGGAGCGGTGGTCGTGGAGAAGGGCGTGGTCATTCGGGCCAGCACCATCCGCGGCCCGGCCATCATCGGGGAGGGGACGGAAATCATCGAATCCTATATCGGGCCCTTCACTTCCATCCAGAACCGCTGCCGGATCGTGCGGACAGAGATCGAGCACAGCATCGTCCTGGAAGGCAGCCAGATCCTGGACATCGGCAGCCGGGTGGACGAGAGCCTGATCGGCCGCGAGGTCCGCATTTTCAAGTGCCCGCCCAAACCTTCCGTGTACCGCTTCGTGGTGGGCGACAAGAGCGAGATCGGCATCAAGTGACGGCCGTGAGGAGTGAGTCATGATCGCTGGCGTAAAGACCAAGATGCTGCGGGTCATCCCCGACGAACGGGGACGGTTGATGGAGATCCTGCGCCGGGACGACAGCCTGTTCCAGGAATTCGGCCAGGTCTACCTGACCACCACCTACCCCGGGGTGGTCAAGGCCTGGCACCTGCACAAGAAGCAGACCGACAACATCTGCTGTCTGGCCGGCATGATCAAACTCGTCCTGTACGACGGCCGGAACGATTCGCCCACTTTCACCGAGATCAATGAATTCTTCCTGGGCATCCATAATCCGCAACTGGTCCAGGTGCCGGCCCACGTGTCTCACGGCTGGAAATGCATCAGCCTCGAGGAAGCGCTGGTCATCAACATCCCCACCAATGTTTATGATTACAAGCAGCCCGACGAGCACCGGCTTGACCCGCACCAGGGCGGGATCCCCTATGACTGGACGCGCCGGGATGGCTGAGCGCGGGAGGAGACGCCCGGCCGCGGCAAAGGAGCGGCCGCTCCGCGGCCTGACCCTGCTGGTGACCGGCGGGGCCGGGTTCATCGGCAGCAACTTCATCCACTATCTTCTGCGGCGCCATCCGCGCACCCGGCTCATCAACCTGGACAAGCTGACCTACGCCGGCAACCTGGACAACCTCCGCGACGTCGAGCGCCATCCGCGCTACACCTTGTCCGGGGCGATATCCGGGACCGAAGGCTGGTTGACCGCCTGATGAAGCGGGTGCAGGGGGTGGTCCATTTCGCTGCCGAGACCCACGTGGACCGCTCCATCATGGACGCGGGCGAGTTCGTCCTGACCGACGTCCACGGCACTTTTACCCTGCTGGAGGCCCTGCGGCAGGCGCCCCGAGTCCGGTTTTTTCTCCATGTTTCCACCGACGAGGTGTACGGCAGCCGCCGGACGGGATTCTTCAAGGAGGACGACCCCTTCAACCCCTCCTCCCCCTACGCCGCCTCGAAGGTCGGCGCCGACCGGCTGGCCTTCGCCTATTGGGTGACCTACGGCCTGCCCATCCTCATCATCCGGCCCTCGAACAATTTCGGGCCCTACCAGTATCCCGAAAAGTTCATCCCGCTTTTCGCCACCAACGCCCTGGAGGACAAGCCTTTGCCCCTCTACGGCCGGGGCCGGAACGTCCGCGATTGGCTTTATGTCGAGGACTGCTGCCGGGCCGTGGAGACCGTGATCCGGAAGGGCCGGCCGGGCGAGGCCTACAACGCCGGCGCCGGCAACGAAGAGCGCAACATCGACGTGGCCCGCATCATTGTGGCCAGCCTGGGCAAGCCGCCAGGCTTGATTCAACTTGTTCCCGACCGGCTGGGGCACGACTGGCGCTACGCCCTGGACTGCCGGAAGCTCCGGGCCCTGGGCTGGCGGCCCCGGGCGCGCTTTGAAGAAGCGCTCCGGCAGACGGTGCTCTGGTATAGGGACAACCCCGCCTGGTGGCGGAAGATCAAGGGCAAAAGCCGCGACTTCAAAGCCTTCTCCCGGGCATATTACGGCCGGGTCAAATAGCAGCCCGCTGGAATCTCAGGCGTATTGTGTCCCTTCCCCATTCATACTAAAATAGATGGCCTGCTGTGGGGCTCATTTTTTTCCCGAGGAGCACAGATGAAAGTTTTGATCACGGGCATGACGGGTTTTGCCGGGAGCCATCTGGCCGAGTACATCCTGGCTCACCAGCCCGGCGTCGAGGTCTGCGGCTTGGTCCGCTGGCGGAGCCGGATGGAAAATATCCTGGCCATCCGGGACAAGGTGAAGCTCTGCGAGGGCGACATCAAGGATATCGTCTCCCTGCAAAAATGCCTGGCCGAATTTCGGCCCGATTATGTCTTCCATCTGGCCGCCCAGAGCTTTGTGCCCGCCTCCTGGCGGCTCCCGGCCGAAACATTCGCCATCAATGCCATCGGCCAAATCAACCTCTTTGAGGCGCTCCTCGGGTTGAAGCTCAACCCCAAGATCCAGGTCGCCGGTTCGAGCGAGGAGTACGGCCACGTGAACTCCGATGAGGTCCCCATGAAGGAGACCAACCCGCTCCGGCCGCTCAGCCCCTATGCCGTGAGCAAGGTGGCCCAGGACCTGCTGGGCTATCAGTATTTCCAGAGCTACGGCCTGCCTGTGGTCCGCACCCGCGGCTTCAACCACACCGGGCCGCGCCGGGGCGAAGTGTTCGTCACCTCGACCTTCGCCAAACAGATCGCCGAGGTGGAGAAAAAGAAAAGGGAGCCGGTCATTTATGTCGGCAACCTGGAAGCCAAGCGCGACTTCACCGACGTTCGGGACATCGTCCGGGCCTACTGGCTCAGCCTGGAAAAAGGCCAGCCGGGCGAGGTTTACAATATCGGCACCGGCCGGGCCATCACCATGAAGGAGGTCCTGGACCGGCTGCTGGCCCTGAGCAAAGTCAAAGTCAGGGTAGAGGTGGACCCGGCCCGGCTCCGGCCGTCGGACGTTCCCATCCTGGAGCCCGACTGTTCCAAGTTCGTGAAGCTCACCGGCTGGAAGCCGCAGATCCCCTTCGACCAGACCCTGCGCGACCTTCTCGACTACTGGAGGGAAAGGGTCTGAGGCCATGAGCCGGGTCCTGGTCACGGGCGCCTCCGGCTTTGTCGGCCGGCATCTCGTCCGGCTGCTCGGCCAACGCGGCGACCATGCCTTCGGAACCTGTTATCCCGACCAGCCGAGCGGCCAGGACGGGGATTTCAAGCACCTCGACTTGCGCGCCGAAGCGGATTTGGCCGAGTTCGTCCGCCGCGTCCAGCCGGAGTGGATCATCCATCTGGCGGCCGTGTCCAATGTCCGGCAGTCCTGGGAAAAGCGGGCGGAAACCATCGAGACCAACCTGCTGGGCACCTCCAACCTCTTCGAGGCGGCGCGCCGCCAGGCGCCCGGCTGCCGCATTCTTTTCCTCAGCTCCTCGGACGTTTACGGGGAGCTCTCGGGCCAGGAGAAGTATTTCAAGGAGGAGGACCCCTGCCGGGTGGTCAACCCTTACGCCTTTACCAAAGCGGCCGGAGAGCTGCTCAGCCGGTTCTACGTCCAGGTGGAGAAGCTGGACATCGTCATCGCCCGGCCTTTTCCCCACACCGGACCCGGCCAGGCGGCGGACTTTGTTTTTTCCGACTGGGCCCGGCAGGTGGCGCTCATCGAGCGAGGGGGGAGGCCGCCCCTCATCGAAGTGGGCAACCTGGCCGTCCGGCGGGATTATTCCGATGTCCGTGATACGATCAGGGCCTACGTGCTGCTGATGGAAAAAGGCCGCGCCGGGGAGACCTACAACGTCTGTTCGGGCCGGGCCGTTTACCTGCAGGAGGTACTGGACACCCTGCTCGGACTCTCAGCCCGGCCCGTCGAGGTCCGGCAGGACCCCGGCCGGCTGCGCAAAACCGACATCCCCTTCCTGGCCGGCGACGGCTCCAAGATTCGCCGGGAGACAGGCTGGTCGCCCGCCATCCCCTTCTGCCAGACCCTCCGCGACCTGCTGGATTTCTGGCGGGAGAAAGCCGCATGAGCTCCGTCGTTGTTCCCCTGCTCGACTTGAAGGCCCAGTACGCCACCATCCGGGAGGAGGTCCATCAGGCGCTCCAGGAAGTGGTCGATTCCCAGCTTTTCATACTAGGCCCCAAAGTCGAGGAGCTGGAAAGAGCGGTGGCCGCTTATTCGGGAACGGGTCAGGCCGTGGGGGTTTCCTCCGGCACGGACGGGCTGCTCGTTTCGCTCATGGCCCTGGGCCTCGGGCCGGGCGACGAGGTCGTCACCACGCCCTTCACCTTTTTCTCTACGGCCGGAGTCATCAGCCGTCTGCGGGCCAGGCCGGTGTTCACCGACATCGACCCGGCCACCTTTAACCTGGACCCCGCCCGGCTGGGCCGGGCCCTCGGCCGGAAGACCAAAGCGGTCATCCCCGTGCATCTCTTCGGGCAGTGCGCGGATATGGACCCCATCCTGGAGACATGCCGCCGGCGCGGCCTGCCCGTCGTGGAAGACGCCGCCCAGTCCATCGGCGCCGAGTACAAGGGCCGCCGGGCGGGCTCGATGGCCGAGCTGGGCGTTTTTTCCTTCTTTCCCTCCAAAAACCTGGGCGGGTTCGGCGACAGCGGCATGGTCGTCACTTCCGACCCGGCCGTAGCGGACAGGGTCAGGATGCTGCGAGTGCACGGCGAGCACCAGCGCTATTACCATCGGGAGGTGGGCGGCAATTTCCGCATGGACGCCCTGCAGGCGGCGGGCCTCCTGGTCAAGCTCAAGCATCTGGACGACTGGTCGCGCCGCCGGCGGGAGAACGCGGCCTATTACACGCAGCGCTTTGAGGAAGCCGGGTTGGCCGGGGCGGGTTTGGTTGTACCGCCACGGCCGGTTTATGACCAGGACGGCCCAGGGAACCGCCACATTTTTAATCAGTATACGCTTCGGGTCAAGGAACGTGACAGGCTGCAGGCCTTCCTCAAAGATAAGGGCATTATGACCGCCATCTATTACCCGGTGCCCCTCCATCTTCAGGAATGTTTCAAGGACCTGGGCTACCGGAAGGGCGACTTCCCGGCCTCAGAACAAGCCTCCGCCGAGGTCCTGTCCCTTCCGGTCTACGCGGAACTTACCGTGGAACAGAAGGACGCCGTCGTCGCCCGCATTCAAGAGTTCTACAGCCGATAGCCTGACAGATTCGTTTTCTGGACTATTCTCTTTCCATATTGATCGGAGTAGAATATTTCGGATTCCGGAAAGGCTATCCATGTTTCCAGAAAATTCTTCCCCTGATTCGCGGGCTGAGCCGGTTTTAGGGAAAAAACTCCGCCTGAAGCTTTTCGGGCCTCCCCGCGACATCAAAGACCCCAGGCTTCTGCATAAAATATCCTTGATTCCCTTGCTGGCCTGGATCGGGCTGGGCGCCGACGGCTTATCCTCCTCCTCCTATGGGCCGGAGGAATCCTTCCGCGCCTTGGGCAGCCACACTTACTTGGCCGTATTCCTGGCCGCGGCCACGGCTTTGACCGTATTCATCATCTCCTATGCCTACTCCCGCATCATCGAGCATTTTCCGAGCGGCGGCGGCGGTTATATCGTGGCCAGCCACACCTTGGGCAACAGGGCCGGAGTGGTCTCGGGCTGCGCTCTGCTGGTCGATTACATCCTGACCATCACCGTCTCCATCGCCTCCTGCGGGGACTCGCTGTTCAGCTTTCTCCCCCTGGACATGCAGCGGTTCAAGCTGCCCGTCGAGATGATGCTGGTCCTGATGCTCATCATCCTGAACATCCGGGGCGTCAAGGAATCTATCACCATTCTTGCTCCGATCTTCGTTGTTTTCATCCTGACCCATATTTTCATGATCGGTTATGGGATCCTGTCCCATCTGCCCCAGATCGCTCCCCTGGCCCAGGGCGTGCACCGGGATTTCCGAGCCGGGCTTACGGCCCTGGGCGGCCTCGGCATGCTCGGGCTCTTCCTGCGGGCCTATTCCATGGGCGGCGGCACTTACACCGGCATCGAGGCGGTGTCCAACGGCCTGCAGGTCATGCGGGAGCCCCGCGTTCAGTCGGGGAAAAAGACCATGCTCTATATGTCCACTTCCCTGGCCTTCACCGCGGGCGGGCTTTTCCTTTGTTATCTTCTCCTGAAAGTCATGCCCACGGAGGGCCGGACGCTCAACTCGCTCCTGGCCAACGGCCTTTTTGGGCGCTGGAGCATCGGCCCCTTGTTGGCCTTTATCACCATCCTCTCCGAGGGCGCCTTGCTTTTAGTGGGTGCCCAGACCGGTTTCGTGGACGGGCCGCGGGTTATGGCCAATATGGCCGTCGATTCCTGGTTTCCCCATCGCTTCGCCTCCCTGTCCGACCGGCTGACCATGAGGAACGGCGTAGTCCTCATGGGCGCCTCCTCCCTGCTCCTTCTTTTCTATACGCGAGGCCATATCTCCACCCTGATCGTCATGTATTCGATTAACGTTTTTCTGACCTTCTCCCTGTCCGAGCTGGGGATGTCCAGGTTCTTCATCACTAACCGGAAAAAGCAGAAGCTATGGAAAAAACACCTTCCGGTCCATCTCACGGGATTGACCCTCTGCTCGACGATCCTTATGGTCACCTCCATCGAAAAATTCCGCTTCGGCGGATGGCTGACCTTGCTGATCACGTTGTTGGTTATCGTCCTGTGCTACGCCATCCATCATCACTACCAAAGCGTTAAAAAGGCCAAGGAACACCTCGACGAGATCCTGATGGCCATCCCCGTGGCCAAAAAACCGAACGACCAGCCCGTCGAGACCAAGGACTTGACAGCCATTCAGCTCGTGCGGGATTATGACGGTTTCGGCATCCATACCCTTTTATCCATCAACCGCTGTTTTCCTCATATGTATAAGAACTTCATATTCTGTTCCGTGGCCGTGGCCGACTCCGGCATCTTTAAAGGGACGGAAGGCGTCATCGGGCTCGAAGAAAACGTTAAAATGATTCTCCAGAAATACGTCCGGCTCGCCCGAAACCTGGGCCTGCGGGCCGATTACCGGATGGCGGTGGGAACCGATGTCGTCGAGTCGGGGACGAAACTATGTCAGGAGGTAGCCAAAGAGTTCCCCCGCTCCACCGTCTTCACGGGCAAGATCATCTTCCGCCGGGAGAACTGGTATAACAGAATCCTTCATAATGAGACGGCTTACCTGATCCAGAGAAATCTCCATTGGATCGGGATCCCGTCCGTCATTTTGCCGATTCGCATTCAGCTCTGACCGAAGGCCCAAGCTTTCGAGCCTGGGCCGGGAGGAGGTATGGTGAAAAGATCAACGATCGTCTTTGGTCTCGTTCTTCTGTGTTCCCTCTTGACTCTCCCGTCTTTGCTGTCCGGCCAGGTCAAGATGGAGCTTCTGGCCGGGCTCAAAGCGCGCAGCATCGGGCCGGCCAATATGAGCGGCCGGATCGGCGCCATAGACGCCGTAGCCGCCGACCCCAACATCATCTACGTCGGCGGCGCGGCCGGCGGCGTCTGGAAGTCGGTGAACGGCGGCCTGACCTGGGCGCCCGTCTTCGACGGCCAGCCCGTTTCCTCCATCGGCGCCATCGCCATCTGGCAGAAGAACCCGGAGGTCGTCTGGGTAGGGACGGGCGAGGCGGCGCCCCGCAATTCGGTCAGCGTGGGCCGCGGCGCGTACCTGACCCTGGACGGGGGCAAGACCTGGAAGCTGGCCGGGCTGGAGAAAACGGAGAAAATTTCCGACATCCTCATCCATCCCGATAATCCCGAGGTCGTCCTGGTCGGCGCCCTGGGCGCCACTTGGGGCGACAGCCCCGAGCGGGGCGTGTTCAAAACCACGGACGGCGGGAAAACCTGGCGGAAGGTTCTCTACGTGGACGAAAAGACCGGCGTGGCCGATATGGCCATGGACCCCTCCAACCCCAACCGTATTTTGGCGGCCTTGTGGGAGCACCGGCGCTGGCCCTGGTTCTTCAACTCGGGCGGCCCCGGCTCCGGGATCTACCTCACCGTCGACGGCGGCGAGCACTGGCAGAAGCTGTCGGATAAGAACGGCCTGCCCTCCGGCGACCTGGGCCGTTGCGGGGTGGCCTTTGCCCCCGGCCGGCCGGAGATCGCCTACGCCCTGGTGGAAGCCAAGAAGAGCGTCCTGCTGCGCTCTACCGACGGCGGGCTGAACTGGCAGGCGGTGAACAGCGACACCGGTGTCCACAACCGGCCTTTTTACTACAGCCGGATCTTCGTCAACCCGGCGAACGAGAACATCCTGTATATGCTCCAGACCCAGCTCCAGGCCAGCGAGGACGGCGGGAAGACCTTCCGACCCCTGACCAGCGGCAGCCAGTCCCATGTGGACTTCCACGCCCTGTGGCTCCATCCTGCGGGCGAAATAATGATCGCGGGCAATGACGGCGGCCTGGTCATCTCTCCCAACCGGGGGAAGACCTGGCGTTTCGTGGGCAACCTGCCCTTGGGCCAGTACTATCACATCAGCTACGATATGGAGACCCCCTACAACGTTTATGGCGGCCTTCAGGACAACGGCACCTGGCGGGGGCCGGCCTACTCGGTCAAAGACAGAGCCCTTACCGAAAACCTTTGGACCTCGGTGGGCGGGGGGGACGGGTTCGACGCCGCCCCCGACCCGGAGAATCCCGGCTGCGGCTACGGCCTGTCCCAGGGCGGCAATCTTTATTATTTCGATGTGTCCACCGGCACCAGCCGGCCCTGCCTGCCCACCGAATCCGAGGTCAAACACCGCTTCAACTGGAACGCCGGGTTTGCCGTTGACCCCTTCCACCCGGCCACCGTCTACCTGGGCAGCCAGTTTGTCCACCGCAGCCCGGACAAGGGCCGGACCTGGGAGATCATCAGCCCGGACCTGACCACCAACGACGCAGCCAAGCTGAAGCAGAGCGAGAGCGGCGGCCTGACTTTGGACATCAGCAACGCCGAGAACTACTGCACCATCCTGAGCATCGCCCCCAGCCCGCTCAAAGAGGGCGTCCTGTGGGTGGGCACCGATGACGGCAACGTCCAGCTCACCCGGGACGGGGGGAAGACCTGGACGCTGGTGAGCGCCGGCCTGATGGGCGGAAAAAAACCCCTGGTTCCCGCCGGCGCCAGCGTGCCCCATATCAAGCCTTCCCGGTTCGAGGAGGCCGCGGCCTATGTCGTCTTCGACGACCATCGTCGCTCGAACTTCAAGCCCTATGTCTTCGTCACCCGCGATTTCGGGAAGACCTGGGCCAGCTTGGCCACGCCCGACATCGACGGCTACTGTTTCGCCATCGAAGAAGACACGGTCAGCCGGAACCTCCTTTTCCTGGGCACGGAGTTCGGGCTGTTCCTGAGCCTCAACGGCGGCTCAAGCTGGATGAAGTGGACGCAGGGCCTGCCCTCCTGCCCGGTCTATGACCTGGCCGTCCATCCCCGGGAGAACGACCTCCTCGTGGCTACCCACGGCCGAGCCCTCTACGTCATCGACGACATTTCACCACTGCGGGAAATGTCGGACGAAGTGGTCAAGAGCAAGCTCCATCTATTCAAGGTTTCGGAGTCCGTTCAATTCCAGCCGAGCCGGATGAGTGCTTCCTTGGCGCCGGGGGATACCGTTTTCGCCGGGGAGAATAAAAAACAGGGGGCCTGCTTCAGCTATTATCTAATCCCCAGCCCGAGGAAGCCCGAGGAACAGAAAGAGGGGCCCGAAGAGGAAGCCCGGCTGAGAATGGCGGAGCGGATGCAGCAGATGGGCGGAACGGGGATGATGCCGCCGGGGGGTATGGGCTCGGAAATGATGCGGCGTTCCTCCTCCCGCGTGTCCCTCACCATCCTCGACGGACAGGGCCAGAGCGTGGCCCAGCTCAGCGGGACCGAGGAGAAGGGAATCAACCGGGTGTGGTGGGACTTGCGGGAGATGGAGTCTCCCTCTCAGGAACGGGAGCAGGCCCAGACGGAAGCGTCCATGTCCTTCTTCGGCCGCAGGGCGGCGCTGAACGCCCTGCCCGGGACCTACACCGTCAAGGTCAAGTACGAGGACCAAGAGGCAGTCCAGAACTTCACGGTCCGCACCGACCCGCGGTTCAAGATCGACCCCGAAGTGCTCAAGGCCAATTACCAGAAGGCCAAAGCCGCCCAGAAGCTGTCGCGCGTCGTCCAGGAGGCCGGCCGCCGGATCCAGCAGACCCAGCGAGCCCTGCAGATTCTGCAGGAATCCGCCCGCGCTCAGAGCAACCCCAAGCTGATGGAGGTCCTGAAAGGCGCCCCGGAGCTGGAGGCCAAGCTCAAAGAATTCTCCGAGGCCCTGAGCCCCACTCCGGTCAAGCAGGGCATGGCCGACCGTTCGTCCGGGCTCTCCAGCCAAGTCATGAGCGCCGTATTCGGAATCAGCGGGGCCGGGATCGAACCCGTCTCCCAGGCCGCCCAGGCGAAGTTCGACAAGGTCAGGCCCAAGGTCGAGGCCTTCCTGGGCAAGCTCAACGACTTTTATCAGAAGGACGTGGAGAACTTCAAGAAGGCGGTCCAGGACTCCGGCTTTTCCCTCTTCGGCGGATTCGTGCCCCTGAAACTCGACTAGCCCTTTCGACGGAGACCTGGCCGATCGGGTCTTGGACTCGGACAATTGCTTGAGGTGGTATCTCCAAACGTGTGAATCGTGGGGAGGAGCCGTGACAGGACGCCTCCTCTTATTGAATGTATAATCGCCGAAAAGGAGATGCTTGCGAAGCTGGAAGGAATGTTGACATTGTCTCCGAGGATTGATAATAATCCCATTCACATGCCGGAAAAGGGCGTGATATCTTCCGTCTTGTGACAGAGGAGGACGGCACATGGGAAAGGGCTTACTTCCGTCAGGCTGGGTGTTCCTCGCTCTCGGCTGGGGAACCATTCTCTTTTTCACGATATGGAGCTTCGCCAAGGTCCTGTTCGCTAAGAAGAAAAAAAAGAAGGAGTTTGTTTCGGTTAAGCCCACCCGCGAGATGTGGGCCACCCGGATCGGACTCATCCTGGCCATGGCCGGCAACGCCATCGGCTTGGGGAATTTCCTCCGCTTCCCCTCCAAGGCGGCGGCCAACGGCGGCGGCGCCTTCCTTATCCCGTATTTCATCGCCCTGCTCTTTTTGGGCGTTCCCTTGATGTGGACGGAATGGACGATCGGCCGTTTCGGCGGGACCCAGGGCCACGGCACGACTCCCGGCATGTTCTCCATGATGTGGAAGAATCCGATGGCCAAATACCTGGGCGCCCTGGGCATCTCCATTCCCTTCGCCGTTATCATCTATTACCAGGTTATCGAATCCTGGTGCCTTGGCTTTGCCTGGTTCTCGGGAACGAGCAAGTACTGGGGGGCCAAGACCTATGACACTATGGGCCGCTTCCTCCACGGGTTTCAGGGCATGGAAAAGAACGAATTCTTTGTATCCTACGTGCCGCTCCTCTTGTTTGTGGCCCTCAATCTCTTCTTGATCTGGTATTTCTTGTACCGGGGCATCGCCAAGGGCATTGAGCTCCTGGCCAAGGTCGGCATGCCCGTTCTGTTTGTCTGCGGCATCGTCCTGGCCATCCGGGTCCTGACCCTGGGCACGCCCGACCCCAGCCATCCGGAAATGAGCGTCGCCGCGGGCATGGGCTTCATGTGGAACCCGGATTTCAGCCGATTGGGGTCGTCAACGGTCTGGCTGGCAGCGGCCGGCCAGATCTTCTTTACTTTGAGCCTGGGCCAGGGTGTCATCGCCACCTACGCCTCCTATCTAGGGAAAAACGATGACGTAACCCTCAACGGGCTGACCACCTCGGCCACCAACGAGTTCGCCGAGGTTATCCTGGGCGGAACGATTGCCATCCCGGTGGCCGTGGCCTTCTTCGGAGTGCAGATGACGCGACAGATCGCCACCAGCCCCACCGGAACCTTCGACCTGGGGTTTCAATCCCTGCCGATCATCTTCCAGAAGCTGCCCCTGGGCCAGCTCTTCGGCGCCATGTGGTTCCTGCTCCTGTTCATCGCCGGTATCACCTCGGCCGTGGCCATGACCCAGCCGGCCATCGCCTTCCTGGAGGATGAGCTGAAGTGGAGCCGGAAGAAAGCGGTGAACCTGGTCATTCTGGTCCTGGGGCTCACCGCCTTGCTGGTCGTCTTCTTTTTCCGGTTCGGGTTCCTGGACGAGCTCGATTTCTGGGCCGGGACTCTGGGGCTGGTGGTGTTTGCCCTGCTGGAGGTCGTCATTTTCTCCTGGGTCTTCGGGATCAAGAAAGGCTGGGAGGAGATGCACCGCGGCGCAGATATTAGGGTCCCGCGCATATTCAAGTTCTTCCTGAAATACATCACCCCTGTTTATCTTCTGGCCCTGGTCATCGCCTGGACCCTCCAGGATGCCATCGGCAAGTTCCTGATGAGGACCAAGCCGGGTGAAACGCCCATCGACCCGGCCACCTATCCCTACCGCTGGGGCGCCCGGGCCCTGTTCGCCCTGCTCATCGTGGCGACCATCCTCCTGGTCCGCATCGCCTGGCAGAAGAAGAAACGCGAGGCTCGGGCGGCGGCCAAAGCCTGATCCGGAAAAAGAAAAGAGGCAGCGACCGGGCCAGGGCCGGGGGCGGCCTCACCTTCCCCGGATCAGGAACAGGGCGAATAGAAACATGGCGGAGATAAAACTGATCCAGTTCCACTTGTCGCGGGGATTTTCCAGGATGTAGTGGAAGCGGGCCGGGAAGTAGAAGAGCAGTCCCAGAGCAAAGGTCAGAAACAAGCTCCCCAGAATACCATAAAAAGTGGGTCCCAGAGGCTGCTTGATCCTGGAAGCCTGATTAAAGAAGAAGGCCAGGAGCACAAGCCCCATGATCCACATCCCAAAGTCGGAGAAATAGGCCGGGGGAGAACGCCTTGCCGGAGCGGGTGTAGCGGAGGAAGAGGCAGGGACCAGGGATTGCTTTCTGGCTTTTTGGATCAGCCGGACCATCACCATCAGGGCCAAGGGGAACAGGATGAGGAGCGCCAGGATATCGAGGGCCAGGAGGAATCCGGCCGGCTTGTTCGTGTCCAGAATGACTTGGAGCGACCCGAAGGCCAGCGCCCCCAGCGTGGTCTGTAGCAAAAGAAAGGCCGCCACCCAGAACAATTTTTTTCTGGAGAACCAGGCTAATCCCCGCATATAGTCGGGGTCGTGGTGCTTAAAGCTCAGGCCGAAACAATAAAGCAGGTAGGCGGGCAGATAAAGCTTGAAGGTCAGGTCCTCCCAGCGACGGACGAGCAGGCCGAAAAAGAGGACCTCCAGGACGACCATTGACAGGTCGAAGGCAGACCGGAATATCTTCCGTCCGTCCAAACCCCGGGCCGGAATGAGCATCGGGTCAGCCTTTTGTTTCCCGCCGCGCTTCTCGCTTTACCAAAGCGGCGGCATGTTTGTGTGTGGCCCCACGGCCCGGGGACACGCCCTGGCGGTCAGATGCCCAGCTCCAGCTGGCGGTCCTGGATCAGCTTGCGGTCCTGCTCGATGGAGCGCAGAAGCTCGGGCGAGATGTCACAGGTGGGATAGACACCGCTGAAGCAGGCGTCGCAGAACTGCTTCAGGTTTTTATTCTCCAGCCGGACGGCCTTCTTCAACGAGTCTAGAGTCTGGTAAATGACCTTGTCCGCGCCGATGGACTTGGCGATCTGCTCCAGGTTCTGGTCGCGGGCCACGAACTCGGTCTTGGTCTGCATGTCGATCCCATAAACGCAGGGGAAGCGGAGGGGCGGGCTGTAGGAGGCGAAATAGACCTTCTTGGCCCCGCAGTCGCGGACCATCTTGACGATGGTCCGGGAGGTGTTGCCCCGGACGATGCTATCGTCCACCAGGAGGACGCTCTTGTCCTTGAACTCGGCGGCGATGGGGTTGAGCTTCTGGCGGACGGAGAGCTGGCGCTGGCTCTCGGCGGGCATGATGAAGGTCCGGCCGATATAGCGATTCTTGACCAAGGCTTCCCGGTAACGGAGGTTGAGGGTGCGGGCGATCTCGATGGCCGCGTCGCGGGCCGAATCGGGCACGGGCACCACCACGTCGATCTTGAGGCGATGTTTCTTGATCTCCTTGGCCAACAGCCGTCCCAGGTTGATGCGGCATTCATAGACGTTGGCCTCGTCGATGTTGGAATCGGGCCGGGCGAAATAGACCCACTCGAACAGGCAGGGCGTATGGGGGCGGTGGAGGATCTTGCGCAGGTGGACTTTTCGGTTCTGGTCGATGAACACCGCCTGTCCGGCCTCCACGGCCCGGATCTCGCCGAAGTTCATGATGTTCAGGGCCACCGTCTCCGAAGCGAAGGCGTAGGAGGGCTGGAAGCCGTCCGGCCGCTTGCCGAAGGCCAGGGGCTTGATGCCGTAGGGATCGCGGAAGCCGACCAGGCCCTGCTCGGCGATGTAGGCCACCACCGAGTAGCTGCCCCGGGCCTTGGCGTAGACGCTCTTGACCGCGGCAAAGACGTCCTCGGGCGTGACCGCTTTCTTCCGCCTGCTTTCGAGAGCCTGGGCGAAGAGGTTGAGGATGATTTCCGCGTCGCAGTCGGAGTCGAGCAGGCGCTGGTACTTGTCAAACAGCTCGACCTTAAGCTCCCGGTAATTAACCACGTTGCCGTTGTGGGCCAGAATGATGCCGAAGGGCGAGTTGACGTGGAAGGGCTGGGCGTCCTCGCCCGAGCCGCCGCCGATGGTCGGGTAACGGGTGTGGCCGACGCCGACTGTCCCGCGCAGTCTCTCCGCGTTCTCGGCGCTGAAGATGTCGCGGACCAGCCCGTTGCCCTTTTTGGTGTGGAAGCGGCCGTCGTAGGTGATGATGCCGGCCGCGTCCTGGCCGCGGTGCTGAATGGCCAGCAGCCCCTGGTATAGATCGCGGAAGGCCTCCGTGTTGCCGATGATGCCGATAACACCGCACATGGCTAGACCTTAGGTGCCGGCTGAAGCGAATATCCCCGTTGAATTGAGCACATATTATTATAGGCTTTTTTGGGCCTCAGGGGAAGAATGGATGTGGAAAGCGTCTCTTTTTCCGTGGTTCGAGGCGAAAAAGATGCTTCCTCTGATTTATTTCGCCCGTTTCGGGCCGTTGTGCCGCTGGAGGGCCTGGCGCAGTTCGGCCGGGGTGACGGTGGCCGTGCCGATCTTGCCCACCACGATACCGGCCGCGGCGTTGGCCAGGATGGCCGCCTCCCGAATGGAAGCGCCGGCCAGGAGGGCCAGTCCGGCCGCGGCCATGACCGTGTCGCCCGCGCCGGTGACGTCGTATACTTCCCGGGCGATGGTCGGCAGATGGATGGGGGGCCGTCCCTTTTCCAGGGCAGACATGCCCTGTTCGCCGCGCTTGATGATGAGATAGCGGCAGCCGAGCAGGGCCAGGATGCGCCGGCCGGCGGCCTCCACCTCGCCGTCCGTCTGGCAGGGTTGGTGGAGTATTCGCTCCGCCTCTAGATGGTTGGGGGCGATCAAGGTGACGGGCGCATACAGCCGGATGTTCTCCACTTTGGGGTCGACGAAGACCGGGATCCGGCGGCGGCGGGCAAAAGGCAGGACCTTGTCCATCAGCGACCGGCTGAGGAGCCCCTTGTTGTAGTCGGAGATGATGATCCCCTCAATACGCGCGCTTTTGATGAAGTCCACCATGGCCGCCTCGATATCGGGCGAGACGGCCCGCCGTTTTTCCTGGTCCACCCGCACAATCTGCTGGTGATGGGCCACGATGCGCGTCTTGACCGTGGTCGGCCTTTTGCGGTCGACGAAAATCCCCCGGTTCTCGGCCAGGGAGCCCCGGATCCAGCGTCCTTCCTCATCGGCGCCGACGATTCCCACCAGGACGGGAAAAGCGCCCAGGCTCAATAAATTGTGGGCCACGTTGCCCGCTCCGCCCAGGGCGGAAGTGCTCTCCGAAACTTCCACTACGGGCACGGGCGCCTCGGGCGAGATGCGCGACACACGGCCCCAGATGTAGCGGTCCAGCATAAGGTCTCCCAGCACCAACACCCGGCGGTCCTGGAACAGGCCGATGGTCTTGCTCAGTTTTTTTAAGTTCATGGATATCATCGCGGCACCTCCCTGAAGAAGATAGGGTTAGAAACGATCCAGGGGGTCCGGGCCGATAGCGGCGTTCTGGCCCGAAGATAGACCTCCGCTCGATAAACGCCCGGCCCGCTGACCTCATAGACGACCTCGTTCTTCTGCGAGCGGAGGATGACCTGGCCGTCCCGGAGAATCCGGACCTCTATGGCAAAGTCAAAAGGGGCTTTCACCCCAAGGAGACAGGGAGGCTCGAATACAGTCTCCCGGCCCATGGGAATCCTGCGCCCTCTCTTTTCCCCCCAAAAACGGAACCCGCGGGCCTGGGCAGCGCCGTCGATGGCGTTGTAGAATTTGCCCCGACGGAGCGCTCCCAGGACTTGGCCCCGGGCCGTTTGAAAATCCTTGGAGAACGGCTCACCGAGATAGATATGAATGTGCAGGAAGGAAAGTGCGAGCGGGTATAAGAGGTGTGCATCGCTGCCGAAAAATCCATAGAACCGATGATCACGGTTGAGCATGTCCCAATAGGTGAGGTCCTGGCGCATGCCGTCCGCTATCGTGATCAGGGGGAGTGCGGGTTTGAACAGAAGGGCCGGCAAGTACGGCAGGCAGCGATAATAATTTTTCCTGAGAAAAGTATTGCCGTTGGCGACCTCCAGGCCCAGATATCCCTCCAGCGGTCCCCAAGACCAGCTCGGCCTACCGGAAGGATGGGCGATAACGGCCAGGCCGCCCCGGCGGTTGATTTCCTGGACCGCCTCATCCGCGTCCCGGGGGAAGGGATCCTGCTCCGGCTCGAACCCCAGGCCGACCAGATGGCCGCGGCTGGTGGACATCTCCGACCCGGCCAGAATGAGCACGTTGTTCAGCCAGCCTTGACTGGCCAAAGACCTGCGGTTGGGCGATCCATGGTCGGTCAGGATCAGGAAGTCCAGGTTCAGTTGCGAAGCGAAAGCGGCGATTTCAGGCACGGAAGCCCGTCCATCGGAAAAGCGACTGTGAACATGATAGACCCCTTCGATTTCAGAGGAGAGGGCCCAGCGGCCGGTGAGATAAGTGTGGAAGGTGAGGATATGGAAGCCGAGCCAGAGGAAGTAGGCCAGGATAAAGGCTGAGATTGTCAGCCAAACGAGCCTTTTCTTCCTCCGGAGCCCGGGCCGCGGTTTGTCTTTGGTCATTCGCTTCCCGCCTCAGGAGTTCGGCGCCCCGTCCGGATTCCTTCGGCCAGGCCGTAAGGAATGGCCAGCAGGAGCAGGAAGAGGATGGTGATCTCGGAGTCGCCGAAGTTGTACTCGAAGAAGCCGGCCGTGAAAAGCCCCACCAGGGCGGCCAGCGACGCTCCGGCCGAGGCCTTGAGCCAGGGGTCGCCGCGCCGAAACATTCTCCAGGCGGAGAGAAAGGCCAGGACCAGGAAAGCCAGCCAGGCCGCGGCGGCCGGTATCCCCCTTTCGGCTGCAATCTGGACCAGGTTGTTGTGGAGATGCACGTTGCGGGCGGCGCGGGGGGACAGGCGGAGCGATGGGTCGCTGAATTCCTCATCCACGGTGTCCGGGCCGGTGCCCAAGAAGGGCCTCAGGCCGATGACCTTCCAGCCCGCTCTCAAGTACTCGAGCCTTTCGAGATTGGATTCGTCTTTCAGGCTGAAAATGCTGAGCGCCCTTTCCTTGAGCGGCCGGGGAGCAGCCAGGAAGAAGAGCCCCGCGGCGACCGGCACAAGGACCAGGAGCTTGGGCCGGTAGAGGCCGAGAAGGAGGCAGGCCCCGCAGAGGAGGCCGATCCAGGCGCTCCGGGTCAAGGTCAAGGCCAGGATGGCCAGAGCCGGGATTAGAACGGCCAGCCACAGCCATCGGATTTTTTCTTTAAGAAAAAGCCATAAAGACAAGGCCGCCAGGCAGAACAGCATCAGCAGGCCGGCCTGGGTCATGTAATGTCCCATAAAGCCCATAACCCTCTTCTCGGGCAATCCTCCCCGTGCGAATTGAAGGAAGGAATAGGCGCAGGAGGCCGCCGCCGAAAAGAGAAAACAAAAGGTGCCGAGCCTCAACGGCCGAACCGCGCTGAAGGCGGACACGGCCAGCGGGACGGCCAGGAAAAGAAGAATGTCCCGGCAGTCTTTAAAGCTGGTCCATGAGTCGACGGAAAATGCGCACGACAGCAGAGACAGCCCGGCATAGGCCGCCAGGGGCCAAAAGAAAATGGGGAAGAAGGCACGGTCCTTTTTCAAGGCCAGCCGTATGATCCAGGCCACGAGCCCCAAGCCCAGGAAAATCTGGACTAGGCTGATGGAGATCATGGAGAACAGCAGACAGCCGCACAAGCTGAGCCACAGCCAAAGCCTGGTCCAGTCCCGGTCCTGAGTCGCGGCGTTCATGATCATGAATTGCGTATTTTACTATAAGTCTGGATCCGGATCGAGGGCGTTGAGGCTCTGTAACGAAAACTGGGGCAAAACCGCTCATGGCGCCTCGCTCCTTCCCCCCAGGCCCCCGGCGGCAATTGGGGACTCATCATCCAATCTTCAATCGATATATTTCCGGCAGGCGGAGAAGACTTCCTGGGGAGTGATGGTTTTCAGGCAGCGAAAGTCCTTATAAAGACAGCGGCGCTGGCGGCAGGGCCGGCACTCAAGGCTTTTTTCCAGGGCCGTGGCCCGGGCTTTCCAGGGGGCGAAATGCGCGGGCAGGGTCGGGCCGAAATAAGCTACGATGGGTGTGCGGGTTGAGGCGGCGATATGCATCGGGCCGCTGTCCGGGCCGATGAACAGGGCGGCCCGGCTTATGGCCTCCCGCAGTTCGATTAGGTTGAGCTGTCCGACAAGGGAGCGGACCGGCCGGCCGTAAAGCTCTCCGATCTCGGCTTCGGCCGGAAGGTCATCCGGGCCGCCGGCCAGATAGACCCGGACATCGGGCTGGGAATCGAACAAACGGAGAAGCCCGGCGATATTCTGGACTCCCCAATTGCGGAACTGATTGCCCGCTCCGATATGGAGAATCACGGCCCGGCCGGGACCGGCCAGCAATTTTTTCGCCCTGTCCGCCTCTTTCGGCCGGGCTTCGGGGAGGAGCAGGGGAGGGGGCTCGGGGATGGCCACTCCCAGAGCCTTGACCAGGTTGAGGTGATTCGCCGCGCTGTGGACCGGCCCCTGGGAGGAGGCGCGGGGGACCCGGATATCATAGATGAAGCGGCGGTACTTAACCTCGTAGCCGATCTTGGTCTTAGCCGCCGAGAACAGCGTCAAGAGCGAGGACCTGGGCCCGCCGTGGAAATCAAGGACAACGTCATATTTTTCCCTGCGGATTTTCCGAATGAGCCGCCAGAACGCTCTCCGGCCCATCTTTCGCTCGAGGACGATGACCTTATCCAGGCAGGGATGGCCTTGGACAAGGCGGGCATAGGGTTCCTCGACGACATAGGTCAGCTCGGAGCCCGGGAAGGCGGCTTTGAGGGCGGATACCGCCGGGGTGGTCAGGATGATGTCGCCTGTCCGCCGGAGGCGGAGGAGAAGGAACTTCAAGGGAGGAATGAGGTCAGCGTTTTTTGGCCTTGGCCTTTGGTTTTGATTTGGCCTTGGCGGCGGCTTTGACTCCGGCCTTCTTCTCATAGAAAGCTTCTTCGACGAGCATGATGGGGATGTCGTCTTGTATGGGGTAGACGCGGAAGCATTGGCCGCAGCGCAGGCCCTGCCCGTCCCGGGTCAAGGTCACCGAGACCTTACAGACGGGGCAGGCCAGAATCTCCAGGAGTTGAGGGTCGATGGCCATAGTGTAGCTCCTACCGGGTATCATATCCTATCGGTCTTTGCGCCGTCAATCGTCTCTGGCGCTGGAGGCCGATATCCCAAAGAACTGTGCGCCCGGCATTGGTTATATTCTCTCCGCCAGTTTTCTATCACCACCCTGGCCTCCAACAGCGTATCAAAAATCTCCCCGTTCAATAATTCATCCCTCAGCTTGCCAATAAATGATTACACATATCCGTTCTTCCAGGGACTTCCTGGTTCGATAAATAAGGTCCCGACTCCGATGCGCCCTAGCCACTCCCGAGCGGCCTTGGCCGTGAACTCGGGCTCATTGTCAGACCTGATATATTCCGGCGCACCTCGATGGATAAATAAGTCATATAGCCGGTCGAGGACGTCCTGCGAGCTGATCTATGGCATTATCCAAGGACAAGGCGGCCACGAGCTTCTTCAGCCTGCTGTTCTCAGTCTCCAGTTCCTTCAACCGCCGAGCTTGATCGACTCTCATCCCGCCGTACTCTTTCCTCCAGCGGTAATAGGGCTGTTCCTAGACGCCGAGCTTTCGGATGGCCTCTCCGATGTTCATACCCTGGCCAAGAAGTAGCTCCGCCTCACGCAGCTTGCCGATGATCTGTTCCGGAGTAAACCGTACCCTGCCCATTGAGGCTCCTTTCTTCCCAGGTAATTTCTCTCATTATACCTGGACCGATTTGAGGGGGGCAGGTCAACTTCATCTCTATTGTATTTCGTTACCCCCCGTAGTCCCCCTTTGAGAATAGGGGGACCTAATGAGGACGTCAAGCCGCCGGAAACACCCCCTAATCCGTTTAATTCTCTTTATCCCCCCAGCCCCCCTTGAGAAACAAGGGGGGAAAAGGAGGGTGACATCCCGCCCAAGACGTCTTCATATTTATTTGATTTCGTTACTCCCCGGTAGCCCCCCTCTGAGAATAGGGGGACCTGCGGATGGCGTTTTGGGAAAGGACGAGCGAAAGAGGATTTGAACCTCTGACTTCTACCGTGTTTATGTTCCCCGGAATTTTCGAAAAAGCCTCCTTGATCTTATTGTCATTATTTTCATTGTGTTATGTCGCGGCTGTTTTTCATATGTTTTCCTTTTTTAGCTCATTCTAGGCTATTTTCAGCGCAAAGTAGCCACAGTTTTAGCCACAATGCTTTTTAAGGAGGCCAACATGGCGAGACAAAGTATCGAAGACCTTTTAGAAAAAGGGGTTAGTGTCCTCAAAGAAAAAGTTGAATTGAAGCAAAAAGAGCTTGAGGAAATGCAGGACGATTTTAAAAAACATGAGAGGGCCCTGTCTGCTTTTCATGGGAAAGCGGCTAAAAAGCGAGCAAGAGTCAAAAAGTAAAAGGCAAACCACTTGAAGGACGCACAATAATGGCCCAATGGTGTGAAGTCTGCGGAGCTCGGACGAAGAATCCTAGTTACTTCAGGATATGCACAGAATGCTATAGAGTCATATGCACTGCTTGCGTTCGGCGTTTGTATTTATCTTCCAAAGACTATTCCCGGCCAAGGTGGACTTAATTCTCGCCCAAGTACAAAGAAGTATGCAGCGATTGTTATGAAGAGCTCGAAGCGCAGGAACTAGAAGATCAGGCCAAAGAAGAACCTGAACCTCTGGGGTCTGTTACGACTTGCGAGCTTTGCGGTTCTAATGATGAACCGCCAGAAAATAAAATCTTTTGATACAGGCCGCCTCAATTCTCTAAATGTGATAGATGTGGGAAGCTCGTTTGCGATAGCTGCATACGCTCGAGTCTCGATGGGCATTATGAATATGGCATGATTTGCAGCAATTGCTACGATGACTTGGCGCGAGAAGAAGAAAAGGAAAGCGAGGAGTCAAGGCGCGAAGCCATAGAGAAAAAGGACCGGCTAGAAGAGTAACGCTAGGGACCAGGGTTTGGGTTACATTTCATGTGATTCAACAAGCCTCCCGTCGGTGACATTTTAGATGATTCAATGCGCGGGATTGTCAGACGGATGGAGAAGGGTTATGATAAAAATCTAGAAAGAAGATCAGAGGTGTTTATGCCGTCTCCCGAATACAAGGGGTTCCGAATTTCAGCTCCAAGTCCGCGCCTGATCGCCGGGTGAAATGGGAAAAATAGTGAAATCACGGCGAACCCAACAGGCATTTCCTTCGACGAAGAAGGCCTCCGGCCGAGGTGCCCCGACCGAAGCCATTTTGGAGAGCATCTCGGACGGCGTTTTCACGGTGGACCCGGAATGGCGCATCACGTCGTTCAACCGCGCGGCCGAGGAGATCACGGGGGTCCCGCGCAAGGAGGCGATCGGCCGGCGATGCTCGGAGGTGTTCCGTTCCAGCATGTGCGGGGCCGCGTGCGCGCTGCAACAGACACTGAAGACGGGCAAGGCCATCATCGGCAAATCCGGATACATCATCAACGCGGACGGCGACCGCATTCCCATCAGCATCTCCACCGCCGTGTTGAGGGATGCCGAGGGCCGCCTGGCCGGCGGGGCTGAGACCTTTCGCGACCTCTCCGAGGTTGAAGCGTTGCGCCGGGAGCTGGAGGAGAAATTCCGGGTGGGCGATCTTTCCAGCCGAAGCCCTTTGATGCAGCGAGTGTTTGAAGTCCTGCCGGCCGTGGCCGCGAGCCCGAGTACGGTTCTCATCCTCGGGGAAACGGGAACCGGCAAGGAATTGGTGGCCCGGACGATCCATTCTCTCAGTCCCCGTAACGAGGGTCCTTTTATCGCGGTCAACTGCGGGGCCTTGCCTGATACACTCCTCGAGTCGGAATTGTTCGGATACAAGGCCGGGGCGTTCACGGGCGCGAATAAGGACAAGCCCGGC
The DNA here is from genome assembly GCA_963702835.1 of Candidatus Aminicenantota bacterium. Classification (GTDB taxonomy): domain Bacteria; phylum Acidobacteriota; class Aminicenantia; order Aminicenantales; family JAFGAV01; genus JAFGAV01. The sequence goes on from OY969762.1 coordinate 2,759,152, forward strand.
CGTTTTGCCTTGGCCAAGGGAGGGACCATTTTTCTCGACGAAATCGGAGAAGTGAGCCCGGCCTTACAAGTCCGTTTTTTACGAGTGCTCCAGGAACGGACCTACGAACCGCTGGGCGCGACCCGTTCCGAGAGTACGGACGCGCGGATTATGGTCGCCACCAACAAAGACCTGGCCGAGCAGGTGCGCCGGGGTGTTTTCCGCGAAGACCTCTACTACCGCGTGAACGTGGTGCGCATCGAACTGCCCCCGCTGCGCCGAAGGAAAGAGGACATCCCCCTGCTCGTGGAGCAGTTCATCGTCCGGTTCAACCGCCTGCAGCGAAAATCCGTGCCGGGAATCACCGCGGAAGCGCTTTCGCTCCTTATGGCCCATGACTGGCCGGGAAATATCCGTGAACTGGAAAACGCCGTTGAGCGAGCGTTCATTCTCTGTCAGGAAGGGTCCATCGGCATCGAACACCTGCCCCAGGAGTTGAGGACCCCTGGCATGGCGGGCGTGGATTCCGATATGCGGTCTGCCCATGATATTCTTGATGCGCAGGCCATCCGCACCGCCCTCGAACGCAACGCGTTAAACCGCCTGGCGACGGCGAAAGAGCTCGGCATCCATAAGACCACGCTTTACCGCAAGATGAAGAAACTTGGGATCGCACGGCCCGAGCAGGACGGCCGATCCAGCCACCCAAGTAAAAAGTAGCGATAACGCACCAGTATATTCATCATAGAGTAGCAATATCGATTCTTTTCACCTCTCCGGCCACTCGCCAGGGGCGCATCTAAAACAAATCATATCAATGACTTGAACTCATTTATTGGCGCCTTCCGATGTTGGCACGAGAATTGCTATTATTCCAAGTATGAATGCTAAGCAGGACTCTAAATGATGAAAGCGGCATTTGTATGCTGGGAGAATCGCATCGCGCCGGTTTTTGACGTGGCCCAGCAGATACACGTCGTCGAGGCAGAGTCGGGAAGGATTGCCGCTGAAAAGGAAGAGATCCTGACGGATGACCTGCCGGTTCAGAAAGTGATTCGTCTGGCGGGGTTTGGCATCGGCACGCTGGTTTGTGGTGCGATTTCCAGGCCTCTGCACGCGATGATTGCCGCTTACGGCATCCGGGTGATCCCGTTCGTGGCCGGCGACCTGAGCGAGGTCATTCAGGCCTGGCTCAGCGGCGGTCTTGAAGGCAGCGACTTTGTCATGCCCGGCTGCTGCGGACGCGGTCGAGGCCGTCGCCGGGGAATCAATAGCATGAACCAGGAGGAATATCTCATGAATGGAAGAAGACGCGGCGGAGTGGGACCAGGGGGTGAACAGGGGCAAGGTCGACGCGGACAGGGCCGAGGCCGCATGGGTGGTCCCCTTGCGGGGGGCGCTGGAGGCACGTGCCTGTGTCCGAAATGCGGGCATCGTGAACCGCATGAACGTGGAGTGCCCTGTGTGCAGAAGCAGTGCCCGAAGTGCGGTACTGCGATGACACGGGAATAACGGAAAACGAAAGGAGGCTATTGCCATGCCAAGAGGAAACGGAACCGGACCGCAGGGTAAAGGGCCGGGAACAGGGCGAGGAAAGGGGCGCTGTGGAGGGAAAGGCTCTCAGCGGCCAGGGGGTCAACCCAGACAAGGCCAGGGGCAGGACCAGGGAGAAGGTCAAGGCCGCAAAGGCGGTCTCGGCCGAGGAAGAAACAAATAGGGATAAAAACTTTTTCAAGAAAGGAGAATGATCATGCCAAGAGGAGACAAAACCGGACCCATAGGAATGGGCGCTATGAGCGGTCGTGCGGCCGGATACTGCGCGGGTTTTGGAATGCCCGGGTATGCGAATCCCGCTCTGGGGCGAGGCTTCGGGATGGGTTTCGGACGGGGCCGGGGATTTGGCGGACGCGGCGGCGGCGGTCGCGGATGGCGGCACATGTTCTACGCTACGGGCCTGCCGGGCTGGGCGCGATTCGGCGGCTATGCTGCGCCGTATGGATACCCCGCACCGGACCAGAAGCCCGACCCGGAGATGGAGAAGCAAGCGCTCAACGACCAGGCCGAGGCCTTGCAGTCGGAACTGGATTTCATCAAGAAGCGCCTGGGCGAGATCGAAACCGGAACCGCGGCGGAATAACCGCCACATGCCCGCTCTGCTATGCAGCATGGCAGGCGGGTCGTTACCAGTCCTGCGGCGGCCGCGCCGATCAGAGGGCCGGCGCAGCCTCCGCAAGGCTAATTTGAGCAAAGGAGAGAATAAAACATGGAACAGCCGGCAAGACTTCCGTTGATCGGCGAAAAGGCTCCGTCCTTCAAGGCGGAAACCACGCAGGGGCCCATCAACTTCCCCGACGACTTCAAGGGCAAATGGGTGATTTTCTTCTCCCATCCCGCCGATTTCACGCCGGTCTGCACGACGGAGTTCATGACCTTCGCCTCCATGCAACCGGAGTTCGAGAAGCTCAACTGCAAGCTCCTCGGCCTGTCCATCGACAGCACCTACAGCCACATCGCCTGGCTGAGGACCATCAAGGAAAAGATCGAGTACAAGGGCATGAAGGGTGTCGAGGTGACCTTCCCGGTGATCAGCGACCTGACGATGGAGGTGTCCAAGGCGTTCGGCATGCTCCAGCCCGCGGCCAGCACCACGCAGGCCGTTCGAGCCGTCTTCATCATCGATCCCGAAGCCAATGGTCCGGGCGATCCTCTACTATCCCGCTCAGCAACGGCCGCAACATGGAAGAGATCAAGCGGCTGCTGGTGGCCATGCAGATTGCCGACCAGCACAAGGTGGCGACGCCCGCCAACTGGCAGCCGGGCGAAGACGTCATCGTGCCCCCGCCGGGTTCCTGCGGCGCGGCCAAGGAGCGGATGGAACAGCCGGCCGGGGACGTCCGCTGTCTGGACTGGTTCATGTGCTTGAAAAAATGCCCGAAATGAAAAAGATCGGGATCATCATCTGCGCGCGTTACAGGGATTGCGGCGGCGGCAAATGTTTCCGCGCCTTGCGTGAACGGCAGGGTGCGTTTTCCATCTACTCCGCCGAAGAACCCGTGGAAATCGTCGGCTACTCGACCTGCGGCGGCTGCCCCGGAGGGAACGTGGAATACGTGCCAGCCGAAATGAAAAAAAACGGGGCCGAGGTCATTCACCTGGCCACCGGGCTGGTGGTGGGCTATCCTCCGTGTCCCAGTATCCGGCGTTTCAAAACCTTCATCGAGACCCAGTTCGGGCTACCGGTCGTGGTCGGCACCCATCCCGTCCCTTTGAAGTACTGGGAAGCACACCGACGCCTGCCCTTCTGGGACGAGGCCGACATGCGCGAGATCGCCGGTCGGTTGTTGGACGAGGGTCGCGACGTCATGGAAGCCTATAACTGAGCCGTCGAGGCCGGACGTCACGGACCATCAAGAAGAGAACGGAGTGGAGATAACCGATGAAAATTGCCTTTAGTGCGACGGGAGAGACCCTGGAGTCGCCGCTGGACAGTCGCTTCGGCCGCGCCCCGAAGTTTCTCGTCTATGATCTGGGTAGCGAAACGTTCGAAGTGGTCGACAACCAGCAGAACCTGAACGCGGCCCAGGGAGCCGGAATCCAGTCGGCGGAGACCGTGGCTCGCCTGGGAGCCAAAAGTCTCGTGACCGGGCATTGCGGCCCGAAAGCGTTTCGAGTGCTCCTGGCGGCCGGGATCAAGGTCTACACCACCGACGCGCCCACCGTGGCCGCGGCCCTCGAGCTCTACCGTTCCGGGAAGCTTACGGAGGCCAAGGCCGCCGACGTTGAAGGGCATTGGGTGTGAACGGCAACGTGATGGAGTCCGATGTGCACCGGCCCGCTGTCGGATTGCCGGTCGGAATGCATGTTCTAGAGCGATCAAGCGCCAAGTTTTCGAATTCGGGAGAATATTCTGATGCCAGGATATGACGGAACAGGGCCAAGGGGTCGAGGCCCCATGACAGGCGGTGGTAGGGGTTATTGCATACTGAAAACACCCCGAACCTATGGCGAGGCTCTCACAGGATTTGCCGGTCTATCTGGAAAACCAGTGACCCTTTTGCCCGGTTCCGAGCCAACGGACATAGCCTCCTTGCTGCTTCGGGGGCAACGCATTCAACTTGTGCTCCGTGGTATTGATCGTCGCCTCAAGGCCTTGGAGGCTGTCAGACATAGAATTGTCGACTCACGTCACAATGCCGACAATAGAAACCGATGAGACGGACAGAATAAAGAAAGGAGAATTGAAATTCCAAAATATGAATCCCCCTTTTCCGGGATGGCACACGACAGGAAACTTGCCGATGAGGAACTGATCCGCGCCATACGTTTCATGGTGGCTGCGGAGTACGAGGCGATTCAGTTGTATGTGCAACTCGCCGAGTCAACAGACAACAAGCTCGCTATTGAAGTGCTTAAGGACATAGCGGACGAGGAACGCGTTCACGCGGGCGAGTTCCTTAGGCTGCTCTACGAGCTCGCTCCCGACGAGAAGAAATTCTATGCCGAGGGTGCAGTGGAAGTAGAAGAGGAAATCGAGAAGCTAAAGTAGGAAGCAGGCAGGAGACCAAAAACAAGATGTCCAGAGATAAAAGCAATTCATGATTCTCGCGGTCGCTTCGGGCAAGGGCGGAACCGGCAAGACAACCGTGTCCGTGAACCTGGCGCGCGTGTTCGGCTCCGATGTGCAGCTTCTGGACTGCGACGTGGAAGAGCCGAATGACCACCTCTTCCTCAAGGGAACCCCTCGCGGGGAGGAAACCGTCACCATTCCGGTTCCTCAAGTGGATGAATCCCTTTGCGACGGCTGCGGCGAGTGCGGCCGTTTCTGCGAATACCACGCCATCGTTTCGTTCGGGACCAACGCCTCTCGTCTTTCCCGAGATGTGTCACGGCTGCGGGGGCTGCGCGAAGGTATGCCCCAAGAAGGCCATTCACGAAGTTGACAAGCGCATAGGAGTTGTCGAAACGGCCCAGGCGGAGAACATCACGCTCATCCAGGGCCGGCTCGACGTCGGCGTGGCCATGTCGCCGCCGCTTATTCGCGCGGTGAAGGCCCGTCTGCGAAAAGGGACGCCCGCGATCCTGGACGCGCCTCCGGGAACGTCATGCCCGGTGATCGCCACGCTCCGGGGAGCGGACTTCGTCGTGCTCGTCACGGAGCCGACGCCCTTTGGCCTGCACGACCTCAAGCTCGCCGTGGATATGGTGCGGGAGCTCCGGATTCCGTTCGGCGTGGTCGTCAACCGGGTCGGGATCGGTGACGACCGGGTGCATGTGTTCTGCGGGAATGAGGACATCCCCATTCTCTTGGAAATTCCGGATGACCGGCGGATCGCCGAGGCATATTCAAGGGGCGAACTCATCGTCGAGGCCCTGCCGGAGTACCTCGCTCACTTTGATCGGCTCCGGGAGGCTGTCCTGGAGCGGACATCGACCGATCTTCACGACCCCGCCCGGGTCGCGATACGGGTTGCCGCTCCGAGTGCATCCACCAGCCCGTGGGCTAATTCGAGGAGGGTGAAGACCGATGCCGACCTATGAATATGAATGCAGTAAGTGCGGCCTGCGGTTCGAACGGCGACAGCCCATTACGGACCGCCCGCTCACGGAATGCCCTGAATGCCGGGGCGAGGTCCGCCGGTTGGTCAGCGGCGGAGCGGGTTTTCTGATCAAAGGGTCGGGCCGCAGACCAGTCGAACACCGCGCCGGCTCGTGTTCCCTGGAACAAAGCGGCAAAACCTGCTGCGGACGGGACGAACGCTGCGGCAAACCGCCCTGCGGGGAGGGGAAATGACGGAGCCCGGCTTCCGATACGTTTACGGACCCGTTCCCTCGCGGCGATTGGGCCGCTCTCTGGGGCTTGATCTCGTGTCGTTCAAGACCTGCACTTATGATTGCGTCTATTGCCAGCTGGGACGCACCACTAATAAGACCGTTGAGCGAAAGGAATACGTTCCGGTCAAAGAGGTTCTAGCCGAAATGGAAAAGAAATTGGCCGTTACGGATACGCCTGATTACATCAGCCTCGCAGGCTCAGGCGAACCCACGCTGAATGCCGGCATCGGCGACCTGATCCCTAAGATCAAGGGGTTGACGGACATCCCCGTAGCGGTCCTGACCAACGGCTCGCTTCTGTGGAGGCGCGAAGTCCAGGACGCCTTGATGGAGGCCGATCTTGTGCTTCCCTCGCTGGACGCCGGAGACGAGCACTTGTTTCGATACGTCAACCGTCCGCACGGAGATATCTCCTTTGAACAGATGGTCGATGGCCTCGCCGCTTTCACCAAGCGCTTTTCGGGAGAGGTCTGGCTGGAGGTTCTCCTGCTCGCGGGCGTGACGGGCATTCCCTCCGAGGTGAAGAAGATCGCGGCCCTCGCCGAGCGCATCGGCCCGGCGCGGGTTCAACTGAATACCGTTTCCCGTCCACCCGCCGAGGAGTTCGCATTGCCGCTTTCCACGGATCAGATGCTCGCCCTGAAAGACGTCTTCTCAAGAGAAGTGGACATCATCAGCGGGAGCGAACGGGACGGTGCGCGCGTCTCAGCCTTCACCGAAGCCGGGGATCTGGATATCCTGGCCTTACTCAGTAGGCGTCCCTGCACCTCCGAAGATATTGCGATCGGTCTTGGCATCCATGTGATGGAAGCGCTCAAGCGCCTCGAAGCGCTGATCGCTGCCGGAAAGGTGAACACGGCGGTCACAGACGGACGGAGCTACTACACCGTGATAGGTTAGGAGAGAGACGGTATATAGGAAATCTCAATGAGTGGTTCCAAAAACATTGATCGGTATATGCAGTCTTGTCGGACGGAGTTCTGGCAAGGGGTTTTCCGGATCGAACTCGAGTACATCTTACAGTACTTGGTGAAGGGCGAGGAAGTCCTGAGCGTTGGTTGCGGACCCGCTATTATTGAAAGCGCGTTGAGCGAGCGCGGATTTAGTATAACCGGGCTGGATGTCTCGCAGGAGGCGTTGGACTGCGCGCCGGATAGCGTTAGAACGGTTGTGGGGCGAGCGGAGGAGATGCCTTTTCCGGAATCCTCTTTCGACGCGGCAATTTATGTGGCCTCGCTCCAATTCATCGAAGACTACAGAAAAGCGCTTGAACAGACAGCCATGGTGCTACGCCCGGAAGGCCGACTCATCGTCTTGTTGCTCAACCCCGAGTCAGACTTTTTCAAGAGAAAGCTCCGTGACCCGAATTCTTATGTGTGCAAGATTAGGCATACGGAGTTGAAGGGGATCGAAGATGTGATTGCCGAGTATTTCAATGTGCATACGGAATATCGCCTCGGAGTGAAGGGCGATATCGTATTCGCGAGCCGAGATGCCACCGACGCGGTTCTGTATATCATAAGAGGGAAAAGGAAGCAGATAAAGAAGGATAAGGACGTATGAAGGAACTTGTTGTCATCAGCGGTAAGGGTGGGACGGGCAAGACCAGCCTGGCCGCATCCTTTGCCGTCTTGGCCGACCGGCCCGTTATCGCCGACTGTGACGTGGACGCGGCCGACTTGCATCTTGTCCTTTCGCCGCGGGTCAAGGAACGCCATGAGTTCCGAAGCGGTCATAAAGCGGTCATCCGGCAGGATGACTGCACCGGTTGCGGGGACTGCCTGACGCATTGCAGATTCGGAGCGGTGGTGCAGCATCCAGCGGCCTACACTGTCGATCCATTCGCCTGCGAAGGCTGCGGCGTATGCGTCTGGTTCTGCCCGGAGAAAGCCATCGATTTTCCGGAGCGTCTCTCGGGCGAATGGATGGTGTCGGAGACCCGCTGCGGTCCGATGGTCCACGCCCGGCTGGGTGTCGCGGCCGAGAACTCCGGCAAGCTGGTCTCTTTGGTCCGACGGGAAGCCCGCCGCATCGCCGAGTCGGAGAACCACCCCTTGATCATCGTGGACGGCCCGCCGGGGATCGGCTGTCCGGTCATCGCCTCGGTGACCGGCGCGACGCTCGTGCTGGCCGTCACGGAGCCCACGGTGTCAGGGGAGCATGACCTGGAACGGGTCCTCTCTCTGACACGGCACTTCAATATTCCGGCGGCCGTCTGTGTGAACAAGTGGGACCTCAATGCCGAAATGACGGAGCGAATCGAGGACAAAGCCCGTAGGGCGGGGGCGCGAATCGCCGGCCGCATCCGGTATGACCGCGCCGTCACCTTGGCCCAGATGCAGGCGCGGGCGGTCGTGGAGACCGGGGCTCCTTGTGTCGAGGATATTCAACACGTCTGGAACGAGCTTGGCTTGTAGGAGGCAACAAGGGACATGGAATGCATTGATCTGGAAAGCTTTTCCGCAACGGCGCGTGATCACGCCGTGCACCCGCGCCATCACGGGCCGCTTGAGGTTTTCGACGGCCACGCGCGCATCACCGGACCCTGCGGAGACACCATGGAGTTTTGGCTGCTCGCGCGAAGCGGCAAAGTGGAAAAGGTTTCGTTCATCACGGATGGATGCGGGCCTTCCCTGGCCTGTGGAAGCATGGCCACATGCCTGGCCGAAGGCAAACGCGTTGAGGACGCGGCCGGTCTGAGACAGCAAGATATCCTTGAGGCGCTCGGCGGCTTGCCCAAGGAATCTGAACATTGCGCCCTTCTTGCAGCCAACACCCTGAAAGCGGCGTGCGAGGATCGGATGAATTATCAGAAAGGGTCCCGAAAAGAAACCCGCGACGAAAAAGGACCATGCGACACCTGCGAGGAGACGGATTGCTCGGCATCCAAGCGCAAGAAAGACGAAAGCGAAGAGGAATTCGAGGATCGCCGGAAGCTCCAATCGCGGCTCTGCCGCGTTCGACATAAGGTGATCGTGCTGTCGGGCAAGGGAGGCGTCGGCAAGAGCACGGTGGCCGTGAACCTCGCCACGGCTCTGATGATGTCGGGGAAGCACGTTGGACTGCTTGACGTTGATATTCATGGCCCGAGCATCCCGACCATGCTGGGCCTCGAGCGGGAGACGATCCAGGGAAGCGAAGAAGGACTGCTCCCCATCGATATCGGCGGGCTGAAAGTCATGTCCATGGGCTTTCTGCTGCGGAACCAGGACGATGCCGTGATCTGGCGCGGGCCGATGAAAATGGGCGTGATTAAGCAGTTCTTGAAGGATGTCGTTTGGGGAGACCTGGACTACCTGATTATCGATTCCCCGCCGGGGACCGGCGACGAACCGCTTTCGGTCTGCCAGCTGATCGGCACGTTGGACGGCGCGGTGATCGTCACCACCCCGCAGAAGGTGGCCGCCGTGGACGTGCGAAAGTCCATCACGTTCTGCCGGCGGCTCCAGGTGCCGGTGCTTGGAGTGGTGGAGAACATGAGCGGCTTTGTCTGCCCCAAGTGCGGCGAAGTCACCCAGGTCTTTCTTTCAGGCGGGGGGAAGCGCATTGCCGAGGACATGAACGTTCCGTTTCTCGGCGCCATCCCTATGGACCCGAAGATCGCCGAGGCCGGCGACAGCGGCCGGGCTTCGCTCGGTCAAGATTCCGCCTCTCCGATGGCCCGGGCCATGAGCGAAATCATCATGCGGATCGCCGGGGATGTAACAAGAGATATTTGCGGCGGCAAAGAACCCGGGGGCAAATAAAAATTCTAGTGAGGCGATACGAGATAAAAAATAGAAAATGTTGTCATTGTTGGTGGGACGGCGGCCGGAAGAGGTTCGAAGAAGGAATTTAGGTCATGGTCAAAAAGCAACTCAAGCACGAGGGTAAGTTGGAAATCGCATCAAAATAGGAGAACAAACACATGAGAATCGCTATCCCTTTGGCCGGCGGCAAGCTTTCCATGCATTTCGGGCATTGCGAGCGTTTCGCCCTGGTCGACGTGGACCCGGCGGAAAAGAAGATCCTCAAGCGGGAAGACATCGAGGCCCCCCCGCATGAGCCGGGACTTCTGCCTAAGTGGTTGGCGGAACGCGGCGCGAACGTGATCATCGCCGGCGGTATGGGTCAGCGCGCCCAAGGACTGTTCGCGCAGCAGGGCATTCAAGTGGTGGTTGGCGCACCCGCGGATACGCCCGAACACCTGGTCGGCGATTACCTGGCCGGGACACTCCAAGCGGGTGAGAATGTCTGTGACCACTAAAAACGTCGTCTCTCCCGGACGCCGACGGTGAAGTCCGATAAGGAGACGTTCTTGAAACACCATTTTCAAAACCCAGAAACCGCCGTTATCCACGCCGGGCAGGAGCCCGATACCCTTTACGGCGGAGTTTCCGTCCCCATCTATCAATCTTCGACGTTCGCCTTTCGCTCGGCCGAACACGGCGCAGCCCTTTTCGCCGGCGAAGAGAAGGGCTTCATTTACACCCGGATCGGGAACCCGACGACGAAAGCTCTGGAGGACTGCGTGACCGCCTTGGAAGGCGGCTGGGGCGCCCTGGGAACGGCCTCGGGCATGGCGGCCGTGACGACCATCTATACGGCCTTCCTGGAGAAGGGGGCCCATGTCGTCAGCACGGCCTCGGTGTACGGTCCCTCCCGGAACGTTCTTGAAAAGGAATATGCCAGGTTCGGCGTGGAGGCCGATTTCGTCGACACGTCGGACCTCCAAGCGATCGAAAGGGCCCTGCGGCCGTCAACGAAGCTGTTATTCATCGAGACGCCCGCTAATCCGACCATGAAGCTGACGGACTTGAGGGCCTGTGCCGAGCTGGCCAAGGCGAGGGGAATCCTCCTGGCCGTGGACAACACCTTTGCCAGCCCGATTCTCCAAAACCCTCTCGCTCTTGGAGCCGACATCGTTTTTCACAGCCTGACGAAATTCCTCAACGGTCATAGTGATGTCGTCGGAGGAATCGCAGTCGCCCGGGAGGAAATCGTGTTTGCGCGATTGCGAAAAGTCCTGACGCTCATGGGTGGAACGATGGACCCGCATCAGGCTTGGCTTGTCCTGCGCGGTATAAAAACCTTGGCTCTCCGTGTCGAAAAAGCCCAGGATAACGCCGTCAAGCTCGCTCTGGGCCTCGAACGTCATCCCAAGGTCGCCTGGGTGCGTTATCCCGGATTGCCGAGTCATCCCCAACATGCCCTGTCGAAGAGCCAAATGCGCGGCCCGGGCGCCTTGATCTCGTTCGGGCTCAAGGGAGGCCTCGATGCCGGCCGGAGGATGATCAACGCCGTCCGATTGTGCACATTGGCCGTCTCGCTCGGCGGAATTGAGAGCCTCATTCAGCATCCGGCGTCGATGACCCACGCCGGCGTCGCTCCGGAGGAACGAGATAAAGCCGGGATCACCGATGATCTGATCCGTCTTTCCGTCGGCTGCGAAGGCTATGATGACCTGAGGACGGACTTGGAACAGGCGTTGGAAAAAGCCTGAGCGGATCCTCTTCAAGTGCTGACGAAGCTCAAATCAGGACCGCTTTCATCATGGAGTTCGGGCGGTCACGGGAGACCTTCACGTTCGCTTCGTGAAATCGGTTTCGTGCAAGGTCTCCCTGGACATACGGGCGTGGGTGTTGCTGTCTAAGGGGATCGGCATTAGCGGTCCCATCCCTCGCGAAACGAGCTGCGAGGACACAGGCAGACCGTTCTCCCTCGATCCGGAGGGAAAGCGCGTTGATCCGATTGACGATGACCTAGCCCTATGGATTCGGATGGATGATGGCCTGGCCATTTGTGTCGGGTGCTGCCATGCGGGCATGAGACAAAGCCCGCCATTCTTTGCAATCCGGCCGGCTTATGGTATATAAATCTTTCCTTTTACTGTACGACCCAGACGCCGGTGAGCCGCACCGACAATGATGTGTTGAGCGCGTCTCGATGGCTTGCGGCCAAACGCGGCCATGGAGAGATAACGTGAGAAACCGACTTTCGCCTCATGAGCTTGCCTATTGCGGGCTATTCGGCGCCGCAGCGCTTCTTCTTCCTGTCCTCTTTCATCTGGTGCACCTCGGGCACGTCTTCATGCCGATGTACCTGCCGCTCGTGGCCCTGGCGTTTTTCGTCAAGCCGCTCCCGGCGGCCGTGACGGCGTTCCTCGTGCCGCTGCTCTCGGGAGCCGTGACCGGAATGCCGCCGTTCTATCCGCCCGTGGCGCTCTTCATGGCCCTCGAGCTGGCGGTCATGGCGGCTCTGATCGCCGCCGTCGTGACGCGGCGGCCCCTGGTCAACAAGTGGCTGGTCCTCGTCCCGGTGTTGGTGTTCGGCCGGGTCCTTTACGTGGGGCTCGTTTACGCGTTCTCGCTCGTCATTAAGCTTCCGGCCGGCTTCATGGCCGGGCTTTCGCTCTTGGGAGGCTGGCCCGGAATCATCCTGATGATCATTGCGGTGCCGCCTGTGGCCCGGATCCGGAGAGGCCCGGGAGGGTCCGGCGCCGACCCCGGGAGAAGCGCTTGATGAGCGTTAACCCGAGAGCGGCCTTCTTCGACAGCATCGCCGACAAATGGGACGGCTGGGAAGACTTGCCCGTCCTGGACGCGAAGCTCGCGACGTGGCTTGCGGAGCTGGGTGTCGGCCCGAACGAGACCGTTCTCGACATCGGCTGCGGGACCGGCAACCTCACCCAGGCGGTGCTCGCGAGGCTCGGGCCCAGAGGCCGGGTCGTGGCGGTTGACTTCGCCGTCCGCATGATCGACCTGGCCCGGCGCAAGGTGCCGGATCCGCGGGTCGAGTGGCACGTGGCGGACGCCCGGAGCCTGCCGTTTCCCGACGCCTCCTGCGACCGCGTTTTCTGCTTCTCGGTCTGGCCTCACTTCGACGACCGCGAGGCGGTCGCCACGGAGCTCCGGCGCGTGCTTCGATCGGGCGGGGGCCTCCACGTGTTCCATCTTTTGGCCCGAGCGAAAATCAACGAGATTCATACGTCGTCCGGCGAACCCATCGAGCGCGACATCCTCCCGCCAGCCAAAGAAACGGCGGACCTGCTCGCCCGGCTCGGTTTCCAGGTGACGGCGGTGTTCGACAACCAAGAGCGTTACCTAGTGACGGCGATCCATGCGTAATGAAAAAGGGTGGGGGAGCGGAGATGCGGACGTCCTGGCATGATATTTGGGGCTGCGGCCGCGGTCCGGTCGCGGGGCTCTCTCCCCAGGTCCGCATCCTGGCCGGGGCGGTCCTGTTCGCCGCCGTTATGGTCGCGCCGTCCACCTCGGCGCCGGGGATTTTGACCATCGGAGCGGCCGTCGTTTCCTGGGTCGCCGCGTGCCGGCCGTCGCGCCGCATCACGTTGTCCTTCCTGCTGCTCGGCCTGGCGGTTTTCCTGCCGTACTTCCTGCTCGTGCCACTGATTATGGCCGACAGTTCCGGCCCCGCGACGGGGTGGACGCATGCGCTCGCCGCGCCGTGGAGCGTCTTCCTGCGCGGGATGGCCGGGATGCTCATCTCGACGGCGACCGTGACGACCCTGAGTGCGAGCGACCTGCGCCGGGGGCTGCTCGACCTGCCCGTGCCGAACATTGTGTCCGCAATCCTGCTTCAGATCGTCCACCAGGCCGGCGAGCTGACGTCCGAAACCAAGCGGGTGGCCGCAGCCATCGCCGTCCGGGGCGGAACGGGGGGGTGGCTTGCCGCAATGCGGCTATTGTCGTCACTTCCCAGGGTCTGGCTCCCTCGAGTCATTGTCCGTGCCGAACGGGTGGCCCTCGCCATGGAGTTCAGAGGCTACTGCGACTCCGACCTCCGGGCCTTCGGCCGCTCCGCACTGACGTTGGCCGACGGGGCCGCCCTCGCCCTCGCTCTCGGCGTCCTAGCGCTGGCCGCGGTCCTCCGCATGCGGGGTGCCGGATGAGGGACCCCGCTCTGGTCTTCGAGGAAACGACCGTCCGGTACGAGCCGGGCGGTGAACCCGTCATCGCGGGGGTCTCGTTCTCGGTCGCTGCCGGTGAGCGCGCGGCCCTGGTCGGGCTCAACGGCTCGGGCAAGACAACGCTGCTTTTGGCCGCCGTTGGTCTCGTCCCCCACGGGGGCGCGATCCGTGTCTGCGGCACGTCCGTCACGCGCCGCACCGCGGCTGAGGTGCGCGAGAAGACCGGTTTTCTGTTCAACGTCCCCGAAGACCAGCTTCTCTTCCCCAAGGTGATCGAGGATGCGGCTTTCGGCTTGGTCCGCAAGGGCGTAAGGGCGGAGGAGGCGTTCGCCAAGGCAAAGCAGGCGCTCGACGCACTCGGCGTGGGGCATCTCGCCGAGTCGCCGCTCCACCACCTCTCCCACGGCCAGAAACAGCGCGTGGCGCTCGCCGGAGCCCTAGTCGTCGACCCGCCGCTTCTCCTTCTTGACGAACCCTCGGCCGGGCTCGATCCGCCGGGCCGGCTCGCCCTCGCCGGGCTGCTCTCTCGTCTCGACGCGGCCATGCTCGTGGCGACGCACGACCTCGAATTCGCTGCGCGCCTCTGCCGCCGGTTCGTCATGCTGGAGCGGGGGCGGATCGTACTCGACGGCGCGGACGAGTCGGCCATTCGCTGTCGATGGCGGCTCGACGGTCCTGCTTAAGAGACCATATAATCCTGGCGCGCGGCCCTCAGCGCGGCTTGTCCGCCGGATGAACAAGTAGAATTTGTAATGGAGAAGATTATAAGGATCGCTCTCCAGGCTCACGATAACCGGAAATGCGATTTGAGGAAACGGATAGAACACAGTTACCGAACCCTCGTCTGCCCTAGGCTGGTTTCTACGAGAACGACGGGCCGGCTGGTTAAAGAGACCATCAGCCGCAAATTTGAAAAAGACCGGATTCAGCAGGAGGCGCTGAATCTGAAGAAGCCCAAACCAAGACCGCTCGGAGGCGTCCAGCAGCTTGGCGGAATGATCGTTAGGAGCAAAATCGATTTTATCGTTTTCTTCCGGGATCCCAGGAAACCGTTTCCTCATGGCATCGACTCCGTATTTCTTCAAATTTGTCCGCGGCTTACGGATAATTTGACGATGGGGGAAAGAAGTCTGGCCACAATTGCGGCCACAGTAGGCGAGAAGAAGGATCCGAAGAACAAAGTAACATACAGATAAACCACCTCGTTGGCGGTTGAGCAAGGGCATTGTTAAGTTCCTGGCCGTCAGGGTGACGAACGGGATGGTGGAGGGTTTAAACTCGAAGATCAAAACGGCTATGAAACGAGCTTGCGGGTTCAAGCACGTCGGCTATCTTCGAACCATTGTCTATCTCGTCACCGGCACATTAAGCTTCACGTACTTCTTTTATATCATAAAGCTATATGTCGTGAGATGCAAATAATCATCATCGTACAATTAAAAACGGGCGTTAAGCCCGGGCCGATCCTCAACCCTCTTGCGCTTTTGGCAATTAACTTCAAGGGTAGGATATTGACACGACCTCAATTATATTATATCTTCTTGGTTTAAATATTTAGGCATGCCTAAATCATATCAAATGAGCACGAAATTAGTCAGGAAAAGTCCAAGAGAATCTGGGGCCGGGTCTTCCACGGAATCAGAGAACGTCGAGGAGTATCTCGAGACTATATACAGGATAACGGAGAAAGGGGGGAGGCCCACGACGACCGCGATAGCCGGCGAGCTGGGGGTTTCCGCGCCGAGCGTTTCCCAAATGCTCAGGAAACTCGACCACAAAGGGTACCTGAGGTACGAGCCTTACGGAGGCGCGGTTCTCACGGCGAAGGGAAAAGCGACTGGCAAGACCGTCCTCAGGAAGCATCGCCTCATCGAAAGATTCCTTATCGCGATCGGCATCTCGAAGAACAAAGTCCACAACGAGGCGTGCAGGCTGGAGCATACGGTCTCGAAGGACCTCGAGAATGCCATCAAGAGGGAAATCGGCGAGACGCGCGTTAACAGGAAGGGAGTGGTCTCGCTGGCGGACATGAAGGCCGGCCAGAAGGGCGAGGTCGTTTCGATTGATTCCGGCCAGCAGGCAAAAAGGAGGCTCGAGGACATGGGCCTCACGCCGGGGGCGGAAATCAGCGTGTCCAGGATCGCGCCGCTCGGGGGGCCCGTGGAGATAAGGGTGAGGGGTTCTTCGCTGGCGATAGGAAGGGGCATGGCTCAAAAGATATACCTCAAGTTTGACGGATGACCAAGATTCGGACGAAAAAGACCAACGGCGCAAGTCAAATGGCTTCCTGCTTCGCAGGCCGCGAGAAGCCGGGCGTATGCAGGGGTTCCGCCGAATCCGGGGGCCCCGGCGGGCCGGGCGAGGCAGAGACTTCCAAGAAGCTGAGATTCGCCCTGGCCGGTAACGCGAACGTCGGCAAGTCCGTAATATTCAACTACCTCACCAAGCTTCACCAGCATATCGGGAACTGGCCCGGCAAGACTGTTGAGAGGGCGGAGGGGACGTTCCATTTCAAGGGTTACGAGATCGACGTCATAGACCTTCCCGGCATATATTCCATTTCCACGTATTCCATCGAGGAGGTCGTGACGAGGGAGTACATCGTCAAAGAGAAGCCGGACGTGCTGATAAACGTCGTCGACGCCTCCGTTCTTGAAAGAAATCTTTTTCTCACGCTCCAGCTGATGGAGTTCGAAATTCCCATGGTCGTCGTCCTCAACCAGACGGACATGGCGGAGAAGAAGGGCATATTCATAGATCACGAGGAGCTCTCGAAGGCGCTCGGCATTCCGGTCGTTCCTGCCGTTGCGGTAAGGGGGACCGGGATCTATGAGGCGGTGGAAGAGACGATTAAGGTCTGCCTGAATAAAGGAAAGCCCGTGAAAATCGTCTACGGCAAGGAAATAGAAAATAGCATAGGCAAGATCGAGAAAATGGTGAAAAAGGACGCGTCTTTGAAGGGCTTTCCCGCGAGATGGAAGGCCATAAAGCTCCTCGAGGAGGACGCCGAAGTCGCCGGAAGCATGGACAAGGAGACTGTGGCCGCGGCAAAGAAGATATCGAGAAACATAGAAACCATCCATGACCATTCATGCCCGACCGCGATGGCCTGCGAAAAATACGCGGCCGTCGGCAACATAGCCCGCAGGGTCCAGAAGGCGACCGTCACCGACAGGCCCCTGTCGTCGAGGTTCGGGGACCTGCTGCTTCACAGGATATGGGGCTACCCCATCATGGCGGGGATCATAGTCCTTGTTTTCATTTCGCTTTTTTCCTTCGGCAATTTCCTGTCCGGCCTTATGGAAAGGTATCTCCTTTACTTCGTCGATGCCTTCCGCTCCGTTGCGGGCAGCGGCGTGCTTGTCAGCACTCTGACGGGATTCATGGAGGGCATGGTCGCCGCGGTGACGGTGGTCGTGCCGTACATACTCCCGTTCTACCTCATACTCGGGCTGCTCGAGGATTCAGGGTATCTCGCCAGGATGGCCTTCCTCATGGACAGCGCCATGCACAAGATAGGCCTGCACGGCAAGGCCTTTATACCAATGATAATGGGATTCGGGTGCAACGTCCCCGCCTGCCTCGGGTGCAGGATTATGGAAACGAAGAGGGAGCGGATGCTGGCAATTTTCGTGACTTCGATGATACCGTGCGCGGCCGTAACCGCCGTCGTGCTCGGGCTCGTCGCAAAATACGTGAGCCTATGGTGGGCCATCGGGCTTTACGCCATCGACCTGCTCATAATATTCGCCCTGGGAAAAATAGCCTTCAGAGTCCTTCCTGGCGAGTCGGTAGGCCTCATTATGGAGATACCGGACATGCGCGTGCCGCAGTTCAGGACGACTGTCAGGGAGGCCTGGTACAAGATGAAAGAT
Organism: Candidatus Aminicenantota bacterium; assembly: GCA_963702835.1. Taxonomy (GTDB): domain Bacteria; phylum Acidobacteriota; class Aminicenantia; order Aminicenantales; family JAFGAV01; genus JAFGAV01. Next base: position 2,776,747 of record OY969762.1, read on the forward strand.
TTCGTGTTCGTAGCTTTCCCCATAATAATAGCGAGCTCGGTCATTATCAACCTGATGAAGGCATTGGGGATGCTGGCGCCCGTGGCGGGCGCGCTTTATCCCGTCACGGTGCTGTGGCTCGGCCTTCCCGCGGTTGCAGGGATAGCCTTCGTGTTCGGGGTAATCAGGAAAGAGCTCACGCTCATAATGTTGGCCTCGCTGTTCGGCACGGCCAACCTGGCCAGCGTGCTGACCCCCGTCCAGATGCTGGTGTTCACGCTCGTGACGATGCTCTACATCCCGTGCGCGGCGACCATAGCGGCGCTGGTGAAGGAAACCGGGTGGAAGAAGGCGGGATTCATCACGGTGTTCAAAATATTTTTCGCGATCCTGGTTGGCGGGATTTTCATGAGGATTCTCCTGATTTTCATGTAGAAATATTTTTCTATCTCAGTCCACCAGCCTGTATCTCTAGGTCACCGGTTTCACGATCTCAAGCACACATTCGCCAGCAACTTCGTCGCCAAGGGCGGCAACATCATCTCGCTCCAGCGGATTCTCGGGCATTTGACCATCAGCATAACGCTCCGCTACGCCCATCTCGCGCAGGATTTTATGGCGCATGAAATCGAGCTGCTGAACTACGACTCCGCTTCGTCCCTGAATCGTCCCTGGCCGGAGGCCTCCAACTGAAAATGCCTCTTTTTAGACGGTTTCCGGCCGTCCGTGGAGGGACTTAAAATCCCTCGGGACGTAAGCTCCGTGCCGGTTCGAGTCCGGCCCTCGTCCAATCCGCCCTTGGTAATCAGAAAATACAGATGGAGATGAAAGAGGCCCCGCCCGAGAAACCTTGCCGATTTGAGATCGTCCGGATACCAAATCGGCCAAGCATTTCAACTGATCTTCTTGTGTGACGTCGTCAACAAAGTCATCAAGTGCCTGATCGCCACGGCAATCAGCAGGAAGACGATCAGGGACGCGACGATCGAGGGGCCGGTGGGAAGGTTCATTCCGACAGAGATCATGATCCCGCCGACGCTTCCCGCAAATGCGACCGACCAACCGAGCACGAGCCTCAAGCTCTGTTTCCGGGTAAACAGAAGGGCTATGACGGGCGGAATAACCAAAAATGAGAAGACAAGCATGACTCCCGCTACGTGCACCGATGAGGTCACAACGAGCCCAAACGATGCGTAAAAAAGGAAATCCCACCAACCGACCTTCCAGCCGTCTTGGACGGCACTTGCTCGGTCTTGAGAAATACGGAAAAAACGTGCTCTCAAAAGCCAATGAAATGCTCCGATCCCAGAGTAAAGAAGAGCGGTGATTATCAGATCGTGGATTTGGATCGTCAAGAGTGATCCGGCCAGAACTTCTTCGAGCTCTTCCGATCCACCGGCGTGCTTCGCCAAAAGCAACATGACTAATGTCGCAAAGCCGGCGTATATGATGCCGATAAAGGCTTCCTGGGGGATTCGGTTATCGCGAATACGTGATACGGAGATGAGGGCCGCTGCGGCCAGCGTAAAGAACAAGCTCACGAAATAGGTAGGCCAAGAATGCTGGGCCCATCCCAAGGTGAGCCCCAAAACGGAGCCAAAAGCCGCAGCCTGCGCCATCGAAATATCAACGAAGATGACGCCGCGGCTGACGACATGGAATCCCAGATAGGAATGGATCCCCGCGAGGATCAGAGCCGCTAAAAGGGCCATTTGGACGAACGGATAGGAGAACATATGGATCATGGAATGCTCCTTGCCGCCGAGGACAAACGAGAAAGCAGTGTTTCGAAAAGTAAAAAATAAGTTTCGGTTCTCTCCGATCCCTCAACCGAAGGAGGAAGATCGACGATTTTGGCCCCGGTGCTGGCAGCGATCATGTTCGGTGCCCTATCGGAATAATACGGTTCCTTTCCGATAATCCGGATTCCGCGGGATTTCATGAGATCGATCAGCTCCGCGATATGGGATGCGGTCGGCTCGATCCCCGGTCTCGGCTCGACGAAACCGGCCACTTTGATACCGAGAAACTTGCAAAAATAGGGCCAGGAATTATGGAAAGTGACGATTTCCAGCCCTTTGAGGGGCTCCGCCGCTTTTTGCCAGGTTTCGATCTTCGTTCCGAGCTCCGCCTCAAACTTCTGGAGGTTCGCTTCATAGAGCTTGGCGTTGCCGGGATCTACCCGAGCCAATGCCGTTTCGATATTTCTGGCCATGATCAGGCCATTCCGAGGATCCAGCCAATAATGCGGATTCCCCTGAGGATGGACATCGCCCATCGAGGCATCTACCTTACCCGAGGGCTTCTCCAGGACCTCCACGCCTTCCGAACAATCCACGACCACCAGCCGGCCGTTACGGGAGCCGTCGATGATCGGGTCCGCCCAAAAATCAAGCCCCAGACCGATTTTGAGATAGAGAGAGGCTTTGGAGACCATCACCATATAGTTGGGGAGAACTTCGACGAAATGAGGATTGTCCTTCCCCGTGGTGATGGACCTTACGTTGATCTGGTGGCCGCCGATATATTCAGCGATTGATTTCAGGTCCGTCGTCGAGGTCACGACCTGAACCGCAGCGCCGGCGTAGATCGTCATAATAGCTGTTGCGAAAACAATAATCGCCAATCGATATTTCATGATCCCATCTCCCTAAAATTGGTGTGGCTTGTGGGGCCCCAAAGACCACAAAAGCTGAAGGCAGACCGTCTGATAAGGCCTGGGGAACGCCGGGCCCTGGTCCTGTCTCAAGAGAAGGCCGATGCGGTAGGTTTCTTCAACGAGAGAGAAGCCGGCAAAAACGCCGAAACCGGTCTGATGGCCCTTCTCCGGCGTCGGATCTTGACAAGAATCAATAAAGGCTCCCGCATTATACTGCCGTCGGAATTGAACGTCGAGGGCGGCAAAGACCCCGGTGGCCGTGATCCGAGCCGGCTCCTCGAGGGCTTCCTTGCCCCCGGCCGTAGGCCGGGAACCGATCAAAGCTTCAGCTATGAAAACGATTGAATGGTACATGTCCGGCCGCCATTTATATTTTAAATCGAAATCCCCCATCGTCGTCCGGCCGCCTGGCGCGGCGCCTTCCCGCGTCGTGAGTCCGGAAATGCCTAATTCGAGATTGGCGTGATTCGTCAAAGGCGCGAAAACCGAGATCCTGGCGCTCTCGGCCAGATTATCGAGGGTTTGGCCCTTGGAATTTCCCCAATAAGAACCGCCGCTGAAAACATTTCCAGAAAGCGTGAGGGCGCCGCTTCCGAGACTGACCAGGCTCGAGATGTTCACCCCGGCGGCATCCAGTCCCTCTTCGCCGAAGAAGCGCTTAAACATCAAAGGCCTTTCGACCCAAGGCCATTGATGTGTATGTTGAGTATTGAGTTTCCCGAAATCCACCCGGTATTGGCCGGCCTTGATCTGCAGATTCAAAGGGAGTCCGCGGAGAAGCGTGGCATAGGCCTCTTCAATGTCGATCCCGCTTTGAGTAATCCCCAAGGTCACATCAGCGCGAGCGTAGGAGTTCAGATAACTTCCGGCAGTGATCTCCAGCTCGTGAAAATCAAAAAGCATCTTGTTCTCGCCCACGGCGGGAGGGGCATAATGAAGTCCGGTGAGCCTCATATCGCCGATAAAGCTGATGTCGGGGCTGACGGTCGTTTGGGCGAGTCCCTGCCGCAAGGGGCTAAGGACTGATAGTACGGGCCACAGAACAAGCAAGATCTTTTTCAATCTCATATTCATCTCCATGCCCCTATTTTTATCGCCCGGCAAAAGATAGCCTTAAGGCTCCTGTCTCAGCGATCGGATGAGGTTTAAATCCAGTTCGCCCTTAGCTCCCCAGCTCCGAACGCCTGAAGAGATTGCCCGGCTCCTGAAGCGGTGGCCAAAGCAAGGCATGCCGCTTCCCTCTGCCGGGGAGAACCCATGCCTATTCATTGGCTAGAAAACCCGGGACAGCCACCTGACTGAAGACCTGATCTAAAGCCTTTTCAAGAAATACGCCGGGCGGGCTATCAGAGCTCTTTTTCCCTATGTCGCTTCTCCTTGAGAATGAATTTTTCGGGATTCTTCTTCAGTTCCTCTCTCAGCCATTTTTCGGGATAGCCCACCTCCCGGGGATGCCCTTTCTCATCTTGAACATAGCCGTCGTTATACTTGGTTATGAGAAACTCGGCCAGCTTCCACCATCGATCCAGGTTCATCTGGGCGTTGGAAACGCAGTACCGCGTCAGGAAAACTGGAATCATCTGCGGATTGGAGCTCAGCAGGTTCAGCGCACTTTGTTCGATGGCCGGTTGAAGTTTGAATTCCAAATCCTCGATTTCCTTCTGGACTTTCTGAATATCCGGAATCATGTCGCTGTATCGCAAGTTGGCGTAATTTGCGACGAAATTGAACGTCCACCAGGCGGAATCCCGGCTGAAGGATTGGATGGAACCCTTGGTGTAGGCCTCGGGCAATTCCGTAATGGTGGTGTAGAGAGGAACAAAGAAATTGGTAAAGGGGTTATCCATTCCATACCAGAAGACCCCGCCCACGGAGTCCGGGACGGCGGACCTTGATTGAGAAACGAAAATGAACCCGACCTGCTGGGTCGAAATCGGCCGCTCCCAAGAATAAGCCTTCCGGTCCACCTCCCAGGTGATGGGCCGCCAGCGGTCCGGCGCGCCAAAAGGCCCGGCGCTGAGATCCTTGGTCATGTCAAAGACGGTTCCCTCATAATGATCCCGATGCAGGGCCATGACATCCCGAACGGAAAGCTTGCTGTCCGGCTTGATCCAGAGCGGATAGGGCTTGGCCTTCTTGACCGAGGAGCTGAAGTCGGGGGAAAGATTCGACGACGGCGCTGCCCGACGGAAAATACTCCAGACCCGCCGGGCGGAGTATCTGACCTGCTCCTCAGTGGGAGGATTATAGGCCAGGGAAAAATTAAAGGGCCCGTTCTTCGGGCTGTAAAAGCCTTTGTCTACGGCCAACGAGATGACGTTTTTCGAATAAAGGCAATTTTCAGGGTCGTTCAGCGAAAATTCCCCGATACGGGACATGTTGGCGTGAGCACAGATCATGCCGTCCGGGACTCTCTGTGCCACCCAAGCGGCCCCGTGTCCCCCCTTCCCCGTTCCGATCATCTCCAGAATCCAGGCTTCCTCCTTGTCGCCGATGGAAAAGGATTCCCCGGTGCTGGCGTAGCCATATTTGTCCACGAGGTCCGTCATGACTTTGATGGCCTCTCGGGCTGTCTTGGCCCGCTGCAGCGTGATGACCATCAATTGATAATAAGGAAGCAGGCCGTCCGGGTTGACGAGGTCCAGGCGGCCGTCAAAGGTCGTCTCCCCGATGGCCACCTGGAATTCATTCATGAGGTCGATCACTCGATAAGTGTGGGCAACCTGGGGAATCTCACCGTGCTTGCCCTCGAATCCCATGATTTCAATTTTTTCCCCCGGTCCGTGATCCGCAGCCGGATAGAGCCGCAACCGGGGAAGGAATTCTCCGTCGCAGGAATAGGTGATAATCACTGATCCGTCGGCGGACGCGCCCTTAGTCACCAATATGGAAGTGCACGGGAAGCACAGCCGGGACACAGAAAACAACAAGAGCGTCATCATCAAAATCCGACTCACATTCCCGCTGATTCTCATTCTGCATGCTCCCTTGTTTTTTATCGGGGATAGTTTTGCTTCTTGCTGGGGTGACCCACCCCCCGCTCAATGTACCACCTCTGAAGTGAGATTTTCAAGTTGACTTCCCCAGCCCCTAAAGGTAAGAGTTTAGCGTGCGTATTTGTTTTTTCGGCGCCTGGGACCCGGCCTACCCCCGCAACTCCGTTCTTCGGGCCGGGCTGCGGGACTGCGGCGTGGAGGTCACTGAATGCTGGATTCCGCCGCGCTATAAATTCTGGCTGCGCTATCCCCGGCTTCTGGCCCGGTTTTGGTCCCCCTGCCGCCGAGCCGACATCCTGTTCGTGCCGGAGTTCTGTCAGAAGGACGTTCCCCTGGCCAGGTTGGTCGCCTCCCTTTGGGGCCGGAGGCTCGTCCACGACCCTCTGGCCTCGCGCTACGAGACCAAAATCGTGGACTGGAGGTGGAAACCGCCCTCTTCCTGGCAAGCCCGCTGGAACCGGGGCATCGACCGGCTATCCTTAGCCCTGCCGGACCTGGTCCTGGCCGATACGGCCGCTCATGCCGAATACTATCGGGCTGAATTCAAGCTTTCTCCGGCTAAAACAGCCGTGCTGCCGGTCGGCTATGACGACCGGCTGTTCTCGCCCCAAGCCGTCCCCTCCCGGCCGCCCGAGGCCGGCGTTTTTACCGTGCTCTTCGCCGGCTCCTTTCTCCCCCTCCACGGCGTGGAAACGATCGTCCGGGCTGCAGCCCTCGTCGCCCGCCGAGACAGCGCGGTACGTTTCAGGCTGGTGGGCGGAGGCCAGACTTTCGACCGTTCGGTGCGTTTGGCCGCCGAGATGGGCCTGAGCAACATTTCCTTCGAGGGCTGGACTCCCCTGAAAAACCTTCCTCTGAAGATCAGCCAGGCTGATGTGTGTCTCGGGTTGTTCGGCCAAACGGATAAGGCGGCCCGCGTCGTGCCGCACAAGGTCTTTCAAGCCATGGGCTCGGCCCGTCCTGTCGTCAGCGCCCGGACACGGGCCGCCCAGGAGTTCTTCAGCCACGGGGAGAACATTCTTCTGTGCGATCCGCCCCTGGCGGAAACGCTGGCCGAGGCTGTCCTCAAGTTGAAAAACGACAGCCGGCTGAGAAACATGATTGCCTTAAAGGGCCTGGAGCTGGTCCGGGAGAAATATTCTCCCGCGGCCTTAGGCCGCGCTTTCCTCGATATTGTGGCCGGTCATTTTCATCTTAGGTCCGAGGGGAGAGCTTGACCGTGGAGGCGAATTTCGAGGAAAAGCCTGTCGTCCTGGGCAATTTTCGCGGAGCAGTCGCTTCAGCCTGTCTGGACAGGGCCATTCTCAAAGCCCTGGCCGAACCCTATCGCCTAATGGAAAGCGGAAAAGTATTTCATTCCGGCCGCAATCGCCTGGCGGCGGTGGCCCTAGCCGATTCTTCCGGCCGGACAACGGAAGCCGTGTTGAAGCAGTTCCGGCCGCGCGGAGTGGACAGGCTCAAGTCCCTTGTCTTTCCCTCCAAGGCGCTCAAGGCCTGGCGCGGCGCCGTATGGCTTCTCCGGCGGAATATTCCCACCCCCCGTCCCCTGGCCTTTCTGGAGCGCAAAATAGGCGGCCTGACGGCGGAGGGCTATTTCCTGGCTGAGAAGCTCGACAATGTCCAGGAAGTGCGGCATCTTTTCCGCTCGTTGGCGGGAGAAGAGATGAACAAGCTGTTGCGGGCTCTGGCCGTTTTTCTCAGGAATTGTCACGGCCCGGGGATTCTCCACAAAGACCTTTCCGATGGGAATATCCTGGCCGGGGCTGACGGCCGGGGAGGGTACGTTTTTTACCTCCTCGACACCAATAGGGTCAGAGCTAAAAAAAAGATCGGCCTTCTGGCCGCGGCCGGCAACCTGGTGCGGCTGGGCGTCCCCCGGCAGTACCAGCGTTCCTTCTTGTCCTATTACTGGCAGGGCCGTCCGGTCCCCCGTCGTTTCTTGGTCTGGTATCGTTTCCGAAAAAAATGGTACACAGGATTGGTAGACCTCAAAAAGAGGCTCAGGCTGAGGAAGCTGGCCGGAAAACTGGGAGTGCAGTAGCGTGGATTTCCCTTTCGAGTGGAATGAACCGGCCGGCCAGCCGCATAATGTGGCGCCCCGCCGAGAACGGCTTGGCCATCATCTGCGCCGGGCGCCCAGCTACCTCAGGCTCGTTTGGTCAGACCTGCGAAAAGTTCTGCCCGTCCTCGCCTTGTATAAGAAATATAGGCAAAGCCAATACCTGAGGCCGGTGGATATCGGCCGGGCCTGCTCCGTTTCCGTTTCTCCGCCTGACGGCGGGCCGGAGGCGGAGGACTCCCTGGTCCGGCTGCTGAAAGACACCGGCTGCCGTCAAACTCTGGTCCGTATCCCTTCTTGGGAGAGGGACAAGCTGGAGCGTTATGCCGGGTTCCTGGAGCGGCTCAAGGCCGAAGGTTTTGACCTTACGGCCGCTCTCCTCCAGCGCCGCCAGGATGTCCTGTCCCCCCGCTCCTGGCAAGGCTTTTTGGAAGAAGTTTTCAGCCGCCTGGGCCGGGCCGTATCTTTTTTTGAGGTCGGCCATGCCTGGAACAGGACCAAGTGGGGTGTTTGGGATTTTGAGGAGTACTTGGACCTGGCTGCCCCGGCATTTAAACTGGCCCGAAAGCACAACGTCCGACTGGTCGGGCCGGCGGTCATCGATTTTGAATTCCACCTCTACCCCCCCACGCTGGCCGGTCAGCCGTTCGACAAGGTCAGCTCGCTGCTCTATGTGGACCGGGTGGGCGCGCCGGAGAACTCCCAAGCGGGCTGGACAACGGCGGACAAGATTGCTCTGCTCAAGGCCGCCGTGGATGTGTGCGCTGCCGGGGGCCGGGATTTATGGGTGACCGAAGTCAATTGGCCGCTCCGGGGCACCGGGTCCTATTCGCCCGCTTCGGGCAGGCCCAACATCAGCGAGGCGGAGCAGGCCGATTTCCTGGTCCGCTATTATCTTCTCTGCCTGGCCAGCGGTTTCGTGGAGCGGGTTTATTGGTGGCAGCTCCTGGCGGCGGGATACGGCCTGGTGGACAGCCGGACCAGCCCCTGGCGCCGGCGCCCTTCCTGCACGGCTTTTAAAACTCTGGTCCGCTATGTGGACAACAGCCGCTTCCTGGGCCGGGAGGCAGCCCGGGAGCGGGAAGCGCATATTTTCCGCTTCCTTAAAGAGGGTCATGAGTTCGCCGTATGCTGGTCGTATGGACGGCCGGTCGGCCACCGGTTCAATGAGCCTATCCGGCGGGTCGAGGACCGCGACGGCCGGGAGCTCAGAGCTTCCGGATCGGACATCATCATGGACGGGAGTCCCCGCTATGTCTTCTTCAGCTAACCGGCCATTCACCGAACCCGAGGTGGCCGATTATGAGCGCCGGCGCTACCGGGGGCTTGACCAACGCCTGGTTCACTCCCGAGAAACCCACATCCTGAAAAAGCTGTTGCGCTTGGCGGCGGCAGAACCGCTCCGGCCCGGCCGGCTGCTGGATGCTCCTTGCGGTTACGGGCGTTTCACAGGCCTTCTGCGACAAACCGGAGCGGGCCTGGTCAGCAGCGACCTCTCTCCGGCCATGGTCAAACGGACGCGGGCCCGGCCCCACTCCGCCGGCCCTCCTCTGGGCGCCGTGGCGGACATCAAACGAGGGCTTCCTTTCCAGACCGGCATGTTCGGCCTGGCCTTTTCCGTCCGCTTCTTCCATCACCTCCACCAGCCCCAAGAGAGACTGGCTGTGCTGAGCGAACTTGCCCGGGTCACCTCCCGCTGGGCGCTCGTTTCCTACTACCGGCTCAACCCGCTTCACCGGCTGCAGCGGAAGCTCAGGCGGGCGGTGAAGCCCAGCCGGACTCGAATCAAGATGGTGACCGCCCGGGAGTTCAACGACGAGGCCAAAAAGGCGGGCTTCCGGGTGGTCCGGAGTGCTCCCCTCTGGCGGGGGATTCACGCCCAGCAGTTTGTCTTGCTGGAGAAGAGGGCCGCTCAGAAATAGATCATCCTGACTAGAACTTCAACTTGAAGCCGGCTCGCAGGGCCGCACCTGTAAAATCCACTTCGGCCGGCCGCGGATTATAAACCCCTGCTTCCGAAGGAACTCGGCTGCGAATGAACAACAGGCTGTAGACGGCGTCCGCGACGCGGGTCTCGTAGTAATAGAGCTTGCCTTCTTCCTGGGAGGTGACGGCTTCGGAGTCAAGGTAGGTGCCGGTCCCACTGAACCCGGTGAGGGGGGCATAGCGGCCGTTGAGCTCCAGGACCAAGCCGAAGTTCGGGGACAGGCTCCATTCCAGCCCCAGCCCGCCGAATACGCCCAGGCCCCGCGCATCGGCTTCGCCCGTCCATTCTTGCCAGTCGTTGCTCGCCGCTTCCCAGCGATAGTAATAGCCGGCGTGGGCGAAGATGTATTCGACGCCGATCTTCAGGCTGATGAAGGGGACCGGCGCGTAGGCCAGGAAGGCCCGGACCGGGATGGCCCACAGAGCCGGCCTGGCGGTAAAAGAGTAGGAGTAAGAGCCTTTGGCCAGGTGGACCAAACTCTGCCGCGAACCTGTTAGATATTCGACCCCTACTCCCAAGGAGATTTTTTCGGCCAGGGGGAAGGAAAGCTCGCCGCCGCCGACAAACCCCAAGCCGACGGGATTGACCTCGTCCAGGGTCTGGGCGTTCAGGCTGTCGAGATAATAATCAGCCAGGCCCCGGGTTCCCTTGTTCAAATCGCCGCCCAAGACAAGGTTCCCTCCGCCGGACAGGGCCAAGGAGAACAGGCTTTCTTGAGCATAGGCCTGGGCCGACTCTTGTCTTTTGGCCGGGACCTTTTCCGGCGGCCGGGTGACGGGTTCGGTCCGGGCCGGCTCCGGATTTCCGGCCGGCGTTTGCGGCTCTTCCTCCGGGGTGATCAAAGCCACCAGGCTTTCATGGACGTATCCCGATGCGACCCGGGCCGACTCGTCCCGCAGGGTGACTAAATACCAGTCGCCTTCTTTGGCCGAAGATTCAAGAAGGGTTCCCCGGGGAACCTGACGGACGACGTTGCTGCCGATGTCCGGCTTCTCCCTCAAATTGGCGATCTCGGCCGTGACCCGCAGCCGGATCGTGGCGCCCAGCGCGGCAGTTCCAAGCAGGAGACAGATCCACATAAGCCTAAACAGGGTTCCATGTCTCATCTTTCGACCTCAGTCCTATTTTCCAGCTTGGAGCGCTCCGTGCGGCGCCAGAACTTGAAAACCATCCCACATTTTAGCTTATCCTGAATGGCAAAATAAAAAAAGGGGAGAGCTTGGCCTCTCCTTTGAGGATCGCGGGAATAGGCCGGGGGGCTGTCAGATGCGGATCTTGAAACCGCCGCCGATATAGAAGAAAGAGGGGTTGACCGTGTAGGGGGAGGTGTTTTCGGCCGCCCAGTCCGCCTGGTCCGGGAAGATCTCCCACGATGGCAAATTTCCGTCCAGGCCGCCATAAAGTCCGGAGAGGTATTCCCAATTGAATTTCTTCTCAGGGCAGAAGAAATAGCGAACCTCCAGGCTCAGGGCCACCATGGGCGATAGGCTGATATCCACACGGCCCCCGGCGTTGAACCCGAAGCCGGGCCAGGAGGTCGAGGGAATCTCCATGTCCAGCGGGAAGAAATCGACCCATTCGACAATCCACCCCGAGACGAGCATCCAAAAATGATCCCCATACATACCGGTGGCCTTGGCCTGAGTTCTATTTAAGTACAACGTCGGGCCGGCAAAGAGGTTGAATTCCACCAGGCCGCTGGAGAACTTGCCGGCAAAGTCCATGAAAATCGGGACCGTGCTCAGCTGGCCGCGGCCGCTGAAGGCGTAGCTGTTGTCGGTGACGGCCGTGCCGATATGGTAGCTCCAGGAAGCGGCTGTGTCGTTGGGAACCCCGGTGCTGAAAATGCCGCCGCCGAACTGGAGCCCAAGGTTGTCGTTGAACATGAAGGTCAGGGCGGCGCCGAAGAAGACGCCGTTATTGGCCTGGTAGCTGATATCGGCTGATTCTTCTATGTTTTTGGCAATTTGGCCGTTCCAGATATCGCTGTACTGGCTGGTGCCCTTGGTCGAGGCCAGGCTGAAGCCGCCGAACAGGCTGATGCTGAACTTTTGGCCGGCCCCGTAGCCGTGAGGCTGGGCCAGGAGGGCCGCGGACACCAGGACGCACAGGATTGCACCCCCCAGCGCTTTTTTCATGCATTCCTCCTTTCCTCTAGAGTTATGGCCGAACGGAGTTGTTTAAAAATTATACAGCATCGCCTCCTCATCCTGTCAATCAAACTTGGCAGTTAAGGGAGCAGCCAAGGCTTGGGTATTGGCCGGAGCGAGCATCAGGCCGGATTTAGCCCTTCTGAAGCGCTCTTCGAGGATTTCCGGCATTCTTCTTGCCGGCTGGCGAGCATGTATGAGCCTTCCGAAGGAGGGCGAGTTGCGCAGCCCGCAAAATCATGCCGGAGACGCCTTGCCTCTTTCTCTTAAATTCATTTACCCCTCCAACCCCCCTAGGGAAATAGGGGGGAGCTCGATGGCGTCTCCGGAGAGGTCGAAGGAAGGGCGTGAAAAATCCGGCCAGCGAGCGAGGTCAATACCCAAGCCGAACGACTCCCTATTGCATAAAAAAAGATGCTTTTGCAGTCATGCTTGCAATTCTTGGGCCTTCCGGTTATATGTTATGAAACAAAGAACGGAGGAACTCATGAACGGATGGAAAGGGAACAAGCCTCTCCTTCTCGGATTCGGCCTTATCAGCCTTGTGGTCCTGGCCTCGGCCCTGCCCGCGGCCAAGAAGCCCAAGATCGTCGTTGACCGCGACACCTGGGAATTTGGGCGGGTCAAACAGGGAGAGACGCTGAATCACGAGTTTGTCTTCAGGAACGCCGGCGAGGCGGTGCTGAATATTGGGAACGTGGAGACCTCTTGCGGCTGCACGGCCGCCCTGGTCTCCGAGAAGAAGCTGGAGCCGGGCAAGGAAGGCCGGGTCAAAGTCTCTTTCTCCTCGGCCGGCTACGGCGGCCAGGTGGCCAAATATGTTTACCTGGATTCGGACGACCCCGACCGGCCGCGGGTCCAGCTCAAGATCACGGCCGACATCGAAACGCCTCCCCAGCCAAGACTGGAACTCCAGCCCTGGACGGCCGACTTGGGGCTCATCCTGCAGAACGAGCCGTTTGAAGCCGAGGTCATCATCCGGAACAAAGGCGAGCTGGAGCTGACGGTGGGATGCGATTCCAAAACAGCCTCCTTTTCCAGCGGCGGGAAACCCTTGAATTTCCCCTTAAAGCTCGCCGGGGGGAAGGAGAAGGCGGTTAAAGTCAAGCTGACTCTCCCCGACCGCGTCGGCGTGCTGCATGAATATTTTCTCTTCAAGTCCAACGACCCGGCCAACCCGTCCGTATCCTTCCTCCTGAGCGGCTACATCGTCACTGCCGAACAGGTCAAGGAGTTTCTGGCGCGGCATAAGAACAAGTTCTAGTTGTGCGTCTGACAAGTTCCTGGCCGTTCAGAGTCAAGACTCATAAGACGGTGCGCTGGTGACGGCCATGAGTGGTTCGTCCCGGCGGATTATTGAGGTCCGGGTCCGGCCCCGTTCGGGGAAGCGCGAGGTCTCGGTCGCCGAGTCCGGCGACCTTACCGTTTCCGTGCTGTCCCCTCCGGAAAAGGGGAAGGTCAACCGGGAGGTCATCGAACTCCTGGCCGCGCATTTCGGCCTGCCGGCCTCCGGAATCCGGATTGTGCGGGGCGGTCAGTCGCGCCTCAAGCTGGTCGAGCTCACCGGCCCATGAGCATCTATAACCTGATCAGCGCCCTTGGTGTTTTCATCCTGCCCGTGTTCGCCTGGCTTACCTCCACCCGCCGGCGGGTGGTCAACTGGCGGGTCGTGTTCTGGGCTATCGGCCTCCAGCTCCTGTTTGCTTTTTTCATTTTTGTTGTCCCCTGGGGCAGCCAGGTCTTTCTTTTCCTCAACCGGGTAGTGGTCCGCCTCCTGGACAGCGCCACGGCCGGCACGAAGTTCGTCTTCGGCCGTCTGGCTCTGCCTCCCGGCACCGTCAATGAGGCGGGCGAGACATCGCTGGGCAATATCCTCATCACCCAGGCGCTGCCCACCATCATCTTTTTTGCGGCGCTGATCAGCGTCCTCTATTATGCGCGGGTCATGCCCATTTTCATCCGTCTCTTTGCCTGGGTTTTCACCAAAACTATGCGCATCAGCGGCGCCGAATCGCTCAGCACCTCCGCCAATATCTTTGTCGGCGTGGAATCGGCCTTGGTCGTCCAGCCTCACCTGCGGGAGATGACCGCCTCGGAGCTCGGCCTCATCCTGACCGCGGGAATGGCCACCATTGCCTCCACTGTTCTGGCCCTCTACGTTTTTTTCCTCAGGGCCGTCCTGCCCACCATCGCCGGCCATCTGCTCTCCGCTTCGTTCATGTGCGCTCCGGCTTCGATCCTGATGTCCAAGCTGGTCATGCCCGAGATCGGCCGGCCCAAGACCCTGGGCCTGCATATCAAGCCGGCCTACGAACGCTCGGATAACTTAGTCATGGCCATCATCAACGGCGCCAACGACGGCCTGAAGCTGCTGGCCGGCATTGTGGCCCTGCTGCTGGCCTTCCTGGGGCTGCTGGCCCTGGCCGACCTGATCTTGGGCTGGCTGGGCGGCAACCTCAACCACTGGCTCGGCTGGCATTTCGAATGGTCGATCAAATCATTCCTGGGCTATTTCTTCTATCCTTTCACCTTTTTGCTGGGCGTGCCGCTGGCCGACGTCCCGGCCGTAGCCCGGCTCCTGGGCGAACGGACGGTGGCCACCGAGGTCGTCTCCTACCAGCACTTGGCCGAGTTGATGAAGGCCAAGGCCCTGGTCCATCCGCGTTCGGCCATCATCGCTTCCTATGCCCTGTGCGGGTTCGCCCATTTCGCCTCTCTGGCCATATTCGTGGGCGGTACGGGCGCCCTGGCCCCCGAGCGGATCAAGGACCTCTCACGGCTGGGCTTGCGGGCCTTGTGGGCCGCCACCCTGGCCTGTCTCCAGACCGCGGCCGTGGCCGGGGCTTTCGTTACCCAGGGGTCTATTCTTTTGGGGAAATGAGTTGTTTTTTATTTTTCCTGATACAATAGGTGCCCTTTTGGACGTCATTCTCTTTTCGGGATATGATGGATTATCATGAGCGAGAAACGCCTCGACTGGATCGCCTTGGGCTTGGCCACGGCCGAATGCCCGAGGTCCATTCCTAAAATTCTGGCTCGCTTTGCCAGCCCGCTTGAGGTTTTTCACGCTCCCCAGGAAGATCTCCGGGGGTTGGGCCTCAATGATGAGATCGTTGGCTGTCTTTCCTCCGGATGCTTTCAGGAAAGGGCCGAAGAGGAGGAGGTCAGGCTCGACCGCCTGGGCGGCCGGGTCATTGTCTATGATGACGAGTCCTATCCCGGGTTGCTGAAACAAATCCCCGACCCGCCCTTCGTTCTCTTCAGCTTCGGCCGAACGGATGTCCTGCGCGGGCCGGCGGTGGGAATCGTGGGAGCACGGCGGCCGACCCCTTACGGCCGCGCGGCAGCCCAGAGCCTGGCCCGGGAGCTGGCCGGGCGGGGGCTGGCCGTAGCCAGCGGCTTGGCCGAGGGCATCGACAGCCGCGCCCATATGGGCGCCCTTGAGTCGGGCAGGACGATCGCAGTTTTGGGCACGGGCCTGGATATTGTTTATCCCAGACTTAACCGCGGCCTGGCGAAAAAAATTACCGGCTCAGGCTGTCTGGTCACGGAATTTCCGCTGGGCGCCCGGCCCTTGGCTCATCATTTCCCTCAACGGAACAGGCTGATCAGCGGGCTGTGCCTGGCCCTGATTGTTGTAGAAGCGGCCCAGAATAGCGGCTCGTTGATTACCGCCCGCCTGGCCCTGGAGCAGAACCGGGAGGTCTTGGCCGTGCCGGGCAATATCACCTCGGAGTTGAGCCGGGGGACGAACGGGCTGATTCAGGCCGGAGCCAAAACCGTCACCTGCTGGCAGGATGTGGTCGAGGAGCTGCCGGAAGCGGTGCGGGCCGGGGCCCTTAAGATCGGCCGGCCCGAGCCGGACCGGCCGGCCCCCCGGGGAGGGGAGGAGAGCCGGGTCTTGGGCTGTCTGCGCCCCGACGGCCTTGTCCATATCGACGAGATTGCCGTCCGCACCGACGTTCCGCTGCCCAGCCTGCTGGCCGTGCTTCTGGACATGGAGCTCCGCGGCCTGGTTCGTCAATCGCCCGGAAAGTTCTATCAAAGGAGCTTATGATGCCCCGTTCCCTGGTCATTGTAGAATCCCCGGCCAAGGCCAAGACCATCAATCGCTATCTTGGCCCTGACTTTGTAGTGGAAGCCTCCATGGGCCATGTCCGCGACCTGCCCAAGAGCACCTTGGGTGTGGACCTGGAGCATGATTTCGCCCCCAAGTACGTCATCATCCCCGAGCGGCGCAAGATCGTCGCCACGCTCAAGAAAGCCGCTCAGGAATGCGAGACAGTTTTCCTGGCCGCCGACCCCGACCGGGAGGGCGAGGCCATCTGTTGGCATCTCAAGGAGCTGCTGGAGGACTCAAACCGCAATGTCCACCGCGTCCTTCTCCACGAGATCACCAAGAAGGCGGTCCAGGAGGCCTTTCAAAACTGGCTGGAGCTGGATGCCAACAAGTTCAAAGCCCAGCAGACGCGGCGCATCCTGGACCGGCTGGTGGGCTATCTCATCAGCCCATTGCTGTGGAAGAAAATCGGCCGGGGGCTGAGCGCCGGCCGGGTCCAGTCCGTCGCCCTTCGGCTCATCTGCGAGCGCGAAAAGGAAATCAAAGCCTTTGTCACCGAGGAATACTGGACCATCAGCGCCAGCCTGCGTGCCTCCAGCCCGCCGGATTTCAAGGCCGCCCTGATCAAGATCGACGGCAAGAAGACCCGCCTGGGGGATGGACCAGCGGCCCTCCAGCTTGTGGACCGGCTCAAGCAGACGCCCTTTGTCCTGTCCGGCGTCGAGGTCCGGAAGAAGAAGAAAGACCCGCCCCCTCCCTACCTCACCAGCACGCTCCAGCAGGACGGCTTCCGGATGTTGAGGTTCCCCGTCAAAAAAACCATGTCCCTGGCCCAGCGCCTGTATGAAGGGTTGGAGATCGGCGAGCGGGGGCAGGTGGGGCTGATCACTTACATGCGCACGGATTCCGTGCGCCTCTCCAACGAAGCGGTGGCCTGGGCCCGCCAGTATATTTCCTCGCGCTGGTCGGAGGCCTACCTTCCCGCGACGCCCCACCTGTTCAAGAGCAAAAAACAGGCCCAGGACGCCCATGAGGCCATTCGTCCCACCTCGCCCGACCTTCCCCCCGAAGCGCTCAAGCCCTACCTGAAGAAAGAAGAGTGGAACCTCTACCGGCTCATCTGGAACCGGTTCATCGCCAGCCAAATGAGCTCGGCCCAGTTGGAGGAAACCGAGTTCGATATCCGGGCCGCAAACTGCCAATTCTCGGCCAAGGGCGAAGTCATTCTCCATCCCGGTTTCTTGGCCTTGGCCCTGGAGCGGAAAAAAGAGCGAATGGCCGGCGAAGAAGGGGAAGAGCCGGAAGATGAAGAGGCCAAGACTTTGCCCAAGGCATCGCCGGGCGAGAACCTGACCCTGCTCGGCCTGGAGCCCAAGCAGAATTTCACCCAGCCCCCTTCCCGCTACACTGAAGGATCGCTGGTCAAGGAGCTGGAGGCCAAAGGCATCGGCCGGCCCAGCACTTACGCGCCCATTATCGCCACTCTCCAGAACCGCGTCTATGTCATCAAGGAGGGGAGCAAATTCATCCCCACCGAACTGGGCCTGTTTGTGACGGACTTCCTGGTCCAGCACTTCCCGGACCTGATGGAGTTCAAGTTCACCGCCCTTATGGAGGAAGAGCTGGACCGCATCAGCGAGGGGGAATACGACTGGCTGGCTTCGCTGCGCGGATACTACCAGCGCCTGGAGGAGGACCTCCAGAAGGGCATGGAAACGGAAGGAGTCAAGAAGACCGGCATCCCCGTTGATGAGGTCTGCCCGCAGTGCGGTAAGCCACTGGTCATTAAGAGCGGCCGTTTCGGAAGCTTCAAGGCCTGCTCCGGCTACCCCGACTGCCAGTTCAAGAAGAGCATGGTCAAGAAGGAAGCCGTTCTCCTGGAAGAAAAATGCCCGCAGTGCGGCTCTCAGCTGGTCCAGCGTCGGGGGCGCTACGGGGTCTTCGTCGCCTGCTCGGATTACCCGCGCTGCAACTACGTGAAGAAAGAAAGGACGGACACCGGGATTCCCTGTCCCTCCGGCTGCGGCGGGACCATTTTGCAGCGCAAGACGCGGCGGGGCCGGTTCTTCTTCGGCTGCAGCCTTTATCCTAAATGCCGGTTCGCCACCTGGGATGAGCCTGTGGCCCAGGCCTGCCCCAAATGCGGAAAGCCGCTCCTTCTCCGCAAGCGGCGGAAAGACAAACCGCCCGTGGTGCGGTGCTGGGATGAGGCTTGTGACTACACGGCCGAGGAGAAGGCGCCGGAGAGCAGCCCCGCCCCTTCTTCGAAGCCGGACGAGACCGGCTCTCCTTCCTCTGATCCGCGGCCGGAATGAAGAAAGAAATTGATGAGTTCCTGAATTTTCTGCGGTACGAAAAAAACGCCTCGGCCCATACCATCGCCGCTTACCGCCGGGACCTCCTCCAGCTGGCCGATTATCTTCAGGAGAAAGGATGGCGGCTGCACGGCGTGGATAACGTCGTTCTGCGGAGCTTTCTGGTCCGTCTTCATGAGCGGAGACAGAAAAAATCCACCATCGCCCGCAAGCTGGCCGCCGTCCGTTCTTTTTTCCAGTATGGCTTGAAGAGGAACTGGCTGGAGGACAATCCCGCTCGCCTCTTGTCCAGCCCGAAACAGGACCGGCCCGTGCCGTCTTTTCTGTCCGAAAGGGAAGCGGCCGCCCTGCTCGACGTGCCCCGGACGGACAGCGTTTCCGGGCTCCGCGACAGGGCCTTCCTCGAGCTTCTTTACGCCGCGGGCATCCGGGTGAGCGAGCTGACCGGGTTGAACCTCGAGGACCTCAGCCTGTCCGAGAGGCTGGTCCGGGTCCGGGGAAAGGGCAAGAAGGAAAGGCTGGTTCCCTTCGGCCGGATGGCCGCGGAAAGCCTGCGTGTTTATTTGAAGAGGCGGTCTGAGCTGGGGCCCAGGCCGGCCGCCGAGAAAGCGGTTTTTGTGAGCCGGCTGGGAACGCGCCTGACCCCGCGTTCGGTGGAGAGAGCGGTGGACAAGTACATCCGCGGGACGGCCGTCCGCCGCAAGATCAGCCCCCATTCTCTCCGGCACTCTTTTGCCTCCCATCTCCTCAGCCGGGGCGCGGACTTGAGGGCCATTCAGGAATTATTAGGCCATGAGAGCCTGGCCACCACCCAAAAATACACCCACCTCAACCTGGGCCAGCTCCTGGAGACCTACCGCAAGAGCCATCCCCGCTCCTGACCTTTTCTTTTAAACCTGACGAAAATCAATTTCCTCTGCCTAGCGCGGCATGGTTTCTCTTATCTTGTCAACCGAGGGTGACGATGGCAAAGCCGAATCGTAAACAGACGGTTACGGAAGCTATCTAGATTTGCTCAGAAACGCTAGAAAACAAAGAGGATATCGGATTTCACCTCTTGGCCCGGTGTTTGCATTTCTACAGGCGGAAGGAGGTTTTCCATGAAACGCTTTATTTGGCAGAGCGTCGCCCTGGCTGCGCTCATCTCTTTGCTTCTCGTTCCCCTGGCCGAGGCTGTGGCCGGACAGCAATCCGCTGCCGGCAAGGCCAAAGTGAACATCAACTCCGCGGGCTTGAACGAGCTTCAGGCCCTGCCCCGCATCGGCCCCAAGATCGCGCAGCGCATCCTGGATTTCCGTAAGGAACACGGTCCGTTCAAGAGGGTTGAAGAGCTGATGAAAGTCAAAGGCATCGGCGAAAAAATGTTCGGCAGTCTTAAGGACCTGATCACCGTGGGAACGGATGTCCAGGCCAAGTGAAGGAGGAGGGCGCGAGCCCTCCCCCTTGCCCTTCATCTTGAACCGTCTGGAAAGGCGCGGGAAAGGAAACCACGCAACTGTCTCAGAGCCTGGCCCCGGTGACTGACCCTGTTTTTCTCCTCAGGGGTCAATTCGGCGAAAGTCCGGCCCAGGGGTGGAAAGAAAAAAATTGGGTCGTAGCCAAAACCGTTTCTGCCCCGCGGCTCCGTGCTGATTCGGCCTTCGGCCGTTCCGGAAATCTCGGTCAGGATTTTTTCCTCTCGGCAGAGCACCAGGCAGCAAACGAATCGCGCCCGCCTTTTTTCCTCCGGTATCCCCTCCATCAGCTTGAGGAGCTTGGCGACATTGCGCGCATCGTCGGCCTCGGGTCCGGAGAAACGGGCAGAGTAGACTCCCGGCGCGCCGCCTAGATATTCAACTTCCAGCCCTGAGTCCTCGGCCAGGGTGAGATGGCCTGTCGGACGGGAATAGAACAGGGCCTTCTCCCGGGCGTTGTCCAGGAAGGTCAAGCCCTTTTCGGGAGCCGAGACGCTGAGCCCCAAGTCGTCGAGCGTCAGGAGCTTAACGGACAAATCCTCCAAAGCCTGGGCGATTTCCCAGAGCTTGCCGGGGTTAGTGGTGGCGGCCAGTATCTTCTCTGTGCGGGCAGCCGGACGTTTCGTCACTTCCCGACCTTGTCCAAGAAAAAAGACATGCAGAAAAGAACGAGAAGGAAGATCATGATGGCGGCCACAGTTTTTGTCCCGAGCAACTTTTCCGGCTCCTCCAAGGCCTCTTCCTCACGCAGGGTTTTGCGGAAGATGATAGAGACCAGAACCAGGAGCGGCAGGCAATAATAAAGAAAAGTCTGCAGCCGGAAAGCGAGAGCGAACCACACGTAGGCGGCGAAGAAGATGACGGCGCTGGCGGCCATGCCCAGCAGGAGCGAGGTCCGGCCGTAGGCCTTGTGGGAGGAGCGGTAAATTCCGGCTTTGTCCTTGAGGAAATGGAACTCGGCCAACCTTTTGGCGACCATGAGCAGGTTGCCGAAGGCCCACCAGGACACCAGGAGGCTGATGGGCGGGAAAAGGCCCGCTGGAGCGAAGATGAACCAGCCGATGAAAAAGCGGATGGGGTTGTTCATGGATTCGGACAGGGAATCCAGAAAGGGGATGTCCTTAGTCCGGATGGGCTTGATGTTGTAGATGAACCCGGCGGCCAGCAGCGTCAGAAGGGAATAGAAGTAGGCCCGGGAGAAGAGAAAGAAAGCGGCGGCCAGGCACACAACGGCCAGGGCGGCGCCCAGGGCGGCTAAAGGCCCTTTTTTGACCTCTCCCTGAATCAGAGGCCGGTGTCGTTTGGAAGGGTGATGGATGTCGAAGGGCATATCGGCGATCTCGTTGATGACGTAGTTAGCCGTGGAAATGCCCCAGGTCAAAACAAAGGCCAAGGCCAGCCGCCAGCCGGCCTGGATCCAGTCCAGGCCGGCCAAGGCCTGCCGGTTGAGGAAAAAATAGGCGGCCGGGCCCAGAAAAATGGCCAGGCTGCGGGGCCAGCGTTCCGGCCGGACTGCTTTGAAATAAGAACTCACGACCTGCGGACCTTTTCAGCGTAAATTTCGAAGGAATCGCCCAGGGGCAATTTTATCGGAATTCCTTTTAAAAAAGAAGTGAGGCCGGACTCGGCCAGCCCATGGAAGACCGGCCGCCGGGAGAGCAGGTAATGAGCGCTGAAGGTCCAGGCATATCTGCGGAGCTCTACAATGCGAAATCCGGTGCGGCGCAGAAGGACGGCCAGGCTCTGCCAGGAAAAATAGGCCAAATGGCCGGGCCGAAGATGCCACCACCGCCTCCCCGCTGCCCTAGCGGCCAGGCTGTGGATATCGGGGGTGACCAAGCAGAGCAGGCCGCCGGGCTTTAAGACTTCCCAAGCTCGGGCCGCTGCCGGCAGGGGTTGAGGGACGTGCTCGATGATATCCACCATGCTGACAGCGGCATAATGCTCCCGCGGAAGGTCAAGCTCCAGCAGATCGCCCTGACGCAAACGGAGGCCGTATTTCCGGCGCGCGACCCGGACAGCCCATTCGGAGATTTCGAGGCCGTCCGGCCTCCAACCCCGCCGCCGGGCCAGGTCGAGAAGGATGCCGGTGGCGGCGCCGACATCCAGCAGCACCCCTTTCTCGGGCGCCAACTTATCCAGCCGGTCCAGGAGGCGGAGGAAGTTTCTCGACCGGCCCTCGGCTTCCTCTTCGTACTGAGGGTCTTCCACTTGAGAGTATAGGGAGGCGATAGACTGGGGATTTGGACAAGGGTCGGCGAAGATGTGGCCGCAAGTCCGGCAGCGGCTCAAGTCCCAGATCTTGCCGTATTCGCTGTCCGTGATTTTGACCTGTTCGGGCCTGAGCAAGCTTGTGTCGAAAGTCGCTTTTTTGAAGGGGACGAGGTCCTCCGCCCGACAGACGGGGCAGGCCCTGGCTTTGACCATAGAGGTCCCCGGCCCGGCGCCCGCCGCCGGGGGGCGGCCTTTCCTGCCCTTGGCCGACATCCGAGCCCGCCGTCTCATAAATGACTTTAGCGGCCGAGGAATTGTTTGAACCAGAAATCGATATAACGGCGGTTGGAGTATTCCCGCTTGGGGCCCAGGAAGCCGTGCCGCTGCTTGGGGTAGAGCCTGAAGCCAAAGTCCTTGTTCAGGTCCATCAGACGGTCGATGAACTGGACGCTGTTCTGGAGGTGGACATTGTCGTCGATCTCGCCGTGTTCGATAAACAGGATGCCCTTGAGCTGGGGGGCGTAGGTCAGGACCGAGCCGGCTTCATAGCCTTCCTTGTTTTCCGCCGGCGTGTCCATGAAGCGCTCGGTGTATACGGAATCGTACAGCCTCCAGTCAATGACCGAAGACCGGGCGAAGCCGTGGGTGAAATAATCGGCGGCCGCGGTCAAGGCCAGACAGGTGGAGTACCCGCCGTAGCTGCCTCCGCTGATGCCGACCTTGGCCGGGTCAATGAAGGGCTTGGCTCGCAGCCATTTCACCGCTTCGATCCAGTCGTTGATCTCCCACTTGCCGAGATGACGGTGCATAAGGGCCACCCCCTTCTTGCCGTGGTGACCCGAGCCTCGATGGTCGACCATGATGGGGATGATCCCTTCCTGGGCCAGGTAGAAAGAAACCAGAGAGGGGAAGGCGTTGGCTACCCGGCCGTTCCACCAGCCCGGCGCCAGCATCGAGGGGCCTCCGTAGATCAGGAACAGGATGGGATATTTCCGGGAGGGGTCGAAATCCGGCGGCAGGATCCATTCGGCGGGCAGGGACCAGCCGTCCGAAGTGGGAATGCTGAAAAGCTCGGCCCGCCCCAGAGCGTATTCTTCCAGTTCCGCGCTCCGGGTCTCGAAGAGCGTTCGGACGAGTTTGCCGTCGCCGCGGTCAAGGTCCAGCCGGGCGGGCGAGGTCAGGCTCGAATAGATGTCGAGGAAGAAGCTCCCCCCAGGCGATATTTGAACCCGGTGCGTGCCGGGATCCCGGGTCAGCTTCTCCAGGTTTGTCCCGTCCAGCCGGACACGGTAGAGGTGGGTTTCGGTGGTGGGATCCTTCTTGGCCGTAAAATAGACCCATTTTGTTTTTTCGTTCACAGCATTGATTTCTCTGGCCGCCCAATCCCCCGAGGTGAGCTGTTTGATGAGCCGGCCGTCCAGGCCGTAGAGATAGAGGTGGCTCCAGCCGCTCTTATCGCTCCGCACCAGGAAGCCGCTCCCGTCCTTGAGAAAAATGAGGTCCTCGAAGAATTCCACCCAAGCCGGCTGCCGCTCGTCGTAGAGCTCCGACTTTTTTCCGGTGGCCGGGTCGACAAGATAAATCTTGAGGTTGTCCTGGCCGCGGTTCATCCACTGGACGGCCAGGCGCGAGGAGTCGGGCAGCCAGAAGGGCCAGGCCAGGTAGTGGTCGGCATTCTCGTCGAAGTCGGCCCAAACCACCTGCCCCCCGGCCGCCGGGGCTATGCCCAGCCGGACCTTGGGGTTGGGGTCGCCGGCCTTGGGATAGCGCTGCCCTTCCAACCGGCCGTGCTGACCCTCGGCAGCGGTGATGGGAAATTCAGGGACGGGCCCGTCATCGAAACGGATAAACGCTATTTTTTGACTGTCCGGAGCCCACCAAAAGGCGGCGTAGTGGGATTCGCGTTCCAGTATCTCTTCATAATAGACCCAGGAGGCATATCCGTTCATGATGAGGTCGGAGCCGTCGAAGGTCAGCCGCACTTCTTTTCCGTCGGCCGTAGAGACGGTATAGAGGTCGTTCTGGCGGGTGAAGGCCACCCGTCGGCCGTCGGGGGATAAGCGAGGGTTCATTTCCGGATCGGGGTCATGGGTGAGCTGGACAAGCCGCCCTTCCTTGAGCTGAAGAAAATAGAGGTCATCCTTGTAGTTGTAGAGCAGGCCGCTCCAGTCCGCCGTCTCGCCCAGGTGGGCCGCGGCCGGAAAGCCGGTCGGCACCTTGCCCTTGAGGAGGCCGTAGTCCAGGAATATCTGCTTCTCCCCCGTCGCGGCCTTGACTTTATAGAGGACCGTCGCTTTGGTCGCTTCATCCGTCCCGGGCATGAGGTAGTGCTCGCTGTCGAGCCAGCCTCGCAGGGGTGGGATGGGTTTCAAGAGCTGCGGCCCTTTGTTCAGATAGACTTGATCGTAGGTCAGTTTCTTGGCGGGTTTCTGGGCAGGAAACAGCCCTGTCGCAAAATAAACCGATAGGAGTGCCGCCCATAGGAAGCTCAGGAAAACACGCTTGCCTGTCCTCATACGTCCTCCTTCCCTGAGAACTCATGCTTGTTGACTTTATTGTATGCAAGTATCTCCGAACACATAGCAACCACAGTTGAGAGGCGGGAAACGGCTTGGGTATTGGCCGGAGCGAGCATCAGGCCGGATTTAGCCCTGGCGAAGCGCTCTTCGAGGATTTCCGGCATTCTTTTTGCCGGCCGGCGAGCATGTTTGAGCCTTCCGAAGGAGGGCGAGTTGCGCAGCCCCCGAGAAGAGCGCAAGAAAGGGCGTAAAAAATCCGGCCAGCGAGCGAGGTCAATACCCAAGCCGCATGATCCCTTATTTATTAAAAAGAGATACTTCCTCATGGGGTTGGTTCTTTTATAGCATATTAAACGTATTTTTTCCCAAGAGAGGCGCCGGCTTCAGGGAATAGCGGAGGGCCAGGCCGAGCGGACGGCCAGCTTGCTGAGCTCGGTCCGCACATAAAACTCCGTCCCCCAGATGCGCAGCGTCGGCTGTCCGTTTTCCTCCAGGCCGCAGCTCACGATCTGCGGACCCATGGTCAGACAATCTTTGACGCCCCGAGCCTGGCCGGCCAGGCCGCTGGCCGAGAATGTCCCCTGTGCGAGCTCGATGATGAAGAGGTTTGGGCCGGGCAGGGGGGCCGGCTTCTCGGGCCCGGATAAGCCGGCGATGAGGCGGCCGTCGAAATAAACGCTGACGCTTGACAGGCGGCCCTGGCCCGGCAGGGTTATGAGGCTGGATGTCCGGTTCTCCAGGTCGAGGATGTGGATCAGGGAACCCGGCCCGAGGCCTGGCTCCGGAGGGGGCTGGCTGACCAGAAGGATTTTGTCCCGGAGATAGGGTTTGATCAAGGTGATTGTCCGGCCGGGAAATTCCAGAATTTCCGTCCGGCCCGATTCCGGGTCGAGCCTCAGGAAGAGACCATCGGCCGTGGCCGCGCAAAGGCGGCCCCCGTGGTCGGCGGCCAGTGCCGTAATGCTCTGAAGACCGGCCCGGAATTGTCGAGCTCTCTTCCCGGCCAGGTCCCAAACGACGACCGACCCGTCCCGGTGCCCGGTGAAGAGCAGTTCCTGGCCGAAGGACCCGATGGCGCTGGCCCCGGCGGGCCGGCGGCCCAGCCGGGTCGTTTCATTCCGCTCGAAAGAAATTTCGACTAGCCCGCTGTCCTGGGCCAGGACATAGAGGTCGCGGCCCATCAAGGTCAAACCCTGCATCCTCTCCAGCCGGGTTTGGAAAAGGCGATTGTCGATAAAGCTGAGGACAAAGACCCGTCCGTCCTCCGTCGTGCCGGCTACCTGATTCCGGGCATAGAAGCGCAAACGGTCGGCGGCCAGGTCGTCGAGGTCGAACGTCTGGAGCAGGTTGGGTTCGGCCTCCGCCTCCTCATTCAAGCGGGCCGGGCAGTGACGCTCCTCCGGCCGGAAGCCTTGAGGCGGGCCGGCCGTCCATTCAATGCTCTCCGGAGCCAGGATCTCCGTCCGAACGTTCAGGCCGGCGCTGAGGACCGCCGCCGTTTTTTTGTCCCTCTCGAAGGACCCCAGACGGATGAGGTCTCCCCAGGAATCTATCTTCTGCCGGTCGAAGAGCTCCAGGGTTTCTTCCCGGTCCAGGCGCGAACTGATAGAGTTGTCAAGATCGTAGAGGAGGACGATTCCCTCCCGGTAGAAGGGCGTGTCTTCCAGGATGGGCTCCTCCAGAAAGGCCAGATGGGTCTTGACGCTCTCCATGGCCATTTCCCGTTCCTCCAGGTTCAGCCGCCGGGTGGAAAACGTCGCCCGGAAAGTCACCTCCACGTCCAGGAAGCCTTTCCGGTAGAAGAAATCGATGACCCGCTGAAAATAATACTTATCCCGGCAGCCGTCGAGGATAATGAGCTTCTTGTCCCGGTTGTCCTGGAGGAGCTGATCGAGGAAAGCATCGGGATCGTCCTCCTCCTCGGACAGGGGATAATCATGGTAATAGGCCGGGTCGATGTTCTTCTTCAGCCAGCAGAGGCCCAGGATCCTGTTATAGACCTTCTGGCCGCTTTTGTTGTCCCGCATCAGGTAGAGGATGTCGTCGGGCCTCAAGTTGCCGAACCCGCCGGCGATGGCCTGACAAAAATAAGTTTTGCCCGTGCCCGAGTCCCCGTTGACGGCCATGATCATTCGGCCCTTGGTCTGGATCAAGTAATGGAGAGTCTCCGACAGCTCATACAGGCCGCGCTGAGCGGGGAGGAGGCCCTGCAGGCTGACCGCGCCGGCATGATATAGGTATAAAGAATGGACGAATTCCGGCAGGCTGATCTGGCGCAGGGCGCTGACGGTCTCTTCGAAGACCTGTCGGTTCTTGGTTTTAAGCAGTTGGAGCAGGGCGATGACCACATCGGCATCCAGGCCGCCCAGCTTCTCCTTCTGGGCCCGGCCAATTTCGCCCAGCGTCCAGGCCAGGTAGGTCCGGATGGCCATTGAGGGATGGCCGGCATAGCGGGCCAGAGCGGGAATGGCCGGAAAGGAAGCCGGCCCGATTTTGCCCAGGGCCCAGATGGCCTCGATCTTCTGCTCCACCAGGGAACGGAGACAGTCCTGGCCCGCCCTCGGTTCGGCCGGCACCTCGTCGGCTTTTTCCAGGATGGCGGTCAAGAGGGGGACGGCCTTTTTCTCGCGGAGGCAGCCGAGGGTGTAGATGATGTTTTCCCTGAGCTTGGAACAGGACAGGGGAAACCGTTCCAGAGCGCCGAGCAGACCGAAGGTGGAGCGAGAGTCGCGCAGGATGCTGAGGACGACCGAAGCCGCGTAGGGGATGCCGGACTCGAGGCAGAGGCCGGAATCGGCCAGGAGCTTCAGGCAGGGCAGGAGCAGGGCCGGCGAAGTGTTGGTGACGATGCCCAGGGCCGGCTGGATTTTTTCCAGGATTTGCGCCGCCGCCTCATCCGCCCGCTGCGGCACCGACAGCTGGAGCTGCAAGCTCCTCAGCTCGCCGAAAAGCACGTCCTCCTCGGCGGCCAGCCGGACAATGGACTGGAAGAAGTCCGAGGAGGCTGAGCCGGCGCGGGGCAAAAGGCCGAGAAGCCTGGACCGGCCTTCCTGACCCACCAGGCGATCCTGGTCCGCTTCCTCTTGGTTCCGGCGGGTCAGCGACTCCTGCTTCCGCCTTTTCCCTTCTATGCTCCACGAAGGAACGGCCTGTTCACTATTGAGACGGAGCGCCTCCCCTTTGAGAAGCCGGGCCAGGCCGCGGATAAATCCAAGTCCGATGTTTTGATCGGGGGGAGTTTGGGCCAAGGCCAATATGTCCGGCCAGGCCTCCCGGCGGAGGAACGGCAGAAAAGCCTCGGCCTGGAGAACAGACCGGGCTTCCGGGTTCATCTGATGCAACCGAAATAGAAGCTCATGGACGATCCTGTCCTCAAGCGTCGAGGGCTCCGCCCGCCATTGTCCCGTCCGGTCGGGAGTGGAGGTTGTTTTGGGGTCGAACTCCCGGAGCAGTCTACGGACGGCCTCTTCCAGGTCTTGCGGTGAGGGGAGTTCCGGGCGGCTGCGGTCCATAGGCTTCAGCGGGCGGGCTCAGTTACTTGGACAGGATCAGCCCCGTGGTGTCCTCCTCCAGGTTGGAGGTTTCCAGCCGGAACAGCCAGCCTTTCTGGTAGGGGGAACTCTTCAACAGGCCGGGCTCATCCTTGAGCTTGATGTTGACCTCGACCACCCGGCCTCCCGCCGGAGACCAGATGCGGTGGACGAGACCTTCTTCGTCGATGATCTTGCTGCACAGGTCGCCCTGGGCGATGAAGGTGCCTTTCTCCGGCAGCTCCACCTGCTTGAACGAGGTCAAGGGCTGGATGAACTCATGGACGATGCCCACCACGGCGATGCTGCCCTTTTCCAGCTTCAGCCAGGTGTGGCCCAGCATGTAGAACAACCCGCTGGGCATTTTGATCTGCTCGGCCTGTTTGTCCTTGATCCCCGTTTTCTTGTAGGCCCGCCCCACCAGGCTGCGCAGCTCGGCCGGGGTGAAGGGTTTGGGCAGGTAATCGAAGGCGCCCAGTTTGATGGCCTGGACGGCGGTCTTGATGGTGGGGTAACCCGTGATCATGATGACGTTTACCTCGGGGCGTCTGGCCTTGAGGCGTTCCACGAGGTTCAGCCCGCTGAGGCCGGGCATCATCAGGTCGGTAATAACGATGGGATAGGCCGCCTCCTCGTCCTTCTTCAAAGCCTCCTCCCCGCTCAAGGCCGTGTCCACTTCGTATTCGTCGCTCAGGATGGCCTGGCGGATGCTCTTGCAGACCGTGATTTCGTCGTCCACCACCAGGATTTTGACTTTCTTAGGATTGATCATGAAGGCCTCCTTATCGATCTATCAATATTTAAGAATGCGCTTGGTCTTCGACCGGCAGCCGGACGATGAACGTGGCCCCGTGGCCGGGTTCGCTCTCGACGGTGATGGCGCCCAGATGACCCTGGACGATGCCGTAGCAGACAGCCAGGCCCAAACCCAAACCCGAGCTTTTGGTGCTGAAGAAAGGGTCGAACAACTTGTTCAGAATCTCCCGCGGGACGCCCGGGCCGGTGTCGGTGAAGCGGACCTCGATGGCGCGGCCGTCGGCCGCCAGCCGGGAGGTAATCATCAGCGTGCCGCCCTTGGCCATGGCCTCGGCGGCGTTGATCATCAGGTTCCAGAAGACCTGCTGGATTTTAGCCCGGTCCAGGGAGAGGGGCGGCAGATCCTCCTGCAGCTGCCGAATGATGATGATGTTCTGGAAGGCGGCCTGGTTCTCCAGGAGCTGGACGGTCCTGTCCAGCAGGGAATTGATGTCGGCCCGGACCTTTTGGGGCGGGCTCTGCCGGGCAAACTCCAACAGCCCCTTGACAATGTGCGAGCAACGGGTGGTCTCGTCGGCGATCAAGGTCAGACTCTCGGTGTAGGGGCTGGAGGGCTCTAACTTTTCCAGCATGAGATGGGTGTTGAGCAGGATGGAGGTCAGCGGGTTGTTGATTTCATGGGCCACGCCGGCGGCCATTTTGCCCATGCTGGCCAGTTTCTCCGACTGGACCAGAAAATCCTGCATCTTGCGCAGCTCCTCGCTCCTTTCCTCCACCCGCTTTTCCAGGGTCCGGGTCCACTGCAGCAGGCCGTCGTTGGCCTCCTTGAGCTTGTCGGTCATGCGATTGAAGGACAGGGCCAGCTGGCCGATCTCGTCCTGGGCCTGGCGGGCCACTTTGTGGTCCAGGTCTCCCTGGGCGATCCTCTGGGTGGCGGTGACCATCCGCCTCAGCGGCTTGATCATGGAGGTGGTGATCATATAGAGCAGAACCAGGAGCAGTATGGTGCACAGCACGGCCAGGCCGGTGAAGGTCAACATAACCCGGTTGCGCAGGTCGATGTAAGGCTTCTCCAGCATGCCCACGTAGAGCATGCCGACGATACGCCCGTCGAGGTCGCGGATCGGCTCGTAAGCGGTGATGTACCAGTGACTGACGACGAAGGCCCGGCCGATCCAGGGATTCCCCTCCTGGAGGACGGTCCGGTAGACCTCCTGGGAGACCCGGGTGCCCACCGCCCGTTGGCCGCGCTCGTCGGTGACGTTGGTCGAAATGCGCAGGTCGTTCTGGAAGATGGTCACCGTCCCGATCTCCTTGCCCTTATAGCGCTCGCCCTTGAAGACGATATCCTTGACCCGGTCCACGATGTCGTAGTTTCTGTTGAGGAGGATGCCGCCGACCATGGCCCCCAGCAGGGTTCCGTCCCGGTCCACGATGGGCGCGGCCGCCTTGAGCATGAGGCCGTTTTCCTCGCGGAATTCGGGCCGGGGGATGGCTTTGGGCGTGGGCTTGACGGCCAGCTCCGCTCGCCGGGCCAGGTCTTCGCCCTCTTGGAGCAGCTCCCTTCGCGGCACGATCTCCGTGCCGACGACCGTGGCCCGGCGCAGGGCTCGCCGAATCAGGGGGTCGAGCGACTGGTCGTCGCCGAAAACGCCCGGGTTGCGGAGACGGAGGACGACCCGGCCCGCCGCATCGGTCAGGGTCAGGATATCCAGGCCGAACTCAGCCCTGATGCGGAACAGGGCTGCCTCCAGCGCCTTCCGGTCGCCGGCGCGCAGGGCCCGCTCCACGGATTCCCGGCCGGAGTTGAGGCGGACGATATCCCGGATGTCGTTGAGCTTTTCATTGTAGACCATCCAGGCCGAGGACAGGTCGTGGTGGACCTTGGCCTGGGCCAGGTCGAAGATCGTTCGGTGTTCAAGCCGGATGCCGAAAAAAAGCGAGACGATCCCGCCGAAGGTGAAGACCGCCATGAAGCTGAGGAAAAATTTCACCCGCAGCGGCTGGTCCAAAAATTTCTGTCCAATATTTGGGAGTCTCATTGTTCAAGACCCCCTAATATAGAACAATTGGCGGGTGGAGGGAAGTCCGCCCCAAAAAATGCTTGACAAAAGAAAAACCAGTATGATAGTTAGTCAATTGATATTGTCGAGTATTAAAGGATGACCCCATGAGGCTATCGACCAAGGGCGAATATGCCAGCCGGGCCATGCTGGAGCTGTCCCTCCATTGGCCCCAGCGCTCTCTGCACATCCGCGACATTTCCTCCGCCCAGCACATCCCGGAGAAGTTCCTGGCGCAGATCCTGCTCTTGCTGAAGCGGGCCGGCTATCTCCGCAGCCGAAAGGGGCCGAAGGGCGGGTACTTGCTGGCCAAACCGCCCTCCCAGATTACGGTGGCCGAGGTCATCCGGGTTATGGACGGCCCCCTGGCGCCCATCGACTGCGTCTCGGTGACTGCCCATGAGGTCTGCCCCCTGGAGGGCTCCTGCGGCCTGCGCTGGCTGTGGAAGGATGTGCGGGACTCCGTGGCCCGCATCCTGGAGAGGACGACTTTCGCTCAGGTGGCCCGCCGGGCCCGCCGGGCGCCCGCCGCCGGGGGCCGCCGGTCCCGCCCCGGGCCGCGTTAGTTTTTTTTGAACTAATAGTCGAGTAGCTCAATTGATTATATCAACAGAAGACGGGCATCGAAGAAAGGAGCCATGATGAAGAGTATGAGAAAGAGACAGCCTGCCGGCCGGGGGGCCGTTCTCCTGCTGGGGCTGGCCCTGTGGGCCGCGGCCCCGGCCCTGGCCGAGGATAAAAGCGTGCCTTCGGTCCAGGCCCCTCTCCCCTTGAAATTCAGCGGGTTTGCTCAGGTGCAGTACTCCCATGAGGGGAGCAGCACAGACACCTTGACCATACCCCGGGGCCGTTTCACCCTGGACGGCCAGATCACCAAGTCCATCCATTACAAGATCCAGGCGGATATAGCTAAAAGCCCGGCCCTGCTCGATATGATGATCGACCTTTCCCTCTTTAAAGAGGGCTTGCTGCGGCTCGGCCAGTTCAAGGTCCCCTTCAGCCAGGAAAGCCTGACTCCCGCCTCAGACCATGACATGATCAACTTGCCCCGCTCGGTTCAGGCCCTGAGCCCCGGCCGCGACATCAACGCTTCGGGCCGCGACATAGGCGCTTATGTTTTAGTCCGGACAAGCGGCCTTGATCTCTACGCCGGGCTCTTCAACGGCGCGGGCATCAATAAGGCCGACACCAATACGCAGAAAGACCTGGCTGGCCGGCTCGTCCTGACCCCCCTCAAGGCGCTCGAGCTGGGCGGCTCGGTCTATAAAGGATATTATTCAGCGCAGTCCGGCCAGGCCGCCGCCAGCCGGGATAGGGCCGGCCTGGAAATGGCCCTCAACACTGCCGGGTTCACGCTCAGGGGGGAATATATCCTGGCCAAAGACGGGGTTGTTTCAAGCCGGGGCGGCTACGCCATCCTGGGCTATAGCTTCGTCCCCGATAAGCTCCAGGCGGTTGTCCGCTTCGATTCCCTGGACAAGAAGAGCGCCCAGGCCCCGGGCCGGAACGAAACCTGGACGCTGGGCCTAAACTGGTTCTTTGCCCCCAAAACCAAGTTCCAGGTCAACCTTGAGTTCAACCGTGACGATGAGTCGGGCAAGGGAAATACAACCACGGTGGTGGCCCTCTTCCAGGCGGGTTTTTAAATATGAGAAGATCGATGCATCTCCTCTCCCACGATCCCGCTAACAAGAAGAGGAGGGGTCCTGTCGTGGCTCCTCCCCATCCGTGCTCGCAAAGCTGCGCGCGGGTGGGGAGCCCCTCCGCCGCGCCACCCCTCCCCATGATCCACGGGATCGGAGATGCTCTAAAAAAGGAGAGAATAGAATGAAGAAAAAAATCATGATGATCGTCCTCGTGATTTTCGTCCCGTTGTTCTTTTGGACAACACTCATCATCAATCCCGCGCCGGCTTCCGGCGAGGGACTTAAGGGCACGGTCAGCCTGTCCGGCGCCTGGGCGCTTTATCCCATGGCCGTCAAATGGGCCGAGGAGTTCCGCAAGCTCCATCCCGGCGTCCAGATCGATGTCCAGGCCGGGGGGGCGGGCAAAGGAATCGTCGATGCCTTGGCCGGCATGGTGGACATCGGCATGGTCTCCCGCGACATCCATCCGGCCGAGGTGGACAAGGGGGCCTGGGCGGTGGCCGTAACCAAGGACGGTGTCGTCCCCACGGCCAGCGGCAAGAATCCCTTCCAAAAAGAGCTTCTGAAAAAAGGAATTTCCCGGGATGTCTTTGTCCGGGTCTGGATCACAGACCAGGTCAAGACCTGGGACGATATCCTGGGCAACGCCGCCCGCCAGCCCGTTCACGTTTTCACCCGCTCGGACGCCTGCGGCGCGGCCGAAACCTGGGCCGCTTTCTTGGGCAATAGGCAGGAGGATCTCCTGGGTGTGGCTGTTTACGGCGACCCCGGCCTGGCCGATGCCGTGATCCGCGACCCTCTGGCCCTGGGCTACAACAACATCAACTTTGCCTATGACGCCAACACCAAAAAACCGCTGGAGGGGATCATCGTTGTTCCCGTTGACCTTAACCACAACGGCCGGGTTGATCCCGAAGAGAGCTTCATGTCCACTCGGGACGAGATCACGGCGGCCATCAAGCGCGGGGCCTATCCTTCCCCGCCGGCCCGCGACCTCTACTTCGTCACCAAAGGCCGTCCGGAGAAGCCCGCCGTCCGGGAGTTCATCCGCTGGATCCTGACCCAAGGACAGGTTTTTGTCCCCGATACAGGATACATCCCCCTCGAACCGGAGAAGCTCAACCAAGGCTTGAAGAAGCTCGGCTAAAGGAGAAGGCTGAAAGCAGATAATTATGATCGACACGAGGAAGTCACGGCTGGTCAAAGATCTCCTGGCCCGGAGGTTCATGTTCGGCCTGACTCTCCTTCCGGGCTTCCTCGTTTTTCTTATGCTGTTCGGCCTTTTCTGGAAGGCCAAGGCCATTCTGGCTGTCCAGCCCATCGGCCGGCTGCTGCTGTCCTCGGCTTGGCGGCCCAGCCGGGGCGAGTTCGGGCTGCTGCCCTTCCTGGCCGGCACGCTGGCCGTGACCGCAGTGGCCATGGTCATCGCCGTGCCCATTTCGCTGCTCACGGCCATCTATCTCTCCGAGTACGCCCCCCGCCGGCTTCGCCCCATCGCCCGGCCGGTGGTGGACCTGCTGGCCGGACTCCCCTCGGTCGTCTTCGGCGTGTGGGGCGTGCTGATGGTCGTCCCGCTGGTGGAGGGGTTGGCCCGGCTCTTTCACACTTATTCCAGCGGCTACAGCATCCTGGCCGGCGGCATCGTCCTGGCCATCATGGTCTTTCCCACCATCATCCATGTCGCCTTGGAGGTTTTCTCCTCGGTTTCCCAGGAACTGCGGGACGCGGCCCTGTCCCTGGGCGCAACCAGGTGGGAGACGGTCAAGAAGGTCGTCCTGCGCAAGAGCGGCCAGGGCATTGTGGCCGCCGTGGTGCTGGGCTTATCGCGGGCTTTCGGCGAGACCATGGCCGTGCTCATGGTGGTGGGCAACATCCCGCGTGTGCCTCATTCGATATTTGACGCGGGCTACCCCCTGCCCGCCCTGCTGGCCAACAACTACGGCGAGATGATGTCCGTTCCGCTCTATGAATCGGCCTTGATGCTGGCCGCTCTGGTCCTTATGCTGGTGGTGTTGTTTTTCAACAGCCTGGCTCGGGTGATCCTGGTCCGGGCGGAAAGGAGGGCCCTGTGAAGGAGAACGGCCGCCAGGCTGACGGCCGCGGCCGCGACGTCGGTCAGTGGCGTCGCCGCCGCGCGGAGGAGGGGCTCTTCCGCGCGCTGATGGTTTTGTCCTTGCTCGTCGTCGTCGGCTGCCTGACGCTCATCCTGGCCACCATCATTTGGAAGGGGCTGCCCGCCCTCAAACTGTCCATGATCACCCAGACGCCCAAGGGCGGGTATTATCTGGGGAAGGAAGGCGGTATTCTCAACGCCATCCTCGGCTCGCTCTACCTGGCCTGCGGAGCCACTTTCCTGGCCCTCCTCCTCGGCCTGCCCATCGTGCTCTACCTCAACGTCTATGCCCGGCGGTTCTCCCGGCTGGCCGGGTTCATCCGCTTCTCCTTCGATGTCCTGTGGGGGGTTCCCTCCATCGTTTACGGAGCTTTCGGCTTCATGCTCATGGTTTTCTTCGGGCTGCGGACATCGCTCCTGGCCGGCATCATCACCGTGGCTCTCCTGGAGCTGCCCATCATGAGCCGGGCCATGGACGAGGTCATCCGGCTCGTACCGCGCGACCTGACCGAAGCCTCCTATTCGCTGGGCGCCACCCGCCTGGAGACGGCCTTCAAGGTGATTGTCCGGCAGAGCCTGCCCGGCATCCTGACCGCCGTCCTTATCGCTTTCGGCCGCGGCATCGGCGACGCGGCCTCGGTGCTGTTCACGGCCGGGTTCACCGACCGGGTGCCCACTTCGCTCCTGCAGCCGGCCGCCACCCTGCCCCTGGCCATTTTCTTCCAGCTCGGTACGCCGTTCCGGGAGGTCCGGGAGCGGGCCTACGCCTCGGCGGCCGTCCTGACCATCCTCATCCTGATCATCAGCCTGGTGTCGCGGGCCCTGGCCCGGCGCTACACCCGCCATACCATCCGCTGAGGGAGATGACCCATGAGGGAGCTTAAAACACACATCAGCATTCAAGGGCTCAACGTCAGCCACGGCCGTCTCGCCATCCTGAAGGACATCACCCTGGATATCCCCGATAAGCGGATCACCGTGGTCATCGGGCCTTCGGGCTGCGGCAAGACGACCCTCCTCAAATCGCTGAATCGGCTGCTCGACCCCTACGACGGGCTGAAGGTCACCGGCCGGATCCTGGTGGACGGCGAGGACATCTACCGCCCCGGAGTCGAGGTGACCCACATCCGCCGGAAGATGGGGTTGCTCTCCCAGAAGCCCCAGGTCCTGCCCATGTCCATCTTCGATAATGTGGCTTTCGCCCCGCGGATCCATGGCCTCCGGGAAAAGAAGAGGCTGACCCGGACCGTGGAGCATTATTTGCGGCTGGCCGGGCTGTGGGAGGAGGTCAAGGACAGGCTGAACGCGCCGGCCTCCAGGCTCTCGGTCGGCCAGCAGCAGCGGCTGTGCCTGGCCCGGGGCCTGGCCGCCGAGCCCGAGATCATCCTGGGCGACGAGCCGACCTCGGCCCTCGACCCGCAGTCGAGCCAGCACGTGGAGCGGAGACTGCTCGAGCTCAAGTCGGACTACACCATCATCATCGTCACTCATATCTTGAGGCAGGCCAAGAGGATCGCCGACTATATCGTGTTCTTGTACTTGGGTGAGGTTGTGGAACACGGCCCGGCCGAGCAGGTCTTCGCCCGGCCCCGCCACCCCCGGACCAAAGCCTACCTGACCGGCGAAATCAGCTGATATCTATTTTTGAATTTCTTTTAAAAAATTGTAGAAGTTGATCTCGTTGGCCTCCAGCCCGTACCTATAGACATACTGACTGGCCAGGGCCGCGGCGAAAAGCGCTTTCTGATATGAGCGGGGAACCCGCTCCAGAATCCGCTCGAACCCCACCAGCTCGATGAGGACTTTGGGGATGCAGCAGCGCAGGGCCGAGGCGAAAAGAGCCTCGTTGGAGGCCAGGTCTGAGGCGGCCACCGCATCCTTGATCTGATTGATTTTCTCGCTGAGCAGGTCGGTCAGCACCGCCCGCGGGATTTTCTTGGCGGCATTTTCCTTCCAGATCGTTTCGAACTCGGCCGCGGCGTTGTCCTTGACGATTTCTATGATTTCCTCGACGTAGCGCCGGCGGAAATCGGAGACTCGGCCGTCGCGGACGCACATCAACTGTTCATATTCCTCGTCGTTAAAGGCCAGGCTGGCCAGGACCTCGAGCGAGCTGGAAGTGACTCCGCCCTTGTTGGCCGAGGCGTCCTTATAAAGGATGACGCCCTTCTCCTCCAGCCGCAGCCTGGCCTCTTGGGTGATGAAAAGGTTGGCCCCTTCGACGATGACCTTGAAGCGCGGGCTGCCTTTTTCGTCCACATATTCGCGCCAGTTGGAGATGTTGATGGAGGCAGGCCGGCCGCCGCAGGGCACGAAGAGGTCGGCCTTGAATCGCGGGTTGAGGTGGAAGGTGTTGCGGAAGTCGAGCCCCTTCTCCACCTTTTCGCCGTCGGGTAGAGTCAGGTCGTTGTCCTTGACCGTCACCAGGAAACCGGCCTTGGAAATTTTGGCCCGGCTGAAGTTCTCCACCATCTTCCTCTCTCTGGCCAATTGTTCCAGCTCGGGACGGTTGATCCCCTGGGCGTCATAGAGGACGCCCGAGCCGTCCACCACGGCCAGGGTCTTGTCTTTGGAGATGAGGATCTCGTTCGAGCCCAAGTCGCCGTCGGGTCCGCCGGTCATGACTTTGGTGATCCGCTCTTCCGGCAGGCCCAGTTTTTCCAGAGAGCGGATGACGTACTGATGGACGGAATTGGTAGTCATGCCGTACAGGTCATGGGGAATGCCGCCCATGGCTACGGGCTTTCCCGTAGAGAAAGACTTCCAGTAGGGGTAGCCGTAGGCCTTGGCCCGGAAGGCCGCCCACTCCATGAGGTCGGCTGTGCCCTCGTCCGGCCCCAGGAAGAGCAGGACGGGCTGGCCGTAGAGGTCGACGGCCGTTTTGTCGGGCAGCATCAGGTCGAGCAGGCCGTCTACATATTTCTTGAAGGCCGGCCCGGACTTGTCCTGGAACCCCCAGCGCAGGAGGATGGTCCCCTTGGAGCCGCCCTCGGGCAGGTCCTTGTTCTTCTTCTGCTGAGTGAGGGCCAGGTTGTAGTTCTCGTCGAAGATGAAGTCGGCGTTGGCCTGGTAGTTCTGCAGGTTGGCCGAGCGGACGATGCGGATGCCGCCCCGGGCGATGTCGCGGAAGCGCATGTGGAAGCCGACCATCTCCGCGGCCAGGACGTGGAACAGGCCGAACGGCTTGACCGGGTAATCCACCGGGTTGAGAAACTTGGCGTCGTACATAAAGGCCAGCGAAGTTTTATCCTTCTTGTAGAAGTTGGTGCGGAGGATGATCTGGATGAGAAGCCGCCCGGCCTGCAGGACCTGCCGGTCGGTTTCCAGGGCCACGTTCCTTTGGATATCCTTGCCCAGGGCGGTCAGATCCTCCGCCACGGCGTGATCCTTAAGGTGCGGGTTGAATTTCTTGTCAAAGACGGCGAACAGTTTCTTCAAAGAGGTATAGTTGTCGCACAGGGCGTCCCACACCCGGGCTTCGGTGAAAGTCTCCTTGGCCAGCTTGGTCTTGAGGTTGCGCAGGAGGCCCAGCAGCTCGGGCGAGCCCCGCAACTCCTCGGCCAGCTTGAGGTACTCCTCATTGTAGCTGGTCAGGAATTGGTGAGCGAAGCTCCACAGCGACAAGCCGAAGACGGTCTCCTGGGCGGTCAGCCTGCCTTCGCGGAAGAGCGTGGCCAGGGGGGAGTCGGGGATGACATAGACCAGGCTGATGTCCTCCAGGAGATCATCCAGCAGGTCCTGGTCCTGAATATCGTCGAGGTAGATGGAGAAGACAGTTTTGCCGTTGGCGAACTGCTCGATGTATTTGCGATTGGAGAACAGTCCGTGAGAATGGAGGACGTCCGAAATGTTGGAGAAGAAGTTCGGGCTGGAATCACGATTGACCACGGCGGTGATCATCAATTCTTTGGTTTTGCGGTCGTGGCAGACGTCGAGGAGCGGGCTCTCCCAGCCCTTCGACCGGTTGAGGAGGTCCTGGTAGAGGCGGTAGGTCTCCTCGGGGACGGCGGCCAGGAAGGCCCTGTCGGCGATCCTCTGAAGATCAGTTTCCTCGGGCACGATCTTGTCCAGGGGGAAGCTCGGCTGGTGAACCAAATAGATGCGCAGGTACTCCAGCCCCAGGGCCTTGCGCAGGGTGCGATAAGTCTGAAGCCGGGCATGGGGGTATTTGTCCTCGATCCGTTTCTCGATGTCCTTGGCCCGGAAATGACAGTCGTCCACCAGGTAGATGGCGCCGTTCTCCTGCTCAGTGCCGAGGTCTACCTTGACGATCTTCTCCTGTTGAACGCGGGTGATGATCTCGGCGGCCTTGATGGCCTCGATGTGGGCGGCAATCGTTTCCAGGGGGGTTGTCCGGAAGTAAAAGTCACTCCTGAACATCCCTTCGCAGAACCACTCCAACTCTTGACGGATGGCCTCCTGGGTATAGACGCCCCGGCCGAGGATGATCTGCTCGAGCTTGGCCAGGTCGTCCTCTCCCAGGACCGACTTGGCAGCGATATCTTTGAGAGTTTTCATGGTAGAACTCCAAAAGGGGGTATGAATCCACAGCGCGATAAAAAAATAATTAAGAAAAAATTATAGCATAGGATTCAATCGACCTCCAGGTCGATCTTTTCCACATAAAGCTCCGTACCCTGGAGAATGTCCAGGTCCGGCCCTCCGCAGGACGGGCAGAGGAAGACGAAGTCTTCGACCTCGAACTCGGCGCCGCAGGACCGGCAGCGCACTTTGAGCGGCACGGGAACGGTTTCCAGCTCGGCTTCCTCGGCCAGCGTCCCCTTTTTGTACATATCGAAGGCCGTGACCAGGAACTCGGGCACGGCCCCCGACAGTCGGCCGACCTGAAGCTTGACCGCCAGGACCTTGGCCGCCTGGTGCTGGCGGGCCTTCTCTTCCAGGATCTCGAAGAGGCCGGCGATCAGGGACAGCTCATGCATGGCGGCCGGTGAGTTTCTGGCGGAAGCGGAGAAGATAAGCGATGAAGCCCTCCAGGCCCGCTCCGCTGAGGGCCGAGACGAGGAAGACATCCAGGTTCGGGTTGACCTCCAGGGCTTCTTTTTTAGCCTGCTCCGGGTCGAAAGGAAGAAGCCCCAACAGGTCCGCCTTACTCAGGACCAGGCAGTGGGCGGTGCGGAAGGCCTGGGGATATTTCTTGGGCTTATCGTCACCCTCGGGCGCCGACAGGAGCAGGCAGCGAAGACTTTCACCCAGATCGTAGGCGGCCGGGCAGACGAGGTTGCCCACGTTCTCGATGAATAGGAAGTCGAGCTCAGCCGGCAGCTCAGGAAAAAGCCGGCCGATCATTTTGGCCTCCAGGTGACAGGCCCCTCCGGTTTGGATCTGCCAGGCGGGGATGCCCTTGGCCCGGATGCGCTCGGCGTCCCGCTCCGTCTCGATATCGCCCTCGATGACGGCCAGGCGATAGCGGGGCGACAGCCGCTCGGCCAACCGCTCGAGCAGAGTGGTCTTGCCCGCGCCGGGCGAGCTCATGAGGTTGACGGTGAGCACTCCTCTGTCCAGGAATCTCCTCCTCAGCTCGGCGGCGGCCTGGATGTTCGAGCGGAGGATGTCTTCCCGGACCTCGATTTCCTTGCGCTTCATGTTCTTTTTTTCCCAGGCCCCCGGGGCTTCCTTCGGCCCTTTGGAGAGGCGGGCCCGCCCCGGAGATCCCTCAGCACGCCCTTCACCCTGGCCAGGATCCGGGGGATGGTCCTGGCCATCTCCTCCGACAGCCCCTCGCCCATCCGGTATATGTTTTTGGCCTCAACGGCCACGACTCGGATGCGGGAGGGGACGTGCAGGCCCAGCTTCCGTCCGATCTCGATCATCTGGGGGACGGAGACGTAGTGGGGCGAAGGGCCGGGCATGGCCCTCAGGTCATCCGCTTCCAAGAGGCGGACCCGGCCGGTCTGCGGCTGCGCCTTCTTGATGGTGTCCACCAGGAGAAGCGTGTCGTAACCGGTGATGACATCGAGGAGGGCCAGTCCCGAAAGCGCGCACTCTTCAAAATCCGTTTTTTCCAGATCGCAGAAAGGCCGCTGGCCGCCGGACGCTTCCTGCCGCAGCCGCCGGACGACCTCGATCCCCACCGCGTCGTCACCGTAGAGATCGTTTCCCAGACCCAGGACGAGCGTCCGAATGGCTTTACCCCTTGGGCAAGAGCACGGTGAAGGTCGTGCCCCGGCCGAGTTCGCTGCCCACCCGAATGAGGCCGTTGTGAGCTTCCACGATCTTCTTGGCGATGGCCAGGCCCAGGCCCGTGCCCTTGACCTTCTGGTCTTCGCTGCGCTTGACCCGGTAGAATTGGTCGAAGATATGGGGGAGGTGCTCCGGGGCGATGCCGATGCCCGAGTCCTGGACCTCGACTGAGACGGCGTCCTTTTCCTCCCGGAGCCGGACCGTGACCGAGCCTTCCGGCCGGTTGTACTTGATGGCGTTGCTGAGGAGGTTGGAAAAGACCTGCTCCAGGCTTTGCTCGTCGCCCGACACGAGGTCGGAGCCCGCGGCCTCCTCCAGCCGGAGCGAGACCTTGTTCTCGGCCGCCGCCGGCTTCATGAATTCTACCAGCTTACGGAGAAGAGGCTGGAGAGAAAGGGGCTTGATCTTGTCAAAGATCTGGCCGTGGCTGAGCCGAGTCAGGTCGAGCCAGTCGTTGATCAGACAGAGGAGGGCGCCCATCCGTTCCCGGGCCCGGAGGAGCATGTCCTTGAGCCGGTCGTCCAAGGGCGCGATCATGCCCGCCAGGATGACCTCGAAGTACTGCTGGATGGCCACCAGCGGGCTGCGGAGCTGATGGGAGACCAGGGTGATGAAATTCTCCTCCATCAGCTTCTTCTCCCTCCGTAGGGCCTCGGCCTCCAGGCTGAGGCGTCGGCGCTCCAGCCCTCGGCGGATGATGATCCTCAGCTCCTCGGGAGTGAAGGGCTTGGGCAGGAAGTCGTAGGCGCCCTTTTTCATGGCCTCCACGGCCGATTCCACTGTGGCATAGCCGGTGATGACCACGGGAATCAGGTTGGGGTCGAGGGCCCGGGCCTGTTCCAGGACTTCGAAACCGTTAAGGCCGGGCATCTTCAGGTCGATCAGGATGAGATGGGGTTGGAGAGCCTTGATTTTTTCCAGACCGGCCAGGCCGTTTTCGGCCGTTTCGGCCCGGTATCCGTCCTTGACTAGGATCAGGCTGCAGGAGTCGCGCATGGACTCCTCGTCGTCGATGACTAGGATAAGCGGCTTGTTGTCCGTCATGTGCTGCTTTTAGGGCGCCCTGGAATGGATCGTTTGACCAGAAAGATATTGTATCCTAAACCGGGGTGATTACAAAAGCGGGGCAACTGGCCTTTCCGAAGAGGCCAAGCTCAAATCAAATCAAAAGACGTCTTGGGCGGGTGTATTTTCCGCTGCTCCATCGCCCCAGACGCGCTTCCGGGCGGGGGCTTGAGTGAAAAAAGGAATCACTTTTGCAGGAGTTTTTTGACCCGGGCCAGCAGGTCGTCGGGCTTGATCGGTTTGTCGATGTAGTCGTCCGGACCGGCCAGGCCTTGTTCGTCGCCCTTGAACTGAAAGCGGCTGCCGGCCAGTTCTTTGACGGCCGAGACGAAGACAACCGGAGTGGCTTTAACCGATTCAAACTCGGGTGAGGTTTTAATGGCGTTGCACAGGGAAAAACCGTCGAACAGAGAGTCCATCATGATGTCCAGCAGGATGAGGTCGGGCTTTTGGGTCAGGATCATTTTCTTGCCCTCCTCGGGGTTGGCAGCGGTGAGGACCTCATACAGGGCTGATTTCAGGATGGGGGTAACGGCTGCCCGGAAGTCCGGGTCGTCGTCGATGACCAGAATTTTGGGATATTGTCCGCTCATGCTCTTATCCTCCTTTGTCGGACTGAATACGCTGTTTAGGGCCAGTCTCAATTCCTCCTTGCCGAAGGACTTGATGAAATAGAAAAAGATGTCTTGTTCCCGGACCTTGGCCTCCAGCTTCTTGGAATTTCGTCGGGTGGTCATGATGATCTTAAGCCCGGGATCGAGGTTCTTCAAGATGGAAGCGGCCTCATAGCCTTTCATCTCCGGGAGGTCTACGTCCACGATCAAGCAGGAGAAACCGCCGCCGGGTATCTTTCTGATCGCCTCGGAGAGGTTTTTTCCGGTGTCGACAAAATAACCCTCGTTCCTCAAGAAAGCGGCGAGGTCCCGGCGGACGCGCAGGTCGGGGTCGATGACCAGGACCCGTTTCTCAAGCTTTTCCGAGGGAGACATCGTTGTTCGTATTTAGTATTGAAGCAATTAATGTGCCAATACGGGCTGACGCGATTCTCTAAAATCTTTTCTAATATATTGAAAATAAATTATTTAGAAATGCCAAGCCCTAGCCTGTTGAGGAAATTTCCCTGGAATGAATATGGACTGTGGAATTTTTCCACGGGCTTATTGTAAGATTACCCTGTAACAAAAAAGGATCGTCCAGCCATGGCTGGATTGATGCAGGAAATAAAGGCAGGAGTGATCAGGGAGAGATCACTTGAGTTTGGGGGATGTAGGCCATGCTGGACGATCGCAAGAAAAGAAAGAGGAAG
The DNA here is from genome assembly GCA_963702835.1 of Candidatus Aminicenantota bacterium. GTDB lineage: Bacteria > Acidobacteriota > Aminicenantia > Aminicenantales > JAFGAV01 > JAFGAV01. The sequence goes on from OY969762.1 coordinate 2,819,819, forward strand.
GAGCGCTTTCCTTACGGAGTCCTTACTCTCCATAAGACGCTCCTTCCCTACTGACACGCTTAGCCTCTTTAGCTCTGGAGAGCCTTCAAGATTTTATCCACGGCTTCCTCGACTTCAACCGAAAGCCGGCCGCCCTCCAAGATGGAAGCCGGCTGGATGCCCAGGAGATAGGAGTCCATAAGCTTCTGGTAGGAGAGGGGCGCGGACAGGACGGAGGCCAGCCTGTGGCTGAGTGAGGCGTTCCACAGAACATAGCGCAGCGGCAGCAGGCAGACTTTTCCGGGTTTGTCGCCAAAGTCCACGGCATCGAGTAAAATGAAACGTCCGGGGGTCTTTTCCAGGGCCGGCGCCTCCGCCAGCTCTTGCTCCAGCCAGACGGTCTGAAGGCCCCTGTCCCGAAGGCGTCTGGCCAGCTCGAGCCCGGCCCGGTCATCCGAACGGTCTTCCCGGCCCAGGCCGATAAATACCGCCGGTCCCTCCACGGTTAGGCTCCGCAAGCGGGCCTTCCAATCGTCGGCCGGGGCCTTGGTCACCTGGACCATATGAGCCGAGCAGCTGATGCAGGGGTCGAAAGCCCGCACCACCAAGTCCATCCGGTCCCGGATCTTATCTTCCTGGCCCTTTTTCAGCAGCTCCTGGGCGGCCAGGAAGCAGTATCGCTCGATGTCCTCGGCATTCTGGGCGGTAGGGGTGATGATGTCGGTGTGGACAATGCGGCCTTTGGCGATCTCGTAGGCATGGAACAGGATACCCCGCGGCGCCTCGACCGCGCCGACTCCCTTGCCCGTGTCCCGTCCCCACTTGACCGGCGCCGGGTCCTCGGAGCTTCAAGGCTTCATCAATAACCTGGGGGACGCGCTCGAAAGCGTAGAGGGTTTCCAAGGCCTGAGCGGCGTTGTTGAACAGGGGGTTCTTTTTCCAGCGGTCGTTGTAGTACTTCTTGAAGAGGCGGCCGGCCTCGCCTTCCAGCCGTTCGCCCAGGTTGTTGATCCGGGCCAGGGCTCCCACAGAGTAAGGCTTGCCCTTGTACTGGCTGCGTTTGCAAAATGAGTGGGGGACAATGAATTCGTTAGTCACCTTTTTGTAATCCTGGACATCGACCCTGTCGCCGTTGGAGATGATGATTTCATCGCCCACCAAGCCGAACTTGTCTCCCCCGGGATGACAGCAGACATAGAGCGTTTCGGATTCGGGGATGTCGGGGTAATTGAGCTCGCACATCAACTGGACGGTCCTCAGGGCGAAGGGCATGAACTGAATGGCCCGGTTCTTGATCCAGATGAGTTCCTCACGGTTCGGATACCGGCCGAAACCGCCGATGACGGGGTTTTCGCCGTGGATGAAACGGCCGCTCATGGTCTTCATGATGTGGTTGCCGAACTGCTTCATCTCCAACCCGATCTTGGCCTCGAAGGCGTACTTGGCGGCCATGGCGATGGCATTGGGGTAGCCCAGATAGTCGGGCAGGGCCAGGAAGAAGACGTGCAGGGGATGGCTTTCGATCATTTCGCCCAGGTGCATCAGCTCCCGCAGCAGAGTAACCTTGGCCGGGCTCTTGACCTCCAGGGCCTTCTCCATGGCCGCGGAGGGCGGCGTAGTTGTGGGACAGGGTGCAGATGGCGCAGATGCGGGGCACCAGGTTGAGGTCTTCTTCGGGAGTTTTGCCGACGGTCAGCCGCTCGAAAAGACGGGGTCCTTCGTTGACGAAGAATTTCACCTCGGTGACGGTCTGGCCGTCGATGGTGGCGGTGACCCCGCCGTTTCCTTCAACCCGGGCGAGATGGTCGATGCTGATCTTCTTCATTTCTTCTCTCCTTTCGAGCTGGGCGAAGAAGTCGGCGATGCGTGTCCCGCTGAAATTGGCCATCTTCCGTAGGATCATCTCCCGGTCAAAGCCTTTTTCCAGCAGGAGATGGTATTCGGCGGTCCGGTTGGCCTCTTCAGCCGGCCCCCAGCAGCCGACGCAAGGCAGGTTGTGGTTGGGGCAGACTGCCGCACAGCCGGCGGCCGTCAGCGGGCCGAGGCAGTGGATGTTCTGGTTGAGCAGGCAGTCGTTCTCCTTCCATTTGCACTCGACGCAGACCGGGAAGCGGAATAGCTCGGGCGGATTGCCGGCCAGGAGCCGGGTGAGGGTCGAGAGAAATTGCTCCTTGCCGATCGGGCAGCCGGGCAGGTAGTAGTCCACCTTGACGTAGGCATCGATGGGCTTGGACTGGCAGGGGTTTGGTGTTGATAATTTCCACCTGGCCGTAAACCTTTTTCAGGTTCTTCTCCCATTCTTTGGGGTCGAGGAAAGCCGCCTGCAGGCCGCCCAGGCCGGCGCAGATGCCGATGGCGACCAGCACCTTGGCCCGCTTCCGGATGTCGAGGAGCTCCTTCATCTCTTTCTCCGTAGAAACCGAGCCCTCCACCAGGGCGACGTCCAGCTCGCCGTCGATATTGTCGCTCTTGGCCATGAGGAAGGACTCGATGTCGGCCGCCTGAAAGATATTGACGCAGCTCCTCCTCGCAGTCGACGATCAGAAGGGCGTCGCCGGCGCAGCCGGTCAGCTCGTAGATGCCGATTTTTAGCTTATCTTTTGTCATGGTCGCACCCCTCAGATGAGCTCCCGCATGTGGAGGACATCCCAGTAGGTGAACACTGGGCCGTCCAGGCAGGTGTAGATGTAGTCGATGGCGCAATGGCCGCATTTGCCGACGCCGCATTTCATCCGGCGCTCCAGAGTCATCAGGATCTGATGCTTAGGGATGTTCAGCTTGACAATTCCTGATGACGAATTTGTACATAACCGGCGGTCCGCAGACCAGGCCGTAGGTGTGCTCGGGGTTGATTTTGGACAGTTTGGGGAAGAGGGTTGTGACGACGCCGATGTTTTCCGTCCAGCTGCCGGTGTCATCCGCGTCCACGGCCAGGTGGCACTCCAGGTCGCCCCTTTCCTTGAGGGCGAAATATTCTTCGCGGAAAATCATCTCCGACGGCTTTTTGGCCCCGTACAGCACGGCCACTTTTCCGAACTGGTCGCGGTTGTCGAGACAATAGAGCAGTACCGAGCGCAGCGGAGCGACGCCCAAGCCGCCGATGGATGATGAGGATGTCCTTGCCCATCATTTCGTCGACAGGGAAGCCGTTCCCGTAGGGGCCGCGAAGGCCGATCAGGGAATTTTCCTTGAGCTTGAACAGGGCGCTGGTCACCGATCCCCGCCTTCCGGATGCAGAACTCGAGCAGCCCCGGCCGCGAGGGCGTGGAGGAAAGGCAGAAGGGGGCTTCGCCGGTGCCCAGGACCGAAATCATGGCGAACTGCCCCGGCCTGTAGTTGAAAGGTAGGGCCTTGTTCCATGTCGACAAACCGCACCTGGAAGAATTTCACGTCATCGGTGAGATGGTAGGTGCGGACGATGCGGGCCGGCTGGGGAGTGAAGGGGTTCGTTCAGTTCAGACATTTGTGTTCGGCGTTCATTTGGTCACCTCTTGAGCTCATTTTTTTCCAAAAGGCATCGACGGTCTTCGCCCTCCAGGGATCGGGCGACGGTCTTGACGTTGATCTCCACGGGGCAGGTCACCAGGCAGCGGCCGCAGCCGACACAGCTCGGCTTTCCGTACTTGCTGACATAGGCCTGAAGCTTGTGGGTGTACCACAGGCTGAGCCGGTCGGACTTTGTGCTCCCGGAAGTTCTCGCCCGCCGGCCACCTCGGAATATTCCGGCAGCGTGCAGGAATCCCAGTAGCGGATGCCGGCTGGCCCGGCTTCCCGCCCAGGAACAGCTTGTCGGCAACGTTGTAACAGTTGCAGGTCGGGCAAACCATGGAGCAGGAGCCGCAGGCCAGGCAGGCGGCGCCACTTCCTCCCAGAAAGCGGCTTTGTATTTGAGCTCCATCAGGTCGGGCATGCTGACAAATTGACTTCCGTCCTGAAGGCCTTGTCCCTTTCCTTCTGCCAGCGAATGTAGGTCTGGATGTCTTTGTCGGTCAGTTTCTCGTCGAACAGGTCCGGGCCCAGTGCGGACGAGGTCATCGCCCTGGCTGGAGCCGATCCAGACCAGGAAATAGCTCTCCAGGTCGGTGAAGAACAGGTCGATAGCCTTCCTCGATGATGTTGTGTCCGGGTGGATTTGCAGAAGCAGTGTTCGTCCGGCCAGCAGGAAAGCCCTAGGATCAGGGTCTTCTTCCGGGCCTTGAGGTAGTAGGGGTCGGAGTACTGCATGGGTGAACAGCTTATCCAGGATGAGCAGGCCGTGGATGTCGCAGGGATGAATGCCGAACAGGATTTTGGGGGAGATGTGAGATAAGTCCTCCCGGTAGCCCTCGGCGGTAAAGGTGAACATATTGAAGTTGGGAGGCACCATGAGTTTTTTTGGTGGAATGTAGGTCCGAGTTGCCTTCATCTCAATCCGGTTGAAGTCTTCCACCCGGTCGAAGGCATAGGTGGTGCCCTTCTTGACGGGAGCCCACAACTGGGCCTTCCGGGAGATTGTCTCCAGAAAAGGATGGAAATGATTTTTCTTGAGCTTGATGATTCTCATGATTTCTTTGCTTCCTCCTTCTGTGTCCGGGCCAGATTGGGCTCTAATCACGGACGGAATGATACAAGAATAGGAATTAAATTATGCAATATCCATGCCTGATGTTCGAGAATAATGGCAAAAAAAATATAATAACAATTTATTTAGTTTCAAGCGGATAAGGTCTTTTTAGAATCGCCAAAAAATTTTATAGAATTGGCCGGATTAGGGTATGGGGAAAAATGCCCCATTAGCTGTCCTCTTATGACATACTTTTGGGAAAACTACTATTCCAGGCTGTACTTCTTAATCTTGGCCCAGAGGGTCTTGCGGTCGATGCCCAGTATCTCGGCCGCCCGGCTCTTGTTGCCGTACTGGGCGCGCAGCACGGTGCGGATGTATTCCTTCTCCACTTCTTCCAGGGTGCGAAATCTTCCGCCCACCGGCCCCAGGCTTTGGGTCCCGGCGCTGATGCCGTGATACATAAGGTCCTCGAGCTCGATCACATCCGTTTTGGACAGAACCACAGCCCGCTCGACGGTGTTTTCCAGCTCCCGGATGTTGCCCGGCCAGTCGTAGTCCTGGAGGGCCTGGACGGCCCGGGAAGTGACCGAAGTCACATTCTTCTTGGCCCTTTTATTGTACTTCTGCAGGAAATGTTCGACCAGAAGGGGAATATCCTCCCTCCGTTCCTTAAGAGGGGGGAGATGGATGGGGACGACGCTCAGCCGGTAGAAGAGGTCCTCCCGGAATTTTTCCTTCCGCACCAGGTCCTCCAGCTTCTCGTTGGTGGCGGCCAGAATGCGGACATCGACCTTGATGGGCCGGGAACTCCCAATCCGGGTCACTTCCCGCTCCTGGATGACCCGCAGCAGCTTGGCCTGGATGTTGAGGCCGATGTTGCTGATCTCGTCCAGGAAAATGGTCCCCCCGTCGGCCACTTCGAAACGGCCGTGCTTGGTCTCATGGGCCCCGGTAAACGACCCCTTGACATGACCGAAGAGCTCGCTTTCGAAGAGCGTCTCCACCAGGGCTCCGCAGTCCACCACCACGAAGGGCGCGTTGCGCCGAAGGCTGTGGCGGTGGATTTCGCGGGCGATAAGCTCTTTGCCCGTCCCGCTCGCGCCGGTGATCAAAACCGTGCTCTCGGCGGGGCTGACCTGCCGGACGATGTCCAAGACGCAGGCCATGGCCCGGCTCTTGCCCACGACCAGGTCGAATTCTCCCTTGGACTCCAGCTCGCGGCGCAGGGCCAGGTTCATGATCAGCATCTTCCGGCCGTCGAGCGCCCGGCGGGCAGCCACCCGGAGTTCCTCCGGGGTAAAGGGTTTGGACACGTAGTCGAAGGCGCCCCGCTTAACCGCTTCCACGGCCGACTCGATCGAGGCGTAGCCGGTGATGATAACCACGGCTGTCTCGGGGCTGATGTCCTTGATCCGGCGCAGGACCTCCAGGCCGTCCATCCCGGGCAGTTTCAAGTCCAGGAGGACGAGGTGGAACGATTCGGCGTTGAAAAGGGCCAGCCCACCCTTGCCCTCCTTGGCCTCCTGGACTACGTACCCTTCCCGTCGCAGGACCTGGCCGCAAGAATCCAGGATGGCGGGGTCGTCGTCGATGATCAGGACGCGGGGTGTTTCTTTCATTCCGAGGCCTTCTCCTGTTTCAGGGGGAGCAGGATGGTGAAAGTGGCTCCCTTCCCCGGCTCGCTGCGGACCTGGATATTCCCCCCATGCTTCTGGATGATGCTGTAGCTGATGGCCAGGCCCAATCCCGTTCCCTGTCCCACTTCCTTGGTGGTAAAAAAAGGCTCGAACAGCCTCTTCCTGTCTTCGGGCTTGATGCCGTGGCCGGTGTCCGTGAACTCGACCCGCAGAAGCCCCGCCGCTTCATCCGAAACGGTGCGGATGGTGAGCGTGCCGCAGCCGGCCATGGCCTCGGCGGCGTTGAGAATGATGTTCATGAAGACCTGTTGGAGTTGGGAGGCGTCGGCCACAACTTTGGGCAGGGGAGCGTAATCCTTGCGAATGGTGATATTCTGAAAAAGAGCCTGCCGTTCGATGATGGCCAGAGCCCGCTCCACAACCTCGCTGATATCCGAGAGGACCATCTTCGGCTCCTTGGGCCGGGCGAACTCCAGCAGGCCTTTGACGATGTCCTTGCAGCGCGTGGTCTCCTTGACGATCTTCTTCAGGTTCTCGTGCTGGGGGGTGTCTTTGGGAGTGTCCTCCAGGATGAGATGGCTGTAGATGAGGATGCCGCCCAGCGGGTTGTTGATCTCATGGGCGATTCCGGCCGCCAATTTACCCAGGGAGGCCAGTTTTTCCGACTGGACCAGGTGGGCCTGCATTTCCCGCAGCTCAGAGGTGCGCTCCTCGACTCTCTTTTCCAGGGTGCGGGTCCAGTCGATGAGCTTCTCATTGGCCTCCTTCAGGTTGTCGGTCATGCGGTTGAACGAGTCGGCCAGCCGGCCGATCTCGTCCCGGGCGTGGACCTCGACCTTGTGGGACAGGTCACCGCGGGCGATCTCCCGAGTGGCCACCACCATTTGTTGCAGGGGGTTGATGATCCGGCCCGTGGAGAAATAGAGCATGACCAAAAGGAAGAGGACGAACAGGCCGGCCAGGAGGGAAAAAGCCAGCATGACCCGGTTGGTTGTATCCAGGTAAGGCTTTTCCAGCATGCCTACGTAGAGGATGCCGATGATCGTGTCATCCGGGCTGAAAATGGGTTCGTAAGCGGTGATGTACCAGTCATTGACCACGAAGGCCCTGGCGATCCAGGGCTTTCCCTTGACCAGGACCGCTTCCTTGACCTCGAGGGAGATCCGGGTGCCCACCGCCCGTTCGCCGTTGCGGTTCTTGACGTTGGTCGAAATGCGCAGATCATTCTGGAAGATGGTGGCTGTCCCGATCTCCGCACCCTTGTACTTTTCTCCCTTGAAGACAAGCTCCTTGACCTTGTCCACGATCTCGTAGTTCCGGTTGAGGAGGATGCCGCCGTAGAGAACGGCCAGCAGGCGGCCGTCCTCGGACTGGATTCCCGCGGCGGCTTTGAGCATCAGGCCGCTGGTTTCTGTGGTTTCCGGACGCTGGGCGGCCATGGGCGTGGGCAGGATCTGCATGGTGGCCTGGTCGGCCAGAGCCCCGCTCTCCTTGAGGAGTTCCGGCCGGGGGACAATCTGCGGTCCGGCGTGAACGCCTCCCCCCAAAGCCTGGCGCACCAGCGTATCTCCGGACTCGTCGTCGCCCACCACCTCCGGATTCCGGGTGCGGATGAGGACCTTTCCCCGCCTATCGGTCAGGGTCAGTATGTCCAGCCCGTACTGCGCCCGGACCCGGTTAAGGTATTTCTGAAGGATGTCGGTCCGGCCTCCGGCCACCGCATCACGGATGCCTTCCCGGGCCGCAGTCAGGCTGACGATGTCCCGGATGTCGTTGAGCTTTTCGGTGAAGACCAGGCGGGCTGAGGACAGGTCATGTTTGATCTTGTTTTGGGCCTGGCCTATCAGTGTGCCTTTGACCAGGCGGTAGCCGACGACGAGGGACAACAAGCCGCCGATGACGATAATGACCAGGAAGGTCAGGATGAGCTTTGTCCGCAAGGACAATTGCCTGAATCTGAAGGTCATGGCTGGTTTGATGGCCGGGCCTCCTTACTATTAAGATAAAAAAAGGGGACGGCCTTGTCTAGAGACTGTCTCCTGTCGAACCTTATCTGGAAAGCCGGCGGACGAGGTTCCTTTGTCTGTCGTAGATGTTGATGATGAGCGGCATCTCGCCGGGCAGGGCGTGCGTCCCGCAGGCGTGGCAGGGGTCGTAGGCCCGAAAGCCCATTTCAACCATGTTGAGCAAGCCGTCGGAGACCTTTCCGCCCTTAATGAAGGCTTTGGCCGCCTTCTCAATGGACATATTGATGGCCGCCGCATTGCCCACCGTGGCCACGATGAGGTTGGCCTCGGTCATGATCCCTCGCTGGTCGGTCTTGTAATGGTGGATGAGGACGCCGCGGGGCGCCTCGACGATGCCCACGCCCTCGTCCGGGACGGCGGTGGGGATGGTGCGGATCTTGGGGTCGGTTATGGTTTTGTCCTCCAGGAGCAGGACCATGGATTCGGCGGCCTGCAGGGCTTCGATCAGCCGGGCCCAGTGGAAGGCCAGGGTGTTGTGCGCCGGCTTCCCGCCCAGGACGGAATACATCCGCTCGTATTCGGCCTGGGCCAGGGGCGTGGCCATTCCGTCTGAGGCGTTGAGCCGGGCCAGGGGCGCCACGCGGTAAACGCCGCTGTCTTTGCCCTCCAGGAATCCCTTCCAGCCGACCTTCTTGAGGAAAGGGAACTTGATGTAGGTCCAGGGCTCGACGTGCTCGGCGATATGGTCCAGGTACTGGCCAGGCTTGAACTTGGCGAATTCCTTGCCCTCCGGGGTGACGATGCGCACGTCGCCGTCGTAGAAATTGACCTTGTTCTTGTCGTCCACAAGCCCCATGTAGTAGGTCTTGATGGTGAAGGCGTCGCTAACCACCAGGTCCACATACTCCTTGTTCTTGAGGACGACGTCGTCGAAGATCTTCAGGGCGAACTGGGCGAACTCCACGGCCGCCTTGGCCACCTCCAGGAACCGGGCCCGGTGCTCCTCGTCCAGCCCCTTGGACACGCCGCCGGGCAGGCCGCACACGGGATGGATGACCTTGCCTCCCAGGTAATTGATGATGTCCCGGCATTCCCGGCGGATCTTGATGACCTGGCCGCCGATCTCCAGCCCGACCTTGCCGATGACGCCCAGGATGTTCCGCTCCGCCTTGGGCGCCTGGGGGCCGACCACGAAGTCCGGGCCGCCCAGGAAGAAGAAGTGGAGGGTGTGGTCTTCCATCATGAAGGTGTTGTAGATGAGCTCCCTGATCTTGCGGGCTGTGGGCGTAGGCTGGACATGGAAGACCGCGTCCGCGGCCTTGGTGGAGGCCATGTGGTGGGCCGTGGGGCAGACGCCGCAAATGCGCGGGGTGATGCGGGGCATCTCCTCCACCGGCCGGCCCACGGCGAACTGCTCGAAACCCTTGAGCTCCGGGATTTGGAGAATGGCCCGCTCGACATCTCCCTTGTCATCGAGGAAGATCTCGATTTTGCCGTGGCCCTCCAGCCGGGTGATGGGGTCGATGGTGATTCGTTTGCCGTTATTCATTTGACTGCCTCCAGTCTTTTGCGTCTGAGGATGCTATGGGGCAGGCTGAACCGGTAGAAGGTGCCTGCCGGGTCGACGATGGTCTCCACGATCTTGTCGATCTCTTTCTCGTCGTTGGTGGCCAGGATCGAGGCGAAGGCCGACAGGAACTTGGCCCCCTGGTCGATGACCTGGTCGGTGGGGCCGAAGCAGCCTCGGCAGGGCATGTTGGCCGAGATGCAGCGCTGGCCGCATCCGGTGCGAGTGGCCGGTCCCATGCACACCACTCCCTGGGCCAGGAAGCAGGCCTTGGGGTCGAGAAAGACCTCCCAGGGGCGTTTAATCTCTTTTATCTCCAGCTTCTCCGGCTTGGTGTCGTTCCGGTCGCACTCGTCGCATTCCGATTTGTTGGGCGAGAGGACCGAGCCCTTGGGCGGCAGTTTGCCCTCCAAGATGGCTGTGACCGCATTCAGGATGAGGTCGCGGGGCGGGGCACAGCCGGGCAGGTAATAATCGACGTCGATGACCTGGTCAAGGGAATAGACCGTGTCGTAGAAGCTCGGCAGATGGAGCTCCTTGCCGTCCACCATGCTTTTTTCCAGGGGAACGACACCCTGAGGGTTGTCGGTGGAAGGCGTGGTCAGGTAGGCCCGCCGGAAAATGGTCTCTTTGTTCCAGAAGTTGCCCAGCCCGGGAATGCCCCCCATGTGGGCGCAGGAGCCGTGGGCGACAATCATCTGGGATTTGCGCCGCAGGAGCTTGACCATCTCCTCCTGCTCGCTGAGGCGTATAGCGCCGTTGATGAAGCTCACGGCGATGGAGCCGTCGGGCATGGCCTCCACGTCGCTCCGCTTGAAATCAAGGGCCACCGGCCAGAAGACGATGTCCACCGCGGCCACGACCTTGAGGATGTCCTCGGCCAGGTCGACGATGGATTCCTCGCAGCCGCCGCAGGAGGCGCACCAGTAAAAAGCGACCTTAGGCTTGGCGCTGTTCATGTTTACCTCCGTTGATGTTCAAAGGTCCCATTTTTCGGATCTGTTCGGTGAACTCGTTGCATACGTGCTGGAACTTGACGCCCTCTGCGGCCGAAACCCATTCCAGCCGGAACCGTTCGGGCTCGATGCCCAGCTGTTCGAGCACTTTGGTGAGGAGCCGGTGCCGCCGGAGGGCTTTGTAGTTGCCCTCCTGGTAGTGGCAATCGCCGGGATGGCAGCCGGAGATGAGAACGCCGTCGGCGCCCTCGCGGAAGGCCTTGAGCACGAACTGCGGGTCCACGCGGCCGCTGCACATGACCCGGATGATGCGCAGGTTGGGGGCGTAGGTCAGGCGGGCCGTTCCGGCCAGGTCGGCGCCCGTGTACGAGCACCAGGTGCACAGAAACCCGACCAGCCTGGGTTCGAACTTTTGTTCCTGCATCATATTTCTCCTCACTCAGACATTATGTTGTATAAAGAATCCTCGAGCCCGTGAATCGTGGAAGGGTGGCTGCCGAAGACGCCTTTTAATTTTTTAAAAGATATTAATCCCCCCACCCCCCTTGGAATCAAGGGGGCAAGAGGTTGGCGTTCTCGGAAAGGCCGGCGGGAGGGGCTCCCACACCCGCTCCTTGGAGGGGGAAGCGCTTCGCCTTCCCCCTTCCAACGGTCGCTTCGCTCCCGGCCTCCCCTTCTCGGGCTTCGTCCTGCGACCAAGGGGGCATACCCCCTTGGAACCCCTGTCCGGCCAAGGCCGGACGCGCAGCCTTGCGAGCGTCTAGCATGAATGAAGACTTTAATCATAAATATTAATCCCTCTTCCCCCTTGGGCAATCAAGGGGGCTAAAAAGGTCGGCCGTGACAGGACCTCTCCTCTTCTTGAATGATTGATCATGGAAAAGGGCATGCTCAGACAACGAAAATCCCCTCGATCTCGGCGAAGATCTGCTGGTCGCGGAAGTGTTTCTGCTGGGCGGCACCGCTGGGGCAGGCGGCCGCACAGGTCCCGCAGCCCTTGCATAGGGCGTCGTTGACCACTGAAATGCCTTTCTCCTTATCGTAGGTGATAGCTGTGAAGGGGCACAGGCCGACGCACATCTGGCATCCGGCGCAAAGATCCTTGTCGATCTCGGCAGTGATAGGCTCCAGGGCAAAGGTCCCCTTGTCGGCCAGGGCCAGGGCTTCAGCCGCTGCGCCGCCGGCCTGAGCCACCGTATCGGGGATGTCACGGGGAGCCTGGCAGGTGCCGGCCAGGAAGATGCCGTCGGAGAAGGTGGACATGGGGGCCAGTTTAGGGTGCCTCTCCAGGAAGAAAGAGTCCTGGCTGCAGGAAATATTGAAGGTTTTAGCGATCTGCTTGTGGTCCAGGCTTGGCTCCAGGCCCGTGGCCAGGATAGCCATGTCCACCGGGATACGGCGCACTATGCCCAGCAGCGTATCTTCGACGCGGATGATAAGCCGGCCCTCCTCTTCCTTGCTGGCCGCAAAGTCGGTGATCTCCGACACCCGGCCGCGTATGAACTTGGCCCCTTCCTCGAGCAACCGATGGTAGAACTCCTCATAGCCCTTGCCGAAGCAGCGCATGTCGATGTAGAAGTCGTAGATCGCGGCCTTGGTCTTCTCCTTGATGAGGTGGGCGAACTTTAGGGAGTACATGCAGCACACCCGGGAACAGTATTCGTTGTAGTTCTCGTCGCGCGAGCCGACGCAGTGGACGATACCCACCGCCTTGGGCTCCCCGCCGTCGGCCAGCTTGATCTTGCCGCCCGTGGGGCCCGAGGCGTTCACCAGGTGTTCGAACTCCAGGGCGGTGATGATATTAGGGTAGCGTCCGTAGCCGTAGGCCGGGATTCGCCGCGCGTCGAACGACTTGAAGCCCGAGGCCAGGATGATCGAGCCGACCTCGAGATCCACCACCTCGTCCTGCATATCGTACTTGACCGCCTCGCGGTCGCAGACCTTGGCGCAGATGCGGCACTCGCCCGTCTTGAAGTGGATGCAGGCCTCCTGGTCGATGTAGGGCACCATGGGCACGGCCTGGCGGGTGGGGACACGGATGGCCGTCGTCGGCCCCAGGAGGAGCTCGTCGTGGATGACCTTCCGGCCGCGGAGGTCCTCCGCCACGATGGCCCCCGTCGGACAGAAGTAAGCGCAGGCCGTGCAGCCGATGCAAGCCTCGGAGGGCTCGCCGAAGGGCGTGGACACCTGACGCTCCGTGCCCCGCTCGGTGAAGCTGATGGCGTAGGCTCCGACGATTTCTCCGCAGGTCCGGATGCACAGGCCGCACAGGATGCACTTTTCCTCGGGGTCCTTGACCGGGAAACGGCTGTGGGTGATGCCCAGCGACCGGGCAATGTCCCTCACCGGTTCCGCGGCCGGCGCCCGGGCCAGGAGCATCTCCACGTTCATCTTCCGGGCGTTCAAGGCCCGCTGGGATGAGGTCTGGATGTCCATGCCCTCGGCAACCTTGGTGTTGCAGGCGGTGACCAGTTCCGTCCGGCCCCGGTGCGAAGACTCCACCATGCACACCCGGCAGGCGGCATAGGGTTCCACCACCGGGTGGTAGCACAGCGTCGGGATCTTGATGTCAAGCTTCTTGGCAGCCTGGAGGATGGTGGCACCCTCCTCGGCCTCGATTTTTTTACCGTCTATGGTCAGGGTGATCATGGACTGTACCTCCTATTTGACCTTGACGGCGTGGAATTGGCAGACATCGAAGCACACGCCGCATTTGATGCATTTTTCCTGGGTGATGGAATGAACCGTGTTTTTTTCGCCCCGGATGGCTTCAGACGAGCAGTTGCGCCGGCAGACGTCGCAGCCGCGGCCGGCCTCCAGGCAGGCCTGGGGATCTATGGTATAGGTATTGAGCTGCCGGCAGACATGGGCCGGACACTTCTTGTCGCGAATGTGAGTCTCATATTCGTCGCGGAAGTAGCGCAGGGTGGTCAGAACCGGGTTGGGCGCGGTCTTGCCCAGTCCGCACAGGGCAGAGTCTTTGACGGCATTGGCCATGTCTTCCAACAGCGTCAGATCCTGAGCCGTTCCCCGTCCTTCGGTGATGCGGGTCAGAATGTCGAGCATAATCTTGGTGCCCTCGCGGCAGGGCGTGCATTTTCCGCAGGACTCTTCCTGGGTGAAAGACAGGAAGTAGCGGGCTATGTCCACCATACAGGTGTCCTCATCCATGATCACCATTCCGCCCGAGCCCATCATCGACCCGGCCTTGGTCAGGCTCTCGTAGTCAATGGGCAGGTCGATCATTTCCTTGGGGATGCAGCCGCCCGAGGGTCCGCCCGTCTGGACGGCCTTGAACTGCTTGCCGCCGGGGATGCCGCCGCCGATGCCGTAGATGATCTCCCGCAGGGTGATGCCCATGGGGACTTCGACCAGGCCGGTGTTGTTGATCTTGCCCACCACGGAGAAGACTTTGGTCCCCTTGCTCGTCTCCGTGCCGATGGACGAGTACCATTTGGCTCCCCGGTCGACGATGACCGGAACGTTGGCCCAGGTCTCAACATTGTTGATGAGCGTGGGCTGGCCGTGCAGGCCGCTCTGGGCCGGGTAGGGCGGCCGCGGCCGGGGTTCGCCCAGCCGCCCCTCGATCGAGGCGATGAGGGCCGTCTCCTCCCCACAGACGAACGCGCCCGCGCCGCGGTGGACCTTGATGTCGAAACTGAACCCCGAGCCCAGGATATTCTCGCCCAGCAAGCCCAGCCGGCGGGCCTGGTCCAGGGCGACCATCAGCCTCTTTACGGCCAGGGGGTATTCGTTCCGGACATAGAGCACGCCCTCGGTGCCGCCCACCGCCTTGGCGCCGATGACCATGCCCTCGATGACGGCGTGCGGGTCTGCTTCCAGGATGCTGCGGTCCATGAATGCGCCCGGGTCGCCTTCGTCGCCGTTGCAGATGACGAATTTGCCGCCGCCGTTAGTGCTCTTGGCCCCGCGGACCATCTCCCACTTCAGGCCGGTAGGAAAGCCTGCGCCGCCTCGGCCGCGCAGGCCGGACAGGGTGACCTCTTTGATGATCTGGGCGGGCGTCATCTCGGTCAGGGCCTTGGCCATGGCCTTGTAGCCGTCCCGGGCGATAGACTCCTCGATCTTCTCCGGGTCGATCAGTCCCCGATTTCGCAGGGCAATGAGCACCTGCTTTTTAAAGAAATCGATGTCATTCAGTACGGGGATCGGCCTCTTCTCCCTGGGCGGGGTGTACATCAGCCGGCTCACCGGCCGTCCCTTGAGGAAGTGCTCTTCTACCAAGTGGGGGATGTCTTTGACGGTGAGCTGCTGGTAGAAGATGTTCCCCGGCTGGACGACAAGCAGCGGCCCCCGCTCGCAGAAGCCGTTACAGCCCGTGCTTACCACCAGGACCTCGTCCTCCATCCCATGTTTCTTGACTTCTTTCTCCAGAGCCTCTTTGATCTCGAAGGAATGGTTGGATACGCAGCCCGTGCCGGCGCAGACCATGAGGTGGATGCGGAATGTCTTGTCCTTGACTTTCTCGGCCATAGCTCACTCCTTTGTGAAGTCCGTCTTCTCGCTGCCTATGCCCAGGGCGTACTCCTGGACGATCTTTCCGCCGAGAACATGCTGCTCGAAGATCTTGCGCATCTTGTCCGTGTTGAGGTCCACGTATTTCACCGGGGCCTGGCCCGTCAGTTCCACGGTGGCCATGGGTTCCCGGCTGCACAGGCCGGCGCAGCCCGAGTTGGCCACCAGGACGTCCCTGACGTCCCGTTTGTCCATTTCCTCCAGAAGGGCGTTCATCACCCCACGCGCCCCGGCGGCGATGCCGCAGGTGCCCATGTGGACCGTGACCTTGGCCCGGTATTCTCCGCCCTCCCGGAGCATGGTTGTTTTGCGCGCCTGCTCCCGAATCTTGGCCAGCTCTTCCAGGGTGAGTTTCGGCATGGGTTTTCTCTCCTACTTTTGATATTTCTTAAGAAGACCCGGGACTTTCGTCTGGGTGATCTTGCCGTGGACTTCCTCTCCGACCGTAACAACCGGCGCAAGCCCGCAGCAGCCCACGCAGCGCACCGAGTCCAGGCTGTAGGTCAGGTCGGACGATGTCTCGCCCGATTTGAGGCCCAGGTCCCGTTCCATCTTTTCCATAACGAGCTGGGCGCCGCGCACATGGCAGGCCGTGCCCAGGCAGACGTGGAAGGCATACTTCCCCTTGGGTTTGAGGCTGAAGGCCTTGTAGAAGGTGGCCAGGCTGAGCACGCGGCTGAGCGGGATATTGAGCTCTCGGGAGACCTCGACCAGGACGTCACGGGGGAGGTAGCTGTAGGCTTCCTGGACATCCTGCAGGACGGAGATGATGGCCCCGGGGTCGGATTGGTACTTCCCCAGGATCTCGGGGACTTTGCTGCCGTTCATGGTTTCCTCCTTAAGGAAGCGAGCCCTTCCTGTAATTTATTCTTGATGAAGCGCATGATGTCGGGGGAGTTGAGGGGGATGCCGTTCAGGCCGGCCCTGATATCCCTGGTGTCGAATTCGAACTCCTGGCCGTCGAGGACGTGGTGGTAGATAAAATCCGTCTGGGAGTTGCCCAAGATGAGCGTCATCAGCGTCTGCACGATGTCGCCCAGGGGCTTGCGGTCGATGTGGCTGAGCTGGAAGACGGCCGTGACGTGTGTGCCTTGGCCGGGCTGGGAGTCGAGCGTGAACCGGCCGGCTGCCGCCCGAGCCGCCTCGGCCAGCAGCGACAGGCCCAGGCCGACCTTGCGCGTCGTCTTGGTGGTGAAGAACGGGTCCAGAGCCCGCCGCTTGGTCTCCTCATCCATGCCCTGGCCGTCGTCGATGATCTCCAGGACGAGCCGGTTCTGCCGGCTGTCCTCGTCCAGCCGGATGGTGACCGTCCGCGCCTTAGCCGCGATGGAGTTCTCGGCCACGTCCAGGATGTGCAACGACAGGTCTTGCATCGTCCGTCCTTCAATGGATGAGGCGCCGGCCGTCCTGCCGGCGCAATGCTTTCTTGATCTCGGCCACCGTGCCCTTTTCCAGGACGAAAGCAGAGGTGGCCGCGCCGATATCCTTGAGGAAATGGGCGTCCGAGGCCGCAACCAGGGGCAGGCGGGTGTCGTACTTCGTCCGGGCTTCATCCAGCGTAATCCTCGGGGAGATTTCCAAGGCATCGAGGTCCAGGCCTTCGGGGATAAGGCCCAACTGGCTGAACAGGCTGAAGCTTTCACGGTCGATGTGCGCAGCGATGGCCAGTCCGTCCAGAAAATGGACGCGGCGGATGACCTCCTCCAGGGGGAAACTGGTCGCGCCAATGAGGAGCTTGGGGCTGAAACCCAGCACCTGGCCCTGGGCATTGACCACGACCTGCAAGCCAAAGGCCTCCTCGTCGTTCTCTCCCGGGAGGTACTCGTAGACCGCCTTCTGCAGTTCGAAAGCATCCTCCAGTCGGTCGAACAGGGCCAGAACATGGACTTCCTCCTGGGAGGTTACCTCCAGGCCGGGCAGGACGGAGAGGTTTTCGCGGCGGCCGGCCTCGACCAGCGCCGGCGTGTTCTCGGCGGAGTTGTGGTCGCAGATGCCCAGGATGGCGATATCCCGGCTGCGGGCCTCCCGGGTGATGCCCTGGGGAGACATCTCCAAGTCGGTGCAAGGCGAGAGGCAGGTGTGGATGTGCAGGTCCGCCTTGAACACTTTAAGCATCCGTTATCCTTTTCCGCTCAGCAGGGCGTAGATCTTGCCCGAGATGATAAAGGCCGGGTCGGCGGCCTGAAGGAGAGGGACCTTTTCTTCAGCGGCCTTATGCAGTGTTTCCGGCTCGGGCTCGCGGCTGTTGACCAGGATGATGCCGGCCAGGTCTTTGAGCTTGGCCACAGCGATGATGTTCTGGTGCGTTTGGAGCGTCATCCAGACGTTCCCCGCCCGGCTGTTGGCCATAACGTCGCTGAGCAGGTCGCTGGCATAGCCGCCGCTCACCGGCCGGCCCAACGCTTCCGGCACGGCCAGGATTTTTAAACCGACTTTCTGAACGATTTCCTCCAGGGTCATGGTTGTCCTCGTTTCCTTATTATTATTTAGCAGGGGCCGGAACGGCGCGACTTCGGCCGGAACCGGAGGCTCCTCGGATCTCTTCGAGCCTTCGGATTGTGTCTTCTCCGGATACTTGAAAAGGCAGTCGCTCAGGGCTGCTTCCCCGCGCACCACGTCCTCGGCGAACGTCAGGCAGGAGGGCGAGCCGCAGGCGCCGCAATCGATCTTAGGCAGGAGCTTGAAGATCTCCTCCTTCTCCTTCCGCTTCTTGATGGCCTGGACCAGGTCCGGGTCGAGGGGTTTGAGAGGCCGGGCCTCAATCTTCCCCTCCAGGAAAAAGTATTTCTCAGCGAATTTCTTCCGGACCTCGCGGATATCCGGGCAGGCCTTGATCTTCTCGAACTCCAGAGTCTCGATGAGCTTGAGAATTTTATTGTGGGAGGAATAGATGTTTTCCACGTTGAGCGAGCCGCCGACACAGCCTTGAAGGCAGGAGTAGGCTTCTATGAAATCGATATTGCCCAGCTTGCCCCTTTCGATGTCGTCGAAGACCTTGAGGACCTCGGTCAAGCCCGACACCGACAGGGAGTTCCGCAGCCGCAGCGTGCGGCAGATACCGCCCACCATCGCCCAGCCGATGCCCAGAATGCAGATGCTCTCCAGGCTGCGGCGGTAGGTGTCCTTGGCCAGGGGTTCCATGGCCGCCAGGAGCGGGCCGTAGATGTCCGAGATGGCAATGGCGCCGTCCAGGTGGGATTGGCCTTTTTCGGCCGGCTGCATGATGGACACCATCTTGACCGGGCAGGGCGTCAGGTAAAAGGCCCCGATCTCTTTTTCCCGGAGGTCGTACCTCTTGGATGCCTGGCGCTTGATCTCCCGGGCGGCCAGCTCCCGCGGGGCGTCAATGGGCATAATTTGGCCGATGAGGTTGGGGTAGCGAACCTGGATCAAGCGGACGATGACCGGACAAGTATTGGATATAAGAGGCTTGGGGCCGTCGTATTCCCGGAGGAACTCCTGGATGGCGAAGCTCACCTCCCCGCAGGTCAGGGCCAGGTCGTGGGCGTCGTCGAAGCCGAGCTTCTTCAGCCCGTTCAGGATGCGGTCGGGCAGGATCTCGCGGCCGAACTGGGCGTAGAGCGCCGGCGAGGGGATGGCGATCGAATGGCGGAACTTGGTTAGCTCGCCGAAGGGGTTGGTCATGGGTAGGATGGCACCCTTGGGGCAGATGCTGATGCATTCCCCGCAATCGATGCATTTTTCTTCGAGAATGGTCGCCTTTCGGTTGCGGATGCGGATGGCCTGGGTGGGGCAGATGCGCAGGCACTTCATGTGCCCCGCGCATTTAGCGGGCTCCACCCGGATGGAATGGAAATAGTGGTTCATGTTTCCGCCGGTCGTCCGCCGAGATGAAAGACCATGCGCAAGCGGGTGCCCTGTCCCACGGCGGAGATGATCTCGAAGACGTCGGAATTTTTCTTCATGTTGGGCAGCCCCATGCCCGCGCCGAAGCCCATCTCCTGCATTTCCCGGGTGGCCGTGGAATAGCCCTCCCGCATAGCCATGTCGATGTCGGGGATGCCGGGTCCCCGGTCGAACACCTCGATGACGATGGCCTCCGGCGACAGGGCCAGATGCAGCGTCCCTTGGGCGGCGTACATGACGATGTTCATCTCCGCTTCGTAGGTGGCGATGGCCGTGCGGCGGATGACCGCCGGGGAGATGCCCAGCTCCTGGAGAGTCTCCTTGATCTCGATGGACACGCGACCGGCCTTGTGGAAATCGCCGCCGGCGACCTCGAACGTTTGAGTGAAGACATCATCCGATCCCATGGTCATCCTGAAGCAGGGGGGGTGACCAATCCTTTGAGTCCGTCTTTGTAGAGCAGGCCGCAGGCGGTGAACATCATGAACCGGGTGCTGAGGAGGGGGAGCCCTTTCCGGGTCGCCAGTTCGATGCTTTCCTGGTTCGGTTTTTTGCCCCGGACATAGACCAAGGCTCTGGCCTCGATGATGCTGGCCGTGCGCACGGACTGGACGTTGGCCAGGCCGGTGAGGAGAAGGAGGCCCGGCTGCCCAAAGGCCAGCACGTCGCTCATCAGGTCCGAGGCTCCTCCGAATTCCACCTCCCATTCAAGGTTATCCTGGCCGCACAGGATCTCGGCCTGGAGGATGTCCCGTACCTCTCTGAGGGTCATGTCAGTTGTGCTTGGACTTGGTAACTTTTTTGATGACCATGTTCCCCTTGCGGATAACCCGTTCCGAGGGCGTGACGGTCGTGGGGCAGTTCTCCCAGCAGGCCCCGCAGCCGTTGCATTTGCTGATATCCACGAAGCGGGCCTTCTTGCGGACCTTGGCCTTGAAGCTGCCGACGAAACCCGACACCTCCTCCACCTCGCTCCAGGTCAGGAGTTCGATGTTGGGGTGCTTGCCCACCTCGCTCATCTTGGGAGTGAGGATGCAGGCCGAGCAGTCCAGAGTGGGGAAGGTCTTGTCCAGCTGGGCCATGTGGCCGCCGATGCTGGGCTGTTTCTCCACGAGATAGACCTTCTTGCCCGAGTTGGCGTAGGTCAGGGCGGCGTGAATACCGGCGATCCCCCCGCCGACGATGAGCACCTCCGGCCGGACGGGGACTTCTTTTTTGGTCAGCGGGTCATGGAAGGCCACCCGCCGCACAGCGGCCGAGATGAGGGCTTTGGCTTTTTTGGTGGCCTGCTCGGGGTCCTCGGTCACCCAGGAGACATGTTCGCGGATATTGGACATCTGGAAGTAGAAGGGGTTGAGGCCTCCGGCCGAGGTGGCCCCGCGGAAGGTGGGCTCGTGCATCAGCGGGGAACAGGAGGCCACCACCACCCGGTTCAGGTTGTGGTCTTTAATGTTCTGCTTGATTAATTCCTGGCCCGGGTCGGAGCACATGAACTTGTATTCCTTGGCCACCGCCACGTCGTCAAGGCGGGAGGCAAACTCCACCACTTCGGGGACGTTGACCCTACCGGCGATGTTGGTGCCGCAGTGGCAGACGAAGACTCCGATTCTCGGCTTGCCGTTCTCAGACATGTTGTCCTCCGTTCCGGATTTTTTCCCAGAAAGCCTTGAGAGGGATGACCGAGCGGGAGAATCCCAGGTCGTCCTGGGATAGTCCCAGGGCCAGGCCCAGGAGCTGACTAAAGAAGAAGATGGGCATCTTCACGTCGTCTTTGAAAGTTTTAACGATCTTGTCCTGGAGGAGTTCTAGGTTGAAAAGGCACAGGGGACAGATGGTGACCATGACATCGGCCCCCTTGCGTTTGGCCTCCTTAAGCAGGAGATAATTCAGCCTCAGCCCCACGTTTTCGATCGTTCCGGTCAGGAGGCCGCCGCAGCAGCGGGTCTTGGCCGAGAAGTCCACCGGTTCGGCGCCCAGGGCCTCCATCAGGGAGTCGAGGGTGGTGGGGTAATCGGGGTCGTCGAAGTCGGTGAAGGGCCGGACGAGCTGACAACCGTAATAGCAGGCCACCCGCAGGCCGGTGAGCTTATGCCGAACCTTCTTCCGGACGGCGTCCAGGCCGACGTCCTTGACCAGTACCTCCAAAGGATGCTTGACCTTGACCCGGCCCCCATATTCGCAGCCGGCCTGCTTGAGGGCATTGAGGATTTTAGGCGCCTGGCCCTGTCCGCTCAGAAGGTAATTATTGGACTTCTTCAGGGTCAGGTAGCAGCCGGCGCAGGGGGCCACGATGTCCTTGCCCTGCTTTTCAGCTAGGGACAGGTTCCGGCCGCAGATGGCCGCAGCCATGGTGTCGTCCACGGAGAAATAGGCCGTGGCCCCGCAACAATTCCAATCGGTGAGCTCCTCCAGGGGCAGACCCATCTCCTTGAAGACCGGCAGCATGGATTCCTCGTAGTGCTTGGAATTTTCTTTTAAGGAACAACCGGGAAAATAGACGTAGCCGTTCATTAGCCGTTCTCCTTGATGGCTTTCAGTAACGTCCGCAGCTGCTTTTTGTTTTTAATGCTTTGTTTCTTCAGGCTCATCCGGCCGGTTTTCATCAGCTTCAAGCCCAGGGGGGCCATCTTGAGCAGGCTGAGCGGCTTTCGGGACTTCAGGTACAGCCGGAGGATGAGCCTTATCTCCGAATTCCGCCCGTTCTTGGCGATGATCTTGGACATTTCTTTGTCTAGGACGGGAATGGCGAAGCGGGCGGGATAGACCTTGGCCTCGATGGCTTTCCTCTTAAGGGCGTACATGACATCGGTAATCTTGATTAGGGCCGGGCAGCGGACCTGACATGTGTAGCAGGAAGAGCAGAGCCAGAGGGTGAAGCTTTTCAGGACCTCCTCTTTGAAACCGTTCTTGACCAGGCCGACGATTTTACGGGGTGGATAATCCATGTAGATGGACATGGGGCAGGAGCTGCTGCAGGTTCCGCACTGAATGCAACGGTCGATCTCCTCACAATGGGACGAGCGTTTGATTTCGGCCAGGAAAGTTTTGTCCAGCTCTTGTTCATACTTAACCTTTCTCTGGATTTCCATGAAGCCTCCTTTTTGAGAAATTGCCGTAATCTAGAAGGCGCGAAAGCCGCTGCCCGTGAAATAGATGTCCGGGCCTGACACTCACTGGGTGAAGAGTCGTGATCATAGATTTCTCAAAGACCTTCCGTTACGCAGAAAGGCAAAGCCCCGGGACGTCGGGCCTGGCCCACAACAAATCCTGCACCAATCTTAGTGTAATTATAGGAAATGTAAGGATAATCCCATAATTACAGTCGATTTTATTGATATTACAGGTGGTTTGTCAATACAAAGCCTCACATTTTTTTATTAATTAAATGGACTGCCCGAGCCGCTTCCGTATCAAGGCCGGAGGGAGGCCGGGCGGCGAAGAATGTTTCCCCGGCAAGTTTTGGGCTTGCATTTCAACTTGATATTCAAGTAAAATCGATGAAGAATGAAACCGGCTCAGGAAGGAGGAAAAATGGGAAAGAAATGTCTTTATGCATTGAGTGCCCTCGTGCTCCTTTTTGCTTTAACCAGCTGCGTGTCCAAGCCTGAGGATAGCCTGCTTAAAAGCTACTTCCATGCCATCATGCTGAACGACGTGACGACTATGTCCACCATGGCCCTCGAGCCGATGATGATCGAGTCGGAAGGCTGGAAGATCACCTCCGCGCCCCAGGAGAAGATCGAGGAAGCCTATCTGCCCGGGCTGAACAAGATGGAGATGGAACTGAAGAAAAAAATGGAAGATCATGTCGGCCCCACCCTGGACGCCAAAGACCAATTGGACGCCGCCCAGGACGAGCTGAAATACAACAAATCGGCGGCCATGAAGAAACGGGTGGCCGACCTGCAAGCCGCTTACGACAAGATCTTCGAAGAGCACAAGCAGCTTCAGAAGCAATACAACGATGCTCGTGCGGCGGCCCTCCAGGAAGAGAATATCACCAAGTTCTCTTTGGGCGCCGGCGACATCACCAACGCCCGCGAGCTGACGGGCCAGGTCCACTCCAAACAGGTGGAAGTGGCGGCCACCAAAGGCGGCCAGACCAAGAACTACCGCTTCTACATCCGGCAGTATGTCCTCAAGGATCAAACGCCGGGGAGATGGATCATCATTCGGATTGAGCCGATCCTCTGATATTGACTCTTTTCTATCCGTCGATTATAAAGTAAAATTTCTCTGTCCGGTGGGCCGTTAGCTCAGTGGTAGAGCACCGCCCTTTTAAGGCGGGTGTCGCTGGTTCGAGCCCAGCACGGCTCATTCTTATCAGCCCCTGTCGTCTAGCCAGGACTAGGACATCGCCCTTTCAAGGCGGCAACACGGGTTCAAATCCCGTCGGGGGCGCTTCCCCAATGCTTTTCTATTCTTCCGCATTCCTCTGCCGGCGTTTTTTCCATGTCTTATAGACCAGGGCAGCCGGGGTCTGGTAGAAGGCGAGGTTGACGGGCGAGATAATGAGCCAAAAGAGGTTGAAATTGGCGACGGTCAGCCAGATGGAGAAGGCCAGCCCGGCTGCCGACAGCAGCGCGGCTGCGGCCAGCCACAGGAGGGACACGGTCTTGCTCATCGGCCTTCAGGGGTTCTTGCGGAAATATTCGATGACGCCCCGGGCCTTATCTTCCTGACCCGGAGGCACGGGCACTCGAACCGAATAGCTGGCCAGGGCCCGGCCGGACGGCGCACTGTAGCTGAACTCGATGAGCGGCGGCTGGCCCGGCAGGAATTTCACCTCCTCCAGGGTGGACCCCAGAGCGCCCCAGGTGTGAAGCTGCTTGTTGAGCAACACGGCGGTGGGGGTGATAGTGGCTTCGCCCTTGGCCCTCCGGTTCTGCCGGAAAGTGTACTGGATGGAGAGATAGGCGGTCAGACGGATGAGGATGATGAGGCCGATCATGATCAGCAGGACGATAAACCCCGCCTCCCGGTCGAGGAGGAAAAAGAGAAGGCCGAAGAAGACGGCGAAAGCGGAGATGATATAGAACAGGGTCATCTTGTTCCGCTTGTCGGCGCGGTAGTCTTTTTCCGTGTAGTCCTGCCAGAGGCTCTCGCTGTAGGTCCAGTGGACCAGGACAGCCCCGCCGGAGGTGATACTGTCCCACTGCCTGGCCAGGTTGCGGTAGAGGAAGAAGACGGTCAAGCCGATAGTCACCACCAGGAGGCCGGCCATGGCCAGGGCGAAGCCGCCTTTCATCCCCTCCATCCAGCCCAGGCCCATGGGGCCCAGGATGAGGAACAGCCCCAGGCCGGTGATGATCCAGGAGAAGCGGGCCACCTTTCGCTTGGGGTTGGTCATGGCTGCATTAAGAAGCCCGACGGTTGACGATCTCCAGGTTCTCCATGCCGTATGTCTCGATTTCTTCGGTGTACCTCTGGAAGACCGGCTCTTCTTTTTTCTTGAGCTCTTCCCAGGGCAAGGACTCCATAATCTGCTGGCCGTACTTCCGGAAGAGGTCCCGGCTGGTCAGCCGGTTGATGAGTTCATCCCAGAAGGTGTTCTCGATGAAATCATCGAGGTAGAGGTTGATATCCTGGGCCTGGCTGAATTCCTCGGAGGGATAGGCCTCGCCCGTCTCCTCATCCATGTCCATGGCCCGGTCCAGGCCGAACTCCTTGGCCAGGGAAAAGAGGTAACTCTCCAAGGCGTCGAATCGGTCCACCGGCTGATCGGGGCGATAGTTATTGACTAGATAGTTGCCCAGATAGACCACCTTCAACAGGTCCTCGTATTGCTGAGGGGTCAGCTTGATATTTTTAACCATGGCTTCACCTCCGGCTGAAATTCTCTTTGAATGATGAATTATATCACGACCCGGCCGGCCAGGTGGTGGTGAGGCGGGCCATCTCCAGGCCGTCCCTTTCACGCAGAAGTGAGTGGCCCAAGCGCAGGGGTTCTTCCTCGGACAAAAAACCGGACCGGGCGGCAACCCTATCGCCCAGGACGATCTCGGAGCGGAAAGAGGCTTCCAAGTCGGATATGCGGCGTTTCTCCCAGACCTCGGAGGGGACGGCCTCCAGACCCAGCTCAATGGTCTTCACGAAATTGACGTGATGGTTGAGGTCCAGGTCGCTGCGGCGCACCTCGAGGAGGCGGCTGAAGGGCGCCTGGCCCGGAGCGGGCAGCTTGTCGAACGGGTCATCCAGGGCCCGGCCTGGACACTTCTCATGCAGCCGGGCGATGAACTCGGGCAGGGGGCTGGTCTTTTTGCTTCCTAAATCGATGACCATCCAGGAACTGGTGGCTATGGCCAGCGGCCGGCCGTCGGCGTCGAGGATCCGGAAGTCTCTTAAGGCGAAATGGTCCGAGACGGCCGAAGGCCAGGTCTCCACGATGATATCCTGGCCCCACTGGGGATAGCCTGCCACCCGGACATGGATACGGGAGAGGACCCAGGTCAGGTTATGGGCCAGAAGCCCCTCACTGCCCATCCCCAGTGACTGGGCCTGAGCGGCCGCCACTTCCTGAAGGGCGTTGCATAGCGCCGAGAGGCGCAGACGCCAGAAGTCGTCCATGTCATGGGTTCGGATGCGGAATGTCTCCCGCCATATAATCGGCGTTTCGGCCACGGCGGCTGGGCTCCTTTCGGCCGGCAGGTTCTCGCCGGCGGAATATTCATTGTCCGATTTCAGCGCGACGCCGTCAAGGAGAGGATTATTGTATTTTTTCAGGTTCCTTGTAGAATATACGAGGAAAAGGAGGAAACAATGCGCAGCTTTATGAAACAAGGAATTGCCGGAGCTTCGGTAGCCCTCTTGATTTTGGGGCTGGTCGTCCTGCCCGCCTGCAAGAGCGGGGAGAAGACCGCTGAAGAGATGGCCAAGAACGCCATCGAAAAGGCCACCGGAGGGAAAGCCGTTGTGGACATCAAGGGCGGAAGCTTCAAGGTCAAGACGGAAGGCGGAGAAATGAGCTGGGGCGAAGCCGCCGTCTGGCCCGAGGACCTGCCCTCCGATGTGCCCAAGTTCACCTACGGCAAGATCACCGGCGTGGTGCGGGCCAGCGGCGCTGACGGAAAGCACTGGACCCTGGCCCTGGCCGAAGTCGAGGCGGACGGCCTGGGCAAATACATCGAGACGTTGAAGACCGCGGGCTGGTCGATCGTGATGGATGCGCGATCGGTTGAGGGCGGAACCGTCGTCGCTGAGAAAGGCAAATTCAACCTGACCTTCGGCTACAGCGAGAGCGGAAAGGCCGGTTCACTGCATGCCACGGAGAAGGCTCAGTAAGCCGCCAGCCTGTTTATTTTTTGCGCCTTTTCCGGTAATCCGTATAGTCGGGGACCCGGCGTCTATACTCCTTGTCCAGTTTATTTCAATGCCAGCGTCTGGCCGATCTTCATAAGGAGGAAGGTGTCGGCCGGAATTCCCATTCGGCTTAAGGCCAGCCGCAAGTGAATAGGTGGCTCGGCCAGGGGCTCGGCGGGGGGCACCGGGCTCATGGGGAACGTCCCCCAGTGCATGGCGATCGACAGCTCCGCCGCCAGGTCGAGGTGCGCTTGGACCGCCTCGGCCGGGTCCATATGCACCGGCCGCACCAGCCGGCGGGGGCCGTAGTGGCCGATGGGCAGCAAGGCCAGGCGGACCGGCCCGAAGCGGACGGCGATCTCTCGGAAGTGAGGGCCGTAGCCCGTGTCACCGGCAAAATAGATCTTTCCTCGGCCGGTCTCCAGTACCCAGCCCGCCCACAGATCCCGGTCTATGTCGAACAGTCCGCGGTTGGAATTATGCCGGGCTGGCACGCAGTGAACGAGCAGGGAGCCGACGAAGGAGGTCTGCCACCAGTCGAGCTCCGAGACCCTGTAGATCCCCCACTCAGCCAGGCGCCGATGGTGGCCCAGGGGAACAAAGGTGCGAGGGCCGTTCCCCAGCCGCTGCAGCGTGCCCTTGTCCAGGTGGTCATAGTGATTGTGACTGATGAGCACGACGTCTATGGCCGGCAGGTCCCTGAACTCCAGCCCGGGCGGGGCCAGGCGCTCCGGCCCGGCGAAGGAAAAGGGGGAAGCCCGGCGGCTGAAGACGGGGTCGGTCAGGATGTTCAACCCGTCCACCTGAATGAGGAAGGTGGAGTGTCCGATCCAGGTGACCTGGATAGCGGCGGGATCGGGCCGGAGGATTCGGGCCAGGTCCGGCTTCACGGTCTCCGGTTTGAAGACCGATGGAACAAGGGCCGGGTCGATGGCCGGCGCGTCAGCCGGCACCAGGCCCAACAGGCAGCGGAGTTGCGACCAGAAAGAAAAGGACGGCTCGGCCGGGATGTTGTGGAAGGCACGCGGCCCGTGATGGGCCGGAGCGGAGTGATCCCGGGGGGCGAACTCGAAGGAGGCACAGCCGGCCAGGCTGAGAATCAGGATGAGGCATAGGAAGGATTTAACTGTGGAACGTGCGCGTCCTAACATGGCCGGCCAAGTCATGTCATCATTTTTTGAGGCTGTATGTCAAATAGTCCCCTTCTGTAATTAGGGGGGCATAAGGAAGGCGTATTGAGCAAAAAACGCCTACTTCTCTAAAAGTATTTATTAACCCCCCGTAGCCCCCCTCTGGAATCGCAAAGATGGGCAGCATAAGCTTGAAAGAGACTGGAGCCTGATAATTTATTTGCTTCTTGACATTCACCTTTTTTCGGCAGAGCTGCCAGAGATTCTGAAATTCGTCAATAAGCATGAAAAAAAGCCGACCGATAAGGCCTTAAAAGCTCTCAAAAATATACTATGGAATTCATATAAGAATTTTCCGCCCCTTCATGGTTGGTCGTTTCCAAAAGAAGTCTCCGGGAAGAAAAAAACAAAAAAGCCAAAGATAAAAAAGCCTGAGACGGGTTTTAGAAAATTGATCGTCAATAACGATGGAAGGCTACAGATCGTCAGGCTTTAAAATACAATGCCCCTAGGTTTCTCTGCGCTTGTAGATAGGGGTCAGTTTAATATAAGAAAAGCTGTGAGAATTAATAATCCAATAGTTAATGCCGCCAAAACAAAGGTTAATATTGTTAACCTAATGCTATGTAAATCTACGGTCGGTAAAATGTTTCTGCAAAAGTCTATTGGTTTTCCTGCTGTCCCACCACTTGACCATATTGATATATCTTTAAGGTCGGTTTGTCCTGGCGTTATTGTATAGGTAGCTCTTTGCACTGAGTCTAGAAATAAGCGCATATCGATCCAATATATACCCGCAGTAGGCAAGAATACATGAATGGCTTCTGTTTCTTTGCTTTCCCTTGGTTTTAAATCAGTAACCTTAAAGCTTCTTCCAAAAGTAAAAGAACAACGATCACCCTTGATTTCAATTTCATCTAATTTTACTTCATTAAGAGCAACCTCGCTTCTATTATGAACCCTAAAAGCTATTGCGGTAGTTTTTAAAGAACAAGTAGCTCGTTTTGTGCCCGAAAGCCGCTTTATAACAGGCTTTCGCTTGATTATGGGTTCGATTTGAATTTTTACCGAAGTCATGTCCCCCCCTTTATCGCAGCCGTTTCTCTCTGGATGATCTCGTCATATTTATGGATAAATGATTAACCCTATGGCTTTGTGCGCGGACTTTTTTTATAAGCATAAACCATTCCGGCCGTATAATCCCCCCCGCCTGACCCCCCAACTGCTCCTCTGGCAATAAAAAAACTTTCCACTCCTCTTGCCTCGTCAGCATTGTCGGCATTTTCATATATCCAAAGATCAGTCTCTTTGTTCACATTGTGATCAACAAATAATCTCTTTTCTGCATCTTGGCTTACGCCTACATACCAATTACTAAGAGAACCATTATTAGATTGAATAAACTTCAAAAATTTGCCAATTATTTCATTTTTTGATAATGACATTATTCTCTCCTTTCCATTTTTTTATCTTCCACCTCACCAGCGGCGGCGGCTTCTCTTTTATATCTCCTTTGCGGTTTTTGGAATCTCATCTTGAGTTGATTCAATTTTGATTCTAGGGCTCTTTCGCGGGGTCCTCTTTTTTCTTACCTTGATATCAGCTATGTCCGCTAAAATTTCTTTATCCAAAAGATTTCTTAATGCTCTAAATACGTCTTCTGTGCCAACGCGCACCTTGGCTCCGCGATTTATTTCTCTTTTGATTGTCTTAAGAACAACCATGCTAAACAATGCCTTGGAAATGGCCTGGGGGGTCAGCATGGTTTTCTTTTTCCAATATTTATCTAATTCACCCCTCAAGTAATATTTTCTATGTAATAGACTGATTTTATCAAGAACTTCTTTTGGCTTATCTTGAAAATCCTGGATAATATTTAGTTTGAAAACTGGCGACCTATCAATACCTTCGGCCTCGCTAAAATCAAGGTGATAAAGATTCCAATCTATTCCATTGGTTAAAAGAACCCATCGAGTTCCGCTTTTCATGGCATAGTTTTCGGCCTGTTCAATATGCCGATCGACAAGTCGAATTCCGGGCTGCTTTACCTCAACCAGTATTTCGGCTTGCCCTTTAATCTTAATTGCTATGTCACAATATTTATCTTTGATTTGATATTCTTTGCTTATTTCAGAAAAAACATCATAGCCCAAGACTTCTTTAAAAAATTCAACAATATACATCACAAGATCGGCTTCTTTTTTCCCGGCTTCCTTGGCTTCAGTGAATATTTTAATATAGTGCTTCAAAGATTTTTTGAGATCTTTTTCCATGTTCGCCTCCCCCTTGACCATTTGATGGTCGAATCAATTTATTCAATACCCAAATCACCCGGCCGCGGATGATTGAGATGTCGGCCTTGTGGAATCTTAGCAATCCCCCCTGCCCTTGGATAGATTACTATAACTGGATAAAAAGTCAACGGGGATTAGGGTTGAGAATTTAGAATATGCAGTTGCTCTGCACTTTATGAACTATAGCTTCTGCCGAATTCATCAGGCTTTAAGAGTTACTCCGGCGATGGAAGCTAAGGTAACAAATCATATTTGGACGATTGAGGAAATATTGAATTTAATAGAATAATCACAGACTAATCCGAGTTATTTTTCCGCGCAGCGATACCTGAAACACAAAGGGCTTCGTAGTCTCCGAGACCAGGGTTCTTATTTCTTCCCATGCACAAATTAATTGTCTTATTCCTTGCCATTTTGTATATTTTTTGCCAATTAGAAAAAACGCCCCTATGCGATGTTTTCTTATTGCATTAATTTCAGCTGGGTGTTTGCGTATTTTAGTGTCCCGGCTGACAAGAACCATATTATTATTTCCCACGTGGCGTAGCCATATTTCATCTTCTGTGTCAGCCGGGAAAATATCTCTCAAATGTATTATTGGATAGACTTCATCTAGCTCATTAATGGCCTTCGCAAGTTTTGGAGAAAGATTATTGTCAAAGAAAAAAGTCATGAGGCAAGGTGTTCTTCAAATTTAACAGCGGCCAGAACTTCCTTGCGTTCAAGCCCCATCCAATTACACACAGATTGTTCTTTCTTTCCCTCGGCAATATAAAAACCATATATATTTTCTGTCATAACCCCCTTTTTAAATATGGCGGGTCTTCCAAATGATATCCACGGGTCTAATACTACCAAGTGATCCCCTTCGGGAGGAAACCATCTACAAGCGAATTTTGTCGCGCTATCGAAATCTACTTGATGAGCTAATTGTGCAATAATTTCACTTATTACCCATTGTCCATTGGAAAGAAGCTCAAGTATGGCTCCTCCCGTATCTTTAACTTTAAGGCATATTTTTTTCCCGTCTGTGAAAAAATTTTGATGAACAAAATGAGGTGTGCCAATAATATCTTCTGCTTCCTTAAACGCCTTACGAAGCTTTTGGAGACTTATCCCATATTTAAGAAAATGTTTTACAAATAATAAATCAACCAAATCATAGAATGAGGCGTAGTTTCGATGGTCATTATCGTCCCATTTTCTTTTAACCACTGGTGGTTGTTTTATTCTTTCAGAAGCATAATCGTATTCATAGCCGATCAACCAACGGTGAACACGGGGCGTGCTTATTTTAACAAGCCTGGAAACTTCGGCGGGATAATAAATAGGGTAATTGTATTGTTGCGCGGCCTCTTTGTGGATTTGACCCACGGGTATCATCTCTTTTATTCTCCTTGTCTTTCCCCTGCCGTTTTTTGTTCTTTTAAGATCAGATAAAGCATAAAAAATAATTCTATTTTTGTCAATTTTATTTTTCAAGGCAGAATCCCCCCCTTCCCTAAATATTTTCAAACTGACCCACTACCAGGTTTCGAGGCAATAGCCAGGGGATCATGTCAACATTTGCGACGGGTTTAAAGTAGAAATAGGTAGAATACGGTTAACAAAGGAAGGCGTTGGTTTGCCAAAAACGCCTTCTTGTTTTTTGAATGCATTAACCCCCCCTGGCCCCCCTCTGTAATTAGGGGGGCATAAGGAAGGCGTTTTTTGAGAGGATGGGCGGTGCAGGGATCGAACCTGCGACCCCCGGTTTGTAAGACCGATGCTCTACCGCTGAGCTAACCGCCCCTGGCTATCCGCAGGGAGGCTGGAAGAGGCATTGCTAAGGGTATGGAAATCAACTGGTTCTGTCAATGCGGGCGCTGTGACAGGACCCCTCCTCTTCTTGAAGCCTGGATTGAACAGGGAGAGATGCTTCTTAGGAGCGGCCCGCGATTGACAGAAAAGCTACTCTATGTTACATTTGCACTGCCTTGGCGAAGGCAAAAATCCCGAACAAGGTTGAACAAATGATTGCTGTCATCAAGACCGGTGGAAAGCAGTACAAAGTCAAGGAAGGCGATGTGCTCGATATCGAAAAGATCGGCGTTGAAACCGGCCGGGCCTTCGAATTCAGCAAAGTCCTTCTGATTGCCGACGGGGCAACGGTCGTGGTCGGCACGCCGTTCATTTCCAACGCGGCTGTCCGGGCGGAAGTTGTGGAGCACCGGAAGGGCGACAAAGTTCTCATTTTCAAGAAGAAGCGCCGGAAGCAGTACAGACGGTTCAAGGGACACCGGCAGGCGCTGGTCAGGGTGAAGATCACGGACATTATTCCGGACGTGGCCCAGCCCCCGGTGAAAAAAGCGGTTCCGCCGGTTGAAAAGCCGGTGGTCAAGCCGGCCCCTGCCCCGCAAGCGGCCGCCCCGGCCAAGCCGGCCGGAAAGCCCAAGGGCGCCGAGAAGCCCGCCCCGGCTAAGAAGGAAAAGGCCGCACGGGCCAAGCCCGCCAAAGAGGCCAAGGCCGAAAAGCCCAAGCCCAAAGCGGTCTCTAAAAAACCGGAATCCAAGGCCGCGCCTAAGGCCAAGAAGACTAAATAAAGGAGCGACAGGATGGCCCATAAGAAATCAAGCGGGATAGCGCGGAACGGACGCGAGAGCATTTCCAAACGTCTGGGGGTCAAGCGCCATGGCGGCCAACGGATCAATGCCGGCAGCATCATCGTCCGGCAAAGGGGCACGCCCTTCAAGCCGGGGATGAATGTCGGACTCGGCCGGGACGATACTCTATTCGCCCGGATCACCGGGATCGTTCAATTCGAGGACAAAGGCAGAAAAGGAAAGGTGGTTTCTGTTCTGCCAGCCTGATAGTGCGGAAACAAAAGAATCGGACCCGCGCCTCAAGCTCTTTTCCCGGCGAGAGACATCAGCCTGATTATCTCTCCGGCGATTTTCCGGCCTATTGAAGGATGTTCACCGACCGGGTCAAAGTTATTCTGTGCGCCGGCAAGGGTGGCAACGGCTGTTTGAGTTTCAGGCGGGAATGGGGCGTGCCCAAGGGCGGACCGGACGGCGGCCGGGGCGGGAACGGCGGAAGCATCTCGATCGTTTCAGACCCCAGCGTCAAATCCCTGTCTTATTTCCGCTTCCATCCCATCAATAAAGCCCATTCCGGCGCTCACGGAGAAGGCGGCAAGCGCCAAGGAAAACGAGGAAGCGACCTGGTCCTGCATGTTCCGCTGGGAACCGTCGTCAAAGCCGAGGGAAACGGCGCGGCCCTGTTCGATTTCGACAAAGCGGGCCTTTCCTACCTGGCGGCCAAAGGAGGCCGGGGAGGCCGGGGGAACGCCTCCTTCGCCACGCCCACTCACCGAGCTCCCCGCGAGTTCGAGCCCGGCAAGGAGGGCGAGGAAAGGGAGTTGATTCTGGAGCTTAAGCTCATCGCCGACGTGGGCCTGGTCGGTTTTCCCAATGTCGGCAAGTCCCTGCTGATCTCCCGGATTTCCTCGGCCAGACCGGTTATCGCCGACTATCCTTTCACGACCCTGGTGCCCAACCTGGGCGTAGTCGACCTTGATGAATCGCGGAGCTTTGTGGTGGCCGACATCCCCGGCCTGATCGAGAACGCCCACCTCGGCCATGGCCTGGGCATCCAGTTCCTGCGGCACGTCGAACGGACGAAGGTCTTGGTGCACGTCGTAGACGTTTCACCTTCAACGGGCCGGGATCCGGTCGAGGACTACCGCGTCGTTCTCCGCGAGATGGAGGCCTTCAACCCGGCTCTCCTGGGCCGGAAGCAGATCGTAGCGGCCAATAAAATCGACCTGTTGGCCGGAGACCGCCGACGGCTGGATGAGCTGCGACGTTTTGTCACCGGCCGCGGCCTGCCCTTCTTGGCCATCTCGGCCTTGAAAAGGACGGGGCTCAAAGCGCTTTTAGCCGAGGTGGCCAGGGCGCTCGAGCAAGCCCTCGGGGATGAACCTGGAAAACGGGCGGAGTGAGTGAATGGCCGGCCGGAGAATCGGGCTTCTGGGGGGAACGTTCAACCCCGTTCACCTCGGACATGTCCAGGCGGCCCAGGAAGTCAGGCGGAGGTTCCGGATGAACAGGGTTCTGTTCATACCCTCCTCCCTGCCGCCCCACAAAAGGTCCGCCGAGATCGCCTCGCCCGACGACCGGCTGCGGATGGTGAAGCTGGCCTGCCGCGGCCGGCTGGGTCTGGCCGCCAGCCCGATCGAGATCGAAGCGGGCGGGACATCCTATTCCGTCCTCACCCTGGAGAAGGTCCGCCGCCGCTACTCCGGCGCGCAGCTCTTCTTCATCCTGGGGGTGGACGCTTTTGCCGAGATCGATACTTGGCGGGACTACCGGCGGGTTCTGAAACAATGCCACTTTATCGTCATCAGCCGTCCGGGCTTCGACCTGGAGCAGGCTCGGGGACTGTTCCGGGGAAGCCTGGGGCCGCGGATCGTCGCGCTGGGGCCGAAGGAGACGGCGGGTGCTCGCCTGCCGGACGAGCCCCGGATCTTTCTTGTTCCCATCGCCGCGCTGGACATTTCCTCGACCGAAATCAGGCGCCGGGCCAGGAGGGGAGAGCCTCTCCGAGGACTGGTCCCCGCAGCGGTCGAGACTTACATCCGTCGTCATCGTCTTTATCAAGGAGGACAATGACCACCGACCAGACGAAAAAGATCACCAAGAGGGGCCTCCCCCGTGAGGTCCGGAACTCGGTCAAAGCCGCCCAGGAGAAGCTGGGCCAGGATATCCTGGTTCTGGATTTGAGGGATATCGCCTCGTTCACCGACTTCTTCGTCATCCTACACGGGAATTCCGGCCGGCAGAACTTGGCTATCTGCGACAACATCGAGCGCCAGCTGCGCAAAGACAGCCTGAAGCCGATGGGCGTGGAGGGCCGGAATACGGGCGACTGGGTCCTGATGGATTACGGCAGTTTCATCGTCCATATTTTCTCCAAGGAGAAACGCGACTACTACTCCCTGGAGAAGCTGTGGGGCGACGCTCCCAAGCTCTCTTACTGAAGGCCGTCCTCCTGTTCTCTGGCCGCCGCTCGGCGGATATCGTCCTCGATCTTGTTTGGTCTTGACAATCGATCCTCGACTCTGTATCGTGGGGTGACTTTTTCCGACGGGAGCAAGGTGAAGATCAAATTCATCTGGCCGGGCCGGACAAGGAACCAAGAGCTGCGCTGCCTTCAGGAGGACTACCTGGACAGGATCGGACGGCTGTCCTCCTGCCGGCTGGTGGAAACCCGGGAGGCCCGGGGCATTCCCGAACGCCAGCCGGAGCGGGTTCTGGAGCTCGAGGCCCAGGGTCTTGAAAAACACATGGCGGATGATTATATTATCAGCCTCTTTGACCAGGGAAAAGAAATGACATCTGAAGAATTTTCCAAGTTTTTGGAGAGAAACGGCTCATCCTCCCGTCCGCTAACCTTCATAACCGGGGGTTTCTTGGGCCTGGCCGAGCGGATCATCCGCCGGTCGCAGGCCCTCCTGTCCCTGTCAAGGATGACCTACTCCCATGAACTGGCGCGCGTCGTGCTCCTGGAGCAGGTCTATCGCGCTTTGACCACACTGAAAGGAAAGCATTATGCCAAATAAGCTGATCAAAAAAACCCGGCTCATCCGTCCCGGCCGATTCCTCAAGAAGGTCGCCCCGGCTGTTCGGGAGAAGCCTGAGCCCCTGGTCAAGCTGGACAAGAAAGAGAAGGAGCAGATCCGCCGAAAGCTCCTGGAAAAGAAGCAAACGATCGTTTCCAAACTGAGCCAGACGGTGGCCGAGAGCAAAGAGATGGAAACGGGCATTGCCCAGGACCTGGCCGACAAAGCCGAGAGCTCCTACACCAAGGAATTCCTGTTGAGCCTGTCCGATACGGAGCGCGAGCTGCTCCTGCACATCGATGAAGCGTTGCGCTCTCTGGAGAAGGGAACCTACAGCATCTGCCAGAACTGCGGCCAGCTCATCTCCAAGAAGAGGCTGGACGCGCTGCCCTGGACCATCTACTGCCTTGACTGCCAGCAGAAGATCGAGATGGGCACGGAGCTGGAATCTGAGACCTAGCCTTCTGGCCAGGCTGGCCGAGCTCGTTTTTTTTCCGTCTTCCTGCCGCTTGTGCGGCCGTCTTTTGGAGAAGACCGGCGAAAGGCTCGTCTGCCGGTCCTGCCTGGAGCAACTTCTTCCTGAACGGTCGGGCTGCTGCCCGAGCTGCGGATTGTTCATCCCCGCCGCCGGGAAACCCAACCTCTGTGCGAGCTGTCTCCAGGCCCCGCCGCCCTTTTCCTGCCACCGTTCCGCCGGCCGTTACGAGGGCGTTCTCAAGGACCTGATCATCCTGTTCAAGTACAAGAAATGCGAGGGTCTGGGCAGGCCTCTGGCCCAATATGCCTGGGAGGCCTTGGCCGCCCAGAAGAAATTGTGGGAAGGGTTGGAGGCCGTTATCCCCGTTCCGCTCCACCGCCGCCGCTTGAAGGAAAGAGGTTTCAACCAGGCCGCAGTTCTGGCTCACCTTCTGGGAAGGCGGGCCGGGGTTCCGGCCGTCGAAGGCCGGCTGGTGCGGGTCAAGAACATTCCGCCGCAAACCGCGCTGGACGGCGGAGCGAGGAAGGCCAACGTGGCGGGCGCCTTCGGCCTGCGCCGGGCCCAGGATATCGTTGGGCGCAAGATCCTCCTGGTGGATGATGTCTATACCACGGGCTCCACGATCGACGAGTGCTGTCGCCTCCTGAAACGGGCGGGGGCCGGGGATATCAGGGTGTTGACCCTGGCCCGGGCTCAGGCCTGAACAGCCCGCCGCAAAAAAAAGCCCGTGCCCAAGGGCACGGGCGGGAGGGGATGGAAGCAGAGTTATTTGATTTTTTCTTTTTCGGCCTGGACCGCCTTGAGGACCTTGACCTTTCGGGCTTTGAGCTCGGGCCGCTTGGGGAGGGTGATCTTCAGCAGGCCGTTTTCGTGCTCAGCCTTGATTTTGTTGTGGTCTATGAAATTGGGCAGGGTGAAGGAACGATGGAAGGAGCCGTATGATCTTTCAATCCGGTGGTAATTCTCCTCTCTTATTTCCTTCTCGAACTTCCTCTCGCCGGAGATGGACAGGGTGTTGTCCTCGATCGTAATTTCTATGTCGTCCTCTTTGACCCCGGGCACTTCCGCGGTCAGGACGAGCTCATTCTCATTTTCATATATGTCCACGGAGGGAGCCCATGTTCCCTGGACGAGGTCCTTATCTTCCTTGCCGGCGAACGTGTCCTCGAAGAGCCGGTTCATTTTTTCCCTAAAGGTGATCATATCCCTGAAGGGATCCCATCTAATAATAGCCATTTCAAACCTCCAATTGATTTTTTCAAAAACAATATAATATCTAAGTCTATAATTGTCGAGTTTATCTAAAAAATATTATTTATATATTTTATTGGCTAGAAAGTGAAAATTTAATCTAAATATAATGCTTTTTGAAGATACTATTAACGATTTTTTGATTTTTTGCGGCTTGCGCCTTCAATTAAAAGAGTTGCCTCTCCCTTAAGACCAGGCCGGACCATATTTACCAACTCGTTCAATCCGCCCCGAATAAACTCTTCATGCAGCTTGGTTATTTCCCTGGCAATCACGGCTTTTCGGTCTCCAAAAACCTCCCTGGCCAGGGACAGAAAATCTGCTATCTTCCTGAGCGGGATATAGAAAATGAGCGTGGATCCTTCCTTTTCCAAAGAAATGAGGAGCTTTCGGCAGGCTTCTTTTTTAGGAGGGGGGAACCCTAGAAAAAGGAACCTGTGCGTTGGAAGGCCTGAGGCGGAAAGGGCGGCCACTGCCGCTGACGGGCCGGGGATGGGCACAACCGTGATTCCGGCCTGAACGGCCTCATGGATGAGCCTGTAGCCCGGGTCGGAGACGCCGGGCGTTCCGGCATCCGAAACCAGGGCCACGTCCTTGCCGGACTTGAGGAGCGCTAAAATCTCCGGAATCCGCCGCCCTTCTTTTGGCTGGAAATAGCTGAGCAAATGTTTTTTGAGGTTGTAGCGGTTGAGCAGCTTGACTGTCTGACGAGTGTCCTCACAGGCCACGGCCGCCGCCTCTCCCAGCACCCGAATGCCCCGCAGGGTCATATCCTCCAGGTTGCCGATGGGGGTGGCCACGACGTAGAGCTGCCCGCTCATTTCATTTTCCCCAGTCGTAGGGGTACAGAAAGTCGTGGCCGATGGTGCGGCTTGAGATCTTGGCGATAGGCGGCATCTGCCGCTTGAATTCAGAATTCTTGATCAAGCCGATGATCCGCTCGACTTTCTTCCGCTCAAAGCCCTGGGCCGCGACCTCGGCCTTAGTCTGCCGCAGATCGACCAGCCGGTAGAGGATCTCGTCGAGCTCCTCGTAGCTGAGGCCGATTTCTCCCTCATCCGTTTGGCCCGGCCATAGCCCGGCGGTGGGTTTTTTCTTCCGGATATTCTCCGGGAGGCGCAGGTGCTCCGCCAGGCGCCGGACTTGGGTCTTGAACAAGTCGCCCAGGGGATTGACGGCGCAGGCCATGTCGCCATGGAGGGTGCCGTAGCCGATGAGCAGCTCGGTCTTGTTGCTGGTCCCCAAGATAAGCGCTTTTTCACGAGCCGAGAAATCGTATAGGATGGACATTCTCTCCCGGGCCATCTTGTTGCCCCGCAGGGTGCGGTCCTGGCTGGGAATCATTCGGAAATAGGCGTCCACCATGGGGGCGATGTCCAGCAGGCGGGAACGGATCCCCAGCCGCCGGGCCAGGGATGTGGCGTCCTTGACATCCTGGGGGAAGGAGTCACCGTAAGGCAGGATAAGGCCCAGAACGTTCTTAGGCCCAAGGGCTTTGGCCGCCAGCGCGGCGCACACCGACGAATCAAGGCCGCCGGACAGCCCCAGCAGGCCTTTCTGGAAGCCGGCCTTGCCCAGCTCCTGGCGAATGAATCCGGTCAACACCCGGATCAGGAAGGCACAGTCAATCTTCATGGCCGCCTAAAATCTTTTGGAGCGCCTGGAGGATGACCTCGGGTTTATCGTCCCTGACCCAGGGCCACCGCCGTCTGGCGCGGCGAACCTCTTCCGGGTCAACCTCCACCAGGAGAAAGTCTTTTTCGGCGTAGGCGGCTCTGGCCAGAAGCCGGCCCGTCGGGCTGAAGACGAACGAACCTCCGGCAAATGCCATCCCGTCCTCGAACCCGGCCCGGTTGCAGTAGATGACGAAGGCCGAGGAGAAGAATGACAGAGCCTCACCCATGAGCTCCCACATCCGGCTTGTATCGAAACCGCGGCCCTGGCTGGCGCCCCGGCCCGGCGCCGCGCTGATGACGATAACCATCCCCGCCCCCCCCGCCTGAAGAAGGTAGCCGGCACTCAGGTGGAGGAACTCCCGGCAGATCATCAGCCCTGTCCGGCCCAGGGGCGCATCGAAAGTCAGCACATCCTTTCCCTGAGCAAAAAAACGCGCTTCATCAAACATGCCGAAGGTGGGCAGGTAGACTTTGCGGTGGAGGTGAAGGGGCCGGCCTCGGCTGAGGTAGGCGGCCGTGTTGTAGATGAGGCCGCCCTGGTCCTCTTCCACAAAACCAAAAACCAGGTCCGTGGCGCGGCTGATGGACAGGAGTTTCCGAAAATGCTTGTCTTTTTCAGGGCGGAAGGCCACTTCCGCGGCCAGGTCCCGCAGGTTGTAGCCGGTCAGGCTGAGTTCAGGGAAGACCACCAGGCCGGCCTTTTCTTTCCTGGCCTTGTCGATAATCTCGAGGTGCAGGCGGACGTTCTTGTCCACGTCGCCGAGCACGGGGGAGATTTGGGCCAGGGCGATGATCATGCGGCAAAAATAGCATAATCCCCCTTGGTTTTCAATTTATGGAAGATTATGAATATCATCTCTTTTTTCGCGGTTCGAGGCGAGAGGGATGGGTCCTGTCGCGAGGCATCCCCTGCGTCCTCGCTCCCAACCCTCTCGAGAGGGGCCCGTACGCTCCGGGCGCAGAGGATTGGCCTCGCGCCACCCATCCACTCTGATAATCTGGAGCTATCACGAAAAAAGAGATGCTTCCGGGATTAGGTACTAGGGAGAGGGCTTTTGATAAGCTTTAAGAAATCGGTTTCGGAGAGGATGACGAGGCCCAGCTTTTGAGCCTTGGCCAGTTTGGAGCCGGGCGTTTCACCGGCCACGACATGGGTCGTTTTCTTAGTGACGTCCGCTTGCACCATCCCGCCCAACTGCTCGACCAGCCGGCCGGCTTCCTCGCGGCTGAAAGAGTTCAAGCCGCCGGTGAAGACGAAGACTTTACCCCGAAGGGGGCCTTCGGCCTTGGGCTTCTTCAAGCCGGAAAAGTTCAGCCCCGCCTCTTTGAGGGCGCCCAGCAGCTCCTTGTTTTCAGGCTGCTGGAAGAAGAAAACGATACTCTCCGCCACTTTCGGCCCAACCTCGGGGATCCGCATCAAATCGTCGTTTGAAGCCCGGCTGAGCGCGGCCAGGTCGCCGAAGTGTTCGGCCAGGTCGAGCGCCGTCCGCTCTCCGACGTGCCGGATGCCCAGGGCAAAGATCAGGGCCGAGACGTCGCGCTGCTTGGACCCTTCGATCTGGTCCAGCAGGTTCTGAGCGCTCTTCGTCCCCATTCTTTCCAGTTTGACCAGGTCGTCCTGCCGAAGCCGGTAGACGTCGGGGATCTGCCTGACCAGCCCTTTGTCCAGCAGATGGTCCACCAGGGCTTCGCCCAAGCCCTCGATGTCCATGGCCCGCCGGGAAGCGAAATGGAGGATCGATTCCCGGAGCCGGGCTGGACAAGAAGGGTTGGAACAGCGGGAGATGACCTCTCCCTCGGGCTTGAATGTTTTGGAATGACAAATGGGGCACTTGCTGGGGAAGCGGAATTTCTTTTCCCGGCCCGTGCGGCGCTCCTTCATGACCGCCACCACCCTGGGGATGACATCCCCGCTGCGTTCGATAAGGACGAAGTCGCCGATGCGCACGTCCTTGCGCTTGAGCTCCTCTTCGTTGTGGAGGGTCGAACGGCTGATGGTCGTGCCCGACAGCTTGACCGGCTCCAGGACG
The DNA here is from genome assembly GCA_963702835.1 of Candidatus Aminicenantota bacterium. Taxonomy (GTDB): domain Bacteria; phylum Acidobacteriota; class Aminicenantia; order Aminicenantales; family JAFGAV01; genus JAFGAV01. Next base: position 2,860,634 of record OY969762.1, read on the forward strand.
GCCACCGGCGTCAGGGCCCCGGTCCGGCCCACCTGGACGATGATATCCTGAACTCGCGTGGTGGCCTGACGAGCCGGGAACTTGAAGGATATGGCCCAGCGCGGCGTTTTGGCGGTGAGGCCCAGCTGCCGGCGCTGCTCCTGGTCGTCCACCTTGACCACCACTCCGTCGCAGTCATAATCGATCGAGTCCCGCTTGTCCTTCCATTCCTCCCAGTAGGCGATGACCTCCTCCAAAGTCCGGCAGCGCCGGGAATGAGGGTTGGTCTTGAAACCGAGAGCCTTGAGCCTGGTCAGCGTTTCCCATTGAGTGGGCGGCTCCCGATCCTGGAGATAGAGGGTGTAAAGAAAAATTCCCAGCTCCCGGCCGGCCACTAGGCTAGGGTCCAGGAGGCGGATGGAACCGGCGGCCGCGTTGCGCGGGTTGGCGAAAAGCGACTCGCCGTTGTCCTCGCGCTCCTGGTTAATTTTAGTGAAGGAGGCGAAGGGCAGATAGATTTCCCCCCTGGCCTCCACCCCCCGCGTCTCGGGAATGGTCAAGGGCAGGCTCTTGATGGTCTTGACGTTGGCCGTGACGTCGTCCCCCCGCTGGCCGTCCCCGCGGGTCACGGCCTGAATGTATTTTCCCTCCTGGTAACGGAGGGCGATGCCCAGCCCATCGATCTTGAGCTCGGCCACATAGCGGATCTCGGCGGAGGGCAGCAGCCGATGCAGGCGGGCCTCGAACTCCCGAAGTTCCTCAACGCTGTAACAGTTGTCCAGGCTGAGCATGGGCAAGCCGTGGCTGACGGTGGCGAAGCCCTCCACCGGTTTCCCCCCACCCGCTGGGTGGGCGATTCGGGCGTGATGAGGTCGGGGTGGCGATTTTCCAGGTTCTTCAGCTCGGCCATGAGCCGGTCGAACTCCGCATCGGAGATCTGAGGATCGTTGTCCACATAATACTTCTTCTCGTGGCACTCGATTTCGCGGCGAAGCCGGACCAGTCGTTTGGCCGCTTGCTCCCGGGACAGCGCAGAGGACGGCATTCCTGACTCCTCGCCTATTATTTTACGAAAAAGAACCGGTGCCGGGGAAGAGCCTCAACGGATGCCCAAGCGGCTCTTGGTGTCGGTGATCAGCTTGTTGAACTCGCTGATGACCTGGGCCTGAGTCGCTTTGAGGGGTTCCAGTTTCTTTTTCTCGGCCTCGATCTGGTCGAGCATAGTTTTCATCTCTTTCTTGTCGGCGGCGGTCAGGGCATCCTCTTCTTTATCGCCGTACTTCGTGTTGTAGGCCTTGGTCAGATCGTCGATTTTCTTGTTGGCGGCCGTGATCTGGTTGACGGAATCGTTCCACTTGATGTCTTTATTGGTGGTGAAGAACAGATTTTCAGCCAGGGCCATGGCCTGCTTGGAATTGGCCTGGGACAGGAAGGCCGCCTCGAGCAGGTAGCGGATGGCTTCGTTGGCCTGGGCCGGGTTGGCTTCGGCCTCCTTGGCCAGAATGATGCCGATGTTGTAGGCGATGTCGCCGCTCTTCTTCCTGGTGTAGATCTCCTTGAACACGGCCATGGCCTCGTCCCTCCGTCCGCCATGGTAGAGGGCGCGGGCCAGGAGCATGCCGGTGGCTTCGTCCTTGGCCGAGGAATAGAGCGTCCGATAGAGTTTCTCCGCCTCGGCATAGTTCTTGGCGTCCATCAGCGATTTGCCCATCTTGTTCAGGTCGGCCAGGATCTGCTTATTCTTGAGGATGTTGTAGGACTGGATGTAGGAATCGAGGGATCCCTTGGTGTCCTTCGATTTTTCGCAAGCCTGGGCATGGACGTAATACCCGGCGCCGATCATCTGATTCCACTGCGAGGAGGAGGCGCCGCCGTCATCCCTGTTCTTATTGGCCCTGGCCAGCTCTATAGCCTGAAGAGAATAGCTCTTGGCTTTCTCCAGGTTCTGGCCGCTCTGAACATGGACGCCGGCCACGGTCACCAGGACTTGATACTTGGTCAAGTCGTCCAACCCGCTCAGGGCCAGGGCTTTCTCGCCGGATTCGGTGGTTTCTCTGGCAGTCTTGCCCGAATAGGACAGCAGGCACAAGTTGGCGTAGGCGAAGTTTTCGTACTGATTTCCTTTTCCGCCGTATTTGGCTAGAAAATCCTTGAGGAGCTGCGCTTTTTGACTCTGGCCCTGGGCCGTCATGGCCTTGATATAGGCTTCGCTAGCTTCGTCCTGGGCCGCCAGCCGGCCGAAGGCCAGCAGGAGCATAACGATCATGGTCCAGGCGGTTCTTTTCATGGTCAACCTCGCAACAAAATTTCGATGAATGATAGCCTGCAACTTGCCGAAAGTCAATATGACCGGAATCCAGCCATTCTCCATTTCAGCCGACGCTTTCAGAATTGACAGCATGATCTTCCTTATTCCTAAAATATAAGAGTGCAAATTTTATGCCAAGGCTGCAAACTACTGAATCTGTATCTATCTTTCCTAACCGTTGGATATCCGCTAAAATAGCGGCGGGCGGAAATGACCGAATTTCCCGAACTTTTTGAAGCGGGCCTGGGCAAACCTCTGTGCCGGGATGTCCCGCTGAGCCAGATGTCCAGCTTCCGGATCGGGGGTCCGGCTGACTTCTTTTTCGAAGCCGGATCCGCGGAAGAGCTTAAAACAGCCGTCCGTCTGGCGCGGCGGCATGGCCGGAACTATTTCGTCATAGGCGGCGGCACTAATATTCTTTTTGATGACGCCGGCTACCGGGGGTTGATCATCAAGAATGCCGCCCGCGGCTTGACCTTGGTCCGGAATGATGCTTTGGTCGAAGCCCTGTCCGGGACCAGGCTGGCCGATCTTGTTGAATTCGCCGCCTCCCATGGGTTGGCCGGCCTCGAATATCTGGCCGGGATACCGGGCACGGTCGGGGGGGCGGTCTTCGGCAATGCCGGCGCCTTTGGCCGGAGCATCGGCGAACGGCTCTCCGAGGCCGTCCTCTTTGACCGGGCTGACCGGGAGGTCTGCGTCGGCCGGGAGCATTTTGCCTTCTCCTACCGCCGTTCTTCCCTGAGACAGGAGCGGGTTGTTCTGCTGAGGGCGGCCTTCCGCCTGCAGCCCGGCCAGAAGGAGAAGATTCGGGGCGATATGGACTGCTTCCTCGAACAGAGAAAGGCTCGACAACCGGCCTGGCCGACAGCCTGCGCCGGCTGCTATTTCAAAAACCCCGAGCGGCCCGACGGGTCCCGGATCTCGGCCGGCAAACTGCTGGAGGAGGCCGGAGCCGGAGAGCTGAGCTCCGGAGAGGCGGCGGTCTCTTCCGCTCACTGTAATTTCATCATCAACCTGGGCCAAGCCAAGGCCTCCGATGTTCTGCGCCTGGCGGAAGAATTGAAAAACAAAGTCCGGAAACGATTCGGTCAGGAGCTGGAGGAAGAGGTCATCTACCTCGCAGCAACCGATTCAATGTCCTGATCTTTTCGGCCGGAAGACCGGCGCGGCCGGACATGGGCAAGGCCTCCCGGGAAAGAATCCGATAAACTTTTCGACAGGCGGGGTAGGGGCGCAAGGCTTGAAGATGCCGGGCCACCGTTTTGGCATCGCCCCGGGCGACCGGTCCGGTCAGAGCCTGTTCTGCGCCAAATTTTTTTACATGATGTAAAGTTCCTTCGACCATCGGCCATAGAAACTGTTCGGCCTGCCTGCCGGTCAGCCCCGTTTTTTTCAGCAGCCCGGCTGCCAGATGAAACAGGACAACGCTGTGGTTGGAGGCCATGCTGCAGGCCGCGTGGGTGAGGGGTTTATCCGCAGCCCGAATGGCGACGGGACGAGCGCCCAGCCGGAGTGCGATTTTCCGCCCGAGACGGCAGGCTTCCGGGTCACCCTCCAGGCTGACGAAAATCCCCTTAAAGGCGGAAGGAGACATTCCTTTCCGGGGGAAAGACTGCCCGGGATGGAAGGAGGCGATGGACGCGCCGCGCTGCCGGAGCGGCCGGAGGATAACGGAGCCGAGAAGCCCGCTGCAATGAAAAATTGTTTTCCTCTTCCAGTCAACAGCAGAACGGGCCAGACGGCCTGTTTCTTTCTCCAGGATGTCATCGGGCAAGCAGAGAAAGAGGATGTCCGCCTCTCGAGCCGCCTGCACATTATCGGCCATGGCCCGGCCTGTGCCGATCAAGCGGCGGCTCTGGGAGGCCAGGCGGAGGTTGAGGTCGGAGACGGCCCGGACCGCGCACTTGCTCCTGGACAGAGCCCGGCCCAGGGTTGTCCCCAGCCTCCCCCCGCCGATGATTGCTGTTCTCATCGTTTCTTCCTTTGAAAAAGATCAAGCCACAGGCTGGTCTCGAGCGGAGTAGGGAATTCCGGCCGCTTGGCCAGCTCCCGGTCCTGGCGGGCTTTCTTTAAGACATTCTTTAGCTCTCGCCCAAACTCTTCGCTTTTCATCACCGCCGCCCCGCGAGAGCGGGCCTGGGTTCTGACCTCTCGGTCCGAGCTGACGACATAAAACTTCCGGCGGTCGAAAGGAAGGCTGAGCCTCTCCTGGATGACGTCGTCCGCTTTTTGGCCCGGCGGGGGGAAAAGCACCTCAAACTTGGGACCGAGCTTCCGGCCTTCCAGGTCATCATCCGGAGGGCCGTCAAAGACGAGGATGATGCGGCGCCGGGTGAAACGTTGAAAGACCAGGAGCTTGCCCACCAGGCGGAAGCGGGATTCGCGGTCGCGGCTCTCTCCGGGGGCGAGGTACCCTAGGAGGTTGTTGCCGTCGATGAGGGTGGCCATGGGCTGCGGCGCAGGCTTGGGGGAGCGCCTTTTCTCAGAGGGTGGTCGATTCCCCCGGCTTGAGGATGATGACCTCGGCCAGGGGGCCCACCTTCTTCTTAAACTCCTGGGGATCGACGCTGACGGCAGGGAAGGTTCCGTAGTGGATGGGGACGACTTTTTTCGGCCGGATGAAATCCACCGCCTTGCCCGCCGAGGCCGGGCTCATGGTGTAGCGGTCGCCGATGGGCAGCCAGGTGACTTTGATCATGATTCCCTCCTCAGATGACGACCTCTGGGCAGCCGGCCCGGGATCAGCCCGGCGGCCAGGTCATCTTCCGGCCGCCCAGGAGATGGAAGTGGAGATGGGGAACCTCCTGGCCCGAATCGCGGCCGGTGTTGAGCACGATCCGGTAGCCCGTTCCCTCCAGGTTTTTTTTACGGGCGATGTCTCGGGCCAGAAGCAGGAGGCGGCCCAGCAGGCCGGACCTCTCCTCGGAAGCTTCGACCAGGGAGGAGAAATGGTCCTTGGGGATGAGCAGGATGTGGCAGGGGGCTTGAGGCCTGATGTCCTCGAAGGCCAGCACGGCTTCGTCCTCATAGACCACCCGGGCCGGGATCTGGCGGCTGATGATCTTGCAGAATAGACAATCGCTCATATGAAACCTCAGGCGCTGATGCGCTCTATGGAAGCGCCCAGGCGGCGCAGCTTTTCCTCGATGTTCTCGTAGCCGCGGTCGATGTGCTCCACATCGTTGATGACGGTCCAGCCTTTGGCCACCAGCCCGGCCAGGATGAGGGAGGCCGAAGCCCTGAGGTCGGTAGCCGTGACCTCCGCCCCGGACAGCGGCGTCGGGCCGCGGATGATGGCCTTATCGCCGGAGACCTCGATGCTGGCCCCCAGACGCAGCAGTTCGTTGACGTGGGAGAAGCGCCGCTCGAAGATGGTCTCGGTGATGATGGAAGTGCCGTTGGCCCGCGTCATGAGGACCATGAACTGGGCCTGCATGTCGGTGGGGAAGCCGGGATAGGGCGAGGTGGTGATGTCCTGGGAGCGGATGACTTCGCTGCCCGTGACCCGCACCTTGTTTTTTTTGACTTCGACCTTGGCTCCCGAGATGCGCAGCTTGTCGATGACCGTGCTCAAGTGTGTAGGCTCGACGTCGGTTAACAGAAGGTTGCCCCGGGTTAAAGCGCCGGCCACCAGGAAGGTCCCGGCCTCGATCCGGTCGGGGATGATGTCGTGGACGGCCCCGCCCAGCTCCGTCACGCCCTTGATCCTCATCACCTCTTGGCCCAGCCCCTCAATCTTGGCGCCCATCTTGACCAAGAGCTGGCCGAGGCTGACCACCTCCGGCTCGCGCGCGCAGTTGTGCAGCACGGTCTCCCCGCGGGCCAGGCAGGCGGCCATCACCAGGTTCTCCGTGCCGCCTACGGTTTTTTTCTCGAAGGTGATGTCGGCTCCTTGGAGATGGGAGGCCTCGGCGGTGATGTAGCCGTGTTTCAGAGTGATATTGGCCCCCAACTTCTGCAGGCCGTTCATGTGCAGGTCGATGGGGCGGAGGCCGATGGCGCAGCCGCCGGGCAGGGCCACCACTGCTTTGCCGCTGCGGGCCAGCATCGGTCCCAGGACCAGGATGGAGGCCCGCATGGCCCGCACCAGTTCGTAGGTGGCTTCAGCGGAGATGATCGTTTTGACTTCCAGGGCCAGAGTGTTGCGGCGGAGATGAGAATCGGCGCCCAGCCCCTTCATCAGGGTCAGGATGGTGTGGACATCCTTGACTAGAGGGACGTTGCGCAGCTCAACCTTGTCCTGAGTGAGGAGCGAGGCGGCGATGGCCGGCAAGACGGCGTTCTTCGAACCGCTGATCTTGACCGTCCCCTTAAGCTTGAGCCCCTCGCGGCCCGCAATTTTGATTTTTTCCATGCGCGGCCATTGTAGCGGAGGAGCGGGCGGAATTCAACTTACGGAGGCTACGGGAAGAACCTTAAAAAAGAGGGATGGCCGGAACGGTCTCGCTCCCGGGAAGGTTTTTAACGCCGTTCCCTTCGCCGTCTTCTCAGCGCCTGTGGAACTCGCACAATTGATTTCAACTTTTCAGGCCAGCTCATTGGAATTTAATTTTTCTTCCAAGTTCATCAAGAGGCTCAAACATCCTCGGCGCCCCGCTAAACGGGGTCCCTTGGAAGCCGGCTCGGGAAGGCTAAACCTTCCCTGATGGTCGCTTCGACCGCCCCGGCCATCCCCTTTAGACAAAGGCTATGACACTTGAAGGTCTGCTACATAAAGTAATTTGAATTCTTCCCGGAGGAAGAGAGGATGACCATAATTTTAGCCGGCCAGGCCGTTGGGAGACCAGCCCTGGATCTCGTAGTAAGCATCCAGGATGGCGTTGTGGCGGGCTTCGTCCACGGCCCGGCCCTGGTGGGCGCCGCGGGTCATGGGCACCTTGAGCTTGGGCGGGACATAGGCGTCGTAGGCCCGGTCGCGGCCCAGGAGGTTGTTCAGCTTCCTCTCCAGCGTGTAGATACGCCGTCCGCAAGCCTTAAACGAATCAGCCGTGTAGGCGAAACCGGTCAAAGCCTGATACAGCTCCAGGAAGAGGTCCGAGGCGGTGTCGCCGGTGAAAAAGTCGCACAGCCCAAGGGAGTCCACCAGCGCTTTCCCGGCCTGGCCTTCAGCCACATAAGCGGCCAACTCCCGGACCTCCTTGAGTCCGCCCTCCTCGGCCTGGATGGTCCAGGCGTAGGTGTGGTCGCCGCGCCCGCGGTTGGAGGTGCCGTAGGCGGTGAACATACCGGGGAAGGACTTGGGGTTGATGCCGGCGTAGCCCAGGCCGCCGAAAGCGGTGGGGCAGCAGTAGGCGATGTCGGAGGCGGCCCCCGCTCCGGCCCCGGCGGACAGGGCGGCTATGAGGCTGTCCGTGTGGCGGCCCAGCAGCCGGCCCAGCTCGTTTGACCGATAGGCGATGTCCTTCAAGATCTGGATCATACCGGCCGCATCGCCGAAGCCGGGCGCCGGGCCGACCTTCTTCAAGAACCCCTTCTCCTCGAGCTCCATGGCCCCGGCCATAACTCCGCCGAAGGTCATGGTATCTACCCCCAGCTCGTTGCACAGGCGGTTCAGGTGGAAGATGGCCTCCCGGTCGGTGAGGCAGCAGTTGATCCACAGGGCGATGGTCTCGAATTCCGGCCTCACGCCCGGTCCGGCGTAGGGCCCCGATTCCACTTTGGCCGTCCGGGTGCACAGGATGTGGCGGCAGCGGTTGCAGACATGGTGTTTGCCGGCGATGGCCAGAAAGGCGGCGGTGGAGACGCGGGCATAATCCGAGGCGTCGAATGATCCTTCGTCAAAATTGTGCCAGGGAAGGTAGCCTCCCTTCTGGCCCAGATAGCCGCCGTTGAAGGCGCGGTCCAGCCACCAAGTCGTCCCGGTAGAGGGGCGGAAGGAGGCTGTCCGGTTGGGGTCTTCGACGCTTTCTTGAATGAGACGGTCGAGTTTCTGGCCGAGCGACTTGAAGCTTTCTTCGCTTTTATAGGTGACCGCGGTCTTGCCGTAGGCGGTCACGGCCGCCAGATTTTTGGAGCCGAATACGGCGCCCGCGCCGCCCCGGCCGAAGTTGCGATGATAGTCGGCGGTCAGGCAAGCAAAATCCACCAGGTTCCAGCCCGCCGGTCCGGCGCAGACCGTGGATGAGCCCTTGATCTTCTGTGTCAGGAAATCGATGACGGCAGAGGCCGGCCGGACAACCCGGCGGCCGTCCACGGTCTGGAATAGGTCGTCCTCGGCGTCCACCACCCGGACTGCTCCTTCGACGACTTCCAGGCGCACGGGCTTGTCCGCCCGGCCGTCGATGATGAGCTGGTCCAGCCCCGCCCGCTTGAGCATGTTGTGAAACAAGCCGCCGGCCTCGAGTGAGTGATCGTTCCGTAGAGCGGCTTGTGGCCGGGAACCCAGGGAGCCGGTTCAGGCGAGCGGGCCATGGTTCCGATGAACGAGCATGAGCCTCGGCCGGCGGTGGGGATGGCGGTGTCGTTGGGAGCGGCCGAGCCGATGATAATGCGGTTCAGGGGGCTGAGCGGGTCCCGGAAGGATCTGTTTGGGGAGATGTGGTCGAAGAGGAGCTTAGCCTGAAGACCCCGGCCTCCGATATAATCCCGGCTCAGGCCTGGATCGGCCGGCTCGATCCGCACGGACCGAGCGGTGAGGTCCACCCAGGCCCATCGTCCACGGTAGCCGAAAAATTCTTGTCCTTTTTCCGGCATGCCTGTCTTCGTCTAGAGACAGCCAAGAGCCTGGTCCAGGTCGGCCATGACGTCCTCCGGGTCTTCGGCGCCGACACACAGCCTTATAAGCTGAGGCGGGATGTCCGCCGCATGGCGGGCTTCCTCGCCCTGCTGGAGGTGGGTGGAAACGGCCGGGATGGTGGCCACGCTCTTGATGCGGCCCAGGTCGGTGGCCCGAAAGATGAGCTTGAAGCGGTCGAAAACCCGCCTGGCGTTCTCCGCCGGACCGTCCACCCGGAAGCTCATCAGGTGGCCGTAGCGGTTGACCTCGTTCCCTTTCCCGTCGTCCGAGTCCACCAGTTTCATATACCGTTTGGCCAGAGCGTGAAGGGGATAGCTGGGCAGGCCCAGGTAATCCACTTGATAGACTCGGGGATTTTTCTTTAAGTGTTCGGCCACTTGCTGGCAGTTCCGGCTGAGGAGGTCCATCTTGGAGCGCAGAGTCCGCAGGTCGTTCAGGGCGATCAGCGCGTTGAAGGGCGAGGCGGCCGGCCCGTTGTCGCGGAAGGGCAGAAACTTGACGTATTCGGCGAAATTTTCCTTGAACAACGGACTGTCATTCTTGACTTTGGTCACGATGGGCCTGCGGCTGAGGAGCGCGCCGCCTATGGCCAGGCCGCCGGAAGTGGCCGATTTGCTCAGGGAATGAACGACCACGTCCACGCCGTAGGCTATGGGCCGGAGCAGGGCGGGGGTGGCGCAGGTGGCGTCGAAGATGAGCGGGATCTCCCAGGAATGGGCCAGGTCGGCCAGGGCTTTGACGTCGCAGAATGCCTGTTGGGGGTTGGAGGGCGCTTCGACGTACAGGAAACGGGTGTTGTCGTCGATGGCCGCCTTCCATTCGGCGATGTCGTGCGGGTGGCGCACCCAGCGGACTTGGATGCCGCGTTCCCGCTGCTTCCGCACAGAGAAGTGCTGGAAAGTGCCGCCGTAGAGTTGAATGGAAGAGACGAAGTTCATTGTCTCCGGGCCGTCCTTCTGTTTGACCAGAAAAGGGTCTACGGCGGAGACGATGGCCGACATGCCCGAAGCAGTGACCAGGCAGCCTGTGTCGAAGCCCGTCCGGTAGCCCTCCAGGAGGGCCAGCATCCATTCCAGATAATACGTCGTCGGGTTGGCGATGCGGGTATAGCACCAGGTGGGAATGAGGTAGGAGAGGGCCGCCTCCAGCTCGGCTGAGTCGTGGTAGGCCTGGGAGGTGGCCAAGTAGAGGGGCTCGATGATGGCGCCCTGGTTCTTGCTTAAGGCTTCCTCCACGGTGTACAAGCCGTGGACGGCCAGGGTATCGAATTTGAACTTCTTGACGAAGGCCAGTTGATCCTCGCGCCGGGCGAGCTGTTTCTTGGCCTCTTCGATGTATTTTTCAACGCCCGGTCCAAGCTTTTGGTTTTGCGACATGGATGCTCTCCTGAATTTCCTGTTTTCCTATCCTTGCCCTTCTGGATTTGCGATGGATTGTCCCAAATAATGGAAAGTGTTTTTTATTGAGAAAAAGCCGGGAGATGGGGTGGCCCCCGATGATGGGGGCCTGCGCATGACGGTTGTGTCTGCGCTCATTTTGCGTATTTACGGGCGATGGCCAGGACGTCCGACAGGATGGCGAAGCCGGTCTCGGTCTTGCCCGCACCCGGACCGGATATGGTGACCTTGCCCAGCAGGTCCAGGTCGAAGGTCAAGGCGTTGTGGACGCCCATGACCCCGGCCAGAGGGTCGGACAGGGGAATCTTCTGAGGAGAAACGCCGGCCGTGACCTTGTCCTTGTCCCGCTTGGCCTGAGCAATGAGCTTGTAGCGGCAGTTTTCTTTTTTGGCTTTGAGGATGTCCTGACGGGAAAGACGGCTGATGCCCTGGGGCTTGATGTCCGAAGGCTTGAGAGAGGCGCCCATGAGCACATTGGACAGGATGACGATCTTGGCCAGGGCGTCGAACCCCTCCACGTCGGCGGTGGGGTCGGCTTCGGCGTAGCCCAGCTTTTGGGCCAGTTTCAGGGCCGGGGCATAGTCCATCCCATCCTCCTCCATCTTGCTCAGGATGAAGTTGGTTGTGCCGTTGAGAATGCCCTTGACCTCCCGGACTTCGTTTCCGGCCAGACCGCTTTCGAACAGGCTGAAGACGGGCGTCCCGCTCATGACCGTGCCCTCAATGCGGAAGGCCCGACTGTTTTGGCCGGCCAGCTTCTTAATTTCCTGGTAGTGCAGGGCGGCCGGTCCCTTATTGGAGGTGACCACATGCTTGCCCGAGCGGAGGGCCTTTTGGATGTAGCTGGTGGCCGGCTCGGCGGTTTTGATGTCAGTGTAGGTCAGTTCGGCGATGATATCGGCATCGCATTGCTCGATCATATCCAGCGGCTCCAGCGGTTTGTCTTTAGCTGACCGGCCCCCGGGATAAGCGCCCAGGTCCCCCCCGCCCTCCAGCACTCCGAGGAGTTTCCGGAGGTCGATCCCTTCCGGCACGAGGAGAGAACCCTTGAGCTTGTCGGAAATGGCCACCAGGCGGGCCTCGAAGTCATGGGAATCCCTGAGGGCGGGGCCCTTATTTAAAAGGATCTCCAGAAAACCGCGGCCGACCGTGCCACAGCCGACCAGGCCGATCTTATATTCCATGGCTGGGGACCTCCTCTCCATAAGTTAGTCAATCATACCGCGAGTTGTCAAATCGAAAAGATCGGGCATCTCCCTCCCCGCAAATCTAGGCAAAGGGAAATGCATATTGTAGGATTAATAAAAAAGGGACGGCCCGCCTCGCGGGCCGTCCCCGAAAGCTTACTTAACGAGCGCGCCGCCTCAGTCGGCTTCGGCTTTGCCCTTGAGGAAGTTCTCTACCCAGTCGGTGGTGGCGCTCTTGGGCCGCTCGATGGGGAACCCGAGAGCCCTGCTCCAGATGAGCTGGGCCAGGACACCCAGGGCCCGGGAGACGCCGAAGAAGACGGTGTAGATATCCCACTCGGTGACACCGTAGTGGTAGAGCAGGCAGCCGGAGTGAGCGTCGACGTTCGGCCAGGGGTTCTTGGCCTTGCCCTGTTTCAACAGAATGTCCGGCGTCACTTCGAAGACCATGCTGACGACCTTGAAAATGTCGTCGTTGGGCAGGTGCTTCAGGGCGAACTCGCGCTGGGCCGTGTAGCGGGGGTCAGTCTTGCGCAGCACGGCGTGGCCGTAGCCGGGCACGACCTTGCCGCCGGCCAAAGTGTCCCAGATGTGCTTGGACAGCTGTTCCTTTGTAGGAACGCCGCCCAGCGTTTTCATGAGGTCCATGATCCAGCGCAGCACTTCCTGGTTGGCCAGTCCGTGGAGCGGGCCGGCCAGGCCGTCCATGGCCGCCGACAGGGAGTAGTAAGCGTCGGACAGGGCCGAGCCCACCAGATGGCAGGTGTGGGCCGAGACGTTGCCGCCCTCATGATCGCTGTGGATGACCAGGTAGAGCCGCATCAGCTCCTTGAAGGCCTCGTCCTTGACGCCCAGCATGTGGGCCAGGTTGCCGCCCCAGTCGAGCTTCGGGTCGGCCGGGATGTGCTTATCGCCCTTGTAGGACCGGCGGTAGATGGTAGCGGCGATGGCCGGCAACTTGGCCAGGAGGTTCATCGTATCCTCATACATCGGATCCCAATAATCCTTCTTGTTGATGCCGGCCCGGTATTTCTGGGCGAAAACGGAATCCTTCTGCAGCTGGAGGATGGCCAGGGAGAACTGGGTCATGGGATGCGTATCCTTGGGCACCGCCTTCATCATGTCCAAGAGATACTTGGGCAGTTCGCTCCGCTGCCTCCACTCCTCGGTGACGGCTTTGACGTCGGCGTCGGTGGGCAGGTCGCCGGTCAGAAGCAGGTAGAAGATGCCCTCGGGCAGGGGTTCCGAGCCGCCCGGCCACTTGGGGAGTTTCTGCTGCAGCTCGGGGATGGAGAATCCGCGGAAACGAATCCCCTCGAACTTGTCCAGGAGCGAGCAGTCCCAGATCATGCACAGGACATCCCGCACTCCGCCGTAGGCCTGGGAGATGGTGACGTCCGACAGCTTTTTCTCCCCATTCTCCTTGAGGATGCCCTTGACCCTCTCCTGCATGGGGGGGATTTTGGCTGCTAGTTTTTCTTTTAATGAAGCCATAGAACATACCTCCTTTTAATTTAAGAAATTTATTAAATATTTAAGGTAAAGGCCGTTCTCCGCGTCAGGTCTTATATAATACTCAGAAAGCGCCTGTCAAACAAGGCAAACAAAAAAGAAAAGCCTTTAAAACCGGACGGCGGTTTTTCCGTATTTGACAGGTGGAACAGCCAGCCTTTATCATGGAGGCGGAACGGACAGCCTTAAGGAGGAAAGACAATATGGTGATCGGTGTTCTGATCATATTCGGACTGCTTATCCTTTTTCTGGTGGGCATGTACAACAGCCTGGTCATCCTGCGCAACCGCTGCGACAACGGCTGGGCTCAGATCGACGTCCAGCTCCGGCGGCGCTATGACCTCATCCCCAACCTGGTCGAAACGGTCAAAGGCTACGCCAAGCACGAGCGGGAAGTCTTCGAGAAGGTGACCCAAGCCCGGACCCAGGCCCTAAACGCCGGAACGGTCAAGGATCAAGGCCTGGCTGAGAACCAGCTGGCCGGCGCCTTGAAAACCCTCTTTGCCGTGGCCGAGAACTATCCCGAACTCAAGGCCAACCAGAATTTTCTCATGCTCCAGGAGGAGCTGGCCGGCACCGAATCCAAGGTGGCCTACTCACGGCAGTTCTACAACGACTCGGTGATGAAGTACAATACCAGGCTCCAGACTTTCCCCTCCAATGTCATGGCCGGCATGTTCGGGTTCAAGGGGCGCGAGTACTTCCTGGTGGCCGAGCCGGAGGCCAAGGGGCCGGTCAAGGTGAGCTTTTCCTGAGGCCTGGCCGCCCCGCCCTCTCGGGCTTCTATGTTCGAGCAGATTTCCGAGAACAAATTCAAGTCCGGCCTGCTGGTTTTCTGTTTTATCGTTCTGATCTTTCTCCTGATCTGGGTGCTCCAGTACCTGCTGGGATTCGGCCCGGCCGGGTTCATCCTGGCTCTGGTCATCGCTTCGCTGATGGCTTTTATCAGCTACTGGTCCAGCGACAAGATCGTCCTGGCCATCAGCCGGGCCCGGCCGGTGAGCAAGGAGGAATATCCTTACCTGTACAACGTGGTGGAAGGACTGGCCATAGCGGCCGGCATCCCCGCCCCCCAATGCTACGTCATTGACGACACGGCGCCCAACGCCTTCGCCACAGGCCGCAATCCAAAAAACTCGGTTATCTGCGTCACCACCGGGCTGCTGCAGAAGATGAACCGGGCGGAGCTGGAGGGCGTCATCGGCCACGAGATGTCGCACATCAGGAACTATGACATTCTCCTCCAGACCCTGACCGTGGTCATGATCGGCGTGGTGGCCCTGCTCAGCGACTGGATCCTCCGCGGCGTTTTCTGGGGCGGCGGCCGGCGCCGTTCGAGCAGCCGGGGCAAGGGAAACTCGCTGGTCCTGGTGCTGCTGGCGGTGGGTCTGGTGCTGGCCCTGCTCAGCCCGCTTATCTCCCAGCTCATCCGCCTGGCCATTTCCCGCCGTCGGGAATTCCTGGCTGATGCTTCGAGCGCCCAACTCACCCGCAACCCGGCCGGCCTGGCCTCGGCCCTGAGGAAGCTGGCCGCCGACACCGAACCGCTGGAGGCGGCCAACAAGGCCACGGCCCACCTCTACATCGTCAACCCTCTCAAGGACCTGAAGGGATTCGTCAACAAGCTGTTCAGCACCCACCCGCCCATCGAGGCCCGCATCGCCGCGTTGGAGAAGATGTAGGGAAAATGCGGGCCGGATTCGAAGAGATTTACAGCTTTCAAGATCGGCGGGAATGGCGGAGATGGCCGGCTGGTTTGATTGAAATTCGGTTCTGTGTTCTTTATAATACCTTCGCCCTTGGGCGGGGTCGTAGTTCAGTTGGTTAGAACGCCGGCCTGTCACGCCGGAGGTCGCGAGTTCAAGTCTCGTCGGCCCCGCCACACCTTTCCGAAGACGCCATCCTTTTCCCCCCTTGTTTTCCAAGGGGGGTAAGGGGGAATAAATAACTATTAAGAAAAGCCGGAGGCGTCTTCGGCACGTGACACCGTCCTTTTCCCCCCCTTGTTTAGCCAAGGGGGGCAAGGGGGGATAAATGAGATTAGAAAAAACCTGAAGGTGTCTCCGGCAAATGAACACCTGCTTTTCCCCTTCTAAATTCTTAAGGGCGTTTCGGAATCCTTTCTCTTTCCTTTATATCCCACCATTCTTTCCCAATTCGCCTATTGGCCAGGATAGCCTGCCATTAAATATGAGATGCTCATCAGAGAATTTGGCCCTTAAATTGATTCCTCCCCAGATCGGTGCTATCCTTTGGCCAAGCATCGGAAGGAGAGGCCGGGCCATGAAATGCCCACAATGTCAATTTAATAACCCAGACTATACGAACTTCTGCGGGAAGTGCGGAACACAGCTTTCCTCGCCAGACGAGGTCTTCCACTCCGAAACCAAGACCCTCGAAACACCTACTAGAAGGTTGAAAACAGGCTCTGTCTTTGCAGAGAGATATGAAATTCTTGAGGAGCTAGGAAAAGGCGGCATGGGAATGGTCTATAGGGTCAGGGATAAAAAATTGGATGAAGAGATGGCCTTGAAGGTCCTAAAGCCGGAAATAGCCGCTCACCGGGAGACCATCGAACGTTTCAAGAATGAGCTGAAGTATGCCCGCAAGATCGCCCACAGAAATGTGTGCAAGATGTACGACCTCAATGAAGGCGAAAAAATCTTATACATCACCATGGAATATATCAAAGGGGAGGACCTGAAGAGCTTCGTCCGAAGGAAGGGAAAGGTCAAAGAAAAGGAAACGATTGTTCTGGCCAAACAGGTGGGCGAGGGGTTGGCCGAGGCCCATGAGCTGGGAGTCATCCACCGTGACCTCAAGCCTCAAAACATCATGATCGACGAAAAGGGCAACGCCAAGGTCATGGACTTCGGCATCGCCCGCTCGATTGAAGCCCCGGGAGTCACCCAGACGGGGATGATGATAGGAACGCCGGATTATATATCGCCCGAGCAGGTGGAGGGCGAGAAAGCCGATCAGCGATCGGACATCTATTCGTTGGGAACGATCCTGTTTGAAATGGTCACGGGGAGGGTTCCTTTTAAGGGAGATACGGGTCTGAGCGTGGCGATAAAGCATAAAACCCAATTGCCCCAGGACCCGAGGAAGCTGAACCCCGGATTGTCGGAAGGTTTGAGTCGTTTGATACTGACGTGCATGGAGAAAGATGCGGCGAGGAGGTATCAGACGGTCAGGGAACTCTTATTGGATTTGGACAAGATTGAGAAAGGCCTGCCCATCGCGGCGAGGGCGCATCTCCGGAGAAAGCCCGGAATTAAATGGAAGAGAATCCTTCTTGCCGGGGGAGCTGTTCTTCTTTTGTCATTGCTCATCGCCGGCGCACTCTCTCTTTTTAAGCCGCGGATCCTTTCCATCGCGGTCCTGCCTTTTAAGAACCTTACGGGCGACGCGGCCCAGGATTATTTCGTAGACGAGATCGCGGATGAGCTGATCGGGCATCTCGGACGGATCCGGGCCCTGCGGGTGATTTCCTTCTGGTCGACGCAGGGCTATAAAGGCGCGAAGAAGCCGCTGGCGGAGATCGCCCGGGAGCTCAGCGCAGACGCCCTGGTCGAAGGGACTGTGCAACGGGTCGGCAGCAGTGTCGGCCTCCGGGTCCGGCTGGTCAAGGCCCTCCCCGAGGAGCGGAGCCTCTGGGAAAAGTCTTACGACCAGACCATCACCGATGTGCTGATGATGTACAGCGACGTGGCGCGGGCCATCAGCCAGAAAATCAGCATCAAACTGACACCGCAGGAAGAAACCCGGTTTGTCAGCGCTGGCCGGGTCAATCCGGAGACGTACAAGGCCTACCTGAGGGGGATGTCCCTCGTGAACGGGTCCACGGACGAAGAATTCAACAAAGGCATGGAATATCTCCGGGAGGCCGTTGAAAAGGATCCGGCCGATCCCCTGGCCTACGTCGGGCTGGCGTATGGTTACGTCTCGCTCGGGCACAGCCCGGCGGCTCCGCCGGACGCCTGGCAGCGGGCCCGCGAAGCGGCCCAACGGGCGTTGAAGCTCGACCCGAACCTGGCCGAAGGCTACGCCAACATGGCCGACGTCAAACTCTATTACGAACGGGACTGGAAGGGGGCTGAACAGAATTTCAAGCGGGCCATGGAATTGAATCCCAGCCTGGCCATGAACCATTACCATTATGCCTGGTATCTTGCCCTGATGAGGCGCATGGATGAAGCCATCGTCGAACACAAGCGGGCCCAGGAGCTGGATCCTCTGACGCCCCTGCACACGGCCTGGCTGGGCGGGCTTTACTGGATGGAAGGCCAATATGACAAGGCGATAGCCGAAGCCAAAAAATGCCTCAAGATGAAAAACGAGTACGGCCTGGGATGGCTCGTCACGGGATTCGGCTACGTCGGCAAGGGGATGTATGAAGAGGCCATCGCGGCGCACCGGAAGGCGGTCGAGATAAATCCTTGCTGGAAATATGCCTTGGGGCGGACCTACGCGATGGCCGGCCGGAAGGACGAGGCGCGGAAAATCCTGGCGGAATTGGAAAAAGAGGAGCCCAGCCCCTTCGGCGCCTGGGCTCTGGCTATTATGTACACGGCCCTGGGGGAAAATGACAAGGCGTTCCAATGGCTGAATTATCAGCCGACCCACGGCTGGATCCCCTGGTTCAGCGTGGACCCCGAATTCTACCCGCTACGGGCGGACCCACGCTTCAAGGAACTGGTGCGGAAGTGGGACCTGCCGGAGTTGAAATGATCAGCGAATCCCAAAGGAATTCGCCCGGCAAGTTGACATCTCCGGCTCGCTCGCCTAAAATGATTTTGAGTCGAATCGTGGGGGCGAACGGTTTCGACGGAGATATTGAGGCTAGGGCTGCATGCCGAGATACCCATCCACCTCGTAAAACGGTGGGCCCAAGTAAGTGCAGAAACACTGCCCTTAGCTGCCTAAAGAAAGGCTAGCCGTTTCCCGGGATACTCTCCCGCGGTTCTCGGGAAGCGTCGCTCAGCGGGATAGCGAGCCGGACCTGCCTCGGACCCGGTGAGCGAAACCAAACGGGGCTGGCTCCGTGGATTTCTTCCTCTTCGGAGAAACGGAGTGAGAGCAGCGAAGAGGATACGCATGTAGACGCCCTTCGCTGAATGTCTTCGGACGCGGGTTCGATTCCCGCCGCCTCCAAATTCTGGCCAAAGGACTGCAGAACATTGCTGCCTCGTAGACATCGAATCCTGGCCGGCCTGGCCGGCGCCCTGATTTTCTCCTTCCTCCTGGGCCAGGGCCCGACTCAGGTCAAGGTCTCGGTCAAGGACTATGCCGACTTCAGCCGCGTGACCCTGGAGTCTTCCCAGACCCTCATCTACACCATTGCCCGAAGAACGCCCGGCGCCATCGAGGTCAGCATTGATTCGGCCAACCCCATCCGCCTTCAGAACGGGCCGGTCTCCAGCCGAATCATCCGTTCGGTCAGTTTGATCCGGCAGGGCACCCGCCACACCTTGAGCATTGAATCCAAAACGGAATCATTCAACTTCAATTACTATACGGTCGGTAATCCTTTCCAGCTCATCCTTGACCTCAGGGAAGTCGAGCGACAAGCCGAAGCGGTTTCGCCCCGGCCCGAAGAGAAGAAGCCCTCACCGGCCGTGGAAGAGAAGCCTTCCCTCCCGCCTCCTCAGGACATCCGCCGGCCGGCCGCGCCTTCGTCTTCAGCCTCCCGGACGATCGTCATCGACCCGGGGCATGGCGGAATAGAGAGCGGGGCCAAGGGCAAGTTCGGCACTCTGGAAAAGGATATCACCCTGGCCATCAGCCTCAAGCTGAAATCCATCATCGAGCGGAACCTCGCTTTCCGCGTGGTCCTGACCCGGGACAAGGATGTCGAGGTGGGGCTGCCGGACCGGGCGGCCGAGGCCAACAACAACAATGCTCTCTTGTTCATCAGCATTCACGCCAACGGCTCTTACCAGAAAAGCTCCCGCGGGTCGGAAACGTTTTTTCTCAATTTGAATGCCACCGACGAAGATGTGCGAAGGCTGGCCTTTTTCGAGAACACCCAGACCGAGCTCCAGGCCCGCATCGCCGCCGAGCAGGACTACCAGGACGATATCAAGATGATCCTGTGGGACATGGCTCAGGCGGCCTTCATTCGGCAGAGCGGCCGGCTGGCCGAGCTTGTCCAGGCCCAACTCAACGGCCTGTTGGGCACGGCCAACCGCGGTATCAAGCAGGCGCCTTTCAAGGTCCTGACCGAGGTAGCCTGCCCGGCCATCCTGGTGGAAGTGGCCTTCCTGTCCAATCCCGAGGAGGAGCGTCAGCTGGGCAGCGAAGAGTTTCAGTGGAACGTGGCCCAAGCCATCTACCAGGGCTTGGTCAACGCCATCCGCGAATTCCCTGCGGAAGACAGCCGCCGATGATTCGCGGCCGACTCCTGGTGCTGGTTGTCCTGGGTTTGAGTCTGGTTTTACTGAGTCTGCTTTTCTTCCTCAGCGGCGGCGGGGGAGAGGCCGTCAAGGGCCCGCCTCCCAGCCTGGGCGGAAACGAGCCCGTTTCCCATCCGGGCATCCCCGAACTGAAGAAAGTCGTGCTGTTCTTCCTGTCCGAGGCGGATGAACTTCTTCATCCTGAGGAGAGAGTCATCGTCTCCGGCCCGACTCCGGAGCGGGAAGCCGGGCGGGTGGTCGAGGAGCTGATCAAAGGGTCGCGCCAGGGGCTTATTTCCCCGCTGCCGGCCGAAGCCCAGCTTCGTCAGGTGTTTCTGACCAAGGAGGGGATAGCCTACGTGGATTTTTCTCGGGAATTCAGTGACCAGCACCCTTCGGGCTCTACCGCCGAGATGGGCACGGTTTATTGCCTGGTCAATTCCCTGGCCTTCAACTTCAAGTCGATCAAAAAGGTTTTCATTCTAGTTAACGGCGGCGAGAAGGAGACTCTGGGCGGCCATATCAGCTTGACCGAGCCCTTCTTGCCCAATTTTTTCCTGATCGCCGAGTGAAGCCCGGATTCCGGCGATCGGCCGGCGGTCCCGGATATGGGTGGTGAGCGGAGTGGCGCGGATGAAAAAACTGAAGCGGGTGACGATCGTCGGCTTCCCCAATGTCGGGAAGTCCACCCTGTTCAACCGACTGGCGGGGGCCAGGAAGTCTTTGGTCCATTCACTTCCGGGAATGACCCGCGACGCGGTGACCGCTCTTGGCCGGCTCGAAGGCCGCTCCTTCGAGCTGGCGGATACGGGCGGGTTCTTTGGCGCGCCGGACGAGCCTTTCTCGGCCCTGGTCCGGGAGAAAGCCCGGCAAGAGGCGCAGCGGGCGGACGTGGTGCTCCTGGTGCTGGACGGCCGGCGCGACCTCCTGCCCGCGGAGGAGGAGCTCTTCTCCGATCTAAAGAGAAGCGGCAAGCAGCTGCTGGTGGTGGTCAACAAGGTGGATACCCCGGCCGTGGAGGAGAGGCTGGGCGATTTTTATCGGCTGGGCGGGGAAAACATTTTTCCTGTTTCCGCCGAGCATAACAGAGGTTTGGAGCCGCTCCTCGAGGCTCTGTCCGCGGCATTGCCCGAAGTTCAAGAAGCTGAGCCGGCCTTAAAACCGTTGCGGGTGGCTATTGTGGGCCGGATCAATGTCGGCAAGTCCTCCCTGGTGAACCGTTTGTGCGGGGAGGAGCGGCTGATCGTCAGCCAGGTTCCGGGCACGACCCGCGACAGCACCGATGTCCTTATCCTTCGAGATAAGAAGGCGTTCGTCCTGGTGGATACGGCCGGCCTGCGCAAGCTGAGCCGAACTCGAGACGAACGGGAGAAAGCGGGCATCATCCGGGCCAAGAAGAACATCGGCCTGGCTGATGTTGTTTGCCTGGTTATGGATGCCCAGGAATGCCCTACCCGACAAGATGCGGCCGTGGCTGACCTGGCCTATGATTCCGGCAAGCCCCTCATCCTGGCCGTGAACAAATGGGACCTTGTGCCTAAGGAGAGCGCCTCGGTCAAGCTGTTTAGGGAGAAAATTTTTGATAAGCTGAGCTTCGTCAGCTATGCGCCGCTCGTTTTCATCTCGGCGGCGACCGGCCAACGGGTGGTGAAAATCCTGGACCTGGCTGTGGAAGTGGAACGTCAGGCTGGCCGGCGCATCGGAACTTCCCGCTTAAACGCTTTCCTGGCCGGCATCCTCCAGGACCACTCTCCCCTTTCTCGGGACGGCCGGAGGGTCAAGATCAAGTACATGACCCAGCAAGGGGTGCACCCCCCGACCT
The DNA here is from genome assembly GCA_963702835.1 of Candidatus Aminicenantota bacterium. GTDB lineage: Bacteria > Acidobacteriota > Aminicenantia > Aminicenantales > JAFGAV01 > JAFGAV01. The sequence continues at coordinate 2,881,976 of OY969762.1, forward strand.
TTGTCTTGTTCGGCCATACCCGAACGAGGCTGGCGACCGCCTATGAGCGGCATTTCCTCGACCTGCTGCGCCGGCAATTCGGTTTCCAGGGCACCCCCCTCCGGCTATTTTTTCGACAAGGGTAAGTTTCTTCCACTTTTTAACTTAAAATGCAGTTCTTTTCCGGGGGACCCAAACCTCATGGTGGGGTGGCGCGGCGAAGGGGCTCCCACACCCGCTCTTTGGAGGGGGAAGCGCTTCGCCTTCCCCCTTCCAACGGGAGCTACGCTCCCTGCCTCCCCTTCTCGGACTTCGTCCTGCGACCAAGGGGGGTATTCCCCCTTGGAACCCCCGCCCGGCTATAGCCGGACGCGCAGCTTGGCGAGCACGGCCGGGGAAGAGCCGCGACAGGACCCCACTAGGTCTCTTGCCTGGCCCCGGAAAAAGAACTGCATTCCTCATTTTCTTGACTTTGCCCTCGCCTTCTTATACATTTATGGTCTGTTGGATAGGATGGATTTGTCTCTTTTCAGGAGGTCATCATGTCGCGAGTCCGATTGAACGCTGTGCTGATCGCCGTTCTCGCCTTCGCCCTTGTATTTTCCTCCGTCGGCTGCGGGAAACTCAGTATTAGCCGTCTGCGGGCTAATCATCATTTCATCACCGGCAACAAGCTCTTCACCGATCAAAAATATAGGGATGCCATCGACCAATACGAAATGGCTCTGAAGCTCAACCCGAATTTGGGAGAAGCTTACTGTTTCCTGGGGGAGAGCTACAAGAACCTGTACAAGGTCGGCTCCACCACTCCGGATAACGTGGAGAAAGCCAACAAAGCCCTGACAGCCCTCAACAAAGGCTACGCGTTGGAGCCCAATAACAAGGACATCATCTACTCCCTGGGCGATATGTATGACAAGTTGCGCCGGTTCGATGAGGCTGAAAAGTTCTACTTGAAGATTCTCGACCTGGAGCCGGGCAATATGGACAACTATTATGTGGTGGCCGAATTCTACAAGCGGTATGTCGGAGAGAAGCCGGAGTTGAAGGATAAGGCCGAGTCGATGTACCTCCGCCGGGTGGAAACAGATCCGGAGAATATCCAGGGCTATGCCTACCTGGCCAACTATTATGACCAGATCACTCCGGTGCCCGATTTCGACAGGGCCTATGAATACCACAAGAAGCGGCTGCAGCTTCAGCCGGACAGCGCCGAATTGTGGTACACCATCGGCGTCAACCGCTTCCAGAAGGCCTACCGGATGCAGATTTATCTGTCCGTTGCGGATCGCAAGAAGCTGGGCGATGATGCAGAAAAGGCCTTGCTGAAGTCCATCCAGCTCGACCCCTCCTATCCCGAGCCCTATGCTTATATAAAGATCCTCTATGTGAACGTCCATTCTAAGCTCTATCCGGATAAGGAGGCCCGGTATATGGCTGAGGCCAACCGCTACGGCGATAAATTTACCGATATAAGGAGCCGCCAGCTCAACCGGATAAAGCTGGAGCGGGAACTGAAAAAAGCCCCCCGCTGAGCCTGGAGAGGACCTGGCTTGAAGGACGGCCCCAGGGCTGGGCCGCCTGCTTAAGAAAACGGGTTTGGATCGTTGATATCAGGGCGTTGATTTTTTCGTCCAAATCTGGTATTTTACGAAATCCCCAACCCTGAGGATTTTTGATTCTGAGGATAGGATATTTATGAAGACACGTATCCCTAGAAAAGAGGATGTGGAGAGGAAGTGGTGGCTGGTCGACGCCCAGGGCCGGATCTTAGGACGGCTGGCCACGGAGATCGCGGTCCTTCTCCGCGGCAAAAAGAAGCCCTACTTCACTCCTTTTCTAGACACGGGCGATTTTGTGGTGGTCATCAACGCCGCCAAGATAACCCTGACCGGACGCAAACTGGCGCAAAAGATCTACTATACTCATTCCGGCTACCCCGGCGGGCTGCGGGCCCGTTCCCTCCAGGAGATGCTGGCCAAGAAGCCCGAAGAGGTCGTCAAAAAAGCGGTCTGGGGTATGATCCCCAAGAACCGGCTCGGCCGCGACCTGTACAAAAAGCTGAAAGTCTATCGCGGACCCTCGCACCCCCATCAGGCGCAAAACCCGGTTGAATACCGGTTTTAGGAGGCATTGTGAGTCTCATTCAGTACTACGGCACCGGCAAGAGAAAAACCTCGGTCGCCAGGGTTTTTCTCCGTTCCGGCAAGGGCGACATCACTTTGTTTGTCAAGCAGAAGTCCAGGCCCTTCCAAGAATATTTCAACCTGGAATCCCAGCGGAACGTCATCAAGCACCCCCTGCGGCTGACGGATACCGAGGACAAGTTCGATATTTTCCTGCGGATCAGCGGAGGCGGAGTGAACGGCCAAGCCGAAGCGGTTCGGCTGGGCATCGCCCGGGCTCTGGTCGAATTCAACCGGGAGCTGAAACCGACCCTGAAGAACGCCGGCCTCCTGACCCGGGATTCGCGCATCAAGGAACGCAAGAAGTACGGCCTGCTGGGCGCCCGCAAGGCACCGCAGTACCACAAACGCTAAGGGAGGAGTCGCTTTGGTTTCAGTCACCATGAAGGAGCTGTTGGAAGCGGGAGTCCATTTCGGCCATCAGACCCGGCGGTGGAACCCCAAGATGCGGGATTTCATCTTCGGCCAGCGGAACGGGATCTACATCATCGACCTGCAGAAGACGATCAAGGTCTTCAAGGAAGCGCTGCAGTTCATCCGGACCACGTCCGAAGAGGGCCGGGAAATTCTCTTTGTCGGCACCAAAAAACAGGCCCAGGATATCATCAGGGAGTTCGCCGCCAAGTGCGAATCCAGCTACGTCAACCAGCGCTGGCTGGGCGGCCTGCTGACCAATTTCTCCGTGGTCAGGGGCAGCATCGACCGCCTGGTCGAGATGGAGGAGATGAAAGAGGACGGCCGCTGGGACCTGCTGTCCAAGAAGGAACAATCCAAACTGGAGAAGGTCTACCGCAAGCTGACCAAGAACCTGGGCGGGATCAAGACCATGACCCGCTGCCCGGGAGTCCTGTTTGTCATCGATTCCTCCAAGGAGGACATCGCCATCCGGGAGGCCCAGAAGATGAACATCCCCATCGTGGCCATCGTGGACACTAACGGCAACCCGGACAACGTGACTTACGCCATTCCCGGCAACGACGATGCGGTGCGGGCCATCGAGCTGTTCACCTCCAAAGTGGCCGAGTCCATCCTGGACGGCAAAAAACGCCGCATCGAGAAGGAGCTTCAGGCGGAGAAGACCGGCGAAACGGCGGACGGCGGGGAAGCGCAGGCGGCCGGCCAAGCGGACAGGGGAGAAGGCGAGCCGCCCGAGGCTCACTGAGGCCGCGAAGCGACGGCCGGGCAAGGAGCGAAAGATGGAAGTAACAGCGGATAAGGTCAAGGAGCTCCGTCAACGGACGGGCATAGGGATGATGGAATGCAAAAAGGCCCTGGAGGAAAGCGGCTGCGACATGGATAAGGCCATCGCCCTGTTGCGCAAGAAGGGCTATGCCCGGGCCAAGGATAAAATGTCCCGGGAGACATCCGAGGGGCTGATCGGCTCCTACATCCACACCAACAGCAAGATCGGTGTCTTGGTCGAGGTCAATTGCGAGACGGATTTTGTGGCCCGCAACTGCGAATTTCAGGATATGGTCAAGAATATCGCCATGCACATCGCCGCGGCCCGGCCCAAGTACCTGGCCGCCGAAGGAATCCCGGCCGCCGTCCTGGAAGAGGAGAAGGCCGTCATCCGCGAACAGATTAAGGACCAGAAAAAGCCGCCGGAGATCATGGAAAAGATTGTCCAGGGCAAGCTGACCAAGTTTTACGAGGAAGTCTGCCTGCTCGACCAGCCCTTCATCAAGGACGACAAGATCACCGTCCGGCAGTTCATCCAATCCTTTGTGGCCAAGATGGGGGAGAATATCAGAGTCAGCCGGTTTGCCCGGTTCGAAATCGGCAGCCTCTGAGAGGCGGCCATGCCCGACCTAAAGCCAGCCTATGAACGGGTTCTGCTGAAGCTGTCGGGGGAGGCCCTCCTGGGCCGTCTGCCCTACGGAATCGATATTCCCACCGTCCTGTCCATCGCCCGGGAGATCAAGGAAATCCACGACCTGGGCGTCCAAGTGGCCATTATGATCGGCGGGGGGAATATCTTTCGCGGCCTGAAGGGCGCGGAAGGGGGCCTGGACCGGGCCTCAGCCGACCACATGGGCTTGCTGGCCACGGTCATCAACGGCATTGCCCTCCAGGACGCCTTGGAGAAGACGGGCCTGGTCACCCGCCATGCCTGCGCCTTGGAGATCCGGGCCGTGGCCGAGCCGTTCGTCCGGCGCAAAGTGATCAACCATCTGGACCAAAGCCGGGTGGTCATCTTCAGTGCCGGCATCGGCAGCCCCTTCTTCACCACCGATACGGCCGCGGCGCTGCGGGCCCTGGAGATCCGGGCCCAGGTCATCCTTAAGGCCACCAAAGTGGACGGCGTCTATTCGGCCGATCCGCTCCTCGACTCGCAGGCCCGGCGGTTCAAGACCATCCGCTTCATGGACGTCATCAAGAAGGGGCTGAAGGTCATGGACTCCACGGCCGTCTCCCTGTGCAAAGACAACAACCTGCCCATCATCGTTTTTAGCTTGAAAAAGGGCAATATCAAAAAGGCCGTCCTGGGCGAGCCGATCGGAACGCTCGTCCGCTGAGGCCGGCTCGGGCCCGGGACTGTGGAGGAGGCTCGCGACGATGGTTAAGGATATCCTGAAGGACGCCGAAAAAAGGATGAAGACCTCCCAGGATCATTTCCGTAAGGAGTTGAGCAAGCTTCGCACCGGGCGGGCCAGCATCAGCCTTCTGGAGGACATCCGGGTGGACTACTACGGCGCCTCAACTCCGGTCAATCAGGTAGCCTCCGTCAAAATCCCCGACCCGACCCTGCTGGTTGTCCAGCCCTTCGACTCTTCCCTCCTGGAAACCCTGGACAAAGCCATCCGCGGCTCCGACCTGGGGCTCAACCCCATCAGCGACGGCAAGGTCCTCAAGGTTCCCATCCCTCCCTTGGACGAGGAGCGGCGCCTGGAAATGGCCAAGCGCATCGGCAAGATGCTGGAAGAGGAAAAGGCCGCCCTGCGGGTTATGCGCCACGAGAGCAAGGAAATGATCGAGGAAATGGAAAAGGAGAAGATGGTCAGCGAGGACGAAAAGTTCAAGGGACTGGACCAGCTTCAGAAGATCACCGATGAGGCTATGAAGAAGATTGAAGAGTTAGCCGCGGCCAAAGAGAAGGAAATCCTTCAGGTCTGAGGCGCCGGCCTTTCCGAAGACACCAACCTTTGGCCCCCTTGATTCCAAGGGGGCGGGGGGGATTAATATTTTCTCAAGCAAATCAAAAGGTGTCTTCGGCAGCCACCCCTCCCCACGAATCAACGGAGTGGAGATGCTTCGCAGCTCTAAACCGTCCGCTTCTGGAACCAGTTCTCCGTAGAGCCGAACTTGGTGCGGATGGCCACGCCGAAGATGAGGAATTCTATAAACAGCGAGAAGAGGATGCCCAGGAAGGGGATGAAGGTGAAAATACTGACCACCAGCAGGCCGAGGAGCGCGGCTCCCAGGGGGGAGGGCTTGGATTTGCCGATAGCTTTGGCCAGGCTATCCCCGAAGAAGTGGTAAACTGTCACCTGGCCGAAGATGGTGATGAAAAAGTGAGCGGCCAGCAGGGCGAGCAGTATGGGGATGCCGATGAGGACGATGCACAGCAGGGCGGCGATGATCACCAGGAAGGCGTAGATGATCACACTCAGGCCGCCGGTTCCCATGACCGGGCCGAAGTCATTCCTGATCCGGTCCGAGGCGAAGGTCACCCTGGTGGGAATGACATTAACCATGACCAGGGTGATGAGGAACCAGATGAAGACCATGATCAGCTTGAAGATGAGGATGATGGGGACGAGGGACAGGGCCAAGAAACCTTTCCAGCCGTCGGCGAACTTGGGCAGCAGGGTGGACAATTTGAAGTAGTTGGTATCGCCCTCGATCCGGCAGCCGGGCTCTTTCTCCAGCGTCCCCCCGATGCAGACCAAGTCGCCCTCGACCAGGGCCGTGGACTTAAGGACGACCTGAGCTCCCAGCCCGACCACATCGCCCTGGACTCGGCCCTTCAAGGTGACCCGGCCGCCCAGGGCCACTACGTTCTCCTCGATCAGCCCTTCGATCAGGGCGCTGCCGCCCAGGATAATCACATTGTCCTGTCGTTCGTCGGGACCGATATGGATGTCTTTTTCCACCAGGATTCCCTTGTGAATACCTTCCGGGTGGCCGAACAGAAAGCCGGAGCCGGCCAGGCCAAAAAACAGAAGGATAAAAATAAGCTTCTTGTTCATGTTCTATCTCCTGATGAGAAATTTTCTGAAGCCGAAATAGGAAGCCACGGTGATAAGGACAAGGCCAGTCAGAGTCAGGGCTAGGGTCGCGGGCGTTATGAGTTCAGCCAGCACGTTTAAACCCTCCCATATGGCCTGGAACAGTTGGACGACGACCTTGAACAGGGTGGCGATCAAACGGACAGCCTTGGCCATGAATGAAATGCCCGACTGGAGGACCGTCCACAGCATCCGGCTCGAGTCGGCCATGAGCTCCGGCCATTTTCGTCCGCTCAGAACGGCCAGGAGGGCCGAAAACAAAAGCAGGGAAGCCAGCCCGGCCGCCAGCCCCCACAGCCAGCGGGGCTGCGGCCTTTTTCTGGGGAAGGCGGCCTCCATGACCCGGCGGGTGAAATCGGCCGGCAGCTTAAAAGAGGGAAGCGACCGGGAGGCCTCCAGCATCCTTCTCCTGTCTTCGGCCACCTGACGGCAGCGGCTGCAGGCGAGCAGATGGCGGTCCACCTCTTTCTTCTCCTGCTCTTCGAGCAGGCCTTCCAGGTAGTCATACAAGTGATCGAGGGTCAGGCATTTCATGACATTCCCTCCAGTCATGATATTCCTTCCAGCATCCGGCGGAGCGTTTCCTTGGCCTTGAAGACCTTGCTCTTGATGGTTCCCACCGGCTGCTTTTTGATCTCGGCGATTTCTTCATAGCTGAAGCCGGAGACATGGCGCAGGACGAAAAGCTCGCGCTGTTCGGGCGGCAGCTTCTTCAGGCCGTCTTCGATGCCCGCCCGCAGCTCGGCCGTTTCCAGCCGGTCAACGGCCGAAGGGCCCGGATCGGCCGCTTCCGGGCAGCGGCCCTCCTCTCCAGAATTCAGGGGCTGGTCCAGGGACAGAGTCACCGGCTTTCTCTTCCGCCAGTGGTCGATGATGAAGTTGGAGGCAATCCGGTAGAGCCAGGTGGTGAACTTGAACTCCGGGCGATAGGTGGCCAGGGAGGCATAGGCCCGCAGGAACACCTCCTGGGTGAAATCCAGGGCCATCTCCTGCTCGCCCACCAGGCGGCCGATATAGTTGAACAGGGGCTGTTGATGCTTTCGAATGATCATCTCAAAGGCCTTCCGGTCTCCATGGAGCGTGCGGCTGACCAGTTCTTTATCGTCAGTCATAAGAGACTTCCCGGCCTCAGGTTATTGTACGAATTGATATGAAAAAGGTTTTAGGCGCCTGCCGGCTCAACTGTCCTTTTTGGGAGACGACGGGGGGAGTTCATCAATGATTTCACAGTCTTGGGGGACCTTGAGCTCAAAGGTCTGGGAGGGAAGGGGCACGTCTATCTTGGCCTTTTTGAATAGGAATTCGGTCCTGTTCCCGGCCAGGTCCGTGAAAACCGCCCTGATCAGGAGGGAGGTCCGGTCGTCTACCTCGACCAGGATGGAGGAGTATTCGCCCTCCTGGAAAGGGGTGAGTTTGAGAGAATGGACATTCTTCAAGGCGGCGGGCAAAGGGCCGGCCTCGATGGCATAGCTGTCCCGTAGCTTTTTTTCTCCGGTCAGGAGGGCCAGGATTTCAGCGCCCGAGTCTTCGCCCGACAGCCGGCTGCGGATGAGCTGATTATCCTCGACGTAGTACTGTTCGAAGATCCCTTCCCGGTAGAGGAAGACCTTGGATTCGGGCTCGGAATATTCCCAGCGCATGCGGTTCGGCCGCTGGAAGAAGAGGCGGCCCTTTTCATGGAGCGGAGCGGTCAGGGAAGCGGAATAATAAGACTGTTCAAAGTCCGCCTGGAAGGAACGGAGGCTCTGAAGCTTTTGTTCCAGCCGGGCGGCGGCCTCTTCTGCCGGCCGCGCTTGAGATTGAGTCTGAGCTCGAGCTAGAGACGCGGAAACCAGGACCAGCAACAGAAGGAAGCAGGCTGCCTGACGATTCATTCCCCCTCTATACCATAGAGAACGACCGCATACAAACCGGATTCATCAAGCTGTCAGCATCTCCGATCGTGTGATTCCTCTTCTCGAATGTTGGATAAGGTGAAGGAGATGCTGCACCCTAGGCTTTCCTGCCGGAGGCAGTTCTGATATATATTCCTGCCATGAGAGCGGGATTCCTGATCCTTTTCCTGGGCTATCTCCTGGCCCTGGTCGCGGTCAGCCTGGTCTTCTCGCGCCGGATGAAGGGTTTGGAGGATTTCTTCCTGGCTTCGCGCCGGATCTCCGCTGCCCTTCTCTATTTTACGGTCTGCGCGTCCTGGATCGGGGCCAGCTCCGTCCTGGTGACGACCGACAAGGCGCTCCAATCGGGCGTGAGCGCGTTCTGGCTCATCGGCCTGCCGGCGGTGCTGACCACTTTAATTTTTGCCTTATTCCTGGCCGGGCCGATTTTCCGCTTGCCGGCTCTGACCCTGGCCGACCTGGCCGAAGCCCGCTACGGCCGCCTCGTCCGCCACATCGTTTCCCTGCTCATCGTCTGGTATATGGTTCTCCTGGCTTCCTCCCAGATGGTGGCCATCGGCAGTTTTTTCCAGATCTTTCTCGGCCGGTCCTACCTATTCTGTCTGGCTACGGGCACGGCGGTCGTCCTCCTGTATGCCACGCTGGGCGGGTTTTTTACTGTGGCCTTCACGGACAGAATCCATTTCTTTTTTTTGATATCGGGACTCCTGGCCATATTCTTCTGGCTGCTGGGGTTTTCCCCGCCGGCGGCCGTTCCGGGATTGGCCGCCCGGATGGGAATACAGGGCTATGGAAATTTCTTCCTCGGCTGGAAGGAGAATTCCCTGGTTGTCCTGTCCTTTGTCTTGGCCTGGCTCATCTCGCCCATCGTCTGGCAGCGGATCCAGGCGGCACGCTCCAGGCGGGCGGCCCGGCAGGGCCTCTTGGCCGCCTCGGCCACGTTCCTGGTCGTCTATGGAATCATCGTCTCCATCGGCATGCTCTTCCTGCCTTTCTACGGCCGTGCCCGGCTGGAGCATCCGCTGCTGGCCGAAGCCATCACCAGCCGGACCGGGCCCATCCTGGGCGGCCTGATTTTTGTGGCCGTAGCCGCGGCCATCATGTCCACCATGGATACGGCCATTAACACCGGCGCCTTCACCCTGAGCCGCGATATCGTCCGGCGGTTCTTTCCCGGGTCGGCCGGCCGAGGCCAGGTCCTGGTGAGCCGGCTGGCCACCCTCCTGGTGGGCGGGCTGGCCTTCTTGGTGGCCACCCGGTTTCAGAGCATCCTCAAAACGCTCGGCCTGGCCTCGGAGATCATGGCCGAAGGGCTCTTTATCCCCGGGATGGCCATGCTGTTTGTAAAAAAAAGAATCCCCCTGGCCGGACTGCTGAGCCTTATTTTGGGCGGCGGCTTTTCCTTTCTCAGTTTCGCTTCGGCCTCTCGTCTCATTCTTCTCAGCCTTCCCGCCTGGCCTTATTCCGTGCCCTGGGGGGTGGGCCTGAGCCTGGCCGGCTACCTGGTCGGCGCGGCTGTTCATTCGGTTAGGAATGCTAACTGGACTAGCTAGACTCGTTAGGGATCAAAGCAGCCTGATGAGGCTTGTCCGGCAGGCCAGCGTTTACTGAGCGCAGCTGTTTGGGCTATGATGGCCCCCATGCGACTCCCCGAACGGCTCAGAAGGGCGGTTATCGGCCTGGCGGGGAAACCTCTGTTCTGGTTGTGGTTTAAACTCTGCCGCTGGACGGTCGTCGGCCAAGCAGAGTACGAGGCTCTCCGCCGAGCCGGGAAGCCGGTCGTCCTCATCGTCTGGCACAACCGGATCTTCATCGTCCCCTATTTCTTCCGCCGGAGGGGAATCATGCCCCTGGTCAGCCCCAGCCGCGACGGCGAAATCCCGGCCCAGATCATGGACCGCTGGGGCTACAAGGTCTTGCGCGGGTCGAGCTCCCATTCTATGGTTAAAGCCTGGAACGTCATGGTCCGGGAGCTGCGTGAAGGAGGCGAGGTCCTCATCGTCCCCGACGGCCCGCGCGGCCCAAATCGCGTCCTGAAAGAAGGCTGCCTGAAGCTGGCCCAGCAGACCGGCGCTTATATTGTTCCCTTTACTTTTTCGGCATCAGGCAAGAAATTCCTCCGGAGCTGGGACCGGTTTCTGATGTTTCCGCCCTTCAGCCGGGTGGCGGCCGTGTTCGGCAAGCCCTCCACCGTGAAGTCAAAGCTGTCCAAAGACGAACTGGAAAGGCTCCGTCAACAGGCCGAGGGCCTTTTGAACAGTCTGGACAGCCAGGCCGAGGCGCTGTTGGGTCGGACAGCAGCGCTCAATTGAGGCGAGCGCCGAAGATGAGGCCGGCCCAGCTCTTCTTGACTTTGCCCAGAAAAAACGGTACACGGTAGAGGTCGAAAGCATGCTTCAGGGAGGGAGAAATGAAAAAACCGACGATCCTTGGCGCGGTGGCTATCGCCGCTGTCCTGTGTTTGTCCGTTCCGGCCCTCTGCCAGACGGCCCAGGATTATATCGTCAAGGGCGACGAGTTCTATGTTCAGTTCAACGACCAGGAGGCCTTGGCCCAATACCTTCAAGCGCTCAAGCTGGAGCCGGCCAACTATGAAGCCCTGTGGAAGACAGCCCGGGCCTACGTTGACCTCGGCGATCTTTTGGACCCCTCACTCAAAGACCTCCGGGCCAAGCAGATGGCCACCTACCAGTCGGGCGAGGACTATGCCCGCAAGGCCGTAAAGGCCAACGCCAACGACAGCTGGGCCTATTTTGAGCTTGCCGCGGCCATGGGCAAGCGGCTGCTGCTTATGAGCACGGGGGAACAGGTCAAGATGTCCAAGGAGGTCAAGAGCTATATTGACAAGGCCGTCGCCCTCGACCCAACCAACGACTTGGCCTATCACGCCTTGGGCCGCTGGCAACGCCGCATGGCCGAAATAGGCGGCCTCAAGCGGTTTCTGGGAGGAATTCTCTACGGCGGAATCCCCAAGGGCAGCTTTGTGGAATCGGAGAAATTCCTCCGCAAGGCCGTCGAGCTCAAGCCCACCTACGGCAATCATCATCTGGAGCTGGGCCGGACCCTGCTGGCTTTGAAAAAATATAAGGAGGCCACCCAGGAGTTCCAGGCTTGTATCGAGGCGCCCATTATCACTTCCAAGTGCCACCTGTATAAGAAGGAAGCGGAGAAGGAGCTGGCCGACGTCAGCAAAAAATTAAAATAAAAATAGAATGCGAGCACTGTCCTCCTGCTTGACCGCGGCGACAGTCCTATTCCTCACCGTTTTCCCGGCAACACCCGAATACTCGATTGAAGCCATCCGCTACGGCACTATACGGCAATTTCCCGTTTCCGGGCTTGTGCTGGGAGCGCCGGACGACGAGAAATTGGATATCGCCCTGATGTTCTGGCTTATTCGGGGCCAGGGCCGAAATATTCTTGTGGATACCGGTTTTCACCGGGAAAAGTGGTTCAAGATTTTCAATATCACCGATTTCATCAGGCCCGACGAAGCTGTCCGTCAAGCCGGCCTCGACCCCGCCCAAATCAGTGACATTATCCTGACCCATGCTCACTGGGACCACCTAGGCGGCATCGATCTCTTTCCCCAGGCGCGGCTATGGATCCAAAAAGAAGAGTTTGCTTATTACACGGGACCGGCCTGGCAAGAAGGCGGCAAAAACGGCGGAATTGATCCCGAGGATCTTCTCGTTCTTCTCCTCCGGAATACGCAGGGAAAGTTGAATCTGATTGACGGGGATGATCGGGAAATCATTCCGGGCATCCGCGTTTTCACCGGAGCGCGACACACGGCCGCCTCGCAATACGTCCGTATCCAGGGGAACCCGGTTTTTGTGCTCGCCTCCGATAATTGCTATCTCTACCGGAATCTTGAAACCCGGACGGCGATTCCGACATTCGAGGCCGCCGACCGCGACAGCAACCTCAAAGCTCTTGACCGGATGGCGGTTCTGGCGGGGGCGCCTGAGCGGGTCGTCCCCGGCCATGACCCGCTCGTGTTCAGCCGTTTTTCCTCGAAGGGCCGCCTGGCCAGGATCAAATAGAGTCGAATTATTTTGAGTGCTGGACGGCCGCCAGTGCGTTGACGATGCCCCAGCCGTAATCATTGTCCGGCGTCGTGCTGCGGCTGGCGGTGGCCAGCAGGGCTTCCCGAACATCATCCGGCGTCCAGTCGGGGTGGGCTTCCAATAAAAGCGCGACCACGCCCGCCACCAAGGGGGTGGCAAATGAAGTGCCCGAACCCGGGCCGTACTTTGGAGACCCGTCCCCATTGAGGCCGGCTATCCAGGTGCTGACGCCCAGGGCACAGACCTCGGGCTTGATCCGGCCGTCGTAGGTCGGGCCGGGCGAGCTGAAAGAAGCGATACGGCCGTCGGCGTCCACCGCGCCCACGGCGATGACCTTGAACCCGTCAGCCGGCGCGATGATGTGGCCCCAAGCATCGTTCCGCTCGTTGCCCGCGGCGTTGACCACCACCACTCCCAGGTCGGCGGCCCGGTTGGCGGCCCGGGTGGTCACGGCCGTCTTGCCGTCCATATCCTTGAAGGTGTACCAGTCCGTATAGCCCAGGGATGAGGAGACGACATCGGCGCCCAGCGATTCGGCCCATTCGATGCCGGCCGCCCAGTAGTCTTCCTCGATCGGCCGCTCGAACCTGTCGGTTTCGGTCTTGCCCAGTATGAACTCCGCCCGGAAGGCCGGCCCGATGAGCTGACCCGGCATGAAGCCGCCCAGGGCCGACCAGGTGCCGGTTCCATGAGAGTCGGAATAATCCTGAGGGTCGTTGAGGTTCTGCTGGACATCTCCGTCGCCGTTGACGAAATCCCATTCGGCCAGCAGGCGCGCCGCTTTGAAGACGGGGTGGGATTTGTGGAAACCGACATCCAGCAGGCAGACCAGGACTCCTTGGCCGGTGTAGCCCATCAGGTGAAGGGAGGGGACATTCATCTGCTCAAGCTGGGTTCGGGATGGGCCGTAGATGTGGTTGAAGAAGCTATCAGTGGAAGGGGAAGGCTGCTCGAATTGGGGCTGCCCCTCCTCGCTTCTTTGGAAAGAGGCAACCGGCTCGAGCCGGCGGACAAAGCCGAGCGAACTCAGAGCTTCGACCTCCTCCCGGCCGGCCTCGACGCTTAGGGCGTTGAGCCAGCGCGATACGGTCCTCACCCGGGGGACCATGGCTCGGATGCGCTCGGCGTAGGCGGGGAAGACGGCGATGTCTTCGAAGTCCACCATCTCTTGGCCGGTCCGGGCCTTGGCCCTCCGATGGAGACAGCGTTCTCTCATGCTCTGTGCCCTCTCCTGCAGGATTTTCTTTATAAGCCCTGGAGAATCAGGTTCAAATCCTTTATCGGTGAGATAGACCCACACCGGCCGCGTTTCGCCGGACGGGAGGGAAGCCAGCTCCATGGCCAATGCCGGCGAGAGCTTGCCCGCGGGGCTCTGGGCGGCCGGCGGCGCCGACTGGACGGCCAGCATGAGCAAAAGGATCAGGCCCGGATAATAAATTCTTCGGTTCATTTTAAATCCACGGGGAGGCTAGGCTATGAATTCCCGCGGCGTCTGCCGCAGCCGCACGATGTCGGTGACCCTGTCTTTTATATCGAAGCGGCTGGGGCAAGCCACCCGGCAGGTTCCGCACTCCCGGCAAGGCTCCGCAGGCAGGTCGAGCGAAGCCAACAGGTCAAAGGCCGCTCCCAGGTTCCGGTAGCCGTAAGCGTACATGTAGCTTCGCATGAGGGAAGGGAGGGGAAGGCCGGCAGGACATTGGGGCAGGCATTGCCCGCACTGCCGGCAGTACAGGCCGCCTGTCTTGACCTCCAGGCGCAGGTCCTTCCATTCCTGAGGCGAGAGGGTCAAATCATCCATGATCGAAAGGTCCGTCTGCAGATGGTCGAAGGTGGTCATGCCGGGGATGATTGTGGTGATATGAGGATTGCGGAGGACCCATTTAAGGGCGGCCTTGGCATTGATGGCCTCGGTCTTCTCTTTGTCCCAATAGACCCCGGCCAAAGGCTTCATGGCGATGAGACCCAGTCCCGCCCGGGCCGCCTGGGCGATGGCCTTGTCCACCGTTTCCAGGTTCTGTTCCCGGAAATTGTAGCCGGTGAGGACCACATCGTAGAACTTGCTGTCCACGGCGGCCTGGATGGCCTCCGCCTGGTTGCCGTGGGTGGAGATGCCGACGAAGCGGGTCTTGCCGCTCGACTTGGCCGTCTCCAGGGCCTTGAGCAGCGGCTCGAACAGCACCGATTCGCGGTGCAGGACGTTGTGCAAATAGAGAATGTCCACCTGGTCCAGGCCCAATCGTTTAAGGCTGAGGTCGAACATTTGAAGAAAGGTTTCGCCCTTGGTCTCGGCCGAGAACAAACCGGTCTTCGGGTCTCGGGGCGTTCCGGGGACCTTGGTGGCGATGACATACGAGTCCCGGGGCCGATCTTTAATGACCCGGCCGATCATCTCCTCGTTGCGGCCCCGCTGGTACCCGTGGGCCGTGTCCAGGTGGATGATGCGCGCCTCCAGGGCGGCTCGCACCAAATTCTCGTTGTCGGCGTTCATAACGCCCATGGACACCACGGGCAGCCGCAGGCCCGTCCGGCCCAGGGTCCGGGTGATGAATTTGCCTTTCTTTTCCTGCTGCGGGGGGGTGGTCAGGCCGGAAGCCGCCGAGGCAGACAGCGCTCCGAGCCCGGCCGCTCCCAGAAGGCCTTTCTTGATAAACGACCTCCGTCCCAAACTGGATTCTGGTCTGCGCATCTCTATTCTCCTGATACAAAATGGGGATTATTATAGATTAAAACGGATGCTTAGGGCATTTAGATCTCAGGCCCTTATTCTTCTTCGGAAAAGACCTGGGCGGTAAAAACCTCGATGGTCGCGTCCTTCTTCCACGCGTCCTCGTCCAAGCCGGCCTTGAGGCAGCCGTGCCGCAGAAAGGTCTCCCGGTCCCAGCCGTACTCGCCCGGAACCTGGGGGAGAAGGAGCCCCTTCGAGGCCCCTTTGGAAATGACCAGGCCGTGCCGGCCGACTTCGATTTTGTTCGGGTTCTTGATCTCCTGGGGCAGGCTGAGGACGGATATTTCGATATAGGTGCGTGGCAGTTCCTCCTTTTGCAGAGACCTGAAGCGGCAGTCCTGGGTGGCGGCGGCTACGGCCATCTCGGATACGGTCAGGTAGAGGGGCTTGGAGGGAAGCGGATAGCCGATGCATCCTCGCAGCCGGCCGTCCACTTTGAGGGTGACGAAAGCGCCGCGTTTTTCCTTGAGGACGGGGTCGGTGACCGCGGCTTCCGGCTCCTTGTTCTTTTCCAGAACTCTTCGGATGGAGGCTCTGGCCAAATTCAGGAGAGTCTTCTGCTGTTCTTTGGTCAACTCAACGTTCATGGTTTTTGTTTAAGGGAGGCGAGTCGGACCGGCCTGAGGATGAACCTGCCCTCATAATCCGGGCTGAAGGCTCGCCAGGAGAGCCTGGCTTCCGGCTTGCCTTTCGGGCATAAAAAAACCTTGCCCACGGCGAAAGGAGGCGGATTCATTCTCCATAAGCCCGCTTCCGAGGAGAAAGAAAAAAAACCGATGATGGTGTTTTTGGTGAGATCGCTTAGACGGGCATAGGTCCGGGGAGATGGATAATACCCGGCTGTGGTGGGTATGGCTTTTTCAATGATGAAGCGGAGCCCTCTGCGGTGGCCGATGAGGATTCCGGCCGAGGCCTGAGAGCGGCTGATGAAGAGTGCTTCAAGAGTCTGACGCGCTTCCGGGACCAGGAGGGCGTCCATAACGGACATTATATCATGCCGGGCCGGGAAAGGGGCGGCCGGAGGCAGAAGCGGACGACGGCGATGCTGACCTCGATCTTTTTTCGGCCGTCACCAGCAGACTGTATCCTCTTTGAAAAAAGAGAAGGAGGTCCAGCTGGCTGAGGAGCCAGAGCCAGGGATAAACCAGGCCGTAAAGGCGAAATTCATTTTTGCGCGAGACGAACTCTCCGGCCGTTGTCGGCCGGATGCGGCCGTCGCGGAGGGCTTCTGTTTTCCCGGGCGACAAGAAGCGGACATAAAAGGCGTTCAGGAGGAGCTCGAAGAACTCGGAGATGAACTTGGCATAAGTCCGCTGCCCGGTCACCTGAAGTCCAGCGGCCTGCAGTTTGCCGGACAGGTCGCGCAGGCTGTACCCCTCCCGCTGATGGCCGTAGAAATCGAGCTTCAGGCCGAAGGCGGGCCGCAGTTTATGGAGGAGGAGGAAAGAGCCGGAGCGCGGGACGATGGCCACCAGGCGGCCGCCCGGCTTCAGGACGCGGCCGATCTCCCGGAGGAGCGATATATCGTCCTTGACGTGCTCCAAGTAGTCCGGAGCGGCCACCAGGTCAAAGGCGCCGCTGCGGAAGGGCAGGCGTAAGGGCTCGACCCGGACTAGGGGACCACCGACCAGGTCCCGGGTCGTTCTCAGGTTGGTCAGGTCCTGGTCGGTGTGGACCCAGCGGCCTCCCTGGCGGCGGAGGAAATGGCTCAGCATTCCCTGGGCGCAGCCCAGGTCGAGGCAACGCTCCGAGGGCCGCAGGCGGACCAGCTTTTGGAGAAGGGCGATTTTTTCTTTCTTTTTCAGGGAGCGCTTGGCCACCTGCAGCTGCCAGGGATTCCGGTTCATTTGCGTCGATTATAATTTTTTGGGTCGGCGCTGGCAAGCCACCTGGACCACTCCCTGTTTATCAGCGGCCAAAAAAAGATTCGATCTTGACTCATGAAAAATGATGGCTTTATGATAAGGACGGGCTGGCCATGAAATTCCAAGCGGTCATCGTCGGAGCGCTGGAGACAAACTGCTTCCTGGTTTATTGCCCGGAGACCTTGGACTGCGCCATCGTCGATCCCGGGGCCGACCCGGGCCGGATCTTCCTGGAGATCTCTCGCCTCAGCCTCAAACCGGTCATGATTCTCAACACCCATGGCCACCTTGACCATACCGGGGCCAACAAGGACATGAAGGAACATTACGGCGCACCCCTCCTTATCCACGCCGCCGACAGCGGCCTGCTCAGCTCCCTCGAGCAGAATGAGCTCCGTTTCCTGCTGGGGGCCAAGGATTCGCCCCCCGCCGACAGCTTCCTGGAAGATGGACAGGCTATCCCCCTGGGCCGCGGCTCGCTGCGCGTGCTTCATACCCCCGGCCATACGCCGGGAAGCGTCTGCTTCCTGGACGACCATTTTCTTCTATCCGGCGACACCTTGTTCTTCGAGGGCGTGGGCCGCACCGATTTACCCGGAGGGTCTGCCCGCCAGCTGGAGGAATCGATCCGGACCAAGATTCTGACCCTGGACGACAGCCTGACGGTCCTGCCGGGCCATGGACCGCCCACCTCTATTGGCCAGGAAAGGAGCAACAACCCTTTTCTCGCATGAGGCCCCCTCTTCCCTCCCCAGAACTGCTTCGCTTATTTCTGGAATTTTTAACCGTGGAAAAGGGGCTGTCGTCCAATACAACCTTGTCCTACCGTCGCGATTTGGACAGGTACATTCTTTTTTTGAACCAGGCCCAAAGTCAGCCTTTGAAGGCGGGCGAGGAGGATCTTGTTCGCTTCATTCACCGGCAAAGCCGGGCCGGGCTGGGGGCTAGATCCCAGGCCCGTCTCATTTCCACCCTCCGGTCCTTTCACAAGTTTCTGGTGCTGGAAGGGCTGCGCGACAAGGACCCCACCGCCAACCTCACCCCTCCCCGCACCTGGCTGTCCTTGCCCAAGTTCCTGACCGTGGAGGAGGTCGAGCGTCTGCTGGAACAGCCGGAATCGGGCTCCGTTCATGGGCTGAGAGACCGGGCCATGCTTGAAGTCCTCTACGCCTCCGGGCTGAGAGTGTCGGAGCTTGTTATGCTGAGAACGAACGACCTGAACTTGAAGGACGGCTTTTTGATCTGCAAGGGCAAGGGAGGCAAGGAACGGGTCGTCCCCCTGGGAGCCTCAGCCGCGCGGGCGGTCAGGCGGTATTTGGAAGAGGCCAGGCCCAAGCTGTCCAAAAGACCCACCCCGATTCTGTTCCTCACGATCCGGGGAGGCGCCTTCACCCGCCAGGGATTCTGGAAACTTCTCAAGGCCTATGCGGCCAAGGCCGGGCTGCCGGACAAAATCAGCCCGCATGTCTTGCGCCATTCCTTCGCCACCCATCTCTTGGAAAGGGGGGCCGACCTGCGCTCGGTGCAGCTCATGCTGGGACACAGCCAGATCACCACTACTCAAATCTACACTCATGTCAGCCGGGAGAGGCTGCGACGAGTCTACGACAAATATCACCCCCGGGCCTGACGGATCAAGAGCCCCTCCGCCGCGCCTCTTGACTCCCACCTTGACTTCCCCGGGCGGAAGTCAAGATGCCTTCGAGGGACAGCTGGGTCTGGGGAAAGGAGATTCGCGGTCTTTCAGCCTGCCTCTGGGCGAGACCGGCCGAGGGCCGGATGAAGACCTTGGCCGTGACTTGGTGATCGTTCAGCAAGGAGATGTCCTGGTCCTGTGTCTCCAGCCATAGCCGGTGCCTCCAGCTCCAGGCAAAATTCCGCTCGACCGAATTGGCCTCGATGAGGTCGGCGGGAAGCTCCACAAGATTCGAACCCTTGATGACATGAGCGTCATAATTAATGGACGAAGAATGGAAGCCGCTCTTGGCCGTGCGGGGCAGGTCAAGCTCGACCTTCTCAGCAGAGGGATGGACGGGGACGGTGAATCCCTCCAGGCTGAAGGCAATGTGGATGACATTTTTTTCATGAAGAACATAGAGATAATTGAAGGAAGGCCCGGCCGGAAAATTCGCCGTGGTCAGGATGATGCTGAGCTCGGGCAAGGATGAGGTCTCAGTGGCTTTCCAATCCTGCAGGCGCGTTTCACGTTGAATGAGGCGGAAGTCCTCTTGATCCTCCTCCATGGTTCCTTCCCAGATCAGGGTGAAGGCCAAGTCGCCGTTGTAGGTCACTCCTCGGTCGATGACCTGATAGCGTCCCGTCGTCTGCAATGTTAATCGGAGGTCCCAGGCCCTGGGACCCGGCCGGCCCAGGGCCGGAAAATAGAGGCAGAGGGCCAACCCCAGGCCCAGGCTGGCCGGCCAAAACTTACTGCCCGCCTTCATGGTTGAGCATCCCATTCGTAATTTTACTGTGGAGGAAGACGATTTGACAAGGCGGCCGCGGTACGGTCTTAGGCTTTGTACCTCAACAGCGCGCCGATCTTACCGTAGCGGTTGATCTTGGAGGCCGGGCCAATGTGCTTGACCCCGGATTTTTTATCCCAGGCCAGCTCCACCGCCTCGTCCACGATGTCCTGGACCGCCAGGGTCGGTTTCCGGCAGGACGGGCAGGTCTTTTCCTCGATATAAAGAAAGCGGCAGCGCGGGCAGAGAGTGCCCGGCGCCGAATATTCGCGGCCGACCAGCAGGGTCAGGGCTTCGCCCGTGTTGAGACTGCGCAGAGTGTGGCGAAGGCCGGACACCGCCAGGCCGCCCTTCTCCAGTTCCGATATGAACTTGAGGATGAGACTGTCCTCTTCCTCCTTCCTCAGCTTCTTCTCCAGTTCGGCCGATTCTTGAAGGACTTTATCCGGACCCGCCCCGGGCTTGAGCCGAAGCCCGGCCCGGACCCTTTTTTTGAAATAGGCATGGAACTGTGCTTCCAGGTCCGGCCGGAGTTCGTCCGCGCAGCCTAAAAATAGATAGTCGAAGTTATGGGCCTTGAACAGGTCGAAAGTGGTCTGGGCCACTTTCTTAAAATGTTCCAGAAGGCGGGCTTCCACGTGGCGCTCGATCCGTTTGGAATCAGTGCCTTCGAACCCGCCCTCCTTGACTTTACTCGGAACGTCCGACCTGAGATGTTCGAGCGGCCCGACCTGGCCCAGGTGGATGGAGAACCAGCTGGCTTCCCGCCGGTCCACCAGCAGGGCGCACAGACGGTGGGATTCGTCGAGCACAACCGAGAGGGGCTTGACGTAAGGGTTATAGTCGAAGACGAGGCGGTTGCGGGGCGCGCTGCCCAGGTCGAAATCCTGCCAGAATCCCTCTTCCTGGCAGGAGAATACGGCCAGGCCGGGCAGGCTGGAGCCGGAGATTTGCTGGGCGCCCCAGGCCTTGATCTTGTCCAGGTCTCCGGCCAATGACTCTTTCTGAGCTTTGCTCAGGTCGAGCGCCTGGATCTGCTGCCGGCCTTGATGGAGGATATTCTTGAGGGCCAGGCCGATCTCCTTTTTGGTCAGCCGGCTTTTGTCCCGGTCGAGATAGAATGAGGTGGTCAAGAACTTGGAGCTATGAAATTTAGCAAGCTTCTCCACCTGACTCCGCTCTTCAAGTTTCATTTTTCCTCCTCAATGTGTTTAAGGCCAAAATCGATCAGCCCGCTAGGTTTGGATTTTAGAATTCGGAGAGGGTCTGGAGTGAGGCCGATAAGAACGTGCTCCACTTCTTTTAACATAAGAATAATAAGGTGGACTTGTCAAGTCCAGTTTTGAAATTTCAAACTTTACTCGCTCCAACCGAATGGCTATAATAAAAGGCCCGAGATCCTGGGGCCATCGTCTTCGGTGCGGAAGTGGCGGAATTGGCAGACGCGTAAGCCTCAGGAGTTTATGGTCGAAAGACCGTGTGGGTTCGAGTCCCACCTTCCGCACCACTTAATAATAGTCAGTTGATTATTCTCGCAACCTTTTGACTTCCCCACTGGTTTTAGTTTTGGAGGAGCGGTTTGCCTTTGGGCTGTCTTAACTTGCAATTGCCCGGGCAGTGCATTACTTTATGGGAGTGAACATGAAATCCAAGTTCATTGTCATCGTTCTCGGCCTGTTCGTCGTCGGCTCGCTGGTATTCGGCCAGGCCAAGGGCCTCAAGCCCAAAGACCTTCCGGAGTCCTATCGCAAATGGCTGGAGGAAGAGGTTGTTTATATCATCACTCCCCTGGAGCGGGAGGTCTTTCTCAAGCTCCAGAGCGACCGGGAAAGGGACTTTTTCACGGAGGCCTTCTGGAAGCGCCGCGACCCGAACCCGGCCTCCGAGGAGAACGAATTTAAGAAAGAGCACTACCGACGCATCGGCTACGCCAACCATTTCTATGGCCGCACCAGCACCCGGCCCGGCTGGAAGACCGACCGGGGCCGCATTTACATCATCCTGGGTCCGCCTAACGACGTCGAGAGCATCGAGGCCCAGAGCTCGACCTACCCGGCCGAGATTTGGTTCTATCAGGACCAGGCTCCTAAAGGCTTGCCGACTGGTTTCAACCTCGTCTTCTACAAACCGCATGGAGTCGGCGATTTCGAACTCTACAGCCCGGTCATCAACGGCCCCATGGCCCTGCTGACCTCCTACTGGGACGATCCCAATGACTACCTGACGGCCTACCAGCAGCTCTGGGAGGTCCAGCCGGACCTGGCCGAAGTGTCGATGTCTCTCATTCCGGGCGAGCATGCTAC
Source organism: Candidatus Aminicenantota bacterium (assembly GCA_963702835.1). GTDB lineage: Bacteria > Acidobacteriota > Aminicenantia > Aminicenantales > JAFGAV01 > JAFGAV01. The sequence continues at coordinate 2,903,696 of OY969762.1, forward strand.
GACCACGGGCCGGCCCTCGCTGGCCTCGCAGATGCTCCTCCAGCAAGTGGAGACTGCGGCATGGCACCTGGTGGAGGACAAGTACGCCCAGAAGTTCTTGGAATACAAGGATATCGTCGAGGTCGATTACAGCACCAACTACCTGGACAGCGATTCGTTGGTTCGGATTTTCCGTGCGCCCAACGGCATGTTCTTTATTCACTACGCCCTCGAGCCGGCCCGCCTTTCCGTCTCCGAAAATGAAGGCCGCTATTATGCCAATTTCAAGTTCAACGGCACTCTCACCCAGGACGACGGCAAGCTTGTCTACCAGTACGAGAAGACCATGTCCTTCAACTTCGACCAGGAACAGATGAAGAGCATCAGCCACCAGCCTTTCACCATCCACGACATGTTCCCCCTCGTCTCCGGGTCCTACAGGATGTCCCTCCTGGTCAAAAACGAAGTGTCCAAGGAGTTCCTTACCCTGGAGAAGAAGCTGGTCATCCCCGACGAGCAGGCCGGCCCCTGGATCACCCCCCTCCTCCTCGCCTATAAATTGACGGCGGTCACGGCGGGGGCCGACAGGCTCAGGCCCTTCCAGCTGGCCGGGAATCAGCTTTATGCACAGGCCAGCCGAATCTTCCTGAAGAGCGATACGCTCCAGCTTGCCTTTCAGGTGCTGGGCCTGAAGGGGGCCATGAGATCGGCCGGAGAGCTTGTCTTCGACTTCCTCCAGAACGACCAGGAGTTCCGCACGACGAACCGCCCCCTCAGCGACTACCCCACTCTGCCCGAGTTCATCGAATCCATCCCCTTAACCGGCTTCCCCCCGGCACATTATAAAGTGACCGTCTCACTCCGCACTGAGGGTCAGACGCTTGCCTCGGCCAGCGAGGAGTTCGACGTGACCCATCTGGAGGCCATCCCCAGGCCCTGGGTCTATACCAAGGTCCTGCCCGGCCCTGACGACCCGGCCTACCTTTATTTGACCGGTACCCAGCTCACCAACCAGGGCCGCCTGGAAGAGGCCCAAGCCCGGCTGGAAAAGGCTGTAGCCCGCCAGCCGGAATCCAGGGAATATGCCTTGAGCCTGGCCCAGGTCTATCTGGCCCAAAAGGATTATCAGAAAGTCGATACGCTGTTGAGCCCGTTCTTCGGCCAGGCCAAGCCGCCGCAGTATGAGATCTATATCGCCCTGGCCAGAGCTCTTCAGGACGGGGGCCAGCTCCAGCGGGCGGTGGAAGTCCTCGACCAGGCCATTACCCATTACGGCATCAACGCCACGCTCCTCAACGCTATGGGCGAATGCTACCTGGGCCTGGGCCAGAAAGAGGAAGCCCGGGTGGTCTGGGAGAAATCCTTGCAGATCAGCCCCGACCAGCCCGGACTCCGTAAAAGACTCGATGAGCTGAAGGAGAAAAAATGAGCGGACGAAAATTCTTGGCACCTTTGCTCTTCATTGCGGGGGCCGGCCTGCTGGCCGCTCTTTTATTTTCCTGCCGGCTGTACAACCTGGAGAAGAAGCTTGACCCGGTCAACGCCGAGTTCCTATCCCAGGTTCGTTACATCATCACCGCCGAGGAGCGCAAGATTTTCCTCGAGCTTCCCGACGCGGACAAGGAGAAATTCAGGGAGGAGTTCTGGCGTCGTCGCGACCCCGACCCCAACACCGAGGAGAATGAGTTCAAGGACGAATATTTCAGCCGCATCCAAAGAGCCAACGAGCTCTTCATTGGCGAGGGCCGGCCGGGCTGGCTGACCGACCGCGGCCGGATCTATATCCTGTTCGGGCCGCCCATGGACCGGGTCCGCAACCCCATGGGGGGCGGCGAGACGGGCGCCCGCTGCAGCGAGGTCTGGTACTACAACGATTTTCCGGTTGTTTTTAACGACCCTTATTGCACAGGCGAGTATCGCCTGGTGACCTATGACCTGTCCGCCCTGCAGGAGTTCAACTTGGCTTATATGCAGGAGTTGAACAAGGCCCAGGACAGGGCCCAGAGAACATTCTCTTCGGAGAAGTCGCTGTTCGACTTCAACTGGAGCCTCAAGAACAAATCTGTCACTGAATCCCGGGTGGAAGCGCTGGTGCATCTCGAGATCCCCTATGCTTTTATCTGGTTCAAATCCGTGAGCGGGAACCGACTGGAGACGACGCTCGACCTCCAGCTTGAACTCAGGGATGCAGAGAAGAAATCGCTCTGGGAGCACAAGGATTCGGCCACCATCTCCCTGGCCGAAGAGGAGCTGAAAGGCAAAAAGGGCGCCAAGCACATCTGGGACATCCCTCTGCTCCTGGACAAGGATGTGGACCGGCTGAGCAAGGGCAAGAACACCCTTCATATCTGGCTGAAGAACAGGACGGGGGGAGAAGAGCTGCGCAAAGTCATGGATTTTTAAGAGGCTTAGAGAAGAGCCTCTTATCGCCTTTTTTTCATCTGCGCTAAGGCTTGCAAGCCGGCCCCTATCAGACCGGCATCATTGCCCAATTTGGCTTTTTCGATGGAGCAGCAGGCAAAGGAGGCCTTGTAGCTGCGGCGCTTGGCCTCCTCCACGGCCGCCTGGAGCAGGAAATCGCCCGTCATCATGACTCCTCCTCCCAGGACGATCTTTTCCGGGTTGAGAAGGTTGATGGTGATGCCCAGCCCGATTCCCAGGTAGGTGCCGGCTATGGTGAAGGCTTTGACGGCGGCTACTTCGCCCCGGCTGGCCTTGTCAAAAACTTCCTCGGCTTTGACGGACTTCTTGGTCTTGCTGAGGTCTTTGTAGTTGCGGACGATCTTGGGCGCGGCCGCTTCGGTCTCCAGACAGCCTTGGTTGCCGCAGGTACACAGGTCGCCGTCCGGGTTGACGGTGATGTGGCCCAGCTCGCCGGCGAACCCGCAGCGGCCGTGCCACAGGCCGCCTCCCAGGATGAGGCCCGACCCGATGCCGGTGCCGATGGTCAGCAGGACCATGCTGCGCGTTCCGCGGCCGGCGCCGCAGCGCCATTCTCCGCAGGCGGCCATGTTGGCATCGTTATCCACCACGAAGGGCGCATCGACGACTTTGGACAGGGCGGCCTGAAGGTCCACGTTATTCAGCTCGGAGTAGTTGGGGGACTGGAGAATTCTCTGGTCCTTGAGGCTGTAGATGCCCGGAAAGCCGAAACCGGCGGCGGCCAGGTGCCTTTTTTCTTCTCGGCGAAAATCTTTCCACAGGCCGGCGATGACGTCCAAAACCTCGGCCCATTTGGCTGGAGTGGGCAGGCTGTCTTTTCGGACCAGCTCCCCTTTGGGGTTGATCAGCCCATACTTGAGGTTTGTCCCGCCCAAGTCGAAGGCGGCGCAGAGGGTCTGGGTCATGGTTTTTTTCCTATGGCCACGTAATTGGGAGCGGCGAACAACAATTCGTTCAAACTGTCGATGTTCCGGTTGAGGATAGAGGCCGACTCATCGGCCGGGGGGATGGGCCGCAGCCGTTCCTCTTCCAGGGGAGGGGGGTAGCGGAGCTCAACCGCCTGGAACCCGGCTGTTTCCAGCAGGAAACGGAGGGCCAGGGGATGGACGGGCGTTCGGTGCGACATGTCCAGGAAATAGATGTGGACCAGGGCGAAGACGGACAGCGGGTTGATGGTTTCCAGGACCAGTGTTCCGCCCGGCCGGAGCTTCTGATAAGCAAGTTCGATCAGCCGTTGGATGGCCTCCGGCGGAAGATGTTCGATGACCTGAGAGGAGAAGATGCCGTCAAGAGTCCCGTCCGGCCTTCCGGCCAGCTCCTCCAGGAGGTCGCCCTGCCGGCAGTCCAGGCCTTTGTCCAGACACAGCCCGACCATCTGCGAATTGAGGTCGACCCCTACGGGCCTGAATCCCCGCTCCCGGAGCAGCTGCATGAATTCGCCCCGGCCGCAGCCGAGGTCGAGCACGGTTCCTCCTCCGGGAAAGAGGGCCAGATAGTTCTCCTGTTGGCGGCGGACGTCACCCTCGCCGCCCCGAAAACGGTTTTCAAAACCGGCGTAGCGCCAGTCGCGGATGGGCTCCAGGATTTCGGCCACCTGGCCTGGGGTGGGCAGCTTTTTCTCCTCGAGCACGGCCCGCAGACGGCCCAGCCCGTCCTCCAGGGCCAGGAAGGAGCGCATCAAGAGCTTGACGTCCTCATATTCGGCGGCCAGCTTGTCCACTCGCCATTCCATGCTCTTGAAGATCATCCCCACATGATTGTTGCCCAGGGCGTCCCATTCCCGGTCCTTGGCATCCATCAGGCCGGGAGTCAGGCGGAACGCCTCAAGCAGCGCGGTGGTGACCGCCTGCAGGGCTTGAACGGTTCCGGTCTGGATAGCCTTCATCTCTTGGAGGGCTTTCATGACCTCGGCGTTGACTTCCTGCTGGGTTGTTGTTTTATCTTCGGTCTTTTTGTCCTTGGACAGGCGGGAGATCCGTTCTTCCAGCCGGGACAGGCGGTTTTCCAGAGGGGAGGCGAGGCGGGGGTCGAAGCCGGACTTGCTGAGGGAGTCTATCCGGTCAAGGCGTTTGGAATAATATTCTTCCTTCTCCACCTGTTCACGGTGGAGCTTCTCGATAGTCCGCTTCATTCGTCCTTGGAGTGGGAAACGGGCTTGTCGGAGTTAATATCGTCTTTTTCTTTGCCGCCGAGGGATTTTTTGAAGTTCTTTATGCCCTCGCCCAGGGACTTGCCGAGATCGGGAAGCTTCTTGGCTCCGAATATCAACAGGGCAAGCGCCAGGATGAGAAGCAGCTCCTGGTGGCCGAGCGGTCCGATCAAAAACATCTCATCCTCCTCTAAATACCGCTGGCCTCAAAATACTCGTCTTCGGGCCAAAAGTCAAGGTGACTTCCTTTTGCGAAGGAGCCGCCGGAGCGCCAGCACCAGAATATAGATGGGCCCATGAGAGAACATGGACAGAGCGGCCGATACGGCCAACCCGATGTTTTTCCCTTTCATCATCTCTACCCCCCAGCCGAATTGGTCTTCCTTGACCAGATAGGTCCAGGTCGAGGAAGGGCCCTTGATCTTTTTCAATTCGAGGGCCGGGTCGTCTGTTTCCCGCAGACGTTTAAACTCGGCCTCAGCGGACTCTTCGGCCTGGGCCATCATCTCCAGGAAAGCCGCCGTGGCGGATTTCTGGAATTCGCGGTCCGGCATAAGGCCGCCCAAGCTGACCAGATGGATGCTCTCCCGGGTATCGTTGACCCAGGCCAGATGATCCGCCCAACCCTGGTCGAGGGCTCGGAGGCGGACGGCCCGCTCGAGACGAGCCAGAGTGGCTTGGCCCAAGCGAGCCTCCCCCCGGCCGCGGGGCCGGGCCAAGGTAACATCCGCTCATCCGGCTGTTCTCCTTCCCGCAGGATCCGCTGGCGCTCTTCTTGAACGATTTTCCTTTGGAGCTCGACCAGGGAGGAATAGGTATACAGGGTCCGCCGGATATCGAAGTTCTGTCCTTCGATGATGCGCTGCCAATAGTCGGTTTCGCGGCGCACGGCGCCGGCCGTCCCTTCCCCGTCCTGAGAACGATACCGTTTGAGGAACAAATCGGTCAGGCCATAGCGTTTGAACAGCTCATCATCCAAGCTGATGAAGAAACGGGTTGAGCCCGGGTCGCCTTGGCGCCCGGCCCTTCCGCGGAGCTGATGGTCGATGCGCAGGCTCTCGTGACGATTGGTGCCGATGACATACAACCCGCCCAGGGCCACCGCTCGATCACGTTCCTTCTCCTCCGGCCCACCAAGCTTGATGTCCGTCCCGCGGCCGGCCATGTTGGTGGAGATGGTCACCGTTCCCGGCCGCCCGGCCTGGGCGATGATTCCGGCCTCCAGTTCATCGTTTTTGGCGTTGAGGACCCGGCAGGCCACCCCCGCCGCGCGGAGGTCCTGTTCCAGGTCCTTGGACTCCTTGACGCTCAATGTGCCGACCAGAACCGGCCTTCCCTCGGCCTGGACGTGCCGGATCTCCTCGACCAGCGCCCGCTGCTTGGCCTGCCGTTGGATGAAGACGGCGTCCGGCTCGTCCCGGCGGAGGCAGGGACGGTGCGGCGGGATAACGGTGACGCTCAGACCATAAAATTCGTGAAGCTCTGCCGCGGCCGGCCGGGCCGTGGCGGTCATGCCGGCCAAGCGGGGGTAGAGACGGAAATAGTGCTGAAGGGTGATCGAGCCGAAGACCCGTCCTTCCGGCCGTCGGGCCAAGCCTTCCTTGGCTTCCACTGCCGCCTGCAGGCCGTCGGGCCAGTGACGCTTGTCCATGACCCGGCCGGTGAATTCATCGACGATCTCGATGCGGCCCTGCCGGATGATATAGTCGATGTCCCGCTGGAGGAGAGCCTGAGCCTGGAGGCTGCAATACACGGATTCCAGGAGCCGTTGATTGTTCTCTTCGAACAGGCTGCCGCAGCCGAGGGCGGCCTCCAGGCGCTCCAGCCCCGCCTCGGTCAGGAAAACGTTGCGGTGCTCGGCGTCCGTTTCGTAGTCCCGGCCGGCGGCCAGGCCTTTGACCAGGGGGGCCAGGCGTCCGGGTTCTAGTCAGACCGGCCGGACAGGCCGGCGATGACCAGGGGAATGCGCGCCTCGTCGATGAGAATGGAGTCGGCCTCATCAACGAGCGCGGCCTGGAACGGCCTGTGGACAAGGTCCGCCCGGGTATAAGCCAACTGGTCGCGGAGAAAATCGAACCCCGCCTCCTTGGCTGTGGCATAAGTCACCTCACAGGCGTAGGCCGCCCGTTTGTCGGCCGGGCTTTGTCCTTCCTGGATGTAGCCGCGGCGGAGGCCCAGGCAGCGATAGATCGGCCCCATCCAGGCCGCGTCGCGCCGGGCCAAGTAATCGTTGAAGGTCAGGACATGAACGCCGCCGCCGGCCAGGGACCACAGGTAGGCGGGGAACACTGCGGCCAGGGTCTTGCCTTCGCCGGTGGGGAGCTCGGCAACCCGGCCGCGGGCCATAGCCAGCCCGGCCAAGATCTGGCAGTCATGAAGATCAAGGCCGACTGTGCGACGGCTGGCTTCCGCGACAAGGGCGAACATTTCGGGCAGGAGTTCGTCCAGAGCCGTGCCCCGGCGGGCCTCTCCCGCCAGACGCTCCGTCCGCCGCCGCAGATCATCGGCTGATGATGTGTGGAGATCCAGGGCCCGGATCTCTTCGAGGCAGGCTCGATAGGGCCTGAGGTCCGTCTCGGGAAGAGAATCTCCGTTGGGATGAATCTTTCTTCGTATTTTTTGCCACAAGCTGCTTGAACGCATTGGACTGAACCTCCTTTGTTCCGGATGCGGGGAATGAGATAGGGCTGCTGACGAAAATCGTCAGCCGGCCAAAGGAGGGCTGCGGAAAGGTATCCGGTAGGAACGGAGGGCGGGAGAGAACGCCGGCTGCGGCCCGAGGGTCCGCCTGAATGCGGCGAGTTCAAAGAAAAGAGGGGTGATGGGGAGAAAAACCAGGGGAGGGATGAGGAGCGCCAGGACCAGCAGGACAGGCAGCCAGAGGATCGCCCTCCAGCGCGCCGGTCTCGGCCATCCCGGATCGATGACTACTCCTCTCATTTATTCTTGCCTGTAGCAATATAAATAAGCCCTGCGGCCATTCTTGTCAACAGCTTCATCATTTTATTGAACCCCCATATCGATTAGAATAGACCCATGCTGCCGACGATCGAATGGAAGGACGGCCGGGTGAAGATGATCGACCAGCGTCTTCTCCCCAACCGGGAGGTCTATGTTGAATGCCGGGATTATGAGCAGGTGGCCGAGGCCGTGGAGGCCATGGTCATCCGGGGCGCGCCGGCCATCGGGGTGGCCGCGGCCATGGGGCTGGCCTTGGGTTTTGACCGCCAGGCCAAGGCGGCCGGCTCGGCGGCCGAAGTTTTCAACCGCATCTCCCAAAGGCTGGAACGGACCCGGCCCACGGCCCGCAACCTGTTCTGGGCGCTGGAGCGGATGAAGAGCGTTTTCCTGGCCCATAAGGGCTTGGACCTCGGAGCCCTGAAACGACGCCTGATCGACGAAGCCCTGGCCATAGAGAAAGAGGACATCGAAGCCAACCGGGCCATCGGCCGTTTCGGCCGCAGCCTGATTAAGGACGGTGAGAATATCCTCACCCACTGCAACGCCGGCGAGCTGGCTACGGCCGGCTACGGCACGGCCCTGGGTATCATCCGGGCGGCCCATGAGGAGGGGAAGAGGATCAAGGTCTATGTGGACGAGACACGGCCGTTTCTTCAGGGCGCGCGGTTGACCGTTTGGGAGCTGGCCCGCGCCGGCATCCCCTATATCCTCATCACCGACAACATGGCCGGTTGGTTGATGAAACAGGGCGAGATCAGCCTGGCCTTGACCGGCGCGGACCGCATTGCCCGCAACGGCGATTCGGCCAACAAGATCGGGACCTATTCGGCGGCCGTCCTGGCCCGGGAGCACGGATTGCCCTTCTTTGTCGCCGCGCCCTTCAGCACCGTGGACATGGCTCTAGAGCACGGCGGCCAAATCCCCATCGAGGAGCGCGACGGCCGCGAGGTGCGCGAGGCGGGCGGCTGCCGTATCACTCTGCCCGAAGCGCCGGTGCGCAACCCGGCCTTCGACGTCACCCCGGCCCGCTACATCGCCGCCATCATCACCGAAAAGGGCATCGCCCGCCCGCCTTACGAGGAATCTCTTTTAAAGCTATGTCCGCTACGTGAATCTAAGTGATTTTCTTCCATTGTAAGCGGTTCATCCTCACCAGGAACACGGCCGGGGCGGTCGCAGCGACCATGAGGGAAGGTTTAGCCTTCCCGAGCGGGCTTCGAAGGAACCCCGTTTCGGGGCGCCGAGGATGTCTGAGCTTTTTGATCATCAGGGAACTAGATCGAGACCGAGATGGTTGAGGCGGCATGTACCTCTTAGCCATCGAAACATCCTGCGATGAGACTTCGGCCGCCGTGCTGGACGGCCCGTCATCCATCCTGAGCAACATCGTCCAGTCCCAGGACGCACTCCACGCTCCCTACGGCGGAGTGGTTCCCGAACTGGCTTCGCGGCAGCACCTGGAGTCGATTACCTGGGTCGTCGAGGAAGCCCTGGAGCAAGCCAAGGTCAGCCTGCCCCTCCTTGATATTTACGCCGTAACCCAGGGGCCGGGACTCATCGGCTCACTCCTGGTCGGCTTATCCTTCGCCAAGGGCCTGGCCTACTACTTCCGGAAACCTCTTCTGGGCATCGATCATCTCGAGGCCCATATCGAAGCCGCCATCCTGGAAAATTCGGGGATTTCCTATCCAGCTCTGGCCGCGGTTGTGTCGGGCGGTCATACCTCGCTCTATTTTCTGGAGCGCGAGCTTGAATACAGGCTCCTCGGCCGCACCCGAGATGACGCGGCCGGAGAGGCCCTGGACAAGGTGGCCAAGTTCCTCGGCTTGGGCTATCCCGGCGGCCCGGTCATCGAGAGAATGGCCGCCGGCGGCAACGCCCGGGCTTTCGCCTTTTCTTCTCCTCAGATGAGCGACCGGAGCCTGGATTTCAGCTTCAGCGGCCTCAAGACTGCGGCTCTGCGCTGGGTCAGGGAAGAGAGCTTGGCCGCGGATCATCCGCGGCTCGCGGATTTCCTGGCCAGCTTCGAACAGGCCGTGGTGCGCAGCATCCTGGACAACATGGAGCGGGCCGTCTCCCTCCACCGTCCGCTGACCTTGCTCCTGGCCGGCGGCGTGGCCCGCAACAAGCGCCTGCGGCAGGAATTCGAGGCCTTCGCCCGGAAGCAGGGGTTGAGCTTTTTCATCCCCTCGCCCAAGCTGTGCACGGATAACGCCGGCATGGTGGGGGCCCTGGCCTGGAAGCGTTATGAGCGGCGGGGCGGCGGGGAGCTTGATTTCCGGATGAACGCCTATCCCCGGTTCATCGTGCCGACGGAACAACTTCGAAAAAAAACGGCTCGATGAGCATGCATATTCTGGTCCATTCCGGCCACAAGGACATATAATGAAACGCCGGCGTCGCTTCGCTCCGACAAGTGGCCATTTTGAACAAGAATCGGTGGCCGGATTAGCCAGAATGCGCATCCACGCCAACGATGATCCTGCGCACGTCCTATCTTCCCATAATTTGTCGTCACCTCCGATGCCCATATGGCTCCTTCCTCCTCGGATTGCTGTTGGGGAGGCATAGAGCCCGGTTGTGCTGTTCCCTTGCGTTTCCTATTTTCACTGCCAAGCGTCAACGCCGGTTGACGTTTTCTGGACTTGATTCGCCCTTCCGGGCCGGGACTCTTACCGTTCTTTCAGGGAGACGTGGTCATATCCGTGGCGATGGCCCATTTCTTGAGGCTCTTCTCCCGCCATGGCGGGAGTCTATCGTCCCCGGCATCCGGAGCGGACCGTTCTTTATCTGGTGTTGTTCCACTACTTCGAGCGGTTCCTGGCCGAGTATGAGAGCCGGTTCGAGAAGGGATACGGGTTCCTCCGGCCGGTCGTCAAGGAAGTCGTGGAGCGCTACCTGGACTGCGGCAAGCCGCGCTGCGGGTTCGCCCGCATCCGCTGTCCCGACTGTGGGGAGGAGCGGCTCCTGATGTTTTCCTGCCGGACAAGAGGATTCTGCCCGTCCTGTCATGCCGAGCGCCTTGAGGAATGGGGCGAGTGGATGCGGGAGACACTCCTCCTGGATGTCCCCCACCGCCAGGTGGTTTTCACCGTCCCAGATGCGGCGGGTCTTCTTCAAGTACAAGCGCTGCCTCCTGGGGGAGCTCTGGCGGGCGGCCCTCCGGGCCCTGATCCGATATTTCGAGGTTGTGACCGGGAGCGCGCTTACGCCCGGAGTCATCGCGGCCATCCAGACCTTCGGGGATCGCATCAATTTTCACCCCCACCTGCATTTTCTGGTGACCGAGGGCGGAAGGGACAAGGCGGGCCTCTTCCATAGCCGGGTACGGGCCATGACCAAGCCCGAATCCGAACGGGTCGGCAAATATATGATCCGGCCGCTCCTTTCCCTGGAACGACTCTCCCTCGATGAAAGGGAAGACCAGGTCGGCTACCAGCATGGCGAAGACAGCGCCAAGCAGGAGAGGATGGATTACCTGGAGTTCATTGCCCGGGTCACCTCCCATATCCCCGACAAGGGCCAGGTCATGGTCCGGTATTACGGCCTCTATGCCAACGCCCACCGGGGGAAGGTCCGGAAGGCGAGCTTGACGGCTTTTTCTCTCCGGATTGTGGAGGACGAACTCCGACGCGTCCTTTCCAAGGGCTGGGCGGCCATGATCCGGAAGGTCTACGAGGTTGACCCGATGCTCTGCCCCCGCTGCAGCGGCGCGATGAAGGTCATCGCTTTCATCACGGAGCATCCCGTTGTGGACCGGATCATTGACCACTTGAAGCTGACATTCGTGGCGGACAGGCCGCCGCCCCCTCAGGTCGCTTATCAGGAAGTTTTGATGGCCGCTAAGACTTCGATCGAATATTTCTCATAAAGCTCTTTTATGCCGGAGGGGGAGGTCCGGGTGATTTTCGCTCATCGGGCACCGCGGACGGCTGCCGGGGCGCCCTTCCCCGTACTCAAGCCGTCCTTGACAGGTTCTGAGGTCCGACGTATGCTTCCTCACGATGGTTGGATGGGATCATCGAGACGCAACTGTGTCCGCAGGCAGGCGCTGCCGAAAAGCAATTTCCTATAGAATAAATGGGGAAGGGTCCCTTGGGAGAAAAAAGTATATAGCCGATTCGGGGGATATAGGCACTGCCGCAAAAAACGGTATCCTCTCTGACCCGGAAAAGATTGATATATCTATTCAAGACGGGAGGTTGGAGAAATGAAAACCAAGGCAATTCTACTGGGAATGGTCATATTCGCTTTGTGCCAGCCGGCCGATGCCGACTGGCGTATAGATCAGTCGAAATATCTGAGATTTCTGAGAACGACCGGTTATACCGGCAACGTTGCGGAGCAGGGACCCTGCAAATACGCGACCCAGATTGAATGTCAAAATGCGATCAAGGAGTATGCCCGGCAGATGGGCGATTCTTACTTCGCGAGTATGGCGGAGTGCGTGAAATGCGGCGGTTCCGGCGGAAACTCTGGAGGTAGTCCGGAGCAGCAGATGGCGCAGGGCTTAGTCGATGCCTTCATTAATTTAATTTTTTCGCCGGAACGTGATACGTCCCGCCAGGACGAGATCGAAATGCAGAATGCGATCAAGCGCCAGCAGGAAGAGGAGCAAAAAAAGCAGGCGGCCATGCAAGCGGCCAATCAAGCATGGATTGATCTTCAAAATATTGAAAAAGAAAAAAGAACGTTCGATGACAATAAAAAACTGGCGGCGGGAGAAGACCTTCTGGCAAAGATGGGAACTATCAACAGCGGCGAACTTAAATTAAAAACAATAGGGACAGACTTTAATACGGTAAACAAAAACCTTGAGTCCAAGCTGGAGCAGGACGAGTTTGAGAATATGAACGCCGCCTGGATGGAAAAACAGAGGAAACTGATTCAGCAACGGACCGAAGAACCGAACAAATGGTGCAGTGCGATCTATAAATCTCTGAAGACGAATGTCCCTCCACCGCCCTCCTACAAGAATTTTAATGAACTTCAGCCCGGTGACGTGCTGCTCATGGAGGGGGAAGGAGTAATGAAAGAAATAGCTAAGGTAGACAACAAATTTACCTCCGAAGGCCTAGATTCGAGTGCATCGCATACGGTTATCTATCTCAAAGAAGTTAACGGCAAGAAACTCTTCTTAGATAATCGACCCCGTCAAGGTCCGCGCATTATCTCTGAAGCTGAATTTCTGGAGGAGTATGGCTCCCGCGGGGCTGAAGTAGCCAGACTGGTAGGCCAGCCGCTGAACGAAAAGGAAGGGAAGGAACTTTTCCATGCTGCGGTGGAGATGGCACAAAAGAACCGCAAGGAAATAGCCAATAACATGTTCGGCTCCCGCTTTTTAGGCACCAATTATGGTGCGTTGGGCGATGATAGGGTCTGCTCGGAAGCCGACTGGGCGCTGATCAATGCCACTGGTCGGAAGATTCCGAGATCTGGTGACCAGACGAAGGTGAAATGGGGGGTTGATTTTAGCCCTGCAGACTTTCAGAATCAGCGATACTTCCTCATTACCCCCTTGGTTATGCCCAAATAGTTTATTTATGAATGCAAGGAGAGCGATCAGATGAAAAAATCATGGATTTTATTAATACTAATAATTTTAGTAATAAACGCCTATGCCGCGAGTGATCTTGTCCTCCAAGGGCTGGAAGCATATAAAAAAGGTGAATACAGCAAAGCAATTTCTTATTTTAAAAGAGCCACTGAATTAGCTCCTCAGGACGGAGACAATTTTGTGTGGTTGGGTATTGCATATCGCTCTAATGGACAATACCAGGAGGCCATTGATGTATGCAAGCAGTCGTTGAGTCTTCCTCACACCCAGACTTGGGGGAATGTGATCTGGGCTGTTTTAGCATCATCACAGGATAACCTAGGGCAGATGGATTTAGCTATTTCTTCTCAAAAGAAGGCTGTAGAGCTCACCCCTGATAATTCCGACGCCTTTGCAGCACTTGCGAGCTATTACCGCAAAAATAAACAATATGACGAAGCGATCACGGCGGGCAAGAGGGCGATAGAGCTACAGTCTGATAATGACACAGCTTACATTAACCTTGGGGTTGCATATGGCGGGAAAAAGCAATACGACGAGGCGATAAAGGCAATAAAGAAGGCAATTGAAATTAATCCTAAAATGTCTACGGCTTATGCCTGGATGGGGCGCTTTCTTATGGAGAAAAACGCCTATAACGAAGCGGCAGAGGCATATAAAAAGGGAATAGAAGCTGCACCATCTATAGACCTGTATCCTTCTCTTGCCAGAGCATATTACACAATGGGCAGATACGATGACGCCATTGCGACGATAGATAAGGCAATAGAACTGCAAACCTATTCAGGTGTTGGTCTTACGATTGATAATGTAAAAACTGATTATCCGGTTGTTACAGAAGTCGAGAATAGCGGGCCCGCAAAAAAGGCAGACATACAAGTTGGCGATAAAATACTAAAGATTGACGGAAAATCAACAAAGGGCTGGACTGGCGAAAAAGTTTCTCAAAATATGAGAGGAGTCGCAGGCACTCAGGTTACCCTTACGCTAGAAAGAAAGAGCATTGATAAACCGTTTGAGAGGCTTATTACCAGAGAAAAGATTATGCCGGAAGGAGCGGCTTCAAGCATAGGAATACGCAGCCTTATATACCGGCATAAGGGGGACCTTGACAAGGCATTTAGTGATGCCGAAAAGGCATACTCTCTTACTTCATCTAATAACTGGGCCCAGATTCCTCTCGGTGCGGCATATCTTGACCGGGGAAAGAATGATGAAGCAATAAAGCTCCTTTCACAGGTTAAAGACAGCGCAACAGCCCGACTGCTTGAGGCAACTGCCTATGCAAAACAGGGAAAGGCAAATGAGGCGGCAACTATCTATCTCTCAATACCGGAAGAGGACATATCTCCAAAGAATATCCCGCTAATGAATGACCGCATGGCTTTACTGCAAACATTCAAACCCTTTGTAAAGGCACACATGGATAAGGCAGGGTGGTTTGAATCAAAGGGGCAGCATAAAGCGGCGCTGTCTGAACTCTCCGAGGCATTAAAAACAGCAGATGAAACAGAGGCACAAGCGATACAAGAGTCTATCTTTAGTATGACGAGAAAGAATCCATCACTCTCTGAGATGCCGGAGGATGCAAGAAAATATGTGCTAAGAGGAGAGATGCTGGTAAAAGAGGGCAACTTTGAACAGGCAGCTACAGAATTCAAGAAGGCGATAGGGATTGCGCCGTACGCGGCGCGGCTGTATTACAACTCCGCCCTTATTAATGCTGAATTGAAAAAATATCCTGAAGCAATCCGCCAGATGAAGATATATCTCCAGGCAGCCCCTGATGCGTCTGATGCCCGCGCGGCAAAAGACGAAATTATTAAATGGGAATTTATGATGGAAAAGGAGAAATAAGTAACTCGATTTCGTTTAAGACTGCCTGCAACGGACAGATAACAGAGCGCTTGAGGTTAACACTCAAAGGCTTTGCCCTTCTCAGATATTTACAATGAAAGGGTTTAGGATTTTCTTGCCATAAGCAATTTTAATAAGGAGGATTTATGGGTTTAGGCGTGACGGAACTTATTGTTTTGTTGTTTGTTCTTTTTGTGCCAATTTGGTTAATTGCATTTGTGGACATACTGAAAAATGACTTTAAAGGAAACGATAAACTCATATGGCTTTTAGTCGTTATCTTCGTGCCTTTCATAGGCCCGCTATGTTATTTTTTCATTGGCAGGAAGCAGAAGATAGGGGGCAAAAATCAGGGAAGCCAGCCGGTGAGGTAATCCTGCAATTGTGGAGTTGCTGATTGCCAAAGGGGCCGATGCCCTGGGTTAGCTGCTGCATCCCGCCGGCAACGCCGGGACCAGATAAATGATTCTTCACGACAGAATCCGGCTTACAGTCCGCATCCTGCTGGTGTCTTTTTATCCGGATCATTTTTTCAAACTGTCGGCTTCTGGGGGATCTCTGCCGCTCGGCCCTCCGGTCCCTGACTCGCTATTTCGAGGTTGTGGCAGGGAGCACGCTTGTGCCTGGCGTCGTCGCCGCCGTTCAGACCTTCGGGGATCGCATCAATTTTCACCCCCACCTGCATTTTCTGGTGACCGAGGGCGGAATAGACGAGGCGGGCGTCTTCCACAAGATCCCGCGGATGGACGACACGCGGCTGGCCGAGATTTTCGCCAGGGAGGTCCTGGGCCTGCTGGTGCGCCGGGAACTCCTCAGCCCCGAATGGGCGGAGCGCTTGCTCTCCTGGCGACACACCGGCTTCTCAGTCCACAGCCTGGTACGGGCCAAGACCAAAAGCGAGGCCGAGCGGGTGGGCAAATACATGATCCGGCCCATCCTGGCGCTGGAACGCCTCTTCTTCCTGGATAAGGAGGGGAAGGTCGGCTACCGGCATGGCAACAACGGCGCCATGCAGGAGAGGATGGACTACCTGGAGTTCATCGCCCGGGTGACCTCCCATATCCCCGACAAAGGACAGGTCATGGTGCGTTATTATGGCCTCTATGCCAACGCCCACCGAGGGAAGGTCCGGAAGACGAGCCTTGCGGCTTTTCCTCTCCGTATTATCGAGGATGAGCTCCCGCGCATACCTTCCAAGGGCTGGGCGGCCATGATCCGGAAGGTCTATGAAGTCGACCCGATGCTCTGCCCCAAGTGCGGCAGCCAAATGAAGGTCATCGCTTTCCTTACGGATTTCTCCGTGGTCGATCGTATCATCGGTCACCTCAAGCTGAGCTTTGTCGCAGCGAAGCCGCCCCCGCCTCAGGCCGCCTCGCAGGAGCTCTTGATGACCGCTGAAGTTACGGCCGAATATTTCTCATACTCCTCTCTCTTTCCGGAGAAGGAAGTTCGGGTGATTTCGTGCTCATCGAGTACCGCGGACAGCTCCCCGACCGCCCTTCCCCGTCCTCAAGCCTGCCTTGACAGGTTCTGAGGTCCTATTTATTCTCCTTCATGATGGTTGGGTGCGATCATTGAGGCGATACCGAGCCCTCAAGCAGGCGCAGCCGAAAAGCAAATTCCTTTAGAGTTCCTTTAGAGTCGCCACCTAATTACCAAGGAATCTGATTCATCAGATTGTCTTTATCTATTCGTCTTTCCATAACGTCGGTTGAGACTTTGAATATACGGGCCAAACGGAAGATGGCGTTCGTTTTAAAAAAATCCAACGTCTTTTCTTTTGTTACACCCCGTTGTTTCGCATCGGCAAACTTCAATTTATTTTCCGAAATTAATCGAAGGAAACGAGATTTAAGATGATAGGAGGGCACCAGAATGAGTCCGGCGAAATCATAGGCTTGTTTTTCCAAAGCGAAATAGACATTTTCATCGATAGTTTTGTATATCCTTTTCCAATCGATGATACTATCTACTCTTATGCCCCTAAATATGCTTTTATGTAGAACAATATGTCCGAGTTCATGCGCTAAGGTGAACCGATAACGGGTTTCAACGGACCGGTAAACGTGTTCGTCCACGTAGATCGTTTTCATGTCCCGCGACAAGGATCCTTCGACGGAATGATTTTGTTGATACCCTGGGGTTGGGATTATCCCAACGTTCAGTTTGAATTCGAGAATAGCCTCGACATCGACTGGGATTTCCTGATCGAGGCCGTGTTCCTTCAGAAAACTAAAGGAGATATTACCGATCTCCTCATAGGAACGATAAGGAACGCGTATAGGAGTGCTCAATTAGGATTTCCTGATCAATTCGGCCAGCTCCTCCAACTGTTTATCTGTGACCCGCTTTCCCCGAATTGTTCTGAAAATAAGAGGAAGCTTCTCGACCAATTGGGAATCGCTCATAATCTCAAGGGGAATTTCTCCCTTGCACGCGGCGGCACGATCGAAAAACTCCACCCAATCAGCAGAACCGGGTTTCAGGCCGAGCGCTTTTGCATATATTTCAAGTTTGTCGCGGGAACTCGGAGGAACGAGGAGTCCTCTTTCTATTTTGCTGATATTCCCGGGATCGAAACCGTTCTTGAGGCAGAAACTTCGCAACGTCAAGCCTTTTTCGACCCGCTTTTTCTTAAAAAAATCACCGAAAATGGTTTTCGGCCTCATTAGGAACCTCCTTTGTATAAAAGTGTTGTTTAAATTATACAACATATAGACAAATTGTCAAGTCCGCATCCCTGCGCACGAGTCCAACTGCGATCAACCATAAAAAAAGAAGGATATTACATCTTCGACAGGCGAAAATATTTCAGCATCTCCAAGAAATCGTTTGTCATGAAGCGGCCGATGCACTCGTCCTTTTCATCGTGCCGACGGAACAACTTCGAAGAAAAACGGCTCCCTGAGCATGTTCTCCGGGGAAAGATGCCGCAGGTCCACCCGGAACATATAGAGAAAATTGCCCTTGTAAGGATAGAAGGCCGGCGGCGCATATTCGAGCTCGCGCCGGCCGTGGGAGGTCCGGCCTTCGAAAACGGGCAGGTCGAAGAAGCGGAGGCCTACCTGATACTCCCCCGTTTCTGATCCGAAGGCAAGCTTCAACCCGCTCAGCCTGTGCTTGGAGACGAAGAGGACGTCGTACGATTTTGCGTAATGAAGATACATCTGTCCGCCCGGTTTCATGACCACGCCGCGGCCCATGGGGAATAGGAAATAACCCCGGGCCTGGGCGGAATCAGCCGCTACTGTCTGGACCGGATAAGAAGCCGGCCGCGGAAAAAGGACCCACAGGAAGATGAAGCCGGCCAATAGGGCGATGGTTACCGCCGGCCGGAACAGCCGGGGCAGTTCCGCTCTCGACCGGGCCAGGAGATAGGCCAAGACGAAGACCAGGAGCAGGCCCAGCCAGACGGCGTTGGGAAGGTAGCCCGTATTGTCGATCTTGATGAAGGAAGGCAGCAGGGGCGGCAGGAAGATATGGAGGCTGCCCAGAAACACGAAGAGATCGCCGGGCCGTTCGGTGAACTCATGAGTCGTGGGCTGGTAGAGAAAAGAGGGATGGAGGACAAGGACGACGGCCAGGATGATGCTGGCCAGGACGGCCAGGCGGAAAGCGAAATGAAAATACCGGCTGCGGTTGTGGGCCAGGAAGAAGCCCACCAGGATGATGCCCACCCAGGACAAGGGAGCCAGGATGCGGCCCTGTGGGCTGTGGCCTTGACGGTGGGTGAAGAAAGCATAGTTGGCCAGGAAGGGCAGGCTGATGAAGAGCAGAGTCAGAGCCTCCCTCTTGGCCCGGCGGATGACTTCCACCAGGCCGAAGAAGAGGAAAGCATAGAACGGGGCATAGAGGAGCAGGCCGTCCCGCTGGTCGAGGAAATAGTCAAGCAGCGACTCGACCCGCCAGCGCCAGGGATAGGCCATGATGGAGTCCCTCAGGGCTTTGGACTGTTCAGGCGTCATCACGCCCTCATAGATGGAGAAGGGCGAGTAGGTGCCGTAGAGGGCATGGGTGAACAGAGCGAACAGCGCCTGGCCGGCCAGGGCCGGCAGGAGGAGGAAAAAGACGCGGGCCCGCGCTCCGTGATGGCTCAGCAGCTCATAAAGGGCCACCAGCAGTAGGGGCCAGAAGATGAAATTGTATTTCAGGCCGAACCAGGGGAAGAGGGCCAGCAGAAACCCGAACAGCAGGAAATGCCCCGCCCCCAGCTTGTCCGAGGAAGTGACTTTGCGGTAGATGAACACCGAGAGGAAAGCGATGGGCAGCTCGGGGTAGAGATGAACGGCATAGAACAGAACGGGCGCGCTGAAAGCATAGATGAACCACAGGCCCATGGCCACCCGCTCGCGGTTCCACAGCTGCTTGGCCAGAAGATAGACCTGGACGCCGAGCAGGGCGGCCCATACCGCCAGGCTCCCCTTGAGGATGAAGGTCAGCAGCCAGCCACGGAAGAACCGGCTGAGCCAATAGAAAGGCAGCATCAGGACGGAAACGCCGGGCAGGTTGATGGGATAGATGGCGTCTTTCCCCTTTTGGCCGCGGCGTCCGTAAACGCCCAGCCGGAGGTGGGGGTTCTTTTCCTTCTCATAGAAATGGAAGTAGTCCCTCTGCGCATAGTTGTTGGCCAGGTTGATGTCCCTGTCTTCCAGCAGACTGTGGCTGGTCATCAGGTAATAGGGCTCGTCTCCGGAGAAAGTGACCCCCTCCAGCACCAGGACCAGGGCGCACAGGTTATAAAACAAAAAGGCCGCCAGGAAGAGGATGATGATCTTCTTCCGGCGCGGCTGGCGGGAGACATGATCTTCCAGCCTTTTGAGGGGAGTTTTGTAGTCCGGCTGCCGGTCCGACTTCTGAGCCAGCCTGAGAAAAACCATGGCCGCCAGGACGAGGCCGGCCAGACAAAAAAGGCGGGTCTGGAGGTCTTGGCGGGTCAGGTAGAGGCGGGTGAGGAATGGTGCGACAAGGAAAAAGACCAGGGGCAAAAAGACGGCCAGGTTGGGCATGTGCTTCTGCCCGAGGTCCAGGACATCCTCCCGGTCCCAAGCGCGGTTCAGGGTCTTGAGCAGAAGGGCCAGGATGGCCAAGGCCGCCGCCCAGGCAAGCCCGAGCAGGATGGGGTTGGGCCTGAAGCGATGGTCGAGAACGGTGAACCGGAAGCTTTGGGCCAGCAGCAGGGCATAGATCGCCGGCCCCGCGGCCAGGACCAGCAAGGCCGCGTAAGTCAATGAGTTCTGGAGTTTGCTGTTCATCCGGCCGTAAGTTTAATCAGAGTCAGCGGAACCGTCAAGCAAGGGGTCCGGGAGAGGGCTTCGGCTCCTGGTCGCGGTTCTTAACGCCGCGGTATCTTCGGGTTTCTCGGCGGCTGCCAACGAGCCCCCAAGGAGGCTCAGGCTGCTCGCCTGCCGACAATGATATGTCAAAATCCTTCGAAGTCCATCGACGATCGGCGCCTAGCCGATCGTCAGGGGTTCCAAGGGGAGACGTCCCCTTGGTCGCAGGGCGCGGCTGGAGCCGCGCCCGAGAAAGGGAGGCAGGGAGCGCAGCTCCCGTTGGAAGGGGGAAACGCGAAGCGGGTTCCCCCTCCAAAGAGATTTCGTGGCTGAACCGCTCATGTCGCCTCAGCCCTCCCCCAGACCCCTTTTCTTGCCCGACGGATTTTTATCATAGTTAGAGAGGAGTTCAATTAAGGACTGTTCTAGTAATAGGTTTATGTGCTAGATTAAGGCCCGTGAAAAAGGTGAGCCGTCCTTCGACCCGACTCCGCCGGCCGCCGGCCCCGGCGGTTCCTGCCTCCCGGCATCGCCAGAAAGTCATCGTGGTCATGCCGGCCTACAACGCCGAGAAAACGCTGGAGCGGACCCTGGACGACATCCCCCGCGCTTGGGTGGACAACATCATCCTCACCGACGACAGCAGCCGTGACGGCACGGTGGACCTGGCTCGTCGGCTGGGCCTTAAAGTTTTCGTCCATGAAAGCAACCGCGGCTACGGCGCAAACCAGAAGACCTGTTACGCCCAAGCGCTCAAAATGGGCGGGGACATCATGGTCATGGTCCACCCCGACCACCAGTACGATCCGCGCGTCATCCCCCAGCTCATCCTGCCGCTGCTCAACGGAGAGTGCGACGCGGTTTTTGGGTCGCGCATGCTGGGCGGCCGGCCGCTGGAGGGCGGCATGCCCAAGTGGAAGTACCTGGCCAACATCTTTCTGACCGCCCTGGAAAACGCCGTCTTCTACATGTACCTGACCGAGTACCATTCCGGCCTGCGGGCCTACTCCCGGCGCTACCTGCAGACAGTCAACTTCCAGGCCAATTCCGACGATTTTGTCTTTGATTCGGAGATCATCGCCCAGGGTGTCATCCACGGAATGCGCATCCGGGAGATCCCCATCGAGACGCGCTATTTCCCCGAGGCCAGCCAGATCGGCCTGGGCCGTAGCCTGGTCTACGGGCTGTCCATTCTTAAGACGCTGGTCAAGTTCAAGCTGCACAAGAAGGGGTTGCTGCAGTATCGGATGTTTAACGCTCGAAACCGTTGACTCTTGGAATCTCTATTTATCCTCCCTTGCCCCCCTTGGCAAAACAAGGGGGGAATAGGTCGGTGTCTCCGGAGAGGTCGGACGTAAGGCGAAGAGGTAGGGGTTCTCCGCAGTTGAAAAACGCGACTTATTGCGCAGGGCGATGCTGACCAGGTAAAGATAGACGTTCTTCAGCCGGTAGGTGGATGGAACGAGGGCAGTCACAGTCTTAAACTCCTTGATCGTTTTGCCTTGGTAGATGGGGCAGTCGAACAGGGAAAGCTTGAGACTATAAATGCCCTTGTCCGAGCCGAAGTCAATGGGAATACGGCCCAGCCGCCGGTAGCAGGTGAAGTAGAAATTATAGGAGCGGTTGGATTGGAGGAGCAGGAAGCGGCCCTGCGGCTCGGCCGGCTTGGCCACCCGGGAGAGGTTGTAGAACCCGATCCTTTCGCCCCCGGGGATGTCCATCCGGACGGGGTTGACCAGGACAACCCGGGGATAGAACGCCAGCCACAGGAAGAATAGGCCCGCTCCGGCCGTGCCCAGGGCGACGTGCAGGCCCAGCTTCGGCTTGAAACCTTTTTTCGGCCAGAGGACATAGATGACCATGAAAAGGACCAACAGCGCAGGCCACAGGATATTGGGCAGCCAGTTGGCCTCTTTGATCTTGAGATAAGAAGGCAGAAAGTCGCCCAGGTTGAAATGGAGGTTGCTCTGCTCGAGGAAAAACAGCCCGGTTCGCTCAGCCGAACCTTCGGTCGTTTCTTGATAGAGAGCCAGGGGGTTGAGCAGCAGCAGGACGACGGCGGCCAAGCTCAAAGCGGCGGCCGCCGCGGCCAGCGCCGAAAATATCTTTTTGGTGTTGGCCGCCAGGAAATAGCCCAGCGGGATGGCCAGAGCCCAGATGACCGAGGTGATGGGCCGGGCCTGGGGCGCATAGCCCGTGCGCTGGGTGAGAAAAGCCTGGACCAGGACGTAGGGCCCGGTGATGGCCAGGAGCAGGACAAGCTCCCGGGCCTTCCGCCGCGCCATCTCCACCAGGCCCAGGAAGGCGAAGAAGTAAATGGGCGCGTAGAGGAGAAGGCCGTCTTTCTGGTCGAGGAAATAGCCGGCCAGCGTCTCCCACCGAAAACGGAAGGGGATTCCGCCCAGGATCTTCTTGAAAAAAGATGCCGACTCAGCGCCCGACATGGGCCCCTGCCAGGAGACGGTGGAGAAAGACAGCGACCCGTAGAGGGAATACTGGAAGACAAGATACAGGCCCCCGATGATCAGCGGGCCGGCCAGGAACCAGGCCAGCCTCCAGCGCAAGCGGTGTCTGCGGACGAGCACCCATAGAAAATAAATGAAGAGGGGGATGAGCAGGAGGGGGTATTTGATGGCGTGGAACCAGATGAACCCGGCGAAAAGACACCCGGCCAGGAGCAGCCTGCCGGTCGAGAAGGACTCGGAGTGGCGCGCCATCCGGAACAGCCACAGCGACATCAGCCCCACCACCATCTCCGGATAGATATGAATGGAATAGAAAAATACGGGGGAGGTGAAGCTGGCCAGGGCCCACAGCCCGAGGGCCAGGCCTTCCTTCTTGAACTCCTTAAGGGCGAACAGGAAAAGCTGCAGCCCGAAGGCCGCTCCGATGAGGCTCATGCCGAAACGCAGGAGAAGGATAAGGCCCTTTCGGCCCAGCGGCTGGCCGGCGGCGTAGAAGGGCAGCATCAAGAAGGAGACGCCCGGCGAGTGGAAGGAATAGGAGGCCTTCTTCTCCGGCCGGCGGTGGACATGCTCGATGAGCGGCAGCCCGCCTTCCGGCATGTAGGTCCGGTAGTCACGGCCGGCGTAATTGTTCTGCAGGTTGAAATCCCCGTCGTGGAGAAGGCTGTGGGTGATCAGAAGGTAGTGGGGCTCATCACCGGAAAACCAGATTCCCCTGCCGAGGAGGGTCAGCGAGCCGATGTTGTACAACGCGACGGCCGTCAGAAAAAGAAGAACGAGTTTTGTTTTGAGCGGCCATAGCCTGAACCGGCCGGCCAGCTCCCGGCCCGGCCGCGAATTTTCTTTCGACCAGCGCCAGGCCTGGACGGCCTTGAGATAAAGGACGGCCAGCAGGGCGCCCACGCCCAGCAAGACGAGCCTGGCCCGCAGGTCGTCGGCGGTCAAGTAGTGGCGGAGGGTCAGGGGGGCCAGCAGGAAGACAAAGGCCGGAATATAGGTCAGCAGGTCGCGGCCCAGGCTGAGCCCGAAGTCGAGCCCGAAAATTTTTCTGGAGGCCCAGGCATAGACAGCCCACAGGCCGAACAGGAGGGGAAAAATGAGCAGGGCCAGGACGATGATCTGGACAAGGTCGGGCGACCAGACATGATGGGCCATGGACCAGCTCGGCAGGTGGCGGCAGAAATCCACGAAGAAGCCGATGACGAGCGACAGCGTCAGGAGGACGGCGAGCTGGGCCGGGGAGAATTTGCGGGTCATTGTTTTGATTCATAGTCGACTTCCGGGGCAAAGTCAAGTTGTGTTAAACTCAGGCCGTGGACATCTCGGCGGTCATCATCACCTACAATGAAGAGGAGCGGCTGGCCGGTGCGCTGCGCAGCCTGAAGGGCCTGGCCAAGGAGGTCATCGTTGTCGACGGCCGCAGCCAGGACCAAACGGTCAAGGTGGCCAAACAGCTCGGGGCGCGGGTGTTTGAGCGGGATTGGACGAGCTACTCCGACCAAAAAAATTTCGGCAACCAGAAGGCCTCCTGTCCCTGGATCCTGTCCCTCGACTCCGATGAGCGTGTCTCGCCCGATCTGCGCGCGGAGGTCAAGGCCCTGCTGCCCGTTGACCCCGACTGCGATGGGTTCTCCATCCCGCGCTTGGTATTTTATCTGGGAGGCTGGGTCCGCCATTCGGGCTGGTACCCCGACCGCCGCGTCCGCCTCTTCCGCAGGGACAAGGCTTGCTGGGAGGGTGCCTACGTCCACGAGAAGCTGGCCTTCCAGGGGCGCGTGCAGAAGCTAAACGGGCCGATTCATCATTTCACCTATCGAAGCATCGCCGAGCATGTGGCCCGGCTCAACACCTTCTCCGACCTGGGCGCCAAGAAGCTCTACGCCGGCCGGAAGAAGTGCCGCTGGTACCACCTGCTGTTTCTGCCCGGGGCCCGCTTCTTCCGTTCCTACCTCCTCAAGCGCGGTTTTCTGGACGGTTTCGCCGGCCTGGTGATCGCCGTCCTCAACGGCTACGCTATCTTTCTCCGCTACGCCAAGTTGAGGGCCATCTGGAAGAAAGGGGAGAGGATTGAGCCTTTTCCATATTGACGCCGGCCGGGAGTGGCGGGGCGGCCAGCGGCAGTCTTATCTCCTGGTGAGGGAGCTATGCCGTCAAGGCTGGCCGGTGACCTTCGTCGTCCAGCCCCGCAGCCCGCTCCTGGAGAAGGCTGCGGCCGCCGGCCTGCCCGTTCTTCCCCGCCGCATGCGGAGCGAGCTGGGATTGCTGGCGGCCTTGCGGCTGGCGGTGGCCATGCGGCGCCGCAAATGCCGGCTGGTCCATTTCCATGACGCTCATGCCGCGGCGGTGGGCGGAATAGCCGCCGCCCTGGCCCGGGTCCCCCTGCGGGTCATCTCCCGCCGCGTGGATTTCCCGCTGGGCCGGAATTTCCTGTCCCGGAGGAAATACACCAGGGCCGCCGATGCGGTCATCGCCATCTCCCAGGGTGTCAAACGCGTCCTGGTCGAGGGAGGCGTCGAGGCCGAGCGGGTCGAGGTCGTCCCCTCGGGCATCGACTTCTCGGTCTATGACCAGGAGCTGCCGCGGGATTATCTCCGCCGCGAGTTTCATTTCTCCGAGGGGGATTACCTGGTGGGCATCGTCGCCCAGCTCGAGGATCACAAGGGCCACCGCTACCTCCTGGAGGCCGCCCGTCTGCTGATGCAGAGGACGCGCAAGGTTAAAATTATCATCGTCGGCGAGGGCTCGCTGCGCCTAGAGCTGACCCAGCAGGCCGACCAGCTGGAGGTCAAGGACCTCGTCTATTTCATGGGGTACCGGACCGACATCCCCCGCATCCTGGCTTCGCTTGACCTTTTTGTGCTGTCCTCGCATTTGGAGGGGCTGGGCAGTTCCCTGCTCGACGCCATGGCCTGCGGCTTGCCGGTGGTGGCCACCCGGACCGGGGGCATCCCGGAAGTGGTCCACCACGAGAAGACGGGCCTGCTCGTCCCGGCCAAGAACCCGGAAGCCCTGGCCGAGGCCATCTTGACTCTCTACCACGACCGGAGGCTGGCCGGCCGGCTGGCCGAGGAAGGGCGCCGGCAGGTGCGTGACAAGTTCTCCGCGGAGGCCACCGCGGCCAGGACGGTCGAGGTGTACCGCAAGCTGGCCGAGCGCAAAGGGGTGAAGCTCGATGACCAAGCCTAGGATCAAGAAGCTGGCTTCCCATGCCGAGTTCGACCAGTGTGTGGAGATTCAGAAGAAAGTCTGGAAGCACAGGGACGAGGACCTCACCCCGGCCCATCAATTCTGCATCGGCCAGGAGACCGGTTCCATCCTGCTGGGGGCTTTCCTGGGCGGCGCGCTGGCCGGATTTGTCTATTCCTTCCCCGCCGTTTCGCGGGGCAAGTTGTGCCAGCATTCCCACCTCCTGGCCGTCCTGCCCCAATTCCAGGGCTACGGGGTCGGCAAGGTCCTCAAGTGGGCCCAGCGGGAGGAGGCCTTGCGGCAAGGCTACGACCTCATCACCTGGACCTTCGACCCGCTCCAGGTGCGGAACGCCAACCTCAACCTCCACACCCTGGGCGCCGTGGCGCGAACTTACCTTCCCAACTTCTACGGGCTCACCCCCTCGCTCCTGATTGCTCCACGCGTGCCCTCCGACCGGTTGAAGGTGGAATGGGTGCTCAAAGACCGGCGGCTGGAGCGCCGTCAGCGGAAGGAGTGGGAGGCCTACGACGTGGAGAAGCTGCCCAAGGCGCTCGAAGGCCGGGAGGCCGCGGGCGTCCGGCGGCCCGGCCCGGTGCGCCGGCTGCCGGCCGCACCGGTGGTCCTGGCCGAGATCCCCGGCCGGATCCGCGACTACCGCGAGACGCCCGAGCTGGTGGCGGAATGGCAGTCGGCCCTGCGCCGGGCCCTGACCCAGCATTTCGCCCTGGGCTTCAGGGCGGCTGATTTCATTTTGGGTGAACGCTCCTTCTATGTCCTGGAAAAAATGAAGGCCGGGAACGCGTGAAAATCGATTCTGTGGAATTGGTCAAAATCAAACTGCCCTATGTCCATTTCTTCGAGACGAGCTTCGGCCGGGAATATGAACGCCACTTCATCCTGGTCATTGTCAGGTCGGAAGGGCTGACCGCCTACGGCGAGTGCGTAGCCGAGCGCGCGCCCCTCTACAGCGCCGAGACCACGGAGACGGCCTGGCATGTCCTGGAGGATTTCCTCATCCCCCTTCTTTTCGAAAAAGGCCTCAGCGGTCCGGTTGACTTCGCCCGCGCGGCCAAAGCATTCCGCGGCCATTCCATGGCCAAGGCCGGCCTGGAGCTGGCCCTGTGGGACCTGGAGGCCAAGCGGGAAAATATCTCCCTGAGGGCTCTTTACGGAGGGACCCAGGAGGAGATCGCCGCGGGGGTGAGCGTCGGGATCGAGGACACTCTGGCCGGCCTGGTGAAAAGTGTGGAGGGCTATCTCGGCGAGGGTTATCGTCGCATCAAGATCAAGATCAAGCCCGGCTGGGACGTCGAGGCCTGCGCCGCGGTCAGGGATAAATTTCCGGACATCCTCCTCCAGGTGGACGCCAACGGCGCCTACAGCCTCCAGGACGCCGAGACGCTCAAGAAGCTGGATGGCTTCAATTTGCTCCTCCTCGAGCAGCCCTTTCCTCCCTACGACCTCTGGGACCACAGCCGCCTGCAGACGATGCTCAAGACGCCTCTCTGCCTCGACGAAAGCATCATCTCCTTCGATACGGCCCGGGCGGCCCTGGAGATGGGGAGCTGCCGTATCATCAACATCAAGGTCGGCCGGGTGGGGGGCCTGGTCGAGGCGAGGAAAATCCACGACTTCTGCCTGGAGAAGGGCGTGCCCGTGTGGTGCGGGGGAATGCTGGAGTCGGGCATCGGCCGGGCCCACAACCTGCACTTGGCTTCGCTGCCGAATTTTCGGCTGCCGGCCGACCTCTCGGCCAGCCGGCGCTATTACCACCAGGACCTCATCGAGCCCGAAATCGAGCTCTCCGCCAACGGCACCATCCGCGTGCCCACCGGCCCGGGCATCGGTGTTTTTCCGATGGAAGACAGGATTAAGAATGCATCTTTGCGTCGCCAGGTCTTCAGGAGCGATTCGGGGTCGCAGGCTTCGAGGAGTGAATCATGAGCCAGATGATCTTTTTAGATAATGCCGCCACTTCCTATCCCAAGCCTGAGTCAGTCTATGTCTTCATGGACCAGTTCTATCGAAGGTCCGGCGTTAACCCGGGCCGTTCCGGCTATGACCTGTGCCTGGAGGCGGGAGAGCTGTTGGACGGCACGAGGAAACTCCTGACCCGGTTCTTCAACGGCACCGACCCGAACAGGCTCTGCTTCACCTATAATGCCACCGACTCCCTCAACCTCATCATCTTCGGCATGCTCCAAGAAGGGGACCATGCGGTGACTACGGCTCTCGAGCACAACTCCGTGCTGCGTCCTTTATATCATCAATGGAAATATCGCGGTGTCGAGGTTGATTATGTCCCCTTCGACCAGGCCGGGTTTGTGGACCCGGACGAGGTCCGCCGGCGTTTTCGCGGGAATACGCGGCTGGTCGTCATCAACCATGGGTCGAACGTTATCGGCACAGTCCAGCCGATTAAGGAAATCGGACGTTACTGCCGGGAACACAACATTCCCTTTGCCGTCGATGCCTCTCAGACAGCCGGGAAAATGACCATCGATGTCCAAGACGACAACGTGGACGTCCTGGCCTTCACCGGCCACAAATCCCTGCTTGGACCGACAGGCATCGGCGGGCTGTATGTCAGGGAAGGAATCACCATCCGTCATACCCGCGCCGGCGGGACGGGCGTCCGTTCGGCCGACCGGCTTCACCTGGAGGAATATCCCTACCGCCTGGAGTACGGTACGCCGAATATTCTGGGCGTGGCCGGGCTCAAAGCCGGCGTGAGTTGGATCCTGGAGAAGGGCGTCGCTTCCATTTCGGCCCAGGAGATGGCCTTGACCGCCCTGTTGCGGGACGGGCTTCGAGAGATCGACGGCGTCGTCTTGTATTGCCAGGACGATCTCACCAACCATCTTTCCGTCCTGAGCTTCAACATCGAAGGGTTGGAGGCCTCCGACGCCGGCACGATTCTCGATGTCGATCACAACATTGCCTGCCGAACCGGCCTTCACTGCGCGCCCCTGGTGCATGAGCAGCTCGGGACGGCCAAGATCAAAGGCTCGGTTCGGTTCGGCATCGGCCCCTTCAACACGGAAGACCACATCCGGACCGCTGTCAAAGCTGTGGCCGAGGTCGCCGCCGCGGCCAAAATCCGGCGGAAGGCCCGGCCTTCCCTCGGCGGGGAGCGCCATCCTTCCTCAAAATGAGGGCCGGGACGAGCAAAGCTGTTCCAGTGCCTCACGAGAATAGATCAGGGCCGGACATAGTCCGAGGGCCTGTCCGGGACCGCGGCTGAGATCCCGCTCATGACCAGCGCATCGGCGGCCAGCTCGATGACGCTCTTGACCTTGACCCCGAGCTTATAATGTTCGTTGAGCTCGGCTAGCTGGTCCAGGCAATTATGACAGGGAGCGGCGACCACTTGTGCTTTGGTTCGGGCGATTTGGGCAGACTTGACCCGGCCCGCGCTCTTGCGGCGTGAGGCGAATTCGGTCATTGACAATTGGCCGCCTCCTCCGCCGCAACAGTAGTTCTTTTCCCGGTTGGGGGTCATTTCTATGAAATTTTTGACGGCCTGACGGAGAATAGTGCGCTGGTCTTCAATGATTCCGCCCATCCGGACGAGTTGGCAAGGGTCATGCAGGGTTACCGTCTCGAGGTGCCGTTGGGGGTCAAGACGGATCCGTCCGTTGCGAATGTAATCCGCCGTCACCGTCAAAATGCTCTTCACTTCATAGCCGATTTTCCGGGAAAGCCATTCCGGGGCCTCCCATCGGTTGGAGCTGAATCCGTGCCCGCATTCCGCCAGGACCAGCGTTTTCGCCTGCAGCTCCTCCATGGCCCGTTTGAGGCGCGAAGCCAGGAGCCCGGCCAGCTCATCGTCGCCCGTGAAATAGGCATAATTGGTCACATCAAAATAGGAGCTCGACAGAGTCCAGCTCTCCCGGGCGGCATGGAAGATCTTCCCGGCGGCCGTCATCGTCAACGGGTAGAACTTGGGTTCGCGGGGGTTCACCACATAGAGAATGTCTGCCCCCTTCAGGTCCAGGGGGAGACGCGCTCCGGGATCTTGCAGGTCGGCCTGGAGTTCTTCTTCCAGCCAGGCGACAGTCTCCGTCCAGTCCTCCTTCAAGATCCCCATGTTGTTCCCGGTGTCGCGCGCCAAAGCGACCGTGGAAGACAATCCGTCGGGCACGAGCCCCAGAGAAGCCAAGATGCCCCGGGCTTTCCGGATCAGGGCGGGGATGTTGATCCCCATGGTGCAGTTCAGGGCGCAGCGGCCGCAAAGCGTACACCGGCCGAAGAGGGAATCCACCCACTCCCGGGCTTCCTTTTGGTTGAAATCCGCCGCCCCCGTCCAGCCTGGGGCGAGGCGTCCGCCCCTGCTGAAGTATTTTTTGAAAACGCGGATGATGAGGTTCAACTTATAGGCGGGGATCGATTTCAGGTCCCGGTCGTCCAGGAAATAATGGCAGGACTCCGCGCAGAGCCCGCACCGGACGCAGGATTCCAGGTTAATGGCGGAGGGAGCGTCGAGGGCATTCGCCAACCGGCGGACGGCGGCCTTGAAATCATCAGGGCTGAGCCGCTCGAGGCGATCCTCAAGCGGAGCGTTTGCGGGCCGCTGCTCGTTCATCGTTCAACTCCGGTCGCGGCCGGGCGGCAGAACGCCGCGACGGCCAAAAAACGAGCCGAACAGGAACCGGGAATAGAAAAAAAAGACGCAGTGGCGGATCTTGCCGGCCGGAATATAGAGAAAGAGAAAGATCGAATAGCCCAGCAGGAAAGTAACGGTGCGAGCGTCCAAAGAGGCGGCCAAGGCAGCGGCCAGGAAAATGTCCACGATAACATTGGCCCCGAAGTCATCCGGCCGGCTGAGCCGCCGAACGTTCGACATGAAAATCCGCTTGAGGAGAAGTCCGACGCCGGAGAGGAGGCCGAGGCCCGCTCCCAAGCGGAAAATGTTCTGTCCCAGGGCCGGCCCATTGAGGCTGAAGACTTTAATAAAAAGGATGGCGAATCCGGAGAATATGCCGAGGTGATAGAAAACTCCAGCCAGGTAGGCGAAAAGGTGGAGCCGGGTGCTTTCCTTTTCCTGAGGCATCATCCCTCGGCCGAAAGCATAGGCGACCCCCTGCCGGGCGCTTCCCAGGGGAATGGAAAAATATGGTTTGCGCCCTAGAGAACGCGTTTTAAGGATTAAATAAACCAGCGCTCCTGCCGAGAAAAGCCCCGACAGGATGACACCCCATTGCCAGGCCGTCATGACTTGAGGCCTTTAAACGCAACCGTCGGGCTTGGGCAGGCCGGCCAGCTTACAGGCGCCTTTGGCCGGGCCGGAAGGAAAGAGCTCGAAGATGCGCTTCAAGGAAAGTTTGGTCGTCTGACATAGGCTGCGCACCATGGGAGCGTTGCCCTTGGCCAGGTAGTATTGGCGGATGGTGTCGATGACGGCCCAGTGCTCTTCGGTCAGGCGTTCGATGCCTTCTTGGTCCTGAGCCAGGATTTCGGCAATCTTCCGGTCCCATTCCTGCGGATGGGTCAGGAAACCCTCTTCGTTGACTTCGATGGTTTTGCCCATACTCGTGATCGTAGCCAAGATGGATCCTCTCTCAATATAAATTAAAGGCGATATTATAGCATAACATCAGGCCTTCGGTTCAAAGCATGCGAATCCAGGCCAACAGACCTATTTGATTAGGGCCACTCATATCCGTATTGATTTTATAATATAAATATTATAATAATTATATCTTAAATAGGTTAAATACGGCCGGGCTGGCCGGCCAGACCCTGGAGGATTCTATGAGCAGATTATCGAAGAAAGACCGTATCTGGCTGGAGGAGAAATTCGGCGCCCGGGCGAACTTCAACTCCACCGAGAGGCTTCTCTACAGCCATGATATCGCCGCCATGCCGGGGCTGTTCACGCCCCTGGTGGGAGACACTGTTCCCGACGCCATTGTCCAGCCGGCCGGCGAGGAGGAACTGATCGAGCTCGTCCGCTGGGCGGCCGCGAAAAATATCCCCCTTGTTCCGAGGGGAAAGGGATCTTCAGGCTATGGGGGTATTATCCCCGCCCAGAAAGGGATCGTCGTCGATTTCTACAGGATGCGCAAGGTTTTGGCCGTGGACGAGAAGGCCGAGACCGCGACCGTCGAGCCGGGTATCACCTGGGAGCAGCTCGACACCGAGCTCAAGAAAAAAGGGCTCACTCTTCGCCTCTATCCCACCAGCTACCCTTCCTCTTCGGTGGGCGGATGGCTGGCCCAGGGAGGGGCGGGTATCGGTTCTTTTGAATTCGGCTGGTTCATTGACAACGTGGTGAGCGCCCGGGTCGTCCTCCCCTCGGGCGAAGCGAGAGAACTTTCCGGCAAGGACCTCGAGCTCATCTCCGAGGCGGAGGGCATCACCGGCCTCATCAGCCGCGTTACGCTCCGGGGGCAGAAGCTTTCCGAGCTGGGGTTGGCAGCCATCGCCTGCCCCGACGCTGGCGAGATCACCAGGGTTTTCAAGGAAACCATGGAGCGCAACCTTCCCCTCTGGTCTGTCGTCTTCATCAACCCCAAAATGGCGGAGCTCAAAAACAAGGCGCCGGTTCGGACGCACCACGGCCAGCCCGCTGAGCCCAAGGTCATCCTGCCCGCGGCCTACATCGCCACCCTGGCCTTCCGGGAGCGGGACCGGGATAAAGTCATGCCCGCCCTTCAGGAGATTCTCAAACCCTGCCAGGGTGAGATCCTCAGCGACAGGATCGCCCGCCATGAATGGGAGAACCGGTTCAAGCTGATGATCGTGAAAAGGCTCGGCCCGTCGCTCGTCCCGGCCGAGGTCGTCGTCCCCCTGGAAAAACTGGGTGAAGTGATGGAGGAGATCGAACAGAAGGTCAAACAGCCCGTGGTCAAGGAAGGCGTCATTATCCGCCGCGGCCGGGACGGCCGGCCTGAGGCGGTCATCCTGGGATTCATTCCCAGCGACCAGCGGAAGTTCTCTTACAATTTTGTCTTCGGGCTGGTGCTGTCTATATTGAAGATCGCCAAGAAATATGGCGGCCGCCCTTATGCCACGGGCCTTTATTTCACCCGGGAAGCGAAAAAAATTCTTGGCCAGGAGCGTTTAAAAAAGATCAAGGACTTCAAGAAGAGCGTTGACCCCAAGAAGATTCTGAATCCGGGCAAAGTCCTGAGCGGTAAGCTTCTAGGCCGGGTCGTTGGCTGGGCCTCTCCCTTCGAGCCCTTGGTCCGGCCCTTCGGCAACCGGGTCATCACCAAGCTGGGCGAGAAGTTCGGCAAGCCCGTGCGCGGCATCCCGGCCGACGTGGCCTCCTATGCCTACGGCTGCTCCCAGTGCGGCTACTGCCTTGACGAATGCGACCAGTTCTACGGCCGCGGCTGGGAGAGCCAGTCGCCTCGCGGCAAGTGGTACTGGCTGCGTCAATTCATGGAGGGCAGGGTCAAGTGGGACCAGGACATGGTCGATACCTTCCTCGTCTGCACCACCTGCGAGTACTGCAACCTCCGCTGCTCGGCCGTGCTGCCCATCGAGTCGAGCTGGATGAAGCTGCGGGGCAAACTCGTCCAGGAAGACAAGCAGATGACCTTCCCGCCCTTTGAGATGATGGCCGCCGCGGTTCAAGCCGAGGGCAATATCTGGGCGGGCTATCGTAAGAACCGGACGGATTGGTTCCCGCCGGCCATGAAGGCCAAGCACGGCCCGGGCCTCCGGAGCAAGAACGTCTATTTCGCCGGCTGCACGGCTTCCTACGTGGAGAACGATATCGGCCAGGCGGCGGTGACGCTGCTCGATGCGGCCGGCGTGGATTTCACCACCCTGGGCCAGGTCGAGAACTGCTGCGGCACGCCCATGCTGGTGGCCGGCAAGTGGGACATTTTCGCCGAGACGATGCGAAAGAACATCGCCGCGGTCAAGGCCGCCGGGGCCGACACGGTCATCACTTCCTGCCCGGCCTGCGACATGATGTGGCGGCATTCTTATCCTGAATGGTCCAAGAAAGTGGGCCTCGACTTCGGCCTCCAGACCAGACACTACAGCGAGATCGTGGCCGAGCGAATCCGGGAAGGAAAATTCAAGTTTGAAGTGCCGGTCAAGGAACGGGTTACCTGGCACGATTCCTGTCACATCGGCCGGGTTTCGGGCGTATATGAAGAGCCGCGGGAGATCATCAAGGCCATCCCCGGAGTCGAGCTGGTGGAGATGGAGCACAACCGCGAGGAAGGCCATTGCTGCGGCAGCGTGCTGACCCTCATCAAGGAGCCGCTGGTGGCCCACGAAGTGGGCAAGGTCAGGATGGATGAGGCGGCCGAGGTCCGGGCCGAGGCTGTGCTGGCCCTTTGCCCCTGCTGCGAGTTTCAGCTCCGGGTGACCAAGGATAAGAAGAAGCTGCCCGTCGAGGTCCGCGACCTGGCTGCTTTCGCCTGCCGTGGGCTGGGCAAGAACTTTGCTGACCCGAGCCCCGAAGTGGCCCGCCAATGGGCCGTCTTCGAAGGCATGATTGCTTTGATGACGCCCACCGGCTTCGCCGGACTCATGGCCACCATGTGGCCCGAGCTGCTGCGGGCCATGCCGCTGGGCATGGGCGGCATGATGAAAGGCATCGGCAAGCTCGGCCCGCTGGGCGGGTTCCTGTTTACACTTATGAAGCCGATGTTCCCCGTGCTCTTCCCCATCCTTTTGCCCGGGATGATGCCCAAGGTCATGCCGGCCATGCTCGACCGGGTGGGGGCCATGATTCCCATGCCCGGCTACATGAAAGAACAGATGCCCGACTTGATGCCCAAGGTCATGGACAACCTGATGCCCAAGATGCTCCCCGACGTGGTGCCCTTGATTGTGCCCAAGATGATAAATTTTCTGAGAGGGAAAGCCTGATCTTTCAGGGTTGTTTTTAAGTAGGCTCAGCGATGGAGAGGAGCCTGATACTTTCGGAATGCCTTGAGCAGAAATATTTTATCGGCCAGCCGGTTCCATCTCCTTTCCAGCGACGGCCTGGCGATCAGAAATCCTACAAAGAGAACGAAAACGATGAGGATGACGGTATAGACTTCGGATAGGCTGAAGCCCCCCCGGCTCAAAGCCTCCAGCGATCTCAGGGCCTGGTCCATTCCTCCCTCCTGAACTCTTTATCTTCACTCTGTTAGTCGCCGGGTATGGGGAAAAATGATTTTATTGAGAAAGCATCTCTTTTTTCGTGGTCCTAGGCGAGAAGGATGGGTCCTGTCGCAGGGGTATGGGCCCCGCGCCGCCCATCCACTCTGATAGTCTTGATCTATCACGAAAAAAGAGATGCTTTCTTTTATTGACCTTAAGTTGACTCGGCTGGAGGGGGATGGTATATAGGGAAAGCCTGGAAGATCCCACCTCATGCCCATGCTGGATTATAAAAAAGCCGGGGTCAACATCGACCGAGCGGACGATTTCATTCGCCGCATCAAACCCATGGTCAAGACCGCGGACAGGGCCGAAGTCATCGGCGGCCTGGGCGGGTTCAGCGGCCTGTTTGCCCCGCGTCTTAAAAACATTTCCGACCCGGTCCTGGTCTCCTCGACCGATGGGGTAGGCACCAAGCTCCTTATCGCCGACCTCCTGGGCCGTCATGACTCGGTGGGGGTGGATTTGGTGGCCATGTGCGTGGACGATGTCGTGGTCCTGGGCGCCGAGCCCCTTTTTTTTCTGGATTACATCGCCTGCGGGAAAGTCAGCCCGGTCAAGCTTCAAGCGCTGGTCAGGGGCATGGTCCGAGGGTGCCGGCAGGCCGGCTGCGCGCTCCTGGGCGGCGAGACGGCCGAGCTTCCCGGGATGTATGCGGCCGATGCTTATGACCTGGCCGGGTTTGCGGTGGGTATCGTCAGCCGCCGCAAAATTATTGACGGCCGGCGCTGCCGCCCGGGCGACGCGGTATTGGGGCTCGCCTCCAGCGGCCTTCACAGCAACGGCTATTCGCTGGTCCGCAAGGTCTTCTCCTCACTTGAGATCAAGAGGGATCGCTGGCTGGGCCCGGAGTTGCTCAAGCCGACCCGGATCTACACGCGGACGATCCTCTCTGTTCTAAAGAAAATCCCCATCAAGGCCATGGCCCATATTACCGGCGGCGGGTTCACCGACAACATTCCCCGCGTCGTGCCGCAGGCTTTGGGTGTTCGCCTCCGCCCGGGCTCTTGGCCCGTGCCCCGCATCTTTCGCCTCCTCCAAGAGAAAGGCGGGGTTGGGGAGCGCGAGATGTTCCGCACCTTCAACATGGGCGTAGGCCTGGCCGCCGTGGTGGAAAAGGGCGACGCCGGCCGAGCGGTGCGGGCTTTCGCCACCCTGGGCCAGAAAGCCTGGGTCATCGGCGAGGTGGTCAAAGGCCGGCATGAAGTTGTTATTGGCTGAAAGCTAGGCCTTTTTTATTAAAAGGTAAATTGGCAATGTGTCCCCAATGAGGAGATTGAAAATGAAAGCAACACTCATCGTCTTCTCTCTTTTCCTGTTGTGGTCTTTTTCCTGGGCCCAGGCTGAGGAGCCTCAGCATATTACAGTCCAGCACATTCTCATCAGCTTCAAAGGGGCCGTCCCAGAACCGAAAGTGACGCGCACCAAGCAGGAGGCTGAAGCGTTGGCCAAGCAGCTTTTCGAGCGGGCCAAGAAGGGCGAGGATTTTGATGCTCTGGTCAAGGGATACACCGACGATCAATATCCCGGCATCTATAACATGTCCAATTTTAATGTCACGCCCGACTCGAAAAAGCCCGAGTATTCGCGCTCCCAGATGGTCAAGGCCTTCGGCGACGTCGGCTTCAGCCTCAAGGTGGGAGATATCGGAATGGCTGTCTTTGACCCGGAGACGAGCAAGTACGGCTGGCACATCATCAAAAGATTGAAATAACGCCTGAAGCCGTAAGGCCCTGGGAGATGATGGAGGGTAGGAAGAGAAATAGGCATGCGGGTCGGGATCGACACCGGCGGCACTTTCACCGATTTCGTATTCCTGTCGGACTCCGGGATGCGCGTGGGAAAGGTGCTGTCCACCCCCCGCAACCCGGCCCTGGCCATCCTCCGGGGGCTCCGCGAGGCAGGGAGCCTGGAGGCCGGGGCGGATATTATCCACGGCTCGACGGTGGCCACCAATGCCCTGCTCGAACGCAAGGGCAGTCGGCTGGCCTTCTTGACTACGGCCGGGTTCGAGGACATCCTGTCCATCGGCCGGCAGACGCGGCGTGAGCTCTACAACATCCTGGTGGAGAAGCGCGAGCCGCTGATCCCCCACCGCCTCTGTTTCGGCCTCCCGGAGCGGACCCTGGCCGACGGCCGAATTCTGCACCGTCCGGACTCGCGGCGGGTCGCCTCCCTCATCGCCCGTTTGAAGAAAGAAAGGGTGGAATCCGTGGCCCTCTGCTTTCTGCATTCCTATGCCAACCCCGCCAACGAGGAAGCGGTCCGCCGGCAGCTCGAGGCCGCCGGTCTGGCCGTGTCTGCTTCCCATCGGGTTTTATGCGAATACCGAGAATTCGAACGGGCTTCGACGACCGCCGTCAACGCCTACGTCGGGCCGCTCATGGCCCGCTACCTCGGCGGCCTGGAGGGCGACCTGCCGGGGGGCCGGCTGCGCATCATGCAGTCGAACGGCGGCTGCGTGTCGGCCTCCGGCGCTCTGGAGAAACCGGTAGCCACGATCCTGTCGGGCCCGGCCGGAGGGGCGGTCGGCGCCCTGGAGTGCGGCACCCTGGCCGGCTTTGGGCGGGTCATTTCCTTTGACATGGGCGGAACCTCGACTGACGTTTCACTGTGCGACGGCGGCCTGGCCGTCACCACCGAGACGGTTATCAGCGACCTGCCCCTCAAAATGCCGGTCATCGACATTCATACGGTCGGCTCGGGCGGCGGCTCCCTGGCCCGGCCGGACCCGGGCGGGGCGCTGCGCGTCGGGCCGGAAAGCGCCGGCGCCGACCCGGGGCCGGCCTGCTATGGCCGAGGCCAGGAGGTGACGGTCACCGATGCTAACTTGGTTCTGGGCCGTCTCGACCCGGCCAACTTCCTGGGCGGGAAGATGGCACTCCACCCGGACAGGGCCCGACGGGCGCTGGAAAAACTGGCCGGCCGGATGGGCCTGCCGGCCGAACGCCTGGCCGAGGGGGTTCTGCGGGTCGCCGATGCGGTGATGGAGCGGGCCATTCGGGTCATTTCCGTTGAACGGGGCTACGACCCGCGCGACTTCGCCCTGCTTTCCTTCGGCGGCGCCGGCGGCATGCATGCCTGCAGCCTGGCCCGCCGCCTCCGTATCCCGACGGTCATCGTCCCCAAGAACGCCGGCGTGCTTTCGGCCCTGGGCATGCTGCTCTCGGATGTGGTCAAAGACTATTCCCGCTCCGTGCTGCTCAGCGGGCCGGAAGCGCGGCCCGAACGGCTGGCCCGCCTTTTCCAGCCTCTGCTCGAAGCCGGCCGCCGGGACATGCGGGCCGAGGGATTTTCCGTTTCGCGGACCCGGCTCCTGCGCTCGCTGGACGTGCGCTATGTGGGCCAGTCCTATGAGATCACCGTGCCCTTCGGCCCCCGCCTGAGGGAAGCCTTCGATGAGGCCCACCTCAAGCTTAACGGCTATGCCGATAGGGCGCGGCCGGTGGAGGTCGTCAACCTGAGGGTCAAGGCGGCGGGGCTGACCGAGAAACCCGCCTTGCGCCGGCGCAAAAGAACCGCGGTTGAGGCTGAAGACGCGGTCCAGGAACGCCGGACCATGATTTTTGAAGGGGAGGCCTGCCGGGCACCGATCTACAAGCGGGAGCTCCTTGGTCCGGGCAACGTCTTCCAGGGCCCTGCCCTGGTCTGTGACTTCGAATCCACCACCGTCCTGCCGCCAGACTTCTCCTGCCGGGTGGACGGATACCTCAACCTGATTCTCGAGCCCCGCCGGTCCTACGCGGGCCGGACTTTCCGGCGAGGGGGGAAACGATGAGCGCGCGCCGTGCCGTCCGGAGCGTCGATCCCATCGAGCTCGAGATATTTAAAAGCCTTTTCGTCTCCGTGGCCGAGGAGATGGGAGTGGCCCTCTGCCGGGCCTCCTTCTCGCCCAACATCAAGGAACGCCGCGACTTTTCCTGCGCTATCTTCGACGCGGAGGGCCGGACCGTGGCCCAGGGCGACCACCTGCCCGTCCACCTGGGGGCCATGCCCCTGTCCGTGGCCAGCGCCATCCAGAACGTCGAGATGGAACCGGAGGACACCGTCGTCCTCAATGACCCTTTCCGCGGTGGGACGCATTTGCCCGACATCACCATGGTCACGCCCGTGTTCCTGGCCGGCGGGAGCCGGCCGGCCTATTTTGCGGCCAACCGGGCCCATCATTCCGACGTGGGCGGTTCGGCCCCCGGCTCCATGCCCCTGGCCTCGGAGCTTTTCCAGGAGGGGCTCATCATCCCGCCGGTCAAGCTGGTGCGGCGCGGCCGGATCGACCGCGATGTCCTGGCCTTCATCCTGGCCAATGTCCGGACGCCCGAGGAGCGAGAGGGCGACCTCACCGCCCAGCTGGCGGCCAACCGCATCGGCCGGAAGCGGCTGCTGGAGATCACGGACAAGTACGGCCCGGCTTTGGTCCGGGAACGCATGCGGGCCCTGCAGGACTATTCGGAAAGGATCATGCGGCGGGCCATCGCTTCCATCCCCGACGGCCGATATTGTTTCCAGGACTTCATGGACGACGACGGCCAGAGCGGACAGCCCGTCCGGATCCGGGTTGAAGTGCGGATCAGGGGAAGCTCGGCCGCGGTGGACTTCTCCGGTACCGACCCGCAGACCGAGGGCAACATCAACGCCAACTATGCCATCACCCTGTCGGCCACGCTCTATGTCTTCCGCTGCCTCATCCAGGGCGATGTTCCCTCCAACGCCGGCTTGCTTCGCCCCATCCGGGTCCTGGCCCCGGAAGGCTGCCTGGTCAATGCCCGCCCGCCGGCGGCCGTGGCCGGCGGCAACGTCGAGACATCCCAGCGCATTACCGACGTCCTGCTGGGCGCCCTGGCCCGGGCCGTGCCGGACCGCATCCCGGCCGCCAGCTCCGGCACCATGAACAACATCACTTTCGGCGGCATCCATCCCGGCTCGGGCCGAAGCTTCGCCTACTATGAAACGGTGGGCGGCGGCATGGGCGCCAGCCCGCAGCGCGATGGCCTGAGCGGCGTCCATACCCACATGACCAACACCCGTAACACGCCGGTCGAGGCGCTGGAGCACTATCTCCCGGTGCGGTTGCAGCGCTACAGCTTGCGGCCCCGCTCGGGCGGCGCCGGCCGTTACCGCGGCGGGGACGGCATCGTCCGGGAGTTCGAGTTTCTGGTGCCCTGCCGGGTGAACATCCTCTCCGAGCGGAGGCGCTTCGCCCCCTACGGGCTGCGCGGCGGGTCGGACGGGAAACCGGGCCGGAACCGGCTGCGGCGGGGCCGGGTCCTCCGGGACCTCGGTTCCAAAGCCTCGATCCGTCTGGAAAAAGGCGACCGCCTGATCATCGAGACGCCCGGCGGCGGCGGTTACGGCCGGCCGCCGAAAGATAAAAAAAGAAAACGACTTAAGGAAATGCTGCCATGACCTGGCTGCAACAGATCACTTCCCGACAGAAAGGCGCCCTCATTTCTGCTTCCCTGGGCTGGATGCTCGACGCCATGGACATCATGCTTTACTCCATGATCCTGGCCCATCTCATGACAGCCTTCAAGATGAGCACATCCACCGGGGGCTTGCTGGCCTCGCTGACTCTGTTGGCTTCGGCCGTGGGCGGCATCCTGTTCGGCATCATCGCCGACCGGATGGGCCGGGTCAAAGCTCTCATGGGCAGTATCCTTATTTATTCCGTTTTCACCGGCGCCTGCGGCTTTTCCTCAACGATCTGGCAGCTGGCCTTGTTCCGCGTCCTCCTCGGCCTGGGCATGGGCGGCGAGTGGGCCTCGGGCGCGGCCCTGGTGTCCGAGACCTGGCCGTCCGAGCATCGCGGCAAGGCTCTGGGGCTGATGCAGAGCTCCTGGGCAGTGGGCTACGCCCTGGCCGCCGGCGTCACGGCCCTGGTCCTGCCCCATTTCGGCTGGCGGGCCGTTTTTTTTGTGGGTGTGCTGCCGGCCCTCATCACTCTTTGGATTCGCCGCAAGGTCGAGGAGCCGGACATCTGGAAGGCCCATCGGCAGAAACGCGAAGCGGCGGCCGAGCGGAGCGATTTATTTGAAATATTCCGGCCGCCTTATCTGCGCAACACCGTCATTACCACTCTCATGAACGCCGGGACCATGTTCGCCTGGTGGGGTCTGTTCACCTGGATTCCGTCCTATCTGGCCCTGCCGCCGGCTGAGGGCGGCTGGGGCATGAGCATCGTGAAGAGCGCGACCTGGATCATCATCATGCAGGCCGGGATGTGGCTGGGCTACGTCAGCTTCGGCTTCATCTGCGACCGTCTGGGCCGGAAGCCGACCTACATCTTTTATCTGTTCGCTGCGGCGGCTTTTGTCCTGGCCTACAGCCGCGTTCGCAGCGCGATAGGCCTTCTGCTGCTCGGGCCGTTCTTGGCCTTCTTCGGGACGGGCTATTTCAGCGGTTTCGGGACGATTACCGCCGAGATCTTCCCCACCCGTATTCGCGCTTCGGCCCAGGGTTTTACCTACAACATCGGCCGGGGGTTGAGCGCCCTGGCCCCCTTCACCATCGGCGCCC
The DNA here is from genome assembly GCA_963702835.1 of Candidatus Aminicenantota bacterium. GTDB lineage: Bacteria > Acidobacteriota > Aminicenantia > Aminicenantales > JAFGAV01 > JAFGAV01. The sequence goes on from OY969762.1 coordinate 2,945,198, forward strand.
TGGCCCGCAGCCGCGGCCTGTCCATGGCCTTCACCCTGACCGCCGCTTTCTTTCTGTTCAGCGCCGCGGTGGCCTTTGCCCTGCCGGAGACGAAGGGCCGGGAGTTGGACTAAAAGGATGAATTCATTTTTGGCCTGAAACTTTGACCCGACGGGCCGCGGCGTAGAATGAGCGGCCGTCGGGGGCCAGGCCGTCGCCCTCCAAGAGGACAGGGTTGGCGGGGTTGGTTTTGAAGGAGAACCTCCATCCCCGGCAGATATCCCAGCGCGGGGCGGGGTTGTCGAAGTCGATATAGAGCTCGATCCCATTGTCGAAGATGTTCCCATTGACCCGGTAGGCCTGCTCCCGGTCCCCGTTTCGGTAAAAGGTGCCCAGCCGCCGGTCCTGGATAATCCGCCCCGTCTCGTCGAGAAAGGCATTGTCCTTGAAAACCTTCTCCATCATGCCCGGCAGGTGGTAGATATCGAGCGTCCCGCGCAGCTCCGCGGATTCGAAGCTCCAGCGGCCGATAAACTTAAACGCCGGCCAGGGCCGGGGAGGATCAACCTTGGTGATATAGTGGGCCCACTCGCCGTATTGCATATAGCCGTAAGAAATATAGGTATACCCCTGGGCGCCCGGAGTGCGCGTCGGACCCCAGGAGTTCTTGGCTATAAAATAGGGGTTCCGGCTATCCGTTCGGTTGTAGCCGACGAGGAGCAGGCGGTGCCCGGGACCCATGGGGTCGGCCGGCTGAGTGTATTGCCAGACATCGTCCGTTACTTCCCCCGTCTGCTTGAAATCCCAAATGACCTCGTGGCCTTGAGCCAAAACCTCTTCCAGCGCTTCGGGGTTCTGAGCGCTGTCCTTGGGCAGCCATTGGATGGAGGCGATGCGGTAATACAGCGGCGCAATGAGGGCGGAGAGGGGCAGTCGCTGCAGGTCGAGGTTATAGGCGCTGACGTTATACTGGTTGCTCCAGAAGGGGTCGTTGAGGCCGGGAGAGGGCAGGCCAACCAGGGGCGGGAACGGGGCATAGCGCTCCTCCGGGATGCCGAAGATCATGCAGGGTGATGCCGACTCGATCGTCATGGCGTGGTCGAGGGCCAGCGGCGTTTCCCGCTCCCGGGCGCCAGGGACGCGCATGGTGCGCGTGTAATACCGGCCGTTCATCTGGCAGTATTCCAGGAACAGGACCTCCCCCACGGTGTCGGAGAAGAGTTCCGAGAGGTCGAGGTCGCCGTAGCCGGCGCGCTTGTAGGCCGCTTCCATGGCCGCCACGGTGGCATGGATGAAACAGTTACTTCTGGTTTGGAGGCGCAGGGGTGTCTGCTGCTTGCGCAGGTCGACCATCTTCGGCCGGGAGGCGATTCCGCTCGACAAGAGGCCGGCCGCCAGCAGGCCCAGCGCCGCCGGGCCGATGAAGAATCTCGCTATTTTCATGAGCCCCTCCTGTGGTTGATAGAAACAGTACCGAATCAGCCCGCAATTGTCAAAAACAGGAATGGACAGAGAACGCGCGGTTTTGACTTAAACCTCGGCTCTGTGCTATTACCTGGAACCGTGAAGCAGAGGGAAAAGGTCATCCTGCGGCGCTGCCCGGACTATGACCCGCAGGCCGTGGCCGGGATCATCCGCGAGGGAATCGAAGAGTTCGGCCTGGCCCCCCGCCTGCGCGGCCGCCTCACCATCAAGCCCAACGTCGTCTTCGCCCATCACAAGCTGGCCCCGGCGGCCTTCACCCGGCCCGAGTTCATGGACGGCTTGCTCACCGCCCTCAAAGACAAGGCCGCCGCAGAGACGCGGATCACCATCGCCGAGCATTGCGGAGCGGCCATCCCCACCTTCCGGATGTATCGCCGGGCCGGCTATTTCGGGCTCAAGAAGAAGCACGGCGTCCGCTTGGTTGCTATCGAGGAAGGCGAGAAAGTCAAGGTTCGCTTAGCCAAGGGCACTCTTCATCAAGAGATCCGAACCGGCCGCGACATCGTGGAGAGGGATTTTCTCGTTTACGCGCCCAAGCTGAAAACCAACGTCCTGGTGCTCGGCCCCACGGTCTCGATCAAGCTCAACATCGGCCTGCTCCTCGACCGGGAGAGAATGTGGAACCACAACGCCCGGCTGGACGAAAAAATCGTGGACCTCCTGGAAGTGGGCTACCCGGACTTCATCGCCACCGACGGCGTCGAGGCCTGCGTCGGCGGCAACCAGATGACCGGCCCCGGGATGCACCTGGGCGCCGTGGTCATGGCCACTCACCCCTTGGCCCACGACGTCGTCTGCGCCCATATCCTGAACCTCGACCCGGCCAAGGTGGGTTATCTCCGGCTGGCCAGCCAGCGGGGGTACGGCTCCCTGCGCCTGGAGGATATTGAGCTTCAGGGTGATGTCACTCTGGGAGAGCTCCAGCACACGACCCGCAACTGGAACCTGTGGCTGATCCGGGCCAACGAGGTTCCGGGCAATATGAATGTCCTGTGCGGAGAACCCTACTGCCAAGGCGGCTGCCACGGTGTGTTCCTCGATTGGATCTACATGATCAAGGACCGCAAGCCCAAGCTGTGGTCAAACCTCCCCGAATGGACGGTAGTGGCCGGGGAGTACAAGGAAGATGTCTCCGCCAAGCGGGTGTTCCTCCTGGGCAGCTGCACCAAGGTCATAGGCAAAATCCAGGCCCGGAGAATAATACGGGTGCGGGGCTGTCCGCCCAAACATAAGACCCTTGTCCTGTGGCTGTTTCTCAAAGCCGGCATCCTGAACCCCATGTTCCGGCTCGACCTGATCATCGACGGCTACCTCTTCTTGTTTTTGGGCTGGGTGCGCCGGCTCGTCCGGGGGAGGCTGTGACGGCCATGAACGGCTTGGACGGACGGCTTGTCCTCAACGGCCGGAGGGTCGAGACACCGGACAAACTCCCTTCGGTGAACCCCGCCACGCTCGAACCTTTGGGCCAGGTCTCACTGGCCTCGGCCGACGACTGCCGCCGGGCCATTCGGGCCGCTGAAGAAGCCAGGCCGCTCTGGCGCGACCTGCCCTTGCCGGACAAGAAAAAAATCTTTTCCCGGGCCAACGACATCCTTCTCCACCGAACCAAAGACCTGGCCGAGCTTGTCTGCCGGGAGAAGGGTTCGCCTTTCGTGGAAGCCCTGGCCGTCGATGTCCTGACCGGGCTGGAACTCTTGAACTATTACGCCCGCAACCTGGACCGGGCTCGGGCTCATCGACGGACCCGTCTTCATAACCCCCTCTTCGCCCACAAGAAAAACGTCTTTCAATTTCAGCCTCTGGGGGTGACCCTGGTCATCTCCCCCTGGAATTTTCCTTTCGTCATCCCTTTCAGCGACACGGTGAGCGCCCTGGTCGCCGGCAACACGGTGGTCCTGCGGCCGTCTTCCTCCACGCCCTTCACCGGGTTGATGATCGGCGAGGTGTTCCTGGAAGCAGGACTTCCGGACGGCGTTCTGAACGTGGTCAATTCCCGCACGGCCCAGGCGGAGATGATGATCACCGACCCCCTCGTCCAGACGGTGATGTTCACCGGCAGCGTGGGAATCGGCCGGCGGGTGATGGAGCTGGCCAGCCGCAACCTGACCCATGTCGTCCTGGAACTGGGCGGCAAGGACCCCATGATCGTCCTGGACGATGCCGACCTGGACAAGGCCGCACGGGGAGCGGTCTGGGCCGGGTTCATGAACACCGGCCAGAGTTGCGCTTCCATCGAGCGGGTCTATGTGGACCGGCGCGTGGCCGATGCCTTTGTGGACAAGGTGGTCAGCCTGACCCAGACGCTCCGGCTGGGAAATCCCCTGGAGCCGGAGGTGGATATCGGCCCCATGACCACCGCCGGACAACTGGAGGTCGTGCTCGAACACCTGGCCGAAGCCCGAGCCCGGGGAGCAAAGGTTCTCTGCGGCGGGGAGAGGTGGACGGGATTGCCGGGGTATTTCCTGACGCCGGCTGTGTTATCGAATGTCGACCATTCGATGAAAATCATGACCGAGGAAACCTTCGGCCCCGTCCTGCCGGTGATGACTTTCTCCGGCCCGGAAGAAGCCCTGTTTCTGGCCAACGATTCCGAGTACGGCCTGACCGCCTCGGTCTGGACGAGAAACAAACGGACGGCCGATTGGCTGGCCGAGCGGCTGGAGGCGGGCACGGTCACGGTCAACGACCACATGTTCTCCTTCACCGACCCGATGGCCATCTGGGGCGGAGTCAAGAAGACGGGGGTAGGCCGGACGCACGGCCCCTACGGGTTGCTGGAGCTGTCCAACATCAAATTCGTCAGCCGCGACTTCCACGGCCGCCGGACTCAGCTGTGGTGGTATCCCTACAATCCTCTCAAAAGGAAGGTTTTCGAGGAGGCCGTGGTGCTGATGCATCATTCCCAATTCCGAAAACGAAGCCGGGCCCTGTCCAGGCTCCTCCCCCACTTGCTGATGCTGAAATCGATGGCTTCGGTCAAGAATCTATTAAAGATCACCGGCCGGCTTTTCCGCAGCTGAGGCCGGACAGGCCCGAACCTTCGACGGAGGCCGGGGATGGGGAAATGGCTCAGCGGGGCTTTGAACCTTTCTTGATTTTTGAGGCCGGCTCTTCAATCCGAAGCGGCCCTTCCTTGATGTAGCGGGCGGCGCTGTCACGGATGAGGTTGATCTCCGCTTCGTTCCGGGTGACGCTGCCCACCCCGACTAGAGGCTCGGCCTGGTGGAGGCCGCCCCGGCCGTTGATCATGTCCCGCGCCTGGACCAGCCAGGCGTCGATCCCGGGATTATCGGGGTGATGGCGTTCGACCCTTCCACCCGGTGTTGTCTCCCCGGCGGCGGTGTATTAAGATGGCTTGTCCGTCAAACCTTTCCGGAGTGTGAAGGATGCTTTTGCACAGGATCGATTGGTTCATTATCGTCCTGTACTTCATCATTTCCCTGATCATCGGCCTCATCTATTCCCGGCGGGCCGGCTCGAGCACGGCCGAGTTTTTTGTGGGCGGCCGGGCCCAGCCCTGGTGGCTGCTGGGCGTGTCGATGGTGGCCACCACCTTCTCCACCGATACGCCCAACCTGGTCACCGATATGGTCCGCCAGCACGGAGTCTCCGGCAACTGGCTGTGGTGGGCCTTCCTGCTCACGGGCATGCTGACGGTATTTATCTACGCCAAACTATGGAAGAGGTCGGGCGTGCTGACCGACATCGAATTCTACGAGCTTCGCTACAGCGGCCGGCCGGCCGCTTTCCTGCGCGGCTTTCGGGCCCTGTACCTGGGCTTCTTCTTCAACATCGTCATCATGGCCTCGGTGTCCCTGGCGGCCATCAAGATCGGGGGCATCCTCCTCAACCTGACGCCGGTCCAGACTATCGTGCTGGCCGGCTTGATCACTGCCATCTACAGCGCCCTGGGCGGGCTGATGGGAGTGCTGGTCACCGATTTTTTCCAGTTCTTCATCGCCATGGCCGGCAGCTTTGTGGCGGCCCTGGTGGCTCTCCGTCTGCCCCAGGTCGGAGGGCTGGGCGGCCTGCTCAGCCATGCGGCCGTCCGCTCACGCCTCTCGATTTTTCCGGATTTCTCCAATACCCCGGAGCTGCTGACCGTGCTCCTCATTCCCCTGGCCGTCCAGTGGTGGAGCGTCTGGTATCCGGGCGCCGAGCCGGGCGGCGGCGGCTACATCGCCCAGCGGATGCTGGCGGCCAAGAACGAGCGCCACGCCACGGGCGCCGTGCTGCTCTTCAACGCCGCCCACTATGCCCTGCGGCCCTGGCCCTGGATCATCGTCGCCCTCTGTTCGCTCATTGTCTTTCCCAACCTCGATGCTCTGCACTCTGCTTTTCCCCACGCCGCCAAGGTTGGCCACGACATGGGCTACCCGGCCATGCTGACCTTCCTGCCGGTCGGGCTGCTGGGCATGGTGGTGGCTTCGCTCATCGCCGCCTACATGTCCACCATCTCCACCCATCTCAACTGGGGCTCATCCTACATGGTCAATGATTTTTTTAAAAGATTTTTGCGGCCCCGGAGCAGCGAGAAGGAGTTGGTGCTGGTCGGACGGATTTCGACCGTGCTGCTCATGATCCTGGCCGGGATAGTGGCTTTGCTCATGAAAAACGCCCTGGACAGCTTTCAGATCATGCTCCAAGTCGGGGCCGGCACCGGCCTGCTCTTCATCCTGCGCTGGTTCTGGTGGCGGATCAATGCCTGGAGCGAGATCTCGGCCATGGTTGTTTCCTTCCTTATAGCGGTTTATTTCCGCTTCATTCACGGCCTGACCGGACTGCCGGCGGTCAGCGACTGGGCCCAATTGGTCATCGGCGTAGCCATCACTACCTGCGGCTGGCTGGTGGTCACCTTCTTGACCAAGCCCACGGAGGACCGCGTCCTGGTGAGCTTCTACCGGAAGGTCAGCCCGGGCGGGCCGGGCTGGCGGGCTTTCCTGGACCGGGCCAAGGCCCGGGGAGAGCGGGCCGACGGGCTGGACCCGGCCTGGCAGGTGCCCCGCGGCATTCTGTGCATGTTCTTGGGGTGTGTCGCCGTCTACAGCGTCCTGTTCGCCACGGGCAATTGGATCTATGCCAAGACACTGCCGGCCGTCATCCTGACCTGTACGGCCGTCGTTTCCACATTCCTCCTTTTCCTGCTGTGGGGACGGGTTGTCTGGGATTGACGGGCCGCGGCCGGCAACGACCCAGGGGATCATGGTTGCGGCGCTTTTTCCTGGGCCAGCCAGCGGATGAATTCCAGGCCGACCCACCAGCGGAGGGAAAAACATGACGGATAAGTCCCATTTTTTGGAGAAACCGGGTTTGATCGCTATTAAAAGAGAGCGCGATTTACTGGCCGACGGCCTCGATACAAAATATTGTCCCCAAAAGAAAATGGTTCTGGGATTTGCCGTTTTTCATTGATCAATCTGAGGTTCACCTTTTTATTTGTGAAGGCGCGATTTTTTTGATATAAGCTTTTTTTAAGCCAAGAGTAGATATGCCTTTAGAACGCGCGCGCGCCTTATAAAAGGAAAGAAGATGAAGACAGCAGAAAAGAATGATTTCTTAAAAAGAGGGGTTCTTCCTATCGCCCTAGCTTTCATTTTCTTGGCAGGCCTGACCTCTCCCTTGTTATCGGAATCCCTGATCCTCCTTCACTCCAGCGACACCCATGGCAATTACAAGCCATACAAGATCCAAGTCGATGGCCGCGAAAGGCTGGTTGGAGGCATGGAGGCTTTGAGCCATTATGTCCAGGAAATCCGAAGGTTGGAGAAAAATGTCCTGCTCATCGACAAGGGCGATATCCTGACCGGCACCCTGGCCGCCGACCTCAAATATAAAAATGTGACGGGCGGGGTGATGATGGAATTCTTCAACAGGCTTGGCTATGACGTCTGGTCCTATGGGAACCACGATTTTGACGAAGGCCAGCAGAACGCGGCCGGGCTGGCCCGCCTGGCCAGGTTTCCCACGGTCATGTCCAATATTGTCTATAAAAAGAACCGGAAACTCTTTCCGGCCGAGCCCTTTCATATTTTTACCCTGGGCCAGCTTCGGGTCGGAGTTATCGCCGTCATGGAGGAAAATTTTCTAACCGAGGTTCAGCAGAAAGCCGTGGAAGGCCTGGAGGTGCAGCCCATGGAGGTCACCCTTAAAACTGACCTCCCCCAGCTTAAGAGCAAGACTGATTTGGTTATCGTCATAGCCCACTGCCCGTTCGCCGCCGCAGAAAGAATGGCCCGGGAAGTCCCGGGAATTCATGTCATTCTGGTCGCTTCGAATGAAGAAAAATTCGAAAAGGTCAACGGCGTCCTGATCCAATCGACCCCGGGCTATCAGAAAGCCCTCGGCTATTTGAAGCTGGAGGTGGACAAGGATAGAGTGGCCGGCTATGAACAGAAGCTGATCTGGCTTTGGGCTGACATAAACTTAAAGCCGTCTCCTCCGGTTTCTGCCTTGGTCAAGGAAGTCGATGATTCCATAAGTGCGGAATTCGCCAAAATCATAGGAACAGCCAAGGCTGACCATAACCGCAGTCATTATCCCGATGAAAAAGGCCAGGTCGAAAGCCGGCTCGGAGACTGGATCGCCGATGTCATCCGCTGGAAGACGGGCGCGCAGATCGGGCTTCATAACAGCGGCGCCATCAGGGCCGATATCAAGGCCGGGCCGGTGACCAAAGCCGATGTCTTTGAGGTGGCGCCCTTCCATAACACCTTGATTGTTTTCAAGCTCACCGCGCGGCAGGTCAAGGAAATTCTTGAGAACGATGTGGAAAGAGGCTGGGACAGGCTTCAAGTTTCAGGCCTCAAATACAGGTATTATCCCCAGACGGCCAGGCCCTATGGACAGAGAGTGGATCATATCGAAGTGGATGGGGAAGTATTGGAAAATCAAGGCCTTCTTCTCCAGCCGGATAAAGTCTATACCGTGGTCAGCAACGATTACCTGGCCGGCCAGGCCAAGGACAAATACTTCGGCTTCCCGGTACCGGAGGCTAAGGCCACAGGCATTTCCCTGTACGAAAGTCTGATGGATTGGTTCAAAAAGAACAAGGTGTTGGATTATCGGCTTCAAGATAGAATTGTTGAAATCCAGTGAGGGCCCATTCAGGAGGGGCCGAATTTATGATAAATTGAATGTTCTCCGGGTGGGCGGTTAGCTCAGCTGGGAGAGCGCGGCGTTCGCATCGCCGAGGCCGGGGGTTCGAATCCCCTACCGTCCACTTTTTGCTTGCCGTGGTCACCGCCGGAGGAGAGAAAAGGAAAGAACATGAATAGCTCAGTATGGGTCATCGCTGGGACGGCCGCCTCGCTCGGCTTCATCCATACTCTCGTCGGGCCCGACCATTACCTGCCCTTTATCTTCATGAGCCGGGCCCGGCATTGGCCCCTGCCCAAGACGCTGGTCATCGCTTTTCTATGCGGGCTGGGCCATGTCTTAAGCTCAGTCGTGCTGGGCCTGGCCGGAGTGGCCCTGGGTGTGGCCGTTTTCAAGCTGGGACGGATCGAATCCTTTCGGGGGGGGATCGCCGGATGGCTGCTGGTGGCTTTCGGGTTCGCCTATTTCCTGTGGGGTCTGCGGCGGGCCTTGAGGCGCCGGCCGCACAGTCATGCGCACTTCCACCAGGACGGCCAGGAGCACGAACACAGCCACGGCCATGAGGAAGGCCATGCCCATGTCCACAACCGGGCCGGGAAAGCCAATATCACGCCCTGGGTGCTGTTCACCATCTTCGTCTTCGGGCCGTGCGAACCGCTCATCCCCTTGGTCATGTACCCCGCGGCCAAGCACAGCCCGGCGGGGGTCCTTCTGGTCTCGATCACCTTCGGCGCCGCAACCATCCTGACCATGATGACCGTCATCGCCGTCTCCTCCTGGGGGGTGAGCTTCATCCGGCTGGGGAAAATGGAAAGATACGTCCATGCCCTGGCCGGGGCCATGATCTTTCTCTCGGGGCTGAGCGTCCAGCTGTTGGGCCTGTAAGAACCGATTCCCATGAAGTTCATCGTGGATTGCATGCTGGGTAAATTGGCCAAGTGGCTCAAAATCCTGGGGTTCGACACGGCCTATGACCCGGCGGCCGACGACGACCGGCTGCTCCTGGTTGCCCGGAAAGAGGAGCGCACGCTCCTCAGCCGCGACACCGGGTTGCTGGCCCGGGCCAAGAGCCTGACCAGCCTGCACATTGAGAGCGAGTCCTGGCCCGACCAGGTCAGGCAGGTACTGGCCGCCTTCGACCTCAGGGACAAAACGGCGCCCTACACGCGCTGCTTGGGCTGCAACGTCAGGCTCAAACCCTTGAGCCGGGACAAAGCGCGCAACCTGGTCTCTCCTTTTATTCTGGAGAGGGCCAAAGAGTTGGCCCTGTGCCCTTCCTGCGGCCGCGTTTTTTGGCAGGGGACGCACTTCGAGGCCATGGAAGCGCGGCTGGCCGATCTTCTGCCAGGGGAGGAGGCTGGGAAGGCGAGCCGCCGCGGCCGGGCCTGACTTTCCTTTGATCATTTCTTTATTTGAGTCGTGTTGGTAATATAAACAACTGGGATTTTGAAGATTTCCGACCCGGCCGGGCCGGCCTTGGTAAGGACGATTGAGGCCGGAATCTTGGTGAAACGGGCGGAAAGGAGCGCACAGATGGAAAACATGGAAAAACATGCGCAGCTCATCGGCATCCTGTGGATCGTTTACGGAGTCTTCAGCCTGCTGGGGGGAGCTGTGGTGGTCGTAGCCCTGCTGGGCGTGTCCTTCATCCCGGAGATGGGCGATGTCGCCCCCCAGGTGCTGCGGATCGTGGGGCTGTCGGTCGGCGCTTTTATTTTCGTCCTGGCTATTCCCAAAATCATCGGCGGCCTCGGCCTGCTGAAGCGCCGGGAATGGGCCAGGATCCTGCTCTTGATTCTCTCCTTCCTGAGCCTGCTCAACATCCCCCTGGGCACGGCCCTGGGCATCTACTCGCTTGTCTATTTGATGAAGCCGGAGATGATTAATCTGTTCAAACTCAGAACTTGATGTTTTATTCAAGAATACACGGCTTTTGGCCTGCCCCCGCGGAGAGATACTCTTGATCATTTAAGGCCTCGGCCCAAATGCGTGGCGAGAAGAAGTCCTACTATATCTCGAGCCTGAGCGGCCAGAGACTAAAGAAATGCTATGACCTTGCTCCGCCTCGGGTGCGGAGCTATTTGCGAGCCGAAGTTGACTTTGTCTTGGAGCACATTTCCCATGTCGGCTGGACTCTGGACCTGGGGTGCGGTTACGGCCGGATTATTCCAGACCTTCTCAGGAAGGCCGAGAAGGTTGTCGGGATTGACAACTCCCGGCCCAATCTTTTGTTTGCCCGTCAGTACTTGCGAGGAGCCGGCCGGTTTCATTTACTGGCCATGGACGCTGCCCGCTTGGGTTGTGCCGACGGAGTTTTTTCCAGTGTGGTCTGTATCCAAAACGGAATTTCGGCTTTCCAGGTGGACCCTAAACAGTTGATCGCTGAAGCCGTCCGGGTGACCAAGCGAAACGGCGTTGTCCTCTTTTCCACTTATGCCGACGCTTTCTGGGAGGACCGCCTGGAGTGGTTCCGGCTCCAGGCCCGGCAGGGGCTTGTCGGGGAGATCGATGAAGAAAAAACTCGACGCGGCGTTATTGTTTGCCGCGACGGTTTCCGGGCCACGACTTTTTCAGCGGATGATTTCATCCATTTGAGGCGGGGGCTTGATGTCAAAATGCAAATCGTGGAGGTTGACGCTTCCAGCCTATTTTGCTTGATTCGCCCCTGTTGAACAGCCGGAATACAAAAGAAAGAGAATATAATTCTTTGCCAATTTTGACCTGGTCCTAATAGAATGGCAGGGATGAAGCACGATTCTGATATCAGGAGGAGGAGGGCGATGAGGCACTCCAGATGGACCTTCATGGCCTTGATTTTTTTATGGCTGGCTTCGCCGGCTGCGGCCAAAGGGCACCTCTTCATTATCGGCGGGGGGGACCTTCCTGATACCATGATGAAGAAGTTTGTGGACCTGTCCTCAGCCTTCGGCTCGGGAAAGATCGTCATTTTCACCATGGCCAGCTCCGTTCCCCGGGAGACCGGCCCGGACCTGGTCCGGGAGTTCAAGAAGCTGGGCGCCAGGAGCGCCGAATTCCATCACCTCTCCAGGAAGGAGGCCCTGGCCCCGGAGAGCGTCCGCCTGCTGGATGGCGCGGGCGGTGTGTACTTCTCCGGCGGCGACCAGGCCAAGCACACCGCCGTGCTTCTCGACACTCCCCTGCATAAGCGCCTGCTCGAGCTCTACAGCCAGGGCGCGACGATGGGCGGCACGAGCGCCGGCGCGGCGGTGATGAGCCAAGTCATGATCACCGGGGACGAGAAGCGCCAGCCTAAAGAAGGCCATGAATTCGAGACGATCGAAACGGGAAACGTCCTGACCTCGCCCGGCCTGGGCTTCCTCACGGAGGCCATCATCGACCAGCACTTCGTCAGGCGCAAGCGGCATAACCGGTTGATCAGCTTGTTGGCCGAGCATCCCCAGCTGCTGGGCATCGGCATCGACGAGTCCACGGCCATCCTGGTCAAGCCCGACCAGACCTTTGAGGTCATGGGTTCGGGCGCTGTTCTGGTCTATGACCCCGGACAGGCCCGCTTCGAGGCGCGGGCGGACAAGATGTTCAGCGCCGTGGGGATCGTCCTCCATATCCTGACCGCCGGCCGGAAGTATGACCTGCAGGCCAGGAGGGTCCTGAACTGATGAGCGCCGAAGCGACGGGCGGTCAGAAGGAAAAGATGGAGATCCCGAAAAAGAAGAAGCTCCGGCTGCCCCACACCCTGATCCTGATCTACGCCATGGTCGTCCTGACGGTAGCCGCCACCTGGATTGTGCGGGGCGGCGAGTATCAGCGCGTAGAGAGGGACGGCAAGCTGATGCCCGTCTCGGGCTCTTTCCATACCATCGAACGCCGGCCTCAGGGGCTGGGCGCCCTATTCATCTCGCCCATCAAAGGGTTCGTCGATGCGGCCCAGATCATCGTCTTCGTCCTGCTTGTCGGCGGCGCCTTCGCCGTCATCCAGAAGACGGGCGCCGTGGCGGCCTTTATCCACAACCTGGCCTTGCGCTTCGGCCGGAGCGGGGCCCTGCGCGCGCTCCTCATCCCGGCGACCATGGTCATATTCTCCCTGGGCGGCGCCATCTTCGGCATGTGCGAGGAAACGATGCCCTTCATCCTCATCTTCGTGCCGCTGGCCCTGTCCCTGGGCTACGACACCATCACCGGGGTGGCCATCCCCTTCGTGGGCGCGGCGGCCGGGTTCGCCGGCGCCTTCTTCAACCCCTTCACCGTGGGCATCGCCCAGGGCATCGCCAAGCTGCCGCTTTATTCCGGGGTTGGTTTCCGGCTCATCATCTGGGCCGGGGGAACGGCCCTGGCCGTGGCCTTCGTTATGCGCTACGCCGCCCGGGTCCGTCGCGACCCGCGCTCGAGCCCGGTCTTTGAGGAGGACGAGGAAAGACGCCGGACGCTGGACCTGGACAAGATCGGCCGGGAAAAGGTGGAGGTCACGTTCCGCCACAAGCTGGTGCTTATTCTCTTTCTGCTGGGCATGGCCCTGCTTGTATTCGGCATCCTGAAATACAAGTGGTACATCAACGAGATCGCCGGACTGTTCCTGGCCCTGGGCATCCTGTCGGGGATCGTCGGCCGGCTGAGCGGGGAGGACACGGCCCGCTCCTTTGTCGAGGGCGCCAAGGATATGGTCAACGCCGCCCTGATCATCGGTTGCGCCCGGGCCATCCTGGTGGTGGCCACCGACGGCAGGATCATGGACTCCATGCTCCACGGCATGGAGACGGCCATCGCCCGCTTTCACCCCGTGCTCAGCGCCCAGCTTATGTTTTTCTCCCAGTGCGTCATCAACTTCTTCGTTCACTCGGGCACGGCCCAGGCGGCCTTGACCATGCCCATCATGGCTCCCCTGGGCGACCTGGTGGGCATCACCCGGCAGACTTCGGTGTTCGCCTTCCAGTTAGCCGAGTACATCAACCCCATCCTGCCCACCTCGGGGGTGACCATGGGCGTGCTGGGGTTGGCCCGGCTGCGCTGGGACAAATGGGCCCGCTGGTTCCTGCCCCTGATGCTGGGCTGGGTCGTTTGGGGGCTTCTGGCCCTTGTGCCGGCCGTGCTGTTGCGCTGGGGGCCTTTCTAAAACCTGAAAATAAACCCGAGCAGGGCGAAGAAACCGCTGAAATCGATATTGGCCTGCCGGACGTCGGTAACCCCTGTTCCGGAAGGCGCTATAGAGCTCATAATAAGCAGGGGAAAATTCCCGTAAGGGAGGTCGTTCACCCTTTCGAAATAGAGATTATAAATGTCAATATTTTTCGGCCTTATATATATCTATTGATTAGAATCATCGCAAAAAGCAGGAGCCAGTCCAGAAACACAGCGGAGGCAACCTTTTTGCTCCCTCCCGAATCTTTAGGGGTGAGGAGCGAAACCCGTGATAGGTTCCCCAGCCCTGGTCAAGAGCGCCGGAATCGGCGATAATCAGCCTCAGCCTTTTGAGGAGCTGTCCGGCGCAATGACCCGATCCCAACTCCAACCTCAACCCCAACCCCTCTCCCCGCTCCAGGCCGACGAAGCCCTGGCCGACCTTATCCGAAGGGGCGCCGTGGGCGATGAAAGCGCTCTAGAGGCCATCTACCATCGATTCAAGGCCGCCCTCTTTAACCTGGCCTGCCGCTACACCGGCAACGCCGCGGCGGCCGAGGATGTGCTCCAGGAAGTATTCCTCAAAGTTTTCACTCATCTCAGCGAAGTCAACAATGTCGTCACCTTTCCCGGCTGGCTCTACCGTATTACGGTCAACGCCAGCCTCAGCTACCTCAGGTCACGGAAGGTTGAGAGGCGAAGCTCTGTTCCGTTGAGCGATGTTGAGGGCGTTCTGGCCGCCTCCTCGAAGGAGGAGACGGGCAGCAGGCTGAGAAAACCCCTGGAGGAAGCCATCCAGACACTGCCCAAGCGCCTGAAAATCGTTTTCCTGATGCACGACGTCCAGGGGTTCAAACATGAGGAGATCGCCGGTATCCTGGGCTGCACGGTAGGGACATCCAAGTCCCACCTCTTTAAGGCCAGGATGAGGCTCCGGGACCGCCTCCTCAAGGCCGGCGCCGTATAAGGAGTGACAAACATGAGATGCCGTCATGCGCAAAGAGATATCAGCGAATCTGTGGACGGGACCCTGAGCCCCGCCCGCGAGGCATCCCTTAAGCGCCATCTGGAAGGATGCGCTGAGTGCCGTGCCGTTCTGAAAGACCTGCAGGCCATCGCCGGCGAGGCGAAGGGGCTGGAAAAGCTCCTCCCCCCGACCGCGTCTGGCTCAAGATCCGGGCGGGGCTTCGGGATAAGCGCGCCGCAGTCGGCGGCCGTTCCGTCAGGCCGGCCGCGCATCGGCCTGCCTTCTCTTTCGGCTCTCCCCGCCTCCGGCTGGCTTTTGCCTCCAGCCTGGCCCTGCTTATCATCGCCGCGGGGTTGTTCTATTTCCAGCCCTGGCGCAAGGCCATGCCTGTTGAAAAGGCGGCCCTGGAGCGCCGGACGCTGGACAAGCTCAATGAAGCGGAAGGGCACTACCGGCAGGCCATCCAGGCCTTGAACGAAGCGGTGGCCGCCCAGGCGGCGGAGGGAAGCCTCAGCCCTGAGCTGGTCCGAGTCTTCCGAGCCAACCTGGCGACCGTGGACGCCTCGATCCAGGCTTGCTTGCAGGTCGTGCGGCAAGACCCTCGGGACCTCAAGGCCCAGAACGCGCTGCTGGAGGCCTATAAGGGCAAGGTCATGATCCTGACCGCGTGGGCTTCCGTCCAAAAAGACGCCGGGCCGGCACAAAGAAGCGGAATGACGCTTTAAAAATAAATAAGTGAAATACGAAAGGAGAAATATCATGATCCTGAAGAGAATGACAAGCCTGGTGGCCGCCCTGGCCCTTCTGGCCTTGGTGGCGGTGCCCGCCGCAGCGGGCGACGACGAAAGTGTGAAATTCGAGGAGAAGTTCCAGCAGACCGAAAAGCTGGCTCTTGACGGAAAAGTTTACCTGCAAAATATTTCCGGAAACATCAAGGTCCTGACCTGGAACAAAGAAGAAGTCAACATCGATGCCTTGAAGGTCTCCAAGGCCGGCACCCTGGAGAAGGCCAAGGAAAACGCCGCCCTGGTGAAGATCGAGGTCAGCCGGAATGACGGCCGGCTGGAGATCCTGACCAAGTACTTGGAAGGCAGTTCGCGCCATGAGCACGGCGGCCTGAACGTGTCGGTGACCTACAACCTGACCGTCCCGGCCAAGGCCGAGGTGGAGATCCGCGACGTCAGCGGCAACGTCTCAGCCGAGAATATCGGCGGCTACGCCAAGCTGGAGAGCGTGAGCGGCGACGTCGTGATCGTCAAGGCGGCCAAGGGCGGGGTGTTCAACACCGTCAGCGGCGACGTCAACGTGAGCGACATCTCCGGAGACCTCAAGATCAAGGCCGTCTCGGGCGACATCACTCTCACCAAAGCGGCGGGGTCGGTGAACGCCGAGACCGTCTCCGGTGACGTGGAGATCAAAGGCCTGAGCGGGGCCAAATCAGTGGACATCAACGTCCTGAGCGGCGACGTCACCTTCGACGGCGTGCTGGAAAAAGACGGCCGTTACAGCTTCCAGAGCCACAGCGGCGATATCACCGTCACTCTGCCCGAGAGCGCGGCCTTCGATTTCTCCTGCAAATCTTTCAGCGGCGATATCAGCTCCGACTTCAAAGTGATCGTGGAGATGATGGGCAGCCTCAAGCATGGGCATGCCAGGCCCGATATCCGCGGC
Source organism: Candidatus Aminicenantota bacterium (assembly GCA_963702835.1). Taxonomy (GTDB): domain Bacteria; phylum Acidobacteriota; class Aminicenantia; order Aminicenantales; family JAFGAV01; genus JAFGAV01. The sequence continues at coordinate 2,961,489 of OY969762.1, forward strand.
CAGGTCAACGGCGGCGGCGCCGACCTCAGCCTCACCACCTTCAGCGGCGACATCAACGTGAAGAAGCGCTGAGCTTTTTTGAACAGATGAGGGGCAGCTCCCCGGCGGGGGCTGCCCTTTTTATTTAGGGCCGCTCAGTTATAATATCCGATTCCATGGACATCCGCCGGAAGGTTCACCTCATCAATTTCGGCCGCAAGCTGACGGTCAATGCCGCCTTTTTTCTGGCCCCCCTCTATTTCCTGAAACTTGGGTTCAGCGGCTGGCAGATCGGGCTCATCGTGTCCATGATGGCCTTCGCCCCGCTGGTTGTCTCTTTCCCCACCGGCTTAGTCAACGACCGCTTCTCCATCAAGCACGTCATCCGCGCCTCGCTGCTGGCCCAGGCCGCCGCCTTCCTGGTGGTCAGCCGGGCCGGGCATTTCCCGCTCATAGCCGCCGCTTACCTCGTCCTGGGCATGTGCAATAACGTGCTCGACGTCTCGCTCAACAGCCTCTACTACAAGGACCAGGACGAGGAGAACCTGAACCGCAAATACTCGCGCCTGGCTTTCTGGCTCAACCTGGGCATGGCCGTGGGCACGGCCCTGGGCGGGCTGCTGGCCTATTTAACCGGTTTTCCGCTGCTGTTCATCACCTTCGCCTTCCTGTCCCTGGCCTTGCTCCCGGCCGCGCGCGGCCTGGGCCCTGAGCGCTTTGAAGCCATTTCCTGGAGGGATTACGGCCGCGGTCTTTTCCGCCGGAAGACCCTTCTTTTCTGCCTGATGCTCTTCATCCTGACCCTGCACTGGGGCCTGGAAGGCACGATCTACAGCCCCTTCCTGAAGGAGGCCTTCGGCCTGAACCTCCTCAAGCTCTCACTCTACATCTCGCTGGCCCTGTGCCTGACCGCCGCGGCTTCCTATTCCATAGGCTTTCTGCGTTTTGACAGCCGCCGCAACAGCCGGCTTTTCACAGCAGCCCTCTTTCTGTCCGGCGCAGGCCTGGTCCTCATGACCTTCCGGCCGCTGGGCCTGTCCTTCGCCGGCCGCCTGATCCATGAGGCCGGCGACGGGCTGCTGGCGGCGACCGTCACCCTGACCATCTCGCGGCTTTTTGAGAAAAGGAGCATCGGCGGAAGCGCCGGCCTGCTGGTGGCCGTTTATACCATGGGCAATGTCGTCGGCGCCCAGGTCCTGGCCCCGCTCGGCTTCAAGCTCGGCCTGGCCGTGCCCTTCCTCCTGGCTGGCGGCCTTCTTGTGGCCGACTCCGGCTTCAGCTATTATGTCTTCCGGCGCGTGGAATACTGATTTCCTGTTCCCATGATTTCCCAGAAAGGTTCCGGGTTCGACATCATTCTCGTAAGCGGCGAGCCCTACGCCGACCACCCTCTGTCGGGCGTGGGCGTCATCGCCCGGGTGCTCGACGCAAAGGGCTACCGGGTCGGCGTCATCGGCCGGCCCGACTGGAATAGGGAGGCGGATTTCAAACGGCTGGGCCGGCCGCGGCTCTTTTTCGGTATCACCTCGGGCTCGATCGACAGCCTGCTGGTGAACTACACGGCCCTCAAGCGGAGCCGGGCCCGCGACCCCCATGCCCCCTTTGGCTCGGGCATGCCCGACCGGGCCGTGCTCGTTTACAGCAACATGGTGAGGCGCCTTTTCCCGGGCATTCCTATCGTCCTGGGCGGGGTGGAGGCCAGCCTTCGCCGCTTTGCCCATTATGATTACTGGGTAGACCGCGTCCGGCGCAGCATCCTCCTCGACTCACGGGCCGACATCCTGGCCTATGGCCCGGGCGAGCTTCAGGCGATCGAGATCGCCCGGCGCCTGGCCGAAGGCGGAGCTCTGGAAGGCATTGCCGGCACCTGTGTTGTCCGCGGCGAGCTGCCGCCGGGTTTTAAGGAGCTGCCTTCGTTCGAAGAAGTGAGCGCCTCAAAAGAGAAATTCTGCGAGGCCCAGAACCTTTTCTCCATTCGCCGGGCCCTGGCCCAGCGTCATGCCGAGAGATGGGTCCTCCAGCATCCCGCGCCCGACTACACGACGGAGGACCTGGACTGGATCTACAGCCTGCCTTTCAAGCGCGAAATCCCGGCCGATTATCCAGAGCTCGAGATGGGCCGCTTCTCGGTAGTTACCCACCGCGGCTGCGTCGGCCGCTGCTCTTTCTGCGCCCTGACCCTCCTCCAGGGCGACCGCATCGTGAGCCGCAGCGAGGAATCCATCCTGGACGAAGTGAAGAGCATCACGCGCCACCCCGAGTTCAAAGGCTACGTGGACGACCTGGGCGGCCCCACCGCCAATATGTTCGGCATGGACTGTCCGCGCCGGGAGAGCTGCCGGCGCGAGGACTGCCTGTCCTGCCCCAAGCTCGACCGTAGCCACAGCCGGCTCATTGAGCTCCTGAGGGCTGTTCGCCGGGTGCCGGGGTTGAAGAAAGCTTTTGTCCGGAGCGGGGTCCGCTACGATTTGGCCCTGGAGAGCCCGGAATATGTCCGGGAGCTGTGCGGCCATCATGTCTCCGGCCTGCTCAAGATCGCCCCCGAGCATGTCTCGCCGCGCGTCCTGCGCCTGATGAACAAGGGCGGGGGAAAGGCCGCCCTGGAGAAGTTCCGCAAGCTGTTCCAGGAAGCCGGCCGGGGCCGGAAGCAGCACCTGAAATATTACTTCATGGTTGCCCATCCCGGGACCTCGGACAAAGAGGCCGGCGAGCTGGCCCGGGAAGTCCGGCGCCTCGAGGCAGGCGGCGAGAAGCCCGTGGAGGGCGTTCAGATCTTCACCCCGACGCCCATGACCCGCTCAGCCTGCATGTATAGGACCGGCCTGGACCCGGCGACAGGGGAGGCGGTGCATGTGCCCAGGACGTATGAAGAGAAGAAGAAGCAGAAAAAAGATCTGTTGAAATGAGAATAATTATTGATATAATCGTTTAAAAATAAAGCATGCTTTTTATTTAGGGGTAATATTTATCTAGATTATGATTTTTTTTAAGATTGATAGAGATAAGAACAAGAATGCCTAGGATCTTATTTTATTTCTTTATCTTATCGTTGGCTTTTTCTTTTGGATTTCAAAACAAGGCGTATTGTAATCAACATGATAACTGTAGTTATTATTGCAGGTATCTAAAATTGATGGCGGCATTTGCCCAGGCTAAAGTACTCCAGAACGATGGATTTCTGAATGAGTCGATCATTAGTTTCAATAATGCGCTTTTGTTAGCCAGAAAATTGAGAGATCAAAATGCTGAAATCCAATGTCTTATGGCTTTGGGAATTCTCAACTGGGACAAAGGCGATGCGGATTTGTCAACGAACTATTATACAGAGGCTTTAAAGATCGCTCAAGAAAAGAGATTTGCCAAAGAAGCCGAAATATGCAACATCGCTATTAGCATTCATTTGCTATTCAAAGAAGCAAAAAATATTTAGATTGAACAAAAATTATGCAAAAGCTAAAGATAGATATCTAAGTGCAACAAACTTGGCGCGAAGAATTAATAGCGTGAATCATGAAGTGAAATGCTTGCGTCAAATGAGCTCAATTTATTTTTATGAATTTGATTTATCAAGATATTATTTGATTAATAATCAAGCGCTTTTATTAGCGAGAAAATACAAGGTAATAAGAGAGGAAGGGTATTGTTGCTATAATCTAGCATTATATTTTATGAAGATTGGAAATTATTATAAATCATTTCTCTTTTTAAATAGATCATTTGAAATATCTGTGTTTTTAAATGATATTGAAGATGAAATTGATTGTTTATATGCAATAGGATTTATTTTTTGCGAATTGGGCAATTATGAGTATTCTTTAAAATATCTGAACAAAGCCTTGTTAATTATTGGAAATAATAATAAACGAATTGAGCTATTAAATACTATAGGCATCGCTATTAAAAGAATTGCAGATGAACTAAATGATAATACAAAGTATTTTGAAGCAAAATCATGTTATAGAAAAGCTCTCAATTTGGCTTCTGCAAATAAAGAAAATTCCCTTGAAGCGGTTATCCTAAACAATATTGGATCATGTTATCTGGCACAGAAGAAATATATAAATGCTCTATTTTATCTAAATGAGAGCATTAAAAGGATAGACACAATTGTTGGGCTAGATGTTAAAAGTGTTATTCTTACAAATATAGGTACCATTAATTATGAGCTTAAGCAATATGAAAAAGCAAAAGAATATTTCAAAAAGGCTATAAAATTGCTTAAAAATAAAAATGTGCCAAATATATGGGAGGCTTATTATGGACTCGGGAGATGCTATGAAGAAAATAATCTCATTAACAATTCTCTATATTACTATAAAAAAGCAATTGTTATGATTGATAAGGTTGATATAAATATTAAATCAGATATTGATAAGGCGAATTACTTAAAAAATAAATTCAAAGCATATGAATCTCTAATCAAGGTTCTTTTTCTCGAAATAATGAAAAATAATAATAACCAAGGATTAAAGAATGATTTATTATTCTATATTGAAAAATCCAGGGCCAAATATTTAAATGAGCAATATAATAATAAAAATAAAACCGATTTAATATATCGAACAATTATGCTAGATCAATTTTATTGTGATAAGAATTGTAAACAAAACAAGATAAATGTGAAACAGGATATTTCGCCCTTTAACATAAATGGGAAAGAAGAGCATAATGCTGATTCCTTATTATCGATAACAAGTGATAATAATTGCCAGTTTAAGAATAAGGACTCTAATATATATAATTATATAAAGGAACGTATTGATAATAAAACATCAATATTAATGTATTCAGTTGGGGAAGAAATATCTATTTTGGTTGTTATTAGCAAAGATGAAATTAGTTTTTATGAGCTACCTTGTAGAGAAAAAATTGAAAAATCTATACAAGCTTATTTGAGAATAATTACATCAGCTACAGGTGATATATTTCAAGGTAAAAAAGCTGCTGCAAGAATATTGAGAGAGATATTTTTCCCCATTTTGACAAATAAATTAAAAGATATAAAAAAAATAATTGTTATTCCAGACGGGCTTTTATATTATCTCCCATTTGAAGCCTTAGCTATTGAAAATAATAATGATAATTCCGGGATGTTTGTAATTGAAAAATATGATGTATCTTATTCCCCATCATTATTATCCATAGGTGTTTTAGCTCAAAAAGCGAAAATAAGAAAGAATGATATTAGCTGCCTGATAATAGGAGATCCTGATTATTTATCATTTAGGAGGCGATCTAAAAATCAATATTTAAATGCGCTTATAAAGAAATATGAATGCGATGGGTTATATCTTAATCCTTTGCCTTATACTAAGGAGGAAGCACTTGCTATTAAGAACGTTATAAATTCAAACAGGATCACAATGTATCTGGATAATAAGGCCTGTGAAGAAAATATTAAACAAAACAATCTGAAAAACTACGATATAATCCATTTTGCCTGTCATGGATTCTATGATGAGGAAGTGCCAACAAGATCTGGTCTCATTTTGTCAATAAATCCGGCATCCAAAGAAGACGGTTTGCTACAGGTTGGTGAAATTTATGATCTGGATCTTGATGCCGGCCTAGTTGTTTTATCGGCGTGTCAGACGGCAAGAGGCCAGATCGCGCGTGGAGAGGGAATTTTAGGGCTGACCAGGACTTTCTTCTATTCAGGAGCGAAAACGGTCGTCTCCACTCTTTGGAACATTGATGATATATCAACGGTAGTATTTATGAAATATTTTTATACCTATCTATCTGAAGGTATGGGCAAAAGCGAAGCACTCAGATCAGCAAAAATAAAAATGATAAATTCTCAATATAGTCATCCTTTTTACTGGGCTGCTTTCGTGCTTAACGGTGATTATAAATCTAAAATTGCAGTTCATTGATGGTTATTTGAAATAGAAATATCCAATATCAGATTCGCGTTTATTTTTATTAGATATTATTGCGGTGACCATCCAAAAATATTTTTTCTTAGGTTTAATAAGTTCGGGGAGTTTGACATGGAATTTGAAAAATGGCTCAAAAATCGGAGAACTTTTCCATACAGGAAGTAGAGCCTCGTCAAAAATATCAATAATATAGTAGTCTGACTTTGGAATCGATTTCCATCTAAACTGCAAATTAGACCTTGAATATTCCATATCATTTATTGGATAAAGCAGGACAATATCATTTTGATAAGGACTCCGGTATTGATTGGGAAAAAGCATTTCTTTGATAAATTGCCTATTTGTAAACAAACCTATAATAATAAACGCTGCCGCTAAGACGCCTAAAGAGAATGCCATAAGTCGGCGAAAAATCAAGGATAATTGTTGCTTTTCTATCTTATAGATGTCCTTTTCCTCACTCAGGCGGTGCTCTCTCTTTTGTGAGACAGGCAATATATGAATAAGGTCAGTAAGGGTTTTATTTTCCTGGAGAACAATTGACCTTATAATTTCAAACTCATCCAAGCATAAACGGCAATGACTGATATGATCAATAATCCTATTCTTAGTCCTCTGAGATTTATTATCTTTAAGCGAAGCATAAATACTTTCTATCGAAGGACAATGCAAACGTGTTGCTGGGATTTGAGACCGAACATAATCCCGGTAGAGATGCTTTACATCGTCAAATATGATTTTCATCAATCTCAATCATATCTTTAAGTTTATTTTTAAGATCGGTTAATCCTCTGTAAAGAAGATTCCGAGTCTTGTCTCTTGACCAATTATAAAACCCTGCAATTTCTTCTATAGACATATTGAGAAGGAATAGCTTGACAGCCTTTTTTCTTGTTTCTATTAAACTATCCACAGCATGTCCGATAAGCTCCTTAAGCTCATTTTCTTGTATTGGATTATCTTGGTATTTGGTTTTTAATTCTGAAGCCTTTTTGCTAAGTTCAACGGAAAAAAATTTCTCTTCTCTTTTTATCTTACGGATTTGATCAATCACAGTTGAATCGATTATCTTTTTGATATAAGAAGCTAAGTTATTAATCTTTTTATCATTTTGAAGGATTTTCCAAATCTTTATTTTTATCTCTTGGAATAGATCGTCTGTGTCTAAGCCATATCGATAAGGATAATATTTTAGAAGATGAATTCGAATAAAGCCTGTGAATTTATGTAATATATTTTCAAATTCTTTTTCTTTTTCCTTATCAATGACCATTATGGACAACTAGCTTTCTAGGTATCTATATTGTATAAGATGAATTACTAGCAATTTTTTCTCACAATCCTTGACTTTTTCCACTATTTTCGCTAATATTTAAGCTTCCCGCAAGGGTATTTTCCCTTTTTTGCCTTATACAAGGATTTTTTATCTATGTTGGAAGAAACGATTAAAGACCCGGAAGTTGAAGCTCAGCCGAAAAACATTCTGGCTGGTTTTCGGTTCAGCAAGGAAAAGATCGATCCATTCCTGATCTTTTTTACCATTCTCAGCAGTGTCGTCATTGTCCTGTTGGCCGTGAAGTTTCGCATCTTTCAACTATGGTCGGAATTCTTGAACAGCAGTCTTTTCCTGAAATATATGACCTATCCTCTCCTTTTCTCAGCATTGTTCATCATTGGCGGGCTCTTATTTCAGACCTACCTCTGGTTTTTATATAAGCCGGACGCTTTGGACAAGGATGAAGAGATCGATTGGCCGTTCATTTCCGTTATCATCCCCGCCTATAATGAGGAAGATTCCTTAAGCGTCGCCGTTGATTCTGTCATGACCGCGAATTATCCCAAGGACAAGATCGAAGTCATCTGCATCAATGACGGCTCACAGGACCTAACGTATTTTTATATGCTCCGGGCAAAGCAGAAATATGGGGACGTGATCAGAATCATCAATTTTAAAAAGAATCAAGGGAAGCGACGGGCGCTATACTCCGGCTTCAAGTCTGCCCGCGGCAGCATTATTGTCACGGTTGATTCCGACAGCAAGGTCGGCCGCAATGCTTTGCGAAATGTCATTCTGCCCATCATCAAGGATAAGGATACTGCAGCTGTGTCGGGGCGCGTGTCTGTGCTGAACGAAAAGGACAATTTTTTGACTCGGATGATGACTATCCGCTATGGAGTATCATTCGATTTCGGCAGAGCCTATGAAAGCGTATATGGGGCTGTGTTCACCTGCCCGGGTGCTTTATCAGCTTATCGAAGTGATGTCCTTAATAAGTTCATGAAGGATTGGGCCAACCAGAAGTTTATGGGCATCCCCTGCACATACGGAGAGGACCGCGGCCTGACCACCTATGTTCTTAGCCTTGGATATCAAACCAAATATCAATCGAACGCAATTGTATACACGATGGTCCCACCGACAATTGATGGCATGAACAAGATGTATCTTCGCTGGGCGAGAAGTTCGATTCGCGAGTCTATTCTTTTTGCACGGTTTATGTTCTCGCCCTACCGGGAGAAAAACAAATTCCTTCCCATCTTTGACTTTGTCTTTCTCAATATCCTTTATCCTTTCCAGATTATCTCTCTATTCCTTCTTTTCTATTCCTTCTTGGTCAATCCGCTCTTTCTGCTTCGCCATATTGCCTTTCTGACCGTAGCGGCATTTTTCCTGTCACTCTATTATTTAAAGACCAACAAGAGCCTTAAGTTCCTTTATGGCATTCCTTATGCTCTGCTGACTGCTTTTGCTCTATGGTGGATTATGCCCTATGCGGCTATGACTATGAAGAATCAATCCTGGCTGACAAAATAGATTGATATTGATCTAAAATATCTTTATTTTTCTGCCTATCAATAAGAACAAAAGTACGAAAGCTGTCGCGATCGATATAACAATAAGGGAGATCAACAAAGCCGATCTTTTTGGGAAAATAATCTGATTTGCATCGCCCGAAATGACAAAGCCAGCCCAATAATAGGGATGAGATAGATTTGGGGAGCTGATCATTTCAATCTTTGCTGAACGAAGAGCATTGCTTATCGAAGCGCCTTTCTTGAGGTGGTAATAAAATCTTTCCATGAGCTGTGAACTGGCCTCATCGTGGACTGCCCAAAGACTCATAAGGACAGCATTGGCGCCGGCAAAGAAAAACGCACGATTCAATCCCACAATCCCTTCTCCGCGGATGAGCTGGCCTAATCCTGTGTCACAGGCAGAGAGTGTTACCAAGTCGGCGTTCATTCTAAGGTTAAATATTTCGCGCATCTGAAGAAAGCCGTCCTCTTCGCTATTTTGGTTCAAGCTGAGAATAATAGAAGATCGGCCAGGATTCCTATCATCTATAAGGGTATGCGCTGCAAGATGAACAATTTTATATCCATTGAGATTTATATTTTTTAATAGCCGTTCATTCGCTTCTTTTCTATAAAAAGAGGAGAATCTGTTTGTATTGAATAAAGCCGATATCTTTTTGAGCTCAAGACTGCTAAATTCAAGACGACCCAATTTGATCGAAGTTCCATTGTAAAAACCTTCAAGGCTGCCGCTTCCCATATCCTTACTGACCTCATGTTCTCCATAATCCGGATCGCCGGCTAGAAAAATATCTTTGGAAAACTTGGTATGGTTTCTTCTTTCTCTTAATACAAGCTCCCGAAGAGAAGATATCGATGGCGCGTAGGAGACATTATATTTCTTGATAAGCCAATCGTTATTGTTAGGGGAAAACAAAAGAGTTTCAAAAGGCAAATAATTCAAAATATCATCCGGGCAGAATATGATTGTCTTTATTTCCCTATCCAAACCAGGATAAACCAGTAATGAATACAACTCATGGCTGAGTTTGAAATCACGGTTTTCTTTATCGGTAAGGTTTTTTAAATAAAGTGCTATTTTCATTTGAAGTTGTTGACTTCCAGGGATTGAAAATATATTTAGTCCTTTTTTTGTTACTACGAATGCATAGCCATTTGATTTACCTAAACAATAAGCAATAAATGCCGCTCGCGAATTAGGCAATAACTTTTGGCTATCTTTGAAATTAATAATATCGGGATACTTAATACCAGCATTAGAAGGACTCTTTGCTCGGATTTCTCTTTTTAAAGAATCATATTCTTCTTCTTTTCTTTTAAGTTCATCGTTCAGTGATATTTTGTCTTTGAGGGGCAGATCATCATTAAGTAGATTTAAAAATAAATGTGAGATATCATTAAGTATCTCTTTTTCATGACTAATTAATTTAAAGTTAATTCCTTTATCAATGTCTATATTTGAGACTTCTATTCTATCTAGAAAAGAACGAGCTTTTGCCCGTTCTTGATAATAAAATGAATCATAGTTGAATTGTTGATCCGACTTTATTTTATTCATAAAGACCAAAAGATCTATAAGGCCGTGATATACTTCAAGCCTTTTTTCTGTGCCTAAATAGCTTGCCTTATATTCTTCTTGGCTTATTTTTGCTCGGATGTCTTCTATAATGGAAATAGATATTTTATAGCTATCTATAGCTAGGTTATATTTATTCTGCTTTTTATAGCTATTGCCCATTTCAAAATATGCTTCCCATAAAGTTTGCCCTCTATTCAATTTTTGTGCGAGATAAATCGATTCTTTATAGTTTTTAATTGATTCATTGTAATTGCCAAGATTGGTATTTACAATGCCCATATTATTTAAACTACTGCTCATTGTTTCAAAATCGTTAATAGCCCTTGCTTTAAAATAAGCCTTTTTTAAATATTCAATAGCTTCATTATTCTTATTAATATAGGTCAATAGAGAACCAATATTATTTAGTATTCTTGATTCGTTTATAAAATCGTTTGTTTTAATTGCCAGATTTAATGCTTGAGTATAAAATCCTAAGGCAGAATTGAAGTCATTAATATTATTATTTAGGTAACCTCTTTTTCTATAGGTAATTCCTATATTGTTTAAATCATTTATAATTTGAATATTATTAGTTATTTTCTTGCTAATTTTTAGAGCAGAAAATAAATATTCTAATGCTTTATCATGTAATCCCATATCTCGATATACCATGCCAATTGACATTAAACTTTCGGATTGATCTTCTTTATCATCAAATCCAAGAGATATATTGTACGAAATATTGAAATAATGAAATGCTTTTGAATAATCGTCAATGCTCCAATAATATAGGCCCAGATTAAAAGCTGAATATCCTACTTCTCTTTCGAAATTAATATCAATTGCTTTTTGATAAGATTCGTTTATAAGTCTTAAAAAGGTCTTCTTATCATCAAGCAAATAGTAAACTGCACTAAGCTGTCTTATGCATTTAATTTCATGCTCAATACTATTAACTTGCTTTGCGATGATTATTGCTTTCCTAAATGAATCTATCGATTTATTAATTTTACCTATTTGTCTAAATAATTTTCCTTGATTATAATAGTTATAGATATCTATTATATTTTGAATATCATCAGTCTTATTGCTTAATTTTAATTTTTTAGTTATGGCTAGCGCTTTTTTATAATAATTTAATGATTCAATTAAATCGCCATTATTCCAAAATATTAGGCCTAATCTTGCTAATATTTCAATTTCAATATTCTTGTTATTTTTGTAGATAGTTTTTGCTTTTAATAAAATATTTAATGATTTTACGTAATCTCCATTTTTATAATAATAATCAGATTGATCAATAAGGATATATTTTTGAGATTGAGAGTAAAAATTAGAAGATAGATAAAATAGTAAGAAAAAAAATATTAAAAATGAATATATATTTTTAAATATAGAAAATGGATTTCTCTTTTTTTCCACATTCCAATTATATTACAGTTGATGAAAAAGAGAAAAGACAAAACTAATCTTTAGTTTTTGGCCCTATTGATGAAACTTCATCCGTCGACTTCGAAGTAATATTTAGGATCTGATTTGCGTCAATTTTCTCTATTGACCTTCCTCTGTCCGAAGGCGGACCTGAGAATGGGCTAAGCAGGGGGAAGAAGTAAATCAACAGCCGGAAGGAGAGTTTTAAATTTTGGAAAGCTGAAGGCAGGATGGGTTTCTGCTCAGCACAGTTTAGAACAGGAGCCATGGAAACCAGGAAAACCAAACAGATCAGAAGAGCAGCCATGTTACGACGAGACTTCTTAGACATAGAGAACCTCCTTAGCCAGATTTATAGTTTTATTTTGGCCCAAAATGGGCATTAATGTAAGCAAAAGTTCCCAAGACGTGCGCATAAAAACTCGATAGTTTAGTCGAGTAATCTTAAAGGAGATTGAAATTACAATTATTCGAAATCAACTGTGAATAAAAGAAAAAAACTCTGATCTTTTTCTGAAAGAGAAGTCATGATTTGCTCTATTTAAAAAAATACCCAATCTCCCAAGCCGCGGTGTCCGGTCCGTCAGAGCCATGGACCGCATTTCGCTCAACCGAGAACCCGAAGGAATGGCGTATGGTCCCCGGCTTAGCCTGGGCCGGGTCCGTGACACCCATAACCTGGCGCCAATATCCTATGGCATCCTCCCGCTCCAGGAGCATAACGACGATCTCCCCTGATGACATAAAGCTGGTAAGGCTGTCATAAAAGGGCTTATTTTTATGGACGATATAAAATCCCTTGGCTTCCTCCTTGGTCGGGTGGAGCATCTTCATCTTAGCGATCTTGAAGCCTTCATCCTCGATCCTCTGAATGATTTGGCCAATGACTTTCTTCTTGACGGCGTCAGGCTTGATGATTGCTAATGTTTTTTCGACCATGAGTGAACCTTCCTGTTTTGAAATGAATAGGCCATTCATATATCCCAAACGTCCCGGTGAGTCAAACAGGAAAGCGTCCAGGAAAGCCTCCGGCGTGATTAAGCCCAGTCAAGATGTCCCTTTAACTGCCCAGCTAAAATGTCCCCATGGGGAGAGGGGCTGGTGTTGTGTCGAGATAAAGTTGGGAGATATGGCGAACCCGGGGATCTTGGCCTCGTTGGTGTAGGCGGCAAGTCCTAATGGGTTCTCGAAGGGGTGTAGGCGCGTGGCGAGCGATGCAGACGTGTTGTGCCACACAGTCCACTTGCCATCCAGATGCTGACGAACCAGAACTCGGCCTCGGGCATAGCTTCGGCGATCCGGGCGGGGCGGGATATCGATGATTAACCCTCCCAAGCGGACGGCATTATCGTTGCCGACCGTGGCGTCATAAGCGAACGAGACCAGACGATAGCGTTCGACCGGGCTGATCTTGCGGAAGGCCGATCCCGGCTGCTCCGGGCTCCTGGCGAAGCGGGAGTTGAACCGCGGCAGGGAAGGTTTGCTCTAACCAGGCATTGGCCGTGGCGATATCCCTGATGCCGTCGAGGGCCATCTCAGCCGGTACTGGAGGGTTCTGCCCTGTCGTTCGATCCGTCCTTTGGCCTGGGCGGAGTAGGCCGGGATGCCCGCGACGCTCAACTCCTGAAGGACCCGGCCGACATGCGTGAGGAATCGGATCCCCGCCAGTTCTTCTTCATGGCAATGATGAGCCATCCCTTTCGGCCCTTGCCGACGATAGCGGGCCAGGAGCCGCTTGGCCTGCCGGTAACAGACCTTCGGGATTACCGCCGCGGCCACAAGGGTCAAGAGCCCCCGCTTGACCTGCTCCAGGACCTGGATGCGATGTAGCTCACGCGAACTCATAACGATCGTCTCCTTTATACCCTTCCCCTCCAAGAAGGGGACATTTTCGCTTAGCAGTTAGAGGGGGCATTTTCGCTTGACTATCACATTTATTTTTAATACAGGACTTCCCCTAATAATCAGACTTAGATTTCTTTAAGTTCTTCTTTTGGCTTAGGTTGCATGGGAAAGCAAGTGGGAACGAGATTTTGGGGGAACTTTTTATTTTTAATATCATGTTGCACCAACGTGATAATTTCCGGTTTGGGCAACGTGATTATTTCCGCTTTTTAAAGGTAAAGTCCTTCTTCTCAAGGAAGGAGGAGGAACCCTGTGCGGAAGGAACTGATCACGTTGACACGTCAAGAACATGAGCGGTACTCGATAATCAAGAGGGTCTTGAAGGGGGAGATGAAGCAGGCGGAAGCGGCCGATCTTCTCAACCTCACGGATCGTCAGGTGAGGAATCTGAGAGACAAGGTGCGAGAGAAGGGAGTGCGGGGGATGGCCCATGGCAACCGGGGGAAGGCCTCGCCGCGGAAGATGGCGGTGGAGCTTGTGGAGCGGATTCTGCAGGTCCTGCGGGAGCGGTATGAGGATTTCAAGCCTAAGCTGGCGGCGGAGAAGCTGTGGGCGAAGGAGAGGATCCGGGTCAGCGACGAGAAGCTGCGGCAGGTCATGATTGAGGGAGGGCTGTGGCGAGCGCGACGTCGGCGGGGTCCTGTCCATGTCTGGCGGGAGCGGAAGGCGCGTTACGGGGAGATGCTGCAGATGGACGGTTCTCATCATGCCTGGCTGGAGGGACGGGGACCGAAGCTGGTGTTGATGGCCTTCATCGACGACGCGACCAATCGAGCCTGGGGCCGTTTTTACGCCTACGAAGGGGTCTGGCCGGCGATGGACGTCTTGGAGGGCTATGTTGGCCGTTTTGGGCTTCCCCAGAGCCTCTATCTCGACCGTCACAGCACCTATAAGACGACCCGCCAGGCGACCACCGAGGAGCTGCTGCGCGGCCAGGAGGCGCAGACCCAGTTCGAACGGGCGGCCGGGGAGTTGGAGATTCGGATCATCCACGCTTACTCGCCGCAGGCCAAAGGACGCATCGAGCGGCTGTTCGGAACCCTGCAGGATCGGCTGGTTAAGGAGATGCGGTTGGCCGGCGTCGCGACGCTGGAGGAGGCCAACCGCTTCCTGGACGGCTTCTGGCCGGGGTTCAATGAGCAGTTTGCCAAGGAAGCGCGAGAGTCCGGGAACCTCCATCGTCCGCTTCCCAAGACAGTCAACCTGCGGGAGGTTTTCTGCCTGAAGGGCACGCGGACGATCAACAACGGCTATCTCCTCCGCTGGCATGGCCGGTTGTTGGCTATTCAGAACCCGACGCTGGGGATGCGGAGACGTCCGGCCCAGATTCTGGAGCACCCCGACGGAGGAATCGTTATCCGCTTCAACGGTCGAGACCTGCACTTTCGGGATGTCCTCCAGGAAGTCGCTCCCCCTGCTCCCTCCCGCCAACCGAAAGCAGAAAAGCCTAAAACCGGCAAGTACATTCCTCCGGCCGATCACCCCTGGCGTCGGAGCAACAAGATCCTCCATCGCCAGTGGGCCCAAGGGATCTTCTAGACCATGAGAAAAGCGGAAATATTCACTTTGCCCACAAGCGGAAATAATCACGTTGCCTTGACATTATTTTTAATATCATTGCCCAAAAAATTAAAATGTGATATAATAAAAACAATAGAAAAGTTCTTTAAAAGGGGGATAGCATGAAAAATTCTATTAAAATTTTGGCAATTTTCATTCTTTTGGTGCTCGGAGGCCTATCGGTTTATAAAGTTGCTTATTCTACTGTTTGGGGAGGAAGTTGTGGTGAGGCACAATTTTTGTGCCGCGACTCAAGCACGTCAGGGTATTTTTGGTATTTTGATACCATTAGTTGCAGGGAGGGATTTGATGTTTGCGTTGGTCGCAGAAATAATCCGGAGGGTTACGGCTGCACTTATCTTTGCATGCTTTGTGAGCGAACTAGAGCGGGAACTTATTGTAATGTTGTTTACTCCGGCATTTGTTGCTCGCCATAGCACATAGTATGAAAAAAAGCCACCTAAGTATTATTAGCGGCGCTATTATTTGGTTAGCTGCAATACTTTCTATTCTTATAGTTTCTAATTTTGCAGTTTTTAAGAAAAGCACTAATAATGGCGGTTCTTGTGCAATTTGTAATAGCATTCCTATCCATAGAGAGGCAACATCAGAAGAGGTCAAGCGACAGCAGGCGTTATCTGAAAAAAAGAGGGTTTTTCTAAGCGGACTATCCAAAGAAATAATTGGAAAATTGCAAAAGGAAAAATATTATTTGTTCTTGACTGATGATGACCATTTTATTATAAAAGACGCTAAAACAAAAGGAGTTATTTTGCAAGAAAAGAATTAAATTTTTTATCATTGACAACAATCGGAGAATTATAGTTTATTTGTAATGCGTCGCAGCTAAAAAATAAATCCGCTCTTTGAGCGGATTTATTTTTAATATCAGGATAGCTTCCGGCGTTGACTCGAATTCGGGCAGCCCTTAAAATGGCCTGCATGGACGACAGAGCGGCCCGCTCTCATGATCTCAAGGAATATGTCCTGGGCCTGGGGATCTCCTTGGTCGGCCTAGCCGATATCCGGCGGGTGCGACAGGCGTTTCTTCTCGAGATGGAGACGGCCTCCAAGTTTGACGCGGCGGTAGCCATGGGGCTGAGGCTGGCCGATGGGGTCTTGGAGGACATTGGCTCCCAGCCCACGCCTCTCTATTTTCATCATTACCGACAGGCCAATTCTTTATTGGATAGGGCGGCTCTGCGGACCGCTTTATGGATCCAGGCCAAAGGCTTTCAGGCCCTGCCCATTGCCGCTTCCCAGATAATCGATTGGGACAGACAGTCGGGCCATGTATCCCATAAGAAGATCGGGCTGCTGGCCGGGCTGGGCTGGACCGGCCGCAACAACCTGCTCGTTAACCCGGAGCATGGGGCCAGGTTCCGACTGGTGACGGTGCTGACCGATATGCCCCTGGCTCTCGATAGCCCCTTCCTCGGCGACTGCGGCTCCTGCCGGCGATGTATAACGGTTTGCCCGGCCGGAGCGATCAAAGATAAAGTTGAGGATTTCGATCACCTGGCTTGCTACGAAAAACTTAAGGAATTCCGCAGCCGTGGGCTGGTCAGTCAGTTCATCTGCGGCGTGTGTGTCAAAGCCTGTGCCGGCCGCTCCTCCCGTCTTCCCTGATTCCAGGCCGGCTCTTAATTAGGCCCTCTCCCTTTATTTCTTCTGGCAGGGGACCCAGATCTGTGTCTTTAAATCTTCCGGCCTGGTGGAGTTCGGGTCAGAGAGGTACTGTTCCAGGAACGGCCCAGCCGGAGCATAGCCGTTGGCTTCCATCCAGGCCATTATCTCGGAATAGATACCGCTTGATTCCTCGTAGGGTCCGGAGTGGAAAGCTTCCAGGACGGTGGTAAAGGTCCACTGCTTGAAGCGCAGCGGGTCCTGAACGTTCGACTCTATTACCGGGAAGCCGATCTCCCAATGCAGGTTCTCCGGCTTGGTGACGGCCGGGTCGTTATAGTAGACGCCCACAAGGGGCCCCATGGGGACTAAGTTCTGAGCTTGCATGAACTGGACCAGCTGCCCGATTTTTGCTTCCATGTCGGTGTAAGGGCCTTGGCATGGCAGACAGCAGTAAGAAAAGGCCGCGACCTCTTTGACCTTGAACTTGTCCTGTCCAGATGACAGAGAGCTTGAAGCGGAGGCCGCGACAGCCACCAAACAGACCAAGCCAACAAGATGCACAAACAAAATCGCTCTTTTCATATTGGTCCTCTCGATAAAAATCAGCTTTTCCTCTTTAATTATACTTTTTTGTCCAATAAAAACAAAGATCAATGACTTGAAACATTACCGGAATCAGTTGGATGGAGGCTTCCGCTCGACGATCTTCCAAGTCTTTAACTCCTCCAGCGCCGTGGAATCGGTTTGGTCTATCTTTAGGGGAGTGATCGTAATGAAGCCGTTTCTCAAGCCCCAAGAATCGGTCTTATCATCCGATCCGGCATCTATCGTATGGAAGTCATACCAGATATAAAACTTTCCTTCTAGAAAATTCGGCCGATAGACATAATTGGGGTAAGCCCGTGTATCCTGCCGGGCCAACAACACGCCTTTAATATCGCCACGGGGCAGGTTGGGATAGTTGATGTTCAAGAACCAGCCGGGCTTTAAGCTCTTTCCCTGGATTTCTTTTATAAGCTCGGTCATAAAATCCGCCGCCTCTTCCAGATAGAGTTTTTCCTTCTCCTTATCTAATTCCTTGGCCAGGGAAACGGCTATAGCCGGAATTCCTTTGATGCTGGCTTCCCGGGCACAGCCGACTGTCCCTGAGGAGAAGGTCATAACGCCCAGGTTATCCCCATTATTGATACCGGATACGACCAGGTCGGGTTTTTCTTGGAGAAGAAGCTCCAGGCCGAGTTTGATGCAAGTGGCGGGAGTTGTATCCGCAGCAAACCAGTTCTCGTTCTCGCCTTTCTTGACCGGTGTGACCACTAACGGTTGATCTAAAGTCAAGCCGTGGCTGACGCCGCTGTGGTTCCGGGAAGGAGCGACGACGTCCACAGAAGCAATCTGCTCCAGTTTTTGGGACAAAATTTCCAGCCCGATCGCGCTTATGCCGTCATCATTGCTCAATAAGATGCGGAACTTGCCTGCTTCCTTCTGTGATTGACCGCCAAAGGAGACAACGGTCAAGCTGACTATCATCAATAGAATCAAAAACTTGTTTTTTTTCATAAAATTCTCCTCGAGTCAGATAAGCCTATGACGAAAATATGTGCATTCACCCAAAAATCATTTAGAGACAGTATCATGGCGAAATGTTCTGGACGATTTCCACATACTTATTCACATAAATTGTGGAAATCGCCTTCTTCTCCTCCACAAGCTCGAATTTGAACGCGGATGGCTCATGTCCAACTCCTTACTTTTTACTTTTTCTTGACGTACCGGTCGAACCACTCCAGCATCTCGGCGATAGTGTGGAGCACCGACTCCCGCGCGTTGTAGCCGTGGCTCTCGCAGGGCAGCATGACCAGGCGGGCCGTAGCCCCGAAGCCCTGCAGGGCGGCAAACAGGCGCTCGGACTGGATGGGGAAGGTTCCCGAGTTGTTATCCGCCTCGCCGTGAATGAGCAGGATGGGCTCGTTGATCTTGTTGGCGAACATGAAGGGCGACATATTGATATAGGAAGAAGGTGCTTCCCATAGCGTTCGGCGCTCGTTCTGGAAGCCGAAGGGCGTCAGGGTCCGGTTGTAGGCGCCGCTCCGGGCGATTCCGGCGGCGAACAGGTCCGTGTGGGCCAGCAGGTTGGCGGTCATGAACGCGCCGTAGCTGTGGCCGCCCACACCCACCCGGGCTGGGTCGGCCACGCCCAGCTCGGCCAGCTTGTTGATGGCCGCCCGGGCGTTGTCCGTGAGCTGTTGGACGAAGGTATCGTTGACCGTGTTAGGGTCGCCGATAATGGGCATTTCGGCGCCGTCCAGGACAACGTAACCTTGGGTGAGGAAGAAAAGATGCGAAGGGCCCCGGAAAAAGGTGAAGCGGCCGGCCGAGCCGCGCACCTGGCCGGCCACCCCGGCGTCGGTGTATTCGCGGGGATAAGCCCACACCACGGCCGGCAGCCTGGTTCCTTCTTTATAGCCGGGCGGGAGGTAGAGGGTGCCGCTGAGGTCCAGGCCATCGGCCCGCTTGTACTTGATGAGCTGTTTTTTCAGGCCGGTAAGCTGGGGAGCGGGGTCCTTGAAATCGGTCAGGGCCTGGCGTTTTCCGGTCTTGAGGTCCAGGCGATAGTAATTGGGCGGCTCGGTTGGCGACTCCGAGCTGATAAGGAGAAAACGGCGCGAATTTCCCTGGAAATCTTCGAACATCTCAAAGCGGTCTGCGACGGACTGGAACAACCTCTTCTTGTTCAGGGTCCGGATGTTGACCCGATCAAGGAAAGGACGGTCGCCCTGGGGGGAGGCGCCCGGCCCGGCCAGGTAGATCCAATCTTTTTCGAGGATGGCATAGTCATGGCCGGAGGGAGTCTTGGCCATGACCGGGGAGCCGGGGTCGTTATAGCGGTCCTGAGAGTTCAAGTCGAACAAAACTCTGGGAAGCAGGTTGATGTGTCCGGTGTCGATGAGAGAAGTTGTCCGCCAGCTTTTCTTCCAGCTATATTCGGAGACTAAAGCCAGCCCTTCCGTGCCCAGCCACGTGATTTCGGCGCACCTTTCCTTCGTTCGGACGATCTCCCGGGGAGTTCCTTGGAAAGGAGAGGCCAGGGACAGAACCTTGTCCCGATAAGGGACGATCTTCTCCGGGTCGCCGCCGTCCAGGGCTTCCGCCCAGATAAGCGTGGCCGGCCGGCCGGCCTGCCATTCCGGCGAGCGCGGCCCGGTGGGGACTCCGTTTAGGGGAACTTCGTCCGCGGGGGGCAGGTCGGCCAGTACAAAGACCGGTTCGCCGTTGGTGTTCCAGACCTCGTAGGACCTGGAGAAGGAGTAAGCGGGAACGCTGTAAGAAAAAGGCCTCTTGAGCCTGGTGATGAGTAGAAGCCGGCCGTCGGGGGAGGGCTCGACCCTGGCCAGGATGGCCGGCATTCCCACCTTGCGCAGGGAGCCGGCGGCGATATCAATCTCCGACAGCTGGGCCAAACCGTAATATTCGAACAGCGCCTCATCATAAGGGGTTTTGAGCAAGTCCTGATAAGTGGCCGTTTTGACGAACTTGCCTTTCGCCTCCTGGATATCGGGGCCGCTAGGGACAGGAGGTTTTTGGGGCGGGTTTCCTCGCCCCTCGACCACGAGGGTCACCAGCAAGCGCCGGCTGTCGGGCATCCAGGTGAAGCCTCCCCCGAAGACCGCGTTGAGCAGGGGGGCGGTGAGCGCCTTGGCTTTTCCCGTGGCCGCCTCAGCCGTCCACAGTTCCAGACCTTTGTCGGCGTATCGGGCAAAGGCGATCCAGCCCCCGTCGGGAGACCATTGCGGCATCCCGATTTTGATTCCCTGGGGCAGGCCCACCGGCTTCAAAGTTCCGTCGGTTAGGTTCTTGATGGTCAACCCTGTGAAGAAGTTCAGCCGCTGGCTGCAGTTGAGGTCGGGGGAGATCCTTATTCCGGCCAGTCGAAGTATGGGCCGGGCCACGTCGGCAATGGAAGGCAGGCTGGCCTGGTCAGCCAGGAGCATCAGGTTGCCGGCCGGGTTCAACAGTACCCAGGGCGGCGGCGGCGCATCAATGATGTCCACGATTTCTTTGGGCGGAAGCTTGTAAGGTTCCTGAGCCGCCAGGCCCGAGGCCAGCAGGACGGCCCAAAAAACATAGAGGAATGGCGCAATTCTTTTTGTCAAGGGGAGCCTCCTTGGTGGGCGTCGGAAAGGCATGAGGATTTATTGTAAGCCTAAGGTTTCGGAAATATCAATTTGGAAGGGAAGGCGGCGGCGGCGGCCAGAAGAATTGGACGGTTTGACATCGAAAAAAGGTGATGACATACTTCTTCGAAAATCGAGCCATGTTAAAGGACAAACGGCGGGGGGCGGAGCGTTTGGGACTTGTCCTTCTCCTGCTGTGGATAGCCCTCTTCCTTGGGCTGCGAACGCTCCAGCACGACTCCTTCGGCACCAACGCCTGCGACTTGTCCTGTTTCGACTACGGGCTTTATTCCACGCTCCACGGCAAGCTGATGGATGATCCCTTCCACCAGTACGCTTTCGGCCACTGGCACAGGGAGGCCGGCCGGCTCACTTTCGAGGCGGTCCGGTCGAAGGGTTGGGAAAACCACTTCGCCATCCATTTCATACCGGTCCTATTCCTGGTGCTTCCGTTTTACTTTATCGGCGGCGGTCCTCTCCTGCTGATCTATCTCCAGGTTCTCCTGGTCGGCCTGGCGGCCGCTTTCCTGTTCCTCATCGCCCGGCATGTCCTCCAGTCCCGCTGGGCGGCTTTGGCCCTGGCCGCCGTATTCCTCTTCTATCGGCATACCCTCCTGGCCTTGATGTTCGATTTTCATCCCGAGCTTTTCTTTCCCCTGCTCCTGCTGGCGGCCTTTTATTTTCTGGCTGTTAAAAGGAAGCCCCTTCTCTATTTTCTTTTTGTTGTCTTGGCTTTGGCGGTCAAGGAGGAGATGCCCATCTATATCTTTTTCTTCGGGCTGTTCGCCGCCTGGCGATTGAAAGAAAAAAAGCTGGGGTTTGTCACGTCGGCCCTGGCGCTGGCCTATTTCGTCCTGGTCATGGGGGTCATCCTGCCTTATTACCGGGCCCGGGCAGGCTTAGCCGGATTCTACAACTTTCAGAATGTCCTGGGCGGCGAACAAGACGGGCTCATCCAGGTCTCCCTGTATATGCTCAGCCATCCCGCCCAGCTTCTCCAGGGCTTAGACTTCCTGGATTTTCTCAAGAAGCTGGGAGATCTGCTCCTCCCTCTCTTCTTGCTGCCGCTCACCACCACGTTCGGACTTCTGCTGTTGTTCCCCATAGCCGTAGCCCTGTTGAGCAAGCTGCCCCAGTTCTATACCTTCGGCGTCCATTACAGCGCGTCGCTCCTTCCTTTTCTTTTTCTGGCCTTGATCTACGGCCTGAAAGCGTTCCGGAGCAGGTTGGCTTCGCTGAAGCCTGAGAGGGGCCGCCGGATATTTGCTGCGGTCCTCCTGCTTCTATTGGCCGTCAATCTGGCCAACTCCAATTTCTGGAGGATCATCCAGCCTTCCCACTACCGCGCCCTGGCCGATCACGGCCGGGTTCATGCTCTCTTGAAGCGCATCCCGGAAAAGGCCTCGGTTGCCGCCCAGTCGGCCCTGATCCCCCATCTCCCCAAGCGGAAGGCCATCTTCATGCTGCCCGACCAGGATGATGCGGATTACATTCTGGTCTATCCGGGCGTTAACCCTTGGCCGTACACCAGAGAGGAATTGGCGACCTTCGTCGCCTCCCTCGATGGCGGAAACCGCTATGTCCTCCTGGCCCGGGATGGACAGGTCAGGCTGTACAAGAAAGCCGGAGTGGAATCGCCGTGAGGATCCGTCCTCGGCTTCGTGCCGTCCTTATAGGCCTTCTGTCCCTGTTCCTCATCACTTTCATCCTGGTCGCGATCTTTCAAAAGAAAATCGCGCCGGCCGACCTAGTGCTTATTAACGGCGACATTCACACTTTAGACCCCGCCCGTCCAGAGGCCAGGGCCTTGGTGGTCAGGGGCAACAGGATCGCGGCCGTATGTCTCACAGACGCCGAGGCCAAGGACCAGGCAGGCCGCCGGACCGAGCTCATCGACCTTGGCCGCGGGTTCGTCCTGCCCGGCCTGATCGACGGCCGCGTCCATTTCGATAAAGCCGGCGCGCTCATTAACGACGCCAACCTGATGGCCGTATCCGACGAGGAAGGGCTGCGGCAAGAGATCAGGCGGGTCGTCACCCTCATCGGGCCGGGAGAATGGATCACCGAGGGGCTGTGGGGCGCTTACGAACGGGGGGCCTCGGGCGAAGAGGGAGGAGGCGGCGGCGAGCTTAAGCCGGCCTGGCGTCCGCACCGCCGCATGATTGATGACCTAACCCCGGGCCATCCTTGTTTCCTATGCCGCTTCGACAACATAGAGTGGCTGGCCAATGGCGCCGCGCTCCGGGAGGCCGGCCTGGAGACGCAGCCTGTGGAAGGAATGGAGTTCGACTCGGATGGAAAACCCACCGGCATTATTTTCCAGCCCTCCCCGGCCTTTGATCGGATGCGAGCGGCGCAAAAGCCCAAATCCCACCAAAGGCTCCTGGCTGAGAACCGGGCGGCTCTAAAGATGCTGCGGGAGTCAGGTATCGTGGAGATTCATGATATCGCCGCGCCCGACCAGATCGAGCGCTTCGTGGAGCTCGAGGAGAAGGGCGAGCTGACCTGCCGGGTCTGGCTCGAGCCCGGCCTGAGCCGGGGCCTGGAGCTGGCCGGACAGGGGTTTGCCCCGGGGCTCCATCCCAAAACCAAACAGCCGAGCAGGATGCTCCGCTACGGCCCCCTTGAGGGAGACATTGACGGAATCATGGGCGCCCACGGCGCCCTGCTCAGTTTCGGTTCGGATTGGCCGGGCACCAGCGGTTGGCTCTACCGGGTTCATCCCAAATACTTGATCTATGCCGCTGTGACACGCCAGAGTCCGAACGGCGAGCCACTCCCCGGCTGGTTCCCCGAGCGACGCCTGTCGGTCGAAGAGGCCATTCGGGCCTATACGCTCAATAACGCCCTGGCCGTCTTTGAGGGCCAGGTGCGTGGTTCGCTCCAGCCGGGGAAGCTGGCCGACATCACTGTCTTCGACCGCAACCTGCTTAAGATCCCGCCGCAGGATATCCTCCGGGCTGAAGTTCTGGACACTATCGTAGACGGAAAAGTCGTTTTCCGAAAATAATACAAAAACATCCCCTTCCCTCCTCACAAATCACAACATCGGAGATGCCTCTGAATGGCGCCGGCCTCATCCTTTGGCCACCTTTATCCTTCCGGTGATGGCCAGGGTTATCTTGTACCGGCCCCAGCCGTTTTCCACCCAGATGGTTGCCAGGTTTGAGACTACGCCCTGAGGGTGAAAAATGGGCGCATTGTTTGCCCGGAGCGATACTCCCTCCAAACGCCGGCCGGAGAGCCTGAGCCAAGCATCCTCCTCCGGGTCATGCCGCTCCAGGCAGTAGCTTGAACCTGAAAATCGCATCCTGACGGGCACGCCTTTCAAGATGGCCGTATAGCGGGCCTCATTCAGCCCGGCTGAAACCTCCCATACCGCGCCGTGCAGCCTGTATTTTGGAATGAGGTGCAGGATGGACGATGTCCCCATATAGATAATAAAAACCAGGACAAGGAGAAGCAGCGAGGCTTCAATCAAGGTATAGCCGGCGCGCTGAGTTGTGCGTTTCACAAGTTCCTGGCCATTCGGAGATACGTTCTTCGACGCACAACGGCCGGGAGAGTTTGAGGGGGGCGGCGTGGCCCCCCTCAGGGGGTCAGCGGAGCGAAGCGACGCGCCTAGGGGGGAGCTTGACTCCCCCCTAGGAAGTGCACCGTCTTTGCTGAATATTTTGACAAGGAGCTTATAGGCCGGTGCACTAATCATGGTCTTTCCAGATGAGCGGCCTGAAGGAGGAGACGAGAAGCACGGGAGAAGCTGTCCTCAGAAGACGGCGGGCCAGCTCATTATCCCTAAGTAATCCGGGGTCATGGCTCACCTCAAGATGGCTGTCGCCCAGGTCAATGTCAGCAGCCTGAAGGCTTCCCAGGAGATGGATGTTTTTAGCCCGGCCGTCGATGTGGAAGCCCCGGCCCGAAGCAACCAGCTCCGCCTGGACCTTTAGATCTTGAGGCGCGTTCAGGCCGACTGCGATCCCCCCTTCTTTGACTTCTCCCGAAGTCAGGCCGGTCCCCGTGGAGAAGATAAAAAGTTGGGAGTCGGACTCTTTTATATAAGGAAGGCCCGGCTGCCAGGCCACTCCCTGTTGGATGAGGTGGGCAGAGAGGGTGATCCGGCCTGAAGAGACCAGAGTGAGTCGGACTCCGCGAAGGATTGAGGGGATCTCCTCATCAAGACAGAGCTGGAGCCTTCCCCCCTCGTCCGGTTTTCCCCCGCCCAAAGACTTGACGGCTCCGTCGACTATGATGATGGGCTCGACCAGGTCATCGAATGTTTCTGTTGAGCCGGGTCCGGCGAATTCCGTCCATCCTTGGACCGGGTTGAACTTAAGAGTCCATTCCTCGCTTCTGTTGCGGAAGCAAATCAGTTGAGCGTCCTCGGCGACGGCGGTAATGAGCTCCTCCAGGTCGCCCTGGACAAAGACCCCACCCAGCCCGAGGTCGTTGCGGACGAGATAGACGCCCTCCGGCACAGGCTCGTTGTTTTCCGCGAGGCCAAGTGCCTGCCGCAGCCTCCGAGCCGAGAGGTCCTGGGGAGAAAAGAGCTTGATTTTTAGAGCTACTTCCAGGGCCGGCCGGGCATCCTGCGGCAGCAGAGGCTGATCTGGGGAGAGCGCTTTGGAAAGGTGAGACAAGCCGGGGTCGGGATGGAACGTCAGCCCGGCGAGATCAGGAGGATCGGACGGATCGCCCGGCTGGCCGGGCTTGGACAATAGAACCGGAAAGTAAGCCAGCGGTACCAACCCGGCCATAATGTCGAGCGAAATGTCGAGAGAGGCGGAGCGGATAGCGGTTAAGTTGACCATTTTTCCTTGAGAGCTGACGACCGCCTTGAATTCAGCACGAATAAAAGAATCCAAGTCTTCGAATCGCTCCAGGGTAAAGCCCAGGCCTCCCTGCCAGGAACAGGCTCCCCAGCCGCCCCCAATGGGCCACTGAGACGGCCTCCCCAAAGCCTCTTCGATAAGCGCCGTTCCCTTTTTTTCGGCGTCGGCTTTCAGGACCGCCAGCCTATCCTCTTCGAGCGGAAGGGGAAAGGGCCGGCCGGCCAGGAGATCGGCGAGAGAGAGATATCCCTGCTTCAGGCCGTTTTCCGCCATAATATCAAGAACGGTCGTATTTTTCCTGATCAGTGCCGACCTCAGGGAGACCTGGGTCAGAAATATAAGGCTCAGGCCTATCGAGGAAAAAACGAGGAAGAGGGCCACGGACATGAGTGTGGCCGAGCCTCGGCGCTCGCGCCCCCTCCTCCCTCGCGGCAATTTATCTCCTGAAAGCGAGCGCCAAATTTTTGGGAAGGACACACATCTCATAGATTTTCTCTTCCTGTGACCGGAGGGCCAGTCGAATCGTCACCAAACGGCTGTTCGCCTCTAGGGTGTATTCCAGCAGGGATGCATCCTCGAGCAGGGGCTGGCCGCTCCCGGCGTTTTCTTTTCTCCGGATTACGCCTGTTTGATCATCCAGGTAGTAATCCACGACTTCCAGAAGCAGAAGACGGCTCTCTTCTTTTCCATAATAGGCCTCGGCTGCCGGAGTTAAGGTCAGCGTTTTATCCTGAACGCTCAAGATTTCCAGCAGTTGACCTTGTTGCCCCTGAAAAAGGCAGAGGCGGCGCTTGCGCTTGAGTCCCGCGGCGTCCTTCACGGTTGCGGAAGTCTGGCCGGGTTGAATATCGGCGGCCAAGAAGAGGTCCTTCTCATACCTCTCGGTTCGCAGCCGGCCGTCGTCCGTCCCCAGGCCCTGAACAAGCCCCAGGCTGATGGGCGAGCTCAGCCCCTGACCGGCCCGCTGTACATCGTCCCGGATCAGGTCCAGGGCGGCCAGGGCAGCCTGCCTCTTCTCGCTTCGGTCCTTAAGCCGGAAGAAGAAAGCGCGGCTGACGCCGAAAAATTCGAGGCCGGCCAGGACGATAACCAGGGTTAGAGACAGGCTGAGCAGGCTTTCCAGGAGGGAGAATCCCTTGCGCATCTTTGTCTTAAAATCCCAATGGCCGAGCCAGGATCAACTTCAGCTCCGTTCCCCGCTCTGCTGTCCCGCTCGGCGCGGCTCTCACGGTGATGTGTTTGACCTGGTCGCTGATTTTGTCGATGGTCCAGCTGATTTGAAACTGCCGGCCCGTGGCTCGGTCCTTCACAGATTCTTGGTAAGCGCCTTCGGCCATGTCGTCGCTGTCGAAGGGGAGCGCGCGAAGCGACTCCAGCTTGGAGGCGGCCAGCCCGGCCGAGGCCGTGAGGGTATCAGACCTTTTTTTGAGGTGGGCGGCCCGCAACATAAGCTCGGCTGTTCCGGCGACCAGGAAAGCGGCCAGGGCCAGGTTGAGGAGTGTTTCGATGAGGGTGAAGCCGCGGCCGGTCATTGTTTTCTCCGGCCTGCTTGAATGCCGCAATCGTGCCAGTCACAAAGAGAAGATCCAGGGGAGGTTTTGCCCCTTGATTCGGCGGCAATGACAACAAGCGTTTACGGAAGGCTGTTTTCTCCGTCGCCTCCGGTGGACAATTTACGGGGGGGACGCCCCGCGGCCGGCAGCCGGTCAGCGGTTGAGCGGCAGGCTTCAGTGGCTGTTCGGGTCGAAGATTAAGCCGTTGTTCCTCCACTCCAGGCGTTCGCCGCGGAAGCCTTGCCAGATGCGGCCGTCATTGGTTACTCCGGAGATATTGAAGAGGCCCTGGCCGTCGAGGCAAGCGGAAACCCGCTTGAGGTCTCCGACACTGAGGACAGCGTCGTTATTGTGCCAGCGTCCGTTTTCATCCCGGTAGAAATGATACGCGGCCTCCGCCCCGGAATAGAAGCCGATCACCTGGGGAAGCCCGTCTCGACCCAGGAAGCCGGACAGATTCTTGAAGGTCACTTTGGTTATATTGCCTTCGAAGTTTTTCTCGAACCGCTGCGGGTCGAAATTCCATTTGCCGGTGGCCACATCCCGATCAACCGCCTTGAAATTTCCGTCCTCGGCATTTTGGTAGAGCATGATGAAGGTTCGACTGTCCTCGATGGCGGCAAAGGCCTTGGCTTGGAGATTTTCCGGAAAAAGCTCCCGCGTCCAACGGAAGCTGTCCTGGCCGCCTCCGATCATGGGGGACAGAGTGTACCTGACGATGCGGGAGCCGTTTCCCTCTCCTCGAACCAGCCCCATTAGAATCATCAGGTTTCCCTCGGCCGGGGGGAAACAGAACGGCTGGGACAGGTCGTCCGGGATGGGGTCGGACAGCATGACATGCCATTGATTATCATTGTCCCGGACGGCATAGCTGAATCTTTTTTCGGCCTCCCCGTCGCCGGATTTGAGGATGACCACATGGAGGCGGCCGCTCGGGTCGCTGGCGGCGGCCAAGCGGGCTTCGCCCGTCCCGACGGCTAGGAGGGGTTGGCCAAATTGAATTCTTTCCAGAACCGGAGCGGTCAGGTCGGTGACCACGCCGTTTGAGGTCCAAGACTTATCGGCATTTTGATAAGCATGCCAGAGGCCATTCACTGTCCAGCGGGTGGCGAAGCCCAGGGCTGTTTTTTGCTGCAGCTCTCCGCTCCGGATGGCCAGGATTTGGAGGACCTGGTCGTTGGTTTTCATCACCAG
>OY969762.1:2992500-3183124 GCA_963702835.1 Candidatus Aminicenantota bacterium
TGAAACAAAAGCACTTTTTTTGCTTTGACAAAACTTTATGGTCAAGCTACTTAGAGCATACGGGGGATGCCTAGGCGCAGGTAGGCGACGAAGGACGTGGCCAGCTGCGATAAGCTCCGGGAAGTCGTTAAACAGACTTTGATCCGGAGATGTCCGAATGGGGAAACCCGCCCCGATGAACTCGGGGTATCCTGGTCTGAATTCATAGGGCCAGGAAGCTAACCCAGGGAAGTGAACCATCTCAGTACCTGGAGGAAAAGAAAGCAACCGCGATACCCTTAGTAGCGGCGAGCGAACGGGGTACAGCCCAAACCGCATACATGCCAAGCTCGTGAGCGTTGTGTGTGCGGGGTCGTGGGACCCGGCCTGATCCTGACACGACGGGGTCGGAGAGTCACCAAGAACGATCTTAGCCGAACACTTTGGAAAGAGTGACCACAGAAGGTGATAGTCCTGTAGGCGAAAAGACCGTTCCTCTCGGCTGGGTACCCAAGTACCACGGGACACGAGAAATCTTGTGGGAATTCGGGAGGACCATCTTCCAAGGCTAAACACTCACCTGCGACCGATAGTGAACTAGTACCGTGAGGGAAAGGTGAAAAGAACCCCTGTTAGGGGAGTGAAATAGTACCTGAAACCGTATGCTTACAATCAGTCGGAGCCCCGGGCAACCGGGGTGACGGCGTGCCTTTTGCTTAATGAGCCGGCTAGTTATTCTGCGTGGCAAGGTTAATCCTGAGAACAGGAGGAGCCGTAGCGAAAGCGAGTCCGAACAGGGCGTCTGAGTCGCGCGGAATATGACGCGAAGCTGAGTGATCTACCCTTGGCCAGGATGAACTTCGGGTAACACCGAAGGGAGGTCCGAACCGGTGTTGGTTGAAAACAGCTCGGATGAGCTGAGGGTAGGGGTGAAAGGCTAATCAAACTCAGGGATAGCTCGTTCTCTCCGAAATAGCTTTAGGGCTAGCCTCGCATGAATGGTAAGGGCGGTAGAGCACTGGATGGCCTAGGGGTTCGAAAGAATTTCCAAATCCAACCAAACTCCGAATTCCCTTAACCACTGTGCGGGAGTCAGACTACCGGGGCTAAGCTCGGTGGTCAAAAGGGAAACAGCCCAGACCGTCAGCTAAGGTCCCCAAATGCAGGCTAAGTGGGCAAGGATGTAAGGGTACAATGACAACCAGGAGGTTGGCTTAGAAGCAGCCATCCTTTAAAGAAAGCGTAACAGCTCACTGGTCAAGCGTCTTTGCGCCGACAATGTAACGGGGCTCAAGCCTGCTACCGAAGCTACGGACTGTCGGGGTCTTCGGACCCCGGCCTTGGTAGGAGAGCATTCTCATCTGGCTGAAGTTCCGGTGTAAACCGGGATGGACGGCTGAGAAGAGACTCTGCCGGCATAAGTAGCGATAATTCCGGTGTAAACCCGGAACGCCGAAAACCTAAGGTTTCCTGAGCAAGGTCAGTCCGCTCAGGGTTAGTCGGTCCCTAAGCTCAGGCCGAAAGGCGTAGGCGATGGACAGCAGGTTAATATTCCTGCACCGCCTGAGAAACGTTTGTACGATGGGGGGACGCAGAAGGATAGGCATACACACGTCTGGATGTGTGTGGCCGCCAGGTAGGGGGAGCCGTCAGGCAAATCCGGCGGTTCATACTCCGAGCACGGCGGGGACGCTTGGCTACGGCCTTGCTAACTTGCTGAATCCAAGCTGCCGAGAAAATCCCCTAAGGAGCTTCTCAGGCGACCGTACCGTAAACCGACACAGGTAGGTGAGGAGAGAATCCTAAGGCGCACGTGTGAGCCCTCTTTTAGGAACTCGGCAATCTAGCCTCGTAACTTTGGAAAAAGAGGCACCTCCGTAGCGTGGTAGCCCGGTTCACCCGGGTGAAGCGCGAGAAGGTCGCAGAGAAATGGCCCAGGCGACTGTTTAGTAAAAAC
The DNA here is from genome assembly GCA_963702835.1 of Candidatus Aminicenantota bacterium. Lineage (GTDB taxonomy): Bacteria > Acidobacteriota > Aminicenantia > Aminicenantales > JAFGAV01 > JAFGAV01. The sequence goes on from OY969762.1 coordinate 2,994,437, forward strand.
ACAGGACTCTGCAAAGACATAAAATCGATGTATAGGGTCTGACGCCTGCCCGGTGCTGGAAGGTTAAGGGGAGGGGTTAGCCGCAAGGCAAAGCTCTGAACTGAAGCCCCAGTAAACGGCGGCCGTAACTATAACGGTCCTAAGGTAGCGAAATTCCTTGTCGGGTAAGTTCCGACCCGCACGAAAGGCGTAACGACTTGGGCGCTGTCTCAAAGAGGGGCACGGCGAAATTGTGATATCGGTGAAGACGCCGATTACCTGCCGCTGGACGGAAAGACCCCGGCACCTTAACTGCACCCTAGCATTGGATTTTGGGATGTGTATGCGCAGGATAGGTGGGAGACTTTGAAGCTCTGGCTTCGGCTAGGGCTGAGTCAACGGTGAGATACCACTCTACATATTCTGAGATTCTAACCTCCGCCCCTGATCGGGGTGAGGGACAGTGTTAGGCGGGTAGTTTGACTGGGGCGGTCGCCTCCAAAAGCGTAACGGAGGCGCCCTAAGGTTCCCTCAGGCTGTTTGGAAATCAGCCGTCGAGTGCAAAGGCATAAGGGAGCTTGACTGTGAGAGAGACATCTCGAGCAGGGAGGAAACTCGGGCTTAGTGATCCGGTGGTCCCGCATGGAAGGGCCATCGCTCAACGGATAAAAGGTACGCCGGGGATAACAGGCTAATAGTGTCCAAGAGCTCACATCGACGACACTGTTTGGCACCTCGATGTCGGCTCATCGCATCCTGGGGCTGAAGCAGGTCCCAAGGGTCCGGCTGTTCGCCGGTTAAAGCGGTACGTGAGCTGGGTTTAGAACGTCGCGAGACAGTTCGGTCCCTATCCACGGTAGGCGTAGGAGATTTGAGGGGGGCTGTCCCTAGTACGAAAGGACCGGGACGGACAAACCTCCGGTGTGCCAGTTGTCCCGCCAGGGGCATAGCTGGGTAGCTGCGTTTGGAAGTGATAACCGCTGAAAGCATATAAGCGGGAAGCACGCCCCAAGATATGATCTCCCTCCCCGCAAGGGGCTAAAGGTCACCCGAAGACTACGGGTTCGATAGGCTGGGTGTGTAAGTCCGGTGACGGATTGAGCTTACCAGTACTAATAGACCGTGAGGCTTGACCATAAAGTTTATCAAAGCAAAACGTGGGACATGAACTAAATTCTCTTGAATTTGGTATCGTGTCCCGGGATTTGACAGTGTCGCTTTTTGAGCATCAACAAGGCTATGAATTCCCGGCGACTTTAACGAAGGGGAAACACCCGTTCCCATTCCGAACACGGAAGTTAAGCCCTTGTGTGCCGATGGTACTGCCAGGGGAGCTTGGTGGGAGAGTAGGTCGTTGCCGGGTTTATTTTTAAAGAATATGTTTTGTAAGCAGAGCAAGCGAATAAGGGCAGGGGGGCGAATGGCCTTCGGCATAAGACTCCTTACCTCGAATTCGGCTAATATGAAAAAGGAGATTCGGTGAATGAACATCTACGTGGGCAATTTGTCCCGGGACGTGTCTGAGCGCGAGTTGCGTGAGGCCTTTGAGGCCCACGGGCAGGTCCAGGCCTGTTCCATCATCAAGGATAAGTTCAGCGGCGAGTCGCGCGGTTTCGGCTTCGTGGAGATGCCGAACAAGGAAGAAGGCGAGAAAGCCATCGCCGCGATGAACGGCAAGGATTTGAAGGGCCGTAACATCACAGTCAACGAGGCCCGGCCGCGAACCGATGACGGCCGGCGCAGCAGCGGGGCCGCACGCCCGAGTTTCGGCGGAGGCCGGAGCCGCGGCGGTTTCGGCGGCGGCCGCCGGTTTTGATTTTCTAGGTATTTCAGGACAGAATAAAGGAAGGGGCAAAGGCCCTGATCGGTCGCATACTCCTCTCCTTTATTTAGATCACATTTTAGCGGGACCATCCGGGTGCCTCCCGGCGGGATCCCTCGTCAAAGGAGACGAGTATGAACATTTATGTAGGCAACCTTTCTTTCAACGTGACCGAGGCCGACCTCAAGGAGGCCTTTGGTGCTTTCGGCACAGTCCAGACCGCCTCGATCATTAAGGACAAGTACAGCGGAGAATCGCGCGGCTTCGGCTTCGTCGAAATCTCCAACAGCGAAGAGGCCCAAAAGGCCATCGCCGCCATGAACGGCAAGGAACTCAAGGGCCGGGCCCTGAAGGTCAACGAGGCCAAGCCCCAGTCGGACCGGCCGCGGAGCGGCGGGTTCGGCGGCGGCCGCCGGTTCTGATTCGCCAAACAAGCGATGGGCTCGGAATTTTTTTGAATTCCGGGCCTGTCGCCTGACAACCAAAGAAACCCAGGCGGATTTCAACGTGGTTGAAGTCCGCCTTTTTTTTCGGGTTTTCCCCTCCCGCCTGCGACCTTTCCGGAGACACCAACCTTTGCCCCCCTTGTTTCACCAAGGGGGGCTAGAGGGGGTTAAATAGAATAAAGAGAATTTATTAGGTGTCTCCGGCTACGCCAGGCTGCGCGCGGAGGGTATTGCCGGAGACGCCTTCTCTTTTTTTCATAATTTATTAACCCCTCCCCCCTGGGCAATCAGGGGGGAGATCGTGGGCGTCTCCGGAAAGGCCGGCCCCTCCGCCGGCCTCTCCGAAGACACCAACCTCTTGCCCCCTTGATTCCAAGGGGGTGGGGGGGATTAATATTTTTTAAAGCAGATCAAAAGGTGTCTTCGGCAGCCACCCCTCCCCACGTATCACACGTTTGGAGGTTATATGATGATGTGATGCACCTCCTCCGGGTGTCTATTGGTGTGATAGATTACCCGTGAGAAGAAACCCAAATAAAGGAGGTGCAACATGTATTATATGGGCGTTGACAATCATAAGCAACGCTCGCATCTGACGATCATGGAAGAAGACGGGGCCATCGTCAAAGCGGGCTCGGTGTTGAACTACAGGAGCGAGATTCAGGAGTTTCTGCGGGGTTTTGAGACAGAGATGAAGGCTGTGGTGGAGGCGGGGTATTCGAGCTACGTCCTGGTTGATATCTTAGAGGACCTGGGGGTGGAGGTGAAGGTCGCCCATCCTCTGGAGGTCAAGGCCATTGCCAAGGCCAAGATCAAGACGGATAAGCGGGATTCCCGAATTTTGGCCGACCTGTTGCGGGCCAACCTGATCCCGGAAGCCCACAAGAGGTCTCCCGAGACCCGGAGAGCGCAGAGGGTTTTGCGGCAGAGGGTCTTTTTCGTTGCGGGCCAGACGCGGGTCAAGAACAGGGTAGGCGCCTTACTAGCCCAGCAACCCGAGGACATCCAGAAAGCGATAGGGTTGGAGAAGGAGCTCTTCAGTCAAAAAGGGATAGCTCGACTCAAGGCGGTAGAGATGGCCTCTGTGGACAAGGCGCTTGTGGAGGGGCTGCTGAAGCTCCACGAAGAGCTTCGGGCGCTGATCAAGACGTCGGACAAGCTGGTGGAGGAGCTGTTCCAAAAAATGGCAGACGCCCAACGGATCTACACTGTGCCGGGGTTTGGGAAGTTCTTCTCGGTGCTGGTGGCCACCGAGATCGACGATATCCGGCGGTTCGAGTCGGCCGCCAAGCTCCACAGCTACGCCGGCGTGATTCCTTCCACACACAGCTCGGGGATGAGAAGTTATCAAGGGAAGATGACCCGGGAGGGGAACCGCTGGTTGAGGTGGGCGGCGGTGGAAGCGGTCTGGCCGGCCATCAGGCATGATCGCGGGCTTCAGCTCTTCTATCAGAAGTATGCCTCTAGGAAGAAACCCAATGTCGCCAAAGTGGCTACGGCCAGGCGGCTGCTGACAATCATTTACACGATCCTTAAAGAGGGCCGCAACTATGTGCCCTTTCATAAAAACGAATAGGAATGAAAAAATCCGGCTGCCTTCGGATAGCATCTAACGGGCCTGCGGGCTGCGTTCCCTTTTGGAGGTTAAGGAGCCGGAACCTGACATAACAGTGTGTGCGTCATGGCACGAATAGAAGATTGGTTGCCAAACCGATGATAATAAAGAGGAACAATAAGATGGGCTAAAATATTGCTTGCATCACATCATCATAGAAGATGCTATCGTATAAAAAGGAGTTCTTTTTGCGGCGTGGACAGCCACTCCGCGCCGTCCTTGCTCACGACGACCATTTCCTCGATGGTGACGACGCCGCGGCCCGGAACGGTCAAGCGCGGCTCGATAGTAAAGACCATGCCTTCCTCCAGGCGCTGGAACGGTTTCTGAGCGTACTTTTCCCAGGGGGGGCCCAAGAGGGCGGTTCCGTCGTGCGGGAACCTGCCGACTTGATGGCCCAGGGCATGAGGGAATTCATCGTATCCGGCAGCCTTGAGGATTTGCCGCGCCAGGGCGTCGATTTCGAGACCCTGCCGGCCGGGCTTCATGGCCCGCTTGGCGGAATCAACGGCCAGGACAATGGTCTCGAACCCTTTTTTCACTTCGGCCGGAGCCTCCTTCTCTTTTTGGCCGAGAATGTAAAAAGTTCGCTGCAGGTCCGAGCAGTAGGCCTTCACCTTTAGGCCGAAGTCCATGTTGAGGACGTGTCCCCGCTCGACCCTGCGGTCCGTGGGCGCATAATGAGCGGCCGCCGTATCCGGCCCGCTGAAGACAGCCGGGCAGGTTGATTGGCCCCAAGCCAAGTCGAGGTTTTGCTTTTTCACCCGGTTGAGCATATAAGCCGCAATTTCTTTCTCGGTTTGGCCGGGCCTGATGAAGCCGCCGACTTCGGCAAATATTTCTTCGGTCTTGAGGATGGCTTCTCTGAGGCGGGCAACCTCCGCCGCCGTTTTCCGTTCCCTCAGGGCCGAGACGATTTTTTCGGCCGATACCAGCCGGCCGGCCATTCCGATTTCAGACAGAGCTTCCTGGAGGGTCAAGTATAGGCCGTGGGTCAAGCCGTCGCAGATCTCGCTGCCTTTTGAATAATTGATGCCGATTTTTCCCGGGCCCAGGCTTTTCAAGGTATCCAGGAGCGGTTCTTTGAACCCGGTCACGAACCCGATGACCTCATCATAGGCCCCGGTTTCCTCAACCGTTTTCTGGTCGTAGCGCCCCACAATTGCTGTGGCCCGCCCATCAGCGCTGATGATGAACAAAGAGTGCCAGGTGACATCGCCGGGGGCCAGATAGGCCAGGGTCGGGTCGCCGTTCATTTGGCTTTCCCGGGTGAAGGTGATCCAACAGTCGATGTCGAATTCCTTGAGCAGAGAGACGGCCTGTTTGACTTTTTCCTGGATGAGCGTCATGGGGGGCTCCTTGAAAATCCTCATTACGAAAATCTCTTCAGCCACTTCAGAAAAATGAAAACCAGGGAGGCCGAAACGGCCAACAAGGCCGTCAGCAGGAGGAAGTATTCATGGTGGGCGAATTGGCTGTAATATTTGCCCAGCACCCCCGAGCCGTAGCTCCCCACCGCCGTGGCCGCATACCAGCCCCCCATCATCAGCCCCTGCCGGCGGGGCGGCGCGACTTTGGAAACAAAGGACTGTCCCATGGGCGAGATCAGGATCTCGGCGATGGTGACCAGGAAATAGGTGGAGATGAGCCAGGACGGCGACATGATGTTCAGGTTCTTGTTGCCGCCGGCCAGGGAAGCCCCAACCATAACGATCATCGAGCCGCTCATGAAAAGTATCCCCCAGAATATTTTGGCCGGGGTCGACGGCTCCAGGCCGCGCCGGTTCAGGAAACTGAACAGCCACAGGAGCAGGGGAGTCAGGGCCAGAATGAAGAACGGCTCGAAAAACTGGTAAGTTTCCGGCCGGAGCAAATTGATAACCTTCGTCGAGCGCGCGGCGAAGAGGGTCAGGGCAAAGCCGTTTTGATAGAAAGCGAGCCAGAAAAAAATCACGATGAGGAAGAGGGTGAGGAGGGCCATGATTCTCTGCTGCACTTCCCCGGCGCTTAGGGCGGGCTTTTCGGCCGCGGAGTCCCGGGGGGCGTCCCGGCCGGCGGAGGGCTTCTGACCCGCCCCGGCCAGATGTTTCCGGCCTGATTGAAAAATGATAATGGCCAAGACCAGGCCGCCGGCACAGATCCAGAATGATATGTTATAGCTGTGGAGAACGGTGCTGACGAAGGTGGCCAGGAGCGGCGCGATCATGGCCCCGACGTTGACGCCCATGTAGAAAATATTGAACCCGGCGTCCTGGAGATGGGGCTTGTCGGCATAAAGACTTCCGACCAGGACGGATTGATTGACCTTGAAGATTCCCGTGCCCAAGGCCACCAGGACCAGCCCCAGGCCGAAGGTGGTTATTTGAGACGCCGAAGACAGGGCCAGCCCGGCATAGCCCAGGACCATGAGGACGGCGCCGATTCGGATGGTGGCCAGCCGGCCGAGGACATGGTCGCCCAGCCAGCCGCCCAGCAACGGCACGAAATAGCAAAGGCCCAGAAAAACGCCGTAAACATCGCCTTTTTTCGAATCGGGCCAGCCCAGGACCTTGTCCATGTAGAGGACCAGGATGGCCATGAGCGTGTAAAAGCCGACCCGCTCCCACATTTCAGTGAAAAAAATAAAGGCGAGTCCTTGGGGATGTTTTTTCAACACGGCCTTTGGTATCCTATAAGAAAAAGCGCGATAATTTCAACATAATAAGAGAAAAGCGAGTCCTGGGGAAGGGGTCGTTTTTGTCCATAAATTCATTTTTTTGAACAATATTCAATATATTGGATAAACTGGATTGAAGTATAAATTTTAATTCATTGATTAAAATAAGATTAACAAGTGGCATGTTTTTTGCATTAAATCCCTATAAAACGTATAAAAAAAATTTAAAGGAGGTGAGAATCGCTGAAAAAACTTTTATACCATTATAGCGGGAGTGAGCAACTATTTGTTTCACTCCCGGGGTTAAGGGCTTTTCGCTCAGCAGACAATAATCAAAGTGAGCGGGGAGACCTTAGAATAAAGTCAGCTCTACAAGCAGAGCACAGGGAAAAAGGAGATTAAGAAAGAAAATGAAACGATTAAAAATTGTTTCCCTCGTTCTCCTCGGCCTGTTTCTGGCTTGTGGCTTAGCTATCGCTCAGGTGCCGACAGGAAGGATCATCGGGACGGTTGTCGATGATCAGGGAACAGCTCTTCCCGGGGTCTCCATTGATGCGACCAGCCCCAGGATGATCGGCAAAGCCACATCCATAACAGACACGAAGGGAGTCTATCGACTGTTTGCTCTTCCCCCCGGAACATACACCCTCACTTACGCCCTGACCGGGTTTAAAACTTATATCCGGAAAGATATTATGCTCCGGGTTGAAGAGACCATCACGGTCGATGTCACCTTGGTTCCGGGAGCGTTGGAAGAAGAGGTCACCGTCATCGGCCAGAGCCCTCTGATCGACGTCAAGAGCACGGCCCGGGGCATGACCCTGACCAAAGACCTCTTCTCCCTCCTGCCCAAAGGCCGGAACTTTGATTCGATAATGACCGCCGTTCCGGGCGTCATGAACGAAGCCTTGAACGCCGGGATGTCGGTCGACGGCGCCTCCGGCGCTGAAAATATGTTCTATGTCGACGGCACCATGATCAGCAGCGTCAAATATGGAACCCTTGGCGAAAACGTCAGTTTTGACTTTGCCGAAGAGGTCCAGTTCAAGGCCAGCGGTTACAACGCCGAGTACGGCGGATCGCTGGGCGGCGTGATCAACGTCATCACCCAATCCGGCGGAAACGAGTTCCACGGGAGCCTCCTGGGCTACTACTACGGAACCAGCCTCCAGACAAAGCAAAGAGACCAGATGGATTTGGACTTCAGCGATACCACCAAGGCCAAGTATTACAGCTACAATGCCTACGTCGGCCTAACAACCGACGACACGCTCGAAGCCGGCTTGAACCTGGGCGGCTACATCATTAAAGACAGAGTCTGGTTCTTCGGCTCCTTCCTGCCTCAGTTTTTCCTGAGAGATAGGACCTTGGACTTTGCCCTGCTGGGCACTGGAACAGCGAAAAACAGTTACACCAGGAATGAAACCTACTGGAACGGTGCCTTTAAGCTGACCGCTCAGCCGATTTCCAACCTGCGCATGGGTGCCAGCTTCATCAGCAACTTCTACAAGTATAAGGGCGAAAACGCCAGCACGGCCTCGGCCAGCAGCAGCACCAATTACAACCAGTACGGCTATTCCTTCCCCAACTATTCAGCCAGCGGCTATGCCGACTTGGCCCTGGGCAACAATTTCCTCTTCAGCGTGCGCGGCGGCTGGTGGATGACCGACCAGAATAATATGCTCGCTCCCGTGGCCACGACTCCCTATTACGCTTTCCGGGCCGAGCAGCCCTACTCCTACGCCTACACAAGCGCCGCACCCTGGCAAGCATTGATGGGGTCACTCTATCACAATGCAGGCTGGCAGAACTTCCCCAGAGCCAGTGTCCTGAAGAACGTCCAACAGATCCGAAACAGGGCTAGCGCTGGCGCCGATGCCAACTACTTCTTCGACCTGGGCGGCGAGCATTCGGTGAAAGCCGGTGTGGTCTGGACCCGCCAGGTCGAGAATGTGGACAACTCCGGTAAACAGTACGTTGTCTATCTGGGCTGGAATATGCCTTTTGAGGCCTACGGCGTGAACTACGGCCAGGGCACCTACGGCTGGTACGGCGTCCGTGGAAACAATGATTCCGGCCCCTATGGTGATTTTTACGACGTCCACAGTGACCGCTGGGCCATCTTCCTGCAGGACAGCTGGACGATCGGCAACAAGCTGACCATCAACTACGGCGTCAGGGCCGAATCGGAGTTCCTCCCCGGCTACAGCCAGGATCCTATTTATGCCGGGATGAAGGCCTTTGATTTCCCCTTTAGCAAGAAAATCTCGCCCCGCTTCGGCGCCATCTATGACGTCTTCGGCGACTCGTCCCTGAAGATCTACGGCAGTTTCGGCATTTTCCAGGATGTCATGAAGATGGACGTGGGCGCCAACGCTTTCGGCGGCTTCAAATGGAAGAGCGCCTATTACACCCTGGACGACTGGGACTACACCAAGATCGGGGCCAACGGCGTCTTCCCCGGCACGCTCCTGGCGGTTCTGGACTTCCGGGCCCCGTCCTTTGACGCCGTCGACCCGGACATAAAGCCCATGACCCAAAGGGAAATCTCCTTCGGCGCGGAAAAGCAGCTCATGGAAAACCTGTCCCTCTCCCTGCGGGTTGTCAACAAGGACCTTCTCTATGCTATCGACGACAGCGCTGTCGTACTGCCCGGCGTGGGTGAATTTTACTACTACACAAACCCCGGTAGCGATTTTCTGAACAAGAGGTACGACGAAAGCAAGGCGGCCGGACTCATGGATCCCGGCACCCCCTACTGTCCTAAGGCAAAACGGCTCTACTGGGCCGTCAACGTCGCCGTCGACAAGCGGTTCAGCAACAACTGGCTGGGCGGCTTCAACTACACCTGGAGCCGGCTGACGGGCAACTACGGCGGCCTGGCCAGCGCCGACGAGGCGGGCCGGAATAACCCCAACGGCGAGCGGTATTTTGACCTGTGGTACCTGGAGCGCGACAAGAGCCTCAAACCCATTGACGGTGTTCAGCCCACTGACAGGACCCATGTTTTCAAGCTCTACGGAAGCTATGTCTTCGACTTCGGCTTGACCGTGGGCGCCATCTTTAACGCCATGAGCGGAACGCCGGTGACCGAGGAGTGGAACGTCGATGCTCCCGGCTACTATCCCTATAACCGCGCCAACCTGGGCCGCACGCCCTTCCTATGGTTTGCCAACCTCTACAGCGAGTACAACATCAAAGCCGGCAAATTCAACATCAACTTCAACGTCAACGTGGACAACCTGTTCGACGTGAAGACAGCGCAGAGAATCTACCAGATTGAATACAGTTCCAACATCTCTCCGGGAGATGCGGCTCTGGTGGCCAATACTTGGGATGCCACAGGCGCCACTGCCGACGCGCGCTACAAGATGCAGTTCAACTACTATCCCCCGCTCTCCGTCCGACTGGGCATGAGGATCGGCTTCTAAGCGCAGAGGAAGTTCAAGCTCAAGCAGAAAAAAAGCCCGCTCCGAGAAAATCGGAGCGGGCTTTTTTATTTATGAATTCTAGGCCCGGAAACTATTTCTTGAGCAGCTTGATGATTTCTTTAGCGGAAGCTGATCTCGGGGAATCGGGCTCAAGAGACAGAAATTTCTCCAGATTTTCGATGGCTTTGACGTTATCCCCTTTATTTAAATAAACGTAGCCCAATTTAAGGTAGGGGTCGCTCCAGCCCGGTTTTATCTGGACGGCCAAGCCAAAATAGTGCAGCGCTTCATCGATCTGCTGGTTGGAGAAGTAGATTTCCCCGACATTGTAGGCCAGAATCTCATCTTCGGGGGATATTTCCAATGACTGTTCGAAAGCTTTTTTGGCCTGTTCCAAATCCTGCTTTTTGAGGTAGCAGCTGCCGATCCCGGCCAGAGCTTTGACCGACACAACCTTTCCGGAAGTTTTGTCTTCTTTGGCCTTGCACAGGACCAGGTTGTAATTGTCCATAGCCTTGTCCAATTCTCCCATGGCCTGGTAGCAGTCGCCGATGCCGAGATAGGCCTGATAGGCCTTGGGCTTTTTTTCAAGGAACTGCTCGGTTAAGGCAATGGCTGCTGTGTATTTGCCCTCATTGTAAAGGGCGTTGGTCTGGTCCAGAAGCTGGAGAAAGTCTTCGTCTTCATAGACGACTTTCTCGGCTTGCTGAGCCTTCTTCAGCTTAAAGGTGATTTTTGGATTTTTTTCCAGCTGCCGGACATAGACCTGCTGGCTTTCCGGAATATAGCCTACCGCCGAAGCCATGATGAGCCAATCCCCTGTGCCCAGCCCGATGACTCCCCATTCTCCCTTCTTGTCGGCGTCCACTTCCCGTTTATCTTTTTTGTCCGGCAGGAGGGTCATCAGGATTTTAGCCGAGGGCACGGGCTTTCCCGCCTCGTCGAGCACCACTCCAGCTAACCGCGCCACCCCTCTTCCTGCCTGAGCCGCGGCCGAGGCCGCCAGCCAGAACGATAGGAAAGCGAGCAAGATCAATCGGCTTAATGTTTTGAATCTCATTTTGACCTCCTCAGGCCGCGTCCGTCGGCCAAGCCGCTTATTTTAGAGAGTGAATTTCCCCTTTTTTATCATCCGCCTGTTGTCCGTCTTGTTTGTTAAAGCCACCTTAAGGTTATACTCTCCAGGCTCAAGATTTGTATGCGTTTCGATCAGATAGCTCTTCCCCACCAGGCCCGCGAAATTCTTCTCATCAAAAGAGATAGGAAAGGCGCTGTGTCGCTCCCAAACTTTTTTCCCAGCGAGGTCCTGGATCTCCAGGCTGAAATCCAGGCTTGTCTGCCATTGGCTTTCTTTCTGGACAAACCAGATATTCTTATAAGGGATTTCAACCTGGAAGAACGCTTCCCCCTCTTTCGTTTTTCGAATTTTCAGGTTAAAGTCGAAGACGACGGTTTGGCGGGCAATCGGCGGTTTTCCTTCCTGTTGAAGCCTGGTGATCATGGAGATGTTCTGGACACTGAGAGGCTCGAGCCTGTAGTCTCCGCTCTCGGACCGGTCGACAAAGACGATAGGGAAATAACCGTAGTACCATATTTCGGTGGGGAACTCATAATCAGAACTGTTGGGGAAAGCGTCTCGGCGCTCCGGAGGACCGAGCAGGATATGGACCCGCCCCCGGTCCTGGAGCCAGCCCGGGGTCGTTCCCTGCCTGAACAGCCTATTGGCTTCTTCGATCCGTTCGTAATACTGGTCCTTGAACTCATTCTCCTCGGTGTCCGGATCGGGGTCCCTCTTCTTCCAGAATTCTTCGATGAAATCTTTTCTCTCGGAGGGGGGAAGCCCCAGGAAGATTTTTCGCTCCTGGGAGGTGATCAGATACCTCACTTCGGAAAGAAAGGTCTTGCTTTCCGGGTCCAATTCTTTTTCCAAAAGATAAGAGGCACAGGACAGGCCGAGAAGACAAAGGAAAGAGAGCAGAAGGAGAGATGATGTTTTTTTTCTCATTCTTTCTTTTTCAGGGAATCGACCAGTTTCCTGATCTTTTCCTGTTTGGGATTAAGCTCCAGGGATTTTTGCCAGGCCACCAGAGCCTCGTCTTTGCTTCCCAGTTGATAATAACAGTCTCCTATGTAATTGAGGATATTGATGTTTGTCCCGTAATAATGCAAATAGCCCTTGTAATAAGAAATGGCTTCAGCCAAATCTCCCAGAGCCTGGCAGGATTGGCCCAGGATGGCTAAAAATTCATATGTCCCCTGGGCCTGGGCAAAGGGCAAGGCCACCTCTTTGACCTTGGCATACTCTTTGGCCTCCATGAGGGCCCGGCAAAAATCATAGGCCAATTTCGCCGAGCTCGGGTCTCGGCGATAGGCCCTCTCCAAAAGGGATTTGCCCTCCTGGACATCCTTCTTGTTCAGAAGCTCGTTTCCCAGAATGTTGATGTTGAGCGGGTCGTCGGAAGCCGGGGCGGGCAGAGAAAGAATCCAGGGCCTGGGCAGATATCCGACGGGGGTAATGAAGAAATTGGCCTGCCCGGCCAGGACCTCATTTTTTTCTAAGTCGAGGAGACTGACTTTGACGATGTAATCGGCCGGGGGGGAATTGGCCAGGGAATATTCTTCTAGGAAATAGGTGAGGTCCGGATAGTCCTTGAGGCTCTTGATTTTTGAGTAGACTTTTTCCTCGCCCTTAAAGATGGCAAACTCCAATGAACCGTTTTCCTTTAAATCCTGGGTCAACCCGTAGACCTGGAAGAACAGATAGAGGTTATCCTCGGAGGAAAAGTCGTTTCGCGGAGAGGGCACCAGACGAATATCGCCGAACCGGAAAGGCTTGTTTTTCGCTTGAGAGTCCGAATCGGTGACTTTCCGGTTGGCCAGCAGCAGAGGGCTCATCTGCAAGGTGGAAGTCGCTGGGATCTTGACCTCCGCATCAAACGAGGTGAATTCCTTGGAGACCGTATTTTTCATGATCAAATTCAGCCTGTAATTCCCCTCCACCAAAGGAAACATGTCCTGAAAGCTGAACAGCTTGGCTTTGATCTTGCTCAGTTGTTCCTGGTTGATTTCCAGGGGGATCTTTTTTTCAAATTGATAGACGGTATTTCCCTGGGCGTCCGAGATGAGGCCATTAATGTCCAGGTTGGTCCGGTATTTATCCTGAACCTGCCCCAGGGAAAGCCTTTTGGGTTCAATCAGGTAATGGACAAAGAAAGTGCCCGATTTGTCCTGGATGGCCCGCACCGAATAATCGCAGTCGATGTAGTTGGCCGTATATTCGACCTCGACGATGTCCTTGTAGCGCAGAAGCTTCTCGGCGTAGCTGTCATTGACTTTTTTATAGGGGGCTGAGGGAATCCTGCTGGCGATGAGAATATCCGAGGCCAGCGAGGGAGTCAGGCCGGTGGTCGTTTCTCCGGTAACCAGGGACAGGGACACCCCGGCGATCTGGGGTTCGATATCCATGAGTTTGCTGTAGGCGGTCAGATAGTCTGTCGGGTCTCCTTCATAGTTGTACAGAAGATTCTGCGGCCCGGCTTGAATGGGGCTGTAGAGCACATATTCCCCCCCCATGTCCTTTTTATAGAAGACGACATTGAAGGCCGAGGGGAGTCCGTAGTCGGCCATCCCCTCATAGAACCAGACGATGGTGGGACGGACTTCGGTGATGTTTTCAAATTTATCGATCGACTTCGGCTCGCCCAGAATGATGTACACCCGGCCCATGTCCGATCGCCAGCCGGGGCCGGGTGAGTCTTTGCCTAAGTATTGGTTGGCATAGTTGATCCGGCGGTAGTGTTCTTCCTTGAATTCATTCTTGGGCGTTTCGGGGTCCGGGTCCCGGTGATTCCAGAAAGCCTCTATGAACAGATTACGCTCCCGGTCAGACTCGAGTTGCAGGAAAACTTCTTTTTCCTTGGGCGTGATGATATAAACGACCTCCTCCTGGAGCCATTTTCGGTACTGCAGTTCTAGGTCATTGATTGATTTTGTCTTTTGCGCGCCGGAGAGCAAAGGGGGGATGAGGAAGAGTGACATAAACAAAAAAGGAAGGCGTTTTCTTATCATGTTTTTCATTCTAATCCCTTCAAACCCTGTTTTCAAGCTAAAGCGGCAAAGATGCGCTGCTGCATGATTATTTCCGACCGGCATCCATTTAACGATCAGGGGGCCTATTCCGTTACCTGAAAAGGATTTGCTTCCAAGCCTCAAAAGAGGGGAAACTTCTTGGGGGGATTTTATGTCATTTGGCATTGACATTTGATTTTTTTAGATTATATAATTTGGCACTTGATAAGGGGAGGTCTCAAGAAAAGAAAGATCAGAGCACAGCTGTCTTTCTTGTCTTAAGCTTTTCCTCCTCGCTGGTAGGATTAGGGAATGGGTTTGTTTCTTTAATTTAGTATCATTTATGGGAAAACTGCGTCTGTTTCCGGCGGCTTTGGCCAGGAAGGTGCGTGATGTTCTGAAGGGGCGGCCGGCGGGCCCCTCAAGCGTTCCTCCGGCTTCCAAGCCCCTTCACCCGGGGGCCGGCCAAGAGGCGGGATCGAGGCTGCATGATGTCGCCCTGCTGCAGCAGATTGCCGAGACAAGCCCGGTGGGCATTATGGTCGTCAACCTCAGCGGCCATATCACTTTCGCCAATTCTCAAGTCGAGAAGATATTTGGCTTGAGAAAAGATAAGATTATTCATCGGCATCATAACGGCCCCGAGTGGCGTATCACGGATTATGACGGCCGGCCTTTTCCCGAAGACAAGCTGCCCTTTGGACGGGTGATGGCCGCCGGGCTGCCGGTCTACGATGTCCAGCATGCCGTGGAAGGGCCCGGCGGGAAGCGGGTCTTTCTGTCCATCAATGCCGCCCCCCTGTTCAATGACCAAGGTCAGGTGGACGGAGTGGTGGCGGCCATCCTGGACATCACGGAACGGAAGCGGGCCGAGGAGAAGCTCCGCTATGTCAGCACCCACGATACCCTGACCGGCGTTTGGAACCGGGCCTATTTTGAGGAAGAGTTTGTCCGCCTGGAGCAGGGCGGGCAATTCCCCTTGAGCCTGATCATTGCCGACCTGGACGGGTTGAAGGCCACCAATGACAGCCAGGGACATCCGGCCGGGGACGAGCTTCTGCGCCGGACGGGGCAGGTGCTGCTGTCCGTTTTTCGCAGCGAAGACGTGGCGGCCAGAATCGGCGGCGATGAGTTTGCGGTGCTGCTGCCGGTCACCGACCGGGCGGCCGGCCAAGCGGCTCTGGCCCGTTTTCAAGGGATGTTGGCCCTGCACAACAGCCAGGTTCGGGGGACTCCCCTGAGTCTTTCCCTCGGCCTGGCCACCGGACAAGGGCCTTGTTCCCTGTCTCAAATTTTAAAGGAGGCCGACCAGAGCCTCTATCTGGCCAAACAATCAAAGCCAAAGACAGATATTTTTTCTTGACAGAACCCGGGGTGGGGATATATTTTCCTTAAGGTCGAAGAGCCGAGGGCCAGGTGCGCCCGGCTGATTGAAAAGAGGAAGGATGACATGAGCGAAAAATATTCCGTGGAAGGACACAAATCCAGAACGGCCATCGATGACGACAACACCGAGCTTTTTCTTCTGACCGATGTGTCCCGGACTTTGGAAGAGGCCGTGGCCAAGGCCAGAGAATGTTTTGGGAAGGACGGTCAACTGGGGCTGGCGGTCATCTACAAAGAAAATCCCCAGGGGGATCGTCAGGGCCTGAAATTCATCTTCAAGGATAGCGAGGGGAAGCTCGAGGAGGCCGACCTTTACTGGGGGAACTGGGAGTGCCGCGAATCCTGATTTCCTAAAATTATTATTGACTTTAATAATGGTCGAAAAACGGGAAATGAGTGGTGTATCCCCATTTTTGGGGCAAGCGGTGCGTCATGATCAAAACGTTGAGTTGTGTTGGTGAAGATGTCCGAAAGTCAGGAAAATCAAGGCCAGCCCAGTCTAAATCGCTGATATTATTATAATTAAATAACTATTGAGTCTTGATAAATGTCCCGTCGCTGTATTCCTGGAAGGCTCGGTCCAATTCTTCCTTCGTGTTCATGACGATGGGACCGCCCCAGGCCACCGGCTCGCCAAGGGGCTGACCGGAAATGCACAAAAACCTCAGGCCTTCCCGCCCGGCCTCGACGGTGATGGCTTGGCCGTCTCCATAGAGGCCGAGCTGACCGGCCTTGAGCGTTTTTTTAGTAGCGTCGAAGGTCCCCCCGCCGTTCAGGACGTAGACAAAGACGGTTTGGCTTTTGCTCAGAGGGTGCGAAAAGGAGACTCCGGCAGGCAGTTGGATGTCCAAATACTCCGGGCGGCAGATGATGTCTTTCACCGGACCCTGGGCCTTCTTGTATCGGCCGGCGACGACTTTGACCCGGCTTCCTTCCGGGCCGCGGACTTCAGGCATGTCGGAGGCTCTGATATCCCGGTAGCGCGGCTTCATCATCTTATCTTTAGCGGGGAGGTTTACCCAGAGCTGCAATCCTCTCAGGTAATCCTTCTGGCGCTGGGGCATTTCTTGGTGGATGATGCCGCTTCCGGCGGTCATCCATTGGACCTGGCCGTCCTTGATCTCCCCCTTGTTTCCCAGGCTGTCGCCGTGCTTGACCATGCCGTGGAGCATGTAGGTCACGGTCTCGATCCCCCGGTGGGGATGCCAGGGGAAACCGGGAAGATAATCTTCAGGGTTGGACGACCCGAAATCATCGAGCATCAAAAACGGGTCGAAGATCGGGACCTCGGCAAAGCCAAAAACTCTTTTCAGGTTTACTCCGGCGCCCTCCAGGGTGGTCCGGCCGGTCAGGACTCGGCGGATACTTCTTAAATGGCTCATGGTCTTTGACCTTCCTCGGTGATACATATTTCTATTATCCCCTTCGCCGGGCGTTCTGACAACTCAGCGCGGCTTGAAGGATAAGGGCTCATCGCCCTGGGGGGCGCCCTGTTCGCCATGCGCCGCCTCTCCCGGCTGGAGCCGGCCAGCGTCTTCCGGGCCTGACTTCCTGCCTGGACACCTGATAATATGATTGAAAAAAAAGAGTTGACAGGTCCGGGTCAAATCACTATAATATTGATGGAATTACTCAATCAAAAGGAGATACTAAATGAAAAAACTTGTCATCGCGATCTTTGCCCTGCTGATTCTGTCGGGCGCGGCCTTGGCCGGCACGAATGAATTCAGCAAGGGTTCTTTCTTTATCACTCCCCAGGTGGGCATAAACGCCTGGGCCATTCCTTTCGGGGTCAACGCCGAATACGCCATCACGCCCAATATCGGCATCGGCGGCACGGTCATGGTCTGGCTGTGGAATGATACCTGGTACAGCTACAGCATCATTTCCCCTTCCGTGGAAGCCGTTTATCACTTCACCCAGCTTAAGCTCGACAAAATAGACCTCTTTGCCGGCGCCGCACTGGGGTACACCATTTATTCTTTCAGCAGTAAAGAAGATTTAGGTTTCACGGGAAGCTTAGGCAGCTCGGGCATCGACCTGGGGATCGTCCTCGGCGGCCGATACTTTTTCAGCGATAAAATTGCCGTCAGCCTGAGAAGCAGCGGCTCTTTCATCGGAGGCTGGGCGGGGTTTGGCGGCGCGATCGGCGTGACCTTTAGACTGAAATAATTTCTTGTCCGTTTAACGCCTTATTCCAGGCCTAAGACAGCGAGAGCGGGGCCGGAAGCGCGTCCTTTCGCGCTCCTGGCCCCGCTTTTTTATTCCTCATCCGGGGCTGTCCCTCGCGCCCTTCCTCAAACCTGACCTTCGATCCGGCGACCTCTTCCGGTTTGATGGCCGGGAGTCGTACAATATCTTCCTTGGCGGTTGATAGCCATGAAGCCGGTGGTGCATCTGATCGACCAGTCCCGGTATGACATTGAAGAAATCCGGGCCAAGGTTGCCCGGGCCATGCATTTAGACGGGTTTGACCCGAGGGGAAAAACCGTTTTCGTCAAACCCAGCTTCGTCTACCCAGCCCGGCCCCCTCGCCAGAGCGGGTCAACACCCAGCCCGAAGTAGTGGCCGGCGTCGTGCGCGCCTTGCGCGACCTGGGCGCCCGCCGGCCGGGATGGCCTGCCTTTTGTTGAAATAATATCCACACTTGTGGTACATGATGCTTCAGCCGATAAGGGGAGGAATAATGAGACAATACGCTCGAAAACCCCGCCTCCAAGGACAAGGAACGCTTTTGATTCTCTCGGTGATGGGAGGGCTCCTGCTGTGGGCTTTCCTGTCGGGCCAGGACAAGACGAAAACCAGCCAGCTCGTTAAGGCGGCCCAGATGAGCAAATGGTTCCGGGTCAAGCCGGGCAAGGACGGCCGGCGTTTTACGACCAACGGCAGGGTGGCCGTCAAGTTGAAGCATAAAGCCAAGTTGGGCCCGGACACCAACCAGTGTGTCATCTCGATTGCCGTCCAGTGCTATGATGCGCGAGCCGTGGGCCTGGGCACTCCCAAAGTCCTGGACGACTTGCAGGCCATGACCCAAGGACGGCTCATGATGACGGGCGTGTTTCACCAAAACTTTTTCGACGATCCCCAGTTCGGGGGAAAATTGACCAATTTCCCCCTGGGGCCTCGCTACGGGGAATGCTATCCCCTCATTGTCTTTGAGAACTGCAAGCTGGAAGCCGGGAAGTTTTATGCAGTGACCGTCACCGGCACGGTCGGCATCAGCGGCCGGGAGCGTGATGATACGGCGGGTATTCCTCCCAAGGGCGGACGGGTGGATTGGGCTCAGGTCCGGACCTATTATTTCCTTATCAGCAGGATCGAAGTCAGCTCGGATTGAAATCAGGAATCCCCCATGGACCTTACCCAGCTTTCGCTTGAGCCGTTCCGGGGCGACTACGAAGCCTTGGAACGGATGGCCCACGCTTCCTGGCGGGATGAGTACGGAGAGGCTTCTTTTCCAAACTTCTACAAGCCCGCCTTCCTCCATTATCTTTTCGACCGAATCAAGGACAGGGATCACCTTATCGCCGCTTATCGGGGCCAGGAGATCGTGGGCTTCCTGGCCAACCTGCCCCAGCGTTTCCGTTTCCGGGGGGAGACCTTTAGGGCCGTCTATTCCTGTCTGTTGGTGTCCAGGAAGGAATTCCTGCGCCGCGGACTGGCCACGGCCCTGATCGAAGAAGCCTTGAGGCTGAACAAGAAATACGGCTATGATTTCTCGCTGCTGTCGCTGGAGACCGGGCACCGCTCAACACGATTGATCAAGAAAATGGAGGCGGCCGGGCATCCCGTGGAATGGGTCAAGAAGTGGCGGGTCATCGCCCGTATCCTGGACCTGGAGCGGGTGGCGCATTCCGAGGGCCTGAAGGGCTGGGAAAAGGCGGCTGTCCGGCTCATCGGAGGCCACCGGCCTCCCAAGGGCAGCGGCCCCCTCTGCCTACGGGATTACCGTCCGGATGACCTGGACCAATGTCTGGGGCTGCTCAACCGCTACCGGGACACTGTCCGACTGGCCCTGGTCTGGGACCGGGAGAGTCTCGCTCCGGAGCTGGATTATCCCGGCGTTTCCCGGACGCTGGTCTATGAGAAAGGCGGTCGCCTTGCAGGAATGATCAACTTCAACACTCACGACCACATCGGCCGGACCGTGGAGAGATGGGCCTGGTTCAATCACGTGGCCTACCCCGACCTCGGCCGCGATGAGCGTTACCGCTTCGTCCAAGATTTTCTGCGCACGATCCGCCAGGCCGGCACCCTGGGCGCCATTGAATGGACGAAGAACTACTATTCCCTCAAACCGTTCTACCGCTCCCGCTTTTTCCCCTATTTCCGCAGCATCAACCTGATGGCCTGGATGTTCAGGCCGGGGCTGTCCCTGCGCGGGATCCCCGACGTTTACGAGATCCAGGTTTGAGGATCTCAGCCGGCCCCTCCTCCGCGCCCGCTTTTCTGTAAGGCCTCCTAATCCTGGCCGGGGACAAGCAGGCCGCGCCTCTTCAACAATGGCTCGATTTTGGGCTCGGCGCCGCGGAAACGCTTGTACTGGGTCATGATGTCCTCGGTGCCGAACCGCTCCAGGATGTTTTTCCGGAAGGAAAGGGCGGTGGCCCGGTCGAAGATCCCTTTTTCCTTGAAAGCTTCATAGGCATCCGAGTCGAGGACTTCGGACCAGATATAATTATAATAGCCGGCCGAATAGCCGCCGTTGAAGATGTGGTTGAAATAGGTGCTGCGGTAGCGGGAGACGATCTCCGGGATGAGCCCGATGCCGTCCAGAACGTCCTTTTCGAATCTGTTCACGTCGGCGACTTGGGCCTGGGGGCCGCTGAGAGTGTGCCAGGCCATGTCCAAGATGGCGGCCGCCAGATATTCCACGGTGATGAAGCCCTGGTTGAAGAGGCTGCTTTTTTGAATCTTCTCGACCAGGGCGGCGGGGATGACCTGGCCGGTCTGATAATGCCTGGCGTATTCGGCCAGGAGCGCCGGCTCCGTCACCCAGTGCTCCATGATCTGCGAGGGCAGCTCCACTGAATCCCTGGCCACCGACCGGCTGCGGTAGCGGCTTTCGGAAAAGAGAGTGGCCAGGGAGTGGCCGAATTCGTGGAAAAACGTTTCCACTTCATCCAGGCTGAGCAAAGACGGGGCCTCGGCGGTGGGCCGGGTGAAATTGCAGACGATGTGTGCGATGGGCGGCACCCTTTTCCCGTCCTTATAGTACTCGCGGCGGAAGGCACCCGACCAGGCGCCGCCCCGTTTGCTGGGCCGCGGGTGGAAGTCCAGGTAGAGGATGCCCAGGTGCCGGCCGTCCGCCTGGCGCACTTCGAAGGCCCGCACCTCGGGGTTGTATCTGGGCAAATCGGGCAGTTCTGTGAACTCAAGCCCGTAAAGCTTGCGGCATAGGGTGAAAATCCCGTGCTGCACGTTTTCCAGCTTGAAATAGGGACGCAGGGCGGTATCGTCCAGGGCGTACTTCTCCTGGCGCAGCTTTTCGGCGTAGTGCCACCAGTCCCAGGAAGCCAGCTTGAAACCGCCTCCCCGGCGGTCTAGGAGTGCCTGCATCTCGGACCTTTCATTCTTGGCCCGGGCCAGGGCCGGGTCCCACAGCCTCTTCAGGAAGGCGTTGACCGTTTCCGGGTTCTTGGCCATGTTGTTTTCCAGGACGAAATGGGCATGGCTGGCATAGCCCAGGAGTCCGGCCTTTTCGCTGCGCAGGGCTACGATCTTCTTGATGATTTCCTTGTTGTCATGCTCGTTATTGCGGTCTCCGCGCATGAAATAGGCCCGCTGGAGTTTTTCGCGGAGGTCCCGCTTTTCCGAATACTGTAAGAAAGGAGTTATACTGGGGACCTGAACAGTGAAAACCCATTTCCCGGGCAGGCCTGACCGTTTGGCTGTCTCCTCGGCCATGGCCACCACCGAGGGCGGCAGCCCGGCCAGGTCGGACCGGCCCTCGATCACCAGCTTGAAATCGTTGGTCTCGGCCAGCAGGTTTTCGCCGAAAGCGAGCGACAGGAGGGAAAGCTGCTCATTGATCTCCCTCAGCCTAACCTTCTGTTTCTCGTCAAGCAACGCCCCGCTGCGAACGAAATCCCGGTAGGCGTTCTCCAGCAGGTAAAGCTGCTCCTGGGTCAGGTTCAGGCTGGCCCGCTTGTCAAAAACTGCCTTGATGCGCTGGAAAAGCTTCTCGTTGAGGTTGATGTTGTCGTTGTGGGCGGCCAGCAGGGGGGCCGTCTGACGGGCCAGGGCCTGCAACTGGGCGTTGGTGTCCGCCCCCTGCAGAGCGCCGAATACCGCGCTCACCTCGGAGAGAAAAATGCCGCTGCCGTCTAGGGCGACGATTGAGTTCTCGAAGGTGGGCGCTTCGGGGTTGGTGATGATGGCTTCGATCTCCGCCTCATGTCGCTTAATCCCTTCCTGGATGGCCGGCAGGAAATGCTCGTTTTTGATGAGGCCGAAGGGCGGGACGTTGAAGGGTGTCTGGTAGGGTTTGAAGAAGGGATTTTCGGGCTGCGGAGCGAGAGCTTGCTCGGCGGCCGCCGAGGAAAGACTTCCCAGGGCCGCCCACAGGACAAAGATGATGAGGGCCGCAGTGCTTTTCTTCATGATTCGATGAAACCTCCTTTTTTTTATTTCCGATTTTATTTCATTCCGAGTTTTTCCCCCTTCTTCAGCTTGAGGATCATCTCCTCCAGCCGGCGGCGCCGGGTTTCGTCCTTTTTGGCGCTGGTCACCCAGGCGATGTAGAGCCGCTGCTGGCACGGCGCCAGTTTTTTGAAAAAAGAGAAAGCCTTGGGCTCGGCCTTAAGAAATCTTAGAAGTTCCGGGGGCAAGCCTGGACCTAATCGGGAGGCCAGAGGGGCGCGGACCGTCGCCCCGCGGTACGTGGCCAGCCCGGCTTCGGTCATCCGCCCTTCGCGGATCATCTTTTCGGCCCGGCGGACGTTCGTTTCGGACCAGACCGTTTTTTCGGCTCGGGGGGTGAATTTTTGAGCGTATCGTTCGTCATCAACCCTTCGCAAGATGCCGTCGATCCAGCCGAAGCAGACAGCCTCCTCCACGGCTTCTTCGTAGGACACCGAAGGTTGGCCAGTGTGTTTTTTGTAAAAGATGACCCGGATCTCCTTGGCCTGCGCTCCGTTCTTTTCCAGCCAGGTGTGCCAAGCCCACCGGTCCTTGAAGGCCAGAGCTGTTTTCATTTCCAATCTTCTTTTCCCGAGCCCAAAGCTAATGGCCTATTTTTGCATCTGCGAGTGACAATTTCAAGAAAATAGGCTAATTTAAGAACTGGAAGCCATGGCCACAAGCAGGATGTTGCGACCTTCTTTTTCCGCAGAGGAGGCTCGCCAGGCGGTCTGCCGTCTTTATGGGCAGGAGGGCGAGGCGCGTGAGCTTCCGAGCGAAAGGGACCAGAATTTTCGTATTCGGGCCTCCGACGGCGCAGACTATGTTCTCAAGATTTCCAATTCCGCCGAGCCCAGAGAAATTTTGGACTTCCAGAACGATGTCCTGGTTTATTTGGCCGAACAAAAGCCAGCCCTAGGAGTTCCTCGGATATTGCGCCAGGTTTCCGGCGAGCTCTTGGGCCTGATCCGCCAGCGCTCCGGCCAGGAACATTTTGTCCGGCTCTTGAGCTTTCTCCCCGGCCGATTCTTGGCCGAGGTAAAACCCCGGCGGCCGGAGCTGCTTAGAGACCTAGGCCGTTTTTTGGGGGAACTGGATAATACCCTGGCAGGCTACGGCCGCTCCATTCCGGCCAGGGATCTCAAATGGGACATGCGGAACGGCCTGGCGACCGTACGGCGCTTCCTCGGCCTAATTCAAGACCGCAGGAAGAAGCAGACCGTTGAGCACTTCTTGGACCGCTACCAGGAAGATGTCTCCCCGCTCCTGTCTAAACTCCGCACCGGCCTTCTATTCAACGACGCCAATGACCATAACGTCCTGGTCGGGCATGCCTCGCCCGACCTTTTCGGCCGCTGGATGAAGGTAACCGGCATCATCGACTTCGGGGATATGGTTTCCGGCTGGTTGGCCGTCGAGCCGGCCGTGGCGGCGGCTTACGTCATGATGGACAAGGACGATCCTCTGGAGGCGGCCTGCCATGTTGTGGCCGGCTTCCATGAGGTCCTGCCTCTGACCGAGGACGACCTGGCCTGCCTTTACGGATTCATCTGCTTAAGGTTGTGCCTGAGCGTCGCCATCTCGGCAGAGCAGCACTCCAAGGAGCAGGACAACGAATATCTCTGCATCAGCGAAAAACCGGCCTGGGAGCTTCTGGGCCGGCTACGGGAGCTGAAGCCCAGGCTCGCCCATTATGCCTTCCGGAATGCTTGCGGCTTTCAGTCCTGTCCGCACACGGTGGATATCGTCCGCTGGCTGAAAGAGAATAGCGCCCGAATCGGTCCGGTCATAGAACCTGAGCTGAGGACTGCGCCGCAGATCGTCCTGGATTTCAGCGCAGGAAGCCTCGAGCTGGGGCCGCTGTCCTATTCGGACGACCCGGAAGCCGTCGACGCTCTTATCGCCTCTCGCCTGAAGGCCGCCGGGAAGGCGGTAGCCGTAGGACAATATGATGAAGCCCGGACCGCCTATTCCGGAAAGAGCTTCGAGGTTAAGGTCAACGACGGAACCGAGATGAGGGCAGTCCACCTGGGCATCGACCTGTTTCTCCCTCCAGGTTCTGCGGTGCTGGCCCCACTGGACGGCCTCCTCCACAGCTTCCAAGACAACGCGGCCGGTCAGGACTACGGCCCGACCGTCATCCTGGAACACCGCATCCCGGGCGGCCCGGACTTTTTCACCCTGTACGGGCACTTGAGCCGTAAGTCGCTGGACGGCCTCCGGGAGGGGGCGCCGGTTCGGCGGGGCGACAAGATCGCCGAGATCGGACAGACTTCAGAGAACGGCGGCTGGCCTCCTCATCTTCATTTCCAGATCGTGGCCGACCTGCTTGATCGAAAGGGCGAATTCCCGGGCGTGGCGCTTCCCAGCCGGAGATCGCTCTGGCTGGGAATCTCGCCTGACCCAAACCTCATTCTCAAGATCCCGGAGAGCGAATTCCCGGCCCCCTCACGCAGCCGGGAAGAGATCCTTCGGCAGAGGCAGGCCCGGCTGGGGCCGTCGCTCAGCGTCTCCTACCGCCGGCCCCTGAAGATCGTCCGCGGATATAAACAATATCTCTATGACCAGGACGGCCAGGCCTACCTCGACAGCGTGAACAATGTGCCCCAGGTGGGGCACAGCCATCCCCGGGTTGTTCGCGCCATCCAGAGTCAGGCGGCCGTGCTCAACACCAACACCCGCTACCTGCACGACAACATCGTGGAGTATGCGCGCCGCTTAAGCCAGACCCTGCCCCAGCCGCTTGGAGTGTTCTTCTTCGTAAACAGCGGGAGCGAGGCGAACGACCTGGCTCTGCGTCTGGCCTGGGCCCACACCGGCCGCCGGGAGGTCATCGTAGTGGACGGTGCCTACCACGGCAACCTGAGCTCTCTGATCGAGATCAGCCCTTACAAGTTCGACGGGCCGGGGGGCAGGGGTGCGCCTCCTCACGTCAAAAAAGCCCTTGGGCCGGATGTCTTTCGCGGGCCCTTCCGGCGGCCCGACCCCGAGGCCGGACGGAAATACGCCCAGTCCGTGGAAGAGGTCATCGAGGGTTTGCGCCTCCAGGGCTTTTCGCCGGCTGCCTTCATCGCCGAATCCTTGATGAGCTGTGCCGGGCAGATCGTCCTGCCGGACGGCTATCTCCGGTCCGTTTACCGGGCCGTGCGGGCCGCCGGCGGCGTCTGCATCGCCGATGAGGTCCAGGTCGGATTCGGCCGGGTGGGCACCCACTTCTGGGGGTTCGAGACTCAGGGAGTTGTTCCCGATATTGTCACTCTGGGCAAGCCCATGGGCAACGGCCACCCGCTGGGCGCGGTTATCACCACGCCTGAGATCGCCGCCTCCTTCCGCACCGGCATGGAATACTTCAACACCTACGGCGGAAATCCCGTATCCTGCGCCGCGGGGCTGGCCGTTTTGGATGTCATCCGAGACGAAGGCCTGCAGGCCAATGCTCTGGCCGTAGGGAACCGTCTCCGGGCTGGCTTGGAGAGGTTGAAGGGCCGATATCCTCTCCTGGGCGATGTCCGCGGCCTGGGCCTGTTCCTCGGGCTCGAGCTCGTCCGGGACCACCGGACGCTCGAGCCGGCCGATGCGGAGGCGTCCTATATCGTCGAGCGGATGCGGGACAAGAGGGTTCTGGCGAGCACCGACGGTATCTTCCGCAATGTCATCAAGATCAAGCCGCCTCTGGTCTATACCAAAGACAATGCGGACACTTTCCTGGGGAAACTTGAGGAAGTTCTGCAAGAAGACGTCTTGAACCTGCCTTGAGGGCGATCTATCACTCGGCCCTGGCTTGCCGCTGAAGCGGTTAGTTGCCGGCTTCCAGCAGGTGCTTAACCTTATCGAAGGTCGCCAGGACCTGGTCGATGTGGGCGTCTGTGTGGGAGGCCATGTAGCTTGTCCGCAGCAGGGACATATTTGTGGGGACGGCCGGCGGCAGGGCCACGTTGGTGTAAACACCCGACTCCATGAGGATCTTCCAGGCCTGCAGGGTCTTCATCATATCGCCGATGATGATGGGGATGATGGGCGTCTG
This sequence comes from Candidatus Aminicenantota bacterium, assembly GCA_963702835.1. Taxonomy (GTDB): domain Bacteria; phylum Acidobacteriota; class Aminicenantia; order Aminicenantales; family JAFGAV01; genus JAFGAV01. The sequence continues at coordinate 3,020,485 of OY969762.1, forward strand.
GGACTCGCCGATCTGGTAGCCCATGGCCCGCAGCTCCCGGCGCATCCGTTCGCCGATGGCGTTGACACGGATGACGCGCTCCGGCTCCTGTTCGATGACTTCCAGGCAGGCCAGGACGGTGGCCACACAAGAGGGTGTCAGGCTGGCGCTGAAAATGAAGGGCCGGGCAAAGATCTGAATCCAGTGGATGACGTCCTTCCGGCCGGCGATGAAACCGCCGATCGAGGCGAACGATTTGCTGAAGGTGCCCATGATCAGGTCCACCTCCTTGGTCAGGTTGAAGTGGTGGGCTGTGCCCCGGCCGCCTCCCAGGACACCCAGAGAGTGGGCGTCGTCCACCATCAGCCTGGCCCCGTACTTTCGGCATAAAGGAGCGATGTCCGGCAGGGGGGCGATGTCGCCGCCCATGCTGAACACTCCGTCCACCACCACCAGCTTGCCCGGCTCCGGGGGCAGGGATTTGAGGATCTGTTCCAGGTCGGCCGGGTCATTGTGTTTGAAATGCCGGACGTGGACCTTCTTCTGGACCTTGGCCATGCGCACGCCGTCCACGATGCTGGCGTGCACTTCCTTGTCGGTGATGAGATAATCCTCCAGGTCCATCAGGGCGGGGATGCTGCCCAGGTTGACCTGGTATCCCGTGCTGAAAACGAGGGCGGCCTCCAGCCCCACGAACTTGGCCAGTTTGTTTTCGAGTTCGAGATGCATCTGGAGCGTCCCGTTGAGGAACCGCGATCCCGTGCAGCTGGTGCCGTACTTACGGATGGCTTCGATGGCCGCTTCTTTGACCTTGGGGTGGGTGGTCAAGCCGAGGTAGTTATTCGAGCCGATCATGATCAGCCGCTTGCCGTTGATGATGACTTCTGGGCCCTCGGCCTGCTCGATGGGGATAAAATAAGGAAACATGCCCATTTGCTGGACTGTCCGCGGATTGGTCGGATATCCGTATTTTTGGGCGACTTTAGGGTCGGAATAAAAACCCGCGCACTTATCGAAAAGGTCCATATTGTCTCCTTTCAGGATGACCGGCTCCCGGTCCGGAGCACGGTTCTTGCTGGCGAGTTAATTGTGGAAACCGTTTTCCGCACTGGCCGGTATTATACAAAATTTGGGCCTGTGGGGCAAGCTTCCCCTCGCCGCCGGGAAGCATCTGGGCTGAGGCTGAGGGGTCATTGTCCCGGGTCCTAAAGATGTTGAACAAGAAAGAAGGCCTGACCATCCTCCTGGTGACGCACAACCCGACTCTGGCCCGGGTCGCCCAGCGGACCATCACTTTTAGGGACGGCCGGATCTACTCTTGACGAAGCGGGCCTGGACGCCGCAGATGACTAAGAATCCAGGGCCTTTTCGATCTTTGTCCAGAAACGGCCCTCCAGCTTGACCTCCAGGCTGTAGGCCCTGACCGTTCGACTTAAGGAACAAGCGTTGGCAAAGATTTTCTGGCGGAGAGATCTGGCTCGGTCCTGGTCCATGAACCTCAGGAAAACGGAGAGAATCTCATGGCTGGAACGGCTGAGATAAATGGACGCTTCGCCCCGTCCGATGGGCTCGGCCTTGTCCTCCTCAGCTTTTTTCAGGAAGAAGACGGCCCCCAGGGGCACGTGGCTTTCCACCTTCCATGTTCCTTCGGACCGTTTCCAGAGATAGTCGCTCCAGGTGGCGAAGGGGTGGGCCTGGAAGCCTCCCCGGCCATCGGGCAGGATGAGGCAGGTGTCGTCGCACAGCGCCTTCCAGGTCGCCGGGAGGCGGCGGGCGCAGGTCGATTTTCCGGTGCCGCCGGAACCGGCCAGGGCAATACCGAGGCCGTTTTTCTCCAGGAGAGCGGCATGGAGGACAAGACCCTCCCCGATGACGACCGGCTCGTAGAGGGCATAGCAGGACTTGGCCATGTTTTCCACGGCCATTTCCTCATGGCTGAGCCAGCGGACCTCCAGGACGGCGTCGGGGATGTCGGGATGCGTCCGAATTGTGGCCGGATTTATGGCCTGTGATGTCCATCCCTTTGGGGGAAGACCGGCCGCCGCGGCGAAGGATTGAAAATCATCATCCGGATCCGCGGCCAGGTCGTGGCCCTTAAAAAAAAAGAGCCTTCGGCCTTCTTGCCTTCCGGCTTGTTCCCCCTTCCAGGGTTTGAGCTCCAGGACGCGGGCGAATCTGGCCAGCCAGTCTTCGGTGCCTTCCGCCCCGATCAGGTGCCAGGTCGTCCGGCCCAGCTCCAGACGGAAGCCCGTTTTCTCGGCTCGACTGAGCTTGTCCAAAGTCATCAGCTATTTTTCAATAGCCGGCTGGCGGGAAAAAGCCCCAGCCGGAGCGCCTCATCGCAGTACCAGAAGGGAGCGAAGAGGTTCTTCCGGCTGTAATAGTTCTGGGCGATGCAGCTTCCCAGGCAGAGGGCCTTCATCAGACACTGGCCGCAGACTCCTTCCAGCTTGCCGGGCAGGCCTTGGCGGATTTCATTGAGGATGGGATTTTTTTGCCAGACGTCCGCCAGCCTGTCTTTGGAAGCATGGCCGAAAATAAGCTCGGGGACTTGCTCGCCGATCCCGCACAGGGCGTAGGACCCGTTGGCCAGCACACCCAGAATGCCGAAAATGCCGCAGCGGGAGCATCCATCGCCCTCCTGGCCGTACATCCGGCCCAACGGCTTGAAGGCGGCCGGATGATGGAAGATGAGCCTGAGCTTTGTTTTGGCCGAGAGCTCGTTTTCCACCCAACGGCCCAGCTCGACCAGCTCGGCCAGGGAGAGGGCTTCGCCCCGCTTGAACATTTCCTCGCCCCGGGCGCAGGGCATCATGACATTGTACTTGACCGAGCCGGCCCCCACGGACTCGGCCAGCCGAACGATGGATTCAACCTGGTGTCTATTGCGTCGCATGACGGTCAGGATGATCTGAGGCTGGATGTTCGCCTCGACCAGGTTCTTGATGCCCCGGAGGGCGGCCTCAAAACTCCCGGGCACTCCGCGCACCCATTCATTCGTCTCGGCGTCCGACCCGTCCAGGCTGACCGAGACGAAGCGGCCCGGGCATTTGGCGATTTCCTCGGCCAGCTCCTTGGTGCAGAGGAGGCCGTTTGTTTCGATGGTGCAACTGACCTCCTCGCGGCGGGCCAACTGGAGTATGCGGAAGATGTCGGGGTGCAGGAGGGGCTCGCCGCCGGTGAGCTTGATCCCGGAGAGCCCCAGCGGCTTGGCCTGGGCCACGATGTCCTGGATACTGTCGAAGGGCAGGCAGGGATAGACGGTCTCGCCGGATTGGAATTTGGGCGCGATCCAACAGTGGCGGCAGGCCAGGTTGCAGCCTTCGGTGAGATAAAAATAAAGGGAATTCAAAGGGATGATCCGGCGCTCCTGGGGAGCCGAGGCCGGCTTTGCGGATCTCGTCCCCGTTCTGACGGCGGGGAGCTTCCGGTTCGAAGCCCGGGGCCGGGCCCTATCCTTCGGCCTCCGCGACGGCCCCTTCTTCGGATTCCGGGAGCCGGGCTTCATTCCGGCGACTCCTCGGGCAGCCGGCCGCCTTCCTCAAGGTATTTGCGCAGACAGGCGTCCGGGCTGGGATGGTCCACTTGGCCCAGGAGAGCATAAGCCAGGGCCGGGCAATTCCCCGTGCAATAGCTGAGGTAAGGGCAGCCTCGGCAGAACTCGAAATCGCCCAGGGCCTTGAACCGGCGCTCCCTGATCTTCCACAATTCGGGATGGTTTTGCCAGATATCCTGGAGGCTGTCGCGGTTGATACGGCCCAGCTCGATATGGCTGAGCATGTTGCAGGGCACGTAGACGCCGTCGCTGCGGACGGCGATCTTGCTTAAGGGGCAGCCGCAGCCGGTGAGATACCCGCGGTCGGGCAGAGAATCTAGCCCTTCCCGTCGGGCCTTCTCCATTTCCAGCCAGATCTTCCCTTCGGCCAGCGGCCCGGCTTGAGCGCTGATCCGGCCTTCGTATTTTTTTACCAGCTTGAGGAGGGTGGTCATGGCCAGATACCGCTCCTCGCTGGAGAGCTGAACCTGTTCCGTGTTTTTCTGGCAAAGGCCCATGTAGCCGGCCGAGTTCGTGGAGAAGGAGGGCAGGCCGATCTCCTCCAGGAGCAGGCGGGCGATATTGTCCAGGTCCCGGACGTTCTGCCGATGGATGGTCACCCGCACCGCGGCGCTGACTCCGTTTCTCTGCAGGGTCCGGATGCCCTGCACGGCCTTGTAGAAAGTCCCCTGCCCCCGGAAAGAGTCGTGGGTGATCGATATCGAACCGTCGATGGAAACCTGGACGAAATTGCATCGGCCGGTGGAGGACAGGAAAGCGGCCAGCTCCTCGGTGATGAGGGTGCCGTTGCTCAGGATGCTGAACCGCATCCGGTTGCGGACGATGCCCCGGATGATATCCGCAAGGTCCTCCCGGATGAAGGGCTCACCGCCGGCCAGGCAGACCTCGGTCACGGCGCAGCGGTTGAGCTCCTCGAAGAAGCGGAGCCATTCGTCCCGGGGCAGGTCCTGCTTGACGTCGGCCGGGCTGGTAAAAAAATAACAATACCGGCAGCGGAGGTTGCAGCGGTCGGTGATGTCGATGTCCACGGACTTGGGCGTGCGCATCAGGCGGAGCTTGCGGGCCGGCTTCTCCGCCGCGGGGGAGGTCGTGGTCATCCCTTCACCTCGTAGCCGGCCAGGCCCTGTTTCACCAGGTCGGCCACGAAATCTTGGGCATGCTGGCCGACATCCTCGGGCACGTCCTGGCAGCTCTCCCGGACGACCTTGACGATGTCCTCCAGGGTGTGTTTCCCGTCAAGCTGCTTCCAGACCAGGACGCCGGTAGGGTTCAGGGCATAGCCTTCGGCCGTGTCCGGGTCGAAAAGGACGGCCCAGTCGTCGAATTCTTCCCTGAGAATGACGGAAGGGTTGGCCATCGGCTTGTCCTCGGACATAAAAACCTCCATTTTCCGAACATTAATGATACACTATTTCTATAGTTTTGAAATCCCCCTCGGGCTGGCTTTGTGTTAGCCTAGCAAAGATGTCCCCTCTAACGGCCAAGGTAAAATGTCCCTTTCTAGGAGGAGAAGGGCATGAAGGAGACCGTCACATTGAGTTCACGTGAGATTCAACGCCTCCAGGTTCTCGAGCAGGTCAGTCGGGGCACCCTGTTGCTTGTGGCCGGGACTCCCCTTATGCGGATCAGCTACCGTCAGGCCAAGCGGCTGTGGGCCCGCTATCGCCGGGAAGGGCCGTCGGGATTAGCTCATCGACGACGGGGCCAGCCGGCTCGCAATGCCTTCGGTCCCGAGGTGCGCCACCGCGTCCTGACGCTTCATCAGGAACACTACGCGCGGTTCAATGACACCCATTTCGTTGAGATGCTGGCGGAACGGGAAGACCTCCGGATCGGCCGCGAGACGGTGCGCCGATGGCTGCGGCAAGCCGGGATCGATCCCAAACGGCGGCGCTGTCCTCCCCGGCATCGGAGTCGCCGTCCCCGGCGGCCCCAGATGGGGCTCCTTATGCAATGGGACGGCAGTCCTCACCGCTGGTTCGGTCCCCAGCGGCCTCCCTGCAGCCTCCTCCATGCTACCGACGACGCGACAGGAACCGTCCTGGGGGCCTTGTTCCGGCCCCAGGAAGATGCCATCGGCTACCTGCGGTTGCTGGACATGGTGGCGCGGCGGCAGGGAGTTCCCGCCGCCGTCTATCAGGACCGCCACAGCGCCCTGTACCGCAACGATGATCACTGGAGCCATGAAGAAGAGCTGGCCGGTGTGCGCTTCCCCACCCACGTCGGCCGCGTCCTCCAGGAGTTGGCCATTGAGACCATCCCCGCCTTCTCCGCCCAAGCCAAGGGGCGCATCGAACGGCAAGGTGGCACATTCCAAGATCGCTTGGTCGCCGAGATGGCCCTCGAAGGGATCACGGAGATCGACCTGGCGAACGAATGGCTGGATAAATTTTTCCTCGAGCGCTTCAATGCCCGCTTCGCCAAGAGCCCGGAGCTTCCACGCTCCGCCTTCCGCAAGATCAGCGCCGCTCAACGCCACATCAAGATCAGCTTCGCCTATGAAGCCACCGTGGCCAACGACAACACTGTCCGTCTCGGCGGCTTGGTCATAGATATTCCCCCGGGACCGAACCGCCGCAGCTATGCCCGTCGCCCCGTTCTGGCCTGCCAACACCTCGATGGCGCTTGGACACTATGGCTTGAGGGTACCTGTATCGGCCGGCATGCCCCGACCCCCTTGAGGGAACCTCTGCGGAGCTGGCGACCGCGACAGCCTGGAGAGGATCGTCACGCGCGCCATGTCTTACAAGTCTATTATGAAACGACACCTGCCCCCAATCCCGGGGGACATTTTGGCTTGGCAGTTGAGGGGACATCTTGACAAAGCTTAGACACCCCCTCGGGCTGGCTTCTCTGGCAAGGTCGGCAGGCGGGCTTTGTCGAGGCCAGGCAAGGCCGCGCCGCTCTCAATCCTTCTCTCAGCTCTGACTTTGAACTCGGATCGATGGAAAATGGGGGGAAGTCCGGCCCGAAAACCTTGACTCCGTGTATTAATTTTTTTATAGTAAGGAAAAAAGGGCGGACTGACATGATCAGCTGGCAGGGATCGCGGGGAAGCCGTGTCTTTCTCTCTATCTTGATCGCCTGGGGCGGGGCTGGGACGGTTCCCTCCCTCCGGGGACAGGTTCAGGCCACCCCCCCGCCGGCCCCGCTCATCGAGCACACTCCCCTCTCCATATTCACCCCCTCGGCCGCTCTTGAGTTCCGGGCCCGGGTCTCCGCGCCGGTGGACTGGATGGCCGTTTTTCTCAGGTTTAAGGGCATCGACGAATTCCAGGCCCGGCCGATGACCCAATCTGATGAGGGCTCCTATGTTTTGGAGTTTGATACGTCGGTCCTGCCGGATATTGTCTTTGAATATTATTTGGCGGCGGGGACGCCGGCCGGCGTGGTGACTTTCCCCTCCTCCGGGCCGGCCGGGCCGCTCCAGGTCAAGGCCAGTGCGGCCGGCCCCGGGCCCGAGATCCCCGGCGACATCACTCCGCCCCTGGAGGAGACGGCCCCGGCCCCGTCCCCTGAGCCCGGCCTCCCCTTCCCGGTCAAACTCAGCGGCAGCGGCCAGGCCGTTCTTGGGGAAAGTGCACCCCTGCCCGGTGCGGAGAAATTTCCCGCCGCGGGCAACATCCGTTTTTTTCTCATGCCTCCGCCGGGGGGCGCCTTCAACATCAATATTGATTCCAACTTCAGCTACACCAATATGCCGCTGGCCGGGAACGGGCCGGTCGACCTTTCCAACCTGAACGCCGCTTTTCTCTTCTCCAGCCATACCTTGCGGGCCGGCGACATCTCCATCAACGAGTCGGACTATTCGGCCCAGGGCCTCGGCCGCCGGGGGTTCGAATACGCTTTCGACGACCAGAAGGCCTATTTTCATATTTTCACGATCAACTCGCAGGAAGTGAAAGGCTTCAAGGGGTTCGGCCTGCCCAGGCCCGAGGTCGGCATTTGGGGAGGCGCGGCCGGCTACCGGATCCTGGGCGAAGCTCTTTATCTCAAGGCCCTTTTCATCACCGGCCGGGACAACCCTTCGCAGGCGGTAAATGCCGTCATACCGGCAAATGTGCCGGGCTCGGGCGGACGCCAAGGCCAGGTCCTGGCGGTCACTGAAGAGACGAGGCTGTGGTCAAACCTTCTTACCTTCAAAGGCGAGTTCGCCCACTGCCGCTATGATGCCGACCTCAGCGACCAGGCCGGCCCTGTCTCGGGAAACGCCTTCACCCTCGGCACCGGCTTTGCCTCTGGCGTTTTGACCGCCGGCCTGACCTACCGCTATGTGGACCGCGATTTCAACTCCATCGGGCTTCAGTACTTGGCCAATAACCGCCGCGGCCTGGAGGCCACGGTCGGGTTGAGCCGAGATATTTTTAGCCTGACCGGTTCCCTGGTCACCCAACGCGACAACGTCGGGGACGATCCGGCTTCGGCCACCACCAGCAATTTCGACGGCAGCCTCAATATGTCGCTGGCCGTCACGCCCAAGGCCCAGATCGTCCTCGGCTACCGGGCGGGACGCCAAAAGACGGAGCCGGGCTCAAGCCCGGCCCTGCCCCAGGACAGCGTCACGGATGAATACTCAGGGTCGGTCAACCTCATGGTGGGACAGTCTTCCTCGTTCAACCTGACCGTGATTTCTTCGCGCCTCCAGAGCCAAGCCAGCCCCGAAACGGCGGGCTCGGTCCTGACCCTCAACCTGGGCGGCGCCCTGAGGGCCGGAGAATGGCTGAGCCTCAGCCCGACCTTGGGGGTTTCGACACGGAGGGATACTTTCACCGGCCATCGTTCGGACACGCTCAGCGCCATGGCCGTGGGCGAGGTTTTTTTCCTGCCCCAGGCCTGCTCGATGTTCCTCACCGGCTCCTACAGTCTTTCGAATTTGCCGGGAACGGGCGGAGCGGCCTCCCAGATGCTCGACCTCACCAGCGGCCTCAACATTTATCTCAACCGGCTGGTCAAGGTCGACGGTCTGCTCCTGTCGCTCAAGGGCAATTTCGGTTTTAATGAGGCCCTGGGGGTGCGGACCACCAATTGGAGGGCTTTGGCCCAATGTGACCTTTCGTTCTAAAGGAATAAAACCATGCGGTATGGGATCAAAAAATTTGTGGCCTTGGCCTGGGGCCTCTTGACCGCCGCCCTGGCTCTCAGGGCAGCCATCATTATCGTGCCCAGCCAGCCCAACCTGGAACAGCTGGTCACCCTTACCGTCACCGACAGCCTGACCATCGAACCCAGCCAGGGGGTGAACTGGGACTTCGGCGATGGGTTGACTTTCACCGGGTTGTCCGTCACCGCCATTCATACCTATCTCAGCAGCGGGACGTTTACGGTGCGCGTTTCCTATATGGCCATACCGGCCGCGGGCGGACCGACGCTCATCCCGCGAACCAGCCAGGCTCAAGTCACGGTCAGCGAAAGACGGGTGGTGACCTTCAGCCCGGCCAACCCGGTCGTCGGCCTGACTGTCACCTTCCAGGCCATGAATTTCCTAGGACAGTTTGTTCGCTGGGATTTCGGCGACGGCAGTCCGCCGCTGACTTCGGGATTGAGCGTGACCCATACCTATCGCCGTCCCGGGGCCTTCATCGTCTCGGCCCTGGACCACGGCGGGGACTCCCTCTTCCCCATCCAGGCCTCGGTCATGGTCAAGGCCGGGGAGGTCATCGGCCCCCGGGCGCCTTTCAATATCTCTTTCCTCCAGCTTCGCTTCGATGACGGCAAATCCTATAAGGTTGTGCCCAAGAACGCGCTCGGGCTCAAAGCTTTCGTCGATGTCAAATTCGAGGGCAGCGGCATTCTTAATTTTGAATGGCTGGTGGACGGGGCCATCCTTCGGCAGGAGACCCGGACGCTCACCTTCGCCCGGGAAATGACCATCGACTCGGGGCCGGCCTCAGGGCTTCCCACCGAGATTCCCGGCCTCCACAGCGTGTCCCTCCGCGTCCTTTCTCCGCAGTCAGAGTTGACCGTGCCGGTCATCCGCTATTTCGTCACGGCCGGCGCGGCGGCTCCTCCCGGAGCGCCCCGGGTGGTGATCGAGCTGACGGCGATGGTCGGCTTGAACGGCCAGACCACCCCCCTGACCGGGCCCTCCCTGCAGATCCCCCCCGGCGGATACGGCCTCTTCAAGGGCCAGCTGAGAAACGAGAGCCGCTCGCTTATCGCCGTCGGCCTCCTCCGGGTGAGCCTGGGCAGCCGCATCAGCGACCTTCAAATTGTGCGGAATATCGGCCCCGGCGAGACACGGCCTTTCTTGACCTCCATTTTTCAGCCCCTGGCCACGGGCGAAAAAAAACCGCGGACAGCCTTCATCTCGTTCTATGATCTCTCCTCGAAACCGCCGCTGCTGCTGGTGGCCAAAAAGATCCCCGTCGGGGACGTTCCCTGAGGCTTTATTTCCCGCCGCAAGAATCCTTGACCCATCTCTCCAGCTGTTCGAAGGTTGTCTGGCCCCGGCCGGGGTTGGGATAGGTTTTTTCCGGGCATTCTTCAATAATCACGTATTCGTAAGTGATCCTCTGCTGGACGACCTCAACCTTCATTGAAGTCACGCTCCCGCTGACCTTGCATTTCGAGCGTTTTTGAGCGCCCTTGACCAGGCAATCGACATAGGTGGAAAAAAGGTACTGATAAAACGTGGCCTGGGCGGGGACGCTCCGCAGGACGTTCTTTTCCATCTCTGCTTGGAGCTTCCCGGCATCCAGCCCGACCCGATTCTTCTGAGAATAGCCCTCGGCGTATTTTAGCCATTTTTTAATCTCGGCCGTGGTGGCATCGGCTTCTTCCTCTTTTTTTTCTTTTTGCCCCCGCAGCGATTTTTCGACCGAATCGAGATGGGCTTCCAAAAAGCGGAGATCACTCAGGAGATTCCTTGGCCTGGCCTCCAACTCGGCCCAATTCTCTTCCAAAAGTTCTTCGACTTCCTTAGGACTGACTCCCTGTTTTTCCGCCTGCTTCCTGAGTTCCTCCAGGCCGTTGGCCAAGGTCCTGGCTTCTGCTTCCAGGCGGTTGAGCTCCTGGCGGGCCTGGTCCGCGGCCTCCAAGCTGGTGACCGCCCCGATTAAGTTTTCGAGCTCATCAACCTGCTTCTCCAGCTCATCCAAGGATTGGATGAGGCCGACGCCCTCGCGCCACAGTACGTCTTTTGCCTCTTTTTTCTGACCTGGCTGGGCCGGGGGGGCTGTTTTTTTCGGCGGCCGCGGTTTGGGGGGAGGGGGGACCGCCCCGGGCCGGGCCACAAGGCTATATTCAAGAACACAGAAAGCGTCTTTCCCGCCGCTGAGGCAAAGGCGGTAATTCCCCGGGCCGAGGCTCAGCCGGCTGAGTTTGGCCGGCCATTCCACGATGTTCTGTTCGTTATAAAAGACGTATCGAAAAACGGTCTCTCCCGTATCCTCGTTTTCAACCCGGAAGGATTTCATCTCGATCCGCTGGCCGGTGTGGCAGTTGATCCCCGGCTCCAGCCCGCTGATCCGGAAATTCTGGGCGCCGGCAAAAGCCGCCACGGTAAATGCTCCGCAATGCGGAAGGCAATTCTGGTCTATCAGGGCTCTAACGGAGCCGAAGCCGGGCGCCGCGGCGGGGGAGGCGGAGAGTTCGAAGCTGAGGGCGCAGACGGCGCCCGCGCCGCCGGCCACGCTCAGGACGTACTTCCCCGGGGGAAGGACCAGCCGGGAAAGCACGACCGGAGTTTCCTGCAGAACGCCTCCGCGCTGCCGGTCGTAGCTGTAGACAATTTTTTCAATCGCCGCATTCTTAATGGCGAACCTCTGATAATCAATCAGGCTGCCTGTTTCACAGCCCACTCCCTGATCGAGCTGGCCGATACGAAAATTTTGAGCCCCCCTTCCCCCGGGCACCTGGAACTCAGCCCGGGTCCGCTGGCACTTCGAGTCGATCCTGGAAATAACGGTCTGTTCTTGGGCGGCCGAGAGCGACAGGCTCAAGATTATATTCGCCGACAGAAAAGCCCAAAAACGAAAAGAGAATGTTTTCATGGCCACTTCACTGGGGAAAGCTTCATTCTGCAAAAATCCCCTTTTTTGTCAGGCTATGACAGTCCTGGCCGATTGTCAACGGATCATATATATATAATATTGTTATAATAAAGAGGTCGCTAGACCTCGACGATTATCGAGAGACTGTCTGGACGGCAGCTCTGAACATATGGCCATGGATTTAGCAGGAATAGGGGCTTCCAGTTTCTTCGGCAAGACTCAATAGCTCAGCCGCTTCCCGGAGGCCCTGGCCCGCAGCCAGGCCGGGATATCCCCCCTTGGCAGGGAGGGGCGCAACCTTCCGGCAGGCCGTTCGTATTTGAAATCTTATCTCAGAGATGATACAAATAGCATTTTCTGGGAGGCTTATATGGAGAATGTTCTGGACGTGAACGGACTGAAAAAGTTCTACGGAAGCCTGGAGGCTCTCAAAGGCATCGACTTCCAGGTGGGCAAGGGGGAGGTCTTCGCCCTCATCGGGCCGAACGGCGCGGGCAAGACGACGGCGCTGCGCATCGTGGCCACCTTGCTCTCTCCTTCAGACGGCAAGGTGACCTTCCTCAATCATGACCTGAAGAAAAATCCCGACAAGTTCAGGGAAAACATCAGCTATCTGCCCGAGGAGGCCGGCGCCTACCGGAACCTGAAGGGGATTGATTATCTCAAGTTCATGGCCCGCTTCTATTCCGGCTCGGAGGATAAGGAGAAAGAGTTTCTGGAACGGGCCCAGGCCATCGCCGGCCTGGGGAGCCGCCTCAAGGAGAAAGTGGGCACCTACAGCAAGGGCATGGTCCGCAAGCTCTTGCTGGCCCGGGCCCTGATGACCCGGCCGGCCTTGGCCATCCTGGATGAGCCGACCTCGGGCCTGGACGTCATCAATTCCCTGGAAGTGCGGGAGATCATCAAGCGGTTCGCCCGGGAAGGCATCTCCGTCCTCCTCTCCTCCCACAACATGCTGGAGATCGAGTTCCTCTCCGACCGGGTGGCCCTCATCGACCAGGGCCTGATCCTGGACCAGGGGACGTCGCGGGAATTGAAGGACAAGTACCAGGCCCCCAACCTGGAAATCGTTTTTAGGAGCGCCCTCCAATGAAAAAGTTCACCAACCTGCTGGCCAAGGAAATCCGGGAGCTGATCACCAAGCAATTGATCCTCTCCCTGGTTTTTACCTTCGTCCTGTTCTATTTCATCGGTCAGCTGGCCCGCAGCGAAGCTCAGAAGGCAACCGCCCCGCAGAAGATCGCCGCCCTGGACCTGGACGGCTCGGACGTGTCGCGCAGCCTGCTCCGAAGCCTCGGCACAAAAAGCTACAAGAGAGCCGCCGTTTACCTGATCGAGCCGGCGCCGGGGAAGACCAGGGAAGCCGCCGTGGAGGCCCTGCGGAAAAGCTCGATGAACTTCCTGCTGGTCATTCCCGCGGGATTCGGCGAGTCGGTGGCGCGCTTCGAAGCCAAGCCGGTGGAGACCTTCACCTTCATGAGGAGCTTTTCCCTGAGCGCCAGCCGGAACTCGGCAGTCTTCACGGCGGTCCTCTCCGCCCTCAACAACTATATGTCCGACGAATACCTTAAGCAGAAAATCGCCGGCATCGCCCCGGAGAGCCTGAAGAACCCCATCAAGAGCAAGGATTTCGTCATCATCAAGGACCGCATGGCGGAAGGGTCGGCCTCGGACATCACCGGGTTCGTCTTTTCCCAGTCGGTCTTCATCCCCGTCATCCTGATGATGATCATCATCTATTCGGCCCAGATGGTCATTTCGGCCATCGCCATGGAAAAACAGAACAAGACCCTGGAGACGCTGCTCACCGTGCCCATCCGCCGCACTTCCATCGTCACGGCCAAGATGCTGGCCGCCGGGCTGGTGGGGCTGCTGTCGGCGGCCATCTATATGGTGGGCTTCCGATTCTATATGAAAGGAATCACCGGCGGCATGACGGTCAGTTCCAACGCTGCCCAGGTCATCCAAAAATTGGGCCTGGCCATGGATGCCAAAGCCCTCCTGATTCTGGGCGTCTCTTTGTTTTTCGCCATCCTGTGCGCCCTGGCCATGGCCACGATCCTGGGCGTCCTGGCCGAGGACTTCCGCAGCGCCCAGAGCCTGGTCATGCCCATGGTCTTCTTGGTCCTTATTCCCTATTTTATCTCCTTTTTTGCCGACTTCCGGACGCTCTCCCTGCCGGTCAAGCTCTTTGTACTGGCCATTCCTTTCTCCCATCCCTTCCTGGCCCTGCAGAATATCGTCCTGGGGAACTATCGGGCGGTGGGCTTGGGCATCCTGTACATGCTGGTCGTGTTTGTTGTTCTGGTGATTGTCGCCGCCAGGATCTTCTCTACGGACAGGGTCCTGACCATGAAGCTCCGCTGGGGCAGAAAAAAAGTGGTTCTCTAGTTTCGGCCTGCCTCCGCGCGGCAGCCTGACAGGGCCGTCCTCAGTCGATGGGGTCGCCCTCGGGATAGCTGTTGATCACCTCGTCCGGCACCTCGAAGACCTTGCTCCAGCCGCCGTACCGGGCCAGGACGCTAGGGGAGGTCAACCCGCGGCGTTTTCCGCCTTCGATCAGGTAGACGGGGCGGTTGGGCTTGTTGCTCTGCTCGATGACCAGACGGCCCTCGAAGTTCAGGTCGATCAGGTCCCCCTGCTCCATTTTGTTCAGGGTCTCGGTCTTGACTTCCACCAGGTAATCCCAGGGGTTCTTTCCCCGGTTTTGATTGTAGTTGTAGCGGTACAGGCTCTCCAGGTTTTTAAATGGATACTTGATGAAAACAGCCGTGCTTTTCTTTACGATTAGGTAGACGGCGGCTCTCCTGTCTTTGACGTAGCGCTGGTCAAGATAGGCCAGGTTGTCGGGCGAAGGCCAATCGGCGAAGGCTTGCTCCATCCTGCGGAGCACTTGCCGGCAATCCCGGAGCTCATAAGGCCTGACCCCCGTTTTCTGCATTTCCTCGTCGAGCTCCTGGAAAGATGAGAAAAGGTAGGTAAAGGCGCTATACAGGTTTGTCCGGAGCTGGTTGGTTTGGAAAAAATCCGATCGCTCTTCGGCCAACTTCAGGAACAGACGGCAGGAGGCGGCAAAGGCCTCGGACTTAAAGAGCACGGCCTGCTCCTGGTCGGAGATGGCCCCGTTCCATCCCTTGAAATAGTCAAAGCTGCTCTGGGCCAGGCCGGAGGCTTTCTGCTCCAGGTCAGCGGCCAGGCTGGAGAGGACGCCCCGCTGGTCGGCCTGGAGGAAGACAGCCGAAAACAGGATGAAGAGAAACCCGCTGGCCGTACCTTTCATCGCCTTTCTCATGCTCATGACCTCCTCCTGGAGAGGGATTTTCCTATTTGGCTGTTATTCCTTTTTACGAATATATTCGAGTTCTTCCAGCAGCTTCACGGTTTTTTCTTTTAAGTCATGTCCGATGCTGCAGGTAAAGGCGTACAGCAGGGTCAAGCAGGACATGATCGAGTTTGAGACAGAAACGCTTTCGGATAGCCACTTGAAAATGGAGGACGCTGTAGGGCACGATGTTGCTGGTCGCCTCATCAGTGATGGAAATCACCTTGACCTTTTTTTTATGGGCAGTGCGCGCGCCTTCGATGGTTTCAGGAGAATAATGCTTAAAAGCAAAAGCCAGAATGAGGTCATCTTCTGAGACATTGACCATTTGCTCGGCAAAGGACAGTCCTTTGTAATTCAAGGAATGGGCCTTGATGGAGACGAGGTTGAACAGATAGGCGCATATGTCCGCCAGGAAAGCGGAGATGCCCAGCCCCATGGTGTAAACCCGGCTGGCGTTTTTGATGAGTCGGATGGCTTCCTTGTATTGATTCTCATTCACCAAACGCAGAGTGCGATGGATGTTGATGATCGTTTCATCGGCGATCATCTTGAGATAATTGGGCTCATCTTTGTTCAATTGAGCGGGAGTTTTGGTCAGGTGTTTTTTGTATCGGAGGAAGGGGCTTAAATCCTGCCGGATGCCGTCGCGGAGATTGAACTTCAATTCCCGGAACCCCTGGTAGCCGAGTGTTTGGGTCAGTCGAACGATCGTGGCCTTGCTGGTCTTCAGCTCTTTTTCCAATTCCCGGATAGAACTCAGCGCGAATTTTTCAGGATTCTCAATGATGAAATTGGCTACCTCCTTCTGCCCCTTGGTCAGCACGGATATTTTATCTCTGACGCGATTTCTTAAATCATCGAGGTGAGTTTCCATGGCAGCCGTTTCTCTTCTTGTCCCGTTTGGAATTCCGGCCGGTGGAGAGGGGCGCACTTCTCCTCATTCAAAACGACATCAGCTAAGTACTTTAGCCTGTTTTCTCTGTCAAATCAATCTCGGGCCAAAGGATGCCGGGGGCCGAAGGCAAGCTAAGAAATTCGGCCGCGGCCGGCCAGGGGAAAAACCTTTTTTTATCCCCATCGTATACTTTTTCATATGGCCAACTGATTGACATTGCTTCCGGCTATGGACTAGTCTAATATTTTAGCCCTTGGCTGAGCATGGGTCGCAGGAGATAAAATGGCTCGAACAATAAGCAGGCTCACTCTCATTTTTGTGTTCTTGGCCCTTCCCCTGGCCGCCTTCACCCGGCAGGCCCAGGAACAGCCCGCCCGGCCGGCGCTCCAGGCCGAGCCGGCGGCCAAGCCCGCCCCGACGCCCGGGGAGGATGACCTTCCCGCTCTGCTGGCTCTGGTCCGCCAGGCCGGCGGGCCGGAAAAATACCCGGAGGCCAACGCCCTGGTCATCCTGGACAAGGAGCACATCGTGGTCAGGGAAAATGGAGAATTTACTTCCCGCCAGCACAGCCTGATCAAGGTCCTGACCGACAAAGGCCGGAAAACTTTTGCCGCGCGCAAGATTCCCTACCATCGCCGATACAACACAGTCCACATCCTGAGAGCGCGGGTGATCAAGAAGAGTGGAGCGGTCATGGACGTCCCTCCCGAAGCCATTAAGGACGGGACTATGGAAGAGACCCAGCAGATGAATATTTTGGAGGAGAACTTCCGGCGCTGGAGCGTTGCTTACCCCAACGTGGAGACCGGTGATTCCCTGGAGATTCTAGTCGAAACGGTCTCCAAGCCCCTGATCAAGGATCATTTTAATTACGTGGCTGCTTTTCAAAGTTTCGAGCCCCGGCTGGCCCAAGAGTTGACCATAGTCGCCCCGGCTTCCCGGCCCCTCAAGCAAGTGGTCAAAAACGGCCGGGTCGATTTCAGCCGAACCGAGCGCGATGGGCAGGTCGCTTACACCTGGAAGATAGCCCATGTCCGCCAGCTTAAGCAGGAAGTGGGCATGGCTTCCCCCGCGGATGTGGCCGTCAAGCTCGTGGCCGGCACCTTCTCCAGCTGGGCCGAGCTGTCCCGCTACGGCCACAGCCTCAACCATGGCAAGGTGGACAGCAACGACCTGATGAAGGCCAAGGTCCGGGAGTTGACTAAGGACTGCCGCACCGAGGAAGAGAAAATCCTGGCCATCCACCGCTACGTTTCCCAGAAGGTCCGCTACATGGGCTCCTCCATGGATATGGGCGCCTTTATCGAGCCCCACCAGGCCACCTACACCTTCGAGAAGCAGTACGGCGTCTGCCGCGACAAATCCATCCTGATGATGGCTATGCTTAAAGAGATCGGCGTCGAATCCTTCGACACCCTCATCAACATCTCGCAGCGGACGGAGACCGAGGTCCCCACCATCTTCTTCGAGCATGCCATCTGCGCCGTCGTCCTCAAGGACGGGCGGATGGTCTTTATGGACCCCACCCTGGAGCTCAGTTCATCTTTTGGCGAAACCTATGTCGGCGACCGCTATGTCCTGCTCCTGGACGAGAGGGGCAAGGACCTCCTGCGGCTGCCTCATGTCCCGGCCGAACAGAGCTTGGTTTTCGTCCGGGGTGAGACCGCGGTCCTTCCCGACGGCGGCCTGGAAAGCAAGGTCCGCCTGTCCGGCCGCGGCTTCTCCGATTTCGGTCTGCGCAGCATCGGCAAGCAGGTTCCCGCCTACCAGTTCCCCATGGTCTTCCAGCAGCTCGGCACGCTCCTGGCGTCGACGGTCAAGGTGGCCGATGTCAAAGCCTCTGATTTTTCGGACCTGGCCACTCCCTACCAGATCTCCTTCAACTACGAGGCCCGGGACTATCTGGTTGATATCGGCAAATACAAGATGTTTCGGGTCCCGCTGGCCAGCTATGCCTTCGATGTCATGTCCATAGGAATTTTCGAGGCCCTGACGGACAAGGCCGAGCGCCTTTATCCGTTGTTCCTTTTTTCCACCCGGGGAAGCGTCCAGGAGGAGGTCATCTCCCTGCCCCCGGGGTACGAGGTCATCGGCATTCCCGACCCGGTCCGCCTCAAGGATGGCCCCGTGTCCCTGGCTCTGGCCGCCGGGCTCAAGGAAGGCAAGATCGTTTTCACCGGCGATTTTCGTATCGAGCAGTCCAACCTCGACCCCGCTGGCTACCAGAGCTTGAGGAGGATCGTTAAAGCCCTCCGGCGCTTCCAGAAATCTATGGTCATCCTGCAGAAGAGGGCGGAACCGGAGAAAGGGGGTTCCCAATGAGAAACCCGGTTTGGAGGGCATTGATCCTGAGCCTGGCTTTTGCTTCGCTTCTGCCCGCCCAGGAGAGCGTGGAGAACATCGTCAAGAGCGCTCCCTCGCGCGGGAAATTCCCGGAGGCCACGGCCGCCGTGGTCCAATCCCGGCAGGCCTTCAGCCTTGACCGGGCCGGCCGGAAAAGCGAGGACTATTTCCTGGTCCTGGAGGTTTTCAACCTGACCGGCCGGGAGAAGTTCAGCGATTTCCGCATCCCCCTGGACAAGAATCTGGAAAAGGTGGATGTCCTTCTGGCGCGGACCTACAAAGGCAACTTGACCGCTGTGGACGTGGAAAAAGGGGCCATCAACGATGTCACCCCTCCCTATCTGGCCGATGCAGACATGTATTCCAACCTGATTCACCGCGTCCTCTCTTTTCCGGCCGTGGACCCGGGCTCCTGTCTGGCCGTCCAGTACCGCAAGGAGTCGATTGATGCCCCGGGTCAGATGGACGGCATCGTTCGTTTTCAGCTCGAAGAGCCTATCCTCAGCAAAGAGCTGAAAGTTATTCTGCCCGCCGAAAAAAGCCTCAAGTACAAGATTATCGGCTTGAATTCGGATTTCCGGGTGGAAACCTCGGGCCCGGACAAGATCTATACCCTGACCGCCTCCGACCAGCCCCAGGTCAAGCCTGAAGAGTATATGCCTCCTCTGGAGGAAATCGGCAGCCGGGTCGTCTTCAGCACCTATGCCGATTGGAATGAGGCCTGCCGGGGCTTCTTGCGCTCTTTTGAGCAGGCCGTCCGTCCGACGCCGGAGATCGCGGCTTTGGCCGCAGACCTGACCCATGAGGCGGCCACTCCCGAACAGAAGGTCCAGCGTCTTTTCCTCTTTGTGGCCAAAGATGTGCGGAGCGTGAAACTGCCCTTCGGCGAAGGCGGCCTCGAGATCCACCAGGCCGGAGTTGTCCTAAAGAACCGCTACGGGGACTGGAAGGACAAGAGCGTTCTCCTGGCGGCCTTGCTCCAGGCCGCCGGCCTGAAGGCCTTCCCGGTCCTGGCCAACAGCCAGGCCATTCCGGTGGTGGAAGATGTGCCCAGCCTCAAGCAGTTTGACTGTGTCCTTGTCGCAGTCAGCCAGGGCAACGGCCTTTTTTTCCTTAATCCTTTTGCCGACAAGTCTCAATATGGATATATGTCCGGAGTCGAGGGAACCCGGGGCTTGCTGGTCAAGCCGGATACCGCCGAATTCTGTGAAATCCGCGGCCTGTCCGGAACGGAGAGCGAGTCCCGGAACGAAATTGTCGGCCAACTCGACGGCCGGGGAGACCTGAAGGGAAAGATTGTCTCGGAAGTGACGGGGATTTTCGATCATTGGGCCCGCCAATCCCTTATGGACAGCACGGCCAAGGAGCGCCGGGATTTCTTTGTTGAGGCTCTCAACAAGCTCCAGGAGGACACCGAGTCGGGAAATTTCAAGGTCAGCGACCTCAAGGACCTGAGGACTCCGGTCAAAGTCAGTCAAGAGTTCCTGGCCCGCCGCTTCGGGATCTTCCAGGGAAAAATTGTACTCCTCAACATCCCCGACCTGCCCTATGAGTTTTCCGGCCAGGGCTTGGTGCCCAGGCTGGCCAAGAGGCAATATCCTCTCCGGCTGCCGGATAAGGCAGCTGTCTCCCTGACCTTCAGGGTGAAGATCCCCTCCGGCCAAAAGCTCCTCTACATTCCGGAGAGCTTTTCATTTAGAAAAGATTACGGCAGCTTCGATTTTTCGACGGCCTTTGACTCCGGAAAATCCGAGCTGACGGTCAAAAAATCATATACCCTGACGATCAGGGATATTCTCCCGGGCCAGTATGAAGAGTTCAAGAAAATGATGGACGCCTTCAGCCTGCCCCGCAACACCCTGATTCTGTTGGAGAGATAATAGGCTGCCTTGACCTCCCCTCACGGAAAAGGAGATGCTTAGTTGAAATGTTGTTGGCATTGACTTTTTAGCTAATAGATTCTATATAGGAAGCAGCCTTATATTAAGGAGGGACTCATGGTGGCACATCGTAAGACAATCGCTTTGGCAGTTCTGGCCGCTTCCTGCCTGTTGCTCCTGCAGAGCTGCGCCATGCTCCAGGATATGGCCACGGCCTTGAACAACCTTCAGCGCCTCCGCTTCAAGCTGGGCGCGGTCAATGATTTTCGCCTGTTGGGCATCAGCCTGAACGGCAAATCCCGCCTCAACCAATTTTCGGTCCTGGACGGTGTTCGTCTGTTGAACGCCTTCCGAACCAAAAGCCTGATGGCGGATTTTGTGCTGAATGTCCTGGCCGTCAACCCCAACGACGGGACGGGCGGTTCGCCCAAAACGGTCAGCACCCTCAGCAGCCTGGAATGCCGCTTGCTGATCGATAATGTCCCCACCGTCTCGGGGAACATCGAGCGGGCCGTAGAGATTCCAGGGACGGGCCAGGAGTCGATCATTCCCATCCGGCTGTCCCTCGACCTCTTCCAATTCTTCGCCAACAAGCAGTATGAAGACATTATCAATTTGGCCTTGGCCGTCGGCGGCGCCAACCAGGACGGCTCGCGCCTGTCCCTCGACGCCCAGCCTCGAGTGTCGACGCCTTACGGGACCATCACTTATCCCGGCCGCCTGACTATTGTGAACGCGGAGTTCCGCTGAACGCGGCCGACGGACTTTCCCGCTCGGGACAGGAGTTCGGCCGGGGAGAGGCCGCTCGAGTTTTTTGATATCCTATCCCCCCTCGCCAGTGGCAATTTTTGATCAAAGAATATGACAACGAAAACGTTTGCACGCGAATTTCGAGAGAGGGAATTTAGTGAATATAAATATTGTCCTGTGCAAGAAATTGATTCATTCGCTTGAAGAATTGAGGCGAGGGAGCTTTTCTCTCAAGTTTGCTGGATAAATCTATCATCCGGCGCCTCTGGCTGACATTCTCGAGTTCTTTAAGCTTAGACCAATATTCAACCCACTCTGAGCGGTCGCTCTCCATCTCTGGGTCTTCCCAGACAAACCTGAGAAAATCATAAGCCCCTTCTTTGTTATTCCACAACATCGGCCATTCCTTTAGGTAATCGAGGGCATAATCGGGCTTGGTCAAATTACAAGAATGCCAGATCGGCAATATCTTCGGTTTTTTTCCCAAAAGGACCGGAATGAGATAAGGATTGGCAAAAAATGCAGCCCGGAATTTGATCACCGCCTTTTCATATTGCCGGTCGAGGTACAGGGCAAGCCCCCAGCTCAACAGAAAGTGCGGATCGGGTACGTCACTCTTATAGTGAATTTCATACCAATGAAATTCCTTAAGGGCATCTTTGATCTGTCCTTTAGCGATGTCAATCGGCGCAACGAGATAACGGATTCCCTGGTTGTCGTTGGGATTTCTTTCAAGCAACTCTTTGAATTCGGTGATGGCATCATCGTATCTGCCCGTAGCCAGGAGAACGAGGCCTAATCCGTGTCGGGCTCTCATGTAGGGGCGAGTGTCAAGTTCCCCCCACCAGCTAAAGGCTCCCGGCGCTTTTGTCCCCAAAAAGGCTTTTGCTTTTTCATAAGCTATCCGATAAAACTGCTCCGCAGATTGCAGGTTTCCTAATTCCCTAGCAACGCATGCCAGCCCGTTGTAAGCATCAGCCAAATCGGGGTTGAGCTCTATCGCTTTCCTAAAGAGCTCCTTTGCCTTGCGCCGATCCATATTCAGCATTTCCCAAGCATCATAGGTCAAGTCTTGGGCATCGGAGTTCCTTTCCGTCGCCAATGACCTCGAAGCTCTTTCAATCTCCTGGTCTCTTTCCAGGCAGCAATGCTTGTACTCCTTGCCGCTGCCGCAGAGGCAGGGATCATTCCGACCGGCTTTCGTCAATTGGTTTTCCTCTTTTATATATCCATGCCGACAGAATTATCCCTAAGCCACTGACGACGCTTCTTATAGTCTGGGACAACAAGGGAGACTTGCTTCCAGAACTCGCCGGAATGATTCTTTTCTTTAAGGTGACATATTTCATGGACAACAACGTAGTCGATTATGGAGATGGGCGCTAGCGCAATTCTCCAGTTGAATCTCAATATGCCGCTTCGCGAACAACTTCCCCACCTTTTCTGCTGATTTCGCACTAGGATTTTGTTCGGCACAAGATTTAATAATTCGCTGTATCTTTTAGCCCTTTGTAGCAGGATCTCCGAAGCTCTTGAGTAATACCATTTCGCCAGTACTTCCTTAATGGTCTTTTTTCTGTTTTCCAGTACCAGGCTTTTGTTAATTTTAATGAGAAGCCTTCTCCCGATTATTGCAGGCTCGGGTGCAGAATCATCTTCTGCATCTAATAACTTCAGCCTATATTTCCGGCCAAGAAACAAGAGCCGTTCGCCACTAACATATTCTTTCTCTGGATATAGCTCTCTTAGCTTCTTGAAATCAGCCTGCTTTTTCAGGATCCATCGGCTCTTTTTCCGGACGACCTCTCGGATATTCTCCTTGCTCAAAACCTGCGGAGCCAGAACAACAACCTGGCAAGCGCTGGATATGGATATCGCAATGGATTTCTTTCTCTTTCCTCTTCTAATGTGATATTCAATCTCCCTTCCGCCTGCGGTTATTTTTTCCATGGCCGTTCCGCTGTCTAAAATCTCTTTTCAGCCAGTTCAATGAGTTCTCTGACAAAGCGCTCGATCTCTTCGGCAGGGAATCTAATATTTCTCAGCAAATCTTTTATTTCTCTCCGCATTTCCTTCTTCACATCTTCCTTCTCGGTCCAGTCAACAACCCGCTTGCCTCTTATGCTCCGGACGATCTCCCTTGCCAATTCGCATCTCTTTTTGTCATCTTCGCCAAACAGCCCTTTTCCATAAGGCGCGAACATCCCATAGAATGCGTACTCATCGCTATCAAGGCTTTTTTCTTTTGCGGTTTCTCCCCTTTTCTCTTCTTGTTTCTTTATTCCCAGCAAGTCCTTAAGGAACTCGGCTTCATCCTTTCTTCTTGTCTTGTCTTCCCTGTTATAAACTCTTAATTTCCCTGCCAATAACTTCTCCGCCAATCCATTTTTAAGGATTTCTAAGTTTCCTTCTTGTTCAGCTTCTTTCTGAATGTCTTGGTCTGCAGATAATAATATTCCGGCAATTCTTTTTTGTTCTTGAACTGGAGGACAGGGAAAAATCAATTTTTTCACTATATTTGAGCTCAATCCTTCCATAATTCCGCCAACTGACAACTGCTTGATTTGTTTTTTAATAATCGATGAATTCGATATCAATTGCACCAGCAACTCTTTTGAGTATCTATTTTCATCAATTTCAAGGCGAAGTAAATGGGAATCCATGATTCCAGGTTCAAAATCATCTGGGACAACCGCACATCGCCCAATAGTCCCCATCATAGTAATAACAATATCCCCAGGATATAATTGGAAAGAACTCAGCAACTCAAAACGTTCTTTATCTATTCTTCGGTTACCGACTGTGAAATCGTTATTAAAAACGTTCTCCTGGCCATATACCTTGTATCCTGATTGAACAAAATATTCTTTTTTTAATTGACTGTCAAAGGGGCCTATCTTTATAGATCCATGAGTTTTTTTTAAAATATCAATTGTAGATACCATCTCCCAATCAACCGGGATTTCTCCGATTTCGGTCTTCTTGAATTTAGTATGACTGATGCCGCGAATGAGAAGTTCCTGCATAAAGCCTTTTTTCAGCTCTTTTGTATTTTCGATGATTTCTCGCTTTTTTTCAATTGCTTCATCGACCGATGATAATATATTGGCGATCTTATTTTGTTCTTGAATTGGAGGATAGGGAAAAATCAACTTTTTCACTATATTTGAGCTCAACCCTTCCATAATTCCGCCAACCGACAACTGCTTGATTTGCTTTCTTATGATTGATGAACTTGAAATTAACTGCACAAGCAGTTCTTTTGAATATTTCTTTTCATCAATTTCCAGGCGAAGCAAATGAGAATCCATGATGCCAGGTTCAATATCATTCGGAACAATCGAACATTGTCCTACGGTACCCATCATAGTTATAACAACATCTCCTGGATATAATTGGAATGAGCTAAGAAGATCAAAACGAGTTTTATCAACTCTTCGGTTACCTAAAGTGAAATCTTTATTAAACACATTTTCCTGGCCGTATACTTTATGTCCTGATTGAACACAAAAAGCTTTCTTCAATTGACTGCCAAAGGGGCCAATCTTTATTGATCTTGGACTTTTCTTAATTATATCTAAAGTCGAAACCGTCTCCCAATCCACGGGGATTTCGCCGATGTCTGTTTGTTTGAACTTTGTTTCTGTTCTCAGGCTATCGACCGGACACATCTCTTGCCCCTAGAATTCTTATGATAAAAGCCTGGAATTCCTTTTCATATTTTTCCGGCGCGATTTCAGCGCCGGGGACAGCCGGAACATCAAGGCCGCTCTTCATGAATTCGCGATTTATCGTCTCCATAGACTCCCTAAGTTTAGAGCTCCTAATGTAATCCGATTTTGCTTTTTCAACCTCACCCAGTACGTCCCAGACGTTCATAAGCGCCGAAAACAGCGAGATCCAGTCAAGCCATACGGGAATCCTAGCTTCTTCATGTTTTACTCCGGAGAGGAACTCCCACCATCTTTTCGAGGAAATCCAATACTCAATTCTGCGCTTACCCCTGATTCTTGTCAAAATCAACCCGGACTCAGAAAGATCAATCAGGGTATTTCGCGCTCCCATCAGGGATATTCCTATGGCTTGGGCGATTTCGGAGGGATGGCCGGCCTCATGGGTTAACAGGTAAAGAATGCATTCCGCCCGAGAGCCGATTCCAAAAAGAGCCCTCAGCAAGAAACGGATATTGCTCCTGGGCGCTATAGGGACCGGCCTGGACATCTTGCGAATCGAAACAGGCCCGCGCAAAAAGCCGTAATCTAAAAAGGATTTCGATGCACTCCGGGGCTCGGGATAAGGAGATCCTTCCTTCGTTCTAAAGAGAATTTCAGGCCCGATATTTAAAGAATATTTATGTAATGAGGCAAAAGATTTCCATTTTCGCTCATATGTTCCGGCTTCTTCAGAGACGAAAGAAGCAACAGCGCTTAACAATCTCCCGGCAGTTTCGCTTCGATGCCTGAGAATGCCCCGAAGGCGTTGATTGTCGATCCATCTGCCGTTTACGACTATCCAGTCAAGGATTTCATCAAAAAGGCGCGGCTCATAACGTGTTATCTCCAGGCTAAAGACTAAGAGTGCTTCAGGATCTATCGCCCAAATGTCTTCCGTCCGGGCGGCACCGGCGATGCCGAGGGCAGACCACTGCCGCCACAGAAAATCGAGAACGTTCTCAAGAAAAATATTTTTAAAACTTAGCGGCGACATCGTCATGCCCTATTTTTCTGAGAAAATCGATTAGGATCACTCGGAATCCTTCCGAGGGATCGTGAGTCATGCTCCACCGGGCTGCCTCTTCCAATTCTCGGGAGGTCGGTTTCAGAGCCTGGAGGTCGTCAAAATGCTTTCCTCCCTGGTCAACCGCTGCATAAAGCTTGAAATGGACCTGGTCATATCGGCCGAGATAATGAATGATTAAGGTATTGCCATAGGTCCTGGTTTCGGTCCGATCCATCAACCCTTCAGGCAGGCCGAAATCCATCACAGATGCCGGGCCGGGGTTAAGCCAGTTGTCAGGGAGATTGAAATCTCTTTGGACTTTTTCAGCCGCTTGTTTGATAAGAGGAGGGAAAGGACCCGATTTGATCAGAGAAACTGATCCGCCTTTTTTTTCTACGAAGGCGATGACATCGACATCCTTTGTCGTTCGGCGGACATATCCAAGCACATTGAGCGCCGCCCCCCCACAGACGACCATCTCAAAAGTGCCGGCGCCGAGAACTTCAAGCTGTTCAGATAGAGCCGCCAGTGCTTTTTCTATTTCGTCTTTCCCGTCGAACATGATTAAACCTTGAAATTCAACTCTTTCAAATGATTCATGACCGTTTCTTCGATTTTTTCGAACTCTTTCTTTAGCTCTTTAAGCTCGTCGATCGTCCTCTGGATATCGATTTTTTCTTCCTCCTCGGAAACGTCGACATAACGGGTGATATTGAGGTTAAAATCATTCTCCCTGATATCATTAAGAGAGACGGGCCGGCAGTACTTCGGAATCACTCTACTTTCCCTAAAGGCGTTTACAATTTTCGCGATATCTTCGCGGCGAAGTTTATTCTGCTTTTTCCCTTCAAGAAAATCGTTGGCTCCATAAAGGAGGAATATTTTTCCGCGTCTCTCCTGAGGCTTGTTACGGTTAAGAATAAATAAACATGCGGGAATGCTCGTTCCATAAAACAACTTTGACGGAAGGCCGATGACGGCTTCTAGGAGATCCTCTTCCAGGATTCCTTTTCTTATTTTCCCCTCGGCTCCGCCCCTGAAAAGAGCGCCGTGGGGAAGCACGATTCCGGCTTTTCCCGTGGGCTTGACGGAAGCCAGCATGTGCTGAACGAAGGCGTAATCGGCATAGCCCTTCGGGGGGACGCCGAAACGGAATCTCTTGAAGGGATCATTCTGGGCTTTTTCATACCCCCAATTTTTAAGGGAAAACGGCGGGTTGGCGATTACGATATCGAACTGCATCAATTGGCCTCTGTCGAGAAACTGCGGATCACGAAGCGTGTCGCCCCTCTTGACCAGCGCGTTTTGCAGGCCATGAAGGAGTAGGTTCATCTTGCAGATGGCCCATGTGCCGACATTAATCTCCTGACCATACAGGGAAATATTTTGAGGGTTTTGTCTATTTTCTTTCAGATGAAAGACGGACTGGATGAGCATGCCTCCGGAGCCGCAAGCGGGGTCGCAAATTCGCATCCCTTCTTGAGGGTCGAGGATATCGACGAGCAGCTCGACGACTTCCTTAGGGGCATAAAATTCACCCCCTTTTTTTCCGGCGCTCGAGGCAAATTGGCCGATGAGGTATTCATAAGCGTCGCCGAGGATGTCTGGTTTTTCCAAGTCTTCATTTCTTAGCCTGATCTGGGAGAAGTGATTGATGAGCTGGGCGAGGATATGGTCGGGTAACCTGTCCTTATCGTTAAAATCGACGGCGGAGAGGACGGCCTCCAGGCTATCCGGATTCTCTTCTTCCAGCATATCATTTGCTTTGTTTATAGCCTCGCCGATATTCTGAGTGAGCGTTTGGAGCCGGCTCCACCGGGCTTTCTCCGGAACAAAAAAGGCATGATAATCCCGGTCTTCCAAGGCAATTTTCCGATTACCGGTTTCGCGGAGGATTCTTTCTACCTCTTCATCGAAAACATCGGAAATGCGCTTCAAGAAAAGCAAGCCGAAGATGTAGTTCTTATAGTCGGCCGCGTCGATATGGCCGCGCAGAATGTCTGCGGATTTCCAGAGATGGGATTTCAGAAGCTCCAAATTGACTTTATCCATAGGCAATTTCCTTAGGACTTAGATAAAACTAAAAGCGCAATTAGATATATATATGATAAACAACTATTTGTCAATATCTATTAATATTTATAGTTTAATTATAATAATTGTATATATAAACTATAATTTATCATTATTTATAGCTGTTTTTTATTTGCCAACAAGCAGTATGAAGACATTATCAATTTGGCCTTGGCCGTCGGCGGCGCCAACCAGGACGGCTCGCGCCTGTCCCTCGACGCCCAGCCTCGAGTGTCGACGCCTTACGGGACCATCACTTATCCCGGCCGCTTGACAATCGTTAACGCGGAGTTCCGCTGATTAAAAAATAAATCCCAAGCCCAGGCCGGCTTCCAAGCCGCCCACATCGATGAGGAATTCAGCCGGCTTCAGGCGACAACTTGAATAATCGGCTCGCAGGTCCAGGAAAAAGCCGCTAAAAAGCTTAACGATCAATTTTTCCTTAGCCACATAACCCAGGCTTGTCTTATGGGCGGCGCCGATGATGTTTCTCTCCTCGAAGGCGTGGACGAGCAGACCGGCGCCCAGGTCGATTTGAATGTGTTTCCCTAGAGGAAGAACGGCCATCAACCCGGCCCCGGCCCGGGTGATCTTCACTCTGGTCTCCTCCCCGGTGAAGCTTAAATGGCCGTTCTTGGCGAAATAGCCGCCCCCGATCCAAGGTTCCAGCCATTTCGTTATCCTCAGGCCTGCCTCCAGACCGAAGGATTGACCGGCGCCGTAGATATCCCGGAAGGCCTGCTCGCTCGGCCGGAAATAGCTGCCCTGAAGCTCGAACCGCAGAACGTCGGCCCGAAGGCTGAGGAGGCCCGTACCCAGAATGAATACGGCGATCAGCAGGACTCTTTTATGAGTCATTTGAGCCTGACGTTATCGACCTGCAAACTGAAATCGCCCGTCTTTTGGTAGGCGCCCATGAAGATGCCGGTGATATCGTAGCCCTCGACGCCAAAATCTCCCCAGGAGAAGATATACTCCTTCCATTCCGGGCCGGCCTCAAAAGCCCGGACGGCCGGGATGAACCCCGCGCTGCGGCTGAAGAGGAGGACGGCAAAACCGGCGCCCTGGCCCCGTACATAGAACCTAAGGGCTTTGGCGAAAGAGAGGTTGGCCGGGTCGACAAAGGTCTTGCCCGGCATGAACATGGCCCCCGCCCAGCGGAAGGCCGCCCCTTCTTTGATCGTTCCGCTGATGAGCAGGGATTGCCGGCTCCCCTCGGCGCCGCCTTCGGCCAATTTATATTGAGCCGTGGACTTGCCGGCCATTAGGGCATCGGTGGAGATGACCCAGCCCGCGCCGAAATTGGCGGCAATCTTGTCGCCCTCAAAATCGCTGATCCAGCCGGATTCGGAATGGGGAGGGGGCGGAGTATTTTTTAGCTTATTCACGGCTTCCCATTCCTTCTGGACCGCCTGGCGATAGGCCTCCCGGTCCACGGCCTTCCCCTCTTTCCAGACCATTACGATATCACGGGTGGCCTGGATGTCTTGGGTCGGGTCGCCCTTGACCAGGAGCAGGTCGGCCAAAAACCCCGGCCGGATTCTGCCGCGTCCGGTCAGGGAGAATTTCTCCGCGGGCAGGGAGGTGGCAGCCCTCAATGCTTCTATCGGCTTAAGCCCGGCCTTGACCAGCAGGGCCAACTCATCGTGGAGGCTGGCGCCAGGAGTGGTGTTGGGATTGCCCGAATCCGTGCCGGCCAGGAGGGGGGCTCCAGCGGCCTTGAGCTGGGCCAAGGCTTTTTCCGCGGCCCGATAAGGTGCCTCGTTAGTTTTTTCCGAAAAAGAGGCCTTTAAGTTTTTTACATCGGTGGGTTTTAAGTATGGGGAAAGGCTTTTATTTTCGGCCAGAATTTTTCCGCTGCCCAGGCCGGCTATCCCATTCAATACGGTCAGAGTGGGAATGACGAACGCCTTGTGGCCTGCCGCGAGGCGGCCGAACTCCGGGTCGAAGGCTTGTTCGAAATATAGATGAGCCAGGCCGTCGGCCCCGGCCTGGAGCGCGTCCAGGCTGTTACGGAGAGTTGTGGCATGGACAACGGCCATCTTACCGTGCCGGTGAGCCTCCTGGATCAGGGCCCGGACCGTATCCAGGCTGAGAGTGGGGAACTGGAAGCCCATTCCGCTGCCGTCCTCCATGATGATCTTGATGAAGTCCGAGCCTTCGGCCAGGCGGGCTTCGACCCAAGCCGCCGCCTCTTCCGGCCGGGTCAGAGTGGGAATGGCCAGGCCGTATTCGGTGCCGTGGCCGTGGGGCACGGTGGCCAGGGTTCCTGATGAAACAAAGGCGGCTAGGTCCGAAGCCTTCCCGACGGTTTGGAGTTGCTTGATCTCCTTCATCAATTTCACGTCGGTGAACATATCGACGACCGAAGTGATGCCGAAGATAAGGCACTGTTTGAGGTTGTCAATAGATAAGGTGTGGATGTGGGCGTCGATAAGTCCGGGGAGAAGGGTCTGGCCGCGGCCGTCAATGACGGCGGCTCCCGGAGGAGGGGGGAGGTTTTTCCCAACGGCCTCGATTCGGCCGTTTTTAAAGATGACCGTGTCGGCCGGGATGAGGTTTTCGCCGTCAAAGACGCGGACGTGGGCGATAACCGTCGCGGCCGGCTCATCCTGCGGCGCGGCCCAGGCCCCGGCCAGCCCGGCCAGGGTCAAAAGACCTGCTGTCAAAAATATCGTCTGAATTATTTTTTTAACCATGGCTTCTTCTCACTTTAAATACTTTTTTTATAAAGGACTTTACCGCCGACGATGGTGGCCAGGACCCGGGTCTTGAGGATATCATCCTCGGGCACGGTCATTATGTCCTGGCTGAGGACGGTGATGTCGGCCAGCTTGCCCGGCGTCAGAGACCCTTTGATCCCTTCCTCGAATGAGGCAGTGGCGCCGTTGAGGGTGTAGGCCCGCAGCGCTTCCGGCCGGCTCATCCGCTGGTCGCCGAAGAACACCTGGCCGTTTTTCATCTTCCGGGTCACCAGGGCATAGAAGCAGGGGATGGGGTCCACATCCTCTACCGGCGCGTCTGTGCCGTTGGCGATCAGAGCGCCGCCGGCCATCAGCTTCCGCCAGATATAAGCGCCCTCCTCGGTCCTTTTCAGGCCCAGCCGCTTGGGGACCCAGGGCCCGTCCGAGGTGGCGTGGATCCCCTGCATGCTGGCGATGACGCCCAACGCGCCGAAGCGCGGGATGTCCGGCGGGCTCAGGTGCTGGGCGTGCTCGACCCGCCACCTCAAGTCTTTTTTGTCCGGATGGGCCTTGAACGCCTCCTCGTATATGTCGAGCGTCTCCCGGTTGGCCCGGTCTCCGATGGCGTGGGTGCAGAGCTGGAACCCGTTGTCCACGGCGATCCGGGCCGTCTCTCTCAGGTCCGCCAACGGCTCGGTGTTCAGGCCGGTGGAAGAAGGCAGGTCTGTATATGGCTCGAGCAGCCAGGCGCCGTGGGAGCCCAGGGCGCCGTCGATAAATCGTTTTATGGAGCGTACGGTCAACTGGTGATGAGGGGCGTCGATGATAAGGTAGTCCTTGATCCGTTTCTGTAGCTGTTGGTTGTCTTCGCCGATCATGGCATTGACCCGGACGCCCAGCTTTCCTTCGTTGGCCAGGTTCTTGTAGAGGTCGATGGTCGAGAAGGATGCTCCCGCGTCGTGCACCGAAGTCAGCCCCTTGGATAAACACTCCTGGCTGGTCAGCTCCGCCGTCCGGCGCGCGTCGGCTTCAACCTGCGCGGCCGTCCTCCGGCTGAGAGTGGCCTCCTGGGCTCGAGATAAAAGACCTTGGGCCGTCTCCAGGAAGACACCTATCGGGTTTCCGCTCTTGTCCTTAATAATTTCCCCTCCCGGCGGGTTGGGCGTCTTCCCGGTGATCTTGGCCAGCTCCATGGCCTTGGCATTGGCGATGGTGGAGTGGCCGCTGGCATGCTCCAGGATCACCGGGTTGTCGGGGGAGACCAGGCTCAATTGGGTATGAAAGGGAAGGCCGTCGATGCTGGGCTGGGGCGTCTTGTCCCATTTGTCCTGGTGCCAGCCCCGGCCGGTGATCCAGGCGCCCGGCTTGGCCACCCGGGCCGCATCCTTGACCATGGCCACGATGTCGTCCCAGTTGCGGGCCTTGGTCAAGTCCAGGCTCTGCTTGGCCTGTCCGATACCCATGAAGTGCAAATGAGAGTCGATGAGCCCCGGCACGGCCAGCTTCCCCTGAAGGTTGATGACCTCGGTTTTGTCGCCGATATAGTTTTTGATCTCTTTAGCCGTCCCCACGGCCACAACCCAATCCCCGCGCACGGCCAGCGCTTCAGCCTGGGGCTTGGCCTCATCACCGGTGACGATTTTGCCCCCGGTGAGCACAAGGTCGGCCGGCTCCGGCTTCTGGGCACAGCCGGCCAGCCCTGCCGCGGCCAACAGGACCGCGGCGGTTAGAGCGGCCCTAAGATATCTTGAATGGAGTTTCCCTTTTTTATTCATAATGCCCTCCTTGGATTCTTATATCATAGGTCGAGCTCAAAACGTATCGGATGATGGCAGAATCTAATCACAGGGATGGAGATGCTTTTTTGTTTTTGCTTGCCCAGGACAGGCCTGAAGCCGATAATAGAGGATGAAGAGGAGGGCGAATCAATGAATAACCTTGGCCTTATTGGGCTTGGAGTGGCTCTTCTGGCTGTGGCGGTCATGGCCGGCGCGGCGGCCCTGGAGAAGGACCTGATCCCCACCTCGCGGGGAAACCTGGAAATCACCTCCATCACTCATGCGACGCTGATGTTCGTGTGGAACGGCATCGTCATCCATGTGGACCCCGTCTCCCGGGGCGGGCCCGATTACGCCAAGATGCCCAAAGCGGACCTTATCCTCATTACCCATGAGCACAGCGACCATTTTGACCCGGCGGCCGTGGACCTGCTCAAGAAGCCGGGGACGGAGATCCTCTATACCGCCCAATGCGCCGAGAAAATGCCCGGCGGATCGGTCCTGGCCAACGGCCAGCAAAGAACGGTGGGGGGTATTTCCGTCGAG
Organism: Candidatus Aminicenantota bacterium; assembly: GCA_963702835.1. Lineage (GTDB taxonomy): Bacteria > Acidobacteriota > Aminicenantia > Aminicenantales > JAFGAV01 > JAFGAV01. The sequence goes on from OY969762.1 coordinate 3,053,004, forward strand.
GCTGTGCCCGCCTACAATATCCTCCATATGCGGAGCGCCGGCCTTCCCTATCATCCGCGGGGCATCGGCAACGGCTATGTCCTGACCTTCGGCGACAAGCGGGTTTATGTGGCCGGGGATACGGAGAACATCCCGGAGATGAAGGAGCTTAAAAAAATTGACGTGGCCTTTCTGCCCATGAACCTGCCCTACACCATGACCCCCGAGATGGTGGCCCAGGCGGCCCGCCTGTTCCGGCCCAAGATCCTTTATCCTTATCACTACGGCGATACAGACCCTCAACTCCTGGTGGGACTGCTCAATCAGGATAAGGACATCGAGGTCCGCATCCGCAACTTGCGCTGACCCCCCGGCTCCACTCTCGATTTCAGAATCGGACGCGCGGATATGGTATATTTGGCCCAGGCCTAGTATGAGTCATAAGTGGATATTCGTCCTCCCGGCCGCGGCCCTGGGCCTGGCGCTGTTCCTGGCCTGCGGCCAGGAACGGCAGAGCCAAAAAGCGCAGAGCGTCGAGATCAAAGAGTACCAGGGCCAGAAGCTGGACTCGGTCACAAAATTCGAGGAAAACTCCATCAAGGGGCCTCAGCACGTTAATATCGATAAATACGCTCTGAAGATCGGCGGGCTCGTGGATAAACCCTTGAGCTATTCCTATCAACAGGTGCTTTCGCACAAATCCGTTTCGAGAATCACGGTTATCCACTGCGTCGAGGGCTGGGAGGTGAAGATCTTCTGGGAAGGAGTGCCCCTTCAGGAACTCTTCAAAGAGGCGGGAGTCAAGCCGGCCGCCAACACGGTCATCTTCCGGTCTTATGACGGCTACTCGACATCTCTCCCCCTCAACACTGTCATCAAGAAAAATATCCTCCTCGCCTTTAAAATGAACGGCCTGACCCTGCCCGAGGAGCGGGGTTTTCCCTTCCAGGTCGTCGCGGAAGACAAGTGGGGCTACAAGTGGGCTAAGTGGGTGACGGAGATCGAATTGTCCGACAACCCGGAGTACAGGGGCTATTGGGAAAGCCGGGGATATAACAACAAGGGCGACCACAACGGCCCGATGTTCGAGCGGGAGAAATAAATGTTTTGGTGCTGCCGCCTTGACGGCTCGGCCTAAGCGGGGAGTGTAATCTTATTAATCGCTAATTTGACTTCAATTCTTCTTGTAGTGTATTGTAGTGACGGAGGTTGGACATGAGGTCTGTATTGTCAATCAGTTTGCCCAAAAACATTTCTTCCGAACTCGAGAGCCTGGCCAAGAAGACCGGCCGAACGAAAAGCGATATTGTGAAAGAATCCGTCAGCCTTTACCTTTGGGAGGACCGATTCCGGAAAACGCAGAAAAGACTCATCGGCCAGGCCAAAAAGAAAGGCATCGTGACCGAAGAAGATGTTTTTAAGGCAGTATCGTGAAGGCTGTTTTTGACACGAATGTCTTAGTCGCTGCTTTGATCACGGAGGGCCTCTGCGGAAGATTGTTGATCAGGGGACGCAAAAGGCAGTTCGAGCTGATTCTATGCCCCCACATCCTTGAAGAATTTCAAAAGATTCTCACCTCAAAATTCTCACTGAGCAGGAGCGAGACAGGTGAGGCATTGGCGCTTGTTTCAGAAGCGGCAAGCAGCATAGTTCACCCTGTTGAACGCGTCTCCGGCATTTGCCGAGATCCAAGCGATGATAAGGTCTTAACTTGTGCCCTGGCGGCCAAGTCGGATTATTTGGTAAGCGGAGATGCCGATTTGCTTGAATTAAAAACATTCAGGGGGATAAAGATCGTTAAGCCCAAAGAGTTTGAAATGCTTTTCCTTGATTAAGCGGTCGTCGATTTTGTGATGGGCCGACGGGGATGAAAAGACAGCCGGCGGGGGCGAAGAAAAATCGAAGGGGCGGCGGAAAGCGGGCCTGCCTTGAATGAAACGGATCAGGCCTTGAAGCGCCGCACTCTGCTCCTGCTGGCCCTGGCCGAATGGCTGGGTATGTCGGTGTGGTTCTCGGCCTCGGCGGTCGTCCCTGAGCTCACCCGGGCCTGGAAGCTGAGCGCCTCAAGCCAAGCCTGGCTGACCATGTCGGTTCAGCTCGGGTTTGTGATCGGAGCCTTCGGCTCGGCCTTGCTGAACCTGGCCGACCGGGTCCCCAGCCGCCGGCTGTTCGCCGCTTCGTCGCTGCTGGCCGGAGCCGGCACGGCCCTTATCCCCGCCCTGGCCGCAGGCCCGGGAGCGGCAATCATACTCCGCTTTATCACCGGGCTTTTTCTGGCCGGCGTCTACCCAGTGGGTATGAAGATCATGGCCACTTGGACACGGGAGGACCGCGGCTGGGGCATAGGCCTGCTGGTAGGGGCGCTCACGGTGGGTTCCGCCTCTCCCCATCTCATCAACGCTTTGGGCGGCGTCAGCCATTGGAGGCTTGCGCTCTTTGCTGCGGCCGGGCTATCCATGTTGGGAGGAGTCCTGGCCGCTCTGTTCATTAAGGAAGGGCCCTATCGGGCTGCCGCACCCCGCTTTAACTGGAAATACGCTGGAGAAGTCTGGAAAGATCGGGGGCTGACGCTGGTGAACCTGGGGTATTTCGGCCATATGTGGGAACTCTATGCCATGTGGACCTGGGTGCCGGTCTTCCTGCTGTCGAGCTTCGCCCGGGCCGGCCTCAACAGCGCCCGCTGGGCCGCGCTGGCCTCTTTCGCCGTCATCGCTGCCGGCGGAGCCGGAAGCCTGGCGGCCGGCCGGCTGGCCGACTCTTTCGGACGCACTCGGGTCACCATGGCCTCTCTGGCCGTGAGCGGATTCTGCTGCCTGGCCGTGGGAGGGCTTTACGGCCGGAGCCCGGTCTTGCTCTTTCTCGTCTGCTTGGTCTGGGGGTTCGCCGTGGTGGCCGATTCCGCCCAATTCTCGGCCGGGGCGAGCGAGCTCTGTCCGGCGGAGCGCACCGGAACCGCCCTGACCCTGCAGACCAGCCTGGGCTTCTTGTTGACCATGGTGACAATCCGACTTATTCCCTCGCTCGAAGGGCTCCTCACCTGGCGCTGGGCCTTCGCTTTCCTGGCCGTCGGGCCGGCCTTCGGGCTGTGGGCCATGGCCCGCTTGCGGCGCCTGCCGGATTCCGCTCGGATGGCCTGCGGCCGGCGCTGACCGCGTCGGCCTTAAGCCGGTTGTTTAGACGGGACTCGAATTTTCTCTTGCAAACAAGGCGGCGACAGCGGAGGGCCGGTGAATTTTTATTGAAATATCGACCCGGACTTATTATGATTCTCCTCAGGCCGGCGTTATCTTCTTGATGCAGCAGGGTGCGTAGGGCGGCCGGCTTTATCCTAAAAAAAAGGAGAGGGAGCCAGCATGCTTAACCAATTCGTCGATCATTTCAAAACCAAAGAGTACGGGTTCAACTTCTTTCCGGCCCTTGGCCTGCTCGTCGGCGCAATGCTGGCGGTTGGTATTCGATTGCTGTTTTTTTTCGTCGAAGATGTCGTCAAGGGGCATCACACCTTCTGGACCGCCCATTTTTTCAGCGGGGCGTCGATATTCTATCCTCTCTTCTTAGGTGTGTTGTTAGTCCTCATCTGTCATCTGGTGAAGAATGACATCGCCTTTATCGTTTTTATCAGCCTAGCTTATACGATTGTCTGCATCCTCCTCCGCTGGGTCTCCTGGGTGACCTTCAGCTATCCGGCTGCGCTTTATAGGGAGAGGTCGATGGCCAAGTTCGTCCTCAATGTCGACGCCATCATCGGCACTTTTATCTATGCTTTGGGGCTGGCCTTGGCCATCTATCTCCTGTACCTGATTTTTAAGCGTCTTGATTATGCCCTGCTCATCGGGTTTCCGATGGGGGAAGTGATTGCCCAGTTCTATTATATTTTTCGGAGTGTCGTGGCCGGCGGCAAACCCTATTTGGAGCTCGATTATTACACCCTGTATCTGATCGAAGGTGCGCTGACGGGTTTCTTTTTCTATCTGGGATATATTCTCTTCAGGAGAGGACGGGGCTGGCGCTTGGCCGGCCAGGAGTTCTGCCGAACCGGAGAGGAAACCGCTCCTCGAACGAATCATCTCCCTATAAAATTCTACTTCGGTCTTCTCCTGGCCGCCGCTATCCTGGAGCTGCTCCCTTTTATGATCATCATGACCAGGGTGAACAGCGTGCGCGTGGGTATTGAATTGTCTCGAGCGGAATCGGCTATGGCGTCGGGCGCGTTTTCCGGAATGTTGAATGTAAGTTGGGTAATCGCCGCTTTAGTGCTGTCTACGATCTTAGTGCTCTTCAGTGCTGTGATCTCCCTCTTCTTTATCTACAAAATGTGGACGGCCCTCCAGGACGGCCGGGCCGGCACCTCGCCTTTGACGGCCGCCCTCTTGCTCCTCGTCCCCGGGTTTAACCTCTACTGGGTATTCAAGGTCTATTACGGATTCGCCCAGGAGTATAACGCCCTGGCCGACCGTCATCAATTGAACATCCCCAGGTTGCCCACCGGCTTGTACCTGACCCTGAGCATCTTGGCCGTTCTCGATGTCGTCGCCCTATTCCTGTCTGGGGTGGATATTTCCATTTCGATCATCGTCTCCGTCCTTCATGTCTCTATCAGCCTGGCCGTGGTGTACCTGACCTGTCAGGCGGTCAACCGCATCCCCGCCGAGATCTACCAGCGGCCGCAGGCCACTCGGCCGGGTGGGTAATCTTTATTGTTTGACCGGAGGGTTTGAGAAGGAAATACATTAGTGAAAAAACCTTATGTCAAGAAAATTGCCGTCATTTCCAAATTCGCGGTCTGGCTGGTGGAAGGCCAATACGTCCGGACCAAGATGGACGAGGAGTTCACCAACTTCGGACAGCACTACCGCTTCCGCTTCATCCCCCGGAATGAATTCTGGATCGACCACCTCCACGGGCCGGGAGAGGCGCATTTTTTCATCGACCATTTGCTGATCGAGAACAGGCTTATGGCCGAGGGGATAGGCTATGACCAGGCCCTGGGCAGAGCGGACCGGGCCGAGCTCAAGGAAAGACACAAGGTGGACTTTATCCGCCGGCACCATACGGCCGGCCAGCCCCCCCCCGACACGATCCACCGGGTCCATAAGACACTTCTGCGGAGCTACAGCCGTGACCTTCGGGTGTGGATCATCAGCGGCGAACTGGTCCGCGACCTGTACTTTATTGATTTCACGGAGGGCGGGCATGACAAGGTCTATCGTTTTGTGCCGGCCGGCGAGGTCTGGCTGGATGACGACCTCACGCGGACGGAAAGGCCGTTCGTCCTCCTGCACGAGGTCCATGAGCGACGCCTCATGGCCGGGGGCCTGGACTATCCCCATGCCCACCGGTCGGCCAGCCACCTGGAATATTTCTGCCGCCATCATCCCCGCCAATTGAAAAAGAAGCTGGCTGAGGAGCTCCGGCAGAATCGCGGCCTGGCGAAGGAGAAAATATGACTATCAGGAAATATCTGGGACGACGAGAGTTCTTGAATTCATCTCTCCGCGGGCTGGCGGGCGCGGCCGGCCTGGCCGCCGGCGCGAAACGGGTGAGCGGTCAGGCAACCTCGCCGGCGGCCCCTCAAGCAGCCGCAACCCAGGAGCCGCCCAAGGTCAAGGGGTTCCGCACCCTGGGCCGGACCGGGTTCCGGGTCTCGGATATCGGCACCGGATCTATCTACGACCAGGGTGTGCTGCGAGCCATGCTGGAGGCGGGCGTCAATTATATCGATACCGCCGAAAGCTACCCCGGCCACCACCGCCTCGTCGGCGGAGCCATTAAAGGGCTCGACCGCAAATCGCTGTTCATCTCCACTAAAATGCTGATGGATGAGGGAGATATCAGCCGTGAAGGGCTCCTCAAGCGCGCGCGTAAAGGCCTGGAGGACTTGGGCACCGACTACGTAGACTGTCTGATGATGCACCTGCCGGAAAAGATCGAGACGCTCGGCCTGGACAGCTTCCATCAGGCCATGAGCCAGCTGAAGACCGAAGGAAGGCTGCGGTTCGTGGGCGTCTCCCACCATGGTTCATTCTGGTTCCGCGACCCGGAGACGGCCATGGATAGGGTCCTCCTGGCCGCCGCCGAGGACGGCCGCTTCGACGTTTTCCTTTTCGCCTACAACTTCCTCCAGATGGACGGCGGCCAGCGCGTCCTGGACGCTTGCCGCCGCAAGAACATCGGCGCGGCCCTGATGAAGACCAAGCCGGTCATCACTTACTACTCCCTCAAATCGCGCATCGAGGCCCTGGAGAAGGCAGGGAAGTCCGTGGACCCGCTCTTCCGGGAAGGGCTGCAGCGCTACAAGGAGAAGGCGGACAAAGCCGAGGAGTTCATCGCCAAGCACGGTCTGAAGAACCCCGAGGAGATCAAGGAAGCCTCCGTCCGTTTCGTCCTGGACAATCCCGATGTGCATACCGTCTGCTGCTCGGCCCGGACCTTTGACGAGGCAGAGCGGTTTGTCCGGTTGTCCGGGGCCCGGTTGAGCGATGGGGACAAGGCCAAGCTGGCTGCCTACCGGGAAAGCTGCGGCCAACTCTACTGCCGCCATGCCTGCGGCCTGTGCGAACCGAGCTGTCCGCAGGGCGTCCCGGTCAACACCATCATGCGCTACAACCACTATTTCGAGACTCAGGGCCGGGAAAAATATGCCATGTCCCTCTACGCGGCCATCCCCGGTTCCCGCGCCGAGGTTTGCCACTCCTGTCCCGGGCATTGCGAGCCGGCCTGCCCCTACGGCGTTCCCATCCAAGGAATGCTGCTATTGGCTCACGGTCAATTAAGTTTTACCTGATCTTGGTTTGAATCAAATATTTGGATGATATATCCACATTTTTGGATAATTTGCTCGACAGAGAAAAAATTTCAGTTTTATATTACTTAATTTAAATAAATTAAGATAATTTTATACCTGGCATAATTTTTGCTTATTATAATGAAATAGTGGCTTATCTTTTTTCTTTATTAAACAAATAGGGGGGTGAGATATAACGTAAAATACTGTTCTAAATGACAATGGGGGTGGAAAGCTTGTCTTTCCAGGGAATGGTTTTTGAGATCTCCAAAGGAGGATTCAAATTGAGCAAGAAAATCCTCATTAGCTTGGGAGTTCTCCTGCTTTTATCATCTTTGGCCTACTCCCAAGTGCGAACAGGAAACATCTACGGCACTGTTGTGGACAAGGAGGGCATGGTTCTGCCCGGCGTGGCCATCAAGCTAACCGGCAGCCGGGTCAGCCTGCTGACGGCGGTGACGACAACCGCCGGCAATTTCCGCTTCCTGTCCATCGCTCCCGGCAGCGACTACAAGCTGGTCTTTGAGCTGGCCGGCTTCAAGACCTTCATCCGCGACAACCTCGAAGTCGCTATCGGCGTGAACCTGGACCTCAAGATCGTCATGCAGCAAGGACAGCTCGAGGAAGAGGTCACCGTCACGGCCCAGACGCCGATTGTGGACCCCAAAAAGACAACGGTCCAGAGCAACGTCAGCCGTGAGACGATGCAGACGCTGCCCTCGGCCCGCGACCCCTGGGTCATTCTGGAGTGGGCCCCCGGCGTCCTAGTAGACCGGGAGAACGTCGGCGGCAATGAATCCGGCCAGCAATCCAACTTCCTGGGCCGGGGCGACAGCGGCAACAACGCCCAGTGGAACATCGACGGCGTCAACATCTCCGACCCGGCCGCCGTGGGCGCCTCGCCCATGTACTTCGACTTCGACATGTTTGAAGAGATGAACGTCCAGACCGCGGCCAACGACGTGACGGCCGTCACCGGCGGCATCAACATCAACTTCGTCACGCCCCGCGGCGGGAACAAGTTCACCGGCGGCGCCCGCTTCTACCTCACCGATAAATCAACCCAGTCGGACAATACGCCCAGCGCGCTGAAGGACATTCAACTGGCCGGCAACAAGATTAACAACATCTACGACTACGGGTTCAACGTGGGCGGCCCGATCTTCAAGGACAAGCTGTGGTTCTGGGGGTCCTACGGAATCCAGAACATCAAGCAGACCACCGTCACCGGAAACTCGGACAACACCGACCTGACCACCTACAACTTCAAGCTCAACGGCCAGTTCGGCCGGCAGAGGTTGGAAGGCTATTTCGTCTTCAGCGACAAAAACAAGGACGGCCGGACCAGGACGGGCGGCTACCTGGATGCGCCGGAAGCCACCTACAAACAGACCGGGCCCAGCTTTGTCTATAAGCTACAGGACGAGATCACCTTCAGCCAGAACTTCTTCCTTTCGGCCAAGGCCAGCTATGTCCCGATGGAGTTCGAGCTTGCCCCCAAGGGCGGAACGGACAAGATCATCTATCAGGATTATATCCTCAACAAGCGCTGGAACACCGGGGATTATTATAAGACCAATCGGCCCATTATGTATGGCGACCTCACCGCCGACACCTATATGGAGAACTTCCTGGGCGCCAACCATGAATGGAAGTTCGGAGTCGAGTATAAAAATGCCATGGTGGATTCCCTGTCCACCTACAGCGGCGGCTTTGCCAGGCTGGCCAACGGCGTCCCCTACCAGTTCCGCTTTTACAACAACCAACCCGAAAACTTCTACGCCAACCGGATTTCCGCTTACGTGCAGGACAGTATCGATATCGGCAAGCTGACCGTAAACCTGGGCCTGCGCTACGACCGCCAGTGGGGCGGCATCCGGGAAAGCACCGCCCAGGCGACCAACTCCGCCTTGATGAGCGACATCGGCGGAGTGAATTACAACTGGCCGGCGGTAACCCAGGCTGCCGGTGATTTTTCCTTCACCTGGAACATGATTTCGCCTAGGATCAGCCTGATCTACGACCTATTCGGCAACGGTAAAACCCTGCTCAAGGCCAGCTTCTCGATCTACGGCTCCCAGTTCGACGCTACGGCCGCTTATGTCATGTTCTTCAATTATGCCTATTACAGGTTCGATTGGAATGATACTAACGGCGACAAGCAGGTCCAGGCCGGAGAGTTGACCTATAATAGAACGGTGGACCTCACCAGCAGTTCTCCCCTCACTAAAAGCATAATCGGTGACTATTTCGACAAGAGCGTGTCCCCGGAAAAGACCATGGAGATCCTGGTCGGCGTCGAGCACGAGCTTTCCGCGGACCTCGGCGTGGGCCTCAACTTCCAGTACCGCAAGATGTACGATTTCAACTGGAACAAGCTGCTGGTTTATGACTACCTCAACGGCAGCGCCATCCGCCAGGCCGAGCACAGCGACTGGGCAGTGGCCGGGACGATCGGCGGCCAGACCTACTGGGACCTCGACCCCGACAAGGTCGGATACACATATACCAACTACATGACCAAGCAGCCCGACTTCTATCAGACCTACTGGGCCCTGGAGTTCAACTTCAAGAAGAGATTGACCAACAAGTGGATGATGGACGCCTCCTTCACCTACCAGGACCAGAGAGCCTATTATCCCTCCGTGAACAGCTTCCAGGACCCCACCGATCACCTGCCCGTGGATAAGCTCAACGGACAGCCGTACGCCTACCAGGCCTCCGGCAGCGGCTCTTCCAACGTCTTTATGAACGCCCGCTGGATGCTTAAGCTGGGCGGCCTCTACGAGCTGCCCTACGGGTTCAGCGTCAGCGGCACGGTCTCGGCGCGCGAAGGCTTCGTCAGCCCCGCCTATTATGAGGATTCCAGCTACTCTAACTATAATGGTGACTTTCCCACGGCTGCATCCTTATCAGACTCGCGCAGAGACCCGAACATGTACCTGGTCAACCTGAGGCTGGAAAAGAAATTCGCCATCGGCAGCTTCGGGAACATCTACCTCAGCGTGGACGGCTTCAACATCTTCAACACCAATGTTCAGCTCGCTCGCGTGCGGAACCTGTCTGCTGACAACTATAATCAGACCCTGGCCATCATGAGTCCCAGGATCTTCCGCTTGGGAGTCCGGCTCGAGTTCTAGTTCCTTCTCGAGTTCTCAGCTAAAAAAGCCCTGCCCCCTCCGGGGGCGGGGCTTTTTTTTGCCCGCGGAATTCCCGCCCCCCCGACTTCGTTGAAGTCTAAAACTTATCCGTTTATAATGATGTTGTTGAAGCAGGAGCAAGGCTATGAAAAAATCACAAGTTCTTATAACGGCGGCAGCGGTCGTTTTGCTCTGCGCCGGGATTGTTTTTTCTCAGGCCTATAGGGGAAAGGGAAGGATCAAGGGATGGGTCAAGGATACGGACGGCAATCCCGTCCTGGCGGTGACGGTGAAACTCTTCCACGTGAAGTCGGACAGCGGCTTCGAGGTCAAGACCGACGAGAAGGGGGAATGGACCGGCGCCTGGCTGAGGAACGGCTTGTGGTATCTGGACTTCGATAAGGAAGGGTACATGCCCAAGCGTCTCAGCGTGGAGATCCACGAAGGCGGAAAGAACCCCGATCTGGACGTGGTCCTAAAGAAGACAAAGGCGCCCCTGGTCCCCAAGGAGGTTCTCGACCAGTTGGACAAGGGCAACGGCCTTTATAGCCAGGGGAAATTCGACGAGGCCATCGCTGAGTTTAAGGGTATCTTGGACAAGCGGCCCGAGTTCTACCAGATCAACATCAACATCGGCAACGCCCTTATGAAGAAAGAGGATTACGTCGCGGCTCTCGGCTACTACCAGAAGGTCCTGGACAAGGATCCCGCCAACGCCGAGGCCCTCATCTCCACGGGTAATTGTTATGTCGAGCTTAAGGACTTCCCCAAGGCCCTGGAGGCCTTCAAAAAGATCGACAAGGCTGACATAACCGACCCGGTGGTCCTTTTCAACATCGGGACGATCTTCACCAACAACGGCGAGACGGACAAGGCCATCGAGTATTACAGCCAAAGCCTAGTGGTCAAATCCGACTTCCTGGATTCTGACTACCAGCTCGGCCTGGCCTATCTCGGCCGCAACGACAAGCCGAAAGCCCTGGACGCCTTCAAGAAATACCTGGAGCTGGACAACGCTTCGGAAAAAGCCGACCAGGTCAGGAAGTTCGTCGAATACCTGGAGAAAAACTAGCCCTCTTCGATGACAATGAGCCGGCCCGTCTTCATTTGCCTCATTTCCGCTGTTGTCGTTCTGGGCCTGGCCCCTGCTCTCTCGGCCAAAGCCCCGCTCAAGCCGGAGCGGCTCAACCTCCTGTTCATCTCCGTTGATACCCTGCGGCCGGACTATCTGAGCTGTTACGGCGGGAAAGAGGTGGAGACCCCAAACATCGATTCTCTGACCAAAAAGGGAATTGTCTTTACGCGCGCCTTCGCCCACAACCCCCTGACTCTGCCCTCGCATGTGAACATGCTGACCGGGGTCACTCCCTTAGTCCACGGCGTCCATGATAACCTGGGCTTCCGCCTGGGCGATAAAGTCCCGACCCTGGCCGAGCACCTCAAGGCCAACGGCTACCGGACGGCTGCCGTGGTGGGGGCCTTCCCCCTGGATTCGCGATTCGGGCTCAGCCGGGGGTTCGACCTCTATGACGACTGGTATGGGGAGAAAAAAACGCAGGCCAACTTCTTTTTCGTGGAGAGGAAGGGCGAGGAGGTCATCGCCCGGGCTCTGGCCTGGCTGCAGGACCAGGGACAGACGCGCTGGTTCCTCTTCCTTCATCTCTTTGACCCCCACCAGCCCTATCTGCCGCCCCCGGCCTACCAGAAACGATATGCCGGGAATCTGTATGCCGGCGAAGTGGCCTATGTGGACGATTGCCTGGGACGTCTTTTCGATTGGCTGAAAGAGACCAAGCTTGCGGACAAGACCCTCATCGTCTTTACCTCCGACCACGGCGAGTCCCTGGGAGAGCACGGCGAAGAGAGCCACGGCTATTTCGCTTACAACAGCACCTTGCGCGTGCCCCTGATCTTCCAGGCGCCGCGGCTCTTCCAGGACGGCCGGGTCATCGAGGACGCCGTCTCCCACATCGACATATTTCCGACTGTGTGCGACCTCCTGGGCCTCTCCAGACCCTCTCATCTGGAAGGCCAGTCCCTCCTTCCGCTGATGAAGTTACAACCATACACACCCCAGCCCATTTATTTTGAATCTCTGTCCGCCTTCTACAACCGCAACTGGGCGCCGCTGCGAGGGGTAATCATGAACGGCCATAAATACATCGACCTCCCCCTGGCCGAGCTGTATGACCTCAAAGCGGATTTTAAAGAGGAAAAGAATCTCTACTCCTCGGCCCAGGCAGCCCCCTTCAAAATGGCTCTCCGCCGGCTTCTTGACCGGGCAGCCGGCCGAGAGAAGGCCGCCTCAAGAAAACCAAGCCGGGAGGAGGAGCAGGCCCTGCGCAGCCTGGGCTATCTCGGCGGCAGCGGCGGCCGGCCGAAGGTTTTCCGCGCTGAAGACGACCTCAAAACCCTTCTGCCCCTCCACCTCAAATTGATGGAGGCGGCCACGCTTCACAACAAGGGCCAATCCGGGGAGGCGGTCAAAAGGCTTGAGGAATTGATCCTGGTTAAAAAAGACCTCACCACGGCCTATGAATACCTAGCCAACGTCTACTATCAGACGGGGAACCTGGCCAAGGCCGTGGAAACCCTGGAAAAGGGTGTCGCCTCCTGTCCTCCCCACTCCCAGATGCTGGGCAAACTGGGCATTTATCTTTCAGAAATGGGCGACCAGAAAAAGGCCATTCAGGTGCTCGAGGAAGCGGTTGCCCTCGACCCCGATGACGCCGAGATGTGGAATTATCTTGGCGTGGCCCATTGGAAGCTCAACGACCTGGACAAAGCCGAGCAGTTCTACCAGAAATCGTTAGCTTTGGACCCGGATTACGCCGGCGCCTTGAACAACCTCGGTTCCCTATACCTGACCCGCCAAGATCCGGATAAGGCTCTGGACTTCTTCGACCGCAGCCTTCAGTTCGACCCCAACCTGGCTTCGGCCTACAACGGGAAAGGCACTGCCCTGGCCACGAGGGGACGCCTGGAGGAGGCCGTGGAGCTCTGGAAAAAAGCGGTGGCTTTGGAGCCCGGCCAGGCCATGGCCCTATACAACCTCGGGCTGGCCCTGGTGAAGCTAAATAGGCCGCAGGAAGCCCTGCCGTACCTTGAAAAATATGTGGAGCTGGTCCCGGCCGGCGACCCGGACAGGGCCCAGGTCATGCGCCTCATCGAATCCATCAAGAACAGATCTCCCCAATGAAAAGACGGGCTTGTCTTGCGCTCTTCTTGATGGCCATGGCCTGCCTTTTAGGATTTCTTGCAGCCTGCCGGAGCAAGGAGGATATCTCCCGGCTGACCGGCCAAGAGCCCATCAATGTGCTTCTCATCAGCGTAGACACCCTCCGGGCGGACCGGCTGGGCTGCTACGGCTATAAAGATATCGCCACGCCCGTTATTGATGAAATGGCCAAGATGGGCGTGAGGTTCGAAAAGTGCATCAGCCAGACCCCCCTGACCCTGCCCTCCCACACGACCATGCTCACCGGGACGTATCCGGCCTTTCATGGCGTTAGGGACAACGGCGGGTTCCTCGTACCCCAGGACCTCGACACCCTGGCCGAAGTTTTCAAGGAGCACGGCTTCAAGACCGGCGCGGTGGTGGGCGCCTATGTTCTCGATTCCAAGTGGGGATTGAACCAGGGTTTCGACTTTTACTTCGACCGCTTCGATGTCAGCCGCAAGGAGGGGTTCTCCATGGCCGATGTCCAGCGCCGGGGGGATGAGGTCATCGACCGGGCCCTCGAATGGCTGGACAAAAACAAGAAGGAACGGTTCTTTTTCTTTGCTCACCTCTACGACCCGCACACGCCTTATGACCCTCCCAGCCCCTATCGGGAGCAATACAGCCAAGACCTCTATTTGGGCGAGATCGCCTACACCGACAGCCAGCTGGGGCGGCTGTGGAATTTTTTAAAAACGGAAGATTTACTTAAGCGGACCTTGGTCGTCTTCACCTCCGACCACGGTGAAAGCCTGGGCCAGCACGGTGAGTACACCCACGGCTTTTTCATCTATCAGGCGTCCCTCCAGGTGCCCCTGATCATCGTCCTTCCCCAATCCCGACTGCGGGGCAGGACTGTATCCCAGGTCGTTTCGCTGGTAGACCTCATGCCGACAGTCCTGGGCCTGGCCGGCCTTCCTCTGCCCAAGGATGTCCAGGGACGAAGCCTCCTTCCTCTGCTCCAGGGGAAGGCCGATAGTTCCGCCCAGCCCTTGGCTTATTCAGAAAATTTCTATCCCCGTTTCCACTACGGCTGGAACGAGATTCAGAGCGTCCAGGACAACCGCTTCAAATTGATCCTATCGCCCCAGCCCGAACTCTACGACCTCAAGAACGACCCGCAGGAAGCGAAGGACCTGGCCGGCCGGGAGCCGGCCGTGGTCCGCCGTTTGGAGAAACGGCTCAAGGAACTGGTGAGCTTATCCAGCCAGGGTCGGCTCCAGATTGATTATCATCGGACGGATGAAGAAACGCGCGAAAAGCTTGCTTCCCTGGGTTATATCGGGACCTTTGTCAAAACAGACATGACCGCCGGCCGGCCGCTGGCCAGCCCCCGGGACAAGATCCAGGTCTTCAACCAGATCTCCTCGGCCAAGGAGCTGAACCTTAAGGGCGAGCTCCGGGAGGCGGAACGGATCATGCTCGACGTCATCCGGCAAGAGCCGGAGATCATCGATGCCTATTTCATTCTGGGCAACATCTGTTTCAAGCAAAAGAAATATCGGGAGTCGATCCGCTGGTTCTCCGCTGCCCTGGACCGCAAGCCGGATTATGATTTCGTCGTCCTGAACATGGCCATCTCCTACATCGAGCTGCAAGACCTCCCCACGGCCGAGAAAATCTTGGCTGACTTCGTCGGCAAATTTCCCGCGGACTCCATCCTCTATTTGACCCTGGGGGAAATCAACCTCAAGCAGGAGGACTACCCGGAGGCCATCCGCTATTATCAGGAATGCCTCCGTCTTAACCCCAATTCCGCTGCCGCCTATAACAACCTGGCCCGCGTCCACCTCATTCTGGACAAGGTCAGCGAGGCGCGATCTTATGCCCTCAAAGCCCTGGAGTTGAACCCCCAACTGAAGAACGTCCACTACAACCTGGCCCAGGTCAACCAGGCGCAGGGCCAGCTGGCCGAGGCCGAGGCCGAATACAAGAACGAGCTGGAGTTCCATCCCGACAATTTCAACGCCAGCTTCAACCTGGCCCTCCTCTACCGTCAGAACAAGGACAGCCTCAACGAAGAGCGCTATCTACAGAAGGCCAGGGACGGCGACCCGCAGTTTCCCTTGAGCTATGTCTTCCTGGGAGAGCTCTATTATCAAGAGGGCGGGAGGGATGAGGAAGCGATCGCGGAGCTGGAGAAGGGCGCCAGCCTGGGGCCGGATGTTCGCCATCTTAAGCTGGCCTATTACCTGCTGGCCAAGATCTATCTTCGGCGGGGAGACCAGGCCCAGGCCTACCGCTACGCTCAAAAGATCCAGCGGCTAGGCAACTAGTCGGGAACGACGAAGGGGACGAAGGAGGAGACCGACTTCTGGGCCAGCAAGTCCGAGCAGGTCACCTTCAATTGATAGGACCCCGGAGGCAGCTCGGCCATCTGCCCTTCAAAGAAGAATTCATACACATCCGGTTCAGAGGAGGCCAATCCCTTGGTCAACCGGATCCCGGCCAGGAGGCTCGCCTTTCCGTCGGGATCTATGGCCACGAAATGGACCATTACCTGGGGAGTGTTCGACTCCGGCTGAAGCTTCAGGTGATAAGCCCGGAAATAGATCCCTACCGGCGAATGCGGTTTGATCTCCGGAACGACGGCCGGGACGAAGTGGAGCGAGGGCAGGACAAAAGGATAGGCGATGGGAAGCCCCTTCATCTGTTTTCGTCCTGAAGGATTGTCCGGGTCGTAGCCGCGGGCCAGGATCCAATCCCGGTCGGGATCGACCAGGACGGGCGGGCTGATGGAGAAAGTTCTCTGGCCGAAGTCCGGGACGCCTATCTCCAGGATTTGGCTGCCGATCTCGCCGGTCAAACTGTTGCGGATGATGAATTTGACTTTGTAGTTGTCGCCCGGCCGGACCAGGAGCAGGTCATAGTACTTCAGCCCTTTGCTCTTCAGCCTGTCCTGCATCTTGGGGAGGTCAAGGCTCAGGCTCTGGTGAAAGAAATCCACGAACTCCCGGGAGCTGTTCAGAGCATAGCCGTAGAACTCCAGCTTGACCTCTTTGGCCTTCTCTCTCCCGGCCAGGAACTGCTCCCCCGGTACCCTGAGAACGACGGGGATTTGAGCGATGTGCTCCGTCCCCTGATAGGCCGTGGCCAAAGCCTGGAAGGCCAGGTCATCGGAGACGAGGTCCTTGGCGATGTATTCCACGAGCTGCATCTGCTTTTCAAAATCGGAATACTGGGCATAGGGTTTTTCGCCCTGAAGCGCTTTCCGGTAAGACAGCTGGAGTCCGGGCCGGTTCACTCTGACCTCGATCTTTTTGGACCCTTGGCTCTTAGCCCCTTTTCTCGGAGTGTAGCCCAGGAGATAGTAAGAGTTTGTCGCCCGCAGGATGTCCTCCAAGGGCAGGTTGAGGTCGTTCGTGTTCCGGAAGGCGAGGCCGCCCGTCTCGTGGGACAGGATGTTGAGGGTGTCTTGTCCCCGTCTCACCGTGGAGGTCTCCAGAGGAGTCCCCTCTACGGTATCCACCTGGCTCTCGCCCCTCAACCCGCCGATATCGACCGTGTGGACAACACAGTCGGAATTGGCCAGGCGGGCCAGCGTCTCCAAGAGGCCGGCCCGCAGCCCGGCCGACCCGGCCAGATCGGTGTCCACCTTCCAGAGTTCCCGATTCATCAGGGCTTCTTCGGTTTTGTCCAGTTGGCCGATGGCTGAACCGGTGAGCACGGCCGAGTCAAAACCCTCCGAGAAATAGATGAGATGCTTTCGGCCGGAGACGATGTTGAGGGCCTGGGACAGGAGCTGGAAGGAGCCGATGAACTGGGAGGCATAGCCGCGCTCGGTCTCCCGGTCCAGGCGGCCCATTTCTTTCAGAACATCTTTGATCTGCTCGGTGATGTCTGAGGCGGATGTTTTTTGCCCGCCCGACGCCTGGGGCCGAGAGCTGGTCACATCCTGAAAAGGCTTGAACAAGAACCCGGCCGGGTCCTTGACCCGATGGGAAGCCTTGGCCAACCCCAGGGTGTCGAGAGCGGTCAGGGCCTGTTCTTTATCCTCGGTGAAGGGGGAGAGAATCTTGAGCCCGCTGAACACGGAGAAGGTGGCCACCCCCACCAGGTCGGTGGGCAGAGTCTTGTTCTGGACGAACCCCAGGGCCGCCTCCCTGGCCTTGAGCAGGCCCTTGAGGCTGGCGAAGGACAAGTCGAAAAGAAAAAAGAAGTGCCGCCTGGCGGCCGGATAGAGGCTGAATAGGCTGAGAGTCTCCGGGGAATCGTTCCGGATGAGGGCGAAATGGGTGAGCTTCTGCTCCGCCCCGTTTTCCAGTACGACGAAATCCTCGGGTTTGAGGTCCAGGACAGGGTTTCCCTGCTTATCCAGGACATAGACGGGCAGGTCGACGACCACCACTTCGATTTCATGGCGAAGAGGCCGGTCCTGCGTTTGGCCGATGGCCGCCGGCAACAAGGCCAGGCTGAATGAAAAAAGGAGACAAAGCACTCTTTTCATGGGCGCTCGCTTTTCTTTATAGCAAACTCGACCTTTTTCTTCAGTTCTTCTCCCGAAGCTCCATTTTGAAGAGTGATCCAGGCATCATAGCGACCCTCTTTGAGGAGCAGGGGAACGGACAGATCGTACGACCGGCCGCTCAGTTTGAGGAGGTCGGTTTCGGAAAAAGAGAGCGGATAATCCTGATCATAGCTGGCCACCACGCGCCGCTCCGCATCGGTGATCCGCAGCCTTAGCTTCAGGGTGGCGTTCAGGCGTTTTTCTTTTTCGGTGAACCATAGCCTCCGGTAAGGGACCTGCAGGACGAGGAAGCGGAGGCCGCTTCGGTCCGTTCTCATAGTATGGGTGAAATCAAACAGAACCCGTCCGGCCGGGGAGGGTTGTGCCCCGCCCGACCGCCGGTTGAGGAGCGTGTTCAGCGACTCCAGCTCCTCAAGGCTCTGGGTCGCCAGCTCGAATTCTCCCGTCCCCCGGCTGTCCACAAAAAAGACCGGAGTCCCGTCGTAGTGCCAGATGATGGTGTCCCGTAGGATCTGGCGGTCGGCGTCCAGGTAGCCGCCTTTATACTGCTCTGTGCTGGTCGGAGGGCCGAGGAGGATGTAGATTCTTCCCCTGTCCGTCAGCCAGCCCGGCCTTCCTTCGCCCAGAAAAAGCCGGTCAGCCTCGGCGATTCGGGCCAGGTAAGCATCTTTGAACTCATTCTCCTCGGTGGAGGGGTCGGGGTCCCTTTTATCCCAGAAATCCTTAATGAAAGCCGCCCGCTCCGAGGCGGGGAGATTGAGGAACGTCTTCCTTTCTTGGGCAGTGATGATGTAGCGAACCTTGGACAAGAAATCTTCCTCGCCGGGCGTAAGCCGGATGGAGGAAGCGGGCGCCGAACAGCGCGGCAGGGAGAGGACAGTCCCCAGGCCGAGGACAGCGCACAGCAGAAGCGTGGACAGGGGACGCGTCATTTTTTCTTGAGGTCTTCAACCTTTTTCTTCAGCTCCGGCTGAGCGGGGTTGAGCTCGAGCGATTTTTCCCAGGCCGTCAGGGCCTGGTCCGTATTCCCCAGCTGGACATAGCATTCACCCAGGGCATTGAGGATCTCCAGGTTTGTCCCGCTGCGCGTCAAATATTCCCGGTAGCTGTCGGCCGCTTCCTGGAATTCCCCCAGAGCCTGATGGGCCCTGCCCAGCAAGACCAGCGCCTGATGGCTGTCCGGTGACGTCTCCTTCAAAGGCTGCAAGAGGGCCTTAACCCTCTGGTAGTTTTTCTGGGCGTAGAGGAATTCGGCCAGGCGCAGGGCATACCGCGGCTGGGGAACCTGCTCATTGCACCTCTCCAGGATCGCTCCGGCTCTGGCCGGGTCGCCACCGGCCCAATACTGGTTGGCCAGGATGAAGTCGATCTCGGCCAGGGAGTTCCGGTTCATCGGCATGACCTTGGAAATGACCCACGGCCGGGCCACGCTCGGCTCGGGAGTCACCTGGAATTCCTTCTCCTCGGAGAGGACCTCTTCATCCCGGGCGGTGCAGACGGCCACCCGGACTTTATAGAACCCGGGCAGAAAATCTGTCAGCGGGAATTCACGAAGGAAGTTCTTCTGGTCCGTCCGGCCTTCCAGGCTCTGCCTCTCCCGCGCCCATTCCTTTGTTTCGCTGGAGATGACACATTTCACCTGGCCGCCGGCCAGGGCCGGGGGGAGGTTCCAGATCTGGAAAAAAACGGCCAGCCGGTCCTGTTTGGAATAAAGGTTCTTGGGCTGGGCGAAGACTTGATAGTCCTGGACGACAAAGGGCTTTTTCTGGTTGAGGAAATTCGGGTTCTTTTCCACCTTATAGCCCAGCAGGAGACGGCTCATAGCCAGGGAATCGCCGGCCGGGGGGACGAGAATTTTCGCCTCCAGGGTCGTGAATTCCTTGGAGACCGTGTTCTTGAGGATCACGCTCAGGCTGTAGCTGCCGGGGATAAGGGGAAAGGCGTCCTGCAGGGCATAGGCGCTGTTTTTGAGCTGTTCGATGTTCCCTTCGGTCAGCTCCAGGGGAAAGGACTTGCCGTATTGGAAGATCGTCCTGCCCTGCCCGTCGGCCACCTTGGCGTTGACCTCGAAATGGGCCACGTACTTGTCTTGATAGCTGTTCACAGACAAGGAGGCCGGCTCGATGGAATAGTGAACGAAGTACACACCCCGTTCATCCTGGATGAGAGATACAAGATGGTCGTTGGCCATGTAGTTGGTGCTATAATCCACCTCCACCACGTCCTTGTAGCTGAGGAGCTTGGCTGCGTACTCGTCATTGACCTTCTTTTGGGGAAGGCTGGCCACGTTGGCCAGGAGGGTCTCCGAGGTCAGAGAGGGACTACCGGGGTTGGCCTGCTCGTCCGGGATCAGGGTCAAGGCGGCCTGCGCCAGCTCTGCGTCGAAACGGAACAGCTCATAGTAGGCATCTTCCGGATTCCCGCCGGCAATTTTCTTGTCGATGATCAGGCTCTCCATCCCGTCGGTCAGCGGGCTGTAGAGCCTGTATTCTCCCGCCCCCTTGGCTTTGAAAAAGACAAGCCGGAAATAAGGGGGCAGGCCGTAGCGTTCGTCTCCTTTATAAAACCATATCTGCGCCGGATAGACAAAGCCTCCCCCTTCGTACCTTTGCACATCTTGGGGCTGGCCGAGAATGATGAAGATCCGGCCCATGTCGGTCTTCCAGCCGGCCCGGGGGGTGCCGCGACCGTAGAGCTCATTGGCCTGGGCCAGGCGGCGGTAATGCTCTTGCCTGAACTCGTTCTGGGGGGTCCCCGGGGTGGGATCTCTCTGTTTCCAGAAGGCTTCTATAAAGATGTCTCTTTCCTTGTCCGAGTCCAGCCGGAGAAAGATGTCCTTCTCTTTGGCGGTGATGATGTAAACGACCTCTTCCTCGAGCCATTTTTGGTATCGGGGGTCGAGGTCTTTGAGGGTATTCTTCTCCTGGCCGGCCAGGGGCTGAAGGGAGAGAACAAGACATACACAGACAAGCAAAATTTTGCTTTTTGTCTTCATGTTAATATTCTACCACATCATCTGGGCGGGCCGCCGTTCTCGGCCGTCCATCAATATCCGCTTCTCAGTTCGGCAGCTGCCGCGGTCGAAGAAGGCAGAGATTGTGCTGGCGGAGGAAGGTTTCGAGACGGTCCAGCTCGAACTGGGATCGGGTTAATATGGGGTCAGACCAAGCTAACAAATTGATTATATTATTGTTTTCCCGTTTTTATTGGTCAAAATTCTTCTTAAACTATGTTTTTGCGGCCTGGAAAATTGATTTAAGCTAAAAACAGAATTCTTCAACTATAATAGACCTATGATTGTCAGGCTTAATGCCATTATATTAATTCTGATTTTTTGTGCTGGCGTCGGATATCCTAAAACGATATCGCCCAAAACCGTCCACGTCTATGTCGCCCTGTGCGACAACGAGCATCAGGGCATAGTGGCCGTGCCGGCTGCCCTGGGAAACGGCGAGGACCCCGGACGAAACCTCTATTGGGGCGCTCTCTACGGAGTCAAATCTCAGTTTAAGCGGAGCCGGGAGTGGAAGCTGCTCCAGTCCCTGCCGAATCTCTCTCCGTCTGTCCTGGAGCGCTGCGTGTTCAAGCATAATGACTTCGACGTTTATGTGGTGGCCGACGCCTACCGGGGCCAGGATATCAAGCAGGCTCTCCTGGATTTCTTGAGGGCGGCGGCCGGCCGGTCTGAGGATTCGGTCTCAATTCCCGTCGCCGGATCCCCGGCTTTCGTCTTGAATTGCGGCGGCCGCTCCGACCTCCTGGCCTATCTCGGCCACGACGGGCTGATGGATTTCACGCTGGAGTCCTATCCGCAGAAGAGCGACGAGCGGGTCCGTCCGGTTCTGGTCCTGGCCTGCCTGAGCCGCAGCTTTTTTGGCCAAGCCATCCGCCAGGCCGGCGCCTATCCGCTTCTGTGGACCACCGGACTCCTGGCTCCAGAGGCTTATATCCTTAAGGCGGCCGTGGAAAGCTGGATGAACGGTGACCCGGACAAGACCGTGGCCGAGAACGCGGCCGGGGGCTACCATCGCTATCAAAAATGCGGGTTGAAGGCGGCCAAAAAACTGTTGGTCAGCGGCTGGTAGGAAAGCGGCCAGCCTTCGGCCCGGCGGTTAATCGGCGGGGTTCCGGGGCGGCGGGCCCTCCGGCGGTTTTTTCTTCCAACGTCGTCTTCGCCGCCTTTTGTGGCGCTCCCCTCCCGGCGCACTGCCGTACTTCTGCCGGAACAGGACATCGAAGGGATCCTTATCCTCGATCAATTCTCCCCGGACGAGGAGCGAGCACAGTCGCGTCGCCTCCGGGTAATGGGCTTTGCGGCGCAGGGACCAGCGCATCTGGCCCGAATCGAGCGCCCTTATCATCCTTTCGACAATGATCATGGTCTGGATGACGTTGGCGGTTAAGGCCCGGGGCAAAGTCATTGTTGTCCCCGAGGCATCGAAGGCGCCGTGAAGATGTTTGGCCCGGTCGCCGACGGCCTCAGCCATTTGATTGGCGGCCCAGGCCCAAAAAAGAAGAGCGTAGATCTCCGCCTGGCTGAGAGAAATTCCGGCAGACAGGGTTCGGTCCAGGACGGCCAGGAGGGAGGACGTCCGGTTGAAGGCTTCGGGAGAAGATTGGATGAACTCGCCGATGCGGCCCAGGACCGGCCTGATCAGGTCGTGCTGCCGGGCCAGCTTGAAAAAAGGCTCGGCCGCTCCGGACTTAAGGTCCTTGTTCAATTCCTCATACAGCCGGGACCCGGGGCAGGCCGCCAGCAAATAGCGGTGGCCGGAGATAGCCTGTTCCGTTTTATCCTCCAGTGTGAAACCCAGACGGGCGGCGTGGCGCAGCACCCTCCACATCCGGACCGGGTCCTCGACGTAGCGCTGGCCGGGGTCGCCGATGACCCGGATCCTTTGGCAGGCCAAGTCCTCCAACCCGCCGACGTAATCGATCACGGAGAATGTGGCTAGGTCGTAGAACAGGGCGTTGATGGTGATGTCGCGGCGGAAGGCGTCCTGGCGCGGCGTGCCGAAGGACCGGTCCAGGGCCGGCCGCCGGACAGGCCCGCATTCTTCGGCCGCCTCCTCGGCCTCCCCTTCCTTCGGCTCCGGGCCGGCCCCCGCTTCGGTTTCCGGCCTCGGCTCTGCCGGCCGCTCGAGTCCTTCTGCTTCCGGCGCCGGAGAAGTTTCCTCTTCCCGGCCGCTCTCGTCTTCCTCTAGGCCCTTGACCTCTTCGGATTCCTCAATTTCTCCCGGCTCCGGTTCCCGGCGAAAAGTGGCCACTTCGACGACTTTCCCGCCTTGAAAGCGAACTTGGGCTAGCCGGAAGCGCCGGCCGATGAGATAGGCGTTGCGGAAGAGCTTTTTGATCTGACGGGGCCGGGCATTTGTCCCCACGTCGAAGTCCTGGGGCGTCTTTCCCAGCAGGAGGTCTCGTACGGCTCCCCCGACCAGGTAGGCAATGAAGCCGTGATGATGAAGCCGGTAGAGGACCTTCAGGGCGTCAGGGTCGATGTTCCGGCGGGAGAGGGAGTGGTGAGACCTGTCCAGGATGACGGGCGCGGAATCCGGAATGCCCTGGTCTCCCCGATTCGACATGTTAATTGGAACGAGAGAGGATCATAAACCAAGGCGGCGGGTTGTTCAACTTGATTTTTCCTCGGTCTTGGAATACTGATAAAAGCTCTGTCCGGCCGGCCATTTTTTTCGAGGAGGTGCCCGTGAAGATCCTGCGCGCTGTCCTGGCCATCACCCTGGCCGTAGTTGTTTTTTGGGGACTCAACGGCCGCCACGGCCTGTTCCCGCCCCTGGGCAAGCTCCTCAACCCTTTCGCCGGGTTCTGGCGGAACGGCAGCCGGGAGGACAAACCCTCCGAGTCCCTGACCCTGCCGGGCCTGCGGGAGACCGTGGCCATTATCTGGGATGCGCGCCATGTTCCCCATATCTTCGCCCGGAACGAACACGACCTGTATTTCGCCCAAGGATATGTGGTGGCCCGAGACCGGCTGTGGCAGATGGAGTTCCAGGCGCTTTATTCGGCCGGCCGCTTGAGCGAGTTCGTCGGGCCGGCCCTGGTCCAGCAGGACCGCCTGCAGCGGAGGCTGGGCCTGGTTTGGTCGGCCGAAAAGATGGCGCGGGCTTTTCAGAATGACCCCTTGATCAGCGAGGTGGTCGGGGCCTACCGGGACGGCGTGAACGCCTATCTCCACAGCCTCTCGCCCCAGGATTATCCCGTCGAGTATAAGATCCTGGATTATGCGCCGGAGCCCTGGACCGAACTCAAAACGGCCCTGCTGATGAAATCCGTGGCTTGGACTCTTTCCGGGAGGAATCAGGATTTGGTCATGACCAGGACGCGGGCCATACTCGGCCAAGAGTTCGTGGATAGCCTGTTTCCGGACCTCCCTCCCTTCCTGGAGCCGGTCATTCCCAGAGGCACAGCCTGGGATTTTCGGCCCGTTCCCCTGCCCCAGCCGCCGGCGGCCGCGGCGGCCAGCTCCGGCCAAAACGATGCCGGCCCGGGGGAAAGGCCCCAGGGCCTGGGCAGCAACAACTGGGCGGTCTCGGGAAAAATGACCCGGAGCGGATTTCCCATCCTGTGCAACGACCCGCACCTGGACCTGACCTTGCCCTCCATCTGGTACGAGGTTCAGCTGAGCGCTCCGGGATTGAACGTCTACGGAGTGACCTTCACCGGCGCTCCCGGCGTGGTCATCGGCTTCAATGGCCGGGCCGCCTGGGGAGTAACCGCTGCTCTCTCGGATGTTCTGGACTGGTTCGAGGTCAAGTTCAAGGACAAGGATCGCCGGGAATATCTTTATGACGGGAAATGGCGGCCGGTTGAGGTCCGGGAGGAGAAGATCAAGGTCAGGGGCGTGGGGACCTCGACCGACCGCGTCCTGTACACCCATCATGGCCCGGTTGTCTGTTTCGAGGATGAAAAGCCCTTGGCCGGCTGGGTCCCCCGGGGAGCGGCCCTGCGCTGGGGACCTCATGATGTTTCGAACGAGCTCCTTTCTTTGTACCGTCTCAACCGGGCGAGCCATTACCAGGATTTCCTGGAGGCCATGAAGTCTTTCAGCTTTCCGGCCTTGAATTTCGTTTATGCCGATGCCCAGGGCGACATTGCCCTGTGGCACAGCGGCCGGTTTCCCCTGCGCTGGAAAGGCCAGGGACGTTACATCCTGGATGGGTCAAAGCTGGCCGACGAATGGCAGGGTTGGGTGCCCTGGGAGCATAACCCCCATGTTAAGAACCCGGAGCGTGGATTTGTCAGCTCGGCCAACCAGCAGCCTGTCGACGAGACTTATCCCTACTATCTCGGCTGGGAATACGGCCCGTTTGAAAGGGGCCGGCGCATCAACGAGAGTCTTTCGGCCGGCAAGGACTTCGCCCCGGAGGACATGATTCGTATGCAGACCGACAACCTGAACCTCAGGGCCCGCCTCCTCCTGCCCCAGCTGCTGCCCGTCCTGCGTCAGGCGAAGCCGGCGGCCGAAGAGCGGGCCTGTCTGGAGGCCTTGGAAAAATGGGACTGTCAGGAGCGGGCCGATTCGGCCGCGCCCCTTATTTTCAATTTCCTCTGGGATGCGCTCAACGAGAAGACCTGGAACGACGAGCTGAAGCCCGGAATGGATGTCCTATATTGGCCGCTGTCGAACGTTTTCCTGGACTTGGCCCTGAACCATCCGGATTCACCCTTTTTCGATGACAAGAAGACGCCGGCCGTGGAGGTTTTTGCGGATATCGCCCGGTCGGCTTTTAAAACGGCCTGCCGGCGTTTGGCCGAAAAATACGGACGGTTCGGCCAGGCCTGGCAGTGGGGCCGGGCGCGAGGAACGGACATCCGTCATTTAGGGCGCCTGCCCGGTTTTGGCCGGGAGAGGCTGTTCACTCCCGGAGATACCTGCACTATTAATGCCATCGGCCGGACGCACGGCCCCTCCTGGAGGATGGTAGTGGCCCTGGGTCCTGAGGTGAAAGCCTGGGGTATTTACCCGGGTGGCGAGTCAGGAAACCCCGGCTCGCGGTTCTATGACAATGCCGTTGAGGACTGGCTAGCCGGCCGGGCCTACGAGCTGCTGTTTATGAGCTCAGCCGGCCAGGCCCTGCCGGGCCGGACCTCAAAGACCGAGTTGCGAAGCGAAAAATGATCGGCATCATCGGCTGTCTGGTCGTCCTTCTTGTCCTGCATCTGATCACGCCCTTGTGGTGGTGGGTGATGGCCGTTCCGTTTCTCTACGGCCTCGTCTTCGGCCGCTCGGCTTGGCGGTCGTTCCGGACGGGCGCCCTCTCCGCGGGGCTGTTGTGGCTGGGAGCCGCGATTTATTTCCATGTCACGGGCAGCGCCCTCATCGCCCGCCGCGTGGCAGTGATGATGAAGCTCGGCTCCTCCTGGCTGATGGTAGCCGCGGCCGCCACGATCGCCGCTTTGGCTGCCGGGGTGGCGGGCCTGGCCGGGTACTCTCTCCGAGCGCTTTTTCAACAAAAAAGAAAGAGATAATATCCCTGCTGACTTATGACCCAGCGGCTCAAGGTTCCGGCCTTGGCCGGGGATGAAGGCGCAGCTCCTCCAGCACCGTCTGGAAGGATTCGGGAACGGGCGCTTCGATTCTGACCTCCTCGCCGGCCGGCCGCTTGAAGGAAATGTCCAGGGCATGCAGCATCAGGCGGGGATAAGCCCGCTGGACGCTCCGGTCGCCATACTTCGGGTCGCCGGCCAGCGGATGTCCGAGGCTGTAAAAGTGCACCCGGATCTGGTGCCGCCGGCCTGAAAGAGGGCGGACCTTGACCAGGGTGCTGTCTTTCAGGCGCTCTGTTACTTCGAACTCGGTGCGGGAAGGTTTTCCGCGCTCAGAGTCGATGCCCATGCGGCCCGACCCGAATTCACGGATCGGCTTGTCAATGACGCCTCGACTTTGGCTAATTTTTCCCAAGGCCACGGCCACATAGGTCTTCCGGACTTCCCCCCGGCTGAATAGGTCGTTTAAGAACTTGTGCGCTTCCGCGTTCTTGGCCAGCAGCAGAACTCCGCTGGCCCCCTTGTCCAGGCGATGGACGATGTAGAGCCGGCCCGCACCCGCCGCCGCCAGACGGGGAGCCAGCCCCTCCTGGCCGCCCGGGGCATTGGACACCAGCCCTTCCGGCTTGTGGACGGCCACTACGTCATTATCTTCATAGAGGATCGGTACGGCGTCCATAGCGGTTGCTCAAAGTCCTGTTTCCGATTTGGCCCATTGTTCGACGAACGGGCCGAAGCACATGATACAGGCGGAAAAAGTTTATGGCAATCAACAATTTTGATGTCAACCTTTTTCCTGTCCGATAAGTATTTACTTCGACCACCTCACCGGGTTCGCCTTTGCCATGAACGCGGCCGGCGTAAAGGCCGATTCCATCACCACGGATTCGGGCAACTCCAACGGACCGGACCAGAACTGGGACCCCATCTGGGACGTGGAGACCTCCGTTGACGGGCAGGGCTGGACCGCCGAGATGAGGATCCCTTTCTCCCAGTTTCGCTCCAACCTGGTCATCCGCTGGGAATACATCCCCGGCTCCACACTCTACCTGGTCTGGTCGCAGGGCCGGACGGGCTTCGAGCCCCGGGGCGATTTTTCCTTCGGCCGCGACGTCGACAACCTGTTCAACATCCACTCCTACAACGTCTTCCTGGTGAAGTTCTCCTACTGCTTCCAGCTGTAGGGATGAAGTCAGATCGTTCTTAGGGAAGCCAGGATTATGGTGCCTTGGTAAGGGGGAGATGATTTCGACTATAATATGTATCGAGGGATTCAGGATGTCAATGAATGCCGCCGCCGTCGTCATCCGCGATTATCGTCCCCAGGACCTGGAGGGCGTGCTAGCCCTGGTCCAGGAGCTCGAGGCGGAGATGAGAGAGAAATTCTCCGATGTCAGCATAAAACCGGGCGGGCCGGAATACGAGAACCGCTATCTCAAACCGGGCAACAAGTTCAAAACGTTTGTGGCCGTGGAGGGGGACAAAGTGGTGGGCTACCTGATGGGCTGGCCTGTGCTGGGCGCTCCGGAGGTGGACAATATGTATGATGTCCTCCCGGCCTCCAAAGCCTGGAAGCCGGCAGAGTTTTATTTCCACATCACTTTTGTCACCAAACCCTGCCGCCGCCGGGGTATCTCCAAAAAGCTCCACCTGGCCGCCTTGAAGTACGCCCGGCAGCAGGGCTTCAAGGAGGTCTATGCCTGCATCGCCAAGTGGAACGCCCAGGAGCTCAGCGTCATCCGCAGCCTGGGTTTTCAGGATAAAGACCTGGGCTACCGCTACCGATTTTCTCTGAAGCTTTAATTTTTTTCTCTTTCATCTTGGGCAGGGGCCGGCCGGCGTGCCTTCGCTTCCGTTTTCCCTTTCTTGACATTGTTTCTCTCTCGGCGATATAGTTTCTCCAGATCTTTCCTGGCGGGCTAAAACTGTATATCAGTACCGATCGGTTGACGCACTCAAAATTTTACTGGGAGGTCGGGAGTCCAAGATCATTGAGGAGGGGGCATGAAAAAAATCCGATTGTTGCGGCCGGCTGTTTTTCTGGTGGGTTTGAGTGTGCTCTTCAGTGTCTCAGATTCAACGCCGCCGCTAGCGGGAAATTTGGCCGAGGACCTCGTCCAGACCGTGGAGGTGTTCGCTCCGCGCGGTGCCCTCAAAGTCCACGGCCGGAATGAGACCCAATACCGGGACATGGCCCCCGGCTCGCAATCCTTGACCAGCGGCTCGTTTCTCAAGACGGCCGGCGGCCAGGCGGACATCCTGCTGCCCGATAACTCGATCCTCTCCCTGGACGCCAACACGGAAGTCCAATTGGGGATGTATGAGAACGGGACCCTGGTCGGCCAGCAGTCAGGCCAGGCCTGGCATTATGTCGAACCCCGCGAGGGAGCGGGCTACGCCGTTCGGACGCGCTTTTATACGGCCACGGCCATCGGAACGGAATACCGGACCAGGGTCAATTGGCCTGTGGAAGGCGCCGTTACTGTTTTCTGGGGAGAAGTGGGCGTTATAGGAGAAGTGACAGATTCCCAAACGGGGGAGCGTTCGGGCTATGTGTATAGCTTAATACCGGAAGGACACAAAACCATTTGGCCGGCCGACCCGGCCGCCTCGGGCCGGCTCAGGACGGGCGATCATGAGACCTTCCACGCCGAACAAGGCAAATCGGTCGGCCAAAGGGGCTCTCCTCCGGCCCCAGATTCCTGGTCAAGCCGCAACCGGACGCGCAGCCAAATCATCCGTGAACTGGGACGCAGGCGCCGGGCCGGCCTCATGACTCCCGCGGACTACCGGCAAAAACTGGGCGCCCTGCTGGGCATCGGCCCGGAGGTGATTCCCAATGAACCCCTGAGAGTGCAAGGCGGCCTATGGGTGGGGATGGATGCCTATTCCGACGTCATCAAGTTTTGTGTCACGGGAAACCAGATCGACATGGTCAGCTATACGGGCTGGATTTATTGCACCGACAAAAAGACACACGAAACCTATAATTATCGAGTTGATTTTGACCTAAACGAAGGAGTTCCTTTCCTCCTGGAGCGCAACGGGAGCTACATAGGAGGCTATGAATTTCCGGATGGAGTGTATAAAGGTCTGACTTTTTTTTTGAATGGCTTTTTGGGCGGTTCATCGGGAGAGGCCATTATTGCCATGATTTCGGAAAATGAGGTGGCCGTCTGCTTTATGGATCCCACCGTCATCCAGCTGACCCGATCGCCCGCTCCCTGCGTGCGCTGAGGAACCGGCGCTTTTTTTCCGGCCGGACCGCCGGCTTGCCGTCGGGGGCGCATTTCTTAAGCTCCGGAAAACTCACGATTGAAGCTCGGCGATTTCTTTCAGCTTCGCCTCCAGCCTCTTGGCCGAGACGGGGACGGCGGTGCGAAGCTCGGGGGCGAAGAGCGACACCTTGAACTCCTCCAGAAGCCAGCGGAACTCTTCGACGGCGGCGAGCTTGGCCGGGGACATGCGGGACGGGGAAGTGTCTTTAGCCATCTCCAACTTCTTCAGGGCTTTGACGAAAACTTCCGCTTGAGCCGCTTTCTGGCGGTCTTTCTCCAGCCCGTATTTGGCCCTGTCCACTCTCAACTCTAAAGCCTTGAGGTAGCGGGGGAGGTGGACGAGCCGCTCGAGGCCATACTTCTCCAGGAAATCCTTGGGGACGAGCCGGCCCAGATCGGCCTCTATCTCTGCGCTAAACGCATGGATGGTCTTGCTCGGGGTGGCCTGGCTCAAAGTCGAGGCACTCTCTTTTTTCATTACAGACAAGGCGGCCCTCACACTTCCGGATGTCTCCAGTGTCTGGCCAACGGTTTTCAGCAGCTCATGGCCTTTTTCGAAAAGACTCCGGACCACGCCCGCGCTCCAGGCTTTGAATTCCTCTTCGGTCCGGATATTTTTTTGCAGAACCTCCCGCGCAAGGCACAAGTGGAGCGCTTTTTCCACTGCGGCCTGGCCTCCGAAAAACAGCGCGGCCGGGACCAGTTCCTCGGACAGGCGGAGGTATCTCTTCATGAATTCCAGGTCTTTGGCGAACTTGACCAGGAGCAGGCTCTGCACGCCTCGGCGATGCGAGGAGATGGCTTCTTCTCGATTATCGAAGAGCCGGATGTTCGCCCCTCGCTCCGCCGCTTGGAGGGCCGGATAGGCGGCCAGGAGCGGGCCGACGGCGATACTCTCAGGCAGCGAGCCGAAGTCCCAAGCGACAATCCCGGCCCTCTCCCATTTCTTCTGGGCCTCTTTCCAGGCGGAACTGTCCTTGGCCGCGGGAGGCGGGGCGCCTGATTTTTTGACCAGGGCCTGGAGGTCCCGCCCGGCTAGGACAGGCTTTCCCGTGTGGTCAAGAACGGAGACCCGCATGCGGAGATGCTCGGGGATGGCTGCCTTCTCCCATTCCGCGGCGGGAATGTCCATCCGGAAGCGTCGCTTGACGAACTCGGCCAGGGCCGCGAACAGCGAGCGTTCCGGCTGCCGGGGCATCTCCTTGATTATGACCTCCGAGGTCTCGTTGACCGGCACCAGCAGCTTGCGGTAGCGGCGGGGCAATCCCTTGATGAGGGCCAGGACTTTGTCCTTGAACTGGCCGGGAACGCCCCACTCCAGACGTTCGGCCGGCACTTCGGTCAGGAGAGCGTGAGGGACTTTCAAAGTGACGCCGTCATCCTCGGCGCCGGGCTCGAACTTGTAGGAAGCTTTGAAGCTCCTCCCGCTTAGGGGCAGCCTGTCCGGGAACTGGGCCAGCTCCGACTCAGCCGGCCGCTCGACCAGCAGGTCATCCTCGGCCATTATGAGGAATTCATCCCCGCCTTCCTGGTCGATCCTAGCCCGCAGCCCGCGCAGGTCGTAGATCCCGGCCAGCCGCTTGGTATAAAACGCGGCCATGGCCTCTGGGCCGACTAGGATGTTCCGGCGGCGGAGCCTGTCTTCCATTTCGGCCAGCCTTTTGACCAGGGCCAGGTTTCGGCGCAGGAATTCGGGCGGGTTCTTGACGTTCCCTTCGAGCAGGCCGGACCGGACGAAAATCTGATGTGCCTCCGCTGGGTTCACCGGCCCGTAAGGGACGCGGCGGTCAGCCACGATCTCCAGGCCGAACAGAGTGACCCGCTCCTTGGCCCTCACTTCGCCCCGGTCCTTGTCCCAGTAGGGGTCTGAGTAGGCCCGGCGGCAGAGAGCCGCCGCCAGCGGCTCGATCCAGGAGGAATCGATCCGGGCCGCGGTCCGGGCGTAGAGCCGGGAGGTCTTCACCATTTCCGAGGCCATGATCCAGGAGGCGGATTTGTTGAACAGGGTTGAGCCGGGAAAAATCATGGCCTCCCGGCCCTTAGCCGCCGAGTAGAAGTTTTTTTCCTTGTTGGCGGCGATGTTCGACAGCAAGCCGCTCAGGATGGAGCGGTGGACGCCGGCATATAGCGTCGGGCTAACCTCGGCCGCGCCCGCCGACGGGCGGCTCTCTTTCCTGGGAGGTGCAGGGATGCGGAGCTCGTCCAGGATTTCAAGAATCTCGCCGTGGATATAGGTCCATTCCTGCATCCGCGAAAAAGAGAGAAAATGTTCCCGGCAGAATCGCCTTTTTTGGCTCTGAGTCGACAATTTCTCCCAGGTGCCGTGGAAGCGATTCCAGATATTAAGGATGGTCAGGAAGTCCGAATCCGGATGCTTGAAGACGGCCTGCATCCGGTCCGCTTCGGAGGCCTTTTCCGGCGGCCGTTCCCTCGGGTCGCGGATGCTCAGGGCCGAGGCGATGACGGCCACCTGGGGCAGGCATCCCTCTTTGTGCGCTTCGAGCAGCATGCGCGCGATGCGCGGGTCGAGCGGCATGCGAGCCATCATCCGGCCCTGGTCCGTCAGTTCATAGTCAGGGCCATTTTTTCTCAGGGCGCCCAGCTCGAAAAGCGTCTCATAGCCGTCCTTGACCAGCCTGGCGCTCGGCGCATCCACGAAGGGGAACTGGACAGGATCGCCCAGCCGCAGAAAAATCATGCGCAGGATGACTTCGGCCAGGTTGGAGCGGAAGATCTCGGGCGGAGTGAACCGCGGCCGCCGGTCATAATCCTCCTCGGAGTAAAGCCTCAGGCACAGTCCCTCACGAACCCGGCCGCAACGGCCCTTGCGCTGGTCGGCGCTGGAGCGGGAAACGGGGCTGATGGGTAAACTGGAGATGCGCGTTCCGGGCTGATACTGGGCGATGCGGGCCAGGCCGGTGTCCACCACATAGCGGATGCCGGGGATAGTCAGCGAGGTTTCGGCCACGTTGGTGGCCACCACGATCTTCGGCCCGCTCACGGAATAGACGCGCCCCTGTTGGCTTCCGGGCAGACGGGCATAGAGGGGCAGGACCGCCGTTCCGGAATACCGGCGGCCTTCGAGCAACTGGCAGGTCTCCAGGATGTCCTGCTCGGTGGGCATGAAGACCAGGGTGTCGCCGGCCGGCTTCTCCTTCTTGAGATAGTCCACGGCCTCTACGGCCTGCTCCACATAGCCCGCCTCTTCGCCGCCGGCCCGCCGGTCGGGCGATCGGTACTCCACCTCAACTGGATAGAGCCGGCCCTTGACCTCGATGACCGGCGCGCCGTCGAAGGCCCGGACGAACTTCTCCGTGTCCAGGGTGGCTGAGGTGATGACCACCCGGAGTTCCGGCCGGACCCGGAGCAGGGTGCGGGCGATGCCCAGCAGGAAGTCGATGTTCAGGCTCCGCTCGTGGGCCTCGTCGATAATCAGGGTGTCGTAGGCGGCCAGCCGGCGGTCGCTCTGGGCTTCGGCCAGGAGCATGCCGTCGGTCATGATCTTGATGTAGGCCTGCCGCGGCGTCTCGTCCTGGAACCGGATCTTATAGCCCACCGAACGGCCCAGCCGTTCGCCCATCTCCTCGGCGATGCGGTGGGCGATGGTTACGGCGGCGATGCGGCGCGGCTGAGTGCAGGCGATCTGGCCGGCCAGTCCGCGGCCGGCCTCCAGGCACATCTTGGGGAGCTGGGTGCTCTTGCCGCAGCCGGTCTCCCCGGAAACGATGACCACCGGATGGTCCTTAACAGCCCGGATGATCTCCGGCGCTTTGGCCGTGATGGGCAGCTCATGGGGGAAGCGGACGCGCGGCCGCCTGGCGGCACGCTCTTGCCGTTCCCGGGCGGATTCTTCGAGCCTTTTTTCAAGGGCCTCCAAAACTTCCAGAAGCATTTTTGGGTTTTGGCCTGGCCGCCCCCTCTCCTTTCGGCTGATGGCTTCTAGTCTTTGGGAAACGAGGTCCGCCTCGCGCAGCATAGCCCGGCGGATTAGGCCCTGTATCCTTTTCAGCGCCGCCGCTATGGCCTGGGCAGTGGGGGGCGTTGTTTCCATCAATCTGCGTCCAGAGATGTATTATCAGCCAATGGCGGGAACCAATCAAACAGAACCGGCCTTGGATTCTGATTTTTATTATGATATAAAAATCATATGTCCGTTCTTCCGCGAGGGATTCTCAATAATATGGATAATTGCCCTCAAACAGAATCTTTTTATCTCCACATTCTGCAAAGCATGAAAGGAGAAAGGAAACTTCGTATTGCCTTTGAACTGTACGAGATGGCGCTCCATTTGGCCAGGCAGAACATCCTGGAACAGGAACCGGGAATCTCAGAAATGATGTTAAAGGAGCGGCTCTTTAAAAGGTTCGGTTATGGTCCAGGAAGACCTCCTGCTTCTTGTTGCCAGTAAACTTCGGGAACTTAAGATTCCCTATATGCTGACGGGGGGGGTTGCTGTCATATTTTATGGGAAACCCAGGTTGACCCATGATTTCGATTTGGTTGTTGAAATGCCCTTCAGCCGAATGGCTGATTTTGTCGAGGCTTTTCGAAATGATTTTTACATCAGTCGGGAAGCCATTCAAGAGGCTCTGTCGAAGCGAACGATGTTCAACCTTATCCATCTCGACTCGGGAATAAAGGTGGATTTCTGGATGCTGCAGGACAATGAATTTGACCGCATGAGGTTCCACAGGAGACAGGCACATCAATATGGCCGGAGCGAGGTTGTCTTCTCCTCACCCGAGGATATGATTCTTCAGAAATTGCTCTGGTTCAAAGAGTCGGACGTCCAAAAACATGCGGACGATGCGCGGTCAATCTTGCAGATCCAGCCTAACCTTGACAAGTCCTACCTTCAAAGATGGGCGGCTAAGCTGTCGGTGTTGAGCGTGTTGAATGAATTATCATAAGGCCTTGCGGGCTATTTCCGGCTGTGCCGGGCCAAATAATCTAGGATCACCTCGGACATGACCTTGACCCCCAAGGGGATGCTTTTCTCGTCGGCCACGAACGTCGGCGAGTGAAGGGCCGTCCCCCCGGAATCTTTCGGCACGACGCCTAGGTAGATCATGACACTCGGCACCTCGCGGGCGAAATAGCTGAAATCCTCGCCGCCCATGTCCGGCGGATACTGGACCAGGAATTTTTTCCCTCCCAGGGTTTTTTCCACGGCCGGTAATATTTCCTGCAGGAGCGAAGGATTGTTATACAGCGATAGCGTCCCGAAATAATAATTTAGGTCGTACCGGGCGCCGGCCGCCTCGCAGATGTTCCCCACCAGCCTTTCCACGTTTTGCTGCAAGAGCTCTCTCTGGTCCTCGCCGTAATTGCGGACCGTGGCCCTCAACACCGCTTCCTGGGGGATTATGTTGCTGGCGGAGCCGGCGTGAAAGGACCCCACCGTGATCACCGTGTCGCGGTGGACATCGATCTGCCGGGCGACCATCACCTGCAGTGCGGTCACGACCTGGGCGCCGACCACTATGGGGTCCACGCACAAATGGGGGTTGGCGCCGTGGCAGCCCTGAGAGTGGATGACCAGCTCGAACCCGTCGCAATTGGCGCCGGCAAAGCCCGGGGTGTAGGAGATGACGCCGGCCGGGATAGTGTCGTCCACATGAAAAGCAAACATGGCCTGCGGCTTAATGTCCCGGAACACCCCGGCCTTGAGCATCTCCTGGGCGCCGTCACCCGCTTCTTCGGCCGGCTGGGCGATGAAGAGAACGGTGCCGGGAAGATCATCCCGTAGCCGGGACAGCACAGTGGCCAGGCCCAGGAGCATGGTGGTGTGGATATCGTGTCCGCAGGCGTGCATCACGCCCACCTCCCGGCCGTCGAGAATAGCTTTTTCTTTTGAGGCGAAGGGGAGGCCCGTCTCCTCGGTGATGGGAAGGGCGTCCATGTCCCCCCGAAAGCCCACCACCGGTCCGGGTTGGCCGCCCCGGAGGACGGCCAGAACTCCGGTTCCGCCGATCCCGGTCCTGACCTCCAGGCCCAGAGATTTAAAGGTATCCGCCACCAGGGCCGAGGTCCGGTGTTCCTGGCCGGACAGCTCCGGATGAGCATGGAGGTCGCGACGGATGGAGATGAGCGAAGGGGTGAGCTCTTTGACGATCAAGTCGATCTTCTTAGCCTGACTCTCTGCGGCAGACGGAGTTTTAGACAGAAGAACTTCAGGCAGAATGAACGACAAGGATACAACCAGCAGGGATAGTAACTTGTTTTTTCTCATCGGTGACCTCTTGGTTTTCATGTATTTGGTGACACCCAACAAAATGATTTATTTATAAGAATTTCGGTAATTGGTTATATGTCACCGTTTTTATAAACAGTCAAGTCATCTTTTGATCCCGCTCCTCGGCCGGTTCCTTTTTCGCCTGGTCATCCTATTTCGTTATGCGCGGGGACGGATTGAGTGTCGCCAAATCGGGACTGGTGAACCCGGCGGCGGTCTGTGATATAAAAGCGCTGAGGTCCAAACATGCGCCTGCGGAAAAAATTCTTCCCAATACTGTTCGTGGGGCTGTCTCTCTTTGTCTTCAGATTCATCGCCTCTGCCGGCCGGACCGCCGAGGACTGGTATTCGATTCTGATCGCCGGGCAGAAAGCCGGCTTCATGTTCCAGAGAACGGAGCCGATTCAAAGGGAAGGCCGGCCTCTGCTCCGGACCGTATCGGAAACCAAGATCGTCTTGAACCGTCTGGGAACTCGCGTGGAAATGCTGTCCAGCGCCGAATATGTCGAGACGGAGAGCGGCCGCCTGGTGGAAGTCGAATCGGAGCTCAAATATTCCGCCCTGCCGGTCAGGACCGAGGCCCGCGTCGAGGACGGCCGGGTGGTGATGAAAACATTTTCCGGCGGCAGCTCCCAGGAGAGAAAGATCCCTTTTTCCGGAGAACTTCTGGGGCCGGAGGGAATGCGCCTGGCATCCGAGCGAGGTCTGAAGAAGCTTGGCGATTCCGTCACATTTCAGTCTTTCCTGCCCGAGCTCTCTCAGCTGGTGCTGGTCACCCAAACCCTGATAGCCGTGGAGCGGCTTCCCGGCCCCGGTCCGCAGAGGGAGGCCCTGCGGGTTGAAGAATTCTACGCTGCCTATCCCCAGAAGAGAACGGTCTGGCTCGACCGGCAGGGAAGGACCCTTCGCTCCTCCGACACCTCTCCCTTCGGCGAACTGGCCGTCCGGTTGACGACCAAGGAAGAGGCCCTGGACCTCAGCCAAGCCGGGAACATTCCGGCCGAGCAGTTCCGGAACACCATGATCAAGTCCAATATCCGCCTGCCCCAGGCCAGGCTGATCGACTCGGTGACCCTTCGGCTGGAAAAGAAGTCGACCCCCGCGGAAATCGACTGGCCGGCCTTCGATGCCTCCGGCCAGACGATCCTGAATAAAACCGGCGAGAAGCTGACCCTGAAAATCGAACGGCCGCCCGCTTTTTCCGGCCGGCCGGAGACGGATAAGTCGAGACCCCCCAGCTCGGCGGGCCGGCAGTCGAGCGAATCGGCCGCCCAGCTGGAGGAGATGACCCGCTCCAACCTGTACCTGAACTCGGACGACGCTCTCTTGAAGAAGACCGTGGACGAGGCCCTGGCCGGCGAGAGCGACCCTTTCCGCCGGGCCCTGCTCCTCAGGGACTGGGTCAGCGGCCACATGCAGTTCGACCTGGGGATCGCTTTTGCGCCGTCCTCCGAAATCATCCGCAATTTGAAAGGGACATGCGCCGAGTATGCCATCCTGCTGGCGGCCATGCTCCGGGCGGCCGGCATCCCCTCCCGTTTCCTGATGGGCTATGTGTACCTTAACGGGATCTGGGGCGGCCATGCCTGGGTCGAAGCTTATATCGGCGGCCTGTGGCTGCCTTTCGACGCCGCGGTCATCGGCCCGGGGGTCGCCGACGCGGCCAGGTTCGCCCTGGCCAGTTCCTCACTGAATGAGGGGTTGGGCGAGCTGCTGGCGGGCGGGCAGAGTCTTTTGGGGAACATCGGGGTGACCGTACTGGGTTATAGCCTGAGGGGGAAAAAGATCGAGGTGGACCCGCAGGCTCCTCTGTCGATCGTGATGGCCGATCAATATCTCAATGCCGGCCTGGGGATGCGCATCCGCAAGCCGGCCGGTTTCGTTTTCACCGATCTGGATAAAACCTGGCCGGACCGGACGCTGCTGGCCATGAAAGGCCCCCAGGGCGAGACTTTGCGTATTTATCAGGACCAGTGGCGGCCGGGGAAAAACTCCGAGGAGCAGGCTTTCGGCCTGCTGGAGAGTCTCCTTCAGGGAGGAGTCCGTTCTTACCTTGAGTATCGCGGCCGTCTCTGCCCGCTGGTCAAAGCCTCGGGGAAAGCGGCGGCCGCCATTCCCAGCGGCGTGGATGTCTGGCTCATCCAGGCTGAAGGCGGGCGGGCCCTGGAACTTCTGAAGACAGTTTTGTCTTCATCCATTGTCGGGCCACTATGGCCCCTGCCCGTAACCTTTGAAAATCATCCGGGCCGGCCTGAACGCGTGGCGCCGCCGCCGCATTGAGGCCAGCCGGAGATCCGAGGATCGCCGGTATCGATGCAATAGAGACCTTTCGTCCCCACTACCAGAATTTTTCCGGCTACGGCCAAAGCCTGTCCCTGCAGGCCCTTTTCTTCCGGAATTTGGAAATCCCACAAGAGATTCCCGTTTTCCGAATTGAGCAGGGTGACCCTGGCCCCCTGGACGATGATGGCCCCCTGTCCGGCCAGGCTGAATCCTGCAAATGATTCTTCCAGGGAATAGGTCCAAACCGGTTTTTTGTTATCCATATTCAAGCAGGCGATTTCATAGCCGGCCAGGGTCCCTTGCGGCTGTCTCACCCGTTTCTGAACAATGAAAAGATGATTGTTCCCGGCGGCCAGAGCTTGGGCGTTTTCAACGTTCCACAGCTCCGCAGGAATTTTCGGGGCAGCCGGCGGCCGAGGGTTTGCCGAAATTTCGAGGGGAGGGGCGACATACGACCATATTTCCCGGCCGTCGGCGAGCGAAAGACATTGAAGCGCATCCGCATTGGCCAGGAAAATGGTTTGGCCCCCGGCCACGACGGTATCTTTAAGCCATCCGATTTTCTTCTTCCACAGGACCCGGCCGTCCTTGGAGTTGAAACAGAGGGCCTCATCCATGGCCGTGGACAAGACGATCTTGTCGTCGATGAGGGCGGGGAATACCCGCCGGTTGCTTACAGCTTCGATGGGCCTTCGCCAGACGGCCTGCCCGTCTTTGAGCCCACGGCAGAGGAGCTCGTTTTCTTCCCTCAGATAGAGGCTCCCGTCTTTGGCCGAGGGCAGGGTTTGCTCGTCCCAGGAGCCCGGATGGAGCTCGCGCTCGTCTTTCCATATCTCTCGGCCGGAGGCCGCCTCAAGGCAGAAAACGTCCCCGTAGCCGTCGTGGACAATCAGCTTGCCGTCGAGAAAGAGTAACGGTGAGTTGATGGGAAATTGCGTATTAAAGGACCACCTTTTTTGGCCGCCGCTAAGATCAAGGGCTATGATTTCCGATCCCGTTTCGGTGAAGGTGCCGTTTTCGGTGGTGAAGGTCCAAGTCTTGCCTTTGAGGATCGTGAAAACGAGACCCCCGCCCGTCGTCGACATGGTCACCCATTCATATTCGGGATTGGCCGGGCCGCTGACTTTCCAGGCCAGACGGGGCGGCCCGGCGGGCCGGGCCGCAGAGAGGAAGATAAATACGAAGAGGCAGAGAAGGCCAAGAACGGCGTTTTTTTTCATGAAAGCTCCCCTTTTCTCACGGCTCCATTTTAGGAGAACAGCGGCCGCAAGTAAAGAAAGCCTTAAACTCTAAGGACCTTTGTTTGATAATTTATGAACGTCGGGCGGAAGCCGCTAGCGGCCAGGGGACGGCTCGGGAGATTCCCAATTCTTGACGGCCGCCAGGGCTTCTTCCGCTGTCCGGACGGAGCGCAAGGTCTGGAGAAGTTGTCTGTTTAGAGCCGCCCGGCTGGCCAGGCCCAGGAGCTGCACCTGGGTGTCGGGGTCCTGGGCGGGAGAGAGGATCAGGAAGACAATCTCAATCGGCTTCTCCGTGGAGACATCCGGGACGCCCCGCCGGGTGAGACCCAGGGCCACCACCGGCGCGGCCAGCCGATTGACGCGGACATGAGGGAAGGCCACCCCTTCGTTAAAGAAGGTCGAGCCCTGTTTCTCTCGCTTCATGATGTCATCGAATAGGGCTTCCTCATCCTCGATCCGGCCATCCTTCCCCACGGCGGCGGCCAGTGTTCGAAGGACGCTTTCCTTGGAGACAGGCTGGTCCCAAATGATGATAAGGGGGGCTGCAAGGGCTCGGCTGAGCGTCACTTGAGCCGGGGGCGGAGCCGCCTTTTCAGCGGCCGACGAGGGGGATGGCATGCCTTCCGGGACGTCAATGGCGGGCATAATCGGGACGGGTTCCTCTTCGCCCGTATCGATGACGATAACGGTAACTCCCCTGGCATTTTTAATGAGATTTT
Source organism: Candidatus Aminicenantota bacterium (assembly GCA_963702835.1). Classification (GTDB taxonomy): domain Bacteria; phylum Acidobacteriota; class Aminicenantia; order Aminicenantales; family JAFGAV01; genus JAFGAV01. The sequence continues at coordinate 3,092,856 of OY969762.1, forward strand.
TGACCACGGCCTTGTTCTTGCCCATCCTTCGCCAAAAGGGCTTGGGCCTCGACTTTCCGACAACAATCTGGCCCACCCGATATTCCTGGGCGAACCTGAGGATGGTATCAACGATATTTTCTCCCTTGTAGGTAAACACCACGGCGCCCAGCTGTTTGGCCAGAGTCAGCGTCTCAGACAGAATACGCTGGGCCTGGGCGCTGATCACCGTCGCTTCCTCGGAGGGAGTCTGCACATAGACGCCGTACCAGTTCCGATTCAGTTTTCCCGCCAGGCGCGAGCCGTAGCGCAACAATTTCTCGCTGTTGGGGCCGTGCGAGCTCAAGCAGACCATCACCTGGTCCGAGGCGGCCCCGCTGTCGTCCTGCTGAAGCTCGCGCCTTCTGAAGTCGATCTGGGAAGCCAGCTCCCGAAGAGTGAGCTCCCGGAGTTTTTCCAGGTTCGAGGGAACAAAGAAATTGGCCAGAGCGGCCTTAACCCGGTCGGGCGGATAAATCTTGCCTTCCTCCAGCCGTTTTTGGAGGTCGGCCGTGGCCAGGTCCACGTCGATGATTTCGTCTGCTTCGGCCAGAACGGAATCGGGCAGGCGTTCGTGCACTTTGACCCCTATGGATTTTTCAACGATGTTGTACAAGCTTTCCATATGCTGAACGTTCATGGTGCTGATGACATGGATGCCGGCGGCCAGGATATCCTGGACGTCCTGGTAGCGCTTTTCATTCCGGCTGCCCGGCACGTTGGTGTGGGCCAGCTCATCGATAAGAGCCACCTGAGGCCGGCGGGCCAGGATGGCCTCGGCGTCCATCTCTTCAACGGTGATGCCGTGATATTCTTGCTGGCGCCTGGGGACGACTTCCAGCCCCTGGGCCAGCCTGGCGATGTCGGCGCGGCCATGTGTTTCCAGCAGCCCGATGACCACATCCAGGCCCTGGCCCCTAAGCCGATGGCCTTCCTGGAGCATTTGATAGGTTTTGCCCACGCCCGCGCAGTAGCCCAGGTATAGCTTCAACTTCCCGCGCTGGGAGTGGCGGATCATCCTCAGAAAAGCGTCGGCCCGGTCTTCCATTATTTTGACCTTCCCTCCAGGGCCAGGTTCAGCATCAGAACATTCACCCGGGGCTCCCCCAAGAGGCCCAGGTCGCGGCCTTGAGTGTGAATCATGACCAGCCGCCGAACGACCGTTTCGTTCAACCCGCGGGCCCTGGCCACGCGGGCCGCTTGGATCAGGGCGTTTTTAATGCTGATGTGAGGGTCGAGCCCGGAGGCCGAGGCCGTAACAGCATCGGCGGGCACCGGGGCCTGGGGGTCAAGGTTGTTTTCGGCCCGGTAGTCGGCTAGGCGCCGGCGGATCGTATCGGCCAGTTTTTGGGAAAGGGGCCCAAGGTTGCTGCCGCCGGAGCGGGCGGCATCGTATCCTTGCCCGGCGGCCGAGGGCCTGGGATGAAAATAGGCCGGCCCGGCAAAATTTTGGCCGATGAGGCTTGAGCCCAAGGTCGTCCCGTTCCGCCTGACCAGCGAGCCGTTGGCTTTGGCCGGGAATAGGCCTTGGCCCAAAACCCAGACGGCCGCCGGGTAGAGCAGGCCCACCATGACCGCCAGGGATAAGACAGCCGCAAGCGAGCGGCTGAGTTCTTTGACCCAATTTTTCATGTCGGCCAGTCCTTTTTTATCCTATACAAGATGAAGCGCGTTCACAATCAAATCGACCAGCTTGATTCCGGGAAACGGCGCGATGAGGCCGCCCAGGCCGTAGATCAAGAGGTTTCGCCTGAGGAGCGCGGCCGCGCCCAAGGGCCGGAAACGAACTCCGCGCAGGGCTAGGGGGATAAGGGCCATGATGATCAGGGCGTTGAAAATAACGGCGCTCAGGATGGCGCTCAAGGGCGAGCGGAGTCCCATGATGTTGAGCGGGGCGATGACCGGAAATACACCGACCAGCATGGCCGGAATGATGGCGAAATATTTGGCCACGTCGTTGGCGATGCTGAAGGTCGTCAGCGCCCCGCGGGTGATCAGCATCTGTTTGCCGATCTCAATGACTTCGATCAGCTTGGTCGGGTTGGAGTCGAGGTCCACCATGTTCCCGGCCTCCTTGGCCGGCTGGGTCCCCGTGTTCATGGCCACTCCCACATCGGCCTGGGCCAGGGCGGGTGCGTCGTTGGTGCCGTCGCCGGTCATGGCCACCAGGTGTCCGGCCGCCTGTTCCTTTCGAATCAGCATCAACTTGTCCTCCGGCTTGGCTTCGGCCATGAAATCATCCACTCCCGCTTCTCGGGCAATGGCCGCCGCGGTGAGGCGGTTGTCTCCGGTGATCATCACCGTTTTAATGCCCATGGCCCTGAATCGCTCGAATCGGTCCCTGAGGCCGCCCTTGACGATGTCCTTGAGGTGAATGGCGCCCAGAACCCTTGTTCCATCGGCGACCAGGAGGGGAGTTCCCCCGGTGAGGGCGATGGAGCTGACGGCGCCTTGGAGTTCACCTGGAATATTATCCTCGCTGAAAGCTCGGATCGCGTCCGGGGCGCCCTTCCGGATCTTCCGGCCGTCAAGGTCAACGCCGCTCATCCTGGTTTGGGCCGAAAAAGCGATAAACCTGGCGTTCTCCATCTCGGCCAGGGAACGGCCTCTCAGTCCGTATTTTTTGGCTAAGACCACGATGCTCCGGCCTTCGGGCGTCTCATCGGCCAAGGAGGCCAGCTGGGCGGCATCGGCCAATTCCTCGACAGAAACTCCGGCCGCCGGAAGAAACTCGGCGGCCTGACGGTCCCCCAAGGTGATAGTCCCGGTTTTGTCCAGGAGCAGAACGTCCACGTCCCCCGCGGCTTCAACCGCCCGGCCGCTCATGGCCAGCACGTTTTTCTGGACCAGACGGTCGATGCCGGCAATCCCGATGGCATTGAGGAGGCCGCCGATAGTTGTGGGGATCAGGCAAACCAGCAGGGCCACCAGCACGGTGAGGGTCAGGGAGACTCCGGAGTATTGGCCGAAGGGTTTCAGGGTGATGATGACGGCCAGGAAAATGATGGTCAGGGCCGAGAGGAGGATGGTCAGAGCGATCTCGTTGGGGGTCTTCTGGCGCTTGGCCCCTTCGACCAGGCCGATCATGCGGTCCAAAAAACTTTGGCCGGGGTTGGCCGTAACCCGGACTTCTATCCTATCGGATAAAACCCGCGTGCCGCCGGTAACCGCGCTCCGGTCGCCGCCCGCCTCACGGATGACCGGGGCTGACTCCCCGGTTATGGCCGATTCATCTACGGTGGCCACTCCTTTGGTGATTTCGCCGTCGGCCGGGATGATTTCTCCGGTGGACACCAGAACGAGGTCGCCTTTCCGGAGTTGTTCAGCTTGGACTTTTTCAACCCCGCCGTCGGCCCGCAGGCGATTGGCCGTGGTTTGGGTGCGCGTCTTTCGAAGAGCCCTGGCCTGGGCCTTGCCCCGTCCTTCGGCCATAGCTTCCGCAAAATTGGCGAAGAGCACGGTGAACCAGAGCCACAGGGAGATCTGCAGGATAAAGCCGAAGGGCTCCCGGCCGGACCTGAAAAAAAGCCCGAGACTGGTCACCGCGGCGCCGACTTCGGTGACAAAGATGACGGGGTTTTTCAACAAAGACAGCGGGTTCAATTTCTTGAAAGAATCGAGCACGGCCGGCCCGAGGATCTGCCGGTCAAAGAGGGAATGGGTCTTGGCTGCCACAGCCTGTTCTCCCTTAATATTGAATTCCCGACCCGGCCATCTGGAAGTGCTCGACGATGGGCCCCAGGGCCAGGGCGGGTAGAAAGGTGAGTGCCCCGACAATCAAGACTGTCGCGATAAGGATGATGATGAAGGTCAGCCCGCTGACCGGGAAGCTGGCCTGGCTGGGCGGGATCAATTTCTTTCTGGCCAGGCTTCCGGCCAGGGCCAGGATTGGCACCATCATGACAAAACGGCCGAACAGCATGGCCAAGCCCAGGGTGATGTTGTAGCCGGCCGTATTCCCGTTCAGGCCGGCAAAGGCGCTGCCGTTGTTGCCGACCCCGGAGGAGTAGGCATAGAGGATTTCGCTCAGACCGTGCGGCCCGGCGTTGTTCAGTCCGGCCTGGCCCCATCGACTGGCCAGGGCCCAGGCGGAGAAGCCGAGAATGCTGAAGATGAGGATGAGCACGGCCAGCACCGAAACTTTCACGTCGTAGGATTCGATTTTTTTGCCCAGATACTCGGGCGTCCGGCCGACCATCAAGCCCGTCAAAAACACGGCCAACACCACAAAGACGAGCATTCCGTATAAACCCGCGCCGACTCCGCCGAAAACCACCTCGCCCAATTGCATGTTGAACAAGGGGACGAAGCCGCCCAGGGGCGTATAAGAGTCATGCATGGAATTGACCGCCCCGCAGGAAGCGTCCGTGGTGACGGTTGCAAACAGGGCGGAATTGAAGATGCCGAAACGGACCTCCTTGCCTTCCATATTCCCGTCGGCCTGGTCCACCCCCAGGGCCTTCCAGCGGGGGTTGCCCTGACTCTCGGCCCCCCAGCAAACCAGCACAGCGGCCAGAAAGAGAACGGCCATGGCGCTCCACACCGCCCAGCCGTGCCGCTGATTTTTGACCATTCGCCCCAGATAGAAGGTGAGGCCGCTCGGAATAAGGAAGATGGTAAGCATCTGGATGAAGTTGGAAAGAGGAGTCGGGTTCTCATAAGGATGGGCGGCATTGGCGTTGAAAAAGCCGCCCCCGTTCGTTCCCAGCATCTTGATGGCCACCTGGGAAGCCGCCGGGCCCTGGGCTATGGTTTGGCCGGGGGGGTCATTTTGGGAAGACTGGAGGCTGGCCGCTTCAACAGGCCTAGCCCGCTCATACGGTTTGAAGTTCTGGATGGTGCCCTGCGACACCAGAAAAAGAGCGAGCCCCAGGGACAGCGGCAGCAGCAGATAGAGATTCACCCGGACAAGATCGGCCCAGAAGTTCCCGATGGTTTTGGCCGAAGACCGGGCGATCCCCCGGACAAGGGCCGCTGCCACGGCCAGGCCGACGGCGGCCGAGACGAAATTATGGAAAACCAGGCCGACCATTTGGGAAAAATAGGATAGGGTCGACTCACCCCCATAATTCTGCCAATTGGTGTTGGTGGTGAAACTGGCCGCAGTGTTGAAGGCCAGGTCGGGCTTGAGCGGGCCGAACCCTTGGGGGTTCAGGGGGAGACGGTGCTGGAGACGCAGTATGGCATAGGTGAACAAGAGGCCGACGAAGCTGAAGGCCAGCAGGGATAGGGTGTACTGCTTCCATCCCTGCTCTTTCTTCGGGTCTACTCCCATCAGGCGGTACAGTAGCCGCTCGACGGGCTTGAGGGCCGGGTCCAGAAACGTCTTCCCCCCGGCATCCAGAACACGGACCAGGTAAAGACCGACCGGTTTGGTCAGGAGCAGAAGAACGAGGAGGAAGAGGGCCAGCTGAATCCATCCGTAAAGGTTCATCGGCTTGTTCCCCCCCTAAAATTTTTCCGGCCGAAGAATGGTGAAGAACAAATAGCCGATCAAGAGTAAGGCGATGATGATTCCCAGGAGGTTGGACATTTTAGAGCCTCTCACAAGCCCGGGCATATAGATAGCAAAGCCCGAAAAAGGCGAAGGTTCCGGCAATGATGAGAATATCAATCATGGATGGTTCTCCTTGTCCGAAATGCGGTCGGCCCTTCTCAGAGTGAAGTAGAAGGTGGAGCCTTTTCCCTCACGGCTGTCGGCTCTGACGGACCCGCCGTGGGCCTCGACGATCTCCTTCACGATGGCCAGGCCCAAACCCGCGCCCGTCTCTTTTCCATGACCGGGGACGCGGAAGAACTGTTCGAAGATTCGGGCGAGATATTGTCTGGGGATGCCTGGGCCGGTATCGGCTACCGAGAATTCGACCCGCTCCTCATCGGCCGCGGCCGAAATGGTGACCGTGCTTCCGGGGAGGCTGTGCTGCAGGGCGTTGGACAGCAGGTTGCCGATAACATGATTCATTCGGGTCGGGTCGGCCCAAACCTCGGGCAGGCCGACGGGCAGCGCGACGTTCAAAGTGACGCCCTGGTCCCGGGCCGCGCTCCGGAAAGGCTCCAGGCCTTCCAAAACCATCGACCCGGGCGAGATTTCCCGAAATTCCAAGCGGGCCTTCCCGGCTTCCATGCGACTGATATCCAAAAGGTTGTTGAGGATAGCGTGCAGACGGTCGCTGTCGTCCCGGGCCGCAACCAGCAGCTCAGCCTGTTTTTCGGTGAGGGAGCCCACCTTTTCTTCGAGCAGAAGATGGATGGCCATGCGAATGGAGGTCAGGGGAGTCTTTAGTTGATGGGAGACAGTGGAAATCACTCCCCTTTTTATTTCGTCCTGCTGCCGGAGCTGGGTGACATCCTGGATGACCAGAATGATTCCCGTCGCTTGCCTTTCATTGTCCAAAATAGGCACCGCCTGAGGACGGAAGTATCGTTCCTCTCCTCCCACGAAATGCTGGATGAGCTGCTGATTGTTCTTCGGCTGGCTGGGACGGCCGCTATGGAGAGCTTCATTGTACAGGTTGGTCATCCATCCGAAGGGCAGATATTCAATAGAGGAATTGGGCCTGAGCCCGAATACGGTCTTGGCCGAGGCGGTGGCCACCTCCACATTTCCTTGCGGGCTAATGACAGCGACGGCATCGGGGAGGCTGTCGAAGGCCCGTTGGGTGGCCTGCTGGATTCGGATGAGCTTGGCCTGATCGGTGCGGCGGAATTCCCGAAGGCTGACCGCCATGGAATTGAATGATTCCGAAAGACGTCCGATCTCATCCCGGGAATCGCTGTGGACGACAAGGTCAAGATTTCCCCGCCGGATTTCGTCGGCGGAACGGATCAGGCGCTGAATGGGACGGAGAATCCATCTCCCCGTAAAAAAGACAAAGGCCATGGAAAGCAGGGCTCCGGCCAGCAAAAGGGCGTACATCTGCCGGCGGGCCGTTTCCGCGCTGCGGCGGGCACGGTCATTGGCCTCGCTCATGTTGCGCTGGTTCATTTGGAGGATCCCGTCGGCCGTGTCCTTGATCTGGTTGAACAGCGGGAAGAGACCGCTGAAATAGGCCTCCCGGCGGAGGGCGGCCGGCCTTCCTTGATCCTCAACGCCTTGGAGTGCCGCTTTATATCGGCTATAAAGTTCGCGCAGACGAGCTGTCTTCTCCCCCTCTCCTGGAACGGTGATATTGTTCGCCTCGACTTCAAGAGCCTTCTCAAAGTTGCTCATATTCTTGAGGATGAGGGCCTCTCCGTTCCGGGTATAGCCGAGAAGAGTGAAGAGCAGCCCGCTGTCGATGCGTTCCAGGGCTTCCTTCATTTGCTGGCAGGCGATGACGCTTTGGTAGTTCTCCCTGAGGATGACATCGATGGACTCGCCGAGTTTGGTGAGGTTCAAGATGCTTTGAACGCCGATGATGGCGACGATGGCCAATAACCCACCGAATCCCAGAGCAAGCTTTTGGCGGAGTCCCAGCATATTTGTATCCTTTGCCTACTTGAATGGAGCAAAAAACATACCAGAAAGTGTTTTTTCTATATTATTGAAAATAATTAAAATAGATAGTTATATTTATTCTAGTTATTGCGTTTTTCAAGATAAGGGATAGAAAACATTGCAATCTGCAAAATACCTTCTGGTTTCGAACTATATCCCGTATTTCTTGCGTCGTCGCCAGAGCGTGGCTTGGTCGATGCCGAGGATGTCCGCGGCTTCCTGGAGTGATTTTGCCTTGGACAGAACGCGCCGGATGTGTTGTTCCTCGATCTTTTCCAGAGCGATGGAATCGCCCAGCTTGGGAGTGGAATCCCCGGCCAGCAAGTTCTCCGGCAGGCAATCCAGGCCGACCCGGTCGGATTGGCAGATGATCGCGGCGCGCTCGATGACATTACTCAATTCCCGAACATTCCCCGGCCAATGATATTGGACCAGTGCTCGCAGCAAAATCTAATCACATCGGCTGGAGCGATATGAGGGGGGCAGGGCATTGCCGTGAGTCTCGATCACACCGACGACAACATCCTCACCACGTATACATCATGCCGAGGGCAATGGTATCCTGACTCTTCTTGTTAAATGTCACGTGTTCTGAATCAAATCCGTTCTTGTTCGACCAGTCATGCCTGTACTCCGGCCTGAGAAGAAAGTTCTTCACCATCCTGAACTCAGGTGTAATCGTTATCTCCTTCACCTCCTGAGGAATTCCTGTCCTCACCCCGTTCTTGTCATTGAAATATTCCGCCCTGACCGAAGCACTGAACCAGTCCGTAAAGTTATACTTCACATACCCTGCCACTCCGTACCACTCGGAATTCTTGCCGCCGTTAAGCGGGTCATTCTCTTCATGTGCATAATCGGTGTTGACCACAAAGGTCAGCTTCTTCGCAGTTTTGAAAGTTCCAATCCAATCGAAGAGAAACCGGTAGTTTGAACTATTGTCTTTCTGCTCGGGTCCGTACATCAGGTTGAAGTTCATGGTAAATAGCTCAATCGGTATCACCACAAAGCCTGTCCCAAATGTCTTCCCTTTGTTGTTGTCTTTGGTATTATCCCACCCATTGACAACGTAGATGTTGGCAGCGAAAGCCTTGCAGAACGTATAGCTTGCCATAAAGCCCGTGTGGGTAAACGGCGCCGCAAAGTTAAAAAGAAATGACCGTGAATAATTGAAATTGTCCCTCGCCTCTATCACCTCAGCGCCGTGGTAGGTGGCAAATTTCCCAAATTGCAGCTTGAGACCGCTTCCAAGTGGTGCAACATAGTTAACGTAGGCCTCCGTAAGATCGACCACGTCATCAGGACCCCCGAGACCTGCCGAATGTATGAACTTTGCTGTCTCACCAAATGATACTTTCAGCTTGTACCCGAGTCCTCCTGCCGGCGCATCCTTGGCAAACTGTATCTGGGAAAGATCGATGAGGAACGAATTTGCTTTCTGGTCGAAAATCCTCTGTTCGTTTGTTCCCGAGTCAGGGTTTCTAAAGTTAAATGTGTACCCGCCTTGCAGGTAAATGTTTAGGCCGAGGTAATTCTTTATCTCTTCCGGACTCGTGGCAGGTTTTGTCTCAGAAGTTGTTTCAGGTTTCGCCTCGGGTGTCGTCTCAGGCTTTGCCTCTTCGCCGCTCGCCTTTATTACAAATGGAAATATCATCAAAATCGCCAGAATCAGACCCAATAATTTCTTTTTCATCTCTACCTCCAAATTGATTTTTCTCTTTTCGTCTCTATATTCTCTCGCAAGCTATCATGAACAAATAACACAGTCCCATCGCTACAATGCCCAAGAGAAACATCGCCGGCAACCAAAATTCAAGGTTCATTTCGGGGTCCTCCTAAACTTTTAATAAGAGCTCGTTAAATTAGAACTCACGTTAGTGTAGCAAGAGGGGTGCCAAATCTGGAAATGGCTTTAACTTATTGAAGCTGAAGAAGATTTAAGGGATATAGAAATTTGGCAGGTTGCATTTTTCAAGAAGCAGCGGAAGGCGGTGTTGAAAATTGCAAGCAAGACTTGAATCCTAAATTCCATACTTTTTCCTGCGCCGCCACAGGGTAGCTTGGTCGATGCCGAGGATGTCCGCGGCTTCCTGGAGTGATTTTGCGCCGGCCAGAACTCTTCTGATGTGTTGTTCCTCGATTTTTTCCAGCGACACGGGATCGCCGATCTTCAGGGCCGATTCGCCCGGGGCTATGACGGCCGGGAGAGATTCGAGGCCGACCTGATCGGTCCGGCACAGGATGGCCGCCCGCTCTATGACATTGCTGAGTTCTCGGACGTTGCCCGGCCATTGGTATTGGCGAAGTGCCTGCAGCGCCTCCTTGTGGAAGCCCGCCAAAGACCGGTGATTTCTCCGGCTATGAAAGGCCAGCAACCGTTCGGCCAGGGCGACCACGTCGTCGGGCCGCTCGCGCAGAGGGGGGATTTCAATCTGGATCACGTTGATCCTGAAGAAAAGATCTTCCCGAAACCGGCCTTCCTTGACGGCGTTCTCCAGGTCGATGTTGGTGGCGGCCAGGAGACGCACATCGGCCTTGCGGGTCAGGCTGTCGCCCACGCGTTCGTATTCTTTGTCCTGGACGAACCTAAGCAGCTTGGGCTGCAGGGTGAGAGGCAGGTCGCTGATTTCATCCAGGAACAACGTGCCGCCCTGGCAGGCGGCCAGGCGGCCGGGGTTATCGCGCAGGGCGCCGGTGAAGGCCCCCCGGACATGCCCAAACAGCTCGCTCTCCAGGAGCTCGGCGGAAAAGGTGGGGCAGGATACGACACCGATCGGCTTTCCCGCTCGAGGGCTCCAGGAATGAATGGCCCGGGCCAGGACGGTCTTGCCGGTTCCGCTTTCACCCCGAAGAAGGACGGTCGCCTCGGAGGAGGCCACCTGGCGGGCCAGGCTCACGGCCTTTCTCATCAAGGGGCTTGTGCTGGAAAAATCAACCTCAGGATATTCTCGCCCCAGATCCTCCTGGAGGGCCGCCAGCCGCTGCTCCAGCGTCCGCACCTCGAATACTTTGCGGACGGCCAGCTTGATCTGAGCCGGAGTGAACGGCTTGGGGATGTAATCGGTAGCGCCCCGCCGCATGGCCTCCACGGCCGTGTCGATGGAAGCATAGACGGTGATGACGATGATCTTCAGCCAAGGGCTGGCGGCCAGCAGGGCCGGGATCAAATCCAGGCCGTTTTCCGTGCCCAGCCGAAGGTCCACAAAAGCGAGTTCAAAAGATTTCCGGGAGGCCTCGGCCAGGGCGTCCTGGAAGTTGCTGACGGCCACCACCTGATGACCCTCGGTCTCCAGGCAGACGGATAATGTTTTGCGAATATTGATTTCATCATCCACCACGAGAATGTTGAGTGAGTCGTTCATGGCCTTCTTTCTAAAGCATAGAAGACAATCAGGAAAAAATCAATTCATCCTCACCTTTTTGACAATGAAATTTCGCTATGGTATAAGCTCCAAGATACATAAATCACGATTCAATGGGCGAATAATCATTTCACTCGCCGGGAGGAACACGATCATGATTTCCGGTGCTTATACTTTGATCATGACGCCGTTCGATAAAAACCTCAGGCTGGACGAGGAAGGACTGCGAACCCTGGTGCGGCACCAGGTTCAAAGCCAGGTTCAGGGCCTGGCTCCTTTGGGCGTCACCGGGGAGAGCCCGCTGTTGGATGAAAAAGAGATCGCCCGAGTAGTGGAAATTGTCGTGGCCGAGGCCAAGGGAAAATGCCTCATCGCCCCGGACACCTGCTCCAACAACCTGGACCAGACCATTCGGCGGGTCAAGCTCTATGCCGAGCTGGGCTGCGACTATGCGGTTGTGTTCGCCCCCTTTCTGGTCAAGCCCACCCAGGCCGGAGTCATAGAATTCTACGAGCGGGTGGCCCGGGAATCCCCGATTCCTCTCATTATTCACAATTCTCCCGACCGGGTGGGCATCAACATCGAGCCCAAGGCCTACTCCCGCCTCATGGAAAACGAAAAGTTCATCGGCACCAAGGACGGAAAGAAAGAGATGGACCACCTGGCCAAAATTTTATATCTGGCCAGGGGCAAAAACTTTGCCGTCTTCACGGGCAAAGACACCACGGCCTATCCGCTCCTGTCCTTTGGCGGGAGCGGAGTCTTTACCGTGGCCGGGAATGTCGTTCCCCGGGTCATGAAAGATCTGGTGGACTATAGTTTGAGGGGCGAGCTGGAGAAGGCGCGGGCCCTCCATTATGAGTACTACGAGCTCTTTGAAGCCCTGAGAATGGAAACCAACCCCATGGCCGTAAAGGAGGCCCTGTCGATGATGGGGCTGCCGGGAGGGGGGTTGAGGCTGCCGCTCACCCGTCTCAGCGAGCCCAACCGGGATATCCTGAGAAGGATCCTCAAAGAAAAAGGCCTGATTTGAAGGAAATTCTTCTCCGAGCGCCGGCCACGGTGGCCAACTTCGGGCCCGGCTTCGATATTTTTTCCCTGGCCCTGGAGAAACCGTACAATCTTTTCCGGGTGCGGCTGTGCGACTCGCCCTCCCTGACCATTACCATCACCGGGGAGGAGGAAAGCATCCCCACCGCTCCGGAGAATAATACGGCCGGCCTGGCGGCCATCCATTTCTTTAAAAAAATCAATTCTTCCCTGGGCGCCGAAATCGAGATTATCAAGCACATGAAGTCCGGCTCCGGGCTTGGCTCCTCGGCCGCCTCGGCGGTGGCCAGTGTTTACGGCCTTAACAGGCTGTGCCGCTCAGCCTTGAAGGACAAAGAAATCATTGAAATCGCCAGCCTCGGAGAAGTAGCTTCCGGGGGAGCGCCGCATGCGGATAACGTGGCCGGATGCCTGCTGGGCGGGTTCGTCATGATAAAAAGATACAGCCCCCTGGATTTCGCCAAGATCGAAGTCCCCGACATCCCCCTGGTCATCGGGGTGATGAGAAAGCCGCAGCAGACGACCAGGCACCTCATCCCCGAAAACCTCCGGCTGTCCGAAATGAAAGAACAGATGTCGTCTTGCGCGTCGCTCGTTCACGCCCTGCTGGCGGGCGACCTCCAGGCCATCGGCCGGGCCGTCAACAAGGATTATATTTCCGAGCCGGTCCGCTCGAAGTTCATCCCCGGCTACCAGGACATTAAAGATAAAATCTTAAACGCCGGGGCCTATGGCTGCAATGTCAGCGGCGGGGGCTCATCCGTCTTCGCCATTTGCCGGGAGGACAAAACTCAGGAGGTGGCCGGCCTGCTGAAGGCCCACTTCCGGCAGCAGCAGATTGAGGGCGAGGTCATTATCACCAGGGGGAGCAATTCCGGAGTGGCTGAGGTCGATGAACTATAAGCAGATCGCCGAGCTCATCAGAAAAAGCAGGAAGAAGACTCCGGCCCAAGTTTGGCTCCAAGGCTCTTTCCGGGAGGAAGACTTCCGGGCCGAAAAATTCCAGGCTTTCGGCCAGGGCCGTTTCTGGGTCCTCATCGGCGATTATGCGGCCATGGAGCCCTGGCTGAAAAGAAACCGGGCCAGAATCAAGGACTCTCACCTGGAATTGACCGCCCGCTATTCCGCCCTGCCGTTGTTGGACCTGAGAAAAATCAAGGCGCGCGTTGAGCCCGGGGCCGTCATCCGCCAGGGCGCCCGCGTCGGCCGGGACTGCGTCATCATGATGGGGGCGGTGATCAATATCGGCGCCCGGGTGGGGGAGCGGACCATGGTGGATATGAATGCGGTTCTGGGGGCCAGGGCCGTCATCGGCAAGAATTGCCACATCGGCGCCGGGGCCGTGATCGCCGGCGTCCTGGAGCCGCCCAGCCGGAAGCCTGTGGTCATTGAGGATGAGGTGTTGGTGGGGGCCAACGCCGTCGTCCTCGAAGGGGTGCGGGTGGGCCGGGGGAGCGTTGTGGCCGCCGGGGCCGTAGTGGTGAGGAATGTTGGCCGGGGCATAGTGGTGGCCGGCGTGCCGGCCAAAAAGATCAAAGAGGTCAAGGACATCCGGGCCAAGGATAAGATCTCCATCGTGGAAATTTTGCGCGGCGTGAAATGAGAGAAACCCGACCTTTTTCTCAAGGGGCCAGCCGTGGACCTTTTTAACCTGGCCAAAGAGCTGATCAACATCCCTTCTCTGTCGGGCGATGAAGGGGGGCTCGCCGATTTTTTGGGCAGCCGCCTCAAGAGCAGCGGCTTGGCTGTTGCCGAGCAGGTTGTTGAAGGCCGGCGGAAGAACATTTGGGCCACTCCGGGAATCCCGCCCCGGGTCGTTTTGTGCACCCACCTGGATACCGTTCCGCCCTATTTCGGCGCGTCGGAAGACGAGAAATACATTTATGGACGCGGCGCCTGTGATGCCAAGGGCATCCTGGCGGCTATGATTCAGGCGGCTATGGAGTTGAAGAGTGAAGGCCCCTTCGCCTGGGGACTTCTTTTTCTGGCCGGAGAAGAGACGGACAATGCCGGCGCCAGAAAAGCTAATGCCTTGGAGGCCGGTTCGGAGTTCATCATCGTCGGAGAGCCGACTGAAAACAAGCTGGGAAGAGGGCACAAGGGTTTCCTCGGCCTTAAAGTCATGGCCCGGGGAAAGCGCGCCCATTCGGCCTATCCGGGCCTGGGGGAATCGGCCATCGATAGGCTCTTGGATGTTCTCCACAGAATCCGCGCCCTGGAATTCGACGAAGACCCGCTCATGGGGGACACCACGCTCAACATCGGCCGTATCGAGGGCGGTGTAGCGGCCAATGTGGTCGCTGACGAAGCGTGGGCCGAGATTTCCCTGCGCAACGCTCTCCCTTCCCGAACGGTCCTGGATAAAATCAGGGCCGTCGCCGGCCGCCACATCGAGGTGGAAGTCTTTTCCGCCTCAGAGCCTCAGCCCTTATTCACCGTTCCGGGGTTTGAAACGGCCGTCCTTTCTTTCGGCACCGACGTCCCCTATCTCGAGGGCTTCGGCCGGCCCCTGCTCCTGGGGCCGGGCTCAATCCTGGATGCACATTCCGACCAGGAAAAGATTGAAAAATCGCAGCTCCGGGAGTCCGTAGGAATTTATAAAATGCTGGTGAAAAGACTTTTATCGGAACGTGGCCCCGAGGGTGCTTCATGAAACATTTTTTGAGCGCGCGCATGCAGGGTATCGAAAAGACCCTCATCCGCCAGATTCACGACCGGGCCGATGCTTCCTGCCTCAACCTCGGCTTGGGCGAGCTCGCCTTTCCCACCCCGCGGCCCATTCTGGATCAATTGAGAGAAGAGCTCAGAGAGTGGAGCTACGGCTATACGCCCAACGCCGGCTTTCCCGAGCTCAGGCAATTGGTGGCTGAAACTAGCGGGCTGGAGGTCACCGCCGACCATGTCTGTGTGACCATCGGCGCCGAAGAAGCGCTCTTGGCCGCGCTCATGGTCCTGGTCAACCCCCGGGACGAAGTGCTCATCCCCGACCCCGGCTATCCGGCTTACGCCTCCATCGTTAAAATGGCCGGGGGAATACCCGTCCCCTATCCTCTCCGTTCGAAAAACAATTTTTCTTTGGAACCCGGAGAGGTCGAAAAACGCGTGACGCCCCAAACCAAGATACTTCTTCTCAACAGCCCCCACAATCCGACCGGGGCCGCTTATTCCAGCGCAGAGTTGAAGTCCCTGGCCGAGCTTTGCCGACAACACGACTTGACGGTTGTGGCCGACGAGGTCTACCGGGAGATTTATTACGACGACCGTCCGGATTCCATCGCCCATTATCTCGATAAATGCATAGTCGTCAACAGCCTGTCCAAGACCTACTCCATGACGGGCTGGAGGTTGGGCTGGTGCATCGGCCCGCCGGAGCTCGTCCGTCTCATCATAACCTTCAACCAACTGGCCATCCTCTGCCCCCCGGCCGTTTGCCAGCGGGCCGCATTCTTGGCCCTGAAAGGGTCCGCCGATGAGCAAAAGAAGCAATACCTGGAGGAGTTGCGGAGACGGAGGGAGCTGACCCTGGCCGGCCTGGAAAAGCATACCGATTTGAAATATGCCCGGCCGTCGGGCGCTTTTTATGTTTTTGTGGACGTTTCTTCTAAAATGCCGAGGCAGGGGAAGTCACTGGACATATGCCTTAATATTTTAGCCGAGGAAAAAGTTGTGGTCATTCCGGGAATAGCTTTTGGCCAGGGCGGGGAGGGGTTTCTAAGGCTGTCTTTCGCCGCTCGGCCGGAGCATATCCAGGAAGGCATCCGGCGCATCGGCCGCTTCTTCAGCCGGGCTTAGCGGTCTTGGTCCGTCTGTGCGGACACGGCCCAGCTCGGGTAGGGCGCGGCGCTTCCCTTCACAGCCTGCCAGAGGATGCGGTTGAGGACATCCTCGGGGCAGGCATCGACGCGGCTGAAATCCAGGCGGGCCGAGATCAGGGCGTTCCGGCGCAGGAGAGCGTCCGCGATCTTGGCCGGGAGCGGGTTCATCGTGTCGAGGGGCACCCGGTTGGCCACGGCCCGGAAGGAGTCGAGGTCGGGCCTGTCGGTGAAGCAGTCGAACATCGGGGTTGCCGTCGCATCGAACTGGTTCATGGGCGGCAGCCCCAGGATCTGCTCGATCGTCCGCAGTAGGCTCGTCGTGTTGTACTGGGTGCTCACCACCTGGCCGCGCTTGGTATAGGGGCTGACACAGTAAGCCGTGGTCCGGTAGCCGCTGACGTGATCCCAGCCGCTCTGGGGATCGTCCTCGATGGCGAAGAGGACTGTCTCAGACCAGAACCGGCTCCGGCTCAAGGCCTCCACGATCCGGCCGAAGGCCAGGTCGTTGTCCGCGACGCAAGCCTCGGGGATGGGCCAGCCGGCCTTGGTCCCGCTGGTGTGGTCGTTGGGCAGGCAGATGAGGACAAGCTGGGGCATCCGGCCTTCCTTCTCCCAGGCCTCGATCTGCCGGGCGACGGCCCGGGCCCGCCAGACGTCGGGCACGGCCATATTCCAGCCGACGCAGTCGGCCGGCGTGAACGGGGCGATCGTTTCGATCCCCGGCTTGCTGCCGATGAGAACCCGGCCGCACCCCCTCAGGTATTCTTCCCAGAAATCCTTCCAGCCCGGCTCCCCCTCGCGCTGGGGATCGGCCCAGCGGCAGTCCGGCATGGTGAATTCCCCGAAGTTCCACATCGACACCCCGTGCCGGAGGGCGTTGTCCCAGATGAATCCGCTCGGGGCATAGGCCAGGGCGTCGACATTGTCCGGCGCCATCCCGTCTGGATAGCTGCGGGGCCAGCCGGCGAAGGACCGCTCCAGGTAGTCGGTGCCGAAGGCGGTGGTCGACCACTGGTGCCCGTCGGCGCTCAGGATGCCGCAGCAGTAGGTGTTGTCCAGGAGGACAAACTCGCGGACCAGCTTGTGCTGGTTGGGGGTGGCCCGCTCGCCGAAGATGCACAGGGACGGGTCGCCGTTCCCGGCGGCGATGTCGCCCAGGACCTGGTCGTAGGTTCTGTTCTCTTTGATGATGTAGACGACATGCTTGAACAGGCTCGGCTCGCCGATCCGCTCCGGGACGGGCCGGGGCGGCCGGCCGGGGCGGGGCGGGAGGAGGGCCAGGGCAATCCGCTCGCGGCGGTAGTTCCGCTCCACGGTGGCCGACATCCGGGCCAGCTCGCTCTCCCGGGGAACGGGGACGAGCGAGATCGAGCCGGTATACTGATGGGAGTTGAAGCCGGGGGCGCCCGTATCCTCGGACGGCTCCCGGCCGAGGGGGAGGCCCTTGATGTTCGCCACGCAAAGCAAGTTTCGTGACGGGCTGAAGGCGATTGCGCCGGGATACCAGCCGACCGGGATAAAGCCTTCGATCCGCGACCGGCCGGCCTCCGGTTTGAAGGCCAGGACGGCGACTGCGTTTTGTGTCCCGTTGGCGACGTAGAGCCGCCGGCCGTCCGGAGAGAAACAAAGGGCGTTGGGGGAGGCGCCGAACAGGTCGGCCGGGTTCGGCTTGGCCCAGATCGTCTCGACGACTGCGTCGGTCCGGGTGTCGATGACGCTGAGGTTGTCGCTCGCGGCATTGGCGCAGACAACGGTGCGGCCGTCCGGGGAAACAGCCAGGTCGGAGGCGTGCTTGTGGACGAGGATTTCGCCCGTCACCCGGCCGGCGTCGAGGTCGATGACGCTAACCGAGCCTTCGGCGGCGATCCGGGTCTGGGGGTCAACCTTGACTTCCGTCCCGCGCCCTGCCGGGCCGGTCGTGTCGCCCGGCCGCGAACGCCGGCCTCCCCAGTTGCTGACGTAGGCTTTGCCGGCGGCCAAGACAACGTCATAAGGCGCGACGCCGACGTCGAAGAACCGGACGAAGGCGCCCGTCTCGACGTCGAGCTCGAGGAGCCGGTTGGAGAGGTTGCCGCAGACGAACAAGCGCCGGCCGTCGGCGGAGAGGGCCAGGCCGGCCGGGATCTCCTCGGCCCGGCGGGGCGCTTTGGCCGGGGGGAGCTGGAAAACCTGCCGGGGAGCGGCCTGTCCGTCAGGGGCGATGCTGAAGACTTTGATGTCGCCGTTGACATTGCTTAGGTAAAGGAGATCGCCGCGGGGCGAGAAAATGAGGCCCGTGTAGCTCAACTGTCCCTTGAGGTCCGGATAAAGGAGAGAGGAGGGAGGAGCCTGGGAACTGGGCTGATCCTCTTTCTGGGCGGGAAGGAAGAGGCGCTGACGGATGCGTCCGCTGCCCGGGTCGATGAGAACGACTTCGCTGGTTTTGCCCGATACGGCCAGGAGTTTTTCATCCGGAGACAGGGCCAGGGCCAAAGGACGGAGGCCGGGGAGCGGCACCTGCAAACCCGCCGGGGTAACGACCTGGTTTACGGGCAGTACGGTTCCCTGCGGCCCGGCCGTCCCTACATGATCGGAGTCGGCCGCTCCCTTCTCCCCAGTGCGGCTGCCCGTTGCCGCCAGGACAGCCAGGAGGATAATTATGATTGTCGGGTAACGCCTGCTATTTATTCTCATGGTTAAAATAATACTGGAGAATCGGTGCCGGAGACAATCCTTCCTTTAGGCCAACGGCGCCGACTTGCCTGAGCCGGCGCGCTATTCGGTGCGGCTTGACATAAAGGTAGCATTTTGCTACCCTGGGGCCATGAGCCAGCCCGTGAAGATTTCTGAGGATCTTGTGCTCAACGCGCGGCTTATCGGACCGATTGCCAAGAGATCAATTGCCGGCCAGATTGAGTTCTGGGCACAGCTGGGCCGGGCGATTGAGCCTCTTCTTGAGGGAGCCCAAGCCTATGCTCTCCAAAAAGCCGGTCAAGCCAGGCCTCTCTCCGCCTGTCTCAAATCGGTTGATTCCCCCCAAGGGCGCCGCCGAGTGTATGACTATCTCCGGAGCCAGCCTTTTCCCCATTATGGGCCTGCGCCGAACAAGCCGGGGATGCTAGTGCGCATCGAGGCCAATGGGAAACGAACCATAGGTCGCTTCATAGGTCGCCAATTTAAGGCTTCCCGTTGAAGCGTTTGGCCTATTTTGATAAACGGCCCATTCTGGTGGTCTTGGCCGGTCCGAACGGAGCGGGGAAGACCACATTCTATTACTCGCATCTCAAACCAGTCGGCCTCCGCTTCGTCAATGCAGATATTTTGGCCGATGAGCTGCATCTGGAGTCCTATGCGGCGGCCAGGCTGGCTGATATCTTGCGCCATGAATTGGTAAAGCGCAAAGAGAGCTTCGTCTTCGAGACCGTATTCTCGGATCCCTGGGGCAAAAAGCTGGAATACCTGAAAGATGCCGGCGCCTCCGGCTACACCATCGTTTTGTGCTATATTGGCCTGGCCACGCCCGAGATTTCCGAGGAGCGTGTTTCAATGCGGGTCTCACAGGGCGGCCATGATGTGCCGACAGAGAAATTAAAATCCCGATTCCTTCGCACTTTGGCGAACCTCAAAGCCGCCATTCATGATCTTCCGTATGTCCTGATCTACGATAACACCGATCTTGGCCGTCCCTTTCGTCAACTGGCCGTGTTTGAATCGGGCCGGTGCCTGGAGCGGTCTAAAGATTTGCCCCGATGGTTTCTTCAGATATTGGTATGATCGGGGCGCTAAATTTATATAAGCCTTAGGCTGAAGCTGCAGGAATGAAGCAGGACCCTGGAGCGGTTACTTCGTCGCGCGCTCCAGGGTTTCGTATTCGGCCCAAATTTCGCGGGGCATATGGTTTCCGTACTTTTTGAGGGATTCTCTAATGTCGCTCGCCTCGCCGCGCCACTCTTTCATGTTGACCTCGAAGAGCTTGGCCAGCCGCTCGCGCGGCAGGTCCAGGCCGTAGAGGTCTAAGTCGTCGAGCTTGGGGACCAAGCCGGCCGGCGTCTCCCGGGCTCCCACTTTGCCGTTGACCCGGTCCACGACCCATTTCAAGACCCGCATGTTGTCGCCGAAGCCCGGCCAGAGAAACTTGCCCTTCTCATCCAGGCGGAACCAGTTCACGGAGAAGATCTTGGGCGGCCGGGTCAGCCGGTTGCCCATGTTCAGCCAGTGCCGGAAGTAATCACCCATGTTGTAGCCGGTGAAGGGCAGCATGGCCATGGGGTCGCGCCGCACCACGCCCACTTGGCCGGCCGCGGCGGCGGTCGTTTCCGAGCCCATGCGCGCGCCCAGGAATACGCCGTTGGCCCAGCTCAGGCTCTCCACCACCAGGGGAATAAGCTGCGCCCGGCGGCCGCCGAAGATCATGGCCGAGATGGGGACGCCCTGCGGGTTGTTGTACTCGCTGGACAGAGTGGGCGAGTTGACCGTGGCCACGGTGAAGCGCGAGTTGGGATGGGCGGCCTTGGCTCCGGTTCCGTCCGGCCAGGGCCGGCCCTGCCAGTCGAGCGCTTTGGACGGCGCCGGTCCGTCCAGGCCCTCCCACCAGGGCTCGTTGGTTTCGGTGTTGAGGCCGACGTTGGTAAAGAGGGTGGGGAAGAAGGCGCCCCGCCGCAGGGTGCGCATCATGTTGGGGTTGGTCTTCATTGAAGTGCCGGGCGCCACGCCGAAGTAGCCGGATTCGGGGTTGATGGCCCACAGCCGGCCGTCGGGGCCGATGTTGAGCCAGGCGATGTCGTCGCCCAGGGTCCAGATGCGGTAGCCGGGCAGGGCCGATTCCATCATGGCCAGGTTGGTCTTGCCGCAGGCGCTGGGCAGGGCGGCCGTGACATAGGTGATGTGGCCCTTGATGTCCTCGACGCCCATGATGACCATGTGCTCGGCCAGCCAGCCCTGCCGCAGGCCGAGGTAGGAAGCGATGCGCAGGGAGACGCATTTTTTGCCGAGCAGGGCATTGCCGCCGTAGCCCGAGCCCACACTCCACACCAGGCTCTCCTCGGGAAAGTGCATGATGGTGCGGCGGTTGGGGCTCAGGTCGCCCACGGAGTGGAAGCCTTTGATGAAATCTTCGCGGTTGCGGAGCTTATCCAGGATGACCTCGCCCATGCGGGTCATGACCCGCATGCTGACCGCCACGTAGGTCGAATCGGTGACCATCAGGCAGGCCTTGGCGTAGGGCGATTCGGGGTGGCCCATCATGTAGGCCAGGACATACATGGTCCGGCCGCGCATACAGCCTGCCGATAGCCCGGTCATGAGCTCCTTGGCCTTTGCGATGTCCATCCAATTGTTGTTCGGCCCGGAGGCTTCCCGGCTGGGATGGCAGACAAAGGTCAGATGTTCGGTGCGGGCCACGTCGGTGGGGTGGCTGCGGTGGAGATAGGCGGTCGGCCACAGCTTGTGGTTGAGCTTGAGGAAGACCGGGCCGTTGAGCCGTTCCTCGCTCAGGCCGACCTCGACGAGCCGCTGGGCTTCGCCCTCCGACCCGTCGCACCAGACCACGCGCTCCGGCTGGGCCAGACGGGCCTGGTCCTCCACCCATTTTTCCGCTGCCGAAATCATGGAAAGCTCTCTTTGAGACTTAGAGGAGGATGATAGATGAACAGCGGATATTCTGCAAGCATGGATGATGTCGTGATAAAATCAATCCATGTTGATTCAGAAGGCCAGGGCCGCCGACTTCCCCCAAATCCGGTCGCTGGCGGCGAAATTCAACCTCGATTACGCCGACATGGAGGAGGATGATTTTTGGGTGGCCGCCCAAGGGCGGAAAATTGTCGGCATTTGTGGGCTTAAAAAGCATCCAGACTGCCTGGAGCTCTGCGCCCTCGGCGTGGCCAGCCGTTATCAGCACAGAGGGCTGGGCAGGAAGCTTGTGGCGGCGCTGCTGAAAGACTCGGCCGGAGATATCTACCTGACCACGACTATCCCCGGCTTCTTCGAGAAACTGGGGTTCGAAAGCGCCGACCGCATCCCCCCTTCTATAGTCAAGCAGGAAGAGTGGTGCGCCGGCTGCCGCCCCGACCTCTGCCGGGTGGTGGTCAAGAAAAGATAATGGACTTACCCCGTTTCCCGGAATTTAAGCCGGTCGGTCTTGAAGATAGAGAGGTTATTGACGGGTTTATCCGCCGCTTTCCTTCCGATGCTTGCGAGGTCAATTTCACCAATGTCTTTATCTGGCGAAACTACGAACGCACCAAGTTCACCACCATCAACGGCAATCTCTGCCTGATGGGTGCGCCTCGCTCAGAGCCCGCTTTTTTTCTCCAGCCTATCGGCACGAATAAAATGAGGGAGACGGTTGAGGCCTGCCTGTCCTTTTGTCCCCGGCTTTCCTGCATTCCGGAGTCTTTCCTCCTCCGGCACGGCCCTGGGCTCCGTTGGGAGGAGGATAAAAACAACTTTGATTATGTCTATCGCGTCGTCGACCTCATCAATCTCCGCGGCAAGAAGTATGACGGCAAGCGCAACCGCATCAAGAAATTCGAAAGAGGCTGCAGCTCCCGGTACGTGAGATTAACGCCGGAGCATCTGCCGACCTGCCGGCGCCTCCTGGAAGAATGGTTCGAGGTCAAAATCCGGCAGGACGGTCCTATCGGGGAGACCCAAAAACGCGCCATGCTGGAAGCTCTTAACTGCTTCAGCGAATTGAAACTTGTCGGCGGCGCGGTCGAAATCGAAGGCCGGGTGGAAGCCTTTTCGATCGGGGAAAGGCTGAACGCCGATACAGCCGTCATTCACATCGAGATCGCTAATCCCGCCTACGAAGGGCTGGCCCAGTTCATCAACCGGGAATTCGTAAAAAACGAGTGGGCGGCATACGAATACATCAACCGGGAACAGGACATGGGGGTGGCCGGCCTGCGCCGGGCCAAGATGTCTTACTACCCCTCCCATCTGGTCAAGAAATTCAATATTACCAGTGTGATATAATTTCTCAAAAGAGGTGCAACATGCGCAAAGCTTCCATCCTCATTTTTTTAGTTTTGGCCCTACTGGCGCTGGGAGCGCAAACGCCTCCCACGCTGTCGCCCGAGGTCAAAGCCTTCGTCACGGTCGAATCTCCCCTCTTCGCTCTCACCCACGTGCGGGTGATTGATGGGACGGGCGCGCCCGCCCGCGAAGACCAGACCATCGTCGTCTCGGGAGGCAAGATTCTGGCGCTCGGCGACGCGGCCACCACTCCGGTGCCGGCCGAAGCCAAGGTCCTGGATATGCCTGAGGCCACGGTCATTCCCGGCCTGGTGGGAATGCACGACCACATTTTCTACCCGGCGGCCCGGGCCCATTACAACACCCTGGCCTATAGCGCGCCGCGGCTGTACCTGGCCTGCGGCATGACGACCATCCGCACTACCGGCAGCCTGGAGCCTTATACCGAGCTTAATTTAAAAAAGGCCATCGAGCAGGGCCGGCTGCCCGGACCCCGCATGCACGTCACCAGCCCCTACCTGGAAGGCCCGGGGGCCTTCACCCTGCAGATGCACGAGCTCAGCGGCCCGGAAGAGGCGCGTCAGATGGTGCGCTACTGGGCGGACCAGGGCGTCGATGATTTCAAGGCCTACACCAACATCACCAAGGCCGAGCTGGCGGCGGCCATTGAGGAAATCCATAAGCGCGGCCTGAAGATCTCGGGCCATTTGTGCTCGATCGGTTTTCGCGAAGCCGCGGAGCTCGGAATCGATGACCTGGAGCACGGGCTCCTGGTGGATACGGAATTTGTCCCCGGGAAAAAGCCCGATACCTGCCCAGCCTCACGGGAGGCCAGGGAAATGCTCCTCAAGCTGGATATCTCCGACCCTCAGATCCAGGAGACCATCCGCGACCTTGTAGCGCACAAGGTGGCCGTAACTTCAACGCTTCCCGTGTTTGAGATTTCCGTGCCCGGCCGGCCGCCCCTTCAGCAGCGGGTCCTGGAGGCGATGGCGCCCGATATCCGGATTGCTTACCTGACCCAGCGGGCCAGGGTCGGCGAGTCCAAGGATTCGCCCATGCCCCTCCTGCTTAAAAAGGAGATGGACTTTGAGCGGGAGTTCGTGAAGGCGGGAGGGCTGCTCCTGGCCGGGCCGGACCCCACCGGCTACGGCGGCGTGGTGCCGGGGTTCGGCGACCAGCGGGAAGTTGAGTTGCTCGTCGAAGCCGGGTTCAGCCCGGTGGAGGCTATAAAGATAGCGACTTATAACGGCGCGCTGTACCTGGGCGAGCTGGGCCGGCTCGGGACTCTGGCCGCCGGCAAGCAGGCGGACATGGTCTTGATCAAGGGGAATCCGGCCAAAGATATCAACGACATCGAAAAGGTCGATACCGTATTCAAAGATGGAATCGGCTACGACCCCGCCAAGCTGGTCGAGGCCGTCCGGGGTTGCGTGGGTATTCACTGAAAGTTTGGGCACACAACACTTAATTCTCCTTCTTAGGGCACAACCAGTTTGGTGAAGGGGAAGACGTAAGCCTGGAGGGTGACGAGGGTGGCCACCAGCCCGGCCAAAGCCAGGCTGTGGAAAAAGACATAGCGCAGGATGTCGCCCTCGTGGCCATACCATTGAGTGGCCGTTGAAGCCACCACGATGCTCTGGGCGTCGATCATCTTGCCCATGACCCCGCCCGAGCTGTTGGCCGCGGCCATGAGCACAGGGCTCAACCCGAGCTGCTGGGCCGAGATTCGCTGCAGGCTGCCGAAGAGAACGTTGGAGGAAGTGTCCGACCCGGTCAGGGCCACTCCCAGCCAGCCGAGCAGCGTGCCGAAGAAGGGATAGAGGATGCCGGTTCGGGCGAAGGCCAGCCCCAGCGTCGCATCCAGGCCGGAATAACGGGTGACATACCCCAGGGCCAGCATGGCCGCCACGGTCAGCAGGGAAAAGCGCACCCGCCGGATGGTCTGTCCGTAGATCCGTATGACCTGGCCCGGCTTGAGCCGCATAAGGGCCGCGGCCGCCAGGGCGGCGAGGAGGATGCCCGTCCCGGTGAACGACAGGGCGTTGAAAGTGAAAACGGCCGGCTCGGGCGTCTGAGCCGCCACTACCGGCGGCATCCGCAGGATAAGCCTGTCCAGCCCGGGCACGGCGACTTTGATTAAGAAAAGCCCGTCCAGGAATGTTCTCACCCGCGGCAGACCCCACAGAAAAACAACCAGGCTCAGGACTCCCCAGGGCAGCCAGGCCCGGACGATCTCGACCCGGGTATGGCGCGGCCGGCCCGATCCCCGGCCGGCCCCTTCCTCGCCCGGCAAGAGATAAAGCCGTTTGGGCCGCCAGTGGAGCAGGAACAAGATGAGCGCGGTCAAGGAGCATACCGAGGCGATGACATCCACCAGCCAGGGGCCGTGGAAATTCGAGACCAGCCACTGGGGAACGGCGAAGCTCAGCCCGGCCACCAGGAGCGCCGGCCAGACCTCGGCCGTTTTCTTGAAGCCGGCGAAGGCCCACACCAGCCAGAAGGGCACCAGAATGGAGAAGAAAGGAAGCTGACGGCCGACCATGGCGCTGAGCGTCTTGACCTCCAGGCCGGTCACCGCGGCCAGGGCCAGGATGGGAGTGCCCAGCGCACCGTAGGCCACCGGAGCGGTATTGGCGATGAGCGAAAGGCCTGAAGCCAGCAGCGGCCGGAAGCCCAGGCCTATGAGGATGGCGGCCGTTACGGCCACCGGCGTGCCGAAGCCGGCCGCGCCCTCGAAAAAGGCCCCGAAGCAGAAAGCGATGAGCAGCACTTGGAGGCGGCGGTCCCGGGTAATTCCGGTCAGGCTGTCGCGCATGACGGCGAACGTCCCCGCGGCCTGAGTGAGTTGGTAGAGAAAAATGATGTTGAGAATGATCCAGCCGATGG
Source organism: Candidatus Aminicenantota bacterium (assembly GCA_963702835.1). Lineage (GTDB taxonomy): Bacteria > Acidobacteriota > Aminicenantia > Aminicenantales > JAFGAV01 > JAFGAV01. Next base: position 3,118,424 of record OY969762.1, read on the forward strand.
GGAACAGGCCGTAGGCGGCCCCCAGGCCCACGGACCACAGCGCCTTGTCCGGGGGCATGGTGAAGATAGCGACAGCCACGGCCAGGGCGGCGGCCAGGCCGAGCAAGGCGGCCAGGTGGGCTTTGACTCTCAGCAGGGCCAAGCTGCCCAGCAGGATCAGGATCGGCAGGGCGGCCAGCAGCGCCGAAAACCAGGTGTTGTGGAGCGGGTCATAGGCTTGCGGCCAGGGCATCGGATTTTCGCTTTCGGTGTTTTTGCCTGTACATCCGCCGGTCGGCCAGCCGGACGAGATTATCCAAAGAGGGCTGACGGCTGGCCGCGCGGCGCACCAGGCCGATGCTCACGCTTATCTTGAATTTGTTTGTTCTCTTTTGGTTGAAGGCCGTTAATTTTTCTTTCAGCCTTTCCAGAAGGACCCGGTCTCTTTTCGGCGAGGAGGTCAGGATCAACACGGCGAACTCATCCCCGCCGATGCGGCCGATGATGTCGGACTCGCGGAAAGCTTCGCGGATAATGCGGCCAAAGTCGGCCAGGGCTTGGTCGCCGGCCTTATGACCCCAGGTATCGTTAATGGCTTTCAGGCTGTCGATGTCGAGGTACAATAAGCAGACGTTGTCATGGAGGCGCTTGGCGATCTTCAGCGTCTGCTGGCCCAGGGTGAAAAACCCGCGGCGGTTGTGCAGGCCGGTCAGGTCATCGGTAAGGGACTGGCTGATGAGCTTTTGGTTGACCCGCTCCAGCTCGAGAAGGGCCTTGTGCAGCTGTTTTTCCGCTTTTTTGCGGGCGGTGATATCGACGATGATTCCATCGTAATAGAGAATCCGGCCGCCCAAGTCTTTGACGGCATGGGGAAGGTTCCGGACCCATATCCGGCGGCCGTCCAAGCGACGCAGCTCGAACTCCGAAAAGAAGGTAGTCTTCGAATCCAGTTTATGGAGATGTTCATCCCGGTCTCGTTTTTTGACGTACAAGTCCTGGACGTTAAGGCTAGAGAGGCCGGAGATTTTCTCGGCGCCGATCATGTCGGCCAGGGAAGGGTTGGCCTCAATGATTCGTCCCTCGGGCGTTGTCCGGTAAACGCCGACCGGCAGATGCTCGAGCAGGATACGGTAGCGCTCTTCCGAGGCCAGCAGGGCTTGCCGGTCTTGCTCGTGTTGGGCGATCTCCTCTTGGAGACGATGGGATCCGGGGATAGCCCCCACCCCGGCCCGGGAAGAACGCTTCCTCTCCATTTTCTCTTTTTTTTATACTATATCAAGGCCCTCAGCTTGACAAGGCCGGATGATTGACGAACCGCCGCGGCTGAGACTACAATTATAGAAACGGTTGATGGCCGTTGATCTTTGATACGGAGGGAAGGGAATGCGCGGGACCGTCCTTATCGGCAAAGTCATTCCGGTTCTTCTGATTGTTCTGCTGCCGGCGGGCCTTTCCGCCCCGGTGGCCTCTTCCCAGTCCGGCCAGGAGCGGGGTTTAGGTTTGAAACTGGCCACACCCGAGATGCTGCGGGGAATCCCCCTGGCCTTCACTCCTTTTTCGGGCGATGAGCTGCCTCGGGCGGTGGACCTTTCCAAGGACATGCCGCCGGTGGGCAATCAGGGCAAACAGATGTCCTGCACGGCCTGGTCCGTCGCTTATGCCGTGAAAAGCTATCAGGAGAAACTTGAGGAGCGGCGGTCCTATGTCCGCAGCGACGGCACTATGGACGCCAACAACGTCTTCAGCCCGTCCTTCATCTACAACCAGATCAACAACGGCCGCGACTCGGGCAGTTTTTTCGTCGACGCCTTCAACCTGCTGCATGAACAGGGGGCGGCCTCTTGGGCCGACATGCCTTACCAGGAGAACGACTTTACCTCCCCGCCCAACCCCCCGGCCAAAGCCCGGGCTAAGCGCTACCGCATCGATTACTACCGGCAGATCAACGTCCAGGACCCCAAGGAGATCAAGGCCCACCTCAACGCCGGCTATCCGGTGCTCATCGGCGCTACCGTGGACCAGGCTTTCCGGGATATGCCTTCCGGCCAGATCTGGCGCACGACCGGACAGCCCCTGGGCGCTCATGCCATGGTCGTCATCGGCTATGACGACGGCAAGAACGCCTTCAAAGTCATGAACTCCTGGGGCCGGCAGTGGGGGGACAACGGATTCGGCTGGATCGACTACGCTTTGTTCCGGCGCGTGGTGAATGAGGCCTATGTGGTCAAGGATGCCTTGAACAGCTCATCGGAAGCCGTGGTCGAGCCCCAACCTCAACCGCAGCCCCGACCTCAGCCCCGTCCGGATGATGCTCGGCCTCGGCCGCAGCCCCAGCCGGTCTGGCAGCCCGCTCCGGCCTCCCTGGCGGTAACTAATGTGCAGCACAACGCCTATTATCCGAACAGGCCCGACCTGGGCTATTTCATGACCTTCAGCGGGACCATCGACATCCCGGCCGGCACCGGCCGGTCTGACCAGGTGGTCATCTATTTCCATTTCGACATGGGCGACGGCCAGAAAGGCCAGCAGGTCCAGAGCCTTAACCCCAACTACACCAACCCCTACGGCTTCGTGGCCTGCGGCACGACGGTCTATCCGGTGCCCCCTCAGGGGTTAAAGGCGAACTGGCAGGCCTGGGTGCCCTACAGCGCCTTCAACGTCATGCGGGGCCAGTATGTCTGGACACCCCAAGGCCAGGTCTATCAGCAGGCGACCACCTACCTGGTGGCCCAGCCCGTCTTGTTCGTGGACAACTTCGGCGTGGCCTATGGCCAGCCCTATCGGTTCTTCGTGAATTTTTAAAAATCAGACGCGGAGGGCGGCCCGAAAGATTGTCACGGCTTGGCCGGCGATCTTGACCCGCTTTCCCTCCAGCCTGACTTTGAGGACGCCCCCGCGCTCCGATGCCTGATAGGCCAGCATCTCCGGCTTGCCCAGCTTGGCCGCCCAGTAGGGAGTCAGGGCGCAGTGGGAGGAGCCGGTGGCCGGGTCTTCGTCGACACCCACGGCCGGAGCGAAGAACCGTGAGACGAAGTCGAACCCCTTCAGCGAAGCGCGGCTGGTGACAATCACACCGCGCACGGGAATGCCAAGCAGCCGCTGGAAATCGGGGCGGAGTTTCCGCACCATGCCTTCGACGGCCACTTCCACCAGAGCATCCTCCTGGCTTCGGCCGATAAGCAAGGGTTTGAGTCGCAGGGCGGCCGCTAAGGCTTTGGCCCAGGAAGGAGGCCGAGGGCTCACCGGCCGAGCCGGAAAATCGAGCTCGATCCACTTTCCCCGCCTCGAGGCGGTCAACAGGCCGCTGAGTGTGTGGAAACGGGCCTGCGCGCCGAGGGGGAGAATGCCTTCCTCCTACAGAATGTGGGCGCTGGCCAGAGTGGCATGTCCGCACAATTTCACCTCAACACGGGGCGTGAACCAGCGCAATCGGAAGCCGCCCTTCTCCGGTACAAGAAAGGCCGTCTCGGACAGGTTCATCTCCTTGGCCACATTCTGCATCCAGGCCGCCGGCGCCGGCCGTTCGAGCAGACAGACGCCCGCCGGGTTGCCCCGGAAGGGCTTGGCGCTGAAGGAATCAACCTGAAAAAGGGGAATGCTCATGGTTATCCTCCTCGACAGTTTTTCGATCCTCTTGCATCTAATATAAACGCATTATTAATTGTTACAATTTGGATTAATTTATGTTAAACTGTTTATATGGAACCGATCGATATCCGGCATCCGGAGGTGACCCGGGACAGCCTGGTAGCTTTTGCCAAGAGTATCCCGGGGGCGTGGATGGGATTAAAGATTGCAGCCCTGCTTTTAATCGTCGAAGGACAGCGGCCGGGCTGGACAGCCAGGGTCTTGGGTCTGACGCGCATGAGCTTGAATCGCTGGATAAAGACCGTGAATGCCGGGGGGTTGAAAGCTTTGAGGAACAAGCCCAAACCAGGGAGGCCGTCTCGGCTGACTCCCCAGATCGCGCAAGAGGTGGAACGGCACTTAGAGCAATCGCCTCAGGAATTTGGCCTGAACCGGGCCCGGTGGGATGGCCCCACCTTGGCCGAGCACTTAAAACGTCGGTACGGGTTGAAACTGAAGGTGCGGCAGGCCCAGATGTGGATGCATCAGCTGGGATATCGCTTGAAACGGGCCAGTTATTCGTATCTTCAGGCCCGGGCGGAAGAAGCGAAGCGGTTTCGCCGCGAGTTAAAAAAAACTTCAGAATCTGGGTCCTCGGGAGACGGTGGTTTTTCAAGATGAAACGGGTTTTACCCTGCATCCCCGGCTGGGACGGGGGTGGGCCAAGAGAGGACATTCTTTTCGCATCCCTACCACCAGCCAACATCACCAGCGGCTTAATCTTTCGGGTTGGGTGGCACCGCTTCTGGGACGATACGGAATGATTCGCACGGAACGGGGAGATCGGAAAGGGTTTGTTAAGGTCTTGAGACATCTCTACCGGCGTCTGCGCGGTTATGTGATTTGGCTTTATGTTGATCGGGCACGATGGCATAAGGGAGAGCCGGTGGAGTGTTTCCTTCAAACTCGCCCGCGTATCCATATGGAGTACCTTCCTCGCTATCAGCCGGGATTGAATCCCCAAGAGCAAATCTGGAAACAAGCCCGATATGAAGCCACGACCAATCGCTGGTTCGAAAACCTGGAGTTGATCTGGCTGGCCATCCTAAGAACTGTCCACTCCTGGTCTCCCAAGAAAATACGCCGATTGTGTAACATCTGTTAATGCGTGGACATTAGTTCTTTTTATAGCCGCCGATCAGCTTGTCATAAACCCACAGCAGGATCATCGAGGCCAGGCCGATCCCGCTGATGATGAGCCAGATGGGAATGGTTTGGGGGGGCAGATGATGTTTGATGCGGTCGGAGATGAAATGCTCGAACATCCGGCCCCCGACCGGGCCGCCGACGATGCTGGCCAGGGCGATGGGCAGGTTGACGTAGCCCAGGTACAGCCCCTCCTGGCCTTTGGGGGCGATGGCGCCCACATACTCGTAAATGCGCGGAGAGGCCATCATCTCGCCCACGGCCATGGAGGCGATGGATAAGAGCAGGAACAAGCCGGCCACGGGCAGGGCAATGCTCCCAATACTGATTTTTTGATACAGGTCGGTGAAGAGCAGCGGAGGGAGGACGTTGATCAGCATTCCGGCGGTCACCACGCCTGCCCCGATCATGATGGTTTTGACCGGGGTCCAGCGCTTGACCAGGAGGGTAATGAGCATCTGGAAAGCGACGATCATGAGTGGGTTGGCCAGGGTGTAGAGTTCGACGGGCGCATTGGGGTCGATATGCCGCAGGAAGAGCGGCATGAGGTTGTAGAGCTGGATGTAGAGAAACCAGAACATAGCGATGACAACGATGAAGAAAACAAAGCGGATGTTGCTCAGGACGGTGAAGATGCCCAGAAGGGCTTCACCCAGGGTCCGCTTCCGGACTTTCTGGCCGTCCTTCACGCCGTCGCTGACAAACTCCGGTTCGCGATAGACTAATAAAGTGACGAGCATCCCCAGCAGGGCAAAGGCCGAGGAGACGATAAAGATCTTGGGGATGCCCTGGACTCCGAAAATCTCGGTGATCTTTAACTTGACGAGGCCCTTAATGCTGAATTCGCCCCGCCTGACGAAATAGGCCACAATCCGGCCCACCACCGAGCCGATGTTGATGACCATGTAGAATATGCCGAACCCCAGGGTGGCCCGCCGTCCGGCCGTCTTCTGGATCGTGCCGGCGATGCAGGGTTTGACGATCGAGCCGCCCAGGCCGATGAGGATGATGCCGGTCAAGGCCATCAGGAGGTAGTAGGGCAGCAGGTCGCCCTGTTTTCCGAAGAGGGCCGGCGTCATCCGCTGGGTGGCGGCCATGACAAAGTATCCCAGGGAGATCAGGACGAAGGCCACGGAGAGCGACCGTTTGAACCCGAACTTGTCGGCCAGGGTCCCGGACAGGATGGGCAGGAAATAGATCAGGCCCCAGAGCACCGTTCCGTTAAGGAGGGTGGCCAGGGTAGGGCTCATGCCCAGGGTTTCCTTGAGGAAGATGACCATAAAAGAGGCCATGGCGTAGTAGGCCGCTCGCTCGAAAAGCTCGATGGTGTTGGCCGTCCAGAAGGTGGCCGGGAAACGCTGCTTGGCGGCGGGCTGGGGGTCGGTCATGGGCTGCTCCTTTCTTGAGTTAAAAAACATAATCGAGTCGGGCGGTTTTGGCAAGTCTGTTAGCTCGTTTTGGCGGGTTGCTTAAGGATGTCTGCGGCCTCGGAGAAGAGCGCCGGAACCTCGGATTTCCGGCAGGCAAAATGATATCCGGTAGGATTGACGGCAGCCCGAGCAGCGCATGACGGCTTCTAATTTTTCGCACTTTGTACCTTTTTCCGTTGAGAATTCCGGATGCCAGCGGCCGCCGCACCGGCGGCAGGATGCGGGCAGGACGAGCCGAGCCGGAACGGTCTGTCCGGACCCGTCCGTCCGGCTGACCTTGAAAAGCTTAATGCGATAGGGCGCGCCCGGCATGTCCCGGATTTCCCGGAGAAGCCCCTCAAAATAGCGGAGTGTCTCGGCGGCTTTCTCTCCGGCCAGCCGGCGTCCGGCTCGGGTCCTCATGTTCCGCGGCAGGACGGCGGCATAGGTCAGCTCTTTGCTCAAGTATTCGGCGATAGCCCGCTCCAGGTTGCGGCCGCGCAGGGCCGACTTAAGAAAAAACTGGGCCACGCCCAGGCGCCCGAACTTCGACAAAAAATCCGCGTCATGGACGATGTCGGCCAGGATGTCCTGCCCGGCCCCGGATTGATAAAGGCTTTTCAGGGCTTTGGCAAGGCGGTTGACGAAACGCCGGGAAAAACCTGCTTGGCCCAATATTCTGGAAGCGGCGGCAGAGGCAGCTTGTTCCTCGGGTTTTTCATCTGGATGGTATAGGCCGCCGGCGAATTTGCCGGCATCGTGGAACAGGCCGGCCAGGTAGGCGAGGTCGGCGTCTAGTCCTTCTTCTTTAGCCAGGCGGCGGCAGAGGGCCGCGACATGCTCTGAATGTTCCCAGAGAAAGCTGTCGCTTGCGCCGGAGGGACGCCCGGAGAAACGGCGCTCGGCGCGCATAATCAGCCCCCGGGCCTGTTCGGTTGCACGTTGGTATCTGGATGACAGCATGGCTGCCCGCGAGGATTGATTATACAAGATATTGCGATTAAGATTGAAAAAATGCGCTACCCCATCCGCTGTGCCGGCCGGCCGGTCAGCCTGATCCTTTTGGCCGGAGGACGAAGCCGCCGCATGAAGCGGGATAAGGCCGGCCTGCCCATGCCCGAGGGCACCCTCCTGGAGCGCATCCTCCTCCAGGTGGAAGGGTATTTCGATGACATCCTCATCAGCCTTTCTCCGGGCCAGCGGCTGTCTATCTCCAGGGGGAAGTCCCCCGCCGGCGGCCGCCCCGCTTTTCGCTGTATCGAGGACGCAGTTCCCGGCCAGGGCCCCATGGCCGGGATCCTGGCCGGCTTGAAGGCCGCCTCCCATGAAGTCTGCGCTGTTATTGCCTGCGACATGCCCGATATTCACATCGATTTTCTTCGCCGCCTGGTCCGAAAGGCCGAGATTTTCGATGTCGTAGTGCCTCTCTCCTCCGACGGCTTGGCCGAACCTCTATTCGCCGTATATCGCCGGAAGGTTCGGGCCAAGATGCAAAAGCTATTAGACTCGGGTCAAAGAAGTCTTCTTCCTCTCTTGGATCGGGTCAAGACCTGCCGCTTTCCCGTCCGGGACACCGCCTGGCTCAAAAACCTCAATACTCCGGATGATTATCGGTTGTTCCTGAAAACGCTGAAGGCCAAGCCCTCTGTTGCGCGCGGCCGGCCGGCTTGAGGGCTGTATTCCAGTTATTATTGCCATGAGTGGCTTGGTTGTGATAATAGATTTTTTTCATACCGACTGATGGCAGGGAAGGAGGCCGAGACCGATGCAGGTCCATTGCCCGAATTGTTCCAAGCCGTTTGAAGTCCCTGACAACCTGGCCGGGAAAAGCATTTTTTGCACGTCCTGCGGCAGCCGGATCCAGGCGGCCGGCTCAAAGACGACGGTTGCCGCCCTGTCCGCTTCGGCCGGCCAGGAGGCCGTTAAAAAGTGCCCTTACTGCGCCGAAACCATCCTCAAAGCCGCCCGGAAGTGCAGGTTCTGTAAGCAGGACCTGCCCGAGGGCGCCGATTCCGAATCAATCCGCGAGCGATTCAAGATGAAGGAGAGGAAGATCTCCGAGCAGAGGGTCGCCGGCGGGCCGCCGCCCATCCCCCGCTCCATAAGCGGCAGGTTCCGCACAGTCACCAAGGTCTTGGCCGGGATCACCGGGCTGTTTCTGCTGCTTGCCTTGGCCGGCGGCATCCTCCCTTTCAATAGATCGGATGACCGGGAGGCCATGCTTGGCCTGGGCATCACCTTTACCTTTCTCTTCGGGATAATCCTCTTGGTGGTTTTCGTCATAGACCTATCGGTGCCTTCGGCCGATAAGCGCACATCACCGGGCTTAGGCTTAAAGACCTTTCTGGGGGCTTTGCGGATGGGCCGCTACGGCTTGGCCTATGCCTGTCTGCTCGATGGCGATAAAGACAGCCTGGAGCGCGCGCGCCAGCCGATCGAGCTGGTCAAGGTGTGGGGCGGAAACTTCGTGTTCTCAGACCTGGCCGGCTTTAAGCAATATTGGAAGGGTCTCTGCCACGCCGGCGGCGGACAGAACCGGCGCTTGGTGGTCACCAATGTCAGAGAGGAAAAGGTGGGGAGCAACTATGCCCTGGTCAGCGCCAAGGTCAGAATCGAGAGTTACCCCTCGGCCGTGCTGTGGACCATCATCCTCAGCGTTCTTCTAGCCCTCATCTTGGTTTTAGCCATGACCAAGCGCCAAGAAATTACTGTCACCAAACTTATGCGCCAGGTGGGGGGTCAGTGGTACGTCGTCAACGGGGAGTTAAGCTCGGTGGAGGATAATGCTTGGGAGGTAGCCGCCTCGTTGGGCTAGGTTAGATCAGCGCGCTGCACTTTACTTCAAATTTTCCAGCTTGACGAGCCTCTCCAGGAGGCGGGGGTCGTTCGATCCCCGTTTTTTTTCAAAAGCAAAGAACTGGGCGCCGATCTGGTATTCGTCACTGCGGCCCGGGTCGGGCAAGCACCAGCAGACCAGACCTTTTAGAGTCAGCGGAGAAGTTTGTCCTGGGATGGTAATCTTCATGGTGATTGGGTTGTTCACCGGCAAAGGTTCCTGGATGAGAAAATTGACGCCGCCCCGGCTGAGGTTCACTATCAGGCAGGTTTTATTTTTCTTGTATTGGAGCGTCGCCCCCTTGATCGGAAACCTGGCGCTCGATCGATTGTCCTGTCCTTCTTTTTTCATGACGCCCCCATAACTGCCCTATTTCAATATACCATAGTCTCAGGCTAAATCATATCCACCCGCCACCATGCCTTGTGGCCGGGCGGGGACCGGCGCACTGCCAGCCCTCCCCTCGAATTAAGCCGGAGAGATGTTACTTAAGAAATTCCGATACAAACCGGGAAATCGTCTGGTGATGCGGCGACCAGGCGAGCCAGACATAGGCTGCCCAATCCCGTACCCGCCTGGCGTGATCTTCCCTCGACTCGGCCAGGGCCACGCTGGAGACAGTGAGGGCGGACATGTCTCCGGGCGGCTGCAGATGGGGCCACTCGCGGACCCGGCCCGCCAAACGCCGGTGCAGGGGAGAAATGCCGGCCGGAGGCAGCCCACGGTCCAGCATGAGATGGAGACCGCACAGGTGAATGATGATGGACTTGTCCGGGTGGGGGCCGCCGGCGTGCTGGGCGGCATAGGCGTCTACCGTCAATTGATGAACTTGGCCGAATAGAAGCGCATCGCTAAACTCCTTGGCCAGCACCTCGGTATAGACTCCCCAGCACTCGGGCGATGTGTTGTAATAGCCGCTGTAGCGCGCGGTAGCGCTCCTGGGCAATCTCAACCCGCAGCCGGGGCAAATACTATTTTCCGTAATCATGATTCCGGGATACGATAGGCAACACTTCCGTGGATGTTTTTTAACGTTTTCCTAAATAAAAGCCGTAGAACAGGAATCGGCCCGATATTTCGGCCGCCAGAAAACAACAGAAAGCAACCAGGGCCGCTAGCCGGGAGAGCGGCGCCAGGGGGTCCGAAACCTTTTTAACTCGAATGGCCAACAGGATCGCGCCGGCCAGGAGAAAAATCATGCGGCCGATAAATAACACTCTGGACGGATCAGGGGGAAGCTTGAGGCCGGCTGCCGGCCGATGGCCCCACAAGCCGAAGTGAGGCGCGGCCAGCAGGGTGACCGCTAGGCCGACTGCAGCCACGATCAACGCCAAGCTGAGCATGGTTTGATCATAGGAGGGGAAAGGCTTCAGGATCCCCGCTCGGCCCGGCGATCGCCGCTGCTGTTGCGCCCAACAACAAGGCCGTCAGCAGGAATGAGCCAGGGGTGAAAAGAGTGTTCCAGGCCGGCATGGTCGGCAGCATGTAAAGCCTGGCCATGCTGACCAGAAAAAAGAGGCCTGAGGCGCCGGCGGCCAGGGCTGTTCCCCGGACGACGACCTCGCTCCGCATGTTCAGCCCCCTGAACAAGGCCAGGAGGGCCAGCAGAAAAAGCGTCGTCAATTCGAAAACAATCTCGCGGCTGAGCCAGGACTGCTTGAGATTGTTGAGGGCGTTGGCAGCGTTCTTTGCATTCCCCAGGTGAAAAAGGGAGGCCAGGGCGGCTGAGGCCAGAAGCCCTAGGACGATCAAAACCAGGGCCAGGCGAGGGTCGCGGCCTCCGCTTGCAGGCTTGGCTGAACGATTGAAGAACAGGGGCAGGACGACGAACAGGTAGGTTCCTACGGCGAACTGGCTGAGAAGCGTGAAGATGACCAGAGGCCATTCCCGTCCGGCCACTCAGAGTTCCTCCCAGTTGGCCACCTCGGCCTTGTCCGCCTCGGCCGAGGCGGCGTCCTTGTGCGGCCTGATGATCAAGGCCGGCTTGACCTGGGCCGGGTCGGGCAGGGGAAAGATGCGGTCGATGGCGCCGTACCGTTTTTGAAGCTCCTCCAGGTCGCCGAAATCCAGGGCCCGGGCGGGGCAGGCGGCCACGCAGGCCGGCGGCCGGCCGAGGCCCAGCAGGTCGAAACAGAAATGGCATTTGACGGCCAGGTGGGTACGGCCGTCGAAACGGATGGCGCCGTAGGGGCAGGCCCATTCGCAGTACCGGCAGCCGATGCACAGGTTGCCCTCGATGAAGACAATGCCGTCGGCCCGTTTCCAGATGGCCTGGGTCGGGCAGGCGGAGGCGCAAATGGGCTCCTGGCAGTGGTTGCAGGCCAGGGAGATGTTGTAAGCCCGCAGGGACGGCACCCAGGCCTCACCCTGCTTGCGCCAACTGCCGCCGCTCACCTCGTACACCCGCCGCCACAGCACGCCCGGGCCGAGGTTATGCTTATCCTTGCAGGCCAGTTGGCAGGCCTTGCAGCCGCTGCACTGTGAGGCGTCGAAAAAGAACGCGTATTGCCGGACCATGCTTAGCCCCTCAGCCCCTCCCCGCCTTCTCTACCTGAACCATGATCGTGTGCTGAGTGTTGCCGAAGGCGAAAGGAGACCATCGCTCCGAGGTCAGCACGTTGACCGAGCCCCGACGGTCTACTCCTTTGTCATCGGGCCTCCACCAGGCTCCCTGGGGCAGGGCCGTCACGCCGGGCAGAAGGCGATGGGTCAGGCGGCAGGGGACGACCGTCGTTCCGCGGTCGTTGAAAACTTTGACCAGGTCGCCGTTGCGAATGCCGCGCGGCTCAGCATCCAGGGGATTGATGAAAAGGCGCTGGGGGAAGGCTTCCTCCAGCCAATCCACGTTCTCCATAGTGGAATGGACGCGGGATAAATAATGATGGCCGATGAGCTGGAGCGGGAATTTCCGGGCTTCTTCTCCGAAGGGGCTTTCCCATTCCTGGATGTACTTGGGCACGGCCGGGATCTCCTCCGGACGGCCGAGGTCGTGTAGCTTTTTGGAGAAGATCTCGATCTTGCCCGAGGCGGTGGCCAGCGGAAATTTTTTGGGGTCGCGGCGGAAGTCGGCGAAGGCCACGGCCGGCTTAGTCACCGGCTGCGAATAGGCGCCCATGTTTGACTCGAGCATCTGCTCCAGGGTCGGCAGGCCGGGAAAGCGCGTCGCTCGGTACTGGTCCAGGGCCCACTCCGTCCAGCCGCGCTCGTCCCGCCCCTCGGTGTAGGCCGGGCCCAGCCCCAGCCGCTCGGCGACCTCGGCGCAGATGCGGAAGTCGCTCTTGGTTTCCAGCAGCGGCTCGACGATCTTGGGCATGAGGATGACCTCATCCCCATACTTCCAGCCGTCTTCCACTCCCCAAGTTTCGAACTGGGTGCAGGCCGGCAGGACGATGTCGGCGAAGCGGCCGGTGGGCGTCAGGAAATTGTCCTGGACGACGACAAACTCGACCAGCTTCTCGTCCTGAAGAATTCGGGCCGTGCGGTTGATGTTGGCGTGCTGATTGATGAGTGCGTTGGAAGCCACGGCCCAGATGAGCTTGATGCCGGTGTCCAGGCGGTCAACACCCCGCACGCCGTCCTCCGGCCCCATCCCTTTCCCGCGCAGCACAGCCTCCGACCAGAGGAAGGAGGGAATTTCGGCCCTTATCGGATTTTCGCCCGTGGGAAAGACGAGCCAGAGCGGCCCCCCGTCGGGCGCTTGGAGGGCCAGGCCGCCGGCCCAGCCTCCCGGGATTCCGACGTTTCCGGTGATGGCCGCCAGCACGCACCCAGCCCGGACGACCTGTTCGCCGTAAGCCCGGCGCTGCATGCCGTAGCCTTGATAGAGGACGCCGGGTTTGCGCGTGGCATATTCGCGGGCCAGGCGGGCGATGGTGTCTGCCGGCACGGCGGTGATGGCCTCGGCCCAGCGCGGTGTCTTGGGAATTCCATCGCGGCGGCCGAGGATGTAATCGCTGTAGCTCTCCGCCGATTCGGCGCCGGGCGGCATCTGGGTTTCGTCGAACCCGAGACAGTGCGTCCGGACGAACTCCCGGTCGTAAAGGTTCTCGGTGATCATGACGTAGGCCATGGCCGACATCATGGCCGTGTCAGTGCCCGGCCGGATGGGTACCCATTCATCGGCCAGCGAGGCGGCGCTGAGGGTCAGCCGGGGGTCGAGGCAGACCACCCGGGCGCCCTTCTGCCGCGCCTTCTGCAGGAAGAACTCCGAGTTCGTCCCGTCGCGCATCTCGGCCGGGTTCCAGCCCCACATCAGGATGTAGCGGGAGTTGAGCCAGTCCTGGCGTTGATTACCGGTGATGGCCGTGCCGTAGACGGTGGGTGTGGCGGCGCTGATGCAGGCCCAGGAGTAGGAGTTGTAGAAGCCGAGCGAGCCGCCGAAGAGGTTCAGCAGGCGCTGCGCTGTCTGGCAGCCGTTGGTTTGGTTGTAGCTGCCCGTGCCGTAGGGCACGAAGATGGCCGCGTTGCCGTAGGCCTGCTTGACCCGGAGCAGCTCGGAGGCGACTTTGTCCAGGGCTTCCTCCCAGGAGATCGGCTCAAACCGTCCTTCGCCCCGGCGGCCAACGCGCTTTAGGGGATGTTTGAGTCGGTCGGGATGGTACTGACGCCGGCGGTAGGCCAGTCCGCGGGGGCAGGCCCGAAGCTGGGGACTCTCCACGGAATCGGGCTGCCGGTCGTCGCTCTCGATGCGGGTGATGATGCCGTCTCGGACCCAGACGCGCAGCAGGCAGCGGCCTCCGCAATTGTGAGAGGGACAGCCGGTGCGGACCATGCGCTCTTCGGAAGCGGATGTCTGGACGGCGGGAGATGCAACAGAAGAGCCAGGCCGAGATGCAGAGCCGCTTTTTCCTTTTAATTTAAGGGATGCCGCCGCGGTGGCCACCAGTGTGCTCCAGCGCAGGAAGCTTCGGCGGGGCATGGGCTCCAGCTCGATTTTTTTCCTAATCGGCTGAGAAGGATTCATGGCTTTGGAATGATATCGAAAACGTCTCCGTTTCAGTGATAAAAGCTGATTCGTGTTGGGTCACAGAATCAACTCCATGGATAAAGCCGCGATAAGTAGGGTTGCGACGATAGCCGGTCGGGGAAATAGCTTCGTTGTCTTTTCAGTCGGCAGGGGCAAGCGCATTTTTATAATGAAATAAATAAGAAGACCGTTGGCCAGACTGTCCAGGAGGAGAAAGCGGCCAAGGAATTCAGGCCCAACCTGGAAAAGGTTTCTTGAAGTCAGTAGCGCGGCCCAGAGGAGGCTGAGCCCGGCATAGGCCAGCCGCCAGGTGAAAGAGGCCAGTAAGGCCGGGGCCAAAGTCGCCCGCGCTTTTTTCAGGACAAGAATAAGCCCGGCCGCGGCCAGCCCTTCCAGCAGGATGGCCTGAACCGGGTTCCAGACGGCCAGGATATCCGCGCCGGGGAGGAGAAGGTCGGCCAGCTTGATCCCGGCCGCGATCCAGGAAGTCAGGAATACAGCCAGGAAGCGGGCGGAGCGGCTGAAGGCCCGGCTCATCAGAAAAAATCCCACGGGGAACATGATGAAACCGGCCAGCCCCGGGATGCGGAGCAGGTGAAGGATGTGCCCGGCCGTGGCTTCGGCCAGCCCCCACAGCGCGCCGTAATAAAGAACTATGAACAGCCAACTTGCTTGATTGTTCCTATCCATGTTTTTTGACTGTATTTCATTCTAAATTAATTTTAGGAATTCATCTACAGTTAGTCCCGTATCTTTTATGATATTTCTGAGCAAGCCCCGACCGATGTCTTCACCCTTATGGTAAGGGACAATAGTAATTCTGCCTTCTGGATGTTTGAGAAAGATGTGGCTTCCTTTTTGCCTGATCTTCTCGAATCCAAGTGATTCTAAAACAGCAATGATTCTATGGGTAGAAAGAGGTTTGAGCCTGGTCAAGCCTGAATCTCAATTTTTTGAATGCCTATGAAATTTATTTCTTTGGGTACGTCCTTCTCGACGTTCAAATAGAGCTCGATGGCCTCTTTCATTCTGACACGGAGCTGATCAAGGCTTTTAGCCTGAGTATGACAGCCGGGAAGCTCGGGTACGATGCCGATATAGTAATCGTCTTCATCCTGTTCGATGACGACATTGTATTGCTTTTTTTTGGCTGATTTTTTCATGGCCTGATCTCCACACTGCTTGAACTGGCATTATTATACATCGGATCTTCTCCGGATTCAAACTCATCAATCCTTGGCGAACGCGTCCTTGAGCAGCTTGCTCTGGCGGTTGAAAGCGGAGCGGGGATTCTTGTTTTCTTTCATCAGGGAGATCTCCTGGGTCAGGAGCCGGGCGATGTACATCGTAGTGGGACCGGGCTTGCGCGACTCCCTGAGGAAAAGGGGATGGTCCCGGTTGATGTAAACGGCGTTGCCTTCAGAAAAGCATTCCGGCCCGGACTCGCCGTAATGGTCAAGACAAACGGAAACAACCTGGTCTCCCAGTTTAATGCGCTTGACGATGGCGTTGGGCGTGATCTTCTTAATCAGGGGATGGCGCCGCTTTTTGCGTTGCGGACGGCCGGACGCCCCTGCTCCTGGAAAACCCGTCCCAAAACCGGGCTTTACTCCCTTGGACACCGCCGCACCTCCGCCCACGCCCTTCTCCCCGTCTCCGAGGGGGATGGGCCCGAAGGGCGAGGCGTCGGGGTTGAGGGCCAGCGCGCGGAGAACGCGCTGCAAAGCTTCTTTCACGGCTCGGCCGGCGCGTCGGTCTTCGCGCCGGTCCGCCTCGGCCCCCAGACTTTTCTTCAGGACAGCCAGGATTCTTTCCATGACGGCCAGGAACTCCTGGTATTCCGGCGAATCCGTGATGAAACCGCTCCGGTCACTGGTGACGGGTAAGAAGTTGGCCTGGATTTCGCCCCGGATGCGGGCGATGGCTTGGCCCCAGGTCTCCATGCCGAAAAGGTCTTTCTTGACCGTGACGCCTTTGACTTTGACCTCGATTCCCAAGTCGAGCGGTTCGGCCTGGGTCCGGGGCAGGATATAGATTTCTCCCGAGACCGGCCCGAACCGGCAGCCCTCCAAGAATCCGATTTTTTGGCCGGTGTAGCTGCGGGGAACCAGCCGGCGGCCATTAAGATATACCGCAAAATGGGGGGCTTTGAGCGGAACACTCTCCCGGATCTTCTCCTCGGCTAGGGACGGGTCGAGGATCTTGTATAATCCGCTTAGGATGACCGTTGTCCCGTCTCCGCTCTCAGGCGACGGCTCCAGGATTTCGCAGGGCAGATGCCAGGTTTTACCGGATTCCTCCCAGGCCCGCTTGTCGAAAGCCACCCGGGCGGCGAAGTCTTTGTGCTGGGTGATGACCTCGAAGCGCGAAGCGGCCGAAAGCGAGGCGAACTTCCCGATGCCGAACTGGCCGATCCTCTCGCGCCCGTACCGCGGGGACCGGGTGTGGCGGATTTTGTCGTCGGAGCCTATGACAAAGTATTCCCGCAGGCCGTCCTCGTCCATGCCCGTGCCGTTATCCCGGACTTCGATGGAGTCCGGCGCAAAGGTGACCTGGACCTCCGTGGCGTCCGCGTCGTAGGCGTTGTTGACCAACTCGCGGAGCAGCTCGACGCTCTCGGCGTAAAGGCGCTCGCCGATGGAAACGATATGCCGCTTGTGGACGACGACTTCTAGGCTTTTATGTTCTTTAACCTGCATGGGCTTAGGGAATTGTAGCATATCAGGAAGTAGATTTTCAGCGGGCAGGCAGGGGGGCGCTCAAGCGGCAGTTTCCATTATGTTGACTTTTTCACTCGAGGGTCCTATAAACATATTGTCAAGGCGGGGGAAATTGAGCATAGCCGCAGTAAGATTTACGATATTCGAACTGTCTAGGAATTCCTGGGCCATATCGATGTGAAGACTGCAATGATCTACACCTGCGATTCTTGTTTTCCAGGAGTCTTATACGGCGTTCATTGCGGCCTTTGGGGTATTATGCGGATCAATATAAACAATGTTCGGTGGAAGCACAAATGATAAAAACACAAAGCTTCATACGGGTTCTCCTGCTCGCCTTGCTTGCTACCTCGGTTCTGGCCGCTCCTGGCATGCAGAAGGTTGAATATCTATCCGACTCCATCGCTGAGAAAGAAGGTAAGTACATTCGCCTTCTTGGCGGATCTCAATGGGTACTTTCTTCATCCACTCTTGCACTCGTTACCGATGACATCATCATCGTGTTTCAGGAAGTTGAACTGAACGACAAGACAAGAGCGAAACTGGCCGTCGCCTACGTTGATGGTGATGAAATCGTCGCCAAGCATGTCGGAGGCCAATACGTCTCTCAAGCAGGGTATCTCACAACGGTTGTCGAGACACTGGGGGATG
Organism: Candidatus Aminicenantota bacterium; assembly: GCA_963702835.1. GTDB lineage: Bacteria > Acidobacteriota > Aminicenantia > Aminicenantales > JAFGAV01 > JAFGAV01. Next base: position 3,135,758 of record OY969762.1, read on the forward strand.
ATGCCATACTCAAGTTGGCGGATGGTTCCCTTCTGTCCATACCTGAGTACGATCAGTATGACACAGGCTGGTGGCTTCCTCCGTACAAGGCATTACTCACCGGGAATAAGATGTATTTGTGGAATCTAAAAAAAGGAAAGCGCGTATGGGTCAATCCCAGATAATCAGCACCGAACCAGCGCATGCACGGGACAGCCTACCGCGGCCCGTGATGCGCAACGTTAGCTGGGCAAAACACTTATGGCCATGAAGCGCCTTTTTCGCTCGCCGGAAAAGTTTGAAGTTATCAATCTCTTTACTTCGCTTGGAAGGACGCATGGTTTCAGCCTAAGTGGTAACGGCGGCCAGGACAAGTTCCTCCAGATGGTGAAAAACTCATTCGATGAGAGCCTCAGAAATTCCATGTTTTTGCACGGGCGCCGCACCCAGGCTATGTTCAGCTATGTGGCTGCTTCGCTCGGCCGGGCTAGTCTTATCAAGGAAGAAGATGCTGGGGAATTTTTTGTGACCGATCCCGACCTTAAAATACCCGATTTCCATATCGTTCTGATGGACGCTTCCAACTTTTTGGTTGAAGTAAAGAACTGTCGGCATGATCGGCATGATTTGAGAAAACCCATGATACTGAAGCGCGGCTACCTAGAAGCTCTTGAAAGATATTCGCGGCTTTTGGGCATACCCCTTCGATTTGCAGTCTATTGGTCCCAGGCAAGCCTTTGGACGCTTGTGTCTTTGCCCCACCTCCCACGCCAAAATGGAAATGGATGGATCGATATGTTCAAAGCTATGAAAATCAACGAGATGGCGGATCTTGGTGATATGTATGTAGGGACGACGCCACCGCTGGTTCTGCGGATTATAACGGATCCAACTAAGCCGCGCTGCCTAGATGACCAAGGCCACGTCAATTTCACCATCGGCAAGCTAGAGTTTTATTGTGGGGGTATACGCATCGACTCAAAGGAAGAGCAGCGTATGGCCCATTACTTCATGTTACACGGAAACTGGACCGGTAGCGAGCCGAGGGCGCACATCATAGAAGGCAGCTTGGTTCATATCGATTTTGAGGTGAATCATCCAGCGCCTACAAGCGGCCAAGAGTTTGAAATACTTGGGTATCTAAGCACCATGATTTCTCGAAGATTCAACGATCTAACCGCGCCTAAGGGAACGATCGAACGGTTGGTTCCTGCCAGCTCCCCGGGTTCTTTAGGAATCGTCATTCCTCGCGATTACAAAGGGAAGCATTTGCCGCTGTGGTGCTTCGTGCAAGAGCCAAACTATGAGTAGGATCTCGTGGCCGTAAGCCAGCTAACAATAGAATGCAGCCGACGGCGGGATCACACACCTCGTATTTTTGACACTCACCCGCCGCGGCTAATCCGAGGCGATATATGAGCAATAATACAACATGACTAATAGCGGAGGTCCATTTTATGGGTATGAATCCTTTTGATTTTTATAGTTGTTTTGTGTGTCCAAATTATCAGGACTTTTGTGAGGAAGAAAACAATGTGAGGAAAGGCTTCAATGCAGCTCTAAGCGCTTGTCATATGGCAGATAATTATTACAATTATTATAAAGCAAACGACCCGGACAAAGTATCTTCTTTTAAGCAGTTGAAAGATTTCCAGATCGACCTATCCTCCAAAAAACAATATTTTAATGATATTCAAAGCATAGCAAATGCCTACAAACACTTGTACACTCGCTCCAGCAAGCCTCATGTTACGATTGAATCCGGAGGAGTCATCACGTGCATTCGAATCCACGGAAACAATGTCGTAGAAATTGATGGATGCGGGACCGATGATAGCGGCAAAGATGTTGTCATCTATACAAGAAAAAACTTACAAAAAGTTAGATTAAAAGAAGCTTTGAGTCATGTGCTTAATATCTGGCAGGATATATTGTTTTCAGATTAATAGATTAAGCTGCATTATTGTTGAAATGAAACCGTATATATCAAGACAACCCAGCCGACCACTAAGGGCGGCGGCTGATTTTATCTGTTATGTTGCGGTAGAGGATTCAAAAGCCTTTAATAGCAATGCCTAGCATTCGAATCGGAGCATCTGGGATCATCGATGCCGCCTTGTGGATCCGGAATCGACTTTCAGATTTCAACGTTCCCCAACCGGCAGGTAATCGCCTTATGAAAGCATGCACGCTCCTTCAGGACGCGAACCAACGGAAGATCCTCCTTCGGCCCGACGATGAAAAAACGCTATACGAAGTGACCGAAGCTCAATGGACAGTCCTTGAACACTACGTCGTCGCTCACGCACTTGGTGCGAAAGACCGGACGTTGCCGCCCATACTGCTCGACAAGCTCGAAACAATGCTATCAGGAGCCGACACTGAGGAAGACGACAAGAATCCACTAGCAAGAAACACGCAGTTCGAGCTCTACGTAGGCGCGACTCTCGTAATGGGTGGCGTACAGACGTGGCTTTATGAACCTGATCTACAAATCGACTATCTTGGTTCCAAGATAGGCGTTGCGGCCAAGCGCGTCCGAAGCGCCAGGCAGTTGATTAAGCGAGCCAAGGATGCCGCTATTCAAATTAGGAAATCCGGCTTGCCTGGCATCGTCGCTATGAACGTCGATGTGTTGTTAAGAAAGACCGGCATGGGCGACTTAGGAACTGAACAGCTCGACGAACGGCTTGCTGCGCTAAAGATGGTCGATAACCTTTTGTCAAAGTACGAGGAGGTGCTCGCATCGTTGGTTTTCGCGCGAGACGCCGTATGGCAGTTCAGCGGAGAGAAACCTTCAATTGAACTAGCGATTTGGTATCGATTTGTCACCTATCCAAGAAGCCAAAAACAGAGAGAATTCGGCGAAGAGTTCTGGCGCAGAGTCCGCGAGCGCATCGACGAGAGAATGGCGAATATCTGATGTAGTACGCAACCTAACAAGCGATTAAATCCGATGGCGAGTTGCTTTTGTAATAGGATACCAACGCGGAGCCGCCGCAGCTCAATCGATGTGCTTGAATGATTGTGGAGATGAGGAAGGTAGGCTGCTTTCTGAACTTCTTAAGCCCGGAGGCCTGCAAGGCGCTTGGATGGGGTCTCTGACAGGAAACAATGAATAAATGTCGTCTAGTTTGTCGGGGTTCGCTATCAGCCACCGCTTGAAGGCTTCACTAATAACTTCGAGGTCAGCAAGCCGCCGGCTGCAGATTTCGTAAAGCTCGTCCCGGCTACGCGCTTTGAAATGGGCTTGGGCGTCACGATCTTTCTCCCATGACCAGCGCCGCGCGCTCTCGCTCCAGGGGAATCAGGTCGCCGGCCCGCCTCAGCACGAAAAGATCGTATTCATCAGCTTCCCTTTCGTCCAGGGCAAAGAGCCGAGTTCCGCGCACGATTTCGAGCGCTAGAAAAGGGTCCGCCTCTTCAAGTAACACTAGATCTACGCGACGGCATCTGAAAAAATCTTCCAGATCCGAGGCCAGCGCGACTTTCTGCCGGACGGACGGAATTTTCTCGGCGAACTTGATCCCGATATCGATATCCGAGTCCGATTCAGGAAGCTGGGATAACATGCCTTCTATCCAGGCGGAAACCTCCTCGGCGCGGCTGCCGAACGAATAGAGGATCGCGATGCCGTAACGGTGACAGATTTCGTTCAGGGATTTGATATTTGCGGACATGGCCTCCGCGCCTTTCGAGCAAAGATTACAGGAATTTCTAGGGGAAATCAATTGTGCCGGATGGAAATAAGAGGCCGGCCTCAATTTATTGAGATTCCTAGAGTCGATTGGCGTCCTTTTATTGTTGAGAGTTTGTCGGCCATCTTGACAATACACAAATTATGTGTATTATTTGTGTATCCCTTTCAGGAGGCAAAGCCGTGCAGATTAGACACAACATCACTTTGGACGAAGAAATATCCGGCGAGCTGGATAAGGTGGCCAAAGAGCTCGGCGAGAAAAAGAGTTATATCATAGAAAAAGCTTTGACGGCCTACTTTGACCTCCTGGACCTAAAACTCGCCAAAAAAAGATTAAAGAATCTAAACGAGGGTCGGGATAAGCTCGTGGATGCCGAAAAGGTTTGGAAGTCCCTTGGAATCTAGTCGTGTACGAGCTCAAGTTTCTGGGGAAAGCTGCGGACGATCTCAGGAAGATCGACCGAGTTCATCAAAGGATTATTAAAGAAAAACTGTTGATACTAGCCGAAAATCCGGAGGCGCTGAAAAACAATATCAAAAAACTCGCCGCGGACGAGGATTTTTACAGGCTGAGAGTCGGCAGCTATAGAATCATTTTCAAGAAAGAAGAAAAACGGCTGACCATCCTTGTTCTTCGCATCGGCCACCGTAAAGAAATCTATCTGTCTTTGAGGGTGTTCACTTTTTGAGGATTGGTGAGCGTGAATAGGGCGCTCGGCACTGCGGGCCGGCTTAGTAAATGATGTGGAGGGCGCCGGGTTTGGCCTGGATGCGTAGTTCGGGCTAAATACAACCTATCTGAAGAATTTTTTTAAAGTATATCTCGGCCCGGCCAAAAACCACAGCCCTCGATTTCTAACGCTTCTCTTTGTCTTTCCCGTCCAGCTTGTTTTCCAGCAAGTTGATGGCCTGCAGGATGATGAAGGTCTCGTCGTTCGTCTTGATATCGAGGATGATTTCGGACTTCTTCAGGAGCTCCTTCATCCTGCCAGATAGATAGGCTATCGAATTGGATATATAGAACGGGAAGTACCAAAAATAGCCGAACGCCAGGATGAGGCAGAAGACCCCGATGACGGCCATTATGTCGATGATCCTGGCCGAATCGTGTTTCGTTATCTGGCTCTTGCGCTCGACCGCCTGCATGTTGATATCGTTGATAGTGTTGATGGCATGCCTGAGCTTTTCAAAGGCCGGCTGGTATTCGTTGAAATACAGAGCGCGGCCTCCCTCCCCCTTGACGATCTGAAGGCAGAGGTTCGCGTACAAAACATAATCCTGATCGACCGTGGCCGCATATTCCCTTTCATGGATCTCGGTGATGTTGCTGTTTTCGGACTTGAGGTTGTTCTCGAATTCGGTCCTGCCGACTTCAAAGAGCTTCAGGTAGTAGTCGGAGGTCTTTTTGTCGTTGGCCGGGTTGAAGACGATGCTGTTGATGGCCGTCCGCATGTCCTCGAGGGCCGAGATCATGTTTTTGGAGTAGACCAGGGATTTGTAGTTATCTTTCAGGATGTTCTCGGCGTCGTGCGAGAGCTTACCGATATAATAAGAATAGAAGATCACAAGGACAAGGATGATGAGGAACAAGAACCCCAAGCCCAAGCTCAGTTTCTTCTTGAGTGTCATGATGCCTCCAAGGGGAAATCCGTTTCAGTCAACGCATTATTCCCATTGTAGTCCGATTCGCGGCGAATGGGAATCTTCCGGGCCAAACAGCCGGGGCCCGCTTGGCGACGTTCGCATTTGGCCGCATGCAATGCTCGAGAGGGATCTTCAGCGCTGTCTGGGAAGCGGCCGGCATTTGGGATTATTTGGGGGTGGTATTTGGGGGTCGGACCGAACTATTTAATTAAAATCAATAGAGATGGCGACACTCTTAGGGCGCTTTTGGGTCCTTTTCAACTTATTTTGGGCGCAAAAACAGGCTTTTTTCTAGGTGGGCTCAGATTAAATGGGCAACTTTTTGGGACTAAAAAAGAAATTATTTGGCCCAAGTCGCCGCTTGTTGTCCGACCATCTTTATTAAAATAAGCAAGTTATTTCGGTCAGACCCCAACGGCGTTTTCAACTGATCATCCTCATTCTCCGCATCGGCCACCGTAAAGAAATCTATCTGTCTTTGGGGGTGGTTGCTTTTTGAGGATTGGTGGGCGTGAAAACGGTGACCATTAATTTTTCTCTGAACTGACTCGCGGAGAAGCTCGACGCTCTCGGCAGAGTGGCGCTCACCGATGGAGACGATGTGCCGCGCGCCGCTTCTTAAGTGACTCCCTGAAGATAACCAGCTTCTCAGCCATCCCTTCCCGAAGGGACCATCTGCGGATCTCCCTCAGGTCGACGCGCTGGCTCAGACTTACCAGGATCGCCTGTTCCAAAGACTGTCGGTCGTTCCAGTGATAGAACGCCGCGAGGCGATCCTTGATGCAATCCGTCGGCGATAAGAGCTTGAGAATCTTATCTCGTTTTATTATCTCCGTTATGTTCTTCACCGGTTCTTCGCCGATCGAGAGAGGCGGAGATAAAAATTCAATTATAAACGGGGTGTCAGGATGACGGAAATGCCGCCCGTCTTCCGAAAATCCGATTGTCCTCATCGCCTCCCTGAGCTTCCTTCGCGCTACATATGAGGTCAGGACGAAATCCAGGTCATAGGAAAGATATTTATTTTGGGAATAGATCGTCACGCAGGCCCCTCCCGAAAGGACAACCTCTATTCCCTGACCTCTAAGGTAATCCGAGAGATGAGCGGCAAGGTCAGGCAATGGGAAGCGCTTGAAATTCATCAGAGCGGCTTCCCAGTTCTCCTAGGCCTCAACCGCGGCCGGTAGAACCGAGCGACCTCTTCCTGGGGCATAAATCCGAGAGCCTTTTCCAGGAGGGTTTCCAGCTCTTTTTTGAAAGCATAACGAGGACTCAACCCGAAAAGGCGGACTTTGCCCCTCCGCCGGCTATAGACGACGCCGGCCTGCTCCAGTTTCAGCAGCTGGTTCTGGACCGTGTTCAGATGGAACTGGAATGTTCGGGCCACCTCCCGGGGGTACGCCTCGCCATGGGTGAACAGGAATAGAAGAATCTTTTCCTTTTTCTCTGATCCAAGCAATGCCTCCAGCATCTCCGCCTCCTGGCCTCGGACAAGGCTCATCGACCAATAAATCAGGTCATATGACCAATATCATTGGTCATTTTAGACAAAGAGAACGCCCCTTGTCAAGAACCTATTAATTTTTCAATGTCTAGGCCTCACCAGTGGCCTGAAAGCTCCCGGGGCTTAGAATGCAAATTAAGGTACTAGGCTAGCAAATGAGGCGGAGAGCACCGGGTTTAGCTTGAATGCGCACGGCCGAGGCCGAATCGAAGGGCAGGATCTCGCCGTCGGCCTGGATATTAAATCCCGCCGGGGAAGAGACCGTGAATTCCGCGGATTGAAGAAGCCGGACTTCCGGTGCACGACCGTGACGGCCTGTTTTGGCCAGGCTGTTGATCCTGACCAGGCGGAGGAATGAGCATTTTTCTATCAAGCAGACGTCAAGCCGGCCGTCGTCGGGACGGGCTTGTGGGGCGATGAGCTTGCCCGTGGCCCAGTAGCGAACGTTGGAAAAAATGACCGAAATGAAATCTCCCTCTAAAGTGTCTTTTTCCGATTTTACCTTGAGGTGAATGGGAACCTGTCGTTCTCGATAAGCTTTAATAATGCCGATAGTCCCGGCCAGCGTCTGCCTGCGAGCGAGCCATGGCTTGCCTCGAGCGAGCTCCTCCATATACCTGTTGACCGTTGCGCCCAGGCCGATGTTGGCCTGGCCCAGGAAATAGCGGGGCGTTTTGCTGCCCTGCTTGAGGCAGCCCAGGTCCACGGTCTTTGTCCGTCCCAGCTTGAGAGCCGCCACCGCTCGCTCCAAGGGTTCAAGCCCGAACTCCCGGGTGATGTCGTTTGAGGATCCCAGGCCGAGCAGGCCGAAAGGAGCCTTGCCGCCAGCCTTCATGATCTCATTGATAATAAGATGGAAAGTCGAATCGCCGCCTGCGCCGACGAGCACTCTTCCTTCTGTGGCCAACCTCCGGCTGAGCCTCTTGAGCTGCTCTTCGCTCTCGGTTATGTAGAAGTCAAAAGATAACCCGTTCTCCCGAAGAAGACCTTCCAGCTTTTTCCATCTGTGTCCTGCCCGGCCTTGCCCGGCTGATGGATTGAGGAGGATGGCGAGCCTGCCCCCATTGATTTCCGAGGCCTGGAGACGGTTCATGACTTTACTCTCATCTCCGCCGCCCTCTCGGCCAGGACCCGGTGCCGGCGGTCAAGGTCTTTTCGGACATTAGCCAGGACGGGCAGCCACAGAACAATATTGGCCGCCCAAACGACAAGCGCCAGCCATAGGGCCGCCCTCTGTCCCCGCAGCAGGATGATGTAGCTGGCCAGGAGCGGGCCCAGGGCATTTCCCAGCATGTCCATGAGAGAGGCCAGGGAGACCATGGTCGCCCGGTGCTCGGGCAGGTTGACGTCGGCCAGAGTGCTGTACCAGTTGGGGTTAACGCCCTGATTGATGAACATGGCCCCTACTACGGAGAAAATGACCATCCAAACGCCGGGAACGGCCAGCGTCCGGCCGAGCGTCGAGCCGGAGGGAACCCAGAAATCAGCGGTGATGAAGAAAATAAGGAATAGGATGGGCACAGCGTTGCAGAAGAGAGCAACCAGGACCCTGGCTCGTTTATTCCTGCGGAAACCCAGGTCGCCCAGCCAGCCGAAGACCAGGGCTCCCAGCGCGCCGAACAACATGACCAGCAGCACGATAAAGTTCACCGGCCCGGCCTCCATGTTGTGGACATCTTTCATGAACTTGAAGATGAGGAAGATGAGAATGGAACCCGGGATGACGTCCACGAAGTTGAGGATGAGCCAAACGTTGCTGCGGCCGGCCCGCAGATAACGGACATCCTCTTTTTTTATCCGGAAACGGTACTCGGCTCCGGCCTGAACCGCGTCCCGCAGCTCCTCTTCCTGGCTGCCCCGCCGCGGTTCCTTCATCAGAAACAATCCGAGGCACAGGCAGAGGCCTGCTCCTCCGACCAGGGAATAGGCCAGCCGCCAGTTCGCCTGAAGCGCGCCGGCCGTCAAGAATCCCGACATCCGGCCAACCAGCATGGCCATGGACACAAAGCCGAAAGCCGCGCCCCGGCGGCTGGGCGAGACGGTGTCGCCCACCATGGAAAAGACGGCCGGCAGGATGGCCCCCAGGCCAAGGCCGTTCAAGGCCCGGCCGAGGAAGAATACGAAGTAGCCGGCCCGGCCGGGCGGGATGAGAAATGAAAGAAAGGAGGCCAGGCTGAAAAGGAGGAAGCCGGCCTGGATGAGCTTTTTTCTCGAGCCCCGGTCGGCCAGGATGCCGGAGGCCACCGTGGAGGCGGCCATGAGCAGGGTGAAGACGAAGATCACCCAGCCCAAGGGCAGGACGTTCGAAGTGTCGCCGAAGAAGTCCTTCAGCAGAGGGTTGAGCAAAGGGCTGAGCAGCGATTGGTCGGCGAAGCCGATCAGCAAGGCGGCCAGGAAGAGGAGGAAGGTCATCCGGCTGAATTCGTTCCCTTTTTGGGATTCCTTCGGCCGTCGGTGACGGACGATTCGAACAGGCAGCGATAATCCTGGAGTGCGTCGAACCGTTCCTTCATCCGTTTCAGGGTCGCTTCGAACGGCTCGGCCTGTCCGCGAATTCCGGCCGCCGAGGGCATAAAAGCGGACAGCAGGATGATTAGAAGCGCCGGGACAAAGCTCTTTTTAGCCATCCTCAAGTCTATGAACACAGCATGGTCAAGGTTGTCAGCACTATAGACCAGCGACCTCGCCCGGTCAAGAGTGGAGCTGATTGATTGACAACCCGGCGGGCCGAGGCCTATAGTCGGATCACTCAGGAACATGCGCCAGCCGACGGTCCTGGTCAATCGCGCACCGGTGCTGACGCTGTGGGCCAGCGTTGTCGCCGAGCGTCTCGGCTACGAGGAAGGAGCTGCCCTCTCCCTGGCCAGGGCCGTGGCCGGGCTGAACGCCCAATCCAAGGGCCGCCGCCTCGGTATCTATAAGCCGGCGGAGCCGGCCGAAATCCTGCCGAAGAGGAAAATCCCACGGGAAGAGCAGGTCTGGCTCGAACTCCTCGGCCGGACTGTCCCGGCCAAGCGCACGGCCAAAGGCATCCGGGCGCTCGACAAGGACAGAACCGTCGAGCCCGAAAGCGTCAGGCGCTATCTCGAGCAGAAGTTCGGGCCTGCGTTCGGGGAAGTCCGCCGGGCCATGGAAACCCTGGCCCGGGCGTTCACTCCCCAAGAGTTGGCGGCCAAAGCGTTCTCCCTTTATGAACGTTTCCGGCCCGCCATTCCCGCCGGAGTTCAAGGCTGGGGAGCCAAAGGGGAGCTGCGCCTGGAACTGATCCGCTCGCTGGGCAAATAGGAGGCCGCCCTGGTTATCGCCGAGTTCGCCATCTTTCCCACCAGCGAAGGGACTTCGGTCAGCCGCCTGCGCATCGACCATCGTCTGGACAAAGAGGCCACTGTCGAGTCGAAATTAAAAGCCATCGGCAAGAAGTGAAGTCGGCCCAGGCCGAGGCAATGGACTTCAGGCAGGCTGGCGCCTGGAAAATGGCGCCCTTCGGAGTCTGGCCGCCGAGAACGATTCTGTAATTAGGTCGTCGGCTGGATGAAGGAGGAGTCCCGGTCCAGGCTGATGTCCCTCCGCGCCGTGGAGATGGTGATGGAAAAGCCGGCGATGACGTCGAACAACGACATAAGGGTCAGCAGCAGGAAAACCGAGCTGCCAGCGCGGGTGACTAAAATGAACTCCAGCAGAAAAACGATGAAAGTCAGTGTGGATAGGATGTGGTCATAGATTTCTTTGTTGCTGGTGCGGGTGGCTTTGAGCACCTCGACGAACAGGCAGATCAGGCCGATGACCAGAAAGAAATCGCCCCAGGTAAATGCCCAGCTGGCCTTGGACGGCAAAGTGATGTCGAAGAATTTGCTGTACAGCCCCGTCGATGACCCGCCGCCGAAGATGAATACGATGTTCAGTATGATCAACAGGAATAAGAACATGGGAAGAAATCTTAGGATTTTCATAAGTCCCTCCTCCGGTGATTTTTCCTCAATATATTTATAGGAAAATTATACTTTTTTCAACTGTCTGAACCGGTCCAGGCCGTTAACGCTGAACAGACTGGCAGATGGGGCCGAGGAAGGCGTTGTCCGACCACTGCAGGTCTTCCTCCCCCAGCCGCACGACCACCAGGTCCAGGCTGGGCACGACGTAGATCCTCTGGTTGATGGCGCCCATGGCCGCATAGGCGTCGGCCGGCACGTCCGGCCACCAGTCACCCCCGGCGTTTAGCCACCACAAGAGGCCGTAATGAGGGTTCAGGCTCTGCGAAGGCTGGACCGACTCTTCCAGCCAGGAGCGGCTGATAACCCGACGGCCGACCCACTGGCCGCCCCTGAGGAACAGGTAGCCGAATTTGGCAAATTCCCGGACCGAAGCGACGACCGACTGGTAGGTGAGGGTGTTGCCCGCTTCGTCGGTCAGCCAGTCGGCGTTCCACATGCCGATGACCGACCACAGCCGTTCCCGGGCATAGTCCTTGGCTTGACGGCCCGAGGCCTGGAGGATGACCTCGGCCAGCACCTGGACGGCGGCGTTGTTGTACTCCCAGGTCTCACCCGGCGCCGCCTCCAGGGGCAGGTTGATGGCGAAGAGTGATTGGTTGGGAGCGGTAAGAAGCTGGAGATAATCGCTGGTATAAGTGCAGTACAGGCCGGAGGTCATGCTGAGCAGGTGGCGGATGGTGATGCCGCCGTGGGACGCGTCGCGCCAGTGGGGGACGAAATCCGAAACGCGCTGGTCCAGGCTCCGGATCCGGCCCTCATCGATCAGCATGCCGACCAGAGTGCTGGTGAAGCTCTTGGCCATGGAGTATCCCGTGCGTGTCGAGTTCTTATCCCAGCCGTAGTCGTACCATTCTTTGACCACGTAGCCGTGGCGGACGACAAGCAGGGCTTTGGAGTGGTGGTTTTCGCCGACGGTGAAAGCGCGGTCGAGGTCGGCCGGGTCCATGTCCTGCGCCTGGGGCGAGGAGAAGGCCCAGTCGATGGTCGGCCAGGGCGCGGTCCGGGCCGGGAGAAGCTTGGAGACGGCCTCTCCAGCCGGAAGGCACGGAGCCATAATAAGTCCCAGGATCATCAGGATGAGAATATTTCTCAGGCGGCGGTCCATGGCTCCATCATAGTGAAGTCGTGATCATTATTGCAAGCATCATCTCCGGTCTGCCGAATGGTCATTGATGCCGATATCATAAGGGGTTGGCCGCCGGGCAGAAGTTCTAAGGAGTTGGGGAAGGGTATTTTGGCCGGGGCCGGGCCAATAGAAGCGGCTCAGGCCTTCTCTTTCTCAGACTTCTGGATAACCAATGCGCTGGTCATATTTCCCACCATGTTGGTTGTCGTCCGACACATGTCCAGGATGCGCTCCACACCCATGATGAGCGAAATCCCCTCTAGGGGAATGCCGATCTGTTTGAGGACCATGACCAGCATAATGACACCGGCCCCGGGGACGCCCGCCGCGCCGATGGAAGCCAGGGTGGCCATAAGGACGATCGTTAGCTGGTCACCGACCGTAAGCGGTATGCCGTAGATCTGCGCGATGAATACGGCCGAGACACCCTGATAAAGGGCGGTCCCGTCCATGTTGATCGTGGCGCCCAGGGGGATGACGAAACTGGAGAAGGTGCGCTTGACTCCGATCTGCTCCACGTTCTCCATGGCCACGGGCAACGTGGCGTTGGAGCTTGAGGTGCTGAAAGCGATCAACATGGCCTCTTTGACGGCCCTGAAGAAGCGGAGTGGGTTCATCCGACCCAGGAAGCGAATGGCCAGGCTGTTGACAATAAAGGTGTGGATGGCCAGCCCGGCGATCACGGTGAGGGTGTACTTGAGCAGGGTCATGAGAACGGAGGCGCCGAACTGTCCGATGACCGAGGCGATGAGGGCCATGACCCCGAAGGGAGCGATATTCATGGCGATGTGAACGACCTGGATCACAACGTCGTTGAGGCTGTCCAGAAGGCGCAGGACGGGGTCGGCCTTTTCTTTCTTCACCAGGGTCAGGGCGGCGCCGAAGACGACGGCGATGAAGATGACCTGGAGCATGTTCCCTTCGGCCAAAGATTTGACGGGATTGGCGGGCACGATTTCGATGAGGACCTCCAGCGTGGAGGGCTTGTCCTTGAGCCTCTGGATCCCGGCCTCGGTGCTGGCCTTGTAATTTTTGGTCAGCTCCGCGCGGGCTGTTTCGCTCAGCCCGATTCCCGGCTTGATGAGGTTAGCCAGGAACAGCCCGATGACGATGGCCACCACGGTCGTCAGCATGAAGTAGATGAAAGTCTTGATTCCGATCCGGCCCAGTTTTTTGATGTCGCCCAGGCCGGCCGTGCCCAGCATCAGGGAAACGAGGACCAGCGGCACGACGACCATGGTGATGAGCCGGATGAAGATAGTGCCGATGGGCTTGATGACCGTAGCCTTCTCGCCGAAGACGAGGCCGATGATGATGCCGAGGACGAGGCCGATCAGGATCCGGGTGGGGAGCGTGATCCGTTTCATGTCCTCCGTTCCTTTCCTGAGCGTCCAGAATATTCTCGCTCAAATAGGAAGTCAATATTGGTTTAACGCCTTGTGACGCAATGAGCTGTCTTTCGTTGTGCGCCAGGATTTTATCTGCCGCGTCCGGATTGAAATGCGGCCGCCGGTTTGTCGGGAGTTAAGCACTTGACAGGCATCTGTCAAATATTTATACTCTAAGTATAAAATATTGAGCATATGCCCCAAAAAATAGACTTTATCATGCCGACCACTCTTAAGGTACTGGAGCTCTTCTTCGCTAATCCGACGGCGGAGTTCCACGAGCGTGAAGTCCTGAGCAAAACCAAGATCAGCAAGGGCTCCGCAAACAGAATCCTGCGCCGGCTTGCGGCGCTGGCGCTTTTGGACCGAAAGGAGAAAGGCCGCATGGTCTTTTACAAGCTCCAGGCGGGCGACCCGTTTGTGAAGCAGATGAAAATCCTGGGTAATATATGGTTGCTGAGGGAATTCGTCGCGGAGCTTAAGGAGGGCGTAAAAAAAGTCATCCTCTTCGGAAGTTGCGCGGAGGGAACGGACGTCGGGGAAAGCGATATTGATATCCTGATTCTCACAGGCGAGAGGAAGAAGGCGAAAGAAAGCGTGAGTCGTTTCAACCGGAAGAGCGAAAGGCAAATAGCGCCCGTCATCCTCGACATGGTCGAGTTCATGCAAATGAAAAAAGAGGATAAGCCGCTTTTCGAAAGAATAGACAGGGGGATTATTCTATGGGAAATGCCCTAAGTCCGGCGATTCAGAAACTGCTGGAAGAGCGCAAACTGACAAGAATAAAAACTGACAGAAAATTAGTTTTCAAGGAAATGGCGGCCGCAAAATCGGATTTTAAAGACGCCCTGGAATCTATGTCCATTAAGAAATTCAAGTGGGGGACCATTCAGGGCTATTATTCAATGTTTCATAGCGCCAGGGCCCTGCTGTTCGACAAGGGCTACCGGGAAAAGAGCCACTATGCATTATTAGCGGCGATAAGAGAATTGTATGCGAAGGAAGTTGAGCGTTCGCTTATTCAGGAATTCGAGCATGGCATGTACTTGCGACAGGAAGCTGATTATGGCCTTAAGTTTTCCGAGAGCGGGGCTCAGGATGTCATAGAAACCGCGAAAAAGCTTCTCCAAAGAGCAAAGACCATTTTGAAAATAAAATAGTCGGTAAGAATTTATGAATAAGAAGTAATTATCGACCATGGGAAGTTTTTTGGGAAGAATTGTTCCCGTTGTTTTTTCCTTATTGCTTCTTAACTTTTTTTCGCCCCCGCTCACCGCCGCGAACTGGATTATCAACAGCCGAGTCGAAGTCACCGCGCCCAGGGATGTCGAGGATGTTCTCGTCACGGAGGGCGGCCACTTGATCGTGAGCGGGGTGGAGGAGCCGGGTTTTCGTATCTCGGGGAACCTCCTGGTGGAAAAAACCGGCCAGGCCGAATTGCGCGACTCCGTAATCAAAGTCATGAGCCGCTTCCACGGACAGTATTTTCTGGCTGCCCTGAATCAGGGCCGCCTCCTCATCGACCGCTGCCAGTATGAAGTTCCCTACGGCGTTCAGCACGCCATCGCTTCCTTGGACACGGCTCAAGTCGAAATCAAGGACACTCGGTTCGGCTTCCTCCAGCTCGTCCCTTTCGGACGGAGCCGCATCACGGCTTCCCGCTTGACCGGCAGTTTCGAGTGCGTGGTCTCCGATTCGGCGCGCCTTGAGCTCTCCGACATCCCGGCCCAGCCCGGCGCCGGAACAATCTGGGTTTGGCCGACCTTTATGCCCGGAACGACGGCCGTTTACTCGCCCCCCCTGCCCGGCTATGTAAACCATTTTGTTTTTCCGCCGCCGGATTCATCGGGGATCGAACAGTCTTTCTCGATCGACCGCTGCATGGTGCAGCTGTGGCCCCTTCTGGTCCGGGAGGATACCCGGCTCACCCTGGCCAACATCGCCCCGGAGAACTGGGTGGTGGTCGGTCTCCATCTCCCTCAATCGGCTACGATCACGGGCTTGACCAACAGGCTTTCTTATGACGACGAGGTTCTTCCTCTCAGCGACCGCACCCTGCGCCTGGTCAATGCCACTATCGACACCTGGAACCTTTATCCGCAGAAGGAGACCCAGGTTACGGTCCGGAACTGCCTCATCGGAGAGCTCATCGCCCAGGACTCTTCTCAGGTGGACATGGAAGGAACGATTGTGGACGGGACGGGCGGCTTTTTCGGCGCCAGCCAAAACTCGTTCCTGACCGCCACCGGCTGCCTCATCGCCTGCGACGTGCAGGCCGTCGGGCAGGCCGGGATGGCCTTCCACCAGAGCCAGCTCCTGCCCTATTATTTTGATGAGACGGCCGCTTACACATTCCTCCGCGTTTTTGACACGGCTTCTATCCACCTTGACCAGACGTTTCTCAAGGCGACGCCGGTCCTGGGCGGAAGGGGGGCCATAGCCTTTACTTATATTTTAAACGCTCCCCAGAGTCCTCCGGCGGGCAGTTCAGTGTCTCTCACCGGCAATGCCGCCCTCTATTCGCTCGACCCGACGGTCTCGCTCCTGTCCTGGTCCCTAAGGCTTTTCCGGCGGGGGACCCACTCGTTCACCGTCATTGGCTCGGGAATCGGCAACAGGGAGAATAGTTATTTAGGAACCTGGCAGAATGCCGCCCCCGACACCCACTACGAGCTGCGCCTAACCCTCCGGGACAGCCTGATGCGAAAGCACGAGGGCCGTATTATTTATTATTGACCTTTTTCGCCCTCTCCGCCCGGGCCTCCTCCACCATGGACTTCACCTCTTTCATGAGGGTGGGAACGTGGTAGGGTGTGCCCTCCTTGATCGTCCACTCAATGCCCCCGCCGTGCTCGACCTTGATCTTGGGGTCGCCGGGTATGAGGGCGCTGTAGTTGTTCACGGCCTTCCCGTCGTAAGTCAGGACATCGGTTCCGTAGGGGTTGAGGAGCCGCAAATTCTCCAGCGGGTTGCCGTTGACCACCAGCAGGTCGGCGATGAACCCCTGGCGGACGCGGCCGAGGCGGTCCTCCATCCCGATGAGTTTGGCTCCGTTCACCGTGGCCATCTTGATGACTTCCAGGGGATGGAACCCGGCCTCCTCGAGCAGCTCCATTTCGTGAACCTGCCCGAACCCGTACACCGAGTAGATGAACCCGGCGTCGTCGCCCACGGTGATGTTGCCGCCCTTCAGGCCGAATTCCTTCAGAGCCTCCATCCAGACCTGGTAATCCTTTTTCCAGCGGACCTCCTGGGTGTTAGTCCAGCCCAAGAAGTAAGAGCCGTGGTGCTGGAGGTCTGGCCGGAAGTATTCTTCCAGGGTGGGATGGAGGTAGTCCTTGTACCAGGGCAGGTTCTGAGCCCGGATGAGGTCGCGGCTGGCGACGTAGATGGAGAGGGTCGGGCACCAGGTGACGTTGTTCTTGACCATGAGGTCCAGGACAGCGGAGAGCTTCAGCCGGTTGAGGTTGGGCTGGATGAACAGCTCGCCGGCCCGGCCGAAGCGATGGATTTCGTTGCTGGCGTTGTGCTCGGGCGGGAAATTCTGGATGCCCTCCAGGGCCGCGTCGGCCACACCGTAGAAGTGCTCGATGGAGGTCACGCCCAGCTCGGCCCAGTCCTTGGCCGTCGTTTCATCGACGGCGATGTGGACGGCCGTCCGGAGGCCCTGCTTCTTTGCCTCGTCCATCAAGGCCTCAGCCAGGTCCCGGTCCATGCCCGACATCTTCAGGCCGTCGACCCCCAACTGTTTGGCGTAGCGGACGCCCTGGCGGACGAGCTCGGCTGTATGGGATCCCTTGGAGGCCCAGACCCGCTCATAGAGCAGGATGCGCGGCGCGATCATCGAGTGGTCAGCGCTCCGGGCGCGCCATTCCTTGGCTTTCTCCCAATCAGAGCCGACGTCACGGACTGTGGTGGCCCCGGCCGCCAAGTAGAGGTTCATCTCATACTGGATCGGCTGGGGGACGCCGGCGCGCTCGTCCTGGAGATGGATATGGGTGTTGATGATGCCCGGCATGACATACTTGCCGGAAGCATCGATTTCAGTCTCCGCTTCCCAGCCCTTGGGCACCGGGCCCACCTGGGCGATCCGGCCGTTTTCGATGCAGATGTTGACGGGACCGAAGGCCGGCTCCGCGTTCCCGTAGATGACCATGGCGTTCCTGATGAGGAGACGTTTGTAGTTTCCGGCGTGAGCCGGCGCCTTTGATGATGCGGCCGGCTGTCCGGCTTGAGCAGCGGCCGGGGCGGCCTTTCCCAGAACGGCGAGAGCGATGGCCAGGACAGCCGATACTCCGATAAGCATTTTTTTCTTCATGAACCCCTCCTTACAGGCAGCCTTTCCCTAATCCTTCTCTATTCCCTAATCCCGGAATTTGTTGTTCATCCGAGTATTTTCGTCGGGTGATTTGAATACCATATCATGGAAAAGAAAATGCTTGCCATGTTAATTTCCACATTGACAGAAACCAGCCTCAGTGGCTACAGTAGCTGAGGATATGCTGGAGGTTGGCTATGCCCGTGACATATAAAAATCCCGGCCCCATCGAGTTCGAGGGTATGGTCCATCGCCAGGAGGGCGGCGGCGCCTTTGTATATTTTCCGCACGATGTCGAGAAACTCTACGGGGTCAAGGGCCGGGTTCCGGTCAAGGTGACTTTCGACGGCATCCCTTACCGCGGCTCGATGGTCAAGATGGGTTCGGAGCGCCATATGCTCCTGATCCTCAAGGAGATCCGCGAGCGTCTCCAATAAGACCGGGGAGACAAGATCCGGGTGACGGTCGACCTCGATGATACGCCCCGGGTCATCGAATTGTCGCGCGATGAGGAGGCCGCCTACAAACGCGCCGGCGTGCTGGAGCTATATAGGGCGCTTTCCTACAGCCATCAACGCGAGTACGCACTCTGGATCGAAGCGGCCAAACAGGCTGAGACGCGCCAACGCCGGATCGAAAAGTCCATCGCTGCCCTGCGCGGCCAAAAGCCTATGAAGAGCTAGTCAACTTTCGAAAGTACTTGCAGATTTTAATTCATTGGAAATAGATAAAGCCATTTTTTAGTAAAATTATGAAAAAAAGACGAAGAAGAAGCGTCTTTATTGATGAAAGGATTGATTAGAAAAAATTGAAGTGTCTAAGCTTTGTCAAGATGTCCCCTCAACTGCCAAGCCAAAATGTCCCCCGGGATTGGGGGCAGGTGTCGTTTCATAATAGACTTGTAAGACATGGCGCGCGTGACGATCCTCTCCAGGCTGTCGCGGTCGCCAGCTCCGCAGAGGTTCCCTCAAGGGGGTCGGGGCATGCCGGCCGATACAGGTACCCTCAAGCCATAGTGTCCAAGCGCCATCGAGGTGTTGGCAGGCCAGAACGGGGCGACGGGCATAGCTGCGGCGGTTCGGTCCCGGGGGAATATCTATGACCAAGCCGCCGAGACGGACAGTGTTGTCGTTGGCCACGGTGGCTTCATAGGCGAAGCTGATCTTGATGTGGCGTTGAGCGGCGCTGATCTTGCGGAAGGCGGAGCGTGGAAGCTCCGGGCTCTTGGCGAAGCGGGCATTGAAGCGCTCGAGGAAAAATTTATCCAGCCATTCGTTCGCCAGGTCGATCTCCGTGATCCCTTCGAGGGCCATCTCGGCGACCAAGCGATCTTGGAATGTGCCACCTTGCCGTTCGATGCGCCCCTTGGCTTGGGCGGAGAAGGCGGGGATGGTCTCAATGGCCAACTCCTGGAGGACGCGGCCGACGTGGGTGGGGAAGCGCACACCGGCCAGCTCTTCTTCATGGCTCCAGTGATCATCGTTGCGGTACAGGGCGCTGTGGCGGTCCTGATAGACGGCGGCGGGAACTCCCTGCCGCCGCGCCACCATGTCCAGCAACCGCAGGTAGCCGATGGCATCTTCCTGGGGCCGGAACAAGGCCCCCAGGACGGTTCCTGTCGCGTCGTCGGTAGCATGGAGGAGGCTGCAGGGAGGCCGCTGGGGACCGAACCAGCGGTGAGGACTGCCGTCCCATTGCATAAGGAGCCCCATCTGGGGCCGCCGGGGACGGCGGCTTCGGTGCTTGGGCGGTCGGCGCCGGCGCTTGGGGCGGATCCCAGCCTCGCGCAACCAGCGACGCACCGTCTCCCTCCCGATCCGCAGGCCCTCCCGCTCCGCCAACATCTCCACGAAGTGGGTGTCGTTGAACTGGGCATAA
Organism: Candidatus Aminicenantota bacterium; assembly: GCA_963702835.1. Classification (GTDB taxonomy): domain Bacteria; phylum Acidobacteriota; class Aminicenantia; order Aminicenantales; family JAFGAV01; genus JAFGAV01. The sequence continues at coordinate 3,155,287 of OY969762.1, forward strand.
GAGTCCCGGTGAAGCGCTAGAACCCGCTCGCGGACCTCCGGACCCAGGGCGTTGTGGACAGGCTGGCCCCGACGTTGATGAGCCAGCCCCCGTGGTCCCTCTCGCCGATATCGGCCCAACAGCCGCTTTGCCTGACGGTAGCAGACCTTCATCATCGCGGCCGCCGCCCTCAACGTCAGCGTCCCTCTCACGACCTGATCAAGTACCTGCATCCGCTGAACCTCACGCCTGCTCAAGGTAATAGTCTCCTTCATGCCCTCCTCCTAAGAGGGGACATTTTACCTTGGCCGTTAGAGGGGACATCTTTGCTAGGCTAACACATTAGAAAAAATTGAAGTGGCCGACGCTAATGGATATGTGTATAATACTTATTGATATTTGATTTGATGGGTTTTCGAGAAATAATGGAACATAATGTTATTCTCCATGATCTGAATAAGAAGATAAGTCAGGCGGTTGCTTGCTATTGGCGAACACGGGCTTCTCAACAGCGGAAACAAGAGAAGGGTGGCAGGTCAGATCAGGGATTGCGCAGCGCTGTAACCGGCGGTGCGCACATGGATGGTTTCATTGATCTCATAACGGTATCTCATCACCCACACTGGAATCTCAAAGCAATATGTTTTTAGGAAGAAAGCTGTCGAACTTCCAGGCTTCTTCAGGCCTACTAAAGAATGGGACCTCCTTGTCGTCAAAGAACATACCCTAATAGCTGCCATAGAAGCAAAATCACAAGTAGGTCCCTCTTTTGGCAATAATTTCAACAACCGGACCGAAGAAGCTATGGGAAGCGCCCTCGACTTATGGACGGCTTTCAGAGAACATGGCTTTCTTCAGAGTCCGCAGCCTTTTCTTGGCTATTTTTTTATGCTTGAAGACTGTGAAGCATCAAACCGGCCAGTCAGTATTTTTGAGCCGCATTTTAAGGTTTTCCCGGAATTTGTCGGAACTTCATACATGAGACGCTATGAATTATTTTGTAGGAAGCTTGTCTTAGAACGCCATTATACGGCATCTGCTTTCATAACCTCGAGGAGCCGAGATGGCCTCCGCGGCCACTTCAATACCCCGGCCGACGACCTGTCGGTTGAACGATTTGCCAAGGCGCTGGTTGGCCATGCACAAATATTTGCATGAAGACATGTTGCAAACTTTTCATAGACTAATCAATGGCGATGCAAGAAACTTATCTTTCTTATCGGATGAATCTGTCCATCTGGTCGTTACTTCTCCGCCTTATTGGAATTTAAAACAATATAAAGAGAATCCGGATCAGTTGGGCCATATAGAAGATTATGAAGCTTTCTTGGCTGAGTTAGAAAAAGTGTGGAGGCATGTCTTTCGTATTCTAGTTCCGGGTGGGCGGTTGGTTTGTGTCGTTGGAGATGTTTGTGTGGCGAGGCGCGATTTCGGACGACATCTTGTTTTTCCGCTTCATGCTGATATATGTGTCATTTGCCGGCGAATTGGGTTTGATAATCTGAATCCAATAATCTGGCACAAGATTGCCAATGCATCCTATGAGGTTTCGAACGGGTCTAAATTTTTAGGAAAACCCTATGAACCCAATGCCATTATCAAAAACGATATGGAATTCATTTTAATGCAGCGGAAACCCGGAGGATATCGAAAACCGTCAAATTCACAGCGAGAAGCCAGCAAGATATCTAAGGATGAATTCGCTCGCTGGTTTCAGCAAATATGGAATATTCCCGGTGCATCAACCAAACACCATCCGGCTCCATTCCCAATGGAAGTGGCCATTCGTCTCATCCGTATGTTTTCTTTTATGGGTGATACTGTCATTGATCCGTTTTGCGGATCTGGAACCACAATGGTTGCGGCAATGAGAACTGGTCGTAATAGTGTAGGTGTTGAGATAGAGCCGGAATATTGTCGGCAGGCAGCTCGATATTTAAAAGCCGAAAGCACAGACCTTTTTAAAAAAACGAAGTTGGTTTTCGAAAAAGCGACCTCCGCATGCATGCAATCTCTTAGAGAGGATCAAGAACTCTATAATATTAATCCGTCAAAGAACAGATTAGTTTAGGCCATCCTGACTCTGAGTTGCCTATTCTTTATAACCATCCCGTTTCATGAGAATTTTGGCTAACTGCTTTTCGGATAAGAGCGGCTGTTTCAATTTCCGCAGATATTTATTTATCTTTTCTTTGTCAAATGCTTCGGGATCGAATTTGCTGCCGAGCCAATGCATCATGGAGTCGTATTCCCTATGTTGAGGATTCTTAATGATCTCAAGAAGGTTCATATAACCGCTATCGCCTCCGCAGTCTTCCGGTGGGCAGGCGCGGCTCCCATCGATGCATTCCGAAATAGAATCCTCTGACCCCTTTTGATCGAGGATCTTCTCCACCGTAATCAGGTGGTGCCAGGAATCGCCAAAATCGTATTCATAAATGATTTTAGATTTCTCGCGTGGTGCGGTCTCCATTAAAATTGCTTTTCCTTCGTCAAGAACCGGGGGACCGTTATAATCCTCATTTAGATTGAAATCTGGGTCAGAATAGACCTGATTCTTGATGGTAAACTGATGAAGATGGCTATTCGTCCAACCCATGGCGATTTGGATGATGGAATGCAGCATCCCAAGATTTGCATCACTGCGCACCATCAATCTGCGCCAGATAGGAGGAGCGATATAGCTAAGCGCTATTTTCAATTGGTACATTTTAAGTTCGCGTTCTTGGCCGGCCTTGAGTTTCCGTTTATCACCCATAGATAGGCCTCCTTATGCTTTATAGTTTCAATGTTCAACTTGCGGCTATTGCTCGGTAGATGCCAGGCTTAGAGTAAAAAGCCTCCCCTAGAAGCTCGAAAATCCCGCCGATTGTGGTGAAATTGCATGTACCGTCTGCCTCGAGTTTCGGGAAATTATTTCGAAACCAATCGCGTGTTATTTTGCCTGTCTGCTGAAGTACCTCGTAAGCTCTGATAAATACTGACACTGGAATTCGTTTCTCTGATGATTTTTTTGTCCCTGGTCTAGCTGGCAGCTTGTAAACGAGTGCCTCCTCGCCCCGGCTTGATCCCCAGCGGACCACCTCATAGCTTTCATTTGATTGGGGTTTTGGGATTCTGGTTCCCGGACGTGCAACTGCTTTGACCCGACTAATAATAGTGAGCATTTGGTTTCCCTTATGCTAAATGTTTATATGAATTATAACATCTTTTAAAGTCGAGGTTATTGAAATACCTAAGTTTTTTGATTACAGTGTAGCGTTATTGAAATAGCTCCGCTAGCTAGATCGACTAATGAAGGGGTCTCTAAGGCAGACTATAAGGAAAGACCGATGAGAAAAATATTCGCTGCCATCATTAGCGTGGCATCTCTCATGGGAGTTTTAATCGCGGCCAAGGCCCCCCGAGCCGAGCCGGATGGCCAGAAGGCCCTGGCCCACGTCCAGGTCCTGGCCTCGGATGAAATGAAGGCCCGCAGGGCCGGCACGCCTGAATACGAGAAAGCGGCCGCTTATGTCGCCGCCAAAATGAAGGAGTACGGCCTGCAGCCCGGCGGCGATAAAGGCTCTTATTTCCAGCAGGTCCCTTTCAAGACCTGGACCAATTTCGAGCCGCCCACTCGCCTGGAGATTGTCTCGCCCCAAGGCCGGGTCTATTTCGCCGGCCGCGGCCGCGACTTCCAGCCCGTTTCAGGCACCGGCTCGGGCATCGTCCGGGCCCAGCCCGTTTTCGCCGGCTATGGGGTTACGGCAGACAAGATCGGCTGGGATGATTATAAGGACCTCGACGTCAAAGGCAAGTTCGTCCTGGTCATGCCGGACGGGCCCAAATCCCTCGAAGAGCCGGCCCGCAAGGATTGGACCCTGCTCAAAAAATTGAAGCTGGCCGCCGAGAAGGGCGCAGCCGGGCTTATCGAAATAGACCTCAGCGACCCGCAACATCCCAGCCCCGATTTACGCCGGAGATTCGCCCAACTGACGCCCGGCGCCTGCCCGGCCGGCTTCATCGTGCTGCGGGCCGGCCGCAATTTTTTGGACGATCTCTGCTATATCGGCCACAAGAGCTGGCGGGATGCGGTCAGCAAGACGCTTCGCCTGGGCAAACCTTTCCAGGTGACCCTCGACGGCGCCATTATCGAGGCCGAGGTGCATTTCGTGGCCGGCCAGCGCACAGCGTCGAACGTTTTGGGAATCCTGCCTGGCGCCGACTCCCGGCTGAAGAAGGAGGCCGTTATTATCGGCGGCCACCTCGACCACTTGGGCCTGGGAACGGACGGCTTCACCTACAACGGCGCTGATGACGACGCCGCCTCGGCGGCGGTCCTCCTGGAGACGGCCCGGGTGCTTTCCGCCCGGCGCTTCAAGCCCCGCCGCACGATCATCTTCGCCTCCTGGGCGGGCGAGGAGCAGGGACTGGTCGGCTCTCGATATTATACGGAACATCCCCTCCTCTCGCTCGACCGGACGGCCGCCTACCTGAACATCGATATGGTGGGCGTCGGCAGCCCGAACCTTTTCGTCGGCGGGATGTACGAATACGGCCGGTTCTTCGACATTCTCAAGCAGGGCCTGAGCGGCGACCTGCGCCAGAAGCTGCATGACCGGCGGAGCTACCGGGGCTCGGACCACACCTCTTTCTGGAACAGGGGCGTCACCGCGGTCAGTCTGCGGATGGGCGGGCTCGAAACAGAAGCCCTGGACGACGAACATCCCGAATATCACCGGCCGGGCGACCGTCCGGAGCTCATCGATCCCGAGCTGCTGCGGCTGGCGGTCGAGTATCACCTGGAGGCGCTCATGAATATTGCCGATAGCCGGAACAACTTGCTGGATAAGGGCTTTCGCCAGGAATTTATCCATAAGGATGCCGACGTGGCCGACCTCCACTGTGACACGATCGACAGGTACCTTCACGGCGAGGACCTGCGCCAGGACCTGCCCAAGGGCCACATCGACATCCCCAAGCTGAAGAGGGGAGCGGTGGACCTCCAGGTTTTCGCCTGCTATAACGGCGCTCCGGAGAACGAACAGGAAAAAGACCGGAATGTGCGGGCAGTCTTCCGCATGATCGACGCTGTGCGCCGGCTGGCCGAGGAGAACCCGAATGACCTGGCCGTGATACGGTCTTACGAGGATTATCAGAGGCTCCGGGGCACGGGCAAAGTCGGCCTCCTCATCGGCATCGAGGGCGGCTACACGCTCACCGACGACCTGAGCCTGCTGCGAGCCTATTACGATTGCGGAGTGAGGCTCCTGACCCTGACTCACTGGACGCACACCGACTGGGCCGACGCCTCGGGGGACCCCCGGCCCGTCTTCGGCGGCCTCACCGAGTTCGGGGAGAAGGTGGTCAGGGAAATGAACAGGCTGGGGATGATTATCGACCTGTCCCACGCTTCAGACAAAACCTTCTGGGACGTCCTCAAGATCACCAACGCGCCGGTGGTGGCCTCCCATTCCTGCTGCCGGGCCCTGGCCGAGCATCACCGCAACCTGACCGACGACATGCTCAAGGCCCTGGCCAAGAACGGCGGCATGGTCGGCATCAACTATTCGGCCGGTTTCCTCAACTCCGAGCGGGACAAGAAGCAGACGGCGCTGCTGGAAGAGGTAGCCCGCAAGTACGGCCTGCCCACAGATTTCCGCGAGATCATGCGCTTGGCGCCGGAGAAAAGGGATCCGGCCCTGAAGGAGTTCCACGACCGCTGGGAAGAAATGAAGAAGAGCGGAAAGGTGCCTCCGGTCAACGTCAAGACCCTGGTGGACCATATCGACCACGTGGTCAAGGTCACGGGCAACGCCAATCACGTCGGGCTGGGCTCGGACTTCGATGGGATTTCGGAAGCGCCCGAAGGGCTGGAGAATGCCGGCAAGCTGGAAAACATCACCCACGAGCTTCTGGCCCGCGGCTATAAAGAGGATGACATCCGCAAGATCCTGGGCGGAAATTTCCTGCGGATATTGAACGCGGTCTGCACCGAGAGCCGGAAGGCCGCGGCTAAATAGATCAAAACTTGGTGAGGAGTCAGCTGCGATGAGCGGTCGCTATGGTTGCCCGGAGGAGGAGCTGGCCCGCTACACTTGCTACCGGGCGCAAGGGCCAGTCTCTATCGACGGCAATTTGGACAAACGCCTTTGGGCAGCTGCGCCGCGGTCAGGCCGTTTTGTGGACCTGGTGAGCGGAGCGCCGGCCTGGCTCGACACGCGAATGGCCGGGCTATGGGATGATGAAAATCTTTACCTGACCTTCTGGCTGGAGGAGCCGGATGTGCGGGCCGCCCTCACCGAGCGTGATTCCTTCATCTGGACGGAGAACGACCTCGAGGTGTTCATCGCCGGGCCGGACTGCTACTACGAATTCCAGGTCAACGCCCTGGGTACGATCTACGAAGTGTTCTATATCTGGCAGGATGCTTACCTTCGCGGCGGCTTTTCCCGGAAGCCGGAATTTGACCTGGCGGCGCATAATGCAGATGTATTGGCTGGATTCCAGGATAACTCCCGTCACGGCCGCCATCCCCGGGGCAAACGGTGGGCTTTCCTGGACTGGGACTTCCCCGGGCTGCGTTGGGCAGTGAAGGTGGACGGAACACTCAACGACAATAGCGACCTGGACCGCGGCTGGACCGTTGAACTGGCCTTTCCCTGGAAGGGTATGGCCGGCCTGGCCCAAGGCCGGCCGCTTCCGCCGCGCGACGGCGACGTCTGGCGCATGGCCTTCATGCGCTTCGAGGCTGCCCAGGCCGGCGGTGTCCGCCTCAAGCCCGACCCGGGCTGGGCCCTCAACCGCCACGGGGTCTACGACTCCCACATCCCGGAGTGCTTTTCCTTCATCCGCTTCTCGACCCAAGCCGTGGGCGCTGCGGAAAGGGCTTCCGATTAATTGAGCGATAAGCCGGATCCACAGCGACACTTTATTGATTATTTTCGTATATAATAAAGCTTATTTTTTAAGGAGGTTTCTATGCGTTCAGCGAAAGCGTTCCTGTCTCTAGCGATTATTTTCCTTTTTGTCCTGGCTCCCCTGGCCTGGGGCCAGACCGGCCTGGCCCAGTCCGTGGACATCCCTTATAAGAAGTTCGTCCTGGACAACGGCCTGACGCTCATTGTCCATGAGGACCACAAAGCGCCCATCGTGGCCTTCAACATCTGGTACCATGTCGGCTCGAAGAACGAAAAGCCCGGCAAGACCGGTTTCGCCCATCTCTTCGAACACCTCATGTTCAACGGCTCGGAGAACTTTAAGGGCGACTACTTTCTGCCCATGGAAAAAATCGGGGCCACCGACCTCAACGGCACGACCAGCGAGGACCGGACGAACTACTTTGAGAACGTCCCGGTCTCGGCTTTCGACATCGCCCTGTGGATGGAGTCTGACCGCATGGGGCATCTCCTGGGCGCCGTGACTCAGAGCGTCCTCGATGAGCAGCGCGGCGTCGTCCAGAACGAGAAGCGCCAATACGAGAACGAGCCCTACGCCCTGAGCTATGATCTCATCACCGCCAATTGTTTCCCCAAGGGCCACCCCTATTCCTGGACGGTCATCGGCTCTATGGAGGACCTCAACGCGGCCTCCCTCCAGGACGTTCAGGAGTGGTTCAAGGCCCACTACGGGGCGGCCAACGCCGTCATCGCCGTCGCCGGCGACATCACCGCTGAACAGGCCCTGGCCAAGGTCAATCAGTATTTCGGCGATATCCCCAGCGGCCCCCCGATTACGAAATATAACGCCTACATCGCCAAGCGGACGGGCGTCCAGCGCCAAGTCGCCCAAGACCGGGTCCCCCAGGCCAGGCTGTACAAGGTCTGGAACGTTCCGGCCTGGGGCACGGACTGCGCCAACCGGCTTGAGCTGGTAGCAGCCGTCCTATCTTCCGGAAAGAACTCCCGGCTCTACAAGCGGCTCGTCTATGACGAGCAGATCGCCACGGACGTCAACGCCTACGTCGACGCCCGGGAGATCGCGGGCTTATTCAACATCGAAGCCACAGCCAAGCCCGGCGTCGAGCTGTCCAAAGTCGAGAAGGCCGTAGACGAGGAGCTCGACCACTTCCTGCGGGAGGGGCCGACCGCCGCGGAGCTTGAGCGGGTCAAGGCCCAGCACATCGCCGGCATTATCCGCGGCCTGGAGAGGATCGGCGGGTTCGGGGGCAAAAGCGATGTTCTGGCCACCTCCCAGGTCTTCGGCGGTTCGCCCGAGGCCTACAAGAAGAATCTTGCTACGATCGAAAAGGCCTCTGTCAAGGACGTCCAGGAGGCCGCCCAGCACTGGCTTTCCGACGGCGTTTACATCCTCGAAATCCATCCCTTCCCCACATATAAGACGGTCGCCTCGAACGTGGACCGGACCAAGCTCCCCGAAGCGGGCACGGCGCCCGACGCCAAGTTTTCCAAGCTCGAGCGGACAACCCTGTCCAACGGGCTCAAGGTCATCCTGGCCCGCCGCGAGGCTGTCCCCGTCGTCAACTTCAACCTCCTCCTCGACGCGGGCTATGCTGCCGATCAATCAGGCCTCCCCGGCACGGCCTCCCTGGCCATGAACATGCTGGACGAGGGGACTAAAACGCGGAGCGCCCTCCAGATCAGCGAAGAGCTCCAGAAGCTCGGCGCCTCCCTCAACTCCGGCTCCAGCCTCGACACGTCCAGCGTCTCGCTGTCCGCGCTCAAGGCCAACCTCGACGCCTCGCTGGCCCTTTACGCCGACGTCATCCTCAACCCGTCTTTTCCCGAGAATGAATTCAAGCGGCTCAAGGCCCAGACCCTGGCCGCCATCCAGCAGGAGAAGGCCGAGCCCTTCTCTATCGCCCTCCGTGTTTTCCCCAAGCTCCTCTACGGCCCGGGCCATGCCTACAGCAATCCCTTCACCGGGAGCGGAACAGAGGCCTCGGTCCAGTCCATGATCCTGGCTGACCTCCAGAAGTTCCATCAGACCTGGTTCAAGCCCAACCACGCCACGCTGGTCATCGTCGGCGCGGCCGGCCTGGATGAGCTCAAACCCAAGCTGGAAAAGCTCTTCTCCGGCTGGAAGCAGGGCGAAGTTCCCAAGAAGAACATCAGCCAGGTGGCCGGCAAGAATGCGCCCGAGGTCTATCTCATCGACAAGCCCGGCTCGCCTTCCTCGATCATCCTGGGCGGGTTCGTGACCCTGCCCAAGGCCAACCCCGAAGAGATCGCCATCGAGATCATGAACATGATCTTGGGCGGCCAGTTCACCTCCCGGATCAACATGAACCTCCGGGAGGACAAGCACTGGTCCTACGGGGCCGGCAGCGCCGTTATCAGCGCCCGCGGCCAACGGCCGTATGTGATCTACGGCATCGTTCAGACGGACAAGACCAAGGAATCGGTTTTCGAGGCCGCCAAAGAAATTAAGGATGTTGTTGGGACCCGGCCGCCCACCTCTGATGAGTTGAACCGCAATAAGAGCAGCCAGGTCCTGGGACTGCCCGGGCAGTGGGAGACGAACGCCGCTGTGGGCGCTTCCATCGCCGAGATGGTCATCTACGGCTATCCGGAAAATTATTTCGACACCTACGCCGGAAAGGTGAAGGGCCTGACCCTGGCCCAAGTCTCCAAGGCGGCCAAGGACGCCCTGCGGCCGGACGGCGTGGTATGGGTCGTGGTCGGCGATGGGGCCAAGGTCGGCCCGAAACTCAAGGAGCTGGGCTTCGGCGAGGTCCACCTCATCGACGCCGACGGCAACCCGGTCAAGTAAATAGTTTTATAGGAAGAAGAAATATTCAGCCGAGGCAATAGCTGCCATCTAGCTTTTCTTGAATTCGGCTTGAAGCGGCGGGGGCCTCTCCGCGACAAAGGTCAGCTTGAGGTGGCCGATGATACGATCGACCACGGAGAAGGGAAACGACGGGAGACAATCCAAATCCTATATAGAGCCCAATCGTTTCCGTCCGTGTAGATAAGATTCGGAACGCTCTGGAATCTGTGCACTTCGACATAACCGATCGTTTGTTTCTGAGAAAGAAATAAATCAACTCGACTTGGCACGGATTTTCGTCCGGAGCCAAGCCCGGGCCAGTTTGATCGGCTTGAGCTTTCCCCGTTTCCGGGCCATGTCGATGTAGGTCCCGCGCAGCGTCGGCGGAACGTCCCTCTGCTCGGCGTCCGGCTTTCGGACGAGGGTCAAACTCATGCTCGGGCAGGTCGCGACGCACAGCCCGCAGCCGATACAGCGGTCGGAGTCGAGCCGTATCCCGTCACCGTCCTTGCGTGTCAGCGCGCCCATCGGGCAACGTTCGAGGCACGTGCCGCAGTCCGTGCAGGTTTCAATCTTCAGGGAAACTCGGAAAGGGGTAGAGACGAACTCGGCCGGCCGGGGAAGGGACTTGATCGTCCGCAGAACCCCGCAGCAGCAGCTGCAGCACATGCAGATGTTGGCGATCTTGCGGGCGTTGCTCGGCTGTAGGACGAGCCCAGCCTCGCTTGCCTTCTTGAGGATGGCCAGGGCTTCTTCCCGGTCGATGACCCGGCCCATGCCGTTCTTCTCGTAGTAGTCCACGGCCCGGCCCATGATGAGGCAGGCTTCCTCGGGCTTGCCGCAGCCCTGGCCCATCATCGTCCGCTCCCGGCGGCAGATGCAGGGGGCCACCAGAAATCGGCCCTGGCCGCGCAGCATTTCTTCCGCCTTCTCATGGGCCAGGATCTCGTGCCGGACGGGAAGGCTTTCCATGACGGGCACGGTCCTGAGCTGGGGAGTCTTTTTCCAGGGGCCGTCCCTCATCAGCGTCGGGAGGTATTCTTCCATGTCCCGGATGAGCTCGGGATAGAGGTTGTTGACCTGGAACTCCCAGATGCCGATGACAAACTGGTTGGCGCTGTAGCGGCGAACACCGTCCTCGGCTTCTTGACGGTAGACGAGCCCCTTGCGGGACATGTCCTCCAGCCTCCGGGCGGTCTCGGCCACGGACATCCGGGCTCGGACGGCCACCGACTCCGGGGACTCGGGGAGCAGGGACAGCAGCAGGGCCATCTCCGCCTCGTCCTCGGTGAAGAGCTTTTTCAGGATGCGGAGCTCGACGCCGCTTTTTGTGGGCGGGAAACCGGCCGGCAGGTCGTCCAGGTGCCTGGCCAGGCGTTCGTAGACATCCCCTCTCTTCCGCACGATGGAAGGACTATATCGCCGGGCCCGAGCCGTCGTCAAGAACGGAACATCTTTTCTCCGGCGCAAAACTATCGCCCAAAACGCTTTTGGCAACTTGGCAATTTTTTGGGATAATATTAGACGAGGAGGCGGACCGATGGCTAATAGACAGTTCTCGCTTGAGAGCGCTCGATCCGCGCCCATGCCTGGGCGCGGACGCTTTGAATACAAATGGATCGCGCTCAGCGTGACGACTATCGGCGCGCTGATGGCAGCGATTGACAGCACCATTGTCATTTTGGCGCTGCCGGACATGATGCTGAAATTACACGCCGACCTGATCGAGATGATCTGGGTCATCATGGCCTACATCCTCATCAGCACCGTCTTTCTGCTGACCTTCGGCCGCGTCGCCGACATGCTGGGACGCGTGCGAATGTACAATCTCGGGTTTATCGTGTTTACGGTCGGCTCGGCGTTATGCGGCATCTCCCAGAGCGCGACGCAGCTGATTTTGTTCCGACTCGTGCAGGGCGCGGGCGCGGCGCTGATGATGGTGAATGGCCCCGCGATCATCACCGAAGTCTTTCCGCCGAACCAACGCGGACGCGCGCTCGGCATCAACGGCATCACCTGGGCGCTCGGCGGAATCGCCGGGCCTCTCCTCGGTGGTCTCATCCTCACCGCCGGAGATTGGCGTTGGATTTTCTACATCAACGTGCCGATTGGCATTCTGGGCACGCTGTGGGGCTATCGCGCCTTGCACGAAATGTCCAAGCCCAAGAAAGGCGAAAGATTTGACCCGATCGGCGCGGCAACTTTCAGTCTCGGCCTGGTGGCCCTGCTGATCGCCCTTACGCTTGGCATCGAATATAGTTGGCTATCGCTGCCGATCCTGTCGTTGTTTGCGCTCTTTGTCATGATGCTGGTAGTGTTCTTTTGGTGGGAAGGCCGGGCCTTGAATCCGGTGCTCGACCTCTCGCTCTTTCAGAGTCGGGTTTACAATTTCTCGGTGCTGTCAGCGATGCTCCAGTCGCTGGCGATGTTCGCCGTCAACTTTTTGATCGTCTTCTACCTGCAAGCCGTACGCGGCTATAGCCCGCTGACCGCGGCGCTGCTGCTCATCCCGCTCCCTGTCGTGAGCGCGGTGGTCGGCCCGTTGAGCGGACTGCTGGCCGACCACATCGGCGCGCGGTTGCCGGCGACGATCGGGGTGTTGCTCCAAGCCGCTGCGTTGCTGTGGTTCATCACGAAGTTGTCGCCGACGACGCCCTATATGCCCATTGCCGCAGGGTTGGCGCTGATGGGCTTGGGCGGCGGCTTGTTCTGGGCGCCCAACACGAGTGCCGCCATGAACAGCGCGCCGCTGCCTCGGCTCGGCATCGCCTCGGCGACACTCGCCACACTGCGGCAGACCGGCATGGTGACGAGTTTCGCCCTATCGCTCGCAGTCGCGGCTGGGAGCCTGCCGCGCAAGATAATGATGCAACTGTTCGTCGGCACGAACGTGACACTCGGTTCGCAGACAATGCAGGCATTCATCATCGGCATTCAGAATGCGTTCTGGGTCTCGGCGGCACTGTGCCTAGTGGCAGCGGGCTTTTCGCTCGTGCGCGGCAAGGAGGATCGACGGCGGCAAGCGTACGCGCCCACGCCAGCAGAGTAAGAGCTGTCAAGCTATCGGCGAATTCTCGTCCCCCTGGACGGCTCGCCCTCTGACGGAGCGCGCGTTCCTATCCGCACAGCAAGTCGCCAAGGCGTTCGACGCGGAGATGGTACTTTTTTGCGAAGGGGAACCTTCGGCGCACATATTTAGCAGGACAGCTTCGGGGGCGTACAAGACCGTTTTCGATGATGCGCTGCGCTGGACTGCAGAAGAATACTTGAGCGAAAAGGCAGGCAAGGTGCAGAGTCAGGGTTTACGACTGAGTTGGGAGACGCAGTCCGGGCTTGTGGCGGAGAACATTTTGGACATTGTTCAGTAACTTGACATCGATCACCAGGCGGTGATACAGTATTACTATAGTAATTGTATAGATTCCGAACTTAAAGACATCATAAAGGGTTTGAGAGCAATAATTCGCTTTCCCATCTGCTTTGCTGGGAGAAGGAGAATTTTTGCAATTCGGCTTGATTTAAAGGAGTGAGCCACCATGATAGACCAGACTCTCGGGCATTATCGCATCATCGAAAAAATCGGCGCTGGAGGAATGGGTGTTGTCTACCGGGCCAGGGATGAACGCCTGGAAAGAGATGTCGCCCTTAAAGTCCTGCCCGCCGGGGCTCTTGCCGATGAAGAGATGAGAAAGCGCTTCCGCAGGGAAGCCATGGCTCTCTCCAAGCTCAACCATCCCAATATCGCCACGATTCATGATTTCAACACGGAAAGAGACGTGGACTTTCTGGCCATGGAATACATATCCGGAGTCACGCTGAGGGAGAAGTCCCTCTCCGGAGCATTGCCGGAGGCGGAAGTCGTCTCGCTCGGGAAACAGGCGGCGGAAGCGTTGGAAGCGGCCCATGAGCAGGGAATCATCCACCGGGATCTCAAGCCCGGGAACATCATGGTCACGCCCAAGGGCCTGCTCAAGGTGCTCGACTTCGGCCTGGCCAAGCTCTTCCAGCCCTCGGGAGCGATGGACAAGACGTTGACTCTCACCGGCTCACAAGGTTTGACGGGCACCCTTCCCTACATGGCGCCCGAGCAGCTGGATGGCCGCGAGGTTGACGCGCGCACCGACATCTATGCCCTGGGGGCCATATCTCCATGAGCTGGTCACGGGGAAAAAGCCGTATCCTCAGGAGACCCCTTCTGAGGTTATTCAGGCGATCCTCCACAAGCAGCCGGAACTGCCTCGGTCCCTGGGAGCCCAGATTTCTGAGGGGCTGGAGCGGATTATCTTCAAGTGCCTGGAGAAAGAGCCGGCCAACCGTTACGCGTCGGCAAAGGAGCTGCTCGCTGATTTAAACCAGGTTGAGACCGGTGATCTGTCGGCGCTTATCGCCGGAAAGCCCAGGCGCAGGGCCAAGCGAAGCTTGTGGCAAAGACCCCTGCCTATGAGTGTTTTGGCCCTCGGGGTGGCGGGTCTTTTGTTCGCTCTCAATATCGGTGGAATAAGAGACTTTTTGACAGGCCGGGCAAGAACTCCTCAGGTGCAGTCGCTGGCCGTGCTGCCCCTGGAGAATCTCTCCCAAGATCCTGAGCAAAAAGATTTTGCCGCGGTCATAACAGATGCTCTCATCACTGAATTGGGACAGATTAGCACCCTGCGGGTAAGATCGCTGACCTCTGTCATGCAGTATAAAAAAACAGAAAAATCTCTGCCGCAGATTGCCAAAGAGCTGAATGCCGACATGGTGGTTGAAGGTTCTGTCTTGAGGTCGGGGGAAAAAATGCGGATCACAGCCAGGCTGATTGATCCGGCCGAAGACCGGCAGCTCTGGGTCAATAGCTACGAACGCGACCTCGGCGGTTTTCTGGTTCTACAAAGCGAAATTGCCCAGGATATCACGAGGCAGATCGGCATCAGACTCAGTGAGGAGGCGAGGTTCCGGTTGACCAAGACAAGGGCTGTGAATCCCAAAGCTCTTGATGTCTATCTCAAGGGAGTTTATTCAGGCGATAGTGAATATTTTAATGAAGCGATCAAGCTCGACCCGGATTTCGCCCTGGCATACACGAAGATTGCCAACGGATATTTTTTTAAGGGTTTATTCGGCGATATCCCGCCCCGGGAGGCCTTTTTAAAAATGAAACAAGCGGCCCTGAAGGCCCTGGAGAAGGATGACACTCTCGGAGAGGCCCACAGCTATCTGGCTCTGGCCTGGCTTCATTATGATTTGAATTGGACAGAGGCTGAGAAAGAATTCAAACGAGCCCTGGAGCTCAACCCCAGCCTCGCCTATACTCACCATCTCTATGCGCACTACCTGATGGCCATGGACAGGATGGACGAGTCAATGGCTGAGATCAAACTCGCCTCGGAACTCGATCCCTTTTCAGCGGACATGAATTTATGCTTCGGCTGGCACTGCCTCAGCACAGCAGATTATGATGAGGCGATTGGGCTCGCCCGCAAGGGAGTCCAGATGGACCCCAACAATGCGTGGGCCCAGGTCATTTTGGGCTGGGCCTATGAACAGAAATCCATGATCAAAGAGGCCATTGTCGAGTTCCAAAACGCCCTCAGCCATTGGAAAGATGGCTCTCTGCCCCTGGGCGCTCTTGGTCACGCCTACGGGATCGCCGGCAAAAAGAAGCAAGCTCAGGAGATTTTAGAGAAACTCCAAGAGAAGTCGAAGCAAACCTACGTTCCGGCCTACGATATCGCTGCCGTCTATGTTGGCCTTGGAGAAAATGCTCAGGCCTTTGAATGGCTCTCTAAAGCCTTAAAGGAGCGGTCAGGCTTTCTGATTTATATCAAATGCGACCGGCGGTTTGATGGACTGCGGTCCGACCCCCGCTATGAGGCTTTACTCAAACGTATCGGCCTGCCACTCGGCGCGATGAAGAGCTGAGTCCCAATCAGTCCCCGAAGACAAGAAATTCGTTAGAAATCTTTCGAGCACAAAAAAGAGACCAGAGATTTCGCCTCGGTCCCGTGATTTTTATTTCTTTTCTTTGGCGACGGCCTCGGTGACGAGGTTCTTTCCCGCCAGCAGGGCCTCCAGCTCCTCCGTCAATTTTTTCTGAAGGTCCTCTTCCCGGCCCGCCTCCCGCTATTTTGAGCTCAACTTGACACCCGATCAGGCTGTGATTTATCCTCCCTAACGATGGGATGAGGCAAAATCGGCACATGAATGTTCATTCAGCCAGCGCAGCAGATAAGCAATTTCTTTTCAATTATACTGGAGGATGAATCTCATGAACTCACACACTGCAGAGATTGTCTGGCCCCGCGCCTTCATTCTCGGGGCTCTCGTTCTCGCTGTCTTGATGCTGCACCCCGAACCGCTCCCGGCCCTCACCGACGCGTGCGCGCTCCTGAAGGCCAGCGATGTGGCCCCCCTTCTCGGCGGAACGCCGACGCACACGGCCACTCCGGAGGGACAGGCGTGCACCTGGATTGGGGCCAACGCGGGGCGCAAGCTGATCGTGCTCACCTACAAGAACAGGGGGGTGCCGGGTGAGGCCGCTTTCATGGGCGCCCGCAAGGGCGCGCAGGCGGATGAAGACGCGAAGGTGAGTGATGAGACCGGCATCGGGGACCAGGCTTTTTCGGGCCAGGTGTCTTTCGGGGCGGTCTTCGTGGTGCTCAAGCAGGGTCGACTGCTGCAACTGCAGTACTGGACGGGGAGCCAGGGGACGAGCCAGGACGTCGCCGCGCTGAGACCCGTCGTGCAGAAGGCGGTCGCCGCTTTCTGAGCAGCTCGGTGTCAATCGGCCGACCGCGCCGCGGACCGATACGAGCGCGGGCCATCCCGTTGCCGCAGCTCGTCGATAGTCCTGACCACCGCAGGGAAAACCTCCAACCACTTCGACCGCCACGACGAGCGCACGGGAGCCCACTCCCCATCAACAAGCGAGAATCGGCAATTTTCTTCCGCAAGAGCAGGAATCAATAATGGCCAGAGCCGGATCAAACGTCAGAAAGAGAGTTTGGAGAAAAGTTATCGTTGCCCTAATGGCGGGCGTTGTTGCCATAGGCTTGCTAATTTTCTGGAAGAGATACGAAATAGTTTTATGGTATATGGAAGGAAACAAAAAAGTGCAAGAAATGGTGATCCTCCTAATGGTGGATGAGGCGGGACCGATTATAAAGAGAGACATAAAAATGACTCTTCCCGAAAAGATAATAGGCACAATAGCAGGCAAGAGAAATGAAAAAGAGAGACAGACGGATGCTCTTAAAGATGTCAGAAAATTCGGCGAGTTAAGTTTTGAGAATCATTGGCTCAAATTCAAAGATGTGCATAACTTAGGTTCTCTGAACGGTTTTAATCTCCATGGATTTAACTTTGCGCTGGGCTGGAACCGAGGAAATACGGACGAGGTTTTAGCTGCATTCAATGTCAATTTATTAAAAAGAAAAATTAGCAAGATGCAAATAAATCAACATTGCGGTTTTTTCACCGAACTGAGACTTTACGTCGATAAAAAAGCTAAAAAGAATTGATTTCCGGCTTCCCTCGTGGCCATTTTCCCGTTCTTGACGGCCATCTACGACGGCGATATAGTCGCTTGGCGATGGGCGGTTTCGACCCTCATGGTGATCGCCACCGACATTTCTTCAACGCAGCTGGATGCCGGACTTTTGTTGGCATCCGGTTGGGGCCAAAACCGCCGTCCCCGCTGCGAGGTCTGGAGCCATTGAGGTCATAGCCCTGCGAAAGCTGGCCATCTCACCGGCGCATGTGGGCCGCGGGGTCTGGCGTGGACGGGGCCGGAGGCGGCCTCTGAGGCCGTCCGATGTCACACGCGTCGCGGCGCAACAGGCACCCAGAAACAAGGTGGCCTGAAAAGGAACATCACATGGACACGATCAGGGCGAGTGAAAAACAGCACCGGGCTATTTTACAGAGCATCGCCCGGCGAGCGATGATTGATCGAGGCCTACTCCCTGACTTTTCTCCCGAAGCGCTCGCCGAGCTTGACAGGATTCAGGCCCCCGCCGCCGCGAAGGGTGAGGCCATTCGTGACCTCACCAACCTTCTCTGGGCCTCCATCGATAACGACGACTCCCGCGACTTGGATCAGCTGACCGTTGCCGAGATCATGCCCGGAGACAAGGTCAAGATCCTGGTGGCCGTCGCCGACGTGGATTCGATTGTCAAAAAAGGATCCGCCCTTGACGATCAGGCTCGCCATAATACGACCTCGGTTTATACCGCGGCCATGATATTCCCTATGCTGCCTGAAAAGCTGTCCACCGACCTCACCTCACTGGGCTTCAAGGCCGATCGCCTCTCCATAGTCATTGAAATGGTGATTGGCCCGGATGGTGCCGTGCGGGACTCTCAGATCTATCGAGCGCGTGTCTGCAATCAGGCGAAGCTTGCCTATAACAGCGTGGCCGCCTGGCTGGAGGGGAAGGGAGCTGTGCCGGAAGCCGTCGCGGCCGTAATTGCGCTTGACGAGAATCTGCGCACGCAGGACCGGGCCGCGCAGAGTCTGAGGAATCTACGGCATGTCCATGGGGCGCTGAGTTTGGAAACCATTAAGGCCAAACCGATCTTTGACGGCGATCAACTCCGTAATTTCGAAGTCGAAAACAAAAACCGCGCCACGGACATTATTGAGGATTTCATGATCGCGGCCAACGGCCTAACCGCCCGGTATCTGACGTCCAGAAAATTCCCTTCGATCCGCCGCGTGGTCCGTGAGCCAAAACGCTGGGGTCGGATTGTCGAGATTGCCGGGGAACACAAATTTAGGCTGCCCGCTCATCCGGATCCCAAAGCGCTGGACGAGTTTCTCATTAGGGAGAAAGCCGCCGATCCGCTTCGATTCCCTGACCTCTCCCTGGCCGTCATCAAACTCTTAGGAGCGGGTGAATACATGGCCGAGCTTCCCGGCGACACGGCCCCGGGACACTTTGGTCTCGCCGTCAGGGACTATGCCCATTCCACCGCCCCGAATCGTCGCTATCCCGACCTGATCACCCAACGCTTACTCAAGGCCGCCCTGGAGGGCGATGCCTGGCCCTATA
Organism: Candidatus Aminicenantota bacterium; assembly: GCA_963702835.1. Classification (GTDB taxonomy): domain Bacteria; phylum Acidobacteriota; class Aminicenantia; order Aminicenantales; family JAFGAV01; genus JAFGAV01. The sequence goes on from OY969762.1 coordinate 3,174,012, forward strand.
GCAAGGATGAACTGGATGCCCTGGCCAAACACTGCACCGAAGAAGAGGATGCTGCTGACAAAGTCGAGCGGCAGGTCGACAAATGCGCGGCGGCGCTTCTTCTTGAATCGAGAATCAACGAACAGTTTGAGGCCATTGTCACGGGTGCTTCTGATAAAGGCACCTGGGTGCGGCTCCTTCCTATGCCGGTGGAAGGGAAACTGGTTAATGGGTTCGACGGCCTGGATGTCGGCGACCGGGTTCGCCTGCAGCTGATTTCGATCGATGTCGCGCGGGGCTTTATCGATTTCAAGAAAGTGGGTCCATCAAGACAGTGAGGCTGCAGCGGATGCCTGTTATAAAAGTCTCCGATCAATTATTGGAAAAGTCGCGCACGGATACCGACACGGCTCTGAGAGATCTCGAATCGCGATTCGGCGGACTCCGTGCGGCGGAAGTCGAGGCGCGCCTCAAGCGCTATGGATTGAACGAAATCGCGCGGGAGAAACGTCCGTCTCCCCTGGTGCGCCTATGGAATAACGTTAAGAATCCACTGGTCATCCTGCTGACCGTACTGGGCCTGCTGTCGTATCTGACGGGTGATCTGCGGGCGACGACCGTCATTTTCGTGATGGTGTTGCTGGGCGTGGTGCTGCGTTTCTTTCAGGAGATGCGCGCCGATAGCGCGGCCGAAAAGCTCAAAGCCATGGTTAACACCACGGCCACGGTCGTGCGAGATGGCCGAGATACCGAGGTATCGCTCAAGATGCTGGTGCCGGGTGACATCATCCGGCTGAATGCCGGGGATATGGTGCCGGCTGACCTGCGGGTTCTTTCCGCCAAAGATTTGTTTCTGAATCAGGCGGCTCTGACCGGCGAATCCCTGCCGGTGGAGAAAAAAGCCGCGCCCGCCTCCGCAGACGTTCAAAATCCGCTGGATCTGCCGGACATCTGCTTCCTGGGTTCCAACGTGGAGAGCGGCTCCGCGACGGGGGTGGTCGTCCACACCGGGGCTCGCACCTACTTCGGTTCACTGGCCGCCAGTATCGTCGGGCGGCGCCAGCTGACCAGCTTCGACAAAGGCGTCAACAAGTTCACCTGGCTGATGATCCGCTTTATTGCGGTGATGGTGCCAGCCGTCTTCCTGATCAACGGACTGAGCAAGCACAACTGGGTGGAAGCTTTCCTGTTTGCCATGGCTGTGGCCGTCGGATTAACCCCCGAGATGCTGCCCATGATCGTGACCGTCAACTTGTCCAAGGGTGCCCTGATGATGGCGCGCAAGAAAGTGATCGTCAAACGCCTGAACGCCATCCAGAACTTCGGGGCGACGGACGTCCTGTGTACCGACAAGACCGGCACCCTGACCCAGGGCAAGATCGTCCTGGAGAAACATCTGGACGTCCGCGGTAACGAAAGTCCGCGCGTCCTGCATTATGGGTACCTGAACAGCTACTTCCAGACCGGTCTCAAGAATCTGATGGATGAGGCCATCCTCGACTACGGCCACCTGGAGGAAGATCTTCAGGTGAAAACGAACTACCGTAAAATAGACGAAATCCCCTTCGACTTTCAGCGGCGGCGCATGTCCGTGATCGTGGAGGACAAACAGAACCAGCACGTCCTGATCTGCAAGGGCGCGGTGGAAGAGATCATGCGCCTTTCAATTCGCGTGGAAGTCGGAGGCGAAGTGCTGGATGTCCAGCCGGAGCACGACGCCCATCGCCAGCGGCTCGTGCAGGAATTGAACGCGCAGGGTTTCCGCGTTGTGGCCGTGGCCTACAAGGTCATGCCCGGGGATGACGACGAACCGCACTATGAAATGCGGGACGAAGCCGACATGACCCTGCTGGGGTTCCTGGCCTTCCTCGACCCGCCCAAGGATACCGCAAGCGAGGCTTTGAAACGGCTCCACGCTTTGAAACTGGACGTCAAGATTCTGACCGGGGACAATGAAATTATCACGACCTACATCTGCAAAGAGGTCGGTATGCCGGTGGACAAGATCCTGCTCGGTTCTCAAATCGAAGCGATGAGCGAGGCTGAACTGGCTGAAGCCGCCAGCCTGACCAGCATCTTTGCCAAGCTGGCGCCGGCTCAAAAGGAACACATCATCCACGCCTTGCAACGCAAGGGCCGCGTGGTGGGCTTCCTGGGCGATGGCATCAACGACGCCCCGGCCTTGAAGGCCGCCGATGTGGGCATCTCGGTCGATAGCGCCGTGGACATCGCTAAGGAATCGTCGGATATCATCCTGATGGAAAACAGTCTGCTGGTACTGGAACAGGGTGTGATCGAAGGCCGCCGCGTTTTCGGCAATATCATCAAGTACATCAAGATGGCGGCTTCTTCCAACTTCGGCAACATGTTCAGTGTCGTGGGAGCCAGCGCCTTCCTGCCCTTCTTACCCATGCTGCCGATCCAGGTGTTGACCAACAACCTGCTCTATGACTTCTCGCAGACGGCCATCCCCACGGATGCGGTGGACGCCGACTGGCTGACCAAGCCACGCCAGTGGACGATTGGCGCGATTCAGCGTTTTATCCTGTTTATCGGCCCGATCAGCTCGATCTTCGATTACCTGACATTCACCATCATGCTCACTGTGTTCAATGCCCGGAGCAACCCAGCCCTATTCCACACGGGCTGGTTTGTGGAGTCGCTCTTCACCCAGACGCTGATCATTCATGTCATCCGCACCAACAAAATCCCATTCATCCAGAGCCGGGCCAGCTGGCCGCTGATCGTGACTTCCATCATCATCGTCGCGGCAGGCGCCTGGCTTACAGTTTCGCCCCTGGCCGACACGCTCGGGTTTGTCCCGCTTCCGCCGCTGTACTGGCCGCTGCTGGCGATCATGCTGCTGGGCTATGTGATCCTCACTCAATTTGTAAAAACCTGGTTTTACCGCAGGTTTGGCGAATGACGGAGAGCGTGAAGGGACTTAGGATCCCTCCCCATCGGTGATGAAGCCGGAGGGCGTATTTTGCCCCCAGCAGAGTGAATAGGATTGGAATAGCCGAAGTCGCTCGTTGACCCCCAGCAATCCTCAGGGTTCGCGCTTCGAGATTATATAATTGACTTACGGCCTAAACCTGAGGTCCCGGAACTTACCCAGCCCGGCCTGATTCGAAACAAAATTATATCGTTGTTTCCGCCTCGCTTAGAGGCCGAGCAGGATCAAGACGCCGGCGGCGATGGCCAGTACCTCCATCAGCATCGGGAAACCGCTATTGTTCAATTTGAGCAGCGGGAACAGCCCGTACAGGACGAGCCAGATGCCCAACAAGATCATTCCCACACTCTTGGTCACCTTGATTTTGGCCATTTTTTTACTCCTTGAAAAAAATACCTAATGCGGTGGGGACGCCCTTCGTCCCCTTTTTTAATAGTTTATCATGCCACAATGCTTTAGCAAGCGAGCCTTTTCGGTGGCGGCTAACCTCAGCCCAAGCGTGGGGGGACCGAAAGCCGGACAGCTTTGAGGACCACCGGGCTGGCGAGGATCAAGGGCCTTGCCGGGACGGACTATTTAAGGTCGGGGGTTAGCCAGGTCTGTTACCGATATGGGAAAGGCGCAGCAGAGCTGGAGAGGGGAGTCAGGAGCAACCGCCCCGCCCTCCTCCAAGACGCGGAGGACCTTGGATGGGGTTGGAAAAAAGCTTATTTCACGACGACCTTTATGATTGTATTGCTAGGAAGTGTATCATCAAGCTTCATCCCATTGATAATCGCCAGGGCTTCCCATTTATCCTCCGGCTGGCCGAATTTCCGGAGGGCCTGGCGTAAGCTCCCCTGGGTTGTGGTTCTTTTTACGGCCAGTCGATCGGCTTTGACGTTGATTTTATTAGAGTCCGTTAAGTTTTTAAATCGACCCATGGTCTGCTCAAAAACGGGGAAATAGCCGTCAAACCGTGCCTGTCCCGTATATCCAAGAAAAACATACACGGTCTTTTCTTTCTGGATGAAATAAGACAAGGCGCGAATGAGGCCTTGCTCCGTTGTGATGTCGGAGATTATTCGATGAGCCTGCATTCCGTTGACTTGGGTGCTTTCTGATTTTACGACAACGGCTTTGCTTTCATTGATGAACGCATCGGCTGCAGCCGAGGGAGTTTTTTCGGGTGCCATGGAGAAGAGGATGATCGCATTCTGTTCTTGATTAAACATCTGCACTTGAGATGATGTGTTGTTGACCTTCCAGCCCGCAGGGACCGGAAACTGCAATCTGAGTTGAGGGTGATAAAAAATATTGCCTTGGACATAACCCTGGCGCGGGTCTTCGCCGAAGACAACGCCATCGATCTGCTTTAAATATTGATCGCGATTTGCAGCAAATTGGGTTTTTGGAATTTTGGCCTGCCATACCTGAGTGTCTCGCTTGATGGCGGCGATTCTATCAGGCGGGTTGGGGTGAGTGGAGAACCACCCGGGAAGTCCGCCTTGAGCCTCTCCCGGATTGAGCCGCTCTAATGAGACGAATAAATTCGCCATATGATTGGCGTTGTATCCGGCTTTGGAGGAATATTCGACTCCCAGGGTATCCGCCTGGCTTTCGTCGTCTCTACTGAAGCTCAAAAACAGCATGCCGACCCCAAATTGGGCTACGCCGGCGTATTTGCGAAACGTTTTTGAAACCATGGCCCCCAGGCCCAATCCTAATTGGGCAACCTGGGCCCGGCTATACTGTTGGGCGGTGTGACGCGCGGCAATGTGGCCGATTTCATGGGCCACGACGCCGGCCAATTCGGCTTCGTCGTTGAGGTAGGCTAATATCCCTCGGGTCAAATAAACATACCCGCCGGGCACGGCAAAAGCGTTAACGACCGGGCTATCCAGCACCTTGACGGAATAATCTAGATTGGGCTGGTGACTTAAAGCGCCCAATTTTTTTCCGAGGGCGGTTACGTAACGAGCTAAATCGGCATCCTCATATTTTCCGTACGTTTGTAAAACTTGTGGATCCGTCTGCTGTCCCATGGCGACTTCGTCAGCTGCGGACATGAGCATGAGTTCGCTTTTATGGGTGACCGGATTTAGGGCGCAGGAAACGGCCCAGACCATAAGGGCCACGACCATGGCTTTGACAACGGTTTTTGAAACGATTTGTCGGTCCATCCTACAACTCCCAGATTATTTTCCCATCATGGGAATATTGAGAATTTATATACATTTTGTTTAGGACTATTTTGAGGTCCGTGAAATCACTTTCTTGGTGGCTCAAGAATCGGGGCAACAAGAGATGGGCGAGTCTGATGGTGCTGTCCTTTCGATCCGGGATAACAACGATGACATAAATCTCCGTGAGCAGCTCGCGGAGCAGCTGCATCTGCTGAAGCTCTTTTCGGTTCGAAGCTGAGAGAACTGCGATAGAATCCGGTTCTATCGGCATCCGGAGTTTCTCCCTGAAGTCATCCAGTCTTTGGAAGAGTTCTATTTTACTTTCTGGGATCACCTTATGAACTGCCGCCTCAAGTCTCTTTTTATTTTGATCATCCCCGCTTGAATAAAAAAGCAGCTGCATTTGGTTTAAATTTTCCTTAAAAACGAATCTAGGCCATTTCTCTTTAGGCCGACTGAATCATAATTAAGAAACATGCAAAATTCATAAAGCCGGATAATTAGTTTTTCCGTAACTGAGATCTTTGCGAAGCTTGAAAAAATCAAAAGGCTTTCCGGGTCGTGTCTCAAACGGATCTTCATAATCAAGATGAATTCCGCAAATTGTGCTGAGGCTGCCCGACCTCATGCGCCCCGGCTTGCCAGGCGACAGGCTTCAGCGCAAAAGGTATAACGCCAATCCCACGCTGGCATAGCTGCGGGAGTTGTCGTTGAGGGCGATGCCGAACTCGGCCAGGAAATCGAGGTCGTCGCTGATGCGGTACTCGAGCCCCGGCACGAGATGCGCCAGGGTGACGTTGTGATCCGAGTTTTTTATTGAATCGAAGGCGAGCTTGAGGCCCCCGTAAAGCTCCAGATTCCCCACGGGGCTGGTGCTGAACAGGAGTGCGGTGTCGATGCCGGAGCTGTCCGCTCCCACCTGCAAGTCCGTCAGGTGTGCGCCCAGCGCCACCGAGACGTTGGCATTCCGCCCGTGGACGAGCCAATACTCGGCATCGGCTCCGAGGTATTTGAGGCCTTTGAAGATCGCGCCCTTGGCCTCGATGTCGAAGCGCGAGGTGAGCCCGAATCCGGCCCGCCCGGCCACACCCCATAGGGAGTCGCCGCCGTTCTTGCCGAAAAGCACCGTCGGGAAAAGGGCCAGCTTGATGTTGCCCTGGTTGATGGTCTCGGCCGAGTTCATCAGGACGTCCTGTGCGGAGACCTCGGCAGCAGCGGCGACGAGAAACATCGCCGCGGCCAGAATAACCACGATCGTTTTAAGCATGTAACACCTCTCTCAATAATGTTCCAAGGGCGCCATTTCTCTTTACGCCCACTGAATCGTAATCAAGAAACATGCCAAATTCATAAAACCGGACGATTAGTTTTTTATAGGGGTGAGGAAATCTTAATAGCGGCTTTCCCCCAGAATCGGCAGCAATTTGTTCTCTTAAATAGCACTTATTCCAATAAAGGAGCACTCATTCTCTGTTTTTTTAAAGGCCATGACCGGCATCATACCGGCCAACGCACATCAGCTGGTCGGTATTTTCTGAGAAGAGTATAGAATCTTGAGCGAGACAAGCCGGAAATCCGGCAAGCTTTGTTGTTATCTCCGCCCACAAAAGAGATCAGGTCCTTCAGATACTGTTGCTCTGCTCTAGAAACTGCTGCTTTCCGAATCTCTTTCAATTTGGGCGGCACTTGGGGAAGGCTCGAGCGTATCTCTGGCTTACCCCGACCGGCCGGCCTCTTGTGGAAAGAATCCCGGGCCACCTGAATGCGAATATACGTCGGAAAGTGTTTGGGGAACAGCATGGGCTCATCTTTTGCCGAAAGCAAAGCTTTCTCCAGAGCCTGAATCAGTTCTCGCACATTGCCGGGCCATTTATATGCGGTCAGGACATCCCAGAATTCAGGAGAGGCTCCTTTGGATTCTATCCCAAACCGCTCGCATAAGGCGTTCATATAAAAGACCGTCAATTCTTTGATGTCTTCAAGAAGTTCTCTCAAGGGGGGCAATTCAATAATAAGAGCCCGGAGCCGAAAGAACAGATCTTCCCGGAATCGTCCCTGCCGGACCATGCTTTCCAAGTTTCGGTTTGTCGCCGCCACAAGCCTGAAATCGCTCTCGATTTCTTGACGTCCTCCGACAGGACGGAAGCGGTGCTCTTGAATGACCCGGAGGAATCGCTTTTGAATCAAAAACGGCAGCTCCCCGATCTCATCTAAAAAAAGAGTTCCTCCGTCGGCTTGCTTGATCAACCCCTCCTCGCTTCGATCGGCTCCGGTGAAAGCTCCCCGCGCGTGCCCAAAAAGAATGCTTTCCACCAGCGTCTCGGGAAGCGCCGTGCAATCAACGACCACAAAATTTCTTTTGGCCCGAGAGCTGTTATAATGGACAGCCTTGGCAAAAAGCTCTTTCCCGGTTCCGGTTTCGCCGGTGATGAGAACATTGGCGTTGCTGCTCGCTGCCTGGGTAAGAAGTTCCAGACAAGAAGTGATCTTTTGTGAATCTCCGATAATGCCCTTTCTTTTCAAAACGACCGACGGCTTCCCCGATTTTCTTTCCGCTCGATATTCCAGAGCCCGGATAATGGGAAGCTTTAGGGCTTCGAATGAAGCCGGCTTTTCTAAATAATCCCAGGCGCCGGTTTGGATGGCGAGTTCGGCCTCATCGGGATCGCCCAGCCCGGTGATCACGATGATTTCCGGGGAAGATCGGGCGGCTTTGATCTTCGGCATGATCTCCAAGCCGCTTCCATCGGGCATCTGGACGTCCAGAAAAACGATGTCGAATGGCTCGGATTGGACTTTCCTGAGCCCCTCCCGGAGAAGGTGCGTCGAGACGGGGTGATGCCCTAATCGGGTGACGACATTCGCGATCCAGTCGCAAATGAGCTTATCATCATCGATGATCAGAATACTTGCCATCAGACTTCCATCTGTTCTTGATTCTTAGGGAATTCTAATAAAAGAAATAAAATTAGTCAATCCCGGCCGGTGCGCCGGGGGGAGTCAAAAGGCCTTCTTCTCAGAGCTCGAGGGAGACATCCTCCCTGTAATCCACGGAGATCCTGGCGCCCGCCTTGGGCTTCAACCTGGGCGCCGTCGAGGTGATCGTCGAGATGCCGAGGAGGTCGGACCCGGCGACCTCGTCGAAATCGATCCGGCGAAGATCCTCCACGTAGACCTCGACATCCCAGCCTCGTGGCTTCATTATTGTGCCAAGGATGAGGACTCCCAGGCACGGCCAGGGGAACTGGGAAACGATGTGAAGATTCGGGGCCTACGGCTCGATGATAACGATCTTCGGAAAGAAGAAAATCGCCCGGCCTCGGCGGTCAGCCGGGAACGGACTCCGCGAAAACTCCGTTATTTCTTTCTGCGCTCCACAAGGATCAGCGCGATACCCGCGACGATCGCAACTCCGCCCACGATCGGAGGCAGCGGGATGGTCTTTTTCTCTGTGCCGTGACCTTGAGGGGTCCGATATCAATCAGCTTCTCCTTAGTTGTATAGCGTATACCCTGATAGGCCAGAGCCAAGACTCCTAGAACGATGAAAATAATACCCGCAAGCTTCATGGAATTATGCCTCCTCAAACTTAAAATCGGGGGATCTCCTGGATTTTCCATTGCCCATAACATCGATTTTCACCACGATTAATTTGAAAAACGCCTCAAGCAGCGTAAGAAGGGGCGTCCTCCTCTGGGAGAGGACGCCCTCTTCAGATTCCGTCGATAGAATGACTTCCCGTCAGCTCTTCCGCAAGAAAGTAGCCGCCGGACACGCTCAAGCTAAAGGGCGAGGAAGCCCAGGGCGGCAAGCCCCAGAATAATGAGGATGATGATGAGAATATCTCTCGTGGAGAGATAGCCTCCCCCGGCATCGGAAGCTGTGATCACGTCTTGCGCGCCGATTACGAGCTGATTCGTCGTCCCCGCCTGCTGAACCGCCGGTTTCTGAACGGCAGCGGCAAAGGAAGAGAGAAACACAATCATCAACAGAACAGCCAAGATCTTAACCTG